>CAWDRW010000001.1:0-19360 GCA_963804805.1 uncultured beta proteobacterium
GCGCGCCCGCCGTCACGCCGGTGATGGCCACGCCAACGTTGGTCGCGTCCAGCGCCAGGCTCATCAGGCTCGCACCCAGCAGGTCCGCACTACCATTGCCGTCCCGTGTCCGCATCCACCGTCTGCTGCGTCAGCGCAAACCCGGCCGCGCCCGTCACCGTCACTGGAGCGAAGGTGAGGATGGCGCCGCCCGCGCCCGTGCCCGTCAGCGTACCGCTCGCCTGCAGTTGCAGACCCGCAGCGAAAGTCGATCGGCAGCGATGCCGGCACCGGCAGCTCGAACCCCGGGTTGAGGATGTCGGCATGGATGCCGTCGCCGTTCAGGTCAAACGCCGTCACCCAGTTCAGCCGTTTGGCGGCAACCGCCGCCGCGTTCGCCCCGCTCGCGCCGTTGTATGCCAGGTTCTCGATAGTCAGGGCCGCCGTGATGTCGAGCACCGCGGAATCCAGCCAGCCGGTCACCGTCGCGTCACTCAGCTCAGCGCGAACCAGCTGCGCAGGTCGGTCACCGCCGCCGGCTTCAGCGTCGCCAGCGCCAGCTTGCCTGTCGTCACCGTCAGCGCGCCCGCCGTCACGCCGGTGATGGCCACGCCAACGTTGGTCGCGTCCAGCGCCAGGCTCATCAGGCTCGCACCCAGCAGGTCCGCACTACCATTGCCGTCCGTGTCCGCATCCACCGTCTGCTGCGTCAGCGCAACTGTCGTGCTGCCCAACACTACGCTCAGCGGAGCGGCGTCAAACGTCCCTGTGGCGCTGCCGTTCACCGCAAACTGAAGCCCGGAGGCAAAATCGATCGGCAGACCAGCCGTCGGCTCCAGCACGTCGCTAAATATGCCGTCGTCGTCCAGGTCAAACGCGTTCGCCCAGTTCATCCGACCAAATCCGGCCGCTGCACCGTTGTAGTCCAGCCGGCTGATCGTCAAACTGCCCGTGAGGCCGATGTTTATCGACCCGTCCAGCGCGCCCGTCCCCGTCATCGCGCCCATTTTCAGCGCTGTGTAGCGCGCAGTTGTCTCGCCTGCCGCCGTGACCCGGGCCAGCGTGAGTGTGCCCGTCACCGTCAGATCGGCCACGCCAATCACCGCGACCGAGGCATTCGTCACCGAGATCGCAAAGGCGTCGAGCATCGCCCCGATAAGGTCCGCCGCACCGCTGCCGTCCGTATCCACATCCACAGTCTGCCTCGCCAGACTGAACGCCGCCGTGCCTCCCACGCTCACCGGGCCGGCTTTGACCAATACGTTGGTCAGGGTGCCCCCATCGCCGACATTGGAACCGGTACCTGTTCCAGTGCCGCTGATCTTCAGCAGGCCATCGGCGCCGGATTCAAAATCAATATCGCCGGTAACGAAAAGAACGTCGGCAATCGACAGGCTCGCGCTGTTCAGATGCATCACGGGAGCCGGCACCAGCCCGCTGAACATGTCGCCCGTGTGAATATTTAGGCTGCCCGTTCCCGACAGTGCGAACGCCGGGTTGACGATGCTGGCCGAGGAGTCCAAGCCAAGATCGAACTGACCGCTAGGGGTAAAGGTCACCAGACTCCCGAAACTCTTTGTACGAAGGTCCCCCAGACTGACGGTATTACCTGGCGCGATGAAGTTAACCGCAAGGCCCGCCGCGATGGTAGCGCTCAGATTCGAAACGCTGAGGTCTCCAATACCGTCAAAGTTCAGCGTGAATGCTGGTCCCGCCGCGCCCGGAACCGCGAGGATCGCCGACAAGTCGAAATTGTCCAGAGTCAGGAGCAAGCCGTTGGTACCCGCACCGCCGACCGCGAAGGAGATCATTTCGCCGAAGTCAAGCTTCACGGTGAATGCAAGATCAAGCCCCAGCGCCATGTCAAGCGCTATCGGCGGACCGCTCAGTGGTCCTGCCGTCGCGCCCAGGTCAAGATCAAATGTCGAGGTCTTGCTGAGGTTGAAGTCGAAGGTCATGCTGAGGATGCCATTGGCACCATCGTAGGCGAGTTCAAGTTCGGGGTTGTCGTAACTCGGATCGCCCCCGACATCCGCCAGCCCGAGTTGGTCTTCGAGAAGTTCTTCGAGCTGGGCGAGCCGCTGGTCCACCGTGCCGATCGATGAAACCGCACCGGCCACTGCGTTCGAGAATGCGGCGAACAGATCGAAGCCGAGACCGTAGGTATTATCCCCCAGCAACTCGTTCAAGCTCCGGCCCAGTACCGGCAAGTCCTGGTTCGATGCCACCTCGATCCGGTCGTGAATATCGCTGACCAGCGCCTTGGCATCGGAGAAGGCTTGCGTCGCCACTTCCACCGGATCCAGCAGCCCAAGTTGAATCAAATTGAGCGCGGCCGCCTTCTGGCTCAGCAGGATTCCGGTTGAAAGCTGTGCCAACGCATATCCATCGATACCGAGCAGGCGCAGGATCTGGGTCTGGGAATACTCGTTGTGCACGATCCCGCTGTGCTCCACCGGGCCCCCAGCGGCAGCCGACGTGATCTCAAAAAGGACGTCTGACAAATCCGAGTTCTTGAGTCCGGCAAATCCGTCGCTCGCGGAATTAGCGGGAACGGTTCCGTCCCCGCCGGCGGGGTTAATGCTGAACTCATACCATGCCTCGCCTGCGGCCGGTAGCCGGCCGATCACATTGGAGAACGGCAGAATCTCGTTTTGCGTACCAAGGCTCGCGACAAATCCACTATGCCGAATAGCAAGGTCCGGAGTGTCAACGGCCATGCTGTATACCACGTGGGTTTGATTGGCAATTCCCACAAAACCGGTCGGGTCAACGGCGTTCAAGTCAAGCAACAGCCCGTTGACACCAGACGTTGCATCAAGCGCGGCGAAAACCAGGCTGCCGTCATCGACATTGTCAACAAACGAATAGGTCGCCAGCAAATCCTTGAATGAAGCGATGTACTGACCAACGAAAGCGACCTCGCCGGGAAGATTCGCATTGGTCACCGTGCTGCCATCCGGATTTTTGAGTGTCTGGCCGGACTTGATCAGCTCGTAGGCGGCATTGACCATCGAGGCAAGGCCGCGCGCCGACGCCTTGAGCGAGAAGTCGTCATTGAGCATGCCAAAGGTGGAACCCACGCCCTGATTCGGCACCCCGGTCTGGATCAGGGTGTTGATCGGCAGGAGGTTTAGGCCGGGCTGGTTGTAGGCGGCGCTCTGTTCGTAGCTGCGGGCAATCAGGCCGCCGGTGCTGTGCGTAATCACGTCAACCGAGTCTGGCGCCGCCCCGGTTAGCGTTTGCCAATGGGTCGCCGCCTGATCCATCCAGTAAGCGAAGTAGTCGAGCCCGGAATCGAAGCTGTCAAGCGCCCAATCGCGGATCGAGGCGGCCGTGACGTCCGTCAGGAAACCGTCTGCCGTGCCATCGGCAGAGACCGCGACCGGATCGCGCCAATCCCAGAGGGACACATAGAGCGTGCCGTCGATCCCGCTCTGGTTGGTACCGTCCGTGTAGCCGGAATTGACCAGGGTCTGAATAAAATCGGAATACGAATTGGCCAAGGGCTCCAGAATGAGTTTGGTCGGATCGAGTCCGCGGGTCAGGTACCAATCGTCCAGGGTGGCTTTAGTCGTGTCAACAAAGGAGCCACCGAATCCGGGGACAAACAGCAAGGGCCGATCGACGAAATTTTCGACGCTATTGAAAGTTGGCATGCTGACGGCACCGGCCTTATTGACAACCGAGTCGAACCCGGCCTCCCCGTCGAAAGTCAGACTTGCGGGCACGCCGGCCGAAATTACGAGCTGGTCATTGCCGGCACCTCCCTTGATGCTGACGGTCCGGCTGTAGGTGTCCTTCACGATGAACTGATCCGCGCCGCTGCCACCGACCAGCTCGCTGACATTGCTGAACGAGATCGTCGGCACACCGGCGATGGTCAAGCTGCCCGAATTTGGTCCATTGAGGGTCCAGACGACGTCGAACATCGGGGCCGACGATCTGGATGGTCGCCAACGCGTTGCCGATGATGTTGGTGATACCCGCAATGTTGGTACCGTTATCGGCGGCCGACCCGGAGATGTTGATCTTACCGTCGCTATTAACCGTAATAACAATAGTGTTACTGTCGTTACTGGCATCCGACAGGTTCAAGGTCGGCACAGCGATTGAGGCCGCCGAGACGGGTGTGCCGTCAACCCAGGCGAGTCCCTCTGCTCCACCAAGCCCGACCCGTTAACCCGCCGGGAGAATTTCGCTCATGATAGCCAAACCGGCATCGTGGTCCAAACTGAGCACATGCCCGATTTCGTGCACCAGCACCGTGAGCAAGTCGATGCGCCCATAGGCCTCACTGCCGCCCGCTGCTGCACTGCGGGAATTAGAAAGGGTCTGAGCGAACTCCGCGTTATCGTCGAGCGTTGAGTCCACGAACCAGCCCCGACCGGCGGCGGTGGCATCGAGGGAAATTGAGAGACCCTCGGCCAACCCGAGCAGACCATCGGGAAGGTCAACGATACGAACCTGGAGATCGGTCAGGCGGTCGGCAAGAGAGCCATTGATGCCTGCGGCAATCCATAGCCGAAGGGCTTGTTCGAGGACGGGGGCGAGCGCCTGATCGGTCAGGCTCGGTGCGGAATTTTGTGCAGGTGCAGCAAGGCTGGGCGCGCTGCGAAGGTACTGGGGTTCATCGGTAACTGAAGCGCCTGCCACGGGGGGAGCGCGCGGCATCGCATCGCCGGTTGGCTCGTTGAACGGCGCATCCAAAACGACAAAGAGTCCCCCTTCATCGCCCGTAGGTGAATCAGTTGAACTCAATGCATTGTTATTTATAAGTTCCTGCGCCACCAGGGCGGAAGAACCTTGCTCATCACCTGGAGGTCCTCTGGGTAGCTCCGTGACCGTGGAGAGAACAAAAATCTGATCATCGTCGCTTGTGTCGACGAGAGATGTATGGGTGTCAGGGTCGGGCTTTTGCTGCCCGGCAGCAACTGCTTCTGCCTGCTCCAACTGGACGCTCTGGGCTTGCGCAGAAGCGGTCTTCTCAGACAGCAAAACCTGGGTTTCGACGTCGGAAATGTAGGCCGCCTCGGGGTCAGTTTCCGAGTCGGTTGCCGACCCGGTCAGCCAACTTTCGGACCACGCCACGCTGACTTTGGGGCCGGCTGTGGCATCGGTTCCAGCGCTGCGATCTGTCGATTTTGACTCGGCGCCGGTGTCGGGATCGGCCTGTTCGACGATCGCCGTCGAGCTGTTTCCGGCCTCTTTTGCCTCCGCATCCATGAGCGCTTGATAGCCGATGGCAACGATAATCGAGTCCGCGGAAAGCAGAACTCGCGGCTCCAGCGGCTCAAGACGGAACTTCCCGTGGGTGTGCGAGCTATTCCTGTGGGTGTGCGAGCTACCCCCATCTTGCGCACTTTTGCCTGAGTCGGACTCAGGCAAATCGGTACGCGAGCGGTTTTTCAACCAAGGCAGCAAGACGGTTTTCCTCTTACGGTGCACACCGAGGCGCACCTAAAAATGGAATTGGAAGGGGAAAGCCTACCTGTTCATTGCCAGAGATGCAATGTGCAGTCGCACATCGTGAAAACCCCCGGTACGCGACCAGCATTTCCTGATTAAAACCCCAACACCATGAATACACTAACGAAAATACTTCTCGGACAACCAGACGGTGCTGCTCACTCATCCTTCCTTCAAGTATCAAATTTATTTATGTGAACCTCCGTTTCAAGCCGGTCGAACGTCATACTTGCAGGATCAGTCCCACCGCGATCGCCTGTAACCGGTTACGAAAAAGCCGCAAATGCAGGCAGCTATCAGCCGAATTCGGGGGTTATTTCGACCTCCAACCTGGAGATTTTTCGCCCGAACCGGCGAGTATTTCAACCACCAACATGGGCAAATATCGACCAAATCCGGAAGTCATCTCGGTCTCCTTCAGGGGAAAATATTGGTAGTTCAGTGGCCTGTTTGAGCCTCCGACGAAGATCAATAGCGACCGATTCAGGAACTATTTGGGCCTGCCATATGGTCAAATATTGACCGATCCCGGGCTATTTCTGCCGCTGAGTTGGGCAGCTTTCGTTCGATTCGGGAGGCTATTTTCACCTCCAATGCGGAAAATTTTCGACTAATCCGGGGGTAATTTTTAGCTCCCGCACGGGCAATTTTTGGCCCATTCCGGGACCATTTTGACCTCCAACGCGGGTGAATATTGGCTGATTCCGGAGGTTATTACGACACGCGACACAGGCAAATAGTGACCAATTCCAAGGCTATTTCGACCTCCAACGAGGGAGGAATATTGACCGATTCGGGAGCCATTTCACCTTCCAACGCGGGCAACATTCGACCAATTCCGGAGGTTGTTTCTACCGCCGGCATGGAAAAATGCGGACGGACTTCAGCGGTATTTTTACCTCCGACAGAGGAAGTATTGAACGATCCAAGTGCCATTTAGACCACCGGCATCGGCAAACCTCTGCCGATGTTGTCCGACAAAGGAAAACAGGTATCCCCCGCCCCTTAAAGATTGAGGCGGTTATCGGACTTCTTCTGGGGAATTACTGGAGGCGCGACCCGGAATCGAACCGAGGTACACGGCTTTGCAGGCCGCTGCATAACCACTCTGCCATCGCGCCGAGACCCTGCTGACAGGGTTTTCAAGCTAAAAGGGGGAAAGCAACAGCTTTCCCCGGGAATATGGAGCGGCAGAAGAGTCTCGAACTCTCGACCTCAACCTTGGCAAGGTTGCGCTCTACCAACTGAGCTACTGCCGCAAAACAGCCGCGCATTATAGCGGCAGGGAATATTGTGTCAACGACTGCGCGCCGAGATTGCCGGCCACGCTTTTCGCAGGTAGTACACCATCGACCAAAGGGTCAACAAGGCGGCGACCCAGAGCGACCAGGTCCCCAGCAAATGCACGTTCAGCGGGCCGATCGGGGTATTCCAGAGCAGGAGCGGAATCGCCGTCATCTGGGCGATGGTTTTCAGTTTTCCGATCAGGGAAACCGCGACGCTCTTCGCTGCGCCGATGTTCGCCATCCACTCGCGCAGGGCCGAGATCGCAATCTCGCGGCCGATGATGATGAAGGCCAGCATGACATCGGCACGATCGAGTCGCACCAGCACCACCAGCGCCGCGGCCACCATCAGCTTGTCGGCGACCGGATCGAGAAAAGCGCCGAAAGCCGAGGTCTGGTTCAGCTTGCGCGCCAGCCAGCCATCCACCCAGTCGGTGATGGCGGCAACCAGAAAGGCGCCGGTGGCGATGAAATTCTGCTCGATCGCCGTCAACGGTGAGGTAGTACACACCTACTACCAGCGGAATCAGGAGAATGCGCGCCCAGGTCAGAAGATTCGGAATATTCAGCGGCATGTCATCTCAGGGTTTTGTTGATTTCTTCTGCCAGCCGCCGCGAGATTCCCTCGACACGGCACAGGTCCTCGATCGTGGCGGACTTCACCCCGTCGAGGCCGCCGAACTGCGCCAGCAGTTTCTTGCGCCGCACCGGGCCGATTCCGGCGACATCTTCAAGCTTCGATCGCCCGCGCGCCTTGGCACGCCGCGCCCTGTGGCCGACGATGGCGAAGCGGTGCGCCTCGTCGCGAATTTCCTGAATCAGGTGAAAGCCGGCATTATCCATGCGTAATTGTAGCGGCATGCTACGGCCATGCACGAAGAGTGTTTCCATTCCGGGCTTGCGCTCCTCGCCCTTGGCCACGCCGATGCTGGCCAGGTGATCCAGCCCGAGTTCGGCAAAGACGTCGCGCGCGACGTGATGCTGGCCCTTGCCGCCGTCGATCAGGACCAGGTCGGGTGCCGCCGTCTCGCCGGTGGCGACTTTCTCATAACGCCGCATCAGGACCTGGCGCATGGCCGCGTAGTCGTCGCCGGGCTGGATGCCCTCGATATTGAAGCGGCGGTAATCGCCCTTCTTCATCGCCCCATCGACGCAGACCACGCAGGATGCCACGGTGCCCTCACCCATGGTGTGGCTGATGTCGAAGCATTCGATACGGCGCGGCGGTTCGGCCAGGTCCAGCACCTCCTGCAGGGCGACCAGGCGTCCGCTGCTGCGCGACCTGGCCTGCCAGCGTGCCTGCACCGCCAGGCGCGCGTTGGCCAGCGCCATCTCGACCCAGGCACGCTCCATCTCGTTTTTCGCCGGCCCGGCATTCAAGCCTTCAGTCAGATCGTCAAGCGGCCATGCCGTCAGGATCAGGCGTGCCGGCGCCGGCTGTTCCGCATAGTGCTGAGCGATGAAGGCCGCCAGCCCCTCGGCGGCTTCCGCCTCGGCGGCGGCCTGCGGAAAGTAGGCGCGATCGCCGAGATGCAAACCGCCGCGCACCATCGCCAGATTGACGCACAGGCTGCCACGCTCGACGACCGCCGCGATGATGTCGACGTCGGCGTCCTTCGTCGAGCTGACGTACTGCCGGTGCAGCACGGCCTGCAGCGACCGGACCTGGTCACGCAAGGCCGCCGCTTCCTCGAAGCGCAGTTCGGCCGCGGCGATTTCCATCTGCCCGGTCAGGCCCTCGATCACTTCCGAATGACGTCCGCGCAGGAAGAATTCGGCCAGGCGCACGTCGGCGGCATAGTCGGCCTTCGATACCAGTCCCACGCAGGGCGCCTTGCAGCGCTTGATCTGATGCATCAGGCAGGGTCGCGAGCGATGTGCGAACACCGATTCCTCGCAGGTGCGCAGGAGGAAGGCCTTCTGGATCAGTTGAATGCTCTCGCGCACGGCCAGTCCATTGGGGAAGGGACCGAAGTAGCGCGACTTCTTTTCGAAGGCGCCGCGATGGTAGAACAGGCGCGGAAACGCGCCGCCGCCGTCTTTGCCACCGATGCCGATGTAGGGGTAGGACTTGTCGTCGCGGAACAGGATGTTGTACTTGGGTGCCAGTTTCTTGATCAGTGTGTTTTCGAGGATCAGCGCCTCCGCTTCCGAACGCGTCGCCGTGACTTCCACGGCCGCCACCTGCTGCAGCATCAGTGCGATGCGCGGGCTGTGCCCGCTTTTGTTGAAGTAGGACGAGACGCGCTTTTTCAGGTTTTTCGCCTTGCCGACATAAAGCACGGCACGGTCCGCATCGAGCATGCGGTAGACCCCCGGCGCCTCGGTCAGGCTTGCCAGGAACTCGGCTGAATCGAAGGCCCCGGCGCTCTGCGTGCCGGGACTTCCGCGTCGCGGGCGGGCATCAGCTGGCGTCGAGTTCTTCACGGATCTTGCGGAAGACGTTCTGAAACTCGGCGCTGGTGAGACGGCGGGTTTGCGTGTTGTAGCGGCTGCAATGGTAGCTGTCGATCAGGATGCGGCCACCCGAGCCCGCAGGCGCGAGGTAATGAGGCGGCAGGACATGGCGCGCACCATGGCCGAAAACCAGCGCCGACTGCTTCAGGCCCAGCGCCATCAGCACCGCCTTGTGCGCCACGAGGCCCAGCGCCAGAACCACCCTGACATCGCTTGAATCCCGCAACTCGTCCGCAAGGTAGCGTATTGCAGGTCCTGATTTCGACCGGCTCGGGCTTGTTTTCCGGCGGCAGGCATTTCACGGCGTTGGTGATGCGGCAATCGATCAGGCGCAGGTCATCATCTGCCGACACCGACTCCGGCTTCGACGCAAAGCCGAAGGCGTGCAGGGTTTCATAGAGCAGGATGCCGGCATGGTCGCCGGTGAACGGCCGCCCGGTGCGATTGGCGCCATGCATGCCCGGGCGCAAGACCCACCACCAGGAGACGGGCCCTGGCAGCGCCGAAGGGTGGCACCGGGCGCGCATGGTAGTCAGGATGGCGGCCGCGCACCTCGGCGAGGAATCCGGCCAGGCGGGGGCATTCGGTACAGCGTAATAGTTCGTTCATTAAGCTAGGATACCGCCTCGCCATGACCGACAAAGCAATCCGCTGCGACATTTTCTGCGCCGTCGTCGACAACTACGGCGATGCCGCCGTTTCCTGGCGCCTCGCAAACCAGTTGGCGACTGACCACAACTGGCGAGTCCGGCTGTGGATCGATGAACTGGCGCCCCTGCGCCAACTCGCCCCGGATTACGCCATGGGCCCGGTCGAAGTCCGCCTGTGGTCCGGGCCGTGGCCCGGCCCCTGGCCCGGGGATGACGTGGCCGAGGTAGTGATCGAGGCCTTCGCCTGCGAACCGCCCCCTGCGTATATTGAAGCCATGGCAAACCGTGCCCCGCGGCCGGTCTGGCTGAATCTCGAGTACCTCTCCGCCGAGGACTGGGTCGCCGGCTGCCACGGTTTGCCTTCGCCGCATCCCAGCCTGCCGCTGCTCAAGCATTTCTTTTTTCCGGGCTTCGTGGCGGGTACCGGCGGGCTCTTGCGCGAACGCGACTACGATGTGCGCCATGCAGGCTTCGACGAGGCGGCTTTCCGCGACGAGTTCGGCTTGCCGCCGCGGCTACCGGGGGAACTGGCAATTTCCCTGTTCAGTTACCCCAATCCGGCGCTTCCTGGACTGATCGACGCCTGGGCGGCGTGGGCGACTCCGGAGCATCCCGTGCGGGTGCTCCTTCCGGGCAGCAGCGAAACCAGCCTGAGCATCGGAAGCCTGAGCCTGCAGCCCCTGCCCTTTCTGCCCCAGCGCCGCTACGATGAACTGCTCTGGGCCTGCGACCTCAACTTCGTTCGCGGCGAGGATTCCTTCGTCCGCGCCCAGTGGGCGGGCAAGCCTTTCGTCTGGCACATCTACCCCCAGGCGGAGGATGCCCATCGGGTCAAGCTGGAAGCCTTCCTGGCGATGCACCCCGCCGGCGCGGCCTTGCGGCCGTTCTGGCAAGCCTGGAACGGCATGGCCAGCCCGGACTGGCCCGCGTTTGCCACCGGACTGAAGGATATGGATGCCCCGCTGCAACAGTGGACAAAAGTGCTGAAAGAACGCACTGACCTCGCCAGCCAGCTTGTACAGTTCTGCGTTCCACGGCTAAAATAGCCGGTTACTAATTTCCGCCCCAGGAAGCAAACCATGAAAACCTCCCAGGAACTCCGTGTCGGCAATGTCGTGATGGTCGGCAGCGATCCCCTCGTCGTCCAAAAGGCCGAATACAGCAAAGGTGGCCGCAGTTCCGCGGTCGTCAAATTCAAGTTCAAGAATCTGCTTACCGGCGCCGCTTCGGAATCCATCTACAAGGCCGACGACAAGTTCGAACAGGTCATGCCCGATCGCAAGGAATGCACCTATTCCTATTTTGCCGATCCGATGTATGTGTTCATGGACACCGAGTACAACCAGTACGAGGTCGAAGGCGAGAACCTGGGCGATGCGGTGAACTACCTCGAAGACGGCATGCCCGTCGAAGTGGTGTTCTACGAAGACAAGCCCATCTCGGTGGAAATGCCCAACAGCGTCGTGCGCGAAGTGATCTACACCGAACCTGCCGTCAAGGGCGACACCTCGGGCAAGGTCATGAAGCCCGCCAAGATCAGTACCGGCCTGGAACTGCCGGTGCCGCTGTTCGTGGAAATCGGCAACAAGATCGAAATCGATACGCGTACCGGCGAGTATCGCGCTCGGGTCATGAAGTAGCCGCGCTACTGCGTGATCAGGAAAAACAACGGGCAGCCTGGCTGCCCGTTGTTGTTATGTCCCGGTCCCTTTGGATCGGGACGGTATCCCGGGATTATGGCGCCAGCGCCCGTTCCACCAGGCGCACCCAGTAGCGAATGCCGGTGGCGATGATCTCGTCGTTGAAATCGTAGTGCGGGCTGTGCAGCATGCAGCCGCCCTCGCCCGGCCCGTTGCCCAGCCAGACATAACAGGCCGGCACCACCTTCGCCATGTAGGCGAAATCCTCGGCACCCATGCTCGGCGGCAACTGCAGGTAAACGAGGCCGTCGGTTGCCACATGCTGAGCCACCTCGCGCGCGATCTGGCTCGGCGCGGCGGCATTGACGGTCGGCGGATAGCCGCGCTCGTAGCGCAGGTCGATGCTGACCCGGTAGGTCGCCTCGATGCCGGTGCAAATGCGGCGCACGCCCGCTTCGAGTGCATCCTGCAGTTCGCCGTTGAGCGTGCGCACCGTGCCGCCCAGCACGGCCGTCTCGGGCAGCACGTTGTCCGCATGACCGGCATGGAAGCGCGTCACGCTGACCACGGCCGAGTCCAGCGGATCGGTATTGCGCGACACCAGGGACTGCATTGCCTGCACCAGCGCGCTGCCGGCCAGCACCACGTCCACGGCCTGATGCGGCATCGCGGCGTGGCCGCCGCGGCCTGTGATGCGGATCTCAAAGCGATCGGTACCGGCCATCACCGGGCCTTCGGTGACGCCGAAACTGCCGGCGGGCAAGCCGGGCCAGTTGTGCAGGCCGAACACCATGTCCATCGGAAAGCGCTCGAAAAGGCCCTCTTCGACCATCACGCGGCCGCCACCTTCGTGCTCTTCCGCCGGCTGGAAAATCAAATACACCGTGCCATCGAAGTCGCGCAGCTTGTTCAGCGCCTCGGCCGCGCCGAGCAACATGGCCGTGTGGCCGTCGTGACCGCAGGCGTGCATTTTGCCTTCATGGGTCGAATGGTGCGGAAAGGTATTCAGCTCCTTCAGCGGCAGGGCATCCATGTCGGCGCGCAGCCCGATCGCACGCCTGCTGCTGCCGCAGGCAAGTTTCGCCACGACCGCCGTGCGGGCGATCCCGCGATGTACTTCGAGGCCAAGGCCTTCGAGATAGTCGGCGACCTTTTCCGACGTGCGCTTTTCGTTGAAGGCCAATTCGGGGTGAGCGTGGATATCACGGCGAAATGCGGCGATCTTCGCCGCCAGGTCCGGCAGCAGTTCGTTGATCATGGCAGAGTCCCAATGTCGGTTGCAGCAATATCTTGGATTCCAATCCTAGCTCAAACCAAAGCTTCAATAGTGAACCGCGCGTTTTAGTTGCGGCCGCTGCGCTTAACGCCTATATCCGCAAGGGATACCGTCCCCGGTTTTCCCGGGGACATAAAGCCGGCGTTATGTCTCCGGCCTTGGCCGGAGACGGTATCCCCTAGCGGGATAGCCTCCACTGAAACGGAGGTTTAGTTGCGGCCGCTGCGCTTAACGCCTATAAAGCCGGCGTTAGCCTCCACTGAAACGGGGGTTTAGTTGCGGCCGCTGCGCTTAACGCCTATAAAGCCGGCGTTAGCCTCCACTGAATCTGCGATTTCGGTATCGTCGCATTACGATGAAAACTCCTTCGCGCCGCATTGCGCATCTGGACATGGACGCCTTCTATGCGTCGGTCGAACTCCTGCGCTATCCCGAATTGCGCGGCCTGCCCGTGGTGATCGGCGGCCGGCGGGACCAGCAACCCGAACTGCTGGCCGACGGCAGTCGTCGTTTCGCCCGCCTGCGCGACTATGCCGGCCGCGGCGTCATCACCACGTCAACCTACGAGGCCCGCGCCCTCGGCGTGTTCTCCGCGATGGGCGTGATGAAGGCCGCCAAACTGGCGCCGGATGCCATCCTGCTGCCGGTGGACTTCGACGCCTACCGCCATTACTCGCGCCTGTTCAAGGCGGCCGTGGCGGCGGTCGCGCCACACATTGAAGACCGCGGCATCGATGAAATCTACATCGACCTGACGGAGTTGCCCGATGACAGTCTGGCCCTCGCGCTGCGCATCAAGCAGGCGGTGAAGGACGCCACCGGGCTGTCCTGTTCTATCGCCATCAGCCCCAACAAGCTGCTGTCGAAGATCGGCTCCGACCTCGAAAAGCCCGATGGCCTGACGCTGCTTGATGAAAGCGACCTTCGACTGCGCATCTGGCCGCTGCCGGTGCGCAAGATCAACGGCATCGGCCCCAAGGCCGGAGAAAAACTCGCGGCACTGGGCATTGCCACCATCGCCGACCTGGCAGGTGCCGAACCGGCCATGCTGCAGGAGCATTTCGGTCGCAGCTACGCCGAGTGGCTGCATGCCGTGTCGCACGGCATCGATGAGCGCCCGGTCGTCACCGACTCGGAGACGAAATCGATCAGCCGCGAAACCACCTTCGAACGCGACCTCCATCCCGTTCGCGACCGTGCCGAGCTGTCCGGAATTTTCACTTCGTTGTGCGCCCGCGTTGCCGGCGACCTGCAGCGCAAGGGCTACCTCAGCCGCACCATCGGCATCAAGCTGCGCTTCGCCGACTTCCGCATCGTGACGCGCGACCTGACCCTGCCCGGCCCGACCGCCGACCCCGCCATCATCCGTCGCGCCGCCGGCGAGTGCCTGCGCCGCGCGCCACTGGAGCAGAAACTGCGCCTGCTCGGCGTCCGTGCCGGCGCCCTGTCGTCAAGCGCTGTACTGCTGGAACTGACGGAATCCTCGCAGGGCGAACTGCCGCTGAGTGCGCCTGCCGTACCCCGACAAAGGACCTGAGGAACCCGTTGCCCGACGGCCGCTGCGCGCCGAAAATCGCGCCCGGCATCTGACGGTTACAATCCGTGGCATGAACACACCCTTGCTGCGCTGCTCCGAACTCCGCGCCATCGAAACCCGCTACGCCACCGCGAAACCGCCGCTGATGGAGCGCGCCGGTCGCGCCGCCGCCGCGGTCGCACGGCAACTGCTCAAGGGCAGCCGGGCGCCCATACTGGTGCTTGCCGGGCCCGGCAACAACGGCGGCGATGCCCTGGTAATGGCCCGCATCCTCGCGCAGCAGGGAATCGCCGTCGTCGTGGCCGGTCCCGGCGAAAAAATACCTGGAGGCAGCTACGGACTCGTGGTGGACGGCCTGTTCGGCATCGGCCTTGGCCGGCCCCTCGAAGGCGCCTGGGCCGAACTGGTGGCACGCATCAATGCGTTTGCCGGGCCGGTGCTGGCACTCGACATCCCCAGCGGTCTGGATGGAGATACGGGGCGAATCCTTGGCGTTGCGGTGCGAGCCACGCACACCCTGAGTTTCATCGGCGGCAAGCCGGGGCTGTACACACTAGATGGTCCGGATCATTGCGGCGCAGTGAGCGTCGTTGACCTCGGACTGCGCCTCGACGACACTCCCGGCGCCCTGCTCGCCATCGACGATTACCGCGAGTGTCTGACGCCGAGGAAAAGAAACAGCCACAAGGGAAGTTACGGTTCGCTGGCGGTGATCGGCGGTGCCGCCGGCATGACGGGCGCGGCGCTGCTGGCGGCACGAGCCGGCCTCAAGCTGGGTGCCGGCCGGGTCTTCGTCGGGCTACTCCAGACACTGGCGGTCGATCCGCTGCAGCCGGAACTCATGCTGCGTTCGCCGGACGACGCGCTGGCGCAGGCGACGACGGCGGTGATCGGCCCCGGCCTCGGCGCGTCCGCTACGGCCGCGGAGATACTTCGCCGTGTCGCCAGCGCCGACTTTCCGGTTGTCTTCGATGCCGACGCGCTGAATCTGCTTGCCGCCCACCCGGTGCTGGCCGCGCGCCTGGCGCGCCGCAGCGCCGCCACGGTCATCACGCCGCACCCGGCCGAAGCCGCGCGCCTGCTGGCGACCACCACCGATGCGGTGCAGGCCGACCGCGTCGGCAGCGCGCTGGAACTGGCACAGCGCTTCCAGGCCCATGTCGCCCTCAAGGGCTGCGGCACCGTGACCGCCCATCCCGACGGCAACTGGCGCATCAATACCAGCGGCAATCCGGGGCTGGCGTCGGGCGGTACGGGCGATGTTCTCGCCGGCATCACCGGCGCGCTGCTGGCGCAAGGCTGGCCGCCACCACCGCCCGTGTGGCGCGGTTCATCTGCACGGCGAAGCCGCCGATGCGCTCGCCGCGGCCGGCATCGGCCCCGTCGGAATGGCCGCCGGCGAACTGATCCCCGTCGCACGCACACTGCTCAATCGCCGGATCGCCGACCTTGCCTGAAGCCCGCCGCAAGGCCGGCTTCGCCGTGCTGCTGATGCTCGGCGCGACGCTGTGCTTCGCCGCACTCGACGCAACATCCAAACATCTTTCGCAGACTTACCCTATCCCGATGCTGGTCTGGGGTAGGTACACCTTCCATTGCCTGATGATGCTGATCTTCCTGGCGCCCTCGATGCGCCTGCAACTGGTCGCTACCACGCGCCCGGGCGCCCAGATAGTGCGCGCACTGATGCTGGTCGGCACCACCGGCTTTTCCATGGCCGGCTTTTCCATGATGCCGCTGGCCGAAAGTACAGCCTTCCTGTTCATTACGCCGCTCGTGGTGGTACTCCTCTCGCATTGGCTGCTCAAGGAATCGATCACCGGCATTCACTGGATCGCCGTCATCGCCGGGTTTTGCGGCGCCCTGCTGATTGCCCGCCCCGGCGGCGCGCTGAATCTGCAAGGCATCTTCTGGATGTCGCTGGCGGCGGCCTGCTACGCGATCTACCAGATCCAGACCCGGCAACTGTCGCCGACCGAGAACACTGTCACCATGCTGTTCTACACCGCGCTGGTGGGCACCGTATCCATGACGCTGGCGGCACCGCTCTACTGGGGCGGCCCGGTACCCGACTTGATAGATGCAGCACTGATCGCCTCGCTCGGAATCTACGGCGGCACGGGCCACCTCATGCTGACCCGCGCCTTCCGCTACGCCAACGCCTCCTTCCTTTCGCCCTTCCTCTATGTCCAGCTGGTCTGGGCCATGCTGCTCGGCGCCCTGTTCTACCAACACCTGCCGGATCTGCTCTCGCTGGCGGGCATGACCGTGATCGTCGGCAGCAGCCTTTCCATCGCGCTGATAGGCCGGTTCCGGAAGCCGGGCATGAGGTAAAGTAAGCCGGCAGCAAACAGCCAACACGACAAAGAACCCCGGAGGGCCCCATGCTGCACAGTCTCGACAAAATCGTGGCACAACGCTATTGGGCCTGGATAATTTGCGCGATCCTCGCCGCTGCCTGTCTCGGGCTGATGTCCCTGTCGTCGTTCTGGCTCTGGCCGGCACTGGTCTTCGGCGCCCTGACCCTGGTCGGCATGGTCGACTTCCTCCAGACGCGGCAGGCGATCCGGCGCAACTATCCGGTCCTCGCCCATTTCCGCTTTTTCTTCGAATACATCCGGCCGGAAATCCGCCAGTATTTCATCGAGGCCGACTCCGACGAACTGCCCTTCTCGCGCGCCCAGCGCTCGGTCATCTACCAGCGCTCCAAGCAGGCGGCCGACAAGCGGCCCTTCGGCACCCAGCTCAATGTCTATGAACCGCACTACGAATGGATAAACCATTCCATCGCGCCGGCGCATATCGAAGACCATGACTTCCGCATCGACATCGGCAGCGCGGGATGCACCCGACCCTACTCGGCCAGCGTGTTCAACATCTCGGCGATGAGCTTTGGTTCGCTCACGTGCGAACGCCATCCGGGCGCTCAACGAAGGGCGCCAAGCGCGGCGACTTTTTTCACGATACCGGCGAGGGCGTCCATCTCGCCCTACCACCGCGAGAACGGCGGCGATCTGGTCTGGGAAATCGGCAGTGGCTACTTCGGCTGCCGCGACGCGAGGCGGCCGTTTCAACCCGGAGAAGTTTGCCGAAAAGGCGCGCCGACCAGGTGAAGATGATCGAGGTCAAGCTCTCGCAGGGCGCCAAGCCGGGCCATGGCGGCGTGCTTCCCGGCGCCAAGGTGACGCAGGAAATCGCCGAAACCCGCGGCGTACCGATGGGCGTAGACTGCGTTTCTCCCTCCCAGGCATTCGGCCTTCTCCACGCCGCTGGAACTGCTCGACTTCATCGCCCGGCTGCGTGAACTGTCGGGCGGCAAGCCGGTCGGCTTCAAGCTGGCGATCGGCCATCCGTGGGAATGGTTCCGGCCATCGTCAAGGCCATGCTGGCGACCGGCATAGTGCCGGATTTCATCGTCGTCGATGGCGCCGAAGGCGGCACCGGCGCCGCCCCGCTGGAGTTCACCGACCATGTCGGCGCGCCGCTGCGCGAAGGCCTGATGCTCGTGCACAACACGCTGGTCGGCGTCAATCTGCGCCAGCAGGTCAGCATCGGCTCTTCGGGCAAGATCGTCACCGCCTTCGACATGGCGCGCACCATTGCCACCGGCGCCGACTGGTGCAATTCCGCGCGCGGCTTCATGTTCGCCCTGGGCTGCCTGCAGGCACAGACCTGCCACACCGGCCTGTGCCCGACCGGCGTCACCACCCAGGATCCACGGCGCATGCGCGCGCTGGACGTCACCGACAAATCGTCGCGCGTGCACCAGTTCCATCGCAATACGCTGATCGCGCTGAAGGAGATGCTCGGCGCCGCAGGCCTGAAACATCCGCGCGAGCTCGGTCCCGAACACGTGATCCGCCGCGTCTCGGCCACCGACGTGCGCTCGCTGGCGACGCTGCATCACTGGGCGCGGCCCGGCGAACTGCTGTCGGGCGTGCCCGACCATCCAGTATTCAAGGTGTTCTGGGACGTATCGCGCGCCGAGACCTTCGACGCACCGGCGACCACACTGAGCCTGCGCGGCACCAAAACGCACTGACCGGCAGGAACTGCTGAAGGGCAACGCCCAGGGTGAGGCATGGCGCAATGTTAAGATCATTGGTCAGACCTCATTGATACGGACGCCCCATGGAATTCCCGCTTCAGCTTGCTGCCGAAGTGCAGCGCAACGCGCTTGCCGCCCTGGTCGAAGACATCGGTGGCGGCGACCTGACCGCACTGCTCATCCCCGCCACGCGTCGCTCCCAGGGCATCGTCATCAGCCGCGAAGATGCCGTGCTTGCCGGCAGCGCCTGGTTCGACGCCTGCTTCCAGCACCTCGACCCGCTGGCGGCGATCCGCTGGCATGCCCGGGACGGCGAGGTGATCGCCGCCGGCCAGACCCTGTGCGAACTGAACGCGAATACGCGCGCCCTGCTCAGCGCCGAACGCGCCGCGCTGAATTTCCTGCAGATGCTTTCGGCAACCGCCACGCTCACGCGCCGTATGTCGATGCCGTCGCCGGCACCGCCGCGCGCAGATCGTCGACACGCGCAAGACCCTGCCCGGCCTGCGCCTGGCCCAGAAGTACGCCGTCACCTGCGGCGGCGGCACCAACCATCGCCTCGGCCTGTATGACGGCATCCTGATCAAGGAAAACCACATCATGGCGGCCGGCGGCATCACGGCGGCGCTGCAACAGGCCCGCGCCATCTGCCACGACGACGTCTTCATCCAGATCGAGGTGGAAACGCTGGAACAACTCGCCGAAGCACTCGACGCCGGGCCCGCATGATCCTGCTCGACAACATGGATCTCGACGCAGATGCACCAGGCCGTCGGCCTCACCGCCGGCCGCGCCGAGCTCGAAGCCTCGGGCGGCGTGAGCCTCGAAACCGTGCGTGCCATCGCCGAAACCGGCGTCGATCGCATCTCCATCGGCAGCCTGACCAAAGATGTGCGCGCCATCGACCTGTCGCTGCGGCACAGCGAAGGCTGATCTGCTAGAATTCGCGCCCTGCCGCAATGGCAGGAATCGGCAAATATCCGCGGAGAGGTGGATGAGCGGTTTAAGTCGCACGCCT
>CAWDRW010000002.1:0-703933 GCA_963804805.1 uncultured beta proteobacterium
CGGGTCGCGGTGGCGGTCGCCGAGAGCAGTTGCAGGAAATTCAGCGCGGCGCGCTCGGCGGTGAGCAGGGCGCGGGTGCTGGCTTCGATTTCGCACAGGATCTGGCCGGCGACTACCGCTTCGCCATCGCGCACGCACCAGCGGATTGCGGTCAGCGGATCGAGGCGGCGGAAGCAGGCATCGAACCACGCGCTGCCCGCCAGCACGGCATCCTCGCGGCTGATGACGGTGCCTTGCGAACGGCGCGCGGCCGGCGTGAGCAGCGCCGTCAGGTCGCCGCCGCCGGATATCCTCGACCAGCGCGGAGAGCACATTGCGTTGTACCTCGGCGGCAAGCTGCAGCGGGAGTTCCATGAATTTCAGGTGTTGATGTCGGGAATACAGCCGATTTTAGCATCGGCCGGTAGGACGAACCAAGGCCGGCCCTGCATCGGCGCCCGCCCGCCGGTCAATGCGCTTGGCTCGCGCAGGCTGAGCGTGGTCGTCGGCGCGCCGCGAAGTTGTCGGCCCGCGCGACATCCCAGAACACCTTGAACACCGCGGTGGTCGGGATGCCGGCGAGCAGTTCTCCGGGCCGCGCCCAGTGGTGCAGGGCGGCAAGCCGAGCGCACGTCGGTGGCCGAGACGCGGCGGATCACGTGCTCGGGGCCGAGTTCGCGCGGATGATTCAGTCCTGCCGCACCCAGCATCTCCTTCAGTGCGATCAGCGTGTTGCGCTGGAACTGGGTACGCGGGTCGCCTTGTCTGCCACGTCGAGGGCGCGCATGCGTTGCGGATCTTGGGTCGCCACGCCCGTTGGGCAGCGATCGGTGTGGCAGGTTTGCGATTGAATGCAGCCGAGCGAAAACATGAAGCCACGGGCTGAATTGCACCAGTCGGCACCCAGCGCGATCGTGCGCGCGATATCAAACGCCGTGACCACCTTGCCCGCCGCGCCGACCCGAATCTGCCCACGCAGGTTGAGACCAACCAGCGTGTTGTGAACAAGCAACAGGGCTTCACGCAGCGGCGCGCCGACGTGATTACTGAACTCTAACGGCGCGGCACCGGTGCCGCCCTCGCCGCCGTCCACGACGATAAAGTCGGGTGAAACGCCGGTGGCGACCATCGCTTTGGCAATCGCAAACCACTCCCAAGGATGGCCAATGGCCAGCTTGAAACCGACAGGCTTGCCGCCCGACAGCTCCCGCAGCCTATCAACGAACTCAAGCAGTTCACGCGGCGTTGTAAACGCGGAGTGCGACGCCGGCGAATTGCATGTCACACCTTCCGGAATGCCGCGCGCGGCAGCAATTTCAGCCGACACTTTGGCCCCCGGCAGCACGCCGCCGTGACCCGGCTTGGCGCCCTGAGAGAGCTTGATCTCAATCATCTTGACTTGGGCTTGCGTCGCATTTTCGACAAAGCGCTCTTCCGAAAACCGACCGTCGTCGCCCCGGCAGCCGAAATAGCCTGATCCGATCTCCCACACCAAATCGCCGCCCGGCTCGCGGTGGTAGCGCGAAATCGAGCCCTCACCGGTGTCGTGATAGAAGCCGCCGCGCTTTGCGCCTTCGTTAAGCGCAAGGATGGCGTTGGCCGAGAGCGACCCGAAGCTCATCGCCGAGATGTTGAACACGCTGGCACTGTAAGGTTGTTTGCAACGCGTACCGCCGATAGCCAGACGAAAGTCGTGCGACGCGATCTCGGTCGGTTGCATCGAGTGGTTGATCCACTCGTAATTCTCTTGATAGACGTCCAGCTGGGTGCCGAACGGGCGCTTGTCGAGCACGTTTTTGGCACGCTGGTAGATGATCGATCGTTGGACCCGTGAGAACGGATTTTCGTCTGCGTCGGCCTCGATAAAATACTGGCGGATTTCCGGCCGAATGGATTCGAAGAACCGGAAATTAGCGAGCAGCGGATAGTTGCGCCGGATTGCCTGCCGTGCTTGCAGGAAATCGAACAGGCCGATCAGGGTCAGGGCGCCGCAGACCAGCGCCGGTCCGATCCAGACCACGATACGGACACCAGCCCGAGACAGACTGCGGCGAGGATCGCGCAAATGATCCAGGCCCAGTAGCGTTGTGCAACGATCTTGTCGAGACTGTGCAGCATGGGCGCCCTCCCGCAATGTGTTCCGTTACCTGTTCGTTGCCGGCCTACTTTACCTCATGCCCGGTTGCCGGAAGCGCTCCAGCAGTGCGATCGACAGGCTGCTGCCGACGATCACCGCCATGCCCGCCACCGAGAGCAGATCCGGCAGGTGCTGGTAGAACATCCAGCCCAGCAGCATGGCCCAGATCAGCTGGACGTAGAGAAAGGGCGAAAGGAAGGAGGCTTTTGCGTAGCGGAAGGCGCGGGTCAGCATCAGGTGGCCGGTGCCGCCGTACAGCCCGAGCGACGCGATCAGCATCGCGTCGATCGAGTCCGGCATCGGGCCGCCCCAGTAAAGGGGCGCCGCCAGCGTCATCGATACGGTGCCCACCAGGGCGGTGTAGAACAGCATGGTGACGGTGTTCTCTGTCGGCGACAGTTGCCGCGTCTGGATCTGGTAGATCGCGTAGCAGGCCGCCGCCAGCGACATCCAGAAGATGCCATGCAGGTTGAGCGCGCCGCCGGACGGGCGATCAGCAGCGCTCCGCAGAATCCGGCGATGACGGCGATCCAGTGGATTCCGGTGATCGATTCCCTGAGCAACCCGCCAGAGGATCACCACCACCAGCGGGGTGATGAACAAGAACGCGGGCGCTTTCGGCCAGCGGCATCATGGAAAAGCCGGCCATGGAGAAGCCCGTGGTGCCGGTCAGCATCAGCGCGCGCACGACCTGGGCGACCGGGCGCGTGGTGGCGATCAGTTGCAGGCGCATCGAGGGTGCGAGGAAGTCAGCATCATCAGGCAATGGAAGGTGTAGCGGCCCCAGACCATCATCGGTATCGGGTAGGTCTTCGACAGGTGTTTCGATGTCGCGTCGAGCGCGGCAAAGCACAGTGTCGCGCCGAGCATCAGCAGCACGGCGAAGCCGACCTTGCGGTGGGCTTCTCAGGCATTCGCCGCGATCCAGGCGTTGAGAAGTGTGCGTGCGATCGGGATCAGTTCGCCGGCGGCAATGCCGATCGGGCCGTCGCCGGCCGGCGGCCAGCGCATCGGCGGCCGCGCCGTGCAGATGAACCGCGGCGGACAAGGCTGCGGCGGCCGGCCAGCCTTGCGCCAGCAGCGCGCCGGCCATGCCGGTGAGGACGTCGCCGCTGCCGCCCGAGGCCAGCCCGGGGTTGCCTGTGGTGTTGATGCGCCAGTGGCCGTCGGGATGGGCGATGACCGTGCCGCAGCCCTTGAGCGCGACATGGGCCTTGAAGCGTCTGTGCCAGTTGCGAGCGCGGCGCCGACGCGGTCGGCCTGCACCGCATCGGTGGTGGTTGCCAGCAGCCGCGCGGCTTCGGCCGGATGCGGCGTGATCACGGTCGGCGGCGTGCGGCGGGCGATGCGTGCGGCCAGCACCGGGTGGGCGGCGAGCAGGTTCAATGCGTCGGCGTCGAGCAACAGTGAAAAGTCGGCGCTGGCGACACGGCGAAGGAGCTCCACCGCGGCATCGGACTCGCCGAGGCCGGGGCCGACCACGGCGTCGGTGGCCTGCGCCAGCGCGTCGTCCGGCGAACGCAGCATCAGTTCGGGCTGCAGCGGATCGACGGCAAGCGCTTGCAGCAGGCCGACGAACACGCGCCGACCAGTTCAGACCCGGGCGCGCGGCCAGCAGCGCGGCACCGGTCATGCCGGCGGCACCGCCGATGACTGCCAGCGAGCCGTAGCTGCCCTTGTGGCTGTTTCGGGGACGCGGTTTCAGGCAATTGCGGAAATCGTTGATGGCGAGCAGGGCGCCGGGGCATTCGTCGAGGCGCAGGCCGAGTTCGACGACGCTGACTTGCCCGCAATGATCCGGGCCGTCGAGCGTGTACAGCCCCGGCTTGCCGCCGATGAAGCTCAGCGTATGCGTGGCGCGCACCGCGACGCCCAGGACGCGGCCGGTATCGCCGTCGAGGCCGCTCGGAACGTCGAGCGCCAGCACCGGGCCGGCAAACGCGTTGATTCGGGCGATCAGGTCGGCTGGAGGCCGCTCGACAGGGCGCGTCGAGGCCGATGCCGAACAGGCCGTTACCACCAGTCCGTAGCTTGCCGCCGGGGACGGCATCGCCGGGCTACGACGAGACCCGCGAGCCGCTCTTGCTTGCAGGACGCGCGCCATGACCCGGCATCGCCGCCGTTGTTGCCGGGGCCGGCGCAGGATCAGTACCGGCGCGCGGCTGCCCTTGCATCAACTGGCGGGCGAATGGTCGGCCGCGGCTGCGGCCGGCGCGTTCCATCAGGGCGGCCGGGCGTCGGCGTAACGCTTTTCGAGTTCGCGCAGTTCGCTGCGGCGCAAGAGGCGAATGTTCATGATGTGATTGTAACCATCCTGCGCCGGAGGGAATTTCGCGAAGCAGGACGTTCTCCAGGAAGACTGCTGTCCGGTCAGGGGGCGGACACCTGATTCCTGATATTCCGCCGCGATTGTTGTGAATCCGGCCGACGGCTATGATTTGGGTGTACGGGTGCGGCCGTCGGATTGACTGACCACTTTTCAACAATGCCGGGGAGCACACAGAGATTGCCATGACGACAAATCACAGCAGCCTTTCCTCTGGATCCGGCGCGTCCCGAACCCGGGCGAGCTTCGTAGAGCAGATAGACCGGTCGCGCCCCATCTCGGGCCGTTGTCGCACTGGATCGAAACGCTGAAGCGCCCGAAACGCATCCTGATTGTCTACGTGCCCATCATCCGCGATGACGGTACGATCGCGCATTACAAAGGGTATCGCGTGCAGCATAGCCTGTCGCGCGGTCCGGGCAAGGGCGGCGTGGGGCTTTCATCCGGCGGTGACGTTGAACGAAGTGATGGCGCTGGCCGGCTGGATGACGGTGAAGAATGCTGCGCTGGGCTTGCCCTTCGGCGGCGCCAAGGGCGGTGTCCGCATCGATCCGCGCGATTTCTCGCGTGCGGAACTGGAGCGCATCGACCCGCCGCTATACCTCGGAGATCGGCATCGTCGTCGGGGCCGGACAAGGATATCCCGGCGCCGATGTCGGCACCACCGAGCAGACCATGGCGTGGATGATGGACACCTACTCGGTCACGGGCACACCGCCAGCGGCGTCGTCACCGGCAAGCCGGTTGCGCTGGGCGGTTCGCTCGGTCGCCAGGAGTACCGGGCGCGGCGTTTACATCGCGGCCCGCGAGGCCGGCCTGCGCATGGGTGTGCCGATCGACGGCGCGCGCGTGGTGATCCAGGGTTTCGGCAATGCTTCGGCGGCATTGCGGCGCGGATTTTCAGCGAGAACGGGGCAAAGGTGATTGCGTTGCAGGATGCGTACGGCTCGCTCGCCAATCCGGCCGGGATTGACGTTCCCGCCGCGCTCGTTCATGTCGCCGCGCATGGCAGCCTGTCCGGTTTCCCCGGTGCGGCGCCCGTCGGCGAAGACGCGCATCGGGAACTCGAGTGCGAGTATTTGATTCCTGCCGCCCTGGAGGTCAGGTGACACCGGCGCGCGCGCACCGACTGCGGACAAAAATCGTCGTCGAAGGCGCCAACGGGCCGACCACGCCGGCGGCAGACGACATCCTGCGCGATCGCTATATCCTGGTGATTCCCGATGTGCTGGCCAATGCCGGCGGCGTCACCGTGTCGTACTTCGAGTGGGTGCAGGATTTTTCCAGCTTCTTCTGGAGCGAGGAGGAAATCAACGCCCGCCTGAAAGCATCATGGTCAAGGCTTTCGGTGCCATCTGGCGGATGGCGCAGGAACGCAAGGTTTCGATCCGCACGGCGGCCTTCATCACGGCCTGCCAGCGCGTATTGGCCGCCCGCGAACAGCGCGGCCTGTATCCCTGAGCGGTCTCAGGCGTCGGCAGCAGCTGCGGCAGGGATTGCTGCGAGGGGAAAGATACGATTGCGGCCGGCGAGCTTGGCCTGATACATGTTGCGGTCCGCTTGAGTCAGCAGGAGATCAAATGTGCTGCCATCGGCCGGGTAGCTTGCCACCCCGATGCTGACCGTGGTGCGGACCAGCTTGCCGTCCAGCGCCAGTGCGACTGATTCAACTGCGGCGCGTACCTTTTCGGCGGCATCGCCGGCACCTTCGGCCGGGGTCTCCGGCAACAGCAGGAGGAACTCGTCACCGCCCTGGCGCGCCAGTATGTCGGTATGGCGCAACTGGCCCTGAATGCCTTTCACCATCGCCACCAGCAGGGCGTCGCCGGCCCTGTGCCCGAGGGTGTCGTTGATCGGTTTCAGATTGTCGCAGTCGATCAGCAGGAGGCTGATGGGCCTGTTGTAGCGCACGGACTGGCCGAACAGGCGGTCGGCGATGATGGTGAAACCCCTGCGGTTCAGGATTCCGGTCGAGCCGTCGGTTTCCGACAGGAGTTTTACCTTGTTGAGTCCATAGCGTATGTCGGAGGCGAACATGGTGGTGATGTAGGCCACCAGCACAAAAGGTGCGAACTGGGCAACATCGGCGGCGTGCTTGAGCGACATCATCTCGTCGAGCGAGGACTGGCCGCCCAACAGGATTATGCAGGCGCCGATCAGCGCCAGTTCGAGGAGCGTGGTGAGTTTGCCCAGAGCCAATGAACTGGTGATGATCACCAGCAGATAGGAATTCAACAGCGGGCTTTCGAGCCGGCCGGTGTGCCACAGCGCCCAGGTGATGAAGGCGGTCATGACCCATGTTTCCACGGCGAGCTTCCAGCGCGATTCGTGCTTGAAGAAATTCGCGTAGCGGAAGCCCATGATGCACACGGCGTACACCACCATGGCGAGGACGATGACCGGCTTCGCCTCCTCGTCGGTGCCGCCGAAGACGTGATACAGCAGTACCACGACCATCAACAGCCATTCGATTTCGCCTACGGAGCGGGAGATTCCCCTGAGCTCTTCCTGCTCGATCGATGCGGGGCTGCTGTCCGGTTTCTTGTCCGTGCTTCCCATGTGCGTTCGCTTCCAGTCCTGTCCCAGCCGCCCGGCAACGGACACATTATGCCCCTTGTTGGGTTGTGGTTGGGGCAATCAGCGGTAGTTCGCCCTGCGGCGATTCAGCCACCTCCTGCAGCGCGCCGCCTGATGACAGCGCGCTGGCACGGACGCCGAGCAGGCGCAGTTTCTGTGCCAGCGGCACGCGGCGCAGGCACTCGCCGGCGGCGCGGCGGATGACGGCGGGGTCGGCGGTGGGGCTGGGCAGTGTCAGGTCGCGCGTCACGATGCGGAAATCCTCGAAGCGCAGCTTGATGCCGATGGTGCGGCCGAGGTAGCCCTTGCGCTGCAGGTCCCGGCGACGCGGGTGCACAGCGCGGTGAATATCTCCGGACAGGGCGGCGCGGTCGCGGCGGGGATGAAGGTCGCGCTCGAAGGTGGTTTCGCGGCTGATCGATTTCGGCTCGGAGCTGGTGACCACGGGGCGTTCGTCGATCCCGTTGGATGCCTCGTGCAGCCATTCGGCATAGGTCGCTACCGAAGTTGCGATTGCAGGAATGCCGGCTCGGCATTCGCCAGCTCGGCGATGGTGGAAATGCCCAGTGTAGCGAGTTTTTCCCGGCCTTGGGGCCGATGCCGTTGATTTTGCGCACCGGCAGCGGCCAGATGCGCAGCGGAATGTCGCTTTCGGCGAGCAGCGTCAGGCCGTCGGGCTTGTCGAGGTCGGAGCAGATTTTCGACAGCAGCTTGTTGGGACTGATGCCGATCGAGCAGGACAGTCCGGTGGCGTCCTTTACCGCCTGCTTGATGCGCCGGGCGAGGGCAAGTGCATCGTCCGGCAGGTCGGTGAGGTCGATGTAGATTTCATCAATGCCACGGTCCTCGATCTGCGGCGTGATGGCCGCGACCGCGGCCTTGAACAGCCGCGAATAGTGACGATAGGCGTCGAAATCCACCGGCAGCAGGATGGCATCCGGCGCCAGTTTCGCCGCCTTCATCACGCCCATGCCGGAGAACACACCCAGCGCCCGGGCTTCGTAGGTGGAAGTGGTGATGACGCCGCGCCCGGCATAGTCGCGCAAGCGGAAAAAGCGCCGGCTGCCGTCGGCCAGCAGTTCCGGCTGCTGGTCGCGCCGGCCGCCAATCACCACCGGCAGGCCGCGCAACTCCGGGTAGCGCAATAGCTCGACCGACGCGTAGAAGGCGTCCATGTCCAAGTGCGCGATACGGCGAGGGAGTGTGTTCATCGAACAGCGAAGATACCGGAAATAAGCAGTTGACTATCCGGGCCCCGGTTTGGGCTAGGATTAGCTGTCTGACACAGAGGTTTTGTCATGATCAACGAACTGCTGCCGACCCTGACACCCAAGATCGCCGCGCTGCGCCGGGATATCCACGCCCACCCCGAACTGGCCTTCGACGAGAAGCGCACCTCGGCCAAGGTGGCCGACTACCTCGATGGCTTGGGTCTCGAAGTCCATCGCGGGATTGCCCGTACCGGCGTGGTGGCCAAACTCGCACTTGGCGCTAGCCCTCGCGCGATCGGCCTGCGGGCCGACATGGATGCGCTGCCGCTTTCGGAACTGAATACCTTTCCCCACCATTCGACCCATCACGGCAAGATGCACGCCTGCGGCCACGACGGCCATACGGCGATGCTGCTGGGGGCCGCCGAGGCCCTGAGCAAACTGCGCAACTTCGACGGCACGGTGTATTTCATTTTCCAGCCGGCGGAGGAACATGAAGGCGGCGGCCGCGTGATGGTGGAAGAGGGCCTGTTCGAACGCTTCCCGATGGACATGGTGTTCGGCCTGCACAACTGGCCGGGCATGCCGGCCGGCAGCTTCGGCGTCACCGAAGGGCCGGTGATGGCCGGCACCGACCGCTTCGAAATCGAGATCACCGGGCGCGGCGGCCATGCCGCGATGCCGCATCAGGCGGTGGATGTGGTGCTGGCCGGCAGCGCGCTGGTGCAGGCCCTGCAGTCGCTGGTTTCGCGCAACACCGATCCGCTGGCCGCGGCCGTGGTCAGCGTGACGCGCTTTCACGCCGGTCATGCCGACAATGTGCTGCCGGAGACGGCCGTGCTCGGCGGCACGGTGCGCACGCTCAACGGCGAACTGCAGGATGCCCTGGAAGAAGGTCTGCGTCGCATCTGCAGCGGCATCGAGGCAACCTACCGGGTCAGCATCGACCTGCGTTACGAGCGCGGCTATCCGCCGACCGTGAATGCATCCGAACCGACTCAACTTGCGCTCGAGGTGGCTCGGCATGTGGCAACCGGCGGGCTGGTCCTGACGGATTTGCCGCCGAGCATGGGCGCCGAGGATTTCGCCTACATGGCACGCGTGGTGCCGGCCTGCTATGTCTGGCTCGGCAACGGTCCGGGCGAGGGCGGCTGCATGCTGCACAGCCCGCATTACGATTTCAACGACGAGATCATCGCCACCGGCATCCGCTACTGGGTGCGGCTGGTGGAACGGGCGCTGGCGCCGTAAACGACAACGGGCAGCCTGGCTGCCCGTTGCTTTTCCTGACCGGGCAGGAAGGCGGCTACTTCATGACCCGGGCGCGATACTCGCCGGTACGCGTGTCGATTTCGATCCTGTTGCCGATTTCGACGAACAGCGGCACGGGCAGCGTCATTCCGGTGCTGAGCTTGGCCGGCTTCATGACCTTGCCCGAGGTATCGCCCTTGACCGCGGGCTCGGTGTAGATCACTTCGCGCACGACGCTGTTGGGCATTTCCACCGAGATGGGTTTGTCATCGTAGAAAACCACTTCGACCGGCATGCCGTCTTCGAGGTAGTTCACGGCATCGATCATGTTCTCGCCTTCGACTTCGTACTGGTTGTACTCGGCATCCATGAACACGTACATCGGGTCGGCGAAGTAGGAATAGGTGCATTCCTTGCGGTCGGGAACGACCTGCTCGAACTTGTCGTCGGCCTTGTAGATGGATTCCGACGCTGCGCCGGTGAGCAGATTCTTGAACTTGAACTTGACGACCGCGGAGCTGCGGCCACCTTTGCTGTATTCGGCTTTTTGCACGACGAGCGGATCGCTGCCGACCATCACGACATTGCCGGCGCGGAGTTCCTGGGCGGTTTTCATGGTTGTGCTTCCCGGGGAGGAAATTAATAACCCGCTATTTTAGCCTTTCAATGCAGAACTGCACAAGCCGGCTGGCGAGATCCTGACGTGAAGCAAGTGTCGTCGCCCATTGCTGCATTGGCGCCTTCAGGTCCGGCAGGCCGGCGGCGAAGGCCGGCCAGTCCGGGCTGCCGGTGCCGTTCCAGGCTTGCCAGAACGGCCGCAACGCGTCGCCGGCCGGGTGCCTGGCCAGAAAGGCTTCCAGCTTGACCAGATGGGCGCTTTCCGCCTGCGGGTAGATGTGCCAGACGAATGGCTTGGCCGCCCACTGGGCGCGAACGAAGGAATCCTCGCCGCGGACGAAATTTAGGTCGCAGGCCCAGAGCAGTTCGTCGTAGCGCTGCTGCGGCAGGAAGGGCAGGGGGTGCAGGTTCAGGCTGCCAATGGTTTGGCGGGCTTCGCTGCAGCCGGGACGCAGCACGCGGACGGGACATTGCGGGGTCGCCCATGCCGCCCAGGCCTCGATCAGGCCCGGAAGCGCCGGGTTGGGATAGCTGAACAGGGATATCGTCAATTCGCCGGGTTCCCTTGCGGGCAGGCCGATTGCGTTGCGGAAAGCGGCCTCGTCGAAGGCCTTGCGCCGCGCGTCGTAGTCGCGTTCGCGCAAGAGCCCGCCGGTGTCGGCATCGAAGCCGGGAAAGAAGAAATGCTTGACCAGCGGCAGGTGCGGATGAGGCGACGGCAGGCCGTGGCAGCCGCCGACCCAGGCTTCGGCCGAGAGGTACTCGAGGTTGAGCCAGACCGGCCTGCGCTCCCGGGCCGCCATGGACTCGACATAGGCCGGGGGTGTTTCGCAGGCAAAGGCTTCGATGACCACCTCGGCCGTGTCATCTTCGGGCCGGGGATCGGGCCATGGCTTGGGCCACAGGCAAACCTCGACCGGACCCGCGGCATAATCCGGCGCGAGCTTGCGCAAGGGCGTCGGGTCGTCGATCCAAAGCCTGACCCGCCAGCCATGCCCGGTCGCCAATTGAGATGCCAGGCGCCAGCAGACGGCGGCATCGCCGTAGTTGTCGACGACGGCGCAGAAAATGTCGCAGCGGATTGCTTTGTTGGTCATGGCGAGGCGGTATCCTAGCTGAATGAACGAACTATTACGCTGTACCGATTGCCCCCGCCTCGCAGGATTTCTTGCGGACGTGCGCAGCCGCAGATCCTGGTTATCACGCACGGCCCGTGCTTCCTTTCGGCGATCCCGAGGCGCGTCTGCTGATCGTCGGCCTCGCTCCCGGCATGCACGGCGCCAATCGCACCGGGCGCCCCTTCACCGGCGACTATGCCGGCATCCTGCTCTATGAGACGCTGCACACCTTCGGTTTCGGCTCCCAGCCGCAATCGCTGGCGGCCGACGACGATCTGCGCCTGACGGATTGCCGCATCACCAACGCCGTGAAATGCCTGCCGCCGGAGAACAAGCCCGAACCGGCCGAGATCCGGACCTGCAATCACTATCTTGCCGCCGAGTTGCAGGCTGCGCCCGGGATACGGGTGATCCTCGCCTTGGGGCTGGTGGCGCACAAGGCGGTGCTGATGGCGCTGGGTCTCAGGCAATCCGCGCTGGTTTTCGGTCACGGCGCGCGCCATGTCCTGCCATCCCATGAGCTCGCGCCTTCGGGCTCGCGTGGCCGCATCCTGATCGACAGCTACCATTGCAGCCGTTACAACACACAAACCCGCCGTCTCACCAGCGCCGACTTTCAAGATGTGTTCTGCAAAATCCGCGACGAAATCGATGCCGGTTGAGGCTGGTTTCGATTCGGGGGAGTTCCTCGCGAGCCTGACCGAAGCGCCCGGGGTCTATCGCATGCTCGATGCGGACCGCGCGGTACTCTATGTCGGCAAGGCGAAGAACCTCAGGAAACGCGTCGCGTCCTATTTCGCAAAGACCGGCCACAGCCCGCGCATTGCCCTGATGTTGCAGCAGGTCGCCGCGATGGAAGTCACCGCGACGCGTTCCGAAGCCGAGGCGCTGATCCTGGAAAACACCCTGATCAAGAAGCTGGCGCCGAAGTACAACATCCTCTTTCGCGACGACAAGTCATATCCCTACATCGGCCTCGGTGGCAAAGACGGCGGCGGCGAGTTTCCGCGGCTGTTCTACCATCGTGGCGCGTTCGAAAAAAAATCGCAGTACTTCGGCCCGTTTCCCAACGGCCTGGCGGTGCGCGAGAGCATCCAGCTGATCCAGAAAACTTTCCTGCTGCGCACCTGCGAGGAGTCGGTATTCGCGAATCGCTCGCGGCCCTGCCTGATGCACCAGATCAAGCGCTGCAAGGCGCCCTGCGTCGGGTTGGTATCGAAGCAGGACTACGCTGCCGACGTGCGCCTGGCCGGGATGTTCCTGCGCGGCCGTCATTCGGAAGTGATCGAAGGCCTGAGCGGGCAGATGGAAGCCGCCGCGAGCGGACTGCGCTTCGAGGAAGCCGCCGCCCTGCGCGACCAGGTGCGGGCGCTGCAGGCCGTGCTGCATCGCCAGTACGTGAGTTCGACCAGGGATGCCGATGTCAACATCATTGCGGCGGTGGTCGAGCGCGGCAGCCTGTGCGTCAATCTGGCCATGGTGCGCGGCGGGCTGCACTTGGGCGACCGCGCGTATTTTCCGCAAGCCGCGGCCGAGGCGAACGCGGCCGAAGGCCTCGCCGCATTTGTCGCCCAGCATTACATGGACCAGCCGGCACCGGCGCGGCTGATATTGAGCGAGTACCCGATCGAGGATCTCGGCGAAGGCATGCATGCCGGCCCGCCCAGGAACGAGATGGAGCGCGCCTGGGTGGAGATGGCGCTGACCAACGCGCGCCTCGCGGTGCATGCGCGCTGGCAGGCGAAGGCGCGCAGCAGCGGACGCCTGACGGCATTGCAGGAGGCGCTCGAAATGCCCGAGCCGCCGCGCCGCATCGAATGCTTCGACATCAGTCACACCATGGGCGAAGGCACCGTGGCCTCCTGCGTGGTCTGCGTCGATGGGGCGATGAAGAAGGGCGACTACCGGCGCTTCAACATCGGAGGCATCCAGCCCGGCGACGACTACGCGGCCATGCGCCAGGCCTTGACGCGGCGCTACGAAAAGGTCGCTACCGGGGAGACGGTGGCGCCCGATCTGGTGCTGATCGACGGCGGCAAGGGGCAGCAACGCGTGGCGCGCGAAGTGTTTGCCGAGTTGGGCCTGGATCATCTGGCCAGCATCGGTGTAGCGAAAGGCGAAGAGCGCAAGCCGGGACTGGAAACTCTCTTCGTGCATGGCCGCAGCATGCCGCTACAATTGGGCATGGACCATGCGGGCTTTCACCTGATACAGGAAATACGCGACGAGGCGCACCGCTTCGCCATCGTCGGCCATCGGGCGCGGCGGGCCAAGGCGCGCGGGCGCTCGAAACTGGAAGACGTGGCAGGCGTCGGGCCGGCGCGGCGCAAGAAACTGCTGGCGCAGTTCGGCGGCCTCGACGGGGTGAAGGCTGCCACGGTCGAAGACCTTTGTCGCGTCGATGGCATCTCGCGGCGTCTGGCGGAAGAAATCCACAAGACGCTCAGATGACATGCCGCTGAACATTCCGAACCTGCTGACCTGGGCGCGCATTCTGCTGATACCTCTGGTGGTGGGCGTGTACTACCTGCCGTTGACCGCTGCCGAGCAGAACTTCATCGCCACGGCGGCCTTTCTGGTGGCCGCCGTCACCGACTGGATCGATGGCTGGCTGGCGCGCAGGCTCAACCAGATGTCTGCTTTCGGCGCCTTCCTCGATCCGGTGGCCGACAAGCTGATGGTGGCCGCGGCGCTGGTGGTTCTGGTGCGTCTCGATCGCGCCGATGTCATGCTGGCCTTCATCATCATCGGGCGCGAGATTGCGATCTCCGCCTTGCGCGAGTGGATGGCGAACATCGGCGCGGCAAAAAGCGTTGCGGTTTCCCTGATCGGGAAGCTGAAAACCATAGCCCAGATGACGGCGATTCCGATGCTGCTCTGGCACAACCCGATCGGTCCGCTGGACATGCATCGGCTGGGGACCTGGTCGCTGTGGATCGCTGTCTTGCTGACGCTTTGGTCGATGGGCTATTACCTGAAAAAAGCGTGGCCGGAAATCTCGGAGCGCAGTCGTTGACACAATGTTTCCCACCGCTATAATGCGCGGCTGTTCTGCGGGAGTAGCTCAGTTGGTAGAGCGCAACCTTGCCAAGGTTGAGGTCGAGAGTTCGAGACTCTTCTCCCGCTCCAAATCATCGGGGGAAAGCTGTTGCTTTCCCCCTTTCAGCTTCAGGCTCCCGCTCCGTCGAACGGGGGCGGTATCCCAGGGCAAGTCCTTCGCGGCGCGATGGCAGAGTGGTTATGCAGCGGCCTGCAAAGCCGTGTACCTCGGTTCGATTCCGGGTCGCGCCTCCAGTGTTCCTCCGCTTCGAGAGCATTCGAATGCCCGGATGGTGAAATTGGTAGACACAAGGGACTTAAAATCCCTCGCCGCAAGGCATGCGGATTCGACTTCCGCTCCGGGCACCAGCCAATCAAACGCGTGATAGTCCTCAATCTTCTCTGCGACCAGGGACACCGATTCGAAGGCTGGTTTGCTTCGGGCGAGGCATTTCGCGATCAAAGCCAGCGTCACCTGGTGCATTGTCCGCAGTGCCAGACTTCGGGCGTCAGCCAGTTGCCATCGGCGCCGCATGTGAAGCGCGGTGCGGCGGAGGGCGCGACTCCCGAAAAGACGGCAATGCCCATGCTTGCGCCGGCGATGTCGCAACTGCATCAGGCGCTGGTCAGCATGGCGCGACAGGCGGAAAACGTCGGCGAACGCTTTCCCGAGGAGGCGCGGCGCATTCACTATGACGAGGCGCCGGCGCGCAGCATTCGCGGCGTGGCAACGGTCGATGAGACGCGCGAACTGCTGGAGGAGGGTATTGCGGTGCTGCCGGTGCCCGTGCCGCCGGACGATAAATTGCACTGAGTCCGGTTACGACTTTGCCAGCTTGTGCAACTGGTAGAGCTTTTCCAGCGCTTCGCGCGGGCTGAGTTCATCGCAATTGACATCGCGCAGGGCGTCCAGCGCAGGATGCGGCGGCTCGGGCAGGGGCGGTGCGCTGGCGAACAGGTCGGGCTGGTTCAGCGAGCCGACTTCGCGGTTCTCCAGCAGTGTCAACCGCCGTCGTGCTTCGCGCACCACGGCCGACGGCATGCCGGCCAGCGCGGCGACCTGCACGCCGTAGCTTTGCGAAGCCGGACCTTCCTCGACGGCGTGCAGGAAGACGATCTTGTGGCCGTGCTCGACGGCATCGAGATGGACGTTGGCGCACACCGGGTAATCCTGCGCCAGGCGCGTCAGTTCGAAATAGTGCGTCGAGAACAGCGTCCAGGCGCGGTTCTTCTCGATCAGGTGGCGGGCGATGGCGAAGGCCAGCGCGACGCCGTCGAAGGTCGAGGTGCCGCGGCCGATCTCGTCCATCAGCACCAGCGATCGCTCGGTGGCGCCGTTGAGGATGGCGGCCGCTTCGGTCATTTCGACCATGAAGGTGGAGCGTCCCGAAGCGAGGTCGTCCGAGGCGCCGATGCGGGTGTAGATCGCGTCGATCGGACCCAGCCGGCAGCGCGTCGCGGGGACGAAGCTGCCGCAGTGGGCGAGCAGCACGATCAGCGCCGCCTGGCGCATGTAGGTCGATTTGCCGCCCATGTTGGGGCCGGTGATCAGCAGCATGCGGCGCGCCGGCGAGAGGCGCGTGTCGTTGGCGATGAATGTACCCAACTGCGTGTCGATCTGCCTTTCCACCACGGGATGGCGGCCGCCTTCGATCTCGATTGCGGCCTCGTCGCAGAACTCCGGCCGGCGGTAGTCGTGGCGCACGGCGGCCGTGGCGAAGGCGGCGAGGCCGTCGAGTTCGGCAATCGCGCGGGCGATGCGCTGCAGGAGCGGAATGTGGATCGCCAGCGCGCCGAGGAGTTCGTCCCAGAGCGACTTTTCCAGCGCCAGCGCGCGTTCGTTGGCGGAGAGCGCCTTGTCCTCGAAGCTCTTGAGTTCCGGCGTGATGTAGCGTTCGGCGTTCTTCAGCGTCTGCCGGCGGCGGTAGTCGTCGGGAATTTTTTCGACGTTGGCGTGGGTGACTTCGATGTAGAAGCCATGCACCTTGTTGTACTCGACCTTGAGGTTGGCGATGCCGCTGCGGGTCCGCTCGCGCGCTTCGAGCTCGATCAGGAAGGCGCCGCAGTTGTGCTGGATCGCGCGCAGCTCGTCGAGGTCGGCGTTGTAGCCCGGCGCGATGACGCCGCCTTCGCGGATCAGGGCCGCCGGTTCCGGCGCGACGGCCTCGGTCAGCAGGCTGACGCAGGCCTGCGGCGTGGCCAGCGCGGCCGCGAGTTCGGTCAGTCGCATCGCCGTGTCGCCAGCGCCGAGTTTTTGCCTGATGTCGTCGAGACGTGCCAGGCTGTCACGCAAGCTGGACAGATCACGCGGGCGGGCGCTCTTCAGGGCGATGCGCGCGGCGATGCGGTCGATGTCGGCAAAGCCGGCCAGCGCCTTGGCCAGCGCCGCGAACGGCCCGTTGCCGGCATCTCCGACCAGGGCGGCAACGGCTTCGTGCCGCGCGCGGGGAATGCTGCGCTCGGTCAGCGGATGGTGCAGGCAGTGGCGCAGCCAGCGCGAGCCCATGCTGGTGGCGCAGGTGTCGAGCAGCGAAAGCAGGGTGGGGGCGGGCTCGCCGCGCAGGGTTTCGGAAATTTCCAGGTTGCGCCGGGTCGCGGCATCGAGGCGCAGGTAGCTGCCTTCGTGCTCGACAGTCAGTTGCGTGACGTGGGCCAGCGCCTGCAACTGCGTGGCCTGGGCGTAGCGGTAGAGCGCGCCGGCAGCGGCCAGCGCCAGGTCCTCGTCGTGGACGCCGAAGCCGGCCAGGTCGCGGCTGCCGAAGTGTTCCGCCAGCGCGTTGGCCGCGGCACGCGCATCGAAGTGCCAGTCCGGCAGATGCTGGGCGACGGCACGGTGTTCCGGCACTCCGCTGCGCAGTGCGTCGGGCAGCAGCAGTTCGGCCGGGCGCAGGCGCTCGAAGTGGGCGGGCAGGGCGTCGAGCGTGGTTTCCAGCAGGCGCAGGTCGCCGTTGGCGAGGTTGAGCCAGGCGAGGCCGGCGCGCTGGCGGTCGATGGCCAGCGCCAGCAGCAGGCTGTCGTTGCGGTCGTCGAGCAGGTTGGCATCGGTCAGCGTGCCCGGCGTGACGATGCGCGTCACGGCGCGCTCGACCGGACCCTTGGCCAGCGCGGGGTCGCCGATCTGTTCGCAGATGGCCACCGAGACGCCGAGCTTGACCAGTTTGGCCAGGTAGCCGTCGGCGGCGTGGTAGGGAATGCCGGCCATGGCGATCGGCTTGCCGGCCGACTGGCCGCGCGCGGTCAGCGTGATGTCGAGCTGGCGCGCCGCCTGCTCGGCATCATCAAAGAACAGCTCGTAGAAATCCCCCATGCGGAAGAACAGCAGCTTGTCGGCATGCTCCGCCTTGGCGCGCAGCCACTGCTGCATTACCGGGGTGTGCGCCGCCAGCTCGGCGGCCGTCAAGGCGGCCGGCATCGGACTCGTGTTACGCCTTGAGTTTTGCGTTCAGGTGCGGCGCGATGAGTTGCAGCAACTGCGAGAATATCTTCGGGTTGCCGCCGACGATGTTGCCGGTCTTCATGTAGTTCGCTTCGCCCGACGAGGTCGCCGACCAGGCCGCCGGCTTCGGTGATCAGCAGGCGTGCCGGCCGCCATGTCCCAGGGCGACAAGGCCGAGTTCCCAGAAGCCGTCCATGCGCCCGCAGGCGACCCAGGCGAGGTCAAGCGAGGCGGCACCGGGGCGGCGCATGCCGGCGGTGCGCTGGGCGACGTCGCGGAAGATCGCCAGGTAGGTGTCGATGTGCTCGAACATGCGATAGGGGAAGCCGGTGCCGATCAGCGCCTCGTCGAGGCGGAAGCGTTTGGCGACGCGGATGCGCTTTTCATTGACGAAGGCGCCGCCGCCCTTGCTGGCGGTGAAGATTTCGTTGCGGTTGGGGTCGTACACCACGGCCTGCGTCATCACGCCCTTGTGCGCCAGGCCGATGGAAATGGCATATTGCGGCACGCCGTGGATGAAGTTGGTGGTGCCGTCCAGCGGATCGATGATCCACTGGTACTCGTTGTCGGCGCTGGTGCCGGCCAGCCCCGACTCCTCTGCTAGAATTCCGTAGGTCGGATACGCCTCGCGCAAAACATCCAGAATCGCGGCCTCCGCGGCGCGGTCGACCTCCGTCACGTAATCGCTTTGCTGCTTGACGTCGATCCTGAGTTTGTTCGACGTCGAGGCTGGCGCGGTTGATGATCTGGCCGGCGCGACGCGCGGCTTTTACGGCTATGTTCAGCGTGGGATGCATGGATTTTGCGGCGGGGCAGCCAAAGAGGGGCGCGATAAAGAAGGCGCGAAGGCCGCAATTCTATTATGAACACCACACCATTGCCCGCACCCGTCGCCCTCGATCGCATTCGCGTCGTCCTCTCGCATCCCAGCCATCCGGGCAATATCGGCGCGGCGGCGCGGGCCATGAAGACCATGGGTTTGTCGCGCCTGGTGCTGGTCAATCCGCGTGCCTTTCCCGACGCCCAGGCCGATGCCATGGCGGCGGGCGCCACCGACCTGCTGGTGCAGGCCGAGGTGGTGGCGTCGCTGGCGGAAGCCTTGAGCGGCACCGTGCTGGCCATGGCGATGACGGCGCGCCGCCGCGAGCTGGCGGTACCGGCCTTGTGGGCGCGCGAGGGCGCGGCGGAACTGGTCGCCACGGCGGCCAGCGGCGATGTCGCGCTGGTGTTCGGCAACGAGACTTCGGGGCTTTCCAACGATGAACTGGCCATGTGCCGGCGCTGGGCGATGATTCCGGTGAATCCGGAATTCAGTTCACTCAACCTTGCCGCGGCCGTGCAGGTGATGTGCTATGAACTGCGCCTGGCGGCACTGGATCCCGGCCTGCCGCCCGCGATCTCGGGTGCGGGAGAGCTTGCCAGCCATGACGAGGTCGAAGGCCTGATCGCACATATCGAGCGCGCGGCGCTGTCCAGCGAGTTCCTCGATCCCGCCAGTCCGAAGCGCCTGATCCCGCGCCTGCGGCGCATGTTCTCCCGCGCCGCGCCGGAAAAGAAAGAGGTCGATATCCTGCGCGGGCTGTTTGCGGCACTGGAAAAAGCCGCGTCCGGCCCGAAATGCAAATAAAACTTGACCCCGGCGCTAGGGATTTCTACCATTTCAGCAAGTACTAATAAAAGATCAATCCATGTTCTCTCGTCTGCGTGAAGATATTGCCTGCGTTTTTGAACGCGATCCCGCCGCCCGTTCCACCTGGGAGGTGCTGACCTGCTATCCCGGCTTTCATGCACTGACGCTGCACCGGTTCGCGCATTGGCTGTGGAGCGCCCGCCTGCGCTGGCTGGCGCGCTTTCTTTCGCATTTCACGCGCTGGATTACGGGCATCGAGATTCATCCCGGCGCCACCATCGGTCGCCGCGTGTTCATCGACCATGGCATGGGTGTGGTCATCGGCGAGACGGCGGTGATCGAGGATGAATGCACGCTCTATCACGGCGTGACGCTGGGCGGCACTTCGTGGAACAAGGGCAAGCGGCATCCCGACCTTGGAGCGCGGCGTGGTGATCGGCGCCGGCGCCAAGGTGCTGGGGCCGATCATCCTGCGGCGATCGGCGCCAAGGTCGGATCGAACGCGGTGGTGGTGCGCGATGTCCCGCCGGGCGCGACGGCGGTCGGCATTCCGGCGCGCATCGTCGAAGACCGCAGCGAGATCGACCGCGAGGTAAAGGCCGGCCAGATGGGCTTCTCCGCCTATGCGGTGACCCGTACCGAGGACGATCCCCTGACGCTGGCGATTCACGGCCTGCTCGATCATGCCGTTGAAACCGACCGGCGCATCGAGGCTCTGCTGAAAACCATCGAGCGCTGCGGGGTATCTGCTCGACGACGATGTCGCCACTGCCGACAAATTCGATCCAAACTATCTTTCAAAGATAGTTGACTAAAATGCTCGGGATACCATATAGTTGATATAAATGCTCAGGTATTGTCCTGCAGCGTTTCCCGAACGTAACAACCCGACGGAGATTTCTCATGAGACTGACGACCAAAGGACGTTTTGCCGTAACCGCGATGATCGACCTTGCCCTGCGCCAGCATGCGGGCCCGGTCACCCTGGCCGGCATCAGCGAGCGGCAGAAAATTTCCCTTTCCTACCTTGAACAACTGTTCGGCAAGCTGCGTCGCCGCCAACTGGTATCCAGCGTGCGCGGCCCGGGTGGTGGCTACAACCTGGCCAAGCCCCTCGAGGCGGTCTCGGTTTCCGACATCATCCATGCGGTCGATGAGTCGCTCGATGCGACGAATTGCGGCGGCAAGGGCAATTGCGCGGAAGACCTGCGCCCCTGCATGACCCATGAGTTGTGGACCAGCCTCAACGAAAAAATGTTCGAGTACCTCAATTCGGTCAGCCTGGCCGAACTGGTGGCCCAGCAACGGGAGCGGGCAGGTACCGCCAACGTGCTGCACGATGAGCGGCCGTTGCGTCGCGCCCGTCGTCCGGCCGAGGAACTTGCCGTCGCCTGATAGCGCATAGATATCGCCATGTTCGCTCCCGTCTACTTCGACCACAACGCCACCACGCCGCTCGATCCGCGCGTGCTGGAAGGCATGCTGCCCTACCTGCGCGAGCAGTATGGCAATGCTTCCAGCCGTCACGAATACGGCCGTGCGGCGCGGCGGGCGATCGACGAGGCGCGGCAGCGGGTGGCCTGTGCCGTCGGCGCGCATCCGACCGAGGTGGTATTCACCAGCGGCGGCTCGGAAGCCAACAACCTTTTCATCAAGGGTGCGGCGGCTTGTCTTGCGCCGGGCACGGTGGCGATATCCGCCATCGAACATCCCTGCGTGCGCGAGCCGGCAAAGCAACTGCAGCGTGCCGGCTGGCGGTTGCGCGAGATCGCCGTCGATGAAAATTGCCGTGTCGCCGGCGCCGACTTTCAGGCGGCGCTGGCCGAAAAACCGGCGCTGGTTTCGGTCATGCTGGCCAATAACGAGACGGGTGCCGTGCAGGACGTGGCGGCACTGGCTGCACTGGCGGCGCAGGCCAAGTCTGCGGGGGCGTGGTTTCATACCGACGCGGTACAGGCCTTCGGCAAACGGCACGTGGATTTCCGCGCACTCAATGGCGCCGGCGTGCATGCCCTGACGCTGTCCGCGCACAAATTGGGCGGACCGAAAGGTGCCGGCGCGCTGGTGGTGGACAAGCGGGTGGAACTGCAGCCGCTGATCGCCGGCGGCGGTCATGAGCGCGGCCTGCGCTCGGGCACCGAGAATGTCGCGGCGATTGTCGGTTTCGGCATTGCTGCCGAGTTGGCAACGGCGCAGCTCGATGCCCGCGCGAGGCAGCTTGAAGCCTTGCGTACTGATCTGGAAGCTGGCCTCGCGGCGCAGGGAGCAACCATTTTTGGTTGTGCCGCGGAACGCCTGCCGAACACCAGTTACTTCGCCTTCCCGGTATCGATGGCGAGACGCTGGTAGGCAGGCTCGATCGCGCCGGTTTTGCGGTGGCGGCCGGAGCGGCCTGTTCCAGCGCCAATCCGGAGCCCTCGCAGGTACTGCTGGCGATGGGCGTGCAATCCTCGCTGGCGCGCGGCGCCGTGCGGGCAAGTTTTGGAATCGACAATAGCGCGGCACAGGTTCGCGATTTTCTGGCCGCGCTGAATACTACAATCCTGCAACTCAAGGGATTAACGAGCTTGGCGTCCCTTACTAGCTGAACTGGAGAAATTGGTAATGAAACTGCCGGTGTACCTCGACTATTCCGCAACCACCCCGGTCGATCCGCGCGTGGCGGCGAAGATGATTCCCTGGCTGACCGAACACTTCGGCAACCCGGCCTCGCGCTCCCACTCCTATGGCTGGGAAGCCGAGAAGGCCGTCGAGGATGCGCGCGAGGAAGTCGCGGCGCTGGTCGGGGCCGACGCCAAGGAAATCATCTGGACCTCGGGCGCGACCGAATCCAACAACCTCGCCATCAAGGGCGCGGCGCATTTCTACGCCGGGACCAAGGGCAAGCACATCGTCACGGTGTCCACCGAGCACAAGGCGGTGCTGGACACGGTCAAGGAACTCGAGCGCCAGGGTTTCGAGGCGACCTACCTCACGCCGCAGGAAAACGGCCTGATCACCGTCGAGCAGTTCAAGGCGGCGCTGCGCCCCGACACCGTGGTGGCCTCGGTCATGGCGGTGAACAATGAAATCGGCGTGATCCAGCCGATCGCCGAGATCGGCGAGATCTGCCGCGAAAAGGGCGTGATCTTCCACGTCGATGCGGCGCAGGCCACCGGCAAGATGCCGATCGACCTGTCGAAGCTGAAGGTCGACCTGATGTCCTTCTGCGCGCACAAGACCTACGGCCCCAAGGGCATCGGCGCGCTCTACGTGCGGCGCAAGCCGCGCGTCCGTCTCGAGGCGCAGATGCACGGCGGCGGCCACGAGCGCGGCATGCGCTCGGGCACGCTGGCGACGCACCAGATCGTCGGCATGGGCGAATGCTTCCGCCTCGCGCGCGAGGAAATGGCCACCGAGAACGAGCGCATCCGCATGCTGCGCGACCGGCTGCTCAAGGGCCTGATGGACATCGAGGAAACCTACATCAACGGCGACATCGAGCAGCGCGTGCCGCACAACCTCAACGTCAGCTTCAACTTCGTCGAGGGCGAGTCGCTGATCATGGCGATCAAGGACATCGCGGTGTCCTGCGGTTCGGCCTGCACCTCGGCCAGCCTGGAACCGTCCTACGTGCTGCGTTCGCTGGGCCGTTCGGACGAACTGGCGCACAGCTCGATCCGCTTCACGCTCGGCCGCTTCACGACGGAGGAGGAAATCGATTTCACCATCAAGCTGCTGCACGACAAGCTGGGCAAGCTGCGCGAGCTCTCGCCGCTGTGGGAGATGTACAAGGAAGGTGTCGATCTGAATACCGTCCAGTGGGCGGCGCATTGATGCGGCTTGCCGCATCAATGGCTGCCCTGCGGGCAAATTGAACTACCCACCCCCCGGCCCCCGCCCCGGGGGCGGGGGTGACTAGTTAGAAATACTTAAGGAGTTGCATCATGGCTTATAGCGAAAAAGTACTCGAACACTACGAAAACCCGCGCAACGTCGGTTCCTTCGCCAAGGACGACGAAGGCGTCGCCACCGGCATGGTCGGCGCGCCGGCCTGCGGCGACGTCATGAAGCTGCAGATCAAGGTCGGCAAGGACGGCATCATCGAGGACGCCAAGTTCAAGACCTACGGCTGCGGCTCGGCGATCGCCTCGTCGTCGCTGGTCACCGAATGGGTCAAGGGCAAGACGCTGGATCAGGCGCTGGACATCAAGAACACGCAGATCGCCGAAGAACTGGCGCTGCCGCCGGTCAAGATCCACTGCTCGATCCTCGCCGAGGATGCGATCAAGGCGGCCGTGGCCGACTACAGAAAGAAACAGGGAGCCTGAAATGAGTGCCTGCACCACACCCGCAGCCGATACGGCCGTCATGCCCGAGGCTCCGCCGGCAAGCTGGCAGGGCAGCGAGAGCGCCAGTCCGGTGACCCTCAGCGAGCGCGCCGCCGACCACATCGCCAAGTACATCGCCAAGCGCGGCAAGGGCATCGGCATTCGCCTCGGCGTGCGCACCTCGGGTTGCTCGGGCATGGCCTACAAGCTGGAATTCGCCGACGCGTCCAACCCCGAGGACATCGTGTTCGTCAGCCACGGCGTCAAGGTGCTGGTCGATCCGAAGAGCCTGCCCTATCTGGCCGGCACCGAGCTCGACTACACCCGCGAGGGTCTCAACGAGGGTTTCAAGTTCAACAACCCGAACGTGAAGGATGCCTGCGGCTGCGGCGAGTCGTTCAATACCTGATGCCGCCTGACCGACTCGCAATGACCACATTCGACCTGAATTTCGCTGCCGATCACTTCACGCTGTTCGGCCTGCCGCAAGTGCAGGCCCTCGATCAGGAAAGCCTCGACAATGCCTTTCGTGCGATCCAGTCCCGGGTGCATCCGGACAAGCACGCGCATGCGTCCGAGGCCGACCGCCGGCTTGCCATGCAATGGGCGACGCGGATCAACGAGGCGTTCCAGACCCTGAAGTCGCCGGGCCGGCGCGCGCGCTATCTGCTGCAACTGCTGGGCCACGATCCGCAGATCGAAAGCAACACCGCAATGCCCGCGGAATTCCTGATGAGCCAGATGGAATTGCGCGAAGCCGTGGAAGAAGCCCGGTCGGCGGCCGACGAAGACGCGCTGGATGCGGTTCGCATACGCTTGTTGAACGAGATCAAGGCCGACTACGAGCGGCTGGCCGGTTTGATCGACGTGGACCGCGATCTGGATGCGGCAGCCAATCTGGTGCGACAACTGATGTTTCAGGAAAAACTGCTGAACGAAATCGACGACGCGCTCGAAGCAGTTTCGGCCTGAACAGTACTTAGAATAACACTATGGCACTCCTTCAAATAGCGGAGCCGGGAGAATCCGCGGCGCCCCACGAGCATCGTCTTGCGGTCGGCATCGACCTCGGTACCACCAACTCGCTGGTCGCGACCGTTCGCAGCGGCATGAGCGTGGTGCTCAATGACGTGCAGGGTCGGCCGCTGCTGCCTTCGGTGGTCGCCTATGCGGCCGATGGCAGCGTCGAGGTGGGCTACGGCGCGGAAGCGAAGCAGTCGATCGATCCGAAGAACACCATCGTTTCGGTCAAACGCTTCATGGGCCGCGGGCGACACGACATCGCGCACATCGAAACCCTGCCCTACGACTTCGTCGATACCGAGGGCATGGTCAAGCTGAAGACCATTGCCGGCATCAAGAGTCCGGTCGAAATCTCGGCGGAGATCCTGAAGACGGTGCGCAACCGGGCCGAGGCCTCGCTGGGTGGCGAACTCACCGGCGCCGTGATCACCGTGCCGGCCTATTTCGACGATGCGCAGCGCCAGGCCACCAAGGATGCGGCACGCCTTGCCGGCATCAACGTGTTGCGCCTGCTCAACGAACCGACCGCCGCCGCGATTGCCTACGGTCTGGACAATTCGGCCGAAGGCATCTATGCCGTGTTCGACCTCGGTGGCGGCACCTTCGACATTTCCATCCTGCGCCTGTCGAAAGGCGTTTTCGAGGTCATGGCCACCGGCGGCGATTCTGCGTTGGGCGGCGACGACTTCGATCACCGCGTGTTCTGCTGGATCATCGAGCAGGCAAAGCTCGCGCCCCTGTCGCTGCAGGACGCGCGCCTGCTGCAAATGCGCGCGCGTGAAGCCAAGGAACAGCTGTCGCAGCATGGCCAGGTGCCGATCACCGTCAAGCTGGGCAGCAACGAGTACGTCGATCTGGTGCTGACGACCGAAATATTCAAGGAGATCTCGCGCACGCTGGTGCAGAAGACCATTGCGCCGACCAAGAAGGCCTTGCGCGATGCCGGCCTCACCGTGGCCGACGTGCGTGGCGTGGTCATGGTCGGCGGCTCGACGCGGATGCCGCAGATCCAGCACGCGGTGGCCGAACTGTTCAAGCAGGAGCCGCTCAACAACCTCGATCCGGAGAAAGTGGTGGCGCTGGGCGCGGCAATCCAGGCCAACCTGCTGGCGGGCAACCGCGCCCCGGGCGACGACTGGCTGCTGCTCGACGTGATCCCGCTGTCGCTGGGGCTGGAGACCATGGGCGGCCTGGTGGAAAAGGTCATCCCGCGCAACTCCACGATTCCGATCGCGCGGGCGCAGGAATTCACCACCTTCAAGGACGGCCAGACGGCGATGGCGATCCAGGTTGTCCAGGGCGAACGCGAACTGGTTTCCGATTGCCGCAGCCTGGCGCGCTTCGAACTGCGCGGCATCCCGCCCATGGTGGCGGGCGCGGCGCGAATCCGCGTCACCTTCCAGGTCGATGCCGACGGCCTGCTCTCGGTCACGGCGCGCGAGCAGACCAGCGGCCGCGAGGCGCGCATCGAGGTCAAGCCGTCCTACGGACTTTCCGACGATGAAATTGCCGGCATGCTCAAGGACAGCTTCAGCCATGCCGGCGACGACGCCTTCCGCCGTGCCCTGCGCGAAGCGCAAGTGGAGGCGCAACGCCTGATCGAGGCCACCCAGTCGGCGCTGGAGGATGATGCGGTCCTGCTGTCGACCCTGGAGCGCGCGCATATCGACGAGGCCATGAAAAAACTGCAGGCCGTGATGATCGGAGAAGATCGCCGCTCCATTGATCAAGCGATGCAAACCCTGAGCGCCGCCACCAACGAATTCGCGGCGCGGCGCATGAACCAGAGCGTGCAGCGCGCGCTCACCGGACGAAAAGTCGATCAGCTATCCCTATGACCCAGATAATCGTACTTCCCCATGTCGAGTTGTGCCCCGAGGGCGCGGTGATCGAAGCCGAACCCGGTATTTCGATCTGTGATGCGCTGCTCGGCAACGAGATCGACATCGAGCATGCCTGCGAAAAATCCTGCGCCTGCACTACCTGCCATGTCGTCGTCCGCGAAGGTTTCGAGTCGCTGGCCGGGGCGGAGGAACTCGAAGAGGATCTGCTCGACAAGGCCTGGGGCCTCGAGCCGAAGTCGCGGCTTTCCTGCCAGGCGCTTGTCGGCAAGGTGCCGTTGGTGATTGAAATTCCAAAGTACACCATCAACATGGTCAAGGAAGGGCATTCCAAGAAATGAAATGGACCGACAGCCTCGACATTGCCATCGCACTTTCCGAAGCGCATCCGGAGGTCGACCCGACCCGCATCAATTTTGTCAACCTGATGACCTGGGTCATGGACCTGCCCGGCTTCGAGGAAAGCGAGAGTCACTGCGGCGAAAAAAAGCTCGAAGCGATACAACAGGCCTGGATCGACGAGCTGGAGTAAAAGCTCATGAATAAATCTACTGCGCGTACCGGATCGGGGCTTGGGCGGTGCTCGCTATCGCTCACATATAACGACATATGTTCCGGTAGCTGCGCTCCGGCCGCACCCCGCTGCGGCCCGCTCGCTACGATTTCTTCATAAGCTTTGATTCGATGCTGGTCGACACCCATTGCCATCTGGATGCCGCCGAGTTTGACGACGACCGTGCTGCCGTGGCCGCGGCGGCCGCGCAGGCGGGGGTCGGTTTGATCGTGGTGCCGGCGGTGGAGCGTGCCAACTTCGGCGCCGTGGCTTCGGTCTGTCGCGAGCATGCCGGCTGCGGTGCGGCCTACGGCATCCACCCCATGTATGTGCAGCGCGCCCGCGAAGCCGATCTCGACGCCCTGCGCGAAACCGTGCTGCGCGAGCATCCGCTGGCGGTGGGCGAAATCGGGCTCGATCATTTCGTCGAACACGCGCGACGAGGCGCAGCAGGACGTTCTATTTCAGCGCCCAGCTGCGGATCGCCCGCGACAACGACCTGCCGGTGTTGCTCCACGTGCGGCGCGCCATCGATCCGGTGCTCAAGGCCTTGCGCTTTGCCGGGTGCCGGGCGGCATCGCCCATGCCTTCAACGGCAGCCGGCAGCAGGCCGACGAATTCATCAAGCTCGGCTTCAAGCTCGGCTTCGGCGGTGCCATGACCTTTCCGCGCGCCAACCGTATCCGCGAACTGGCCGCCACCCTGCCGCTCGATGCCATGGTGCTCGAAACCGATGCGCCGGACATTCCGCCCGAATGGAAAGTCGGCGCCCGCAACACGCCGGATCAGTTGCCGCGCATTGCGCTGACGCTGGCCGGCCTGCGCGGCATCGCCGTCGAGGAGGTCGCCGCGGCCACCACGCGCAACGCGATGGCGGTTCTTCCCGGGCTGACACGGATACACTAGAATCCTTCCACCACGATCTTTCCACCCCCAAAACCCATCCAGAACAGGAGCTATCCATGAGTACTACCGTAACCCTGAAAGGCACCCCCCTTCGCGTCGATGGCGATCTTCCCGCCGTCGGAGCCAAGGCTCCCGATTTCAAACTGACCAGCGGCGCCCTTGCGGAAGTTTCCCTCAAGGACTTCGCCGGCAAGCGCAAGGTCTTCAACATCTACCCGAGCATCGACACTCCGACCTGCGCCACCTCGACCCGCAAGTTCAACGAGGCCGCCGGCAAGCTGGCCAACACCGTCGTGCTCTGCGTCTCCGGCGACCTGCCGTTCGCCGCCAAGCGCTTCTGCGACATGGAAGGCCTGGCGAATGTTTCCCACCTGTCGACTTTCCGCAATCCCGAATTCATGAAGGCCTGGGGCGTCGCCTTCGCCGAAGGCCCGCTGCTCGGCCTGACGGTGCGTGCCGTGGTGGTGGTCGACGAGAACGACAAGGTGATCCACGCCGAAATGGTGCCCGAGATCGCGCAGGAGCCGAATTACGATGCGGCGCTGAAGGTGCTGGGCTGATCCGGGCCCGGAATCGGCGTCTCGTCGGCGCCGACTCTTGACGTATGGAAGTAAAAACGGGAGCCGCGGCTCCCGTTTGCGTTGTGGGCGTGAGTATTTCGGGTTTGCTAGGCCGTGATCGGCCATCAGCCGTCATTCCGGGGCCGCGCAGCGGAACCCGGAATCCAGTGCCCTGGCTGAAACGCCGCTGGATTCCCGCGTTCGCGGGAATGACGGCAATGGGCACTGAGCCGCCGTCCCGCCAGCGCCGACTCTTGAAGTAAAAACGGGAGCCGCGGCTCCCGTTTTTTCAGGCCGACGCCTTGCTGGCGCGCTTGCGTTCGTGTTCCTTGAGGAAGCGCTTGCGCAGGCGGATGGACTTCGGCGTGATTTCCACCAGTTCGTCGTCGGCGATGAATTCGACGGCCGATTCGAGCGTCATCAGGATCGGCGGCACCAGGCGCACGGCTTCGTCGGTGCCGGAGGAGCGCACGTTGGTGAGCTGCTTGCCCTTGATCGGGTTCACCACGAGGTCGTTGTCGCGGCTGTGGATGCCGATGATGATGCCTTCGTAGAGCGGGTCGCCGTGGCTGACGAACATGCGGCCGCGATCCTGCAGCTTCCACAGGGCGTAGGCGACGGCGGCGCCGTCATCCTGCGAGATCAGCACGCCGTTGCGGCGTTCGGCCATGATGCCGGCCATCGGGCCGTAGTCGTCGAAAATGTGGCTGGCCATGCCGGTGCCGCGGGTCGCGGTAAGGAACTCTCCCTGGAAGCCGATCAGGCCGCGTGCCGGGATGCGGTATTCGAGCCGCACGCGGCCCTTGCCGTCGGATTCCATGTTGAGCAGTTCGCCGCGACGGCGACCGAGCTCTTCCATGACGGCGCCCTGATTGTCGTTTTCGATGTCGACGGTGAGCAGTTCGTAGGGTTCGCACTTCTCGCCGTTGATCTCCTTGAACAGCACGCGCGGGCGCGACACGGCCAGTTCGTAGCCTTCGCGGCGCATGGTTTCGAGCAGGATGGTCAGGTGCAGTTCGCCGCGGCCGGAGACCAGGAATACGTCGGCATCCTCGGTTTCCTCGACGCGCAGGGCGACGTTGGACAGCAGTTCCTTTTGCAGGCGCTCGCGGATCTGGCGGCTGGTGACGTACTTGCCTTCCTTGCCGGCCAGCGGCGAGGTGTTGACCTGGAAGTTCATGGTCAGCGTCGGCTCATCCACCACCAGCGGGGCCATGCCATTCGGTGCCGCCGGGTCGCAGATGGTGACGCCGATGCCGACCTGTTCGATGCCGGTGACCAGCACGATGTCGCCGGCTTCCGCCTCAGTGGCCTGTTCGCGTTCGAGGCCGGTGAACATCATGATCTGGGCGATTTTCGACTTGCCCTTGTTTTCGTCGCCGTACATCACGGTGACTTCCTGGCCCGCCTTCATGCGGCCCTGCTTGATGCGGCCGATGCCGATGCGGCCGACATAGCTGTTGTAGTCGATGGAGCAGATCTGCAGTTGCAGGGGTTGGTCCACATCGACATCGGGCTGCGGCGTGTGCTTGATGATGGCTTCGTAGAGCGGGCGCATGTCGGTGCCGGGCTTGGTCGCGTCGAGCATGGCGAAGCCGTTCAGGGCCGAGGCAAAGACCACCGGAAAATCGAGCTGTTCCTCGGTCGCGCCGAGTTTGTCGAAGAGGTCGAAGGTATGGCTGATGACCCAGTCGGGGCGGGCGCCGGGACGGTCGATCTTGTTCACCACGACGATCGGCTTGAGGCCCAGTGCCAGCGCCTTGCGCGTGACGAAGCGGGTTTGCGGCATCGGGCCTTCGACGGCATCGACCAGCAGCAGCACGCCATCGACCATCGACAGAACGCGCTCGACCTCGCCGCCGAAGTCGGCGTGTCCCGGCGTGTCGACGATGTTGATATGTACGCCCTCGTAGTCGATGGCACAGTTTTTCGACAGAATGGTGATCCCGCGCTCTTTTTCGAGATCGTTGGAATCCATGACCCGCTCGGTAACGGCCTGGTGGGCGGCGAAGGTGCCGGACTGGCGCAGCAATTGGTCGACGAGGGTGGTCTTGCCGTGGTCAACGTGGGCGATAATGGCGATGTTTCTGAGGGCGCGGGACATAGGGGCGTTTGGCGTTGTTGCGATGCGGAAGAACCCGCAATTATATCACCCGACGGGTCCTTTTCCGATTGAATTTTCAGGGAATTTTTTATGCTCGGGATCATAGGCGGCAGCGGCTTGACCGAATTGGCGAACCTCGACGTTTCCCATCGCGAGGTGGTGCGCACGCCCTACGGTGAGCCGTCGGGCCCGCTGACCTTCGGTCGTATCGATTGCAAGGACGTGGTTTTCATCGCGCGCCACGGTTATGGCCATACCATCCCGCCGCATCTGGTGAACTATCGCGCCAACATTCATGCGCTCGAAACATCCGGCGTGACGCAGGTGATCTCGGTGGCGTCGGTGGGCGGCATTCGCGACGATCTCGGGCCGGGTGCGCTGGTGGTACCGCACCAGATCATCGATTACACATGGGGCCGCGAAATGACTTTCCAGTCCGGCGGTGACGGCCCGGTGATCCATGTCGATTTCACGCAGCCCTACGACGAAGCGGTGCGCAGGCTGATGCTCGATGTCGCGCAACGGACCGGGGAAGAAGTATTTGACGGCGCGGTGTATGCGACCACGCAAGGGCCCCGGCTGGAGACCGCAGCGGAAATCGACCGCATGCAGCGCGACGGAGCCGACATCGTCGGCATGACGGGCATGCCCGAAGCAGGACTGGCCCGCGAGCTGGAACTCCCCTACGCGGCGCTTTGCGTGGTTTCCAACTGGGCGGCCGGGCGCGGGGATTCGGCCCACGGCATCAAGTTCGATAGCCTTGAAGCAGTACTGCAACTCGCCATGGGCCGCGTGCGCCGGATCATCGAAGGCATTTGTGCATGATTCATGACGTACTGCGCATGGGCGACCCGCGCCTGCTGCGCGTCGCGCAGCCGGTGACGGATTTCGGCACACCGCAGCTCGCCGCATTGTTGCAGGACATGCGCGACACCATGGCGCATCTCGACGGTGCCGGGCTCGCCGCGCCGCAGATCGGTGTCGATCTGCGCGTGGTGATCTTCGGCTGCGAATCGAATCCGCGCTACCCGGATGCGCCTCCGGTGCCGGAGACGGTGCTGATCAATCCCGTGCTGACGCCCTTCGGCGACGAAGAAGAGGAAGGCTGGGAAGGCTGCCTCTCGGTTCCCGGCATGCGCGGCTGGGTGCCGCGCTGGAAGCGCCTCTACTACGAGGGGCACGACGAGAACGGGCGGCGTTTCGAGCGCCGCGTGGAAGGTTTCCATGCCCGCGTGGTGCAGCACGAGTGCGACCACCTCGACGGCATCCTCTACCCGATGCGGGTGCGCGACTTCCGTCGCTTCGGCTTCACCGACGTCCTGAATCTCCCCGGCGTCGTCGACGAATAGGCCGCGGGCGGCATCCGCCGCCGTACCGTCAGCGCCGACTCCTGGTCCGCGTCGATGTGCGCGAGCTGCAGATCGCGGCAGACCATCTCGATGTCATCGAGCGGGTCGGGAGTCGAATAGCCCCGGCAGTCTTATCCTTCCTTGGACGGGACGCTAGGCGCCAGGCGCTGCCTCGCCACGCAGGCACGCCGCGCGCAGCCGCGCCTCGGTATAGCGGACGAGCGCCCGCGTTGCGCGCTCGCTGGAGCGGAAGACGCAGACGCCATGCTCCATCAGTTGGTCGGCCATCGGGTCGAACAGCGGGCCGCCGTCGATGAAGCTGACGATGGGTTTCGGACAGGAGGCGACCAGCGCCGGCAGCGTCTGGACGATGCTCTCCGGGCTGTCGATGTCGTAGCCCGGCCGCGCGCTCTTCTTGAGTGACCTGACCATGGGCGAGGTCGGGTCGAGTCCGACGACTACGGAGTCGACGTCCGGCTCGGCGGCCATGGCCTCGGTGCAAAGCAGGTGCACCTCGTCGTCCGCCCCCGGGTTGATGTCGAACGGGTTGCGGACTTCCATGAGCGCATCGAGCTTCTTGGTCGCCAGGATCGCTACCAGTCGTTCCCGGGTCGATGGTCCGATCGCGGCCAGAGACATGGAGAAGTCGCCCACCTGGATGCTGTCGGCGATGGCCACCGTGTCGTAGCCCGCGCCGGCCAGGGCGCCGAGTCGCTTGCCGCCGACGATCTTGTCGCACAGGCAGTCCGAGATGTAGAACAGGTCGCCGAACTCGCTGACGTCGCTCGCGATCAGCGCGCCGGCCTGCGTCAGCACCGACAGGCAGACCTCGTAGTCGCCGGCGATCGAGGCCGTATGACCCATCGCGGCCCGCCCGCCCGCAGCGGACTGTCCGGCCTTGTAGATGACCACCTGCTTGCCGGCCGCGGTCGCCTTGCGCACGGACTTCGCCAGGGCCAGCCCGTCGAGGTCCTTGAAGCCTTCGACGTAGGCCCCGATCACGCGGATGTCCGGGTTGTCCGCGAAGCTGGCGACCATGTCGCCGTGCGTGATGTCGTTCTGGTTGCCCAGGGCGACCATGTAGGCCGGGTCGAGCCACGCGTTCTTGCTCAGCCGCGTGACCAGGAAGGCGCCGCTCTGGCTGATGAACGCCGAGTTGCGTCGCGCCTTCTTCCGGGTTCTCGGCAGGCGTTCCTCGGGAATGAACCAGGAATCGTAGTTGCCGGGGTGCGAGATGATGCCCAGGCAGTTGCCGCCGACGAACACCGGTCCGACTCCCGCGCGCCGGGCGTTGTCGATCGTCTCCAGCATGCGCCGGGCAGGCTCACGGCTCGCCTCGGTTTCGCCCATGCCACCGGGGATCAACAGCACCGATTCCACGGCATCGGTCTTGATCACCTCATCGATGATGCCGAAGGCGACGTCGGCGGTCACCGCCAGGATCAAGAGGTCCAGCTTGCTCTCCAGCGCCCCCAGGCTCGTCACACAGGGCACGCCATCGACTTCCTGGCCGTCGGGATTGATGACGCGCAGCCGCGACTTGTCATAACCGGATGCGATGATGTTCTTCAGGGTGATCCGGCCGAAGTTCATGCGCGTGGCGGAGGCACCGATGATGCCGATCGAAGCCGGGTGCAGCAGCTTGTGGATCTTGCCCTGGGGCCGCGGCGGGCGGACCTTCTGCGGGCGGCCGATGCGGCACAATCCGTCGAGCGCGACGAGCGCGCCGGCCGAGCAGGTGAAGGGGTTGACCTCCATCTCCTCGATGACGAAGTCGGTCTCCGGGTTGCCCGTCGAGCAGTCGTTGGCGAGGCGGATGAAGGCGCCAAAGCACTGCAGGAGGGTTTCGTCCGTCGCCAGCCGGCGGCCTCCCCGCGTTTGTCCGGCGATCCTCCGGTAGGCAATCGTCGGTCTGAAAAGCTCGAGGAATTCCTCGGCCGTGGTCAGCGCGGTCGAGGCCGACACCACCGCCTGCCCGCGGCGGGCGCTACCGGCATGGAGCTCGGTGTCGACGCCGCCGATCCCGGCGCTGATGATCATGCCGAACTCGCGCGTGTTGCGGATGCCGACCAGGAGCTCGCTGCCGGCGCCCGCGGCGTCCGCTTCGACGAACTCCGTGAGCATCACCCCTGCGACGTCGCGTTCCGACAGCTGCGCAAGCATGCTTTGGCAGGCGGCTCGCACCGCCTTCGGCTGGTTGGGCACGACGACGACCCCGCCCACGTCCGACTTGTGGGCAATGCTGCCGGAGACGATCTTCACCACCACCCGGCTGCCGGGGAACGACGCCAGAAGATCGTCCGCCGGCTCGGCCCCGCCGGCGATCACCTCGTGTTTTGGCGTCGAGGCGATGCCGGCCGCGGCGAGCAGCCGGTAGACCTCATGCTCGAACAGCGCGGAACGCCCTTCGTTGTGCGCCGTGCGGAAGATGTCCTTGATCAGTGCATTGCTCATGGTGGGTCCTGTGTGTGTGAATTCTTGACGAATGACGGGTTCAGCGATTCCGCCTGATGAGGCGCTCGGCATTCAGCCTTGCCTCGAAGTAGCGCACCAGCGCCTTGGTGCCCCTGGCGCAGTTGCGGAACACGCAGACGCCCTGGTCCATCAGTTGCGCGCACATGGCGTCGTAAAGCTGCCCGCCATCGACGATGCCGATCACCGGTTTGTCATTGCGATCGACCAGCGGCGGCATCAGATGCACGGTGCTCTTCGGGATCCGTGATGTCGAAGCCGGGGCGCAGCTTGCTCGATTCGAGGGCGCGCACGGAAGGCGCGGTGGGATCGAGTCCGACCACGACCGCGTCGATGTTCGGATCCTGCAGGAAGGCCTCGACGATTTGCAGGTGGGCTTCGTCATCGGCGCCGGGATTGATGTCGATCGGGTTCCTGACCTCGACCAGGGCGTTGAGTTTCTTGGCGAGCAGGATTTCCTCGATGTTTTTAACGGATCCGGGCTCAAGGGCACCCATTTCCATGGCGAAGTTGTCCGACTCGATGAAGTCGGCCATGCCGACCGCTTCGAAGCCGGCGCCGCTGATGGCGCCGAGACGATTGCCGCCGATTTTCTTGTGGTGCAGGGCGCCGGCTATGTAGAACAGGTCGTCGAAGCTGTTGAAGTCCTCGGCGACGATGGCTCCGGCATGGCGCACGACCGAATCGAACAGCATCGGTCCGCCGGCGATCGAGGCGGTATGGCCCATGACGCCGCCCATGCCGGGCGCGGTCTTGCCGGATTTGTAGACCACGACCTGCTTGCCGTTGCGCACGGCCTTGCGCACGGCCTTGGCGAAATCGAGTCCGTCGAGATCCTTGAAGCCCTCGATGTAGATGCCGATGGTTTCGATTTCCGGCAGTTCGGCGAAGTAGTTCAGCATGTCGCCGTGGGTCAGGTCGGTCTGGTTGCCCAGGGCCAGCATGTAGCGCGGATCGAGCCATGGGTTCTGGCTGATGCGGGTGATCATGAAGGCGCCGCTCTGGCTCAGCATGACCGAGTTTCTCTCCGGCTTCTTCTGCGGCTTGGGCAGGCGCTCCAGGGGAATGAACCAGGAGTCGTAGGAGCCGGGGTGGGATACCACGCCGAGGCAGTTGGCGCCGAGAAAAATCGGGCCGCCGCCCGGCTTGCCGTGGGCGGCGTTGATGCGTTCGGCCAATGCGGCCGCAGGTTCCCTGCTGGCCTTGGTTTCGCCCAGGCTGCCGGGAATCAGCATGACCGATTCCACCGCGTCGGTTTCGATGATCTCGTCGACCAGTTCGTAGACCGCACTGGCGGCGACGGCAACGATCAGCAGATCGAGTTTGTGTTCGAGCGCCTTCAGGCTTTCGACGCACCTGACGCCGTCGATCTCGGTCTCGCCCGGGCGGATGATGCACAGGCGTTCCCTGCTGTAGCCGCTGCCCATCAGGTTTTTCAGGATGATGCGGCCGAAGTTCATGTTGGCGGACGAGACGCCGATGATGCCGATCGACCCGGGATGGATCAGCTTGTCGATCTTGGCTATGGGCCGCGGCAGGCGGCCGGCCGCGGGTGCGCCGAACTCGCAGCGGACTTGCGGTCACGCTCAGCCCGGAGCCGCGCGGTCCGTCGCCGATATGCGCCGGGTTCAGTTCCAGGCTGCGCAGCACGAAGGGGGCATCGGGGTTGCCGGACGCGCCGGCCAGCGCGAGCAAGGTTTCGAAGCAGGTCTGCAATGCCTGGTCCGGCAGCGGCAGGCCGTCACGCCGGGCGATCGCCGCCAGCCGTTGCCAGGCCAGGGTGCGCTGGAACAGGCGCAGGAAGTCGGCCGCATCGGTCAGTTCGGTGGCGGCGTAGACCGCGGCGCGGTCCTGCCTGAAGTTGCTTTCGTCCAGATCGGCATCCAGCCCGCCCATGCCGGCGCTGATGACCATGCCGAATTCGCGGGTGTGGTTCAGGCTGATGCGCAGATCGACCGCCGTCGCCGTCGCGGACCCCTTCGCCTTCGGGCTGAAGCTGACGCCCAGTGCCGGCAGCAGGGTGTCCAGCTCCGCCTGGTTCAGGGTGTCGCGCCCCGCTGCGGCGGCCTGGCGGAACAGGCGGGTCGCCAATGCGGTCGCGGACGGTGACGATTCATGCATGGTGTTGGCTCCCCTGGTGCGGCGCGGTTGACAGAACTGGATGCTTCGCAGGGGGCAACTATATCAGATACAGAAACTTCTATAAAACATATTAAATATGTATCGGTTGATTTCCATCAGATTTTCGCGTTGCCGGTATTGCTCCCGGCGGCGGGCAGCTGAAGTCCGCCGAAGCGTTCGTAAAAATAGGGCGCCGCCGGGGGCAGCGGCCCGCTGGCGGTCTCGCAGACCGACAACAGATGCCGCTGGGCGAGGGGGTAGGTGATGCGGTAGAGGTCCTCGCAGAGCTGCCGGGCGATGCCGCCGCTCCAGTTGGCGGGGAGCAGCTGCGACGGAAGTTGCGGATCATGCAGCAGCGCGCGCCGGAAGTCGTGCATGAGCAGCGTCTGCACCAGAAAGCATTGCTCCGGATCGAGGCGGCTGGCGGCGCGCAGGGTGCGCAGTACCGGGCGGAAGAGTTCGATGAAATCGAGATACTTCGCCGCAAGCACATCCAGATTCCAGCATTCATGCACCAGTTCCTGCAGCGGCTTGCTGGTCAGGGCACTGATATTGGCGGCCTTCATCGCCACCACCTTGTCGTGGGCTCCGGTCTCCTGCAGGATGTCCAGCAACGCCTCGGTGTCGGCCGAGGGGTGGGCCAGGATGCCCGATGCCAGGGCGCCGTAGCCGGCCCAGGCCAGTTCCTTGCGCAGGGTGTCGCGCTGTGCGCCGGCCAGCGAGGCGGGGATCAGGACCATCTGCCATTCGCCGGTCCAGGTGTCCTGCGGGGCGAAGTAGATGCGCCGATAGGCGTGCTCGAAGCGGCGCCGGCCCGAGGTGGTCAGGCTGTAGAAGCTCTTGCGTCCGAGTTGTTCCGATACCAGCCACTTTTCCTGCGACAGGCGATAGACGCTGGTGCGCACCATGCGCTCGTTGAGGCCGAGCGGCTGCACCAGGCGGATGAAACTGCCGAGCCAGACCGTGCCGCCGTGAGGTGCGATGAAGTCGCCATAGATCGTGATGATCAGCGAGTTGGCGCGGGTCGGGTGCCGGTCCAGGAAATCCTTGATCCATTGGCTGATATGTCGGCTCTTCACATTGTTCCCATTCGCACGATCGGTGACATCCGGCGGCCCCGCACAAGGCGGGGTGCCGCCCAAGCCGGTGCATTGTATTGGATGCACCTATATCCAGTATGCAGCATAAGGCAATTCTAATGTGATACAAAATACTTGCCACTTGACTCCATAAAGTGTATCGTAATTGAAGCGGGGGTAAATTCATTCCTGCGTTGGCGGGCGAGGCGGAGCATGCAACACGAGGCGATTGTGGGCATCGAGGCACCTGACAGCTGCGGCGCAAAGCGCCCGGTCGGCTCACCGGCTTTGTCCGCGGCGAACGGCACCGTGTCCATTCGCATCCTGAACGCGTTCCTTAGTCGAGGGAAATGAGCATGGCAGCAGTCCAATCCAAGTCGGTCAAGCATGTTCCGACCATTTGCTATAACTGCGTTTCCGGTCCCGACTTCCTGAGTGTGAAAGTCGAGGATGGAGTGGCAACCGAGGTCGCGCCAAATTTTGCCGCTGCCGAGGTGCATCCGGCCAAGGGCAAGCCGTGCGTCAAGGCCTACGGCCTGGTGCAGAAGACCTATAACCCGAACCGCATCCAGCAGCCGATGAAGCGGACCAACCCGAAAAAGGGCCGCAACGAAGATCCCGGTTTCGTTCCCATTTCGTGGGACGAGGCGCTCGACACCGTGGCGCAGAAGCTCAACGCCCTGCGCGCCAAGGGACTGGTCGATGAAGCCGGGCTGCCGAGGCTCGCGGTCAGTCTCGGGCACGGCGGTACGCCGTCGAACTACATGGGCACCTTCCCGGCATTTCTTGCCGCATGGGGCCCCGTGGATTACAGCTTCGGTTCGGGGCAGGGCGTCAAGTGCGTTCATTCCGAGCATCTGTACGGCGAGTTCTGGCATCGCGGTTTCACGGTAGCGTCCGACACGCCCAACGCGCGCTATGTGATCGCGGTCGGCGCCAACGTCGAAGTGACGGGCGGGCCTTGCGCGGTAATCCGCCATGCCGATGCCCGGATACGCGGCTACAAGAGGGTTCAGGTGGAGCCGCACCTGTCCGTGACGGGAGCCTGCTCCGCCGAATGGGTGCCGATCCGGCCCAAGACCGATCCCGCGTTCCTGTTTGCGCTGATCAATGTCCTGGTGTGCGAGCATGGTCTGCAACAGCTCGACATCCCCTTCCTTCGCGATCGCACTGCATCGCCCTACCTGGTGGCGCCGGACGGCCTTTATCTGCGCGATCCGGAGAGTCGCAAGCCGCTGATCTGGGACGAGACTTCGGGTGCCGCCGTGGCCCACGATACGCCCGGTGCGCACCCCGCGGTGGCGGGGAGTTATCGCGTCGCCCGTGCCGTGGTGGTGGATGCCGACAAGGAGTGTCGGGAGTATGTCAACGTCGAAGGCAAGACGGCGTACGACATGCTTGTCGGTCACATCGCCAGGTACACGCCGGAGTGGGCGGCCGGAATCTGCGACGTGCCTGCGCAGACGATACGCCGCATAGCCAACGAGTATCTGGAAAATGCCGGCATCGGCGAAACCATCGAGATCGACGGCAGGACCCTGGCCTTGCGGCCGGTGGCGGTCACCCTCGGCAAGTCGGTCAACAACGGCTGGGGCGCCTACGAATGCTGCTGGGCGCGCACCGTGCTGGCGGTTCTGGTCGGCGCACTGGAAAATCCCGGCGGCACTGGTCGGCACCACGGTGCGGCTCAACAAGTCGCGTGACAACCGCCATCTGGGCGTGGCGCCGGGCGAGGACGGCTTCATGGTCCAGTACTTCAACCCGACGAACAAGGAGGACTGGCAAACGGTGCCGTCCAACCGCAACCTGCACCAGACGCTGGTGCCGATAGTCGGCCACAACGGCGCCTGGAGTCAGGCGCTCGGTCCGACCCAACTGGCCTGGATGTTCCAGGGCGAGCGGCCCGACGATTGGTCGATGCCGATGCCGACGCTGCCCGAGGTGTGGATCGTCTATCGCTCGAATCCGTCGATCTCCTTCTGGGATACGACGCACCTGGCGGAAATTGCGGCGCGTTTCCCGTTCATGGCCTGTTTCGCCTACACCCTGGACGAGACCAACTACATGGCCGACATCCTGTTGCCCGAAGCCACCGATTTCGAGTCGACCCAGATGATTCGCATGGGCGGCACCAAGTACATGGAGCAGTTCTGGGATTACAAGGGCGTCGTGCTGCGGCAGAAGGCGGTCGAACCGCAGGGCGATGCGCGCGACTTCACCTGGATTACCACCGAACTGGCCCGGCGCGCCGGTGTGCTCGAGCCCTATGTCAAGGCGATCAACAAGGGAATTTCCGGTGTCGCCCAGCTCAAGGGCAAGGATTATGACTTCAGTCTCGACCCGGCCGGCGATCTGGCACCCGAGCACATCTGGGATGCGGTTTGCCGCGCGGCCTCGCTGAGTTTCTCGGAGGGCAAGGTTGAGCACGGCCTCGACTGGTTCCGCGAGAATGGCTTCTATGCCGTTCCCATGTCGCGGCTCGAATGGTATTTGACGCCGACCATGGAAAAGCACGGGCTGCGTTACGAACTGCCCTATCAGGAACGTTTGCTGCGCACCGGACGGGAACTGGGCAACCGGCTGCACGAGAAGAACATGAACTGGTGGGACGAGCAGCTTTCCGAGTATTCGGCGCTGCCGGACTGGCACGATGTTCCGGCACGCTGGGTGCGCAACCTTGAAAAGTCGGGTGCAAAAATCGAGGATTTTCCGTTCTGGCTGCTGACCAGCAAGAGCATGCAGTACCACGCCGGCGGCAATGCCGGCATCGAGATGATGCACGAGGTCGCGCTCAATCTGCGTGGTCATGCCGGAGTCATCATGAACGCGAAGACCGCCGCCGGGCTGGGGATTGCCGACGGGGATCGGATCGAGGTTCGCTCCCATATCGGGGCCACCTACGGCAGGGCGGCCCTGATGCAGGGCGTGCGGCCCGATACGCTGGTCATCATCGGCCAGTTCGATCACTGGGCTCAGCCGTTCGCCAAGGATCTGGGCATACCGAGCCTGAATACGGTTGCGCCGATGACGCTGGATCTGACCGACGCGACGGGTTCCGGCGCGGACATCGTGCGCGTGGCAGTGAGGAAAATGGAGGCGGCGGCATGAAGCGCTATGTCATGACCATCGATCTGCGCCGCTGTGTCGGCTGCCAGACCTGCACCGCCGCGTGCAAGGGAACCAATGCCACGCCGCCGGGGATTCAGTGGCGGCGCGTACTCGACCTTGAAACCGGCGAGTTTCCGGAGGTACGGCGGACCTTTCTTCCCGTCGCCTGCATGCATTGCGGCGATCCTCCGTGCGAAAGCGTTTGTCCGACCGAGGCGACCACCAAGCGGGACGACGGTCTGGTGGCGATCGATTACGAGCTTTGCATCGGCTGCGCCAACTGCGTCATGGCCTGCCCCTTTGACGCGCGGTCGATCGTCCACGAACAGCACTTTGCCTATGGCGAATCGCAGATGACGTCCGAGGCCAGGCGTTTCGATCCCGGTCGGGTCGGCGTTTCGATGAAATGCACCTTCTGCAAGGACCGCATCGACGAGGCCGCGGTGACCGGGCGCACGCCCGGCGTCGATCCGGAGGTGACGCCGGCCTGCGTCAATTCGTGCATCTCCGGCGCCATGGGCTTCGGCGACATCAACGATCCGCAAAGCAGTGTCAGCCAGTTGCTGGCGCAAACGCAGCACTTCCGCATGCACGAGGAACTGGGTACCGAACCCGGCGTGTATTACATATGGGACCAGCCATGAAGAAACCCGTACCCGGAGCTTCAACCCTGGCGGCGCCCAAGCCGCAGAACAACTGGGACTGGCGCGCGGCGTCGAATTTCATTGCCGGCGGCGCCGGCGGCGCCCTGCTGTTTTTTGCTTCGATCAGCGGCTTCGAGCCGGCGCCCACGCGCATGGCCATCCTGTTTGCGCTGATCCTGATCGGTTGCGGACTGACCTGCGTCTGGTTCGAAATCGGCCGGCCGTTGCGCGCCCTGAACGTCTATCGGCATTTCGCCACATCCTGGATGACGCGCGAGGCTTTTGTCGCCCTGGCGGTATTTGCCACGGGCGGTCTGGCCTGGCTTTTGGTCCAGCCGCTGCTGGCGCTGCTGGCCGGTATAGCCGGGCTGGCATTCCTCTACAGCCAGGCGCGCATTCTGGCGGCCAACAAGGGCATTCCCGCATGGCGGCATCCACGCAGCGTATCCCTGATGGTGGCGACCGGACTCGCTGAAGGCGCCGGCTTTCTGGCTTGCGTGGCATCCCTGTCGGGGGCGTCGATCAGTTTCTGGCATGCGCTTGCCTTGCTGATACTGATCGCGATCCGGGCCCTGGTCTGGAAGGGCTATCTCGCCGGACTGACTGCCGAGGGCGCTCCCGAAGGCGCCTTGCGGGTGCTCGACGGGATTGCACCGAGGCTGGCCGTGTTCGGTCACATTCTTCCCGGACTCGCCGTGGCGGCGGCCTTGGCAGGCATGCCGGGGCGGCCCGCATTGATGTTCGCGGCCGGAATCCTGGTGGTTGCCGGCGGCTGGTTCCTGAAATACACGCTGGTGCGCCGCGCGGCCTTCACCCAGGGCCTGGCCGCGGTGCGTCTGCCGGCGCGCGGCGGCGGACCGGCGGGACCCGCCGTCAAGCCCGGATGGAAACCCGTTCCGGGGGCCAAAGCCGGATAATAGATCCCGGAGACGCAAACCGATGACGGGGCCAGGGAACTCCGTCGAACTGGAGGAGACGGGATGTACGAAGTACGTTTTCATGGCCGCGGCGGCCAGGGTGCCGTTACCGCGGCATCGATGCTCGCGGCGGCGCTGCTCGAAGAGGGCAAGTACGCGGTGTCGATTCCGTCCTTCGGTTTCGAGCGGCGCGGCGCGCCGGTGGTTTCCTTCCTGCGCTGCAGCGATCGCGAAATCCGCCAGCTGACCAATATCTATACGCCCGATTGCCTGATCTGCGTCGATCCGACGCTGGCCAAATCGGTGGATATATTTTCCGGCCTCAAGCCCGGCGGCACGCTGGTGCAGGCCACGCACAAGCCGCTGGCTGAAGTAGTGCTGGCCGGATGCGGTGGGCGTGGTCGGCCTCTGCGATGCGATCGGCATCGCGCTGGAGATTTTCAAGCGCCCGATCACCAATACGCTGATGCTCGGTGCCTTCGCACGGACCACCGGCGTCGTCTCGCTGGACGCGCTGAAGCGCTCGCTGGAAGACTCCGACTTTCGCGACGCCGGTCTCAAGCAGAACATGATCGCGCTGGAGCGGGGTTACAACGAGACCACCGTCCATACGATAGAGCGGAGGGTGGCGGCATGAGCCGCCACACCGCTATCCGCTGTTCGACCTGGTCAAGGCCAAGGTCCCCGACGACCTCTGTCCGGTCGCCACCGAAGTCAGTCCGATGCTTCCCGGCGACTGGCGCAGCATGCGGCCGGTGGTCGACCGCGACAAGTGCGTCAAGTGCGCCGTCTGCTGGCTGTACTGCCCGGTGCAGTGCGTCGAGGAAAAGCCGGCCTGGTTCGACTTCAACCTGAAAACCTGCAAGGGTTGCGGCATCTGCGCCAACGAGTGCCCGCAACGCGCGATCACCATGATCCCGGAGGCAACATGACTACCGCCACCGTCGAAACGCCGAGCCAGACGAAGCCGGCCAAGCAAAAGGTCATCCTCTGCGAAGGCAACGAGGCCGCCGCGCTGGGCGTCGCCCTGGCGCGCCCCGACATGGTCGCCGTGTATCCGATCACGCCGCAGTCATCCCTGGTCGAGCACGTCGCCAAGCTGATCGCCGACGGCCGCATGGATGCCGACATCGTCGATGCCGAGGGCGAGCATTCGGTGCTGTCGATGCTTGCAGGGCGGAGCCCTGGCCGGAGCGCGAACCTATACCGCGACCTGCGGTCCCGGCCTGGCCTTCATGTTCGAACCTTATTTCCGCACCTCCGGCATGCGCCTGCCGATCGTCATGTCGATCGTGACGCGCGACGGCATCACGCCGCAGTCGGTCTGGGGCGGCCACCAGGATGCGATGACGGTGCGCGAGGTGGGCTGGGTGCAGGTCTATTGCGAGACCGTGCAGGAGGTGCTCGACACCACCATCATGGCCTTCAAGATTGCCGAACATCATGACGTCATGCTGCCGGTGAATGTCTGCCTCGACGGCAACTATCTTTCCTATGGCACCTCGCGCGTCGAACTGCCCGGTCAGGCCGAAGTCGATGCCTTCATGGGCGTCAAGGACGTCAATTGGCACGTCGCGCTCGATCCGCACGCGGCCGATGGCGGTCGATCCGCTGACCGGCGGCACCAGCGGCAAGGGACCGTCGATCTTCGTGCGCTATCGCAAGGGCCAGTGCCGCGGCATGCAGAACTCCTTGCGCGTGATCGAGGAAATCCACGAGGAGTGGGCGCAACGCTTCGGCCGCCGCTTCGCGCCGCTGGTCGAGGAATACCGGATGGACGGCGCCGACTACGCGATCATGACCCTGGGCAGCATGACCGGGCGCGGCCAAGGACGCGATCGACGAGGCCCGCGACGCGGGCAAGAACGTGGGCCTGATCAAGATCAAGACCTTCAGCCCCTTTCCGATCGAGGCTCTGAAGAAGTCTCTGGACAAGGTCCGGGCGCTGGGCGTGGTCAACCGTTCGGTGGGTTTCCGCTGGAATTGCGGCCCGATGTACCAGGAAACCATGGGCGTGCTCTACCGCCTCGGGCGCCACATTCCGTCGATGAGCTTCATCGGCGGCCTGGCGGGTGCCGACATCACGGTCGGGCATTTCCACCGCGTCATCGAAGCGACGGAAAAGCTGCTCGGCAGCCCGGCGCCGACAGAGCCGGTCTGGCTCAACGAGAAGGACTAGCCATGGAACAGACCAAATACCTCGTGGTCGGCAGCAGCCACGCCGCGCTGGAAGCGGTGACCGCGATCCGCATGCACGACCCCGAAGGCAGCCTGATGCTGCTGACCCGCGACCCGCACCTGCCGTATTCGCCGACCGTGCTGCCCTACGTGGTTTCCGGCCGCTCGGCGCCCGACGGCATTTTCCTGCGCGACGAAAAGTTCTTTGCCGACCACCACGTCCGGTTGAAGCGGGGCACGGCGCTGAAGGCGCTGCACGTCGAACGCAACGCGGCGGAACTCGCCGACGGCAGCGAGATCACCTACGAGAAGATTCTGCTGGCCACCGGCGCGGCACCTGCGATTCCGCCGATTCCGGGCCTTGACCAGGTCGCCTACCATGTGCTGCGCACGCTGGACGATGCGACGAAGCTCAATGCCGCGATCAAGCACTCGAAGCAGGCTGTGGTGCTGGGCGCAGGGCTGGTCGGCATGCATGCCGCCGAAAACCTGGTCAAGGCCGGCGCCTCCGTCACCATCGTGGAAATGGCAAAACAGCTGACCGACGGTTACTTCGACGCGACGGCGGCCGGTTTGATCGAGAAGGCCTTCACCGACAACGGCGCCAGGATCCTGACCGGCAGCCGGGTGGTCAAACTTGCACCCTCGGCCATCGGCGCCACGCTGACGCTGGAAAACGGCACCACGCTGGAAGCCGACCTGCTGCTGGTGGCCACCGGCGTCAGGCCGAACATGGACTATCTGGCCGGCAGCCGGGTCGAACACGACCGGGGCATCCTGGTCAGCGACACCATGCAGACCAGCGTGGCCAATGTCTGGTCCGCCGGCGATTGCGCCCAGGCCAAGGGCTTCTACACCGATGCCAAGATCATGAACGCCATCCTGCCGGACGCCACCGAGCAGGGCCGCATCGCCGGCATGGCGATGGCCGAGGATCCGGGCTTGAAGAAATATCCCGGCGGCGTGCCGCTCAACACCTACCACTTCTTCGGCCGCCATGCGATTTCCGTCGGCAGCAGCAAGGCGCCGGATGGCGGCGAGGTTGTGACGCGATTCGACGAAGCCAGCGGCCGCTACCTGAAGGCGATCTTCAGCGCCGACAACCGCCTGACGGGAATCTACGGCGTCAATGAATTCTTCGACGGCGGCGTGATGTGCCAGTTGATCCTGCGGCGCGTCGATCTGACGGCGGTCAAGGAGCGCTTCCTGGCCAATCCCCTGGCCGTCGGCCGCGAACTGATGTCCAAACTCTGGCGCTGAGGCAATCAACTTGAATTCAATGTTAACAGAGCAGGTTGTCATTCCGGGCTTGACCCGGAATCCAGTGGCGGCGCCGTACTGGATTCCGGCTTCCGCCGGAATGACGATCCACTAGGGGAAGACCATGGGACACGCCTACAACACCATCGCCTTCGACTCCGCCAAATGCGACGGCTGCGGCGACTGCATGACGGCCTGCGCCACGGCAAAAGTCGGCGTTGGCGACACGGCGCGGTCGCGCATCCAGATCGTCGGCAGCGAGAGTGACGGCTTCGAGCTCGCGCTGTGCCGCCAGTGTGCCGATCCCAAGTGCGTCACCGTCTGCCCCGCGGCGGCCCTGACCAAGAATTACGCGAACGGCGTGATCGACTGGAACGCGAACAAGTGCGTCGATTGCCTGCTGTGCACCGTCGGCTGCGCCTACGCCGGCATCGCCCTCGATGCCGGAACCGGCCATGTCGCCAAGTGCGACACCTGCGAGGGGTCGCCGGCCTGTGTGCCGGCCTGCCCGCACGACGCGCTGACCTACGTCACCACCTCGCGCATCTACAACGAGGTCGGCGACTGGGAAGACCTGTTCGCTCCGGGGCTGGCCGGCTGCCAGGGCTGCAATACCGAACTCCTGATGCGCCACACGCTGCGCCGGGTGGGACCGGAGACCGTGCTGGCGACGCCGCCGGGCTGTGTGCCGGGCATGGGTTCGGTCGGCTTCAACGGCACCACCGGCACCAAGATCCCGGTTTTCCATCCGCTGCTGACCAATACCGCGGCCATGCTGGCCGGCGTCAAGCGCCAGTACAAGCGGGTCGGACGCGATGTCACGGCGCTGGCGATTGCCGGCGACGGCGGCGCCTCGGACGTCGGCTTCCAGTCCCTGTCGGGTGCTGCCGAACGCAACGAGCAGATCCTGTTCATGGTGGTGGACAACGAGGGTTACATGAACACCGGCATGCAGCGTTCGAGCTGCACGCCGTATGGAGCATGGACGTCCACCACGCCGATCGGCAAGGGCTCGGGCGGCATGCCCTCGCAGGGCAAGACGCAGGACGCCAAGAACCTGCCGCTGATCATGGTCAACCATCGCTGCGAGTATGTCGCCACGGCCTCCACGGCCTACATGGAAGACCTCTACGACAAGCTCGACAAGGCCATCCAGGCGTCGAAGCGCGGCTTTGCCTACCTGCATGTCTATTCGCCCTGCACCACGGGCTGGCGCTTCCCGACCGACCAGAACATGGAAGTCGCGCGCAAGGCGGTGGAAACCAATTTCGTGATGTTGTGGGAGTACAACCCGACCGAAGGCCTGCACTTCACGCGGCCGGTGGATGAACCGCTGCCGGTAACCGAGTACCTCAAGGCGATGGGGCGCTTCCGTCACCTGAGTCCGGAGCAGATTTCACACATTCAGGGCAAGGTCGTGGAAAATCTGGCCTTCGTCAAACAGATGGCTCATCGAGAAGCCGTATAGGGAGAGATTCATGACCAAGCCACGTAGTTCAGCCGGGGAGCTGGATCCCATCGAGAAGGCCAGCCGGGACGAGTTGCAGGCGTTGCAGTTGCAGCGCATGAAGTGGTCGCTGCAGCACGCTTACGACAAGGTGCCGCACTACCGCAAGAAATACGATGCCGCCGGAGTGCATCCCGACGACTTGAAGCAGTTGTCCGACCTGGCGAAGTTTCCCTTCACCACCAAGCTCGACCTGCGCGACACCTATCCCTACGGCATGTTCGCGACGCCGATGCGCGACGTGGTGCGGATTCACGCCTCGTCCGGCACCACCGGCAAGCCGACGGTGGTCGCCTATACCAAAAACGACATCGCGATGTGGGCAAGCCTCATGGCGCGGTCCCTGCGCGCGGCCGGATGTTCCGCCGACGACATCATCCTCAACTCCTATGGCTACGGCCTGTTTACCGGCGGTCTCGGCGCGCACTATGGTGGCGAGGCTCTGGGCGCCACCGTGATTCCCATGTCCGGCGGCCAGACCGAAAAGCAGGTGCAGCTGATCCAGGACTTCAAGCCGACGGTGATTCTATGTACGCCTTCCTATGTGCTGACGATCGCCGACGAGATGATCAGGCAGGGCATGAAGTCGAATCAGAGCAGCCTGCGCGTCGGCGTCTTCGGCGCCGAACCATGGACCAACGAAATGCGGCGCGAGATCGAGGAACGCCTCGGCATCGATGCCGTCGATATCTACGGATTGTCGGAAGTCATGGGCCCCGGGGTATCGTGCGAATGCATCGAGACCAAGGATGGTCCGCACATCTGGGAAGACCATTTCTACCCGGAAATCATCCATCCGGAAACGGGCGAAGTGCTGCCCGACGGCGAAATGGGCGAACTGGTATTCACCTCGCTGTCGAAGGAAGCCCTGCCCATCTTGCGTTACCGCACGCGCGACCTGACCCGCCTGCTGCCCGGAACGGCGCGCACCATGCGCCGCATGGAAAAGATCACCGGGCGCAGCGACGACATGCTGATCATCCGCGGGGTCAATGTCTTCCCGACGCAAATCGAGGAAGTCCTGCTGAAGAACCCCAACCTGTGCGCCCAGTATCAACTGCAGGTATCGCGCGACGGGCATCTGGACAAGCTGGATGTGTATGTCGAGGTGCGCGCCGATCTGTCGGGCCAGATCAGCGAACAGAAACGCAAGGATATCGGCGCCGAGGTCAAGCACCACATCAAGGCGCTGGTTGGGGTTACCGCGGATGTCCATGTGGTCGAGACCGACAAGGTGGAACGCACGCTGGTCGGCAAGGCGAAGCGGGTCATCGACAAGCGGCCGAAATAGCAGTTGATCGGGGAGACACCATCTTGGCAGAGTTCCTGCAGTTCCTGTTTTCAGGCATCACGGTCGGCGCCACGTATGCCCTGGCGGCGCTGGGTTTTACGCTGATCTACAACGCCAGCAACGTGATCAACTTCGCCCAAGGCGAGTTCATCATGCTCGGCGGCATGCTGGCCTTCTTTTTCATGCAGTCGGGAATACCGATGCCGCTGGCCCTCGTGCTGGCAATCGCAATTCCGGCCGTGGTGGGCATGCTGCTCGAAAAGCTGGCGATTGAACCGGCACGCGATGCGGAGGTGGTGACCCTGATCATCATCACCATCGGCGCCTCGCTGGTCATTCGCGGCCTGGTTCAGATCTGGCTGGGCAAGGGTGCGCACAGCTATCCCGCATTCTCGGGCAACGATCCCATCCTGCTCGGCGGCGCCACGCTGCTGCCGCAGAGTCTCTGGGTGCTTGGCGTCACGGCGCTGGTGGTGGTGGCCCTCTGGTACTTCTTCAGCCGCACCCTGGCCGGCAAGGCCATCCTCGCCACCTCATGCAATCCCCTGGCCGCCCAGCTCGTCGGCATCAACACGCAATGGGTGCTGCTGGTCAGTTTCGCGCTTTCGGCGGCCTTGGGCGCGATCGGCGGCGTGCTGCTGACACCGATTACGCTGACTTCCTACGACGTGGGAATCATGCTGGGCCTGAAAGGTTTCGTTGCCGCCGTGGTTGGTGGCCTCGGCAGCGGCCTGGGTGCCGTGGTCGGCGGGCTGCTGGTGGGAATCATCGAAGCGATGGCGGCCGGATACATTTCTTCCGCCTACAAGGATGCGATTCCTTTCATCCTCATCCTGTTCATTCTCTTCTTCATGCCGCGCGGCATTTTCGGCGCGCAAGTGACGGAGCGGGTATGAGCGCGCGCCGCCGGGCCGTCCCAAGGGGGCGCAGCCAACTTTATGGAGCCGCGCAGCGGCGAACCACCGTCACCCCCTGCCTTGGGCAGGGGGCTGGGGGGAGGGTAGTCCAATGAGCGCGCTGAAACGGCATTACGCCCTGATGCTTCTCGCCGGGGTGCTGTTGCTGCTGCCCCTGCTGCTGCCCAACAATTATTACTACGACATTGTCATCCGCATGGCGATCAACGCCATCATTGTCCTCGGCCTGAATCTCCTGATCGGCTTCGCCGGCCAGATCAGTCTCGGCCATGCCGGTTTCGTCGGTGTCGGCGCCTATGCCTCGGCAATTCTGCCGACGCACTTCGGCTTGCATCCGGTATTCGCCATGCTTGCGGGTGCGGCAATCGCCAGCGCCATTGCGGCAATCGTCGCGCGGCCGATCTTTCGCCTGAAGGGGCACTATCTGGCCATGGCCACGCTCGGCCTGGGCATCATCATCGCCATCGTGATCAAGAACGAAGCGGCCTATACCGGCGGGCCCGACGGCATGCCGGTGGTCGCGCTCGGTCTGCTGGGCTTCGAGATTTCCGGCGAAAAGCAGTGGTACTGGGTGGTTGCCGGGATTCTGCTGTTCAGTTTCTGGGCGGCGAAGAATCTGATCGATTCTCCCTTCGGCCGTGCCCTGCGGGCGCTGCATGGTTCCGAGGTTGCCTCGCAGGTGATGGGCGTCGATGTCGTCCGCTACAAGGTCGCCATATTTGTTCTGTCGGCGTTTTTTGCCAGCCTGATGGGCAGTGTCACCGCGCACTACATCGGCTTCGTCACGCCCAATATTGCCGATTTCTTTCACTCCATCGAGCTGGTCACCATGGTCGTGATCGGCGGCATGGCGTCCATTTACGGCTCACTGATCGGCGCCATCCTGCTGACTGCCTTGCCCCAGGCGCTATCGACCTTCGAGGGCTGGGAGACGGTGGCTTTCGGGTCGATTCTGATGTTTTCGATGATTTTCATGCCGAGGGGACTGGTGCCCACCCTGGCCGCCCGCTTCGGCCGCAGCGAGCGGAAAGACCGGTGATGGCACTGCTCGAAGTCGATAACCTTTCCAAGGCCTTCGGCGGCGTCAGGGCCGTGCAGGAGGTCAGCTTCGCGGTCGAGCGGGGGCTGGTGTATTCCGTGATCGGGCCCAACGGGGCCGGCAAGACCACGCTGTTCAACCTGATCACCGGGATTTATACGCCGAGCGAAGGCGACATCCGGCTCGATGGCCGGTCGATCGGCGGCGCCGCTCCGCACGAGCTTGCCTTGAAGGGAATGGCCAGAACATTCCAGAATCTGCAGATCTGCATGAACATGACGGCGCTGGAGAACGTCATGGTCGGCGCGCACCTGCAGCTCGACCGCAACCTGGTCACGGCCATGCTGCGCCTGCCGGGACTCGCCCGGCGCGATGCCCGGCTCAAGGACGAGGCGCGCGAGCTGATGCGCTTTGTCGGTCTCGACAGCTACTGGAACATGGCGGCGAATTCGATGCCCTATGGCGCCCTGAAGCGGCTGGAGATCGCCCGCGCACTGGCCGCCAAACCGCGGATACTTTTCCTCGACGAGCCGGCGGCCGGATTGAATTCGAAGGAAACGGCCGAGATCGACGAACTCGTGCGCAAGGTCGCCGACAACGATGTCACGGTGGTGCTGGTCGAGCACGACATGAAAATGGTGATGAACATCTCCGATCGCATCCTGGTTCTCGACTACGGCAAGAAGCTCGCCGAAGGCACTGCCCGCGAAGTTCGCGAGAATCCGGACGTCATTGCGGCGTATTTAGGCAGCAACGTATGATTCCAGCCCGCATTGGAACCGATACTTTGTCGACTGCGCCTTGCCGTGCTAACGCACTGTCTGCGGCTTGTCTTCGCGTCTCGCTTCCAATGCGAACTGGAATAGGGAGAAATTCGTGACGCAGGCGCTGGAGATCATCAGCAACGAGCACCGCAGCATGTGGCAACTGACGGTGGTGCTCGAAGAGCTGTGCAAGCATTGCGCCGACCCGGAACACAAGCCGGATGCCGGGCTGTTCGACATGATCCTCGACTACATCGAGCAGTACATCGAGCGGGTGCATGAGCCGAAGGAAGAAGCCTATCTGTACCGGGCTGTGCTCGAGCGCAGCAGCGAAGGCAACGACATGATCGCGCAGTTCAAACGCGAGCATGCCGGTACTCCCGAAGCTGTTGCCGGATTGCGCGCCCAGCTGAAGACCGTCGTCCGCGACTATCCGGCGGGCGCTGCCGAATTCCGGCAGTCGCTCGAAGACTATATAGCGATGATGCGGCGTCACATCATGAAGGAGGAAAGCGATCTCTTCCCCCTGGCGCGCAAGACACTGACCGACGTCAACTGGGACGAAATCAATTCCGCGTTTGCCGACAGTGCCGATCCGTCGTTCGGCGAGCAGGCACTGGTCGAGTTTCGCTCGCGAATGTCGCGCATCGTCAACCAGGCGCCGGAACCGGTCGGCTTCGGCCTGCTCGCCGAGAAGAAACCCGCTGCCGAGGAGCATCCGGTGCTGCTCTCGGTCAGCAGCCTGACCAGTCACTACGGCCGCATCGAAGCGCTGCGCGGCGTCACGGTCCAGGTCAGGCAGGGCCAGCTGGTCGCGCTGGTCGGCGCCAATGGTGCGGGCAAGACCACGCTGCTGAGGGCGATTTCGGGGGTGCAGAAGGCCAGCGGCGGCCAGATCGGTTTCGCCGGGCAGGACATCACCCGCATGCGCCCGGACCAACGCGTCCGGCTCGGCATCTGCCAGGTGCCGGAAGGGCGGCAGGTGTTCGGCCCGCTCTCGGTGGAAGACAACCTGCGCCTGGGCGCCTACACCCGCAGCGACAAGGAAACGATCCAGGAAGACATGGAACAGATGTATGCGATGTTCCCCATCCTCAAGCAGAAATTCAGGCAGGCGGCGGGAACGCTGTCCGGCGGCCAGCAGCAGATGCTGGCCATTGCGCGGGCTCTGATGGGCAGGCCGAAGCTCCTGTTGCTGGATGAACCTTCGATGGGCCTGGCACCGCTGCTGATCCAGGAGATATTCAATGCCATCATCAGTCTGCGCGAACATGGCAAGACGGTTTTCCTGGTCGAACAGAACGCCCAGGCGGCACTGTCGATCGCCGACTACGCCTACGTGATCGAGACCGGACGAACCGTCCTCGAGGGTGCCGGCAGAGAACTGCTGGTCAACGAGCAAGTGAAGTCGGCTTATCTGGGCATATGAGCGCGCGGCCCGGCCATTTACTGCGAAAGGCGCCGTACCGCCAACGCCGACTTTTCACCGGACCGCCGGATTTGGCGGGTTTTTTTGTTGCAGGACGGGATTTGTTCATTAGAATCACCCCGTAGCAAGAGTTGTCATTCAAAAACACAAGGAGGAAACAAACGTGGGCAAAAATTCATTCATCAAGCTAGTCACTGCCGCTGCGATTGCACTCGGTACCGGTCTCTCGGCCTTTGCCGCCGACCCGATCAAGATCGGTTCGGTGCTGTCGGTTACCGGTCCGGCCGCCTTTCTCGGCGATCCGGAACTGAAAACCATGCAACTCTATATCGAGAAAATCAACAAGGAAGGCGGCGTCCTGGGGCGTCAGTTGCAACTGGTGCATTACGATGACGGCAGCGATGCCAGCAAGGCCAATGGCTTCGCCAAGCGTCTGATCGATGACGACAAGGTGGACATCATCGTCGGCGGCACCACCACCGGCTCGACCATGTCCATGGCGCCGCTGGTCGAGAAAGCGGAAATTCCCTTCATTTCGCTGGCCGGCGCAGTCGTCATCGTCGAGCCGGTGAAGAAGTGGATATTCAAGACGCCGCATACCGATCGCATGGCCGCCGAGAAAGTGTTCGAGGACATGAAGAAGCGCAACCTGACCAAGGTCGCACTGCTTTCCGAAACCAGCGGTTTTGGTGCCTCGGGCAAGAAGGAGACCGAGGCCATGGCCGCCAAGATGGGCATCACCCTGGTGGCCAATGAAACCTATGGACCCAAGGACACCGACATGACGCCGCAGCTGACCAAGATCAAGAACACGGCAGGCGTGCAGGCCGTGTTCGTCTTCGGTCTGGGCCAGGGTCCGGCGCTGGTGAACAAAAACTACAAGCAGCTCGGCATCACCCTGCCGCTGTATCACGCGCACGGCGTTGCGTCCGAGGAGTTCATCAAGCTCTCCGGGCCGGCTGCAGAAGGCGTTCGCCTGCCGGCGGCGGCATTGCTGGTGGCTGACAAGCTGGCTGCCAACGACCCGCAGAAGGCGGTTACAACCGGCTACCGCAAAGCCTATAACGACCGCTTCAAGGAAGATGTCTCGACCTTCGGCGGCCACGCCTACGACGGTTTGATGATCGCCACCGATGCCTTCAAGCGCGCCGGTTCCACCGACAAAGCCAAGGTTCGCGATGCGATCGAGGCTACCAAGGGCTACATCGGCACCGGTGGCAAGGTCAATATGTCGCCCACGGATCACATGGGCCTGGACCTGTCGGCCTTCCGCATGCTGGAAATCAAGAACGGGGACTGGTCGCTGGTGAACTAAGCCTCTCCGGACAAGAAAAAGGCCCGCTTCGTGCGGGCTTTTTCTTTTTGTGGCTCCGATGCGGGCCGGGAACGACAGACTCGTGCGGTTCCACGATCCGATTCAATCGATCCCGAGTCAGTTGATCGGTCTGGATGGATGGCTGGGTTTGGCCGATTCCAGAAGTCTTAAGCGCAGCTATTTCGATCGGCATCACCGTATCGCCTGCGCCGACTTTTGGTCCGTGCGCTGGCTTTGCGTCCGTGCCGGGTTCAGTAGGTCTTGACGTGGTAGCGACCCTGCTGCAGGAGTTCTCCCCTCAGCATGTTCCAGTCGGCGCCTTCCGCGGTGCAGATGTCGTGGAATGTGGCATCGACACGGGTTTCCATGCTCTTGAGGCCGCAGAGATACAGATTGGTGTTCTCGTCGCGCAGCAGGGCGAAGGCATCCTTGCCGCGGGCGTGGGTCAAGGTCCTGGACGTATTGCTTCGGCTGGCCGGAAACGCGCGAAAAGCCCATGTTGATGTCGATGAATTCTTTCGGCAGTCGGGTCAGTGGTCCGAAGTAGGCCAGTTCGGCGGCCGTGCGCGCGCCGAAGATTGGTGATGATCGAACAATGGTTCGCAGTCCGCATCCCAACGATATTGCGCTAACGTGCTATCGCTTGCGCCGCGGCGCTAATGCTTGTGCACGCCGGGCTCTATAATCGGCCGGGAGTTGCCCGTCGATGGGAACACCACCAGTCATCGACTGCTCTAAAAAAATGAATCCGGGAGACTTTCCATGAGCACCGTCCGTCCGCAAAACGACTTTCCCCGACCGATCTGTGGATCGGCGGCGGCCGTACGACGCTCTCGACGAGATCGGGCAGACGATGCATGATTCCCGGAACGGCGGGGTCGTCAGGGCACGTGCGGCCCGGAGTCGAAGAGTTAACCAATGGATCATCGGAGCGGAGAAACCCCATGAGTCATCGCTTCAAAACCCCCAGTCAAGCCGCACTTGAGTACCTGGTCGCCGTGTCGTCGGCGCCGACTTTAGCCGCCGGCAATCCTGCTGCTGCCGTAGACCTGCTTGGTCGCTGCGTCGCCTGCCACGGCGCCGACGGCATCGGCAAGGCGCCGCAGTACCCCAACCTGCGCGGCCAGAAAGCCGCCTGTATCTAAAAGAAACCGAGCCGCTGAGGAGGCAACCATGAAGATCAGAGCAGCCGTAGTCGATGAGAAGTCCGGCCCCTTCCGGGTCGCGGAGGTGGAGCTCGCGGAGCCGCGCGACGACGAGGTGTTGGTGCGCATCGTCGGCGTCGGCGTCTGCCACACCGACCTGATCTGCCGCGACCAGATGTACCCGGTGCGCTTCCCGGCGGTGTTCGGCCACGAGGGCTCGGGTGTCGTCGAGAAGGTCGGCGCGCGCGTCACCAAGGTGCAAGCGGGCGACCATGTGGTGCTGACCTTCCGCGCCTGCGGGCAATGCGTGGCCTGCAAGCGCGGCGACCCGACGCACTGCCCGAGCATCTTCGGCCACAACTTCGGCGGCGCGCGGCCCGACGGCTCGGCGACGATTCACCGGCACGGCGTGCCGATCTTCGGCAACTTCTTCAACCAGTCATCGTTCGCCGCCTATGCCCTGGCCAACGAGGCCAACACCGTCAAGGTGGCGCACGACGCGCCGCTTGAGCTGCTCGGCCCGCTCGGCTGCGGCATCCAGACTGGCGCCGGCGCGGTGCTCAACATCTTCCGCCCGTCTGCCGGCTCCAGCCTCGCGGTATTCGGCTGCGGCTCCGTCGGCCTCGCTGCGCTGATGGCCGCGCGCGCGGTCGGCTGCACGCGGCTGATCGCCGTCGATATCAACCCGACGCGGCTTGAGCTGGCACGCGAGCTCGGCGCCACCCACGTTTTCGATCCGCGCCAGTGCCAGGTCGTCGAGGAGATCCAGAAACTCGGCGGCGCCGACTTCTCGCTCGAATGCACCGCCAATCCTGCGGTCTTCCGCCAGGCGGTCGACTGCCTCGCCGTGCCCGGCGTCTGCGGCCTGGCCGGCGCTGCGCCGATGGGCACCGAGGTGACGCTCGACATGAACAACATCATGTTCGGCCGTAGCGTGGTCGGCATCATTGAGGGGCAAAGCGTGCCCGATGAGTTCATCCCGAAGCTGGTGGAACTGCACCGCCAGGGCAGCCTGCCGCTCGAGAAGATCGTCCGCTTCTATGCCTTTGACGATATCGAACAGGCCGTGAAGGATTCCGAGAGCGGCAAGGTCGTCAAGGCGATCCTGCGGCCTTGAGCCGCGCTGCCCGCATACTGACCATACTGACAAAGGAGAAACACCAGTCATGAATCCCCCCATCCGTTCCGGTGCGCTATGCGCAGCACTGCTCGCCGCCCAATTCGCCGTCCTGCCCGCACCGACTTTTGCGGCCGACGCCGCGACGGTAACCCTCCTTGGCCGATGCGTCGCCTGCCACGGCGCCGACGGCATCGGCAAGGCGCCGCAGTACCCGAACCTGCGCGGCCAGCAGGCCGGCTATCTCGAGAAGTCGCTCAAGGCCTTCCGCTCCGGCGAGCGCAAGGACGCCAATATGAGCGCCATGGCCACCGGGCTCACCGATGCCGAGATCGCCAAGCTGGTGGCCTATTTCTCAAAACTCGACTGAACCCGCGCACGCAAGGAGCATGGTATGAACACACGTCAATCGCCGGCGCAAGCACTGCGCCGCCGCACCCTCAAGCAACTGGTCAGCCTGACGGCGCTGGGCGCGCTCAACGTCTTGCGCGCGCCGCGCGCCTTGGCCGCCACCAAGCAGTCGCGCCTGGCGATCCCCGGTGTTGCCGGCAAGGTGATCCGGAAGCAGGACGAAGACTATGAGATTTGGCGGCAGTCGATGGTCTGGCATATGTCGAAACCGAAGCGCTACCCGGACTTGATCGTCCAGGCCAAGTCGGAGCAGGATATCGTCGGCGCGGTCAAGTACGCGGCGGCGAACCGCCTCAAGGTCGCGGTGCGCAGCGGCGGGCACAATTCCAATGGCTCGAGCTTGCGCGACGGCGGTCTGCTGATCGACGTCTCGGCGATGAAAGAGATCAAGATCGATAAGGCCAGGCAGGTCGCCTCGATCCAGACCGGCGTCAGGAGCATCGATCTGGTGCAGGCCGCACGCGCGCAAGGCCTGAGCTTTCCGGTACCGCACTGCCCCTCGGTTGGACTGGGCGGCTTCACCATGGGCGGCGGCATGGGCTGGAACTGGGCCCAGCGCGGCGGCATGTCCGTCCACTCCATCGTCGGTGCCGAAATCATCACCGCAGACGGCCGCAAGCTGCGCGCGACAGCCAAGCAGAATCCCGACCTGTACTGGGCGGTGCGCGGCGTCGGCCCGGGCTTCTTCGGCGTCGTCTCGCGCCTCGATTTGCAGCTTTATCCGGTGCCGAAGTCGATCATGGCGAGCTCCTACATCTTCGCGCTCGCCGACCTCGAAACCGTCACGGCGGCGTTCGACGAGATTCGCAGGACGCACGACGTGTCACGCATCGAGCCGATCATCGTGCTGATGCATCACCCGGAGGTGCCCGCCGACGCGCCGCCGGAGAAGTCCAAGATCGTCTTCTTCACCGCCTTCGCCTTCGAGGACAACGAGGCCAAGGCGCGCCAGGCTTTGCTGCCCTTCGCGCAGTCGGCGCTGGCGACCAAGTGCCTGGTCAAGATGGAGTACCAGCCCTTCGAGTTCGAGGGGCTCTACGAGCGCTATTTCAGCCTCAACGACCCGGCCGGCCGTTGCGCGCGCTATGCCGTGGACAATGTGCTGACCAACGACGGCGGGAAGACCCTGCACGCGCTGGTCGACCACTTCCGCAAGGCCCCGACCAAGGACGCGCACATCCTCGCCGCCTTCAACCTGCGTATCAAGCACCATGCCGACTCCTCCTTCTCCTGGGTGGCCGACTCCTTCATCGGCAGCTACGCGATCTGGGATGATGAAAATGACGACGAGCGCAACTTCGCCTGGCTGCGTCAGACGCCGGCGTTGATGGATCCCTTCGCCGTCGGCCACTACATCAATGAGATTGACGGGCTCGGCTGGCCTCAGCGCTACCGTCAGTGCTTCAGTGAGGCCAATTGGGCTCGCCTGCAGGAGTTGCGCAAGAAGTACGACCCGCAAGGTGTGTTTCACAGCTACCTCGGACACAGCTAGCTTGCATCGCAGTCGGCTATCGGGAAGTAAGGTTGCAAGCTGACTGAACCTTGCCGAATGCACTAAAATATCGTAAAAGGGGACAGCTGACTGGTGCCGCCTTTCCGGTGACCCTTTTGAGAATCCGGGTTCCCGTCACGGCAGGCTCGTATCCTGTCGGTTCATGGGGGGGCTATGAAGCAGATCATTCCGGGTATTAGCGGATTTCCGTTGGGAGTGGCGACCAAACTGCGCTGCGCTGACCCAGAGGCAGCCGAGGATGCGGTGGGTAGTTTTATCGAGCCCAGGCAGTTTGTCATGCACGGCAACCCGCGCACGACCAACATCCGCATCAGTCACGTCGCTATAGGTCTCGGGCATTTGTTCGGTGCCAGCCACGGCACCGCACTGACCGTCGAACTCGTCGCCGATCCGCTCCTATCAGGTCATGATTCCCTTGCGTGGCGAGCTACGCCGCAAGACGGGCCGAGGAGAAATTCTGGCCAGACCGGGGTCGGCGCTGGTCTATTCCCCTGGCGATTGCCTCGATACCTACTGGAGCGAGCAATGCGTCAGTCTGGTGCTGTCGGTGCCGGCCGAACGCTTGTGCGCGCTGGCCCGACTGAGCTGTAACGGCGCCGACAGCGACCGCATGCCACTTGAGCCGCTGATGAGGCTGGACACCGGCAGCGGTCGCAGCTTCGCCAATACATTGGGACTGATCGCTCAGGAAAGCGTGGCTCCGGATTCGGCTTTCAGCCAGGGAATCACGGCCCGCATGCTGGAACAGACCCTTCTTCTATCGCTGCTTTCCGCCCAGTTGCCGGCAACCGCCGGGTCCGCTGGACGCCCGCCTCGTGGCTACCTGTTGCGGGCACTGAACGTCATTGAACAGCGCTGTGAAGATGATATTGGCATTGCCGATATTGCCCGGGATGCCGGGGTCTCGGTGCGCACGCTGCAATACGGATTTGCCGACCGGTTCGGCGTCGGACCGGTAAGCTACCTGAAGCAATACCGGCTGCGCAAGATCCACGACACCCTTCGTTCGGCAAGCCCCGCCAGTTGCGCGGTAGGGGATGTCGCGGCGCGCTGGGGCTTCTATCATGGCAGTGCCTTTGCACGTAGCTACCACAAATTGTTTGGCGAACTCCCCTCGCAGACCCTGGCAAGCCGCGATTAAGCCAGGGTCTCAAGCCCTCTTCCTGGAGACATTGCGCTAACGCGCTATCGCTTGCGCCGCAACGCTAACGCTCCGGCAAGTCGGGCTTTATAGTCACCCCGGGATTACCCATCAAGGTGCCGCCTGTCGTCGCCTGCTTCAACAAAATAAGCCCGGGAGACTTTCCATGAGCACCAACCGTCCGCAAAACGCCTTGTCTCCGACTGATCTATGGATCGGCGGAGAACGTGTTACACCCTCGTCTGGCGAATATTTTATCGACCGCAATCCGGAGGATGATTCTCCCTACGCCAAAGTGGCGGCTGCAAATGCCGCCGACGTCGAGCGGGCGGTCGAGGTCGCCCACCAGGCCTTCGCCAGTTATCGCCACACCATGGCGGCAGACCGCGAAGCCTGGCTGTCCCGTGCGGCAGCCATCATCGAGCGCCGGCGCCAGGATTTCGTGGACGTGTTGGTTGACGAAGTCGGTTCGCCTTTCGGCAAGGCTCATTTTGAAGTCCAGTACGCCATCAATTGCCTGCGCGCTGCCGCGGGTGTGGCGCGTCGTGTCACCGGGCAGACCATGCCATCGGAAACGCCGGGACGTTTCAGCATGTCGGTGCGCGAACCCATTGGCGTCGTTGCCAGCATTTCGCCGTTCAATGTACCGCTGCTGAAAAACGTCAAGCTCAGTTCGACACCGCTTGCCACCGGCAATACCGTAGTCATGCTGACATCCGAAGAAGCGCCGATGGTGGCGAACCTTTTGGCCGAGGTCTACCACGAGGCCGGCATTCCGGCCGGGGCCTTCAATGTGATTACGGGCTTCGGCGACAAGATCGGTGATGTGCTGACCACGCATCCGCTGGTCAAGGTCGTGATGTTCACCGGGTCGAGCCGGATCGGCAAGCATATTGCGGGACTCTGCGGTCCCTTGATGCGCCGTGTCGTGCTCGAACTGGGCGGCAAGAGCCCGATGGTGGTGATGGCGGATGCCGACCTGGATGCCGCAGTGGATGCTGCCGCGTTCAGCCAGTTCTTTTTCCAGGGCCAGGCCTGCATGGCGTCGAGCCGGATCTTCGTCGAGCGCAGCATCGAGGCTGAATTCTGCCGCCGCTTCAAGGCCAAAGCCGAATCGCTGGGCATGGGCGATCTGCGCGACCCGAACACCTGGGTCGGCCCCATCATTTCGGAGCGTCAGCGCCAGCGCGTGCGTACCCACATCCAGGATGCCCAGGCCAAGGGGGCAACGATCCTCACCGGCGGCAACTGGACCGGCAATCGCTGTCAGCCGACGATTCTGACCGGCGTCCAGGAATCCATGACAGTCTGCCGCGAAGAGACCTTCGGGCCGGTGACCTCGATCTATCCGGTGGCCGATTTCGAAGAGGCGGTCACGCGCGCCAACGACACCAACTTCGGCCTGAGCTCGGCCATCTTCACCCGCGACATCACAAGAGCCCTGCAGTTCGCGCAGCGCATCAAGTCCGGCATGGTGCACATCAATGCGCCGACCATCGCCGATGAGCCGCACGTACCCTTCGGCGGCACCGGCGACAGCGGATTTGGCCGCGAAGGCACCGACATCGATATCGATACCTTTACCGAATGGAAGTGGATCACGGTGCAGTTGCCGACGGCACCTGCCGCGTAAGGAATAATCCAGTGACGTATGCGTTGGTTGGAGGCCAGGGACTTGAGACGAATACCGGGAAGTTTTTCGCCTGACGGAAACAGAAGGAAAGCCGAAGCAATACCCTCCCGCGCGCAAGCCAAACGTTTGGTGGATATTGGCGCCTGCATCAAGTTTCTCGACAAGTCGGGGCTGCTGCTGCGAGTCAAGACCGAGGTTGACCGCAAGCATGAGCTTGCCGCCGTGGCCAAGCGCCTCGAGGGCGGCAAGTGCGTTCTGTTCGAGAACGTCAGGGATAGCAGCTACCCGGTATTGACCGGCCTGCTGTGGAACCGCGCCATTGTCGGCGCGCTGTTCGGCATGCCCGGGGAAGAAGTCCCGTTTGCCATTGCCAGGGCCATCGCCGGCTGGCAGAAGAATGGCAACGCCTTGCCCGGACGGCTGCTCAAGCGCGCTCCCGCCAACGAGGTCATCGAGGAACGCATCGACCTGTCGCAATTGCCGATTCCCGTGCATGCGCTGAAGGATGGCGGCCGCTATATCGACGCCGCACCGGTGATTGCCCGCAATCCGCTCACGGGTGCGACCAATGTGTCGATCCATCGCATGATGGTGGCGCGCAAGGATCGCATGACCTTTCTCATCGATCCCGGCCGCCACCTCGGCGAATTCGTCGGGATCGCGGAGCGTCGCGGCGAAACGCTGCCGGTGACGATCAACGTCGGCATGGGGCTGGCGCCCTGGATCGTCTCCGCCTTGCCGCGCCTGGGCGACAACAAGAACGCCGTGGCCCATCATCTGGTCGGCCGCGGCATCGATTTCGTGCAGGCGCAAAGCGTCGATGTGCCGGCCTATGCCGACGCCCAGTTCGTCATCGAAGCCGAGATCCTGCCGGGACTGCGCGAGACCGAAGCGCCCTTCGGGGAAGTGACGGGTTACTACGGCGAACGGGACAAGCGCTGGGTCATGAAGGTGAAGGCGATCACCCGGCGCGCGCAACCGGTGTTTCATACCGTGCTCTCAGGCATGGAAGTATGGAACGCCGTGGGTTTCACCGCCGAGGCGGCGATCTTCCATGCCGTCAAGCGTGAAATACCCGAACTGGTGGCGGTTTATCTCCCCCACGGTGGCTGCGGCTTTTACGAGGCCGTGGTGCAGGTGCGCAATACGCGCGCGGACATCGGCAAGGATGCGATTCGCGCCGCCTTCCGCGCCTTCCGCCCCCTGCAGCGAGTCATCGTGGTCGATACCGACGTTGACCTGCGCGACGCCGTCGATGTCGATTGGGCCGTCACTACCCGCTTCGATCCCGATCGCGATCTGATCCTGCTGCCCGGCGAGGAAGGCCATATCCTCAATCCGATGGTCACGCTCAATGCCGACGGCACGGGCGGCACGATCACCAAGATGGGAATGGATGCCCTGGTTCCGTTCGGCGCGCCACGCCATCGCTTCGAACGTGTGCGATTTCGCGATGTCGACCTTTCCAGGTACGAGATCGTTGCCGGCTCCACCAACACGACAGTCGGCATCTCGAGCCATTAATCACGAAACATAAGGGCGCGGCATTGTCGCGTCCTGCCGAATGATCGACCACCCGATTTCTCGTCGGTCAATAGGTCTCCACGTGGTAGCGGCCCTGTGACAGCAGTTCCGCCTGAAGCGCCTTCCAATCGAGCCCATGGCTTGAGCAAATGTCGGCGAAGGCTTCGTCCACGCCCTTTTCCATACCCTTGAGGCCGCACAGATAGACGTAGGTGTCGTCGTCTCGCAGCAGCCGGGTGACATCACTGCCGCGCTCGCGCAGCAGGTCCTGCACGTAGTGCTTGGGCTCCCCGGGCACGCGCGAAAAGCCGAAATTGATGTCGATGAATTCCTTCGGCAGGCGGGTCAAGGGCCCGAAGTAGGGCAGTTCGCCGGGGCTGCGGGCGCCGAAGAACAGCATCAGCTTGCCGGCGTTTTCGCCGGCGGCGAACTTGCGGCGGCGGCGCTCCGTCATCGCCCGCATCGGCGCCGAGCCGGTGCCGGTGCAGATCATCAGCAGGTTGCTGCCGGGGTGGTTGGGCATCAGGAAGCTGGTGCCGTAGGGGCCGACGACATTGACCTTGTCGCCCTTCTTCAGGTCGCACAGGTAGTTCGATGCGACGCCGATCACCGCATTGCCGTCGTGATCGACGGTCACCCGCTTCACGGTCAGCGACAGGTTGTTGTAGCGCGGGCGCTCGCCGTCGCGGGGGCTGGCGACGGAATACAGGCGGACGTGGTGGGGTTTGCCGTTGGCGTCCAGTCCCGGCGCCAGGATGCCGATGGTCTGCCCTTCCAGCACAGGAAACGAGGCGTTGCCGAAATCCAGCACGATGTGCCGGATGTCGCTTGAGGCATCTTCGGCTGTCAGGCGGAAGTTGCCGCTGACGGTGGCCACGGCCGGCGCGTGGATGCCGTAGAGGTTGGCGTAGGGGTGGGCGGCGGACCACGGCGGGGGTGCGGTGCCGCCCTGGCCGGCGGTGGAGGCGGCGGCGATGCGCTCGACGTCATCGGGCAATTCGACCGCCGTGTCACCGGCGCCGACTTCCGTGGCCGCGTCGAGCGCGACCTGGGCCGGCAGGGTGTCCCACAGCAACTGCTCGGCGAGCGGGTAGGCCTGGTCGGCCGGCATGTTGCGCCAGCTGTCGATGGCGCCGGTGGGGCAGGGCGAGATGCAGTTGTAGCAAAGCTTGCACTTGGCGACGTCCACCACGTAGTTGCGCGAGTCGTGGCTGATCGCGTTCACCGGACAGGTTTCTTCGCAGGTGTTGCAGCGAATGCAGATCTCGGGGTCGATCAGGTGCTGGCGCAGTATGGTCGCTGGGGCGGCGGTCATGGTGTTGTCCTTGGCGTTATCGGCGTGCCAATGGTAGCGGAGAAACCGGGGCCGTCATTCCGGCGAACGCCGGAATCCAGCGGTACGTAATGGATTCCGGGGCAAGCCCGGAATGACGGGGCTGTTGCTGCTCGTGGCTAGTTGAAGCGCACGTAGGCAAAGTCCACCGGCTGGTTGTTGATGCCGCGCGCGGGCGGCGCGATCCAGTTGGCGTACTTGCCCGGCTCGGCGACGCGGCCCATCAGCGAGGAGACGAAGGCGCGGTCCTCGGCCGAAGGCAGCCATTGCAGGTGATGGTGGGTCCATTCGGCTTCGGACAGCACCTTGCCCGCCGGCGATATCTTCGCGGCCGACAGCGGCCCGATCTTGCGGTTGAAGGCCTTGTGCGGCGCTGTCAGCGCGAACGGGATGCCGGCTTTCTGGATGATCTTGTTCCAGCGCTCGATGCCCGCCTTGGCGTCGGTGACGTAGTCGTCGCGCAGACGTTCGTTGAGCGCATTGAGGTAGGGCGCCTGGACCGTGAGGAGTTTGCCGTCGGCGACTTCGAGCACCGGATAGGCCGCATCGTTGAGCAGATGGTCGTCGTCCTGTTTGGTCTCCTCGTAGCGGCCCTTGAGTCCGGTGTTGTAGAAGGTCGCGGCGTTCGACGAAACGTCGGCGCCGAAGAGGTCCATGGTGACGCTGAAATGGAAGTTCAGGTAGCGCTGGATGGTCGGCAGGTCGATCACGCCGGCGGCGCGGATTTTGGCGACGTCGTCGGTCTTGAGCTGGTTCATCACGTCGAGCGTGCGCTGAATCACGCGGCCGACGCCGGATTCGCCGACGAACATGTGGTGGGCTTCCTCGGTCAGCATGAACTTGCAGGTGCGCGCCAGCGGATCGAAGCCGGATTCGGCCAGCGAGCAGAGCTGGTACTTGCCGTCGCGGTCGGTGAAATAGGTGAACATGAAGAAGGACAGCCAGTCCGGCGTGCGCTCGTTGAAGGCGCCGAGGATGCGCGGATTGTCGGCGTCGCCCGAGCGGCGCTCGAGCAGGGCTTCGGCTTCCTCGCGGCCGTCGCGGCCGAAGTAGGCGTGCAGCAGGTAGACCATGGCCCAGAGGTGGCGGCCTTCTTCCACGTTCACCTGGAACAGGTTGCGCATGTCGTAGAGCGAAGGGCAGGTCAGGCCCAGGTGGCGCTGCTGCTCGACCGAGGCGGGCTCGGTGTCGCCCTGCGTGACGATCAGGCGACGCAGGTTGCTGCGGTATTCGCCGGGCACTTCCTGCCAGGCGGCTTCGCCCTTGTGCGCGCCGAAATTCACCTTGCGGCCTTCTTCGGCCGGATTGAGGAAGATGCCCCAGCGGTAGTCGGGCATCTTGACGTAGTCGAAATGCGCCCAGCCGCCGGGATCGACGCTGACCGCGGTGCGCAGATAGACGTCGAAGTTCTGCGAATCGTCCGGGCCCATGTCCTTCCACCAGTTGATGAACTCGGGCTGCCAGTGCTCGAGGGCGCGCTGCAGGGTCTTGTTGTCGTTGAGGTGGACGTTGTTGGGGATCTTCTGGCTGTAGTCGATGCTCATTGGATGCTCCTGATTGGGGTCGGGGTTGTTGCTGTGAGGAAACGTTAGGGAAACACTGATTCATTCCGTTCGCGTTGAGCCTGTCGAAACGCGGGCCTTTGGATCAAGGGCTTCGACAGGCTCAGCCCGAACGGTAGGTACTTGATCAGCGTTTCCTCATACGCGTTCCCAGTTGAATTTGGCCTTGTTGCCGCTGCCGAAGACCTTCAATGCACCGCCTTCGCCGACGGCGTTGGGGCGGATGAAGATCCAGTTCTGCCAGGCCGAGAGGCGGCCGAAGACGCGGGTTTCCATGGTCTCGCCGGGGCCGAAGCGCAGGTTGGCTTCCATTGCCGTCAATGCATCCGGCGACAGGCTGGCGCGCTCCTCGAGGACGAGGCGGATCTCGTCTTCCCAGTCGAGGTCGTCCGGCGTGGCCGTGACCAGGCCGAGTTCCAGCGCGGCGGCGGCGCCCAGCGGCTTGCCGCTGGCGGCCCTGGCGGCGGCAATCGGGGCTTCCTCGCCGTAGAAGCGCGCGGCGATGCGGTACTGGCCATTGACCATCGGGTAGCTGCCGAAATTCATCGCCGACAGCGTGACCTTGGCCTCGGCCTGTTCGTCGTCCGGCAGCGACAGCATGTAGCTGCGGTCCGCCGCCAGGAGCAGCTCGGCCAGCGTGCCGGCGAAGCAGGCGCCGCGATCGGCAATGGCGATCAGGGTGCGCGAAGTGACGTCGAGGCGCGCCAGGGTCCGCCGCAGCATGCCGATGGTTTCGCGCACGAACCAGTGTTTCCGGTGCTGCGCCAGCGCCGCGTCGGCGGCCAGCACGTGCTGTGCATCGCCGAGGTCTTCAGCACCCAGGTGCCGATTTCCAGATCGTTGGTGCGCAGCATCAGGATCGCGTCGTCGAGTTCGCGTGCCATCAGCAGCGGCCACCACGCCGCGCCGGCGGCGACGATCTCGTCAATCCCGGTCGCCGGCTTGCTTGCGGGAGCAGTGACGGTCAGCGTCGCACGTCGCGCCTTGCGGTCGATGACGACATCGACGGTTTCGTAGTGGTAGCCGGCCTCATCGATGGTGCGCTTGACGGCGGGCAGGGCCACGCCTTTGCCATCGGCCGGGCGGTCGCTTTGCGCCGCGAGTTCGGTGGCGCGCTGCTTCACTTTTTCGGCGAACGCCTGCGGCTTGGCGTAATCGTCGATCAGGCGCCATTCCTTGGCGCGCTGGGCACGGATGCCTTCGGTCAGGGTGCAGAAGATGTCGGCATGGTCGCGGCGCACGCGGCGCTTGTCGGTGACGCGGGTGAGGCCGCCGGTGCCGGGCAGCACGCCGAGCAGCGGGACTTCGGGCAGGCTGACCGCCGAGGAGCGGTCGTCGACCAGGATGATTTCGTCGCAGGCCAGCGCCAGCTCATAGCCGCCGCCGGCGGTGGTGCCGTTGCAGGCGGCGATGAACTTGAGCCCGGAATGGCGGCTGGAATCCTCGATGCCGTTGCGCGTCTCGTTGGTGAATTTGCAGAAATTCACCTTCCAGGCGTGGGTTGAAAGTCCCAGCATGAAGATGTTGGCGCCGGAGCAGAAGATTCTGTCGCGGCCTGAGGTGACGACCACGGTGCGCACTTCGGGATGCTCGAAACGGACGCGCTGCAGGGCGTCGTGCAGTTCGATGTCGACGCCGAGATCGTAGGAATTCAGCTTCAGTTTGTAGCCGGGCTTGATGCCGCCGTCTTCATCGATATTCAGGAGCAGCGTGGCGACCGGTCCGTCGCAGGACAGGCGCCAGTGCCGGTACTGGTCAGGATGGGTGTCATAGGTGATGGTCTGCCGGGGGGCGTCGGGACTGTTCATGGGTTTCTCCATTGTGATTTGTTGTGGCCGTCTGTCGGGATTCAGGGGCTGGGAGTGACGGCTAGTCTTAGTTTCTTGAGACACACTTCGGGCAGGCACCCGGTGGTGTCCAGCGTGTAGTCGGCCTTGCTGTAGAGCGATTCGCGCGCGGCGAGGATGCGGCGCATGTCTTCCATGGCCTCGGCGCTGCCTTCCATGGGGCGCAGGTCGCCCTGGGCCACCACGCGCGACATGTGTTCTTCCGGGCTTGCCTTGACCCAGACGGTAAAGCAGTTCATCAGCAGCAGATTGAAGGTTTCCGCTTCGGAAACAATGCCGCCGCCGACGGTAATCACCGCGCGCTCGTGTTCCGTGATGAAGTTGTCGAGGCAGCGTCGCTCGAGGCGCCGGAAGCCGGGCTGGCCGTAGAGCGAGAACACTTCGTTGAGGCTCATGCCGGCCTCGGCCTCGATGGCGCTGTTGAGTTCGACGAAGGGCACGGCCAGTTCGCTGGCCAGGGCGCTGCCGAGAGTGGATTTTCCCGCGCCGCGCAGGCCCACGAGCGCGATGCGCTTGCGTCGCGCGGCATCTTCCTTGCCGAAGTCGCGCATCAGGCGCAACAGGGCCTCTTCCATCCGGCTGGGGGCGAGTTGTTCGAGCAAGCGGGAGATCAGCCGGTATTCGGGCGAACTCTGCCGCGATTCCAGCAGTTCGGCCAGCGAAATTCCCAGGGCGTGCGCGACATGGCGCAGGACCATGATCGACGGATTGGTTTCGCCGCTCTCGACCTGGGCCAGATAACGTTCCGAGACCTCGGAACTCTGCGCCAGCGCCTTGCGCGACATGCCGTGGCGCGCTCGCGCTTCACGCACACGCAGGCCCAGCGCCAGTATGAATTCAGCATCCGCCGCGGCGTCGACGAAGCTGACCGGCGCGGGCGTATCGGCTTTTTCTTTTGCATCCATGCATATCCCCGAGGTGGTCTTGGTTCCCGGAATGAGGTGTCCGCTGTTAGGCACTATAATGCATACTTGACAGAAATGGCAAGCTATTTTCGGCCTGATGATCAAGTATTATTTTGTGTAGCGTCCTAACCATAGGAAAAACAATGTATATATATCTTAGATTCAGTTGGGAAAAATATTTCATGTATCGCTTGACTTCACTGTTTTCTCAAACCATACTCAGCTCGTGATGTGCAGTATGGTTCGTGATATGAATAATAGTTCCACTTAACAAATACTGCATCCAGTGCGCGTCGTGACGCCGGATGTCTGACAAGGTGGCAGCAATCGCTGATGGTTTGTTCGACCAATTCAAGGGCGCCCTCCTTCAGCCAGCGCTGGAACCAGTCGGTGCAGGCCTGCATGCAGCAGTACGGCGGCATGCCGCCGGGCGTCGGAGACGATGAAATGGATGATCTTTTCCGATTGGAAACCGCAATCGGCGGGAAGCGGAATCGCCCGCAAGCCTGTATCGTTGGAGCCACGCGATGGAGCGGATGGAAGGCATGACGGAGTTCGACGGCAAAAACCTGGCGACAGGATCGCGCCTGACACCACGGCTGACCAATGCGGGCTGTCCCGCCACCGTCGCCGTCGATGCCATCAACGAGCTGGGTGAGGTCGTGGTCACGCGCATTCCGCGCGAGCATCCGCTGACCGTGTACCTCGACAAGCGCGAGATCGTCACCCTGATGACGCTGGGCGCCGCGCCCGAATCGCTGGTGCTGGGCTACCTGCGCAACCAGCGGCTGGTATCGCGGCTGGAGGACATCGCCGCCGTCCAGGTCGATTGGGAGACCGGCTCGGCGGCCGTTACCACCCGCGACGGCAACGCCGACGTTGAAGATCGCCTTGAGCGACGCACCGTCACCAGCGGCTGCGGACAAGGCACGATGTTCGGCGACCTGATGGAAAGCCTCGATGAAATCACGCTGCCCGGGGACGCTCGCCTGGACGCCGCAACGCTGGCCGTCCTGATTGACAATGCGCGTCGGCAGGACTCGATTTACAAGCAGGCCGGTGCGGTTCATAGCTGCGCCCTCGCATCCTCCAGCGGCGAAATCCTGATGTTCGTCGAGGATGTCGGCCGGCACAACGCGGTCGACGCCATCGCCGGCCGGATGTGGCTTGAGAACATCGGCGGCGGCGACAAGCTGTTCTACACTACGGGTCGATTGACTTCGGAAATGGTCATCAAGACGGCGCAGATGGGCATCCCCTTCCTGATCTCGCGATCCGGTCTCACGGAAATGGGACACGCCATCGCCGGCAAGATCGGCATGACCCTGATCGGTCGCGCCACCGGGAAGCATTACCTGCTGTTCGCCGGAGGGCATCGGTTCAGGCATGACGCTGCGGGGACATGAGCGCCCCGTACGGCCGCCCGAAGGGACGCCAGACACGACACGGAGCGGCGCAGCCGCGAACCGTCGTCACCCCCTGCCTTGGGCAGGGGGATGGGGGGAGGGTACTCCAGTGAGCGACACCGACACAATCAACCCATTCAAACTGGCCATTCCCGACGAGGCACTCGCCGATCTTCGGTTACGGCTGGCCAACACACGCTGGGCGGACCGTGAAATCGTCGGCGACTGGAGCCAGGGCGTGCCGCTCGACCGCATCCGGGCGCTTTGCGAGTACTGGGCACGCGATTACGACTGGCGACGCTGCGAAGCGCGGTTGAATGCGTTTGGCCAGTACCACACTGTCATCGACGGCTTGCGCATCCATTTCCTTCATGTCCGCTCGCCGAACCCCGACGCCGTGCCGCTTGTCCTCACGCACGGCTGGCCCGGGTCGGTGGTCGAGTTCCTTGACGTAATCGGTCCGCTGACGGACCCGGCCGCCCATGGCGGTGATGCGGCCGATGCCTTCCATGTAGTGATTCCATCGCTGCCCGGCTTCGGTTTTTCCGACAAACCCGCGTCTGCCGGCTGGGGGGTCGAGCGTATCGCCAAGGCCTGGATCACCCTGATGAAGCGGCTCGGCTACGGTCGATTCTTTGCGCAAGGCGGCGACTGGGGTGCTGCCGTCGCCACCGCCATCGGCATGCTCGCTCCGCCCGAATGCGTCGGCATTCATCTGAACATGCCGCTGATCTATCCGGGGAAGGATGATCTGGCGCAGCTCACCCTGGCCGAACAGGCATCCGTCGCCTCGATGAAGTTCTATCGAACCAGCGATTCGGGCTACGCCAAGCTGCAGCGCACACGGCCGCAGACCCTCGCTTACGGCCTGACCGACTCACCCGCCGCACAGGCCGCCTGGATCTACGAGAAGTTTCATGCCTGGACCGACAATCGGGGAGAGCCCGAGGACGCGCTGACCCGCGACGCCATGCTCGACAACATCATGCTCTATTGGCTACCGGCGACGGCGGCGTCATCGGCGCGGCTCTATTGGGAAAGCCTCGACTTCTTCCGGACCCAGAAGGTCGCGGTTCCGGTCGGCGTGAGCATTTACCCGAAGGAATTTTCGCGTCCGTCGCGGCGCTGGGCGGAACGCAGTTACGCCAAGATCATTCACTGGAACGAGATGGACCGGGGCGGGCATTTCGCGGCATTCGAGCAGCCGTCCCTGTTCGTGGCGGAACTGCGCGACTGCTTCCGGAAGATTCGGCTTCCATCGGGGTAGTTCGCGTGAAATAACTTGTTCGGAGCGACTGGTAATAGTCGAGCGAAGCGAGCCGAGCATCCGGAGTGGCTTTGCCCGCGTCGTTTGCGGGCTTAGCCCACTCCGCAGGGGCATCATCAGTAGCCCCCCGTGAGGGGGGATGGGGGGCGGGCCTTCAATTCGCCTTTAACGATTTCGTGGCACGGGGGTGGTCTTGACGACCATCCAAGTTATGGGTCAAGCGTCTCCCTCTGTTGGGTTTGCGGCTTTAAGGCTAGCTATGAGGGATTTGCTGTAGTTCATGTCGCTGGTCATCACATGCCCGAGGGAAAAGCCCAGGATAAAGCGCATTACCGACCAGTTCGGCGACAACACCGACCCCCCGGGGGAATCATCATCGTCACCGAGGGTTTCGAAGTGCTCGCACATGTCCTTCAATTCCTTGAGCATGCTCCGGTGTTCCGCCACGTGTTGCTTGAGATCGCCGTAGCCGATCCCGGCGAGGAGTCGTTCCTCGAAAACAAAATGGGCACGAAGAAGCTTCAGCAGCCTGTCGGCCGCGATTCGCAATTCTCCAACCCGTACGCCCTCGCGCCAACTTTCGTAAATCTCCGCCCCGAATTCATATATTTCCTTGTGCTGGGCATCGATTTCGGGATGACCCACCGAGAGGTGATCTCCCCACTGGATCAGGGGATTGACGGATTGGTCTTGCGTCCGGGTCTGACCGGCAGCTTCCTGGTTGGCAATCGACATGATGGGCTCTCCAAAAAAAACCAGTGAAAAAAAGCGATTGCTGTGAATGCCGCCGTGAGTTTGCGACGCAGCCTTTCGAGGTGGAATCAGGCCACCCGCTTCACGAACACAAGCCGCTGCGAGGTCTTGAACCCGACGCTGGGGAAAAACCGCAGCAGTTGGAAATCCGTGCTCGCGACAACCGTCTCGATCCGCTCGACACGCAGTTCGTCAAGATTCGCAAACAATTCAGACAGCAGCGCATGGCCGACACCCCGCCGCGAAAAATCGGGATCAACGCCGATGGTATCGAGCACGGCGACAGGTTCGGTGCGACCGTAATCTCCAAAATTGGTGCGTGCCATGACGAAACCCGCGGTCACGCCGCCAATCCGCGCGACCAGTGAAACGCGCACTGCGGAATCCTTCACCGCCTCGTCCACCAGTTCATAGAACACGGCCTCGCGCCGCTGGCCGGTGACTTCCTTGTCTATGCGAACGACATCGTACAGGTCGTCGGGCATCAGCACGCTGAAATCCATCGTGTCACGCGCGGGCGCCGCGCCCTCATGCGCCGCCGGCCTTTGGTCGGCTACGCGAGTGTCGAAAACAAGCTCGCTTCCCAGTTCGAAGCCGGCGTGGTCGAGGAAGCGCATGATCGCGTGATCGCGCCAGGATGCCGTGGTACGGATTTCGGCTATCTTGAGGCGCCTGGCTTCGTCTTCCAGCTTTGCCAGCAGCGCGGAACCGATTTGCTGCCCGCGCACGTCCGTGGCGACAGCAAACGCTTCAAGTCTCAGTGCGGGTTCATTGCGTCCGAACTGCCCTTTCATCTGGCGCGCCATCATGAATCCGACCAGCTTCCCGTTCTGTTCTGCGCCCAACTGGACGTACAGCGCTGGCCGCGACTTCGCCGTCTTCAAACGCCGCTCGAAATAGAAAGCGCGGGGATGACCCACGGCCGCGGCGTCCATGGCCACGACCGCATCGAAATCCTCTGCAGTAAGACGACGAATCGTCATGCCACTATTTTGCTGCTGATCAATATTGTCCAAAGCGAGTCTCCGCAAGTGTCAGGCTGCCGCCCGCTGCGCCATCTGGCGCCAATCTTCACGACGAATGAAACGGACTTCCCCGTCCCTACGTCGTCACAGGTGCCGGCATGATTGGAATCACCCGTGATCTGGGCTTGAGCGGCTTCTCGGCCTTGAGCGCCTTGCGCTGACCCGGAAACGCCAGGGCCTCGGTCAGCAGGTAGGCGGCCTGGGCATAGGACGTCGGGCAGATGGTGAAGCATTCCTGGCAGTCCCAGCATTCCTTCTTCGCCACTTCCGGAATGAAGCTGATCTCGCGCCGGGCGCCGTTGTCGATGAAGCCGACGGCGTTCTTCTGCTTGACCTCGTTGCAGTAGCGCACGCACAGGCCGCAGACGATGCAGAATGATGCGTCGCGCTCGAAACGATCACGGTCGGCGCCGTATTCCTCGGCCAGCTTGATCAGTTCCGGCGCATCCGGCGCGTGGGCCATCAACTCCTCGACCAGCACCTTGCGAATCTTGTCCACCTTCTCGGAGCGGGTGCGCACCACGATGTCCTTGGCCACCGGATAGACGCAGGAAACGACGTAGCTGGTCCAGCCGCGCGCTTCGACTTCGACCATGCACAGGCGGCAGCCGCCGAAAGCCTCCAGCTTTTCGTGATGGCACAGCGTAGGGATGTGGATGCCTTCCTGTTGCGCCGCCTGCAGGACCGACATGCCGGCCCTGGCCTTGACTTCCTTGCCATCGATGCTCAGGACGATGTCGCTCATTTGGCTTCGCTCCCGCCGGCGATGCGTGATTCATACTCGGGCTTGAAATAACGGAACATGCTCTTCAGCGGGTCGCCCGAGGTCTTGCCCAGCGCACACAGGCTGGCCACGCCGGTGACTTCGATCAGATCCTTCAGGAGTTCCAGATCACCCTTCCTGCCCTGACCCTCGGTCAGCCGGGTCAGGATCTGCAGCATCTGCTGCATGCCCTCGCGACAGGGCACGCACTTGCCGCAGGACTCATTGACCAGGAAGTCCATCAGGTAGCGCGCCACCTCGACCATGTCGGTGTCCTCGTCCATCAGCAGCAGCCCGCCGGCGCCGATCGGCGCACCCAGCTTGGACATGCCGTCGAAATCCAGCGGGGCGTCGATCAGGTCGGCCGGGATGGAGCCGCCCATGGCGCCGCCGAAGTGGATCGCCTTGAGCGTCTTGCCGTCGCGCACGCCGCCGCCGATGTCGAACACCAGGGTACGCAAGGGCGTACCCATCGGCACTTCGACGATGCCGCTGTTCACCACATTGCCCGACAGGGAGATCAGCTTGGTGCCCTTGCTCTTCTCCGAGCCGATGCTGGTGAACCACTCGGCGCCCCTGCTGATGATCTGCGGCACGTTGGCCCAGGTCTCGACGTTGTTGAGGTTGGAGGGCTTGTCCCAGATGCCGTTGACCGAGGTACGGATGTACTTCGGCCTCGGTTCGGGGGCATTGCCTTCGATCGAGCGCATCAGGGCGCTGGACTCGCCGGAAACGAAGATGCCGACGTCGAAATGCAGTTCGCATTCAAAGTCGAAGCCGGAACCGAGAATGTTGGTGCCCAGCAGGCCATATTCCTTGGCCTGGGCCAGCGCGTTCCTGACGTGCTTTTCCAGCAGCGGCATGTCGTGGCGGGTATACATGAAGCCCTTCTGCGCGCCGATGGCATAGGCGCCGATGATCAGGCCCTCGAGGATCTTGTGCGGGTTGCCGGTGAGCATGGCGCGGTCCATGAAGGCGGCGGACTCGCCTTCGTGGCCATTGACGATGACGTACTTGGTCTTCTCCGGCGCCTTCTTGGTGGTCTCCCATTTGGAGCCGGCCGGAAAGCCACCGCCGCCACGGCCGCGCAGGTTGGCCTTCTTGACTTCGTCGAGGACCTGGTCCGGCGTCATCGTGGTCAAGGCCTTGACCAGCGCGGCGTAACCGCCGACCGCGAAGTAGTCGTCGATCTTCATCGGGTCGATCTTCGGGTTGTCGCCGATCAGGAGACGCGTCTGGTGCTTGTAGAAAGGCACCTCGTTCATGTGCACGGCCTTGGCGCCGGTGTTCGGATCCTTGTACACCAGGCGCTCGACCACCTCGCCCTTGAGCGTGGCGGCGATGATGTCCGGCACGTCCGCGGGCTGTACCTCGAAGTAACAGACATCGTCGGGGCCGGCCACGACGTTCGGCCCCTTCTCGCAATAGCCGTGGCAGCCGGTGGTCCTGATCTCGATCTTGTCGCCCAGCTTGGCGGCCGCGGCGACGAAGGCGGCGGCCACCGCCGCCGAATCCATGCCGTCGCAGGCCGCGCCGGCGCAGACCGCGATGCAGGGTTTGGCGGGATCTCGTTTGGCCAGGAGTTCCGCCCGGAATTTTTCCAGTTCTGCCGCTGAATTTAGCTTTGGCATGGTCATTCCTACTCGTATTGTTTCAGGACGTCTTCGATCTTTTCCGGCGTCATGCGGCCGTAGTGCTTGCCGTCGACGATCAGCTCCGGCCCGATGCTGCAACTGCCCAGGCAGGCACCGGTCTGGTAGGTGAAGCGGGACTCGGTATCCGTCTCGCCGTCCTTGAGGCCGGTGAGTTCTTCCACCTTCGCCCGCAGCTTGGCCGCGCCGCGCAGATGGCAGGTCATGCCGGTGCACACATGCACCTCGTGGCGTCCTTTCGGGGTCAGGCTGAAGGCCTTGTAGAAGCTGGCGATCTGCATCACCTGGGCGAAGGGCACTTGCAGGGCATCGGCCACCCTATCCATCACGTCCCTGGGCAACCAGTGGTTCTCGTGCTGGATCTCGACCAGGGCGTGGATCAGCGAACCCGGCTGGCCGCGGTATTTCTCGATGATGCCGTCGATAGTGTTTTCGGACATTGTTCCACCCATGTTGGCTTGTTGGTGATCGGCTTCAGGCAGCGAGCGCGATCTGCGCCTGATTGCCGTCAAGACGGACGATGCCCTGTTTCGACATGAGCTCCAGATGGGCGGCGACTCGTGCGGGTTCGAGGCCGAGTTTCTCTGAGATGCCGCCGGGTGAGGCTTCTCCGGCACGTAGCGCGCCCATGATGCGGGCCATGGCCAGCTTGTCCAGGATCAGTTCCTTGAACAGCCGGTCGTAGTCCGGCCGGGCAAAGAACTCCTTGTAGCCGTCTTCCGTCCGTTTGGGCACGCGAAAGCGCTCCCGTTCGACCAGCTTGTAATAGGGCACCAGTTGCGTCGCCGCTTCGAGTCCGGCCTGCAGGCTGGCGACGTCGCGCCCTTCCGAGGAGCCGAAGGGGCCGAGGCTTTTTACCTTGGCGCCAAACTCGTTCATGATCTCGGCGAAGCGTATGCCCTCGCCGGCGGAGACCCATTCCAGGCGCAGCCGGTCGGGATTGACGCCGATGTCCTCGAGGATGCGCTTGGCGACGAAGCTGTTGCCCAGCGCGTCGTAGTTGCCCTCGGGGTTGTAGTGGCAGTCGCCGAGGTGGCAGCCGCCGATGAACACCCCATCGGCCTTCTTGGCGAAGGAACGGAAGATGAATTCGAGGTCGACGCGGCCCGAGCACATCAGGCGGATCACCCGCAGATAGGGCGGGTACTGGAAGCGCGAGACGCCGCACAAATCGGCGCCGCCGTAGCAGCACCAGTTGCACAGAAAGCCGACGATGATCGGTTTGAATTCGGAGGGGCCAGCCATGTTCTTCCCTTAACGTGAAATACGTGGGCAAGCGCGCGCGGGTGTATTCGAGCGAAGCGAGCCAACTAGAAGCCTCCCCGGGAGGGGAGGATGGGAGGGGCGGGCCCATTTGCCGCCCTGAGACATTTCAAAGGTAGCGGACTTCATGATTCGGGGTGGTCCATCGGAGTCATGAGCGTTAAACCAGTTCCAAGGCGGCGTCGATCTGGTTGAACACTTCGTCGTCGGTATAGTGGGACAGGCTGATGGCCGAGGTCGGGCACTTGGCCACACACAGGCCGTCACCCTTGCACAGCACGGAGTTGACCACCGCCTTCTTGCCGCGCGGCGTGTCCATGAAGTCGATCGCGCCGTAGCTGCACACCGAGATACACGCGCCGCAGGAAACGCAGTCCATGCCCTTTACCGCGCAGACGGCGCCCGAGGCGACGACGGTGTCTTTGGACAGCAGGGTCAGGGTTCGCCCGGCCGCACCGTAGGCTTGGGTGATGGTTTCCGACAGGTGCTTGGGATACTGCGCCGTGCCGCAGAGGAACACGCCCTCCGCGGCGAAGTCTACCGGACGCAGCTTGGCGTGGGCTTCCTGGAAGAAGCCGTCCGGACCCAGGGGCACCTTGAACATGCGCGCCAGTTCGGTGGAACCCGGGGCGGGGATCACCGCCGCGGCCAGCACGATGGCATCGACGTCCAGTTCCAGCTTCCTGCCAAGGATCGGATCGGCTGCAGTTACCCGAATGAAGTTACGCCCACCCTGTTCAAGCGCTTCCAACTGTGGCTCGTCTTCCGCTTCGTAGCGGATGAACTTGACATTCTGGTTGGACGCCTTGAGGTAGTAGTCCTCACGGAAGCCATAGGTCCGAATATCGCGGAAGAGCACATAGATTTCCGCTTCCGGTTTTAGTTCCTTCATTTTCAGGGCATTCTTCATGGCACCGCTGCAACAGACACGGGCGCAGTAGTTGCGGTCCTCGTTGCGGCAGCCGACGCACTGAATCATCACCACGCTCTCCGCCGCCATCAATTTTTCGTCCTGCGTGGCGAGCTTGCCTTCCATCTCCAGCAGGGTCATGACCTTGTCGTCCTGGCCATAGAGGTACTCGGTTGGCTTGTACTCGACGGCACCCACCGCGATGATGGCGGCGCCGTGCTTGATCGAGCGCACCCGTCCCTTGGATTTCACCGTGGTGGTGAAATTGCCGACGTAACCGTCGACATGGACGATGGCGGCATCGGTGATGGCGTGGATCTTCTGATGCCGGTATACCTTCTTCTTGAGGTCTTTGACGAAGGCCTGCACGTCCAGTCCTTCGAGTGTGTAATGGATGCGGTTGGCGATACCGCCTAAGTCAGAGGCCCTTTCGATCAGGTAGGTTTCGTAGCCCTGCTCGGCCAGGGTGTAGGCGCTGGTCATGCCGGCGACACCGCCGCCGACTACCAGTGCAGTCTTGTCCACCGGCAACGAAAATTCGTCCAGCGGTTCCAGCTTGGCGGCGCGCGCCACCGACATGCGCACGATGTCCTTGGCCTTCTCGGTCGCCGCTTCCTGTTCCTTGGAGTGCACCCAGGTGCAGTGCTCGCGGATATTGGCCATGTCGAAGAAGTACTGGTTGACGCCTGCCTCGCGCAGCGTGTCGCGGAACAGCGGCTCGTGCGTGCGCGGCGTGCAGGCGGCCACCACCACGCGGTTCAGCCCCTTGTCGCGAATGGTGTCGGAGATCGCCTTGGCGGTGTTGGTGGCACAGGCGAACAGGCTCTCTTCCACGTGCACCACGCCCGGCAGGGTCTTGGCGTACTCGGCGATGTCCGGCACGTCCACCACCCGGCCGATATTGGCGCCGCAACGACAGACAAAGACGCCGATCTTGGCTTCTTCTTCCGACGTGTCTTTCTCTTCCGGGAACACCCGATCCTCGGAGAGCTGGCCGCGCCGCGACATGAGCAGGTTGGAGGCCAGGGCGCTGGCGCCGCTGGCGCCCATCACGGCTTCTGGAATGTCCATCGGTCCCTGGAAGGCGCCGCTGGTGAAAATGCCGGGACGGCTGGTTTGTAGTGGGTTGACAGGATCGACCTTGCAGAAGCCGTGCTGATTGAGCTCGATGCCGAAAACCTTGGAGAAACGCCGGGCGTCCTTGGGTGGCGCGAGGCCTACCGACAGCACCACCAGTTCGAAGAATTCCTCGACCACGCCATCGGGTGTCGTATAGCGGATGGAAACATCACCGGTCACCGGATCTTCGCTGCCGACCGAGACGTAGCTGCGCACGAAATGCACGTCGGGCAGTTTCTGCGCGCGCTGGTAGAAGCGCTCGAAGTCCTTGCCGTAGGAACGGATGTCGTTGTGGAAAATCTTGGCATGCATGTCGGGCAGGTGGTCCTTGGCCAGGATTACCTGCTTCTGCGTGTAGGAGCAGCACACCGCCGAGCAATAACTGTTGGCGCCGCTCGGGTTCACCTGGCGTGAGCCGACGCAGTGAATCCAGGCGATCTTGTGCGGATGCTTCTTGTCCGAGGGCCGCAGGATCTGGCCCTCGTGGGGGCCGGTGGAGCACAGCAGGCGCTCGAAATCCATGCTGGTGACCACGTTGGCAAACTGGCCGTAGCCGTAATCGTTGCGCGGCAGCGGGTCGAAGGTCTCGTAGCCGGGCGAGAGGATGATGGCGCCGACCTTGATCTTGATCTTCTCCGGCTTCTGGCCGAAGTCGATGGCGTTGGGCTCGCAGACGGTCTGGCAGATCGTGCAAGTCTTGTCTTTGAGGAACAAACAACTGTCGTCGATGTAGGTGACCAGCGGCACGGCCTGAGAAAAGTAGATGTGCACCGCCTTGTTCATCGACAAGTCCTGGTTGAACGGATCGGGGATCTTGACCGGGCAGTACTCGACGCAGACTGTGCAGCCGGTGCACGTGTCCTCGTTGACGTAGCGTGGCTTCTTCAGCACGGTGACGGTGAAGTCTCCCGGCTCGCCCTCGACGCTGTCGATGTCGGTGTAAGTCATCAACTGGATGTTCGGCTGCCGGTCGGTTTCGATGAACTTCGGCGACTCGATGCACATCGAGCAGTCATTGGTGGGGAAGGTCTTGTCCAGTTGCGACATCTTGCCGCCAACGGTGGGCGACTTCTCCACCAGATAGACCTTGTAGCCGCAGGTCGAAAGGTCGAGCGCCGCCTGGATGCCGCTGATGCCGCCGCCGACGACCATCACGTCGCCCATGTTGTTGTCATCCGCCGAGCGAAGGACGTTCCGCGTGGCCCATTCCTGCTGCAAGAGTCCGAATTCCACTTTGTTGTCCTCGCCTAGATTGCTTCGCGAATGATTTCGGTGATGTCCTTGATCTCGATCGAGGTACCCCCATCCGGCCGGCTCAAGCGGCTGTCCTCGAAATTGGTGGTGCAATACGGGCAGGCCGTCACCATGATCTGGGCGCCCGTGCTCACCGCCTGTTCCAGCCGTATGTCGGAGAAGCGCTCGCCCTTGGGTGTTTCCATCCAGATCCGGCCGCCGCCGCCGCCGCAGCACATGCTGTTCTTGCGCGATTCGGCCATCTCGTTCAATTTCAGGCCTGGCACGCTCTTCAGCGCTTCGCGCGGCTCGTCGTAGACGCCGTTGTGGCGGCCGAGGTAGCAGGGGTCGTGATAGGTGACGTTCCTGGCAACTTCCTTGGTCAGCTTGAGCCGGCCCTCACTGATCAGCTGGTGCAGGAATTCGGTGATGTGGATCACCTCGAAATTCACCTTGAACTCGGGGTATTCGTTCTTGAAGCTGTGATAGCAGTGCGGCGATGACACCAGGATTTTCGTCACGCCGTTCTCGACGAAGTTGCGGATGTTCTGCCGCGCCAGGGTCTTGAACAGCTTTTCGTCGCCGGTCTTGCGGATGCTCTCGCCGCAGCAGCTCTCGTCGGTGCCGAGGATGCCGAAGTCGACACCCGCCGCTTGCAGGATTTCCACCGTCGCCTTGGCGATCTTCTTGCCACGCGGGTCGTAGGACAGGTAGCAGCCCGGTGAGTACAGGATCTCCATGCCGTCTTCGAATCGCTTGACGCCCAGATCCTTGGCCCAGTCGGCACGCTTGGAACGCGCTTCGCCGAAAGGATTTCCCTCCGCCCGCAGACCTGCGGAGACTCCCGGGATCGGCGACGCGCCACCGGCAAAAACGTCGTATTCGGTGGCGATACGGCGCAGTGCGATGCCCGACTCGATCTGCTTGACGTCGCGCGGACAGACCTGCGGGCATTTGCCGCAGGTCGTGCAGCGCCAGATGTCCTCGCTGTCGATCTCGGTCAGGCCGAAGGTGGCCTCGCGCACCAGCTTGCGCATGCTGAACTTGCCGACCCGGCTCCAGGGGCAAACCGTGTCGCACATGCCGCACTGGTAGCAGGATTTGAAAGCATCACCGCCGCTGGCCTTGATCGCGTCGATGATCTCTCGTTGGGGGGCTACGGTCTCCATGCTCTCTGTCCTGTCTTTATCGTTATATGGAAGCTCAGGGCTTGGCCATTCGGCTGAACGTGTCCAGCACCTGCTGCAAGCCGTACTTGTCGATCATCGATCCCAGACCGATCTCGATGTCGCCCAGCTTGGGCTGGTTGTCCTCCTCGACTTCCTCTTCACGCTCGACGTAGATCAGGGCCTCGGCATGACACCACTCGACGCACTTGGGCTGCGCCAGCGCCGGCGTTTCCTCGCACATGTCGCACTTCAGCGGCAACCCTGAATCGGGCTCGTGGAAAAGGTCGCGCGACGGGCAGGAGGCACGGCAGAAGTCGCACTCGTTGTATTCCTTGCCGTCGATGATGTACTTGTCGCGGCCGGTGCATTCCGACTCGGTGTACTCGCCGGCATAGACCGGCAGGTAGATGTCCCGCAGCGGCAGGCGCACGATGCGGATGCGCGAGCGCGCCGGGTTGTTGCTGCTGTAGCGAGGGGTCGCGTGCCAGGACGAACAGATCACCTCGCAGGCCTTGCAGCCGTTGCACTTGTCGGCGTCAATGGTGATCGACTTGACGATTTTCTTGACCTTAGCCATTTGAGTAGATTCCTTTCTGCTCGAATTCCTCGGCGACGAAGCCCATTTCCAGATCCTCCAGGGATTCCTTGGTGGGTATGCCCTGGTCGTTGAAGCCCTTCAGCTTGTAATACTGGTCCAGCAACTGCTTCTCCAGATCGGGGAAGCGCTTCCTCCAGTGGTCCTCCGGCGGCTTGTCGTCGGCGCGGCGCATGCCGCGGCGGACGTTGAGGGCGCGCATCAGGGTGCGGGTGCGCGTTGCCGACTTCCATACGTCGTCCTTGCTCATCTTGATGCCGGTGGCCGCCGTAACGAACTCGGGATAGTTGTGGATGTGGTAGGGCGGTTTGAGCGGGAAGGAGGACAGCCCGGCGCACATGCCGAGGGCATCGTCGATGTAGTGCATCTTCTCCATCCAGTCCACTATCTCGCAACTGGCCTCGACCGTCGGATAGTAGGGATTCGACATTTCGCCGCGCGGCTCCCAATCGTTGTAATACTTCTTGAATTTCTCGTCGGGAACCTGGATCCAGTCCTTGGTGAACTCCTCGCGCAACTCGCGGGTGGCAAAGGGTTCCTGCGGGAACTGGCCTTCGATCTGGGTGATGTTGATCTTCTCGCCGGTCGAGTACATCAGGTAATAGACCGGATTCAGCATGCCCAGCTTGAGCGGCAGCTGCTCGTGCTTCTTGATGGTGTTGTGGTCGTACTTCTCGGCGCCCTTGCCGATGCGCCGCGCCGCCCAGTAGGTGCCGTCGGCCAGATAGTCGCCGATGCCTTCGCGGCGCACGATGGCGTCCAGCAGGTAATGGAAGCGGCCCTCGGTGTCTTCCGGCATGCCGGGAAAGTCCTCCAGGGTCAGGATGCCGGCTTCCAGCAGTTCGAGGCCGAAAGCCATCGCCTGCGGCGCGGAGAAGCCGTCGACGCCGTACTCGGTAGCCTTCTGTGCGATCCTGAAACCGAAGTCGAGGTCGGAAAAAGCCGCCATGGTATAGGTCAGCTTCGAGTAGCACTTCATCATGTAGGTGGGCAGGCCCGGCACCGAAATGGTGGCGCCGCACTTCATCGGGCAGTTGTGGCAACTGATCAGGCGGGTGCGGACGTTTTCCTGGGTTTCCTTCCACTTCTGCTCGATCTCATGAGTCCAGAAATCCTTGCGCCGGGTGCGCGAATTGCCCCAGGTGAAGTTGGTGGTGTGCCATTCCTCATCGACGATGGCCATTTCCTGCGGCGAGCCAAGCCCTTGCAGGATCGGCGGCACGCCCTTGATCGGATTTTCGCCGCGGAACTTGATGTACTTGAGGACGTCGTCGCACAGTTCCATGTACTTGGCCGGATCGGCGACGTTGATGTCCTTGGTGCCGCGCACGGCGATGGCCTTGAGGCCCTTGTCGCCCATCACGGCGCCAATGCCGCCGCGCGAGGCAGAGGAGCGGCCCTGCTCGATCGAGGCGTAGAACACCCGGTTTTCGCCAGCGAGGCCAATGGCCGCGACCTGGATGTCCGGGTCCTTCAATTCTTTGCGGATGGCTTCCGAGGTGTCGGTGGCGCCCATGCCCTTGAGGTGCGAGGCGTCGCGAATCTCGACCTTGTCATTGTGAATCCACAGATAGACCAGTTCTTCCGACTTGCCGCTGAAGATGACCTTGTCGTAGCCGGCGTACTTGAGTTCCGGCGCCCAGAATCCGCCCATCATCGAATACGCCATCAGCTTGGTCTGCGGCGATATGGTCAACACGATGGTGCGGTTGCTGCCCGTTGCCGCAGTGCCGCACAGTAGGCCGGTGCCGAAGATCAGCAGGTTGTCCGGAGAAAATGCGTCCGTCTCCGGCGGCACCCTGTCCCACATGATCTTGGCATTGGTGCCGAGGCCGCCCATATACAGCCGGGTGTCGTTCGGGTCGGTTTCCACCCGGTCGATGCTGCCGCGCGAGAGATCCACTTCCAAATCAAACCCGATTTCTCCATAACGCATTTCTTTGGTCCTCCTTCAGGCTGCGGTTATTTGCAATTTTTTGCGCAAACAATATTAGATGAAGTATGCACTATCATGCATGGTTATCAAGACAATAGCAAATATTTTTTGAAATTGGTGACAAGTTTTCTTTCGAAACAATGTAACAGTATGTTTATGCGTTATAAAATGTTTGGCCGGAGACTGGAAGAATATTGCATATCACTCTTGACCATAGGGTGGCTTTGCTCCATACTGTGATCGCAATGCGCACTATGGTTCATCAAGGTCAGCAGTATTTTCGCAACAACAGCATCACGGAGCGGGTATTTGTCTCCTTGGATATCGGCGCGCGCTTTGGAGGCGGGATGGCCTCAACGCGAGGTGCGGTTTTTGCCGGATCCATACGTTGAGCGGAGCGGACGAAATTACTCTCCGGCGAAGATGTTGCGGATTCGATTGCGTGTACGCAGCGAGACCCATCTGGCGCAGGCATGAATGCGGCGATTCAGCGATTTTTCGGCCAGTGGCCGCGCGCACGGAATGGACGGTCTTCTTCGATCGAATGCAAACTGGAGCTTGAGAGGAAACATCATGACGGATTTCAAATTCATCTCCTACGAGGACCAGGGCGAAGTACTGCGGCTGGCCATCAACCGGCCGCCTTACAACGTGCTGGACATCGCCACCATGGAAGAGATGAATGCCGCGCTCGACCTGGCGATGGAAAACACCACGGCCAAGGTGCTGGTCATCACCGGCAACGGCGACAAGACCTTCTCCTCCGGCGTCGATGTGGTGGACCACACGCCGGACAAGGTGGTGAAGATGATCGACGTGTTCCACGGCATCCTGACGCGCCTGATGCAGGTGTCGATTCCCACGGTGGCGGCGGTCAACGGCGCGGCACTGGGCGGCGGCTGCGAACTGGCGATCGGCTGCGACATGGCGGTGGCCTCGGAAACCGCCAAGCTGGGGCAACCTGAAATCAAGCTGGGCGTATTCCCGCCGATCGCTGCGATCCTGCTGCCGCGCCAGATCCCGATGACCAAGGTGATGGAACTGCTGCTCGGCGGCGGCATCATCGATGCGCAGGAAGCGCATCGTATCGGCCTGGTCAATCGCGTGTTTCCGAAGGAAAGCTTCGCCGCCGACACGACGAAGTTCCTCGAACAATTCACATCCTTGTCGCGCGCGGCATTGATCCACACCAAGAAGGCGGTCAAGGAAGCCGCGACGCGGCCGTTCTACGAGGCGCTGTTCCATATCGAGCAGCATTACCTCAATGACCTGATGGCCACCGAGGATGCCAAGGAAGGTCTGAACTCCTTCATCGAGAAGCGCAAGCCGGTGTGGAAGAACAAGTAAGCCAGCGGACAACGAAGCAAACAGGAGACGAAGCAATGATTCCAAAGAGCATACAAACATGGCAGATGACCGTACCGGGCACGCTGACGCGGACCGAAATCCCCATGCCCGAGCTGCAAGCCGGCGAAGCCCTGGTGGAGATCAAGGGTTGCGGCGTCTGCCATACCGATCTGTCGTATTTCTACATGGGCGTGCCGACCGTGCACAAGGGCCCGCTGTCGCTGGGCCACGAGATTTCCGGCGTGGTCGTCGCCGGAGACGCGCGGGTGCTCGGCAAGGAAGTCATCATCCCGGCGGTACTGCCCTGCAACAAGTGCGAACTGTGCAAGACCGGCCGCGGCAACCGTTGCCTGGCGCAGAAGATGCCGGGCAATTCGATGGGCATCTATGGCGGTTTCTCCAGCCACATCCCGGTGCCGGCGGAAGATCTGTGCATCGTCGGCAATCGCGGCAAGATTCCGCTGGAACACCTGTCGGTGATCGCCGATGCGGTGACCACCCCCTACCAGGCCGCCAAGCGAGCCCGGTTGCAGGCCGGCGATCGCGTCATCATCATCGGCGCCGCCGGCGGCGTCGGCAGCTTCATGACCCAGGTGGCCAAGGGCATGGGCGCCGCGGCCGTGGTCGGCATCGACATCAATGCCGAAAAGCTCGAATTCATGAAAGGCTACGGCGCCGACTTCACCATCGATCCGCGCGGCAAGAGCGCCAAGGAAGTCAAGGAGCTGTTCAAGGCCTTCTGCAAGGAGAAAGGCCTGCCCGCCAACCATGGCTGGAAGATCTTCGAAGTCACCGGCAGCAAGCCCGGCCAGGAACTGGCGCTGTCTCTGCTGTCCTTCACCGGCATGCTGATGGTGGTGGGTTACGGCACCGACGAGACCTCCTACATGCTGTCCAAGCTGATGGCCTTCGACGCCGAACTGATCGGCACCTGGGGCTGCCTGCCCGAGTACTATCCGAAGGTTCTGGAAATGTGCGTCGATGGCCGCATCGCGCTCGAACCCTTCGTCGAAACGCGGCCCATGAGCCAGATCGAACAGGTCTTTGACGAAGCGCACCACGGCAAGCTCAAGCGGCGCGTGATCCTGACCCCGGATTTTTGATGAAAATCTTCACCACCAAGGCACCAAGAACACCAAGGGACACCAAGGAAACCTTTTCAGGAATGCGCTTGTCTTGCTTTCTTGGTGCTTCCTGGTGTTCTTGGTGTCTTGGTGGTTCGCTTCGATAATTTTCAGGAGAACTAACATGGCATTGGAATGGCTACGCAGGGAAAACGATCTCAAGGATCACCAGCTCATCGACAACAGCCACTTCGGCAAGGAAGCGCCGACGGTGATCTACGAAGAGCGTCCGGTGCTTGGACGACAAGGGCGCCGCGGTGTCCGGCCTGTTCTCGGCCTGGATCTGGCTCAACAATCCGAGCCAGTACAACTCCTACACCACCGACATGGTGAAGGGCGTCATCGCCGGCTTCCAGCGTGCATCGAGCGATCGCAAGATCGTCGCCGTGGTGTTCACCGCGGTCGGCGACAAGGCCTTCTGTACCGGCGGCAACACTGCCGAGTACGCCTCCTACTACTCCAAGCGACCCAATGAATACGGCGAGTACATGGACCTGTTCAATGCCATGGTCGACGGCATCCTCAACTGCAAGAAGCCGGTGATTTGCCGCGTCAACGGCATGCGCGTCGCCGGCGGCCAGGAAATCGGCATGGCCACCGACATCACGGTGACTTCCGACATGGCCGTCTTCGGCCAGGCCGGCCCCAAGCACGGCTCGGCCCCGGTCGGCGGTTCGACCGACTTCCTGCCCTGGTTCCTCTCGATGGAAGATGCGATGTACAACTGCATCTCCTGCGAGACCTGGAGCGCCTACAAGATGAAGTCCAAGGGCCTCGTCACCAAGGCGGTGCCGGTGCTGAAGAAGGACGGCCAGTGGGTACGCAACCCGCTGGTGCGCACCGATACCTTCGTCGATGACGGCGAGATCGTCTACGGCGAGCCCGTCGCGGGCGACAAAGTCGCCGCCGCCAAGGCGCTGATCGCCGAGTGCAAGACCGATTTCGAGCTGCTCGACGCCGAGGTCAATCGCCTGGTCTGGAAGTTCGCCAACCTGTTCCCCAACTGCCTGATCAATTCCATCGACGGCATCCGCGGCAAGAAGAAGTTCTTCTGGGACCAGATGAAGCTGCCGAACCGCCACTGGCTCGCCGCCAACATGAACCACGAAGCCTGGCTCGGCTTCAATGCCTTCGACGCGAAGAAGCCGACCGGCAAGGATGTGATCGACTTCATCAAGTTCCGCCAACTGGTGGCCGAGGGCGCGCTGTTCGACGACAAGTTCGCCGAGCAGGTGATGGCCAAGCCGAAGGCCTGAAAACCGCAAGCCGCCACAGAGGTCACAGAGAACACAGAGAGAGGCGAGACATGCATCATGGTTTTCTCTGTGTCCTCTGTGGCTGAACTGATTTTATTGTTTCCAGTCGAGGCCACAACATGCAACTAAAGGACAGGGTAGCCTTTGTCACCGGTGCCGGGCAGGGTATCGGCGCCTCGGTGGCCAAGGCTTATGCCCGCGAGGGAGCCAGGGTAGCAGTCATCGACCTGACGCTGGACAGCGCCGGGCATGTGGCCAGAGAAATTGCCGACGCCGGCGGCGAGGCGATGGCCGTCGCCTGCGATGTCTCGGATCGTGCTCAGGTCGAGATGGCCGCCGAGCAGGTGAATGCCGCCTGGGGGCGCATCGACATCCTGGTGAACAACGCCGGGATCACCCGCACCGCGATGCTCAACAAGATGACCATCGAGCAATGGAACCAGGTCATCGGCGTGCATCTGACCGGCGCCTTCAACTGCCTGCAGGCCGTGGTCGGCGGCATGATCGAGCGCAAGTACGGCCGCATCATCTACGTCACCTCGGCGGCGGGCGTGCTCGGCACCATCGGCCAGATCAACTACAGTGCGGCGAAGGCCGGCATCCTCGGCATGACCAAGAGCACGGCGAAGGAACTGGCGCGCTACAACATCACCGCCAACGCCATTGCGCCCGGGGCCGCGACGCCGATGACCGAAGTGATACGCACCGACGAGAAATTCAAGGACAAGTACCTCGACCGCATTCCGCTGGGACGCTGGGCCGAGCCCGAGGAGATCGCGCCGGTGTTTATTTTCTTCGCCTCGGACGCGTCCGCCTACGTTACGGGACAGATACTCGCCGCCGACGGCGGCATGACCATCCATTGATAGTGGAGCGGCGCGTGAGCAGCCGGTCGGCGCACCTCCCTCGAAATTGGCTTCAATTTGCCGGCGCCCAAGGCGCCCAAACGACATCTGCTCAGCGGTACAATTTGGCATCGGCGGAACCCCGTTAATTTTGGCTTAGACACCTGTATTAACGCGCCTCACGGCTGTTCCGCCGACCTCCTCTCGTGAAATATTCGGGCTAGAATGCAGGCGGCAGGTCTGCACTCCAGGGCGTCGAATCCGGCACCTTGACCGATCCATCAAAGGAGAATCTTATGGCTACTGATGTTACCGCCCCAATGTCGGGAAGGATTTCTGAAGTCTTGTGCAAGGTGGGGGATCAGGTGAGTTGCGAAGATGAACTGATGGTCCTCGAAGCCCTGAAAATGGAAAATCCGATCTGGGCGCCGGTCGATGGCAAGATTGTCGAGATCAAGGTTGCGGCGGGCGCCATGGTCGAATCCAACCAGTTGCTGCTGGTCATCGAATAGGCGGTTCCGGCGTCGCCTTCGCCTCCGTAGCGGGCGAACCGGCGTCGGGGCGCAAGTAAACAAGCAGCACCGGGGAGGATGAAATTGGAATATTTTCTGGAGTCAGTCAAGATAATGCTGATCGTCGGCGGACTATCGGCATTCATCTCGATGTTGGTGGCGTGGATCATCGGATTGCTGTTCACCCTTATCCGCAGGCAAAGGATACCCGCCACGGCGAATGCCGACACAGCCGCCGGCACATCTTCCAAGCCCGCGAACGGCGAGCCCGGAAAGGCGGCCTGACCATGCGGGAAATAGACTTCCTCTACATCTTCCAGGGTATCGCGACCCTGGTCGCCTCCGATCCGCTGATCGCCGCGGCGCGGATCGTGCTCATCCTCCTCGGCATTGCCTTTGTCTACCTGGGCGCCAAGGGAACGCTCGAACCCCTGATCATGATCCCCATGGGGGTCGGCATGTCTTCCGTCAATGCGGGGGTGCTCTACCTCTCGGGAACGACCATGGGCACGATCTTTCTCGACCCGATGGCCAGCGAACCCAACCAGCTCTTGGATGTGCTGCAGATCAATTTCCTGCAACCGATCTACACCTTCACCTTCGGCAACGGTTTGATTGCCTGCCTGGTCTTCATGGGCATCGGCGTAATCACGGACATCGGCTACATGCTGATTTCCCCGTTCCGCAGCATGTTCATCGCGCTCTGCGCCGAACTGGGTACCCTGCTGACCTTTCCGATTGCGGTGGCGATGGGATTGACCTACAAGGAGGCGGCATCGATCGCCATGGTCGGTAGCGCCGATGGCCCGATGGTTCTCTATACCTCGCTGATTCTGGCCAGGGACCTGTTCGTTCCGATCACCATCGTGGCCTATCTCTATCTGAGCCTCACCTATGCCGGCTATCCCTACCTGATCCGGCTCATGGTTCCGAAGCATCTGAGGGGGGTCAAGATGGACACCAGGCAGATCCCGAACACCTCGGCGGCGGAAAAGATGACCTTCGCGGTGATCATCTGCACCTTGTTGTGCCTGCTCTTGCCGGTGGCCGCGCCACTGTTCATGTCCTTCTTCCTGGGGATCATCATCCGCGAATCGGGCGTGAAGCCCTTTGTCGATTTCATCAGCGGCCCGGTTCTGTACGGCGCGACATTCTTTCTCGGCCTGTTGCTGGGCGTGCTGTGCGAAGCGACCACGATTCTCAATCCCAAGGTTCTTCTGTTGCTGGTGCTGGGAATCACCGCGCTCCTGCTTTCCGGTATCGGCGGCATCATCGGCGGTTATATCGTCTATTGGACCAGCGGTGGCAACTACAATCCGGTGATCGGCATCGCCGGCGTATCGTGCGTGCCGACGACGGCCAAAGTGGCCCAGAAGGAAGCTCGCGACGCGAACAAGTTCGCCGTGATTCTTCCCTGGGCGATGGGCGCGAGCATCTGCGGCGTGATCACCTCGGCCATCATCGCCGCGGTCTACGTCACATTGCTGCGCTGACTTGCACGCCTGCGTTCGACCCGCCGGATTGCTTGCCACACCAGACGAGTATCAAATGGAATGCCCCCGGTTATTGTGTTCAACATCGACTAAAGCGAGATAAAAATGAATTTTGAATTGACCGAAGAACAACGTCTGATCCAGGATACGGCACAGCGTTTCGCCGCCGATGAAATTGCACCGACTCTCGCCGCCGAAGAGGCCAGGCATGAGTTTCGCGCCGACCGCGTCGCCAAGATGGGCGGCCTGGGGTTTTTTTCCTGTGCCCTGCCCGAAGAACTCGGCGGCAGCGGCATGGGTTTCGCCGAATCGGTGCTGATGGCCGAGCAGATTGCCAAGGTGTCGGCATCCTGGCGACTGCCGTTCAACATGCAGAACCTGGGACCGTCGCTGACTGTGGCCAAGTTCGGCACCGCGGCGCAAAAAGAGAAGTATGTGCCCGGCTGGGTCGCCGGCACCCAATTGGGTTTCTTCGCCATGACCGAGTCGAATACCGGCTCTGATGTTTCCAGCATGAAGACCCATGCCATCGACAAGGGCGACCACTGGGAGATTCACGGTTCGAAAATCTGGATTTCGCAGGCGCATGTCGGCGATGCCGGCCTGCTCTATGCGTATACCGACAAGACGCAGGGCAACAAGGGCATCACCGCCTTCATCATCGAGCCGAAGAACATGCCGGGATGCACGGCGCGCGCCATCGAGACCAAACTGGGTCTGAAGTGCGCGCCGACCGGCGAGTTCGCCTTCGACGGCATGAAGGTGCCGAAGGAGAATGTGCTGGGCAAACCCGGCGAAGGTTTCCGGATCTGCATGTGGCAGTTGAACCAGACCCGGCTGGGCTGTGCGGCCGGTGCGCTGGGCGTCGCCGGCGGGGCGCTGGATCTGGCCATCCAGTACGCCAATGAGCGTACCCAGTTCGGCAAGCCGATCTCGCAGCATCAGATGATTCAGGCACAGATTGCCGAGATGGTGGTCGAACACCAGGCGGCGCAAATGCTCGTTTATCGCGCCGCCTGGCTGAAAGACCAGGGCAAGCCCAACCAGTATGAAACCTCGGTCGCCAAATATGCCGCTTCGGAAGCGGCGGTGCACGCCGCCAACGAGTGCATGAAGATATACGGCTCCTACGGATTTTCCACCGAGTATCCGGCCGAGCGTTTCTATCGCGATGCGAAGTCGCTGCAGGTGGTGGAAGGCACTTCCAATATCCAGAAGGTGATCATTTCGGGCATGGCGCTGGGCTTTACCCCCAACCGCGAATAGGGTCCGGCAGAGCAAGCGGGGGCGAGGCACCACTCCCGTTTTCATTGGCGTTGCAATGACAGCAGAGGAAGATATCAGTGAGACCGTATTTCGAAAAAATGCCCGGCTTCGGCAAGCCCCTCAAGGAAAATCGCATCGCCCGCTCGCAGGAGAGCCGCGCCAGGCTTGAGGCCATCGAGGCGGAGATGGCGGCGCTCCGGAAGGCCAGGGAAAACGTCGGCATTCCGGCCGAAAAGATCAATGAGCGCGGTGCGATGACGATCTGGCAGCGGCTTGACTATCTGGTCGATCCGGGCACCTGGCAACCCCTGCACAGCCTTTACAACCCCGAGGAAAACGACGAAGGCACGACCAACGTGGTCGACGGGCTGGGAAAGATCGCCGGGCGTTGGGCGGTCATCATCGGCTTCGACAACAAGGTGCTGGCCGGCGCATGGATTCCCGGACAGCCGGAAAATATCCTGCGCGTCACCAATCTGGCGAAGCGGCTGAATATTCCCTTGGTATGGCTGGTCAACTGCAGCGGTGTCAAACTCCCCGACCAGGAGCAGTTCTACGCCGGCCGCCGCAGTTCCGGTACGCCATTTTTCCGTCATGCGGAACTGGAGCAGGCCGGAATCCCAGTACTGGCGGGCATTTATGGCACCAATCCTGCCGGCGGCGGCTATCAGGGCATCACGCCGACGATCCTGATTGCCCACAAGGATGCCAACATCGCCGTGGGCGGCGCGGGCATCGTCTCGGGCATGTCGCCGCGCGGCGGCTTCGATGAGGAAGGGCTCGAAGCACTGATCGCGGTCACGCGCGACCTCAAGGACCGTCCGCCGGGCCGCGTCGAGACGCATTACAACGAGACCGGTTTCTTCACGCATGTTTGCGACGAGGAAAAAGGCGTTCTGGACGGCATCAAGACCTACATGAAGGCGATCCCGGCCTACGATCCGATGTTCTTCCGGGTTGCCGAACCGGCCGAACCCCTGCTTCGGAGCGACGATCTGTATCACCTGCTGCCGGTCAACCAGAAGGAGACCTACGTTCTGGAAGACATTCTGGCGCGGCTGGTGGACGGCAGCGAGCATATGGAGTTCCGCCCGACCTACGGCCCCGAAATCTATACCGGGCTGGTCAAGATCGACGGCATGCTGATCGGGGTGATCGGCAACCGCCAGGGCTTGTTGCCGCAGGGTTATCCGGAATATGCGGATTACCCGGGCATCGGCGGCAAACTGTACCGCCAGGGCCTGATCAAGATGAACGAATTCGTCACCCATTGCGGACGCGATCGCGTTCCGGTGATCTGGCTGCAGGACACCAGCGGCATCGATGTCGGGGATGCGGCGGAAAAGGCCGAACTGCTGGGCCTGGGTTCCAGCCTGGTGTATTCGATCCAGCAGGTCGATGTGCCGATGATGCTGGTGGTGCTCAGGAAAGGCAGCGCCGCGGCGCACTACATCATGGGCGGTCCCAACGCCAATCGCCAGAATGCATTTACCCTCGGTACGGCGGCCACGGAGATCTACGTGATGCATGGTGAAACCGCCGCCGTGGCGACCTACGCGCGGCGCGCCGTGAAGGACAAGGACGCCGGCAAGCCGCTCGCCCCGATCGCCGACAAAATGAACGAGATGGCACGGAAGTATCATGAAACGTCGCGGCCGGCTTATTGCGCGCGCCACGGTTTCGTCGACGAGATAGTGGATCTGAAGGCGCTGCGGGGGTATCTGAAGGCATTCGCCGGCAGCGTCTACCAGAATCCGAAGTCGATCTGCCCGCGTCATCAGATGCTGCTGCCACGGATCATCAGGGGTTAACATCCGGTTCTGCCGCGCATAACCGGCGGCCGATCCGGATGGGGAAATCCGGAAGTTTGCTGTATCGTCTTTGACAAAGCATCCGACACAGAGCGGAGGAGGAGAGGATCATGTCTGAACTGAGCACTGCCGATCACGGCACATCGCCGCCGCGGGTAAGCATTCCGCGGCAGTACAACGCGGCCTGGGACCTGGTGCAGCGGAATCTGCAGGCCGGGCGGGGCGGCAAGATCGCCTACATCGACGATCACGGCAGCTATTCCTTCGGCGATCTGGCCGAGCGGGTCAACCGCTTCGGCAACGTGCTGGCCGGCATCGGGCTGGCAGCCGAGGACCGGGTGATGCTGTGCCTGCTCGATACCATCGATTTCCCGACGGCATTTCTCGGCAGCATTCAGGCCGGCATCGTCCCGATCGCCGCCAATACCCTGCTGACCACGGCCGATTACGACTTCATGCTCGGCGATTCGCGGGCCAAGGCCCTGGTGGTTTCCAAGGCCCTGTGGCCGCAGTTTGCGTCCATCGTCGGCAAGCACAAGACGCTCAGGCACGTGATCATTTCGGGCAGCGACGAAAAACGCTATCCCAACCTTGCCGAGCTTATGATGGGCGTCAGCCCGAGATTCGAACCGGCGCCGACCACCTGCGACGACTTCTGTTTCTGGCTGTATTCCTCCGGCTCGACCGGCACGCCGAAGGGCACGGTGCACCTGCATTCGCACCTGATCCAGACCGCCGAACTCTACGGCAGGCCAATACTCGGCATACGCGAGGATGACCTGGTGTTCTCCGCGGCCAAGCTGTTTTTCGCCTATGGTCTGGGCAACGGCCTGACGTTTCCGCTGGCGGTGGGCGCAACCACGCTGCTGATGGCCGAGCGGCCCACGCCGCAGGCGGTTTTCCAGCGCCTGCGCCAGCACCAGCCGACGATCTTCTATGGTGTGCCGACGCTTTACGGCGCGCTGCTCGCCAGCCCGGACATGCTCACGCGCGCCGAGGTGCCGCGGCTGCGAGTTTGCGCTTCGGCGGGCGAAGCGCTGCCGGCCGACATCGGCCGGCGCTGGACGGAACTTCTCGGCGTCGAAATCCTCGACGGCATCGGCTCCACCGAAATGCTGCATATCTTCCTGTCCAACCGGCGCGGGGAAGTGCGTTACGGCACCACCGGCAAACCGGTGCCGGGCTATGCGGTGCGACTGATCGGCGAGGACGGCAATCCGGTGGCGCCGGGCGAGATCGGCGAGTTGCAAATCAACGGACCCAGTGCGGCGGTCATGTACTGGAACAGCCGCGAGAAGTCGCGCCATACCTTCATGGGGGAATGGACGCGCAGCGGCGACAAGTACATAGAAACCGCGGACGGCTACTTCCAGTATTGCGGTCGTTCCGACGACATGCTGAAAGTGTCGGGCATTTACGTTTCGCCCTTCGAGGTCGAGGGGGCGCTGATGACCCACGAGTCCGTCCTCGAAGCCGCCGTGGTGGCGCATGCCGATACCGATGAACTGATCAAGCCCAAGGCCTATGTGGTGCTCAAGGCCGGCGTCGCGCCGTCGGAGGAACTCAAGCAGGCCCTGAAAGCGCACGTCAAGGAAAAGCTGGCGCCTTACAAGTACCCGCGCTGGATGGAATTCGTCGCCGAACTGCCGAAGACGGCCACCGGCAAGATCCAGCGCTTCAAGCTGCGTTGATGCGTGGCAACAGAATCTTAAAGTGTCAATCGGCTTGACGCGCCAGCGTGGAAGTGTTGTGATTGCAAGCCCAGGATCGCATCGGGCACCCGTGCCTTTGTGTCCTTCAAAAAAACGTTGAGTGAGGAGAGAGACAATGCAAAAAAAATCGAACTATGACCGCCGCGGATTCCTGCTGGGCAGCGGCGCCCTTGCTGGCGCGACGGCGGCTGGCACGCTGTTGCCGACGGGCATTGCATCGGCCCAGCAGGGAAAGATCAAGGTCGGCCTGATGCTGCCCTCCACCGGCACGTTCGCCCAGCTTGGCGCTTGCCATCACCAACGGTTTCAAGCTGGCGGTCGACGAACGCGGCGGCAAGCTCGGCGGGCGCGAGATCGAATACTTTACGGTGGATGACGAGTCCAATCCGGCCAAGGCACCGGAGAACGTCAACAAGCTGGTGCAGCGCGACAAGGTCGATGTGGTCATCGGCACCGTGCATTCCGGCGTCGTGATGGGCATGGCCAAGGTGCTGAAGGAGTCCGGCACGCTGTGGATCAACCCCAATGGCGGAGCCGGCGCCATGACGGGCGCGATGTGCGCGCCCAACTTCTTCCGCACATCCTTCTCCAACTGGCAGACCACGCATGCGCTGGGCAAGGTGCTCAAGGCCAGAGGGCCACAAGAATGCCGTCTTCATCACCTGGAAGTACGCCGCGGGCGAGGAGATGATGGAAGGCTTCAAGGAGGGTTTCGAGAAGGAAGGCGGCAAGCTGACCAAGGAACTCTACCTGCCCTTCCCCCAGGTCGAGTTCCAGGCCCTGCTGACCGAAATCGCCAGCATCAAGCCGGACGCCGTGGTGGCCTTCTTCGCCGGCGGCGGCGCGGCCAAGTTCCTCAAGGACTACCAGGCCGCCGGGCTCAAGGGCAAGATTCCGCTGTACGGCTCGGGCTTCCTCACCGATGGCGTGCTCGATGCCGTGGGCGATGCCGCCGAGGGCGTGGAGACCACGCTGCATTATGCCGACGGACTCGACACCAAGAAGGACAAGGCTTTCCGCCTCGCCTATGCCAAGACCTTCAAGCTGCAGCCCGACGTGTATGCGGTGCAGGGCTACGACGCCGGCCAGCTGCTCGCTGCCGGCCTCGATGCGGTGAAGGGCAATGTCGGCGACAAGGCCGGCGTGATCAAGGCCATGGAGGCGGTCAAGATCGACAGTCCGCGCGGACCATGGACGCTGTCCAAGGCGCACAACCCGGTGCAGGACATGTACTTGCGCAAGGTGGTCGGCAAGGAGAACAAGGGCAGGGCGTGGCCTGGAAGGCCCTGGCCGATCCGGCGCGCGGCTGCAAGACCTGATCCTTGTTTCAGGAAAAGGGGCGGCCGGTCAAGCCGCCCTTTTTGTTTGTGCAATCCTGATCGCCGTATCGCCAACGCCGACTTTTGAAAGCTAAATGGATTTCGCCTTCTTCCTGATCCAGTTACTCAACGGCCTGCAGTACGGCCTGTTGCTGTTTCTGGTCGCCAGCGGCCTGACCCTGGTGTTCGGCATCATGGGCATCATCAACCTGGCACACGGCAGTTTCTACATGGTCGGCGCCTACCTGGCCTGGTCGCTGGCGAGCATGACCGGCAGCCTGACCACCGCGATCCTGCTGGCCATTCCGCTGACCGTGATTCTCGGCATGGCGCTGGAACGCCTGCTGTTTCGCCATCTCTATGCAGCGCGACCATCTTTACCAGGTGCTGCTGACCTACGGCCTGATTCTGGTCTTCGAGGAACTGCGCAGCCTGATCTGGGGCGACGACGTGCATGGCGTCGCGGTGCCGGCCCTGCTCAATGCTTCGATTCCGCTGACCGACAATCTTTCCTACCCGGTGTATCGCCTGGCGATCTCCGGCGTCTGCCTGCTGCTGGCGGCCGCGCTGTATTTCCTGATCCAGAAAACGCGCCTGGGCATGATGATCCGCGCCGGCGCCAGCAACCGCGAGATGGTGCAGTCGCTGGGCATCGACATCAAGCTGATCTACACCCTGGTATTCGCGCTGGGCATCGCTCTGGCGGCCTTCGCCGGCATGATCAACGCGCCGCTGTCGTCGGTGTACGCCGAACATGGGCAGCCATGTGCTGATCATCTGTTTCGTGGTCGTCGTCATCGGCGGCATCGGCTCGGTCAAGGGTGCCATGGCGGCCTCGCTGATGATCGGCCTGGCCGAGACCTTCGGCCAGGTGCTGGTGCCGGAAGTGGCCGGCATGATCGTCTATGTGCTGATGGCCGATCGTGCTCGTCTGGCGGCCGACAGGCCTGTTCGGCAAAGCCTGAGATGAATTCCCGCCTGACGCGTTTCCTGCCTTACCTGGTGGTCGGCCCTGCTGGCCCTGTTTCCGCTGGTCGAAAGCACCTTCTACATGCAGTTGCTGACCAAGGTGCTGATCATGGCCATCTTCGCCATGAGCCTCGACCTGCTGGTCGGCTACACCGGCCTGGTCAGTTTCGGCCACGCCGCCTATTTCGGCCTGGCCGGCTACGCTCTGGCGCTGATGACGCCAGGGTACGAGGCGGTCAGCCTGTGGTGGTCGCTGCCGGCGGCGATCGGCGATCTGCGCCCTGTTCGCGCTGATCACCGGCATGCTGGTGCTGCGCACGCGCGGCATCTACTTCATCATGGTCACGCTGGCTTTCGCGCAGATGCTGTACTTCGTCTTTCACGACACCAAGCTCGGCGGTGGTTCGGACGGCATCTACATTTACGCCAAGCCTTCCATGAAACTGGGCGACTTCGAACTGGTCAACCTGGAAAAGGCCGAACAGTTCTACTGGCTGGTGCTGTTCCTCATGGCGGCGACCTATCTTCTGCTGCACCGCGTGCTCGGTTCCAGCTTCGGCCGCGCCCTGCTCGGCATCAAGGTCAATGAACATCGCATGCGCGCCCTCGGGTTTCCGGTTTTCCGCTACCAGTTGGCGAGCTTCACGCTGGCCGGATCGCTGGCGGGCATTTCCGGCTACCTGGCGGCGATGCAGTACGGCTTCGTCAATCCCGAAATCCTTTCCTGGCACCAGTCGGGCGCGGTGCTGATGATGGTGATCCTGGGCGGCATGGGGACGCTGTACGGCTCAGTGATCGGCGCTTTCGCTTTCGTCCTGCTGCAGGAAGTGCTCTCGAATCAGGCCTGGTTCGGCATTGCGGCCAAGCACTGGCAACTGGCGATGGGCATTTTCATCATGCTGGTCGCGCTGTACATGCCGCAAGGCCTGGCCGGTTTGGCGCAGAAATTCCGCAGCAAGCCCGCACCGGAGGCCGCCGATGAGTGACAAGCCGCAGACCGTGGGCGGCGAACCCATCCTGCGCACTAAAGGGCTGACCAAGCGTTTCGGCGGACTGGTCGCGGTCAGCGATGTTTCGCTTGATCTGTACCTTGGCGAAATCCATGTCGTGATCGGGCCCAACGGCGCCGGCAAGACCACGCTGACCAACCTGTTGTCGGGCGACCTGCCGCCGACTTCGGGCCAGGTGATGTTCGGCGGCCGCGACATCGCCGGCTGCAGCGCCGACCAGATCTCGCGCATGGGCATCGGCCGCAGCTATCAGAAGACCAATATCTTCCTGCCCTTCACGGTTTTCGAGAACGTGCGCCTCGCCGCGCAGTCGCGCACGCCGCATGCGCTGAAGGTTTTCAGCCGCGCCGCCGACTATGTCGAAATCAACCGGCGCGCCGGTGCGGCGCTGGAAGCGACGGGCCTGTCCCATCGTGTCGGGCGCGTGGCGGCCACACTTTCGCATGGCGAACAGCGCCAGCTGGAAATTGCCATGTGCCTCGCCACCCAGCCGCGCGTGCTGCTGCTGGACGAACCTTTGGCCGGCATGGGGCCGCACGAGTCGCAGCGCATGGTGGAACTGATCAGGAAGCTGACCGAAGATCACGCCATCATGCTGATCGAGCACGACATGGATGCCGTGTTCGCCCTGGCACATCGGCTCACGGTAATGGTTAACGGTGACGTGCTGGAATCCGGCACGCCCGACGCGGTGCGTTCCAGCCCGGCCGTGCAACTGGCCTACCTCGGCGGCGAGGAACTGCTCCATGACTGAGGCCATGATTGCAGCCGCCGCGTCGGCCTCGGCGGCCGACACGCTGCTCGAAGGCAGCGGCCTGCACACCTATTACGGCGTCAGCCACATCCTGCATGGCGTCGATTTTGCCGTGCGGCGCGGCGAAACCATCGGCCTCATGGGGCGCAACGGCATGGGCAAGACCACGCTGATCAAGACCCTGCTCGGCCTGGTGCGTCCGCGCGAAGGGCAGGTCAGGGTGCGCGGCGACGACATGACGCAGGCGGCGACGCATGCCATCGCCCGCCGCGGCATCGCCTACGTGCCCGAGGGCCGCGGCATCTTCCCCAACCTGTCGGTGCGCGAAAACCTGGTCATGGCGGCGCGGGCCGGCGTCGATGGTCACCGCGAATGGGATTTCGACCGCGTCATCCACACCTTCCCGCGCCTCGGCGAACGCCTCGACCAACGGCGGCGCGCAACTCTCCGGCGGCGAGCAGCAGATGCTGACCATCGGCCGCGCGCTGATGACCAATCCCGATCTGCTGATCCTCGACGAAGCCACGGAAGGCCTCGCGCCGCTGATCGCGCGCGAGATCTGGAGCATCATCAAGACCATCCGCGCCTCGGGCATTGCCACCGTGATCGTGGACAAGAATTACGCGGCCGTGATGGCGCTGGCGAATCGCAGCGTGGTGCTGGTGAAGGGCAGGGTGGTGTTTTCCGGCGAATCGAGCGAGCTTTCAGAGAGTCCGGAGCTGATGCAACGCTTCCTCGGGGTTTGAGCCGATGCAGAGCGGATTCATCAAGGCTGCCGGCCGTGCTCTCGAATACCAGTTGATCCCCGCGCACCAGATCAACCGCCCGACCCTGGTGCTGCTGCACGAAGGACTCGGCTCGGTTGCGATGTGGCGCGACTTTCCGGCGCGCCTCGCTGCCGCCACCGGTTGCCGGACGCTGGTCTATTCGCGCTATGGCTATGGCCAGTCCGACCTGCTGCAGGAGGCATTCGGAACCGACTACATGCACCGCGAGGCGCGCGAGACACTGCCCGAACTGCTTGCCGCGCTGCAGATCGAAAATCCGGTGCTGGTCGGCCATTCCGACGGCGCCTCGATTGCGCTGCTGCATGCCGGTGCCGGCCACCCGGTGGCGGGGCTGGTGGTGATGGCGCCGCACTGTTTCGTCGAGGACGTCTCGATCAGCAGCATCGCGGCGGCCAAGGTGGCTTTCGAAACCACTGACCTGCCGGCCAAACTCGGCAAGTACCACCGCGACGTGCGGCGCACCTTCTACGGCTGGAACGACATCTGGCTGCACCCGGATTTCCGTGCCTGGAACATCGAGGACTGCCTGCCGCACATCACCTGCCCGATCCTGGCGATCCAGGGCGAGGACGACGAATACGGGACCATGGCGCAGATCGAGGCGATAGAACGACAGGCGACAGCCTCGCCGGGCGTCGAACTGCTCAAGCTGGCCGATTGCCGGCATTCGGCGCACAAGGACCAGCCGGAGGCCTTGATCGATGGCATCGATCGTTTCCTCAACTCCATCGAAACCTGAAGCGGATCAATTGCGGTGTTGAATTACCTGACAAGATTGACTACTCTCGATCTAATAGTACACAGATACGGCGGTGGCGACGCCACGGTGGCGCGCGGCCTTGATCAGGCCATCCAGGAAGGCTATCGCCTCGGTGTGAGGATTTAAGCGAATCGCATTCAGCAAAGGAGGAAAGGTATGCACTACAGCGCCCATGTCGATTCCTTTACCCGCGACAACCTGCCGCCTGTGGCCCAGCAGCCGGAGTTTCTGTTCGACCTGCCGGAGCTCAAGTTTCCCGAGCGGCTCAACTGTGCCTGGCCTTTGCTCGACCGGCACGTTGCGGAAGGGCGCGGCGACCGCGTCTGCATCCAGGCCCCCGGCCTGCGCTGGACCTACGCCGACCTGCAGGAGCGCGCCAATCGCATCGCCAACGTACTGGTGAAGGATCTCGGCGTGGTGCCGGGCAACCGGGTGCTGCTGCGCGCGCCCAACAATCCGATGATGGCCGCCTGCTGGTTCGCGGTGATGAAAGTCGGCGCTGTCGCCACGGCGACCATGCCGCTTCTGCGCGCCAAGGAACTCAAACACGTCATCGGCAAGGCCAGGGTGACGCATGCCCTGTGTGATTTGCGCCTGGCGGAAGAACTCAAGCTGGCCGCGGCCGAGTCGCCCGAACTCGCACACATCCGTTACTTCAACGACGTTTCCGCGGATGGCCTCGAAGCGGCGATGGCGAAACAATCCGCAGAGTTCAAGAACGTCGACACCGCGCGCGACGACACCTGCATCCTCGCCTTCACTTCGGGTACCACCGGCCAGCCCAAGGCCACGATGCACTTCCACCGCGACGTCATGGCCGCCTGCGTCTGCTGGCCGCCCTACGTGCTGCGGCCGACGCCCGACGACATCTTCATGGGCACGCCGCCGCTGGCCTTCACCTTCGGCCTCGGCGGCCTGCTGCTGTTCCCGCTTTCCATCGGCGCCTCGACGGTGCTGCTGGAGCAGGGCGCACCGCAGGACCTGGTTGATGCGGTGCTGAAGTACCAGGCCACCATCCTGTTTACCGCGCCGACGTCCTACCGGGCGATCGCCGCCATCGCCGGTCCGCTGCGCAGCAGCACATTGCGCAAATGCGTCTCCGCCGGCGAGGCCCTGCCCGCCGCCACCCGTGCGCTGTGGAAAGAGGCCACCGGCATCGAGATGATCGACGGCATCGGCGCCACAGAACTGATGCACATTTTCATTTCCGCCGACGAGAAGGATGCGCTGCCCGGCGCCACCGGCAAGGTGGTTCCCGGCTACGTCGCCTGCATCATGGACGACGACGGGAAAGCCGGTCGCGGTCGGCGAGGTCGGCAACCTGGCGGTGAAAGGCCCCACCGGCTGCCGCTACCTCGCCGACGAGCGCCAGGCGAAGTACGTCAAGGACGGCTGGAACTACACCGGCGACGCCTATTCGCTGGATGCGCGAGGGCTACTACCACTACCATTCGCGCACCGATGACATGATCATCTCGGCCGGCTACAACATCGCCGGGCCCGAGGTCGAGGACGCCCTGCTGCGCCATCCCAAGGTGGCCGAGTGCGGCGTGATCGGCGTCGCCGACGAAGAGCGCGGCCAGATCGTCAAGGCCATCGTCGTGCTGCGCCCGGGCAATGCGCCGACGCCCGAAACGGCGAAGGAACTGCAGGACTTCGTCAAGCAGAGCATCGCGCCCTACAAGTATCCGCGCAGCATAGAGTTCGTCAGCCGCCTTGCCGCGTACCGAGACCGGCAAGCTGCAACGCTTCAGGCTGCGCCAAACCATCCAGGGAGAGAATAAATGAAGATATTGCAGCCGCCCGGCTGGGCCAAGCCCAAGGGCTACAGCAACGGCGTGATGGTGCGCGGGCAGATGATATTCGTCGCCGGCCAGGTCGGCTGGGATGAGCATTGCATTTTCCAGGCCGACGACCTGGTGGGCCAGGTCGCACAGGCGCTGAAGAACATCGTGGCGATCCTGGCCGAGGCCGGCGCCCGTCCGGAACACATCGTGCGCATGACCTGGTATCTCGGCGACAAGGACGAGTACGACGTGTCGCAAAGGGAGCTGGGCCGCGTCTTCCGCGAGATCATCGGCAGCTACGGTGCGGCGATGACCGCGGTGCAGGTCGCCGGCTTCGTCGAGAAGGGCGCCAAGGTCGAGATCGAGGCGACGGCGGTGATTCCCGACGCATGAATGGACTCCGAGCGCTGGTCGCGCCTGCTGGCACGGATGCCCGAAGTCATGGAGGTCGCAGGGCCGCCGCTCGCGGTCGCTTTCATCGGTGCCGGTGACCATGCCGCAAAGCGCGGGCGGGTCTGGCTCTGGTGGCCCGGCAAGCGCCTGATCCGGCGCGGCAACATCATGTTCTTCGTCTTCAGGAACAAGGCCCGGTTGCAGGACGCCGGCGACGAAGACTTCCTCGAATCCCGCGGCTTGGCCTTTCTCGGAGCCTGCCGGTGATTTTCTGCAATCCCCGCGGCGCCCCCGAACTTGCCTGCGACCACTGCGGTTGCCGCTGGGTCGATCGCACCCATGGCGCACACTGCTACGAATGCGGCGAGGAAATCACCGCCGGGTCGATCGCCGAATTCCAGCGCGCGCTGCTGGAAATGGCCGGCAAGGACAATCAGCCGGGCGGCGGCACCGCGTAGCGTTCCAGGCGGGCGCGCATGTCGGCCGAAATCGGCACCGAGCGGTGGTTTTTCAGCGAGGCGACAACGACGGTGAGCGTGGCCTGAACCCGCACCGCGTCGCCCGACGTGCCGGTGACGTTCAGTTCCACCGAACTCTTGCCGATGCGGTTCACCGACAGCGACAGGCGCAGCATCTCGCCGACCTTGCTCGGCGAGAGGAAGCGACAGGTGATGCTGCCCATCGGCACGCCCATGCCGTCCTCGACGTGGAAGCGGGCGAAATCGATGCCCAGGCCCTGATTGAACCAGTCCTCGACCAGTTCGTTGAACAGAATGAAGTACTGCGGATAAAACACGATGCCGGCCGGATCGCAGTGATGGAAACGGATCAGTTTTTCACATTCAAAAGGCTGGTTCATTAGTGCGCTCCGATGCCGTTTCAGCCCAAAACGAAGGAAGAAAGCATCTGCTTCCCTCCTTCGTGGATTCTGCCTGGCTGGTTTTTCTCAGGCGACTTTGGGCCAATCGACCTTGGGCAGTTCCTTGAGTGCCGCGTCCACCAGTGCCTTCGAATAGTCGAGGTCTTCGAGCTTGCCGGAGAGGTAGCGGTCGTAGGACGCCATGTCGAAATGACCGTGTCCCGAGAGACAGAAGAGCAGGGTCTTCGGCTCGCCGGATTCCTTGCAGCGCAAGGCCTCGTCGATCACCGCGCGAATCCCGTGGCAGGACTCCGGCGCAGGGATGATGCCTTCCGCCTTGGCGAACATGATCCCGGCGGCGAAGGTGGCCACCTGCGGCACGGCCACGGCTTCGATCAGCTTCTCGTGGTAGAGCTGGGATACCAGCGGCGACTCGCCGTGGTAGCGCAGGCCGCCGGCATGGATGCCAGGAGGCATGAAATTGTGGCCCAGGGTGTACATCTTCATCAGCGGCGTGTAGCCGGAGGAGTCGCCGTAGTCATAGGCGTAGACGCCTTTGGTCATCGAGGGGCAGGAGGTCGGCTCGACGCCCACCAGGCGGACCTTCTTGCCGGCCGCCTTGTCTGCCAGGAAGGGGAAGGCGATGCCGGCAAAGTTGGAGCCGCCACCGCAGGGTGCGAACACCATGTCGGGATATTCCCCGACCTTTGCCAACTGCTTTTTGGCTTCCTGGCCGATGATGGTCTGGTGCAGCAGCACGTGGTTCAGCACCGAGCCCAGCGCATAATTGGTGTCCTTGCGCGAGGCGGCTTCCTCGACGGCCTCGGAAATCGCCAGACCGAGGCTGCCCTGGTTGTTCGGGTCCCTGGCCAGCGCATCGCGGCCGGCCTGGGTCATGTCGGACGGGCTGGGAAAGACATTGGCGCCCCAGGTCTGCATCATCGAGCGACGATAGGGCTTCTGTTCGTAGCTGATCCTGACCATGTAGATGCGGACTTCGACACCGAAGATCTGTCCGGCAAAGGACAGGGCCGAACCCCATTGGCCGGCGCCGGTCTCGGTGGTCAGGCGCGAGAAGCCGGCCTGCTTGTTGTAAAAGGCCTGTGGTACCGAGGTGTTGGTCTTGTGCGAGCCGGAGGGGCTGCCACCTTCGTACTTGTAGTAGATCTTGGCCGGAGTGCCGAGAGCCTGTTCCAGACGGTGCGCGCGGATCAGGGGAGTGGGGCGCCAGAGTTTGTAGATTTCGCGAACCTGTTCCGGAATTTCAATCCAGCGCTGGGCGCTCATCTCCTGCTCGAGAATGTTTCCGGGGAAAATCTCCAGCATTTTCTCCGGACCCACCGGATTGCCGTCGGGCCCGAGCGGCGGCAGAGGCGGATTCGGCATGTCGGCGACCACGTTGTACCAGTGGGTAGGTATCTCGCTCTCATCCAGCATAATACGGGTCGGGCTCACGTCTTGACTCCTTGGGGGTAATTGTTGGCTATTCAGATGGATTCGACTGCTATTCATGGTCACGGCCGCCGTGCCTCGCGCCGATCAGGGCGGCATTATAGATCAGGCCGCAGCAGTGCTTGAATCCGGTGACCATGCCTTCATCCCGCGGCGGCGCGAGCGTTTTCCGCTGCGGGAATGCGGTCCTTTGCGGAGGGCTGTATTTTTGAGGGCGCAATTGCGGCACAATCCACGGATCAATGGCACAGGGCCGGCCCGCCGCTGCGGCAGGCCAGCCCGGAAAGAAACGGAATACAAGCATGCATGGCGACACCGATACATTGTTTGAAATCCTCCGGCAGTGGCGGGCGGAAGGCAAGCGGGCGGCACTGGCCACCGTGGTGAGTACCTGGGGTTCCTCCCCCCGTCCCGAGGGCAGCCACCTTGCGGTCGATGAGGCAGGACATTTCGTCGGCTCGGTTTCCGGCGGCTGCATCGAAGGCGCGGTAATCGAGGCGGCAGGCCAGGTCATGGCCGACGGCCGGCCGCAGATGCTTGAATTCGGCGTCAGCGACGAGCAGGCCTGGCAGGTCGGGCTCGCCTGCGGCGGCCGGGTGAAGGTTTTCGTGGAGCCGGTCGAATGAAGGCGGCGGCGTTGGCGAGACTGGCCGCGGCGCAGAAGGAACGGCAAGCCCTGATGGTGGTGACGCGCTTCGCGGATGGCGCCCAGTGCCTGGTGGATGCCGCAGCGGCGGATGGAGAACTGCAACTGTCGGCGGAACAGCTTGCGCAAGCGAGAAGCCTGCTCGGTGCGGGCCGCAGCGCCTTGCTGTCCGGCGCGCCGGCGGACGCCGAGGGCCTGTTTGCGCGGGCCTATGTGCCTTCGCCGCGCCTGCTGATCGTCGGTGCCGTGCATATCGCCCAGGCCCTGGCGCCGATGGCCGCGGCGGCCGGCTTCGAAGTCGTGGTCATCGATCCGCGCGGCGCCTTCGCCTCAGCCGAGCGCTTTCCCGGCGTGCAACTGAGCGACGAGTGGCCCGACGAAGCGCTGGCGCGCCTGGGGCTCGACGACGCGACGGCGCTGGTGGCGCTATCGCACGATCCGAAACTGGACGATCCGGCGCTCGAACTTGCGCTGCCGAGCACGCTGTTCTACATCGGTGCGCTGGGCAGCCGCCGCACCCATGAAAAGCGGCTGGAGCGCCTGTGTGCGGCCGGCCTGGGCGAACTGACCGGACGCATTCATTCGCCGATCGGCCTCGATCTGGGCGGCCGTTCGCCGGCCGAGATCGCGGTGGCGATCCTGGCCCAGGTGATCCAGGTCCGCTACCGCGGCGAACGCAAGTGATCTTCGGCGAATTTCCGCTGGCGGAATGCGAGGGGCTGCTGCTGGCGCACAGCCTGCGCCTGCCCGACGGCATGATGAAGAAAGGCCGCCGTCTCACCAGCGCCGACTTCCGGGTACTGGCCGACGCCGGCTATCAAACGGTCTACGGCGCCCGCCTCGCCGCCGGCGATCTGGCTGAAGACGCCGCCGCGGCCGCCGTCGCCGCATTACTTGAAGGCGAGGGCATCGTCGCCCGCCGCGCCTACACCGGCCGCTGCAACCTGCATGCCACGCAGCGCGGCCTGGTCAGCGTCGATGCCGGCATCATCGACCGGATCAACGCCATCGATGAGGCCGTTACCATCGCCACCCTGCCGCCGCTGGCGGCAGTGCGGGCCGGCGCCGTGGTCGCCACGGTGAAGATCATCCCGCTCGCGGTCGGTCGCGAACATATCGACCGCTGCGCGGAACTGGCGGGGCAGGGCACGGCCTTCGGTTTGCTGCCGTACGGGCGTGAAGCGCGCGGCGCTGATTGTCACCGGGCAAGCCGGCGACCCGGCGAAGAACTACGCCACCGCCGTCACCAGCAGCCGGCGCCGCCTCGAGGACCTCGGCAGCCATCTCGGGCTGGTGCAGCGCTGCGCCCACCGGCGCGAAGCCGTGGCGCTGGCCCTGCGCGAAACCCTCGCCGCCGGCTGCGAACTGGTCATGATCGCCGGCACCACGGTGCCCAAGGACCGCGCCGACACCATTCCTTCCGCCATCGTTGCCGCTGGCGGCGAAATCCTCCATTTCGGCATGCCGGTCGAGCCGGGCAACATGCTGCTGCTGGCGCGCATCGGCGCGGTGCCGGTGATCATCCTGCCCGGTTGCGCGCGTTCGCGCCGCACCAATGGCCTCGACTGGGTCCTGCAGCGCATGCTGGCCGGCCTGCCCGTGGGCAGCGCCGAGATCATGGCGATGGGTGTCGGCGGCCTGATCCGCAGTTCGCCCGAGGCCGAGGAAGATCCGGACGCCGTGGAGCCCGCCGGGCAGCGCATTGCGCCCGGCCGCCGCGTAGCGGCCCTGGTCCTCGCCGCCGGCAGCAGCCGGCGCATGGGCGGCGCCAACAAGCTGCTGCAGGAGGTGGGTGGCGTGCCCATGCTGCGCCGCGCGGTGAATGCGGCGCTGGCGTCGCGCTGCACTTCCGTGCTGGTGGTCACCGGCGCAGACGCGGACGCGGTGCAGGCCTGCCTCGGCGGGCTGGAGGTGCAGTGCGTCCACAATCCGGAGCACGCAAGCGGCATGGCGTCTTCGCTGCGCTGCGGCCTCGCCGCCTTGCCGGCCGACGCCGACGCGGCCGTGGTGCTGCTGGCCGACATGCCGCGGATCGACGGCGGCCATGTCGATCGCCTGTTCGCCGCCTTCGATCCGCGGCAACCGAAAATCGTCGTTCCGATGCAGGGACGGCCGGCGCGGCAACCCGATCCTCTGGCCGCGCGAATTCTTCGCCGAAATGATGGACGTGGCGGGCGATGTCGGCGCCCGCGAAGTGCTGCAGCGCCATGCGGCGCAGGTCGCCCCCGTGGCCTTTGACGACGACGCGATTTTCGCCGACGTCGATACGCCGGCGGCGCTGGCGGGGTTGAACGGCGGATGAGCCACACCGCCGCAAGCCTGCGCGAGCAATTTCCGCTGCTGGCGGCCGCGCCGGAATTGCATTACCTCGACAGCGCCGCCACGGCACAGATCCACCGCGCCGCGCTCGATGCGGTGATCAAACACGAAACCACCCGCCGCGCCAATGTCATGCGCGGCACCTATCGCCTCGCCGAGGCGGCCGACCTGGCCTATGAGCAGGCGCGACAATCGGTGGCGGGCTTCCTCAACGCCAATTCGGCCGACGAGATCGTGTTCACTTCCGGCGCCACGGCTGCGCTCAATCTTGTCGCGCATGCCTTCGGCGCCACGCTGCAGTCCGGCGACCGCGTGCTGATCTCGGTCGCCGAGCATCACAGCAATTTCGTGCCCTGGCAGATGCTGCGCGATCGCTGCGGCATCGAACTGGCGCTGATCCCGGCCGGCGCCGACGGGCGGCTCGACCTCGCGCGCCTGGCGGAACTGATGGGCAGCCGCTGCCGCCTGGTCGCCGTCACGCAATGTTCCAACGTCACCGGCGCGTGGACCGATGTCGCCGCCATCGTCGCCGCGGCGCGCAAGGCGGGCGCCAGGGTGCTGCTCGACGGCGCGCAGGCCGTGCAGCACGGCCCGCAGGACGTGCGCGCAATGGACATCGATTTCTACGCCTTCTCCGGCCACAAGTGTTTCGGCCCCGGCGGCGTCGGCGTGCTGTGGGGCAGGGCGGAGGTGCTGGCGCAGATGCCGCCCTTCCTCGGCGGCGGCGGCATGATCGGCGAAGTGACGCCCGAGGCGTCCACCTGGGCCGCGCCGCCGCAACGCTTCGAGGCCGGCACGCCGCCCATCGCGCAAGCCATTGGCCTCGCCGCCGCCCTGGACTGGATGATGACGCTGGACTGGGCCGCCATCCGCGAGCGCGAAGACGCGCACTGCCAACGCCTGATCGAAGGCCTCGCCCGCATCCCGGGGTTGCGCCTGCTCGGGCCGTCGCAGGGGGACCGGGCACCCATCGTCTCCTTTGACATCCCCGGCCTGCATCCGCACGACATCTGCCAGGTGCTCGATGCGCAAAACCTCGCGCTGCGCGGCGGCCACCATTGCGCCCAGCCGCTGCTGGCCGCTTTGGGCGCGGAGGTCTGCACCCGCGCCAGCATCGCGCTTTACAACGACGAGACCGACATCGACGTGCTGCTCGACGGCCTCGATCGTGCGCTGCGGGAACTGGCATGAACGGCGGCGACTCGCTCTACCAGGACGCCATCAAGCAGTTCGCCCGGGCCGCCCACGGTCACGGGGAACTGGACAAGGCCACGGGCGAAGCCAAGCTCGACAACCCGTTGTGCGGCGATCGCGTGCGCATGCAGGTCGTGCTCGATGCCGGGCGCATTGTCGCCATCGCCCATGAGACCAAGGGCTGTCTGCTTTGCCGCGCTGCGGCGTCACTGCTCGGTGCGCGCGCCGTGGGGCAGGCCGCCGCCTCGGTCGAGGCGGTCAGCGGCGAACTCGACGCCATGCTCAAGGGCGCCGCGTCCGTCCCCGCGGCCTGGCCCGAACTCGCGATGTTCGTTCCGGCCCGCGCCCACCCGAGCCGGCACCGCTGCGTGCTGCTGCCGTTTCGTGCCTTGCAGGCTGCCATATGCAAAGTTCCCGAAGGGACGCACCGCGCTGGCGCCGGCGATACGGCGAATGCGGCAGACACAACCGGAGGGAAACAAGGTGCCCGCTGAAGCCGAACGCGAACTGGTTCACACCAGGCAGATCACCTGTCGTGCCTTCCGCCTGAAGAACGGCTGGCTGGAAATCGAGGCCACCCTGACCGACGAAAAAGGACAGGAGGTGCCCTTTCGTTCGCGACCGCCGGTGCTGCCGGGTGCCCATATGCACAGCATGTCGCTGCTGCTGACCGTTGACGCCGACTTCCTCATACGCGACGTCAGGGCGGCAACGCTGACCGCCCCGTGGGCCCTGTGCGGCGGCACCGACGCCGCCTACCGCAAGCTGATCGGCCTGCGCATCGGCCCCGGCTTTTCGCAACAGATGAAGAAGCTCGTCGGCGACGTCGAGGGTTGCACCCACGTCACGGAACTCGTGGCGCAGGCCGCCAACACCTACATGCAGGCTTCATGGCCCGACCGCATTGCCCGACAGCTGGCCGTGGCCGACGATCCGCGGCAATGGCCAGATCAGAGCGCGGTTGGCTTCGTCAACCACTGTCACGCCTGGCGTCAGGACGGCGAGACCCTGGCGCAGGAATATCCCGAGTTGGTAGCGCCGAAGAAATAAGTACTGAGCCGAGGTCGGTTTCCGGAGTGGCAGAACTTCCGCCTGTGGCCGAAAATGTGCCCAAACGGGGACATATGCAGACCACTGCGGACAAAAAGGTCAATAAAAAACCCGCACTTGGCGGGTTTAAGGTGCTGCGTTGGGTCGCTTTTGGTGCTTGATTGGTGGAGGCGGCGGGAATTGAACCCGCGTCCATAAGTGCGCCACAGACAGTTCTACATACTTAGCCGCGTCATTTGATTTAACCCGCAACACGCCGACGGACAGGCTGGTTGCAGGCGATTCGCTGGATTTTCGAACCGTGCATCGCGACTCCGCACAGCCTTATCCCACGTATATGATTCCGATGCAGCTTGCGCTGCCTGGCCCGTGAGAGAACCAGTTCGGAAGCCAGCCGGTTATTAAGCGGCTAGAGCGAAACGCTCGTCGTTGGCAGTTAGTGCGTTCCAGATGGATTTACGAGGTACCCGGATCCTCGGTATGCCCTGCATGCTTTGTCACCCATGTCGAAGCCATGTCGCCCCCTGGATGGTGCAGACCAGATGCTGCCGAATCTGCGAATTGCAAGCAGGATTCTAGCGCTTCGCCGCCGCCATGCCCAGAATATCTGCGGGCGACGCGGCGATGGCATCGGCGCCCCAATGCGCCGGCGGCTTGCCGTCGCCCAGATAGCCCCAGCCGGCGACGATGGTCTGCATGCCGGCGATGCGGCCGGAGATGACGTCGCGCTCGTCGTCGCCGACGTAGATGCAATCGCTTGCGGCGATGCCCATCACCGCGCTGGCGAGATGCATCGGGTGGCCATGGGGCTTGGCGCGCCGGGCGCTGTCGCCGCAGACGATGCAGACGCAACGCTGGCGCAAACCGAGGCCCTCCATCAAGGGGATCGCAAAGCGTTGCGACTTGTTGGTGACGATGCCCCAGGGAATTGCCCGCGCCTCGAGTTCGTCGAGGTGCTCGGCCATGCCTTCGAAGAGACGGGTGCCGACGCAGAGCACGTCCTGATAGATGGCGAGGAAACGCTGCTGCAGATCGGCATAGGCGGCGTCGGCCGGCGTGATGCCGAGGCCGGCGCCGATCATGCCGCGCGCACCGGAAGAGACATGCTGGCGCAGCTTTTCCAGCGGCAGCGGAGCGCGGCCCTGTTCCAGCAGCAACTGATTGAGGGCCGCGCCGAGGTCGGGCGCCGTGTCGGCCAGCGTGCCGTCGAGATCGAAAAGTACGGCTTCAGACACTGCGCCGGGCCCGCAGCAGGTAATTGATGTCGGTGTCGCCGCCGACCACTCCTTCGCGAGCGAAAGGGTTGTAACGCAGGCCGGTGATCTCGAGCACTTCCAGCCCGGCATCGCGGCACAGGCGCGCGAGTTCGGCCGGCTTGAGGAAGCGCGTGTAGTCGTGGGTGCCGCGCGGCAGCAGGTTGAGCAGATACTCCGCGCCGACCACCGCCACCAGGTAGGCCTTGGCATTGCGGTTGAGGGTGGATAGAAACACCTGGCCGCCCGGTTTGACCAGACCGGCGCAGGCGGCTACGGTGCTTGCCGGGTCTGGAACGTGTTCGAGCATCTCAAGGCAGGTGACGACGTCAAAACCGCCGGGGGCTTCCGTTGCCATGGCTTCCGCCGCGATCAGGCGATAGTCGACGGCATGTCCGCTCTCGTAAAGGTGCAGGCGGGCAATGCCGAGGGCCTTTTCGGACAGGTCGATGCCGGTGACCTGGGCGCCGAGGGCCGCCATGCCTTCGCTCAGCAGGCCGCCGCCGCAGCCGATGTCGATCACGCGCTTGCCCTTGAGCTCCGCGTGGCGGTCGATCCATGCCAGGCGGGCGGGATTGATGTCGTGCAGGGGGCGGAACTCCGAGTTCGGGTCCCACCAGCGGTGGGCGACTTCGCCGAACTTGTCGAGTTCCCGCGGATCGGCGTTGGCGTTTGTATTCATGAAGGTGCCTCAGGTCATCCCAGGAGTTTTCGCCGCCACGACCGGGCGGGGACACAAGTCCTAGGATACCGTCCCCGGGCAAGGGGCGGGGACATATCCTAGGATACCGTCCCCGCCTGACGGCGGAGACATAAAAAAAGCCCTGCAGTGCAGGGCTTTTTCCGGGGTCGGGCAGGATTACTTGGTGCCGATGACCTCGATTTCGACGCGACGGTCGGGCTGCAGGCACTCGATGACCTTCTTGCTCTTCGGGCCATTGCACTGATCAGGCTTGGTGACTGGCTGCTTCTTGCCCTTGCCTTCGGCGTAGATGCGATTCGCTTCGACACCCTTGCTCACCAGATAGGCCTTGACGGATTCGGAGCGCCTTTCGGAGAGCTTCTGGTTGTAGGCTTCGGAGCCGATGCGGTCAGTATGGCCGACGGCGATGATCACTTCAAGCTTGATGCCCTTGATGTCGCCAACCAGTTTGTCGAGTTTGGCCTTGCCTTCAGGACGCAGATCGGCCTTGTCGAAGTCGAACAGGGCGTCGGCGGCCAGCGTTACTTTCTGGGCGGCGGGCTTGGGCGCTGGAGCAGGCGCCGGGGCAGGAGCGGGCTTGGGTGCGGCGGCAACCGGTGCCGGGGGCGGCTCGCACTTGGCCTTGGGCATCAGATCCTTGTCGCATTCGCAGCCGACCGGGAACTTGCCGTACATGATGCTCTCGGCGGCCGCCGGGGTCCAGTAGCCGGTGCGCCAGCACAGGCCGGTACCGCTCTTGACGACGACGCCGCGCGAGTCGATGGCGTAGGGCATGACGTCGCCCGGCTTGAGGACGACGGCGTTTTGGGCGAAGGCCGAGGCGGAAAGCCCGAGCAAAGTGGCAAGCAGCAGAGAATGTTTTGCAGTAATCATTGATTTCCCCTTTTGTTGGGCTGAGTTGTGACGGAATTCAGTGTTTCATTTCTTCCCTGAGCACGATGCGACGTCAGGACGTCAGTGAAGTATGCCACAAACCCGCGATGTCAAGCAATTCCGGAATATTGATTTGCGATGGGGCGCCGTTGCACATGACCAGTTTGCCCGCAACCCAGGTGTGGGTGACCTGCTCGCGGCCGGCGACATACACGAGATGCGAGGCCGGATCGAAACAGGGCTGGATCAGCCATTCATCAAGGCGCACGGCGCACAGGTCGGCCGCCTTGCCGGGCAGCAGGGAGCCGATTCTGCCGTCCAGCCCGAGGGCGCGAGCCCCGCCCAGCGTGGCGGCACGGAGTGTCGCGTGAGCGTCGAGTGTCTCGGCATTCCCGCTGGCTCCCTTGGCCAGCAGTGCGGCGTGGCGCATTTCATGAAACAGGTCGAGACGGTTGTTGGATGCGGCGCCATCCGTTCCCAGACCGAAATTCAGCCCGCGCGCCTCGATGGCCGACAGCGGCGGGATGCCGCTGCCAAGCTTCAGGTTGGAGGTCGGGCAATGGGCCAGGTGGCAGCCCTCGTGGGCCAGCAGTTCGATTTCCGCCGCGTCGAGATGGACGGCATGCACCGCGATCAATTGCGGACCGAGCAGGCCCAGCCGGCGCAGCCGCTCGATGGGGCGCACGCCGTGCTGCGCCAGGCTTTCCTCGATCTCGTGGAGGGTTTCATGGACATGCATGTGGATCGGTATTTCAAGCTGGGCGGCGAGGGTCGCGATCTTTTCGAAGGTCTTGTCGGCAACCGTGTAGGGCGCATGCGGGGCGAGGCAGAAACTCATTAGCGGATCGCCGGCCAGGGCGTCACGGATCGCCAGGCCCTTGGCCAGGTAGTCGTCGGCATCGGCGGCATAGCGGGTGGGGAACTCGATGGCGATGATGCCCAGCACGGCGCGCATCCCGAGCCTTTGCGTGGCGGTGGCCGCCGCGTCGGGAAAGAAATACATGTCGTTGAACGTGGTGATGCCGCCGCGCAGCATTTCGGCACAGGCCAGCAGGGTCCCGGCATGCACGAAATCCGGCGTGACGTGGCGTACTTCCGCCGGCCAGATGCGTTCGTTGAGCCAGCGCATCAGGGCCAGATCGTCGGCATAGCCGCGCAAAAGGCTCATCGCGGCGTGGGTGTGGAGGTTGATCAGGCCCGGCAACAACACCTGACCCGGCAGATCGAGGGTCTGCCGCGGGCGGAAGCGCTGCGCGGCTTCCGCGTCGGGCAGCAGGGCGACGATGGCCCCGTCGCTGATCGCCAGCGCATGCCCGCAAAGCGTGACGCCGGCGGGTTCGATGGGGATGATCCACTCCGGGCGGATCAGGAGGTCTATATCGGCAGGTGCGGCGCCCGGGGCAGCGAGTGGTTTCATGCGCTGATTCAACCAGATTTGGTGGTCTGGGACAACCCGCCGGGCTATCTGCACATGGTAAAATCACCTCTTTTTACGCCATCGTCCGCCGCAAGCCGGCTGAGGCCGACTAAATGACATCGTTCGCCAAAGAAACCCTCCCGATCAGCCTCGAAGAGGAGATGCGCCACTCCTACCTGGATTACGCCATGAGCGTGATCGTCGGCCGGGCGCTGCCGGACGTGCGCGATGGCCTGAAACCCGTGCATCGGCGCGTGCTTTTCGCCATGCACGAGCTTTCCAACGACTGGAACAAGGCCTACAAGAAGTCGGCGCGCATCGTCGGCGACGTCATCGGCAAGTACCACCCGCACGGCGACACGGCGGTATACGACACCATCGTGCGCATGGCGCAGGATTTTTCGCTGCGCTACATGCTGGTCGATGGCCAGGGCAACTTCGGCTCGGTTGACGGCGACAACGCGGCGGCGATGCGCTACACCGAAGTGCGCATGGCGCGCATCGGCCACGAACTGCTGATCGACATCGACAAGGAAACCGTCGATTTCGGCCCCAACTACGACGGCTCGGAGCATGAACCGCTGGTTCTCCCGGCACGCATCCCGAATCTTCTGATCAATGGTTCCGCGGGTATCGCCGTGGGCATGGCAACCAATATTCCGCCGCACAACCTCAACGAGGTGGTGGATGCCTGCATGGTTCTGCTCGGCAACCCGGGAACCACGATCGACGAACTGATCAACATCATTCCAGCGCCGGATTTCCCCACGGCCGCGCTGATCTACGGCGTTTCCGGCGTGCGCGACGGCTACCTCACGGGCCGCGGTCGCGTGATCATGCGCGCGCGCACCCACATCGAGGACTTGCAGCGCAGCGGTCGGCAGGCCATCGTGGTCGACGAATTGCCCTACCAGGTCAACAAGAGGACGCTGCAGGAAAAGATCGCCGAGCTGGTGCACGAGAAAAAGATCGAAGGCATCGCCCATATCCAGGACGAGTCCGACAAATCCGGCATGCGCCTGGTGATCGAGCTGAAGAAGGGCCAGGTGCCGGAGGTGGTGCTGAATCACCTCTACAAGCAGACGCAACTGCAGGACACCTTCGGCATGAACATGGTGGCGCTGGTCGATGGCCGCCCGCGCCTGCTCAATCTCAAGGAAATGCTGCAGTGCTTCCTCGCCCACCGTCGCGAGGTCATCACGCGGCGCACGGTGTTCGAGCTGCGCAAGGCGCGCGAACGCGGGCATATCCTCGAAGGTCTGGCTGTCGCGCTGTCGAATGTCGATGAAATCATCGCCCTGATCAAGGCCGCGCAGACGCCGGCGGAAGCCAAGCGCGGACTGATGGCGCGTACCTGGCGCTCGACCCTGGTGGAAGGCATGCTGGCCCGCACCTCGGCCGAGTTTTCACGCCCGGATGGTCTCGGTGCCGAGTTCGGGCTTTCGGCGCAAGGCTACCTGCTGTCCGACGCGCAGGCGCAGGCGATTCTCGAACTTCGCCTGCAGCGTCTGACCGGTCTGGAGCAGGACAAGATCGTCACCGAGTACAAGGATGTGATGGACCAGATCGCCGACCTGCTGGACATCCTCGCCCGTCCCGAGCGCATCACGACGATCATCGGCGACGAACTGGCCGCGGTGAAGGCACAGTTCGGCGACGCGCGGCGTTCCGAAATCGTCCTGAGCACGGCCGACATCAATCTGGAAGACCTGATCGTGCGCGAAGACATGGTCGTCACGCTGTCGCATACCGGCTACATCAAGCGCCAGCCCCTGACCGACTACCGCGCCCAGCGGCGCGGCGGCCGCGGCAAGCAGGCGGCGGCGATCAAGGAGGATGATTTCGTCGATCGGCTGTTCGTCGCCAACACCCACGACTACATCCTGTGTTTTTCCAGTCGCGGCCGGGTGTATTGGCTCAAGGTTTACGAAGCACCGGAAGGCACCCGCGCCTCGCGCGGCAGACCCATCATCAATCTCTTCCCGCTCGAGGAAGGCGAGAAGATCACTGCGATCCTGCCGGTCAAGGAATTTGACGAAGAACACTTTGTCTTCATGGCTACCGGGATGGGCACGGTAAAGAAGACGCCCCTGACCAGCTTTGCCAATCCGCGCAAGGCCGGCATCATCGCCGTCGGGCTGGACGAAGGTGATCGCCTGATCGGTGTCGCCATTACCAACGGCCGCTGCGACGTCATGCTGTTCTCGGATTCGGGCAAGGCCGTGCGTTTTGCCGAGGACGACGTGCGGCCGATGGGCCGCGAAGCGCGCGGTGTGCGCGGCATGATGCTGGAAGACGGCCAGAGCGTGATTTCCATGCTGGTCGCCGACAGCGAAGACTATTCCGTACTGACGGCGACCGAGAACGGCTTCGGCAAGCGCACGCCGATTGCCGAGTACACCCGCCACGGCCGCGGCACCAAGGGCATGATCGCGATTCAGACCTCGGAACGCAACGGCAAGGTCGTCGCTGCCGTGCTCGCCGACCTGGGCGAGACGCGCGAGGAGATCATGCTGATCTCGACCGGCGGCATACTGATCCGCACGCGGGTCACGGACATTCGGGTCATGAGCCGTTCGACCCAGGGCGTGACGCTGATCAATCTCGATGACGGCACTTATCTCGCCGGCGTCGAGAAGGTGATTGAAACCGAAGAAATTGACGAATCCGAAGAACCCGATACCGAGGAGTAATACAGGCCATGACACGCATTTTCAATTTCAGCGCAGGACCCGGCGCCTTGCCCGAGGCCGTTCTCAAGCAGGCGGCAGACGAGTTGCTGGACTGGCACGGCAGCGGCCAGTCGGTGATGGAAATGAGCCATCGCGGCAAGGAGTACATGAGCATCCATGCCCAGGCCGAAGCCGACCTGCGCGAACTGATGGGCATTCCCGCCAATTACAAGGTGCTGTTCCTGCAGGGCGGCGCCACGCTGCAGTTCGAGATGATCCCGATGAATTTGATGGCGGGCAAGCCCGGCGCCGACTACGTGCATACCGGCGAATGGGCCAAGAAGGCCATCAAGGCCGCCAAGGCCTTCGGCAAGGTGAATATCGTCGCCAGCAGCGAGGACGGAAAGTTCGCCTATGCGCCGGCGCAGAAGGACTGGAAGCTCGACAAGGATGCCGCCTACGTGCATTACACCGGCAACGAGACCATCGGCGGCGTCGAGTTCCACTGGACTCCGGAAACCGGAAACGTTCCGCTGGTCTGCGACATGTCCTCCAACATCCTGTCGAAGCCGGTCGATGTCAGCAAGTACGGCCTGATCTATGCCGGCGCGCAGAAGAACATCGGTCCGGCCGGCCTGACCATCGTCATCATCCGCGACGACCTGATCGGCAAGGGAGTTCCGGCGCCGCAGACCATGATGGATTACAAGACCCACGCCGAGAACGACTCGATGTACAACACGCCGCCCACCTACGGCATCTACATCGCCGGCCTGGTGTTCCAGTGGCTGAAGCAGCAGGGCGGCCTGGCCGCCATCGAAAAGCAGAACATCGCCAAGGCCAGCCTGCTTTACGATTATCTGGACGCGTCAAGTTTTTACGCGAACCCGGTGCGCAAGGAAGACCGTTCGCGCATGAATGTGCCATTCACGCTGAAGGATGCGGCGCTCGACGAAGAATTCCTCAAGGGCGCCAAGGCCAAGGGCATGGCGCAACTCAAGGGACATCGCTCGGTCGGCGGCATGCGGGCGTCGATCTACAACGCCATGCCGGTAGCCGGTGTTGCCGCGCTGGTGGCCTACATGAAGGAATTCGAGGCGAGGTTTGCCAAATGAGCATGACCAAACCGATCAATGTCCTGATCCTCAACCAGATCTCGCAGAACGGCCTCAAACGCCTGCCGGCGGAGCGTTACCATGTCGGCAAGGACGTCGCCGACCCGGATGCGATCATGGTGCGCTCGGCCGACATGCATTCGATGGATATCGCCAAGTCGGTGCAGGCCATCGGGCGTGCCGGCGCCGGCACCAACAACATTCCGGTCAAGGCGATGTCGGCGCGCGGCGTGCCGGTATTCAATGCGCCGGGTGCCAATGCCAATGCGGTCAAGGAACTGGTGGTGGCCGGCATGCTGCTCTCGGCGCGCAACATCGGCGGTGCGATGAAGTTCGTCGCTGCGCTCGATCCCGCCGACCCGGCCATGGAAAAAAAGGTCGAGGACGGCAAGAAGAACTTCGCCGGCTTCGAGCTGGCCGGGCATACCCTGGGCGTGATCGGCCTGGGCAAGATCGGTTGCCTGGTGGCCGACATCGCGATCAAGCTGGGCATGAAAGTGCTCGGTTACGACCCGGAAATCACCGTCGATGCGGCCTGGAGCCTGCCTTCCCAGGTCAGGAAGGCCAACAGCGTCGCTGAAGTGCTGAAGAACGCCAACTTCGTTTCCATGCACGTGCCGCTGGTCGATGCCACGCGCAAGATGATCAACGCCGAAATGCTGGCCCATGCCAGGCACGGCGCCGTGCTGTTGAATTTCTCCCGCGAGGGCGTGGTGGACGAGGCGGCGGTGATCGCGGCGCTGGATGCGAAGAAACTCTCCGCCTACGTCTGCGATTTCCCCAGCCCGCATGTCAATACTCATCCCGGCGTCATTGCACTGCCGCACCTCGGCGCTTCCACCGGCGAGGCGGAAGAGAATTGCGCCATCATGGTGGCCGAGCAGTTGCGCGAGTACATGGAGCACGGCAACGTGCAGAATGCGGTCAATTTCCCCAATGTGACCATGCCGCGCGAATCGAACTTTCGCATCGCGGTGGCCAACTCCAACGTGCCCAACATGCTGGGCCAGATTTCGACCGCCATGGCCAATGCCGGCCTCAACATCCACAACATGATGAACAAGTCGAAGGGCGACGTCGCCTACACGCTGGTCGATGTGGATAGCGCCGTGCCGGGCAAGGTGGTCGACGCGATCGCCGGCATTCCGGGCGTGCTCGCCGTCAGGTATCTGCCGCTGGGGACCTGAGCGTGGCCGACGATTCGCAAGAGCTGGCCAGGCTGCGCGAGGAAATCGATGCGATCGACGGCGAACTGCTGCGCCTGGTCAACGATCGGGCCAGGCTGGCGCATCGCATCGGCGAGATCAAGCAGGGCAACATCTACCGGCCGGAACGCGAGGCGCAGGTGCTGCGCCGGGTGGCCGAACGAAATCCCGGGCCGCTGCCGGCCGCGGCGGCGCAGCGCATCGTGCGCGAGGTCATGTCGGCCTGCCTGGCGCTGGAACAGCCGCTGACCATCGCCTATCTGGGGCCGGCCGGCACCTATTCCGAATCGGCGGCGCGCAAGCATTTCGGCGGCGCGCCGACGCTGCTGGCCTGTCCCGGCATCGACGACGTGTTCCGCGCCGTCGAAGCCGGAAATGCGCATTACGGCGTGGTTCCGATCGAGAATTCCACCGAAGGCGCCATCGGCCGTTCATTGGACCTGCTGCTTTCCTCGCCCTTGCAGATATGCGGCGAGATCAACCTGCCGATCCATCACAAGCTGATGGGACAGGGTGACAGTGCGGAGGCCGTAACCCGTATCTATTCGCACGCGCAGTCCCTGGCGCAATGCCATGAGTGGCTGAATCGCAAGCTGCCGCAGGTGCAGCGGGTACCGGTGGCGAGCAATGCCGAAGCGGCGCGGCTGGCGGCCGCCGAGGCCGGAACGGCAGCCATCGCCGGCGATGCCGCGGCCGAACTGTACGGCCTGAGAATACTCGCCGAAAACATCGAGGACGATCCGAACAACACCACGCGCTTTGCTGTGATCGCCGACCACGACGCGGGTCCTTCGGGTTCGGACAGGACCTCGCTGGTCTGCTCGGCACAGAACCGGCCGGGCGGCCTCTACCAGTTGCTGGCCCCTTTCGCCGACAACGGCGTCTCCATGAGCCGCCTGGAATCGCGCCCGGCGCGCGGCTTCGGCGGCAGCCGCTGGGAGTATGTGTTCTACATCGACATCGAGGGCCACCGCAGCGAGCCTGCCGTGGCCCGTGCGCTGGAAGAACTGCGCCATCGCGCCGGCTTCGTCAAAGAGCTGGGGTCCTATCCCAAAGCCGTTTACTGAGGGTTCGAACATGAGCATTGTTCTCCAGGCACCTCCTTACGTGCGGGCCATTTCGCCCTACATCCCCGGCAAGCCGATCACCGAACTGGCCCGCCAGATGGGCATTCCGGTCGACAAGATCGTCAAGCTCGCCTCCAACGAGAATCCCCTGGGCATGAGTCCCAGGGCGCGCAAGGCGGTCGAGGCCGCACTGGCCGGCATCGAGCGTTATCCGGACCAGTTCGATCTGATCGCCGCGATCGCCGAACGCCACGGCGTGGCGCAGGAGCAGGTGGTGCTGGGCAACGGCTCGAACGACGTGCTCGATCTGGCCGCCCGCGTTTTCCTCGCGCCGGGCCGCTCGGCGGTGTTTTCGAAACATGCGTTCGCCGTCTATCCGCTGGCGACCATGTCGGCCGGCGCCGAATGCATCGCCGCCGCGGCGAAGAACTACGGCCATGATCCGGCCGCCATGCTTGCCGCGATCCGGCCCGATACGCACCTGGTCTGGATCGCCAACCCCAATAATCCCACCGGCAACTTTCTGCCGCAAGCCGAAGTGCGCGCCTTCATCGCAAAGATTCCGCCGCATGTCGCGGTCGTGCTCGACGAGGCCTACACGGACTACCTGGCACCGGCCGATCGAGCCGACACGGTGGCCTGGATCCGGGATTTTCCGAACCTGATCGTTACCCGCACGTTCTCGAAAATCTACGGCCTCGCCGGTCTGCGCGTCGGCTACGGCGTCGGGCGCGCCGAGGTGATCGACCTGCTCAACCGGGTGCGTCAGCCTTTCAACGTGAACAACCTGGCACTTGCGGGAGCGCTCGCGGCGCTGGACGACCATGAGTTTCTGGCGCGCAGCTACGAGTCCAACCGCAGCGGCATGGATCAGATCATCGCCGGCCTGAAGCGCCTGGGCCTGGAACACATTCCGTCCCACGGCAACTTCGTCACGTTCGAGGTGGCCGACGCCGCTGCGGTCAATGGCAAGTTGCTGAAGCAGGGCGTGATCGTGCGACCCATCGGCGGCTATGGCATGCCGAATCACCTGCGCGTGACCATCGGTCTTGCGACCGAAAACCTGCGCTTCCTCGAAGCCCTGGAACAATCGCTCTGATGAACCGCGCCGGGCCGTCCCAAGCGTTTCATCGCCCCCTGGGGGGAGAACGCCGCATGGCGGCGTTTTCGGGGGGGGGCTGAATGGCGCAAAGCAAGATCGTCATCTGCGGCGTCGGGCTGATCGGCGGCTCGTTCGCGCTCGCACTCAAAAAGTCGGCGCTGGCGCTGCGGCGCGACTTGCAGGTCGTCGGCATGGGGCGCACGCGCGCGCCGCTGGAGCAGGCACTGCGGCCTCGGCGTGATCGACGCGATCGCGACCGACTGGGCGTCCGCGCTCGACGGCGCCGACCTGGTGCTGCTCGGCATGCCGGTGGGCCAGATGCCGGCGGTGATGAGTGCGCTGGCGCCGCATCTGCAGCCGCACACCATCGTCACCGACGGCGGCAGCACCAAGTCCGACGTGGTCGCGGCCGCGCGCGCCGCCTTGGGCGACCAAGATCGGCCAATTCGTGCCCGGACATCCGATTGCCGGCGCCGAAAAGAGCGGTGTGGCGGCGGCTCAGGCCGACCTCTATGTCGACAAGCGCGTGGTGCTGACACCGCTGCCGGAAAATTCGGCCGCCGACGTGAAGGCGGTGCGCGCGGTCTGGGAGCTTTGCGGCGCGAACGTTTCGCAACTCGCGCCGGAAGAACATGATCGCGTTTTCGCCGCGGTCAGCCACCTGCCGCACCTGCTGGCCTTCGCGCTGGTGCATGACTTTGCCCGGCGCCCCAATTCGGATCAGCTGTTCGGCTTCGCCGCCGGCGGCTTTCGCGACTTCACGCGCATCGCCAGCAGCCATCCGGAAATGTGGCGCGACATCTGCGTCGCCAATCGCCACGCCCTGCTGCAGGAACTCGATGCCTACATGGTCGAGTTGATGCGCACGCGAGTGCTGCTCGCCGGGGCCGATGCGGAGGGTCTCGAGGCGATGTTCAACACCGCCCGCGAGCGGCGCGACGCCTGGCTGGATTCCCTGCCGCCGCCGGGCGAATGATGGATAGCCTGACCCTGCCCGCCCTGACGCGGGCCGCCGGCACCGTCCGCCTGCCGGGTTCGAAAAGCATTTCCAACCGCATGCTGCTGCTGGCGGCGCTGGCGCAAGGCACGACCGAAATCCGCGACCTGCTCGACTCGGACGACACGCGCGTGATGCTGGCGGCGCTGGCGAAAGTCGGCGTTGGCGTCACGGCGCTGGGTGGCAATGCCTGGCGCGTCGATGGCTGCAACGGCGTGTTTCCGGTAAAGGATGCCGACCTCTTCATGGGCAATGCCGGCACTGCGATCCGCCCGCTGACCGCTGCCCTGGCCCTGTCGGGCGGACACTACCGGCTGTCCGGCGTGCCGCGCATGCACGAGCGGCCGATCGGCGACCTGGTCGACGGCCTGCTGCAGATCGGCGCCGATGTGCGCTACACGGGCAATCCGGGTTTTCCGCCGCTGGCCATCCATCCGGCGCAGGTCAAGCTTGCGGCGCCGATCCGCCTGCGCGGCGACGTCTCCTCGCAGTTCCTCACGGCGCTGCTGATGGCGCTGCCGCTGACGGGCGACGGAGGCGGTGATCGAGATGACGACTGAACTCATCTCCCGGCCCTACATCGAGATCACGCTGAACCTGATGGCGCGCTTCGGCGTCGAGGTGCAGCGCGACGGCTGGCAGCGCTTCACCATTGCGGCGGGGCAGCGCTATCGCAGCCCCGGCGTGCTGCATGTCGAGGGCGATGCCTCGGCGGCCTCGTATTTCCTCGCCGCCGGCGCGATCGGCGGCGGCCCGGTGCGGGTCGAAGGCGTCGGCAGCAGCAGCATCCAGGGCGATGTGCGCTTCGCCGATGCGCTGCAGGCGATGGGCGCGCGCATCGAGTGGGGCGAGAACTTCATCGAGGCAAGCGCGCCCGCGGCGGGAAAACTCAAGGCCTTCGATCTCGACCTCAACCACATCCCCGATGCGGCGATGACCCTGGCGGTGGCAGCGCTGTTTGCCGACGGCCGCTGCGTTCTGCGCAACATCGCGTCGTGGCGGGTCAAGGAAACCGACCGCATCGCGGCGATGGCGACCGAACTGCGCAAGCTTGGTGCGACCGTGGAGGAGGGGGCTGATTACATCGCCGTGTCGCCACCGCCGACTTTTCAAGATGCCGTCGCCATCGACACCTATGACGACCACCGCATGGCGATGTGCTTTTCCCTGGCGGCGCTGGGTGGCGTGCCGGTCACCATCAACGATCCCGCATTGCGTCAGCAAGACCTTTCCCGATTACTTCGACGCCCTGGCCGAAATCACCGCACCGGTGATCGCCATCGACGGGCCTTCGGCTTCGGGCAAGGGCACGGTCGCCGAGCGAGTCGCCGAGCGCTTGGCTTATCACTTTCTCGACAGCGGCTCGCTGTATCGCCTGACCGCGCTGGCCGCGATGACGGCCGGAGTGGCGCTGGATGACGAGTCGGGCGTCGCCGCGCTCGCGGGGCAACTTGCCGGCGGACTTCGCGGGTGACCGGATTCTGCTTGCGGGAGACGATGTTACCGACGCGATCCGCAGCCGAAGAGGTCGGCGTCGGCGCCTCGAAAGTGGCCGCGCTGCCGTCCGTGCGCGCCGCGCTGCTGGCCCGGCAACGGGCCTATCGGCGCTTTCCCGGCCTGGTCGCGGACGGCCGCGACATGGGTTCGGTGGTCTTCCCGGCCGCTGCTGCCAAGGTGTTTCTCACGGCTTCCGCCGGGGCGCGTGCAGAAAGACGCTATAAACAGTTGATCGCAAAGGGGATGCCTGCTAACATGCACGCCCTTTTGCAGGATTTGCAGGAACGGGATGCGCGCGACGCCCGGCGCAGCGTGGCTCCCCTCAGGCAAAGCGACGATGCCGAGCTCGGTGGATACCACCGAGATGGGCATCGAAGCAGCAGTGGCAGCCGTCATGGCGATCGTCCGGCGGCAGCCTTTGTGATTCAGGTATAAGGAATTGTCATACGCGTAGTGCAACACATAGTGCAACACAGTAACGGTGTCGCAAGGGCCGCCCGGCCTCCGCGGCGAAACTCAACCAACCCGTCACCCCGGTGACAAACATCCGTAAGGTCCCTCACTCAATGTCTACTGCAGCTATTGCCGAAGCTTCACAAGCTTCACCCATGGAGAGCTTTGCCGCTCTGTTCGAGGAAAGCCTCCAGCGTCAGGAAATGCGTGCCGGTGAAGTCATCACCGCCGAAATCGTCCGCATCGACCAGAACTTCGTGGTCGTCAATGCCGGACTCAAGTCCGAAAGCATGATCCCCGTCGAGGAATTCCACAACGAACGCGGTGAACTCGAAGCCAAGCCGGGCGATTTCGTCCTGGTCGCGATCGAGATGCTCGAAGACGGTTACGGCGCGACCCGCCTCTCGCGTGAGAAAGCCAAGCGCATCGCCGCCTGGAACGATCTCGACAAGGCCATGGTCGACAGCGCCCTGGTCACCGGTCTGATCACCGGCAAGGTCAAGGGCGGCCTGACCGTCATGGTCAATGGCATCCGCGCCTTCCTCCCCGGTTCGCTGGTCGATACCCGTCCGGTCAAGGACACCACGCCCTTCGAAGGCAAGGAATACGAATTCAAGGTCATCAAGCTCGACCGCAAGCGCAACAACGTGGTGGTTTCGCGCCGCGCCGTGCTCGAAGCCAGCATGGGCGAAGAGCGCCAGAAACTGCTCGAGAATCTGCAGGAAGGCACCGTCATCAAGGGCATCGTCAAGAACATCACCGACTACGGCGCCTTCGTCGACCTCGGCGGCATCGACGGCCTGCTGCACATCACCGACCTGGCCTGGCGTCGCGTGCGTCACCCGTCGGAAGTGCTCAACGTCGGCGACGAAGTCACCGCCAAGGTGCTCAAGTTCGACCAGGAAAAGAACCGCGTCAGCCTCGGCATGAAGCAGCTCGGCGAAGATCCGTGGGTGGGAATCGCCCGCCGTTACCCGCAGGGCACGCGCCTGTTCGGCAAGGTCACCAACCTGACCGACTACGGCTCGTTCGTCGAAATCGAGCAGGGCATCGAAGGCCTGGTGCACGTTTCGGAAATGGACTGGACCAACAAGAACATCCACCCGACCAAGGTCGTCCAGCTGGGCGATGAAGTCGAAGTGATGATCCTCGAAATCGACGAAGACCGTCGCCGCATTTCGCTGGGCATGAAGCAGTGCCTGGCGAACCCGTGGGACGATTTCGCGATGAACCACAAGAAGGGCGACAAGGTCCGCGGCGCCATCAAGTCGATCACCGACTTCGGCATCTTCATCGGCCTGCCCGGCGGCATCGACGGCCTGGTGCACCTGTCCGACCTGTCCTGGTCGGCCACCGGCGAGGAAGCCAAGCAGAACTTCAAGAAGGGCGATGAAGTCGAGGCCGTGGTGCTGTCCATCGATGTCGAGAAGGAGCGCATTTCGCTCGGCGTCAAGCAGCTCGATGGCGATCCCTTCACCAGCTTCGTTGCCACGCACGACAAGAACAGCCTGGTCTCCGGCACGGTAACCAGCGTCGACCAGCGTGGCGCGGTGGTCGACCTGGGTGCGGAAGTCGAAGGCTATCTGCGCGTTTCCGAGTTCTCGCGCGAGCGCATCGAGGATCTGACCCAGCATCTGAAGGTCGGCCAGGCGATCGAGACCATGATCATCAACGTCGATCGCAAGACGCGCTCGATCAACTTGTCGATCAAGGCCAAGGACCAGGTGGAGCAGAGCCAGGCGATGCAGAAACTGGCGGCATCCGACAGCTCGGCCAGCAGCGGCACGACCAATCTGGGCGCGCTGCTGAAGGCCAAGCTCAACCAGAACCAGTCGCAATAAATCTGATCCCATGACCAAATCGGAACTCATCGCCCGGCTGGCGGAGCGCTTTCCCCAGCTCGTGGCGAAGGATGCCGACTTCGCCGTCAAGATGATCCTCGATGCCCTCACCGCGGCGCTGGTGCGCGGTGATCGCATCGAGATTCGCGGCTTCGGCAGTTTTGCGCTGAACTACCGGCCGCCGCGGATCGGTCGCAATCCGAAGTCGGGTGAAAAGGTGCAGGTACCCGAAAAGTACGTGCCCCATTTCAAGGCCGGCAAGGAGTTGCGCGAACGGGTCGATTACCGACCATGAACCATTGTGCTGTAACCGGCACCACGGCGGCATCCGGCATGGGTGCCGCTTTCTAGTTTCGGCCGCTACGGCTGAAGCCGAAAAATCCGGCGTCAGCGTGCACCGGATTCGCATCGCAATATTTTTCGCCCAATACTATTCGTGACCACTCTGCTCAAGCTTCTCGTCTGGCTGTTGCGTATCGTGGTCTTCGTCGGGCTGTTCGGCCTGGCGATCAAGAACAGCGGTCCGATGGAGCTTCGCTTCTTTCTCGAACAGTCGTGGACGGCGCCGATCTCGGTGGTGATCCTCGCCGTATTTGCCATCGGCGTCGGAGTCGGCTTGACCGCGGCCCTTGGCGTCTTTCTGCGCCCGCAACGCACGGCCGATCGCGAGCCGCACTGAAACCATGGAAATCGAACTGTGGTGGTTGCTGGTCCTGCCGGTGTTTTTCGGGCTCGGTTGGGTCGCTGCGCGCATCGATATCAATCAGTTGCTGAAAGAGTCGCGCGCCCTGCCGCGATCCTATTTCAAGGGCCTGAATTTCCTGCTCAACGAACAGCCGGACCAGGCCATCGAAGCCTTCATCGAAGCGGCACGCGTCGATCCGGAAACCATCGAACTGCATTTTGCGCTGGGCAGCCTGTTCCGCCGGCGCGGCGAAACCGACCGGGCGATCCGCGTGCATCAGAACCTGATCGAGCGCGACGGCCTGTCACCGTCGCAGCGGCTGCATGCCCTGTCGGAGCTCGGCCAGGACTATCTCAAGGCCGGCCTGCTCGATCGCGCCGAGGAAATCTTCGTCAAGCTGCGCGGCACGGACCGCGACGAGGAAGCGCTGAAAAACCTGCTCGAAATCTACCAGCAGGAAAAGGAATGGGCCAAGGCTGTGACCATTGCCGAAGCCATGCCCAACCATTCCGACCATCTCTGGCAGAAGGCCATCGCCGAGTTTCGTTGCGAAATGGCGGCCAATGAAATGCTGCATGACCGTCACGACGAGGCGCGACGCCTGCTTGATGATGCCCTGCAGGCCAACCGCAAATGCGTCCGTGCAACCCTGCTGCAAGGCGACCTGGCGGCAAAAGTCGGCGCCGGCGAGACGGCGATCGAGTGCTGGAAGCGCGTCGAGCAGCAGAATCCGGTCTATCTCGCGCTGGCCGCAGAAAAGCTGTTGGCGGCGCATGTCCAGTCGGGGCGCAAGGACCAGGGCATCCAGTTGCTGCGCGGCTGGCTGGAGCGTCATCCGTCGCTTGACCTGCTCGACGCGGTGTTCCGCACCGAGCTCGACAACGACGGTGCCGAGGCTGCCTATGCGCTGGTGCGCGACGAGTTGCGGCGCAATCCGACGCTGCTTGGTCTCGACAAGCTGCTCGAGGCGCAGATTCTGATGGTTCCGCCCGAACGTCGCCCCGATCTGGAACTGATCAAGAACCTGATTCACAACCACACCCGCCGCGTCGCGCGCTATCGCTGCGATGCCTGCGGTTTCAAGGCCCGCCAGTTCTACTGGCGCTGCCCCGGTTGCGGCGGTTGGGAGACCTATCCGCCGAAGCGCACTGAAGAATTCGACATTGCGCCTTAGGAATATCATGAATCGAAATTCCTTACCACAGAGTTTTTTGGCATGAATATGGTCCCCGATACCTCCGCCACCCGCATCCTGGTCGTCGGCGACGTCATGCTGGACCGGTACTGGTTTGGCGATGTCTCGCGCATTTCACCGGAAGCGCCGGTGCCCGTGGTCAAGGTCGAGCGCACCGAGGAACGTCCGGGCGGCGCCGCCAACGTGGCGCGCAACTGCGCCGCCCTGGGCGCGCGCGTGACGCTGCTGTCGGTGGTCGGCACCGACGAAGCGGGACAGACCCTGGCGCGCCTGATGGGCAACTCCGGCATCGATTGCAGCCTGCACGAGGATGCCAAGCTAAGCACCACCGTCAAGCTGCGCGTGATCGGCCGCCAGCAGCAGCTGCTGCGCATCGACTTCGAAAATGCGCCGGATCACGAGGTGCTGCAGACCAAGCTCGCCGATTTCGAGTCGCGTCTGGCCGCTTGCGATGTCGTGATCCTCTCCGATTACGGCAAGGGCGGCATGGCCCACATCGCGGAAATGATTTCCCGGGCGCGTACGGCCGGCAAGCCGGTGCTGGTCGATCCCAAGGGCGAGGACTACGCCCGTTACGCCGGCGCCACCCTGCTGACGCCCAATCGGTCGGAGTTTCGCGCCGTCGCCGGCCGCTGGCAGGACGAAGCGGAACTTGCGCAGAAGGCCAATCGGCTGTGCAGCGAACTGCGGCTGGAAGCCTTGCTGGTCACCCGCAGCGAGGAGGGCATGACGCTGTTTTCGCCTGCCGGCACGACCCATGAGCCGGCACTGGCGCGCGAGGTTTATGATGTCAGCGGTGCCGGCGACACGGTCATTGCAACATTGGCGGTGATGCTGGGCAGCGGCCTGTCGATGCAGCAGGCCATGCGCCAGGCCAACCTCGCCGCCGGCATCGTGGTCGGCAAACTGGGTACCGCGACGTGTTCTCTGGAAGAATTGAAACAGATCAACAATTAGCGTGAAATAGCTCGTTCGGAGCGACTGGTGTTAGTCGAGCGAAGCGAGCCAATTGAGCCTCCCCGCGAGGGGAAGGTCGCATGCGACGTTTGCGATTGGGGGATGGGAGGGGCGGGACTTCAATTCGCCTTTAACGATTTCATGGCACGGGCGTGGTCTTGGCGACCATGCAAGTTAGGGGACTTATGTACTACGTCGTTACCGGCGCCTGCGGGTTTATCGGCGCAAACCTGGTCAAGGCGCTCAACGAGCGCGGCATATCCGACATCATCGCGGTGGACAACCTGACGCGCGCCGACAAGTTCCTCAATCTTGCCGATTGCGAAATCGCCGACTATCTGGACAAGCGCGAATTCCTCGAAATGGTCGAGAACGGCCAGCTCGACGGCGGCATCGAGGCCATCCTGCACCAGGGTGCCTGCTCGGACACCATGGAAACCGACGGCCGCTACATGATGGCCAACAACTACCGCTTCTCGCTGGCCCTGCTGGATTTTTGCGCCGAGCAGGAGGCCGCGTTTCTGTATGCCTCGAGTGCCTCGGTCTACGGCGGCGGCGGGGTGTTCCGCGAAGAACGCGAGTTCGAATCGCCGCTCAATGTCTATGGCTACTCGAAATTCCTCTTCGACCAGGTGGTGCGTCGCCGCATCGGGCCGAACGCGGCCAGCGCGGACTCCCAGGTCGCCGGCTTCCGCTATTTCAATGTCTATGGACCGCGCGAGCAGCACAAGGGGCGCATGGCTTCGGTCGCCTTCCACCATTTCAACCAGTACCGCGCCGACGGCAAGGTCAGGCTGTTCGCAGGCCATGGCGGCTACGGCAACGGCGAGCAGCGCCGCGATTTCGTTTATGTCGGCGACGTGGTCAAGGTCAATATGGACTTCCTGGAAAGCCGGACATCCGGCATTTTCAATCTCGGCACCGGGCGCGCGCAGAGCTTCAACGAACTCGCCGCCGCGACCGTGAATGCCTGCCGCGCACTGGAAGGCAAGCCGGCGCAGCCGGTGGCCGAACTGGTGGCCCAGGGCATCATCGAATACATTCCCTTTCCGGATGCATTGAAAGGCAAGTACCAGAGCTTCACCGAGGCCGACCTCGGCGAATTGCGCGCAGCCGGCTACCGCGAGGCTTTCGCGACCGTGGAAGAAGGCGTCGCCGAGTACGTGAAATGGCTGGCCAGGTGAGGTAGATGCCATGACCTTGAAGACGCTCGAGGATTTCGTCGGCAACACGCCGCTGGTGCAGCTCAAGCGCATTCCCGGCGCGGAGAACGCCCGGCGCAACAACGTGATCCTGGCCAAGCTGGAAGGCAACAATCCGGCGGGCTCGGTCAAGGACCGTCCGGCGCTTGTCGATGATCGCCCGCGCCGAAGCGCGCGGCCGCATCAAGCCGGGCGACACGCTGATCGAGGCCACCTCGGGCAATACCGGCATCGCCCTGGCCATGGCCGCGGCGATGCGCGGCTACCGCATGATCCTGATCATGCCGGAGAACCAGAGCGTCGAACGCTGCCAGACCATGCGCGCCTTCGGCGCCGAACTGGTGCTGACGCCCAAGGCCGGCGGCATGGAAGCCGCGCGCGATCTGGCCGACAGGATGATGGCCGACGGCAAGGGCATCGTCCTCGACCAGTTCGCCAATCCGGACAACCCGCTGGCGCACTACGAAGGCACCGGGCCGGAAATCTGGCGCGACACGGAAGGCCGCATCACGCATTTCGTTTCCAGCATGGGCACCACGGGCACCATCATGGGTTGCTCGCGCTACTTCAAGGAAAAGAATCCGGCGATCCGCATCATCGGCTGCCAGCCGGAAGAAGGCTCGCAGATTCCCGGCATCCGCAAGTGGCCGGAAGCCTACCTGCCGAAGATCTACGACCGCACGCGCGTCGATCAGGTGGAAAACGTGGGCCAGGGCGAGGCCGAGGAAATGGCGCGGCGCCTGGCGCGCGAGGAAGGCATCTTTGCCGGCATCTCCTCGGGTGGCGCGATGGTCGTCGCCCTGCGCATCGCCGAGCAGGTCGAAAACGCGGTGATCGTCAGCATCGTCTGCGACCGCGGCGACCGCTATCTGTTCGACCGGGGTGTTTCCCGCCTGATTCCGCTGCCCCGGTACCGCCGGAGAAGGGTTTCCCGAGACTACTTCTTCGCGCCGAGCCCGACGCGGAACTGCTCGAGGCGGGCCTCGTAGTCGGCGGCATCGCCGTAGTCCAGGAAGCGCGCATAGTGTGCATGGGTGCCGAGTATCTTGCGCGCGTGCTTGATCGGGCAGAAGTACTCTTCGGTGCGCGCCAGAATCTCGGTGGCGTAGGCAACCAGTCCGTTGCCGTAGGCGCAATAGGTGCAGTGAAATTTTTCGATGAAGTTCAGGTATTCCAGGTGCCGCCGGTCGTACACGAAGTAATCCGCCCGGGTCACCTTGGCAATCCCGTAGATCGGAAAACACGCTGCCTGATAGAAGCTGATGAAAAAATCGAGGATCGCCAGCGGCACGATCATGCCGTAGATGATCGGCCCGGTGATCAGGTTCTGCGGGCGGTAGGTGACCAGCCAGTGGAAAAACCCCGACTTGAGCCTGCGATGGGCCTGCCGGATCGATTCCTCGAACTCGATGCGCTTGCCCTTGATCCGGTACAGCGCACTGGCTTCCTGTTCGTGGAGCGCCACGCGCAAGTCCTCTTCGATAGCGGACATCTGGTCCAGCAGGTGGCGGATGCGATCATTCATGGGCGGCTCCGGTTGCGGCAAGCCCCCACGGGAGCTGGCCGATCAGGCGGGTGCTGCGGTCGGCAGCACGATCTTGTTGTCGACGCTGTACTGGTAGTCGTGGAAGATGTGCTCGGCGGTGAGCAGTTCGTACTTGCCCGACGCATCCGGCCGCGACGTGTCCTTCAGGCGGTAGGTGTAATGGCCGCAGGTCCACAGCTCGAAATTGCGCATCTGGGTGCACAGGCAGGTCTTGTCCCACACCCTGACCTTCTTGGCATCCGGGTGCAGCGCGACTTCGCGGTTGTAGGCCTCGATGTACTGGCAATTGCCCTTGGCATCGAGCAGGTAGCCGTAGGCCTCGCAATTCGGGCGGATGCCGTCGCCGATGGCCGGGCTGTTCTTCAGCATGCGCATCGGGTAGCCGGTGGGGGAAATGGTATTCACCACGATGTCGGCCTCGCTGGCCTTGAAATAGTGCTGCTTGACATCGTCGGGCAGGCCGCATTCCTTCGACACGGTAAAGCGCGTCGCCACCTGCACCGCGGCGGCGCCGGCTTCCATGAAGGCCACGGCATCCGACCCGGTGAAGATGCCGCCGGCGGGAATCAGGGGAATGTCGAGTTTCTCGGCCTTCATCCATTCGCGGATCTCGCTCACGATGCTGACCAGGTCGTACTGTGCCCAGTCCATGCCGAAACCCAGGTGGCCGCCGGCCAGCGGGCCTTCGATCACCACGTAATCGGGCAGGCGATTGGTGCGTGCGCTCTTCTTCAGGAACAGTTGCAGGGCGCGCAGGGAGGAAACGATGATGCCCAGCTTGACGTCGCGGAAACGCGGATGATCCTCGATCAGCCCGAAGGAACCCAGATGCAGTCCCGCAGCCAGGGTGACGCCGTCGATGCCGCTGTCCAGGGCCGCCTTGAGACGGACGCGCAGGGTTTCCCTGGGCGTCGTTCATGGTCAGCTTTTCCATGCAGTTGGCGAAGATCATCCCGTCGCCGCGCTTGGCCTCCATGGTGCGGCCGACATGCAGGGCTGTGGCTTCCGCCAGCAGGCCGAGATCGAACTTGACTACCGCCTTCTCGGTATTGGCGACGTTGAACTTGTATTGCCGCAGCTTGTTCTTGACGTACTTGGTATTGAAGCGGCGGTCGGAAACCGTCGGCACCATGGCGTCGGAGATGTGGCCGATGCCGCCCAGGCGCGCGACCTCCAGCGCAAGCTCGGCGGTCGAAATGTCCACGCCCATGCCGCCGACGATGATCGGCACCAGTTCCTGTTTGCCCAGCCGCAGGCGAAAATCATCGACGCGCTTCATTGCAGGCTTTTCCACTATTTTTAGTTACGGCCGCTACGCTTAACGCCGATGAATCCGGCGTTAGCCTCCACTGAAAACTTCGTTATTTCAGCCCGTCATTATCGCCTGTCCGGCGGCGGTTCTGTTGCCGCCGGCAGCGAAAATTCTGTCCGCCTCAAGCCAGCAGGCGGAGCAGGGCTTCTCCATAGCGTTCGACCTTGGCCTGCCCGATGCCGGGTACGTCGAGCAGGCCGGCCAGGCTGGCGGGCCTTTGCACCGCGAGTTCGCGCAGGGTCCTGTCATGCAGGATGACGTAGGCCGGCACGCCTTGCTCGCGCGCCAGCCCGGCACGCCAGGCGCGCAGGGCGTCGAACAGCGGTGCATCGGCTTCAGCCAGCGCCGGCCCGGCACCGGGTCGCCGTCCCGCCGGCGCCGACTTTTTGCCATGGGTCCGCTTCGCCTGCTTGCGCAGGGACAATGTCGCTTCGCCTTTCAGCACGGGGCGCGCCGCGTCCATCAGGCGCAATGCGCCGTAGGCCTGGGCATCGGCCTGCAGCAGACCGGCCGCCAGCAACTGGCGGAACACAGAGCGCCAGCCGGCATCGTCGAGTTCGGCGCCGGCGCCGAAAGTCGGCAGATCGGCATGGCCGAACTGCTGCACCTTTTCGGTGGCCTTGCCGCGCAGGATGTCGATCAGGTGCCCGGCGCCGAAGCGCTGGCCGGTGCGCAGCGCGGCCGACATGGCTTTTTGCGCGGCCACCGTGCCGTCCCACAACTCCGGCGGTTCGAGGCAGGTGTCGCAGTTGCCGCAGGCCCCGGTTTCTTCGCTGAAATACCGGAGCAGCAGCGCGCGCCGGCAGGCGACGGTTTCGCACCAGGCCAGCAGGGCATCGAGCTTGCTGCGCTCGACGCGCTTCTGCTCGTCGCCGGCGACCGATTCGTCGATGCGCATGCGGTGGATCACCACGTCGTTGAGGCCGTAGGTCATCCAGGCCTCGGCGGGTTCGCCGTCGCGGCCGGCGCGGCCGGTTTCCTGGTAGTAGGCCTCGAGGCTCTTGGGCAGGTCGAGATGGGCGACGAAGCGCACGTCGGGCTTGTCGATGCCCATGCCGAAGGCGATGGTCGCCACCATGACGATGCCGTCCTCGCGCAGGAAGCGCTGCTGGTGCATCTGGCGCACGGCCGAGTCGAGCCCGGCGTGATAGGCAGGGCGGTGATGCCCTGTTCGTTGAGCCAGGCCGCGGTTTCATCCACCTTCTTGCGCGACAGGCAATACACGATGCCGGCGGCGCCGCGGTAGGCGGCGAGAAAATCCAGCAACTGGCGGCGCGGATTGTCCCGTTCGACGACGGTGTAGCGGATGTTGGGCCGGTCGAAGCTGGAAATGAACACGCGCGCCGCATCGAGGCCGAGGCGGGCGATGATTTCCCGCTGCGTCAGCTGGTCGGCCGTCGCGGTCAGGGCGATGCGCGGCACCGTCGGGTAGCGCTGGTGCAGGGCCGAGAGCTGGATGTATTCCGGACGGAAATCGTGGCCCCATTGCGAGACGCAGTGCGCTTCGTCGATGGCGAACAGGGCGAGGCGATTCCTGCCGTGCAGAGTGTCCATCAGGCCGAGAAAGCGCTCGGTCAGCAGGCGCTCCGGCGCCACGTAGATCAGGTCGAGCTCGTCCATGCGCAGCCGCCGCTCGATCTCCGACGCGGCGGCGAAATCCTGCGAGGAATTGAGAAAGGCCGCGCGCACGCCGGCCTGCAGCAGGGCATCGACCTGGTCCTGCATCAGCGCGATCAGCGGCGACACCACGACGCCGACGCCCGGCCGCAGCATCGAAGGGATCTGGTAGCACAGCGACTTGCCGCCGCCGGTCGGCATCAGCACCAGCGCGTCGCCGCCGCCGGTCAGGTGGTCGATGATCTCCGCCTGCGGGCCCCGGAACGAGGGGTAGCCGAAGACCCGGCGCAGCGTGTCGAGGGGGTCAGTCATGCAGGAAGTGGAAGTCGAAGGGGGCGAACCGGGCGTGCATTATGCCCGCTGCCCCCGTTTGCAGGAAATCGCCGGCGCGAGGCTGATATCATCGAACTTCAATCACCGGAGTCCGATCATGGCAACAAACCCCGAAATCACCAGCATGGCGCTGTTCTGCGACTTCGAGAACGTCGCGCTGGGCGTGCGCGACGCCAAGTACGCCCAGTTCGACATCAAGAAGGTGCTGGAACGACTGCTGCTCAAGGGCAGCATCGTGGTCAAGAAGGCCTACTGCGACTGGGCGCGCTACAAGGAGTTCAAGGCGCCGATGCACGAGGCCTCGTTCGAACTGATCGAGATTCCCCATGTGCGCCAGTCGGGCAAGAATTCCGCCGACATCCGCATGGTGGTCGACGCCCTGGATCTTTGCTACACCAAGTCGCACGTCGATACCTTCGTCATCATCAGCGGCGACTCGGATTTCTCGCCCCTGGTGTCCAAGCTGCGCGAGAACAACAAGCGCGTGATCGGCGTCGGCGTCAAGGCCGCGACCTCCGACCTGCTGGCCGCCAACTGCGACGAGTTCATTTTCTACGACGACCTGGTGCGCGAACTGCCGGCCAAGAAACAGCGCAGCGAGCGCAAGACCGCGGCCAAGCCGGCTGCCAGCGCCGCCGCCAAGCCGAAGGCCGAGGAAAAGACCGGAAGACACGAAGCGGCAGGAAGCCATCGACCTGGTGGTCGAAACCGTCGAAGCCCTGGTCACCGAGCGCGGCGAGGACGAGAAGATCTGGGGCTCGATGGTCAAGCAGACCTTGAAGCGGCGCAAGCCCGGCTTCAGCGAGTCCTACTACGGCTACCGCTCCTTCGGCGAACTGCTGGAAGACGCCATGAAGCACAAGCTGCTGGTCCTCGAGCGCGACGAAAAGTCGGGCCAGCACATCATCCGCCTCGCCGTCGAAGACTGAGTTCCAGAGTTGAGCGGCATTCCCGAAATCAGGCCGGAGCAGTCGCTCGAACTGCTCAAGGAACTGCACATCCTGACCCGCGACGGCAAGCTGAACCAGGACAGCCGGCGCAAGCTCAAGCAGGTCTACCACCTCTACCAGTTCATCGAGCCGCTGCTGGCCGAGGTCATGACCGCGCGCGGCGACCTGACGCTGGTCGACCACGGCGCCGGCAAGTCCTACCTCGGCTTCATCCTCTACGACCTGTTCCTCAAGGCTCGCGAAGAGGGTCAGGTGTTCGGCATCGAAACCCGCAGCGAACTGGTGGAAAAATCCCGCGAGCTGGCTCAGCGTCTGGGGTTCTCGCGCATGTCGCTGCTCAATCTGTCGGTGGAAGAATCGATCGTCTCGCCGCAACTGTCGCCACGGGTGGACATCGTCACCGCACTGCATGCCTGCGACACCGCGACCGACGACGCGATCCGCTTCGCCTTCGCGAAGCAGGCGCAGTTCATCGTCCTCGTGCCCTGTTGCCAGGCCGAAGTGGCGGCCGTGCTGCGCCGGCACAAGAGCGAAGCGTTGGCGCAGACGCCGCTGGCGGAAATCTGGCGCCATCCCATCCATACCCGCGAATTCGGCAGCCAGATCACCAACGTGCTGCGCTGCCTGCTGCTCGAAGCGCACGGCTACCAGGTCAGCGTTACCGAACTGGTGGGCTGGGAACATTCAATGAAGAACGAACTGATCATCGCCCGACGCGGCGATGCACCGCGCGGCAACGCCCGCGAAAGGCTGACGCAAATCCTGCACCAGCTGAAGCTCGACGACCTGCGGGAACGCTTCGATTACTGAATCGGAAAGTCGGCGCCGACGGTACGGCGTTTCCGCCTAATCCACCTTGCCGTAGCGCGCCAGCAGGCGGGTGCTGGTGAACAGGATGATCGCCACCGTGGCGCTGATGCCGGCCAGGGGCAGCAGGGTGCCATCGTGGCTGCTACCCACCCAGGTACCGGCCGCGAGGGCCGCGTACATCGTCAGGCAGCCAAAAAGACCGGCGGCGGCACCGGCCTTTTGCGGAAAAGGGGCGAGCGAGCCTGACTGGGTACAGGGAAAATTGACTCCGTGGCCGGTCATGACGACGAACTGCGCGGCAACCACCAGGATCCAGTGGTGGACGCCGGCCAGCACCAGCGCAAGGAAACCGAGCGCCCCGACCAGTCCGATGCCGGTGCCGAGCGCCAGGACGCGTGAGGTGTCGAGCTTGCCCAACAGGCGGCGGCAAATCAGGGTACCGCCCAGATAGCCGACGACGCCGAAGGCGAAGAGATAGCCGTAGTATTCCGTGGCGACGCCGAGGACGCGGATCAGCACGAATGGCGTGCCGGAAATAAAGACAAAGATCGAGGCATAGGAAATCGCGCCGGGCAGGGCGTAGGCCCAGAAGGCCGGTGTCCTGACGACATCGAGGTAGTTGCCGGCAAGGCTGCCGATTCGCATCGCATCAGGATTCAGCCGATGGTTGGATTCCTTCAGGCTGCGCAGGGCGGCGAGCCAAGTGACGAGTCCCGCCAGAGCCAGGGCGAAAAATGCCGCGCGCCAGCCAAACGCCACCTGCAGGTAGCCGCCGAGTATCGGGCCGAGAATGGGCGCCAGCGCGAACCAGGAACTGGCCTTGGCGAATATTCGCGCGCCTTCGGCGGGCGAATGGACGTCGCGGATGATGGTACGTGCCACGACCACCGCGGTGCAACAGCCGATGGCCTGGACAAAGCGGGCGGCAATCAGCCAGTCAAGTGCCGGAGCCATGGCGCAGGCCAGGCTGGCCAGAAGATAAATCAACAAGCCGCCGATCAGCACCGGGCGCCGGCCGTAGCGGTCGGACAGCGGGCCGCTGACGAGTTGCGCGGTGCCGAAGCCGAAGACGAACAGCGATAGCGTTTGCTGCACGGCGGCCGGGCTGACGCCGAAATCGGTCGCCATGCCGGGCAGCGAGGCGAGGTAAAGGTCAGTCGACAGCGGCTGCAGCATCATGCAGCCGGTGACGAGCCAGAGCAGGGTAGTGGGGGTCATCGGTTCGCGCGCCGGGCGCGAGGGATCAACCACGCTTGTCGCGCATCACGCGGGCTTTCTCTCTGACCCAGTCGCGGTCCTTCTCGGCATCGCGCTTGTCGTGCTGCTTCTTGCCCTTGGCCAGGCCGACCGAAAGCTTGACGCGGCCCTTGCTGTAGTGAAGGTCGAGCGGCACCAGGGTATAGCCGGCGCGCTCCACCTTGCCGATCAATTTGCTGATTTCCGCTGCGTTGAGCAGCAGCTTGCGCGTGCGCACCGGGTCGGGGTTTACGTGGGTCGAAGCCGACAGCAAGGGCGTGATGTGGGCGCCGATGAGGAACACCTCGCCGCGCTTGAGCACCACGTAGGCTTCCTTGATCTGCGCCCGCCCGGCGCGGATCGCCTTCACTTCCCAGCCCTCGAGCACCAGGCCGGCCTCGTAGCGCTCTTCTATGAAGTAATCGTGGAATGCCTTTTTGTTGTCGGCGATGCTCATGGGGCGGCGCAAAAATATGTGGCATTCTACTGCACCCCGTCCACGCAACTCCCCAATGGCCCTGGTCGAAAAATCGGTACTGATCGAACGCACGCCGGCGCAGATGTTCGCCCTCGTCGACCGGATCGAGGACTATCCGCAATTCCTGCCCTGGTGCGACGGCACGGAGTTGCATGAGCGCACTGCGACGCGCACCGCGGCGACGGTGAACATCAATTACCACGGACTCAAGTCGCACTTCTCGACCGAGAACATCAAGGACGAGCCGGTGCTGATGGACATCCGCCTGACCGACGGACCCTTCGCCCACATGGACGGCCATTGGCGCTTCACGCCGCTGGGCGAGACGGCGTGCAAGGTAGAATTCCGCCTGCACTACCAGTTTTCCAGCCACCTGCTGGAAAAAGTGCTCGGTCCGGTGTTCAATCACATCGCCAACACCTTCGTCGATTCCTTTGTCAAAAGGGCGCAAAAAGTCTATGGCTGAAACCATCCACGTCGAAGTTGTCTATGCCCTGCGCGAAAGCCAGGACGTCATCGGCCTGAACCTGCCCGCCGGCAGCACTGCGGGGCAAGCCATCGAAGCCTCCGGCCTTTTGGCGAAACATCCGGAAATCGACCTGGCGAAGAACAAGCTCGGCATCTACGCCAAGCTGGCCAGGGTCGATACGGCCTTGCGCGACCGCGACCGCGTGGAAATCTACCGGCCCCTGATCGCCGACCCCAAGGAAGTGCGCAAACAGCGCGTGGCGGAGGGAAAGGCCATGAAAAAGGGCGGCGGCGAAGCCTGATATCGTCATTCCGGCGAATACGTCACCCCGGACTCCGATCCGGGGCGGAATCCAGGCTTTCGGCATAAAACTGGATCCCGGGTCAAGCCCGGGATGAGGCTCGACAAGAAAATCAAAGATTGTTGCGCTTCACAAGCATGGCTTGCGCACACATGCGACCGCCCGGCGGGACAGCGGGGCCGAATAAGCACCCCGTGCTCTCGCGTATAATGTTGTTTTGCAACGAAGGAATTCATTATGCGACTGCTCCAGAAGGCGCTGACGTTTGACGACGTCCTCCTGGTACCCGCCCACTCGGCGATCCTCCCGCGCGATGTCAGCCTCGCCACCCGCCTTACCCGCAAGATCCAGTTGAACCTGCCCCTGCTCTCCGCCGCCATGGACACGGTGACGGAAGCGCGCCTGGCGATTGCCCTGGCGCAGGAAGGCGGCATCGGCATCGTGCACAAGAACCTGAACCCCAAGGCGCAGGCGGCCGAAGTGGCCAAGGTCAAGCGTTTCGAATCCGGCGTGCTGAAGGATCCGATCACCGTACCGCCGACCATGACGGTGCGCGAGGTGCTCGCGCTGACGCGCAGCTACCGCATTTCCGGCCTGCCCGTGGTGGATAACGGCGTGGTGGTCGGCATCGTCACCAACCGCGATACGCGCTTCGAGACCAACCTCGATCAGCCGGTCCGCAACATCATGACGCCGCGCGAGCGGCTGATCACGGTCATGGAAGGAAGCTCGCCCGAGGAGGCCAAGGCCCTGATGCACAAGCATCGCCTCGAGCGCGTGCTGGTGGTCAATGCGGCCTTCGAGTTGCGCGGCCTGGTCACGGTCAAGGACATCCTCAAGTCCAGCGAACATCCGTTTGCCTGCAAGGACGAGCAAGGTCACCTGCTGGTCGGCGCCGCGGTCGGCGTCGGCGAAGGAACCGAGGAGCGCGTCGAACTGCTGGCCGAAGCCGGCGTCGATGTGATCGTGGTCGATACCGCCCACGGCCACTCGGAAGGCGTGCTGAAGCGCGTGCAGTGGGTCAAGAAGAATTTCCCGCAGGTGGAAGTGATCGGCGGCAACATTGCCACCGCGAGCGCGGCCAAGGCGCTGGTCGATCATGGCGCCGACGGCGTCAAGGTCGGCATCGGCCCCGGTTCGATCTGCACCACGCGCATCGTCGCCGGCGTCGGCGTGCCGCAGATCACGGCGGTCGAAATGGTCGCCAATGCGCTGGCGCCCATCGGAATACCCTTGATCGCCGATGGCGGCATCCGCTTTTCGGGCGACATTTCCAAGGCCATCGCGGCCGGCGCCAGTTCGGTGATGCTGGGCGGCCTGTTCGCCGGCACCGAGGAAGCGCCCGGCGAGACCGTGCTGTATCAGGGGCGCTCCTACAAGGCCTATCGCGGCATGGGCAGCCTCGGCGCGATGAAGGACGGCGCGGCGGATCGCTACTTCCAGGATTCCGACGCCAACGTCGAAAAGCTGGTGCCCGAAGGCATCGAAGGCCGCGTCCCCTACAAGGGCCCGGTGATCGCCGTGATCCACCAGTTGATGGGCGGCTTGCGCTCTTCGATGGGCTATGTCGGCTGCGCCACCATCGACGAAATGCGGGCGAAAGCCGAGTTCGTCGAAATCACCTCGGCCGGCATCCGCGAATCGCATGTGCATGACGTGCAGATCACCAAGGAAGCGCCGAACTACCATATCGACTGATTCAGTTTCCGACGGCAAAGGCGGCTACGGCCGCTTTTGTCATTTCAGGGGTTCCCGCCATGGCTCACCAAAAGATTCTCATTCTGGATTTCGGTTCACAAGTCGCCCAGCTCATTGCCCGCCGCGTGCGCGAGCAGCAGGTGTATTGCGAGCTGCATCCCTTCGACGTCAGCGAGGAATTCATCCGCGAGTTCAACCCGCAGGGCATCATCCTGTCCGGCGGGCCCAACTCGGTCTATGAAGCCGAGGAATGGAAGGCGCCCGACATCGTGTTCAAGCTGGGCGTGCCGGTGCTGGGCGTCTGCTACGGCATGCAGACCATGGCCGCGCAACTCGGCGGCAAGGTCGAAAGCAGCCACAAGCGCGAATTCGGCTACGCCGAGATGCGTGCGCGCGGCCACTCGAAACTGCTTCGACGGCATCCAGGACCGGACCAATGCCGAGGGCCATGGCCTGCTCGAAGTCTGGATGAGCCACGGCGACAAGGTCACGGAACTGCCGCCCGGTTTCAAGCTCATCGGCAGCAACGAATCCACCCCGATCGCCGCCATGGCGGACGAGGCGCGCGGCTTCTATGCCGTGCAGTTCCATCCCGAAGTCACGCATACGCTGAAAGGGCGCGAGATCTATGCCCGCTTCGTGCGCGACATCTGCGGCTGTCGCGGCGACTGGAACATGCCCAACTATGTCGAGGAGGCCATTGCCAAGGTGCGCGAGCAGGTTGGCAGGGAGGAGGTGATCCTCGGCCTTTCCGGCGGTGTCGATTCATCGGTGGTGGCGGCGCTGCTGCATCGTGCGATCGGCGAGCAACTGACCTGCGTCTTCGTGGACAACGGCCTGTTGCGCCTCAACGAAGGCGTGCAGGTGATGGACACCTTCGCCCGCAACCTCGGCGTCAAGGTCATCCACGTCGATGCCGTGGGCCAGTTCATGGGCCACCTGAAGGGCGTCAGCGATCCCGAGCAGAAGCGCAAGATCATCGGCCGCGAATTCGTCGAGGTGTTCCAGGCCGAAGCGCAGAAACTGCCCAACGCCCGCTGGCTGGCGCAGGGGACGATCTACCCGGACGTGATCGAATCGGCCGGCGGCAAGACCAAGAAGGCCCACGCCATCAAGAGCCACCACAACGTCGGCGGCCTGCCCGAGACGCTGAACCTCAAGCTGCTGGAACCGCTGCGCGAACTGTTCAAGGACGAAGTCCGCGAATTCGGCGTGGCGCTGGGCCTGCCGCACGAGATGGTCTATCGCCATCCCTTCCCCGGGCCGGGCCTGGGCGTGCGCATCCTCGGCGAAGTGAAGCAGGAATTCGCCGACCTGCTGCGCCGCGCCGATGCGATATTCATCGACGAACTGCGCGCGGCAGACTGGTACGACAAGACCAGCCAGGCCTTCGCCGTGTTCCTGCCGGTGAAGAGCGTCGGCGTCATGGGCGACGGCCGCACCTACGAATACGTGGTGGCTCTGCGCGCGGTGCAGACCTCCGACTTCATGACCGCCAGATGGGCCGAACTGCCCCATGAACTGCTGGGCCGGGTTTCGAACCGCATCATCAACGAAGTGCGTGGCATCAACCGCGTGGTCTACGACATCTCGGGCAAGCCGCCGGCGACGATCGAGTGGGAGTGACTGGCAAAGACGAGCAATATCTGGCAACGTCTGGCAAATGTAGGCAACCCGAATAGCTGACGTAGGCGCGACTTACTGGCATTGTTTGGCAACGCCAAGCAATGTTAAGCAACGACCCGATGATGGTACACATCTTGGTACATGCGAAATAGCGCCGCTCCAGCGGGACATAGTCGATTAGCCGAAACCTGATGGGAGATTATTTCTGAGAGTCAGCTACGAAGTCGAGCGGGGTCAATTTCAGTGCGCCAGTGATGCACAATGACTGCAATACGGAAATCCGCGGAACTCACACTTTCGGCCACAACCTGCCGGTCGAGTTGGATATCCAATTGCACGGCCCCTGACACGGCTGAATGTCCGGAATTCTGCAAGCAAATTGATGCCGGCACTGCCTCGACCCGGCCAACTGCCGTCACCGGAAATAGTGCTTCACACCGAACGCTGGGGTTATAGACTTACATACCAACAAGCTTCATTTCTGCCTGCTGCACTTTAGATTGGGTCAATTTCAGTCAGCGCCATCAATGATCGATACGCCCTCATCCCAGCCCCCACTGAAACCAGGCCGTATCGCGTTGCCGCAGAAAGCCTCAGCTCAATCCGGCTGGATGCGCTGGATGCCGGGGCTGCAAACCCTGCGCAGCTACGAAACAGCCTGGCTGCGTCACGACATCGTTGCCGGGCTGGTACTGACGACGATGCTGGTTCCGGTCGGCATCGCTTACGCGGTGGCGTCAGGGGTACCGGGCATCTACGGTCTCTACGCGACGATCATTCCGCTGCTGGCCTATGCGCTTTTTGGTCCCAGCCGCATCTTGGTGCTGGGCCCCGACTCCTCGCTGGCCGCGGTCATCCTCGCCGTCATCCTGCCGCTGTCCGGCGGCGACCCCATGCGCGCCATTGCCCTGGCGAGCATGATGGCCGTCGTATCGGGAGTGGTATGCATCGTGGCCGGCCTGGCACGAATCGGCTTCATCACCGAGTTGCTTTCCAAGCCGATCCGCTATGGCTACATGAACGGCATTGCGCTGACAGTATTGATCAGCCAGCTACCCAAGCTGTTCGGGTTCAAGATCGACGGTGTCGGTCCGGTGGCAGACCTATTGGCCATCGCGACCTCGATCCTCAATGGCATGGCCAACTGGATCACGTTCACGGTGGGCGCAGCCACCCTGGCGGTGATCCTGCTGCTCAAGGGCAACAAGCGAATTCCGAGCATCCTGATCGCGGTAATCGTTGCGACGATTGTCGTTGGCGTGCTGGACCTTGCCGCGAACGCCAACGTCTCCGTGCTCGGCACCCTCCCCAAGGGCTTGCCTGCGTTCGCAATCCCATGGATCACCAGCGCCGATATCGTCCCTGTCCTGACCGGTGGGCTCGCCGTCGCGCTCGTTTCCTTCGCCGACACCAGCGTGCTCTCGCGCGTCTATTCAGCGCGGACCCGAACCTATGTCGATCCCAACCAGGAAATGGTGGGATTGGGCGCAGCCAACCTCGCCGCAGGATTTTTCCAGGGTTTTCCGATCAGCAGCAGCTCGTCACGCACCCCGGTAGCGGAGGAGGCTGGCTCCAGAACACAACTGACCGGCGTTGTTGGGGCGCTCGCCGTAGCCGTGCTGCTGCTAGCGGCGCCTGACCTGTTGCAGAACCTGCCTACCAGCGCCCTAGCAGCGGTCGTGATCGCATCAGCTATCGGACTTTTCGAGTTCGCCGACCTGCGTCGGATCTATCGCATTCAGCGCTGGGAATTCTGGCTCTCGATCGCCTGCACCGTCGGCGTGGCGGTGCTGGGCGCGATCCCCGGCATCGGCCTGGCGATCCTGATTGCCGTGATCGAATTCCTGTGGAATGCCTGGCGCCCCTACTCGGCGATTCTGGGGCGCGCCGAAGGCGTCAAGGGCTACCACGACATCACACGCTATCCCGATGCCAGGCAGATTCCCGGCCTGGTACTGCTTCGCTGGGATGCGCCACTGTTTTTTGCCAACGCCGAACAGTTCCGAGACCGCGTCATGGACACCGTGACTGAATCCCCGACACCGGTGAGCTGGGTGGTCGTTGCGGCGGAACCGGTCACCAGCGTGGACGTCACCTCCGCCGACATGCTGGTAGAACTCGACGAAACCCTGAACGCTGCCGGCATCGAACTCTGCTTTGCCGAGATGAAGGATCCGGTCAAGGACAAGCTAAAGCGATTCGGGCTATTTGCCCGGCTGGGTGAGGAGACCTTCTTCCCGACCGTGGGCGCCGCAGTCAGTGGCTATCTCGTCGCCCACCCTGTGAAGTGGGTGGACTGGGAAGACTGCAGGCCGTGAGGTATCGAGATGATGGGCATGGATTAAGAATGGCCGGCCTCAATTAAGCGTCAGCTTTCCAAGGTAGGCAAATTCTGCTTTGCTCACCGAGCACTCAGTGATGACCGGCTGCTGCCAGGAAACGAAATTCTACTGGCCGCTTTTCGGCAATGAATCTTGGAAAGCGACAGTCGCATCGGTGCCCATAACTGCCGGTCGAGGAAAAAGGAAGCAGCCATTGGCACCAGAGATCCAGAATTGGGAAGCGGCCGTTCGATATGCCGTTATGTCATTTACGGGTAAGCGCTCAGCCGAACTACCTTTGCGTAGGGAACTCCCGCTTCCTTTGCCAGCTGAGCGACTATGGCTAAAGCCGGTTCGCCTTGCGGAGTAATGTTTTCATCAACGCCAGCTAGAGGTGCGCCGTGTCGCCAGCGCCGACTTTCCAGCCATCGGCACGGTCCTCGCCGGCCATGTCACAAATCGTTGACCGCCGGCGTGGCCACCCAGCCGGCATCGACGCCTCCGGGCAACATCTGCCCGACATCCTCGCCGACTTCCGCGTCGATCAGGCGGTTGAGCTTCTCATTCATGGCGAGGAGCAGGCTGGCGTGCTTCTTGGGATCCATGGCGAGGTTGTCGAGTTCATGCGGATCGTTCTGGTGGTCGAACAGCTCGACATCATTGAACTGCAGCAAGGCTTCGATGTTCGTCGGCCGGTTGTGCTGCTTCGGAGAGAAGTAGCGCGTGAACTGGTAACGGCCGTCGAAAACGCTGCGGATGGCGCCACGCTTCATCATGTCGGGACGCAGTGCGCCCTGCTTGAGTTTCTCCGGACCACCCGGTTGGCGCAGCAGATCGCGGGCCTTCTCTAGGAATTCCCCGTCCAGCGTGGCGAACATGTTGAAGCAGTAGAGCTGGCCGTCGCGCACTGCGGCATGGCCGGCCTTTTCCGGCGCCGCCAGCATCGGCGAAAAGTCCCTGCCCGGCAGACCTCGGGCAACAGCGGCCTTCCTTTCGGGGCTGGCATTGGTCAGGCTGATCAAGGTCGGCACGATGTCGAGGTGGGTGGTAACCGCCCGGCAGCGCTTGCCGCCGGGGTAGGCCGGGTGGGCGACGATCAGCGGCACGTGGTTCTGTTCGCGGTAGGAGGTGGCGCCCTTGCCTGACAGATGATGGGCACCGTCGAGTTCGCCGTGGTCGGAGGTGAGCACGACGATGGTGCTGGCAGCGAGCCCCCGCGCGTCCAGTTCGTCGAGCAGGGCCGCGATGTGGCGATCAACATCACGCAGGCAGTTCAGGTAATAGTTGTGGCGCTTGTGCCACCGCCACTCCTCGTTGTCCGGGATGGCGCCCAACATGACATCGTTGCCCCGCTTGTAGTCGGTATGTGCCGGCGGCCGGCCGGGTGCATCGATGCGCTGGCGAAAGCTGACCGGCAACTTGGTCGGCCATTTCTTGGCGTAGAGCGCGTGCGCCGGGTCGTGATTGAGGTGGGCCAGGTTGCCCGCTTCCTGGACCGGCTTCCCGGGCTGGTCCGTGTTGTAGAACATGATGTCGTGCGGGTTGACCAGGTTCACCGCAAGGAACCATGGCTTGCCCTGTTTGGCCAGGTCGCCGGTCTTGCTCCGCAGCCAGCTCACGGCCGTCTCGGTAATGATGCCATCATGGCGATAACCGCCTTCGGTGTGAGCGATGATGTCACCGACGCCGATGTAGTCGGCGAAGCCGTAAGCTTCCATTTCCTTGGTAAAGAACTTTTCCGGTGCGTCGAGCTTGTTTACCGTCTCGAATGACTTGGTCAGGTGCCACTTGCCCTTGTACGCCGTGTAGTAGCCGGCTTCGCGCAGCAGGTGCCCCATCGTCTTGATGTCGGCGGGCAGGTCGTTGCTCCATGGAAAGTTGGCGTTGTCGAACATTCGCGTCTGCTGGATGTGCCGGCCCGTGTACAGCACCGAGCGGGAGGAGGTGCACACGCAGGAATTGATGCGATGGTTTTCGAAGACGACGCCGCGCTTGGCCAGGCGTTCATGCGCCGGCAGGCGGTAATTCCCAGGCAACTCGCCGGGCCGGAAGAAACGCTCCTGGTCGGTGACGATGAACAGGATGTTGTATCCACCGGCGGCTGGTTGCACCGGGGTGATGCCAGGTGACGGCGCAGCCGCGTGCGCTGCACCGCTACCGACCATGCCTACCCCCAGCGAGGCGGAAACGGTACCGGCGCCAACGGTCTTGATGAAGTCGCGCCGCGATTCGTTGTGAGCAGAGGGGTTCTTCTTTTCCATTACTTTTGACTCCCTGGAAGGCAAAGCGGATGCGAACGGATCCTAGAAGCGCAGGCCGACGCGGACGCCGAACATCTGCGTATTGTGCAGGTTCCTCAGGTTTCCGCCGGCGTCCAGCGTCTTGTTCATGGCGGGCGAGATCAACTGGTAGCTGGGAGTGACGCCTAGCCAGGGCGTGACCGCGAAATTGTAGTAAAGCTCCAGCGCGTCCTCCTTGTCGAGGCCGAGGTCGAAGGTCCGGCGCAGGAAGGGCACGAACTTGTCACTGAACTCGGTGCGCGACCAGCCGATGCCGAAGTCGTCATGCGGCCGTCCCGGCACCATGCCCTTGCCCGTCACGCCCAGGGAGTAGCTGTACTTGATCGGGTTGGCCTTGCCGTCGCTGGCACCTGCGCTGAAAAAGCCACCGAGTCCCCGCAGGGAGTCCGCCTCGGGTTTCCACAGGTATTGTTCGAAGCTGTAGACGGCAGCCCAAGTCTCGTTCTCCTTGTTCAACGGCTGGACCGGAATCAGCAGTCCCGGCGCGAACCTGGTCAGGATCTCGGTGAGGTGTGGCCCCGGATTGGCGAGGAGGGGGAAGCGCTGCGTCAGGAGACTGCGGGCGATGTTGCTTGGATCCTGTTCCAGCGAAAGGCGTTCCTTGTTGCTCCAAGCCAGCGTCAGGTTCTGGTGGCCGGGCAGGCCGAAGGGCTTGACCTTGAGGTCGGCATTCGCCAGCACCATCACGCCGTCGTCAAAGGCTTTGTCGATGTCGTCGTCCATGATCGTGCCGCTCGGGTCGAGCACCATGGCGGCCAGGGTCACGTCGTGCGAAGGTACATACAGCGCGCCCGCGCCGTAGGCGGAGAGCGGCACCATAGCCATGGCCAGCGGCAGGTTCAGGCTGGTGTTCTGGAAGCCGGTGCGATAGTCGCCGTGGAACTGGCCGGTGGGCGCAATGGAGTTGATCTTGCCGACAAACATCGCAAAGTTCGGCTTGAACATGTGGGTATAGGTGAATTCCTGCAAGCCGGTGTCGGTCGTGACGGTCGGCAGCATCCAAGAGATATTGGCCGGAACCATGGCACCCGATTGCCTCAGCAGTTGATCGCCAAAACTGGTGACCGTCTGGACCTTGAAATGACCGCCCGACCAGAGGCCGGCCTTTTGGGTATCCACGTTCAGGGTGACGACTGCGTTGCCCCAATCGGAGTTGTCCGTCTTACGCCCGCCGCTGGTTATCCACTGTGGCATCCAGTAAACGTCCATGTCGAGCGTGACGCCCTTCTTGGCCATATCATCCCGCAAACCGCCCCAGTCGCCGGTAAGCCGGGGCCGCGAGGCCAGGTCTCCGCCCCAGGTTGCGGGAATCGCTTCCGACATGGCAAGCGCCGGCGACAAACTGCCCAAGGCGGTGAGCAGGACCGCCAGCCTTATGGTTGTTTTCATGATCCTGACCTGGGTTGCGTTGGAATGCCGTGATTCTAATGAATCTGCGCCGGGGCCGAGGTTTTGCCGCGACGACCGTCAACTGAATGGCCGGTTACGGGTCCATCCTCCGGCTCAGCGTCCCCTATGGAGGAAAACTCCGAGCGGCAGGTTGTGGCCGGTAGGGTGAGGTCGCCAAAGGCTGCTTCGTAGAGTCCAGGTTCGTAGAACGCTGAGTTAGCTGACCGGCCGCTTTGCAGAAATCCGACCGACCGGAATGGGCACAAAGGGTGAGTTCAGATTTTAAGACCAGCCATTCAACTGGTTCCTTATGAATGTGAGTTCAAGCATGCTCCGATCGCATCAATTGGTAATCGGAAGAAAAACATGTGAATTGTTTTCAGCAGAACATGTGGATGCAGTTTCAGCACGACCGCATTGGCGATGGCCAGCGACCTGAACTTCAGCATCAGACAAAACCGGATGCGGAGAATATCCGCACGATGTTCCGCACTTCTTGCGGAGAAGCCGCTTGCCAATGCGGAGAAAGCCATGGATAATATCCGCATATAGTGCGGAGTAGATAATGGCGAACTACGTGTGGGAGAGGCCCAAGTGGCCAGAATGGTCCTTCGATGGCGCGCGTCTGGCCGCTCCATTGGCCTCCGTACGGCACACCCAAGGCCGGCTGCTCGGTCGCATGGAGTCTCTCGGATTTAAGCTTCGAGATGAGGCTTGGCTGCAAACCCTGACCCAGGATGTCATCAAGACCAGCGAGATCGAAGGTGAGCGCCTCGATACCGACCAGGTGCGATCGTCCATAGCGCGTCGATTGGGAATGGACATCGGCGCACTTGCTCCTGTCGATCGCGACGTGGAAGGCATCGTCGAAGTCATGCTGGATGCCACACAGCATTGCGCCAAGCCGCTCACCGTCAAGCGACTTTTCGGATGGCACGGTGCATTATTTCCGACGGGGCGAAGCGGGTTGTCCAAGATTCGCGTGGGGAAATGGCGCGACGACGCTTCAGGCCCGATGCATGTGATCTCTGGTCCGATTGGGCGTGAGACCGTACATTTCACGGCACCACCGGCGGATCGGCTCAGTGCCGAAATTAAACAGTTCCTGACCTGGTTTGAACAAGTTGAACATGGCCTGGACGGCGTCATCAAGGCAGGTCTGGCGCACCTCTGGTTCGTCACCCTTCATCCGTTTGATGACGGGAATGGCCGTATCGCCAGAGCAGTCGGCGACATGGCCCTGTCGCGATCCGAGCATACGCACCAGCGTTTCTATAGCCTTTCAGCCCAGATCCAGCAGGAGCGGAAGGATTACTACGAGATACTGGAGAAGACTCAAAAGGGCGGCTTGGATGTCACTGAATGGCTGCTCTGGTTCTTTGCCTGCCTGCAGCGCGCCATCGGTGGTGCTGATGAAACGCTTGCCGCAATCATCCAGAAAGCGCGATTCTGGGATCGCTTCGCCGACGTCCCGATGAACGAACGCCAGATCAAGGTTCTCAACCGGCTGCTGGACGGGTTTGAGGGGGAGCTCACGACAAGCAAATGGGCAAAGCTGACCAGGTACTCCCAGGACAGCGCGTACCGCGACATCCTTGGATTGATCGAGGTAGGTGCGCTAAAGAAATCGGATGGGGCAGGGCGGAGTACGCATTACGTTTTGGTTGAGGGATGATGGCGGAAGTGCCTGCCTGTCAGCATCTGGAGCAGCGTATGCAATAATCCATAATGCATAGTCAGAAGATCGAGCGCCAATTCATCGGAAACCAATTTTTCGGGGCGCTGAATCACCCGTCCGGCAGTAATTCCTTGATTTCGATAGCGCTCAGGCCCGCGGCGCGCAGAATCTCGGCGCCGTGTTCGCCGCGCCGCGGCACCGCGCCGGGTTCGCCGGCCGGAGTGGCGGAGAAGCGCGGCGCCGGGGCGGCCTGCAGCACGCCATCGCGTTCGGCATAAACGCCGCGTGCCGCCATGTGCGGATGCGCCATGGCCTCGACCGGCGTCAGCACCGGCGCGAAGCAGGCGTCGCTGCCCTCTAGCAGGTCGACCCAGTGCTGGCGCGGTCTGGTGGCGAACAGCGCGGCCAGCCGTTCGCGCAGGCGGGCGTAGCAACTCGGATCGTAGGGCCGGCTGAATTCGGGATCGTCGCCGAGACCCAGCTTGGCGAAGAGCAGGGCGTTGAACTGCGGTTCCACGGCCTGCACGCTGACGAAATGGCCGTCGGCGCAGGCGTAGGTACCGCACCAGTGCGGACCGTCGAGGATGCCGCGGCCGCGTTCGATCGGCATCTGCCCGGCGGCATGCAGGGACAACAGCAGGTTCATGAGGTTGGCGCTGCCGTCCACCACGGCGGCATCGACCACCTGCCCGGTACCGCCGCGCCGCACATTGAGGATGCCGGCGAGCAGGCCCATCGCCAGATAGAGGGCGCCGCCGCCCAGGTCACCCACCAGCGTCGGCGGTGCCAGCGGCGGCTTGCCCGGTTCGCCTGAGTACCACAGTGCACCGGATAGCGCGATGTAGTTGAGGTCATGCCCGGCGGTTTGCGCCAGCGGCCCGCTCTGTCCCCAGCCCGTCATGCGGCCGTAGATCAACTTGGGATTGCGCTGCAGGCAGATCTCCGGCCCGAGGCCTAGCCGCTCCATGACGCCGGGCCGCATGCCTTCGATCAGCGCGTCTGCACCCTCGACCAGTTTCAGCACGGCATCGATCGCCCGCGCATCCTTCAGGTCCAGCGCCAGCGACTGCTTGCCGCGATTGAGGATGGCATTCTTGCCCATTGCGAGCGGATCGCCGGCCTTGCCGCTGATGCGCTCGACCAGGATGACGTCGGCCCCCATGTCGGCAAGCAGCATGCCGCAAAACGGCCCCGGCCCGATACCGGCGATTTCGACGATGCTGACTCCGTCGAGAACTCCCATTTTCATTACTCCTCGTCGAACACGGCAGAAATCATGACATCACGAGCATGACAGTATTTCATCGCATTGCCGTTTTTGGTTAGCTTGCAGCATCGGCCTTCGCCTAGAATTTCATTCAGGGTGCCCGGCCACGGACTGCCTCGACATGTGGTTCGAAGCCCGGCACGATCCTGCAACGACGAGCATTGTGGCCACCCGGATACCCTTCAATCTGTGCGGCCATCCAGCAACCGTCAAGAATGGAGAATATGCACCATGTCGGAAATTGAAAACTTCCTCAAGGCACGCGACTTCTTGCGGGAAAACCGCAGCGATTACGAGACCGCCTATCGTGAATTTCGCTGGCCGGCACTCGATCGATTCAACTGGGCGCTTGATTACTTCGATTCCATGGCCAGGGGCAATGATAAGCCTGCCTTGCTGATTGTCGAAGAAGACGGGTCAAGGCAGGAACTCAGCTTCAGGCATTTGAGCGAACGCTCCAGCCAGGTGGCGAATTACCTGCGCCAACTCGGGGTCCGGCGCGGCGACTGCATCCTGCTGATGATGGGCAATGAGGCGCCGTTGTGGGAACTGATGCTGGCCGCCATCAAGCTCGGTGCGGTGATATCCCCGGCCACGACCCTGCTGACGAGCGACGATCTGGCCGACCGGATCAGGCGCGGCAATGTGAAAGTGGTGGTAACCCGCAATGTCGAAAAATTTGCCGCCATCCCGCACGCCTTCACCGGAATAACGCTGGGCAAGCCGGTGGCGGACTGGCATGGCTACGATGACAGCCTGCGGGCCAGCACGAGTTTCGTGCCGGAGGGAGAAACGCACGCCGAGGATCCGCTTTTCCTCTATTTCACTTCGGGGACCACGGCGCAGCCGAAGCTGGTCCTGCATACCCATCAGAGTTATCCGGTGGGCCATTTGTCTACCATGTACTGGCTCGGGTTGCAGCAAGGCGACATCCACTGGAACATCAGTTCGCCGGGTTGGGCGAAGCATGCATGGAGCTGCTTTTTTGCGCCCTGGAATGCGGCGGCAACGGTATTCATCTACAACTATGCGCGCTTCAGCGCGACGGATGTGCTGCAGGCCCTGGTTCGTCATGACGTGTCCACCCTTTGCGCCCCGCCCACGGTATGGCGCATGCTGATCCAGGAAAAGCTCGCCGATTATCCGGTCAGGCTGCGCGAAGTCATCGGCGCGGGAGAACCGCTCAATCCGGAAATCATCGAGCAGATCAGGAATGCCTGGGGCATTACCATCCGCGACGGCTACGGCCAGACGGAAACCACCGCGCAGATCGGCAATGTGCCGGGAGCCCTGCTCAAGCCTGGCTCGATGGGCCGCCCCTTGCCGGGCTATCGGGTCGAGTTGCTCGATGTCAACGGGCGGCCTGCGGCGGATGGCGAGATCTGCCTCGACTTGCGGCATCGTCCGCTGGGCCTCATGAGGGGCTATGCGGGAGACGAGGAGAAAAGCGCGGAAGTCGTGCGCGAGGGTTACTACCACACGGGGGATGTCGCCAGCCGGGATGCCGATGGCTACATCACCTATGTCGGCCGGGCCGACGATGTTTTCAAGGCGTCGGATTACCGCATCAGCCCATTCGAACTGGAGAGTGTCCTGATCGAACATCCGGCCGTAGCGGAAGCGGCTGTGGTTCCCTCGCCGGACCCGATGCGGCTGGCCGTGCCGAAAGCCTTCATCGTGCTGGCTGCGGGCCATGAGCCGAGCCATGAAACGGCCCGCGACATCTTCCGCTTCGCCCGCGAGAAGCTGGCCCCCTTCAAGAGAATCCGCCGGCTCGAGTTTGCCGATCTGCCGAAAACCATTTCCGGAAAAATCCGGCGGGTCGATCTTCGAAAACAGGAAGAATCCAGAAGCCCGGGGGCAGAGAGAGGCTCTCTTGAGTTTTTCGAAGAGGATTCCTGACGCCTTGCCGATGAAAACTTACATCCGCGCCGCCGATTTCGGCCATCTGCCGGTGCCTGCCTTTGCCTCGAATTCGGCCCTGCGATACATGTTGGGAATGCGTGCGGCGCGGGCAGCAACGCTGCTGCTCGCCACACTGACCTCAGCCCCGGCGCTGGCCGGCCAGTCGGCCGCCACCGTGTATGCGCTGAACTGCCTGGGCTGCCATTTCCCGCCCGACGAAATGACCCGCGATGCGCCCGCCATGGTCGGCCAGTTTGCCCAGACCGAAGGCGGCCGCGTGTTCTTCATCCGGATCCCGGCCGCCGCCGGCAAACCGCTCGACAAGGAACAGGAGGCGCGCCTGCTGCGCGAGATCCTCAACTGGAAAAAGAGCTGTTCGGTGATCATGCAGGATGCACCGCTGCTGAAATATACGGGCCCCCGATGAAGGAATGGCGGCGGACGCTTGGCGCGGTGCTGACCGGATGCATGCTTGCCGGCACGGCGGCTGCGGCCGGCGCGCAGTCCTTGCGCCTGGAATCGCTGCCGCCGCCGGCGACGGTCAAGCCGGCACTGGCCAAACTGGGCTGGCACCTGTTTTTCGAACCGCGGCTGTCGGGCGACGGCAGTCGCAGTTGCGCGAGTTGCCACCTGCCGTCGCGGGGCTATGCCGACGGCCAGCCCCTGTCACGCGGCTACAACGGCACCGAGTATTTTCGCAACGCGCCGGGCCTGCTCTCGGTGCGCTTGAAGACCCGCTTGATGTGGGACGGCCGGCTCGATGGCGCCGATCTGGCGACGGCGGTGCGCGACATGGTCACCGAAGCGCATTTCATGAACGCCGACGGACGCCTGATCCAGGAGCGCATCCGCCAGCTTCCGGAACTGCTTGCGCTGTGGCGCGAGGCTTTCGGGGCGCAGAGCCAGCCCTATGGTCCGCAGATATTTGTCGCCATTGCCGAGTTTCTGAAGACGCTGGACAGCGGCGACACCGCGGTCGATCGCGCCCTGCGCGGCGAAAAGGTGGCACTGCCGGCGCCGGTACGCGAAGGGATGGCCTTGTTCGGCGGCAAGGGCCAATGCATCCGCTGCCACAACGGAGTTCTCGGCACGGATGGCAAGGCCTATCGGCTCGGCGTACCCGGGCATCCTGAAATTGCGGGCGACCCGCTGCGCATGATTACCCTGCTGCGCCACCACGCCACGATGGGCGTTCCCAACTACATGGCCGAGCGCAAGGACCTCGGCATCTATGTCGTGAGCAAGCAAGCGGCCGATCGCGGGCGCTTCGTCACGCCCGCGCTGCGCGGACTGACGCATACCGGGCCTTACATGCACAACGGCATGCTGGCGACGCTCGATGAGGTGGTGGCGTTTCACGATCGGGGCGGCGGTCCGGGCAGCGAATTGCAGCCGCTGGGACTCTCGGTACGCGAGCGGGCCGCCCTGGTGGCTTTCCTGCGCGCGTGGTCGGCGCCGCTGCCGGTCGTAGTCGAGCCGCCGGCCTACGACTTCTGGTCGGCGGGAGCAGCGCGGTGAGGCGAGGTTGGGGAACAGGATTGGCAGCAGGATGGGCGGCACTGCTCCTGGCGGCCGCGGTTTTCCCGGCGGTGGCGGCCGACCCGGTGGCCGGCGGCTTCGGTCCCTTGCCGCCGGTCAGCGTTCCCGCCGACAACCCGATGAGCGCCGCCAAGGTGGAACTGGGTCGCCTGCTGTTCTGGGACACGCGCCTGTCGGGCAATGCCTCGACCTCCTGCGCCTCCTGCCATGCGCCGCAAACCGGCTGGGGCGAACTGGAGCCCCTGTCGCGCGGCTATCCCGGCACGCGCCACTGGCGCAATGCGCAGACCATACTGAATGCGGCCCACTATTCGCGGCTGTTCTGGGACGGCGCCGTTGACAGCCTCGAGCAGCAGGCGCAGTCGGCCGCCGAAGGCGCGGTCGCCGGCAACGGCGATGCGGCCATGATGGAAATGCGCCTGCGCCTGGTGCCCGAGTACGTCACCCGTTTCCGCGAGGTCTTCGGCACCGAATGGCCGCGCATCCACCATGCCTGGCAGGCGATCGCCGCCTTTCAGCGCACGCTGGTGTCGGACCCGAAAAAGGTCCCCTTCGATCGCTGGCTGGCGGGCGATGCAGGCGCCCTGAACGCGGCGGCGCAGCGTGGTTATGCCTTGTTCGTCGGCAAGGCCGGCTGCGTGCAATGCCACGGCGGCCCGCTGCTTTCCGATCAGGGGTTTCACGCGCTCGGTGTGCCGCGCCATGCCTGGGCCGACAGCGACCCTCTGGTGCAGATCACGGCGCGCTGGCAGAAACTGCAGCGCGGGGTTTCCGCAGTGCAGTACAAGGGCAGCGACGACGACCTGGGATTGGCCTACCTGACGCGCAATCCGGCCGATGCCGGCCGGTTCCGCACGCCCTCGCTGCGCGAGTTGCGCTATACCGCACCCTACATGCATAACGGGGTGTTCGCCACGTTGCGCGAAGTCGTGGATTTCTTCGACCGGGGCGGCGGCGAGAGCCCGAACAAGGCGCCGCAGTTGCGGCCGCTGGGACTCGGCGCGAAAGAAAAGCAGGATCTGATCGCGTTTCTCGAATCGCTCAGCATGGACCAGCCGCTGCTGCTGGCGCCGCCGCGGGTGCCCAGGTCAAAGCCGCTCGCAGACGGAGGAAACGATGCACGTCCACGATGAACCCGCCTGCCAGTCGCGCCGGGATTTCCTGCTGGGCGGCGGCAAGCTGGTCATGCTGGCTGCCGCCGCGGGGATCACGGATGCCGTGTGGGCGCAGCGCGCCGGACATGCGCCGCTGGCGTTGGCGCGCCTGTCCGACCTCAAGCCCGGCGAGCCGTACTACTTCGACTATCCGCAGGCCGGCGATCTCAATATGCTGGTGAAACTCGGTGTCGCGGCCGGCGGCGGCATCGGTCCACAAAGCGATGTGGTGGCCTTCAGCACGCGCTGCCCCCATCTCGGCGGCAAACTGCGGGGAACGCTGCAGGCGGAAGTCCAGGTGCTCGGTCCCTGTCCGCGCCATCTCACCACCTTCGATCTCAGCCGCCACGGCGTGGTGATTACCGGCCATGCCACGGCCAGCCTGCCGCAGGTCGTGCTGGAACTCGACGGCGACCGGATTCGCGCCGTCGGCATGCAGGGACTGGTCTATCCGGAAGGGGGCCGGCATGTCTGAGACCCGACCCGTGCCGGTGCCGCCGCCCGGCGCCGAAGAAATATCGACCGCCTGCGACTACTGCGTGGTGGGTTGCAGCTATCGCGTCTGGCGCTGGAAAGTCGGCGCTGGCGACACGGCGCCGAGGCCGAATGCGGCAGTGCCGTGGGCCAATCCCGCCCAGCACAACATCGTGCAATGGCAGGGTGAGCCGCACCATGTGCTGGTGCTGGCGGATCCGCGGGCCAAAGCCGTCAACCCCAGGGGCAACCATTCGATGCGCGGCGGCACCCTGGCGCAGAAGTGCTACAACCCGGAAAATAAAACGCGCGAGCGGCTGACCACGCCGTTGCTGCGCGTCAAGGGCGAACTGCAACCGGTGTCGTGGGAAACGGCGCTGGACATCATGGCGACGGTGTCCAGTCATGTGCTGAAAAACCACGGCGAGCACGCCTGGGGCGTCAAGGCCTACTCCTACCAGTATTTCGAGAACACCTACGCCATCACCAAGCTGGCGCTCGATGCCATCGGCACGCCGGCCTTCGCGCCGCACGACAAGTGCGCCAACAGCAACGATGCGGCGGGGCTTGACGATGCCGGCCTCGAAGCCTTTGCGCCGGCCTATGAAGACTGGGGCGCCTGCGACGTCCTGTTCCTGTCCGGTACCGATCCCTTCGAAACCAAGACCACGCTGTTTACCAGCTGGATCATGCGCGGCGAAACTCCGGACAAGACCCTGATTTTCGCCACCCCTCACCGCAGCATGGGCGTGGCCTGGGCCGAAAAACGCGGCGGCCTGTGGCTGCCGGTGATCCCCGGCACGGACACCCTGTTGCACAACGCCATCGCCCGCGTGATCGTCGAGCGCGGCTGGCAGGACCAGGCCTTCATCGACCGCTGGGTGGCGAAACGCTGGGAAGTCGATCAGGGCTATGGGCGCGGCACGCGCAACACGCCCTGGCAATGGCGCACCACCTGGGGCACCTGGCAGAGCGACTGGGAGGATTTCCGCCAGTTCCTCATGTCGCGCGACGAGCACCGGCTGGAGCATGCGGCACGCATCACCGGCGTGCCCGCCGCGCTGATCGAACGGGCCGCGGAACTGCTGGCCAAACCGCACGCCGACGGCACGCGACCCAAGTCATCCTTCATGCTGGAAAAGGGCAACTACTGGTCCAACAACTACATGAACAGCGCCTCCTTCGCCGCGCTGGGACTGGTCTGCGGCGCCGGCAATCGCAAGGGGCAGGTCATCGGCCGCGGCGGCGGCCATCAGCGCGGCATGATTTCCTCGCCGGGGAATCCCGACTGGCTCTCGCCCGAGAAACATCCGGGCCGGCGCAAGAAGCCGCTGAATCTCGACCGCTGGCTGATGGATGGCCAACTGCGCTTTGCCTGGGTTTTCGGCACGACGTGGATCGGCGCCATGGCCGCCGCGGACGAACTGGAGCGCCACATTGCGAGACTTACCCGCGACAGCCCGCACCAGCCGCAACAGGCGACGGTCGAGGCAGCGGCAGCGGCGCTGATTGCCCGCGCCGATGCCGGCGGCATGGTGCTGGTGGATTCCGACATCTATCCGGTGGAGCCGCTGGGTACGCGCTACGCCGACATCGTCCTGCCGGCGGCCACCTGGGGCGAAGCCGACTTCACGCGCTGCAACGGCGAGCGCCGCCTGCGCCTCTACGCTCGCTTTTGCGATGCGCCGGGACAGGCGCAGCCCGACTGGTGGGCGGTGCAGGCGTTTGCCCGGCGCATGGGCTTTGGCGACAAGTTTGCCTGGCGCAACGGCAGCGATGTCTTCGAGGAAGCTGCGCGCCATCAGCCGGGGAACGCCTTACGACTATTTTGAACTGGTCGAACAGGCACGCCGGGAGAAGGTGGCGGGGCACGAGTATCTGCGCCGCCTGGGTGGCGACGGCATCCAGACCCCGGTCTGGCGCCAGGGCGAAACCATCGCCGGCACGGTCCGCCTGCACGATCCCCTGACGCGCCAGGGCGAACCCGGCGCCTTCCGCAACAAGCTGCTGAATGCCTTCAACACGCACAGCGGCAAGGCCGTGCTGCTCAAGACGCCATGGAATTTCCCGGGCTGGAGCGAGTTCTACGCCGCCGTGCAACCGCGGCTCGAGAAACAGGAACTGTGGATCACCAACGGCCGCATCAACGAAGTCTGGCAAAGCGGCTTCGATGACCTGCGCAAGCCCTATACCGCCGCGCGCGGCCTGCCGCAGATGCTGTTCATGAATCCCGAGGACGCCCGGCGGCGCGGCATCGAAAGCGGCGACCGGGTGCGGGTCTCCAACGACACGGTGTATGTACAGACCGGCATGCCGCTCGGTGTCACCGAGCAGGAAATGAATTTCAATGCGCTGCTGGCCGCAGGCCACGTCCGGGTCACGCAAGGAAGTTTCGACGCGGTGGCCGTACTCGACCCCGGCATGCGGTCGGGTGTCGCCAAAGCCGGTTTCAACGCACGCGGCAGCCATGCCAATGCAGTAAGCCATGCCGTCCCCGACCCGATGACCAACAACTATCGCTACAAGCTGGGGCGGGGTCGCATCGAGCGTCTTGAAGCTGCCGCTGAAAAGCTCGACCTCAAGGGGCCGAGCCTGAAGCCGCGCGGCCTTGCCTGACCGGGCCGGAAACCGCCGAACGCGCGCCGATGTTCAAGACTTGCGCAGGGTTTCGGATGGCAGTTCGCCGAACATGGCGCGGTAATCGCTGGCGAAATGCGACATGTGCCAGAAACCCCAGCGTGCGGCGATATCCTGCACATGGGTTGTTGCCGGATTTGCCTGACGCAGTTCACGGCGCACGCTGTTGAGCCTGATTGCCCGCAGATACTGCACCGGATTGGTGTTGAGGACTTCGTGGAAGCAGTATTGAATCGTGCGCCGGCTGGTTTTCAGCGCGTTGCAAAGCTCGGCGATCGTCACGGGGTCGTGGAGGCGGCTCAGGACATATCGCCGGGCCTCTTCGACCAGGGCCTTGCGTGCCTGATAGGTGGACATTGGTGCCGGCATCACGTTGGCGGCATGGAGCGAGTCGCAAAGATGCCCCATCAGGGCCGACTGGACGGTTTTCTGGACTGTCGGATGGGAAAGCATCACCGGGTTCGCGTCAAGGACTTCGAAGAGCGAATCCAGGAACATGCGCAGGTCGGCCAGGCCGGACGGACAATTCACCACCGCCAAATCATCCGAAAACAATCGCTTCGAACCGGCTCCGGCAAGTGACGCCACCACCTGCTGGTAGGCGTCTTCGCGGACGGCAATGCCGACGATGTCGAATTCCCTGGGGCTTTGCAGGGAGAACTCGCTACCCGGGCCGAAGGAAAACATGCTGTCACCGCCCAAGGGGCGATCGCAGAACGTGCCACCGCCGCCCACGGCCATCGGCACCCCGAACAGCCTCGCGCCGTTCCATGCCTGTCCCTGCTCGACGACTGCCTGCGTGGTGACCTCGCGAAAAATCTGCATGTCGCCGATCCATACCTCCGACAGCGTCCCCCGGAAACTGCCCGGACTGATCTGGTCGTAGCTCTGGTCCCATTTGCCGAGGTTGGCGGCATGTTCATCGACGTCGAGGGCCACCGATTTCCGATACGAATGCTCCCGCTCCGCCCCTTCCGCCGAATGGATCGGAGTCTTGGGCAGCGGCAGTCGGCTCAGGGTTGCGGAATAAGGCATCAGGCGGCGTTTAAGGTGGAGGCACGGCAAGTTTAATCCTAATGCAGCCAAGAGTGCCTGAGCCGATGTCGTGCGGCACTGCAACAAAAGCAACACTATTTTGCAGACCGCTCTGTTTTGCCGAATTTGGCTATTGAAGCGGCGGCAAGTCGCCTACACTCGATTCCGTTCGGCACGGCTGCGCGCTCGGTTAAACAGGCACGCCGGGCTGTCATTCACGATTGGCTTTGTTTGGGAAAGGGCCGAAATGCTTGCTGGCAACATCAGGAAATTTTGCGCAGGCGCGCTGATTGCCGCTGCGTCCTGCTCCGTGCACGCGGAGGTTCCGGTGGACAAGCTCACGGTGCTGAACCTGCCGCCGGCGACTCCTTATCGCCTCTATCTTTCCGACATGGCGATTTCCCATTTCGTCGACAGCAAGCTGATGATCATCGACGGCGAGTCATTCAATGTCGTCGGCCATGTGGCGCTCGGCATGGCCGGCCACGTCACCCTGACTCCGGACCGCTCGGAAATACTCGTATCGACGGCCTACATGACCAAGCTGAATCGCGGCGAGCGCATAGGCCAGATGGACGTATATGACGCCACCACGCTCAAGCTGAAGGCGGAAATCAGCGTGCCGCCGAAGCATTCCCAGTCCTTTCCCTATCGCGGCAAGATCCGCACCTCGGCCGACGGCCGCCTGGTCTTCATGCAGAATTCGACACCGGCTTCGTCGGTGACGGTGGTCGACCGCGTTGCAGGCAAGTTCGTGACCGAAATCGCCACGCCCGGCTGCTGGATGATCTACGTCCCGCAGTCGGTCTCCGACCGGTTCTCGACGATGTGCGGCGATGGCACCATGCTGACCGTCAAGCTCGACGCCGAGGGCAAGCAACTGGAACGCAAAAAGAGCGCCAAATTTTTCGATGCCGACGACGATGCGCTGTTCACCTCGGGTGCGCAGTCGGACGACAACTACACTTTTGTCTCGTTCAAGGGCAACGTGCAGACCGTCAATGTCGCCGGCGACGCGGCGGTTGCCGGAACGCCCTGGCCGTTAGTCACGGCGGCGGACGCCAAGGCCGGCTGGCGGCCGGGCGGCTACCAGCCCATCGCGCTGCATGAAAAGAGCGGACGCATCTTCGTCGGCATGCACCCGAAGGGCAAGGAGGGCAGCCACAAGCTTGCTGCCAAGGAGATATGGGCCTTCGATCCGGCGAGCAAGAAGCGGGTTTCCCGCGCCCCCGGCCACCATGCAACAGTGATTGCGGTAAGCCGGGGTGACGCGCCCAAGCTCTTTGCCTACTCGACCGACAACTCGATCCTGTCCGTATTTGATGCCACTGGCAAGCTCAAGCACCTGAAGACGGCCGGCCCCTTCGCCGAGTTCGCGACCCAGCTGGACGTCCAGTAATGGGAGCATTGCCCTTGCTCGATCCGGTTGCTGCCAGCGCCCTGAGTGCGGTCCTGTCGGTCATATTCCTCACCGGCGCCTGGCAGAAGCTGCGCGATCCGGCGCTGTTCCAGGCGAATGTCGAAAACTACCGGCTGCTGCCGGACGTTCTGGCGTGGCCCGCAGCCATCCTGCTGCCCGTGTGGGAACTGGCCGCCGGTGTCCTGGTTCTCTTTGACCCGACGCGGACGGCCGGTACGATTCTGGCGATCGGCCTGCTGTCGGTCGCCACGGCGGCGGTAATCATCAACCTGCTGCGCGGCCGTACCGAAATCGACTGCGGTTGCGGCAGCCTCGGTGGCCACGTCGGCGACCAGACCTTGAACTGGGGGCTGCCGGCGCGGAATGCCGTGCTTGTATTCGCGGCCATGCTCATCTTGCGCGAGGATGCGACCCGCGCCCTGGTCTGGATCGACTACCTGAGCGTTGCCGGCGGAACCCTTGGCCTGCTCGGGCTTTACGTCACGGCCAATCAACTGATGGCCAATCATCCCCGTCTGCATGCCATGAGGAACCACTAGCAATGACCGAAGCCCTGGTTGTCTCTAACATCATCCTCTGGATCGTCGTGCTTGCCCTGCTGCTGGCCGTGCTGGCGCTGGCACGACAGGTCGGCATCCTTTACGAGCGGGTCGCGCCGATGGGCGCTTTGATGCTCGATCACGGCCCCAAGGTCGGCGACATGGCGCCGGTGTTCAATCTCGAATCGCTGGGCGGCGGCAGCCTGAGCGTGGGCCTCGCCGGCAACAAGAAGAGCCAGTTGCTGTTCTTCCTCTCGCCGACCTGCCCGGTCTGCAAGAAACTGCTGCCTATCCTCAAGTCGATCAGGAACGTGGAAGCGAAATGGCTGGATGTCGTTCTCGCCAGCGACGGCGACCGTCCCGAACATGCCGAGTTTTATCGCAAGGCGGCCCTGACCGAATTTCCCTACGTCCTGTCGACCGAGCTCGGCATGACGTTCCAGGTGGGCAAGCTGCCCTATGCCATATTGATCGGCGACGACGGCCGGGTTCGCGCCAAGGGCCTGGTCAATTCCAGGGAGCAGTTGGAAAGCCTCTTCGCCGCCAAGGAACTGGGCGTCGCTTCGGTGCAGGAATACATTGATCAGCAAGCCTGATTCGACAGGATTGCAAGGAGACTGAAATGCAATGGTTTGACAATTTCTTCGAGACACGCAGCCGCCGCGCTGCCCAGTCGATTTCCCGGCGCAGTGCGGTTGCGCGCCTCGGCAAGTTGCTGGTAGGCACGGCCATCCTGCTGCCGGTGCTGCCCTTCGACCGCGTCGGCAAGGCGATTGCGGCGGACAAGGCCAAGACGAAGGCGAAGGACAAGCGCAACGACGATACCTCCTGCGAATACTGGCGCTATTGCGCGGCTCGACGGTTTCCTGTGCACCTGCTGCGGCGGCACGATTTCCGCCTGCCCGCCGGGTACCGAGAGTCTCGAAAGTCACCTGGGTCGGCACCTGTCACAATCCGAACGACGGCAAGGACTACCTGATCAGCTACAACGACTGCTGCGGCGGCGTCACCTGCAATCGCTGCGGCTGCAATTCGCAACGAAGGGGAGCGGCCGGGCTACCGCATGGGCGTGCACAACGACATCAACTGGTGCATGGCCAACAACTCGAATGCCTATCACTGCACCGTGGCCGCTGTCGTCGGCACGGCCGAGAAGAGCCAGGGCTGAGATGCATGGGCGCAGATTCATTTTGGCCGGCAGCGCCGCTTTGCTGATGGTCGCCGCCAGCGGACCGCTGCAGGCTGCCGATGGAGCGAAGCTCTACGAGGCGCATTGCATGGCCTGCCATCAGCCGGACGGCAACGGCGCCGAAGGGTTGGCGCCGCCGGTCGCCGGCGTGCTGGCAAAACGCGCGCAGTCGACGAGCGGGCGCGAGTATCTGGCCCAGGTGCTGGTTTCAGGCATGATCGGAAAAATCACCTCGCGCGGCATCAAGTATGACGGCGCCATGCCGGCGACAACCCTGTCCGACGAAGAACTCGCCGCGGTGATGGGCTATGTCCTCGCCACCTTCAACATGGTTTCGCAGCCCATGTCCACGGAGCTTTTCGCCGCGGCGCGAGCCAGGGCGCTGACGCCTTCCGCGGTGCGCCAGCAGCGCGCACGCGTGCTCGCGGAAGTCGGGGAGTAGGGCGTGGCAAGCCGTCTCTTCCGCTGCTTTCTGGCTTTTGGCCTGGCGGCATTGCTTGCTTCTGCCGCCATGGCAAGCGAACGGGAGCGGATCAGCTTTCTGCTGCATTGCTCGGGCTGTCATCAGCCGGATGGCAGCGGAAGTGCGGACGGCGACATTCCGGACATGCGCGGCAGGATCGGACATTACCTGCGCTTGCCGGAGGGACGTGCCTATCTGGTTCAGGTACCGGGTACGTCCCAATCCTCGCTGAACGACAGGGACACGGCCACCTTGTTGAACTGGATGGTAAGTACGCTGGGCGGCAAGGAAGTCCCGGCGGACTTTTTGCCTTACACGCGAGACGAGGTGACCCGCCTGCGTGGGCACCCGCTGGATGACGTTTCCGCCGCACGGACGCAGGTGATCACGCGCTTGCAGCAAATGGGCTACAAAATCGAATGATGTGTCTATCAAAGGGGGAGTGAAATGAAGTCGAACCGCAAAATATTGCAATCAACCGTGTCGGCCGCCGTACTGGTCTTTCTGGCCGGCAGCGCCCAAGCCGCGGTATCCGAAGCCGAGGCGGCCAAGCTGGGCAAGGAGCTGACACTTGTCGGCGCCGAACGCGCCGGCAACAAGGAGGGCACCATTCCCGAGTTCAAGGGCGGCACGCCGAAGGGAACGCGCAAAATCAGCGACCCGCGGGTGGACCCCTTTGCCGCTGAGAAGCCCCTGTTCTCGATCGACGCGTCGAACGTCGACAAGTACAAGGACAAGCTCACCGCGGGCCAGATCGAACTGATCAAGACGCGCAAGGGCTACCGCATGGATGTCTATCCGACGCACCGCTCCTGCGGCTATCCGGACATCATTGCCGAGCGGACGAAAAAGAATGCAACCATTGCCAAGCTGACCACCGACGGCAAGGACAACCTCGCCGCAGCGCTCGGTGGCGCCTTCCCCTTCCCGATTCCGAAGAACGGAGCAGAGGTCGTCTGGAACCACCGCCTGCGCTGGCAGGGACTTGGCCGCTTCGAGTTCTACCAGACCAACTTCATCAATCCGGACGGCACCTTTTACGGCCTGGCCCAGGACCAGGTTGTCCTGATGCCGTTTGCCTCGACCAAGGCGAATTCGCCCGAGGACGTCGGTGACGCGCAGATGAAGATCCTCAACACCGCGACCGCCCCCGCCTCCCGCGCGGGCGAGGTGATCCTGGCGCACTACTTCATGAGCAAGGGCAACGACGCGTGGATGTATTTCCCGGGCCAGCGCCGCGTGCGCCGCCTGCCGGCCTTCGAGTACGACAACCCGATTCCGGGCTACGAGAACCTCGAGACCGCCGACCAGTACCCGATGTTCGCCGGCAACCTGGATCGCTACGACTGGAAGCTGGTCGGCAAGCAGGAACTCTACGTGCCCTACAACAGCTTCAAGTTCGTCGCCAAGCGCCCGGTCAAGGAGGTCTATGGCGGGCTTTTTCCGAATCGCGACCTGATGCGCTACGAGTTGCACCGCGTCTGGAAGGTCGAGGCGACGGTGAAGCCGGGCATGCGCCACATGTTCGCCAAGCGGACCTTCTATCTTGATGAAGACACCTGGATGCTGCTCAATGCCGACCAGTACGACGCCCAGGGCAAGCTCTGGCGCGTGATGGAAGCCTCGATCTATCCGGCCGTCGAACTCGGCGCCTGCGTCAGCCAGGAATTCATGTCCTGGGATCTGAACGTCAATCGCTACATGGCCGAGAACTCGACCCAGGAAGCCAAGCCGACCGACTGGCTGGCCGGTGACGAGGGGCGCATCGATCCCAAGCGCTTCAATCCCGACGAACTGCGCCGCGCCGGCGAGCGCTGATCCGCGCTCACCATCAAGAGGAGGATGACACCATGAAAACAACATATCTGAGAATCAAGCCGCTGGCGCTCGCCATTGCGGCGCTCGGCGCCACGTTTGCCAACCCGGCCGCGGCCTTCAAGTTCGAAATGGAAAACGGCATCACCGGCAGTTTCGATTCGACGATTTCCTTCGGCGCGCAGGTGCGCATGCAGTTGACGGACAAGTCGATTATCGGTAACGATAATGGCGGTAATGTCGCAACCGTTGGCGATCTCGGCGTAAAGGTCAATGGCCCCGGCTTTGGCGCAACTTCAAATCCGGATTTCAACTACCTTCAAACCGACGACGGCAACCTGAACTACAAGAGGCACGACATTGTCTCTGCCGTATTCAAGGGAACCCATGAACTGTTCCTGACGCAGAAGGGTAACTGGTCGGCACTCGGCCGCTTCACCTGGTCGACCGACCTGCGCGCCGACAACACCCAGCGCACGCCGCTCCATAGCGATGCCGAAGATGCGATGGAGAAGAACATCAGCCTGCTCGATTTCTGGGTGGCCAAGGAGTTCAAGCTCGGCGACAACTCCGCCAAGGTCAAGCTCGGCAACCAGGTCATGAACTGGGGCGAGGACATTTTCATCATCGGCGGCGTCAATGCGGTCAATGCCTTCGATCTGCGCAAGATCCACATCCCCGGCGTCCAGCTCAAGGAAGTCTTCATTCCGGCACCGATGATTTCCTTCAGTTCCGGCTCTCGGCAACGGCTTTTCGACAGAAGCCTATTACCAGTTCCGCTGGAACAATTTCGAATTCGATCCGGCGGGTACCTACTGGTCTTCTGCCGACTTCATCGGCAAGGGCGGCAAGCGTGGCGCGTTCATTCCGTCTTCACTTCTTGGTTTGCCTGCTGGTACTGTTGGCGACTTCAATCCCAAGATTCCGGGTGTGCGGGACCTAACCACCCTCAGTGCATTTCCGGGAATCGTCCCGGTTGAACGCGACGAGCCGGATCTTCATAGCGGTCAATACGGAATCAACATCCGCTTCAAGCCGGCGGAAGGCGATACGGAGTTTGCTGCCTACTACATTCACTATCACGACAAGATTCCCTTCGTTGGTTTCCGTCAGGACCTGACAGTCGGTTGTATCGGTGGGGTCGTGCTTCCTTGTACGCCCCGTACGAACGTCGGCGGATACACGGCAATTGAGCAATACGGTGAAGACAAGGAATTGTTCGGTTTATCCATGAATACCAAGCTTGGCGATTGGGCCATCGGTGCAGAGCTTTCGTACCGGCCGCGCGATAGTGTGGCGATTGACCCAACCGTTCCGCTGCCTGGCGGTAATTCCAATCCAAAATACAATCTTTTGGCCCTCGCGATTGCCTCTCCTACCGGAGTGGCAACCGTCAACGGCTATGTCGAAGAGAAGAAGTACCAGGCCCACCTGACCGGCTTCTACCTGCTGCCGCAAACGATCACGAGCGCGCTCGGCGCCGCCGAGGGTTTCTTCCTCGGCGAAGTGGCAGTGACTCACTATCCGGACCTCGACCGTTCGGGCGCCATCCCCTACCTGCTCAACAACTACACGATGCCGGACAAGACCTCGTGGGGCTATGTCGCCGAGTTCGGCCTGACCTATGCCAACATCTTCCAGTCGGGCTGGACGCTGTCGCCGGTTCTCGACTTCTACCACGACGTGAAAGGCACGAGTCCGACAGCCTTGCCCTTTGTCGAAGGCCGCAAGGCGGTGGCGCTTAACTTCAACTTCGACTATCACAACGAGTGGAAGGCCGGCATCGGCTACGTCACCTACTGGGGCGGCGGCAACATGAACATGCTGCGCGACCGCGACGTGCTGACGATGTCGGTATCCCGCACGTTCTGACCGTCCTCTGCGGCAGGCGGGGAAACCGGCGAAGTCGCCGGTTTCCCCGCTGTTTTTCTGCCCGATCCGCTCCACACCTGAACCCGAGGATCTCCGCTCGATGCCCAGCATTGTCAGCTTCGTCAAGTCGCTCGAGAACTTCTTCTTCCGCTTTCGCGTGCCGACGCTTGCCGTGCTGCTGGTGTTCACCCTGGTCATGGGCTGGCTGGCAACACAGCTGCACATGACGGCCGGTTTCGACAAGCAGTTGCCGCTCGGCCACGAATACACGGATACCTTTTTCAAATACCGCACGCAGCTCTTCGGCGCCAACCGGGTGACGATCGTGGTGCGGGCGAAGAAGGGCGATATCTGGACCCAGGCCTCGCTGAAAAAGCTGCAACGAAGTCACCGAAGCGGTGCTCTTCCTGCCCGGCGTCGACCGGCGTTCGGTGCAGTCGCTGTGGACCCCGAATACGCGCGTCTATGAACTGACCGAGGAGGGTTTCAACGCGGAGGACGTGATCGGCGGCAACATCACGGCGGATGCCCTCGATACCGAAAAAATTTCCGGTATCCGCGATCGCGTGGTCCGTGGCGGCTACACCGGCAGCCTGGTGGCGAACGACGGCACGCGCGGCCATGGTGGTGGCCGATCTGCTGGAGGAAGATCCGAAGACGCACGAAGCAGCTCGATTACCTCGCACTTGCGCAAAAGCTCGAAACCGAGGTCCGCGGCAAGATGGAAACCCGCGATCACGCGATCGAGATCATCGGCTTCGCCAAGCAGATCGGCGATATCGCCGAGGGCGCCAAGGGCGTGGCGGAGTTCTTTGCGCTGGCGACGCTGCTGACCGCGCGTCCGTGTACTGGTATTGCCGCTCGATGCTGCTGACCCTGCTGACCATCGGCTGTTCGCTGATCTCCGTGGTCTGGCAGTTCGGCACCTGACGCTGCTGGGTTACGGCCTCGATCCGCTGGCGATTCTGGTGCCCTTCCTGGTGTTCGCGATCGGCGTTTCGCATGGCGTGCAGCAGATCAACGCCATTTCCAAAGCCGTCGCCGAGGGCGCCGATTCGATGGGGGCGGCCCGCGAGAGTTTTTCCAGCCTGTTCATTCCCGGCACACTGGCGCTGGTCACTGCATTCGTCGGCTTCATCACGCTGGTGATGATCCCGATACCGATGATCCGTGAACTGGGCATCACGGCATCTATTGGCGTCGGCTACAAGATCATCAGCAATCTGATCATGCTGCCGCTGGCGGCTTCGTTCTTTCGCTACTCGCGGGCCTATGCCCTGCGTCTGGAGGAACTCCAGGCCAAGCGCGGCCTCATTATCGAGCGCCTGGGCTTTATCGCCGACATCAATCATGCTCGATTGGTGTTGGCTGTGACCGCAGTGCTGTTTGGTGTCGCGGTATGGCAAAGCCACGGTCGCCACATCGGCGCGCTGCAACCGGGGGCGCCGGAACTGCGTGCCGACTCGCGCTACAACCAGGATGTGCGAAAATATCGTCAAGCGCTTCGATCTCGGCATGGATGTCCTGACCGTGGTCTTTGAGACACCCAACGACTCGTGCAACAGCTTTCAGGTGGTCAATTACATCGATCAATTTACCCAGCACATGACACAGGTGCCCGGGGTGCTGTCGGTGACTTCCATCTCGGCGCTGGCCAAGTTCGCCAATGTCGGCCTGAACGAGGGCAACCCGAAAATGACCGCGCTGCCGCGTGACAGCAAGGCCTTGCAGGTCGCGGTCGGCTACCTGCCGGAGGCGGGGGGCTTGTTCAATCGTGCCTGTACCATGATGGCGGCCAACATCTATCTCGCCGATCACAAGGCCACCACGATCACGTCGGCCATCGCCGCGGTAAAGGAGTTCCGCCAGCAGGTCAAGCCGGAAACACTCGGCATCAAGGTGTTGCTGGCTTCAGGAAATATTGGCGTGCTGGCCGCCACCAACGAGGAAATCGAAGCGCGCGAACTGCCCATGATGCTGTATGTATACGCGGCCATCATGATTCTGGTGCTGCTCGCCTACCGCGACTGGCGGGCCATGCTGGCCTGTTGCGTGCCGCTGACGGTGGCCACCTTCCTCGGCTACTGGTTCATGAAGACCCTCGACATCGGCCTGACCGTGGCGACGCTGCCTGTCATGGTGCTGGCCACCGGCATCGGCGTCGACTACGCCTTCTATATCTACAATCGCCTGCTGATTCACCTGTCGCAGGGGCAGGCAATGAAAGCCGGCTCTGGAGGGCGCCCTGCGTGAAGTCGGCATTGCCACGATTTTCACCGCGATTACCTTGTCCGTCGGTGTCGCCACCTGGTCATTCTCGGACCTCAAGTTCCAGGCCGATATGGGCATCCTGCTGACCTTCATGTTCATGATGAACATGGTGATGGCGATTACCGTGTTGCCCGCGTTCGCCGTGACACTCGATTCCCTGTTCCCGCGCAAAGGGCCGGTCAAGGCGCCGGCGATCGGTCATTGATCCGGATGCTGAACATGAAACTCAATTTTTCCGTTGTTGCTCTGGCCCTGTCCGCACTGGCCTGGCCTTCCGCGGCCGGTGCGGGCGAAACACCGCCGGTGCGCACCGGCGTCAGCTTGAAGGAGGCACCACGCCTGGCGCTGCCGCAAAAGGCCCAGGTGATCGCCGCCGCATCGGCAGGAAAACGCCTGGTGGCCGTGGGCGATTACGGCGTGGTGATCCTTTCCGACGACGGCAAGGCCTATCGCCAGGCAAAGGCGGTTCCGACGCGGGCCGTGCTGACCAGCGTCTTCTTTGTCAACGACAAGCGCGGCTGGGCCGCGGGCCATGACGGCACCATCCTGACCACGGCCGATGCCGGCGAAACCTGGCAACTCCAGCGCGAAGAACCGGGCAAGGAGCGCGTTCTGCTGTCCATCTGGTTCGAGAATTCGCAGCACGGATTCGCCATCGGTCAGTTCGGCCTGATGCTGGAAACCGACGACGGCGGCAAGACCTGGCGCGAACGCAAGATCGTGGATGACCTGGACCAGGGGGAGAAACATCTGATGCAGATCTTCGCCGGTGCCAGCGGCCTGGTCTTTGTCACCGCCGAATCAGGATCGATTTTCCGCTCCGAAGATGCGGGCCGGACCTGGAAGGCCATCCAGACAGACAACAAGGGCTCGTTCTGGACCGGCAGGGCGCTGGCCGACGGCGGTCTGCTGATTGCCGGCATGCGCGGACACGTGTATCGCAGCGACGATCGCGGCAACAGCTGGACGAAAGTTGCCAGCGGCACCCAGCAGTCAATTACCGGCATCGATCAGCGCGGCGACGGCAGCGTGGTGATGGTGGGCAATTCCGGCATCGTGCTTATCAGCCAGGACGGCGGGCGCAGTTTTTCGATCGCGACTCGGCCGGATCGCGCAAATTTGACGGCTATCGTAGCGAGGGCGGACGGGGATGCGATGTTCGCGCTGACGGGGGTCATCGCGGCAGCCGCCAAGTGACCTGAATTGCCTCATCGGTGTGACCGTTAATAGCCAGATCCGGAGAAGGTGTTGACGATGCAACAATCCAGTTACGTGCATGGCGCCAGTGACAAGCCGCTGATCGGCAGCACCATCGGCAATTATTTCGATGCCGCGTGCGCCCGCTTCGGCGAGCGCGATGCCCTCGTCGTGGTGCACCAGAAGGTTCGCCTCAGTTTTGCGGAACTCAAGTCGCGGGTGGATGCCCTGGCCTGCGGCCTGATGCGCCTCGGCCTCGCGCCGGGTGACCGCATCGGCATCTGGTCGCAGAACAATCTGGAATGGGCGCTGACCCAGTTTGCGACAGCCAAGGCGGGGCTGGTGATGGTAAACATCAATCCGGCCTACCGGCGCGCCGAACTCGAATACGCCCTGAACAAGGCCGGTTGCCGTGCGCTGATTCTGGCGCCGGAATTCAAGACCAGCAATTACCTGGAAATGATCTGCGATCTCGCTCCGGAACTGGCACATGCCATGCCGGGTAGCCTCAAGGCAGTGCGTCTGCCGGCGCTGGAATATGTGATCCGGATGGGCGGCGCAAAATCTGCGGGCATGTTGAACTTCGATGATCTCCTCGGCAATCCTTCGGCCGCCGAGATGGAGGCGCTGGAACTGCTCGGCGAACAACTGCAGTTCGACGATGCAATCAACATCCAGTTCACTTCGGGCACCACGGGTGCGCCGAAAGGCGCGACCCTGTCGCACCACAACATACTGAACAACGGCTACTTCGTCGGCGAGGCGATGCGCCTGACGGCGGATGACCGGCTGTGCATCCCGGTGCCGCTGTACCACTGTTTCGGCATGGTCCTCGGCAACATGGCCTGCCTGACCCATGGCACGACGATGGTCTATCCGGCCGAAGGTTTCGATCCGCTGGCTACCTTGCGCGCCGTCGCCGCCGAGCGCTGCACCGGCCTGCATGGCGTGCCGACCATGTTCATCGCCATGCTCGATCATCCCGAATTCGGCAATCACGATTTGTCCGCGTTGCGCACCGGCATCATGGCCGGCTCGCCGTGTCCGGTGGAGGTCATGAAGCGGGTGGTGAGCCAGATGAACATGCGCGAGGTGACGATTGCCTACGGCATGACGGAAACCTCGCCGGTCAGTTTCCAGAGTTCGACCGACGACCCGCTGGATAAGCGCGTTTCGACGGTGGGTCGCATCCAGCCGCACGTCGAAGTCAAGATCGTCGATGACGACGGCCGCATCGTGCCGCGCGGTACCCCCGGCGAACTGCTGACGCGCGGTTACTCGGTGATGCTGGGTTACTGGGACGACGAAGAGAAAACCCGGGCGGCGGTCGACGCCGCGGGCTGGATGCATACGGGCGACATGGCGATGATCGACGGGCAGGGCTACTGCAACATCGTCGGCCGCATCAAGGACATGATCATTCGCGGCGGCGAAAACATCTACCCGCGCGAAGTCGAGGAATACCTCTTCCGTCACCCCAAGGTGCAGGACGTGCAGGTGGTCGGCCTGCCGGACAGGAAATATGGCGAGGAGTTGTGCGCCTGGATCGTTCTGCGCGAAGGGCAGAAGGCGACGGAAGACGAAATCCGGGGCTTCTGCAACGGACAGATCGCCCATTACAAGATTCCCAAATACATCCGCTTTGTCGACGAGTTTCCGATGACCGTCACCGGCAAGGTGCAGAAGTACCTGATCCGCCAGAAGATGAAGGATGAACTGGCACTGGTGGAAGACAAGACTGCCTGACGGCGCCGGTCAATAACCGGTAATCGGGCGGATTCTGCGGGCGAAAAGCCGAAGGCTAGGCAATCACGGCGGAACCGGTCTTCGTCTCGGTTGCTGCCAGCCGCGCCGCTTCGGCAGCCTGTACTTCTTCAACTCTTTTCAGAAACTCGTTGATAGCCGGAAAATTGTGCTGCAATGCCACGTCGGAAGCCAGGCCGGATGGCCCGGTCGTCAGCGGTGACGCGCCGCATTTGATGAGCATCTGAACCACCTTGAAATTTCCGCGCTGGGCGGCACGCATCAATGGCGTCATGCCCTGGTCATCGATCGTATCGAGATCGAATTGCATGGTCAGCAGCGTCTTGATGTAGGGAAGGTTGTCTCGCGCGATGGCGTCGAGCAGCACCTGGGTCGCTTCGGAATTCTGTTTCCGTGGTTTTGGTTCCAGCCCGGAGGGCAGCATCTTGGCTCCATAGTTGAGCAGAGACATTGCAACCATGGCGGTCAACGCCACCAGCATCGGCAACTGGCTGATTCCCAGGCTCTCGGCCCACTTGTCCGGCAGGTTGGCGCCGACGGCCAGCAATGCGTACAGCAGAAAGAAGAAAAGCCGCACATAGAGAAACAGGGCGATCACGACCATCAAACCCAACAGCGCCATCAGGACGCCGGGATCCAGCCCGATTCTGTCAACCAGATGAGGGGGAAGGTTCGCGATCACTGCCATCGCTCCGACAAGCCCGAGCAAGGTCCATTCCCTGATCTGTTTTTGTCTGACGATGTCCATAATCAATCCGTTTCAGGCACTCCGATGGCAGGATAGCGGGAAGTTGTTCACACCAGGGCGTTGATTGGGCCTTGTTCAATGACCGACCTGCTCCAGGTGGATCTTCTTTTGCTAATTTAGCGCATCTTGCGCCTCGATGGAATTTTCTTATTCAGAAGAAAATGGTTTCCATCATGAAATTATCCCGATAGCAACAATAGAATGGCAATATTTGTGCATAGCGGCAAATCCGATTGTTCCAAGGCTACAGGGAGACAGCAATGAAACAGAAATGGGTGTTTGCATTCGAGGAAGGCGACGGCAAGAACAAGATGCTGCTGGGCGGCAAGGGCGCCAACTTGTGCGAGATGACGCAGATCGGCCTCAATGTGCCGCCGGGCTTCGTGATTACCACCGACGCCTGCCTCTCCTTCCTGGAAAAGGACCGGCTGCCCGAGGGCGCGATGGACGAGACCCTGGCGCACATGAAAGCGCTGGAGAAAAAGACCGGCAAGACCTTTGGCGGCGCCGACAATCCGCTGCTGGTTTCGGTGCGTTCGGGTTCCTCCATGTCGATGCCGGGCATGATGGACACCATCCTCAACCTGGGGCTGAACCCGACCACGCTCAAGGGCCTGATCGCCCTGACCGGCAACCCGCGATTCGGCTACGACGCCTGGCGTCGTTTCATCCAGCTCTTCGGCAAGATCGCACTGGGCATCGGCGACGAGCATTTTGACGCGGCCATGACGCTGGTCAAGACCCGCTACGGCGCCAGCCAGGACATCGATCTGAAGACCGAGCATCTGGCCGAACTGGCCAACGAATTCCTCGCCATCGTCCAGCGGCACACCGGCAAACCCTTCCCGGAAGATCCCTACCAGCAGCTGGAGATCGCCATCGGTGCGGTGTTCCGCTCCTGGAACGGCAAGCGCGCCATCGACTATCGCCGCCAGTTCAAGATCACCAGGGAGATGGCCAGCGGCACGGCCGTGAACATCTGCACCATGGTTTTCGGCAACATGGGCACGGACTCCGGCACCGGCGTCGGCTTCACGCGCAACCCCGGTACCGGCGAAAACATCATCTACGGTGAATACCTGGTCAACGCCCAGGGCGAAGATGTGGTGGCCGGCATTCGCACGCCGAAGGCGATTGCCGAGATGGAACAGGAAATGCCGGAAATCTACCTGCAACTGCAGGAACTGCACTCGCGGCTCGAGTCGCACTACGCGGAAGTGCAGGACTTCGAGTTCACCATCGAGAAGGGCACGCTCTACTGCCTGCAAACCCGCAACGGCAAGATGAATGCGCGGGCCATGTTGCGAACCTCGGTCGAAATGCACCGTGAAGGCCTGATCAGCCGCGAGAAAGCCCTGATGCGGATCGATCCGATGCTGCTGGAACAAATGCTGGCGCCCCAGCTTGCGGCCGATTTCAAGGGCAAGCCGCTGGCGACCGGCCTGCCGGCTTCGCCGGGCGCCGCCTCGGGCAAGATCGTGTTCGATGCCGACACCGCGGAAGAGCGCGGCCGGGCTGGCGAGCGCATCATCCTGGTGCGCGAGGAGACCAAGCCGGAAGACATCCACGGCTTCTTCCAGGCGCAGGGCATCCTGACCAGTCGCGGCGGCAAGACCTCGCATGCGGCGGTGGTGGCGCGCGGCATGGGCAAGCCCTGCGTTTCCGGCTGCGAAGCCATTGTCATCGACGACCATGCGCGGCGCGCCATCATCGGCGAGACCACCTTGCACGAAGGCGACGTGATCACCATCGATGGCAGCACCGGCAAGGTCTATGCCGGCGAAGTGCCGACGGTCGAAGCCGAGTTTTCCGAGGACATGGAAACCCTGCTGGGCTGGGCCGACGAGGTGTCCCGCCTCAAGGTCATGGCCAACGCCGACACGCCCGACGACGCTGCACGCGCACGGGTTTTCGGCGCCATGGGCATCGGCCTGTGCCGCACCGAGCGCATGTTCAACAGCTCCGATCGCCTGCCCATCGTGCAGGAGATGATCCTCGCCGAATCCGTCGAGGAGCGCCAGGCCGCACTGGATCGTTTGCTGCCGATCCAGCGTGCCGACTTCAAGGGCATCTTCAAGGCCATGAAGGGCCTGCCGGTGACGGTGCGCCTGCTCGACCCGCCGATGCACGAATTCCTGCCGACGACCGCCCAGCTGGAGCTGGAAATCGCCCACCTGCACCATCTGCGCGATTCGATCAAGGCGCTCGAGGAATTGCCGGAAACCCTCAAGCTGCTCAATCCGAAGCTGTACCAGCAGTATTCGGACGGCCTCAGCAAGCTGTCGCTGGCCATGTCGGTCTTCAAGGACTCCCATCTTGAGGAGGATGTGATCCACAAGAAGGAAAAGATCCTCAAGAAGGTCCGTGCGCTGTCCGAGGTCAATCCCATGCTCGGCCACCGGGGCGTGCGCCTCGGGATCACCTATCCCGAAATCTACATGATGCAGATCCAGTCAATTCTCGAAGCCGCCGCCCTGTGCGCCAAGGAAGGCATCGAGGTCCATCCGGAAATCATGGTGCCGCAGGTGGCGACCGTCGAAGAGCTGCGTCGCATCCACAGCTACGTGCAGCGTCTGCACAAAGTGGTGGAACTGACCCATGGCATCAAGGTGGATGTCAAGTTCGGCAGCATGCTGGAAGTGGTCCGCGCCTGCCTGCGCGCCGGGCGCATGGCCGAAGATGCCGAGTTCTTCTCCTTCGGCACCAACGACCTGACCCAGGCCACCTTCTCCTTCAGCCGCGAAGATGCCGAAAACAAGTTCCTGCCGGCCTATATCGAAACCGGAATCCTGCAGGACAACCCGTTCGAGGTGCTGGACCAGAAGGGCGTCGGCGAACTGATGAAACTCGCCGTCAGCGAGGGACGCAAGACCAAGCCGGACCTGAAAGTCGGCATCTGCGGCGAGCATGGCGGCCATCCCGCATCGATCCGTTTTTGCCATGACATCGGGCTGACCTACGTCTCCTGTTCCGGTCCGCGCGTGCCGATCGCCCGTCTGGCGGCTGCGCAGGCACAGCTGATGGAGGCAGGCGGCGCGGTCACCAAGAACGCCTAGGGCATTCGCACGACTGACGCACCGCGCGGCGGCGGCAATGCCATAATCGGCCCCATGGACGACAATGTATTCATGGGGCTGGCGCTTGACCTGGCGCGCGAGGCCGGTGCCGCCGGCGAAGTGCCGGTGGGCGCGCTGGTGGTGCATCGACGGGGAAGTGGTCGGGCGCGGCTTCAACCAGCCGATCGGCCGCCACGATCCGACCGCCCATGCCGAAATCATGGCACTGAGGGAGGCCGCGACGCGGCTTGGCAACTACCGCCTGCCGGGCGGCACGCTGTACGTGACCCTGGAACCTTGCGCCATGTGTGCCGGCGCGATCATGCATGCGCGCATCGACCGCGTCGTGTTCGGCGCGCGCGATCCGAAGACCGGTGCGGCCGGCAGCGTGATCGACCTGTTCGCCGAGTCCCGCCTCAATCACCATACGACCGTCACCGGTGGCGTGCTCGCCGACCAATGCGGCAGCCTGCTCTCGGGATTTTTCGCGGCGCGGCGCGGGCGCACGCTGGTGGCATAACCCCCGCCATGCAGATCCGCATCAGCCTGCCGCAGCAAACCCTGGAACTGCACGACGAACATGGCACACTGCTGCGCCGTTACTCCGTCTCCACGGCGAAAAACGGAGCCGGCGAACAGAGCGGCAGCTTTTGCACGCCGCGCGGACGACATATCGTGCGGGCAAAAGTCGGCGCCGGCGAGACGGCGAATACGGTGTTCGTGCGCCGCCGTCCGACCGGCGAAGTGTGGACGCCGCAACTGGCCGAAGAATTTCCCGGCCGCGACTGGATCCTGACGCGCATCCTGTGGCTGTCGGGCAAGGAGCCCGGGCGCAACCGCCTGGGCGAAGTCGACACCATGCGCCGCTACATCTATTTGCACGGCTCGCCCGACTCGGTGGCGATGGGCACACCGGGTTCGATCGGTTGCGTGCGCATGCGCAACGGCGACATCGTCGAACTGTTCGACCTGATTCCGCTGCGAACACCGGTCGAAATCGTCGAATTCGGCGTTGCAGCCGGGTCATGGGAGGAACTCGGCGGGCAGGCCCGTCAAGTGCGCGAAGCGGTTTTTGTCGCCGAGCAGAAGGTGCCGCGTGACATCGAACTGGATGAACACGACGCCGCGAGCCGGCATGTCATTGCGCGCGATGCCGACGGCGGGGCGATCGGCACCGGGCGCCTGCTGGTTCATGGCAAACCCGGCCACATCGGCCGCATGGCGGTACTCGCCGACTGGCGCGGCAAGGGGGTCGGCCGCGCGCTGCTGGAACGCTTGCTGGAAGAGGCGGCCGGGCGGAACATGCGGCACCTGGCCTTGCACGCGCAGACGCAGGCGAGCGGCTTCTACCGGCGTTTCGGCTTTGTCGAGGAGGGACCGGAATTCATGGAAGCGGGCATTCCGCACCGGACCATGGTGCGCTCAAGTTAAACCGGTAGCGCAGCCGCGCGCCGGGTTTGGCTCCGGGCAGCCAGGTCTGTTCATCGAAGCTGGCCCAGCCGTCGCTGCCGATGCACAGCACGGTGGAGCCGCGCGTGCCGTAATCCGGCGACTTGACGAAGGCCGAGGAGAGCAGGCGTTCCCAGTCGAGCGGAATCCCGGTCTGCGGCAGGTGTTCGTCGGCATGGATGCCATCGTCCTGCAACAGGGAGAACAGCGCCGTATCGTCGGGCAGCCGGTCGAGGGCTTGCCCCAGCGCCGTCTTGCCGGCGCCGACTTTTGGCCACGGCGTATCGAGCAGATGATTCGATACCCCATAGACGCCCGGCCCCAACTGCCGCGGCGCACCGCCCATGTTCGATGACCAGCACAGGGTTTCGCCATCGCCTGCCAGCAGGTTGTAGCCGTTGTATTCGCTGCCCCGTGCGGCAATGCGTTCGAGATAGTCCCGCGGCGCTTCGCTTCCCGTCAGGAATTCCGCCACCAGCGCACCGCGCGAGGGTGCGCCTTTGCGATTCTGTGAAGGATCGCGAAAGTTGGTCAGCGCCGCGAAGCGCCCCGTGCGGGTGACGCCCATCCAGGTGCCGCCCGCTTCCAGATCGCGCCCGGCCAGCACCTGCGGGGCATGTTTCCAGAAGGCAGCGGGCGCCGTCGACCGGGCGAAGAACTCGTCGCGATTCGCTGCCACCACCAGGGGGTAGCCGGGATGAACCCGCCAGGCGACAAGGATGAGGCACATCTTTCGCGTCAGGCTATAGCGTAGGGCAGGGGCAGAAACTCCAGGCGCTCGCCGGCAAGCGTGCCGACATGAACTTCACCGGCTTCGACGGCGCCGATCTGGACGCAGACCAGGCACTCGAAGCCGCCGGCCGGGGAGGGCGCCGCACTGACAATCGCACCGCAATGCTGGTCGCCGGTTTCCGGCGCATAGACATGAGTACCGGGGACAGGCGCGGCCCCAAGTCGAGCGCGGAAGGTGCGGCGCTTAACCTTGCCCAGGTACTGCGTGCGGGCGACGATTTCCTGGCCCGGATAGCAGCCCTTGCTGAAGCTCACTCCGGCCACGGCAGGCAATTCCATGTTCAGCATCTGCGGCACGAAAGCTTCCTGGGTTGCCGCAAGCACCCGCGGTTGCCCGGCGGCGATTTCGAGCCACTGCCATGCCGCCAGACCAACCGGCCGCACGGATGTCGCCAGTTGTTCCCAGCGGGGGGCCGCGCTGTCCGGATCGAGTGCCAGCAACCAGCGCGTCTGGTCCAGACGGATCGCCTGGCCGCCGTCGATGCGGGTGACGCCGAAACGCGCCAGGCTGTCGAGTTCCCGGGGAAAAGTCGGCGCCTGCGAGACGGCGCCGGAAAGTCCCAGCAAGAGCTTTTCGTCGCTCGCATCGCTCAGCTTGACTTTCGAGCGCAGCACGTACATCGACAGCTTCTTCAGAATCATGGGCAGGATGTCACGCGGCAGCATCAGCAGGAAATCGTCGCCGTCGCGCCAGATCAGAAACAGCGCCAGCAAGCGTCCCTTGGCCGTGCAAAACCCGGCAAAGCGCGCGCCGCCCGGACCGATGCCGTTGATGTCGTTGGTCATCAGGTTATGCAGGAAACCGGCGGCATCGACGCCGCTGGCGCGGATCAGGCCCAGGTCGACCAGAGGGGCGACGACCGCGCCATCGCGCGCCGCCACCAACTCTTCTGCGGCGGCGCCGAAGCTGCTGCCATCCTCCGTCAGTCCCTGGGCGGCAAGGAGGGAAATCAATTCTTGGGTCATGGGCGGCGTCCGGGTTGAGGAGGTGGCAATGTTATTATCGCGACAGCGGTGCAGATTGCGCCTGCCCCGTCCTTTTTCAAGGCTTCATGCGTACGTTCAAACTCATCCTGCTGGTGCTGATTCTCGCATTTCTCGCGCTGATCGCGGGTGCCGGCTGGTTCACTGTACGTCCTTTGCCCATGCAAAATCAGCCGACTGCATTCTCGGTCCCGCCCGGCGCCAGCCTGCGGTCGGCGGCGCAGGCGGTTCAGGCCGCCGGCATCGGGCTGCCCGCCTGGCAACTGGAGTGGCTGGGACGCGCGCTGGGGCGCTCGGCGCAAGATCAAGGCCGGCAGTTATGAGGCGCAGCAGGGTTTGACGGCCTTGGCGCTGCTCGACAAATTGACGCGCGGTGACGTCACGCAGGGTGAATTGGTCCTGGTGGAAGGCAAGACGTTCCGTCAGTTGCGTGCCTTCTTGAACGAGCATCCCGACCTCGCCCACGACACGCAAAAGCTGAGCGACGGGGAAATCCTCGCGCTTCTGGGTGCGAAAGAAGCGCATCCGGAAGGACTGTTTTTCCCCGATACCTATCTTTTCAACAAGGGCAGCAGCGATATTGACGTGTTGCGCCGGGCCTACAAGGCGATGCAACCCAAACTGGCCGCTGCATGGGAAATGCGCGAAAGCACCCTGCCGGTCAAGACGCCTTATGAGCTGTTGATCCTGGCCTCGATCGTGGAAAAGGAAACCGGCCTGCCCGCGGACCGGCCGCAAGTGGCGGCCGTTTTCGCCAATCGGCTGCGTCGGGGAATGCCGCTGCAGACTGATCCGACCGTGATTTACGGCCTGGGCGAGCGCTTTGACGGCAACCTGCGCAAGACCGATTTGCAGGCCGATACGCCGTGGAATACCTACACGCGGCCGGGTTTGCCGCCTACTCCGATTGCCATGCCGGGCCTGGCATCGCTGCAGGCCGCGGCGAAACCGCCAACCAGCGACATGTTGTACTTCGTCGCCCGCGGCGATGGAACGAGCGTGTTTTCGGCCACCCTGGACGGGCATACCAGCGCCGTCGCCAGATACCAGAAGCGCTAGCCGAGCATGACTGCGGGCCGCTTCATCAGTTTTGAAGGCATCGATGGCGCCGGGAAAAGCACCCAGCACGCCTGGATGGTGCAGCATCTGCGCAGGCTGGGGCATACCGTGGTCGCCACCCGCGAACCGGGCGGAACGCCCCTGGGAGAGAAGCTTCGCGCCCTGCTGCTGGCGGAACCGATGCATCTGGAAACCGAGGCTCTGCTGATGTTTGCCGCCCGTCGGGAACATATCGCACAGGTTATCGAACCGGCACTGGCCCGCGGCGAATGGGTCGTCTGCGATCGTTTTGTCGATGCCTCGTTTGCCTATCAGGGAGGAGGGCGCGGACTCGACTGGAAAAAGCTCGAAGATCTGGCCCGATGGGTGCTGGGCGACCTGCAACCGGATCTGACCCTGATTTTCGATGCACCGGTGGAAATTGCGCAGCAACGCCTGCATGCCGCAACGGCCAATCCGGATCGCTTCGAACAGGAACAGGCGGCTTTTTTTGAAAGGGTACGCTCGGCTTATCTGCGCATTGCGGCCGAAAATCCCGATCGAGTGCGCCTGATCGACGCCACCCGGACCCCGGATACAATTAACAAGTTACTTGAGAATATAATTGCAACAATCTGATAATAAAGCAATTCAATGGAATGAAAAGATAAAGGAGCAGCTCCTCGGGCAGGGGCTTGCACGGATTCCGCACGCCATGCTCCTGGTCGGGCCGGCCGGGGTCGGCAAGACCGCATTCTCCGAGCAGATTGCTGCGCTTCTGCTCTGCGAATCGATTGCACCCGGCTTGGTGGCCTGCGGCAAATGCGATGCCTGCCGTTGGCTGGATGCCGGCAATCATCCCGACTTCCGTCGCGTTGCGCCGGATGACGATGGCGAAGGCGAACCCGGTGGAGGGGAAGGCAGCGGTGAAAAGAGCGCTGGAAAGAGCAAGAAGCGCGGTTCGAGCAACATCCGCATTGACCAGATCCGCGAGCTCGAAGGTTTCGTCTTCGTCGGCAGTCACCGCAACGGCAATCGCGTTGTACTGCTTACCGAAGCCGAGGCGATGAATCCGGCGGCCGCCAACGCACTTCTTAAAATACTTGAAGAACCTCCGTCAAGTGTATATTTTATATTGGTTTCTACAAGATCAAAATCACTCTTGCCGACCATTCGCAGCCGCTGCCGGGTCATACCTTTCGGTCCCCCGGATACCTCTGCCGCCGCTGACTGGCTGCTTGGTGCGGGACTTGAAAAGCAGGCCAAGCGTTATCTGAATCTGGCCGGCGGCGCTCCGATGCGCGTGGCGCAGTGGAAAGATCAGGGGCAACTGGCGCCGATCGATGCCTTGGTGGAATCCCTGATCTCGCCGCCATCCGATCCGATCGCACTGGCCGCCAGGTGGGACGGTCTGCTCAAGGGTGACGGACTGTTTCGCATGGAGAATCTGGTCGAAGGGGTCCAGCGTTGGCTGTTCGATCTGGCGCAGGAGTGCATGGCCGGCGAGCTTCGCTACCACGACGGCTGGCCGCGCCCCAAAGGTGTGCAAAGCCTCAGCCCGAAGGCCTTGCTGGCCGCCTGGCGCGAGATCAACCAGTTTCGCCGCAGCGCGCGCCATCCGTTGAATCAATTGTTGTTTCTGGAAAACCTGGCGGCTCATTATCTGCGCGCCCTGCGTCCGGCCGCATCGTGAATACGCTGCTGGTTGATTCGCACTGCCACCTCGATTTTCCTGATTTTCAAGGCCGGGAAGATGAGCTTCTGGACGCCATGAAGGCCAATCGGGTGGGTTGGGCACTGATCGCCGGAGTCTCGCTGGAGCGCTTTCCGGCTGTGCTGGCTCTTGCCGAGCGTTTTCCCAATTTGTACGCGGCGGTCGGCGTTCATCCCGACACTCGGGACGGCCGGGAAGCCGATGAAAACACGCTGATTCGCCTTGCAAAACACCCGAAAGTCGTTGCGATCGGCGAGACGGGACTGGACTACTACCGTCTCGAAGGTGATCTGGAATGGCAGCGCAACCGGCTTCGCACCCATATCCGGGCTGCACGGAAAACACGCAAGCCCTTGATTATCCACACTCGCGAAGCCGCTGCCGATACCCTGCGGATCCTTGAAGAGGAGGGCGCCGGCGAGGTTGGGGGCGTGTTTCATTGTTTTACCGAGACGCTTGCCGTGGCTCAAGCCGCTCTCGCCCTGGGTTTTCACATTTCCATTTCCGGCATTGTCACGTTCAAGAATGCGCTGCAAATCAAGGAAGTGGCAAGCTTCGTGCCGCTCGACCGGATACTCGTCGAGACCGACGCCCCCTACCTGGCACCGGTTCCGCATCGCGGCAAACTGAATCATCCTGCTCTGGTACGGCATGTCGCCGAAGAAGTGGCAAAGCTGAAGGGTATCAGCCTGGAAGATCTGGCACAGGCCACGACAAGCAACTTTTTTAACCTTTTTGGAATGCATGAACATGCGTAACATTTTGATTATCTTATTGTTGCTTGGTTGTATTGGTATCGTGCGCGCTGGAGCCTACGAAGACATACTGGTTGCCGCCAACAACGATGACACGGCAACGGTGGTGAGCCTGCTAAAGCGCGGAATGGACGTAAATACCTCGGATCAAAGCGGGACAACGCTGCTGATGATCGCTTCCCGCACCGGCAACGTGCCCTTGCTGCAAGCGCTGCTGGCCGGGCGCGCCAGCGTCAATCGGCGCAACCAGCATGGCGATACCGCCTTGCTCCTGGCAGCGCTCAAACCCGACCTTGAGGCCGCAAAACTGTTGATTGCCAACGGTGCCGACCTCAATCCATCCGGCTGGGCACCTTTGCACTATGCGATCTTCAGCGGCAGCAAAGAGGTGGCGGCATTGCTGATTGAGAAGGGAGCGAAACTCGATTCCAGGGCGCCAAACGGAAAAACTGCGTTGATGCTGGCGGTCAAGCAGGGAAAGTTCGAACTGGTTCAAGTGATAGTTCAGGCCGGCGCGGACAAGAATCTGGTCGATGAGGATGGCCTGACAGCGCTGGGTCTGGCGAAGAAGCTCGATGCTGCTGACACCGTCAAATATCTGCGCAAGGCCGGAGCGGTTGAGTAGTCGAGGATCATTCAAGGCCGTCCAGCCTGGACTTGCCCCGGGCCGCACCACAACTCCGGCCTCTTCTTTCATTGCGCAAGTCAGCTTCAAGTCAATGGTTCAATTGCGTTGTGCCCCGCGAGTCAATTCGAATCGCGTCACCAATCAAGAATTGGGCAGTCTCTCGACATAAGCTGAAAGGGTTGGAATCAGTGGACATGCCGCATGGGGCAAGTAGCCTCAGGTTTGCGGAAGTCCAACGATTTCCAGACAGGCACGGCTATCACGATGGCGACTGATTGCGGCAATCTTATCCACAGAACGAATTTCTTTTCGGCGAGCGTTGTTCCGCCACGAGTGACAAATGACGACAAGACCAATAAAACGGGTTTGTGTGGCCGGTGCCGGCGCCATTGGCAGCCTGTTCGCCGGACACCTGGACAGCGTGGCCGTCTCCACGGTTCTTGTGCGGCGTCAGGACCACGCCGATCAACTGAACGCGCAGGGACTCAAGGTCAGCGGCAAGACCAACCGCCAGGCCAAGGTCCTGGCGTTGACCGATCCGGCTGATCTGGGCGATGTCGATCTGGTGATCATCGCGACCAAGGCCAGTGCTGTCGAGGACACCGCGAAGAGCATGGCCGGCCATTTCCCCAATGCACTGATGATGACGGTGCAAAACGGTCTGGGCTGCGAGGATGTGGTTGCCAGGTACGGCACTTGGCCGATCATCTCGTCCGTGACCTTCATGAGCGGCAATCGAAAATCTGACGTGCATGTTGAATACGAGCTCGATACGGCGACCTGGATGGGACCGTGGGCCAAGCGCAACGCGACCTACGAGCAGGTTCAGGCGGTTGCCGCCCTGATCGAGGCCGCGGGTCTCAAGGCCAGGGCCTTCCCCGATCTGCTTCCTGCGCAGTGGTCGAAACTGATTTTCAACGCGACGGTGAACAGCATCGCCGCCGTTACCGATCTGCCGCACGTCAAAGCCTTTGCGCTGCAAGGCGAACTCACCGACCTGGGCCATACCGTGCATGCCATGATGGAGGAGGGCAAGCGCGTGGCCGCTGCGCTGGGCATTGCGCTGTTCGAGGACCCATGGGAGATGAATGTCGAGGCGACCAGCCACGGCAGTACCGGCAACGAAGACTACGCGCATGCCCCTTCGATGCTGGAGGATGTTCGCGCCCGTCGCGTCACTGAAATCGACTGGATCACGGGTTCCATCGTCCGTGCCGCAAGGGAACTCAATGTGCCGGTACCAATCTGCGAAACCATGTATCGACTGGTGAAGGCACGGGAAGCCAGTTGGAAGCTAAACAAGCAACATCATTGAGACGGGTGATCAAATGAAAGTATGCATTATTGGATGTGGAGCAATCGGCAGCCTTTTCGGCGCGCACCTGGCGAAACTGGATGATGTCGAAGTCTGGGCCTATGATCCCAACGCTGCGCATGTCGACGCCATCAAGAAGAACGGCCTGCGCCTCACCGGCCTCGCCGATTTCGTCGCCCCGGTCAAGGCCAGTACCAATGCCGGCGACATTCCGCAGTGCGACTTCGGCATCATTGCCGCCAAGACGCTGCATACCCGCGCCGCGATGGAAGCCACGGCCGGCATTTTCAAGAATGGCGCCGTGTGTTCGGTACAGAACGGCGTCGGCAACGAGGAGATCATTGCCGAATACGTCCCGCGCGTGATCCTTGGCACGACCTTCCCCGCCGGCCACATCACGGCGCCGGGAATCGTCAATCAGGACACCGGCGGCAAGACCTGGATCGGCCCCTTCGGTCCGAAACCGGCGTCGATGGCCGAAGTCAACCAGCTGGCCGAAGCGATGAACCGCAGCGGCATGATCTGCCTGCCGATGGAAGATGCGCGCGGCGCGCTGTGGACCAAGCTGATTTTCAATTCCGCTTCCAACGCCATGGGCGCCCTGACACGCCTGCCGCACGGCATCGCCTGCGAACAGGTCTGGCCGGTGATGCTGGCGCTGGCGCAGGAAGGAATTGCCGTCTCGAACGCCTTGGGCGTCACGCTCGATGGCGATCCTGTGGCCCTGCTGGAGTATGGCAAGAAGGTCGCCTACAGGCACAAGCCGAGCATGCTGCAGGACGTGCTGGCCAGGCGCGCGACGGAAGTCGATGCGCTGAATGGGGGCATCGCCAGGATTGGCAGGGAACTGGGCGTGCCGACACCGCTGAACGATGCCATGGCCGTGATGATCAAGGGCCTTGAATTTTCCTGGACTCTTGAAGACTGAGGATCGAGCCAAATCATGAACAGCTACGTCAATCGCCATATCCCGAGCAAGGCCGAGATCGAGCGCCGCTACAAGAACGCGCGCAACGCGATGCAGCAGGCCGGTCTGGATTACCTGATCGTCAGCGGCAGCGAGTACACCGGTTTCGAGGGTGCAGTGCGCTACATGTGCGGCTTCCACATCCTTCATCGCTATGCCTATGTCGTGGTGCCCCTGGTCGGCGACCCGGTCGCCGTGTTCCCGCGCGAGGCGACCTGGGTCGGGGACCACAGCGCCACCTTTGTCGCGCAGCGCGAGTTCCCCCCGCATTGCGGCGAATGGATGGCCGGGTTCCTCAAAGGCAGGGGCGCCAGGAAAGTCGGCGTGTACGGCCTTGAGTACATCATGTCCGTGCGCGATTACGGCGCCCTGGCAAAAGCCGGATTCGAACTGGTGGATTTCGATATCCCCTTCGACTACGCGCGGGCGCAGAAAAGCGAAGAGGAAATTGCCTCGGTGCGCAATTCGATGGAAATCAACAAGGCCGGCGTGCTGGCCGTACTCGGCGCCTACAAGGAAGGCAAGACCGAGGCCGAGTTGATGGGTGTCGCCGAAGACCTGTTTGCCTCTGCCTGCACCGCACGCAAGACCATGGACATGCTGTGTTCCGGCCCCAACGGATCGATCAGGCCGCAGATGGTGTTCCCGACCGGGCGCCAGGTACAGGACACCGATGCCATGGTGTATGGCCTCGAAATCGCCGGCGAAGGCGGACACTGGGTGGAGTTTTCGCGGGTGCTGGCGCCGCGCGGCATCGATGCGGTGACGCAGGAAATGTTCACCGCCTACCAGGAGTTCCACGAACTGGCCAGGCAGCACATGAAGGCCGGCAACACTGCCGTCGATGTGCATCGCGCCTGCTCCAAGCCCCTGCATGATCGCGGCTACCGCCTGGGCCACGTCTCGGGTCATTCAATCGGCATGACGATGATCGAAATGCCGCGCATCGGCGAAGGCTACGATTTTGTCCTGCCGGAAAACATGGTGTGCTCCATGCATCCGCACATCATGACCGAAGATCGCTCGCATTCCCTGTACTTCCAGGAAACCTACCGGGTCGGCAGGGATGGCGGCGAAGCCCTCTCTGGCGTGCCGATCAAGGTCTATCACGGCGGCGAAACGGCGTTCTAGGCGCTGCAGAATGTTTTCGCAAACTTTCAATGCGGCTCGTGCCGGGTGCTGACATCCAATAGACGGACGTATTCCCGGCTTTATTTCATAAAGGATTATTTGGGACGTTACACTTGAATCACTGGAAGACGAATTTTCGGGGAGAGTCCATCTCCGGAATTGTTGTTGTTACCATTTTTTGATTGGGAGCCGTCATGGCATTGCATAAATTGAAAGACTTCCATACGCCGGGAAACATGGAAGATGTGCTTGCCCTTCTTGGCAAGGACGCCGAAACACTGGTGCTTTCCGGCGGAACCTTCCTTCGTGGCCTCGAGACACGCGGCCTGTTGGGCGACGTTGAAGCACTCGTGGATATCCGCAAGGCGGGGCTTCATACGGTGACCACCGATGTCGCCGGACTGGAGGTCGGTGCGACGGTAACCTTTGCGCACCTGCAAACAATTGATGAGGTAAAAAATACACCCTGGCTGGCGGGCTTGGCCGATGCCCTGGCTTATCCTCCCGCACAGATTCGCAATATTGCGACCATTGGCGGTTGCGTCGCGGCATCCTGCCCTTTCTTCGACATTCCTACGGCCTTGATGGCCCTCGATGCGTCGGTCAGGACCAGAGGGCCCAATGGCGTGCGCCAATTGCCGTTGCCCGAGTTCTTTGCCGGCATGTTCGCCAATGCGCTCGAGCCCGGAGAACTCGTGACCGGCGTTGCCATCCCCCGTGCTCCGGGCAATACGGCCGGTGCCTTCCTCAAACTGGAAGGCAATGCCAATGACCTGGCCATCGTCAACGCTGCCGTACGCATTACCATCGATGCCGGCAGGACCTGCACCGACGTGCGTGTCGCACTCGGCGGCGGGGTGGCGGAGTCCGCGTTACGCGTGCCGTCGGCGGAGAAAATTCTGCTGGGTTCGAAGCTGGACGCCGCCACCCTGCAAGCAGCGGGCGACGCAGTGGTCAACGACATTGATCCGATGTCCGATCATCGCGCCTCGGCCGAGTACCGCCGCGCGGTATCCAGGGTAATGACCCGCCGGGCGCTCGAACGCGCCATGGCACGCTTGAATTGAACGGGGGCCGGACCATGAAACAGATGATGACACTCGAAGTGAACGGCGAAGCGCATGAACTCGCGGTCGAAAAAGATGCCACTTTGCTGAAGGTACTGCGTGAGCAAATGGGTTTGAACGGTCCCAAGCGCGGTTGCGACAGCGGCGGTTGCGGTTGCTGCACCGTGCAGATCGACGGGAAAGCGGTTTATTCCTGCCTGTGCTATGCCTTGTCCTACGATGGCGCCAGGATCACCACCGCCGAAGGCCTTTCCAGCGGTGCGGAACTGCACCCGCTGCAATCCGCTTTTGTCGAGGCCGGCGCAGTGCAATGCGGCTACTGCACCTGCGGCATGATGATGGCGGCAAAACAATTGCTCGACGATTGTCCGCATCCGGACGAAGAGCAGATTCGCCAGGGCATTTCCGGCAATCTCTGTCGCTGTACCGGCTACGCCAAGATCGTCGATGCCGTCAAATTGGCGGCAGGGCGTTGATTGAATCACCGGAACGCGCGATTCGACACGGATCGCGTTCGGTTGCGAGTTCTTCAGGGGACAACACTATGAGCAAAATGAATGTTGTTGGGCAGAGCGTAGAGCGGCCCGATGCGTATGACAAGGTGACTGGCGGCAAAGGCTATCCGGTCAACGTGAGACTGCCGGGCATGCTGCACGCCAAGATGCTGCGCAGTCCCTATCCCCATGCGCGCATCATTAGCATTGACGCTTCGCGGGCGGAAAAACTGCCGGGCGTAAGGGCTGTGCTGCTGCCCAGGGATGTGCCGCAGGTCAAATTTACGCCGGTGTTCTTCGTTCCGGTGCAGGCGCCGAGCATGGTGCTCGATTTCGAGGTGATGAACGGCGAGATCGTGCGTTATGTCGGCCAGCCCGTGGCAGCGGTGGCGGCCACTACGGCGGAAATCGCCGAAGCCGCGCTCGACCTCATCGACGTCGAGTACGAACCGCTTCCGGCTGTATTCGATCCCGAGGAGGCGATGAAGGATGGCGCCCCGCAACTGCATGCCGAAGCGACGAACAATATCGCCAAGAACCCGTCCTTCGAATGCGGTGACCTGGCAAAGGGATTCGCCGAGGCCGACTTCATTTTCGAGGGCGTCTACGAAACCCAGCGTGCCCACACCTGCTATATGGAACCGCGCGTCTGCGTGGTCGATATGGATCGCCAGGACAATGTCACCATCCATGTCACCACCCAGCATCTTTTCGGCACGCGCGAAAAACTGGCTTTCGCCCTCGGAATCCCGGAAAGCAAGGTCAAGGTCGTCAAGGCGCCCTATATCGGCGGCGGCTTCGGCGGCAAACTCGAACTGACGGCGATGGAGCCGGTGGCGGCGCTGTTGAGCAAGAAGACCGGGCGGCCCGTGCGTCTCGAGCAAACGCGGGCCGAAGACTTCATTACCACCACGCGCAATCCGATCAAGGTGTTCCTCAAGACCGGCATCAAAAAGGACGGCACCTTCACTGCCCGCTACGCCAAGAGCATTCTTGATTGCGGCGCCCATGCAACGCATGGTTCGGAAGTCATCATGGTGCACGGCGCTTTCGGCCTTTTCTTCAATTACCATGCGCCGCATCAGAAGTGGGAAGGCTACACCGTCTACACCAACAACATGATTGGCGGCGGTTATCGCGGCTATGGCGCGCCACAGGGCAGCTTTGCCGTCGAATCGCAAATCGACGAGATGTGCACCAAACTCGGCCTCGACCCGATCGAGATGCGCCTGAAGAACGCCCGTAAACAAGGCGAGCCGCATCCCTTCAACCCGGCCTTCACCATCGCCAGCTACGGCCTCGAAGATTGCCTGCGCCAGGGCGCGGAAAAGATCAACTGGAAGGCGCTCAAGTCGGCGCCTCGCAGCGAGGGTCCCAGGAAGCGCGGCGTCGGCCTGTCGGTGCATCCTGTGTGGGTCAGCGGTTGCATGGGCTTTCCCGACATCTACGAGCATTCCGGTGCCATCGTCAAGATCAATCGTGACGGCACCGCCGACCTGTCGTCGGCGTCGATGGATATCGGCTCGGGCCAGATCACCATCTTGTGCCAGATCGCGGCCGAAGAACTTGGCTTGCCGGCGGGCGCCGTGCGCATGAGCAGCCTTGGCGACACCGACAACCTGCCTTTCGATGCGCCGACGCACGCCAGTCGTGTCACCTATTCCTCCGGCAATGCCGTAAAGGCTGCCGCGGCTTCCGCCAAGAAACGCCTGTTCGAGGTTGCGGCCACCCTGATGGAAGTCAGTGCCGACGATCTTGAAGTCAGCAACGGCGTGGTCAGCGTCAAGGGGGTACCGGGCAAGTCCGTCACGGTGGCGCAGGTCGCGCAACGTGCCGAGTCGCCATTCGTGCAAATGACGGCCCAAGGCCCTGCGCCGACGACGATTGCCGAGAAAGGCACCATCATCGGCCTCGCCAGTCTCGCGCCGACGTCGAACCCGACGCCCTGCGCAGCACAATTCGTCGAGGTGGAAGTCGACACGGAAACCGGCGAGGTCAAGGTGCTGCATGCCGTCTATGCGCACGATATTGGTCGCACCATCAACCCGATGGCGGCGGAAGGTCAGGTCGAGGGCGGCTTCCAGCAGGGCATGGGTTATGCACTGATGGAGCAGATCCAGTTCGATGCGGAAACCGGCACCTGCCTGACTTCCGACTTTCTTGACTACAAAATGCCGACGGCGATGGAAATGCCACGCAAGATGGACAGCATTTTTATCGAGACCGACGAGCCGACGGGTCCGTTTGGCGCCAAGAGCCTGGGCGAGTGCTGCACCATCACCCCTGCGCCGGCCATCGCCAATGCAATCTTCGATGCCATCGGCGTGCGTTTCAACCAATTGCCGATCACGCCGGAGAAGATCCTGGCCGGGCTGGGCAAGTTGTAAGGCCGCGACACGGCAAACCGCCGTGTCGCCAGCGCCGACTTTGGGTGCCGGGCCGGCACGCCGGGCATGACCGCATCGATCCGTACGTTTGGCTCCGGCTGAAAAGTGTGGATCGATGTATTTTCTTGAGGAGACTGACACCATGGCCCGAGTTGAACTGATCGATACCGCGACCGCCAACGACCCGGCCATTGCTGAAATCTGCGCCTGGGTGACGGAAATGGAGGGTGCCGTTCCCAACCATTTCCGCGTCGAAATGAACTTCCCCGAGTTCTTCAAGGCCAAGCTCGGCGCGACCAAGGTGTTGTGGCAATGCGGCGAGTTGTCGCTCCCCGAAATCCAGCACGTCGGCATCGCGGTATCCAAGGCAAACAACTGCAGTTATTGCACCGCGGCTTTCTGCACCATCCTGAACTATGGCCTGGGAGCGCGTGAGGCCGATGTAACCGGGTTTCTCGCGGCTGGCGCTGCCGCCTTGAGCGATCCGCGCCTGCGTGCCATCGTCGAATTTGCAGTGAAGGCCAACGCCGACCCGGCCGGCCTTGACGATGCCGGGTTCGCCCAACTCAGGGCGCATGGCTTGAGCGACAAGGGCGTGGTGCAACTGATTCATCTTGTCAGCGACTTTGCATCATATAACCGGCTGAACCTCGCAGTGCAGACAGACTACGATTACCGCGACATGTTCCGTGCCGTCGGTTTCGGCTGGGATCCTGCAGCCGGCGGCGCGCCCGGCGACAATACGCGGGGAGTACGCTGAACAGCGCTCGGAGTCATCTGGCGCTGCTCAAGTAGTCAAGACAGCGGCGTGCCGTATCTGTAAGGTGTCAAGGCGTTAGTGTCCGCGGGTTTCCGCCAGCCAGGAATACGACACGGCGCTTTTCAAGGAGATTTCCGGATGGACATACAACGCACTTTCGTTCTCGATGCGCCCTTGCAACGCGCATGGGATTTCTTGAAAGAACCGCAGGAAGTGGGTAAATGTCTTCCGGGCTGCCACACCGTGGAAGTCATCGAAGCCGGCAAGTACACCGCCTCGATCGGAGCCAAGGTCGGGCCGATCAAGGTTGGTTTCGATGTCCAGGTCGACACCAAGGAAGAGCGTCCGCCGGAGTATGGCGCCTTCAGCATACGCGGTGCCGACAAGGACGGATCGAGCAAGATCAGCGCAGATTGCACCCTGGCATTAAAGGATATTGAAGGTCGGAAAACGGAGGTCACCTACACTTCGAAGGTGCAGATCATTGGCAAGCTGGGCAAGTTTGCCGGCGGAGTGATGCAGAAGTTCGCGGATGGCATCAACGACCAGTTCGTTGCGGCGCTCGTCAAGCGGGTCATCGAACTCGAGGGCGTCGTTGGGGAAAGAGAACCGGTCCCGAGCGGTTTTGCAAACCGTCTGCACGCCATTTTCAGGAAACTTCTGGAAGCGATTCGCCGCCACCTTTAATTTTTCGCTCGCGGCGCCAGCCGCCAGGCAAACCGGTACAGGAAGCCCGGCCCGGCGTGGCGGCGAGTGGTGGAGCGCTTGCGTGCCCGCCTACGCGCCGATCGCGCGCAGGGTTTTTGCCAGTTGCGACAAGCTTTGCAGATTGTGCGCCGGCAGAAAATAGTCGAGATGCGGCAAGGCATTCCGCATGCCCTGGGTCAGCGGCTGATAACCGGGGGTGCCAAGCAGAGGATTGAGCCACAGCACCTTTTGTGCACGTTGCCGCAGCCTGGTCATTTCCTCGCGCATTTCCGCCGCATTGCCGCGATCCCAGCCATCGCTGAGAAAAATGACGGCGGTGCGACCGTTGAGCATGCGCGGGGCATGGTGTTCGTTGAATTCGTGCAGGCTGGCGCCGATGTTGGTGCCGCCGGCCCAGTCGTGCACTTTACCGGCGACCTGCTTCAGGGATGCAGCCACGCCACGGGTCTTGAGCAGGTCGGTAATGACCGTGAGATGAGTCGAGAACACGGCCACTTCGAGATCAGAGAGTTCGCGACGCAGCGCGTACATGAATTCGATGAGGAAATTGCTGTAGCGCTGCATGGAGCCGCTGACGTCGCACAGCAATACCAGCCGCGTCTTGTTGATGCGGCGGGTGCGATAGGGCAGGTCGCAAATACCGTCGGCGGTATAGAAGCTGCGGTTGCGCAACAGGCGCCGCAAGTCGGGCGAGCGGCCGCTGCGCCTGGCGATGTGGCGGCGGCCGCGCTTGTTCGCCAGCGCGGCAACGACTTCGCGGATCAGGCGCTGCGCGCGTTCGACGTCGGCATCGGTCAGCGTCCCCAGATCGCGCATCGCAAAGACTTCGTCGGGACTGTAGGAAAGCTTGAGCGATTTCGAGTCATCGGCATCCTCCTTGCCTCCCGCGTCGCTGGGCAGCATGAGCCTGGTGCCGGGGCTGCTGTCTTCCTCGTCATCCTGCTCATCCTCGCCTTTCCGTCGTTTGCGGATCAGGATGCGCTCGGGCGATTCCCAGTAGCGGGCGAAGGCGGCATCGAAGCGCGGAATATCCTCGCGGCGCGAGATCAGGGTAGCGCGGGCGGCGGCGTAGAAGTCATCGCGCCGCGTGATGTCGATGTGCTTGAAGCACTGGCACAGATCGATCAGGTTTCCGGGATTCACCGCCAGATCGGCCTCGTGCAATGCGCGCGAAAAGCCGACCACATGCTCCAGTACGCTGCGTACCGGCCGGGGTGAGGGAGCGGCCATGCAACGCGCCGGAATCAGCCGGAAGTCGGCGCCGGCGGGACGGCGCTCGGGTCGTGGCCGGGCATCAGCGACATGTTGACCAGGCCGGCGACGCCGAGTTGGCGCAGCTTTTCGATGTCGCCCTTGTATTTGAGAATGCAGCCGAGCGTGGCATCGGTAGAGGCCGGATCGAGCTCGGCGATGCCCAGGGCGAGCAGGGCGCGGGCCCAGTCGATGGTTTCGGCGATGCCGGGGCGCTTGTAGAAATCGTGCTGGCGCAGCAGTTCCATGAAACGGCAGACCTGACCGGCCAGGCGCAACTCGACTTCCGGCAGGCGCGTGCGCAGGATGCGCACTTCCTTGTTGAAACTCGGGTAGTCGATCCAGTGGTAGAGGCAGCGACGCTTGAGCGCGTCATGCACCTCGCGCGTGCGGTTCGAGGTCAGGACCACGAAGGGAACGTGATGCGCGCGCAGGGTGCCGATTTCCGGAATGGTGATCTGGAAGTCGGACAGGACTTCCAGCATGAAAGCCTCGAATTCCTCGTCGGAACGGTTGACTTCGTCGATCAGCAACACCGGCGGCCGCGCCGCGCCACTGCGCAGGGCCTTGAGCAGCGGGCGCTGCAGGAGGAACTCCTCGGAGAATATGTTGCGCCCGATTTGCTCGCGCTCTACTCCGCGGGCCTCCTGCAGCCGCAGTTCCAGCAATTGGCGCGTGTAGTTCCATTCATAGAGCGCGGTGCTGCTGTCGAGTCCCTCGTAGCATTGCAGGCGGATCAGCTCGGCATCGAGAACGCGGGCCATGACCTTGGCGATCTCGGTCTTGCCCACACCGGGTTCACCTTCGAGAAAGACCGGCTTGCCAAGAGACACCGACAAGAAAATCGTCGTCGCCAGCATGCGGTCGGCGATATAGCCTTCCGCCGCAAATCGCTCCTGGATTTCCTCGATGGAACCGAAGCCCGGGGTTGCCTCCCTGTCGTTCATTGTCACCCTGCCGGTTTTCCCCGCGTCAACCGGCGCGCGACTCCAGCTTGACGGCCGTGGCACGGTCGCCGCGTTTGACCGCTTCGAACAGCGCATGGGGCGGGTTGAAGGAGTTGCGGATGATCACGTTCTGATCAAACAACGCGTCCTGCACGGCGGCTGAAACGGTATGCAGCGGTGCGCCGCCGCCTTCGCCCATGCCCTTGGCGCCGTTGTAGCTGAAGGGCGAAGGAGTTTCGATGTCGCCGTAGGCCAGGTCGGGCATGTTCATTGCCGTGATCGGAGTGTAATCGGTGAAGGAACTGGTCAGCAGGTTGCCTTCCTTGTCGTAGATGTAGGCCTCCATCATCGCCGCGCCGATTCCGTGCGCCGTGGCGCCGTGCACCTGGCCGGCGACAACCTTCGGGTTGATGACGCTGCCGCAGTCATCCATCGCCGCGTAAGCCAGGATCTTGGGCACATAGGTGTTGCGGTCGACTTCGACGACGGCGATATGCAACTGCGAGGCATAGGTCAGCGTCAGGTTGCCGAACTTCTTCTCGAGGTCGGGAATCTTGAACGGCGGACGATAGACGTGGCGGACGTTGAGCGTGACATTGGCCAGACTGTCGGGCTGGCTGGCGGTGTTGATGTTCACCATCGCCGACAGGCCCCAGTAATTGATGCTGCGGTCGGTGCCCTTGACGCGCAGCTCCGGACCCTGGGCACCGATGCCGAATTCGAGATCGTCCTCGGCGGCTTCCAGCGCGAAGGACGCCAGCATCTTCATTTCCTTCTTGATCTTCTGGCAGGCGCCATGCACCGCGGAGAGACCGGTGACGGCAAACTGGCTGGCGTAGGAGCCGGAATGGCCGCCGTGGCTGTTGTGCGCGGTGTCAAAGCCGGTGCGCACTTCAACCATGTCGGGACGAATGCCCAGTTCGTCAGCGACGACCTGGGCGGTAGTGGTCTCGTGGCCCTGGCCGGATGGCGTCGAGCCGAGCATGACGACGACGGTGCCGTCGAGGTCGAGCTTGATGGTGGCGACTTCCGAGTTGCCCGAGAAGGGCAGGTAGGGATTGACAATGCGGGCCTGGCCGAAGTTGTTGGTGCCGGAATCGAGCGTGGTGCCGATGCCGATACCGATCCAGCGGCCTTCGGCGCGTGCTGCCGCCTGTTTCTTCTTCCAGTCGTCCCAGCCGATCAGGGCCTTGGCTCTTTCGAGCAGCAGTGGGTAGTTGCCGGAGTCATAAACGCAGCCGTTGGGCGTGGTGTAGGGAAACTCGCGGATGTAGTTGTTCAGGCGCATGGTGTCGGCCGGAATCTTCAGCTCGTGGGCGCAGATGTCGATCACGCGTTCCATGAACCAAAGGTGCTGCAAACGCGAATAGCCGCGATTGGGGGCGGATGGCCCCTTGTTGGTGACGACCTGGTTGAAGTCGATCTTGATGTTGCGCAGCTTGTAGCAGGCCGGCAGAACCTGCGACCAGATCACGCAGCCGAGCGGCTCGTAACGCGGATAGGCGCCGCAGTCGTCGATGTGCTTTGAGCGCAACGCGGTAATGACGCCGTTTTTGTCCAGCGCCACCTCGGTGTCGAGGTAGGCGCGTTCGGAGCCGTGGCCGCCGGCGAGCATGTGCTCATTGCGCGTCTCGACCCACTTCACCGGCCGCCCGCCGGCCTTCCTGGAGGCGACTGCGGCGAGCGCCATGTAGGGATAGTTGTTGATCTTGTTGCCGAAGCTGCCGCCGATATCCATCGTCTTGCAGCGGATCTGGTCGATGGACAGGCCCAGCGCTGGCGCGATCATCTGGATGGCGATGGCGGGGAAGGAGTTGTTGCAGAACAAATCGACGCCGCCAAAGGGCGACCAGGTGCCAACCACGGCGTTGGTTTCCAGCGGCGTGCTGGCGAAGCGGTGGAAGTCCATCGGGCCGATCTTGATGACGTGCGCGGCTTCGGCGAACGCCTTGTCGACTTCGCCGTATTCGAACATGCCCTGCCAGTGGTGATTGGTGCCCAAGGTCGGATGCAGTATCGATTTGTCTTCCAGCGCCGATTTCCAGTTCGACAACGGCTTCCAGCGCCTCGTATTCGACATCGACCAGTTGCGCGGCGTCGGCGGCGATGCGCGGATTCCTGGCGACGATGGCAACCACCGGTTCGCCCTGATAAATCGCCTTTTCGACCGCCATCGGGAAGTCGCGAATGTTCTGCGCATTGCCCGGGCCGATCTGCATGAACGGACTGCACACGCTCGCAATTTCCTTGCCGGTGAGCGTGCATACCACGCCAGGCAGGGCCTCGGCCTTGGAGGTGTCGATCTTGACGATTCGAGCGTGGGCGTAGGGCGAGCGCACCAGAGTCATGTGCAGCATGCCGCCGACCGTGTAGTCATCCACGAACAGGCCGCGACCACGCACCAGGCGACCATCTTCCTTGCGCGAGAGTGAGGCATGCACCCACTTTTCGCTGGCCTGGCGGCTAACAATATCGGGAAAGTCGTTCTGACGGGCAATGGACGTGAGTGCTGCCACGGCGTCTGTTGACTCGGATGCCGTTGCGGTTCCGGTCCAGCCGGCCGTGAGTTTCTCCGCGCTTGTGGCGATTCCGGCGGGTGCTTGCGTCCGGGCGCCGGCCGCTCCGTCGTCCTGCAGGCCGAGAAAACGCAGCAGGCGGGCCATCCAGCCGAGTTTCTGCGCCGCCCGCTCCGCCTTCGCCGCCTGCAGCGCTGCCGCCTGCAACTGGTACTCCGGCGACATCGCCTGTTGCAGGCAGGTGATGACCGAATTGATCTGCTGCTCCGCATATCCCTGCATGCCGCCACCCGCCAGCGAAAGAATCTTGCCGACGAGTTGAACCTCGCCTTGCCACTTGACGAGAGTTCCGCTGCCCTTGGGCTCCAGGTCATAGGAGGAGATCATGGTGTAGGCGCCGCCCATGACCTTGCCGGAGCCGATGTAGGTCGCATGCGTCGGTTCCGTCTTTTTCTGCAGCGTCAGATGCGTGGACGCCGTGCCGCGGATTTTTCCGATGCCGACCGACACCTTGACCAGCGCAGTGTTGGCGTCCTCCATCTCCATGCCCGAGAATGAGGGCAACAGCGGGGCAAATTTGCGCGGATCGGACAAGAGTCCGAAGACTTCCGAAGGAGGCGGCGACACATCGAATTGGCCGGAAAATTTCATTTCCATTATCTGCTCTCCTTGACATCGTTCGCAACCGCTTCGACGGCCTTGATGATGTTCTGATAGCCGGTGCAGCGACAGAGATTGCCGGCGATGGCCTTGCGGATCGCCTTGCGGTCGGCCCGGGGGTTTTCGGCGAGCAGGGCATGCGATGACATAAGCATGCCCGGGGTGCAATACCCGCACTGCAGGCCATGATGCTCGGAGAACGACTTCTGCAGCGGATGCAGTTCGCCATCCTGCTCAAGGCCTTCGACCGTCAGCAGGTTGCCGCCGTCCGCCTGGACGGCGAACAGGGTGCAGGACTTGACCGTGGCGCCGTCCAACTGCACAGTGCAGGCTCCGCAGTAGCTCGTGTCGCAACCGACATGGGTTCCGGTGAGCCCCAGTTCCTCACGGATGAACTCCACCAGCAGCATGCGCGGCTCGACCTTGCGACAGTACTTCTGCCCATTGACAGTGAGCTCGATGGTTACGAGCGAAATTGCATCATGCATAAACGTGACTCCCCTCGATTTTGACGTTGGCGCAACGGCGTTCAGCGATATTGGCGGTTTGCAGGAGCAATCCGCGTATCAACGCGCGTTTGTATTCGGTAGTGCCGCAAACATCGCTGTGCGGATTGGCCACGGCACTTGCCGCCTCGGCGGCGCGCTCCCAGAGTTGGACGGACAGGGCCTTGCCGCGCAGTTCCGCTTCTGCCTGGATGGCGCGGCGCGGCGTCGGACCGGCGCCCCCCATGACAATACGCACATCCTGACAGGTGTTGCCGGGGCCAAGCGTGAGTTGGACACCGACGGAGCAGACCGGGAAGGCCGCTGCTGCCTTTTTGTAGGCGATGTAGGCGCCGCCGCTACCAGCGGCCGGCGCCTTGAAACGGATCGCCGTCACCAGTTCGCCCGGCGTCAGGGCGGTGGTATAGGCTTCGGTGATGAAGTCCTGGATGAGGATGGTCCGCTCGCCGCTGGGGCCGGAACACAGCACCTCGGCGTCAAGCGCATTCAACAGCGCAGGCCAGTCGCAGTTGGGATGGGCCGCGCTGACCGAGCCGCCGATAGTACCCCGGTTGCGCACCTGGACATCGGCGATGCCGCCGGCGCAATCCTTGACGATGGGGATGGCGGCGGCGATATCCGACCTGGCGACCCAGGCGTGGGAAGACAGCGCGCCGATCCGAATCCATTCCTCCTGTTGCGTGGCGAAACAAAGGCCGGGCAGGCGACCGATGTCGACCAGGTCGGTCGGTTCATCCATGCGCAGCTTGAGGACGGGAATCAGGGTCTGGCCGCCGGCCAGGGGCTTGGCGGTTTCTCCCAGGGCGGACAGCATCTGGATGGCTTCCTGCAGGGAAGCGGGGCGGTGGTATCGAAACGGCGCTGGGTACATAACGAGTCCTCAGAATAAGTATTTTCATCTTGCCGCAGCATGCGGCACATTCTCGCACGGACGCCGGCTGCACTTGCCCGGGTCGAGCACCGGCACATAACCTTATGATACGACGATAAATCTAACCATCGAGCCATGCTTGTCGCGCAGAGCGCATTGGATTGACTATCCGTGCGCTCGATCCCCGATCCGGGCTGCCCTTGTTTTGTCGCCCGGCACCAATTTGCTTTCTGGCAACAGCTTTTCCAGGACGGAAGCAGGTACTGCACCGGCCTGATGTTTGCCGCTCATTGCCGAAAGCAGCAGTGCCGCGGTGGCTCCGCCGGCGAGTTCCCCGCGCGCACACGAGGCGGCCAAGGCCTCAAGATCTTCGAGTTCGTCGATATCGGCTTCCAGCGTGGAGTCTTGTATCACATCAAGGCTTATTGCCGCTCCTGCCGCAGCCTGGCAAAAGCGTGCCAGGCTATTCTTGCCAAACACCAGCGGCAGCGGCAGCGGTAGCGGGGCCAGCAGCAGGTTGGTGCCGGTGCCTTCCTTGCAAGCCGCTGCACGCATATTGCACCCGGCAGCCTCACCGGCATCCAGAACGAACCGGTCGATGGCATGCGGCGTGAGTCGCGGCAAATCCGCATGCGCGATGAGGATATGGGTGGCGCCCCGCGTGCTCGCCCAGTCTGCGGCAGACTCCAAATCCTCGTTCAGCCCGCGCGCGCGAACCGTGTTGAAATAGCCGACGCCATCAATTTCGATCAAGCGATCGAGGTCCGGAATATCGCTGACAAGAATCACGCGTGCCACAGCGCGCGACCTGACGATAGCCGTTGCTACATCCGAAGCCATTGCCAGGGCCAAGGCGCGTCTGGCATCGGTATCCAGAACTCCGGCGAGACGGGTCTTTGCGCCGGCGAAATCCTTGAGCGGGATCAGTGCCCAGACCTGTTTCACGGTGTCATGCCAGTTCATCCGAGAATGAAATGCAGCGGCGCGCCAGCGCCACCTTGTCGTCCAGTGATTCCATGACTATGTTGCAGGAAATCACCCGGGGACCATTCGCGGCAAGCGAGTCCGCCGTGTCGATGATGTACCCGTCGAGGAAGTCGGCATAGTGGAGGGCCACTGCGGCAGCCGACGGCTCGATACCAAGTTCCCGCATGATTTTCGCCGTCGGCCCCTTGATCGCCGTACCACGGACAATAGGGGCCACGGCAATCACCGGTGCGGATGCGTCCACAAGCATTTGCCGGACACCCGGCAGCGCGAGTATCGGATCGATGCTGAGGTAGGGATTGGACGGACAGAGAAATACGCCGGCGAGGTCGGGGTCGGCCAAAGCCCGGGTCAGTGCGGGCGATGCCGGAGCGTCGGCAGCCCCGGTGTATTGGATACCGGTTATCACGGGCGCGCAGCGTTCCTTGACGAAATACTGCTGGAAGGGCATCGGCCCTCCGCTGGTATGGACCATGGTACGCACCCGGCCGTCGGTCATGGGTGCAATCGCATGGGCAATGCCCAGCCGGCAAGCGATATGTCCGGTAACCGCGCTGAGTGAGTGTCCTTCGTCCAGCATCACGCGCCGCATGAGGTGCAGGCCGATGTCCTTGTCGCCGAGTTGAAACCATGTTTCACCACCGAGTTGTCCCACCGTCTCGAGGGCAACGAAGCTTTCTGCGTCGCGCCCCCAGCCATGGATCGGCTGCACCAGGCCCGCCAGGGTGTAGGTTACGGTGTCGATGTCCGGGCAGATTGACAAACCCAAATGCTCAAAGTCGTCGCCCGTATTGACCACGATAGTCAACTGTTCGGGAGCCAGAACCCGGCTAAGCCCCAGCGCCAGCTTTGCACCGCCGACACCGCCGCACAGCGCCAGGTAGCGCTTCGAACTCAAGACGGAGCGGGTTTGCATGTCGCCTTCAGAGAAACTTGTCCTCGTCCACCGGACGGATAAGGTCGGCGGCCAGACCGTTGCCGCCGAAGTCCAGCCCGCGTACGACGACGATGGGCAGGGCTTGATCGGAAGGCCCCATGAGAATCGAGGCAGCCGCGGCAATTTCGTCGGCTTGGGCGACTTCGGTAACCTCCATCTTGCGCCCCGCCAGATCGGACTTGCCGCGGTAATCGTTGAGCGCGACGATGCCGGCACTGCCAATGCATACCCCGCAGGTGCCCAATCGCCAGGGGCGGCCGAAACTGTCGATGATCAGCACGCCGACATCGACACCGAGTGCCTCGCGAATGCCATCTCGCAGTTCAGCCGCGCTGCGGTCCGGATTTTCCGGCAGCAGCAAAATCTGCATGTCGCCCGACTCGATGTTGGAGCGGTCGATACCCGCATTGGCGCTGACAAAACCGAGGTGGTGGCGCACGATGAGCACATCTTTGGCGCAGCGCACAATGCGATCGGATTCGCGCAGTACCATCTCAACCATGCGCTCATCCTTATTGCAGGCCGCCGCCACTTCGCGCGCACGGGGAGACACCTCGACATCGGCGAGCCGGACATAGCGATTCTCCGACTTTGAAAGGATTTTCTGCGTGACGACAAGGATGTCGGCATTACGCAGCAACAAGTCATTCTTCCCAAGGGTTTCCAGTATCAGCGGGAGTAGCGGCGCGCCGGGCAAAACCATGGGGAACCCGACGGGAGCGAACACTTCCATGCGTCGCAAACGAGCGCCGGCTTCCGGGCATGGGTTATTCATGGACAAGGAGTCCTGCGGCCACGACGACAGTCCTCGAGCGGATTGCACCCGGTGGAATGGTTCGGGATCTGTCAATAGTCCAATGCATCAGAATTCTCATCCGCAGTAGTTCGGTTCGTCCGGCATGGCGTGCCCGGCGCAGCGACGCCGACTCGCCGGGTCGGTGATTATCATATTCCGCCAAGGGCGCTTTGCGGTGGCGAAATCGGCAAAACCCGCTTACCCGACCTTAGCGATTCCGGTCGGGAGTATCTTGCCCGGCTCGGCATGGCAGTTGTCCATGAGCGCAAGCGCGCGGTCCGCTCATCGAGCCTCAGGCTCCCGGTTGAACCTATGGCGGCTGCAAGTGTCTGCACTGAAGGTCATTGGGCTTTGCTCGCGCAGTCAAGACGATCGGCCATCCAGTCAATATCTTTAGCCGATGCCGGTTTTTCTGCCAGCGACCCGGACACCGAGCCGGCCCCACGTTCCGGAGGGCTGTCAATGATCGTCACGGTGCATCTCCGCGGCAGGCGGTCAAATGTGGCGAATCGCAGCGTGCTGATTCTTTCATGTAGCCGGGGTTTTTGTCTTACTATAAAAACTATCCGGTGAAATTTCGTCCGCAGTGGCGCTGAGCAGCAACCAAATTAAATTTCGGAGGAAGAACGAAGTGAACGATCGACAACCTGACCAGAACTCCCTGAAATCCGGGAAGTGGATCAACTCCACCTGCAAAATGTGCCTGCACACCTGCTCGACCCGGGTGCACGTTACCGACGATGGCATCATCAACAAGATCGAGGGCGATCCGACCAATCCATCGAATGCCGGCAAGCTTTGTCCCAAAGGCAATGCGGGCATCATGCGCCATTACGATCCGGAGCGCTTCAAGCAGCCGTTGCGCCGGACCAATCCCCAGAAGGGGCCCGGCATCGATCCGAAGTGGGAACCGATCAGTTGGGAAGAGGCCTTCACGATCACGGCGCGCGAAATCAAGAAGTCGCTCGACGAGGATCCGCGCAAGATCATGCCCTCCCTGGAAGATTTCCAGAAGATGCACATCTGGAACTGGCCGCTGGCGCTTGGAACCCGCAATTTCTATCAGTCGGGCGGCACCATGTGCGGCGGGGCCTACCATCCGCTGAACGGCTACATTCACTCCTCTTTCGGCGCGGTTAACGACGCCAAGTACTGCAATTACTGGATCAGCAATGGGGCGGGAGACGGTTTCTCCTCGCATCTGCATGCGGCGGCCCAGTCGCACTGGGTGGCCAAGGCGCGGGTCGAACGCGGCATGAAGATCGTGTCGGTGGAACCGCGCATGTCGATCGCCGGCGCCAAGGCGGAGGAATGGGTGCCGATTCGCCCGGCCACCGACCGCCATTTCGCCATGAGCATGAGCCATGTGCTCGTCAATGAGGGCTTGTGCGACTTCGTGTTCCTGCGCAAGGACACCAACGCGCCCTACCTGGTGGGGCCGGATGAGCGCTTTGTGCGCGACGCCGACAAGCAGATCTACGTCTGGGATACCGCATCGAACAGCGCCAAGCTGTGGAACGATCCCGGCCTGAAGAACGAAAACCTGGCCCTGGAAGGCGAGTATGTGGTTAACGGCGTCACGTGCCGGCCGGCCTTCCAGATATACAAGAACATCCTCAAGGATGCTTCGCCGGAGGCGATGGAGAAAATCACCACAGTCCCGGCCGCCACCGTGCGCCGCATCGCCCGCGAATTCGCCAAGGAAGCCCGCATCGGCGAAACGATGACGCTGGCCGATGGCCGCACCGTGCCGCTTCGTCCCGCCGCCTACAACTATTACCGCGGCGCCCAGGGGCACAAGACCGGGATGATGACCAACCAGGCCTTCCAGCTGGTCAACATGCTGGTCGGCAATATCGACCATCCCGGCGGCCGTTGCGGCGTCACGCTCACCGACGGCTCCATCGACAACAACCACTGCCACCCCGGAGAGAGCGGGCAGATGCTCGGCGTGCCGCACCAGCTGGGCCCCATGCCCGAGTTCTCCTGGCCGCCCAACGAGTATCACCTGGCGGGCTTTTTCCCGGTCGGCGTCCATCCGCCGCACCTCAACATGCTCTCCTACCTGGAGCCCGAGAAGTACGGATCGACCTTCAAGCCTGACGTCCTGGTGAATTGCCATTCCAACCCGGTGTGGGCCATCCAGGGGCCGCGTGACAAGTGGCTGCAATTCCTGCGCGACATGCGCTTTATCGTCTGCGTGGACATCATTCCTACCGAGATGACCGATTTCGCCGACATCATCCTGCCGTCCAGCGACTATCTGGAAACCTTTAACGGCACCATGATCGAACCGCCCTACACCGAAGGCATCTGCTTCCGCCAGCCGATCACGCCGCCGATCCACGATACCAAGAGCGAAGAGGAAATCTTCTACGAGATCTCGGAGCGCATCGGCGTGCTGGATCAGTACAACGCAGTGATCAACATGATCATGGGTTTTACACAGAAGCCGCACCTGCAACTCGAGCCGGGCAAAAAATACACCGACCGCGACATCGCCGAACGCGTCGGCCTGCTCTGGAACGACAAGCCGATCGAGTGGTACATGGAACACGGCCATTCGTCCACCGAGAAGCGTCTCGACAAGTGGTATCGTCCCTGGGAAGGCATGCGCCTGCTGTTCTACATCGAGGATCTGGTGGATCAGCGCGAAAACTTGCGCCAGCAGTTCGAGGATGCCAAGGTGCCGTTCCGCGACGAATGGCCTTTCGATGACTATCAGCCGCTGCCGACCACTGTGCTCGATCCGATCCATCTGGAGCCGGAGGAGTACAACCTGTACGCGATCACCTTCAAGGACATCCAGCTCAACTTCGGCGAGAGCCTGAGCAATCCCTGGATCAAGGATATTACTTACCGTGATCCCGTGCATACCGGCCTGCTGCTGAATCGTGGCACGGCGAAAAAACTCGGGTTTGCCGATGGCGACATCGTCCTGGTCGAGTCGCCCTACGGCCACCTCTACGGACGCCTGGCCACGACCGAGGCGATGCATCACGAAACGCTGGGAGTGTCCAATTCGCTGTCCCGCACCAAGAACGAGAGCCGCTCCGTATTGATGGCGGGCGGCCACTATAACGACATGCTTCCCTACGACATGCGCAACACCGATGGCGCCACCGGGCAGCCCGAAACCAGCTGCCGCGTGAAGCTCACGAAACTCGACGACTGGCCGGATTTCCTGAAACAGGGCTCCACCGTCTACGACTTCGTCGATTCGATCAAGAATGCCAAGGGCAAGGGAGGGCAACACTAATGGCCAAGATGGGAATGGTCTTTGACCTCAAGGCCTGCATAGGCTGCAATGCATGCGTGGTGGCCTGCAAGCAGGAAAACTCGGTGCCGGACGGCGTGTTCTTTACCCGAACGCTGAGCCACGAGTACGGTGAGTATCCGAACGTCAAGCGCGTGTACATCCCGACGATCTGCAATCAGTGCGAGGACGCGCCGTGCGAGAAAGTCTGCCCGAGCGGAGCCACCTATACGCGCGCCGATGGCATCGTCATGGTCGATGGGGAGTTGTGCATCGGCTGCAGCAGTTGTGCCGTCGCTTGTCCGTACGACATGCGCACCATGCTTGACAAGGACTCGCTGACAAAAGGCCTGTTCGGCACCGGCAAACTGACGCCGTTTGAAGAGCAGGGTTATGGCCGCTACAAGGCGGGTACCGCGGTCAAGTGCGACTTCTGCAGCGAACGCGTGGATGCGGGACTCATGCCCGCCTGCGTCTCGACCTGCCCGACCAACGCCCGCATTTTCGGCGACCTCGACGACCCGAACAGTACGCCCAGTGTTCTGATCCGCAAACGCAACGGCCGTCAGCCGCTGCCGGAGAAGAACACCAAGCCGAAGGTCTACTACGTCGATTGAGCCCGGCTTCCAACGAACAACTATTTTGGGTGGTGCTGCTATGACACAAACAAGTACTGGTTTGGTTGGCAATTCTTTCAAACTGGGTTACCGCTTTCAGCGTTATTGGGACACCTCGATGGCCATTGCCTTCTTCTCCGCAGAAGTCGGCACGGGCCTGTTCCTGGTGTCGTATTTCCTCGACCTCATCCCGGGCATGATCCTGGGCCTGGTTATCGCGGGTACCCTCAAGCCCTACCTCCACCTTGCCCACATGGGGGTTCCGGGCAGGTCCTGGCGGGCGATCATGCGGCCGGATCGATCATGGATCAGCCGCGGCGCCATTTCCATCGGCGTCCTGCTCGGTTGCGGCGTGCTGCATGTTGCCAATCGCAGCATCGGACTCGGGGCCACCCTGGGCCTGCCGGCATCGCTCGGTGCGCTGGTTGGCTATCTCGCGGTGGCAGCTGCGCTGGTGGTGATGTGCTATCAGGGCATGGCCATGGCCCACTCGGAGGCCTTCACTCTATGGGCCAGCCCCCTGGTGCCGCTGGCGAGCATCTGTTATGCGCTGACCGCCGGTGTCATGATGGCGCTGAGTGTCGGCTGGGGTGCTCTGAACGTCCAGCAGCAGACGCTGTTATCGACGCTGGCCTGGATAATGCCCGTGGTCGATCTGTTCGTGGTGGTCGGCATCCTCCTGTTCGCCAGGGGCAAGTCCGAGGGAGGGGCGTTCTCCGTTGAAATGCTGCTGCACGGTGAGTATGCCGCGCACTTCCGCAATTTCGTGCTGATTCTCGGTCTTGCGGTGCCCGTGGTGCTTGTTGCCGCGGGCGGTGGCGTGCGCATGGTGATGATGCTCGCCACCGGCGCCATGCTCGTCGGTTTCTGCGTCTTCCGCGTGTTGATGTTCAAGGCTGCGGTGTTCGAACCGATCAGTCACGACTTGGCAGGGAGCATCGGCTTGCCAAGCGCACGTTGAATTTCGCTGTCCGTACGTCGACCGCCAGGCGTCGAGTGGACCGATTCGTGGATCAGGTGGTTTCGCCTGTTTCCGGGCAATCTGGCATCAGGGCAGCGTCGGCCATGCAGCTGGCGGCCGATGGCACCAGGCTGGATGCCGTCGCATGCCAGGTGATTCACGAGGATGTCCTCACCATCGAGATCGAGGATGTCGGCAGCTATGCCTTGATGTGGACTCCCACCCAGAGTAGCAGCCAGGCAGTGGGCTACACGATCGAGGATGGGGTGCTCGCCGGGGGAGGAATCCCTGAGGCTCTGGCGCTTGGAGCCGGTTTTGCGTTTACCGAGGGGATTGTCAGCCGGCTGGGCGATATCGCCAACATGTCGGTATGCCCGGAGCGACCGGATATCGTGCGCATGCGCCTGACCAGCCCGGCCCGAGTCACCGTGCGCCGCCGCAACGTGATTATGAACAGTTCCTGCGGCGTCTGCGGCGGACGCGAGCAACTCGCCGAGAGCATGGCCTGCACCGAGTTGGTACCTGACACCCTGCGCATGGCTGTCGCCGATTTCGAGCCGATACGCGAGGCGATGCACCGCCATCAGGGCATCTTTGGCAGCACCGGGGGCGCGCATGGCGCGGCAGCATTCGGACCCGACCTGAAAGTGGTGGCGGTTGCCGAGGATCTCGGACGGCACAACGCGCTCGACAAGGTGATCGGCTACCGCTTCCTCAGCGGTCTCGGTTTCGCCGGTTGCGGCGCCTTCATTTCCAGCCGCATCAGCTACGAGATGGTGGCGAAGTCGGCGCGCGCCGGCTTCGAACTGGTGGCGGCAATTTCGGCACCGTCATCGCTGGCCATTGAAATGGCGGATCGCTTCGGCATCACGCTGTGCGGTTTCGTGCGTGGCGACAGCGCCAAGGTCTATACCCATCCGCATCGTATTGTCGCGGGGAGTCGGGCGGCAATCTGACATTTGTCGGGTCGCGCTCCGAGGAACAAAGGGGGGTTGGGCATGCGGCCACCGTTTAAAAGTCGGCGCCGGCGGGACGGCGTCGCATAGTGCGCAAATCTGTTGGACTCAGCCTTTTCGTCTCAGGGGCAGGCAAAGAATGTCGATGGGGTGACGCTTGAACGGTTTTCCGGCGCTGGCCGGATAGCCGAGCGTGATCATGCCCTGGGGTTGCCACACATCCGGTAATTCCAGCGTGGTACCGACAACTGCGGGGCAGAACAGTGGTGCGCATACCCAGCATGCGCCAAGACCCGCGGCAGCGGCGGCCAACTGGAGATTTTGCCCGGCCATGGCGACGCTTTGCACGGCCATCAGATACTCGGCCTGGTTGCGCCGGGCGTCCGGGTAGGTGTCCATGTCCTCCAGCGAGAGGCACATCACGATTATTACCGGGGCGCCGGTAATGCGCGCGAAGGACCGTGCCGCATCGTCCTCGATCAGATGCGCTGCATCGCCGTCAGCGGCACGGTCACGGCGCAGTTGGGAGCCCATGGCTGTCGCCAGCGCGATTTTTTCCTTGTCGCTGCGCACGACCCGGAACCGCCACGGCTGGCGATTGTGGGCGGAAGGCGCCGTGATCGCCACGGCAAGCAATTCATCGATCAGATCGTCCGCCACCGGATCGGCACGATAGCGCCGAATCGAACGCCGTCCGGAAATTGCATCAGCGATGGCCCGGTATCCAGGGGGGGCGGACTTGCCGGCGGGATGGCTCATTTGGGCTCCGGCAGTAAATCCCCGGCGTCGGTCCTGCCGCCCATGACCACGCGGATCATGGCCAGGGGGGCGGCGCAAATCGCGCGAATGGCAATTTCGCCGCACTTGGCAATCAGAAGTTTGCGAATTTTCTTCATGGTGGCCCGATGTGTCATCATTGGCGGAGCGTCAAATGCCGGAAACGATACGTCCTGAACAGGTTCGGGTCATGTACCGAAGCCGGGGTTTCTTGTCTGTCCGCGCACGCCTGGCGCAAGCGATTGGCGGGGGGAAACCACCTGTTCCCGGTTTGCACTGTTGGTCAAGCATCCGCACCCGCGCCGGCAAGACTGTCCGCGGGGCGGCATTTAGCATGGACCCGAGTTTGATGCTGGCGTGGGCATTTTGCCCGATTGATTCTGTGTGAAAGTCCTTTTTTGCGGGAGCAGACTACATGACCAAAACTGTGCAGCCCAGGATGGGCGTAATTTTCAAGTCCTACGAACCGTTGTCGGCGATTCGCGCCTATGCCGAACAAACCGAAGCCTCGGGTTTTACCGGCGGATTCTGGATTGCTGAAGCCTACCACTGGTTCCGTCAATACGGACTGGAAGCGCGTGGCTGCTTCACGACGCTCGCCGTTGTTGCCCAGGCGACCAAGACCATACCGGTCGGCCTTGGCATCACTTCCCCCTACATGCGTCACCCGACCATCCAGGCATCGGAAGCCGCCGGTATCGACGAGCTGTCCAATGGCCGCTTCGTCATGGGCATCGGCGTCGGCAAGGTCGGCATCGAGTATCTTGAATACGACATCGAGAAAATGCGTCCGGTGGCAGTGCACCATGAGTCCATCGAGATCATGCGTCATGTGTTCAGCGGCAAGAAGTACTCCTACGAAGGCAAGCACTACAAGTCGTCGATGCCAGCGTTTGATCGTGCCGGCAAGGGCCTGCGCACCGATATCCCGATCTATGTCGGCGCCACCGGCCCCTTCATGCAGAAGCTCTCCGGCAGGGAAAGCGACGGCATGCTGCTCGCCGGCCTGACCTCGCCGGCCTTCGTCAAGTACGCCATCAACAACATGAAGGAAGGCGCGGCCAAGGCCAATCGCACCCTGCCCGACAGCTTCCCGGTCGGCGGCGTGATCCTCTGCGCCTGCTCGCGCGATGGCGACAAGGCCCGCAATGCGACGCGCAGCTATACCGGCACCTACATCGTCAACAAGATCCGCAACATCAAGAACGACGTGATTCTCGCCGGCTCGGGTCTGCCCGACAGCTCGTGGGAGCCGTTCCGCAAGGCCATCGCCGAAGGCACCCAGGACCACGTCACGCATCTGGTCACCGACGAAATGATGCGTCGTTTCACCGTCATCTCCGGTACGCCGGCCGAGTGCCTGGAAATCACCCAGGAACTGGTGGACGCCGGTTTGAATCTGCCGTTGCTGGAAGTGGTCGGCAAGACGACCGAAGACAACCTCGAAACCATCCGTCTGATGGGCGCGGAAGTCCTGCCCAAGCTCAAGCCGGGCCCTGCTGTCACGGCCTGAGGCATATCGGGGTGCGCCGAAAGCACCGCGCGCCAGGCGCGCGGTGCCGTCAATACAACAGAGAGGCAACTATGAAACTGGCAAGCTTCAAGATCAAGTCGAGCGGCAAGGCCACGATAGGCGTGGTACTGGCCGGTGGCGGCATCCTCGATCTTCACGGGGCAACGAACGGTGAGTTGCCGAACGTGATGATTCCGTTCCTGGAACTTGGCGAAAGCGCAATGGCGCGCGCCCGCGCCCTGTCGGCGAAGGCTGCGCCGGGGCAATCCAACGTCATTCCTGCCGCCGATGTCGATCTGCAGGCGCCGGTGCCCCGCCCGGGCAAGATCATGCATACTTCGTGCAATTTTCCGGCCCACCTCAGCGAGTTGAGCACGTGGAAAGAGCCGGAGTGGCAGTCGCACAACTGGGGCGATTTCCATTTCGAACACCCCACCGGCTTCCTCGAGGCGCCGTCCAGCGTCGTGCCGACCAACGCCTCGGTCAAGGTGCCGCACTTCACCAAGCAACTCGACTACGAGATCGAAGTCGGCATCATCATCGGCAAGAAGGCCTTCCGCGTTTCAGCCGAAGAGGCGCTGGACTATGTCGCCGGCCTGACGATTTTCAATGACCTCTCGGCGCGCGATATCCAGGCACGCGAGCATTCGAACAAGGTCATCCTGCTGGGCAAGAGCTTTGACGGCTCCTGCCCGCTCGGTCCGCATCTGGTGACGCTGGATGAAGTCGGCGACGTCAACAATCTCGGCATGGTACTGACGCTGAACGGAGAAGAGCGCCAGACCTCGAACACCGGCAATGTCATCTACAAGATCGCCGACATGGTCGCATGGTGGTCGAACATTACGCTGGAACCGGGCGATGTCATTACATCCGGCAGCCCTCCCGGCGTGATCGCCGGCCGCAAGGATCCCCAGTACCTCAAGAACGGCGACCGTATCGACTGCAACGTCGAAAAGCTCGGCACGCTGACGACCTTCATCGTTGAATAATCCGGACGAGAAAAACATGGCAAACCAGCTAAACAGCGATCTGGTCAAGAAGGCCACCGATCTGATCGATCGCGATCGCCTGGTCAATCTGACCATCGATCTGACCAATATCCCCAGCCCGACCGGCTTCGAGGGCGATGTCGCCCGTGCGTATCATGAAGTATTGAAGGGTTCCGGCTTCGATGCCACGCTGCAGCCCATCGGCGACGAGCGCTATAACGCCATTGGCCGACTGCAGGGGCAGGGCGGCGGCAAGTCGCTGATGTTCAACGGCCACCTCGACACCTCATTCGGCCCCGAGCAGGCGCACCGCGGCATCGGCTACCAGTGCAAAGGCACGCTGGTCGACAACGAGTGGATCTACGGCATGGGCTCCTTCAACATGAAGTTCGCCCTCGCCAACTACGTTACCGCCGTGGAAGCCATTCGCAAGGCCGGCATCAAGCTCGGCGGCGACGTGGTCATCGCGGCCGTTGCCGGCGAGATCGAGAAGGCGCCCGTCAATGAATACGAAGGCCGCCAGTACCAGGGTTATGGCGTCGGCACCAAGTACGCCATCACCCATGGTGCGGTAGCCGACTACTGCATCCTCGGCGAGCCGACCAACATGATGCTGATCCCGCGTCACTGCGGCACGACCTGGGTCAAGATCACCGTCCCTGGCCACCTGATCCACACGGCCTGGTCGGAAGTTGACCGCAACGCCATCAACAAGGCGCGCGCGGTGCTCGACGCAATCCACGAGTGGATTCCGGATTACTGCAAGCGCAACGCCGTCGGCGATTTCCAGCCGCGGGTTAATGTATCCGCCATCGAAGGCGGCTGGCCCTGGCGCGGCGCCCGGACGCCGGACAACTGCGTGATCTATCTCGATGTACGCACGATTCCCGGTGTCTTGCCGGTCGCGGCGTTCAACGAGGTTCGCAGCGTTATCAAGAGCGTGGTCAAGGCCAACCCCCATCTGGAGGGCACCAAGGCCGAGATTTTCCTCTCCGCGCCGGGAACTTCCATTCCGGACGATCACGAACTGGTGCAGAACGTCATCAGCGCACACTCGAACCAGTTGGGCAAGCCGCCCGAGATGGGCATCGAAACCTGGTACAGCGACGCGGCGCACATGAATCGCTACGGCATCCCGACCGTGAACTACGGCTCGGCCGGCCGGATTCGCACCGGCGGCGGCGGCTTCTCCACGGCGCAAGGCGAACACACGCATATCGGCGACATGATGGACATCGTGCGGGTATACATCGAAGTCATGATGAACATCTGTGGCGTGGTCAAGTAGAACCGGCATCCGGAAGATGCGGCCCGTGCGAAAAATGGTGGAATGACAACCCGATGAGTTCGCTTGCCGGCAGACTATTTGAATCCGATCGCCCCGATGCCGCCACCGCGCTGGAGCTTGCCGACTGTCATGAGTTGGAAGCGCTGCAGGCGGTAGCGGGGGCGATCCGGGATCGCGGACATGGCTCTGTGGTCACCTATTCGCCAAAGGTTTTCATTCCACTCACGCAGTTGTGCCGGGATGTTTGTCATTACTGTACCTTTGCCAAGGTTCCGGGCGGTGATGTTCCGTCGTACCTGTTGCCCGAGCAGGTTCTGGCGATTGCCCGCGATGGCGCCCGCGCGGGCTGCCACGAGGCCTTGTTTACCCTCGGCGACAAACCTGAGTTGCGCTATGCCAGTGCGCGCGAGGCTCTTGCCGGTCTGGGTCACGGGACCACGCTGTCCTATCTTGCGGCCATGGCACGGCTGGTCCAGCGTGAAACGGGTCTGCTGTCGCATTTGAACGCGGGCGTCATGAGCGCACAGGATTTGCAGGCCTTGCGTGCGGTTTCGGTGTCACAGGGATTGATGCTCGAAAGCTCGGCGCAGAGGCTGTGCGATACGGGAGGGCCTCACTTCGGATCCCCCGACAAGCAACCCGCAGCACGCCTGGCAATGATCGCGGCGGCCGGCCAACTGAAAATACCGTTCACCTCCGGGATACTCATCGGCATCGGTGAAACCCGACGCGAGCGGATTGAGGCGCTGCTGGCGCTGCGTGACCTGAATGACGAACATGGCCACATCCAGGAAGTCATCATCCAGAACTTCCGCCGCAAGCCGAATACCAAGATGGCCAATGCGACCGAGCCTTCAACCGAAGATTTGTGCTGGACCATAGCCGTTGCGCGCATCATTCTGGGCGCCGAGGCCAATATCCAGGCGCCGCCCAATCTGTCGCCACATTCATTGCGCGCCCTGATCCGGGCCGGGATCAATGACCTGGGCGGAGTCTCTCCCGTGACGCCGGACCATGTCAATCCGGAGGCCCCATGGCCTCATCTGCGATTGCTGGCAAGAGAAACCGAGATTGCCGGAAAAACCTTGGTGCCGCGCTTGCCTCTTTATCCGAAACTGGTGCAGCGGCTTGAAGAGTGGGTTGATCCCGAGTTGCATCAAGCCGTGCGTTCCCGTGTCGATGCCTGCGGATTCCCGCGTACCGATGCATGGTCGCCGGGCGACATTGGTGCGCCGCCAAAGCTGCCGAACTTCCCGCCCACGCCGCATCTGAGCCACTTTTTAGGCAGCGAAACCTACCGCTGCGCGGAAAGGGCGGCACGCGGGGTGCGGCTGTCCGAACTTGAAGCCACTCGACTGTTCGCTGTGCGCGGCGGAGATTTCCGGGTTCTTTGCGCTGCCGCCGACGAATTGCGTGTCGAGGTGAAGGGCAATTCGGTTACCTATATTCCGAACTGCAACATCAACTACACCAACATCTGCTCCTACAAGTGCCAGTTCTGCGCGTTTTCCAAAGGCAAGGCCAGCGAAGAACTCCGCGGCAAGGCCTATACGCTGTCCTTGCCGGATATCCAGAACAAGACTGCCGAGGCGTGGGATCGTGGCGCCATCGAGGTTTGCCTGCAGGGGGGGATACATCCTTCATATACGGGACAGACCTATCTCGATATCTGCAAGGCGATCAAGCTGGTCTGTCCGGACATCCATATTCACGCCTTTTCACCGCTTGAGATCTGGCAGGGTGCAACGACGCTGGGGATGCCCCTGCGCGACTACCTGATCGAACTCAAGGCAGCGGGGCTGGCTTCATTGCCGGGGACGGCCGCCGAGATACTCGATGACGACGTGCGCAAGGTGCTGTGCCCCGACAAGCTGACTGTGGCGCAGTGGAGCGAGGTGATGCGCACCGCTCACGGTATCGGGCTCAGAAGTACGGCGACGGTCATGTATGGCCATGTCGAGCAGCCGGTGCATTGGGCTCGCCACCTGTTGCACCTGCGCGATTTGCAGGAGGAAACGGGAGGCTTTACCGAATTCGTGCCCTTGCCGTTCGTGCACATGGAGGCGCCGCTATACCGGCGGGGCAGGGCGCGGCGCGGACCGACATTCCGCGAAGCAGTGCTGATGCACGCCGTGGCGCGACTGGCCTTGCATCCGCTGATCGGCAACATTCAGACTTCATGGGTCAAGATGGGACGCGAGGGCGTACTGGCAAGTTTGCAGGCCGGCGCCAACGACCTGGGCGGCACCTTGATGAATGAAAGCATCAGTCGCGCAGCCGGCGCCGGGCATGGCCAGGAAATGACCCCGGAGGAACTGGACGCGACGATTGCCTCGATAGGGCGTGTTCCGGTTCAGCGCAGCACACTGTATGGCGCGGTGACGCGTCGTGATTATCTCCCCATGCCGAGCCGGGAGCCGCGTTTCGTTATCGAGCGCGGGTGATATCGGTTTTGTGCTTTTCGCCGTCCGACCAGGGCCGGCATTGCGCTAACAATCAAGTTCGAGGAGCATCGAGATGAGCGGTCAAGCCTTGTTTGACGTCCTGTCGAAGGCAAAAGTTTACGATCTTGGACAGGCCTACTGGCCCGCCATGCCGGTTCATCCGTTTGATCCGCCGTTCCAGTTCTTTCTCTATCGCTACCACGAATACGTGCGTAAATCCTTCGACGAGATGGGCATCGAGCCCGGTTTTTCTGACGCGATCAGTCTCCTCGTCACATCCATGCATGCCGGCACGCATTTCGACTTGCCGATTCACATGTCCCAGGACAACAAGGTGATGGGCATCGATGTCACGCCCTACCAGCGCGACACCGGCTTCACAAAACTGCCTGAGCCCCTGCATAGCCTGGAAAAGGTGCCGCCTCTGCTGTTGCGCTCGGTGCTGCTCGATATTCCCGGGTACAAGGGTCTGGACATCCTGCCCGAGCGCTATGCCATCACCCCTGAAGACCTTGAAGGGGCCGCGTCGAGGCAGGGGGTTGCCATTCGGGAAGGCGACTGCATTCTGGTGCGTACCGGCTACGCCCGTTTTTTCGAGACTGACCGCGATGCCTATCTGAACAAGTGGGCCGGTCTGAGCGACGCCGCCGCGCACTGGATCGTTGCACGCAAGCCGAAACTGGTGGGCACCGACAACCTGTCGCTGGGAGTGCCGGCGCCTTTTGCCAGCCATCGCATCATCCTGGTCGAGGCCGGCATCTATGTCATGAAGAGCCTGACCCTGGAGGCTCTTGCCGCCGACAAGCACTACGTCAGCACGGTGGTCGTGCTGCCGCTGAAGATCAAGGGTGGCGAAGCCTCATTGGTCCGCCCGATTGCAATTGCCTGAATTGAAGGAGAACAAATGAACGCCAACACACCTGTGCCCCCCGATCTGATCTGGACCGGTGACATCAATGATCGTCCGCAAGTCCTGGACGGTTTCGACCGCACAAAAGTCGTTCGCTTTTACGACACGACGCTGCGTGATGGCGAACAGGCGGTGGGCGTGGTGTTTTCGGCGGATGCCAAGTTCGAGATCGCCTGCGGTCTGAACGAACTGGGCATTGGACGCATCGAGTCGGGCTTTCCGCGGGTCTCCGATGAAGATACCGAAGCCGTGCGGCGGATTCTTGCCGCCAGATTCAAATCGGAAATATGGGGCTTCGCCCGTGCCGTGAAGGCGGATGTGGATGCGCATATCGAGTTGGGCACCACGGCGGTGCTCATCGAAATCGCCACCAGCGAACAAAAGATGACGGCCTACGGTTTCACCCGTGAGTCGGTGATCACGCGCCTGACCGATGCCATCAGGCACGCTCGCGCCCATGGCATGCGGGTGAACTTTTTCCCGGTCGACAGCACGCGCTCCGACCTCGGCTTTCTGGAGCAGGTTTATAAAGCCGCCATCGCGGCGGGCGCCGAGGAAGTCTCGGTGGTCGACACCATTGGCGCCTGCGCCCCGGAGTCGGTGGAATTCCTGATCCGCAAGGTCGCGTCCTGGGTTGGGCCGAATGTTGCCATCCATTGGCACGGTCACAACGATTTCGGCCTGGCTACGGCGGCCGCGATTGCCGCCGTCCGCGGCGGTGCCACCTGGATTCAGGGCACCATCAACGGCATGGGCGAGCGTGCCGGCAATGCCGATATCTGCGAAGTCGCACTGGCCTTGCAATGTTTGTACAAGGTACCGGTCGAGATGGATCTGTCCAAGGCGCGGAAAGTATCCGAACTGGTGCGCAAATCAGGGGACTATCAGGTTGACCGCTGGAAGCCGGTAGTGGGCGAAGCGCTGTTTGTCCGCGAAAGCGGCGCCGTGGCGGCGCAGTTCCACATGCCCGACGCCATCGAACCCTACTCGTCGTCGATTGTTGCAGCGCAACGCGGTATTGTCCTGGGCAAGAAGAGCGGTCTCGCGAACATTGAAATCAAGGTCAAGGAACTCGGTTTGGCGGTTGCTGCCGACAAGTTCCCGAGCCTTCTGGCCAGCGTCAAGGAGCAGGCCACGCATACGCATCGTCTTGTCACCGATGCCGAATTTGCAAAAATGGCTGCCAAGCTGTAAGGAGTGCTTGCATTGCCGATTTGCCCAATGTCTTTGACCAAAACGCAAGTTTCATGGTAAGAAGCGCATTTGGCGAATAAATAGCGAACCGACAATCGCTAATTTGTCCACCGTAGAGCAGGGCATTTACACGAGAACCGGCCTGAAGGCCGGCGTTGCGCTGGAGGAGAAACAGCCATGGCAGTCCCGTTGGTATCCGAAGGACCACAATTGAGCGTCGTGGCGAGTTCGGTCGTGCGTGTTCTTCCACAAAAGCACACCGAGCCTTTCGAGCACTATTCAGTCAGCAGGTACAAGCTCGCGAGTTTGACGATTCATCGCATCGAGAGCGATCCGGTCAGCGTATTTCGGCGCGATGAAGATATCCTCGCCGATGACGTCCTGGACTTCCTTCTGCATGTGCAGCTCGAAGGAACCGCTGTAATTACCCAGGCCGAGAAGACATTCACGCTCCGCGAGAATGAACTGGCGATCGTGCCCAGCAACATTCCCTACAACGTGGATTATCCCGAGAAGGGCAGCAAGATCATTCTTCGCATTCCGCATCGCGTGTTCCATGAGCGTGTGCTCGGAAGGGAGGTGCGCGATTTTGGCGCGACCATGTTAAGTGGCGGGGGGCTGGTGCCCGTGGTGATCTGCCTGCTCAAGTCCCTGACCCAGGAAAAAGAGGGCGCCCTTTCCGAAACCGAGCAATTCACGCTCGCCGACAGTTTCCTCGCGCTGGTCGGGGCGGTGCTCCGCTCACGCAACAAGCGCGACAGCAGGGAAAATGAGAATCAGTCAGCGCGCCTGTCCGGAATTCTTTCCTATCTGGAGGAGAATTTCTCCGACCATGAATTGACCCCGACGCGGATTGCCAATGCCAACTTCATTTCCGTGCGTCATCTGCATGGGCTTTTCCGTCAGTGCGGCATGACGGTGAGCAAGTGGATCTGGGACCGCCGCCTCAAAGCCGGACGCGAGGATCTGCTGGATCCGGCCATGGCTTCGCTGACGATCTGCGAAATTGCATACCGTCGCGGCTTCAATGATTCCGCGCATTTCAGCCGTTCTTTCAAGGACCGTTTCGGGCTTTCGCCGGGGCTCTTGAGGGCCAAGGGACGCGAAGGCGAACTCACTGCCTGATCATCCCGGTTGATGCCAGAAGAAAGGCCGCTCGCCCTTGTCGGGAGAGCGGCCTTTGATTTTGGTTGCGGCCTTGAGGGCTAGCCGGCCTTGGTAGGTGTCCCCGTGATGTGAATCCCGGCTCCGGCAATGCCGTAACGCTTGTTCATGAAAATCAGCACCGATGTCAGGGCCTCGGCAACTGCAGAGTTATCAATGCTGCCCGCATGCCAGGCCTTGAAGCCGATTTCAGCAGCCAGCTTGACGATGACTTCGCGCGCATCGGCGTCGTTGCCGGTCACCAGGACGTCACAGTCGTCGAGGCGGGCATCTTCGGCCTGGAGGTGAGCCGCCGCAACGTTCTGGAAAGCTGAAACGACGCGGACGCCTTCACCCAGGACTTCCTGGGTTTGCCTGGCGGCGCATCCACCCGCCGGCAACTGCACGCGCATGACCTTGGGTGGCATCAGGGGCACCGTGGAGTCGACCAAGATCTTTCCCTGAACGGCGGCGCGAATCGATGCCAGCGTGCCTTCGTGGCTGGCGAAGGGAACCGTCATGAACACGATATCGCCGGCCCCGGCCGCAGCGGCGTTATCCATCCCTTGAACATCAAGCGGGCCGCGCCTGGCCATTTCCGCGGCGGACTGCATCGCCTTTTCCGCTGCGCGCGAACCGATTATTACGGGGTAACCCGCCTTGGCGAAGCGCCACGCCAGGCCCGAGCCCAGATCGCCCGTGCCGCCGATGAATGTAAGTGTGGGTCGCTTGTCCGCCATGTGAACCTCCGAATGTTTGTCGCCGGGTTTGGTGAAGTTTGCAAAGCACAATCACCATCGGCCAGAGACTAGCATCAGCGAAGGGTAGTGCGCTTGCCCCCGAGAGCGGTGCCATTGATTGGCAATGAAGCCGGACAGGAAAAATACGGCGGACGCTCAGAATGCGGCCCGGCCTTGCGCGGGGCCGGTCCGGACTTGCGCCAGCAGCCACTGCTGGAAGTGCCTGACGGCCGGACGTTCGTCACCGGAGTCGGCGGTAACCAGGTAGTAACTGCGCTTGCCATGCATCGCTTGCTCGCAGGCGACGCGCAACTCGCCGCGGGCCAACTCGGACTCGATCAGCATCCGCGGAATCAGGGCCACGCCGAGGCCATGGGTGGCGGCCATCGCGAGCATCGAAAACAGTTCGTAGCGCGGGCCGTATAGCGCCAGTGCAGCCTCGACCCCCATGGCGTCGAACCACTGCCGCCATGCCTCGGGGCGCGTGCTCTGCTGCAGCAAGGGCAGGGTGCCCAAATCCTGCGGGCGCCAGCGCTTGCGCGCCGCCAGCAAGCGGGGGCTTGCCACCGGGACGACTTCTTCCGGCATCAGCAACATGGCCCGTGTGCCGGGCCAGTTGCCGACCTGCTCGGCCGTGCCCGCGTACAAGGCAGCATCGAAATCGCTGTCGGAAAACATGAACGGTCGGGTGCGCGTCTCGATATGCACCGTGATGTCGGGATGGAGGGTCGCAAACTCGGCCAGCCGCGGCACCAGCCAACGCGTGGCGAATGTCGGGACAGCCGCAAGATGTATGGATCCGCCGCTACCGGGCATGGACATGACCTCGATCGTGTCCCGCTCCAGGCCGTTGAGACGACCTGCAATTTGACGTGCATAGGGAATGCCGCCGGATGTCAGCGCGACGCCATGCCGTGTGCGTTTGAACAAGGCGATGCCAAGAAAGTCCTCCAGCGAGGCGATCTGGCGCGATACGGCTCCCTGAGTCATTGCCAGTTCATGGGCGGCGCGGGTGTAGCTCTCGTGGCGGGCTGCGGCCTCGAAGCAGCAAAGCGATTGCAAGGTCGGTATTTTTCGTCTCATGACATCCTCTATTCACATATGACAATTGTGCTTATTGCCAAAACACGCGACATTATCGAGCAATAAGCCTTCAATATATGCCTATATCGCATATGAGGGTACCGATTATTCGTTTGCGCCATGCGCCGCTCCTGGCCTAGGATTCGCTCTGCCACGCGCGCGCAGCAGAACCTGCCCGCCGCTGATACATAACCCTGTCGAGGAGGTCGATGATGTACAAGTCAGAATTTCGTTGGGATGACCCGCTGCTGCTTGCCACGCAATTGACCGAAGACGAACGGATGGTGCGCGATTCGGCGTTTTCGTATTGCCAGGAGCAGTTGGCGCCGCGAATCGTCGAAGCGTTCCGCAACGAAAAGACCGATACATCCATCTTTCGCGAAATGGGTGCGCTGGGATTGCTGGGGGTGACCATCCCCGAAGCCTATGGCGGTTCGGGACTCAACTATGTCTGCTATGGCCTCGTCGCCCGGGAAGTCGAACGCGTCGATTCGGGTTATCGCTCCATGATGAGCGTCCAGAGCTCGCTGGTCATGGTGCCGATCAACGAGTTCGGAACAGAAGCGCAGAAGCAGAAATTCCTGCCCAAGCTGGCAGCGGGGGAGTGGATCGGGTGCTTCGGTCTGACCGAGCCCAACCATGGTTCCGATCCCGGCGGCATGATTACCCGCGCCAGAAAGGTCCCCGGCGGCTTTTCGCTCAGCGGTTCGAAGATGTGGATCACCAATAGCCCGATCGCGGATGTATTCGTCGTGTGGGCCAAGGACGAGGAGGGCGCGATTCGCGGCTTCATCCTGGAAAAGGGCTGGAAGGGCCTGTCGGCGCCGGCGATCCACGGCAAGGTGGGCCTGCGCGCCTCGATTACAGGGGAAATCGTCATGGATGAGGTGTTCTGTCCCGAGGAAAACGCCTTCCCCGGGATTCGCGGCTTGAAAGGTCCATTCACCTGTTTGAACAGCGCACGCTACGGCATCGCCTGGGGAGCACTGGGCGCCGCCGAAGACTGTTTTCACCGCGCGCGGCAATACACGCTCGACCGCAAGCAGTTTGGCCGGCCCCTGGCAGCGAACCAGCTGATCCAGAAAAAGCTGGCCGATATGCTGACCGAGATCGCGCTTGGCCTGCAGAGCTGCCTGCGCCTGGGAAGGATGAAGGATGAGGGAATAGCCGCCATCGACATCATCTCGATGGTGAAGCGCAATTCCTGCGGCAAATCTCTCGATATCGCGCGCGTTGCCCGCGACATGCTGGGTGGCAACGGCATCAGCGACGAATTCGGTGTGGCGCGACACCTGGTGAACCTCGAAGTCGTGAATACCTATGAAGGCACCCACGATGTCCACGCCCTGATCCTTGGCCGTGCGATAACCGGAATTGCGGCTTTCTCATGATTGATTGAGCTGGTGCCGGCCATCGGTGATGGCCGGCATGCAGCGCGTGGCAATCCTTTTAATCGACTGAAACAGCCACCCCTGTACTACGCATAATTGGCATTATGTAAACAATCGGATCAGGCAGGAATAAATGCCTCAAAGATCCAGCTGCAAGGCCGCCAGACGCGCATACAGCCCGCGTTGACCGCGCAGGTCCTCCGGCGTGCCGGTCTCGACGATGCGCCCGTGCTCCATCACCACGATCCGATCGACCATCTGCACGGTGGCCAGCCGGTGGGCGATGATCAAGGTGGTGCGACCCTTCATCGCGGCATTCAGACCCTTTTGCACCAGTATTTCCGACTCGGCGTCGAGCGCGCTGGTGGCTTCGTCGAGCAGCAGCAAAGGCGCGCCCTTCAGGATTGCACGGGCGATGGCGATGCGCTGCCGCTGGCCGCCCGACAAGCGCGTACCGCGTTCGCCGAGAAAGGTCCGGTAACCCTCCGGCAGGCGCTCGATGAACTCCTCGACCAGCGCCGCCCGGGCGGCCTGAATCACTTCATCGTCGCTGGCCGTGGCCCGGCCGTAGCGGATGTTTTCCAGGGCATTGGCGGAAAAGATCACCGGATCCTGCGGCACGATGGCTATCCCGCCACGCAGGTCGTGGAGGCTGATCTGCCGGATATCCTGCCCGTTGACCCGAATGCTGCCGGCCGAGACCTCGTAATAGCGCAGCAGCAACTGGAACAGGCTGGTCTTGCCGGCGCCCGACGGCCCGACCAGGGCGACGCTTTCACCCGGGGCGATTTCCAGGTCGATATTGTCCAGCGCCCGTATTTGCGGGCGCGCCGGATAGCTGAAAACCACGTGTTCGAAACTGATCCTGGCCTGCGCCGGATGAACCGGCGTTTCCGGCCGCGGGACTTCGCGGATCGCCGGTTCGGCGTGCAGCAGTTCCAGCAGTCGTTCCGTCGCACCGGCGGCACGCATCACGTCGCCCCACACCTCCGCCATGGTGCCGACGCCGCCCGCCACCAGCGCCGCATAAAGCACGAAGGACGCCAGTTGTCCGCCCGTCAGGATGCCCTCATGGACCTGGCGCGCACCTATCCACAGCACGAAAATGATGGTGCCCATCACCGCCGTAATGATCAGCACGGTCAGCGCCGAGCGCACCCTGGTGCGCCGGATCGCCGTAGCGAAACTGCTTTCCGTGCGCTCGGCAAAGCGTCCAGCTTCGTGTTTTTCCTGGGTAAATGCCTGCACCGTCGGCATGGCGTTGAGGATTTCGCCGGCCAGGGCGGAGGCATCCGCAATCCGGTCCTGCGATTCCCGCGACAGCTTCTTGACCCGGCGACCGATGGCGATGATGGGCAGGGTCAGCAAGGCCATCAGGCCCAGGTTCAGCGAGAACAGGTAAAAACTGGTGACGGCCAGCATCACCATGCCGCCGATGAACTGGAACAGGCTGCGCAGGCCCATCGAAATCGAACTGCCGACCACGGTCTGGATCAGCGTCGTGTCGCCGGTCAGGCGCGACAGCACCTCCCCCGTCTGCAGCGTCTCGAAGAATTGCGGTGACTGTCCCAGCACGCGCCGATAGACGGCGTTGCGCAAGTCGGCCGTAACCCGTTCGCCGATCCACGACACGATGTAGAAGCGCGCCGATATGGCCAGCGCCCAGAAACTCGCGAGGCCGAACAGGGCCAGGAAATGCCCGTTCAGGCTCAATGTGCCGAGCAGTCCCCCGCTCGCCCGTTCCCGGTCGCCGAAGCCGAAATCGATCAGGTCGCGAAACGCCAGCGGCACCAGCAGGATGGTGGCCGACCCGACGCACAGCAGCACGAAGGCCAGCGCGACCCGCGCCCGGTAAGGCCGCAGGAAGGGCCACAAGCCCTTCAAAGGGGAGAGGCGGCCGGCAGCCATGGCGGGGACGGGAATGTTCGTGGACATGCGCAATTATCCTTGCTCCGGAGGCAAACCGGTGCCTGCTTCGCCGCGCCTGGCACTTTTCGCCGCCCGGAATCTCGCGGTCCACCAGATTCTCGCGGATAATCAACCCACCGTCCCAACCTTCCCGGCACGCATCATGAGAAATCGCCTGTCTCTGCTGCTGATGACCTTTCTGATGACCGGCTGTGCCGCGCCGGAGCCCTCGCCCTCGCCCTCGCCCTCGCCCGAGCCGGTCGCCGCGCTGCCTGAGGCAAAAGCCCAATCCGACGCGATGCCGCCGCAAAAGGCTGCCGCACGAGCCGAACCCAAGGCAAAAAAGCCCGGCCCGATTCCGACCCGCGCGTTGAACGTCAGAGCCGAGTGCAATTTCCGCGACGAAACCGGTTACAACGGCATGATGAAACTGAAGGTTGAACACGCCCGGGTCCAGACCTTCGAAGCCAGGGTAAACATCCCGAAACACGGCAGTTGCCGCTTCGACATGAAGAACTTCCGCCAGACCCGGGAGATGCCGAACGTTGAACTCAGCCATCTGCGCGATCCGTGCATCGTGCGCCTCTGGGAACAGAGAGAGCGCGTCACGGTAGCCTTTCAGCAGTGCCGGAAAATGTGCACGGGCAATGCCTGGGAATACCTGTGGCCGATTCTGACCGATACCCGTGACGGGTCCTGTGCGTGAGAGTCGCCGCGCCCTCGCCCGCCGGCAGACGGGTGACGGCGCGGCTGGCGGGCTAGGTCAAAACAAAATCGATGCTGACCTCTTTAGTTGCTCGGAATCCAGACGGCGACCGAAGGCGATCCATGGATTCCGGGTCAAGCCCGGAATGACGGCGTAGGGACAAGCCCGGAATGACACCCCCGTCATTCCGGCGCAGGCCGGAATCCAGAAACGCTGCGGATCAAGCTAGCAATATTTTCCAGCCCGCCCGAGCTACTGCCAGTTGGCCGCGATGACCGGCGCCAGCGTGTCCTGATAGACCGGCGGCAACGTGGTCTGGCCGGCCGCCGGCGGCGCGAAGGCCGCCATCGCCTGCACCAGGTTCTCCACCCGGCTGTCCAGCAGCAGCTTGCCGTCGGCGGTCCTGAACTGCTCGACGCGGTACTGCTCGCCGAGGTACCAGTTCTCCACCGTCAGCCGGTCCGTGGTGCCGATGATGCCGGCCTCCAGATTGTTGCCGACATGGCGCAGCCAGATCTGGTCGGCCGCGATGCCGGCGAGAAACCGGGCCGCGTTGACGTTTCCCGAGGTGCCGTCGTTGTCGCGCACCGTGTCCCGGCCGTAGTCGCCAGGATCGGCAACCAAGGGCGTGTCAATCATCGCGGCTTGGGACCGTCTTCGCTATTCATGCGTCTGGCTTTGCCCGGTGTTATTGATTTTTCGTTTGACCAAGCGCCCGGCGGACAGGTCACGACCTTATCGCCAACGTTTCAGGACTCCGCGTAATTCCCACACTTATGAAGTGGTCATCACTGTAGCATCCCGCAGGAATTAATTACAAGGCGCTGCTTGACCTCGTGTCGCTATCGACCTACCGATGGGCATGGGCCGTGCCATGCGGAACTCAGACAGGCGCGATCTCACAACATCGTCATTCCGGCGCAAGAACGTCACCCCGGACCCCGATCCGGCATCCAGTGCGCACATTCAATGCCATCCAAAACCACGAGATAGCTTTCTGGAACTGAATCAGCTTGAGAATTGAGAGGGGGGGTACCGAGAGACTGCTACGCCTGTCGCTGCGCCGCATCTTCCTGGGGAGGCAACAGTCGAAACTCCACCCGTGACCGCTCGAACGCATTGCGAGCCTTCATCTCCTCGATCACCCCGTCAAGATTCTCGTACCCGAACCCCGCGCTCCATTGCTGTAGCCATGCCATGTACCGGATGAAGCCGTCGGCATCGGCCTGCCGGGTGAGTTTGCGCAGGCAGTCCAGGTACTCTTCCCGCGCCAGTGTGGGGACGATGATGCGGCATTCGCCGGCGGCGGAAAGTTCGGCGTTCATGACCAGACGAGCCAAGCGGCCGTTGCCATCGAGAAAGGGATGCACTTCGGCGACGAGAAACATCGCCAGCAGCGCACGCGGCATGCCGGGCGCCACGTCGGCCAGCCGTTTCGCGCCCTCCACCAGCGTGCCTCGCACCCGCTCGGGGGCGACGAAGGCGGTGTTGCCGGCGTAGTTCATGCGGTCCTTGAATTCGCCGGGCTCGATTTCCGGACGCGCCTGCATCATCTCGGCGTGGCGTGCGCGCAGTTGTTCGAGCACTTGTGGCGTGGTGGAGAGCGTCTGCGAGCGCCAGCCGGGGTGAACGATCTGCTGGAAGACGCCGATGATGTCGTGGCTGTCCTTTGGGCGCTTCTCGACGATCTTGCCGTGCATGACAATGTCGCGGGCCTCGCCGATTTCGAACTCCGTGCCTTCGATGAAGTTGCTGAAGTAGGACTCCAGGAATGCCTGGTGGGTGGCTGCCGCGCCATTGCCGGCTTGATCCGTCCGCGGCGTGAAGTGGCGGGTGCGCAGTTCCGCAACCAAGGAGTCGAACAGCGCGATCCGCGTTGTGTCGTAGGGCAGGCCCAGAGCCGATGCACGAGCGGACGGGTCGGCGAGAAGCTGCTCGGGCCGGGTGCCGAGGATGGCGCCAATCAGTTTGTCGAGCTTCTCGAATTCGCGCGCGAGGCCGAGCAGCGGCGCGAGTTGGCGTGCCTCGTCGCGCAGGGCGTTCAGGTAGCTTTCGCCGCGCGATTCGCGGATCATGGCCAGGCGCTTTTCGACATCGGCAATGGGGGCGCAACGATGCAGCGGATGGCGGTCGATGCTCAGGTTTTCGAGCATCAGACGGGGAAGGCTGGGGAAGTGTATTCTCCCGCCGCTGATCGGCTGGTCGCCGGCTTGCGGGCCGACGCCCTTGACCAGGGCCACGGTCAGGCCGGGATATTCATGGCTGCGGTTGTAGGACGAGTTCAGGAAAATCACCCCGTCGCGTCCCGCCATGCCCTCGAAAGCGCTGCGGTAGCCGACGACGGTGTCGGGAAACTGCACCGCCAGGAAACGCAACTTTTCGCGCTGGAGCAGGCCGGGCCACTGGTCCTCCGCCAGCGGCGTAAAGACGCCGGGGGCAATGCGGTGAAGCTCACCCTTCTGCACTCGGCGCTGCACCGCCCGGCGCTCGGCGGGCGAGAGTTCCCGATTCAGATAGAGGTCTTGTTGTCGCATTTTATGTGTTTTGATGACTTCAAGCGGGCGCGCTTGTCGCTAATAGTATCCCATATATGCGTAACTGTCGCGTCTTGTTGTATATCATTTTTTCGTCACTCCGGCGAAAGCCGGAATGGCCTGCCCCGGACCCGATCCGGGGACAGACGGAAAAGTACCGGTTTATGCGCGACAGCCACCCTCGCCCGCCGGCAGACGGGTGCGGGCGCGGCCGGGGTGCCCTACTGCCAGTTGGCCGCGATGACCGGCGCCAGCGTGTCCTGATAGACCGGCGGCAACGTGGTCTGGCCGGCCGCCGGCGGCGCGAAGGCCGCCATCGCCTGCACCAGGTTCTCCACCCGGCTATCCAGAAGCAGCTTGCCGTCGGCGGTCCTGAACTGCTCGACGCGGTACTGCTCGCCGAGGTACCAGTTCTCCACCGTCAGCCGGTCCGTGGTGCCGACGATGCCGGCTTCCAGATTGTTGCCGACATGGCGCAGCCAGATCTGGTCGGCGCGGACCCCGGCGAGAAACTGCGCCGCGTCTGAATTGCCGGCGGTGGAATCGTTCTCGCGGATCGTGTCCCGACCGTAGCCGCGCCCGAAAACATAACTGTCGTTGCCTTCCCCGCCGTTCAAGAGATCGGCGCCGGCCTTGCCGTCCAGCCTGTCGTTGCCGGCATTGCCGGTCAGCGTGTTGTTGCCGCTTGTGCCGGTGATGACGTTGTCGAGCGCGTTGCCCGTGCCGCTGATGGCCGCCGTACCGGTGAGCGTGAGGTTCTCGACATTGTCAGCGAGGACGTAACTGATGCGCGACTGCACCGTGTCCGTGCCCTCGTTGTAATTCTCGATCACCGCGTCGCCGGCGTTATCCACCACGTAGATGTCGTTGCCGACACCGCCGGCCATGCTGTCCCGGCCGAAGCCGCCGTCCAGCGTGTCATTGCCGGCACCGCCGAGCAGCGTGTCATTGCCCGAGGAAGTCCACAGCACGTCGTTGCCGCCCTCCCCTTCCACCGTCACGTCGCCATAGCCCCAGCGCGAACTGGTGAGGTCGACGATATCGTCGCCGGCCCCCGCCCGTATCGTCTCGATGCCGGCGAAGCGCGGCTGGAGGCCGTTAGGCCGTGGACTGTAGGCATCGTCGAGGACGATGATGTCGTTGCCGGCGGTGCCGAGCAGGAGGTCGCTGCCGCTGCCGCCGTCCATCGCATCCCAACTGGCGACGCGACCCGTGATCGATACCGTCGCCCTGCTACCGGCATGGCCGGGGCTGCCGTCGTTGCGGCAGACGAAGCCCGCCCGCCAGGTGCCGTCGGCCGAGAGCTGGAAAGTGTCGTCGCCAGCGCCACCGCGCAGCAGGTCGGCGCCCAGGCCGCCGGACAGGATGTCGTTGCCCGCCCCGCCGGTCAGCGTGTCGTTGCCGCTGCCGCCGGTCAATACCTGATTCAGCGCCGGCTGCACCGTCAGGGTGAAGGGGATCACCGCATACGCGCCGGCCGTATCGGTGGCCATCGCCGCCAGGGCGAAACTGCCAGGGCTGCCCGCGGCGGGCGTGCCGGAAAGCCTCCGCGTTGCCGCATCGAATGCCAGCCACGCCGGCAGGGCCGCGCCGCCGGCGCCGGTAACGGCCAGCGTCAGCGTATCGCCGGCATCGACATCGGCGAACAGGCCGGCGGGCAACACCAGCGAGAAACTGCCGCTCTCGACGGCGCTCTGGTCGGCCAGGGTGGCGGTGGCGATCGGGGCGTCGTTGGTGTTGGTCACCGTCAAGCCGAACTGCTGGCTGACGCTGGCGCCGGCGCCATCGGTTGCGGTGACCGTGAGACTTATGCTGCCCACATCATCGTTCAGCGGGGTGCCGCTGAAGCTCCCTGTCGCAGAATCGAAGTCGAGCCACGCCGGCAGCGCGGGTCCGTCGGTCAGGGTAGCGGTGTAGCTCAGCGTATCGCCGACATCGACATCGGCAAAGGTGTCAAGCGGAATCGTGAAGGCAAAAGCGGCATCCTCGGTGGCAGTTTGATCGGCGATGGAATTGACCACCAGCGGCGCATCGTTGACATTGACGACGGCCGTCGTCGCAGCGCTGGCAACGCTCTCCGCCGTGCCATGACCATCAGTGTAGTAAGCCGCGACGCGCACCTCCTGCCCGACCTGCGCTTCGCCCAGCGTTAAGCTGTCGGTCGTCGCTCCACCGATGGCGGTCCAGGTGCTGCCATCCGTCGAGGATTGCCACTGGTAGCCGATGGCGCCGAGGCCATCGGCGTCGGCCAGGGTGTTGCTGGCGGTGAGGGTTTCGCCTTGAGTTGCCGTGCCGGCAACGCCGACTTCTCCGCTCGGAGCGTCGTTGAGGTTGGCGATCGCTGCCGTCGCCATGCTGCTGACCGATTCGACGGTGCCATGGCCGTCGGTGTAGCTGGCATTGACCCGCACTTGCTTGTCCACCTGCGCTTCGGTCAGCGTGAAGGTGGTGGCGGTGGCGCCGACGATGGCGGTCCAGGCGTTGCCGTCAGTGCTGCTCTGCCACTGGTAGCCGATGCTGCCGAGGCCGTCGATGTCGTCCAGGGTATTGCCGGCGGTGAGGACTTCGCCCTGGGTCGCCGTACCGCCCACGCCGACTTCTCCGGTGGGGGCGTCGTTGAGGTTGGCCACCGCCGCCGTGGCGGCGCTGGCCACCGCTTCGGCGGTGCCGTGGCCGTCGGTGTAGCTGGCGACGGCGCGGACTTGGCGGCCCACCTGCGCTTCGGTCAGCGTGAAGCTGCTGGCGGTCGCGCCTTCAATGGCGGCCCAGGTCGCGCCTGCATCCGCCGAGCTCTGCCACTGGTAGCCGATGCTGCCGAGGCCGTCGAGGTCGGCCAGGGTATTGCTGGCGGTCAGCGTCTGGCCTTGTGTCGCCGTGCCGCCCACGCCGACTTCTCCGGTGGGAATGTTGTTGAGCATCGCCTTCCGATCCAAGGTCGTTCCGTCGGCGAACCTTACGGCGTCAAGCTTGAAGCGGTCGGTCTCGTCGTCGAAGAAACTATTCACGGTGATCGACTCGCCCGTATCCTTGATGACGAAGGCCAGGTCAATGGAACCCCGTTTCTCAAGCCGGATGTCGGCATGGTTCAAGCCTTCGAGTACCAGCGTGTTGACACGCCCGACATCCGAGTCATAGTTGTGGATAGTGTCGTTGCCGCCGCCGCTCCGGAAAAAATAGGTATCGGCGCCGGAACCGCCAATCAGGGTATCGTTGCCAGTGCCGCCGTCGAGAAGGTCGTCGCCGAAATCGCCGTTCAGTATGTCGTTGCCGTCACCCCCCGCCAGAAGATCATTGCCGGCCCAACCACCGTACAGGTTATCGTCACCAGCACCGCCGTCGAGGGTGTCGTTTTCCGAGCTGCCTGCCAGACGGTCGTTGCCGGCGAAGCCATACAGGTGGCTGGCGACGCCCGATACGCCGTTCAGCGTGTCGTCGCCGTCCGTCCCGTAGACATCGATCCCGTTGGCGTCGAACATGGCATTCATCGCCGTCCGATCCCAGGTCGTTCCGTCGGCGAACCTTACGGCGTCGAGCTTGAAGCCGTCGGTCTCGTCGTCGAAGAAACTATTTACGGTGATCGACTCGCCCGTATCCTTGATGACGAAGGACAGGTCAATGGAACCCCGACTCTCCAGCCGGATGTCGGCAAGGTTCAAGCCTTCGAGCACCAGCGTGTCGACACGCCCGACATCCGGGTCGTAGGTGTGAATAGTGTCGTTGCCGCCGCCGCGCCGGAAAAAATAGGTGTCGTCGCCGGAACCGCCGTACAGGGTATCGTTGCCAGTGCCGCCGTCGAGAAGGTCGTCGCCGGAATCGCCAATCAGGGTGTCGTTGCCCGCGCCGCCGTCGAGAAGGTCGTCGCCGGAACCGCCGTTCAGTATGTCGTTGCCGTCACCCCCCGCCAGAAGATCATTGCCGGCCCAACCACCGTACAGGTTATCGTCACCAGCACCGCCGTCGAGGGTGTCGTTTTCCGAGCTGCCTGCCAGACGGTCGTTGCCGGCGAAGCCATACAGGTGGCTGGCGACGCCCGATACGCCGTTCAGCGTGTCGTCGCCGTCCGTCCCGTAGACATCGATCCCGTTGGCGTCGAACATGGCATTCATCGCCGTCCGATCCCAGGTCGTTCCGTCGGCGAACCTTACGGCGTCAAGCTTGAAGCCGTCGTCCTCGTCGTCGAAGTAATTATTCACGGTGATCGACTCGCCCGTATCCTTGATGACGAAGGCCAGGTTAATGGAACCCCGACTCTCCAGCCGGATGTCGGCATGGTTCAAGCCTTCGAGCACCAGCGTGTCAACACGCCCGACATCCGGGTCGTAGGTGTGGATAGTGTCGTTGCCGCCGCCGCGCCGGAAAAAATAGGTATCGTCGCCTTCACCGCCGTAGAGGACGTCATTCCCGGCGCGCCCGTCCAGCGTGTCGTTGCCGGCCAGACCCGTAATCACGTCGTTAAGCGATGTCCCGGAAAGCACGTCGTCGCCTCCGGTACCCGTCAGATGGAAACCGAGGGCATCGATCAACTCGCCTTTGGTCAAGACCATGCCATCGGCAAACTGGAAATTCTCGATTCCGCCCTCGGCATAGGGGTTGTCCGGATCGAAGTCGTCGATGTGGATTTCACGGCCGGTCGAATTCACCGTGATCTTCAGCGAACCGACGCCGAGCGAGATGTCGTCCAGCGTCGCGCCCTCCAGCACCAGGGTATCGACGCCGCCCGAATCGCTTATGTGATCGACGCCCGCCGAGACATCGGCGACGAAGGTGTCGTCGCCCTCGCCGCCCATGAGGCTGTTGTTGCCGGCGCCGCCGCTCAGGGTGTCGTTTCCCGCGCGGCCGTCGAGGCGATCGTCGCCGGCTGTGCCCGACAGGAAATCGTCGCCATCCGTGCCCATGATGATCGGGGCCGGCATCGTATCGGGCGTCCACACCGTGCCGTCGGCAAACTCGAAGCGGGCGATCCGGACCGAGTATGCGTCCCACGGAATGTGGATGACGTCGTCACTATAGGCAATCCTCAGGGACAGGAACTCCGTATCCGGCGAGAAGGAGACCTCGATTTCGCTGGGCGCCACGCCGACACCGAAGCGGATGACGTCAATATCGCCGGCTCCCGCGGAGAATCCCGATTCGTCGCCTTCGTCAAGGAGTTGGTCGATCGTCACTTCGCCGCCGCCTCGATTGAACAGGTAGGTATCGTTGCCGAGTCCTCCCGTCAAAAAGCCACCGTCTCCCGCGTTCAGAAAGTCGTCGCCGGCCTCGCCATTCAGTCCGTTGTAGCCGTCACCACCGAACAGCGTGTCGTTGCCGGCGCCCCCTGAAATAACGTCATTGCCGCCGCGGCCGAATATCGCGTCATCGCCCGAGGTACCGGTCAGGACATCGTTGCCGTTCGTGCCGGCCATGAACTGAAACGGAATCGTATCGCCCGTCCACACGGTGCCAGCCTGTCCTGAGCCTGCCGAAGGAGCAAACTCGAAGCGCGCGATCTGGCTCCAGATGGAATCCTGCCAGCCGCGCAGTTCGATGGCGTCACCGCTGCCGGCAAGGCCGAGAGTCAGCCGCCCCCTCGACATGGAGAAGCTGGCCACGATGTCCTCGGGCGCGATCCCGGCGCCAAAGCGGACCACATCCACATTGGACTCCCAGGGATTGCCCGGCGATACCAGGTTGACAGAACGCAGGTCGATGGTAAGCAGGCCATCGCCGCGCTCGAACAGGTAGGTATCGTCGCCCGGACCACCGTTGGCGTAGCCGCCGCCACCCTGAGCCGACAATACATCGTCGCCCGGCCCGCCATGCAGTGCGTCGCGGCCGTCGCCGCCGAGCAGCGTGTCGTTGCCGGCGCCGCCCGACAGCAGGTCGTCCCCTGCTGCGCCGTTCATGGTGTCGTCTCCCCGCGTACCGTACAGGGAGTCCGCACCGTCCGTGCCGGTGATCACCGGAACCGAAATATCACCTGCCGCCCAAACCGTTCCATCGGCGAATTCAACCCTGGATATCGACTTGACTCCGACGTTCCACCACGACTTCAGAGTCACGACATCGCTGCTGTCGGCAATTTCAAGATAGAGGTTCTGGTCGTCGCGGAATATCGTGATGTCCGAGGGCCGTACGCCATCCGCGAAGCGCAGCACATCGAGATCGCTCGCGCTGGCGCCGGTCTGGTCGATCACATCCTGCCCGCCTCCGCGGCCGAAGCGATAGCTATCGTTTCCGGCCGCACCCACCAGCAGGTCATTGCCCCGGCCACCGTCGATGACGTCGTTGCCGGCGCCGAGGACCAGGGTGTCGTCCCCGGTGGAACCCACTACGGTCTGGCTGTCATCGAGGCGAGCCCGCAGTTGGGAAGCCGTGAGGCGGGTGCCATCGCTGAAGGAAACGTATTCGATGCCGATGCCAGAGGAGTTGCCAGCCTTGGCGATCTGTACCAGTGCACCGGTTCCATCCGGCGTCAGGAGTTGCAGGAATTCCGAGTTCTGAGGGTCACCAGGGTATGTAACCCGGACGGAGTACCGCCAGCGACTCCGCCGTAACGCCCGGCCCGAAGACGACTTCGTCGTCAAGATTCACACCGGAATCCGTGATCGTATCGATCGAATCTTCTTCCAGCAGCATGGCGACAGTGCGCCCGGCGCCGCCCTCGATCCTGTCGCGGCCCCTCCCGCCGATCAGGATCGTCTCGCCGAAGTCGGCGGTCGCGGATTCGCCGGCGGTCTTGAGGGTGTCGTCGCCATCATTGCCATACAGAAACACCGGAAGGTTCTTGCCGCGAAAGTTGTAGAAGCGAACATCGCTATCAATCGCCAGCAGGTCGTTGCCGCTGCCGCCGTCCAGGTGTGAGGCCGGCGACGCGGTCATCTCCCGCGCCGAGATAGGCAATGGGAGTCGTATAGACACTGGCGATATCGACCACCTCCTCGCGCACCTCCACCGTCTGTTCGTCCGGTTGCGGTGGAATCGGCGGCGCCTGGGAATTGACCCACATCCCGATCAGCCGGCCTTGCGAATCCGTGACATTATGTCTCTCGCCGTAGGGAATCTGATGACCCACAATCGCCGCTGCTTAGTTGACTCAACGGAATAAAGAAAGGCTCCGTCGGAACGATCGGTTGCGGCTGATCCCAGGGTTCCAGCGCTGTTCTCGACGAAAGATCCGCTTCGCGAATCACCGTCGATGTGGTGGTCGAGGAAGACTGGTTTGTGTTTGACTGAACCGCCGGCCAGGAAAACGTCCTCAAACCAGTGTAGGTGTCCAGGAACCCATAGCGGACTTCATACGTATCCGCGCCATCCCCCGTATAGAAATCCCCGACATCGAGCGCGACCGATTCCGTCTCCGACCGCAGTACCGTCGCCGTCCCCGTCGTCGTCATCGACGACTGCGCCCGCCGCGCCACCCCATCGTCACCAATGCTGTAGCCATTGCTCGCATGCCAGGCATTCCACTCGCCCACCCAGCGCTGGCGAAACTGCGCGATGAACTCGGCGCCGGTGCTCACCTGCCCGCCGATGCCTTGCAGGAACGTGTTCATGTCCCGAGTCAGGCCGTCGGCGGTCTTCACCGTCCAGTGGGTTCCCGCCTCCGGATCGGCGTAGTAGCCCGTCAGCCGGATGGCGTCGCTGCCCGATCGCGCGGCCAGCAGCAGATCGTCGCCTTCCTGCCGCGCCGCCAGCGTGAAGGTATTGGTGCCCGCCATCAGTTCGAGCACCGCGGCCTCGCCCACGGTGTCGATCACGGTGTCCTGCCCCATGCCGAGGCCGAAGCGATAGCTGTCGATGCCGCTGCCGCCGATCAGGGTATCGTTGCCGGCGCCGCCATCGAGCCGGTCGTCGCCGGCATCGCCTTCGAGCGTGTCGTTGCCCAGGCCGCCGTAGAGCCGGTCCGCGCCCTCGCCGCCGGTGAGTTCGTCATTGCCGGCGCCGCCGTCGATCAGGTCGTTGCCGCCGAAGCCAGCGAAGACTTCGTCGCCGTCACCGCCGCGCAGATTGACCATCGGCAGCAGGGCCAGCACTTGATTCATGTTCAGTACCGTGCCAGCCTGTCCTGAGCCTGCCGAAGGGGCGAAGGCAAACGAACCAACCCGACCCAGCTCGCCATCCAGAATCGACAGCCGGTCCCCATTTCCGAAGTCCAGGTCCAGATAGCGCTGCCCGTCGTCGGCCAGCGACTGGGTAGCCGTCATGGCCGCCGCCGTCAGCCCGGCGCCGAACTCGACGCTGTTCAGCCCCTGGATGTCCTGGATCACGTCCAGGCCGTCGCCGGGATTGAAGCGGTAGACATCATCGCCCGCCCCGCCCAGCAGGATGTCGTTGCCGGCGCCGCCACTGATGCGGTCGGTGACGCTGGTGCCGGTCAGCAGGTCATTGCCCGCCGTGCCGGCGATGTCGAAGCCCTTGGCCAGCAGGTCGGCATAGCTGAGGGTGGTAGCCGTTTGTCCTGAGCCTGTCGAAGGATCGAACTCGATGTGGTCGAAGGGCGCTTTGGCCGCTGCGTCGTCCGGATTGAAGGTGGCGAACAGGATTGCATCGGCGGCATCGCCGCCCACCTGCACCACCAGTTCGCGGTTCGCGCCCAGGCGCAGGGACAGGTCGTCGGCCGTCAGCGCTTGTCCCGAGCCGGCCGAAGCGGGGCCGGAGAGCCTGAGCACATTGCCGATACCGCCCGCGGCGCTGGTCGTCACCCGGTCCGTGCCATCGCCGACGCTGTAGAGGATGGCGTTGTTCGTGCCGAAGACCGTGAGCGTATCGTCGCCGCGCCCGCCGGAAACGGTGGCCTGGCCGGTGGCCGCGAAGAGGCTGTCGGCGGTCTTGCCGCCGGTGAGGTGCAGATGGTTGGCCGCATCGGTGCCGCTGTAGATGCCGTTGCCGAATTCGCCGATGAACTGGGTGTGACTGAGTGTTCTCGCCGTATCGCCAGCGCCGACTTCGTACTTCTCGACCGCGCCGCTCAAGCCATGGTAGATCAGCAGCCGGTCCAGCGCTTGGCCGGGAGCCGAGTAGTCGATTACCAGCTCTCCGTCGAGGTTGTCGGTGAGGACGAGGTTCTGCGTATCGATCCCGGCCGCGAAGCGGATCGTGTCGGTACCGCCGGTATCGAGCAACTCTTCGGCCGCACCCGTCTCCGTGCCGTCCTCGGTGGCGCTGTCGCCTGCGCTGAAAACATAGGTGTCGTCGCCCAGGCCGCCATTCATGGCGTCGGTGCCAAGGCCGCCGGTAATCGTGTCGTTGCCGTCGAGACCCCAGATCAGGTCGTTGCCTGCTTTGCCGTCGATGCGGTTGACGGTATTGGTGCCGATGATCGAATCGTCACCGTCGGTGCCGTCGAGGTCGAAGCCCTTGGCCAGCAGTTCATCGATCGTCAGGCTGGTGCCGTCGGCAAACTGGAACATGCCGATCGATGAACTGTTGAACACATCGTTCTGGTCGAAGTCGGCGATGTGGATTTCATCTCCGCTGCCGAGGTCGATCAGGAGCGAACCCAGGTGCAAGTTGATGTCGCTTGCACTGATGCCGACCCCAAATTGAAAAATGTTGTTGTCGGCACGAGTGTCGATGACCGTGTCGCGACCGTCGCCGCGATTGAAGATATAGGTGTCGCGGCCGGCATCGCCGAACAGGGTGTCGACTTCCGTGCCGCCGATGAGGATGTCGTCGCCCTCACCCCCTTGTATCTGGTCCACCCCGGCACCGCCGTCCAGGTAGTCGTTGTCGATCCCACCCCACAGGGTATCGGCTCCCGCTCCGCCGAGCAGGATGTCGTTGCCTTCGTTGCCATTCAGGCTGTCGTCGCCGCCTTCGCCGAAGACCACGTCATTGCCGATTCCGGCCCAGACGTAGTCCTTGCCTTCTCCTGCGTAGATGACGTCCGCCGCACCGCCCGCCGGGGCTTGCGCTCCGGCTACCGGGTTGAACAGTCTTACGCCGTTCGAGTCCGTCACCGTCCACTCGAAACTGGTGGCGAGATAGTCGGTGTCGCCGAGGATGTCGTCGTCCCCGGCGCCGGCAATCAGCAAATCCTTGCCGGCTCCGCCGGACAACACGTCCTTGCCGGCACCGCCGACCAGGGTGTCATCCCCGATGCCGCCGGCCAGCCAGTCGCCTTTCAAGCTGCTGCCGCTGCCGACGATATTGCCGTTGGCGATGGCTGTCGCTGCGCCGATCCGGCTGTCGGCATAGAGGCGGTCGTTGCCCCCACCACCGCGGAGGATGTCAGACCCGCCTTTGCCTTCGAGGAGGGTGGCAGTGGCGGCGCCGGTAAGCTCGCCCACCTCTATCGTGGTACCGGGAAGGGTGGCTTTGGCGGTTTGGCTGTAGTCGGGGCTGCGGTTATAGACGGCCGCGCCGATGAAGTTGTCTGATGCGTTGCCGGTGAGGGTGGGGAGGTCGGGGTCGGCGGACGGGCCGGTCAGGGCGAGGCCGAAGCTGCCGCCGGTGGCGTAGTTCTCGATGACGAGGTTGCCGTCGATCAGCATGCGGCCGCCGGTCTCGACGTAGAGGTGCTTGCCGTCGGCACTGCGGTGGACGCGGCTGTCGCCGTATTCGGCGCCACCGGAAAGAATGTCGCCATCGACGGCGAGGGTGTTTTGCCCGGCGGTGTCGAGGATCGTGTCGAGGCCATCGCCGGTGCTGTAGACGTAGGTGTCGTCACCCGATCCGCCGAGCAGGATGTCGTTGCCGCCCTTGCCTTGGAGCAGGTCGGCGCCGCCGTTGCCGATGAGGAGGTCGGCGCCGGTGCCGCCCACCAGGCCGTCGCTATCCTTGCCGCCGAGGAGGAAGGCGTTGCGGTTTTGCGTGTCGGTGGCGGTCAGGGCGCTCGCACCGGCCTGGATGGTCCAGTCGCGCAGAATGGGAAGCAGGGAGTTGATGAGGGTGCGCTCGGCGGGAGCGAAGGCGGTCTGGATGTAGGTCTTGAAGTACTGGTAACCCTTGGCCTTGGTGAGATCGACTTTGGTGTTGGGGTCGGTGGAGTCCATCGCCGCCGCGAGTTCTTTGGAAACGTCGCGCATGTCGAAGGTAATGCCGTTGCTGCCGGTGCCTGCGGTGCTAAGGTCGGTGAAGAGTTGTTTGCTCGCGTTAATCGCGTTGGCGGTGTCTTCGTAATACATCTGCATGGCGAAGGCGGTGAGTGCCTTGCTGATGTTGTGGGCTTGGAAGTAGCCGGGAATCGGAATTCCGTCATTCATGGTTAGACCGCCGTCCTGGGCGAGGTTCCAGAGGTCGCGGGTGAAGCGCGTGACCATGGCGTCGGCGGTGAGAACACCTACGGTGACCCCATTTACCACATTGGGAGCATTGCCAAACTCATGGCGGACGAGCCGTTCGAGGAAGTTTTCATCGAAAGTGTCCGTCGATCTTGCATACAGATTCGCGTTGACAAGCATCGCAAGCAGGTCGGTGAGCTTGTAGCTGAGCTTGCTAAGAGATTTTTCCGCTCCCACGCTTTGCTCGGTTTGCAGGAAGGCGATAAGCAGCGATTGAGCATGGAGATCGATGCCATTCGCAGTCGTAGGTGCGTGTTGGATGGTCGACGGAGGATTACCGATGATGTTCTGCCACGAAAATACGGGCCAATCGGATAAAAACTCGCCATCCACTCGGGTCGAATTGATCAACTGTGCATTGGGTATTCCACCAAACTCTTGGCGAAGTGCCAAAAAATTGCTTAACGGGGCCAGTTCCGATTCCGTGTAGCCACTACTGCGCAGGTCATCCCTCAGTTTGGTCGCGACATCGGGAGGAATATTCAATGGGTTCCATAGAGCCTGCGCCGATTTGGCAAAGGGTGCCTGATCGAACGTGTTGGCCTGTATACCGAAAAACACGCCAACCAATGCAGCCAAGCCGCCGCCCAAAGAATGGCCGGTAAGCGTAATTGTTGTGGCGCTGGGGTTTTCTCGCTTCCTTTCCAGATAATACTGGACCGCTTGCAGTAGCTGGTCATCACCGCCACCCACCGCGAGAGCGACGTCTGTCGCGAAATCGACAGCCCTTCCCAGTGCATTCTTCGGACCGAGGAGTGTTCCGGGGTAGGTGCCGGCGAAGGAGATGACGAGTTCGGTGCCGCTAGTGAACGTGGCGGCTTCAAAGCCGCTCCGCTGCACCTCCATTTTCCCCATACTCCATCCGTCTGGTACGGGAAACTTATTGATATCTCGGCGCGTGGAAATGTAGGAAGCGGCTGCCATCAATGCATATTGGATTGGTGTTGGCATTACTTTTCCCCTTTGAATAGTTTTTCACATGGGCAGTGCTGAGTGGCGATTTTTTTACGGTTGCAATATTGCAAACAAGCCTCGTACGTCTTGCCGAACAAATCAATCCCGTACCATCCACCCTTGCCGTCATGAATCATTTCACCGCAACTCCCCGGCCCCTCATACCGCACTGCGTCACGTTGAATGGTCTTGGAGTCGCCGTTGAGTTTCTTGACAAGCTCCACCGTGACGATGGGCTGCGCCGTGATCGTTGCTTCATTGGTCACTGTTGAGAGCGTCAAATTGATAGTCTTGAATTCGGACGGCAATTCGGACACCGGAATACGCTGCCACGCCCCGCCGTCATGCTTGAAGAAGACATAAGGAGGACTTGGTCGCCCCCACTTGTTTTCTGAAAGACATGCCCATGGCTGTGCAACGATGTAGGGCGTTCCGTTCGCTAGGTGCAGTGCCATCAGAAGGAAGTTTTTCCCTCCGATGTTTTCATCGTACTCATCCTTGAAAGTTAGGGTTTTGTTGATTTTGGGTACGGTAAAGCTGATCTCTTGGTCCTTGATCGAACCGCCCTGCCCGATCTCATGCCGTCCGCCGTAGCTCTGCGAACGCTTGACGACGATTTTGCTACCGTCATGCAACAGCACTTCTTCTTTCCAGCTTGTGCCGCCGAATCCCAAGAATCCAGCCCCTGCCTTAATGCTCACCCCCATCATCAAGAGAAATACCAGTTTCGCAATTTGCTTCAACCACCGATGATTCGCCTTCATGCCGACCTCCTCCATTGATTGTTGTTGGCCGCTCGCGAGCCCCGCTCGCCAGTGCCAAAGGGGTCAGAGACATTTCGCTTTTCATTTCGCATCGTTGTTACCTCCATTTTCAGAATCCAAATCCCTGTTGTTCAGCTTGCGCCGTTGGTGATTCGCGTTCGTCGCCGGGTGCCCTTCCCCGCTGGCCGGTATTGCGCCGAATACCCAGCCGGGTACAGATCGCCTCCGAGAACCGTTCGCTGCCCAGCGGCATGCCCAGCCGCAGCGCCTCGCGAACGTCACTTGCCGCCTCGGCATCGAGGTGCGGGCGGAATAGCGCGCGATAGGCCTCACAACGCCGCGTGGCATCGGCGTCAAGGCCCAGGTAAAGCACATGCGGGGTCACGCGCGAGTTGGGTTGCGCAAGCCCGTTGGTGCGGTAGCTGGACCAGCGGTAGCCGCCGGGATCGGCGACCATGCTTGCACGCACCGGGTTCAGTTCGATGTAGCGCATGCACGCCAGAAGATAGGCCTCGGCCTGGACCACGCTTGACTTGTAGCGACCTTCCCACAGGCTGCCGCTGCGTCGGTACTGGCGATTGGCGTATTGGACGTACCTGCGGCCCAGCGATTGCATCAGGCGTGCCGGCGCACCGGGCGTGGTCGGGGTCAGCAGCAGGTGGACATGGTTGGTCATCAGAACATAAGCATGGATGGCACAGCGGCAATCGCGAGCCGCTTCTTCGAGCCAGTGGAGATAGCACTGGTAGTCCTCGTCGGCGAAGAAGCAGGGCTCGCGATTGATGCCGCGCTGAACGATGTGCAGCGGGTGATCGGCGAGAAGAATGCGTGGGCGGCGTGGCATGTCAGGTGCTCAGAAAGTCAAATGACTCTGACCCCTTTGGTTCACTTGTCCACCACCGTCCATTGCTGGACAAATTTCTCTGCTTCGGTTTGGGTGAAGCGGCTGGCGTGGAGGTTGCCGTCGGTGAGGATTGAGGCGGTCAACGGCTTATTGAAGTGCCCGGTGTCGGATGTCAGGCTGCCGGGGGCTTGGTCAGGGTTCAACTTTGCGTTGAAGTCAAAAAGAGCCTCTGCCGCCATCTGTAGGTTGGCGTACTTGAGCGTTTCGGCAACGGTCGGTACGGTCATGCTATTGCTCCTTCTTCGGAATCAGAATTTGGTCGACAAACTTGCGGGTGCCATGTAAGTCACCGGTCATGTTCATGGTGGGGCAAATCGAATGGTTCAACCACGGCATCGAACGCACGGGCGAGTGGATGTAGCTGATGGCGTAGCGCGTCATTTCGCCTAGCACTTCGCCGGTTTCGAGGTCGAGCACCTTGACCGTGCTGCTGGCGACCCACAGGGCGCGTTCTTCGGGAATGACATGGTCCTCGAAGGTGACGGCGAAGCGCGGCGGGGTCTTGCCCGGGCTGGGGGCTTTGTCGAGAGACCAGTTGTAGACGTTCATGTCGTAGTTGGGGTTCTTCTTCAACTCCAACTGGACATTGAAGGCATTGGCGTCCTTCTTGCCGGTGATCTTGTTCGAGCCGGTGTACCGATACCGCTGGCCGTCCTTCGGGTCGATGACTTCCACCCAGCGGTAGCCGGGGAGATCGCCTTGCCGTTTGTCAGTACCAATATGCCCTCGCGTCGGCGAAAGGGTTCCATCGTCCTGTCGCACCCGCCTTTCGCTCCCCAGGAAAGACCCGATATAGTCGTCCCCTCTCGACTCTCTCCCAAACGCCGCCCCCGGCCAATTCGGATCGGCGAGTTCCCGGTCGCTGCGGTTCGGCCGTATCTTCATCAGCAGCAGCCCTTCCACGTCCGGCACCGTCTTGTGGATCCGGATGCCCGCGACCGTCGCGCACTTGTCCTTGTAATACGCCTCGGCTTCCTTGATTTTCGCGAGGTATTCCTGGCGGTTGTTCGGGTCGTAGGCGTGCAGCGGCAGCGCCCATGCCGCCACATACACGAGTAAAAGAAACTGTCGGAACAGGCTCCGGTTCATGCGGTTTTCCTCCAGAAAGTGTGGTTCGATGCGATTGGCGTCCTTTCGCCGTCCCGCCGGCGCCGCCAAAGGGGTCAGAGTCATTTCGCTTTTCGTTTCGCATCGTTGTTTCCTTCATTCTTAGAATCCAAATCCCTGTTGTTCCAATCACGCCGGTCAGTAGTTCGCTTCGTAGCCGAATATCATATTCTCAGAAAGTCAAATGACTCTGACCCCTTTAGTTCCTGGCCGTGCATGAGGTTGAAGGCGGTGGCCATGTGCGAGCCGAGGCTGTAGCCGGTGACGGAGAGCGGGGTGCCGGCGACTCCGGGCAGGGTCAGGAGGTGGGCGTACCAGGCTTCCATGTCGGCCAACTGGCCGAAGGCGAAACCCTTGTCCTTGATTTCCAGCTCGTTGGTGGCTTCGTTGTCGCGCGCGGCGTCGTCGATGAATTCGGTGCTGCGGAAACTGAGGACGAGTTCGTCCGTCGCGTTGTTCTTGAAAAGCGTTCCCGAGAAGCCCGTGGGGGTGTTGGAGATGTGCTCGACGACTTTCCAGCCCTTCGCAAGATCAGCGAACTTGGTGGCTTCGGTGGCGGCGAAGCGGCTGGCGTGGCGATTTCCGTCAGTCAATATCTTTGTAGCGATGTCGTCCTTAAATTTCGCGCCCGGCGTCAGGTTTGTGTCGGATGGTGTGGCATCAAATGTGAACAATGCTTCTGCGGCCATCTGCAGGTTGGCGAATTTCAGGTACTCGGCAATGGTAGGCGCGGGCATGATTATTTCTCCTTGGCTGGAATCAGAATCTGGTCAACAAATTTGCGGGTCACTGTATCCGCGCCTACCGCGACCCCGGGGCATGGATAAGCCGTAAGCCATGGACTGGGATTGTCACGACTCGGCGCGCCGGGGCTCCAAGCGTAGCGGGTCATCTCGCCCAGCACCTCCTTGGTTTGGAGATCGAGCACCTTGATCGTGCTGCTGGCGATGCCAAGATAGCGGTCCTCAGGGATGACGTGGTCTTCGTAGGTGACGCCGTAGCGCGGGGGTGAGGCTGGGGAAGGGGTTTTATCGAGTACCCATCCGTAAATGTTCAGGTCGTAATTTGGATCCCTTTCAACATTGAGCTTGACGTTTGGTGCATTGACATCCTTGCGACCAACGATTCTGTTCGAGCCGGAGTAGCGATAGCGCTGGCCGTCCTTCTCGTCGATGACCTCGACCCAGCGGTAGCCGGGGAGGCCGCCGGGGCGGTAGGTGGTGTTGACATACCCGCGATTGCCAGGAGCTACGGGATCATTCCGACCTGCCGGATTTGCGGCGTGCTCGTACCCAAGAAACGATGTGATGTACTCGTCGCTCGGCCTCTCCCGCGCAAACGCCGCCCCTGGCCACATGCGATCGGCCAGGTCGCGCCCGCTGGTGTTGGGCCTCACCTTCATCAACATCAGCCCCTCGACGTTCTCCACCTTGCGGTAGATTTTCTCGCCGGCCACGGTGCGGCACTTTTCTTCCCAGACGGCTTTGCCGGACAGGGCGCGGTTGACCGCCGCCTCGCCGGCATTGGGGTCGGCCTGGCTGGTCTGGCATCCAGCCAGTAATGTGAGCAGGACGATGCCCGCCCAGCGGGAAATGGAATGGTTCGGTTTCATGCGGCTTGCCTCCAGGTGCTGTCGTTGATTGGGTTTGAGTTCAATTCGCCGTGCCGCCAGCGCCGACTTTTCATTCGTATTCCATCGCGAGCCTTACCGCCGTAGGCGAAGCCGGCATTGTAGATCGTGTTGTTGCCCGTGCCGCCCAGAAGAAGGTCGTTCGCGGCCCCGCCGATGGCAATGTCATCGCCGGCGCCGCCGTCGAGCAGGTCGCCGCGCAGACCTGTCGGAAGTTGCGTCTCACCCGTGATGGCCGCCTGCGCCGCGGTCTGTTCCGCGCCGCCATGGAGGATGTCGGCGTCGGCTTCGCCGCGCAGGATGTCGGACCCGGCGCCGCCGATCACGATGTCATTGCCGCTTCCGGCCCTGGCCCGGTCGTCGCCGTCGCCCGCGTCGATCCGGTCGCTCCCGCCCTTGCCGGAGACCGTGTCGTTCCCGCCGCCCGCCTGGATCAGGTCGTTGCCATCGCTGCCGAAGAGCGTATCGTCCCGACCCGGCGCCGGCGTGGCATTGACGTTGACATTGCCCCTGCCGTCGAAGGTAAGGTCCACCACGTCCGGGGTAGTCAGGTCGCCGTCGATGGGTTGCAGGTCGCCCTTGATGTCGGGTGGCGCGGTCTCCGGCGTCGGCGGTGCATCGAAGAGATGGACGCCGAGTTCGCCGCCCGGCGTGTTGTTGAAGTTGGCGAGCACGACTTGCTGCGAGCCGCCTTGCAGGGTGACGACGAGGTCGGCGCCTTCCTTTGTCGCGGTGACATCCGGATTGCCGATCAGCGCATAGCCCCCACCCTCCTTTGCGACGAAGGCGCCCGCGACGATGCGGCCGTTGGCATCCTTGATCAGGCCCTTGCCGTCGCCGTCGATGATCGTGTCGCGATCGGTGGCGGTCTGGCCGACACGGTAGCGGTCGAAGCCGGCGCCGCCGTCGAGCGTGTCGCTGCCCGCACCGCCGTCGAGCAGGTCGTCGCCGTAGTTGCCGGTCAAGCTGTCGTTGCCGGCGCCGCCGAAGAGGTGGTCGGCGACGCCATTGCCGGCCAGTTGATTGGCCTGTTCGTCGCCGAAGGCGTAGATGCGTGTGTTGTTGTGGAGAACGCCTTGCTGAATGGTGTAGCCGCTGCTGAAGTCCTTGTAATAGGCACTGTCCTTGAGATAGACGTGGTCGTCGTCCTTTATCTGGTAGGCGGCATTGTCGGGATTGATGTTGTTTTCATTGAACCAGTTCTTGCGCACCAGAAATTCCGCGCGGTCGTCGTACCACTCCTGGCTGAAGTTCAGTGTGCCGCGTTCGGCGCCGAGCAGGACCTTGTCCTTGTCTGCTTTCCAGTCGGCGAGGATCGCGCCCCAGGGGTTCTCCTGCGGGATGGCGCCTTGTAGCGCGACATCGAGCGCCGTGCCGTCGGCCATGCGCAGGACGAAGGGGCTCAGGCTGTACAGGGCGGCGAAGGCGCCGAAGTCTTCGCGGGCTTTTTCCTTCAGGTCGGCGGTGCTGCCGAGGATGGGTGACAGGGTGAGCTTGTTGGCGAGCTTGTCCTTGTAGATGGTGCTGTCGGTGATGCCTTTCAGTTGAGCATAGAAACGATCTCGGCCGCTGTAGGTGGTGTCGCCGACGGTCTGGTTCGCGGTGTCCCACCAGGTGTTGCCCTCCGAACTGCCATTGAGCCGGTTGGCCTTGGTCTGCGGGCCGAGGAGCAGGTCGGCCAGGGCATTGACGACGTTCTCCAGGACGTCGCCCTCGGCCTGGCCCTGGCTGTCGCCAAACGCCAAATCCCCATTGTCGCCCTTGCGCCACGAAGCATTCCTCAGAATGTCATTCAATGTCGCTGTCGCCGCGCCGCGCTGCGTCTCAGGCAGCAATTGCAGCAGGGTATTCTGGACATTCAGCGAATCGACGATCAGCGTGAGACTGTGATCGTCACCGAAATTCTTGGTGCTGAAACCATTCACCAGCAGCCGCACGTCGGCCGCGGCCAGGGTGGCGCTCAGCGAAGCGAGTCCGATCCCGCCGCGCCATTGCGGCTGGTCCTCGATGAACAGCCTGACGTCGGCGCCGTGGTGCCACAGCGAATGCGCGACCACGGCAACCGGATTCCCGGCGGAGTATTCCCAGCCGACGACGTCGTACTGGTTGGCCAGTGCGGGCGTGCCAGGCTCCTTGCTCAGACCGCCCGTGAAGAGTACTGCCGCCGTAGCAGCACCGATGCTGCGCACCTTGGTGTCGAATTCGCGGCGGGTGGTCAGCACCGCCAACTGGTAGTCAATGTTCTCGCCGAGGATTTGATCGTCGAGGACGGCCTTGGGCGAGGCGATGGCGGCATTGCCCGAGTTCAGGTTCGGTGCATCGTTTGCTGCCTGCCACACCGTCAGGGCGCGATCGATGGCGAGCAGCAGCAGGTCGCTGTCGGCCTTGAGCAGGGGTTTGTCCAGAAAATTCGTGCCGAAGGCGGTCGCCGCCGTGTCGCGCATGGTGCTGGTAACCACGCCATTGTTGGCGTTGATCGCGCTGCGCAGGTCGCGGTAGGCGGTCCAGCCGGTGTCGGTCTGGAACAGGCCAAGCAGGCCGTCCGCGCCGGCGGCCTGGTTGCGCAGGCTTTGGAAGCGCTGCACCATGCCAGCGAGGCTGCCGTTGTCGATCTGGCCGACGCCGGCGCCGTTGAAGGTGATGACCTCGGCCAGCGCGGCGGCCGGCGGGCCGGATTGGAGTTCGGCCTGGCGCAACTGGTTGAAGACGGTGGCCAGGTGGGCGCCCAGGCTGTAGCCGGTGACGGCGTAGGTTTTACCGGCAAGCATCGGCTGACCGTTGGCGTCGAACTTCGTCAGAAGCTCGGCGTACCACGCTTCCATGTCGGCGATCTGGCCCAGGGCAAAGCCGCCTTGGGCGATCTCGAATTCGTTGGTGGCCTTGTTGTCGCGGGCGAAGTCGTCGATGAATTCGGAGGAGCGGAAGGAGAGGACGAGTTCGCCGGTTTGGTTGTTCTTGAACAGCGTGCCGGAGAAGCCGGTGGTGGTGTTCGCCCGCTGGTCGAGAACGGTCCAGCCTTTGTCGGGATCGGCAAAGGCGGTGGCCTGGGTTTCGGTGAAGAGGAGGGAGCGGTTGTTGCCGGCTTTGAGGGCTTCAATATAGCGGCCAGCGGTAAGCGGAGTTCCGTTAGAGTCCACAAGAAATGCCTCAGCCGCCATCTGAAGGTTAGCGAATTTGAGGTAGTCAGTAACAGTCGGTATGGCCATGTTCAATTCTCCTTCTTAATAACAAGAACCTTCTCTACGAAGTCACGGGTTTGATCCATTTTGAATGGATGTCCGCCAGGCGTGGTTGGAAATGCAGGGCACGCGTTGGCGGCGGCGAACAACCAGGGCGACCGGCCGCCGCCCTTATCTCCTTGCCCCCGATCCATCATGTAGCCGATGCGCTCGGCCATGACTTCGTTGTTTTGCAAATCGATGACTTTCAGCGAACTTCCGGCGATCCAGTAGCCGCGCTCTTCCCGCGTCGAGATGTCGTCGTAAGTGACGCCATAGCGCGGCATGGCGCCGGGGGCGGGGACTTTGTCGAGAACGAACGCATAGTTGTTGAGGTCGAAGTTTGGATTTCTGGCGAGTTCGACCTGATGATTTGGTGTATTTGGATTCTTACGCCCTACCACCTTCATCGATCCGGTATAGCGATAGCGCTTGCCGTCCTTGGGGTCCAGGGCTTCGACGTAGCGGTAGCCATTCCTAACTTGTCCCTTTTCGACAATTGACCCTCGCGGGTCTCTCCCCAAGAGAAAGTTCACCAGATATCCATCGCCCCCTACGTCCCTCCCATACGGATCATCCATCTTGAACTGATCCCCATAGTTGATGTCGTTCGGCCGAAGCTTCATCAGAAAGACACCCTCGACGTTCTCCGCAGTGCGGTGGATAAAGACTCCCGCCTTCTTGCAGCGCTCGGCGAACATCGCCTCGGCTTTCGCCAGCCGCGCACGACCGTCCTCGCGTGTCGGCGTGTTTTGCGCCCCGCCGCTCGCGGTGCAGGCGGCAAGAACGAAGGGCAGCAGTGTCGTGGCAATGCGTTGAAACAGTGTCCTGCTCATGCCGTCTTCCTCCACTAAAGGGGTCAGCATCACATTCTTTTTCATTTCTCCCTCCTCAAAATCCGAATCCGGTTATTTCAAAACTAATTCGATGCTGACCCCTATAGCTCCTCGATGCTGACCCCTATGGCTCCTTAAGTTTGAATTGTCGGGTTCATGTTGACTTTTCCTTTATTCCGCTGGATTGATCGGAACTAGTACTTTTTGAATAAACTGCAATGGCGCCCCTGAAAAATTCGGACTACAGCCATCGCCGTTTGTCAGGCGTGTATATCTGGAGTCCGGTCTTGGCCAAACACGGCCGAAGAACCGCCGAAACGCCAGCACTTCGTTCGTCGTGCGGTCATAGATAATCGTCTCTCCGCCCGTGATGCCATTCTCTAGCATGTCTTTGCTCGCAACTTGTCGCCACGTAAATCCGTAGCTGCTTTTAGGCGTGTCGGTTTGTTCTTTGTTGACGATGTAGGGCACGTATATAGGCCGCTTACTCTTTTGCGTTCCAATCTTGTAGTGCCCGGTGACTTCGGCGCCACGGTAAAAGCGAACGTAGGATTTGCCCGACTCACCTATGTCAAGTGGACGTTCCAAGTAGTTGTAGCGGCCATGGTAAGGCTGCACCAACCTGTCTTCCATGTTTCTGGTACGTATTTCGTCTGTTTCATACATCTGGTATATCAAACCCGAATCGCCAGCTTGAGAAGGCGGAATATTCCGCCGCCCCTGAAACACACCCTCCACCCCCTTCACCGCCTTGAAAATCCATTCGCCCGCGTCCTTCTCGCACAACTCCTTGAAGTAGGTATCGGCGCTCATGCCGGGTTGATACTGGACTTTCGATTTGTCGTGCGGCGACGGCAACTTGATAGAGTAGGCAAAGCGACCTTCTTCCGTCGCCAGTGGATCGGCGGGCTTTATCTTGAGGATGTCGCAGTCGGTATAGCGTCTCTTACGGATGTAGTCAGGGTCATTGGGGTCGAGGTAGGGCCCCATCTTTTCTTTGCGGCACTGCACGTCTATCTGCGCCATGATGTCGCGGAATTGCTGCCCGACCGTCTCCGCCCATCCGCTCAAAGGAACCCACAGCATCGCGCACAGCAACACGCGCATTACCTGTCCGTTGTTAGTCATGCCACTCTCCTCCATGTCATTGTCGTTCGCCGCGCGCATACCCCGCTCGCCGTCCCGGACTCTGTCTGCCGGGGATTCCGCTTCGCGGGCCGGCAAGCGCCGACTTTCTGTGTTGCGGGAATTATCGGTGAAGTCCAACATCTTCACCCCATCGTCACCAATGCTGTAGCCCTTGCTCGCATGCCAGGCATTCCACCCGCCCACCCAGCGCTGGCGAAACTGCGCGATAAACTCGCCGCCGGTGCTGGCCTGCTCGCCGACGCCTTGCAGGAACGTGTTCATGTCCCGCACCGCGCCGTCGGCGGTCTTTACCGTCCAGTTCGTCGCCGCATCCGGCTCGGTGTAGTAGCCGGTCAGCCGCAGGGAGTCGTTGCCCGACCGGGCGGCCAGCAGCAGATCGTCGCCCTCCTGTCGCGCCGTCAGCGCGAAGGCGTTGGTCCCCGCCATCAGTTCGAGCACCGAGGCCTCGCCCCCGGATTCGATCACGGTGTCCTGCCCCAGGCCGAGGCCGAAGCGATAGCTGTCGATGCCGCTGCCGCCGATCAGGGTGTCGTTGCCCGCGCCGCCGTCGAGCCGGTCGTCGCCGGCATCGCCCTGCAGCGTGTCGTTGCCCAGGCCGCCGTAGAGCCGGTCGGCGCCATCGCCGCCCGTCACAACATCATTGCCGGCACCGCCATCGATCAGGTCGTTGCCGCCGAAGCCGGTGAAGACTTCGTCGCCGTCGCCACCGCGCAGATTCACCATCGGCAACAAGGCCAGCACTTGATTCAGGTTCAATACGGTGCCAGCCTGTCCTGAGCCTGCCGAAGGGGCGAAGGCAAATGAGCCGACCCGACCCAGCTCGCCATCCAGAATCGACAGCCGGTCGCCATTCCCGAAGTCCAGGTCCAGATAACGCTGCCCGTCATCGGCCAGCGACTGGGTAGCCGTCATGGCCGCCGTCGTCAGCCCGGCGCCGAACTCGACTCTGTTCAGCCCCTGGCTGTCCTGGATCACGTCCAGGCCGTCGCCGGGATTGAAGCGGTAGAACATCATCGCCCGCCCCGCCCAGCAGGATGTCGTTGCCGGCGCCGCCGGCGATGCGGTCGGTGACGCTGGTGCCGGTCAGCAGGTCATCGCCCGCCGTGCCGGCGATGTCGAAGCCCTTGGCCAGCAGGTCGGCATAGCTGAGGGTGGTAGCCGTTTGTCCTGAGCCTGTCGAAGGATCGAACTCGATGTGGTCAAAGGGCGCTTTGGCCGCTGCGTCGTCCGGATCGAAGGTGGCGAACAGGATTGCATCGGCGGCATCGCCGCCCACCTGCACCACCAGTTCGCGGTTCGCGCCCAGGCGCAGGGACAGGTCGTCGGCCGTCAGCGCCTGTCCCGAGCCGGCCGAAGCGGAGCCGGAGAGCTTGAGCACATTGCCGATGCCGCCCGCCACGCTGGTCGTCACCCGGTCGGTGCCATCGCCGACGCTGTAGCGGATGGCGTTGTTCGTGCCGAAGACCGTGAGCGTGTCGTCGCCGCGCCCGCCGGAAACGGTGGCCTGGCCGGTGGCCGCGAAGAGGCTGTCGGCGGTCTTGCCGCCGGTGAGGTGCAGGTGGTTGGCCGCATCGGTGCCGCTGTAGATGCCGTTGCCGAATTCGCCGATGAACTGGGTGTGACTGAGTGTTCTCGCCGTATCGCCGGCGCCGACTTCGTACTTCTCGACCGCGCCGCTCAAGCCATGGTAGATCAGCAGCCGGTCCAGCGCTTGGCCGGGAGCCGAGTAGTCGATTACCAGCTCTCCGTCGAGGTTGTCGGTGAGGACGAGGTTCTGCGTATCGATCCCGGCCGCGAAGCGGATCGTGTCGGTACCGCCGGTATCGAGCAACTCTTCGGCCGCACCCGTCTCCGTGCCGTCCTCGGTGGCGCTGTCGCCTGCGCTGAAAACATAGGTGTCGTCGCCCAGGCCGCCGTTCATGGCATCAGTACCCGTGCCGCCGGTAATCGTGTCATTGCCGTCGAGACCGTAGATCAGGTCGTCGCCGGCGCGGCCGTCGATGCGGTCGGTGGTATTGGTGCCGATGATCGAATCGTCACCGTCGGTGCCGTCGAGGTCGAAGCCCTTGGCCAGCAGTTCATCGATCGTCAGGCTGGTGCCGTCGGCAAACTGGAACATGCCGATCGATGAACTGTTGAACACATCGTTCTGGTCGAAGTCGGCGATGTGGATTTCATCTCCGCTGCCGAGGTCGATCAGGAGCGAACCCAGGTGCAAGTTGATGTCGCTTGCACTGATGCCGACCCCAAATTGAAAAATGTTGTTGTCGGCACGAGTGTCGATGACCGTGTCGCGCCCGTCGCCGCGATTGAAGATATAGGTGTCGCGGCCGGCATCGCCGAACAGGGTGTCGACTTCCGTGCCGCCGATGAGGATGTCGTCGCCCTCACCCCCTTGTATCTGGTCCACCCCGGCACCGCCGTCCAGGTAGTCGTGGTCGATCCCGCCCCACAGGGTGTCGGCTCCCGCTCCGCCGAGCAGGATGTCGTTGCCTTCGTTGCCATTCAGGCTGTCGTCGCCGCCTTCGCCGAACATTACGTCGTTGCCGACACCGGCCCAGACGTAGTCCTTGCCTTCTCCGGCGTAGATGACGTCCGCCGCGCCACCCGCCGGGGCTTGCGCTCCGGCCACCGGGTTGAACAGTCTTACGCCGTTCGAGTCCGTCACCGTCCACTCGAAACTGGTCGCGAGATAGTCGGTGTCGCCGAGGATGTCGTCGTCCCCGGCGCCGGCAATCAGCAAGTCCTTGCCGGCACCGCCGGACAGTACGTCCTTGCCGGCACCGCCGACCAGAGTGTCGTCACCGCCGCCGCCCGCGAGCCAGTCGCCTTTGGCATCGCTGCCGCTGCCGACGATTTTGCCGTTGGCGATGGCCGTCGCGACATTGATCCGGCGGTCGGCATAGAGGCGGTCGTTGTCGGCGCCGCCGCTGAGGATGTCGGAACCGGCGCCGCCTTCGAGGATGTTGGCGGTGGCGGCACCGGTAAGCTCGCCCACCTCTGTCGTGCTGCCGGGCAGGGTGGCTTTGGCGGTCTGGCTGTAGTCGGGGTTGCGGTTATAGACGGCCGCGCCGATGAAGTTGTCTGATGCGTTGCCGGTGAGGGTGGGGAGGTCGGGGTCGGCCGACGGGCCGGTCAGGGTGAGGCCGAAGCTGCCGCCCGTGGCGTACTGCTCGATGACGAGGTTGCCGTCGATCAGCATCCGACCGCCGGTTTCGACGTAGAGGTGTTTGCCGTCGGCACTGCGGTGGACTCGGCCGTCGCCGAATTGGGCGCCGCCGGACAGGATGTCGCCGTCGACGGCGAGGGTGTTTTGCCCTTCTACATCGAGGATGGTGTCGAGGCCGTCGCCGTTGGTGTAGACGTAGGTGTCGTCGCCCCATCCGCCGAGCAGGAGGTCGTTGCCGCCATTGCCCTGGAGCAGGTCGGCGCCGTCGTAGCCGACGAGGAGGTCGGCACCCGTGCCGCCGACGAGGCCGTCGCTGCCGGCCCCGCCTATCATCGCGACATTGTCATTACCGGTATCGGTAACGTTCAACGCATCGGTGCCAGCCTGTATATACCACCGATTGGGTTGCACTGAAGATAGAAAGCTGCTGACCGGCGCGCTGCCGACGAACTGCTGCGTAGCCGCTATCAGCCGATTCAGCGACTTTGCGTCCGTAGTATTCCAAATTCCGCCGATGTCCCTGAGGTCAAAGGCAATGCCACCGGTAACATTCTGGAAGAAGTCCTTTGTGAAGCCGCCTTGCATGAAGTAGTAATCTTCAATGGCCGCCGCAATCAGGGCTTTGTTTAGGGCGTCGCTCCTGACTGTACCAACCACGACGAGCTTCTCGATATCGGCGGCAAACCGAGTGAGCAGGCCATTCGGGTTTGTATAACCCACCTTGATCTGATCGTTGAGTATCGAAGTCAAAAAATCGCGCTCATCACCGGTAAGCGGCTTGGCATACAAAGTTTCGTCGAACATCGCAGGCAGCAGATTGGGCAACGCCACCGTATCTGTGCGCAGCTTGTCCTGTATCAAAAGCGCTGCGGCCAGATTGATCGAATGCAGCGTCAAGCCGGAAAGCGATGCGCCGCCGCCGATTACGATGGGATTGTCGGTACCAAGCACGGTGGGCCAAGCCGCACGGACAATTTCAAGAAATTCGCCTTTGATAAAATGATTCTCAACCTGTGATTCTCGCCCGACATAGGTCACGGCGGGATTGAAAATGAAATTGAGGAACTCCGAATCGGTATATCCATTCAAGCCAAGATATGCAGACACAAGTGCCATGAGCACCGGATTCCGTGCAGATGCCTCGAAGGGTGCCTCATCGAATGTGGTCGCGCGTCGGTTAAACCACACCGACATGATGGAGGCCAGTCCGCCACCCAGGGAATGGCCGGTAAAGGTGATGTCGCAGCCCTGATATCTCGGGTCTGCCTTGATCTGTTCGTAGAACAACGCCGCTTGAAATAGCTGCGTTGAGCCAAGCCCCGCTCCCAGCGCCAAGTCGGACGTCACATCATCAACACTGCCTGCGGCGTTTACCAAACTATTGAGTGCGGTGTCAGTTCCCTTGAACGCGATGACTATGTCGTTGCCGCTTCGGTAGGCGCCGACCGTAAAGCCGTTGAGGCCGCCGCCAGGTACATAGGCAAGTTGTTCCCAGTTGAGCGGAATAGGATTAAGGTTCTGCTCACCTCTTGCATTCCTGTAAACGTATGCGGATAAAGCGGCGTAATCTAGCAAGCTAGTCATTACATGTTCCCCGATTAAACAATTGAGTACGGGTTAATCAGAAATTGCTTTTGTAAGTTGGATCAATTCTCTTACGACTTCTATCCAGAGTCGGCTTACGAATCTCGTCCGCTTTATCTAAAAGGGAAACTCGGCCGGACTTATTCGGCGGTACGTTCTCTATCCACAGATTCGTGTCGTAGATGGCTTCAGGTATTTCGGTAAACGAAATACGCAGCCACTTTCCGTTCTCGTAGCGGAAACCTATATAAGGCGGCCTTTGTTTGCCATATTGGTCGAATTCCAGACCTGTCGGAGGAAAGCCAACGACATACACTTTTCCATTATGTAAATTAAGTACCCAAGGCTTCAAATTCTCATGCCAGGTGATGTTCTGATCGCCGAATTCCGGCAGCCTGAACGTAAGCCAAGCCTCGCGTACGACAGAACCAACATCCTGGCCGGTATAGACTCCTTCATAGCGTCGCTTTTGCGTCACTTCGATTACGCGCCCGTCGGACAGCTTTACTTCCTCCTGCCACGTGACGGTATCGGCGCATCCACTCATGGCCACTCCTAGAAAAAGCATCAACACGGCGACTTGTTTGGTCAGTACGTTCATGCTGCGATCCTCCAAATGCTTTCGTTTGCAGCGATCTGATCGCCAATTGCGTTGCCCTCCATATCAGTGCCAAAGGGGTCAGAGACATTTCGCTTTTCATTTCGCATCGTTGTTACCTCCATTTTCAGAATCCAAATCCCTGTTGTTCAGCTTGCGCCGTTGGTGATTCGCGTTCGTCGCCGGGTGCCCTTCCCCGCTGGCCGGTATTGCGCCGAATACCCAGCCGGGTACAGATCGCCTCCGAGAACCGTTCGCTGCCCAGCGGCATGCCCAGCCGCAGCGCCTCGCGAACGTCACTTGCCGCCTCGGCATCCAGTTGCGGGCGGAATAGCGCGCGATAGGCCTCACAACGCCGCGTGGCATCGGCGTCAAGGCCCAGGTAAAGCACATGCGGGGTCACGCGCGAGTTGGGTTGCGCAAGCCCGTTGGTGCGGTAGCTGGACCAGCGGTAGCCGCCGGGATCGGCCACCATGCTTGCACGCACCGGGTTCAGTTCGATGTAGCGCATGCACGCCAGAAGATAGGCCTCGGCCTGGACCACGCTTGACTTGTAGCGACCTTCCCACAGGCTGCCGCTGCGTCGGTACTGGCGATTGGCGTATTGGACGTACCTGCGGCCCAGCGATTGCATCAGGCGTGCCGGCGCACCGGGCGTGGTCGGGGTCAGCAGCAGGTGGACATGGTTGGTCATCAGAACATAAGCATGGATGGCACAGCGGCAATCGCGAGCCGCTTCTTCGAGCCAGTGGAGATAGCACTGGTAGTCCTCGTCGGCGAAGAAGCAGGGCTCGCGATTGATGCCGCGCTGAACGATGTGCAGCGGGTGATCGGCGAGAAGAATGCGTGGGCGGCGGGGCATGTCAGGTGCTCAGAAAGTCAAATGACTCTGACCCCTTTGCCCGAGTTCAGGTTCGGTGCATCGTTTGCTGCCTGCCACACCGTCAGGGCGCGATCGATGGCGAGCAGCAGCAGGTCGCTGTCGGCCTTGAGCAGGGGTTTGTCCAGAAAATTCGTGCCGAAGGCGGTCGCCGCCGTGTCGCGCATGGTGCTGGTAACCACGCCATTGTTGGCGTTGATCGCGCTGCGCAGGTCGCGGTAGGCGGTCAAGCCGGTGTCGGTCTGGAACAGGTTGCGCAGGCCGTCCGCGCTGGCAGCCTGGTTGCGCAGGCTTTGGAAGCGCTGCACCATGCCGGCGAGGCTGCCGTTGTCGATCTGGCCGATGCCGGCGCCGTTGAAGGTGATGACGTCGGCGAGATTCGCCCGTGGCGGCCCTTGTTGTATTTCGACCTGGCGCAACTGGTTGAAGACGGTGGCCAGGTGAGCGCCCAGGCTGTAGCCGGTGACGGAGTAGGTTTTACCGGCAAGCATCGGCTGACCGTTGGCGTCAAACTTCGTCAGAAGCTCGGCGTACCACGCTTCCATGTCGGCGATCTGGCCCAGGGCAAAGCCGCCTTGGGCGATCTCGAATTCGTTGGTGGCCTTGTTGTCGCGGGCGAAGTCGTCGATGAATTCGGAGGAGCGGAAGGAGAGGACGAGTTCGTTGGGATTGGCTTTGTTACGGAACAGGGTGCCGCTGAAGCCAGTGCCGGTATTGGCTCGCTGGTCGAGGACCTCCCACTGGGCGGCGAAGGCGGTGGCCTGGGTTTCAGTGAAGAGGAGGGAGCGGTTATTACCACGCTCAAGAGCTCTGGCAATATCTTGAGGTGTTGTAGCCAGAATACCTGTCTGCTCGTCTCGAATGAATGCCTCCGCTGCCATCTGGAGATTTGCGAACTTCAGGTAGTCGGCGATGGTAAGCGCGGCCATGATCAATTCTCCGAGATGGGTTTGAGTATCGATTCAACAAAATCTTCCGTTTGATGAGACTGCGCCGAAGCGCCGCGTCCGGGTGGTATCGGCCGGTTAGGATTCCTTTGGAATCCAGGACAAGCGTTGTCGGCAGCGAACAACCAAGGCGACCGGCCGCCGCTTCGATCCCCCTGCCCCCGATCCAGCATGTAGCCGATACGCTCGGCCATGACTTCGTTGGTTTGCAGGTCAATCACCTTGAGCGAACTGCCGGCGATCCAGTAGTCGCGTTCTTCGCGCGTGGAAATGTCGTCGTAGGTAACACCGTAGCGCGGCATGGAGCCGGGAGCGGCGACTTTGTCGAGGACGAAGTCCTTGGTTTTGAAGGTCGTCCTGCCGTCGCCTCCCATCAGAATGCTCGTGGTGTGCGTAACCTCCTTGATGCTTCCGGTATAGCGATAGCGCTTGCCGTCCTTGGGGTCCAGGGCTTCGACGTATCGGTAGCCATAGCGGGACGGTGACCCCGGCGCGAATTGGGCCTGACGTGTTTCAAAACCACGCAGAAAGTTCAGGATGTAACCATCCCCGCCCAAGTCCGCACCATACGGATCATCCATCTTGTACTGTTCCCCGTAGTTGATGTCGTTCGGCCGAAGCTTCATCAGAAAGACACCCTCGATGTTGTCCGCAGTGCGGTGGATGAAGACTCCCGCCTTCTTGCAGCGCTCGGCGAACATCGCCTCGGCGGTAGCAAGTCTTGCGCGACCGTCCTCGCGGGTCGGTGTGTTCTGCGCCCCGCCCGTTGCGGTACAGGCGGCAAGAACGAAGGGCAGTAGTGTCGTGGCAATGCGTTGAAACAGTGTCCTGCTCATGCCGTCTTCCTCCATGTGTTTTGATTGGCTGCTGCCGGTAGGGAATCGCCGTCCCGGCAGCGCCGACTTTCGTATCGGACGACCTTGATCTTAACCGTCCCCGTTAACTGCCAAAGGTGCTGCCAAAGGGGTCAGAGACATTTCGCTTTTCATTTCGCATCGTTGTTTCCTCCATTTTCAGAATCCAAATCCCTGTTGTTCCAATCGCGCCGGTCAGTAGTTCGCTTCGTAGCCGACTATCAGATTCTCAGAAAGTCAAATGACTCTGACCCCTTTGGTTACTGGACGGCGGAAGCATCCGGCGGCAGGTTGCCGTTGCTGTCGCGCAGGACGACGTAGGCGGCCCGGTAGGATTGTCCTTGGCCGGTCGGAGACTTGGCTGTCGTGACGCGCTGCCAGAAGTTGTAAAGGTTGACGAGTTGGCGGATGGCGACACCGTCGGCGGCGATGATGCGGGCGTCTTCGATGAAGTCGTTGAGATCCGTGGAGCCGCGGATGGCGAGGGTGTACTTGCCGTAGTTCGGGCTGCTGCTGTCGATATTCTTGAAAATCGTCGCCGAGAAGCCGGTGCCGTCCAGGCCGAGGTCGCTGAAGCTCGGCGCGGTGTATTGGTCGATGAGTTGCCAGGTATTGGCGAAGGTAGCGGCCTGGGCGGGGGAGAACTTGCTGGCTTCGAGGGCGGTTCTGACGTCGGCACTGGATGTCAGCAACACACCTGAATTGCTGAGGAAGTTTGCGTATGCGGCCTCAGCGAGTTGCGCTTGATGAAACAGGCCTTGGATCGTGGTCATTTTTCGACTCCCATAAAGTTATTACGGAAATTCCTCAATGCATCTTGGTTCTGTCCACCAGTACTGCAATGCTCGCTACGCAACCAGAACTTCCACCCGTACCACCCTCCTCCATACTTGCCCTGCGCCGTGGAGAAATCGATGTATCGCGCCAAGACTTCTCCCGTCTTGCCATCCACCACTTCTTGCTCATGCCTCCATTGATTCGGAAAGGACTGCCCGAAGTACTTGACTACCCAGTTGAATCGCTGGTTGAGGAAAGTAGTGTTGGTGTAGTTGGGTTCAACGCCTTTAATCTCGAAAGGCGCCTCTTTATTTGCCACAAGCGTCTCCATCACCCCCGGGTTCTCCTTCTTCCACTGCTCCGGCGTCTTGTACACCCAGAACCCCGCCTCCTTATCGCAGTAATACTTGTGCGCCAAGATGGTCGGGATGTGGTCCCAGAACACCAGCAGATACATCACCAGCGCCGCGCCCCAGCCCCAGCGGGCCGCACTCTTGCCATTCGTTCTTGCGTACTTGACCGCGCCGGTTACGACGAGGATCGAGACCAGCAGATACAGCGCCATCGCGCCAAGTATGACGAGGCCCATTACGCTACCCTCCTTTCGATTCTTGTTTCCTGTGTTTGGAATCGTCCGCCGCCGTCCCGCCAGCGCCGACTTTTACCGGCAAGGCCGTTCCCCGCTTCCTTCATCGACGTACGTTGTGCATGCCCTCTCCCCTTGTTCCCGGCACCCATTGGCGGGTATCCGGGGTGTTTTCATGACGGCTCTGCGGGCCATTTGTTTGCGTTCGCCGTTGCGGCGAATAGTGCCAAAGGGGTCAGAGACATTTAGTGCCAAAGGGGTCTCGTGCCAAAGGGGTCAGAGACATTTCGCTTTTCATTTCGCATCGTTGTTACCTCCATTTTCAGAATCCAAATCCCTGTTGTTCAGCTTGCGCCGTTGGTGATTCGCGTTCGTCGCCGGGTGCCCTTCCCCGCTGGCCGGTATTGCGCCGAATACCCAGCCGGGTACAGATCGCCTCCGAGAACCGTTCGCTGCCCAGCGGCATGCCCAGCCGCAGCGCCTCGCGAACGTCACTTGCCGCCTCGGCATCCAGTTGCGGGCGGAATAGCGCGCGATAGGCCTCACAACGCCGCGTGGCATCGGCGTCAAGGCCCAGGTAAAGCACATGCGGGGTCACGCGCGAGTTGGGTTGCGCAAGCCCGTTGGTGCGGTAGCTGGACCAGCGGTAGCCGCCGGGATCGGCCACCATGCTTGCACGCACCGGGTTCAGTTCGATGTAGCGCATGCACGCCAGAAGATAGGCCTCGGCCTGGACCACGCTTGACTTGTAGCGACCCTCCCACAGGCTGCCGCTGCGTCGGTACTGGCGATTGGCGTATTGGACGTACCTGCGGCCCAGCGATTGCATCAGGCGTGCCGGCGCACCGGGCGTGGTCGGGGTCAGCAGCAGGTGGACATGGTTGGTCATCAGAACATAAGCATGGATGGCACAGCGGCAATCGCGAGCCGCTTCTTCGAGCCAGTGGAGATAGCACTGGTAGTCCTCGTCGGCGAAGAAGCAGGGCTCGCGATTGATGCCGCGCTGAACGATGTGCAGCGGGTGATCGGCGAGAAGAATGCGTGGGCGGCGTGGCATGTCAGGTGCTCAGAAAGTCAAATGACTCTGACCCTTTTGGTTTGTGGTCGGAAAAGTCATGATCAGTTCTCCAATGAGGGCTTGAGGGTCTTGGCGACGAAATCGCGAGTCTGGTTTGCTTGCACGACGTGACCACCGGGCGAGGTAGGAAACTGTGGGCAGGCGTTGTCGGCCGCAAACAACCACGGCGAACGACCACCTCCCCTATCCCCCTGCCCCCGGTCCACCATGTAGCCGATGCGCTCGGCCATGACTTCGTTGGTTTGCAGGTCGATCACCTTGAGCGAACTGCCGGCGATCCAGTAGTCGCGTTCTTCGCGTGTGGAGATGTCGTCGTAGGTGACGCCGTAACGTGGCATGGCGCCTGGGGCGGGGACTTTGTCGAGGACGAAGTCCTTGGTTTTGAAGGTCGTCTTGCCGTCGCCTCCCATCAGAATGCTCGTGGTGTGCGTAACCTCCTTGATGCTTCCGGTATAGCGATAGCGCTTGCCGTCCTTGGGGTCAAGGGCTTCGACGTAGTGGTAGCCGAGGCGAGGCGAAAAGGCAGGGTTCTTCGGTACGCGATGAAACCCTGCAAAGAAGGTCTTTAAGTAGCTATCACCACCAGAGTCACTCCCATACGGATCATCCAGCTTGTACTGATCCCCATAGTTGATGTCGTTCGGTCGAATCTTTATCAGGAAGATCCCCTCGACGTTGTCCGCAGTGCGGTGGATGAACTCGCCAGATTTCTTGCAGCGCTCGGCGAACATGGCTTCCGCCTTGGCCAGCCTTGCGCGCCCGTCCTCGCGTGTCGGCGCGTTCTGCGCCCCGCCCGTTGCGGTGCAGGCGGCGAGGACGAAGGGCAGCAGCCCCGTTGCAATGCGCTGAAACAGTGTCCTGCTCATGCTGCTGTCCTCCAGGAGTTTTGATTGGCTGCTGCCGGTAGTGAATCGCCGTCCCGCCAGCGCCGACTTTTGATCGCCAAAGGGGTCAGAGTCATTTCGCTTTTCGTTTCGCATCGTTGTTTCCTTCATTCTTAGAATCCAAATCCCTGTTGTTCCAATCACGCCGGTCAGTAGTTCGCTTCGTAGCCGAATATCATATTCTCAGAAAGTCAAATGACTCTGACCCCTTTAGTTAGACCCGCGATTGATGCCGCGCTGAACGATGTGCAGCGGGTGATCGGCGAGAAGAATGCGTGGGCGGCGTGGCATGTCAGATGCTCAGAAAGTCAAATGACTCTGACCCCTTTGGTTCTTACTTGATGTTCAAGAGTCGCTTGAAGCCTGCCTCGTCCTTGCGCCGCTGCACATCCAGTAGCTGGTCGATCCGTTCCTCGAACGAATCGGGGATACGGAATTCGTGATAGCGCTTCAGCACGGGTGTACCGCTACCGTCCTTACGCAGCTCTAGACGAAATGACGTGTAGGGCTTCTTGTTACGCGACAGGCAGCGATAGTGAAAGCTGAGCATGGTCAGATTCCCCGCCAGCCGCCGCTTGAAGCCGAGCAGTTGGGTGGTTCGTCCATGATCCTCCTTGTAAGCCGAGTCCTCGTAGTACATGGCGGCCTCCTTAACCCCGAGATCGATCCACGGCATCAGGCTGTGAACCGCAGGACGCTGGACACCCGAAGGCAGGGCCGGCCGGCCGGGGGTCCCATCCGTGATGCGATATAGCCAGCGCGAGGAATCCACCAACGGCAGCCAGTCGGCGCTCTGCTCCGTGCCCCAGGGTAATGGATACCTGCTCTCGTCGATATACACATCGGTGACGCAGCGGTCGTTGCGCCGGCAGGCATCCGGCCGGCCCGCCAAGCCACAATCGAGCTCACCTGGCTGAATCCGGAACGCGATCGCCTCGGCGCCGTGCATTTTGTCGCTGATCCACTGTGGTGGCATCTGGAAGGTGGCGGCAAACTCCTTGGTGTAGATCCAGATGTTCTCGTCTTTGAAGTACGCGCGGCCCTTGAATGTCTGCAGATCCGAGTAGGTCGGTACGGGCTGTGCCGCAGCGGAATTAGAAATCACAATTAGCGCGATCAGGAGCACTAAAGGGGTCAGCATCACATTCTTTTTCATTTCTCCCTCCTCAAAATCCGAATCCGGTTAGTTCAAAACTAATTCGATGCTGACCCCTATAGCTCCTAATTCGATGCTGACCCCTTTAGTTAGTGCAGACATGTCATTTCTCCTGAACAGGAATCAGAACTTGGTCAACGAATTTGCGGGTGGCGGCATCTGCGCCGCGAGCATGCCCGGGGCATTTATACGCGGTCAGCCAGGGGCTCGGATTGACACGACTCGGCGCGCCGGGGCTCCAGGCGTAGCGGACCATCTCGCCCAGCACTTCATTGGTTTGCAGGTCGATGACCTTGACCGTGCTGCTGGCAACACCGAGGTAGCGTTCCTCGGGAACGACATGGTCTTCGTAGGTAACGCCGTAGCGTGGGGGCGTTGAGGATGGGGAGGGGATCTTGTCGAGCGACCATTCGTAGATATTCAAGTCGTACTTAGGATCTTTCTCCAACTGGATCCGCACATTGATGGCAGCAGTGTCCTTCCGCCCCACCACTTTTTTAGAACCGGTATAGCGATAGCGCTGGCCATCCTTCGCGTTGAACCACCTCGACCCAGCGGTAGCCGGGCTGACCGCCCGGATGACTGCCGGGGCTGATGAAGCCGCGATAGTCGGGCCGGACCGGAGTGGCTGTCCCATCCAGCGTCGAACTTCCGTATTCATAGCCGAGGAAGGTCTCGATGAATCCGTTGGCCGTCGCCTCCCTCGCAAACGCCGCCCCGGGCCAATCGCGATTCGACCACTGGGCATCGCCCGCCGTCGGCCGCACCTTCATCAACAGCACCCCCTCGACGTTCTCCACCTTGCGGTAGATTTTCTCGCCGGCGACGTTGGCGCATTTTTCGTCGAACAGCGTCTTGCCGTCCGTCATGCGCGTCTTGGTCGCCTCACGCTCGGCCGCCTGCCGTTCCGTCTGCGGCGCTTGCGCACAAGCGGCCATCGTCGCTGCCGCCAACAGTGCCGCCACGAGTTGTTGAATCCGTTTTGTGCTCATGCTGCGCTCCTCCAAGTGTTTTGATTGCCTGCTGTCGGTCGTACATCGCCGTCCAGCCAGCGCCGACTTTCTTGAACTATACGTGGTCGCCAAAGCCCAACTATTGGAGTCAGCATCACATTCTTTTTCATTTCACTCTCCAGAGAATCCGAATCCGGGATGTTCGTTCATTGACGCCGTACCGCCAGCGCCGACTTTTCGGCTGGTTGCTCGAAACGCTGGACGATCCCGCATTCTCGGCGTAAAGTAAGAATTCCTTACTTTGCCGACCACCCATCGCCATGCTTGCCAAACTCACCTCGAAGAACCAGTTGACCCTGCCCAAGAGCGTCACCGCCGCAATCGGTGCCACCGAGTACTTCGAGGTCGAAGCCAGCAACGGCCGCATCGTGCTGACGCCGGTGCGCATCCAGCGCGGCGACGCCGTGCGCGCCAAGCTGGCCGAGCTCGACCTCCAGGAACAGGACACGGCCGATGCCGTGGCATGGGCGCGGCGGGCCGCTGCCGGCAAGCCCGCGCGCAAGAAATGAAGCGTCCGCCACGGGTGGTGATCGACACCAATCTGGTGCTTTCCGCGCTGGTGTTCGCGGGTGGCCGGCTGGCGCCCTTGCGCCTTGCCTGGCAGGGCCAGCGCGTGCTGCCGCTGGTGTCGAGAGCAACAGCCGCCGAATTGATTCGCACCCTGGCCTACCCCAAGTTCAAGCTTGCCGCGCATGAGCAGGAAGAATTGCTGGCGGACTACCTGCCCTATTGCAAGACGGTACGCATCCCCGCTTCACCGCAGGCCACGCCGCCCTGCCGGGATGCATTCGACGTGCCCTTTCTGGAGTTGGCATTGACCGGAAAAGCCGATGCCCTGCTGACCGGCGACAAGGATCTGCTGAGTCTTGCCTGTAAATTGGCGTGCCCGATCCTCAGTGCGGATCAGTTTTTTAGTAGGTTCAATATCGACAGGTGACGGCCTTGTTCCGGGTTCTTCTACCCGAGCCGGCACGCATCCGGTCGAGGGACATCCGGCACGGTACTCTTTGATTCCGTCATACCGGCGCATGCCGGTATCCAGAGGAAAACGACTGGATTCCGGAGCCTGCCCCGGACTCGATCCGGGGTCGAGCCCGGAATAGCTTGCCCCGGACTTGATCCGGGGACGAGGATTCGATTCGAATTGGAACACGTTCTGCATTCCCTTCACCTTTCCCTCAAACTCTCATTCCCGTACTGCAACAACGGACTCAGGAAATACTCGATCACGCGCCGCTTGCGGGTCTTGATCTCCACCGTCACCGCCATGCCGGCGGAGAGGTTCACGGTCTTGCCTTCGACCTGCATGGTGGCGCGCTGCAGGCGGGCGCGGGTGGCGTAGATCGGGCCGCGTTTTTCGTCGTTGATGGCATCGCGCGAGACATGGATCAGGCTCGCCGGGATGGTGCCGTAGCGGGTGAAGGGGAAGGTCTCGACCTTGACTTCGGCCTCCTGCCCGGCATTGACGAAGCCGATGTCCTTGTTCTCGAGGAAGGCTTCGACTTCCAGCGCATCGTCTTTGGGCACGATGACCATCAGCACCTGGGCCTCGGTGACGACGCCGCCGACGGTGCGCACGGCCAGTTGCTGCACGGTGCCGTCGACCGGCGCGGTGAGCGTCATGAGGCGGCCGCGGTTCTCGGTCTTGACCAGTTCCTGGCCGAAGCCGGTGGCCTTCTGCTCGGCCTCGTTGAGGGTGTCGAGCGCGAGGCGGCGGGTTTCGGCGACGGCCGAGTTGCGCTGGCCCCTGGCTTCGTCGATGGCGGCGGCGAGTTCCTTGAGGCGGCTTTTCTGGGTTTGCAGGTCGGCCTCCTGTTCGATGCGGATCTGTTCCTTTTCCAGGTAGCCGTGTCTGGAGATGAAGTTCTTGTCCACCAGGCCCTTGAAATCCTCGGCGCGGCTCCGGGCGATGGGCACGGTCTGTTCTAGCTTCCTGACGATCTCTTCGGTGGAGCGGCGCTCGGCTTCGCGCCTGGCGATCTCGGCGTCGATGCGCGAGATGCGGGCCTGGTATTCGCCGTACTGGCCGTCGAGGATGCGCTGCTCTTGCGCGATGCGCTCGACGCCGATGTTGGCGGGCGACTCGATGCGCGGCGCGCGGCCGCTGGCGAGTGCGGCCAGCAGCGCACGGGCGCGGGCGGCCTGCAGCGTCGCCGTGGTCAGGTCGTTGGCGGTGCGCGTGCTGTCGGCCCGCGCCATGGTGGCGTCGAGTTCGACCAGCACCTGGCCGGCCTTGACGGCCTGGCCGTCGATGACGTGGATGGCCTTGACGGCGGCGGTATCGATCGGCTGGATCAACTTGCTGCCGGCATTGGGCACGATCTTGCCCTGCGCCGTGGCGACGACGTCGATGTGGCCGAAGGTGGCCCACAGCACGGCGATCACGGCAAAAGCAATCAGCAGCCAGGCAATGATGCGCGGCGCGGCGGAGACGGGGGTTTCCTGCAGTTCAAGCGCGGCCGGAAGGAAGGCGGCTTCGTGCGGCAGGCGCTGCGGCGGGTCGAGTTCTTTGCGGATTTTCCAGACGTGGCTGAAGATCGTGGCGTAGCGCTTGAGCAGGTCGAGCGCGGCTTGCAGGCGGAGGGTGAGGGCGCGGGTCATTGATGGCGCCCTTGAACAACACAACACAAGTGTTTAATGTGTCGGCGATGAAAACTCATCCTCTCGACTACCCGGTGAATCTGACGCCAGACGACGGCGCCATCCTCGTAACCTTCCCCGACGTGCCCGAGGCGATTACTCAAGGCGAGGACGAAGACGAGGCCTTGCTCTATGCGATCGACGCTCTTGAAACCGCGCTGTCGTTTTACGTCGATGACCGCAAGCCCTTGCCGGTGCCGAGCAAGGCCAAGCGCGGGCAGCGAACGGTGCGCCCGTCGGCGCTGGAGTGCGCCAAGCTGGGCGTCTATCGGGCGATGACCGAGCAGGGCATCAAGAAGTCCGAACTGGCCCGCCGCCTGGGCTGGCATATGCCGCAGGTGGATCGGCTGTTCGATCTCAGGCATGCGTCGAAGCTCGACCAGATCGAGGCGGCGGCGCGGGCGCTGGGGCGGCATATCGAGGTGTCGGTTACCTAGGGTTAAGCCCCGAGCAGTCTGCGCAACGCATCTCACTCGGGTCATACCGGCGCACGCCGGTATCCAGACAAATCCGCTGGATTCCGGGTCAAGCCCGGAATGACGGGCAACATTGCGGTTTGTGTCGATCCTCATGCCCCTCACCCCTGCTGCATCCGGTGCAGCCGCGAGTAGTGCCCGGCTTCGTGGCGCAGCAACTCGGCATGGCTGCCCTGCTCGACTATCTGGCCGCGGTCGAGGACCACGATGCGGTTGGCGTCCCGCACGGCGGAGAGGCGGTGGGCGATGATGAGCACGGTGCGGCCCTGGCAGATCGCCTTCATGTTGTTCTGGATGATGCGCTCCGACTCGTAGTCGAGCGCGCTGGTGGCTTCGTCGAAAATCAGGATGCGCGGGTTGCCGATCAGCGCGCGGGCGATGGCGATGCGCTGGCGCTGGCCGCCGGATAGCGTGGAGCCGTGCTCGCCGACCAGGGTGTCGTAGCCTTCGGTCAGTTCGAGGATGAATTCGTGCGCGCCGGCGAGTTTGGCGGCGGCGATCACGGCTTCGATCGGCAGGCCGGGGTCGGCCAGCGCGATGTTTTCGCGGATGCTGCGGTTGAACAGCATGTTCTCCTGCAGCACGACGCCGATCTGGCGGCGCAGGCTGGAGCTGTCGGCCATGGTGAGGTCGATGCCGTCGACCAGCACACGGCCGCGCTCGGGCAGGTAGAGGCGCTGCGCCAGCTTGGCCAGGGTGCTCTTGCCGGAGCCCGAGCGGCCGACGATGCCGATGACTTCGCCGGCGGCGATGTCCAGGCTGATGCCGCGCAGCACCTCCGGCGCGTCGGGCCGGTAGCGGAACACCACCTGGTCGAACTCGATCCTGCCGGCCAGCGGCGGCAAGGTGGTTCCCGAACGCCCGCCCTCGCCGCCCGACCTGGCGAGTTCGGTGCGGGTATTCAGGATGTCGCCCAGGCGCTGCACAGAAATGCCGGTCTGCTGGAAGTCGGTCCAGAGTTGCGCCAGGCGCATGACCGGGGTGGCGACGCGGCCGGCGAGCATGTTGAAGGCGATCAACTGGCCCAGGCTGAACTGGCCGTCGATCACCAGCCGCGCGCCGAGCCACATGGTGACCAGCGTCACCAGCTTGCCGATGAGACTGACGCTTTCGTGCGCCAGGGTGCCCAGCGTCGCCGTGCGAAATCCGGCGGCGACGTAGGCGGCGAGCTGCCCGTCCCAGCGCCGCATCATCTGCGGCTCGACGGCCATGGCCTTGACGGTGTCGATGCCGTTGATGGTTTCGACCAGGAAGGCCTGGTTCTCGGCGCCGCGGTTGAACTTCTCGTGCAGGCGCGCGCGCAAGAGCGGCGTGATGCCGACCGAGACGATCACGATAGCACGGCAAGGAGACCACCACGACCAGGGTCAGCCAGCCGCTGTAGATCAGCATCACGCCGATGAAGACGACGGAGAACAGCAGGTCGAGCACCAGGGTGATGGCGTTGCCGGTGAGGAACTGGCGGATGTTCTCGAGTTCGCGCACGCGCGCCACGGTGTCGCCGACGCGGCGCGCCTGGAAGTAGGCCAGCGGCAGGTTGAGCAGATGGCGGAACAGCCGCGCGCCGAGTTCGACGTCGATGCGGCTGGTGGTGTGGGCGAAGACGTAGCTGCGGATGCCGGAGAGCACGACTTCGAAGACCATCACCACCAGGAGGCCGATGGCGATGACATCGAGCGTGGTCATGCCCCTATGCACCAACACTTTATCCATCACCACCTGGAAGAACAGCGGCGTCACCAGCGCGAAGAGCTGCAGGACGAAGGACACCAGCAACACTTCGCCGAGCAGCTTGCGATACTTGACCACGGCCGGGATGAACCAGGTGAAGTCGAACTTCGCCAGTTCGCCGGCGAGTGAAGCGCGCGAGGCGAACAGGATCAGCCCGCCGCTCCAGCGCGCTTCGAATTCGGCCAGCGCAAGCACCTGCGGCCGTTCGCTGCGCGGGTCCTGGATCAGGACTTTCTCCTGATCGACGCGGGCGAGGACGACGAAGCTGCCGTCCCGTTCGATGGCCAGCGCCGGCAGCGGCGTCTGCGCCAGGCGGGCGACATCGGTGGCGACCTTTCTCGCCTTGAGGCCGAGCTGCTTCGCCGCGAGCAGGATCTGCGGCACGCCGAAGCACGTGCCGGGCTCGCGGAAATCATGGGCCAACTGGTCGGCGTCGGCGGCGATGTTGTGAAAGCGCGCCAGCATCACCAGCCCGATCAGTCCGGTGTCCGGTTCGGGCCCGGCATCGGCTGAAGGACCGCCGCCCCCGGGTTCGGCCACCTGTGTCAAGGGCGGATCAGCCATTGTGGTTTGCGGACATCGGGATTGCTCATGCGTTCGGCTTTGTCCTGTGTTGATTCTTCCGCTGGTCAAACGCGTTTTGAACGAATCGCTGCCGCAGCTTCAGGCGTTTCGGGACGCCGCGGATGCCCGCTTTCGGAGAATGGGGATCACAGTAGCATCCCGCCGGTCTGCCGTGCAAGCAGTCCCGCAAACCTGGCAAGTATCGGATGCCGCGCCGGGCCTCGCCCGCGTCGGCCAATCCGGCCTGCGCGCAAAAAAAAGAGGGGGCCCAGCGCCCCCTCTTTGTCTGTCTGCGTCAGCCAGGCTCAGTGATGGTGGCCGTGCTCGCCATGGACATGGCCGTGGGTGATTTCCTCGGCGGTGGCGGCGCGCACGCCGGTGACGGTGCAGGAGAACAGCAGCGCAATGCCGGCCAGCGGATGGTTGCCATCGACCACTACCTTGTCGTCGGCGATATCGGTGATGGTGAACAGCGCGTCGTCATCTTCGCCGTCTTCGCTGCCGCGCTCGAACTGCATGCCGACTTCGATGTTGTCGGGAAACAGCTGGCGCGGCTCGATGGCGACCAGTTCGGCGTCGTATTCGCCGAATGCGTCTTCCGGCTCCAGTTTTACTTCAAGGGCGTCGCCTTCGGCCTTGCCCTGGAGTTCTTCTTCTATTCGATCGAAAATGCCGCCATAGCCGCCATGCAGATAAACCAGCGGGGCCGCGCCGGCGTCGACGGCGGCGCCGTCGCTGTCCTTGACGCTGTACTTGAGGGTGACGACGGTGTTCCTAGCGATGAGCATGCTGCCTTCCTTTGCCGTTGAGGCTTTTGACCAGTTGGAAAACCTCGGCGGCATGCCCTTTCGGTTGCACATCGTAGAGGGCGTGACGCACTATGCCTTGCTTGTCGACGATGAACGTCGAACGTATTACGCAGAGCTTCTTGTGGCCGTCCTCTTTCTCGCGAAACTGGGACACGCCGTATTTGCGACAGACTTCACCTTCCTGGTCGGACAGCAGGCGCACCGACAGGCCGTGCTTGTCGCGGAAATCCGCATGCGACAGGCAGTCGTCGCGCGAGACCCCGAGGATGACGCAGTCATGACGGGCGAATTCGCCTTCATGATCCGAGAAATCGGCCGCTTCCAGAGTGCAGTACGGCGTGCCGTCGCGCGGATAGAAAAACAGCACGGCGTTCTGACGGCCGCGCAGCGAGCTGAAATCGAACATTTCCATGTCGGCGTCGGGCAATGAAAACTCCGGCGCCTTCTCTCCTTGGTGCAACACCCGGTTCTCCTTCTGCGGCGAACTCGATTCATTCTAACCGAGTCTTTGCGGAAGAAATCAAGTCGGATTTGCTCCGGGGCCGCCCGCCCCTTCCATCTCCAGGACGTCCTCGCGCCGGTGGGGACTGGCGAGGTATTCGGTCGAGCGCATTTCGATCAGGCGGCTGACGGTGCGCTTGAACTCGCCGGCCTGCACACCCTCGGTGTAAAGCGCTTCCGCCGGGCAGGCGGCGCTGATGATGAGCTTGACGCGATGGTCGTAAAGCACATCGACCAGCCAGGTGAAGCGCCGCGCTGCGCTGGCCATGTCGGCGCCCATTTTCGGCACCCCGGAAAGGAACAGCGTGTGATGCCGGTTGGCCAGCCACAGGTAGTCGTTCTGCGAGCGCGGGCCGCCGCACAGCGTGGCGAAATCGAACCAGACGATGCCGGGCGAGCGGTGCACCACCGGCAGCATGCGGCCCAGCACCTCGACCGGCGTGGTGTGTCCCCCACCGCCGGCGATGGTGTGAAAGGTGCGCTCGATGGCGGCCTCCGCGGCGGCATCGGCGGTGGCGATGAACACCTGGGCCTGCTCCAGGGCGCGCAGTCGATAGTCGATGCCGGCGTCGATCTCGATCACGTCGAGCTTCTGCTTCAGCAACTCGATGGTCGGCAGGAAAAGTTCGCGCTGCAGGCCGTGCGGATAGAGGCCATCCGGCGGGTAGTTGGAGGTGATGCAGAACACCACGCCGGCATCGAGCAGGGCCTGCATCAGGCGGCCCAGCATCATGGCGTCGGCGATGTCGGAGACGTGGAATTCGTCGAAGCACATCAGGCGCGTTTCGCGGGCGATGCGCGCCGCCACTTGCGCCAGCGGATCGGCTTCGTTGCGCTGCGCCCGCAGGGATTCGTGGATCTCGCGCATGAAGGCATGGAAATGCACGCGGCGTTTCCGCTGGTAGGGCACGGCGGCAAAAAAGCAGTCCATCAGAAAGCTCTTGCCGCGCCCTACTCCGCCCCAGAACCAGATGCCGCGCGGCAATTCCGGGATGCACCAGCAGTTTTCTGAGCTTGCTTCGCCGCGCTGCCTTGAGCGCCAGAAGTTCGTCGTAGAACTTCTGCAGGCGCCGTGCGGCGACCAGTTGCGCCGGGTCGGCCTCGATGCCGCGCAGGGCCAGCGCGGCATTGAAGCCTTCGATCATGCCGTCCCTGGGGACTTTGAGGATGTTGTGGGGCATCGTTCTATTCCGGTCCGTCATTCCGGGGCCGCGTAGCGGAACCCGGAATCCAGGGTGACGGCCGAAACACCTCTGGATTCCGGCGTTGCCACCCCGCGCAGCGGAATCCAAGGCATGCAGAGCCGCCGGAATGACGCGGTGGATCGGGAAGTTCTCAGAAATGCAATGCGCGCTTGTCGACCGCCAGCGAGGCCTCGTGCATGGCTTCGGACAGCGTCGGATGGGCGTGGCAGATGCGCGCGATGTCCTCCGCCGAGGCATTGAACTCCATCGCCACCACGGCCTCGGCAATCAGTTCCGAGGCGTTGTTGCCGATCACATGCACGCCGAGGATGCGGTCGGTTTTGGCGCAGGCGAGCATCTTGACGAAGCCCGTGGTGTCGCCCTGCCCCAGGGCGCGACCGTTGGCGGCAAAGGGAATCTGGCCGCTGCGGTAGTCGACGCCTTCGTTCTTCAGTTGCTGCTCGGTCTTGCCGACCCAGGCGATTTCGGGGTGCGTGTAGATGACCCAGGGCACGGTGTCGAGATTGACGTGGCCCTTCTGGCCGGCGATGCATTCGGCCACCATGACGCCCTCTTCCATGCTCTTGTGCGCCAGCATCGGGCCCGGCACCACGTCGCCGACCGCCCAGACGTTGGGCAGGTTGGTGCGGCAGTTCTTGTCGACGCCGATGTAGCCGCGCGGATTGATGGCCAGGCCGACGTTCTCGGCGCCGAGGCCTTCGGTGTGCGGCACACGACCGACGGAAACGATCAGGCGATCGCATTGCAGGGTTTTGGTCTCATCCCCGAGTTCGTATTCGACGCTTACTTGCGTATCCCGCCCCTTCTTGCCGGTTTCGACCCTGGTGATCTTGACGCCGAGCTGGATGTCGAGGCCCTGTTTCTGGGTGAAGGTCTTCCAGGCTTCCTTGGCCACGGCCTGATCCGCGGAAGCAAGGAAATCCGGCAGGGCTTCGAGTATCGTCACCTCGGAACCGAGGCGCTTCCATACCGAACCCAATTCCAGGCCGATCACGCCGGCGCCGATCACGCCCAGGCGCTTGGGCGTGGCGTCGAAAGCCAGGGCGCCGACGTTGTCGCAGATCACCTTGTTGTCGACCGGGATGCCGGGCAGATGGCGTGCCCTCGAGCCGGTGGCGACGATGACATGAGTCGCTTCGACCACCTCGCCATTGACGTCGACCCGCCAGCGCTCATTTTCCTGGCCGACGAACTTGCCGTGGCCGGGCAGCAGGGTGACCTTGTTCTTCTTGAACAGGCCCTTGATGCCGCTGGTCAGCTGGCCGACGATGTTGTCCTTGCGCTTGATCATGGTCGCCACGTCCATCTTCACGCCGGTGGTGGAAATGCCATGCATGACGAAGGAATGGCTGGCCTGCTCGTAGAGTTCGGAAGACTGCAGCAGCGCCTTGGACGGTATGCAACCCACATTGAGGCAGGTCCCGCCGAGGCGGACTTCGCCCTTCGGGTCGGCGTAGGACTCGGATTCGATGCAGGCCGTGGACAGGCCCAACTGCGCTGCACGAATGGCCGCCACATAGCCGCCGGGACCGCCGCCGATTACAACTACGTCAAATTGTTTGTTTGCCATGAAAAACCTTTCGGATCTATACGTCCAACAGGAGGCGCGCGGGATCTTCCAGCGCTTCCTTCATGGTGACCAGGCCCAGCACCGCTTCACGGCCGTCGATGATGCGGTGGTCGTAGGACAGCGCGAGGTAGTTGATCGGCCGGATCACGATCTGGCCATTCTCGACCACCGCGCGATCCTTGGTCGCATGCACGCCGAGGATGGCCGACTGCGGCGGGTTGATGATCGGCGTCGACAGCATCGAGCCGAAGGTTCCGCCGTTGGAAATGGAGAAGGTGCCGCCGCTCAGGTCTTCCAGCGAGAGCTTGCCGTCCCTGGCCTTGGAGCCGAACTCGGCGATCTTCTTTTCGATCTGGGCCAGGCTCATCTGGTCGGCATCGCGCAGGATCGGCACCACAAGACCGCGGGGCGAACCGACGGCAATGCCGATGTCGAAATAACCGTGATAGACGATGTCGTTGCCGTCGACCGAAGAATTGATCACCGGGTATTTTTTCAACGCAGCCACTGCCGCCTTGACGAAGAAGGACATGAAGCCGAGCTTGACGCCATGTTCCTTCTCGAAGCGCTCCTGGTACTTCTTGCGCATTTCCATCACCGGGGCCATGTTGACCTCGTTGAAGGTGGTCAGGATGGCGTTGGTCGACTGCGACTGCACCAGGCGCTCGGCGACGCGGGCCCGCAGGCGCGACATCGGCACGCGCTGTTCCGGGCGGTCGGCGATGATGGCGTCGGCGCTGACGACATTGGGCTGGGGCAAGGCCGGCTTGGCCGCAGAAGGCGGCGCCGGCGACACGGCGGCCTTCGCCGCCGGGGCGGCGGCCGCAGCGGCCTTGGCGCCGCCGCTGACGTCTTCCTTCAGTATGCGTCCGCCGCGGCCGCTGCCCTGCACGTCGGCGGCGGAGATGCCTTTCTCGTCCATGATCTTGCGCGCCGCCGGCATCGCGGTCGCGGCCGAAGCGGCGGTCGCTGCCGCAGCAGGGGCGGCGGCCGGTTTTGCCGCTGCCGGAGTGGCGGCGGCGCCCTTGGCTTCCGTGTCGAGATGGGCGATGACTTCACCGGAGGCAACCGATTCACCGTTGGCCTTGATGATCTTCACAATCACGCCGGCATCCGGTGCGGGCAACTCAAGCACCACCTTGTCGGTTTCGATGTCGATCAGGTTCTGGTCGCGGGCGACGGCATCGCCCTCCTTGATGTGCCAGGTCGACAGGGTGGCCTCGGCCACCGATTCCGACAACTGGGGTACTTTGACTTCGATCAGCATGGGAAATCTCCGTTCATGGGGTTACTTCCTTGATGCCGAGGGCAGCGTTGACGACTTCCCTCTGCTGCTGGGCGTGTTTGGCGGCATAACCGACGGCCGGGGATGGCGATGAGGGGCGCGCCACCGCATCGAGTGTCTGGCCCTTCCCGACCAGCCGCTCCAGGCGATGATGCTTGGCATACCAGGCGCCCTGGTTCATCGGCTCTTCCTGGCACCAGATCAGTTCCTTGAGGTTGGGGTATTTCTCCATCTCCTCGAACAGCCGGCGGTCGTCGAAGGGATAGAGTTGCTCGACCCGGACCAGGGCGACGTTGCCGATCTTCTTCTCGCGGCGGGCGGCGAGCAGGTCGAAGTAGATCTTGCCGGCGCAGGCCACGAGACGCGTGACCTTCTTGGCCTCGAGCTTGTCGGTTTCGCCGATGATGGTCTGGAAAGTCCCGTTGGCAAGCTCCTCGAGGGAACTGGTGGCATCCTTGTGGCGCAGCAGCGACTTCGGCGTCATGACGACGAGCGGCTTGCGCTGCTTCCTCAGCATCTGCCGGCGCAGCATGTGATAAACCTGCGCCGCATTCGACGGCACACAGACTTCCCAGTTGAAATCGGCGGAGAGCTGCATGTAGCGCTCGAGACGGGCCGAGGAATGCTCCGGCCCCTGTCCTTCGTAACCGTGCGGCAGCAGCATCACCAGGCCGCAGCCGCGGCCCCACTTGGCCTCGCCGGACGACAGGAACTGGTCGATCACCACCTGGGCGCCATTGGCGAAGTCGCCGAACTGCGCTTCCCAGACCACCATTTCATTGGGTGCCGCCGTGGCGAAGCCGTACTCGAAGGCGAGCACCGCCTCCTCGGAAAGCACCGAGTCGAAGCACATGAAGCGCCCCTGGTTCTCCTGGATGTTCTGCAGCGGCCAGTAGGTGCCCTCGTCCCACTTCTCGCGGTTCTGGTCGTGCAGGGCGGCGTGGCGATGGAAGAAGGTGCCGCGTCCGACGTCCTCGCCGGAAACCCGGATGTTGAAACCGGCTGACACCAGCGAGGCATAGGCCAGATTCTCGGCCATGCCCCAGTCCACCGGCGCCTTGCCCTCGCCCATCAGCTTGCGGTCGTCGATGATCTTCTGCACGCGCGACTGAAGCGTGAAATTGGGCGGGATCGTGGTGAGGCGCTTGGCCAGGCGCTGCATTTCGGTCATCGATACCGTGGTGTCGCACTTCTCGGTATAGGGGACGCCGATGTGGGGCGTCCAGTCGATGGAGAACTTGCTCTGGTAGTCACTGATCACCGGATCGATCAGGTGCCGGCCCTCGTCCAGCGCGGCACGGTAGTCCTTGATCATCTGCTCGGCATCGCCCTCGCCGATCACGCCCTGCGCCGCGAGTTTGTCGGCGTACAGCTTGCGCGTGCCCGGATGCAGGGCGATCTTCTTGTACATCAGGGGCTGCGTCACCATCGGCTCGTCCTGCTCGTTGTGACCGAGCTTGCGGAAGCAGACGATGTCGATCACGACGTCCTTCTTGAATTCCTGGCGGTACTCCATGGCGATCTGGGTCACCAGCGCCACGGCCTCCGGGTCATCGCCATTGACGTGGAAAATCGGCGCTTCGATCATCTTGAAAATGTCGGTGCAATACAGCGAGGAGCGGTAGTCGCGCAGGTCGGACGTGGTAAAGCCGATCTGGTTGTTCACCACGATATGCACCGTGCCGCCGGTGCCGTAGCCGCGCGTGTTGGAGAAATTCAGCATCTCCTGGTTCACGCCCTGGCCGGCAACCGCCGCGTCGCCGTGGATCAGCACCGGCAGCGCCTGCATCTTGCCCTCGGCGCCGCGACGCACCTGGCGTGCATAGACGGAACCAACCACCACCGGATTGACGATTTCGAGGTGCGACGGGTTGAAGGCCAGCGTGAGGTGCACCGGGCCGCCGGGCGTGCCGACGTCGGACGAGTAACCCATGTGGTACTTGACATCGCCGGCCGAAAGCGCCTGCTTCTTCTTGCCCTCGAACTCGTCGAACAACATCGACGGCAGCTTGCCCAGGGTATTGACCAGGACGTTGAGGCGGCCGCGGTGGGCCATGCCGATGACCATTTCCTGCACGCCGACGACACCGGCGGTGCGGATCAGCTGGTCCATGGCCAGGATCAGGGATTCGCCGCCTTCGAGCGAAAAGCGCTTCTGCCCGACGTATTTGGTGTGCAGGTAACGCTCCAGCGTCTCGGCGTGGGTCAGTTGCACCAGGAAGCGTTTCTTTTCGTCCGCCGTGTAGGACGGTGTCGAACGGATGGGTTCCAGCTTGCCCTCCAGCCAGCGCTTCTGGCCGACATCCGACAGGTACATGAATTCGGCGCCGATGCTGCCGCAGAAGGTCTGCCGGCAGGCTTCGAGGATTTCGCGCAGGGTGGCCGTTTCGGGCACCGCGGCGAACGATCCGGTCTGGAACTGCTGGCCGAGGTCGGCTTCGGTGAAGCCGTAATGTGAGGGTTCCAGCTCCGCCACCGCCGGGCGCTCGGCGCGCTTCAGCGGATCCAGTTGCGCCCAGCGGTTGCCGAGGAAGCGGTAGGCATTGATCATCTGCAATACCTTGATCTGCCTGCCGTCGGAACTCGCGGCACGGGACGAAGCCTGCAGCGTTCCATCCTTGGCACGCTGCGCGAAGGAAGTGATCACCGGATAGTGGGCCACATCCGGACCCGTGTAGTTGCCCGCGCCAGGCAAGGTTCCGAGCTTGTCGAAATAATCGCGCCAGACCGGTTCGACGGAGGCCGGATTGGCGAGGTAGGAGTCGTACAGCGCTTCGATGTACGGCGTATTGGTGCCGAACAGATACGAGTTGGCCAGCATCTGCTTCATCATTGCATCACCTGTTCCTGTGGGAGGGAAAAAACAGGGGGGCGTCATAGGCCCCCCTTCGATTATTGACGACGGTTCAGCGCTGGTTCAGTGGTTTGACGTCGCGGCGGGCGGCACCGATATAAAGCTGGCGCGGGCGACCGATCTTGTATTCCGGATCGGTGATCATCTCCTCCCACTGCGTCATCCAGCCGACTGTGCGCGCCAGCGCGAAGATGCAGGTGAACATCGAGGTCGGGATGCCGAGCGCCTTCTGCACGATGCCCGAATAGAAATCGACATTCGGGTAAAGCTTTTTCTCGACGAAATAGGGGTCTTCAAGGGCGATCTTCTCCAACTCCTTGGCCAGCTTGAACAGGCGATCGTTCTCCAGGCCCAGTTCGCCCAGCACATCGGCGCAGACCTTGCCCATCAGCTTGGCGCGCGGATCGAAGTTCTTGTACACGCGATGGCCGAAGCCCATCAGCTTGAAACTGTCGTTCTTGTCCTTGGCGCGCTTGATGTACTCGCCGACGCGCGATACGTCGCCGATCTCTTCCAGCATCTGCAGGCAGGCCTCGTTGGCGCCGCCGTGCGCCGGGCCCCACAGGCAGGCGATGCCGGCCGAGATGCAGGCGAAGGGATTGGCGCCGCTTGATCCGGCAAGGCGCACGGTCGAGGTCGAGGCGTTCTGTTCGTGGTCGGCATGCAGCGTAAAAATGGTGTCGAGGGCGTGGGTCAGTACCTGGTTCGGCTTGTATTCCTCGCAGGGCGTGCCGAACATCATGTGCATGAAGTTGGCCGTGTAGTCGAGGTCGTTGCGCGGATACATGAAGGGCTGGCCGGTGTTGTACTTGTAGGCCATGGCGACGATGGTCGGCAGCTTGGCGACCAGGCGGTTGAACGAGATGGCGCGATCCTCCGGATCGGCGAAGTCCGTCACGTCGTGATAGAAGGCCGACAGCGCGCCGACCACACCGACCATGACGGCCATCGGGTGCGCGTCGCGGCGGAAGCCCTGGTAGAGCCGCACCAGTTGCTCATGCACCATGGTGTGCTTCTTGATCGTGTTTTCGAAGTCGGCCTTCTCTTTCACGTTCGGCAATTCGCCGTTCTTCAGCAGCCAGGCGACTTCGAGGAAGTTGCACTTCTCCGCCAGTTGTTCGATCGGGTAGCCGCGATACAGCAATTCCCCCTTGTCGCCGTCGATGAAGGTGACCTTCGACTGGCAGCTTGCGGTCGAAAGGAAGCCGGAGTCATAGGTAAATAGCCCGGTCTTGGCACCGAGGGTGCGGATGTCGATCACATCGTTGCCGTGGGTGCCCACCATGACCGGAAACTCGACGGTCTTGCCGTCGATCGTAAGGGTTGCCGTGCGATTCGTGCTCATGATCAGATCCTCTTTAAGGTCCGTTGAAATGCCCTTGCTACTCGAAATTGGCCATGGGAGAGACTTCCCGCAACCGCTCAATCATTGCCGCCATTTGCGGATCGCCGGTGGCATCCCTGCCGCTCACCAGCGCCCACAGATCGTGGTCTTCCAGCTCCAGCAAACTTTCCAGCGCCGCTTCTCCGTGCGCATCGAGAGTGTCTTCGTAGCGCTCCCAGAAACGGTCAAACACCAGATCCAGCTCCAGCAAGGCGCGCCGGCAATGCCATTTCAGGCGATTGATGCGTGCCCTGCGGTCCTCTGCCACGGTCAGACGGCCCGCCTGACCATCATTTCCTTTATCTTGCCGATCGCCCTGGTCGGGTTCAGTCCCTTGGGGCACACATCGACGCAGTTCATGATGGTGTGGCAGCGGAACAGGCGATACGGGTCTTCGAGGTCGTCGAGACGCTCGGCGGTCGCCTGGTCGCGCGTGTCGGCGATGAAGCGGTAGGCGGCGAGGAGCCCGGCCGGACCGACGAACTTGTCGGGGTTCCACCAGAAGGACGGGCAGGACGTCGTGCAGCAGGCGCAGAGGATGCACTCGTAGAGTCCATTGAGTTCCTCGCGCTCCTCGGGCGACTGCAGGCGCTCGCGCTCGGGGGGCGGATCGTTGTTGATCAGGTAGGGCTTGATCGAGTTGTACTGCTTGAAGAACTGCGTCATGTCCACGATCAGGTCGCGGATCACCGGCAGGCCGGGCAGCGGGCGCAAAACAATGGGCTTGCCCTCGGGAAAGCCGTCCATCGCCGTCAGGCAGGCCAGGCCATTCTTGCCGTTGATGTTCATCGCGTCGGAACCGCAGACGCCCTCGCGGCAGGAGCGGCGGAAGGAGATCGAATCATCCTGCGCCTTCAGCTTGACCATGGCGTCGAGCAGTTTGCGGTCGGTGGACTCGAGTTCGACCGAGATGTCCTGCATGTAGGGCCTGGCGTCCTGATCCGGATCGTAACGATAGATCTTGAACTGGACGGTACGGTTGGCATTCGTCATCGTCGATTCCTTGTCATCGTGAAATACACTGTTCACCGCAACGGGTGATATACGAGCGAAGCGAGCCGATTGGAAGCCTCCCCGCGAGGGGAGGATGGGAGGGGCGGGCCCACTTGCCAGCCCGGTGAGCATCGAAGGTGGAATATTTCATGATCGGGTTGGTTCATCGGAATCATGGGCGTCAGTAGGCGCGCTTTTTGAGCTCGATGGTGTCGACGCTCATCGGCTTCATCTGCACCGGCTTGTAATCGAGGCGGTTGCCTTCGCGGTACCACAGCGAGTGCTTCAGCCAGTTCCTGTCGTCGCGACCGTCCGGCGTCTCCGGACTGTCGACCGCGTCGTCGCGCACATGGGCGCCGCGCGACTCGGTGCGGGCATTGGCCGAAACGATGGTGGCCTTGGCGACCTCGATCAGGTTGTCGAGTTCCAGCGCCTCGATGCGCGCCGTGTTGAACACCATCGACTTGTCCATGATCCGGGTCTGCGCGACCTGGCCGGCAATCTCGTCGATGCGCTTGACGCCTTCCGCGAGCATGTCCTTGAAACGGAACACGCCGGCGTGCTTCTGCATGGTGCGCTGCATGGCCAGGCGCGTCTCATGCACGTCGGCGCCGTCCTTCTGATGATTGAGACGATCGACGCGGGCGAGCGTGCGGTCGATCGAATCCTGCGCCAGCGGCTTGTGCGCCTTGACGTTGTTCTTCAGGTCGTTCACCGCCGTCTCGCCGGCCGATTTGCCGAACACCAGCAGGTCGAGCAGGGAATTGGTGCCGAGGCGGTTGGCGCCATGCACGGAAGCGCAGGCGCATTCCCCGGCGGCATAGAAACCCTGCACCGGCGTGCTCTGGTTGCCGCCCTTCGGCACCACGACCTGGCCGAGGTAGTTGGTCGGAATGCCGCCCATCTGGTAGTGACAGGTCGGCACCACCGGCAGCGGCTCCCTGAGGCAATCCACCCCGGCGAACTGGATGCCGATCTCGTGAATGCCCGGCAGCCGCTTCATGATGGTCTCGGGCGGCAGGTGGGTGATGTCGAGCAGCACGAAATCCTTGTTCGGGCCGCAACCGCGGCCTTCGTTGATCTCGGTGGTCATCGCGCGCGAGACGACGTCGCGCGAAGCCAGGTCCTTGGCGTTGGGCGCGTAGCGCTCCATGAAACGTTCGCCGGCAGAGTTGCGCAGGATGCCGCCTTCGCCGCGCACGCCCTCGGTGATCAGCACGCCCGCGCCGGCGACGCCGGTCGGGTGGAACTGCCAGAACTCCATGTCCTCCAGCGGGATGCCGGCGCGCGCCGCCATGCCGACGCCGTCGCCGGTGTTGATGAAGGCGTTGGTCGAGGAATAGTAGATGCGCCCCGCTCCGCCGGTGGCGAAGATGGTCAACCTTGGAATGGAAGACCACGATTTCGCCGGTCTCCATGTCCATCGCGGTAACGCCGACCACGTCGCCCTCGGCATCGCGCACCAGATCCAGCGCCTGCCATTCGACGAAGAACTGGGTATTGACCTTGATGTTGCGCTGGTACATCGCGTGCAGCATGGCGTGACCGGTGCGATCGGCGGCAGCGCAGGAACGGCGCACCGGCTTCTCGCCGAAGTTGGACATGTGGCCGCCGAAGGGGCGCTGGTAGATCTTGCCGTTGTCGAGTCGGTCGAAGGGCATGCCGTAGTGTTCGAGTTCGACCACGACTTCGTTGGCCTTGCGGCACATGAACTCGATCGCGTCCTGGTCGCCCAGCCAGTCGGAACCCTTGACGGTGTCGTACATGTGCCAGTGCCAGTGATCCTCCTCGGAATTGCCCAGGCTGGCAGCGACCCCGCCCTGCGCCGCGACGGTGTGCGAACGGGTGGGGAACACCTTGGTCAGCACGGCGGTCTTGAAGCCGGCTTCGGATAACTGAATGGCGGCACGCAGGCCGGCGCCGCCGGCGCCGACGATGACCGCATCGAATTTGCGAACGGTGTAAGTCAAATTCACTGTCACAGCCTCCAGATGATCTGAACTGCCCAGCCGGCATAGCCGACCAGCGCGAGCAGCGTCAGTACATGCAGGATGACGCGGACCGCGGCGGAATTGAGGTAGTCCATCCAGATGTCGCGGACGCCGACCCAGGCGTGATAGCAGAGGCTGATGATGAACAGGAACGTGATGTAACGGATGAAGCCGTTGGCCATGAAGGATTGCCATGCCTCGCGCGAAGCAGCGACCCCGCCCAGCACCGCGGCGAAGATGATCAAGGTATAAATGGCCATGACGATCGCGGTGACGCGCTGCGCCAGCCAGTCCTTGAGTCCGTAATGGGCACCGACAACAAGACGGTCCATGTCAGTAGGCTCCCAGCAGTTTGAGGCCGAAGATGGCCGTCAGCGCCAGGCTGATGACCATTACCGCCACGGCGGAGGCATGGGCCTGCTCCTTCTCGACGCCGACGTGAATGTCGATCAGCAGGATGCGGATGCCCATGCAGAAGTGGTGCAGGAAGGCCCACACCAGACCCAGCAGAATCAGTTTGACCAGAAGGTTACCGGTCAGCGCGCTGAACATCGCGGCGCTTTCCTGAGTCGATGCAAGTGACAGTTGCAGCAGCCAGATCAGCAACGGCAGCATCAGGAACAGCCCGGCTCCGCTGACGCGATGCAATATCGACGCGTACCCGGCCAGGGGCAGCCGGATTTGGTGCAGCGCCAGATGCTTGGGACGCTGTTTGGTCATCTCTGGCATAAGCAAATCTCTCCAATATGATGCGCCGCACTATAAGGCAAATCACTCAAGTTGAAAACAAAATCTATATTCGCTTCTAGCCTAGTTCGTTGAAGTAGCAATGATCATTCGTCGAGTACAGACCGCGCCGCCACTCCACCGGTTTGTCGGCATAGGAAAAGCTGACGCGCTCGACCGACAACAGCGGGCTGCCCTCGGCCACGTTCAGCAGTTCCGCGCTGGCGCGATCCGCCGGTACGGCACGCAGGCGCTCCTCGGCACGAATCATGCGGACGCCAAACTGGTTTTCAAAAAAACTGTAAAGAGATCCCTGGTAATCGCGCAGCATTTCCAAAGTCACCGCGCCGAAAATGCTGCCCGGGAGATAGATCTCGTCGACCACGACCGGCTTTGCGGAAAACTTCAACAGACGGCGCACTATGGTGACCGGATCGCCGATATTGAGTTCCAGCATGCGCGCGACTTCGGGTCCGGCCTTGGCGCGCCAGCATTCAAGAGGAACGCTCTGCGTCTGCTCGATGCCTCCCGCCAGCGGCACCAGGCGCAAAAAGCGGAAAAATGCGCGCGGATCGTCGTGGGACGCGACAAAGGTTCCCTTGCCCTGGCGGCGCAGCAGCAGATTTTCGGCCGCCAATTCGTCGATGGCCTTGCGCACCGTCCCCTGACTGACGCTGAAGCGGATGGCGAGTTCGGATTCGCTGGGGATGGCCTCACCCGGACGCCATTCTCCGGACTCGAGCCGCTGCATCAGCAGGCTCTTGATCTGGCGATACAAGGGACTGAATGTCGGCGATGACGAAGCGCCGAGCGGGGCCTCTTTCGAAGATGTCATTTCTTAATCCATGGCCGGCGGCGCATCGGATGAGTTTCCCTTTGGGATAAGGCAAAATGCGACATGCGGCGCATTTGAACATATTTTTCTGAACACGTCCACAGCATATCTTATGTCTTATATAAGATATATGTTGAATATTGACACAGCGCAGCATAGTTCTTAAACTGACTTGCATTGATCGTGTCGTATCATTCGCTTCCATGACGGTACTGCGCCGCACTACCCGATCAGCCGCTTTTCTTGAAGTCTTGACCAATCGATTCAACCTGATACAGGAGTCTTAAAAATGGCAAAAGCCCCCGTTCGTGTTGCAGTGACCGGCGCCGCCGGCCAAATCGGATACGCCCTGGTTTTTCGCATCGCTGCCGGCGAGATGCTGGGCAAGGATCAACCCGTGATCCTGCAGATGCTCGAACTCCCGATGGAAAAGGCCCAGGCCGCACTCAAGGGCGTCATGATGGAACTCGATGACTGCGCCTTCCCGACGCTGGCCGGCATGATGGGCACGGACGATCCCAGGGTCGCCTTCAAGGACGCGGACTACGCGCTGCTGGTCGGCGCCAAGCCGCGCGGCCCCGGCATGGAGCGCAAGGACCTGCTGATGGAAAACGCCAAGATCTTCATCGAGCAGGGCAAGGCCCTGAACGATGTCGCCTCGCGCAATGTCAAAGTTCTGGTAGTCGGCAACCCCGCCAACACCAACGCCTACATCGCCATGCGCTCCGCACCTTCCCTGCCGCAGAAGAACTTCACCGCCATGCTGCGCCTCGACCACAACCGCGCCATCTCGCAACTGGCGACGCGCACCGGCAAGGCCGTGTCCGATGTGGAAAAAATGATCGTCTGGGGCAACCACTCGCCCACGATGTACCCGGACGTACGTTTCTGCAGCGTCGCCGGCAAAGCCGCACCCGCAGCCATCGGCGACGATGCCTGGTATCGCGAGACCTACATCCCCACCGTCGGCAAACGCGGTGCCGCCATCATCGCCGCACGCGGCGCCTCGTCGGCTGCCTCGGCCGCCAATGCCGCCATCGGCCACATGCACGACTGGGCGCTGGGCACGCAGGGCAAGTGGGTCACCATGGGCATTCCGTCCGACGGGAGCTACGGCATCCCCAAAGACATCATCTACGGCGTGCCCGTCACCTGCGAAGGCGGCGAATACAAGCGTGTCGAAGGCCTGGCCATCGATGACTACTCGCGCAGCATGATGGACAAGACCCTGGCCGAGTTGCAGGAAGAACAAGCCGGCGTCGCCAGCCTCCTCGGTTGATGACGGACGACGGGATGAAGCGAGCCCGACCGAGGCTGACCGAGGTTGCCCCGAGGTGAACCCACCGCTTCATCCTGCCGTTGTCCTCTACCCGGGCGCCAAGCTCTTTCCTGCGCTCGCCGCCTGCGAGCACTTCGCCGGCTCTGAAAAAAACCTGCGCAAGGCCCTGCAATTGCAGTCGGAACTGCAGGTCGACGGTCGCCCGCTGTTCGACGTCACGGCCGATTGCGAAGATGGCGCACCGGCCGGCCGCGAAACCGAACATGCGGCAATGATCGCCGACCTGCTGCTCGACCCGGCGAACTGCTACGGACGACTCGGCGCGCGAATCCACGACGTGACACATAGCCACTGGCGCGACGACCTGCAGGCAATCGTCGGCCGTGCCGGGAAGCAGGTGGCCTATATCGTGCTGCCGAAAGCCGGCAATGCCGACGATGCACTGACCCAGATCGCCGCGCTCGACGAAGCTCGTGCGCGGCACGGCATAGAGCGCGAAATTCCCGTCCATGTGCTGATCGAAACACCCGGCGCGCTGCATGAGGTCTGGCAGATCGCCTCCCTGCCGCATGTTGAATCGATCGATTTCGGCCTGATGGATTTCGTCAGCGCGCATCACGGTGCGATTCCCGGCAGCGCCATGCGTTCGCCGGGGCAGTTTTCGCATCCGCTGATCGTGCGCGCCAAGTGCGATATCGCCGCCGCCGCGCTTGGCAACGGAGTCGTTCCGGCGCACAACGTCACTACGGAACTCAACGATCCGGACGTCGTGCGCGAGGATGCGCGGCGCGCGCGGCACGAGTTCGGCTTCCTGCGCATGTGGAGCATCCACCCGCGCCAGATCCAGCCCATCGTCGAAGCGATGCGACCGGATTACGCCGAAGTGACCGAGGCCACCGGCATCCTGCTCGCGGCGCAGAACTGCCAACTGGGGGCCGATTGCCTGGGAAGGCAAGCTGCACGATCGTGCCTCCTATCGCTATTACTGGGAGCTGCTGAGCCGCGCCCACGCGACGGGTGCCGACTTGCCGCCCGAAGCCCGCGACCGCTTCTTCCGCCCTGCCGCAACCGTTTCCAACACCATTCCCCACTGATCCCAACAAGAGGACATCACCATGCTTGAAGCCTATCGCCAACACGTCGCCGAGCGCGCCACCCTGGGCATCCCGCCCGCTGCCGCTGACCAAGCAGCAGACCGAAGAACTGGTGGCCCTGCTGAAGAACCCGCCCAAGGGCGAGGAGGGCTTCCTGGTCAACCTGATCACCCAGCGCGTTCCGGCCGGCGTCGATGATGCCGCGAAGATCAAGGCCGAGTTTCTGACCAAGGTCGCCAAGGGCGACGGAAGCCTGCACGCTGATCTCGCGCGAAAAGGCCACCGAACTGCTCGGCACCATGGTCGGCGGCTACAACGTCAAGCCGCTGATCGACGTGCTCGACGACGCCGTGGTCGGCGCCGTCGCCGCCAAGGCGCTGAAATCCACGCTGCTGATGTTCGACTTCTTCCACGACGTCGCCGACAAGGCCAAAGCCGGCAGCGCCAATGCCAAGGCCGTAATGCAGTCCTGGGCCGATGCCGAGTGGTTCACCCGGCGTCCCGAAGTGCCGAAGAAGATCTCCGTCACCGTGTTCAAGGTCACCGGCGAAACCAATACCGACGACCTCTCGCCCGCGCCCGACGCCTGGAGCCGTCCCGACATCCCGCTGCACGCGCTGGCCATGCTGAAGAACGCCCGCGACGGCATCACGCCGGAAAAGCCCGGCGAGCGCGGCCCGATGAAGCTGATCGAGGAACTGAAGAAGAAGGGCCACGCCGTCGCCTACGTCGGCGACGTGGTCGGCACCGGTTCCTCGCGCAAGTCGGCCACCAATTCCGTGCTGTGGTGGACCGGCGACGACATTCCCTTCGTCCCCAACAAGCGCTACGGCGGCTTCTGCCTCGGCAACAAGATCGCCCCGATCTTCTTCAACACCCAGGAAGATGCCGGCGCCTTCCCCATCGAGTGCGATGTCGCGCAGATGAACATGGGCGACGTGATCGACATCTTCCCCTATGACAAGAAGGTCGAGAAGAACGGCGCCACGATCGTTCCAGCTTCGACTACAAGTCGGAAGTGCTGCTCGACGAAGTGCGCGCCGGCGGCCGCATCAACCTGATCATCGGCCGCGCCCTGACCGGCAAGGCCCGCGAGTTCCTCGGCCTGCCCGCCTCGACCCTGTTCCGCCTGCCGCAGCCGCCGAAGGATTCCGGCAAGGGCTTCTCGCTGGCGCAGAAGATGGTCGGCCGCGCCTGCGGCCTGCCGGAAGGCAAGGGCGTGCGCCCCGGCACCTACTGCGAACCGAAGCATGACCTCGGTCGGCAGCCAGGACACCACCGGCCCGATGACCCGCGACGAACTGAAAGACCTCGCCTGCCTCGGCTTCTCCGCCGACCTGGTGATGCAGTCCTTCTGCCACACCGCCGCCTACCCGAAGCTGGTCGACGTCAAGACCCACCGCACCCTGCCCTCCTTCATCACCGCGCGCGGCGGCATCTCGCTCAAGCCCGGCGACGGCGTGATCCACTCCTGGCTCAACCGGCTGCTGCTGCCCGACACGGTCGGCACCGGCGGCGACAGCCACACCCGCTTCCCGATCGGCATTTCCTTCCCGGCCGGCTCGGGCCTGGTGGCCTTCGCCGCGGCCACCGGCGTGATGCCGCTGGACATGCCGGAATCGGTGCTGGTGCGCTTCAAGGGTTCGCTGGCCGAAGCCGGCAAGCGCGGCATCACGCTGCGCGACCTGGTCAATGCGATTCCCTTCTACGCCATCAAGCAGGGCCTGCTGACCGTGGCCAAGCAAGGCAAGAAGAACATCTTCTCCGGGCGCATCCTCGAAATCGAAGGCCTGCCCGACCTCAAGGTGGAACAGGCTTTCGAACTCACCGACGCCTCCGCCGAGCGCTCCGCCGCGGGCTGCACGGTGCGCCTGAACAAGGAACCGATCGTCGAGTACATGCGCTCCAACATCACGCTGATGAAGTGGATGATCGCCGAGGGCTATGAAGACAAGCGCGCCCTCGGCCGCCGCGTCAAGGCCATGGAAGCCTGGATCGCCAAGGGCACCCTGCTCCAGCCCGATGCCGATGCGGAGTACGCCGCCGTTATCGAAATCGACCTGGCCGACGTCAAGGAACCGCTGCTCGCCTGCCCCAACGATCCGGACGACGTCAAGACGCTGTCCGACGTCGCCGGCGAGAAGATCGACGAGGTCTTCATCGGCAGTTGCATGACCAACATCGGCCACTTCCGCGCCGCCGGCAAGGTGCTCGAAGGCAAGAGCGACATTCCGACCCGGCTGTGGATCGCGCCGCCGACCAAGATGGACGCCATGATCCTCAACGAAGAGGGTTACTACGCCATCCTCGGCAAGTCCGGCGCGCGCATGGAAATGCCGGGCTGCAGCCTGTGCATGGGCAACCAGGCGCAGATCAAGAAGGGCAGCACGGCGGTCTCGACCTCGACGCGCAACTTCCCCAACCGGCTCGGCATCGACACCCGCGTCTATCTGAGCTCCGCCGAACTGGCGGCGGTGACGGCGCTGATGGGCAAGATCCCGACCATGGCCGAGTACCTGGAGCAGGTGCAGACGGTAAATGCCAAGGCTGCCGACGTTTATCGCTACATGAACTTCGACCAGATCGCGGAGTTCAAGGAAGTGGCGGATACGGTGACGGTGTAAGCGGAGCGCAACGGCGAGCAATCGCCGTTGCGCCGGCGCCAGCGCGCTGCGTCCTGCGGAACTTTTGACGACCTAAAAGAAACGCCTCCGTGAAGAAATCCACGGGGGCGTTTTCACGCGCGAAGTCCGCGACAAAGCCAGTGCCGCAACGAAAATGATGGCCGGACTCTTACCGGGAGATCAGGCGGGTACCGGGCAATTTGCCGAGTTTACGATCGAAAGTCGCCAGTTCGTGGCCCGCGCCGGCGCTTTCCGCCAGGATCATGCAGTCGGCGAAGTCTGAATTCGTCGCCAGGTAATTCTGGAGCGCCGCTTGAAACATTTCCCTGCGCTGTAGATGGAACGCGGGGTGCCTGGCGATTGCGCCGAGGGTGTGTTGCAGGCGCGTCTTGTTCAGGCCATACGCACTGACGAGCACCCAGACCGTTTCTATCTGCACCACCTGAGAGACAAAAACTTCGCCGGCCTCGCTCACGGCCTGGCGTGCGGCCCGGCACTGATCGAGTGCCGTCGGATCGTCAACCAGCACGCGCACCAGCACATTCGTATCAACCGCGAGCATGGCGGCCGCGGCCGGCGGCGATGGCGTCCTCCATCTGTTCCAGCGTCGCTCCCTTGCGCGTCTTGACGATGCCGAACACGGCTTCGATGGCGGTTTCCTGACGTTGAAGCACGATCTTGCCGCCCTCATCGACAAAACCCACGCGATCGCCAGGCTTGATGCCAAGCTTTTCGCGAAGTTCCATGGGAATGGTGACTTGCCCCTTGGTAGTGACCGACGAACTCAGCATGGCAATCTCCAGTAATACTTTTTAAGTGGGTATTACTATAGCAAATGGTAACACTCGTGGCAATGGGCGGGCCTTCCAGCGCGCATTCGCCGTAGTACCGGCGCCGACATCCTCCACCGCGATCCCGATCGTCTGGCCGTAGATTTCGTCATCGAGCGCGAACGTGCACACGTCGCTGGCGCGCTCGAAACGCTCGACGACGGCGTCCACGTCGGCGGGATAGATCTTCATTCCGCCCTTGTTGATTTCGTCGCGTTCCCTGCCGCGCAGGACCAGCCGGCCGCGCTCATCGATCGCGCCGATGTCGCCGGTGAGGAACCAGCCGTCGCTGACCGCCAGCCGGGTCAGGTCGTCGCGCTGGAAGTAGCCCTTCATCAGTGCCGGCGTGTTGAGCCAGACGAAGCCCGATTCGCCGGGCTGACATTCATCGGCCGGGCTCAGCGGGACGGTTGCGTCGGAGGTCCGCAGGACCTTGATGATCGCCCCCCAGCCCTCGCCGATCAGGCCGTCTTCCGCGTCGCAATCCGCATCGCTCAAGCCGGCGACCCAACTGCCGGTCTCGGTAATGCCGTAGGCGTTGCACACCTGCCGGGTGCCGGTCCAGGTCCGGATCTCGTTCCAGGCGTGGGCCGACAACGGGGCCGAACCGCAATGCACCCGTTGCAAGGTCTTCACCTGCGGCGGCTTGGACAACTTGAGCGCAAGTTTCCAGATGGCCGGCACGGACGACATGAAGGTGATCCGGTTGTCATCGAGCAGCTTACCCAGTCGCATGATGATTTCGGGCTTGAACGGCGGCGTGATGTACAGGTCCTTGCCCGACAGCCAGGGAAACAGGCAGTTGCAGATCAGACCGTGGCCGAAATGCGTCGGCAGCAGGCAAAGCGTGCGTTCAAAGGTGTCGACACCGATCGAGTCGCGCAAACCCATCCAGCGCGCGCGCAGCGAGCGATGCGTATGGACCACGCCTTTAGGCGCCCCGGTCGAACCGGAGGTAAACAGGATCAGGGCGTCGTCATCGAGTTGGCTCAGGCCGGCCTGGGCTTCCTCGCTGCCGGTATCGGAGGTCTCGAATGCCGGAACGCCGGCTTCTGCAAGCGCCTGGGTCACTACGGCCTCGGTCAGGTGGTCGATCACCGCCAGTTTGGGCATGGCTGCCGCAACCAGGGTCTTGATTTCGAATGCCGTCAGGCGGGCGTCGATCGGTACCGCACAGGCGCCGAGCTTCCAGATGGCGAGCAGTTCGGCAAAAAATTCCAGCGAATTGCCGAACGGCAGGAAGACGCGGTCTCCGCGCGCCAGACCGTGCCGCTGAAAACGCGCAACCCGGCGCGCCACCTGACCATGAATCTCCCGGCGATTCCAGGTCCGGCCGCTGACCGGTTCGGCGAGATTTCCGACATTCAAGATCAAAAAACATGTACTTATCCCATCCCCTGAAAAAAGGATTACGCGAATCCGAAAAGACTGAAAAAGAAATTCGACCCGGGCAGTGAAGGACGCACCGCTCCTTCACATTCCAGATAAATATCAGGCTGAAAAATGTCCACACACCGGCGATCCGCAGGATTCGATGCGCCTGTGCCGGATGCCAGCGCCCGTCCTCCCCGACGTTGCTGTCGCAGCATGGAGACAAATATTCCGACAGCCAGCAGGAAGCAGTAGAACATCCGGGAGCGCTGGCGCATACAGGGCCTCCAGACACCCTGACCTTGCGACCATGATCATTGCTCGAGATTGATGAGGTGGTAATAGGTATTGCCGACAAAAGCGGCGGCAAAAACGGCTGCACACAGCCGCAAGGTGGGCCAGTTGCGCAACTTTCTGCCCAGGCTGGGCGAAGGTCGGCAGGAAGAAGAAATTCGCCAGGAGTTCCTTGAAATAGTAATAGTAGCGGTTCCAGAACTCGACTATCGATTCCGCCAGCAGGCGGTTTGTAGGTGTTGCGGAATACATTGAAGCCGAACAGGCGCAGGACGGCGATGACCGCGTGCCCGCGTATGGCATGACGCAGCACCTGATAGATGAGTTCGCAGTAGATGCTGAGCCAGGATATCCACAGCGAGGTGTCCGCATCTTCCGCTGAACCAGGCGCGCGAGCTTCGGGACTGCCAGCGTGATATCCGCCCAGTTTCTGCGTCAGCTCGTTGCCGGGACCGTAGAGCACCGCCTTCCATCAGGTTCCATGACGACCATCCACAAGGCGCACAAGGCACAGAAGCTTGATTCCCGCCAGTTGCGACCGGGCAAGCTCTTCTTCGGTTTTCGCTTCGCTTCGCGCGAGGTAACCGAAACCGTTGCCATAGGGGGTATTGGACCCACCGTAGATCGGCCACAGGGTGAGCAAATGGTCGGAAAAGCGGGTTCCGGCCATGCGGCCGTAGCTGAGCCGGAAAGCAGCACGTACGCGAAGCGCCAGATCAGGAAGCGGAAATATCAGCGCCACGCCGAACAGTACCTGCCGCCATAGCCCGCTGTCTGGCGGCGTGGTCCACAGCACCACGAGAAACCCCCAGTACATCGAACGCAGTGCAAAGTAGTTGAGGATGTTTTCTGACCCACGCCTGGCAGGGACGAGAACCTTGCGGCAGCGCGGTAGATCAGCCAAATGACGGCGAGCAGCGCAAGCGCGACAAGCAGCTGCGACAATCATGCCATCGGCTGGAACCGCGCAGATCGGTCGATTTGATGATGCGCAAGCAAGGACTTCTTGAAGCACACCCAGACGGCACCGGCGGCAAGGATGGCCCGTCGTCTGAAGGGCGTGAGCCGGCGAAGTAGCTCGTAACCCATCCATGTGCACCACCAGGCAATGACTGCCGGGTTTTCATGAAACTGGGTAAATTGCTTGATTTGCATGCACGTGTTCAGTCGGACCAGGCTGCGGTTCTGATGTTTTGGCGGCGATGCACAGCCCGAGTTCTCAGACTGAATCCATTCCGCGGCGACGGTAATACAGAACTCGAGCGCATTACTCAGTTGCCGAACCGGTGCGTTTCAATGGACGTTTGAACGCAGGTCGAAACTCGACAAAGCTTTCCGTAGCATTTTCAGGGGGCAAGCCGGTAAGATACCGGTCACTTCCATGTTCCCGGGCCGCATCCATGAGCAATGAAGAAACCTTCCCGCGCCGGTTTCGCCACCCGCGCCATCCATCACGGCTACGACGCCTACGCCGGCCACGGCTCGCTGAATCCGCCGGTGTATCTGAGTTCGACCTATACCTTCCCCACGGTCGAGGACGGTGCCGCGCGCTTTGCCGGCGAGCAGGCCGGCTTCGTCTATTCGCGCGTCGGCAATCCGACCACGGCTTTGCTCGAAGCGCGCCTGGCCGAACTCGAAGGCGGCGAGGCGGCGCTGGTGACGGCCTCGGGCCAGGGCGCGACGACCTCGCTGTTGTGGACCCTGCTCGCCCCGGGCGACGAGATCATCGCCGACAAGACGCTCTACGGCTGCACCTTCGGCTTCCTCAACCACGGCCTGGCGAAGTTCGGCGTCAAGGTGACGCACGTCGACCTCACCGATCCGGCCAATCTCGACGCCGCCATCAATCCGGCGACGCGCGTGGTGTTCTTCGAGTCGCCCGCCAACCCCAACATGCGCCTGGTCGACATCGCGGCGGTGAGCGCCATCGCCCGTCGCCACGGCGCGCTGACGGTGGTCGACAACACCTACTGCACGCCCTATTTGCAGCGCCCGCTCGAACTCGGCGCCGACTTCGTCGCTGCATTCGGCGACCAAGTACCTCGGCGGCCACGGCGACCTGCTCGCCGGCGCCATCGTCGGCCCGGCGGAAACGCTGACCCAAGTGCGCTTCTACGGCCTCAAGGACATGACCGGCGCCGTGCTCTCGGCGCAGGACGCCTTTCTCGTGTTGCGCGGCCTCAAGACGCTGGCCCTGCGCATGGATCGCCACTGCGCCAACGCGCAGGGCGTGGCCGAATTCCTTGCCGCCCACCCCAAGGTTTCGGTGGTGCATTTCCCCGGTCTGCCCGGCTTTCCCCAGTTCGAACTGGCCCGGCGCCAGATGGCGCAAGCCGGGCGGCATGATCGCCTTCGAACTCAAGGACGGCATCGAAGCCGGACGCCGTTTCATGAACGCGCTGCGGCTGTTCACCCGCGCCGTCAGCCTGGGCGATGCGGAAAGCCTGGCCCAGCATCCGGCCAGCATGACGCACTGCTTCTACACGCCGGAAGAGCGCGCCGAGCACCTGATCGGCGAAGGGTTGGTCAGGCTGTCTATCGGCCTGGAGGATCTGCCCGACCTGCTGGCCGACCTCGAGCAGGCGCTGCACGCGGCTTAGCCACTGCAACGCCGTGGCGCCAGCGCCGACTTTTTGCGTCGGTGAAAAAACCCCGGAGAATTTTCTGCGGGGCTTTTATCGGGCGGGAGCCGACTCCGGCGGCGGCGGGTTCTGCTGCTTGCGGCCGCCGCGCCTGCGCTCCGGATACAGGTCGCGGCCCGCTTCATGCACATCGCGGCGCAACTGGCGCCGTTCCTCGCGCGACATTTGCCCGCCGCGCGGTGCGGCGCCGTCCTCCGCCGCAACTTGGGCGGGGCGCGTCGGTGGCGCCATGCCCTGCGGGCCGGGCCCGTTTCCACGACCTTGCTGGCGCTGCTGGCCCTGCCCCATGCGCGGCGGACCGGCGCCGTCACCCCGATCGGGCGGCGGACCGGGCTGTCCCTGCGCCGAGGCGTCGAACGCCAGCAGCAGCAATGCCGCCGCGATTCCCGAGCACTTCGCCGCCCACTTCGCGCGGCACCTCGCCTTCACGTTCGTCCTTTCAATTCCATCAGTGAAGGATACTGTAAATCTGCTCACCTGCGAGCTTGCCCGCCGCCATCAACTGATCGACGCCGGCCTGCGGTTCGGCGCCCCAGAGCGCCAGCCCGATACCCAGTGCCATGCTGAAAAACAATGCTTTCATGATCGCCTCCGATAGCCGTTTCGCCCTTGCCGCTCTTCCGGCACGCTTGCATTCTCGGCGGCGTGCGTAAGGCAAGTGTTGCGGACGCCCGGGTTTTGTAATCGTTTGTAAAGGGCGCTGGCAGGATGCGCGCGATCCGGCTAGGATTGGCGCCCATGAACGAGACCAAAACCAAAATTCTTGTCGTCGATGACGACATGCGCCTGCGCCAGTTGCTCGAGCGCTATCTCTCCGACCAGGGGTTCGCGGTCAAGGCCGTGCCCGATGCGCCGGGCATGGACCGCGCGCTGGAGCGCGAACTCTACGACCTGATCGTGCTCGACCTGATGCTGCCGGGCGAGGACGGCCTCGCCATCTGCCGCCGGCTGCGCGGTGCGGCCAACCCGGTCAGCATCATCATGCTGACCGCCAAGGGCGACGACGTGGATCGCATCGTCGGCCTGGAAATCGGCGCCGACGACTATCTGCCCAAGCCCTTCAATCCGCGCGAACTGGTGGCGCGCATCCATGCCGTGCTGCGCCGGCAGGCCGCCCCGCCGCCGCCGGGTGCGCCGGCCATCACCGAGGAAAGCGTGAGTTTCGGCAAGGTGACCATCAACCTGGCGACGCGCGAACTCGAACGCGAGGGGGCGCGCACCCTGCTCACCTCCGGCGAATTCGGCCTGCTGCGCGTGCTGCTGGAACATCCGCGCCAGCCGATGAGCCGCGACAAGCTGATGGAACTGGCGCGCGGCCGCGAATACGAAGTCTTCGATCGCGCCATCGACGTGCAGATTTCGCGCCTGCGCAAGCTGGTCGAGGAAGATCCCGGCAAGCCGCGCTACATCCAGACCGTGTGGGGCTTCGGCTATGTTTTTGTTCCTGACGGCAAGAAGCACGACTAGCAAGTTGCCGCAATGAAGCTCCTGCCGCGCACGCTGCTGTGGCGCACTTTCCTGCTCGTCGCGCTGCTGATGCTGCTTTCCGTCGCGGCCTGGTTCGCCATTTTCAGGAGCCTACGAGCGCGAACCGCGCGCCCGGCAACTGGCGCAGACCCTGGTCAGCGTCGCCAACCTGACGCGCGCCGCGCTGATCTCCGCCCGTCCGGATGCGCGCCGCGAACTGTTGCGCGAGTTGTCCGATCGCGAGGGCATCCGCATTTATCCGGCCGAAGCCACGACCGGATCGAGCCCCTGCCCGACCGGCCTTTTCTGCACCGGGTCGAGGAACTGGTCAGGGAGCAGCTCGGACCCGGCACCCGCCTGTCGCTGGAGCGCGAGGGCGAGCAGGCCCTGTTCGTCAGCTTTCGCATCGACGACAGCGACGAAGGCGATTACTGGCTGGCCCTGCCGCGCGAGCGCATCGACCGCATGTTCCCGCTCGGCTGGCTGGGCTGGGGCGTGGCCGCGCTGCTGCTGTCGCTGCTCGGCGCCTGGCTCATCGTGTTCCGCATCACCCGGCCGCTCAAGGCCTTGCAGGAGGCCGCGCAAAAAGTCGGCGCTGGCGAGACGCCGCCGCGCCTCGACGAAAGCGGCGCCGACCGAATTGGCGACCGTCGCCCGTGCCTTCAACCAGATGAGCGCCGACCTGGCGCAGATCGACCAGGATCGCGCCCTGATCCTGGCCGGCGTCTCGCACGATCTGCGCACGCCGCTGACGCGCCTGCGCATGGGCATCGAAATGTCCGCCGACGAAGGCCTGCGCGAAGGCATGACGGCCGACATCGAGGAAATGGACAAGACCATCGGCCAGTTCCTCGACTTCGCGCGTTCCGAGGGCGGCGAAGCGCCGCAGGAAGTCGATCTCGCCGCCTTGCTGGCGGATGTCGCCAGCCAATACCGGCGCCGCGGCTTCACGGTGGATATGGCGGCCGCCGTTACCCGCCCGCGAAGCGGAATCCCGGGTACGCAGAGCGCGTCAGCGCCGATTCCTGAGGCCAACCCGGCGCTGCGGCCGCAAGCCCTGCGCCGCGCCGTCAGCAACCTGATCGACAACGCGCTGCGCTATGCCGGTGCCGACAACCCGGTCGAACTCGACCTGAACGCTCGCCGGCGGCGAATCGGCGATCGAGGTGCGCGACCGCGGCCCCGGCATCCCGCCGCAGGATGTCGAACGCATCAAGCGCCCCTTCGCCCGACTCGAAGCGGCTCGCAGCAACACCGCCGGCGCCGGTCTGGGACTGGCCATCGTCGAGCGCATCGCGCGTTCGCACAACGGTCGCCTCGAACTGCTGCCGCGCGCCGGCGGCGGTCTGATCGCACGCCTGGTGCTGCGTCCATCCGACTCGAAAGGCCCTGCCGCGCCATGAACGACTCCGTGACCACTACGCCATTCGAGCGCATCGGCGGCGAGCCGGCCGTGCGCCGCCTGGTCAAGCGCTTCTATGAACTGATGGATACCCTGCCCGAGGCCTACGCCATCCGCAAGCTGCACCAGCCCGATCTGGGCAGCGCCGAGGAAAAGCTCTTCATGTTCCTCTGCGGCTGGCTCGGCGGCCCGCAACTCTATGTCGAGAAATACGGCCATCCCAGGCTGCGCGCGCGCCATCTGCCGTTTGCCATCGCCAGCGAGGAGGCCGAACAGTGGATGCTGTGCATGCGCACGGCCATGGCCGAACTGATTGCAGACGAAGCCCTGCGCGCCGGCCTCGACAAGTCGCTGAACGACCTGGCCTATCACATGCGCAACCGCAACGATCCGCCCGCGGCCTGATCAAGGCGTACTTAGCAGATCTTGCGGCTGCCATTCAAGAGGTCGTCTTCCCGGCGAAGGCCGGGATCCAGAGGCCGGCTGGATTCCGGCCTTCGCCGGAATGACGGCGCGAAAATTCGCCGGTCCGATCATTTCACAAGCAGCAATACTAAAGGTCGGCGCTGGCCTGTTTCTGGCGTAACGCCAGCGCGTAACGGTGGCGCGCCATCAGGCGCGGATCGGTGACGATGAGGCCGATGGTTTCGCCGATCACCATCACCACCCCGAGCACCGGCAGCACCAGCATCAGGCCGGCGACGCCGGCCACGGCGCCGCCGACGAAAATCATCAGCACCGTGACCAGCGGATGCAGTGCGAGGCTCTTGCCTATGGTCATCGGCATGTACACGAAGTCGTCGAGCAGGCGCACCAGGCCGAACAGGCCGATCGCCCAGTAGGCCATGGCCGGATCGCCCGGGAAATCGGTGGCGGCCACCAGCACCACCAGCAGGCCGCCGAGGATCGAGCCGACATAGGGCACCCAGGCCAGCACCGCGCAGATCAGGCCCAAAGCCAGTGGTCCGGGGATGCCCAGCAGCCAGAGCCCCGCCGCCAGCGTCACGGTATCGAGGATGGTCAGGTTGATCAGGCCCTGGAAATAGGCGCGCGCCGTGCGATCGATTTCGTGCAGCAGGTAACAGCGTCCTCTCGAAAAAGGCATTGGGCACCGCGGCGCCGAGGAAGCGCTTGAAGCGGCGCCCGTCGCGCAGGAAGAAGAAGGCCAGGAAGGGCGCCAGCAGCAGCGAGGGCGTCCACGCCATGATGCCCAGCGCCACCGGCTCGAGGTGGTCGGCGATGCTTCCGTTGTCCTGCGCCAGGCGCGCGGCGACGGTGTCGGCAAGCCGGGCGCGGGCCAGCGGCGGCGAGTGGCGTTCGAGCGAACGCAGCGAGCGTATCGAGGAGTTGCGTGCCGCCCTGCACATACCGGTCCACCGTGTCCTGCCAGTGGGTCAGTTGGTTCGTCAGGCGCGGCATCAGGGCGACGCCGACGATCCCCACCAGCACCAGAAACGCCAGGGTCACCAGGCTGGCCGCCGCGTTGCGGCTCATGCCGCGATAGATCAGCGCCCTGACCGGCGGATAGAGGAAGTAGTAGAGGATCAGCGCCAGCAGGAAGGGCACCACCAGCCACAGCACTTTCTGGAATACCAGCAGCAGCAGGCAGGTCCCGGCGATGATCGCCGCCCAGACCACCGGGCCGGAACCATGGTGCCCGGCATGCGCAGAGTGCCGATTTTCCGCGTTGATGGATGGCGCGCCCATGTCTTGTCGCTAGACCAGGCGCTGGTTCGCGCTCATCGACGCCGCCATGGCGCGCACCCGCGCCCCGAGGTGGCAAGCCAACTGGCGGGAGATCTTCGAGGCAAGGCGGGCATGGGTATCGAGCAGGCCGACGAAATCGTCGCGGAAGAAGACGAACAGCTTGCAGGGGCTGGCGGCGCGGGCCTGCGCCGAGCGTGGCGAGTTGTCCAGGAGCGCCAGTTCGCCAAAGAAGGTGCCGGGACCGAGTTGCGCGACGCGCCCGGTGTCGCCCTGGCGCCGCCGCGGATGTGCAGCCTCGTGGTTGTGGCCATCCACGTGCAGCCCCTGGTCCTGGCGGGCGATCAGCACCTCGCCCGCGGCGATGATGTAGATGGCCTGGCCTTCGTCGCCTTCGTCGAAGACCACCTCGCCTTCGAGGTAGTTGCGCTCATGCAGCAGGCTATCCACGATCTCCAGTTCGGCCGGCGTCAGATTGACGAACAGGCTCAGCTCGTGCAGCCGGTCCAGGCGCGGCGAGGTTTTCTTGGGCTGAAACAGAGTGACCACGATTATCGGCTCCCGGGCATGGCATGGCGGAGTTTCAGTGCCTGCGCAAGCAGGCGACGCGCCTGCACTGAATCAGTGACGCGATTCTAGTTCATCCGGCGACCGCTTCGGCAAGCGGAAAGCGGGCCAGCGTCGTGTAGTTCGCCGCGGAGGGATGCAGGTGGCTTTCGACCAGGGCGAATTCGCCGACCTGCCAGGTGATCGGCGTTCCCAGCCTGGGCAGGGCTGCGCAGCGCGCGCCGCGCGCCAGCGTGACATGGGGCACCAGGTCGGCCCCGGACCGCTGATCGATGGCAAAGCGGGCGGCGCGCAGACCGGCAATCAGCGCCGCGGCAAGCCCGCGCAGCGGCGCCGGCGTCTGGCGGCAACCCGCCCACAGGATGCCGCGCTGCGGCCAGAAGCCGAGCCGGTCGAGGCTCAGTTCAAAGGACCCGGCACGCACCGCGCCGGCGATTTCCTCCAGTTGCGGGATCCGGTCCGCTGGCACCGACCCGACAAAGGCCAGGGTCAGATGCAGTGCAGCCGGACGCATCACCCGGCCGCCGCCGCGAGCCGTCAGGTCCTGCGCCAGTGCAGACAAATGGGCAGTCGCCTCGTCGTCGGGCCATAGCGCAAAGAACACCCGATGCGAGGGCAGTTCGTTCATGCAGAATCCTGGTCTGTCATTCCGGCGAAAGCCGGAATCCAGGAGGATTCCATGCGTGATTTCTGGATTCCGGCTTTCGCCGGAATGACGAGCCGACCTTCATGGCAAATTACTTCCAGAGTTAATCCGCGCGCACCAGCAGCGCCACGGCATGCGCCGCGATGCCCTCGCCGCGCCCTTCGAAACCCAGGCGCTCGTTGGTCTTGCCCTTGACATTCACGTCAGCGGGCAAAATGCCCAGATCGGCAGCAATGTTGGCGCACATGGCCGCAACATGAGGGGCGATGCGCGGCGCCTGGGCGATGACGGTGGCGTCGATGTTGCCCACCTGCCAGCCGGCGCTGCGCACGGCAGCCATGGCGCCGCGCAGCAGGGCGCGGCTGTCCGCCCCCTCCCACTGCGAGCCGGTATCGGGAAACATGCCGCCGATGTCGCCCAGCCCGGCGCCGCCGAGGATGGCGTCGGTAATCGCATGCAGCAGCGCATCGGCATCCGAATGCCCGAGCAAACCCTGGTGATGGGGAATGTGCACGCCGCCCAGGACAAGCTTGCGGCCCGGTGCAAGGGCATGCACGTCATAGCCCTGGCCGATGCGATATGGCAGCTTCATTTCAGGAATCTCCCTTTGTCGTGCCATCGATCCGGCCCAGCGCCTCTTCGATGGCCTGCGCATCGGCCGGGCGCACCAGGCGTGCGACCTCGCGGCCCTGGTCCATGAAAATCAGCGTCGGCCAGAGCTTGACGCGAAACGACCGTCCCAGTTTGCGACCGGGACCATCCTCGACCTTGATGTGCCGCACCGCGGAATGCTCTTGCAGCGCCTGCCGCAATCAGCGGCTGGGCGGCGCGACAGTGGCCGCAATGGGCCGCGCCGAATTCGATGACGACGGGTTCCCGCATGGCATCGACCTCGTCGCGCGACGGTTCGGCGTCACGGGGTGCGTCGGCCGCGCTCATTGCGCCTCCATGCCGGATGCCGAAGGCCTTGCCGATCAGCGCCCGCGCCTCCGGGCTGTCCCAATCCTTGGCACCGTAGTATTTGCCGACCACGCGCCCGCGCGCATCGACCAGCACCGTCAGCGGAATCCGGTTGGCGCCCAGCATGTTTTCCAGCTCCAGGCGGTTGTCGATGAAGTGGCTGAAGCTGCTCGGCGACATTTTGCAGGAAGGCCTTCGGCCTTGTCGCGATAATCGTCGGTGGAAATGCCGATCATTGCGAACTTCCTGCCTTCGTAGCGCCAGAATAGCCTTTCCAGCGACCCCATTTCGGACCGGCAGGGTCCGCACCAGCTGGCCCAGACGTTGATGATCAGCGGCTTGCCGCGAAACTCCGACAGCTTGCGCGAAGGCCCCGACAAGCCCTGCATCGCCGCCTCGCGCAGCATGGCGCCGATCTCGACTTCGCCGGGGGTGGCCGCGGCGGCGGCACTGCGGCCGCGAGCAGCGCCGCCAGGATCGGGCGGAAAATGATTTTCATGGATTGCCGGCCTTTTCCCGGCTCTGCAATATCCACTCCGCAAGCTGCAGATCGAGCGGATACGTGACCTTCAGGTTGCTGGCATCGGCCGCCACCAGGCGCGGCAGCAGCCCCAGCGTCTCGATGGCGCTGGCCTCGTCGGTGACCTGCGGCGCGAAATCGAGCGCATCGAGCAGCAGGCGGTGGCGGAACATCTGCGGCGTCTGCGCCTGCCACAACCCATCGCGCGGCACGGTCTGGAGGACGCGGCCGTTTTCGTCGGCGCGCTTCAGCGTGTCGGCGACCGGCACCGCGAGCAGGCCGCCGGCATCGTCCGCGCCGACCTCGGCGATCAGGTTTTCGACCATCGCCACGGTCAGGCAGGGCCGCGCCGCATCGTGCACCAGCACCCAATCGTCGCCGATTTCAGCTTCGCCGCCGAGTTCGTTCGCCATCGCCCGCAGACCGTTGGTGACGCTTTGCGCGCGGGTATCGCCGCCGCAGCGCAGAACACGCAATTTCGGACCCAGCGTCGCCATCGCGGCCGAGGGCCAATGGGTATCGTCGGGTGCCAGCACGACGAACACCTGGTCGATCGCCGGTACGGCGCACAATGTCGCCAGGGCATGGCGGATCAGGGGTTGGCCGGCCAGCGGCAGGTATTGCTTGGGCGCGGCGCGCCCCGAAAGCGCGTGCATGCGCGAACCCGAGCCGGCGGCGGGAACCAGTGCGTGATAAGCCATCTTGCAATTCTATACAATCAACCTACATTGAATTTAAAGAAGCGCTGATCAAGTACCAATTTGTCATTCCGGCGAACGCCGGATATAACCAGAAGAATCATGGCACTCGGACACCGGCTTTCGCCGGTGTGACGGCTTATCCAGTGCAGTAATTTGCGCGAGGAACCACATGAACACTGCCACTGCCATCCGTCCGCCGGCCGTCGCCGGCAGCTTCTATCCCGGCGATCCCGCCAGCCTGCGCGACGACCTTGCTGCATGCCTCGCCGTCCCGCCGGCGCCGACTCCTGCGGCTGCCACACCCGGACTGCTCAAGGCAGTCATCGTGCCGCATGCCGGCTACGTCTATTCCGGCGGCACGGCCGGCCGCGCCTACGCCCTGCTGGCGCCGCTGGCGAATCGCATCCGCCGCGTGGTCCTGCTCGGTCCCTGCCACCGCGTTTCTGTGCGCGGACTGGCGGCACCGACGGTGCAGGCCTTCGCCACACCGCTGGGCAGCATACCGCTGGATCGTGCCGCGCTCGATGCGCTGGCCGATCTGCCGCAGGTCGTTCCCAGCGATGCCGCCCATGCCCAGGAGCATTCGCTGGAAGTGCAACTGCCATTCCTGCAAACCGTGCTCGGCCAGTTTGAATTGGTGCCGCTGGCGGTGGGCGATGCCACCGCCGGCGAGGTCGCCGCAGTACTCGATCGTCTGTGGGGCGGGCCGGAAACGCTGATCGTGATCAGCTCCGACCTGTCCCACTTTCACGGCTACCGCGAAGCGCAGGCCATCGACAAGGCCACGGCCGGGCACATCCTGGCCCTCGACCCGCTCACCAGTTTCGACCAGGCCTGCGGTGCGCTGCCGATCAACGGCCTGCTCGCCGTAGCGCGCCAGCGCGGACTGCGCATCGAACGCATCGCGCAGTGCAACTCGGGCGATACCGCCGGCGACAAGGCGCGCGTGGTCGGTTATGCCTCGTTCGCCCTCTACGAACCGCCGCCCGAGGCCGACCGATCCCGGCCCGGCCCTGCTGGTGCGCGCGCGCAATGCCATCGCCGCCCGGCTCAAGCAGGCCGACGCAGGCGGAACCCGCAGCACCCTGCGCTGGCCCGGCCCGGCGCCACCTTCGTCACGCTGACGCAGAACGGCGAACTGCGCGGCTGCATCGGTTCGCTCGAAGCGCACCGCCTGCTTGATCAGGATGTGCGCGCCAACGCTGTCGCCGCCGCCTTCAGCGATCCACGCTTCCTGCCGCTGACGCTGCCCGAGTTGCCGCACACCCGCATCGAAGTTTCGCTGCTCAGCGCGCCGCAGCAGATGAATTTCAGCAGCGAAGCCGACGCCCTGCGCCAACTGCGACCCAATGTGGATGGCGTCATCCTGGTCGCCGGCCAGCGCAGGAGCACCTTCCTGCCGCAAGTCTGGGAACAACTGCCCGAGCCGCGCCAGTTCATGGCCCATCTCAAGCAGAAGGCCGGCCTGCCGGCCGACTACTGGTCCTCCGAAGTGGAACTGCAACGCTACGAGGTGCAAAAATGGAAAGAAGCGCACGACCCCATAAGCGGCGTCCCCGCCCGCTGGTGGCACAAACTGGACGACGGCCGCATCCAGTGCGACCTCTGCCCGCGCAACTGCAAGCTGCACGAAGGCCAGCGTGCGGCCTGCTTCGTGCGCGCCATGCAGGGCGGCGAGATGCTGCTCACCACCTACGGCCGCAGCTCGGGTTTCTGCATCGACCCGATCGAGAAGAAGCCGCTCAACAACTTTTTCCCCGGCTCCAGCGTCCTGTCATTCGGCACCGCCGGCTGCAACCTGGCCTGCAAGTTCTGCCAGAACTGGGATATCTCGAAATCGCGCGACATGGATCGCCTGATGGACGACGCCACGCCGCAAGCCATTGCGCTTGCCGCGCAGAAGAACGGCGCGAAGAGCGTGGCCTTCACCTACAACGACCCGGTGATCTTCGCCGAGTACGCGATGGACACCGCCGACGCCTGCCATGCGCTGGGCATCAAGACCGTCGCCGTCACCGCCGGCTACATGCACCTCGATCCGGCGCGCGAGTTCTATTCGAAGATGGACGCCGCCAACGTCGACCTGAAAGGCTTCACCGACGAGTTCTACGTGAATCTGTGCGGCGGGCACCTGCAACCGGTGCTCGACCTGCTGGCGATGGTCCATCACGAAACCGACTGCTGGCTGGAACTGACCACGCTGCTGATCCCCGGCAAGAACGACGGCGACGCCGAGCTCAAGGCGCTGTCCGCCTGGGTGGCGAAGGAACTCGGCCCCGACGTGCCGCTGCATTTCAGCGCCTTCCATCCCGACTGGAAAATGGACGACATTCCCGCCACGCCGCCGGCGATGCTCACCCGCGCCCGCCGCATCGCGATGGAGGCCGGCCTGCACTACGTGTACACCGGCAACGTGCACGACAAGGCCGGCGACGAAACGCTCTGCCCCGGCTGCGGCAAGGCCGTGATCGAACGCGACTGGTATCGCATCCTCGGCTACGCGCTCGACGACACCGGACATTGCCGGCATTGCGGCACGGCCATTGCCGGGCGCTTCGGCAAGTTCGGCAAGCCCTTCGGTCCGCAGCGGATTCCGGTGCGGCTGCACGCCGGCGCATGACCACGCTCGGCGTCCCGCCGGCGCCGACTTTTCCGGTACCGGCACGCTTGCCCGGCCTTGCATGTGTCCGACGCCCAAGGCGGCGCACATGAAGAAATGGCCTGAAGAATCCGCTGCTTCGATGTCAATGACGCGCGCCGGATTCCTGCGCCTGGCGGCTGGAACCGCGGCGGGCCTGGCCCTCGGCAGTCGCACCGCGCCGTCGTCTGCCGCGCCGGCGACGCTGCAGACGCGGCCGATTCCCTCCACCGGCAAGCGGCTGCCGGTGATCGGCCTCGGCACCTACCGGGGCTTCGACGTCGCGCCCGGCTCCGTCGAATACGCGCGGCTGTCGGGCGTCCTGCAGACCCTGTTTGCCGCCGGCGCCGCGGTGATCGATACCTCGCCGATGTACGGCCGCGCCGAGGCCACCACCGGCGAATTGCTGGCCGCCGCCGGCAGCCGGCCCAGGGCCTTCGTCGCCACCAAGGTCTGGACGCGCGGACGCGCCGATGGCCTGCGCCAGATGAACGAGTCGATGCGCCTGCTGCGCGCCGATCCGCTGGACCTGATGCAGGTGCATAACCTCCTTGACTGGCGCAGCCACCTGCCGGCGCTGCGCGAATTGAAGGAAGCCGGGCGCATCCGCCACATCGGGATCACCCACTACAGCACCGGCGCCTACGACGAACTCGCGGCGGTGATGCGCGCCGAGCGCTGGGACTTCCTGCAGATCAACTATTCGCTGGACGAGCGCGAAGCCGAGCGGCTGATCCTGCCCCTGGCGGCGGAGCGCGGCATGGCCGTGCTGATCAACCGCCCCTTCGGCGGCGGCGGTCTGCTGCACCGGCTGCAGGGCCGGCCCCTGCCGGGCTGGGCCGCCGGGATCGGCGCCGCGAGCTGGGCCCAGCTGCTGCTCAAGTTCGTGCTCGGCCATCCTGCGGTAACCTGCGCCATCCCGGGCACCGGCCGGTCCGAGCACATGGCCGACAATGTCGGCGCCGGCAGCGGACCGATTCCCGACGCCGCCTTCTGGCGCACCCACTCCCTTAATCCCTGAGGAGGCAACAATGGACGCAAGGGTTCACGATTCACGCCGTCGCACGCTGCTGGCCGCTGCCCTGGCCGCGATCGCGCTGTCGACGCTGCCGCGGATGACCCGGGCCCAAGCGCAAATGGCGAAGCTGAAAATCGGCATCATCGGCACCGGTCGCATCGGCGGCGCACTGGCCGAGCATTGGGCCAGGGCCGGGCACCAGTTGATGATCTCCTCGCGCCACCCGGAGCAGCTCAGGCCGCTCGCCCAACGCCTCGGACCGCAGGTGGCAGTCGGTACGCCGGCGCAAGCCGCGGAATTCGGCGAGGTGGTGCTGATTTCCGTGCCCTATGGCGCCCTGCCCCAGGTCGGCCGCGATCACGGCGCCGCGTTGCGCGGCAAGGTCGTACTCGAAACCGGCAATCCCTTTACCAATCGCGACGGCGAAATGGCCGAGGCGGCGCGTGCAAAGGGAACCGGCGTCGCCTCGGCCGAATACCTGCCCGGCGTGCGCCTGGTCCGCGCCTTCACTTCCGTGCCGCACACCGCGGTGCTGAACGATGCCCACCGCAGCGGCGAGCGCATCGGCGTGCCGCTGGCGGCGGACGACGCGGAGGCATTGAAACTGGCCGAGCGCCTGGTGCGCGACGCCGGCTTCGACCCGGTGGCGGTCGGCGGACTGGCCCGGGCCAGGGACTTCGATGTCGGCAGCCCGGTTTTCGGCCGCGCCATGACGCGCGCGGGAACTGCGTCAGGCGCTGGGCCTCGGGCGCTGAGGGAGCATGACCATGCCAAACAATTTGTTCGCCTCGCGCCGCGCAATCCTCAAGGCCGGCCTCGCCGTCGCTGCCGCGACGCTTGCAGCGCGTCCGGCGCCGGGCCAGACGCAGGCGCCGCTGCTGACGCGGCCGGTGCCCACGACCGGAATCCGCCTGCCCATCGTCGGCATCGGCACCAACCGCTTCCGCTCCGGCGACCCGGCCTACGTCGCGCGGCTGCGTGAGACACTTGCCGCCTTCGCCGCACTGGGTGGCAACAGTCATCGACACGGCGCCGTCCTATGGCGATTCCGAAGCCGTCATCGGCGCCATCCTGGGCGAGACCGGCTTGCGCGAGCGGCTGTTCCTCGCCACCAAGCTCGACCGCGACAGCATCGCCGACGGCCGCCAGCGCCTGGCCGCCTCCTTCGAGGCCTTGCGCACGCGTCGCCTCGATCTGGTGCAATTGCACAGCCTGCTCGGCGCCGGCACGCTGCTGCCGCTGCTGCGCGAACGGCAGGCCGCCGGCGACATCGGCCATATCGGCATCACCACCTCGAGCAGCGGCCAATACGCCGATCTTGAAACCATAATGCGCCGCGAGCGGCTCGACTTCATCCAGGTGGATTACGCGGTCGGCAACCGCGGCGCCGACCAGCGCCTGCTGCCGCTGGCGGCCGATCGCGGCATGGCGGTGCTGGTCAACCTGCCCTTCGGCCGCGGTGCGCAGTTCCGCGCCGTCGGCGGCCGGCCGCTGCCCGGCTGGGCGGCCGAAATCGACTGCAGTTCCTGGGCACAGGTATTCCTCAAGTACGTGCTGTCGCACCCCGCCGTCACCTGCGCAATTCCGGGCAGCACCCAGGTCGCGCACGTCGCGGACAACCTCGGCGCCGCCCGCGGCCGGCTGCCGGACGCGGCGCTGCGGCAGGGCATCGCACGCTATTTCGACGCCATCGCGGATAGCTGAGCGGTGTTTGCCAAACTCTTCGGCCGGCTCGTCCCGGTGCGCCCCGGCGAGACGGTGCCGCTGCTGCTCGCCACCGCCTACGGCTTCAGCATCCTTTTCGCCTATCTACCTGCTGCGCCCGGTGCGCGACGAGATCGGCGCCGCCGATCGCGGCAACCTGCAAATGTTATGGACGGCGGTGTTCTGCGTCATGCTGCTGGCGGTGCCTTTGTATTCGGCGGCGGTGGCGCGCTTGCGGCGCGGCGTCTTCATTCCGCTCGCCAACCGCTTTTTCGCCCTCAACCTGATCGCCTTCTACGCCGCTCTGGTGCTGCTGCCGGAAACGGCGCGGCCCTGGATCGACCGGGTGTTCTATGTCTGGACCAGCGTCTTCGCGCTGTTCGTGGTCACCGTGTTCTGGGGCTTCGTCGTGGACCTGTTCCGCGACGAGCAGGGCCGGCGGCTGTTCGGCTTCATCACGGTCGGCGCCTCGCTCGGCGGCGTCTTCGGTGCGGCCGGCACCGCCGCGCTGGCGCCGCACCTGCCGGTTTTCCTGCTGCTGCTGCTCGCCGTGCTGCCGCTGGAAGCTGCCTGCTGGCTGGCGCGTGCGCTCGACCGCCATGCCGGGCGTCGCCCCGACACGCTGCAATGCGAGCCCGAAGAGCGCGTCGGCGGCAGCGCCTGGAGCGGCATCGGCGCCGGTGTTCCGCGACCGCAGGCTGCGCGACATCGCGCTGTGGATCCTGCTGATGACCTTCGCTTCGACCATTCTCTATTTCGTGCAATCGCACCTGGTCGGCGAAGCCATCGCCGAGCGCGCGCCTGCGCCGCGCATTCCTGGCGCGCATCGATCTCGCCGTGAATGTCGTCACCATCCTCACCCAGTTGCTGCTCACCGCGCACATCCTGCGCCGGCTGGGCATCGGCCTGACGCTGGCGCTGCTGCCGGCCGTCGCCGCGCTCGGCTTCCTGGTGCTGGGTGCGACACCGACGGCGTTCGCACTGGGCGCACTGATGGTGGTGCGCGTGCTCTACGACAGCAGCCGCCATGCGCTGGCCAAGCCGGCGCGCGAGGTGCTGTTCACCCGCGTCGGCCGCGAACAGCGCTACAAGTCAAAGGCCTTCATCGATGCCGCGGTGTACCGCGGCGGCGACCTGCTCAGCGGCTGGATCTATGCCGGGCTCGCCGCCCTGGGCATGACGGTAGGTGGCATCGCCCTGGCCGCCGCGCCGGTGGCGTTGATCTGGGCGCTGCTGGGGCGGCGCCTGGGGCGTACGGACAGGGGAGAACAAGACTGATCCCGGCGGCGCTGCGTATAATTCGCGCCTCTTTGCCCGCCGCATCCCATGAAGTCCCTGCTGTCGCTCCCCTGCCCCGCCCAAACCCGGCCAACGCCTCGATCTGCCGGCACTCGCCGCCTCCGCCGACGCCCTGGCGCTGGCGCAGCTTGCCCGGCCCGGCGCGCTGCTGGCGGTGGTCACGGCGAGCCCGCTCGACGCCCAGCGCCTGGCGGAGGAAATCGCCTGGTTCGCGCCCGATCTGCGCGTGCATCTGCTGCCGGACTGGGAAACCCTGCCCTACGACAGCTTCTCGCCGCACCAGGACCTGATCTCGGAGCGCCTGGCGACGCTGCATGCGGCCTCGCGCAGCGAATGCGACGTGCTGATCGCCGCCGCCACGACGGCGCTCACGCGCCTGCGCGCCGCCGGCCTTCCTCGCCGGCGCACACCTTCTTCATGAAGAAGGGCGAGCGCCTCGACCTCGACAAGCTGCGCGCGCAGCTGACCGTGGCCGGCTACCAGCACGTCACGCAGGTCGTCGCCGCCGGCGAATACAGCGTGCGCGGCGGCCTGATCGACCTGTTCCCGATGGGCACGGCCCTGCCCTTCCGCATCGAGCTGTTCGACGACGAGGTCGAAACCATCCGCAGCTTCGACGTCGATTCGCAGCGCACGCTCTATCCGGTGCCGGAAATCCGCCTGCTGCCGGCGCGCGAATTCCCGCCGACGATGCCGGCCGCACCACCTTCCGCCAGCCGCTTCCGCGAGACCTTCGAGGGCGACGCCTCGCGCATCAGCCTCTACAAGGATGTCTCGAACGGCATCACGCCGGCCGGCATCGAGTACTACCTGCCGCTGTTCTTCGAGGCCACGGCGACGCTGTTCGACTACCTGCCGCAGGACGCCGTGCTGCTGCTGCACCACGACGTCGCCGGCGCCATCGCCGAATTCTGGAGCGACACGCAGAGCCGCTACAACATGCTCGGCGGCGACCGCTCGCGCCCGGTGCTGCCGCCGGGCGACCTGTTCCTGCGCGACGAGGAGTTCTTCGTCGCCGCCAAGGCTGCCGCAGTACTGCGCCGCATGACAAGCACGTTGCCGGCTGCCGAGCCGACACGGCGAGCTGCAGACGCAAGCGCGAGCCGCGGCCACTGCCCGCCCTGGCCGTCGACCGCACGCGCCGACGATCCGCTCGCCGCACTGCGCGCCTTCCTCGCCGGACATCCCGGCCGCACCCTGCTGCTGGCCGAATCGCCCGGCCGGCGCGAGACCCTCGCCGAGTACCTCGCCGAGTACGGACTGGCCGCCGCGCCCTGCGCCGACTTCGCCGGCTTCCTCGCCAGCCGAATCGACGCTTCATGCTCGGCGTCGGCCCGCTCTCCGGCGGCTTCCTCCTGCCCGACGGACATCGCCGTCGTCACCGAAAACGAGCTCTACGCCGCCACCGCCCGCCCGCGCGGGCGCCGCGCGGACGCCCGCCGCGCCAACCTCGAAGGCTGGCTGCGCGACCTCTCCGAACTGCAAGATCGGCGACCCGGTGGTGCACGAGAGCCCACGGCATCGGCCGCTACCACGGCCTGGTGCACATGGACTTCGGCGAAGGCGACACGGAGTTCCTCCACCTCGAATACGCCGACGGCGCCAAGCTCTACGTGCCGGTGGCGCAACTGCAGGTCATCTCGCGCTACAGCGGCGCCGATCCGGAATCGGTCGAGCTGCACACGCTCGGCACCGGCCAGTGGGAAAAGGCCAAGAAGAAAGGCCGCGGAGCAGGTGCGCGACACCGCCGCCGAACTGCTGCACCTCTACGCCCAGCGCGCGCTGCGCGCAAGGGCCACGAGTTCAGTTTCAAGCAGCACGACCTGGAAGCCTTCGCCGACGGCTTCGGCTTCGAGGAAACGCCCGACCAGCTGACCGCCATCGACGCCGTGATCGACGACATGAAATCCGGCAAGCCGATGGACCGCCTGGTCTGCGGCGACGTCGGCTTCGGCAAGACCGAGGTCGCCATGCGCGCCGCCTTCGTCGCCGTGGCCGACGGCAAGCAGGTCGCGATGCTGTGCCCGACCACGCTGCTGGCCGAGCAGCATTACCAGAATTTCAGCGACCGCTTCGCCAACTGGCCGATCAAGGTCGCCGAGATCTCGCGCTTCAGAGTCGGCAAAGGAACAGGACGAAGCCATCGCACTGCTGGGCGCAGGGCAAGATCGACATCCTGATCGGCACCCACCGCCTGCTGCAGAAGGACGTCAGGTTCGAGCGCCTCGGCCTCGTCATCATCGACGAGGAGCACCGCTTCGGCGTGCGCCAGAAGGAGGCGCTGAAGGCGCTGCGCGCCGAGGTCGACGTGCTGACCCTGACCGCGACGCCGATCCCGCGCACGCTCGGCCTGTCGCTCGAAGGCCTGCGCGACTTTTCGGTGATCGCCACGCCGCCGCAGAAGCGCCTGGCGATCAAGACCTTCGTCACGCCGCTGGTCCAACGGCCAGGTGCGCGAGGCCTGCCTGCGCGAGTTCAAGCGCGGCGGCCAGGTCTACTTCCTGCACAACGAGGTCGACACCATCGAGAACATGAAGGAGCGCCTGCAAACCCTGCTGCCCGAGGCGCGCATCGTCGTCGGCCACGGCCAGCTGCCCGAGCGCGAACTGGAACGCGTGATGCGCGAATTCACCCAGCAGAAGCACAACCTGCTGCTGTGCTCGACCATCATCGAGACCGGCATCGACAACCCGCATGCCAACACCATCGTCATCAACCGCGCCGACAAGTTCGGCCTGGCGCAGCTGCACCAGCTGCGCGGCCGCGTCGGCCGCTCGCACCACCAGGCCTACGCCTACCTGCTGACCCACGAAGACGCCAAGCCAACGGCGCAGGCCAAGCGCCGCCTCGACGCGATCCAGGCCATGGAAGAACTCGGCTCCGGCTTCTTCCTCGCCATGCACGACCTCGAAATCCGCGGCGCCGGCGAGGTGCTGGGCGAATCGCAGAGCGGCGAGATCCACGAGGTCGGCTTCGCCCTCTACACCAACATGCTCAACGCCGCGGTACGCGCGCTGAAGGCCGGCGAGAAGGTTCCCGACCTGACCCAGCCGCTGTCCATCACCTCGGAAATCAACCTGCGCGTGCCGGCGCTGCTGACCAGCGACTACTGCCCCGACGTGCATGAGCGCCTGACGCTCTACAAGCGCCTGGCCAACTGCGACAGCGAGGACGAGCTGCGCGCCATGCAGGAGGAACTGATCGACCGCTACGGCGAAATGCCGGCGCAGACGCTGGCCCTGATGGAAACCCACCGCCTGCGCCTGGCCGGCCGCGCGCTGGGCCTGGCCAAGCTGGATGCCGGCCCGGCAGCGATCAGACTGCAGTTCGTGCCCAACCCGCCCATCGACCCGGCCGACATCATCCGGCTGATCCAGACCGACCGCAGCTTCAAGCTCGCCGGCCCGGACAAGCTGCATCTGGCAAAAGCCCACCGCCGCGCTCAAGGAGCGCGTGGCGGCGGTGAAGGAACTCTTCCGGCGCCTCAAGCGCTGAGTTGAAAAGTTATGCGTAGCGGTATCCCTTGGGACGGCGCCAGCGGGATGGCGAAGGGGGTGTCGCGAAGCATTGCTTCGCGCCTTCGCCGGTCGGTGGGCCATGCAAGGCCCACCGAGGGCCCCGATCAGGGGCCGAAGATTGGCGGAATTTCGGCCTGAACGGCCGTTGGTGCTAACCGCCACAGTTGGATTGTTGAGCGTCTGCTCCTCAAAATCCTGAACTCACCCTTTGTGCCCATTGCCGTCATTCCCGCGAACGCGGGAATCCAGAGGCGTTCGAGCAAGGACACTGGATTCCGGGTTCCGCTGCGCGGCCCCGGAATGACGGCTCCTGGCCGGAAGTGTGAGCTCGCCGGATTTCCGCATTGCGGTCACTCGTTCCTGAGGCTCACACTACCGAACGGCAGTTAACGCCGAACAACCGCCGTACCGCCAGCGCCGACTTTCAATCCCGGCCGTTTTCCAACTGCGGCGTCAAGCGCATCTGGTAGGCGACACCGCGCAACACGGCCCAACCCGGCGCATTGACTGCCCTTCCGGCGGCCGGTAATATGGTGGTATGGCTATTGTTATATGGGTACCCATATGAAGACCACCGTAGAGATTTCCGTTCCCCTCCTGAACCAGGCGCGCAAACTGGCGACGCGCCAGGGTACGACCTTGCGTGCGCTGGTCGAGGAAGGGTTGCGCAAGGTGGTGGCGGAGAACCGCCGCCCCGAGGGCTTCTGTCTGCGCCGGGCCAGCTTCAAGGGCCGCGGCCTGCAGCCGCAGGTGGCCGGCGCCGGCTGGGACCGGCTGCGCGAGATGGCCTACGAGGACCACGGCGGATGATCGCGGTCGATACCAACCTGCTGGTCTACGCCCACCGCGAGGACTCGCCCTTCCACCAGCGCGCCGCCGCCTGCGTCGCCGGGCTGGCGCAGGACCGCGCCACCTGGGCGATTCCCTGGCCGTGCCTGCACGAGTTCTTCGCCATCGTCACCCACCCGCGCATCTATGCGCCGCCGACGCCGCAGGATCGCGCCCTCGACCAGATCGACGCCTGGCTCGAATCGCCTTCGCTGCAACTGCTGGCTGAAACCGAAGCCCACTGGTCCGAGCTGAGATCGCTGATCACCGGCGCGCGGCTTGCCGGCGCCCAGGTCCATGATGCGCGGATTGCCGCCCTGTGCCTGCAGCACGGGGTGCAGACCCTCTGGTCGGCCGACCGCGACTTCGGCCGCTTTCCCAAGCTTTCCGTCGCCAACCCCCTGATAGCCTGAGCCGTCCATGCAACAGACCGAAAACCTCAATATCGAAGCCTTCGACCCGATGCCGACGCCGCGAGGAAATCCACGCCCGCCTGCCGCTGTCGGAAGCCGCCGCAGAGTCGGTGCTGGCGGGACGGCGAGCGCTGGAACGCATCCTCGACGGCAGCGATCCGCGCATCTTCGTCGTGGTCGGCCCCTGCTCGATCCACGATCCGGTCGCCGGCCTCGACTACGCGCGGCGCCTGAAGAAGCTGGCCGACGAAGTGGCCGGCACCATGCTGCTGGTGATGCGGGTGTATTTCGAGAAGCCGCGCACGGCGACCGGCTGGAAGGGCTACATCAACGATCCGCGCATGGACGATTCCTTCCATATCGAGGAAGGCCTGCAGAAGGCCCGCGAATTCCTGCTCGCGGTGAACGAACTCGGACTGCCGGCCGGCACCGAGGCGCTCGACCCGATCGCGCCGCAATACCTGGGCGACCTGATCGCCTGGACCGCGATCGGCGCGCGCACCTCGGAATCGCAGACCCACCGCGAGATGTCGTCGGGATTGTCGACGCCGGTCGGCTTCAAGAACGGCACCGACGGCTCGCTCGACGCCGCGGTCAATGCCATCATTTCCGCCGCGCAGCCCGCACAGCTTCCTCGGCATCAACATGCAGGGCCGTTCCTGCGTGGTGCGCACCGCCGGCAACCGCTACGGCCACCTGGTGCTGCGCGGCGGCGGCGGGCGGCCGAACTACGACACGGTCAGCGTCGCGCTGGCCGAGGCCGCGCTGGCCAAGGCCAAGCTGCCGCACAACATCGTGGTCGATTGCTCGCACGCCAACAGCTACAAGAAGCCGGAACTGCAGCCGCTGGTGATGCACGACTGCGTCAACCAGATCCGCGACCAGCGCAAGGCCGGCCATCGCTCCATCGTCGGCCTGATGATCGAGAGCTTCATCGAGGCCGGCAACCAGCCGATCCCCGCCGATCTGTCGCAGTTGAAGTACGGCTGCTCGGTCACCGACGCCTGCGTCGACTGGCCGACCACCGAAAAAATGATGCGCGACGCGCGATGCCGCGCTGCGCGGCCGTCATCCCCAACCCCGCCTGAGAATCCACATGAGCCTGATCCGTCCCTTCCGCGGTTTGCGCCCTGCCGCCGGCCAGGCCGGCGCCGTCGCCGCACCGCCCTACGACGTGCTCTCCAGCGACGAAGCGCGAACGCGCGCCGCCGGCAAGCCCTGGTCCTTCCTGCACATTTCCAAGCCCGAAATCGACCTGCCGCCCGAGACCGACCCCTACGCCCCGGAGGTCTATGCCAAGGCCGCCGAAAACCTGCAGAAGATGCTCGCCGCCGGGCATACTGGTGCGCGACGACGCACCCTGCTACTACGCCTATCGCCTGACCATGGGCGCGCACGTGCAGACCGGCCTGGTGGCCGCGGCCAGCGTCGCCGACTACGACAGCAACCGCATCCGCAAGCACGAATTCACGCGGCCCGACAAGGAAGACGACCGCGTGCGCCAGATCGAGGCGCTCAACGCGCAGACCGGCCCGGTGCTGCTGGCCTATCCCGCATCGGCACCGCAGACGCATCTGATCGATGCCATCGCGCAGGGGACCCCGGCCGCCGACGTCACCGCCGACGACGGCATCCGCCACCAGATCTGGGTGCTGCACGGATGCCGCGCGGATCGCCGCGATCACGGCCGCCTTCGACGCCATGCCGGCGCTCTACATCGCCGACGGCCACCATCGCTCGGCCGCGGCCTCGCGCGTGGCCGCCGCACGCGCGCGGCAGGGACAGGAGTCGCGCCGACTGCTTTCCTGTCGGTGATCTTCCCCCACCACCAGATGAAGATCCTCGACTACAACCGCGTCGTCAAGGATTTGAACGGCCTCGAGAAGTCGGCGCTGGTGACACGCCTCGCTACCGCATTCTCGGTCGAGGACAGCCCCGGGCGGGTGCATCCGGCACGTCCCGGCGAGTTCGGCATGTATCTGGCGGGCCGCTGGCACAAGCTGACCATCAAGCCCGAACTGATCCCCGCCGATCCGGTGGCCAGCCTCGATGTCTCCCTGCTCTCGGAGCATCTGCTGGCGCCGGTCCTGGGCATTGCCGACCTGCGCCGCGACAAGCGCATCGATTTCGTCGGCGGCATCCGCGGCCTGGCCGAACTGGAAAAGCGCGTCGATTCCGGCGAGATGGCGGTGGCCTTCGCGCTGCATCCGACGCGCATGGACCAGCTGATGGCCGTGGCCGACAGCAACAATGTCATGCCGCCGAAGTCGACCTGGTTCGAGCCCAAGCTGGCCGACGGGCTCGTTTCACACGTGCTCGATTAGCCGGTCGGCACCATTGAAAAAGGGCAACCCGGGGGTTGCCCTTTTTCATTCGCTGAGCTGCCGGAATTACTTCTTCTTGGCGGCGGGCTTCTTCGCGGCAGGCTTGGCGGCAGGCTTCTTGGCGGCAGCCGGCTTCTTGGCCAGCGGCTTCTTGCCGGCAACGGCAGCCTTCAGGCCGGCGCCCGCGGAAAACTTCGGTACCGACTTGGCGGCAATTTTCAGGACGGCACCCGTTTTCGGGTTCTTGCCGGTACGCGCCGCACGATTCACGGACTTGAAGGTGCCAAATCCGATCAGGGCAACCGGATTGCCCTTGGCAATCACTGCGGTGATGATTTCGGTCATCGCATCGATGGCCTTGTTCACGGCGGCCTTGGACAGCTCCGCACGCTCTGCTACTGCATCGATCAGTTCGCTCTTGTTCATTCAGTTCCCCTCTGGTTTAGAAAAACGCATTGTTCCACTAAATCCGCTGTAGTTGCAAGCCCTGCGAATGAATCTTTTCAAAAAATTTACGACACTGTCGCAACTCCGACTTCCTTGCGCATCAGCCAATCGACGGGCAAGTTCCTCAAAGGCCCTTTACCGCATATACGGCCGGCAGGTTGCGCCACGCTCCCTTCACATCCATGCCGTAGCCGAAAACATAGCGGTTCGGCAGATGCACGCCAACAAAATCGGCGGCAATCGGCTTGCTGCGACCGAGATTCTTGTCGGCGAATACGGCACTCAGCACCTCGCCGGCGCCTTGCGCACGCAGGCGCCTGACGATCTCGGCCATGGTCACGCCCTCGTCGAGGATGTCATCCACGACCAGCACGATGCGGCCGGCGACGGAAGTTCGCGGCTCGACGATCCAGGAAAGCTGGCCGCCCGTGGTGACATCGCCGTAGCGCGTGACATGCAGGTAATCGAAGTCCAGCGGAAAGACCAGTTGCGGCAGCAGCTGTCCGGCAAATACCACCGCGCCGCCCATCACCGCCAGCACCAGCGGATTGGCTCCGGCCAGGCGTGCGGTAATTTCCGCGGCAACGCGCCGTACCGCCAGCGCCGACTCTTCGGCCGAACACAGCAGATCGGCCTCGTCGAGGATCTTCTGCGCGTCCTGCGGGCTCACTTCCTGTCCCCGGCGGAATGCCGGGGATGGTATCCATCGGACATGCCCTTCAGCAGGGCGGCGAAGTCCTTCCCCACTTCGGGATGGCGCAGGCCGAAGGCTACGGTCGCTTCCAGGTAACCCAGTTTGGAGCCGCAATCGTAACGGGTGCCCTTGTAGCGATAGGCCAGCACCTGCTCTTCGGCCAGCAGCGCGGCAATGCCGTCGGTGAGCTGGATCTCGCCGCCGGTGCCCTTGCCGATCTTCGCCAGGTGATGAAAGATGCGCGGCGTCAGGATATAGCGCCCGACCACGGCCAGGGTCGACGGCGCATCTTCGGGTTTCGGCTTTTCGACGATGCGCAGAATCTGCTCCAGGCGCATCGGTCATCGGCTTGCGTGCCGACGATGCCGTAGCTCTTGGTATCCTCGCGCGGCACTTCCTGCACGCCGATCACCGAGCTCCGGTAGTAATCGTAGACATCCGTCATCTGCTTCATTACCGGCAGCACGGGCGGATTGGCGTCGATCAGGTCGTCGGCCAGCAGCACGGCGAAGGGTTCGTCGCCCACGGCAGGCCGGGCGCAGAGCACCGCATGCCCGAGGCCGAGCGGCCTCCGGCTGGCGGATGTAGATGCAGTTGATGTTCTTCGGAATCATGTTGCGCACGAACTCGAGCAGTTCGGTCTTGCCGCGGTATTCGAGTTCGCTTTCCAGTTCGTAGGCCTTGTCGAAATGGTCCTCGATGGCGCGCTTGGAACGGCCGGTGACGAAGATCATGTCGGTGATGCCGGCGGCCACCGCCTCCTCCACCGCATACTGGATCAGCGGCTTGTCCACGATGGGCATCATCTCCTTGGGACTGGCCTTGGTTGCCGGCAGGAAGCGGGTGCCGAGGCCGGCGACGGGAAACACCGCCTTGGTGACCTTCTTCATGTTTTGTATCAACTCCCTGAATTGCGTCTCGTCGAGAATGGTAACGCCCAACTGTTGCGCCTTGTCGAGTTTGGAGCCGGCTTCCGCGCCGGCCACGACATAATCGGTCTTCTTCGACACCGAGCCGGCGACCTTGCCGCCCAGCGCTTCGATCATGTCCTTCGCTTCGTCGCGCGTCAGCGTCGGCAGCGTACCGGTCAGGACAAAGGTCTTGCCGGCAATCGGCGAAGTCACCGATCGCCTCGGGCTCACCCTCGGGCCAGGTGCACCCCGGCCGCACGCAGTTGCTCGATCACTTCGACATTGTGCGGCTCGGCGAAGAAGCGGACGATGGACGCGGCCACCACCGGACCGACGTCGGGCACCTGTTGCAGGCGCTCGATATCCGCCGCCATCAGCGCATCCAGATTGCCGAAGTGGCGCGCCAGATCCTTTGCCGTCGCCTCGCCGACATTGCGGATGCCCAGGGCGAAGATGAAACGCGCCAGCGTGGTTTGCTTGCTTTTTTCGATGGCCGCCAGAATATTCGCCGCGGATTTTTCCGCCATGCGTTCGAGATTGACCATCGCCAGCAGGCCGAGCTTGTAGAGATCGGCCGGCGTCTTGACGATGGCGTTATCCACCAGTTGTTCGACCAGTTTGTCGCCCAGCCCCTCGATGTCCATCGCGCGGCGGCCGGCGAAATGCAGCAGCGCCTGCTTGCGCTGCGCCGGGCAGAACAGGCCGCCCGTGCAGCGGGCGATGGCCTCGTCCTCCGGCCTCTCGATCGCCGAATCGCACACCGGGCAGGTCTTCGGCAATTCGAAGGCCGCATGCAGCGCTTCGCCACCCGCTGTCACCGGCCGCCGCTCGCGGACGACCGACACCACCTCGGGAATCACGTCGCCGGCGCGGCGCACGATCACGGTATCGCCGACGCGCACGTCCTTGCGCCGCGCCTCGGCCTCGTTGTGCAGCGTGGCATTGGTCACCGTCACGCCGCCGACGAAGACCGGCGCCAGGCGCGCCACCGGCGTGATCGCCCCGGTGCGGCCGACCTGCACCTCGATCGCCTCCACCGCGGTCAGCGCCTCTTCCGCCGGGTACTTGTGCGCGACCGCCCAGCGCGGCTCGCGCGTGACGAAACCCAGCCGCTGCTGCAGCGCCAGCGAATTCACCTTGTACACCACGCCGTCGATGTCGAAGGGCAGCGCATCGCGCAGTGCGCGGATACGTGCGTGAAAGGCGATCAGGCCGTCGGCACCACGACACCACGGCGCGGTGCTCGCAGACCGGCAGGCCGCATGCGGCCAGCGCGTCGAGCACGCCCGCATGCGTCGCCGGGACATCCCAGCCACGAGTCTCGCCCAGGCCATAGGCATAGAAGGACAGCGGCCGCGCGGCGGCGATCGCCGGATCGAGCTGGCGGATGCTGCCGGCGGCGCCGTTGCGCGGATTGACCAGCGTCGGCTTGCCCAGCGCGCGCTGCCGCTCGTTGTAGCGCTCGAAATCGGGGCGGCTGATGAACACTTCGCCGCGCACTTCCAGCACCGGCGGCGCCACGTCGTTCAAGCGCAGCGGAATGCGCCGCACGGTGCGGATGTTCTGCGTCACATCCTCGCCGGTCTCGCCGTCGCCGCGCGTCGCGGCCTGCACCAGAACGCCGCTTTCGTAGCGCAGGTTGATGGCGAGGCCGTCGAATTTCAGCTCGGCGGCATAGTCGACCGCGGCATCGGCATCGCCCAGTCCCAGCTCGCGCCGCACCCGCGCATCGAAGGCCCGCGCACCCGAGGGCTCGGTATCGGTTTCGGTGCGGATCGACAGCATCGGCACGCGCATGACGCACCGGGGCGAATTCCGGCAAGGGCTTGCCGCCGACACGCTGCGTCGGCGAATCGGCGCTGATCAGTTCGGGATGTTCCGCCTCCAGCGCCTGCAACTCGCGGAAGAGCCTGTCGTACTCCGCATCGGGAACAGTCGGCGCGTCGAGCACGTAGTAGGCATGGTTGTGTCGTTCGATTTCGCGGCGCAATACAGCCACGCGTCGTGCCGCGTCCATCGCTATCCCGGAGCTTACGAAAAGAGGCGAATTGCCCGCGGGCTGCCCGGCACGATGCCGGCCTCGCGCATGCGTTGCTGCAGTTCGGCCGTCCTGGCGCGAATCGCATCGATCATGGCATCGGCCAGCGGTGCGCGCTGCGCATCCACCAGGACGCCGCCCAGCGCACCGGCAAGTTGCCGCGCGGTCGCCAGCATGCGGTCGAAGGCCAGCGTGCCATCGCTCACGCGCGGCACGTCGAGGCTCAGTGTCAGGCCGTGGGTTGCCAGCGACTTGATCGATTCGGCTTCGAGGCGCTCGGTGCCGAGATTGGCCACGGTAAACATTTCGCCGCCTTCGGCATCGCGGGCACGGAACACGCCGTCCGCTTCCAGCGCCATGCCCGCCGCCTCCGCCACGCCGCGCAGCTTGGTACCGGCGAATGCCCCGCCCGCGGCCTCGACCACGTGCAGCACGAACTGGATGTCCATCGCGGCGCAGAAGTCATCGAGGGCCGCGGCACGCATCACGATTTCGCCGCGCGAAGGCAATTCCAGCGCTGCGGTTGTCTGCTGCGCCAACTGCTGCACACCATCGAAGAAGCGCGCCAGTTCGCCGTCGGAGACCGGGCCGCGACGATCGGCCAGCTGGATCGCGACGGCCCATTCGCGGTAACGTCCGGTGTCGTGGGCATCGACCCGCTGCCAGGCCGCATCGGCATCACCATCCGCCGTTTTCCTCGCCAGCCAGTGCACCGGCTTGCTCAGTTCTCCCGCCCAGGTGTTCTGCATGGCCCAGACGGCGGGCGCCGGGACCGGCTCGGCCGCGACCAGGTGCAGCACGCAATCCGCCACGGCATCGGCACACCCGACCGGAAATACCTCCGGCGGCGGCGCAGAGTCCTGCAATTCCTGCGCGGCGTCCGCGCCATCCGCCACCGTGTCTTCAGCACCGGCAAACTCACCCGCATCCCCGGCTGCGTCGCCAAAATGCGGCTCCTGCCGCTCCCCGTCCCCCGCCCCTGAGAAGGCTCCCGCGGGGGATGTCTGCGGCGCCTTGCGGTCCGGCAGCAGCGCATCTCCCGGTCCGCCCTTGAATATCCTGCCGGCGGTCTTGCGGTGCTTGCGATCCTGCCAGAGGTTGTAGCCCCAGACCATGGCCACCCCCGCCACCCCGGCACCGATCAAAGCGATTTGCAGTTCGCTGATTGCCATGTTCATTTACCCTGTTTTGCGCCCGCTATGCTGCTTGTTGCTCGTCGGCAAGACGCAGCGCTTCTTCGATATCGACCTCCACCACGCGCGACACGCCCTGTTCCTGCATGGTCACGCCGATCAGTTGCTGGGCCATTTCCATGGCGATCTTGTTGTGCGAGATGAAGACGAACTGGGTCTGCACCGACATGCGCTTGACCAGGTCGCAGAAGCGCACGGTATTCGAGTCGTCGAGCGGCGCATCGACTTCGTCGAGCATGCAGAACGGCGCCGGGTTCAGCTGGAACAGCGCGAACACCAGGGCGATCGCCGTCAGCGCCTTCTCGCCGCCCGACAGCAGGTGGATCGTGGTGTTCTTCTTGCCCGGCGGCTGCGCCATGATCTGGATGCCGGCGTCGAGGATTTCGTCGCCGGTCAGGATCAGCCGCGCTTCGCCGCCGCCGAACAACTGCGGGAACAGCGTGCCGAAATGCTGGTTGACCGCGTTGTAGGTCTCCTGCAACTGCTCGCGCGTTTCGCGGTCGATGCGGCGGATGGCGTCTTCCAGCGTGCCGATGGCCTCGGAGAGGTCGGCCGACTGCGCATCGAGGAAACCCTTGCGCTCGGAGGCCGTCGCCAGTTCTTCCAGCGCGGCGAGATTGACCGGGCCGAGGGCTTCGATCTCGGCGCTGATCCGGGCGATTTCGCCTTGCAGGACGCTGTCCTTGAGCCGGTCGGCGCCGCCGGCGTTGAGTTCGTCGAGGAAGGGCGCTTCGTCGTCCTCGCTGACGCACGTGGACTTCGGCCAGGCGCTCGCGGAACTGTTCCTCGTTCATCTGCGCCGCCTGCGCCTTGAGGCGCAGGTCGTTGATCCTGTCGCGCAGCGGAACGACGCCCTGCTCCAGCTTCATGCGCTGCTCGTCGAGGCTGCGCAGGTCGGCAGCCGCCGTTTCCAGCACGTTGCGCCGTTCCGCCAGCGCCGACTCCTTGTCGCGCTTGCCGTCCAGCGCCGCGTGCAATTGTTCCTGCAGCACCGTATCGCTGATGCCGGCCAGTTCCGTGCGCGCGGCGCCGGTTTCGGCTTCGATGCGCTGCAGCTGGCTGCCTGCCGTGGCGCCGGCGCGAGCATTGTCTTCCAGCTTCGAGAGGCACTCGCGTTCGGAAAAACCCGCCTCCTGCGCTTCGCGCCCGAGCTGGACTTCGAGTGCCCGCGCCTCGCGCAAGGCCGCATCCTTCTGCCGGTGCAGTTCCAGCGCCTGTTCGAGGCGCCCGCGCACTTCGCCGAGGCGTTCGCGCTGGCGTTCGCCTTCGGCCTCGGCGCGCTGCGCGACGGGCCTGCTCGGTCTCGTCCTGGCGCTGCAGTTCGGCCAGGTCGCGGTCGATCTGCGCCGAGCGCTCCTCGAAGCGGGCCTGCGCCTGGGCCAGCTTCAGCGCCTCCACCTGCGCCGCATGGAAGGCCTGCTGCGCCTCCTGCATCGCACGGCGGGCCGCGCCGAGCTGGCCCTGGGCTTCGGCCAGCGACTGTTCGGCCGTGCGCTGCACTTCGCGCGCCGCATCCTCGGCGGCGGCGCGGGTGGCAAGCAGCGCCGGCCAGTTCGTCGATCTCGCGCTGGCGTTCGATGACGCCGTGGGTCTTGGCATCCGGTACATACAGCGTGAGGCCCGCGGGCGTCAGCAGATGGCCGGCACGCGACACGCGCTGGCCCTGCGCCAGCGGCAATTCGGAGCCGAGGTCATCGGCAACGGCGACACCGACCAGCCATTCGTCGAGCACGCCGGCCCAGCGCGCATCGTCGCAGCGCACCTTGCTGCGCAGGCTGTCCGTCGCCGGAATATTCGAGCGTAGCGAGCCACCATCACCCCCTTCCGCGGGAAGGGGGCTGGGGGTTGGCCGTTCCCATGGCGATCTACGAGCGCAAGCGAGATGATCGAGGGCGGCGGCGACGCCAATGCGGCGCGCACCGTCTCCGCATCGGCCGTCAAGGCCGAGAAGCGTTCGCGCAGCACGGCTTCGACCGCGGTTTCCCAGCCGGCCTCGACCTGGATCGACTGCCACAGGGGTTTGGCATCGGCCAGATGGTGCGCCTTGAGCCAGTCGCCGATCTCGCCGCTTTGCGCGACCTTGGCCTGCAACTGGGCCAGCGCGTCATGGCGGGCGCGGGTTTCAGTCAGGCTGCGATGGGCGGCCTGCAGCGCTTCGCGGGCGGCGCGCAGCTGCGCCTCGGCCGCAGGTACGGCGGCCTGCAATGCGGCGAGGCGCTCCTGCGCCGCCGCCAGCGCGGCTTCGGCAGCCTTCTCGCTTTCCTGCGACGCGGCCAGCAAGGCCGCATCGGGAGCGTCCAGAGCCTGGCGATCCTGCTCCAGCCGGCTGCGACGCTGCACCAGGTTGTCCAGCGCGCGCTGTGCATGCCCCTTGTCGGCCTCGGCCAGACGCAAGGCCTGCTCGGCGTCGCTCAAGCTGCGGCGGGCCTCGGTGACCTCGGTACCGGCCGCCTGCAGCGCATCCTCGGCGTCGGGCAGACGGGCCGCGGCTTCCTGGTGGCGGGCGGCGGCGGTGGCGGAACGACTGCGGGAATTCTCCAGCAGCAGGGTCCAGCGCGCCTCATCCCCGGCCAGCTGGCTTTGCTGGCCGCGCCAGTGCGTTTCCTCGGCACCGAGCTGGTCCAGGCGCGCTTCCAGCCGCGAGCGTGAATCGCGCAGATGACCGATCTCGGATTCGAGGCGACCGACTTCGGTGTTGGCGGCGAACATTTCGGACTGCGCCGCATGCAGGGCGTCCGACGCCGAATAATGGCTCTCGCGGGCATGTTCGACACGCGCCTCGATTTCACGCAGTTGGGCAGTTTCCGCCTCGACGCGATTCACGGCTTCGTCGACCTGGCGCGCCAGGCGCTGGCTGTCCTGCCGGGCATCGTTGCGCTTCTTCAGCCACAGCAGGGTCTGCTTGCGCGACACGCGCTGGTGCAGATCGCGATACTGCTGCGCCACCGCCGCCTGCGTTTGCAGATGGCTGACCTGGGTTTCCAGCTCGTTGCGGATGTCATCGACGCGGGCGATGTTCTCGCGCGCATCTTCCAGGCGGTGTCTCGGTTTCCTTGCGGCGTTCCTTGTACTTGGTGACGCCGGCCGCTTCTTCGAGGTAAAAAGCGCAATTCGTCGGGCTTGGCCTCGACGATGCGCGAGATCATGCCCTGGCCGATGATGGCGTAGGCGCGCGGGCCGAGGCCGGTGCCGAGGAAGAGGTCGATCACGTCGCGGCGGCGCACGTGCAGGTTGTTGATGTAGTAGCTGGAGTTACCCTCGCGGTCGAGCACGCGCTTGACCGTGATTTCGGCGTACTGGCACCACTGCCCGGCGGCGCGGCCCTGGGCGTTGTCGAAGAACAGCTCGACGCTGGCGCGGCTGACTTCCTTGCGGCCGCCGGCGCCCTTGAAGATCACGTCCTGGATCGATTCGCCGCGCAGTTCGGAAGCCTTGGATTCGCCCAGCACCCAGCGCACGGCGTCGATGATGTTCGATTTGCCGCAGCCGTTGGGGCCGACCACGCCCGCCAGCTGGCCGGGGAAAAGCACGGTGGTGGGCTCGACAAATGACTTGAAGCCCGAAAGTTTCAGCTTGTTTAAACGCACGAGGGATGAACCGGAAAGAGGATGACAAGAACACGACTCTGGAGCCGGGCCATTATAATCTGTCCCGCCTCTCTTACCCGTCAACACAGCATGCCAAAGCCAACCATCCGGACCCGCGCCAAGTCCCTCGAAACCTTCGCCAATCCCGCGCCGCAGCGGGACTACCGGATCCACATGGAAATCCCGGAGTTTTCCTGCCTCTGTCCCAAGACCGGGCAGCCGGATTTTGCCGTGCTGACGCTGGATTACATCCCCGACACGTTCTGCGTCGAACTGAAAAGCCTCAAGCTCTACATCTGGAGTTTCCGCGACGAAGGGCATTTCCACGAGGACGTCGCCAACCGCATCCTCGACGACCTGGTGCGGGCCACCAAACCGCGCTTCATGCGGCTCACCGCGCGCTTTTATGTGCGCGGCGGGATTTTCACCAATGTCGTCGCCGAACACCGCAAGAAAGGCTGGAAGCCCGCCGCAACGATCGAACTGGCGGAGTTCCCGGCGCAATCGAACACGCGCGGCTGAAGCGACCGCCGCACCCGAAAGTCGGCGCCGGTGATACGGCGTGCTGGCACCCAAGGAAGTGCTTAACAAGTCCAATCTCGTCATTCCGGCGAAAGCCGGAATCCAGTGCTTTTAGACACCTGGACACCGGCCTTCGCCGGTGTGACGAACTTTTTCAGTGGGCGCCTAGCGGCTCGCCAGGGCCAGATTCAGGGCGAGGACGAAAAAGATCGTTCCGGCGCAGCGATCCAGCCAGACGGCCAGGACCGGCTGGCGCTGCAGCCAGGCGCCGAGGCTGCCGGCGAACCAGCCCAGGCTACCGAAGATCATCACCGTCAGCGCCGCGAACACGGCGCCCAGCAGCAGCATCTGCAGCCACACCGGACCGCGCGCCTGATCGACGAACTGCGGCAGGAAAGCGATGAAGAACAGCGCCACCTTGGGGTTGATCACGTTGGCGATGAAACCGCGCCGGACATTGACGGCGAGCGGCTCGGCAGCGGCGGCGTCCAGCTTGATCACCCCCAGCTTGCCCGCATGGCGCCAGGCCATGATGCCGATGTAAACCAGGTAGGCGGCGCCCGCCATTTTCAGCGTGGTGAAGGTTCCTTCCGAAGCCATCACCACGGCGCCGATGCCCAGCGTCGCCCACAGGGTGTGGGTAAAACAGCCCAGCGCACAGCCGAGGCCGAAGCCGATTCCGGCCCTGCGGCCGCGGCTGATGCCGACGGACAGCACCATCAGGTTGTCCGGGCCCGGCGCGACGGTGATCAGCGCCGAAGCGGCGAGAAAGGTGAGCAGGACTTCAATCGGGATCATGTGGCGCGGCCGGTCAAATGGAATGCGATGCTAACCCCCCCCCACCGTGACGGACAGCTTACAACCCGGCCATCGCGAGGTACTTGATTTCGAGGTATTCCTCGATGCCGTGGCTGGACCCTTCGCGACCCAGGCCCGACTGCTTGACGCCGCCGAAGGGCGCCACTTCGTTGGAAATCACGCCGGCGTTGATGCCGACCATGCCGTAGTCCAGCGCCTCGCCGACGCGCCAGGCGCGGGCGATGTCGCGGCTGTAGAAATACGCGGCCAGGCCGAACTCGGTATCGTTGGCCAGGCGCACCGCCTCGGCTTCCGTCTTGAAGCCGAAAATCGGCGCCACCGGGCCGAAGATTTCCTCGCGCGCCAGGCGCATCGCCGGCGTCGCGCCGGTCAGCACCGTCGGCTCGAAAAAAGTGCCGCCGCGCGCGTGGCGCTTGCCGCCGCAGACTACTTTTGCGCCCCGGGCCACGGCGTCCGCCAGCAGTTCCTCGACCTTGGCCAAGCCCGCGCCGTCGATCAGCGGGCCTTGCGTGACGCCTTCCTCCAGACCGCTGCCGACCTTGAGCCCGGCGACGGCGGCCGCCAGTTTTTTGGCGAATTCATCGCGCACGCCTTCCTGTACCAGGAAACGGTTGGTGCAGACGCAGGTCTGTCCCGTGTTGCGGTACTTCGAGGCCATCGCCCCGGCCACCGCGGCGTCGAGATCGGCGTCGTCGAAGACGATGAAAGGCGCATTGCCGCCGAGTTCCAGCGACATTTTCTTGATCGTCGGCGCGCACTGCGCCATCAGCAGGCGGCCGACCTCGGTCGAACCGGTGAAGGACAGCTTCAATACTTTCGGATTCGAGGTCAGTTCGCCGCCGATGGCCACCGGTTCGCCGGTCACGACGTTGAGCACGCCGGGCGGAATCCCCGCCTGCTGCCCCAGCCAGGCCAGCGCCAGGGCAGAGAGCGGCGTCTGCTCGGCCGGCTTGACCACCATGGTGCAGCCGGCAGCCAGCGCCGGCGCGACCTTGCGCGTGATCATCGCCGCCGGGAAATTCCACGGCGTGATCGCGGCGCAGACGCCGACCGGCTGCTTCAAAACAATAAGTCGGCGGTCGGGGGACGGCGACGGAATCACCTCGCCATTCACGCGCCGCGCCTCCTCGGCGAACCACTCGATGAAGGAGGCCGCGTAGGCGATCTCGCCGCGCGCCTCGGCCAGCGGCTTGCCCTGCTCGGCCGTCATCAGCCGCGCCAGGTCCTCCTGGTTTTCCATCATCAGCTGGAACCAGCGTTTCAGGATCCTGGCCCGTTCGTCGGCCGTCCTGGCCCGCCACGGATGGAAAGCCGCTTGCGCCGAATCGATGGCACGGCGGGTTTCGGCGGCGCCGAAATCCGGCACCGAGCCGACCCGTTCGCCGTTGGCCGGGTTGCGGACTTCGAGGCTGGCGCCCGTCGCGGCCAGCCATTCGCCGTCGATCAGACAGGCATTGCGCAGGAGTTCGGGGTTCTTCATGGAGTGCTTTCAATGGCTCGGGGCAAAGGTCGATTCTGCCGCATTGCGGGCCGACGCGGTAGCGCCATGGCAACCGCGATCAAATCACGACCAGATGCCTTGCTTTCGCTCCAGGGACCGCCTTCAGCGCCAGGGCGCGATCCAGGATCGCCAGCCGCCCGTTTTGCTGGGCGGCCAAGGCCAACCCGTTTGGTTTCCCGGGATCCGACCGATCCCCGGGACCGGTTCGGTTGACCGGAAAATCGACGAAAATTTCGGTCCACGTTCATTCTGCGGGGAACGCTGTCTTACAATCCGACTCCAAGTACCTTTCCACGGAGATTTTCATGAAAAGACTCGTTACCCTGCTGTTTGCCACCCTCGTGTCCTCGTTCGTCCTGTCCGCCCCGGGCCTTGCCGCAGAGCCGCAGCTCGGCAAGGAATTCAAGATGATCAGCCCGCCGCTGGCGAGTCCCAAGGACAAGATCGAGGTCATCGAATTCTTTTCCTACGGCTGCAACCATTGCAGCGACTTTCATCCCCTGATCTCCAAGTGGGCCGAGAAACTGCCGAAGGACGTCAGCTTCCGCCGCGTCCCCGTCAGTTTCAACCGTCCCGAGTGGGCGCGACTTTCCAAGATCTACTACGCCCTGGAAGCCACCGGCGACCTGGCCAAACTCGACGCCGCCGTCTTCATCGCGATCCACGAACAGCGCGTCCAGTTCAAGACCGACGAGGCCGTTTTCGCCTGGGTAGGGAGCAAGGGCGCCGACGCCAAGAAGTTCGCCGAAGCCTTCACCGGCTTCTCCATGCAGGCCAAGGTACAGCGCGCCGACCAGGATGCATCGGCCGCCCGCATCAGCGGCGTGCCGTCGATCGCGGTCGATGGCCGCTACCTGATCAACAACGAGGCCGCCAGCAGCTACGAGGACTTGCTGCGGATCACCGACAGCGTCGTCGCCAAGGTGCGCCAGGAGCGCAAGGGCAAGTAAGCCGTGAATTGGCTGCGCCTGCTGTTCGCACCGCGCGGCCTGTTTGCCGCCACCGGCATTGCTGCCGTCGGCCTCGTCGGCGGCGGCCTGTTCCTGGCCCACACCCTGAACCTGGCCGCCTGCCCGCTGTGCATCCTGCAGCGCATGCTGTATCTGCTGCTCGCGCTGGAGGCGGCCGCCGCCTGGCTGCTGGCCGGACCTGCTTCCACCGGTACGTGGCCGCGGCGCAGCGCCGCATTCGTCATGGCCGCCACGGCCGCGACCGGCGTCGGCATCGCCGCCTACCAGACCTGGCTGCAGCGTTTCGCCAAGGGCGTCAGTTGCACCGCCGATCAGCCCTGGTGGGAACACCTGGTGAACTGGGCCGGAGCGCAGTGGCCGCTGATGTTCGCAGCCTCCGGCCTGTGCTCGGAAGCCGGCTGGAAATTCCTCGGCCTTTCGATTGCAGAGTGGTCGCTGTTCGCCTTCACCTGCATGACGGTGGCGATGCTGGTGGCGATGCTGCGCAAGGCCTGAACAAGGGCCGCCTGTGGGGTGGGCTGTAGGTCGGGCTTCAGCCCGCCATCCACCCCGGCCGGCTGAAGCCGGCCCTACGCAGCGACGGTCAGAACGGTCCGCTCTCCAGGTCGGGTTCGCCGCAGCGCTCCAGGATTTCCCGCCGCGTCGCATCGCGCAGTTGCAGCGCCGCCTGCCAGCCCTCGCCCGTCGCAACGATGGGCGTGCAGAAAGTGAGTCGCACCGCGCCGCGCCGCGGCAGCCAGGATTGGTCGCGCAATATTTCGCGGGTTCCGGCCAACACCACCGGCGTCACCGCCAGCCCGTTCTGCACGGCGACCTGGAATGCCCCGAGGCGGAAGGGCCGCAACCCGGCCTGGCGGGTGAAGGTGCCCTCGGCAAAGAAGAACAGGGGGCGCGTCGCATCGCGCTCGGCCAGGCGGCGCACGTCATCGACCCCCTGCCTGGCATCGAAACGCTCGACGAAGGCGGCGTCCAGGCGCCGCAGCAAGGGGCCGGCGAAGGGATGCGCGGCCAGTTCCTGCTTGGCCACGAAAGTGACGGGTCCCGGCAGCGCGGCCGCCAGCACGATCGCGTCGACATAGCTGGCGTGGTTGGCGACGAACACTCCCGCCTGGCGCTGCGCATGCTCCAGGCCATCGACCTGCAGGCGGATGCCGCACAGGCGCATGCAGCTTCGCGCCAGCGCGCCGACGAAACGCCAGCGCAAGCCGGCGCCCGGCAGCAGCAGTATCCCTGCCACGGCCGGCAACACCAGCAGGCCATAGACGCACCAGGCATAAGTGCCGTAAAACAGTTCGCCACCCCGGCGCAGCCCGCTGCGCAAGCCTTGCCATGACCCGGCCGCGCCCAGGCGCAGCACTTGCAGCCAGGGCGCGCGCGCGGCGGCGCCGAATCCGGCGCCGCAATACACATCGCGCGTCGCCGCGCGACGGATCTTGCCGCTGGAGGTTTTCAGCACGGCGTGGGGTGGCGCCAGCACCACGTCGTCGGGCGGCGTGCCGAGCAGATCCACGGTCAGGCCGTTGATGTGCCGGATCAGTTCCTGCCGCGCCGCGTTGTCGGTCTCACGGCTTTCGGCCACCACCACCAGCTTTTCGGTGCCCTGCCCGGCCACCGCCGCACCGAACACCGCGACGCAGCCGCGTCGCACGCCGGGGATGGCGCCGACGGCCTCTTCCAGTTCGTAGGGGTAGAGATTGCGCCCGCCGCGGATGATCATGTCCTTGACGCGGCCCGTGATGACGATGTCGCCGTCGGCCAGATAGGCCAGATCGCCGGAATCGAGCCAGCCGTCGCGGATCAGGCGGGCCGTGGCCTCGGCATTGCGGTAGTAGCCGCGCGTTGCCGAAGGGCCGCGAAATTCGAGCCGGCCGACGCGACGCGGCGGCAACTCCTTGCCCGACTCATCGACGATGCGGACTTCATGGCCCGGCAACGGCCGGCCGCAAGCCACCAGCGGCAGCGCGTGAATGTCGTCGGCGGCCGCCGGCAGCGCCTCGCCTGCGGCCAGCGCCTCGCGCTGCACGCGGTCGATCAGCGGCCCCCGCCCGGGCGGCGACACCGCGAGGCCGACCGAACATTCGGCGAGGCCATAGACGGGCGCCAGCGCATCGACCCTGAATCCATAGGGCCGGAAGGCGGCGGCAAAACGCGCCAGAGTCTCGGCCCCCACAGGTTCGGCGCCGTTGGCCGCGTAGCGCCAGGAACTCAGGTCCAGTCCCTGCAGCCGCTCCGGATCAAGATGGCGCAGGCAGAGTTCAAAGGCGAAATTGGGCGCCGCCGTCACCGTGCCGCGATGCTGGTGGATGGCCCACAGCCAGCGCTCCGGGCGCGCCAGGAAATCCAGCGGCGACATCAGCACCAGCGGACAGGCATGGTAGAGACTGCCCAGCCAGGCGCCGATGAGGCCCATGTCGTGGTAGAGCGGCAGCCAGCTGACCGTCACGTCGACCGGCGTCAGTTCAACGGCCTGGCCCCAGGCACGGATGTTGGCCAGCAGGTTGCCGTGATCCAGCGTCACGCCCTTGGGGTTGCCGGTGGAGCCGGAGGTGTACTGGATGAAGGCGATTTCGGAGCCCCGGCCGCGGTGGTCGGCCGCCGGCGCGGCCGTGCCCCCCGCTTCGCGCAATGCCTGCGGCGTCGTCACCTCGCGCAGGGTCGGCACCAGGCCGGAAAGTATCCGCGCCGCAATCCGCGCCGCATCGAAGCTGATCAGCGCCGCCGCCTCGCAATTCTGCAGGATCACCGCCTGGCGGCGCAGATGGTCCTCGATCTGCCCCGGTCGCGTCGGCGGATAGATCGGCACCGGAATCTCGCCGGCGAGCAGGATGCCGTAGAAGGACTGCAGGAACTCCAGCCCCGTCGGCAGCATCAGGGCGACGCACTGGCCGGGACGAATGCCGCCGTCGCGCAGGCCGCCGGCGACCTGGCGGGCCGCAGCCAAGAGGTCGCCATAAGTCAGCGTGTCGGTTTCCGTCGCGCTGCGCTGGAACAGCACATGCGGCCGTTCGGGATGCCGCCGCGCATGCCACTGCAATACCTCGACCAGTGTCGCGGCGCTGTCCGGGTTGCCCTCTTCCAGTGGTTCCGGCGCCTGCCATGCGGTCCTGTCACCGACCGCTTCCGCCGCAGCGGGCCGGCCGGCGGCGACAGCCACGAGCAGGTCACGCGGTGTTTCCGCCGCGCCCAGCACCTCGTCGCCGAGGCGAACATCAAAAGCCTTTTCGATGCGCGCCAGCAGTTCCACGCGCGCCAGGCTGTCCAGCCCCAGGTCCTTGTCCAGCGCGCTGTCCGGCGCCGCCCTGGCGCGGGCGCCCGGACGCACCTCGGCGATCAGCGCATCGATGATGGACAGCAGTTGCGCCGACTGATCGGGCGCCGGAATCCGCTCAGTCACGCGCCGAATCGCCGTGTCGCCAGCGCCGACTTTTTCAAAGCTTTCAACATGAAGCGCGAAACAAATCCGTGAAACATTAATGTCCTTGAGCCTCGTCATTCCGGCTTTCGCCGGAATGACGAGTTTCATGATTCGGGATGGCTTCTGTTGCCATGATCGTTAGCAGCCCTTCCACTCCGGCTTGCGCTTCTGCATGAACGCATCGATGCCTTCCGCCGCGTCGTGGGCCATCATGTTGCAGGCCATGGTTTCGGCGGCCAGCTGGTAGGCGCCGTCCAGTCCCATTTCGAGCTGCTTGTAGAACATCTGCTTGCCCATGGCGAGGGCCACCGGCGACTTGGCACAGATCGAATCGGTGAGCTTCTTCACTTCCGCATCCAGTTGCTCAAGCGGCACCACGCGATTCACCAAACCGCGCCGCTGCGCCTCTGCGGCATCGATGAAGTCGCCGGTCAGGAGCATTTCGAGCGCCTGCTTGCGGCCCATCGCGCGTCCCAAAGCGACCGAGGGCGTGGAACAGAAGAGGCCGAGATTCACCCCGGAAACCGCGAACTTCGCTGCCTCGGCGGCGACGGCCAGGTCGCACATGGCCACCAGTTGGCAGCCTGCCGCCGTGGCGATGCCGTGTATCCGCGCGATCACCGGCTGCGGCATTTCGGTGAGCGTCATCATCATCCTGCCGCAGGCCTTGAACAGCTTCTGCTGGTAGGCCTTGTCCGGGTTGGCCCGCATCTGCTTGAGGTCATGACCGGAGCAGAAGGCCTTGCCGGCGCCGGCAATCACCACGACGCGCACCGCGGCATCCTTGGCAATCGCATCCAGCGCCGCCTGGAGCTCGGCCAACAGTTCTTCCGAGAGCGAATTGAACTGCGTCGGGCGATTCAGCGTCAGCGTCGCGACGCCATCTTTGTCCTCACGCAGCAGGACAGGCAGTGCGGTTTCGGGTGCGTTCATGGTCTTCTCCTTGCCGGTAACGGTCGGGTTGGGGCGGCGCGCAGCACGCCGGCTATTCGATGGCCTGGCTCGACCTGGCCTTCTCGCGCAGCACATACTTCTGGATCTTGCCGGTCGAGGTTTTCGGCAGGGCCTCGAAAATGAACTTCTTCGGCACCTTGAAGCGCGCCATGCGCTCGCGGCAGAACTCGGTCAGTTCCTCGGCAGTGACGGTCGACCCTTCGCGCAGCTCGATGAAGGCACAGGGCACCTCGCCCCATTTTTCATCGGGCGTGGCGACCACCGCGGCGCCCATCACGGCCGGATGCCGATACAGCGTGTCCTCGACTTCGATCGACGAAATGTTCTCGCCGCCGGAAATGATCACGTCCTTGCTGCGGTCCTTGATCTTGACGTAGCCGTCGGGCTGCATCACGGCCAGGTCGCCGGTGTGGTACCAGCCGCCGTGGAAGGCCTCTTCGGTCGCCTGCGGATTCTTCAGGTAGCCCTTCATCACGATATTGCCGCGGAACATGATCTCGCCCATGGTCTGGTCGTCCCAGGGCACCGGCTGCATGGACACCGGGTCCATCACCGTGATGCCTTCCTGGCAGTGGTAGCGCACGCCCTGGCGGCCGTTCATGCGCACCTGCTCGTCGAGCGGCAGGTCCAGCCAGTCCTCATGCTTGGCGCAGACCGCGGCCGGGCCATAGGTCTCGGTCAGGCCATAGACGTGGGTGATGTCGAAGCCAATCTTGCCCATGCCTTCGATCACGGCGGCGGGCGGCGGTGCCGCGGCCACCAGCGCCGAAACCTTGTGCTCGATGCCCGCGCGCCACTCGGCGGGGGCGCTGATCAGCAGCGAATGGACGATGGGCGCGCCGCAGTAATGGCTGATCTTGTGCTCCTTGATGGCATCGAGGATCAGCTTCGCCTCGACGCGGCGCAGGCAGACATTGGTACCGGAATTGGCCGCCACGGTCCACGGGAAGCACCAGCCGTTGCAATGGAACATCGGCAGCGTCCACAGGTACACGGACTGCGGCGGCATGCCCCAGGAGACGATGTTGGACAGCGCGTTGAGGTAGGCGCCGCGGTGGTGGTAAACCACGCCCTTGGGGTTGCCGGTGGTGCCCGAGGTGTAGTTGAGCGATATCGCATCCCATTCGTCGGCCGGATTCTTCCACGCGTAGTCGGGGTTGCCGCCGGCGATGAAGGCCTCGAAGTCGATGCTGCCGAGGCGCTCGCCGGGGCCGGTGTATTCGGGATCATCGACATCGATGACGAGTATCTCGCGGCCCAGTTGCGCCAGGGCTTTCTTTACCATCGGCGAATATTCGCGATCGGTGATCAGCACCCTGGCTTCGCCGTGGTTGAGCATGAAGGCGATCGTCTCGGCATCGAGGCGGGTGTTCAGCGTGTTGAGCACGGCGCCGCACATCGGCACGCCGAAATGGCACTCGAACATCTCCGGCGTGTTGTTGAGCATCACCGCCACCGTGTCACCGGCGCCGACTTTCTGTGCCGCCAGCGCCGAGGCCAGCCGCCGGCTGCGCTCGTATTCCTGCAGCCAGGTGTAGCGGCGGGCGCCGTGTATCGACGCCACCCGCTGCGGATAAATGTAGGCCGAACGCTCGATGAAGCTCAGTGGGGTCAGCGGGACGTAATTGGCCGGATTCTTGTCCAGCCCGGTGGCGTAGGGATTGGTCATGGCACTCTTATCGTCAGGTGGTGCTGCGGAATTCGATCATAGCAGGCCGCGCGCAGACCCTGGCAGCCGGCCAACCCGCGCGGAAGATCACGTCCGGCGCTCGATCCGAAGGTCGCCGCCAATGCCGGTCCACTGCTGCGCCTCGTCCTCCAGCGCCGCCGTGGTCAGCGGCAGGACATTCAGGCCTTCCTCGCCCAGGCTGAAATGGAAGCCGTTGCGGGTAAAGCCGGCCGAGAACGGCGGCAGGGACTGGTCATCGCGCGACCGGTGCAGCAGGACCGCGGTGCGCAGGCAGAAAATCAGGGTCCATTCCGGCGCTTCCCCGCTCAGCGGCTGGGCGCGCTCGAGCTTGCCGCGATGCGCCAGCACCAGCCGCGACAGGCGCGCCTGGTCGCGCCGGGAAAATCCGGGCATGTCGGCATTGGCGAGAATGTAGGCGCTGTGCTTGTGGTAGCTGGAGTGCGCCACCGATATCCCGACTTCGTGCAGGTAGGCCGCCCAGACCAGGAACAGGGCATCCGGATGTTCTGCCACGCGACTGGTCGGCACCATCTGGTTAAGCAGTTCGAGCGCCGTCCGGGCGACGCGCACCGCCTGCCGCTGGTCCACCTCGTAGCGCTGCATGAAGCGGGTTACCGTGGCTTCGCGCAGGTCGTCGTGGTGATAGCGGCCGAGCTGGTCGTAGAGCACGCCGAGGCGCAGGGCGCCTTCCGAGAAGGCCATGCGCTCCAGCCCGAACTCCTTGAAGATGGCCGACATGATCGCCACGCCGCCGGGCAGGACCGGAATCCGGTCGGCGCGCAAGCCCTGCAGTTTCATGCGCGAGGCTTCGCCGGCATGGATCAGTTCGCCGCGCAGTTTCTCCAGCCCATCGCGGGTCAGGCCGTGATCTGACCAGCCATTCATTTCCAGCAGGTCGACGATGGCCTTGGCGGTGCCCGAGGAGCCGATGGCTTCGTCCCAGCCCGTTTCGCGGTAGGTATGGACGATGGTCTGCAGTTCGCGCCGCGCCGCCAGTTCGGCTTCGCGGAAGGAACGCTTGTCGACACGCCCGTCGGGAAAGAAGCGCAGGCTGAAGCTGACGCAGCCCATGTAAAGCGATTCCAGCCGGATCGGATTGATGTTCTGGCCGATGATGAACTCGGTCGAGCCGCCGCCGATATCCACCACAAACTGGCGCGTTTGCGGATTGGCCAGCGTATGCGCGACGCCCAGATAGATCAGGCGCGCTTCCTCGCGCCCGGCGATCACCTCGATCGGGAAGCCGAGCGCGGCCTCGGCCTTGTCCAGGAAAGCTTCGGCGTTTTTCGCCACGCGCAGCGTATTGGTGGCCACCGCACGCACCGCACCCGGGTCGAAATCGCGCAGGCGCTCGCCGAAGCGCGACAGGGCATCGACACCGCGCTGCTGCGCCGCCGCATCGAGCTTTTTGTCCGGAGTCAGGCCGGCCGCAAGCCGCACCGACTCCTTGAGTCCGTCGAGCGGATAAATCTGGTTGGCCACGATGCGCCCCACCTGCAGGCGAAAGCTGTTGGAGCCGAGGTCGACCGCGGCAATCAATTCGTAGCCCATGTCGGATTCTAACGCCAGGCGAAAGTTTGATCGGCTTAATACGGCGGCAACAAAAGTGACACATAATAATCAGACCAAATTTCACCGGACATGCACATGTCGCTCTCGCGCCAGTTTCCCGCAGACCACTTCCTCAACCGCGAATTGTCCCTGCTCGCCTTCAACCGCCGCGTCCTCGCCCAGGCCGCGGACGACTGCGTGCCGCTGCTCGAGCGCCTGCGCTTCCTCTGCATCGTTTCCTCCAACCTCGACGAATTCTTCGAGATCCGCGTTGCCGGCCTCAAGGAGCAGATCAAGCTGGGCGGCCATGCCACCGGCACTGACGGCATGACGCCGCAGGAGGTCTATCGTCGCGTCACCATGCAGGCCCATGAACTGATTGCCGAACAGTACGCCCTGCTGAACGACATCATCCTGCCGGCCCTGGCCGGCGAGGGCATCGCCTTCCTGCGCCGCAGCCTGTGGAAGGATGCCCAGCGCGAGTGGATCCGCGACTACTTCATCAACGAGGTGATGCCGGTACTGACCCCGATCGGACTCGATCCCTCGCATCCCTTCCCGCGCGTACTGAACAAGAGCCTCAACTTCGCCGTGGAACTCGAAGGCGCCGACGCCTTCGGCCGCAGTTCGGGGGCTGCCATCGTCCAGGCGCCGCGCGCCCTGCCGCGCGTGATCCGCCTGCCGAAGAAACTCTGCGGCGTCGACTACGGCTTTGTCTTCCTCTCCTCGATCCTCCACGAATACGTCAGCGAACTGTTCACCGGCATGAAAGTGCTCGGCTGCTACCAGTTCCGCGTCACGCGCAATTCCGACCTGTTCGTGGACGACGAGGAAGTCAAGAACCTGCGCATCGCCCTGCAGGGCGAACTGCCGCAGCGCCACTTCGGCGATGCCGTGCGCCTCGAAGTCGCCGACAACTGTTCGGAAATCATGACCGAATTCCTGCTGCAGCAGTTCGGCCTCGAAGGCAGCGACCTGTATCGCGCGCCGGGCATCGTGAACCTGGTGCGCCTGATGTCGGTACCCGACCAGGTGGATCGCCCGGACCTCATGTATGAGGCCTTCCAGCCCGGCCTGCCCAAGGTGCTGACCAAGCGCTACGACATCTTCTCCAGCATCCGCAAGCACGACATCCTGCTGCACCATCCCTTCCAGACCTTCAATCCGGTGATCCAGCTGCTGCAGCAGGCAGCGGACGACCCGCAGGTGATCGCGATCAAGATGACCGTGTATCGCACCGGCACCGATTCGGTGCTGATGGAGCACCTGCTGCGCGCCGCCGAAAAGGGCAAGGAGGTCACCGTCGTGGTGGAACTCATGGCGCGTTTCGACGAGGAAGCGAACCTGTCCATCGCCGCGCGCCTCGAAGAAGTCGGCGCCCATGTCGTCTACGGCGTGGTCGGCTACAAGACCCACGCCAAGATGCTGATGGTCCTGCGCCGCGAGGATCATGGCTACCGGCGCTACATCCATCTCGGCACCGGCAACTACCACCCGCGCACCACGCGCTTCTATACCGACTTCGGCCTGCTGACCTCGAATCCGGAAATCGGCGACGACGTCAACGAAGTTTTCAAGCAACTGACCGGCCTGGGCAAGGCCAGCGCGCTGAAACACCTGTGGCAGGCGCCCTTTTCGCTCCACTCGAAGATGCTCGACGCGATTCACGGCGAAACCGAGGCGGCGCGGGCCGGCAAGCCGGCGCGCATCATCGCCAAGATGAACTCGCTGCTGGAACCGGAAATCATTTCAGCCCTGTATGAGGCCAGCGCCGCCGGCGTCACTGTCGACCTGATCGTGCGCGGCGTCTGCTCGCTGCGCCCCGGCGTGAAAGGCCTCTCGGAGAATATCCAGGTGCGCTCGGTGATCGGCCGCTTCCTCGAGCACCACCGGATTTTCTATTTCCACGCCGACGGCAAGCAGAACATCTACCTGTCCAGCGCCGACTGGATGGAGCGCAATTTCTTCCGCCGCATCGAGATCAGTTTTCCGGTGCTGGAGCCCAAGCTCAAGCAGCGCGTGCTCAAGGAAGGGCTCAAGCCCTACCTGGCGGACAACTGTCAGGCCTGGGAGATGGACGGCAGCGGCGAATACCGCATCAAGCCGACCAAACACGGCCGCATCAGCGCCCAGGAACTCCTGCTCGCCGACCTCGGCGTCAGCATCATCAGCGTAACGTAAGTCGCGTCAGGACATTCGCCATGCCTTCGGCCATGTCGGCGCCGAACTGCTTGGCGAACTTCTCGGCGAAGTTCTGCTTGATGCTGAAATCGCGAACTTCGCTGGCCTTGATCACGTCGCGGGCGACGCTGTCGACCGTGCCGTAGCCGTCGGCCAGGCCCAGTTCGATGCTCCTGGCGCCGCTCCACATCAGGCCGGAGAACATTTCGGGTGTTTCCTTGAGCCGCTTGCCGCGGCCTTTTCTCACCACGTCGATGAACTGCTGGTGGATCTCGCCCAGCATCTGCCTGGCGTGCTCCTTGTCTTTCTCGTTCTCCGGCGAGAACGGATCGAGAAAACCCTTGCTCACGCCGGCCGTCAGGAGGCGACGCTCGACGCCGAGCTTTTCCATGGTGCCGGTAAAGCCGAAGCCGTCCATCAGCACGCCGATCGAGCCGACGATGCTGGCCTTGTCCACGAAGATCTTGTCCGCCGCCGCCGCCACGTAGTAGCCGCCGGAGGCGCAGACGTCCTCGACCACCACGTGCAGCGGAATCGCCGGATACTTGGCGCGCAGCCGCCGCATCTCGTCGTTGATGATCCCGGACTGCACCGGGCTGCCGCCCGGGCTGTTGATGCGCAGGATCACGCCCGCCGTATGCTTGTCTTCGAAGGCCGCCTGCAGGGAACTGATGATGTTCTCGGCATTGGCGTCGCCCTTGGCCTTGATCACACCGTTCAGGTTCACCAGCGCGGTGAATTTTTCACCGTCGCCAAGCTTGTCTCCCTGCCCCAGGTCCAGCGCCAGGAATAGCAGTACCGCCAGGTAGCCGAAGCCCAGCAACTTGAAGAAGATGCCCCAGCGCCGGCCGCGCCGCTGCTCCGCAAGCGCTTCCATTGCAAGCTTTTCCAGAACCTTGCGTTCCCAGTTCGCATCATTGTTGCTATCCGCCACCTTGCCCACCTTCCTCAGTCAAAACAACCCATCCATCATGCTTCGGCCACGGAAACCGCCATCAGCCCCTTGCCGTTGCAGCGCCCGCCGAGACAGCGGCCCGAATCCGGCGCATACAGGGCGCCGTGCGTGGCGCAAATCAAGTATAAGCCCGAACCATCGAAGAACTCGCCCTGCTGCCAGTCCAGTTCGACCGGGACATGGCCGCAGCGGTTCAGGAACGCAGAGACCCGGCCGCGGAAACGCACCACAAAGGCGGCTTCCTCGATCCCGCGGCGCGTGACGGTGAAACGCAGCCCCGGGCCACCCTCGACGACTTCCCCGCTGGCGCAAATCCGGCGCCGGTTCAAGGCTGTTGCCGCAGCCACCCCGCCAGTTCCGCGACATCGGCCGCACAGAACAAAGGCGCTTGCGCTTCCAGGGTCGCCCGCGGGTGCGCGCCGTAAGCCACGCCCAGCGCGGCCACGCCGGCATTGCGCGCCATCTGCAGGTCGTGGGTGGTGTCGCCGATCATCAGCGTCACCCCGGGCTCCACACCGAACTCGGCCATCAGTTCTTCGAGCATCTGCGGATCCGGCTTGGAATGACACTCGTCGGCGCAGCGCGAGGCATGAAAGCGCGGGCCCAGGCCACTGACCTCGAAGGCCCGGTCCAGGCCCTTGCGCGTCTTGCCGGTGGCCACGGCGAGCATGTATCCGGCGGCGGCCAGTTCGTCGATCAGTTCCGCCGCACCGTCGAACAGCAGCAGATCCTGGTCGCGCGACAGGTAGTGATGGCGATAGCGCTCGGCGACCGCCTGATAGCGCTCGGCCGGCAGGTCCGGCAAGGCATGGCGCAGGGCATCGGTCAGGCCGAGGCCGATGATGTGGCTGGCGCGCTCGTCCGAAGGCGGTTCGATGCCGAGGTCCTGCGCCGCGGCCTGGATGCTGGCGACGATGGCGCCGGTCGAATCCATCAGGGTGCCGTCCCAGTCGAAGACGATCAGTTCAAAACGTTTTCCCATAATCCCTTTGTTCATTCCTGTCGAGTTTTTCCGTAAAGCTGCGCAGTTCCGCCGGCAGCGGCGATTCAAGCTCCAGCGGCGCGCCCGAAAGCGGATGCGGCAAGCCCAGCTTGCGCCGCATGCAGGAACATGCGGCCGAGCCCGGTCTTCTGCAAGTCCTTGTTCAGGGGGAAATCGCCATATTTGTCGTCGCCGGCGATGGGGAAGCCCAGATGCGCCAGGTGCACGCGGATCTGGTGGGTGCGTCCGGTCTTCAGTTCCACCTCGACCAGGCTGAAGTTCTCCCAGCGCGCCACCAGGCGCACGATGGAATGCGCGGCCTTGCCCTCGACGATTGACGCTGACGCGGCGCTCGCCCTCGGCCGTCAGGTACTTGTGCAGCGGCAGCCGCACGTGCTGCAGCTCGTTGCGCCAGCGGCCCTTGACCAGCGCCAGGTAGCGCTTGTTGATGCCGCCGTCGCGGAACATGTCGTGGAGTCTGGTCAGCGCCGACGCGCTTCTTGGCCACCACCAGCAGGCCCGAGGTCTCGCGGTCGAGCCGATGGGCCAGTTCGAGGAATTTCGCCAGCGGCCGCGCCCGGCGCAGCTGCTCGATCACGCCGAAGGACACCCCGCTGCCGCCATGCACCGCGACACCGGAGGGCTTGTCGACCACGATCAGCGCCTCATCCTCATGGGCAATTTCAAATTCCCGTGCCGGAACAACGGCTTGCGCAGGACGTTCGGCGGTGCGGATGGGCGGCACGCGCAAGCGGTCGCCGACCTGCAGCCGATACTCGGCCGGCACCCGGCCCTTGTTCACCCGCACCTCGCCGCTGCGCAGGATGCGGTAGATATGGCTCTTGGGCACACCCTTGGCAACGCGCAGCAGGAAGTTGTCGATGCGCTGGCCTTCGGATTCCTCGCCGACTTCAAGCCATGTCACCGAATCTTTGCTTAAGTCCTTCATTTCCAATATACTGCGCTCTTGGTTAGCCGTCCCGTGACGGTGTGCCCGGCGGCCCGAAGTGGCGTCGGTGGCACGGTTTCCGGGATGTTGTCGCCGCCTTTGCTTTCGCTGTTCAGCGAACGTATGCAGAGAGGCGACGAGCTTGCGCAAGCACCATCAGACAGCCGCCGGACTTCACAAACCGACCGGCGCGCAAGCCGCGAACCACAGGGTATTTCGCTCGCCCGAAAGAGCGATACTACTTGATTGCGCGCTACACACGCACAGATTTGGGCACAGATTGCCGGACGCTGATCATGAGTCAGCGACCGCCTTACCGAAGACAAGTCATCAACCCCGTTTGCCACGTTAAACCAAAGGCACCATGAAAACGCCGAAGCAACCGCAAACCCGAGGCACACCGCAAGCGTCCTGACGCCCGCGATGTGCGACTTGTCGTGCCCGCCTGGCTTGAATGCGCGCGGGAGCACACATGAAACGCATGCTTTTCAATGCGACGCAGGCTGAGGAACTCCGCGTCGCGATCGTCGATGGTCAGAAACTGATCGACCTCGACATCGAATCAGCCAACAAGGAACAACGCAAGAGCAACATCTACAAGGCCGTCATCACCCGCATCGAGCCCAGCCTCGAAGCCGCCTTCGTCGACTATGGCGCCGAGCGCCACGGCTTTCTGCCGTTCAAGGAAATTTCCCGCACCTATTTCAAGCCCGGCGTCGATGCCGGCAAGGCGCGCATCCAGGACGTCCTCAGCAACGGCCAGGAACTCATCGTCCAGGTCGAAAAGGACGAGCGCGGCAACAAGGGCGCGGCGCTGACCACCTACGTCTCGCTGGCCGGCCGCTACCTCGTGCTGATGCCGAACAATCCCCGTGGCGGCGGCGTTTCGCGCCGCGTCGAAGGCGATGACCGCGCAGGAACTGCGCGAGGTGATGGACCAGCTCGACGTTCCGCCGGGCACCAGCCTGATCGCCCGCACCGCCGGCATCGGCCGCGGCGCTCGAAGAACTGCAGTGGGACCTCAACTACCTGCTGCAGCTGTGGACCGCCATCGACGGCGCGGCCAAGGCACAGAGCGGCGCCTTCCTGATCTATCAGGAATCCAGCCTGGTCATCCGCGCCATCCGCGACTACTTCCACGCCGAGATCGGCGAGATCCTGATCGACACCGACGACATCTTCGAACAGGCGCAGCAGTTCATGGCGCACGTGATGCCGGGCAACGGTCAATCGCGTCAAGCGCTACCACGACGACGTGCCGCTGTTCTCGCGCTTCCAGATCGAACACCAGATCGAATCCGCCTACTCGCGCCAGGTCACCCTGCCCTCGGGCGGCGCCATCGTCATCGACCACACCGAGGCCCTGGTCTCGGTCGACGTCAACTCGGGCCGCGCCACCAAGGGCAGCGACATCGAGGAAACGGCGTTGCGCACCAACTGCGAAGCCGCCGACGAAATCGCCCGCCAGTTGCGCCTGCGCGACCTCGGCGGCCTGATCGTGATCGACTTCATCGACATGGAATCGACCAAGAACCAGCGCGAAGTCGAAAACCGCCTGCGCGACGCGCTGCACTTCGACCGCGCCCGCGTCCAGACCGGCAAGATCAGCCGCTTCGGCCTGCTCGAACTGTCGCGCCAGCGCCTGCGTCCGGCGCTCGCCGAAACCAGCTACATCACCTGCCCGCGCTGCACCGGCACCGGCCACATCCGCAGCACCGAATCGGCCGCGCTGCACATCCTGCGCATCCTCGAAGAAGAGGCGATGAAGGAAAACACCGGCGCCCTGCACTGCCAGGTTCCGGTCGATGTCGGCACCTTCCTGCTCAACGAAAAGCGCGTCGACATTTCGCGCATCGAAATGCGCCACCGCGTCAATCTGGTGATCGTGCCCAACCGCCACCTGGAAACGCCGGCGCATGAAATCGTCCGCCTGCGCCATGATCAGCTCAATGCCGAAGGCATTGTGCTGGCCAGCTACCAGATGGCGGAAAAGCCCATCGAAGAGACCTACCAGCCACCCTCCGCGGCCGATGCAAAACCCGCCAAGACCGAGGCGGCAGTAAAGGGCATCACGCCCGATTCGCCGGCGCCGATCGTCGAACACAAGGCGGCAGCCACTGTCGCCCAGCCCGTGGCGGCAAACGAAGGCGGCTTCTTCAGCAAGCTGCTCTCCTTCCTTACCGGCAGCCCCAAGGCCGAGGCACCGGTCGCCAGCGCGGAGAAGGTCGAGCGGCCGCCGCGCCGCGAAGGCAATCGTGACCGCAACCGCGACGGCGGCCGTGGCGGCCGCGAGCGCAACAATCGCCGTGACGGCCGCGACGGCGGCGAGCGCAAGGATCGCAGCGAACAGGCTCCGCGTCCCCAGGCAAAACGCGACGAACAACAGGCCGAAGGCGGCAACCGCAAACCACGCGAGCCGCGCGAGCCCAAGGAAGCCCGCGAACCCCGTGAGCCGCGCGAACCCAAGGAAGTGCGTGAGCCTCGTCCTCCGCGCGAGCCCCGTGAGCCGCGTCCTCCGCGTGTCGATGCCAGCGCCGCGCAAAACGGCGTGCCGCCGGCACTGTCCGCAGGGGATACCGCCTCTGGCATCGCCAGAGGCATAACTTCCGGAAACGAAGGCAGCCCGGATGGTGAAGCACGCAGCGGACGCCGCAGTCGCGGACGCGGGCGCGGTCGTGGTCGCGGCGAGGAAGGCAGTACGGCAGAAGTTTCCGCCGGCGCCGTTGTCGCGGTGGCAGCAAGTGTCCCCGCCGTTGCCGGTTTTGCACAGAGTGCCGAGATCGATGATGCCGCCGCCATGTCCGCGGCCCCGGTGATGACGACCGCTCCTATGGCAGAGCACGCTATCGCCGAGCCGACCCCGGTTGCGGCGATGGAGGCGGCGGCACCTGCCGCAGCAGCAGCCCCCGCACCCGCCGCCGCTGAACCCGCAGCCACGGTCGAAGCCGTCGTCGCCGCGCCGGTGGCAGCCGAGCCGGCGCCACAGCCGGTCGCCGCCCCCGAACCGGTGGTCGCCGCAACGCCGCCGCCTGCCGCCGACCCCATCATCGTGCCGCCGCCTGCCGTGGTCGATGTCAAGGAATCCTTGCAGCAGGTCGGCCTGGTGATGATTGAAACCAGCCACGCCGCGCCGGCGGCGGATCCCTTCGCAGCGGCGCAGCCGCTCGGCCGCAAGCCGAGACCGGCGCCGGTGATCGCCAGCGAGCCGCTGCAAATGGTGGAAACCAAGCACGACTGACGCACCGCAAGCGCGGCAAGAAGACGGGCGCCTGCGGGCGCCCGTTTTTATCTGGAGTTCAGCCGCAGCAACAACTGATGCACCGCGTCCTCGACCAGATCGAGCACCTGCTCGAAGCCGTCCGCGCCGCCGTAATAGGGATCGGGCACCTCGTCCTCTTCGAAACGCTCGCTGAACTCCAGCAACAACGTGAGTTTGTCGTGGTACAGCGGCGGGCAGGCGCGCTGCAGCCATTCCAGATGGTCGCGCCCCATGGCAATCACGTGGTCGAAGCGGATGAAGTCATACTCCGTCACGCGTCGCGCGCGCAGATGCGCAAGGTCGTAGCCGCGCCTTGCCGCCGCCGCAACGGTGCGCGGATCGGGCGTATCGCCGACATGGTAGCCGTGGGTGGCGGCAGAATCGAACTCGAAAGCCTCGCCGAGCCCCGACTTCTCCGCCAACCCGCGAGCCACCCCTTCGGCCGTCGGCGAGCGACAGATGTTTCCGGTGCAGACGAACAGGACTCGACGCGGCATCTGTTTCCTATGTATCCGTCAAATACCACGGGACTAATCGCATCCCATCCTCCCTTTTAGATCGGCATGATTATAGGTGCGATCGCAACAAACAGGCACCGGTGCACCGACCGGCACGCATCCCGTCGATACCGTTCCGGTCTGCCGATCCAAAACACAGCCCCGGTATGCGACCAGGTGCCGGATTCGTGAATACCCTTGCCCATCGTGGCAGCAAAGATGAATCATCAGGCCATTTTCTGATTGTTTCGCAGCCAATCCTGTACGACTCCTCGGGTTCTATCCGGGAAATCGTGTGCTATCTTCGGTGGAACAATTGAACTCCGACATGAATAAGCTTCCGCTTCTAGCCGTTCTGCTGTCCCCCGCAATCGCGCAAGCCGAGTGGACCCGGGTAAGCACCCTGAGCGACGGGGAGGTCGCCGTCTATGTTGATGCGGCCACGATCAAACGCAACGGCAACGTGGTTGAGTTTTCCACCCTGTTTGATTACGCGACCGTCAGAACGCTGTCCGGCGCCCCTTTTTGGTCTGCGACGATGCAAGACGAGATTGATTGCATAAGGAAGCAGAGCCGGACACTCGCCGTTTCCTCCCACTCCGAACCGATGGCCGGGGGGCACGTCGTCTCCACGTCTACCGGCTATGCCGCGTGGGCCCCGGTAGCGCCAAAGACCATCACCGCGGTCATCCTCAAGTTTGTCTGCAAGAAAAAGCCGTCTCCCGGGAACCTTGTCAGCACGGAGATGATATGAGAGCAGCCCTGTGCCTCTGGTTCGTTCTGGTGGCCGCACCGGCATGGGCCGAGTGGGTTGAAATAGATACCGGCGACAGCGTACGGGAGGTCTATGTCTATGTTGATTCCTCCGCGATCCGCAGGAAGGGCGACGTGTTCAACTTTTGGGTTTTGTGGGATTTCACGTCAGCGCAAACGGATCTGCCCGGCCAAACCTACCGGTCCGCGAAATCGCAACAGGAAATCAATTGCGCGGCCAGGCAGAACAGGACGCTGACGCTTTCCTACCACGCGGAACAAATGGCCCTGGGCGATGTTGTCTTCACTTACACCTTCGACGGCTCGGCCAGGGAATTTGATCGCTCCTGGAAGCCGATAGCTGCAAACACTTTTTTCTCGGAAATATTCAAGTCCATCTGCGAGAGCGTGAAATGACCTGACCGGCAGGGATCGGCGTCAGGCGGCATCCCCCGGTGCGTCGTGCGCTTCGCCACCGAAGGCCAGCCGCTGGATGCGGAACAGTTCGTCGCGCGCCGCCGCCGCCTCTTCGAATTCCAGGTTCTTCGCGTGTTCCTGCATGGCCTTCTCCAGCCTGCGGATCTCCCGCGACAGGTCCTTTTCGCTCATCACCTCGTAGCGCGCCGCCTCCTGCGCAGCCTTGAGGTCGCGCACCGCGGTTTCCGAATCGTAGATGCCGTCGATCATGTCCTTGATGCGCTTCCTGACGCCGATCGGCGTGATGCCTTCGGCGGCGTTGTGCGCCAGCTGCTTGGCCCGCCGCCGCGCGGTCTCGGCCATCGCCCGCTGCATCGAATCGGTGATCCTGTCGGCATAGAGGATGGCCGTGCCGTTGAGGTGGCGCGCGGCGCGCCCCATGGTCTGGATCAGCGAGCGCGTCGAGCGCAGGAAACCCTCCTTGTCGGCGTCGAGGATCGCCACCAGCGACACCTCGGGGATGTCCAGTCCCTCGCGCAGCAGGTTGATGCCGACCAGCACGTCGAATTCGCCCAGGCGCAGGTCGCGGATGATCTCGACGCGTTCCACGGTGTCGATGTCGGAATGCAGGTAGCGCACCTTGATGCCGTTGTCGCCCATGTACTCGGTCAGTTGCTCGGCCAGGCGCTTGGTCAGCGTCGTCACCAGCACCCGCTCGCCCGCCGCAATGCGCTTCTTGCATTCGGCCAGCAGGTCGTCCACCTGGGTGCTGGCCGGCCGCACCGTCACCACCGGATCGACCAGCCCGGTCGGCCGCACCAGTTGCTCGACCACCTGGCCCTGGTGCTTTTCCTCGTAGTCGGACGGCGTCGCCGAGACAAAGACCGTCTGCGGCATCAGGCGCTCGAATTCCGTCGAACTTCAGCGGCCGGTTGTCCAGCGCCGAGGGCAGGCGGAAGCCGTAATCGACCAGGTTTTCCTTGCGCGAGCGGTCGCCCTTGTACATGCCGCCCACCTGCGGAATCGTCACGTGCGACTCGTCGACGAACATGAGCGCGTCTGGCGGCAGGTAGTCGTAGAGCGTCGGCGGCGGCTCGCCGGGCTGGCGCCCCGAGAGGTGCCGCGAATAGTTCTCGATGCCCTTGCAGAAGCCCAGCTGGTCGAGCATTTCGAGGTCGAAGCGGGTGCGCTGCTCGATGCGCTGGCACTCGACCAGCTTCTGCTGCGCCTGGAAGAACTCGATGCGCTCGCGCAGTTCCGCCTTGATCGCCTCGACGGCCTTGCAGCACCGTGGCGCGCGGCGTGACGTAATGGCTGGAGGGAAACACCGTGAAGCGGCCCAGTTTCTGCTCGCGTGTGGCCGGTCAGCGGATCGAACAGCGTCAGCGATTCCACTTCGTCGTCGAACAGCGTGATGCGCACCGCGCTCTCGGCGTTCTCCGCCGGGAAGACGTCGATCACGTCGCCGCGCACGCGATACACGCCGCGCTTGAAGTCCATCTCGTTGCGCTCGTACTGCATCTCGGTCAGGCGGCGGATGATCTCGCGCTGGCCGATCTTCTCGCCGGTGCGCAGGTGCAGGATCATGCTGTGGTAATCGACCGGGTCGCCGATGCCGTAGATCGCCGACACCGTGCACACGATCACCACGTCGCGCCGCTCGAGCAGGCTCTTGGTCGCCGACAGGCGCATCTGCTCGATGTGCTCGTTGATCGAGGAGTCCTTCTCGATGAACAGGTCGCGCGAGGGCACGTAGGCCTCGGGCTGGTAGTAGTCGTAGTAGGAAACGAAATACTCGACCGCGTTCTCCGGGAAGAACTCGCGGAATTCCGAATACAGCTGCGCCGCCAGCGTCTTGTTCGGCGCCAGCACCAGCGCCGGCCGGCCCAGCCGGGCGATGACGTTGGCCATGGTGTAGGTCTTGCCCGAACCCGTCACCCCGAGCAGGGTCTGGAAGGAAAGCCCGTCGTTGATGCCCTCGGTCAGCAGGCGGATCGCCTCGGGCTGGTCGCCGGCCGGCAGAAACGGCTGGTGCAGGCGCCACGGGCTGCCGCGAAACTCGACCACCCTGCCCGTCAACTCATGAATTTCAGCCACGCGAACGCCCTGTTTTACTTATGGAAAGCCGAGAAAATCCTGATCGAATCGGGTCGGCCAATGGGGTATTATTGCGCGCTTCGCACTGCAGCAGAAAATCGCCGTGGCGCCAGCGCCGACTTTTTAACCTTCCCGCATCCGGAGCATTCATGTCCTCTCTCTTTGCCGCCGTCGAAATGGCGCCCCGCGACCCCATCCTGGGCCTCAACGAAGCCTTCAATGCCGACACTCAACCCGAACAAGGTCAACCTCGGCGTCGGCGTCTATTTCGGCGACGACGGCAAGATCCCGCTGCTGGGCGCCGTCAAGACCGCCGAGAAAGCCCGCCTGGAAACCCAGCCGCCGCGCGGCTACCAGCCCATCGAGGGCATCCCCGCCTACAACAATGCGGTGCAGAACCTGCTGTTCGGCAAGGATTCCGCACTGCTCGCCGCCGGCCGCGCCGTCACCTGCGAATGCCTGGGCGGCACCGGCGCGCTCAAGGTCGGCGCCGACTACCTGAAGCGCCTGCTGCCCGACGCCAAGGTCTACATCAGCGATCCGAGCTGGGAAAACCACCGCGCCCTCTTCGAAGGCGGCCGGCTTCACGGTCGAGAACTACGCCTACTACGATGCCGCCACGCGCGGCGTCGATTTCGCCGGCATGAAGGCCGCGCTGGCGGCGATGCCGGCCAAGTCCATCGTCGTGCTGCACGCCTGCTGCCACAACCCCACCGGCGCCGACCTCTCGGCCGCCCAGTGGGCCGAAGTGGTCGCCGCCGTCAAGGCGCGCGACCTCGTCGCCTTCATCGACATGGCCTACCAGGGCTTCGCCGACGGCATCAAGCCGGACGCCATCGCACTCGACCTGTTCGCCGCCTCCGGCCTGCAGTTCGTGGTCTCCAGCAGCTTCTCCAAGTCCTTCTCGCTCTACGGCGAGCGCGTCGGCGCGCTGACCATCGTCACCGCCGGCAAGGACGAATCGGCGCGCGTGCTGTCGCAGGTCAAGCGCGTGATCCGCACCAACTATTCCAACCCGCCGACCCACGGCGGCGCCGTGGTGGCCGCCGTGCTCGCCAGCCCCGAACTGCGCCAGCAGTGGGAAGACGAACTGGCCGGCATGCGCGAGCGCATCCGCGCCATGCGCATCAGCCTGGTCGACAAGCTCACCGCCGCCGGGGCGCACGGGCTTCGACTTCATCAAGGTGCAGCGCGGCATGTTCAGCTACACCGGCCTTACCGCCGCCCAGGTCGAGCGCCTGAAGACCGAGTTCGGCATCTATGCCGTCAGCACCGGCCGCATCTGCGTCGCCGCGCTCAACACGCGCAACATCGATTACGTCGCCAAGGCCATCGCAGCGGTGCTGAAGACCTAACGCTCATGGCACCCAGCACCACCCGCCGACGATGAAACACGCAAGAGGCGAATTGAAGGCCCCCCATCCCCGCCCCGAGGCGAGGCTACCAGTCGGCTCACTTCGCTCGGTTATCACCAGCCGCTTCGAACGAGTAGTTTCACATTGACAAAGCTATTGCGGGCCTCAAGGGGCGCGGCTATAATCCGCGCCTCTTGATATTCCTCGATAGCTCAGTTGGTAGAGCGCCGGACTGTTAATCCGTAGGTCCCTGGTTCGAGCCCAGGTCGAGGAGCCAGAATTTTGTTGTTGTGGTTGTTGCACTTAGCCCAGCCATCGCGGTTGGGCTTTTGCATTCTGGAACACTTCGGGGATTGCAATAGGCTTACGCGATGCGACGGATTCTCCTGCTTGTGCCGTTGCTCTGCCCGGGATGCGCCGTGGTGACGGTGACCGATGCTGCAGTTTCCGTGGCGGCCACTGCGGTCAAGGCGGCGGCTACCGTGGTCGGAACTGCGGTGGATGTCACCGCCGCAGGTGTCAAGGCGGTCGTCGGCAAGGACGCTGAAGAAAAAAAGTAGACAGGACCCGTTCAATTTCTTATCGATTTCACATGACATCACACCCCGGTTTCCACCGCATCCAGTTCCGCGACGTCGCCCTCGGCCAGCGTTTCTATGACCCGATCAGCGCCGAGTACTTCTTGAAGCTGAGCGACACCATGGGCGCCATGGTCACCGGCCTCGGCGACGGCACCGTGCCCGACGAATTCGAGCCTGACGACATCGTCGGCATCGACCTGTGACCGAAACCCGTTCCCGTATCAATTCAAGCAAAGGCAATCCATGAACAAACTGACCGCAACCACCGCCATCGCACTCATCGCCTTCTCTATCCAGGCTTTCGCGGCCGAACCGAAGGAAGAGAAGACAGCCTCCGGAATCGTGATCACCAAACTCAAGGAAGGAACCGGCGCCAGCCCCAACAGCAGCGATACCGTGAAGGTCCATTATCGCGGCACGCTGGTCAATGGCAAGGAGTTCGACAGTTCCTACGGGCGCGGGCAGCCGGCCACCTTTCCCTTGAACCGTGTCATCCCGTGCTGGACCGAAGGCGTGCAGACGATCAAGGTTGGCGGCAAGGCCAAGCTGGTTTGCCCGCCCAATCTGGCCTATGGCAGCCGCGGCATTCCCGGCACGATCCCGCCCGACTCGACCCTGGTTTTCGAAGTGGAACTCCTGGAAATCGTCAAATAGCCGTTTGACGCCTGTTGCTCCCGCGCGAAGGCGGGATCGCCGCCTTCCGTTCACAACCCGTCATTCGTCCGGTACAACCATGTCCCATCCTGCAAACATTTATTGCTATCACTGCGGCCGCCAGCACCCCAGTGCCGAAATGCGCCAGATCGAAACCAAGGGCGGGAAAAAGTGGCGCTGCATCAAGTCCATCGAGGCCACCAAGATAAACGCCGCGCAACGAGATGCCTTCGGCAAAACCGTCACCATGATCAACAAGGCCGAACACCAGGCCCGCATCAAGGCCAGGCTGAATGCCGAACGGCTGTTGGCGTCGGGGTAGGATCGCCGGGCCGCATCTGCGCATCATGCAGGTCATTTTCCATGGCATGGCAAGGCAAGGGAATCCGTCGCATTCCTGGTGATCTTCCCGGCCGCCTTGCCTGTGGCGGCCCGGATGGGTAGTGAGCAGTTGAAGCAGTTCCGGCAGGATGGCGAAGACCGAAGTGACGCAAAGCCAGTGGCGTGCCGTCATGGGCACCAACCCGAGCCGGCTCGACCGCTGCGACGACTGTCCGCTGGAAGGAATCAGCTGGAACGATGCCAAGCTCTACGTCGACAAGCTGAGCCGCATGACGGGGAAGATCTATCGCCTTCCCAGCGAGGCGGAATGGGTGGAGGACTGCTACCACGCCCGCTACGCCGGCGGCCCGACCGACGGCAGCGCCCGGACCACCAGCGAGGGCGGCAGAACAGCCGTTCAGGGAACGGAGGTCAACGCCAAGACCAAGGACAAGGACCCTGCCGCGAAGGCCGCTGCCGAGGAAGCCAGCGCCAGGGAGAAAGAGGAATGCAAGGGCCGCGTGCTGCGCGGCGGTTCGTGGCTCAGTTCACCGCAGCACACGCGTGCGGCCCATCGCTTGTCGATTGCGCCCAACAGCAGCAGTTCTTCTTACGGCTTGCGTCCCGTCCGGAGCCTGCGCTACTGACGGGAGATCCGGCGTAGCGACGGATCAGGTTCGCGCGGCAGAGTTGTTCGCGAGCCCTTACGCCAAAGGCTGGAACAGCACGTCAAGATCACTGGCGGTCAGCAGATGGCTGCCGCCCTCGCCGCCGGCCCCGCCCTGTTTCATCAACTGATCGGCAAGGCCGCGCTTGCGATTTTGCAGGGCGAGGATTTTCTCTTCCACCGTGCCCTGCGTCATCAGTTTGTAGACGAACACCGGCTTGTCCTGGCCGATGCGATGGGCGCGCGCCGTGGCCTGCTCTTCCACCGCCGGGTTCCACCACGGGTCGTAATGGATCACGGTATCGGCGGCGGTCAGGTTGAGGCCGGTGCCGCCCGCCTTGAGGCTGATCAGGAACAGCGGCACGCGGCCTTCCTGAAAGTCGTTGATCGGCGTTTCGCGGTCGCGGGTCTGGCCGGTGAGCCTGGCGTAGGGGATGCCGCGCTTTTCCAGCTCCGGCTCGATCAGCCCCAGCATCGAGGTGAACTGCGAAAACAGCAGCACCTTGCGCCCTTCGTCGAGCAATTCATCGAGCATTTCCATCAAGGTCGCCAGCTTGGCCGAATGGGCGTGGCCTTTCTTCACCAGCGCTTCGGCGGCCGGCAGCTTGACCAGGCGCGGATCGCAGCAGATCTGCCGCAGCTTCAAGCAGCGCATCGAAAATCATGATCTGGCTGCGGCCCACGCCCTGCTCTGTCAGCACCAGGCGCAACTTGCGGTCGAAGGCCACGCGCAGGGATTCATACAGATCGCGCTGGCCGCCCTCGATTTCCACCCAGCGCACCATCTCGGTGCGCGGCGGCAGATCCTTCAGCACCTGTTCCTTGGTCCGCCGCAACAGGAAGGGCCGCACCCGGTCGGCGAGGCGGATGCGCATTTCCTCGTCGCCGAGCTTTTCGATCGGCGTGCGAAACACCTGGGTAAAGCGTTTGGCATTGCTCAACAGGCCCGGCATCAGGAAATCGAACTGCGCCCAGAGTTCGCCCAGATGGTTTTCCAGCGGCGTTCCGGTCAGCGACAGGCGATGACGTGCCTTCAGCCCGCGCGCCACCTGGTGCGACTGCGCCTTGGGATTCTTGATGAACTGGGCCTCGTCCATCACCAGCAGATGCCAATTTTGCGCCAGCAGGGTTTCGCGGTCGCGCACCAGCAGCGGGTAGGTGGTCAGCACCAGGTCGGCCCCGGCGATCTCGCCGAAGCGTTCGGCGCGGTCCTTGCCGTGCAGGGTCAGCACCTTGAGGTCGGGCGCGAACTGCGCCGCCTCGTTGCGCCAGTTGGCCATCAGACTGGTGGTGGCCACCACCAGGCTGGGTCGATCCGCCCGGCCGGACGCCTTTTCCAGATGCAGATGGGCCAGGGTCTGCACCGTCTTGCCCAGGCCCATGTCGTCGGCGAGGATTCCGGCCAGGCCGTATTCGCGCAGGAACTGCAGCCAGTCGAGGCCGATCTGCTGATAGGGGCGCAGCGTGGCCGTGAAGCCCGGCGCCTGCGGATGATGCGTCATGCCGGAAAAGTCGTTCAGGCGGCGACCCAGGGCACGCAATTCTTCACCGCCTATCCATTGCGTCGGCAGGTTCTCCAGCCCGGCCAGGGCCGCGGCGTTGTGGCGCGACAGGCGCGGCCGGTCCTCGTCGAGGAACTCCAGCAGGGGCAGCAGCCAGGCCTTGAGGCGCCCCGCCGGCACCGGCAGGATGCGGCGCGCATCGAGCGCCACGGGGAAGGTCTGGCTGTCTTCGAGGCCGCGTACCACGCCGAGCAGGTCCGGCTGCTCGCGCAGCAGGCGCAGCAGGGGCGGCACCAGGCTGATGCGTTCGCCGGCGACGGTGACGCCGAGGTCGAGATCGAACCAGTCGCTGCCGACCGACTCATCGACGGCCACGAACCAGTCTTCGGCCTGGGCAACGCAATACGGGAAATCCCCGGCAAAAATCACCGGGATGCCCTGCCGTTCCAGTGCCGGCACGCCCTCATTGAGGAAGGACAGCCAGCCGACGGCATCGTTGCGCGGCGGCATCAGGCCATCTTCCGTGCCTTCCAGACGCTGGTGATTGTCCAGGCGGCGCTGCCAGCTTTCCAGTCCGGCGGCGCGCACCCGCTGCCATGTTTCGCCCTCCGCCGCCAGATCGCGTTGCAGCGTCCGCCACTCGCCATCCAGCCGCTGCCGCATCAAGGACGGCGGATGCTCGACGCCGACCGCGGTGAGGCCCTGCGGATAGTCGAAATACAGCACCGCAAGCGCCAAGTCGTCGTGCAGGCGGCTCATCGCGAGGTGGCGAAAACGCCCCTGCGTCAGGACCAGACGCGCTTCGGGCTTGCCGGCTGCCACGGCTTGCGGCGCCTCGGGCAGCGGCAGCACCACCTGCCGCTCCTGCGCCAGTTGCGCCAGGCGTTCGCGCACCAGCGGCGCGTCGGCCTCGTTCAGCGGCGGCGCCGTCATCAGTCGCTGCAACAGGTCGGACGAAAGGTCGGAGCGCAGTTCGCCGACCATTCCGGCCGCGTTGTCCAGATAGAACGGCGGCCAGGTCGGGATCATCTGCAGGGAAGCCGGCAGGTCGAATGCAAGCTGCTGCAGGCCGGCCAGATTGTGCGTCCACGACAGCTTGAGCGGGCGCGGTGCGCCGGATCCGAGCGGCAGTTCGACCAGTCCGTCGAGGTACAGCCTTCCCGTGCGCAAGGCCAGGCGCAGCAGCAAGGCTCCGGTGTCGCCGCTCAGGTCGACGGCTTCGTTGTAGAAGTATCCGCCGCCGGCCTGCAAGGCGAGAAACAGGCGCAAGGGCGCGATGTCCTCGTCGAGGATGAAATCGCGACTGCGCGTGCTGCCCAGGTCGTAGGGCTGCGGACGGTACACCGCGGGCTTGCCGGCGCCGCCCCTCTTCATGGACCGGCTCTTGCCCAGGCTGAGGCTGGGCGGACTTCCCGGCCGCAACAGATAGACCACGCGCGCCTCCGCCGTTTTGGCCTGCGGCGTCCGCACCGACGCTTGGTCGAGGGAGCCCAGCCAGTCCAGCGTCGCCGCGCTGGGCTCGGGATAGCCGGCGTCATCCCGTGACGGCGCATTTCCATTCCCGGCAAAACGTCCGATGTCCGTCGTCTGCCCCAGGTTCAGCAGCGCCGCCACGACGTGCTTGCAATTCTCCCGCATGGGGCACATGCAGGAATTATCGACGTCGAGAATCGCGCCGCCCTGATCCAGTTCCAGCCACAGATCGACCTCGTAGGGATGCTTGCGCGTGCCCTGCACCGCGGCTTCGACATGGATTTCACCGGGTGCCCGCTCGACGCGCTTCACCTGTACGCGGCCCTCGCCGGCGTAGGCGCGACCGCGTTGCAGCGTCGCGCCATCGAACCGGCCGGCAAATTCGCCGAGCGTGTCGCTACTGAAAAATGGGTTGCCGGTCATCAAAAAACTTCACTGTTACGGGGGTCGACGACCTTAGCACATACGGCAGGCCATTGGTCTTTTGATTGGCGGCTGCGGCCCCCGTTTGCGGTACTTGGCGGCTGGTCCGGGGATCTCGCCGTGTCGCCAGCGCCGACTTCTTACTCCCCGCCAAAACCTGCATTGATCCGGATAGCTGGCGGCATCAGGCGCTTAGGCGCTAATCATCTGGGGAACGGCAGATATCTTTAACACGCTGATTTGGCGCTATTAATTTTCAGGATAGCTCAGGCACGGATTTTGTATGAAGAATTTATTAGACTTCATACTGCGCTCATCGCCAAAGGCCATCTCCCATGGAACTGCCCACCGAATGGATTGCCCTGCTTGCCCTGGTTTTTGTCCTCGGCGCCAGGCATGGCCTTGACGCCGACCACCTCGCCACCATCGACGGCCTGACCCGCCACAACCTGCGCTTCGCCCCGGCCCGCGCACGCTGGTGCGGCTCGCTGTTTTCGCTGGGGCATGGCGCCATTGTCATGCTGATCGCGCTCGCGGTCGGCGTGGCCTCGACGCAGTGGCAAGTACCGGAATGGATGGAGGACCTCGGCACCTGGATTTCGATCGGCTTCCTCACCCTGCTCGGCATCCTCAACCTGCGCGCGGTGCTGACGGCGCCGGCCGGCGAGATGGTGGCGACGGTGGGCATCAAGGCCGGCCTGCTGCGCCGCCTGCAGGCGACGTCGCATCCGCTGGCGATTGCCGCCGTGGGGGCACTGTTTGCGCTGTCCTTCGACACCATGAGCCAGGCCGCGCTGTTCGCCGTCACCGCCACGCAGCACGGCGGCGTCGCTCACGCCCTGACGCTGGGTGCGGCGTTCACCACCGGCATGCTGCTGGCCGACGGCGCCAACGGTTTGTGGATCGCCGGCCTGCTGCGCCGCGCCGACCACAGCGCACGCATCGCCTCGCGCGTCATGGGCTTGATGGTCGCCGCGATCAGCTTTGGCGTCGCCGGCTTCGGCCTCGCGCGCTGGCTGAATGCCGACATTTCACAGTGGTATGACGGCAAGGAACTGCTGGTCGGCGTCGGCGTCATCGTCGTCCTGACGGCGAGCTTCGTCGTCGGCAACTGGCTGGCGCGCGGCGCACAGCTGGCCGAAGGCGCGGCGAACTGACGCTGCTTCAGTCGAGTTCGACCAGGCCGCGCGGGGTTTTCACGTAGGCGACCAGTTGCGCCGGTTCGCCATCCGCGCAGGGATGTACGTCGAGTCGCGCCGAAAGTCCGAGCGTGGCCAGCGCATTCCTGATGCGTGCCGGCTGCGAGTGAAATCCCTCCAGCTTCATCAGGCGGCAGCCGGCATCGGGCAGGCGTGCTGCCGGGTGATGCGGCACATCCCACTGGATCAGCGTCGGCACCAGGCCGTCGCCCGGCAGGTGGCCGTCGGGCGGTACCGTGATGCGCCACTGATAATCGCCGCGCTCCATGGGCAGGATGTCGCCCAGGGCTTCGCCGCAGGTGTCGGAGTCGCGCCGGATGTCGTCGCTGCGCGCCACCCAGTGGATCAGTCGCGGGCGATCCGACGCTTCCGGTTGGTCCAGCGCAAACCAGCGCGGCCGGCCCGGCGGCGCTGCCGCGGTGTCGATCGCGATCAGTTCGAGGTAGAAGTCGTCTCCAAGCCCGAGCAGGCGGTTATGCGTGCCCATGCGGGCGTGCTTGCCGCCGGGGGCCAGCGCGACACCGAGGTGCTGCTCCAGCCAGGCCGCGCCGGCATCGAGGTCGCGTGCGGCAAGAACGAGGTGGTCCGGTAGCGCCACAGCTAATGCATCGCTGCAATCTTGAAGGAACATTGAAAAAGCCTTCTCCGTCGTTCCCGCTTTCGCGGGAACGACGAAACTTGGCTCATAAGTCATCCTTTGCGTGCACCACTGCACTAGGGAGCCGCCGACTAAGCCGTCACACCGGCGGAAGCCGGTGTCCAGTGCCCTGATTCTTCTGGATTCCGGCTTTCGCCGGAATGACGATATGGCACTTGATCCGCGTTTCCCTAGGTCTTGGGTTTCAGATGCACATGTCCGTGGCCACTACCGGCGGGCCGGTAGCCGTGACCGTGGACATGCCCGGCATCGACCTCGACGTCGATCAGGTTGAGCTGGCCGTGACGCACGCCGCGCTCGGCGATCAGCGCATCGGCAAAGCCGCGCACTGCCGCGGTCGGCCCGCGCAGGACCACGCTTTCGAGGCAGTTCTCATGGTCGAGGTGGGCATGCATGGTGGCGACGGTGAGATCGTGCTGCCCGTGCTGCAGGGCCGTCAACCGCTCGGCCAGGTCGCGCTCGTGGTGGTTGTAGACGTAGGACAGGTTGGCCACGCAATGGCCGGCCCCGCCGCGATTCCGGCGCGCCTGTTCCAGGTGGGCGCGCAACAGGTCGCGCACCGCCTCGGAGCGGTTGCTGTAGCCGCGCTCGGCAATCAGCCGGTCGAACTCGGCAGCGAGTTCGGCATCGAGCGAAATCGTGATGCGTTCGATTTCAGTCGCTCCCGCCCAGTTCGAGAACCTTTTCGACCACGCCGCCGCGCTTCAGGCTTTCAAGCCGGCGCTCGCGCCCGGTCTTCACCACGCGATCCAGATAATCCAGATTGCGATCGATCGATTCCTGGTAGAAATTCCGCTCGGCACCCTGTTGCTTGCCGAAATGCCGCGCCAGGCAGACCGACATTCCATTCAGGTCCTGGTCGAGCCGGCCCTTGATCGTGCGGTAGAAAGCCGTGGTCTTTTCCAGCAGGTCGTGGATGTCGGCAAAGCCGCCCATCTGCGCTTCCTCGAATTCGAAATAGAGCAGGAGCACGCGCTCGAGATATTCGCGATTCGCCATCTGTCCGATCAGATCGGCCGTCGCCGTGGCGTAGGCGGCGCGCTGCTGCTGCAGGTTGTCGAAGCTGACCCAACCGGGGTGCTGGCGGTGGTCGGTAAGCAGTATCACCTTGGTAGTCGCCTCGAGCAGGTCGGGCGGCAGGCTCCCCATGTAGCGGCGCGTGAACTCGACGCCGCGCATGACGTGGCTGTCGGTGAACTGCGCGCCGGTGCCGCTGGCCTCCTCGTCGTTCATCAGATAGCCGACATCGTGCATCAGCGCGCCGATCAGCGCCGCGTCGATATGGTCGCCATCCAGACCCTGGCCGCCCAGGTGCAGGCCGTGCAGCATGCGCGCGGTGCATAGCACCACCTCGTTGGTATGGGTGCGGTTGTGGTACAGGGTCTTCAGCTTCTGATAGCCGCTCAGATTGCCGTCGAAGGCCCGGTCGAGCAGCTCGAAGGTGGCGCCGACGCGCGTCAGATCGTGCCCCGGCGCAAAACTGCTGACGATCTCTCCCACTTGCGCCTCCACCTCTGCGGTGTCATGCGTATTGCCCAGCGCGGCAAAGGGACTGTCGTAGTTCATGGCGTGCGTCTGGCGCGCAATGTGCGGTAAAAGCGGGATGCTAGCAGAGGGCGTCCGGAAAAGCTGCCTTCACGCCAAAACCCCTGTACCGGAGCTTTCGCGGCAAACAAATTACGGGTGCCGCAACAAAGTCTTGACCTGGATTAAACCGCCGCGGCCGAACAGGGTTATGCTGCATTGCGGTAAGCGCATTTTTTGCATCCTGTGGGACCTTTCATTCATGCCCGATACCCGGATCATCGACATCGTTCTCGAACGCCACCGCCGCGACGGTACGCGCCTGGTGCAGATCCTGCGCGAAGTCCAGGAAGCAACTCGGCTGGCTTTCCCCCGCCACACTGACCCATATCGCGACCGCCATCGGCTGGCCGCGCGCCATGGTCAGCGGCACCGCCTCTTTCTACAGCTTTTTCCACACCCGGCCGCGCGGCAAATATTGCGTGCTCTGGTCGGACAACATCACCGACCGCATGCTGGGCAACGCCGACCTGATGCGACGCGATGTGCAAGAAGCTCTGGCTGGAACCCGGCCGCGTTTCGGAAGACGGCCTGGTCAGCGTGAACACCACCTCCTGCACCGGCATGTGCGACCAGGGCCCGGCCCTGCTGGTGAATTACCGCGCCATCCCGCAAATGACCCAGACGCGCCTCGGTGAAATGGTCGGCCTGATCCGCAGCGAAACGCCGGTGGCCGACTGGCCGCGCCGAGTGGTTCGCGGTCGAGGACAACATCCGCCGCCGTGACATCCTGCTCGATCACGGCCTGGCGCCGGGCCAGGCCCTGCGCGCGGCACTGGATCGCGGCGCGGAAAAAACCCTGGCAGAAATCAAGGATGCGAAACTGCGCGGCCGCGGCGGCGCCGGCTTCTCCACCGGCCTCAAATGGGAAGCCTGCCGCAACGCGCAAGGCAGCGGAGCGAACCCGGCCCGCTACGTCGTCTGCAACGCCGACGAAGGCGAGCCCGGCACCTTCAAGGACCGCGTGCTGCTCACGTCGTATGCCGACCTCGTGTTCGAGGGCATGATGCATCGCCGGCCTAGCGGTCGGCGCGAAAAAGGGCCTGCGTCTACCTGCGCGGCGAGTACCGCTACCTGCTGGAACCCCTGGAGTCGGCGCTGGCGACACGGCGCGCGGCGAACCTGCTGGGCAGGAACATCCTCGGCAGCGACTTCGAATTCGACATCGAGATCCATCTCGGTGCCGGCGCCTACATCTGCGGCGAGGAATCCGCCCTGATCGAATCGCTGGAAGGCAAACCGGGCCGGCCGCGCATCCGCCCGCCCTTCCCCGTCACCCGCGGCTACCTCGACCAGCCGACCACGGTGAACAACGTCGAGACGCTGGCCGCCGCCTGCCTGATCGCCGTGCATGGCGGCGCCTGGTACGCGCAGCACGGCACGGAAAAATCCACCGGCACCAAGCTGCTGTCGGTCAGCGGCGATTGCGAGCGGCCCGGCATCTACGAATATCCCTACGGCGTCAGCGTGCGCCAGGTGCTGGACGACTGCGGCGCCACCGATTCGCAGGCGGTGCAGATTTCCGGCCCCTCGGGCATCTGCGTCGCCGCCGAGGAATTCGATCGCCGCATCGCCTTCGAGGACCTGCCCACGGCCGGCGCCTTCATGATCTTCGACGACACGCGCGACATGTTCGAGGTGGCGCGCAATTTCGCCCACTTCTTCGCCCACGAATCCTGCGGCTTCTGCACCCCCTGCCGCGTCGGCACGACGCTGGTGACGCAACCTGATGGACAAGATCGCGAAGAGCCACGGCTCGCCCTACGACATCAACGAACTGTTCAAGCTGCACCGCCTGATGCAGGGCGCCAGCCATTGCGGTCTGGGCAACAGCGCCTGCAACCCGGTGTTCGACACGCTGAACAAGTTCCGCCCGGCCTACGAACGCCGCCTGCAAGTCGCTCGACTACGAGCCGGCCTTCGATCTCGACGCGGCGCTGTCGCGAGGCGCGGCAGATGACCGGCCGCGACGACGCCGGCGCGCACCTTGCCGTCGACACGATGGCGAGGCATGACAGCATCATGAGCGACACAGCAACACCTTCCTCGCTCGACGGCGAGGACATTCCCTTCACGCCCGGGCAGACCATCATGCAGGCGGCGAAGGCGGCGGGCATGTACATCCCGCACCTGTGCTGGCATCCCGGACTTCAGCGCCGCACGGCTCGTGCAAGATCTGCACCGTCAAGGTCAATGGCCGCTTCGGTTCCAGTTGCACCATGGAAGCCGCAGGCCGGCATGAACGTCGAGAACCGCACGGCGGAGCTCGACGACAAGCGGCGCACGCTGCTGCAGATGTTCTTCGTCGAGGGCAACCATTTCTGCCCGTCCTGCGAGAAGAGCGGCGACTGCGCTGCTGCAGGCCACGGCCTACGAGCTGAAGCATGATGTCGCCGCACTTCGACATGTTCTATCCCGACCGCCCGGTGGATGCCTCGCATCCGGACATCCTGCTCGACTTCAACCGCTGCATCATGTGCAGCCTGTGCGTCACGGCCTCGCGCGAGGTCGACGGCAAGAACGTCTTCGCCATGGGCGGGCGCGGCATCCTCGGCCGCCGCATCCATCATCAACAGCGAATCGGGCCGCCTGGCCGACACCGACTTCGCGCTCACCGACCGCGCCGCCAGCATCTGCCCGGTCGGCGTGATCCTGAAGAAGCGCCGCGGCTTCGCCGTGCCGATCGGCGAGCGCCGCTACGACAAGTCGCCGATCAGCGCCCAGGTCAAGGAGCCCACCCGATGAACGCGCCGACGAACGCCCCTCCGGCAAGGAAGCTGCGCGTCGCCACCACCAGCCTCGCCGGCTGCTTCGGCTGCCACATGTCCCTGCTCGACATCGACGAGCGCATCCTCAAGCTGCTCGAACTGGTCGAGTTCGACCGCTCGCCGCTGACCGACATCAAGCACTGCGGCCCCTGCGACCTCGGCCTCATCGAGGGCGGCCTGTGCAACGCGGAGAACGTGCATGTGCTGCGCGAGTTCCGCAAGAACTGCAAGATCCTCGTCGCCGTCGGCGCCTGCGCCATCAACGGCGGCCTGCCGGCGCAGCGCAACCACCTCGACCTGCGCGACATCCTCGAGGAGGTGTATCAGACCGAACACCTGCTCGGCCGCGCCGGCATCCCCAACGATCCGGAACTGCCGCTGCCGCTGAACGAGGTGCACCCGATCCACGAGGTGGTGAAGGTCGATTACTTCCTGCCCGGCTGCCCGCCGCCGGCCGACGCCATCTGGAAATTGCTGACCGACCTGCTCGCCGGCCGCACGCCGCACCCTCGGCCACGGCCTGCTGCACTATGACTGATAGCACGAGGTTCGCCATGCCATTCGAACTCGAAACCGCCACCGCACCCCGAAAAGCTGCGCCGCGTCGCCATCGATCCCGTGTCGCGCGTCGAGGGCCACGGCAAGGTCACCATCCTGCTCGACGACGACAACAAGGTGCAGCAGGTGCGCCTGCACATCGTCGAATTCCGCGGCTTCGAAAAGTTCATCCAGGGCCGCCCCTACTGGGAAGTGCCGGTCATGGTGCAGCGCCTGTGCGGCATCTGCCCGGTCTCGCACCACCTCGCCGCATCGAAGGCGCTGGACATGATGCTGGGCGTCAAGCAACTGACGCCGACCGCGGAAAAGATCCGCCGCCTGATGCACTACGGCCAGATCCTGCAATCGCACGCCCTGCACTTCTTCCACCTCGTCCTCGCCCGACCTGCTGTTCGGCTTCGGCTCGGACGTGGCCCAACGCAACATCGTCGGCGTCGTCGCCGCGCATCCGGAAATCGCCAAGAAAGGCGTGCTGCTGCGCAAGTACGGCCAGGAAGTGATCCGCATGACCGCCGGCAAGCGCGTGCATGGCACCGGCTCGGTTCCCGGCGGCGTGAACAAGTCGCTCACTGCCGAAGAACGCGCCGGACTGCTCAAGGACATCTATCAGATGGTGGCCTGGAGCCGCGATGCGGTCGGCATGATCCGCCGGCTTGTTCGAACAGAACCTGGTCGAATACAACGCCTTCGGCCGCTTCCGTTCGGCCGGCATGTGCCTGGTGCGGGCCGACGGCGCGATGGACCTCTACCACGGCGGCCTGCGCGCCCGCGATGCCGACGGCAAGACCCTGTTCGACCATTTCAACTACGGCCGCTACTGGGACGTCATCGCCGAGGACGTCAAGCCCTGGTCCTACATGAAGTTCCCCTTCTTCAAGTCGCTCGGCCCGGACGACGGCTCCTACCGCGTCGGCCCGCTGACCCGCGTCACGCAGTGCGACAACATCCCGACGCCGCTGGCCGACAAGGAACGCGAGGAGTTCATGGCCTTCGACGGCGGCAGCGCCACCGGCGCCACGCTGGGCTACCACTGGGCGCGCATGATCGAAATGCTGCACGCCGCCGAGACCATCAAGGACCTGCTGCACGACGACGACATCTGTCGGCACGCGACCTGATGGCGACCGGCCAGCGCCAGGAACGCGGCGTCGGCGTCATCGAGGCGCCGCGCGGCACGCTGATCCACCACTACCGCGTCGATGAAAACGACCAGGTGATCCGCGCCAACCTGATCGTCTCCACCACGCACAACAACCAGGCGATGAACACGGCGGTGCGCGAAGTGGCGAAGAAATACCTGAACGGACGCGAAGTCACGGAAGGCCTGCTCAACCACATCGAGATCGCCATCCGCGCCTTCGATCCCTGCCTCTCCTGCGCCACCCATGCGCTGGGCCAGATGCCGCTCGAAGTCGCAATAGTCGGCGCCGACGGCACGGTGATCGACGAGGTGATGCGCGATTCCCGCGGCCTGACGCGCGAACTGCCGGCCCTGCCTTGACGGCACCGACGCTGATTTTCGGCTGGGGCAACCCCAGCCGCGGCGACGATGCGCTGGGACCGTTGTTCGTCGAACACTTCACGACGCTCGCCGCTCGCCATCCGGAATGGGGCGAAGTCGACTGCCTGACCGATTTCCAGTTGCAGGTGGAACATGCGCTCGACCTGCAGGGCCGCCGCCGCGTGCTCTTCGTCGATGCCAGCCTGGATGCCCCGGCGCCCTGCTCGCTCGCCCGCATCGAGGCCGCGCGCGACGCGAGTTTCACCACCCACGCCATGAGCCCGCAGGCCGTGCTCAAGGTCTTCGCCGAGATCGACGAGGGCGAGCCGCCGCCCTGCTGGCTGCTCGCCATACGCGGCGAAGGCTTCGAACTCGGCGAACCCTTGTCGGACGCCGCCGCGGAAAACCTGGAAGCCGCCCTGCTCGCGGCAGTCGACTGGATCGCCGGCGCGGACTGAGCGATCATTGGCGGATGTTCGACCACGCCGCCACCCTGCCGCCGGCCTTCTGGCTGCTGGCCATTCTCGCCACGCTGCTGTTCGGCATGTCCAAGGCCGGCTTCGGCGGCGCCGCCGGCAGCCTCGGCGTGCCGCTGATGGCCCTGGCGGTGTCGGCACCCTTTGCCGCCGCCGTGATGCTGCCGATCCTGCTGGTGATCGACCTCATCGGCCTCGTGGTGTTTCGCGGCCGCGCCGACACGGCCAACCTGCGCATCATCCTGCCCGGCGCCATGCTCGGCATCGCGCTCGGCTGGCTCACCTTCGGCCATGTCGATGGGCGCTGGATCAAGCTGCTGATCGGCATCGAGGCCGTGGCCTTCGCCATCGACCGCTTCCGCGCCGCGCGCAGTTCCGCCGGCGCCGTGCCGTCGGCGCCGACTTTTGGCCCCGGCATCTTCTGGAGCGGACTGGCCGGCTTCACCAGTTTCATCTCGCATGCCGGTGGCCCGCCGATCATGCAATACCTGATGCCGCAGAACATGGACAAGATGCGCCTGGTCGGCACCACGGTGATCTTCTTTTCGGTGGTGAATTTCGCCAAGCTCGGGCCCTATGCCCAGCTCGGCCTGATCGATCTCTCCAATCTCGGCGTCTCGCTGCTGCTGGCCCCCGTCATCCCGCTCGGCTACTTCCTCGGCTACCGCCTGCTGCACGCCGTCGACATGCGCGGCTTCAACCTCGTCACGGCCTGGACGCTGCTGGCGGCGGGGGCCAAGCTGGCCTACGACGGGATTTCGGGCTAACCGGATGAATCCTCGCTCCTGTCGGCCATTCCCCCTTGCTCTCGCGCTGATGCTGTTGGGCGGCTGCGTGTATCTGCCCGAGACCACCACCCGCTACAACCCGGACTGCGGAATTTACGAGCGCAAAGCCATCATGCAGGCGCATCAGGTCGGGAGCTTGATGGGATGTCAGGACGAAGGCTGCGCGGTTCTGCTGGTCGCTGCCGGCGCGGTGACCGCGGCGTCGGCGGTGATCTCCGGCAGCGTGGTTGTCATCGGCAACATCGTGTACTGGCTCGAAATACAGGGCCAGTGCCTGAATTCACCGCGCAAACCCGGGAATGCCGAGGTATCGCCCGCGGAATAGCCAGGCACCCGCCGCGACGCCTGCCAGGAGGAAGCTCGCGGCGGCCGGCGCTTACTTGACCGACTTCAGGTAGGTAATGAGATTGCCTTTTTCGAAGGCAGTGCAATCCCGTTCATGCAGATCCATGCAATGCGCGGTGAAGTTGGCTTCCACTTTATTGGCATTGATAAATCGCTCGGGATTCGCCGAAGGCGCCAGCGGCTTGAGGGGCTGCTTGCTCTTGATGTGCTTGCCCTCCTTCTTCGGATCCTCGGTATGGCAGCCGGAGCAGGTATAGTCGCCCGACTGCCAGGTGCGCCGGACCAGGTAAAACCTGCGTCCCTCCTCCACGGTGAAGGGCTTGTCCGAGACGTTGCCCCGCCCCTTTTCCTCCTTGACCTCGATCTTGGCCGCTGCGGCATAGACCGCAAGCAACTTGTCCATCACTTCGATCTGTTGCGCAGAGACGGTGCCTTGTGCGCAGACCGGGAAAGCGATGGCGCCGGCCAGCGCCAGCAAAAGATGTGATTTTTTCATTTTGAGCTCCTGCTTCAATGTATTGCGCTACGTTGAGATCGCTCCATTTGATCGCAGGACGACGTCGTGCCAATTGATTACCATCAATAAATCCGCAAACTACCGGGCGGCCAGCGGCCAAGCGGTTCCGCCGGCAGGCGGGCTTTGACGGGTACTATCCGCCTTCGCCCAATCGAGAGAAGCCACCCGCATGCGAGCAGAAGCCAAGGAAAAGCCCATCAACGCCATCGTCGCGGCCGTGCAACTGCCCAACGTGAACGACATCGAGTTCGAGGCCTCGCTGGCCGAACTGCGCGACCTGGCCAAGACCCTGGGCTTCGTGATCGTCGCCACCTTCACCCAGAAACGCTCAAGCTTCGATGCGACGGCCTACCTCGGCACCGGCAAGCGCGAGGAAATCCGCGAGTTCATCGACATGGAACCGGCGCCCGGCGCCTTCGAGCCGGCGCGCCATGCCGCCGCCGACCCCGAGGCCGGCAGGATCGACGCCATTTTCGTCGACCACGAAATCTCGCCTTCGCAGGCGCGCAACCTGGAAAAGGAAACCGGCTGCGAGGTGATGGACCGCACCATGGTCATCCTCGAAATCTTCCACCGCCACGCCACCTCGCGCGCCGCGCGGGCGCAGGTCGAGATCGCACGGCTGGGCTACATGGCGCCGCGCCTGCGCGAGGCGGCCAAGCTCGCCGGGCCGCAGGGGCGGCAGCGCAGCGGCACCGGCGGCCGCGGCGCCGGCGAATCGCACACCGAGCTGGACCGGCGCAAGATCCGCGACCAGATCGCCGCCCTGCAGCAGGAAATCGTTGCCATGGACCTCGAGCGCAAAACGCAGCGCGCGCGCCGGCAGGAGCGCAAAGGCGGCGCCAACGTGGCACTGGTGGGCTACACCAACGCCGGCAAGTCGACGCTGATGCGGGCGCTGACCGGCAGCGACGTGCTGGTCGAAAACAAGCTGTTCGCCACGCTCGACACCACCGTGCGCGCGCTGCAACCCGAAAGCCGGCCGCGCGTGCTGCTCAGCGACACCGTCGGCTTCATCAAGAACCTGCCGCACGGGCTGGTCGCGTCCTTCAAATCCACGCTCGAAGAGGCGCTCGACGCCTCGCTGCTGCTGCACGTCATCGACGCCGGCGATCCCGGATTCGAACGCCAGTTGGAGGTCACCGACAAGGTGCTGGCCGAGATCGGCGCCCAAGGCGTGCCGCGCATCCGCGTCTTCAACAAGATCGACAATGTTGACAACCGCGGCGACGCCGCGGCGCAAGCCGGGCGCGAAGCCGCGCTGCGCAGCGCTTACCCCGATTGCATCGTCATGAGCGCGCGCCGCGCCGACGACGTGGCCATGCTGCGCGAGGCGATCGTCGGGTTTTTCCGCCGGGATCAGGTCGAGGCCGAGTTGTTCCTGCCCTGGTCGGCGCAGCAACAGCGCGGCGCCATCTTCGCCAGCTGCGAGGTACTGGAGGAGCGCGCCGACGAACACGGCGCATTTCTGCGGGTACGCGGCGAAAGCGAGGCGGTGAAGGGTTTGTGCGAGAAGTTCGGACCGGCGTGAAGTGTTCCCGCAGGGACACATAGCACCGGCGCTGACGGCACGGCGACTCGATCCGTCAAACATGCAAATCCAGCTGACCTTGAATCACTGTCACCCTGCATTTCTGCCTTGCTCTTGCCAACCACGGCGCATTGATCTAGCCTGCCACCGGCAGCGATCCGCCACGAATGCATTCACCCGATAATTCACCGAAAGGAGTCCATCCCATGGACATGCAATCCATACAGACCTTCCTCAGCACCACCGCCACCGAACTGGCGATGAAGATACTGGCCGCGATCGCCTTCTGGGTCGTCGGCCGCTGGCTGATCGGCTGGGTGATAGGGATGATGCAATCGGCGATGGGCCGCAATCACGTCGACCCGACGCTGACCAAGTACCTCGGCTCGATCATCGCCATCGCGCTGAACATCGCCCTGGTGCTCGGCATCATGGGCTACTTCGGCATCCAGACCACTTCCTTCGCCGCGATGCTGGCCGGCGCCGGCCTGGCGATCGGCGCGGCGTGGAGCGGGCTGCTCGGCAACTTCGCCGCCGGTGCCTTCATGCTGGTGTTGCGCCCCTTCAAGGTGGGCGACTTCGTCAGCATCGGCGGCGTGGTCGGCACGGTGCACGAACTGGGCCTCTTCGGTACCGTCATCGTCACGCCCGACAACGTGAATACCATCATCGGCAACGGCAAGATTTTCGCCGACACGATCCAGAATTTTTCGGTGCTGCCGGCGCGCCGCGTGGAACGCGTGGCGCAACTGGCCAACAGCGTCGACCCGCTGGATGCCATCAGCCGCTTCAAGGCCGCGGTGGCGCTGATCCCCAATGTGTCGAAGGACATGCCGCCGGAGGTCAACCTGCTCGACATCAAGCTCGAGGGCCCGCAGATCTCGGTGCGCCCCTACACGCACACCGACCACTACTGGCAGGTCTACTTCGACACCAACGAGGCCATCGTCAGGGTCTGCAAGGAAGCCGGCTGGCCGGCGCCCTCGGCGCTGCACCAGTTCAGGCAGGTTTCGTAAGGACCCTGGGCGAACCGTTCTCGCTGCCGCACGCCTGGCGCATGCTGCCGCCGATCATGGCCATCTCGGGCATCTTCACCTTTGCCTGGACGGCCAGCGTGCTGGTCGATATCGTTTCGCGCTACAACACGCTGCGTGCGGATATTCTGGCCGAACACCGCAGCCATCAGGGCGCGCGCAAGCGCTCTCCGTAACGCGTCCGGCAGCGCAGCGATGCACAGTCCGGAAGCGCGGTGCGCAAGTTCTTCCGGCGTGCTGATGTTGCCGCAGGCGCCGTACCGTCAGCGCCAGCGCGGTGCGTCCCTTCGGGAACTTTTCGGGCACGCTCTTTTCGGGTGCGCTCGGCGTGGTTACGGTTCATCTTGAGTAAGATGTGCCCAGGCCGTTCCACACAGCCATGGTCTGACGGTCGAAGCGCCCGGCGGATGGCGCATCCCGCCCACCCGACGGCTTGATCAGGTTTGCGCTTCGAATACGAACCCGCCAGCCCTGAAAGGAAAAGAACGCAGATGGAATCCGAACGCATTGAGACCGATATCAGTTTCTCGCTGGTGGCCGGCGGCCCGTTCCACAGGATCCTGCGCCGCCTCGGACTGCTCGGCGCGGACGGCCTCACCACGCTGCGTACCGCCACGTATCTCGCCATGCTGGCGTGGCTGCCGCCGGCGCTACTCGCCGCCCTTCAATCGCTGGCCGATGGCAGCGACCGGAGCTGGGGATATTTCGCCGACCTGACGGTGCCGGCGCGCTACCTGATCGCGGTCTGGGCCATGGTCGTCACCGAGCGCTACGCCGACAGCCGCTTCAAGATACTCGGCCGGCAGTTCCGGGAGGCCGGGCTCCTCGCCCGCGACAGCCTGCCGCGCTACGAGGCCATCCTGGCCATCGCCGACCGCCGCTCGAGCTCCTGGATAGCCGAGGCGATCATGCTTGCCACAGCACTGGTCGTTTCAGGCTCCACCATCCATCTCGTCGTCATCCTCACCGGCTCGAGTTGGGAGGGCAGCCTGGTCGGCGGCCAGGTCGAGCTTTCGTGGGCCGGCGCCGCGGCCCGCTACGTCAGCAACCCGCTCTTCCTCTTCCTGGTCCTGCGCTGGGGCTGGTGGTTCCTGGTCTGGGCCGCGCTGCTGTTTCGCATTTCCCGCCTGCCGCTGCAACTGATACCCACCCACCCGGACCGTGCCGCCGGGCTCGGCTTCCTGTCGATCTATCCCAGCGTGTTCACCGGCTTCAGCTTCGCCCTGAGTTGCGTGATTTCCGCGGCCATCCTGAAAGACCTTGCCGTGGAGCAGCGCCCCAACGAAATCGTGTGGTTTGCCGTCGCCGGATGGCTGGCACTCAACCTCATGTTGTTCCTCGGTCCGCTGCTGGTGTTCGCCTTGCCCTTGCACGGGGCGCGCGAGCGGGCACTGATCGAGTATGGCCGCATGGCGACGCGGCAGCATGTCAGCACACACCAAAAGTGGACCGGAAGCCGGAGCGACGACGCGTACCACGCCGAGGCTTCGGCGCTGCCTTCGACATCGGAACTGAACACCAGCATCCAGGCGATTCGCGAGATGGGCTACACCCCGATCAACCGCGCAGCCGCGACCCAGATCGTCATCGCGGCCGGGCTGCCCCTGGTCGCGGTGGTGTTTACGCTGGTGCCGCTGGACGATCTGCTCAAGTGGGCGCTGGGCAAGTTTCTGTAGCGGCCAGGCTTTTCACCGCCAGCTGCTGCCAGCCGCCCGGAACAGGCTGCATATTCCCGCCTTCCGCTAAAATGCAGTTCTGATTTTTTGCAGCGAGACCCCCAATGGCCGAAACTCGACGTGAGCTGACCCGTACGACACTGGCGATCCTCTGCCTTCTGCTGATGATCGCGGCTACGCTCTGGGTCCTGCGTCCCTTCCTGGCCGCCGGGGTGTGGGCGACCATGATCGTCGTCGCCACCTGGCCGATGCTCAAGGGACTGGAGCACCGCTGCGGCGGCCGGCGCGCGCCGGCGGTCGCGATAATGACGCTGGCCATGCTGCTCCTGCTCTTCGTTCCCCTCCTGCTGGCGGTCAATACCATCGTCGACCACGCCGGCGAGGTGGCCGATCTGGCCAGCAAGCTGGTCGCCTCGGGCTTGCCGCAACCGCCCGAATGGGTCGCCGGCCTGCCGCTCGTCGGCGGAAAACTGCACACTTTTTGGGCGCAACTGGCCGATGCCGGCTCGCAGGCGCTAGTGGAGAGGGCCAAGCCCTACGCGGCCGATTCCGGCAAGTGGGTTCTCGCGCAGGTGGGTGGCATGGGCTTCATGCTCATCCAGTTCCTGCTGATCGTGATCCTGTCGGCCATCCTCTACGCCGGCGGTGAAACGGCGGCAAACGGCGTCAAGCGCTTCGGCCGCCGGCTCGCCGGCGATCATGGCGAAAGTTCGGTCATCCTGGCCGGTCAGGCGATCCGCGGCGTGGCTCTCGGTGTCTGTGTTACGGCGCTGGTGCAGACAGTGCTCGGCGGCATCGGACTGGCAGTTGCCGGGGTTCCCTTTGCCGCGCTGCTCTCGGCCGTGATGCTGATGTTCTGCATCGCCCAGATCGGGCCCGGCCTGATCCTGTTTCCCGCGGTGGCCTGGGTATTCTGGACCGGCGACACGGGTTGGGGAATATTCCTTCTGGTATGGAGCCTGGTCGTTACCACCATGGACAATTTCCTGCGTCCCATCCTGATCCGGAAAGGCGCGGATTTGCCGCTGCTGCTGATTTTTGCCGGCGTCATCGGCGGCCTGCTGAGTTTCGGCCTGGTCGGTATTTTTGTCGGCCCGGTGGTACTGGCCGTGACCTATACCCTGCTCGAAGCCTGGGTTGAAGGCCCGGCGGAAAAGGCAGGTGCCGCTGCGCCGGCAGATACGGCCTAGGAACGCAAGGGCGGCGATTCAGGGTCAGGCAACCCCATCCCGCCGCCCTGACATCGGGAACTTATTTGCTCCCGGCGCCGATGAGGCCCCTCTTCTGCAGTTCCGCTTCGACAAGTTGCGCGATCGCCTCGATCATTTCCGGACGCGAGCGCGGGTCGAGCGACCGTGTCGTGGCCGTCCAGACCGGCTTGTCATCGGGCAGCTTGTAGAGGACGGTCTCGACGACGACAGTCGTATTCTCAACGGTATAGCCCGGCGTGGTTTGGACCACGGCAAAGCCCTGGCCGTAATAGCCGACGAAGTTTCCGTAATACGGGGTGGCAACCACGTAGGGCCCGGTTTGCACGAAATGGGTATGCGGCGGGATATGGGTTTGCGACTTGTTCGACGGAAACCAGGCGTGAAACCAGCACGCCGTCGTAGCCGGCCTTGATCAGCGCGGCACGAACCTTGTCCTTGTCCCCGTCAGGCGTGTCGAACAGCGTGTAGCCTGCGGTCGCCTTCGTCCCCGCCGGCATTTTCCGGACCATCTGGTCTTCGGCAAAACGCCTGACGCTCTCGTCCTTCACCATCACGAAGACAGCGAGGTTTTTCACCGGTCCGCCGCGATAATCGGGACTTTGCCAGGTGGATGTCAGCGAGGTGGTGGCGCAGCCGGCAAGCAGGGCAAGGATCCCGGTCATCGCCGGACGCAGGAAGGCATTGGATGGGGTGATCTGTTTCATGGCAGCGTTCCTTCTCGGCGAATGGAACATCGAATGCACTCCGGCAAGTATCTCCACCGTTGCCGGTCGGAGTCAAGCAGGGGTTTCGTGCGAAAATTCGCGGTCGAATCTGCCAACCCAAAAGAACATCATGCGCTACCTGCTCTTCTGCCTGGCATGCCTGCCGGCAGCGTCCATGGCCCAAACAACGGCGGACAAAGCCAGCCAGGAAAAGTTCGAGCAGCGTTTCCGCGCCGCGGACAAGAACGGCGACGGCCGCTTGTCGCGCGAGGAAGCCTATGCCGAGTTCCCCAACGCGCCGAAATTTTTCAACGAGATCGATGCCAACAACGACCACCACATTACCCTGATGGAATTTAACCAGGCCATGGCCCGGCGCGTCGAGGCGACCCTGGCCGCAAGCGGCCGCGGCGGCAGCGCAAAATACGTCAAAGCGGAATACCTCAGGGCCGGCCCGTCGTCTGCCGACGGCCCGGCCGCGGGGCGGGATCTCGCCTCCAGCATCGCGCAGAAACGCAGCAACGAATTCTATGAGCTGCTGGATGGCGCCCCGGAACCCGATCCCTATCCCGACCCGGACGTAGCCGCCGATGCTGCGTCCAACCTGGTGAGAAAGCCTTTCTGAGGCCGTCAGGGCGACTCGGGATCAGCGTCCGGTTGATTGCCATGGAGCCGGAATCGCCGTACCGTCGGCGCCGACTTTTCGGCCGCGACCGGGGCAGACTGAAACAAGTCCATTTTCGCCGCGGGTGCGCCGCGTAGATCCCGCCAGGCGACACCCTTCACGCCTTTGGCGCGGGCACAAAAAAAGCAGCCCAAGGCTGCTTTTTTTTGCCCTGCTTCCGGCCTACTCTTCCATGGAGTTGAGGCCGTAGATGGCGATCAGGACGTCGCTGGGCTTGAAGGGTGCGAACCAGCGATCGAAGATCGACACGATGGCCCCCGACCGGTAGGTCACGGCCAGTGCGCGATTGACGGCCAGACGGAAATCCGGGTCGCCGCGGCGCAGGGCAAAGGCGTAGGGTTCCAGCGAGAAGTCATCGTCCAGCAAGGCGAAGCGCGTCCTCGACGTATCGCGGGCAACCAGGCCCACGAGCACGATTTTGTCGCCGGCCAAAGCCTGCACCTTGCCGTCTTCCATGGCCTTGAAGGCTTCGTCGCGATCCTTGAAGGGCAGGACTTCCGCGGCGATCTTTGCATTGGCAAGCGCTTCAGTCACGCGCCTTTCGGTCGTCGTCCCGGCGACGACCGAGAGTTTCTTGCCCGCCAGGTCGGTTGCCTTTTTTATACTGCTATCGCCGCGCACCAGCAAGGAGCCGGTCTGGATGAAGGTGACGGTGCTGAAATCGACTTTCTCCTGGCGCTTGAGCGTGGTGGTGGTGACGCCGCATTCCATGTCGGCCTTGCCCTCGGCCACCATCGCCAGGCGTTCGGGCGTGGTTCCCGCGACCCAGTTGATTTTCAGCGCGTCGAGGCCGAGTTGGCGCTGGATCTGCGCCACGACGCTTTCGCACAGGCTGATCGAAAAGCCCGCCGGCTTGAAGGTCTTGGTGTCATCGAAGGAAAACGGCGCGGCGTTTTGCGCATAGGCGAGCGTAATGGACTTCGACGACTTGATCTTGCCGAGGGTGTTCGGCGCGTCAGCGGCATGGGCACCGACGGCAAAGGCCGCCAGCAGGGTGAATGTGAGTAGTTTTTTCATTTTTCTTTCCGGAAAGTTAAGGGAAATCGGTGAAAAGCCGACAGACGCCGCCGGCAGCGCGCAGGCTAGCGCCCATACTTGGCGGCATCCGCCGCGTCGATGCACTGGTAGTTCGTGGTGCATTGCGTCAGCGAGCAGCTGCGCGAGGTCTGGATCACCGCCTGCTTGCGCAGCCCGCACAGCCGTTCGGCCCGGGCGCGGGCATCGGCGGCGGCGGCGTCGGTGAATTCGTGGTTGAAGCTCAGGAAATTCTCGTTCGGTTCATAGCCCACGAGCATGCTGGGTTCGGCGCAGCCGGCCAGCAGCAGGGCGGTCAGGCCGGTCAGGCCGGTCAGGCCGGTCATCGAAAGTATTTTGCGCATGAAGTCATTCTCGGATTAGCGGGAGAGTATCGCCATTCGCGGCACGCCAGTCAATGCCACGATGGTCAACCGGCATTCCGGCAGCCCGCCGGAATTGCGCCGGACGGCCGCATGAACGAGAATCGCCGTATCGCGAGCGCCAGCGCTCTGCGGCCCTTTGGGCACTTTTCGAGGTCCTGCGCCATGAGACACCTGATCGCGATTGCCCTGCTCGCCTGGTCCGCCCTCGCCGGCGCCCTGCCGCTGGAAACCATCAGGCTGCCGCCGGGCTTCGCCATCGAACTCTGGGCGCGGGTGGATAACGCGCGCCAGATGGCGCTGGGCGGCACGGATCAAAAAGGCGGCGTGCTGTATGTCGGTTCGCGCGGCGCCGGCAGCGTGCATGCGGTGCGCTTCGATGCGGGCTATCGCGCCGGCGCCGTGACGCGCATCGCCGCGGGCCTCGAGATGCCCAGCGGCCTGGCCTGGAAGAACGGCGCGCTGTATGTCGGCGCGGTGAATCGCATCCTGCGCTACGATGACATCGAGAATCGCATCGACCGGCAGATCGACAAGGCGCCGGTCGTCGTTACCGACACGCTGCCGAAAGACACGCACCACGGCTGGAAGTTCATCGCCTTCGGCCCCGACGGCAAGCTCTACGTCCCGGTCGGCGCGCCCTGCAACATCTGCGATCCCGGCGACCCTTATGCATCCATCCTGCGCATGAACGGCGACGGCTCCGGGCGCGAGATCTTTGCGCGCGGCGTGCGCAACAGCGTCGGTTTCGACTGGAGCCCGCTCGACGGCGCGCTGTGGTTCACCGACAACGGCCGCGACATGCTCGGCGACGACATCCCGCCCGACGAGCTCAATCGCGCGCCGCGCGCCGGGCTGCATTTCGGCTTCCCCTTCTGCCACGGCGGCGACCTGCCCGATCCCGAGTTCGGCGCGCGGCGCAAGTGCGCCGAGTTCGAGCCGCCGGCGCAGAAACTGGGGCCGCATGTCGCCAGTCTGGGCATGCGCTTCTACACCGGCACGATGTTCCCCGCCGAATACCGCAACCAGATATTCATCGCCGAGCACGGCTCGTGGAACCGCTCGAAAAAGATCGGCTATCGCATCGCCCTGGTGCGGGTAAAGGATGGCCGCGCCGTGAGCTACGAAACTTTCGCCAGCGGCTGGCTGCAGGGTGAATCGGCCTGGGGCCGCCCGGCGGACGTGCTGGTGCTGCCCGACGGCTCGCTGCTGGTCGCCGACGACCATGCCGGCGCCATCTACCGCATCACCTGGCGCAAGCCCTGATCACCATCGAATGGCAAGTTTTTTCTGCAGGAGGGAATAAACCGGGCGCACAGTTCGTATATCGGATGCAGCACCCCACCCCTACCCCAACGGAGAACACCATGAAAACAAGACACCTTGTCGCCGCCTTTGCCTTCGCTATTGCCGCCGCAGGCGCATTCGCCGCCGGCGCGCCGGTCAAGGCCATGGATGGCGTGCTGGTCGGCGCCAAGGACATGACGCTCTACACCTTCGACAAGGACGCCGGCGGCAAGAGCATGTGCAACGGCCCCTGTGCCGCCAACTGGCCGCCGCTGATGGCCGGCGCCGGCGACGCCGCGACCGGCGACTACAGCATCATCACCCGCGACGACGGCGGCAGGCAGTGGGCCATGAAGGGCAAGCCGCTCTACTACTGGGCGAAGGATGCCAAGCCCGGCGACAAGACCGGCGACGGCGTGAACAATGTCTGGCACGTCGCCAAGCCCTGATCATCAGAGTTGAATAACCGCGACGCCATCGCTGCCGAAATTCCCCGTCTGCGCCGCTACGCGCGGGCGCTGACGGGGAGTGCCGACAGCGCCGACGACCTGGTACAGGAGACCCTGCAGCGGGCGTTGGACAAGTGGCGACTGTGGCAGCGCGAACGCGACCTGCGGCCCTGGCTGTTCTCGATCATGCACAACCTCCACGTCGATGGCCGGCGCCGCGATCACCGCGTCGACTTCTGCGACGACGACGATCTGCCGGTGCCGGTGCAGCGCGCCAGCCAGCAGGACGGCCTCGAACTGCGCGACCTCGAACGCGCGCTGGCCTTGCTGCCGGCGGACCAGCGCGAAGTGCTGCTGCTGGTCGGCCTTGAGGAATTGAGTTACGCCGAAGTCGCCCGCGCCCTGAAAATTCCGCAGGGCACCGTGATGTCCCGCCTGTCGCGCGCACGCACGCGCCTCAAGGCTGTTCTGGCGGGGGAAGCGGCACCGAAACTGAAAGTGGTCAGCACATGAATACCCCGATTTCCGAAGACGACCTGCACGCCTACGCCGACGGCCAGCTTGACCCGGCACGTCTGATGCAGGTCGAAACCTGGCTCGCCGGCCATCCCGAAACGCGCGCGCAGATCGAGGAATGGCGCGCCCAGGCCGCCGGCCTGCACCGCGTCTATGACCGCGTGCTCGACGAGCCCACTCCGGCGCGACTGGTTCCGGCCGCCAATGCCCGGCGCTGGCTCGACGCGCGCAAACTGGCCGCCGTGGCCTGGCTGCTGTTCGGCGCCGCCATCGGTTTTTTCCTGCGCGGCGAAACCGCGCGCGAACCGGGCCCGGCCGTGGCGCTGAACACGCTGCCGCGCCAGGCGGCGGTGGCCCACGCCGTGTTCGTCCCCGAAGTCCGCCATCCGGTCGAAGTCGGCGCCGATCAGGAAGCGCATCTGGTGGCCTGGCTGTCCAAGCGCCTGGGCGCGCCATTGAAGCCGCCGCAACTCGAGGAAACCGGCTACCGGCTGGTCGGCGGCCGCCTCTTGCCCGGCGACAGCGGCGAGGTGGCGCAGTTCATGTACGAGAATGCCGAACACAATCGCCTGACGCTGTATGTCCGCCCCGCCGCGCCCAAAGGCGGCGAGACCGGCTTCCGCTACGCAAGAGAGAACAATGTCGACGTCTTCTACTGGACCGACAGCCGCTTCGGCTACGCCCTGTCGGGCAACACCGGGCGCGAGGACATGCTGCGCCTGGCCACCCGGGTGTATCGGCAGCACGACAAATAGCAAATACCGCGGCAACTTGTCCTGCTTCAGGGAAACGCTGCATACGCCGTCACACCGGCGAAAGCCGGTGTCCAGTGCCATGCTGTTCTGGATTCCGGCATTCGCCGGAATGACGGCTTGGTCAGATCTTCCTGATCTCCGGAAACATCGCGGCGAGGCGTTCGACATCCTCGGCCCGGTCGACATCCCACAGCGTCGCCAGTTCGGCCCGACGCCAGCCCAGGGCATCCAGGGCCTGCCGGGTCTGCGCCATGACCTGCGGGCTGCCCCAGTCGATGCCGGCAAAGGCGCCGGCCGCGGGTACCTTCATGCCGATCAGGACATAGCCGCCGTCTTCGGCCGGGATCAGTACCGCATCGCGCTCCGCCAATGCCCGCGCGGCTTCGCGCAAATGCGCGGCGTCCAACACGGGGCAATCGGTGCCGATCACCAGGGTTCCGGCCGCGGCCGGCGATTCCTCGACCGCCGCCAGCATGCGCCGGCCGAGGTCGCCCGCAACTTGCGGCCGGATGCGCAAGGGGCCAAGTTCGCGACAGCGGACGAAGGCGCGATGGCCGGGATCGCCTTCGCACCAGAGGGTGACGGGGCCGACATCGGCGGCGAGTGCCGTGGCCACGGCCCGCTCCAGCATCCAGGCCTGCAGGCCGGCCGCGCCGGCCGCGCCGAGCAGGGGAATCAGCCGCGTCTTGGCCCGGCCCGCAACCGGCGCGCGCGCCAGGATGGCGACGCCGACCGGCGCCGCCGGTTCAGGACTCGCGCGGTGCATAGCCGTATTCAGCCGCCAGGCGCCGCGGATCGGCACCGAGAAAGTAACGCAAGCGCAGCCACCACATGCGCAGGATGGTGCGCCACACGCCGTGCGCCTCCCAGCGCCGCCCCGAGGTCGTCACCCGTGCGGCAAGGCAGGCCGGGCGACCGGTGCGCAGCAGCCGGCGCGACAACTCGATGTCCTCCATCAGCGGAATATCCGGGAAACCGCCGGCCGCAGCGAAAGCCGCGCGCGACACGAACACGGCCTGGTCCCCGGTGGCGACGCCGGTCAGGCGTGAACGCAGATTCATCATGGCGGCGACCAACGGCAGCCAGGCGGATTTGCCCTCGATCCGTACGTCGAAGCGACCCCAGTGACGGCCGGCCGCCATGGCTTGTGCGATAAACCGGTCGGCACCTTCCGGCAGGCGGGTATCCGCATGCAGGAAGAGCAGCACGCCGCCGCAAGCCGCCGCGGCGCCGGCGTTCATCTGGCTGGCCCGGCCGCGGGGCGCCTCGAGCACCTGGTCCGCGAGAGGCCCGGCCGGTTCGGCGCTGCGATCCGTGCTGCCGCCGTCGACCACGATGACTTCCGCGCCGGCGCTGCGCAAGGGCGCCAGGGCTTGCAGTGCGGCAACGATGCCTGCCGCCTCGTTCAGCACCGGCAGGACGATGGAAAGCGCCGGCATGCCTTGCATCAGCCTCCCCGCCGCCAGGCGTGGAAGCGCTCCACCCATGCCAGCAAGGCCTGCGGCGCATGGGCCTTCTTCCAGACCCCGGCCACGTACTTGTTGGCTTCCGCCAGGGTCGGGTAGATGTGGATGGTGCCGAGGATCTTGTTCAGGCCGATGCCGTGCTTCATGGCCAGCACGTATTCGGCGATCAGGTCGCCGGCATGCTCGCCGACGATGGTGACGCCGAGGATGCGGTCCTTGCCCGGCACGGTCAGCACCTTGATGAAGCCGTGCGCCTCGCTGTCGGCGATCGCCCGGTCGAGGTCGTCGAGGTCGTAGCGGCTGACTTCATGGGCGATGCCCTGCTCCTTCGCCTCCGTCTCGTTCAGCCCGACGCGCGCCACTTCGGGCTCGACGAAGGTCGCCCAGGGGATCACCGAGTAGTCGGCCTTGAATTTCCTGAAGGGATCGAACAGGGCATTGACCGCCGCATACCAGGCCTGGTGCGCGGCGGTGTGGGTGAACTGGTAGGGGCCGGCAACGTCGCCGGCGGCGTAGATGTTGGGGTAATTGGTTTGCAGGAAGTCGTTGGTGTCGACCGTGCGCGTCGTGGCCACGCCGAGGTCTTCCAGGCCGTAGCCCTTGAGGTTGGCGACGCGGCCGACGGCGACCAGCACGGCATCGAAGGGGATGCGCACTTCGCGGCTGCTGTTGCCATCATGGTGTTCGGCGATCAGCACCTTCTCACCGCGCTCGACCACGAAGCGCATCGCCTTGTGATTGAGCAGCACGTCTATGCCTTCCTGGCGGAAGCGCGCGGCAACCAGTTCCGAGACTTCCGGATCTTCGCGGATCATCAGGCGCGGCAGCATCTCGACTTGCGACACTTTCGCGCCGAAGCGGGCGAAGGCCTGCGTCAGCTCACAACCGATCGGCCCGCCGCCGAGCACCACCAGGCGTTGTGGCAGTTCGCGCAGGTTCCAGACGTTGTCCGAGGTGAGGTAGCCGACGTCGTCGATGCCCGGTATCGGCGGCACGAAGGGGCGCGCGCCGGCGGCGATGACGATGCTGCGCGTGCTCATGCGCTCCGTGGCGCCGTCGTGGCGCGTGACTTCGACTTCCCAGGGCGAGACTATTTTCGCGCTGCCTTCGATGACCTCGACGCCGAGGCCGGTGTAGCGTTCGACCGAATCGTGCGGCTCGACGGTCTGCACCACGCGCTGCACGCGCTCCATCACCTCGGCAAACGAAAAGTCGGCGCTGGCGCTACGGCAACCGAACTCCGCTGCGCGCCGCGTGTGCGACAAAAACTTCGCCGAGCGGATCAGCGCCTTCGAAGGCACGCAGCCGGTGTTGAGGCAGTCGCCGCCGAGCTTGTGCTTCTCGATCAGCGTCACTTTCGCTTTCACCGCGGCGGCGATGTAGGCCGTGACCAGCCCCGCGCTGCCGCCGCCGATGACGATGAGGTTGCGCTCGAACTTTGCCGGCCGCGTCCAGCGCGCATAGACCTTCTTCGCCTTGACGGTGTCGACGATCTTCTTGGCGATCAGCGGAAAGATGCCGAGCAGGGCAAACGAGGCGATCAGGCCCGGCGAGAGGATGCCGGAGAGGCTGGAGACGCCGGCCAGCTGGGTGCCGGCATTGACGTACACCAGCGTGCCGGCCAGCATGCCGAGCTGGCTGACCCAGTAGAAGGTGCCCGCGCGCATCGGCGTGAGGCCCATCAGCAGGTTGATCATGAAGAAGGGAAACACCGGCACCAGACGCAGGGTGAAGAGATAAAAGCCGCCTTCCTTGCCGACGCCCTCGATTGATCGCCCGCAGGCGCTCGCCGAAACGCTTCTGCACCCAGTCGCGCAGCAGGAAGCGCGAGGCGAGGAAGGCCAGCGTGGCACCGATCGACGAGGCAAAGGAGACCAGAATCGTGCCCCACAGCAGGCCGAAGATCGCTCCGGCGACGAGAGTCATCACCGCCGCACCGGGCAGCGAGAGACCGGTGACGGCGACATAGGCGAGGAAGAACAGCAGCGCGGCCGTCAGCGGTTGCGCGGCGCGCCAGTTCTCGATGGCCGCCTGCTGGGCCTTGAAGGCATCCAGGCTGAACCAGCGCCCGAGATCGAGCGCAAAATACAGCAGCACGACCGCGGCGATGACAATGACAAGCAGAACCTTGCGCAGCGGCAAAAGCTTCTCCCGGTTGGATGTGCGGATGGCGAAATGCCTCGCGCTTACGCCAACAGTCGGTGACGACAATGAATACCTTACATTGCCGGCCCGGTTTGCGTAAGCCCGGAGCGGCGGAATAGCCCGGCACAAGGATTGGTATACTTCTGTTATTGCATTGCAACAATTAAGCGCTAAGATAAGACTGTCAGCTCGGGGAGCGCACAAATGACCCAGATCGAAGCCAGCAATTCCGAATACATCGAAAACCGCACCTTCGACGAAATCAAGGTCGGCGACAGCGCGCGCCTGGTGCGCACGCTGCGCCAGGAAGACATCCAGATGTACGCCATCATGTCCGGCGACATCAATCCCTCGCACGTCGATCCGGAGTACGCGCATTCGTCGATGCTGCGCGAGGTCATCGCCCACGGCATGTGGGGCGGCGCCCTGATTTCGAATGTACTGGGTACCCAGTTCCCCGGCCCGGGCACGGTCTACAAGGATCAGACGCTGCACTTCTCGCTGCCGGTGCGGGTCGGCGACACGCTGACCGTCACCATCACCTGCGAAAAGAAATTCCCGCGCACCCATCACATGGTGTTCGATTGCCTGTGCACCAACCAGGACGGACAGAAGGTGATCAGCGGCACGGCGGAAGTGCTGGCGCCGACCGAAAAAATCAAGCGCCTGAAAGCCAATCTGCCGGATTTCAAGCTCTCGGAAACCCGCAAGGCGCGCTTCGAACACCTGCTGGAAATCACCAAAGGCCTGAGCCCGGTCTCGATGGCGGTGGCCCATCCCTGCGATACCGAAGCGCTCAAGGGGGCGCTGCAGGCGCGCGATCGCGGCCTGATCATCCCGACCCTGGTCGGCCCCGAGGACAAGATCCGCCAGATCGCCGAAGGCAACCAGCTCGACCTCTATGGCTGCACCCTGATCAATGTCCCGCACAGCCATGCCGCCGCGGAAGTCGCCGTATCGCTGGCGCGCGAAGGCCAGGTCGAGGCACTGATGAAGGGTTCGCTGCACACCGACGAACTGATGAGCGAAGTGGTGGACAAGGCCACGGGGCTGCGCACCGCGAGGCGCATCAGCCATGTCTTCCTGATGGACGTGCCGACCTACCCGCGCCTGCTGTTCATCACCGACGCCGCGGTGAACGTCGCGCCCGATCTCGCGGCCAAGGTCGACATCGTGCAGAACGCCATCGACCTGGCGCGCATGCTGAAGGTCGCCGACCCCAAGGTGGCGATCCTCGCCGCGGTGGAAACCGTCAATGTCACCATGCAGGCCACGCTCGACGCCGCCGCGCTGTGCAAGATGGCCGACCGCGGCCAGATCACCGGCGGCCTGCTCGACGGCCCGCTGGCCTTCGACAACGCCATCTCGCTGGTCGCCGCGCGGACCAAGGGCATCAAGTCGGCGGTCGCCGGCCAGGCCGACATCCTGCTGGTGCCCGACATCGAATCCGGCAACATGCTGGCCAAGCAACTGGAATATCTGGCCGACGCGCTGACCTCGGGCATCGTGCTCGGCGCACGGGTGCCGATCGTGCTCACCAGCCGCGCCGACTCGGCCGAAACCCGCACCGCCTCCACCGCCGTGGCCATGGTCATGGCGCACGCAAAACGCAAAAAAATCTGAGGACAAACAACCGTGGCCGATGCAATCCTGACCCTCAATGCCGGCTCCTCGTCGATCAAGTTCGCCCTGTTTGCGCGCAAGGCCGAGATATCCCGCAAGCCGGAACTGGTCGGCCAGATCGACGGCATCGGCGCCGCCGGCGGGCAGCCCGCGCACCTCAAGATCAAGGATGCAAGCGGACGCGTGACGGCCGACAGTGACCTCGAACTCGACAGCACGGCGCAGTCCCCGCAAAAGGCCGCGCTGGGCCTGCTGGTTGAAAGGCTGCGCAGCAGCGACTCGGGCTGGCATATTGCCGGCGTCGGCCATCGCATCGTGCATGGCGCAGAGAAGTTCTCGCAGCCGGTGGTGCTCGACAGCGCCATGATCGACACGCTGCGCGGCTTCACGCCGCTGGCGCCGCTGCACCAGCCGCACAACCTGGCCGGCGTCGATGCCCTGACCGCGGCCCTGCCCGGCATACCGCAGATCGCCTGCTTCGACACCGCGTTCCACCGCAGCCAGCCCGATGTGGCGCAACTCTTCGCCCTGCCCCGCGCCATCACCGCGCAAGGCGTGCGGCGCTACGGCTTTCACGGCCTGTCCTACGAATACATCGCCGAGGCGCTGCCGCAGCATCTCGACTCCGGCGTCGCCCGCGGCCGGGTCATCGTCGCTCATCTGGGCAACGGCGCCTCGATGTGCGGCATGCAGGACCTGAAGAGCCAGGCCTCGACCATGGGCTTCACCGCCGTCGATGGCCTGATGATGGGCACCCGCACCGGCAACCTCGATCCCGGCGTGCTGCTCTACCTGATGGACTACCGGAAGATGGACAGCAAGGCCCTGACCAGCCTGCTCTACAAGGAATCCGGCCTGCTCGGCGTGTCCGGCATCAGCGGCGACATGCGCGTGCTGCTCGAATCGAAGGCGCCCGAAGCGCGCGAAGCCATCGACCTGTTCTGCTATCGCATCGTGCGCGAAATCGGCTCGCTCGCGGCCGCCCTGGGCGGGCTCGATGCGCTGGTATTCACCGGCGGCATCGGCGAGCACGGCGCCCCGGTGCGCGAACAGGTGTGCAGCCGGCTCGGCTGGCTCGGATTGACCCTGAATCCGGCCGCCAATGCCGCCAACGCGACAAAAATTTCGGCCGCCGGGAGCCGGATTGACGTCTGTGTCATACCCACTAATGAAGAGTGGATTATTGCGCGGCACACCGCGAAGCTCATCGGCTGAGCGGGCACTTTCGCGTTTTTCCAGGCCTGTGCGGTCTGTCAACCCCCATGGTTGGACCCGCGCATAAGCCCAAGCAATAAGCGGCCCAGAACGGCCTCAAGGCAAGTCTTGAAAAGCAGCGCCATCCCGCTGTTTTTCTTCCCATTTCATGCCACCAAAACATACTATATCTAGTAGGGCGTACCCGATAGCTGCACTAGGCGATTTTTTAATTCATTGTTTTTATTGATTAAAAAATTTTCCGCTTTTCACGAACGAGAGCTGGAGTTATGCTTCGGCGCTCACTGGAACCTTAATCGGAACTGTCCTTCGGAAGAGACCATGACCACGACAACTAATAATACTGAGGAATCAACAAACTACGAGCACACAGGGCAGATGGATCTGCCTCTGCCGCAGGAAATATCGGGTGAAGTCCTGATCGAAAAATATGCCAAGGGCACCGAACGCGACGTGCGCGACGTGCGCAGCCGCGTGGCGCGTGCGCTGGCTTCGATCGAAGTCGAAGACAAGCGGGATTTCTGGGAGGCGCGCTTCCTCGAAGCCCAGGAAAACGGCTTCGTTCCGGCCGGCCGCATCAACTCCGCCGCCGGCACCGATCTGTGCGCGACGCTGATCAACTGCTTCGTGCAGCCGGTAGGCGATTCGATTTCCGAAATCGTCGACGGCCGTCCCGGCATCTACACGGCATTACTGCAGGCCGCCGAAACCATGCGCCGCGGCGGCGGCGTCGGCTACGACTTTTCGTCGATCCGCCCGATCGGCGCCCACGTCAAGGGCACGCAGTCGCGCGCCTCGGGCCCGGTCTCCTACATGCGCGTCTTCGACCGTTCCTGCGAGACCGTCGAATCGGCGGGTTCGCGCCGCGGGGCGCAGATGGGCGTGCTGCGCTGCGACCACCCGGACATCGAGGAATTCATCCACGCCAAGGATGCCGGCGACCTGACCAACTTCAACATCTCGGTCGGCGTCACCGATCCCTTCATGCAGGCCGTGGAAGCCGACGGCGACATCGAGCTGACACACCGCGCCAACCCCTCGGCCGACATCAAGGCCGCCGGCGCCTACCAGCGCGGCGACGGCAGCTGGGTGTATCGCAAGGTGCGTGCGCGCGACCTGTGGGAGCAGATCATGCGCTCCACCTACGACCACGCCGAGCCGGGCATCCTGTTCCTCGACCGCATGAACAAGGACAACAACCTTTACTACTGCGAGACCATCGAGGCCACCAACCCCTGCGCCGAACAGCCGCTGCCGCCCTACGGCTGCTGCTGCCTGGGCTCGATCAACCTGACGCTGTTCGTCAAGGACGCCTTCAGCAAGAGCCCCGCCTTCGATTTCGCCGCTTTCGGCCGCGTCATCGACACCTCGGTGCGCATGCTCGACAACGTGCTCGACGCCACGCACTGGCCGCTCGATCAACAGTTGAAGGAAGCGCAGAACAAGCGCCGCGTCGGCCTCGGTTTCACCGGCCTCGGCGACGCGCTGATCATGCTCAAGCTGCGCTACGACAGCAACGCCGCGCGCGCCATGGCGACCAAAATTTCCGAGTTCATGCGCGACCGCTCCTACCTGTATTCGGTGGAACTGGCGAAAGAGCGCGGCGCCTTCCCGCTGTTCAACGCCGACATGTACCTGTCCGGCGGCAATTTCGCCTCGCGCCTGCCGCAGGAAATCAAGGACAGCATCCGCAAGCACGGCCTGCGCAATTCGCACCTGCTGTCGATCGCGCCCACCGGCACCATCAGCCTGGCCTTCGCCGACAATGCCAGCAACGGCATCGAGCCGCCCTTCTCCTGGGTCTACACGCGCAAGAAGCGCATGGCCGACGGCACCTTCAAGGAGTACGCGGTCGAGGACTACGCCTGGCGCCTCTACAAGCACCAGGGCGGCGATGTTTCCAAGCTGCCCGACTACTTCGTCACCGCGCTGGAAATCTCGGCCCAGGCCCACGAACAGATGGTCGCCGCGGTCGCGCCCTACGTCGACACCTCGATCTCGAAGACGGTGAATGTGCCCGCCGACTATCCCTACTCCGAGTTCGAAGACCTCTACATGGTGGCCTGGAAATCCGGCCTCAAGGGTCTCGCCACCTACCGGCCCAACTCGGTGCTGGGCAGCGTGCTCTCGGTGGCGCCCAGCGCCGCGGAAAACGCCCAGAAGCAGCCGCAGGACGTGACCATCGACCACGCCAACCGGCGCCTGTCGATCGGCGCCCTGCCCGCCCCGGTGCTGGCTTCCCTGCGCTGGCCCGGCCGGCCGCGCATGACCGACGGCAATGCGGCCTGGACCTACATGATCGAAGCGCCGCACGGCGAGTTCGCCCTGTTCGTCGGCCAGATCGAAAACGAAGCGGGCCGCGACGTGCCCTTCGAAGTCTGGGTCAATGGCGCCGAACAGCCGCGCGGCATCGGCGCCGTGGCCAAGACCCTGTCGATGGACATGCGCGCCAACGACAAGGCCTGGCTCAAGCTCAAGCTCGACGCCCTGGCCAGGACACCGGACGACGACGCCTTCGAACTGCCTCTGCCGCCCAACGGCGAGCGCAAGCTGGTGCCCGGCGTGGTCTCCGCCCTGGCCCAGGTGGTGCGCTACCGCTGCGAAAAGCTCGGCGCGCTGGAAGGCACCGAGGCCACGCCGGTGATCGACTGCATGTTCAGCCGCGACGAGCCCAAGACCGGCACCGACGGCACGCTGTCGTGGACCGTCGATGTGGTCAATCCGGCATCGGGCGAAGAGTTCGTCCTCGGCTTGAAGGAAATCACCCTGCCCGACGGCGTCACGCGGCCCTATTCGGTGTGGCTCTCCGGCCACTACCCGCGCGCCCTGGACGGCCTGACGCGCCTGCTCTCGCTCGACATGCGCGTGCTCGACCCGGCCTGGATCGGCATGAAGCTGCGCAAGCTGACCAACTACGCCGAACCGCTGGGCGATTTCATGGCCCGCGTTCCCGGCTCCAGCAAGCAGCAGAACTGGCCGTCGACCGTGGCCTACATCGCGCGCCTGATCATGCACCGCTACGCCATGCTCGGCATCCTCGACGAGAACGGCTACCCGACGCGCGAAATGGGCATCCTCGAAGTCCCCGAGCAGAAGAGCGGCGGCGTCAAGGTGATGCAGGGCTCGCTGTGCGGCGAATGCGGCAACTACACGGTGATCCGCAAGGACGGCTGCGACTTCTGCACCGCCTGCGGCGCGGTGGGGAGCTTGCGGCTAACGCCGGGCCACTCACGCCCTCATCGCAAGCCCCGGGGCCGCATGGCTGCCGGGGCGGTTCCGTAACTCGCCGTCCCCCCACGGCAGGCTTTGCATAGCCTGCCGGCTTCGCGGGCGCAGAGCAGTGCTCTGCGAAACCCCCGCTCCGCCCAGCGCCGATTTTTGCTCAGCGCCGCGCGCCTTCGCCCGTGAAGGGGACAAAGGCCACCGGCAGGACCTGGCGGCGGATCATGCTGCCGTCCTGGTGCTTGACCGCCAGCACCAATTCCTGCGCCGCGCCTTGCGGCCCCAGCGGGATCACCATGCGTCCACCTACCCGCAACTGCGCCACCAGCGGCGGCGGGATGCGTTCCGGCGCGGCGGTGACCATGATGGCGTCGAACGGCGCCTCCTCCGGCCAGCCGGCCCAGCCGTCGCCGACGCGCAGCGCGACATTGCGGTAGCCCGCCGCATCGAGCCGCAGACGGGCCTCGCGCGAAAGCGGCTCGACGATCTCGATGCTGAACACGCGCGCGCCCAGTTCGGCCAGCACCGCCGCCTGATAGCCGGAACCGGTACCGACTTCCAGCACGCGCTCGCCGCCCGAAAGCTCGAGCAGATCGGTCATCAGCGCGACGATGAAGGGCTGCGATATGGTCTGCCCTGCGCCGATCGGCAGCGGCCGGTTGAGGTAGGCGCGCGGCGCCAGTGCCGGCGGCACGAAACGATGGCGTTCGACCTTGCCCATCGCCGCCATGACGCGCGGCGAGAAGGCCGCGCGCCCCGTCCAGGCGGCGGTTCGTGCGGCATCGCTGGCCAGCTCGGCGAGCAGTTGCCGACGTTCGGCATCGAAGTCGCCACCCGCCGCAGTCGGCGAAAAGATCGACAACGCGGCCATGGCGATCAACATGCGAAGGAAACGCATGGCCCATTATGCGCCGGGCACAGCGCCGCGGTATCGCCCCATCTCCGGCTTGCCGCAGGCATGATTTTCAGTCCGCGCCCTTGCGCGAGGCGACCAGGATGCCGGCGACGATCAGCAGGAAGGCGACGCCGTGATAGGCCTGCGGCCATTCGCCGATGACCATGACCGACAGGACGGCGGCGATCAGCGGCGTGAGGTTGTAGAACACCGCGGCGATGGCGGGGCCGGCTTCCGCCACCGCCAGTCCCCAGGCACGGTAAGCGATGATCGAGGGGCCGACGGCGATGAAAATGATGGTGGCGACGAGTTGCCAGGACCAGCGTGGCGTGATCGAGGCTGCCACCGCCTCGCCGATTCCGGCGGCGGCGAAAGCGGCGCAGACCCCGAACAGGCATTGCGCGAACAGGAACTCGGCCCAGTCCCAGTCCGGGCGCGCGGCGCCGCGCATGTGTTCCGGCGGCCGCACCAGCATCCAGCTGTAGCACGCCCAGCCGATGATCGCCAGCACCATCAACAGGTCGCCTTCCACCAGTTGGATGCGCAGCAGCGCGAGGGGTTCGCCGCGCGCGAGCACGGTCAGCACGCCGGCCAGCGACAGCGCCGCGCCAAGCAGCTGCGGCCGCGTCGGCTGCACGCGGTAGAACAGCGCACCGACGATCATGGCCCACAGCGGCAGGCTCGATGCGATAAGGGTCACGTTCACCGGCGTGCTGGTGCGCAGCGCGACGTACTGCATGGCGTTGTAGGCGCCGACGCCGATCAGCCCGAGCATCCCGAGGTAGGCCCAGCGCCGGCGGATCTGCGCACGCGCCCCGGGCGTGGCCAGGATCTTCCAGCCCAGCGGCAGCAGCAACAGCAGCGCCAGTCCCCAGCGCAGGGCATTCAGCCACAGCGGGCCGATGCTGTCGATCGCCAGGCGGGCGACCACGGAATTGCAGGCCCACAGCAGGGGCGGCAGAAGCAGCAGGACCAGCAGGCGCAAGGACAGATGCATGACGGGTCAGGACCTGTGCCTGCGCATCGCTTCAGGCCGGCGCCGCGGCGCCATCGAGCCGGGCCATCCAGTCGAGCACGGCTTCAGCGGTCTTCGCCGGCTGTTCGAAAGGGAACAGATGCGTGCCCTCGATCCAGCTGATGCGCCCCTGCGTGATGCGCTGCGTCGCGGCCAACCCGGCCTGGCGCACCTCGCGCGAGCGCGTGCCGGCGACGAAGGCCACCGGCGCACCCGGCGGGTGCAGGCGCAGCCAGGGCACCAGGCGGTGCGGCACGGTCGAGTAGATTTCGGCTTCGATTTCCGGGCGGAATTTCAGGCGCCGGGCTCTGCCGCTGCGGTCGGCCGGGTCCTGCTCGGTGCCGTCGCGGACATAGTCGTCCAGCACCGCCGGATGCCAGCGCGCGAACATCGGCTTTCCGGCGAAATGACCATGCACTGCGCCCAGGTCGGGCCAGCGGTCGCGGCGTTTTCTCGCAACGGCTGCCGGCGAAATCCGGTCCATCTGGCCGACCGCCTTGATCACGCTGACCAGGCCGGATTTCCAGCCGTAGACTGATGGGCGAATCGAGCAGCACGATGCCGCGCACGCGCTGCGGGCGCTGGCCGGCGGCGAGCAGGCTGAGATAGCCGCCCATCGAGTGCCCGACCAGCCATACACGGGGCTGCGGCAGACTGTCGATCAGCCCCGTGAGCTGCTGCGTCATGCCGCTCCAGCGGCGATCGACCGGGAACTGCTTGTCGTGGCCGAAATGCTCGATCGCCGCCACCTCGTGGCCGGCGGCGCGCCAGCCGTCGAAAAGCTGCCGGTAAGTCGACGCGCTGTAGCTGTTGCCGTGGGAGAAAACAATCATGGCGCGACTGTTGTCATGAGGGGGACCCCAGCGGGTCGGGCGTCATGGTGGCCGCGCAGGCGCGCTTTGCAGCGGGCGAAAGCCGCTTGATGCGGTACTCGGCCTTCGAGGCCGCCGAGCGGTCGGGATGCGCTTCCGCCGCCAGCATGCGCACGGGGGCATGCAAACGCATGGCGCGCGCGCCGCGGCCGTCACGGTGGGCCGCGAAGCGCGCCGCCAGGTCGACGGTGATCCCCGTGTACAGGCTGCCGTCGCTGCACTCGATCAGGTAGACGTACCAGGTCTTGCTCGCGGCCATCGCTCAGGTCAGCAGGGGATGCATCCAGACAAACATCACCTGGCCCTGCGATTCGGCGAGCCGCGCCAGGTCGGCCAGTTCGAACACCATCGCCTGCACGTCCGCCGTTTCCCACTGCTCCATTTCATATTCCTCGGTGGCCGCCAGTTCCCCGGCGACCAGTTCCAGCGCTTCCTCGTCCAGCGCGGCCAGGCGTTCCATGGCCTCGTCGGCGAGGCGCAGCACCACGGCGCCCTCGTCGCCGACATAGACCGGCTCGTAGCTGCCCACCGCCTCCTCGAACTCGTCGCCGGTCAGCAGGCAGTGCAGCGTGGCGATCTTGGCCGTGTCGATGCCGCGCCGCTCGATGCCGCTCCATTCATCCACCGGCCGCAGCGATTCGCCGACGGCGGCGTATTCATCTTCCTCGGCGGCGACGATGTTGGTCAGTATTCCCAAGCAATTTCTCCTTTGTGCGATGCCCGCCGATCATAGCGGAAAGCGGGGCGGCAACCGCTGCCAAGTCCGCTCAGCGCTTCCGCCGCCGGCGCGCAACCGGCACCGGGTCCGGCGGCAAGCCCAGCGCCTGGCGCGACAGGCGATCAGCCTCGCGATTGCGATGGCGCGGAATCCACAGCAGTTGCACCTCGTCGAAACGCCGCATCCGGTCGCGCGCCGCAGCCACCAGCAGGCACAGGCGGGCGATCTGCGTGCTGTCCGGCCCGCGCACATAGCGCAGCGCGACATCGCTGTCGCCGCGCAGCAGCAGCTTTTGCGCGCCCGCCGCAGCCGCCATGTCGAGCGCGGCACACAGCGCGTGCAGCTCGGCCTCGTTGTTGCAGCCGGTGCAGTTCAGCAGTGCGGACTTTTCTTCGCGCCGGCCGTCAGGCGCGATCAGCAACACGCCGATGCCGATCTTGCCCGGATTGGGCAAGGCGGAGCCGTCGAACCAGGCCTGCCAGAAATCGCCGGGGTTTATGGCCGGCCTAACTTCGATGCAGCAGAACCGCAGCGCCCCCGATGATGAAACTCGTCACACCGGCGAAAGCCGGTGTCCAGGTCGGCGGCGGCCTGGATTCCGGCTTTCGCCGGAATGACGACGCTGGAGGGCCGAAATGATTCACGAGTTTGTTCCACGTTTCTCGCTAAAACAGGCTGGCGACGACGAAACGATCCCGCGCGGCCAGCTTTTCCAGGCCCTTGACCACTTCCAGCGAGGCGCCCCACTTCATGATGTGCGTCAGGAAGGTCGTCAGCGCCTGCGACAGGGCGTAACCGGTTTCCTTCCATTCCTGGCGGAATTCGTCGAAACCGACCGTCTTGGCCGAAAGCTTGCCGCTTTTCATGGGCACCAGCGTGACGCTGTCGCCGCGATGGCGGATCACGATGGCGGTGGTGCGTTTGCCGTTGATGACGACCACATGAATCTCCCTGTCAGGCTGACAGGGTCGAGACTACCGGCAGCGCATGCCGGATGAGACTTCGAAAAAAAGTCCTTTTTGGCGCCAGCTTTCAGCCCTTGGCTTCGAGAGCCTCCCAGCGCAGCAGGGCGGCGTCGATCTCGGCATCGACCGCGGCCAGCCTTTCCTGGGCCTGGCGCCGGGTTTCGGCGGGCTCCTGATAGAAGGCCGGATCGGCCAGCCGGCCTTGCAGCGCCGCCTGTTCGGCTTCCAGCGCGGCGATGCGCGCGGGCAGTTGTTCCAGCTCGCGCTGCTCCTTGAAACTGAGCTTCTTGCGCTCGGGTGGCTTTACCTTCGCCGTGTCGCCAACGCCAGCGCTCTGCGTCCCTCCGGGAACTTTTGTCCCGGGTTTCGCCTCGACGCCACCCGTGGCATCGAAGCGCGTGGCGCCTCCCGCCGGACGCTGGCGCAGCCAGTCGCTGTAGCCGCCGACATATTCCTTCCACTGTCCCTCGCCTTCGCTGGCGATGGTCTGCGTCACCACGTTGTCGAGGAAGGCCCGGTCGTGGCTGACCAGGAATACCGTGCCGGAATAATCCTGCAACAGCGCTTCGAGCAGTTCCAGGGTTTCGATGTCGAGGTCGTTGGTCGGTTCGTCCAGCACCAGCACATTGGCCGGCCGCGCGAAGAGGCGCGCCAGCAGCAGCCGGTTGCGCTCGCCGCCGGACAGCGACTTGACCGGCGAACGCGCACGCTGCGGGGCGAACAGGAAGTCCTCGAGGTAGCCGATCACATGCTTCTTCGTGCCGCCGATCTCGACATAGTCGGAACCGGGACTGATCACTTCGCACAGCGGCGCCTCGGGGTCGAGCTGGGCGCGGAACTGGTCGAAGTAGGCGACCTCGATCTTGCTGCCCAACTGCACCTTGCCCGAGTCGGCTGGCAAGCTCGCCGAGGATCAGGCGCAGCAGCGTGGTCTTGCCGGTGCCGTTGGCGCCGATCAGGCCGACCTTGTCGCCGCGCTGGATGCGGCAGGAAAAGTCTCTTCACCACGGTCTTGTCGCCCGCAGCTGTCACAAATCGCTTGCTGACGTCTTCGAGTTCGGCCACCAGCTTGCCGGAAGCGTCGCCGCGCACCACGCGGAAATCCACCTTGCCCAGCTGCTCGCGCCGCGCCGCGCGCGCCGCGCGCAAGTGTTCGAGGCGCTGCACGCGGCCGACGCTGCGCGTGCGCCGCGCCTCGACGCCCTTCCTGATCCAGACTTCTTCCTGCGCCAGCATCTTGTCGGCACGGGCGTTGGCCAGCGCCTCCTCGTTGAGCATGAACTCCTTGCGTTCCTGGTAGGCGGCGAAGCGCCCGGGGAAACTCACCAGATTGCCGCGATCGAGTTCGACGATGCGCGTCGCCACGCCGTCGAGGAATACCCGGTCGTGGGTGATGACCATGATCGCGCCGGCATAGCCGCGCAGCAGGTCTTCCAGCCAGAGGATGCCGTCGACGTCGAGGTGGTTGGTCGGCTCGTCGAGCAGCAGCAGATCCGGCTCGGCCACCAGCGCGCGGGCCAGGGCGACGCGCTTCTTGCCGCCGCCGGAAAGCGCATCGACGCGCGCATCGCCGTCCAGCGCCAGGCGCGAAATGGCCTGTTCGACGCGCGAATTCAGGCGCCAGCCGTCGTTGGCCTCGAGCTGCGTCTGCAATTCGTGCATGCGCTCCATGTCCGCCGTGTCGCCGGCGCCGACTTTATGGGTCACCTCGTGGTACTCGGCGAGCACGCGGGCCACATCGCCGAGGCCGGCTGCGACGGCTTCGAACACCGTGTCGTGGCTGGCGAATTCGGGCTCCTGCGGCACGTAGGCGATCGAGAGGCCGGGCTCGCGCCAGACCTCGCCGTCGTCGAGCGTACCGAGACCGGCCAGCGCCTTCAGCAGGCTGGATTTGCCGCTGCCGTTGCGGCCGATGAGGCCGACGCGCTCGCCGGCATCGATCTGCATCGCGGCGTGGTCCAGCAGTGCAACGTGGCCGTAGGCGAGACAGGCGCGATCGAGGGAAATAACGGGCATGGAAACAAAGCCGGAAAAGGCCGCTGAGAGGGTGCGCGATTATAGGCGAGCGACTATGTCTGCGGCCGGCTGGAGACGGTATCCCCTGGTGGGATAGAATTCCCGCCTCGCGCCCTTGTAGCTCAGTGGATAGAGCGACCGCCTCCTAAGCGGTAGGTCTCAGGTTCGATTCCTGACTTGGGCGCCAAATATCATTCGAGACCTTGTGTCTCCAGGAATGATATTGGCGAATGTTGTCGTGCTCCATATTCGACTCACCGGCTCACGTTGCCGGCGGCCTTCTTCCGCCCGAAGCGGCCCCGAGAGTGGCACCAATATCCAAAATCAGCGGATGAAAAAGGCCTCCATCGCTGGAGGCCTTGTTGTTGCTGGTGCCGGCAACCGGAATCGAACTGGTGACCTACCGCTTACAAGGCGGTTGCTCTACCATCTGAGCTATGCCGGCTGAACGTAACTCATTGCTTCATCACGTCTCCGATTATAAAGCACCTCGCTGAAAATCGAGTCAGTGTGATGGAATTGTGATGGAAATTGTGATGGCTTTTGCTCAGTTTGTATCGCTCTCTCACTACGTTCGAGGGTCACCAGGCGTCGCTTCGCTCCTGCGCATTGGCATGCGCTTCGATTCCGGTTGCCGGCACCAGCAGAATCAACCAATCGGAGAGGGGGGGGTGGGGGAAAAGATGCCAGCTTCGGTTATAGAGAGAACCTGCATCCTACGGTGCCAATAATTTTTTGGACCTAGGGGGGATATAGGGCCACGCACCAAATGCTTTGGGGATGTGACCTAGGATTCCATTGAGAACAATATGACTATTGTAGCGGCCCGATCTGGCCGTTACTGCTGGTCGGTTCGAACGTAGGCCTCTGCCTCTCAAACTCGGTTTTGAAACTCGCTAGGATCGCCCCCTTTGAGAACGCATAAGAATCGTCATGGCAAATGCATTCAAAGAACTTCGTTGGCTCCACACCAGGAACCCAGTTTTTAAGATATCGAGTAGTTTCTGACAGCATGAAGGAGACGAACGTGGGGAGTAGATCGGTGACATCACTGACCTTAATCAGCTTCTTGTGTTCTGGAATCCAAAGCAGCTTGAATGGGTTTTCGTTGTGAGGCTGGTAGTTGGCCCAACCGAACTTCGGATAGTTCGTAGCCTGCCTCCAGGCAGGGTATGCAGCGTTAAAGTAGGTGTAGAGACACTGATCCACCACTACGATCATAAACAGACTGAGAATAAATGGCGCGTGGTGCTGTTGAGGTATTCGCAACAAATCTTTCCTGATGCTCTTCCACCCATGGATACCAAAAAATTCTACTGATGCGTCCTTCATCACCACATGGCGAACATACCCATCGGGCGCGCTATGCTCGATCCGCATGAGTTGATCGGGGAAGTTCTCATAAAAATAACGACGAAGGCTCTCTGAAGATATATCCATAACAAAATCCGGTTCTGGTCAATGCATCTCAGGCAGTATCGGTCCGACCAAATGGCACGAAACTTTGGTACAGATGTCTATGAGGACGGGGGACTAGCTGCAAGCCTTTGGGAAAAGACCGTGCATTCTACGGCGCCAGTAATTTTCTGGAGCCAGGGGGTATGATCAGTGGCGCATCTGGTGAGCCTTCCTCGCCGGAGAATGCCCAGATCGCTTCTTGTAGGAAGACAAAAATGAGTTCTGTAAATCTGGTAATCCTGGTCGGGAATCTTGGTGCTGATCCTGAGGTTCGTGCACTGCATGACGGGAATACGGTTTGCAACATCCGACTGGCAACCACGGATGCCTGGAAGGACAAGGCTACTGGTGAGAAGAAGGAAGCCACCGAGTGGCATCGGGTCGTGCTGTATCGGAAACTCGGGGAGATTGCCGGGCGTTACCTCAAGAAAGGTTCGTCTGTTTATATTGAGGGCCGACTGAAAACCCGAAAGTTGCAAGACCAGAATGGGCAGGAACGCTACACGACGGAGATTGAAGCGAGCGAGATGAAGATGCTTGGCTCCCGCCCTGCTGGTTCTCAGGAAGAGGCGACACCCAGGGCAACATCAAATCCTCAGACGTTAGCGCCAAACCCATACGGCGTGGATGATGACATCCCTTTCTGACATTGACTCGTCGGGTGGGAAGATTCAAGCCTCGCCAAGACACATCGTATTCATCGACTTCGATGGCGTTACCCATCCATTGCCAGGACGTGTTCCGCGAACTCTGTCTGACGTAATGATGGGAATTGATTTTTTCCGTCCTCAAAACGTCGATCAGGTGAATCGGCTATTAGAGAACCTGGATGCTGTCGGCGTCATTACCAGTTCATGGCGGCTTGATTTTCCATGGCAGGATTTTCAGCGTTTCTTCAACGACAGACTCATTGGCCAGACCCCGTGGATTGACATGGAAATGCGGAATGTCAGGGATAAACGCAGCGCCGAGATTGGCCAGTTTCTTGCAGAGCGGGAATGGCAGACTGTTCCCTGGGTGGCTTTGGATGACAATGCGCGTCTGTTTTCTCCCGACTCCCCTCTTATTGTTACAAAGGCCGATGTTGGATTGACCAAGGAAGATGTTGATGGATACCTAGCAGAGATATCGCTGCCGCAGTCAACTCAGACATAGGGATTCTTCTGCAAATGCTTAGGCGTGTGATCTTCGTAAGCGAGAAACAGGCGGCGCAAATGAGAGGGCGACAATCGGCAGCAATTATTTCAATTGTTGGCTCTGACAAGACATCACCTGTTCTCGGAACTGGCTGGCATTCAGTATTGCGTCTGAATTTTGATGACGTCGATCCAATAACCTTCCCGAACGCCAATCAGAGCATGCAACAAATGACTCATCAACAGGCAAGTGAGATTGCGTCCTTCGTCGCAGATTTGCCTGATACCGTTTGCACGCTGGTCATTCACTGCAAATCAGGAATTTCGCGGTCGGCTGGGGTAGGAAAGGCCGTCGCAGAGCACTATGGACTGCGGTTCCCTCGGGACTACAAAGAGCACAACCGCTTTGCGTATGACCTGATTCTAAAATGGCTTTAGGAGGGCTGCTATTTTCGATCCTTGAATTTCACCACAAGGTCGGAATTAAGCGCACCGGCAATCCGATAGAGAATTTGTAGGGAGGGATTCGCTACCCCTCTCTCCAATTGGGAGACATACGTGCGATCAACTTCAGCAGTGAGCGCCAGTTCCTCTTGGGATAGACCCGCCCTGCTCCGTTCGGAGCGGATTTGCGCTGCCAAGGTCTGCTGAATGTCTTCGAATTCCACCCGTCCATGCTGACGGGGTTGTGACCATCAATCCACGGAATATAATCTACAGCGCATCGACAGAATAACTCTGGCGGCACATCTTCTATAGGAACGACAAATGATCGTCCTCGCGTATGTCGTCGCTCTGGCAGCCTCATTTGGCATAACATTGCTGTCTGGTGTGCTGTTCATCCCCGTTCACATGGCTGCTAATACGATCATGATGTCGGTTATTGGGCGACTTGCAAGCGTCGTTCAAATTAGCGAACGAGTAGCTTTCGCTGTGACCACCAGCACATCTTCGATCATGGGTTTTGCCTTGGGCGTATGCGTTCCTGTGATTCAGGCAATAACAATCAATTTCGTATTAGGGCTATTTGGCGTGAAGCCGTCGCTGTATTTGGTCGCGTACTTTGTAATTTCTGCGGTTATCAGTTGGGGAAGAATCATCGGAAGGCCCGGCTCACAAGCCGGAGCGATGGGGAATACAGTTGGCCTGGTCCTGATGTACCGAATTTTCGAGCGTGCGGGTCAATGACCATATAGGATAGGACGGCAGAAGATGGCTCCGACTGCTTCGACGTCTCAATCTATTCTGGCTCCAGGTCGGCATGACGAGGATCGATTTTCTAAGTGGCTTGATAGAAATGGACTTGGATATGTCCACATCAGCCAGGCTCAGGACACCTATGCAAAGCTGACCTTGCTTCCCTGAGGAGTAACGCGATGTGGTACGTGATCGGCGTTGTTGTCGGAGTTGTGGTGCTGCTATCGACTTTTTCCAGAAGGAATGAATGCGCCCCTGCTTTGTGTAATGCGCGGTTATGTTTAATCGCGAAGCGATTTACCCTGGAGCCGCTTCGTTCATCTGACTTCAAAAAGTCGGCGCTGGTGGTACGGCGGTTCAGATACCCACAATGTAGCGCCCAGCGAGCCGCAAGCTGGCGAGCGGGTTCATTGCTGGCCAGCGCAGTGGTGAAGCGGGTGCGGGCCAGGAGCAGCAGCGATCAGCGGAGGCACGAAGCCGTGACGCGGCTTTATCGCGTGACGGCGTGGCTCAGGATGTGATGCGGTAGCGCAGGCGCGGGGCTTGCAGGTCTTTTTGCAAGCGCCGTGACTGAGCGGGTTCAGTCTTGTACGATGACTGGATTCGATCCCAACCATTGGCGAGTTCATCTGATGTTGTCACCGTCCGTTCTTCATCGCATCAAAGCAGCGACACATGTTTGTGTTTTCACCGGTGCCGGGATATCTGCTGAAAGCGGAATCCCAACCTTTCGTGAGCGTAGCGAGGGGCTTTGGGCCAAGCACGATCCAATGGAAGTAGCGACGCCGGAGGCATACAAGAAGAATCCGCAGCTTGTCTGGGATTGGCATGTGCATCTTGCTGAAAAGGTACGCAAGGCTAGTCCGAATGCTGGCCACCAGGCTGTGGCAAAGCTTCAAGCTCTGATCCCCAAAGTTACTGTGATTACCCAGAACGTCGATAACCTGCATCAGGACGCGGGAAGCCGCGACGTTCTCGAATTGCATGGCAGTCTGTTTCGACTGACGGCATTTGTCGATAAGGATATTGTGTATTCCGACGAACAGCCGCCCGTGATCTGCCATCTTTGTAAGGGCTATGCGGTGTGGGAGCAATGCGATCACTTTGCAGACCGATCTGACCTTGAGGAACTCAAGCTGGCAACTGGTCGAGTGCCTCGGTGTCCTGGCTGTGGGGCTTTGCTGCGTCCTGACATTGTCTGGTTTGGGGAGATGCTTGATCCGCGTATTCTGGAAGGGGCCGTGGATGCAGCAGATAGCTGTGATGTGCTTATCTGCGTGGGAAGCTCTCTTGAAGTCGAACCGGCGGCAAGCCTGCCCTATCGTGCTTTGCGGCGTGGTGCCGTGGTGGTTGAAATCAATCCGGTTCCGACGGCACTTTCAGAAGCGGCGAATGCAAGTCTGATCGGGAAGGCTGGCGATATCCTCCCGATGCTCTTGAGGCAGGTGTGGGGAACCGAGGTTGGGTGATAGACCGTCAATCAATTGAGCTGGTCTCTTGCTGATCGACAACGCTGAGTATGAAGATCATGCAACCTCATAAAGGGACTCCACGAGGCCATTACAGCCTCGTGGTGGGGTTCAAAGCTTCAAGGCTATGTCCGATGCCTTCAGGTGTGTGTAACGCTTCAGCATGGCCAGCGTCTTGTGGCCGGTGACACTGGCAACCTCCATGACGTTTAGGCCTTTCTCGAATAATCTACTGGCCGCTTCATGTCGTAGATCATGGAAACGTAGGTCTGCCAGAAATGAGGGCGTGGAGCTGCTTTTTCTGAGCCTGACAAGGGTGCGCGTCCAGGCATTCTCAAAGCTGTCTGTAGCCTTCCACTGACTGAAGACACGCTCACCCTGCCGCTTCATGGCTCCGAGGGTCGCTAGAGCTACGGGGGACAAGGGAACCATGCGCTTTTCACCATTTTTCGTGAGCGGAAGCGTGGCTGTTCGCTGTTCAAGATCGATCAGCGTCCATTCGAGGGCCAGGAGTTCTCCGAGCCTCATTACCGCTATTGAGCTTTCTGGTCGTTGCCATGTCACGTCTCCGAATGTGTTGGAAATGTGATGGAACAACGAGTTGAATTCCTCAACCAATTGAAAGCTTGAGAAAAACTGCCATGCCTCCTACCGCTTACAAGGCGGTTGCTCTACCATCTGAGCTATGCCGGCTGAACGCGGATTATAACGGAGCCGATCCGCTATAAACTTCACTCCTCCACATCCGACGTTGCCCATGGTCGCCAGTTCGCATCCCCGCCAACCCTTGCACCTGCTGGTCATCGCTGCCTCGGAAGAGGCCACGGAGCGCCTGCTGCCGGTGTTTGCCAAGGCTGACAAAATCCACCGCGTTGACAACGCCGACGGACTGCGCAGCGCACTCGCCGACCAGCCCTGGGACGCGGTGCTGTATCTGCCCGGGGTGGCCTCGCTGTCGCTGCAGGCTGCGCTGCGGCAGATCGGGGAACCGGGTCTGGATCTGCCGCTGATCCTGGTTGCCGGCCCCGGCGAGGAATCTGCGCTGCAGCCGGCAATGAAGGCCGGCGCGCGCGACGTGATCGATGCCGACCGGCTGGAACGGCTGATTCCGGCGCTCGAGCGCGAAGTGCGCGAGGCACGGCATCGCGCCGACCACCGCGCGGCGCTCGAAATGCTCAACGAAAGCCAGGCGCGCTTCGATGCGCTGGCCTCCAATCTGCCGGGCATGCTGTTTCACCTGCGGCGCGACGCGGAGGGCGAATATCGCTTCCTGTTCGTCAGCGAAGGCTGCCAGAAGCTCTTCGGCTTCAAGCAGCAGCACTTGCTGGCCTCGGCCGGCAAGCTGTTCGACGCCCTCGATACCGACAAACGCAAGAACCTCGAAAGCGCGCTGGACGAGTCGGCCGCAAAAGGCACGCTGCTGAACTGGGAAGGCTACACCCGCGGCCGCGCCCGGCAGAAGTGGATCAACCTGCGCTCGACGCCGCATCGCTTCGACAACGGCATCGTCGAATGGCGCGGCATCGCCAGCAACGTTACCGAAAGCAAGGAAAGCGAAGCGCAACTGCGCGCTTCGCGGCAGCAACTGGCCGAACTTTCCACTCACCTCGAAGCCGTCAAGGAAGAAGAACGCGAACGGATCTCGCGCGACATCCACGACGAACTCGGTTCGATCCTGGTGTTCCTCAAGATCGAGGCGGCGCAGCTCGCCGGCAAGCTGCCGGCCGACGCCGTTCGCCTGCGCGAGAAAGCCCACTCGATCGAACACCTGCTGGACCAGGCCATGAGCACGGCGAGCCGTGTCGCGCGCGAATTGCGCCCCGGCATTCTCAAGGAATTCGGCCTGCCCGCCGCGATCGAATGCCAGGCCGAGGATTTCACCCAGCGCTTCGGCATCGCCTGCCGGGTGCAATGCGACGAAGACGCCATCGAGCCGGACCCCGATACCTCGCTGGCACTGTTTCGCATCGCCCAGGAGGCGCTGACCAATGTCGCCAAGCATGCGCATGCCTCGCTGGTTGTCATGCGTTTGCGGCGCGAACGCGGTAACATCCTGCTCGAGATCAGGGACAACGGTCGCGGTATTTCCGAGGTCGACATGCAGAAGCCGAAGTCGTTTGGTCTGCGCGGAATCCGCGAGCGGGTCCTGAGTCTTGCCGGCGAATTTTCGATCGGGCCGGCGGAACACGGCGGCACGCATATCGTGCTGCGGGTTCCGGAAACTGCCGGCAGCGAACCTCCCGGCGAAGAAGAATTGCAACGCAACCTGTTTTAACGTGAAACAACATGTTCGGAGCGACTGGTGATAGTCGAGCGCAGCGAGCCAATCAATAGCCTCCCCGCGAGGGGAGGACGGGAGGGGCGGGCCTTCAATTCGCCTTTCGCGGGTTTCATCATCAGCGGGTAGCTCTCGCTGCCATGAGCGTTAGTTACGGCATAACGCCGCTTCGCGGCATGAGCCTCCTCTGAAACGCTAAAATGTTTTAGTTACGGCATAACGCCGCGTCGCGGCATGAGCCTCCTCTGAAATATCAAAGTATTTTGACCATGGCCGACAAGATCCACGTCCTGATTGCCGATGACCATGCCATTGTGCGGCAGGGCCTCAAGCAGATCCTTTCCGAAACCGAGGACTTGCTCGTCACCGGTGAGGCCGACGACGGCGCCGAGGCTCTGAACCTGGCCCGGCAACAGCCCTGGGACGTTTTCCTGCTGGATGTCTCGATGCCCAACCGCAACGGCATCGACACCCTGAAACAGTTGAAGAAGGAATTCCCGCGCCTGCCGGTGCTGATTCTCAGCATGCACCCGGAGGAGCAATACGCGGTGCGCGCCCTGAAAGCGGGCGCTTCCGGCTATCTGACCAAGCAGAGCGCGCCGGAATTGCTGGTCACGGCGATCCGCCAGGTCGCCTCCGGCAAGAAGTACCTGAGCCCGGCGGTCGCCCAGCAATTGGCGGAGGCGATTTCGGACAACTCCGACAAGTCGCCCCATGAGCGCATTACCGACCGCGAGTATCAGGTGCTGGTGATGATTGCCGCCGGCAAGACACTGACGCAGATCGCCGATGCCCTCAACCTCGGCGTGGCCACCGTCAGCACCTACCGCGCGCGGCTGCTGGAAAAAATGGGTTTGAAGAGCACGGCGGAGCTGATTCGCTACGGCCTTGAACACGGGTTGGCGGAATGATCAGGCTTGCCTTCGGGAACACCGAAGCCGCGTCTTACTGCACAATAGCGAAAAACCATTTGCCAGGGCCCGGCGGGCGGGCAGCAAACGAATAGCACCGGCCGGCTGCAGCCTGCCTGACAACCAGAGGAGGAGTCCCCATGAAGACCTTGAAAAACCTGCTTGACGAGCGCCCCGCGCGTGCGGCCCTTTCCGTTTCCCCCGACGACTCCGTGTTCGTCGCCCTGGAACTGATGGCCAAGCACGACATCGGCGCCGTCCTGGTCATGCGTGACGGGCAGCTTGCCGGCATCTTCAGCGAGCGCGACTACGCGCGCAAGATCATTCTCCTCGGCAAGTCTTCCAAGGAAACCATGGTGCGGGAGATCATGACCGAGAAGGTACTCTACGCCCTGCCGGCACAGACGACGGACGAAGCCATGGCCCTGATGACGGAAAAACACATTCGTCATCTGCCTGTGCTTGATGGCGGGAATCACGTGATCGGCATGGTGTCGATCGGCGACCTGGTCAAGGAAACCATTTCGCAGCAGGCCTTTCTGATCAAGCAACTGGAACAATACATCGCCAGCTGATCCGGCCAAAATTGCGCCATGGTAGCCAATGATGCAAGCGATACGCCCGAAGCGCTGCAGGCCCGCCTGGTCGAACTGCGCATCGAGCATCGCGATCTCGACGAGGCCATCACCCGCCTGACGCTGGCGCCGCCGGACGACCAGTTGATGCTGCGGCGCCTGAAGAAGCGCAAGCTGCTGATCAAGGATCGCATCTCCCAGCTCGAGCGCATGCTCGATCCCGATCCCGACGAATACGCATGAGCGCCGCCGCAAGACCGCCCCGAGAGAAAGCCCGAAAATGACCTACAACTTCGATACGCTGGCCCTGCACGCCGGGCAGGTGCCGGACGAGCGCTTCGGCGCACGGGCGACGCCGATCTACCTGACCACCTCCTTCGTCTTCAAGGATTCCGACCAGGCCGCGGCGCTGTTCAACATGGAACGCGCCGGCCACGTCTATTCGCGCATTTCCAATCCGACCAATGCCGTGCTCGAAGAGCGCATCGCCGCCCTCGAAGGTGGTGTCGGCGCAATCGCGACGGCCTCGGGCCAGGCCGCATTGCATCTGGCGATTGCCACCCTGATGGGCGCAGGCAGCCACATCGTCGCCAGCCGTTCGCTCTACGGCGGCTCGCACAACCTGCTCGACTACACCCTGCCGCGTTTCGGCATCACCACCACCTTCGTCGATCCGCGCGATCCCGACGCCTGGCGTGCCGCGATCCGGCCGGAAACGCGCCTGCTGTTCGGCGAGACGCTGGGCAACCCCGGTCTCGACGTGCTGAACATTCCCGCGGTCGCGGCGCTGGCCCATGAGCATGGCCTGCCGTTGATGGTCGACAGCACCTTCACCACGCCCTGGCTGATGCGGCCCTTCGATCACGGCGCCGACCTGATCTTCCATTCCGCGACCAAGTTCCTCGGCGGCCACGGCGTCGCCATCGGCGGCCTGCTGGTCGATGGCGGCACATTCGACTGGAACAAGTCCGGCAAGTTTCCGACCCTGACCGAGCCCTACGACGGCTTCCACGGCATGGATTTCAGCGAGGAATCCACCGTCGCCGCCTTCCTGCTGCGCGCGCGGCGCGAAGGCCTGCGCGACTTCGGCGCCTGCATGAGCCCGCTGACCGCCTTCCAGTTGCTGCAGGGCGTCGAGACGCTGCCGCTGCGCATGGAGCGGCACGTCGCCAACACGCGCCAGGCCGTCGCGCATCTGATGGCGAGCGAGGCAGTGGCAAGCGTCGGCTATCCCGAACTGGAAAACCACCCCGACCACGCGCTGGCGCAGGCGCTGCTGCCGCGCGGCGCCGGTTCCGTGTTCAGCTTCGCTCTGAAAGGCGGACGGGCGGCGGGGCGCAAGTTCATCGAGGCCTTGCGTGTGTTCTCGCATCTGGCCAACGTCGGCGATGCCAAGTCGCTGGTGATCCATCCGGCATCGACCACGCATTTCCGCATGTCCGATGCCGCGCTGGTGGCGGCCGGGATCCATCCCGGCACCATCCGCCTCTCGATCGGCCTCGAAGATTCTGGCGACCTGCTCGAGGACCTGGATCGCGGGCTTGCCGCCGCTGCAAAGGCCTGAGCATGGAACTGGAACTCAACGGCCAGGTCGCCTACGCCTACACCGGCGGCAAGCCCTTCGATGCCGCCCTGCCCTGCGTCGTGTTCATCCACGGCGCGCAGAACGATCACAGCGTCTGGGGCCTGCAGAGCCGCTGGTTCGCCCATCACGGCTTTTCCGTGCTGGCTGTCGATCTGCCCGGTCATGGCCGCAGCGCAGGCAAGCCGCTGTCGTCGATCGAAGATCTGGCCGACTGGATCGAACTGCTGCTGGAGAAACTCGGCGCCGGCAGTGCTCTGCATGCCGGGGATTCCGCTTCGCGGGCCGGCAATACGGCGAAAAGCGTCTCGCTGGTCGGCCACAGCATGGGCTCGCTGACCGCGCTGGAATGCGCGTCGCGCCACCCCGCGCGCATCGCGCGCATTGCGCTGGTCGGCACCGCCGTGCCGATGCCCGTCTCCGACGCCCTGCTCGGCGCGGCGAAAGACAAGGAGCCCAAGGCCATCGCCATGATCAACAGCTGGTCGCATTCGCCGCGCGGTACCATCGGCGGCAATACCGTGCCGGGCATGTGGCTGCTGGGTACATCGCGCCGCCTCATGCAACGGCAGAAACCGGGAGTGCTGCACAACGACCTCGCCGCCTGCAATGCCTACGCCCATGGCATGGACGCGGCAGCCGCGCTGACCTGCCCGGCCCTGATCGTCAGCGGCAACAAGGACATGATGACCCACCCCAAGGCCGCGGCGAAACTGGCCACCATCATCAAGGACGTCAGGAGCGTCAGCCTCGACGGCGCCGGCCATGCGCTGATGGCCGAACAACCCGATGCGGTGCTCGACGCCCTGCGCAATTTCATTGTCTGAACCCATGGAAGCGGCCAAAAAGCAGCCTCATCAGTTTCCGGTGATCCGCACCGGCCTGCCGCTGTCGGCGCCTTTCGACTGGCTGCGGCAAGGTGCCGCCGACCTCAAGGCCGGCGGCTTCGCCAGCCTGTTCTACGGCTTGTGCTTTGCGGCAGGCGGCTTGCTGCTCTTCCTCGCCTTCCGCCATGCCGTGCAGCTGGTCACGGCCGTCACCGCCGGCTTCATGCTGCTCGGGCCGTTTCTCGCGCTGGGCCTGTACGAACTCTCGCGCCGCCGCGAAACCGGCGAGCCGCTGAGCCTGACCGCGACGCTGGCCGTCTGGAAGCGCAACCTCGGCTGCTTCGGCATCTACTCGCTGATCCTGATCGTCATCTACCTGGTCTGGGCACGCGCATCGCTGGTGATGTTCGCCCTGTTCTACCAGGGCGGCATGCCGACCCTGGAAAGCTTCATGACGCAGATCCTGATGTTCGACAACATCGAATTCCTGCTCGCCTACCTTGTCGTCGGCGGCTTCTTCGCCGCACTGGTGTTCGCCTTTTCCGTGGTTTCCATCCCGATGATGCTGGAGCGCAACCAGGACACGGTCACCGCCATGCTGGCCAGCTTCCTGGCCCTGGTGCGCAACCTGCCGATTATGCTGATCTGGGCCGCGCTGATCGTCACGCTCACCGCCATCGGCATTGCCACGGGTTTCCTCGGCCTCATCGTCACCATGCCGCTGGTAGGACATGCCACCTGGCACGCCTACCGGGCGTTGATCGAAGCCCCGGCCCCTTGAACCATAAAAAGAATATCGCGCTGCTGGCAGCGGCGCAGGCCCTGCTGTTGACCAACGGCATCATGCTGGTGTCCATCAACGGCCTGCTCGGCCTGCAACTGGCAGCCGACAAGCGGCTGGCGACCTTGCCGATCACCACCTATGTGATCGGTGCCACGCTGGCGACCCTGCCCGCCGCCTTCTTCATGAAGCGTCATGGACGCCGTGCCGGCTTCATGCTCGGCGCCGGCATCGGAATGCTCGGCGCGGCGATTTCGGCCTTCGCCGTCGGCATCGGCAGTTTCTGGCTGCTCTGCCTCGGCACCGTGTTTGCCGGCATCTACAACGCCTTCGGCCAGCAATACCGCTTCGCCGCCGCCGATGCCGCACCGCCCGACTGGAAAAGCCGGGCCATCTCGCTGACGCTCACCGGCGGCATCCTCGGCGGTGTGATCGGCCCCGAAGTCGGCAAGCTGACGCGCACCCTGCTGGAACCCACCTATCTCGCCAGCTACGGCGCGCTGATCTGTTTTGCCGCGCTGTCCATGCTCATCGCCAGCCGGCTGACCATCCCGCCGCTGACGAGCGCCGAACAAAACGCCGTCGGCCGCCCGCTGCACCAAATCGCGCGCCAGCCCGCCTTCATCGTCGCCGTGCTGGCGGCTGCCTGCGGCTACGGCGTGATGAACCTGCTGATGACGGCCACGCCGCTGGCGATGGACATCTGCGGCCTGCCCTTCGCCGATACCGCCTTCATCCTGCAGTGGCACGTGATCGGCATGTTCGCGCCCTCCTTCTTCACCGGCGGCCTGATCAAGCGCTTCGGCGTGCTGAATATCCTGATCACCGGCGCCGCGCTGATGTTCCTCTGCATCGGCATCGCGCTGTCCGGGGTCACGCTGATGCACTTCTGGTGGGCGCTGGTCCTGCTGGGAGTGGGCTGGAATTTCCTGTTCATCGGCGGCACTACCTTGCTGACGGAAACCTATCGCCCGGAAGAGAAAGCCAAGGTGCAGGGCAGCAATGATTTCATGGTGCTCGGCGTGCAGGGCATCACCTCGCTGTCGGCCGGCGTCCTGGTCACCGGCGACGGGTGGACCAGCCTGAACGCCTACGCCATTCCCGTCGTCGCCATGACAACGCTGGCCAGCGCCCTGCTCTGGCTGTATCGGCGCTCTGCACGCGGCCGCGGGGCCTGACCGGTGTTGCGGATCGCCGTAGCGCCAGCGCCGACTTTTGTCGGCTCCCGGGTAAAGCGCCCACCGCCCGGTCGGTGATGGCCGGTCTGCCTTGAGGCGGCATCCCGGGAAGATAGAATGTCAGCCTTTTCGCCAACGACTACGGCGACAGCCAATGCGACTCACCGAACTCAAGCTCCCGCTCGATCACTCTGCCGGCGACCTGCGCAATGCGATCCTGAACCGTCTGGGGATCACAGCGGACGAACTGCTCGGCTACACGGTCTTTCGCCGCAGCCACGACGCGCGCAAGCCGTCAGCCATCGCCTTCATCTACACGCTGGATGTCGAGCTGAAAAACGAAGCCGCCGCGCTGAAACGGTTGAGTGGCGACCGCCATGTCGGGCCGACGCCGGATACGAGTTATCACTTCGTTGCCCGGGCGCCGCAGACATCTTCCACACTGCGGCCGGTAGTGATCGGCACCGGTCCCTGCGGCCTGTTCGCCGGGCTGCTCCTGGCGCAGATGGGCTTTCGCCCGCTGATCCTGGAGCGCGGCAAGGCGGTGCGCGAACGCACGCAGGACACCTGGGGCCTGTGGCGCAAGGGGCGAGCTCAATCCCGAATCCAACGTGCAGTTCGGCGAAGGCGGCGCCGGCACTTTTTCCGACGGCAAGCTCTACAGCCAGATCAAGGACCCGCACTATCGCGGGCGCAAGGTGCTGACGGAATTCGTCAAGGCCGGCGCGCCGGCGGAAATCCTCTACGTCGCCAAGCCGCACATCGGCACCTTCAAGCTGGTTGGCATGGTCGAGAACATGCGCGCCGGGATCGAGGCGCTGGGCGGCGAAATCCGCTTCGGCAGCCGGGTCGAGGACATCGACATCGAGCAGGGGCAGGTGCGCGGACTGAGACTGGCCGGCGGCGAGACTATCGCTGCCACTCACATCGTGCTGGCGGTCGGCCACAGCGCACGCGACACCTTCGAAATGCTCCACCAACGCGGCGTCCATATCGAAGCCAAGCCGTTTTCGATCGGCGTGCGCATCGAACATCCGCAGTCCTTGATCGACCGCGCCCGCTTCGGCAGGAACGCCGGCAATCCGCTGCTCGGCGCGGCGGATTACAAGCTGGTGCATCACTGCAAGGACGGCCGCTCGGCCTACAGTTTCTGCATGTGCCCCGGCGGCACCGTGGTGGCCGCGACCTCGGAGCCGGGCCGCGTGGTCACCAACGGCATGAGCCAGTATTCGCGCAACGAGCGCAACGCCAACAGCGCAATCGTGGTCGGCGTCACGCCGGCGGACTATCCGGGCAGCCAGGATAAAAACGCCAATCCGCTGGCCGCACCTTTGGCGGGCATCGCCTTCCAGCGTCACTGGGAAAGCCGCGCTTTTGCGGCCGGCGGCAGCGACTACAAGGCGCCGGCGCAACGCGTCGGCGACTTTCTCGCAGGGCGACCATCGACGGAACCTGGCGCGGTGCTGCCGTCCTATACGCCGGGAGTAAAAATGACCGACCTCGCGCTGTGCCTGCCGGATTACGTGGTCGCCGCGCTGCGCGAATCGCTGCCGGCGTTTGCCCGGGAGATCCCCGGTTTTGCCATGGACGACGCGGTGCTTACCGGGGTGGAAACGCGCACCTCGTCGCCGATCCGCATCACGCGCAACGAAGGTTTCCAGAGCGTGAACACCCGGGGTTTGTTTCCAGCCGGCGAAGGCGCCGGTTACGCCGGCGGGATACTTTCGGCGGCAGTCGATGGCATCAAGGTCGCCGAAGCGGTGGCGCTGAGCCTGGCTGGATCGGCCGGCAAGGCTTCATAGCCATTCCAGTTCCCAGCGCACGCAGGGGTCCAGCGCCGCCACGGCGCGCGCGGCGAAGGCTTGCAGCTCTTCGCGCTTGTTCGCGGCGCGGCCCGTGAGCCAGGCAGCCAGCGGACCTTGCGGGTGGAAGTTCCATTCGGTCGGCGCGACGATGAAGTAGTCCGCAATGCGCTCACCGTCGAGCGCAATCTCGTGCATCAGCAGGCCGCGTGCCGTTTCGACCAGCGCGCGGCCGCGTTCCGGTGCCGATTGCGCCGCGCTCGCCGTACCGCCGGCGCCGACTTTTTCGCGGCCGTTCGCCCAGTCGCGGAGTTCTTCAAGCCGCGCCAGCCAGCGCGCCGCGAAGGCGGCCGTTGCCGACCCATCAAGGCGCCGCGCGATGGCGCCGGTTTCGGCGGCCCTACCCTGCCATTGCGGCCGCGCGCAGAACCCTGCGTCGAGTTGCGGCCACAGCCGCAACGAAGCTGCGGCATCCAGGTACGGCAACAGGCCGCCGGGCGCGGCAACCGGATCTTCCATTTCCGTGAGGCGACGGCAGAGGCTCGCAATGCGTTCACCATCCAGGAAGTCAGCGACGCCATCGCGCCGCCCGGCGGCAATGTCGCGTGCAAGCCGGGCGAATTCCGCCTGCTCGGCAACATCGCCCAGCAGCGGTGGCAGGTCGAGCAGCCAGCGCCAGAGATGTTCGCGCATGACCTCGGCTTGAACCGCCGGATCGATGTATGCCGCGCATTCGCCGCCGCGCGCCGCGACCAGCGCCAGTTCCGCCGCGCGCCCCTGGGCCTTGCCGCACAGGGCGAACAGCAGCGGCACCAGATTCACCGCCGCATCGGCCGCCCGCCCGCGCAGGACGGCCGCGACCAGCGGGCGTTCGCTGGCGACGCCGACGGAACCGACCCGGCCATCGACCACGGCCAGACGCAGCCGCACGCAGCCCGGATCGATGCCGTCGCTCATGCCGCCGGCGCTGCCTGCGCCAGCGGCAGGCACAGCGTGAACAGCGCACCGCCCCTGGGATGGTTGTCCGCCGTGAGCTTGCCGCCATGGCGCTCGACGATGCCGTAGCTGATCGCGAGGCCGAGGCCGGTGCCGCGCCCGACCGGCTTGGTGGTGAAGAAGGGATCGAACAGCTTGTCGCGGTTCGCCGCCGGAATCCCCGGACCGCTGTCGCGAAATTCGACGACCGCGTGGCCCTCCTCGTTGCGACCGGAAATCTCCAGGCGTCGTTCGCGGGCGTGTTCGGTGGCGTCGGCGGCGTTCTGCACCAGGTTCATGACCACCTGCTGCACCTGCCCGGGCGAGCCGAGCACCTCGAGTGCGGCGGGAAGGTTCAGCTTGACCTCGAACCCGGTCGCCGCGGACTTGCCCACCCACTGCACGGCGCGTTCGATGACTTCGACCAGGTCGAAGGCGCGCCGCTCGTCGCGATCGGTGGCGGAGAAGCGCTTGAGGGCATCGACGATGTCGCGGGTACGCTCCGCTCCTTCCACGGTGCCGTCCATCAGCGAGGGAAGATCATCCAGCAAACGATCGATGCGCAGTTCGCCGCGCAGGGCTTCGCGTTCGGCGACCGGCATGCCGCCATGAATCGCAGCGAGATAGCGTGCCAGACGTTCGGCATAGCGTTTCATCGCCAGGGTATTGCCGTACACGAAGCTGATCGGGTTGTTCAGTTCGTGCGCGACACCGGCGACGAGGCGGCCCAGCGAGGCCATTTTTTCGGAATGGATCAGCTGCTGCTGGGTGGTCTTGAGGTCTTCGTGGGCGCGCCGCAGCGCCTGGTAGGCGCGCCGCAGTTCGCCCACCGGACGCCCGGTGATGACCATCCCGAGCATCTTGCCGACGCCGTTGTAGCGCGGCGTACAGTTGAGTGAAACCGGAATTGCGCTGCCGTTCGCAGCCTTCAGCCCTCGTTGAACCCGAAGCGCTCGACGAACGCAGCGGGGGCGAGCGGCGGACCCTTGTAATCGGCTTGCATGTAGTCACAGCCCAGTTCCTTGAGCCGGGCTGCCGCCTCATCGTCGGCGACACCGACGGCCACGACGGCGAACTTCAAGTGGTGGGCGAGCTCGATGATCGACTGCAGGATACGTTCCGACTTCGGCCCGCCGGTCAGCTCGTTTGCCGCCGAAACATCGATCTTGATTTCCTGGAAGGGCATCGACGCAAGCCAGAACAGCGATGAAAATGCCATACCCGGATCATCGATCGAAAGTTTCACGCCGAGCGTTTTCAGGCGACCGAGCGTCTCCCTCGCCACCCCCTCCGCGCCCAGCACTGAAGTCTCTCCGATTTCCAGGATCAGCGTGCCCGGCCGCCTGCTCCAGGTGCCAAGCGCGCGCTCGACCACGTCGAGCAGCTCGGGGTAGCGCAGCACGCGCGCCGGCAGTTTGACGCCAACCCGCAAGTCCAGTCCGGCGCTGTAGCGGAATTCAGAGATGTTGCGCAGCGCACGATTCAGGATCGAGGAGACCAGCGGGATGACCACGTCGGCCGACTCTGCCGCGGCGAATGCGTCCTCCGCCGGAATCAGTCCGAGCGCCGGATCGCGCCAGCGCAGCAAGCCTTCGGCACCCATGACCTGGCCCAGGCGCAGGTCATATTGCGGCTGAAATACAAGATTGATCGCATCCTCGGCGACAGCCGTGCGCAGCCGGTTCTCATAAAGCAGCTCCGATGCGGCCAGGCTGTCGCGGTCTTCACCGTAGTCGGCAATGCTGCCGGGAAGTTCGCGGGCGAGGATGCAGGCGCTCTTTGCCCGCTGCAGCAGCGTTTCCGCCTGATCCCCGTGCGCCGGAAACATCGCGATCCCGATCGCGGGGCTGGCATAGATTTCATCTTCACCGATCCAGAACGGCGTGCTCAATTCGCGCAAGGACTTGTTTGCCGCGAGCAGCGCCACGGCAGGACCGTCTACGGTGGACAGGACGCAGGCAAAATCATCCCGTCCCATGTCGCCGACAAGGTCGCCCGGACGGAGCACATCGGTGCGCAAGAGTGCTGCCACGCGGTCGCGCACCGAATCGCCGACCTGGTAACCCCACACGGCATCGATGCGGCTGATCACGCCGCATTCGATGAGCAGGACGGCCAGAATTCCGCCGTCAGTCCGCCTTTCCTCAACTTGACCGCGCAGCGCCTCCAGAAACGGCATTGCTGCAACCGCGGCGGCAGCGCAGGGCGTTGCCGCTCCGGCCGGATCGGCATCGCTCACAGGAACAACTCTCGTGGATCGATTTCGACGGAGCCGTACTCCAGGGAGCGCTGGATCCGGTAGGGTTCGTCGGGTCTGACCTTGGGCTCTTTCATCAGGTCGAGCATCTTGTAGGGTCGGAGCGGGTTGCCGTTCATGTCCTTGACGACCATGATGCGCGGCTGCATGCGCCGCACCATGTTCTGGGCAATCACGATTGCGACCTCGCCGCTGTTCAGCTCGACCACGCTGCCTACCGGGAAAACGCCGATGCACTGGATGAACTGTTCGACCAGCGCCGGGTGAAACTGCTTTCCGCGCTCCTTGTAAATCATGCTCAGCGCGTTGGCGGGGGACAGGGCGTCGCCGAACGGCTTCGGCGCCGTCAGCGTGTCGAAGGCATCCACGATTCCCGCGATCAGGCCGGGAAAAGCGATTGCATCTCCGCGCAGGCCGCGCGGATAGCCGGTGCCGTCATAACGCTCGTGATGCAGGGACGCAAGCCCGGGCAACTCCGGGGGAAGACCGGAGGTGCTGCTGAGAATTCGCACCGAATGGATCACGTGTGTCCGGAAAACCTCGCTTTCCGCGGCGTCGATCGGCTCGCGCGCGGCGAGTTCGGGAGGCAGTTTGAGCTTCCCTACGTCCTGCAGCAGTCCCAGCATGCCCAGAATTTCCAGGCGATCCGGCGGCAGTTGCAGGAAGCGGCCGAAGATGGTCATCATGACCGAAACCTCGGCGGCCCGGCTCAGGGTCGTGCCGCTCCTCTCCTGCAGTTTGATCAGCAGAGCCATCGCATCCGGATTGCGCACGACGCTCGCAGTAATCTGCGCGACCGCCTCATGCGAACGCGAACTGTCGATGGCGTTTCCAGTCTCCACGACCCGCGAAATTTCCCCGAGGATCGAAGTCGTGTTGGTAAAGGCCTTCTGCGCGACAGGTAATTCGCCTTCAACGCTCGCAACGTTCTTGTAAACCGTTGTGCCGCGAATTTTCGCAATGTCTTCGGCGGTGACCTTGGCCACTTCCTGAGTGACCGCTTTCTCGGGGTCGATGAAGACGTGTTTGCAGTACTTTCTCAGAGTCTCCAGCTGCTTGTCTTTTTGCAGCACAAAGCCCTGAAAGGCAAAAGGTGTTTCAGTCCATGGTCTGTCGAGCTTGGCAACGAACATTCCGAAGGCCAGTTTTTCGACGGGTATTTCTAGGAGTTCCATACGGATACGTAGCTTTTGACTGAAAGGTTAAATTCTCGCGTTAACGCGACAAAACAACAAGCAAGGCTTGAATGCAGGAGCTGCCGCCTGATCCGTTCCCCGCGGAGTCGAAGCTTACTCCGAATCATCGAACGCATGCGCAATTCAGCCGACGTGGAAGTGGCCGCCGGTGCCTGCTTGCCGGGTGGCGTGCCGATCCATTTCGACGGCGCCGGTGTTCGCTCGATCGATTCGGGCCGCCCCGCTCCCATGATTTCAATGCACCGTGCACACCATGCAGGGATCGAAACTGCGCACGACGTGATGGATGGCTGCCGGCAGCGGCTCCGTGGCGCTCGCCGGCAGGCCGGCCAGTGCCTGTTCCAGCGCACCCGGCGTTCCCGCCGAATCGCGCGGCGAGAAGTTCCAGGTGGTGGGCGCGATGATCTGGTAGTTGTGGATGCGCCCGCGGCGCACGGTGAGCCAGTGGCCCAATGATCCGCGCGCGGCTTCGATGAGGCCGACGCCGGAGGTCTCGTCGGCGAGTTGCGGGCTGATGCACCAGGGTTCGCCGGGCACCAGTTCGCAGTTGCCGTTCAGCGGGCTGTCGGCGGCGCGCATCAGGCGGTCGAAGCCGGAGCGGGCGCGGACCTTGCCGCGCCGGGAGGCAACCTGCTGCACCAACTGCTCGGGGCTGTCGCGCAGTTCCAGCGACAGGCGCTGGTTCTCCTGCTGCAGGCGCCAAAGGTCGGCCGCGCTTTTCAGGGTCAGCAACAACTGCTCGGGATGCCAGGGTTTCAGCAGGTACTGCCAGATGCCGGCCTGGTTGATGCCGGCGATGATGTCCTCGGCATCGGTGTAGCCGGAGAGGATCAGGCGCACCGTGTCGGGCCACTGGTCGCGCACCCGGCGCAGGAACTCGACGCCCTGCATGCCCGGCATGCGCTGGTCGCACAGGACGATTTGCACGAACTCGCGCGCCATGACGACTTCGCCCTCTTCCGCCGAGAGTGCGGTGAATACCGTGAAGTCCTCCTCCAGCGTGCGACGCAGGGTTTCCAGCGAGCGCGGCTCGTCGTCGACCACCAGTACCGCCAGAGGGGCGCGGAGTTTCATGCGGCGCACGCCTCCGCCGGGCCGCCCCAAGGCGGCGTGCAGCCAATAGCCCGGAAGCCGCAACGCGGCTGAACCTTGGTCACCCCTTCCCGCGGGAAAGGGGCCGGGGGATAGGTCCTCATCCTTTCCAGCCGAGATCGCGATGCCGCGCCAGGTGGCGCGGCGTCCATGACGCCGGCGACTTGCGCACGAAATGGTGGCGGGCGACGTGGTAGCTCGGATCGAAGCCGTAGAAGTTGCGCCGCATGTGTGCCAGTTCCTCGGCCCGATAGGCCGCGAGCGGTTTTACGGCCTCATCGCGGGTGCGGGCCTCGCGCTTGGCCGCGAGACGATCGGCGAGGTCGGCGGCGGCGGCGAGTTCCATCGCGCGGCGCGCAACATCGATGCGGAAAGCCTGCGCATCGCCACTGAAACAGGCATCGCTGAAGCCTGTTGCGACGGCGGCTTGCGCCGTCAGCGGCTGCCGGTTGCGCATGATGTCGTGCGCGCCCTGCCCGCCGACGCGGCGCGGCAGCAGATAGGTCCAGTATTCCGAGCCGTAGAGATTGCCCATGTTCCTGTAATGCGGGTTCTGCAGTATGCCGTCGCGCGCCCAGACCAGATCCGCGGCACGCGCCAGGAAGCAGCCGCCGGCGCCGGCATTGCCTGCCAGCGCCGCGACGATGATCTGGTCACCGGCTTCGATCAGTTCCAGCGCCAGATCGTTCATCGCATTGATGTTGTTCCATGATTCGTCGGCCGCGGACCCGTCGGCCAGGCTAGCCGCCTCGATCACGTTGAGATGGATGCCATTGGACCAGAAGTCGGCGCCTCCAAGCAAGACCAATACCCTGACCGGCCGCTGTTTGGCCCAGGCCAGTGCCTCGCGCAGGCGCCGGCACTGCGTGGTCGACATGGCGCCGTTGTAGAACTCGAAGCCGAGGAAACCGACGCCACCGGACTCTTCATAGGCGATGTCCTGCCAGGTCGCGTGGCCGATGCGCCACCAGTCGTCCAGTGTCGCCTCCGGCAGCTCCGCGGATTCGACGGCGAAGGCCAGCGTCGCCGGCAGCTTGATGCTGTCGGCGCGCTTGACGTGGCCGATCCACACTGCGCCATCGACGGTCCGCCGCAGCACTGCCGTTTCGCGCCGCGCGATGACCTCGCCCGGCTTGGCCTCTGCCGGGCCGCGCAGCACGGCCTCCGGCCATGCATCGAATACATGGCAGGCAACCCCGAACAGCGCGTCGGCAACGCCGGGAAAGCCGTCGGCGGCATTGATCTTGCACAGAATGGCAGCGGTATCGTTGCGCTGCCAGTCGATGGTGCGGTCGGCCTGCTTCATCAGCGGCCGCAGGCAGCCGCGTACGTCGCGGCACGCGGACAGTGGCGTCGGCACGAAGCCGCGGCCGGCAAAGCGTTCGACGGCCTGCAGCACGGCCTGCGTCGCCGCCTGCGTCACCTCGTTGCGATAGACGCTGGACTTCTTCGCCGCGCGCAAGGGAAATCCCGCGGTGGCCCAAACCGGTCCGGCATCCATCTCCGCCTCGGCCTGCAGCACCGTGACGCCCCACTCCGCTTCCCCGGTCTGGATCGCCCAGTCCAGCGCCGACGGTCCACGGTCGCCGACGATGCCGGGATGCACGATGAAGCAGACGGTGTGTTTCCAGATCGACTCGGGAATGGCCCGACGCAGGTAGGGCGCGATGATCAGATCCGGCCGGAACAGCGCCACGGCTTCTTCGGCGACGCTGTCGGCGATGTCGAACTCGATCGATATCTCGTGGCCGCGCTGCTGCAACTCGGCAGCGAGCCGCTGCGTCAGGCTGTTGAAGACATGGGTCAGGAGAAGAATCCTCATCAGCAAACTTGCCTGTCATTCCGGCGAAAGCCGGAATCCAGAATAGCCGGCCAAGAACGTCCTGGATTCCGGCTTTCGCCGGAATAGCCTGCCCCGGACTTGATCCGGGGACGAATCAAACTCGACATAAGCAAGAAGTTTATTTGGGAATTGCTGACGTTCATTGCGAATCAGATCAGCAAATGCGCGGCAACTGGTCGCCCGCCAGCCAGTCGACGATGCGCTTGCCGCCGAAGGCCGTGGCGAGCTGGACGAAGTGATGGTCGTCGGCAATGACCTCGCCTATCAGGGATGCCCCGCGCCCCAGCGGATGGGAACGCATTGCGGCCAGCAGGCGTTCGGCATCGGCCGCGGCGCAGATCGCGACCAGCTTGCCTTCGTTGGCGACATACAGCGGATCGAGGCCGAGGAATTCGCAGGCCGCGGCGACCACCTGCTTCACCGGGATCGCCTTTTCGTGCAGCATCATGCCGACGCCCGACTGGCCGGCGATTTCGTTCAAGGTTGCGGCGAGACCGCCGCGCGTCGGGTCGCGCAGGCAGCGCAGGTCGGCGCCGGTTGCCAACATCGCGGCGATCAGGCCGTTCAAGGCCGCCGTGTCGGATTCGATCGGCGCGTCGAACGTCAGGTTCTCGCGCTTGCTCATGATCGCCACGCCGTGATCGCCGAGCGAGCCCGAGACGATTACCACGTCGCCCGGCCGCGCCCGCGCGCCGCCGAGGTCCAGTCCGTCGGGCAGCACGCCGATGCCGGTCGTTGTGATGAAGACGCCGTCACCCTTGCCGCGTTCGACCACCTTGGTGTCGCCGGTCACCACCGGCACGCCGGCCTCTTTCGCGGCGCGCGCCATGGATTCGACGATGCGCGCCAGGTCGGCGAGCGGGAAGCCTTCTTCGAGGATGAAGCCCGCCGCGAGATACAAGGGCGTCGCGCCCATCACGGCGACGTCGTTCACCGTGCCATGCACCGAGAGGCAGCCGATGTCGCCGCCGGGAAAAAACAGCGGCGAGACCACGTGACAGTCGGTGGACATCACCAGGCGTCCGGACTTTCCGTTGAAAGTTCCCGGAGGGACGCAGAGCGCTGGCGCCGGCAACACGGCGCCGTCGTTGCCCTGGCCGAGGTATTCGTTGCCCAAGTGCCTGGCGAACAGCTCGGAAATCAGTTGCACCATGGAGCGGCCGCCCGAGCCGTGGGTCATGTCTACCCGACCGCTCTTCAAGTCGAGCGGCCTCACATACCCTCGTTTTACATCAGCCATAGATCAAAACCTATCAGCCACAGAGGACACAGAGGTCACAGAGAAAACCAGTTCGTAAATGAATTGCTGTTGATCTTCTCTGCGTCCTCTGTGTCCTCTGTGTCCAGGCTGTTTGGTTTTTGTTTTCATGCCGCATCCTTGTAACGTCCGTAGCTGTAGTGCGCCGCGCAGGCGCCTTCGGAGCTGACCATGCAGGAGCCGATGGGGTTCTCCGGTGTGCATACCGTGCCGAAGATCTTGCAATCCTGCGGGCGCTTGACGCCGCGCAGGATGGCGCCGCATTCGCAGGCCTTGTTGTCGGGCACCGAGCGGTAATCGAGCTTGAAGCGCCGCTCGGCGTCGAAGCTTGCGTACTTCTGGCGGATGCGCAGCGCCGAGTAGGGCACCACCGACAATCCGCGCCATTCGAATTCGCGGCGCAGCTCGAAAACCTCGGCGACCCGATCCTGCGCCTTCAGGTTGCCGTCGCGACTGACGGCGCGCGAAAACTCGTTCTCGACTTCGGCGCGGCCTTCGTTGACCTGCCGCACCAGCATCAGGATCGCCTGCATCACGTCGAGCGGCTCGAAGCCGGCGATGACCACGGGCTTCCTGTACTCCTCGGCGAAGAACTCGTAGGGCCGGCTGCCGATCACCGTCGACACGTGCGCCGGGCCGATGAAGCCGTCGAGCGGCACCGTGCCCCACTGCCGCACTTCGGGCGACTCGAGGATGTTGCTGATCGCGGCAGGTGTCAGCACATGGCAGCAGAGCACGCTGAAATTCTTCAGGCCCTCGGCATCGGCCTGCTGGATCGCCACCGCCGTGGGCGGCGTCGTGGTCTCGAAGCCGATGGCGAAGAACACCACCTCGCGCTGCGGATTGTCGCGCGCGACCTGCAGCGCATCGATGGTCGAATACACCATGCGGATGTCGCCACATTTGTCGCCGACCCCGGCCTTCGCCTTCATCAGGGACAAACCGTCGGAAGCCGGCACGCGCAGCGTGTCACCGTAGGTGCACAGGATTACGCCATGGTTCAGCGCCAGATCGATCGCCATGTCCACGCGGCCGATCGGCAGCACGCAGACCGGGCAGCCCGGGCCATGCACCATGCGCACGTTTGGCGGAAGCAGGTCGGAGAGGCCGTAACGCGAAATGGCATGGGTATGCCCGCCGCAGAATTCCATGAAGCTGTAGTTGCGCCCGGGTTCGACCTCGGCGCCTATGCTCAGCGCCAGATTCTTCGCCAGTTCGCCGTCGCGGAATTCGTCGATGTACTTCACGTGGCGGCGAGGCCCGTCGCGTTGATCTCGGCAAACAGGGCCAGGGTCTTTTCCGCTTCCTCGGGATCGAGTTTCGACAAGGCATAGCCGACGTGCAGGATCACGTAGTCGCCGACCTGCACATCGGACAGCAGGGCCAGCGAGATTTCCTTTTTCACGCCGCCGAGATCGACGATCGCCCAATCGTCACCCGGGCCGGCGCCGTCCGTCTGGATACCGCTTTGCATAACTTTTATGACCTTCACAGGCAATGCCAGGCACATGTCAGTTTTCCAGAGAATGAAGCGCGACCCAGGCCTGGCCCAGCGCCAGGCCGGCGTCGCCGGGAACCAGGTTGATCGGCGCCAGCACGCGCAGGCCGCGCGCCTCGCAGTCGCGCCGCAGGCCGCTTGCCAGCAGGCGGTTGAAGAAGCAGCCGCCGCCCAGTGCCACCGTCCCGATGCGCATCCCGCTGCAGGCCCGCGCGGTCCATTCCGCCAGCGCGCAAACCAGTGTGGCGTGAAACAGCGCGGCGCCCTGCTCCGCATCGTGTTCGTCGGCCAGCCTCGCCAGCAAGGGCCGCAGGTCGAGCACGCCGTCCTCGATGCGCCAGCCGCCGGCCATGGCTTGCGGCCAGCCGCCGGCATCAATGCGCCGCGCCGCCGCCTGTTCCAGCTTGATTGCGGCCTCGGCATCCACCTCCATCCTGAGGCACAGGCCGAGCAGGCCGGAGGCCGCGTCGAACAGCCGCCCGGCGCTGGAAGTCCGCGGACAATTCAGATTCTTTTCCAGCATCGCCACGACCGTCGCCGCCGCAGGTTCGTCTGCGTAGCGCCCGGGCACTTCCCCGCCACGACCGAGATCGTATAGCACGGCCGCCGCCATGCGCCAGGGTTCGCGCGCGGCGCGATCGCCACCGGGCAAGGCCAGCGGCGCGAGATGGCCCAGGCGTTCGAACCGCGCGCCGTCGACCATCAGCAGTTCGCCGCCCCAGGGCGTATTGTCGGTGCCCAGCCCGACGCCGTCGAGCGCGAGGCCGATCACCGCGCCGCGCTCGCCGTGTTCGGCGCAGACCGAGGCGATGTGCGCGTGGTGGTGCTGCACCGGCACCGCGATGGCGCCGACGCGCGAAGCAATCTCCAGCGCATGGCGCGAGGAATGGAAGTCGGGATGCAGGTCGTGGGCGATCGCCGCCGGCTTGCCCAGCCAGGACAGCAGCTTGTCGGCTTCATCTTCGTGCCCGACGCAGGCCTCGGGCGTATTGAGGTCGCCGACCACGCGCGACATCCGCGCGGCACCGGCCTTGATGCCGCACACGGCGTTCTTGAACCACGCTCCCGCCGCGAACACCGGCGGCGCGGACGCGAAGGACGCCGGCAATGAAATCAGCGCAGGGTTCATCGAACTCCGGCGGCGGCCTGCGGCGCCGTGCCGGCAGCCGGCTTCCCTGCGACGGTCTGCGCCGCGCCGCCCGCTATCCATGCCAGCCACTGCTCCATGCCCTGCCCCGTGGTCGCCGAGACCTGGATCACCTCGATGCCGGGATTCACGCGGCGGGCGAACTCGATCGCGGTCTCGACCTTGAAGCTCACGTAGGGCAGCAGGTCGCACTTGTTCACCAGCATCAGGGTCGCGGCGCGGAACATGTCCGGATACTTGATCGGCTTGTCCTCGCCTTCGGTGACGGAAAGGATCACCACCTTGTGCGCTTCGCCCAGGTCGAAGGCCGCCGGGCAGACCAGGTTGCCGACGTTCTCGATCATCAGCAGCGAATCGTCCTGCAGGTCGAGTTGTTCCATGGCATGGCCGACCATGTGGGCGTCGAGGTGGCAGCCCTTGCCGGTATTGATCTGGATCGCCGGCGCCCCGGTGGCACGGATGCGCTCGGCATCCTGGCTGGTCTGCTGGTCGCCTTCGATCACCGTGACGCGCCGCTCGCCCTTCAGCATCTCGATGGTCTTTCACCAGCAACGTGGTCTTGCCAGATCCCGGGCTGGAGACCAGGTTCAGCGCAAAAATGCCCCGCGTCCGCCAGTCGCTGCCGGTTTTGCGCCGCATAGGCGTTGTTCTTGGCCAGGATGTCCTGCTCGATCTGCACCATGCGCTTGGTGCCGACGCCCGGAGCATGCGAATGCACCGGCGCATAACTGTGGCGATGTTCGTGGCCATGGGAGTGCTCGTGGTCGGCGCCGGCCCCATGCCCGTGATCGTGGCTTTGTCGGGTACCGTCGGCATGCACATGCTCGTGTCCGTGATGGGCGTCTTCGCCATCGATCTTCACTTCGCCGCTGCCGCAGCCACAGGTCGTACACATTGCCCTCTCCTTCTAAGCGACTTCGAGTTCCTTGACCCGCATTTCAGTGCCGCCGGTCACCTGCAACTGGTAACTGCCGCATTGCGGGCATTCGTCGAACAGTTCCGCCATCGGCACCGGTTTCGAACACGCCATGCACCAGCCGACACCGGGCAAGGAAATGATTTCCAGACTCGCACCGTCGGCGATGCTGTCGCGCATCACGGCATCAAAACAGAACTTCATGGCTTCGACCTCGACTCCGGAAAGCCGGCCAATCTCCAGCCAGACCGTCGTGACTTTCGCAAAGCCCTGCTCGCGCGCCGCATCTTCTATCAGTTGCAGCACGCCCTCGGCAAGCGACATTTCGTGCATCCCTGGCCGCGCGCCTACAAGCCGTTGCGCACGTAGTCGGCGAAACGCCGGTCGCGCGTCGCAATGTGCCTGCCTATGAAGTCCAGCAGCTCGGCCGCCCTGCCCGCAATCAGCGCCGGATCGCCGCCGGCATGGCTTGCGGCAATGCCCCGCAGCGTATCGAGCATCTGCATGTGATCCTCGACATGGTCCTCGTAATCGTCATAGCTCTTGAGCCGCATCAGCAGTTCTTCCGACATGAAATGCGCTTCGCTGTAGGAAATCAGGCGGTCGAGAATTTCGGCCACGGTGGCCGCATCACGGTTCTCTCCCGCGGCGGCGCACAAGGCCCGCAAGAGCCCGAGCTGAATCTCGTGCTCGCGATCGGTGCTCTCATTCGAAGCGGTATTGAACTCGGTGATGTTCGACATTTGAAACCTCTTGAAATGGCGTCCGGTACTTGATCGTTGCGCAACACCCGCCCACCCCCGCGGCGGCGGACCCCAAGCTTAGCGCAAAGCGAGGAAGCGGCGACGGGAAAGGGAGGGCTCTCCGGCTGGCTTTTCCGCCGCCGCGGCCTTCGCCGGCTGCGGATCGGTCAGCAGTGCGATCAGTGACGCCCGTGCCGTCATCGTCGCCTCGGACTGGGAAGAAAATTGTCCCATCGGCGAGAACAACGGACAGCTCTGATACTCCCCGAGTTCCATTTCCACGCTGCCCAGCCAGTGCCCCTGCCAGCGCTGGAAATCGACGGCTTCCACCGATAGCGCGGGATTGAGGATCGGCACGTCGGCCATCTGCTCGCGCTGGATGCGGAAAAAGGCTTCCTCCACCGCATCGGCGGGGCTGGCCTCATGAATCCGGAAACTCATGCCGGCTCCAGACCATCGCCCCAACTGCGGGCGTCGCCTCCCTGTTCCATCAATTCCCGCATCAAGGCCAGGGCTTCTTCGGCACGTTCGGCCTCTACACGCTCGAAGGCAAAGCCGCCGGACTGGATCAGGAGGTAATCGCCCACCGCGACGTCTTCGTTCATCAACAGCAGGCTGACCTCGCGCACCTGGCCGAAACACTCGGTGACGGCCATGCCCTCGCGCACTTCGATCACCCGGGAAGGGGCCGCGAGGCACATTTCAGGCGGCCTTTCGCAGCGCTTCGAGCGCATAGCCGCGCTCGATCAATTCCTCTGCCGCCATCGCCGCCAGGACCGGCACCTTCTCCGCCACGGTCGGCGTCATCTCCGTGCCCAGTTCCAGGGAAATGAACTCGACGCCGAGTACGACGATCTCCTTCGGCATGGTATCGAGCAGTTCCAGGCTGGCCAGCACGTCGGGCAGGGCGATCTGGTGCGGCGACAGCTTGCTGCGGAAAAACACCGGGATCTCCTTGCCCGCGATCCTGACCACGGTACCGGGCGCCGCACCGGTCTTCACAACGTCGAGGACGATCAGGAAATCCAGGTTGGAGAGATCCTCGATCATTTCCATGCCCGAGGTGCCGCCGTCGATGGCCATGACGTTGTCCGGCAGCTTCCATCCACGCTCCAGCGCCTCGACCGCGCGCACGCCCGCGGCCTCGTCGCTGAGGATGGTGTTGCCGATGCCGAGGACGACTGCGCGCATGAAAGAAAACCCCTAAGCGCCATGGCGACAAATGCCAACTCTGATGATAAGGCCGTTCACCCTGAGCCGGCCTTCCCGATCATCCTGAGCCGTGAGCTTGGCGAACGGTAACCAGGTTGATTCACGGGCCGGCAGCACTGCCGATCCCTGTATGCTACCTGCCTCAGACCGCCTTTACCGAAATCGCGTTGCCTTCCTTGTCGGTCAGGTGGATCGCGCAGACGATGCACAGGTCGCCGTGGTGACCCAGTTCGACGCCCGGCACATCGTAGGGAATCGCACCGGTCTCGTGCGCCACGCGCATGACCTCACCGCCCGGCACGTAGAGGAATTCCGGCGCTTCATCGACGAAGCGCGCCACCAGCCAGGGGCAGGCGATGCGGTCGATCTTCGGCCGTTCGCGGGTGACCCATTTCTTGATTTTTTCTCAGCGCACGAAACTCAGTGCCAAGCCCAGCAGCGCGCAAACGCCGATCACTTTCATGATGTCGGCCTTGTACTTCCACAGTGCGAGCACGGCCGCCAGCGCGATCAGTACCGGCAGCCACTCGAAGGGCCCGGCGAACGGTGCGGCCTCGGTCGCTTTCGGCCAGAACGTGTGCCAGGCGAAGAAAACCGCCAGATTCAGGATCACGCCGACCACGGCGGCCGTGATCGCCGTCAGCGGCGCGGTGAATTTGAGTTCGCCGCGCGTCGCCTCGACCAGCGGACCGCCGGCGAGGATGAACAGGAAACTTGGCAGGAAGGTGAAGAAGGTCGCCACCGCCGCGCCGGCCAGGCCGGCAACAACGGAGTTGGCGGCGACCGCCTTGGTCACGCCGCCGACGTAGCCGACCCAGGTCACGATCATGATCAGCGGCCCCGGCGTAGTCTCGCCCAGCGCCAGGCCGTCCATCATCTGCGGGCCGGTGAGCCAGCCAAAGTGCTCCACCCCGCCCTGATACACGTAGGGCAATACCGCGTAGGCCCCGCCGATGGTCAGGAAGGCCGCCTTGGTGAAGAACTCGCCCATGTTGTAGAGGTCGTCACTGCCGCGCAACGCCAGCAGCGCCGCCGCGCCGATGGCGACGAAAACCAGCGTGGTCACGACGAGCCTGGCCCAGGAAAACTTCGCGTGCGGCGGCGGCGGCGTGTCGTCGTCGATCAGGGCCGGGCCATAGCCCTTGTGGCCGGCGCCATGCCCGCCGCCACCGGAAAACTTGCCGGGCACCAGTTTGCCGCCGATGGCGCCCAGCACGCCGGCGGCCAGCACGATCCAGGGAAACTCGATCTTGAAAAAGAAGATGCCGACGAAAGCCAGCGCGGCGACGGCCAGCAACACGCCGTTCCTGATCGCGCGCGAGCCGATGCGCCAGGCGGCGAACAGCACCACGGCCACCACCGCCGGCTTGATGCCGTAAAAAATGCCCTGCACCGACGGCATGTCGCCGAAGGCCAGATAGAGACCGGCGAGCAGGGAGAGCAGCAGGAAAGCCGGCAGGAAGAACAGCAGGCCCGCCATCAGTCCGCCGCGCGTCCCGTGCAGCAGCCAGCCGGTGTAGATCGCGAGCTGGCAGGCCTCCGGGCCGGGCAACAGCATGCAGTAGTTCAAGGCATGGAGGAAGCGATGCTCCGAGATCCAGCGCCGGCGCTCGACCAGCTCCTGATGCATGATCGAAATCTGCCCGGCCGGCCCGCCGAAGCTGATGAAGCCGAGCTTGAACCAGAAGCGCAGGGCTTCCAAAAAAGTCGGCGCTGGCGGGACGGCGATTGCAATTTCCGACATTGACTGCTCCTGCGGGTAATTCCTGTAGAGACCATCGAAGACGACGCTCATCGACAAAGGCGAAAAGCCCGTTTCGGCAGGGTCACCAAAAGGGGCTTTTCGTGTAGCGCTTAGCTGAACTTGTAATGCGCCCGCAAGCTGTAACTCAAATCGGCGCTGCCCGTCGGGGCTGGAGTCAGCAAGACTCCTGATCAAAGGGTAAAACACTAGATCGCGGATTTTGGTTCAGCGCTAAGTTCCTCCCGAAGATGCCTTCAAGTCGAACGCAGTTTGACTGTATGCCTCGGCACGGACAATGTCAAATCTGAAAGACCTTGTTTGCGGCTGCACCTGCTGTGCCCGGGGCGATTCGATGTACCATCCGTCGCAACCCGCCAGCACTTACACATTCAGGAGATCCGAAATGGCCAAGGGACAGATGCGCAGCAATCGCGAACAGAAAAAACCCAAGAAGGACAAGACCAAGCCCGCCGCGCCGGCTTTGCCTTTTGGCGGCGCACAGGGGAAGTCGTCGATTCCGACACCGGTCAAGAAGTAGCGCCGGGCTCGGCGAACGCCGTTGCGGCGTTCCCCCAGGGCAGCAGGAAACCTTGGGGCTCCCGATTCCCCGGGGGCATCCCGAAAGCAAGGATTGACGCGGCCGCAATCCTTGGCAACGTCAGTTACAGCCATGCCGCGCCCCCCGATTTTGGTTTCGGCCGCTACGCTTGACGCCAACAATACCGGCGTCAGCCTCCACTGAAACTTCGTTTTCCGAACCCGCATCCGCGACCGTCAATCCGCAGTCGAGTCGCAATTTTTCCAAAGCGCCATGGCTCTCAAATCCACCATCTTCAAGGCAGAACTCCAGATCGCCGATCTGGAACGCAATTACTACCAGAATCATGCGCTGACCATCGCCCGCCATCCGTCGGAAACCGATGAACGCATGATGGTCCGGGTGCTGGCGTTCGCCATGTACGCCGATTCCGCCCTGGTATTCGGCAAGGGCCTGTCCTCGGAAGACGAACCGGACCTGTGGCGCAAGGACCTGACCGGCGCCATCGAGCTCTGGATCGAAGTGGGCCTGCCCGACGAAAAGCGCCTCCGCCGCGCCTGCGGCCGCGCCCGGCAGGTCGTCGTCGTGACTTACGGCGGCCGCGTCGCCGATATGTGGTGGCAGCAGAACAAGGCAGCCCTGCAGCGACAGGACAACCTCACGGTCATCAACCTGGCAGCAGAGGAGTCGCGGGCGCTGGCGGCACTGGCGGAGCGCGGCATGCAACTGCAATGCACGTTGCAGGAAGGCGAACTGTGGCTGATCGTTGACGGCGAGAACACGCGCATCGCGCCGGAAACCAGGATGGCACCGCCCGGGCTCTGACCGGGACTCAGCCCGAATTCCGTTCGGCGATCTTCGCCAGCGCAGTCCTCAACAGCACCGCATCGTCCTCGGCGCCCCAGCCGCGTTCCAGGGTTTCCGCGAACAGCGCCAGCGCGCGCTGGCCAAAGGTCGCATCGCAGCCACCGGCGGCGGCCATGGCCAGGCCGAGCCCGATGTCCTTGTGCAGGATGCGGGCGTGGGCGCGCGGCGCGTAGTCGCCGGCAAGGGCGCGCGGCATGCGGTCGCTGACGATCCAGCTCTGCCCGGAACCGGCGCCGACCACTGCCAGCATCAGTTGCGGGTCGAGGCCGAGACGCTGCCCCATGGCCAACACTTCGGCGCCGGCCGCGAGATTGATTCCGGCCAGCAGGTTGTTCACCAGCTTCATGCGCGCACCGTCCCCGGGCCGCCCGGAAATGCGGAAACGCTTGTCGGCCAAGGCCGCCAGCACGGGTTCGGCACGCGCCAGGACCGCCTCCGCCCCGGCCAGCATCAGCGCCAGTTGGCCACCCTCGGCGCGCAGCGGGCCGCCCGAGACCGGCGCCTCCAGCGCCGCCGCACCGGCGGCTTCGATCCGCGCGGCGAGCCGTGCGGCGTCTTCCGGAGCGATGGTGCTGCACAAGGCGACCACGGTGTCCGGCCGCCAGCCGGCCGCGGCCGGCTCGGCTTCGCGGAACAGGGCGTCCTCGATTTCGCCGGCATCGACCACCACGACCAGGATCATCCCGCATTGCGCCGCCAGATCGCGGGCGCTGGCGGCAAGCCGGGCACCGGCCGCGAGCGCCGCCGCTTCCGCCGCGGGCCGCAGATCGCGGGCGACGACGTCATAGCCGGCGCGGCGCAGGGCCTTGACCATCGGCAGACCCATGTTGCCGACACCGATCACGCCTATCCTTTTCATACGCTGCCTCCGGTTTGCGGCAATCCCTGAAGTGCCTCCGCCAGGCCACCCTGCACCAGCTGCAGCGGCACCGCCAGCATCAGGTTCAGCGGCAGGCCGAAATCCTCGACGACATGACCGCCGGCGTCGCGGAAGCGTCCGTCATTTCCCGGTCCGGTCACCCCCAGGCGCTCGCGCAGCGGCCGCAGGTCGCCGGCGTAGCCGATCACGATCTTGCCCAGCGCCAGGGCATAGCCGATTTCGACGCAGGTACCCGAATCCGGCTCATCGCCGCGAAACGGATTGAGGTTGGCCAGCACCGCGTCGGCCCCGGCGATGCGCTCCAGGTTGTTGCGGTAGATGGCAGCGGCGGTCGCCGGCACGTCATCGAGCGGAATCAGGGCCTCGTGCCCGGCGGCGCGGCACAGTTCGCGCACCCGGCCGGCCCAACCCGCCGCATCGGGCCGGAACACGTCCGGCCCGGCAAGGTAGAGCCTCACGCGCCGGCCTTCATGCCCTTCGCCGCAGCGGGGACAGGCGTCCACGGCACGCGGTTCCGCTTCAGAGTTCCTCCTGGCCGAGCATGATCAGCTCGTAGATAAGCTTGGGCGTGCCCGGCAGTTGCGCGATGTGGATTGCGGTCATTCCGTCGAGCCGGGCAATCCCGATGTCGGCGCCGACCGCCAGCAGCAGTTCGACGGGCGCGGCATGGCCGTGGAGGATGGCCGTGATCAGCGGCGTGTTGCCGTCCTGGTCCTGGGCATCGACCTCGCAGCCGGCGCTGACCAGCGTCGCCGCGATGCTTTCATGGCCGCCGGCCGCCGCCGCGTGCAGCGGACGCTCCCGGTTCGGGCCGAGCACTTCGACATTGGTCCCGGCCTCGCACATTACCCGCACCGCGGCCACGCAGCCGAGCCTGGCCGCGACATACAGCGGCGGGCCGTCGCGCGCCAGCATTGCCTCGGTGAGGCTGATGTTGACCCAGTCGGCGGGCGTCAGCTCGGGTGATGGCATGGATCAGAGCCTGTGGAACTCAGGACAGGTGTTTGCCGAGGAAGGCGACCATGCGCTCCCAGGCGAGGCTGGCGGCAGCGGCGTCATAGACGTCGGCACGGCGCTCGTTGAAGAAGGCGTGGTCGCCTTCATAGCGGAACAGTTCCGGCGGATTGCCGGCGGCGCGCATCGCGGCTTCGAGACCGTCGGCGGCGGCCGGCGTGCACCAGTCGTCCTTGCTGGCGAAATGGCCCTGGAAGGGAATGCGGATATTCGCCGGGTCGGCGAACTCCTTCGGCGGAATGCCGTAGAAGCACACGCCGGCGGCGAGATTCGGCACATGCACGGCGGCGGCGATGGTCAGCGCGCCGCCCATGCAAAAGCCCATGGCCGCGACCTTGCCGCAGCCCAGGCCGTGCAGGTGATCGACGGCGCCGCGGATGTCCTGATGCGTGGCGCCGGGAAAATCGAGGCCGTTCATCAGATGGCTGGCCTCGTCGGGCTGTTGCGTGACGCGGCCCTTGAACAGGTCGGGCGCCAGCGCATTGAAGCCGGCGCGGGCAAAGCGGTCGGCGACGCCGCAGATCTGGTCGTTGAGCCCCCACCATTCCTGGATGACGATCACGCCCGGACGGCCCTTGTCCGCAGTTGCCAGATAGCCGCGACACGCGCTGCCGTCGGGCCGTTTGAAATCGATCATCTGTCCCATGCCTGCCTCCTCACCTTCCGCAAAAGCTGCAATTTACCGGAAATCGGCTGGCATCGACGCACGGATTCCTCGACGGGTCCCTCTCGTATAATGCAGGCCATCTTTCGCCGACCGATCCGCCGTGAATCCCGACCTCGCCCGCCTGCAGCCCTACCCCTTCGAAAAGCTGCGCCACCTGTTTGCCGGCGTGTCGCCGGCGCCAGCGCTCTGCGGCCCTTCGGGCACTTTTCCCGAGATCAAGCTGTCGATCGGCGAACCGCAGCATCCGACGCCGCCTTTCATCCAGCGCGCGCTGGCCGACAACCTGGCCGGCCTGGCCAACTATCCGACGACGCAAGGCACCGACGCCCTGCGCCAGACCATTGCCGCCTGGATAGCCCGCCGCTACGGCGTGCCGGTGCCGGATTTCGTCACCCAGGTGGTGCCGGTGAATGGCTCGCGCGAGGCCCTGTTCGCCTTTGCCCAGACCGTCATCGACCGCGCCAACGGCAAGGCAAAAGTGGTCTGCCCCAACCCCTTCTACCAGATCTACGAGGGCGCCGCCCTGCTCGCCGGGGCGGAACCGGTGTTCCTCAATACCGTGCCGCACAACGACTTCGAAATGGAGTGGGATGCGCTGGCGGACAGCACCTGGCGCGACGTGCAACTGGTGTATGTCTGTTCGCCGGCCAACCCGACCGGCAAGGTCCTCGGCCTGGAATCGTGGAAGACCCTGTTCGAGCTTTCCGACCGTTACGGTTTTGTCATTGCGTCGGATGAGTGTTATTCGGAAATCTATTTCGACGAAGCGAAGCCGCCGCTGGGCGGACTCACCGCGGCGCGCGAAACTCGGCCGCCACGACTACCGCAACCTGGTCACCTTCTCCAGCCTGTCCAAACGCTCCAACGTGCCGGGCCTGCGCTCGGGCTTCGTCGCCGGCGACGCGGCCATCCTGAAGAAGTTCCTGCTCTACCGCACCTACCACGGCAGCGCCATGAATCCGGCGGTGCAGGCCGCCAGCATCGCGGCCTGGAACGACGAGGCCCACGTCCGCGACAACCGCCGCATGTATGCCGAAAAATTTCATGAAGTGACGCCGCTGATCGCCCATCACCTCGATTGCCGGATTCCCGATGCGGGCTTCTACCTCTGGGCCAAAACGCCCATCGCCGATACCGACTTCGCCCGCGAACTGCTGCGGCAGAAGAATGTCGTGGTGCTGCCCGGCAGCTATCTCGCGCGCGCATCCACAGGCGGCGGGGTCAATCCCGGCGCCAATTACATCCGCATCGCACTGGTGGCGACCGCACGAGGAATGCCTCGACGCCGCGCGCCGCATCAACGATTTTTGCCTATCTCTTTGAAGGAAACCGCCATGAACGAACTCCAGCAGATCATCGAAGAGGCGTGGGAAGATCGCGCCAATCTCAACCCCGGCGCCGCGCCGGCGCGCTTCGGCGATGCCGTGGCGCATGTGCTGGGCGAACTCGACTCGGGCACCCTGCGCGTCGCCGAGAAAATCGACGGCCAGTGGACCACGCACCAGTGGATCAAGAAGGCCGTGCTGCTGTCCTTCCGCCTCGAAGACAACGTGCTGATGGATGGCGGCCCGATGCGCTATTTCGACAAGGTGCCGAACAAGTTCGCCAACTACGATACCTACAACTTCGAGAAGGGCGGCTTCCGCGTGGTGCCGCCCGCCGTCGCCCGGCGCGGCAGCTTCATCGGCAAGAACGTGGTGCTGATGCCGAGCTTCGTCAATATCGGCGCCTACGTCGATGAAGGCACCATGGTTGACGCCTGGGCCACCGTCGGCTCCTGCGCGCAGATCGGCAAGAACGTGCATCTGTCGGGCGGCGTCGGCATCGGCGGCGTGCTGGAACCGCTGCAGGCCAACCCGACCATCATCGGCGACAACTGCTTCGTCGGCGCCCGCTCGGAAGTCGTCGAAGGCGTCATCGTCGAAGACAACTGCGTGATCTCGATGGGCGTGTATATTGGCCAGAGCACCAAGATCTACGACCGCGCCAGCGGCGAAGTCATGTACGGCCGCATCCCGGAAGGCTCGGTCGTGGTCAGCGGCAACCTGCCCTCCGCCGACGGCAAGTACAGCCTGTATTGCGCCGTCATCGTCAAGCGGGTCGATGCCCAGACGCGGGCCAAGACCGCCATCAACGAACTGCTGCGCGACTGACAACGGCGACACACACCGGAGACCAAACCATGGGAACGATGCAACGACTGTTCCAGTTGATGGCGGAGAAAAAGGCCTCGGACCTGTTTCTTTCGGTCGGCGCCCCGATCACCATCAAGATGCTCGGCAATTCGATGCCGATCAATCCGACCATCCTCGATCCGGCGACGGTGCGCAACCTGCTCGCCGAAGTCCTCAACGAGGACCAGATAGCCGAGTTCGATCGCGAGAAGGAACTGCAGACGCGCGTCGTGGCGCCGGACGTCGGCGTTTTCCGCCTGTCGTGCTTCTTCCAGCGCGGCACGCCGGCCATGGTGGCGCGCTACATTCCGGTGGACATCCCGAAATTCGACTCCCTCGGCCTGCCGCCGGTCCTCAAGGAAGTCATCATGGAAAAGCGCGGGCTGATCCTGATGGTCGGCGCCACCGGTTCCGGCAAGTCGACCACGCTGACCTCGATGATCGACCACCGCAACGAGAACGCCTCGGGCCACATCCTGACGCTGGAAGATCCGCTCGAGTTCCTCTTCAAGAACAAGAAGTCCATCGTCAACCAGCGCGAGGTCGGCACCGACACCAAGGCCTACCAGATCGCCCTGAAGAACGCCCTGCGCCAGGCGCCGGACGTGATTTTCATCGGCGAGATCCGCGACAAGGACACCATGAGCCAGGCCATCGCCTACGCCCAGTCCGGCCACCTGTGCCTGGCGACGCTGCACGCCAACAACAGCTACCACGCGATGAGCCGCATCATCAGCTTCTATCCGCTGGAAAACCGCCCGTCGCTGCTCGCCGACCTGTCGGTGACGCTCAAGTGCGTGATCTCGCAGCGTCTGGTGAAGAAGCCCGACGGCAGCCGCGCCGCCGCGGTGGAAGTGCTGCTCAACTCGCGCTACATCGCCGAACTGATCGAAAAAGGCGACCTCGGCGAGATCAAGGACGCCATGGAAAAGAGCATGGTGCCCGGCAGCCAGACCTTCGAGCAGAGCCTGTTCCAGCTCTACAAGAGCGGCACCATCACGCTCGACGAAGCGCTGGCCAATGCCGATTCGGCCAATAACCTGCAGCAGGTGATCAACAACGCCGCCGACCCGGCCGCGGCCAAGCCCGCCGCGGCCAGCTGCGGCAGCCGCCGATCCGAACGCCGCACCCGACTACACCAACTCGGTCGCGCCGGGTTCCTTCAGCGACTTCAAGCTGAACATGGACGACTGATGCCGGTTCTGGAAAAAGTCCGGGCCGCTGATCGCGCGCCCTTCGGTCACGCCCGACGATGCCGGCTGCCTCGACCTGATCGCCTCCTGGCTGGTGCCGCTGGGCTTTCAACATCGAGCGCATCGATGCCGGCGGCGTCTCAAACCTCTGGGCGCGGCGCGGCACCGGGCGGCCGCTTGATCTGCTTCGCCGGCCACACCGACGTCGTGCCGACCGGCCCGCTGGAACAATGGACCTCGCCGCCTTTCGAACCCACCGTGCGTGACGGCCATCTCTACGGCCGCGGTGCCGCCGACATGAAAAGTTCGATCGCCGCCTGCGTGGTGGCCATGGAACGGCTGGTGAATCGCCGTGGTGCCGACGCCGACTCTTTATGCCTGCTGCTGACCTCCGACGAGGAAGGCGATGCCATCGACGGCACGGTGCGCGTGGTCGAGGCGCTCAAGGCGCGCGGCGAGACCATCGACTTCTGCATCGTCGGCGAACCGACCTGCGTCGGCCGTCTCGGCGACACCATGAAGAACGGCCGCCGCGGCTCGCTCTCGGCGAAGCTCGCCGTCAAGGGCGTGCAGGGCCATGTCGCCTATCCCCATCTGGTGAAGAATCCGGTACATCTCGCCGCCCCGGCGCTGGCCGAACTCGCCGCGACCACCTGGGACAGCGGCAACGAATACTTCCCGCCGACCAGCTTCCAGATCTCCAACGCCCACGCCGGCACCGGCGCCGGCAACGTCGTGCCCGGCAGCTTCGTCATCGACTTCAATTTCCGCTTCTCGACCGCCAGCACGGTCGGACGGCCTGCAGGCCCGCGTACATCAAGCTGCTCGACCGCCACGGGCTCGAATACGACATCGCCTGGACGCTGGGCGCCAAGCCCTTCCTGACCCCGCGCGGCGAGCTCTGCGCGGCGCTGGCCGCCGCCGTCGCCGCCGCGACCGGCATCGCCACCGAACTGTCGACCACCGGCGGCACCTCCGACGGCCGCTTCATCGCCGACATCTGCCCGCAACTGGTGGAGTTCGGCCCGGTCAACGCCAGCATCCACAAGATCGACGAATGCATCGCCGTGGCCGACCTCGAACCGCTGGCGCGCATCTACGAACTCACCTTCGAACGCCTGCTTGCCATGATCAACAGCGCCACCGACGAACTGGTCACTGTCCGCGACTGGCTGCGCTGGGCGGTCAGCCGCTTCAACGAGGCGGGCCTGTGCTACGGCCACGGCACCGAAAACGCCTGGGACGAAGCGGTCTGGCTGGTGCTGGCCACCCTGCACCTGCCGCGCGACACGCTCGAACCCTGGCTCGACGCCCACCTGACCAAGAGCGAGCGCATGGCCCTGCTCGGCAACCTGCAGCAGCGCGTGGTGCATCGCCTGCCCACCGCCTACCTGCTGCAGGAAGCCTGGCTCGGCGAATTCCGCTTTTACGTCGACCAGCGCGTCATCGTGCCGCGCTCTTATTTCGCCGAACTGCTGGAACATGGCTTCGCGCCCTGGATCGAAGACGCGGAGGCCGTCGAGTCCGCGCTGGATCTGTGCACCGGCTCCGGCTGCCTCGCCATCCTGATGGCCCACGCCTTCCCCAATGCCGCGGTCGATGCCATCGACATCTCGCCCGACGCGCTTGTCGTGGCCAGCCGCAACATCGCCGACTACCACCTCGAAGACCGCGTCAAGGTCATCGAGTCCGACCTCTTCGCCGCCGTACCGGGCAAGCGCTACGACCTCATCGTCTGCAACCCGCCCTACGTCACGGCAGAAGCCATGGACGCCCTGCCCGCCGAGTACCGCCACGAACCGGCCTTGGCGCTGGCCGCCGGCGCGGATGGCCTCGACGTGGTGCGCCGCATCCTCGCCGCAGCCCGCGAACACCTGAATCCGCGGCGGCGTCATCGCCATCGAAGTCGGCCACAACCAGGACCTCGTCACCGCCGCCTTCCCCGATCTGCCGGCGATCTGGCTCGATACCGAACACGCCGAAGGCAAAATTTTCCTCGTCACGCGCGAAGACCTGCCGGCGGCCCGCACTCGGGCCTGAGTTCCGCGAGACCAGCGCTCCGCTAACCTCCCTGCTTCGGCTTTGCAATCGAGTCTCAAGAATGACCTCCACACCGGCAAAACCTCCGTCGCGCAATGCCTTGCTCGAGACCATCAGCGTGAAATTCGCCGTCTTTCGCGAGGGCCGGCCCCTGGCGCTGGGCATCCACAAGGTCATCATCGAAAGAATGCCGGAGATCGATACCGCGCAACTTCGTCTGGCGATGCGGCTCCACACGGCATCGACGCGTTATCTGAAGGGCTTGCTTGCCACCGGCGAGCGCTTCGACCTTGACGGTAATCCGGCGGGCGAGGTAACAGCGGAACAGCGCGAAGTCGCCGGCACCACCTTGCGTGAACGCTTCAAGAAGAGTGCCGAGCGCAGGAAGGCCGAGGAACACGCGCTGAAGGCGGCACGGGAGGAACAGGAAGCGCAGCAGAAGCGGCAGGAAAAGCTGGCGCAACTCGCTGCCCGGTTCAACGTCCGCTGATTCCCGGGCGCGCTGCGCCGCCGTAGCGCCGGCGCCGACTTTTCACGCTTTATTTTTTGATCAGGTCAATCTCGTCGCGGTGGCCGAAGCCCTTGCTGTTGTCGATGAAGTGGAAGCGCTCGGGCACGAGCCGGAACCAGCGCACTCTGGCCAGCGCCTTGACGATGGCGGGCGGGACAGTGGCGACTGCGCCGACGATCGGGAACTTCTGGCCATAGAGATGCTGCGCGCGTTTTTCCTCGTCGCCCTCGAGCTCGACGACCCGGCCTTCGAGCTGGATGCCCTTGATTTGTTTCCAGTCGTCATAGTCTTCCTGGATGGTGGCGGCGCAGCGCGCATCCAGCGCCAGGTTGCGGCAGTGGCGGGTATTCGGTGCGGAAAGAAAGATCAGCGAGACGCCGTCATTGGCGTAGAACACGGCGGAAGCCCAGGGGCCTTCCGCTCCATGGGTGGCCAGCGTCATGACGTGATGCCCGCTGAGATAGGCGACCACCTGCGGCGGCAGCTTAGTTGGCAACTGCGCTGGCAACTGCGCCGGCATCAGGCGGACTCGGTGTGCGTCTTGTCGAAAGAATCGATGGCCGCACCGTCAGCGGCTTCCGTGCCGCCATGCAGACGCTTCAGGCGATAGGCGATCTGCGGCCGGGTCAGGCCCAGCATGCGCGCCGCGGAAGACAGGTTGCCGCGCGCCTTGTCGACGGCGGTTTCGAGCAGCATGGCCTCGACCTGGTCGAGCGTCAGCGCGCCGTTGAACACCGCTTCGCGCAGGTCCTTGCCGGCATCCCAGCAGTTGACGTCGAGGCCGCCGCTGTTGCCGAGACCGAACTCGGGCGACTGTTCCTCGCTGCATGACATGAACAGATGGTTGACCTCGATGCGCGTGCCGCCGGGGGCGAGGATCACCCCGCGTTCGACCGCGTTTTGCAGTTCACGGATGTTTCCCGGCCACGGATAGGTCAGCAAGGCGCGCTTGGCCTTGTCGGTAAATCCCCGCAGTTTCTTGCCGTGGATCGCCGTATGTCGCGCCAGGAAATGCTTGGCCAGCAGGGGTATGTCCTGCTTGCGCTCACGCAGGGGCGGAATGAGTATCTGGTAGGCGTTGAGCCGGTAGTAGAGATCGGAACGGAAACGTCCCGCCTTGACCAGGTCCTGCAGGTTGGCGTTGGTGGCCGCCACGAATCGTACGTTGATCTTGCGCGTCTTCTGGTCGCCGAGACGTTCGATCTCGCCTTCCTGCAGCACGCGCAACAACTTGGCCTGCGCCGATGGAGGCAGATCACCGATTTCGTCCAGAAACAGCGTGCCGCCGTCGGCCCGCTCGAAACGCCCCGGGCGCGATACCAATGCACCGGTAAAGGCGCCCTTCTCGACGCCGAAAAGTTCGGACTCGACCAGTTCCTGCGGGATCGCCGCGCAATTGACGGCGACAAAGGGCTTGTCGCGGCGCGAACTCGTTTCGTGCAGGCTGCGCGCGAAGACCTCCTTGCCGACCCCGGTTTCGCCCTGCAGGAGGACGCTGATGTTGCTGCCGGCGGCCTGCTTGAGCAAGTCGTAGGCGGCACGAAAACCGGGCGAAATGCCGGCGACGTCTTCGGGCAGCTGATCGCGGTCGCCGATGGATGAGCGCAGCTGAACCACCTGGGTTTGCAGGTCAATGAGCTGGTCGGCGATCGATTCGCTGTTGAAGAAACGCATCTGCTCGGCGGCATCTTCCCATTCCTCGGCCGGCTTGCCGATGATGCGGCAGTTGTTGTGCCCCATCCCGGTGCATTCGACTTCCTTGTAGAGAATGGTGCGCCCCATGAAAGCCGAGGTGTAGCCGCAGGCGTAGCCGATCTGTGTCCAGCACACCGGCTCGCTGTGTATGCCGTAGTGGTGGCGATGCCATTGTCCTTCCCAGGAATGCTCCCAGAGAATCTCGGCGTAGAACGTTCCGGCGTGACGGTCGAGCTCCACCTTGACCGGGGTAGCCCGCACGATGCCTTCAAGCGTATGCAACTGCGGGCCGGTCATGAAGGCTTCGAGATCGGTGGAATCCTCGGCGCGGGTGCGGGCGAGTTCGGCATCGCGTACGCCGGACGCGTAGCCCATGCGCGTCAGCAGCCCCTTGGCGCGGTCCATGCCAAGAGTGTCGATCAGTTCCTTGCGCAATGCCGCCTGCGCCTCGGCGTGCACCAGCAGCATGCGGTGCTCATGCAGCCAGATCTGCCCGGTATCGGCGCAAAAATGCACGCGCGCGCGCAAATCCTCGTTGGTTGAACGCCCGACGCTACGGAGTTTGGTCATGGCCACTCTCTCACTGATTGTCTACTCCCCAACGGATTATTGTAAGCGCAGATCGGGAAAGTTGTTGTTATTGAAGGCAAACAGCCAGCTTTCCACCGACCCGGATTCGGGCATTCATGGAAAGGTCAAATTTCAAGCATGTTGGCTGGAAATTTGACCAATTGAGTAGCAGTTGACGCTCCCGACCTCCCCACCGGCAACCCCGCTCGCGGCCATCCCGTTGGTATTTTTGTTGCGTCTGCAAACTGCGTCAAGCCCCCTGCTGCCATGGCTCGCAATTTCGGCAGGCTTGCTGTGTCAGCCGGATATATTGCATTGCACCATTGATAGGTGGCCCGAGCCTTGCGTTACCTTCACCGCTCCGGACACCTGCCCGGACCCGACCAAGCCGATATTCACAAAAATTACAAAAGGAGACATCCGATGAAGTTTCCCGTTCCGCACGATGTAAGCGCCAAGACGATTCCCGGTACCGAGGGCTGGGAAAGGATGTATCCGTACCAGTACCAGTTCGTTACCGACGATCCGGTGCGCAACCAGTACGAAAAGGAGACGTTCTGGTTCTACGACGGATTGCATTATCCGGAGCCGCTGTATCCCTTCGACACGATCTGGGACGAAGCCTGGTTCCTCGCCCTGTCGCAGTTCAACAACCGCATCTTCCAGGTGCCGCCGGTGCGCGGCGTCGACCACCGCATGATCAACGGCTATGTCTACATCTCGCCGGTGCCGGTCAAGGACGGCGCCGAGATCGGCAGCCGCGTGCCCAACTTCATGGAGCGAGCCGGCTACTACTACAAGAACTGGGACGCGCTGGAGGCCAAGTGGAAAGTCAAGATGGAGGCCACCATCAAGGAACTCGAGGACCTGCAGATTTCGCCCCTGCCCGACCTCGAGGACATCTCGGTGGTCACCGATGCGCTCGGCGAATCCAAGGGCTACCACCTGATCAAGAACTACGACGACTTGATCAACCTCGGCATCAAGTGCTGGCAGTACCACTTCGAGTTTCTGAACCTCGGCTATGCCGCCTACGTCTTCTTCATGGACTTCACGCAGAAGCTGTTCCCCAGCATCCCGCTGCAGCGCATCACGCAGATGATCTCGGGCATCGACGTCATCATGTACAAGCCGGATGACGAGTTGAAGGAACTGGCGAAGAAGGCCGTCGCCCTGGGCGTCGACCAGGCCGTCACGGGACACCGGGACTGGGTCGCCGTCAAGCTCGCCGTCGGGAAGCTGCCCAAGGGCGCGGAATGGCTGGCCGCCTTCGAGAAGGCGCGTTACCCGTGGTTCAACGTCTCCACCGGAACCGGCTGGTTCCACACCGACCGCAGCTGGAACGACACGCTCGACATTCCGCTGTCGGGAATCCAGACCTATATCGGCAAGCTCAAGGCCGGCGTCAGCATCGATCGTCCTACGGAGCAGGTCCGGGCCGAGCGCGACCGCATCACCGCCGAGTACCGCGAACTGATCAGCAACGAAGCCGACCTGAAGCAGTTCGACGAGTTGCTCGGCTGCGCCAAGACCGTGTTCCCCTACGTCGAGAACCACCTGTTCTACGTCGAGCACTGGTTCCACTCGGTGTTCTGGAACAAGATGCGCGAAGTGGCGGCGATCATGAAGGATCACGGCATGATCAATGACATCGAGGACATCTGGTACCTGCGTCGCGACGAGATCAAGCAGGCCTTGTGGGACGTCGTTACCGCCTGGGCCACCGGCGTCACGCCGCGCGGCACCTTCACCTTGCCGCCGGAAATCGAGTGGCGCAAGGGCGTCATGGAGAAATTCCGCCAGTGGAGCCCGCCGCCGGCCATCGGCATCGCGCCGGAAGTGATCCAGGAGCCGTTCACCATCGTGCTTTGGGGCGTCACCAACAAATCCCTGGCCGACTGGTCCGAGGTACAGGACATCAGCGACCCCGACAGCATCACCGAGCTCAAGGGCTTTGCCGGCAGTCCCGGCATCGTCGAGGGCAAGGCGCGCGTCTGCCGCACCGCGATGGACATCCGCGATCTGCAGGAAGGTGAAATCCTCGTGGCACCGACCACCTCGCCGTCATGGGCGCCGGCCTTCGCCAAGATCAAGGCGGCGGTTACCGATGTCGGCGGAGTCATGAGTCATGCCGCGATCGTCTGTCGCGAGTACGGCCTGCCGGCCATCGTGGGCACCGGGCACGCCACCAAGATCATCAAGACGGGAATGATGATCCGGGTTGACGGTTCTTCGGGCGTGGTTTCGATTACCCGCTAGCGTTGAAAGCAACCCGACAATGAGCAGCGCTTTGGCAATTGAAGAAACTGGCGCGGAGGCGGCAATGGATAGCGCGACACCCATGGTGTGCTGGTTCCAGGAGTGCAACAAGGACTCCGTCGATCTGGTGGGGGGCAAGTGCTCTTCGCTGGGCGAACTCATCAATGCGGGAGTGCGGGTACCGCCGGGCTTCGCCCTGACGACCCATGGCTTCAGGCAGTTCATGCGCGACGCAGGCATCCAGTCCGCGGTGGGCGAACTGCTGGCCGGGCTCGACCATGAAGACATGGACAAGCTCGAAGAGGCCTCCCGCGTCATTCGCGAGATGATCGAATCCTGTCCCATCTCCATCGAGCTCGAGGATCTGGTCGCCGAGTCTTATCGCAAACTGTCGATACGCTGCTGCGTTCCGGCGGTTCCGGTCGCGGTACGCTCCAGCGCCACGGCCGAAGACCTGCCCGGCGCCAGCTTTGCGGGCCAGCAGGACACCTACCTGTGGATCCGCGGCATCGACGATGTCATGCATCACGTGCGGCGCTGCATTTCCAGCCTTTACACCGGGCGCGCCATCGCCTACCGGATGAAAATGGGCTTTCCGCATGAACAGGTGGCCATCAGCGTCGGCATCCAGAAGATGGCCAATTCCTTCTCTGCCGGCGTGATGTTCACCATCCATCCGACCAATGGCGACCGCTCGGTCATCGTCATCGACTCGAACTTACGGTTTCGGCGAATCGGTGGTTTCCGGAGAAGTGACACCGGACCACTTCGTGGTCAACAAGGTCGCCCTGGACATCATGGAGCGCACCATCTCGACCAAGGAAATTTGCTACACGGTCGATCTCAAGGCGCAAAAATCAATCGCCACCGAGGTTCCCTTCGAACGCCAGAACGTCCAGTCGATCATCGACGACGAAGTCACGGAACTGGCCTGGATGGGCAAGAAGATCGAGAAGCACTACGGCCGTCCGATGGACATCGAATGGGCCATCGACAAGGACCTTCCCGCCGGCGGCAACATCTTCATCCTGCAGGCGCGGCCGGAAACGATATGGAGCAACAAGCAGCAGGCTCCCGTTTCATCCGGCGCGTCCGGCCATGGATTACATCGTCGCCAACCTGATCGCCGGCAAGAAACTGAGCTAGGAGGAAATACGGAATGATCGTACGCAACTGGATGCAGTCCAATCCCGTCGTGGTCGGCAGCGATACCCTGCTGTCCGAGGCGAAGCGACTGCTGACCGAAAACAACCTGCACGGCCTGCCGGTGGTGGATGACGGCCGCCTGCGCGGACTGATTACCCGCGCCAACTGCCTGCGTGCAGCCCATTGCGTGCTGCGCACGCAGAATACCGATGAATTCAATTTCTTCTCCACGCGCATCAAGGTCAAGGACCTGATGGTGCGCAACCCGGCCACGGTGGAAGCCAACGACACCATGGAACACGCCCTGCAGCGCGGACAGGAACTCGGCATCGGACAGTTTCCGGTGATGGATGAGGGCCAGGTGGTCGGCATGATTTCGGCCAATGAGATCTTCTCCCTGGCCGCGCACTTTCTCGGCGCCTGGGAGAAACGCAGCGGCGTAACCCTGGCGCCGCTGGAAATGAAGCCCGGATTGATCGGAAGAATCGCGGACATCGTCGAAGCCGCGGGCGCCGAAGTGCAGGCGATCTACCCGATCGGCAAACCGGAGGACATCAACCCGCAGGAGCATCACCGCAAGAAAATCATCATCCGCTTTCATTCCGACAACACCCGGATCGTGGTCAAGGCACTGGAGGATGCGGGCTTTCCGGTCATCGAGTCCGTCCAGGCAGTGCATTAAGCCCTAACAACTTTTTATCCCAAGGAGCATCCCCAATGGACCTCAGGTATTTCATCAACCAGTGCGAAGCCGCCGACGAACTCAAGCGCGTCACGGCCGAAGTCGACTGGAACCTGGAAATTTCCCACGTTTCAAAGCTGACCGAAGAGAAAAAGGGCCCGGCGCTGCTGTTCGAGAACATCAAGGGCTATTCCTCCCCGGTGTTCACCGGCGCCTTCGCCACCACCAAGCGCCTGGCCATCATGCTCGGCCTGCCGCACAACCTGTCGATGTGCGAATCGGCGCGGGCGTGGATGAAGAAGACCATCACCTCCGAAGGTCTGATCAAGGCGAAGGAAGTCAAGGACGGTCCGGTGCTGGAGAACATCATCTCCGGCGACAAGGTCGACCTCAACATGTTCCCGGTGCCGAAGTTCTTCCCGCTCGACGGCGGGCGCTACATCGGCACCATGGTCTTCCTCGTGCTGCGCGATCCGGAGACCGGCGAGACCAACCTCGGCACCTACCGCATGCAGATGCTCGACGACAAGACCTGCGGCGTGCAGATCCTGCCCGGAAAGCGCGGCGAGCGCATCATGAAGAAGTACGCCAAGCTGGGCAAGAAGATGCCGGCCGCCGCGGTGATCGGCTGCGATCCGCTGATCTTCATGGCCGGCACGCTGATGCACAAGGGCGCCAACGACTTCGACATCACCGGCACGGTGCGCGGCCAGCCCGCCGAGTTCCTCATGGCGCCGCTGACCGGCCTGCCGATCCCGGCCGGCGCCGAGATCGTGCTGGAAGGCGAGATCGATCCCAACAACTTCCGTCCCGAAGGCCCCTTCGCCGAATACACCGGCTACTACACCGACGAACTGCACAAGGTGATCAACAAGCCGGCGCTGGAGGTGAAGCAGATCCTCCATCGCAACAACCCGGTGTTGTGGGCCACCGGCCAGGGCCGTCCGGTCACCGACGTGCACATGCTGCTGGCCTTCACCCGCACGGCAACGCTGTGGACCGAACTGGAGCAGATGAAGATACCCGGCATCAGTTCGGTCTGCGTCATGCCGGAATCGGCGGGCCGCTTCTGGGCGGTGGTGTCGATCAAGCAGATGTATCCGGGCCATCCGCAACCAGGTGGCGAGCGCGGTACTGGGCAGCAATACCGGCTCCTACGGCATCAAGGGCGTGATCACGGTGGACGAGGACATCATGGCCGACGACCTGCAGCGCGTGATGTGGGCGCTGTCCTGCCGCTACGATCCGGTGCGCGGCACCGAGATCCTCAAGCGCGGCCGCTCGACCCCGCTCGATCCGGCGCTCGATCCGGATTCCAACAAGCTCATCACCTCGCGCATCATCATGGACGCCTGCATTCCGTACGAATGGAAGCAGAAGCCGGTCGAGGCGCGCATGGACGAGGAAATGCTGGCCAAGATCAAGGGCCGCTGGGCCGAGTACGGAATCGACTGAGGACGATGACCATGGACAAGGCAAAAGACATCAAGCTGGTCATTCTCGACGTCGATGGCGTCATGACCGACGGCCGCATCGTGATCGACGACAACGGCGTCGAGTCGCGCAACTTCGACATCAAGGACGGCATGGGCGTCGTCGTGCTGATGATGACCGGCGTCGAGGTGGCGATCATCACCTCGAAGAAATCCGGCGCCGTGCGGCATCGCGCCGAGGAGCTGAAGATCAAGCGCTTCCACGAAGGGCATCAAGAAGAAGACCGAGCCCTACGAGGAAATGCTCAAGGAGATGAGCATCACCGACGCCCAGGTGGCCTATGTCGGCGACGACCTGGTCGACCTGTCGATGATGAAGCGCGTCGGCCTGCCGATTGCCGTCGGCGATGCCGTTGAGGACGTGAAGAACCTCGCCGCCTACGTCACCAAGGCGCGCGGCGGCTACGGCGCCGTGCGCGAAGTGGCCGAGATGATCCTCAAGGCCCAGGGCAAGTGGGACAAGATTTTGTCGAAGATCAGTTGATTTTTTGTCAAAAACCTAATCAAAGGCAAGGAGCCTAAACGTGTCGAAAATCAATGCACCGAAAAGCAATCGCGAGTTCATCGAGGCCTGCGTCAAGTCCGGCGATGCCGTGCGCATCAAGCAGGAAGTCGATTGGGAAAACGAGGCCGGCGCCATCGTGCGCCGCGCCTGCGAACTGGGCGCCGCCGCGCCCTTCATGGAGAAAATCAAGGACTATCCGGGCTTCTCAGCTATTTCGGCGCACCGCTGTCCACCTACCGCCGCATGGCGATTTCGCTGGGCATGGACCCGGCCTCCAGTCTGCCCGAGATCGGCAAGGAGTACCTCAAGCGCACCAACAGCGAGCCGATCGCGCCGGTGCCGATCGACCGCAAGGATGCGCCCTGCAAGGAAAACATCCTGATGGGCAAGGATGTCGACCTGTGCAAGCTGCCGGTGCCGCTGGTGCATGACGGCGACGGCGGCCGCTACGTCGGCACCTGGCATGCGGTGGTGACCAAGCACCCGGTGCGCGGCGACGTGAACTGGGGCATGTACCGGCAGATGATGTTCGACGGCGCGCACCATGTCGGGCGCGGTGTTTCCCTTCTCCGATCTCGGCAAGGCAGCTTTCCGAGTACTACCTGCCGCGCGGCGAAGCCGCGCCCTTCGCCACCGCCATCGGCCTCTCGCCGCTGGCGGCGATGGCCGCCTGCGCTCCCTCGCCGATCCCCGAGCCGGAACTGGTCGGCATGCTGTCGGGCGAGCCGGCGCGGCTGGTGAAGTGCGAGACCAACGACCTCGAAGTGCCGGCCGACGCCGAGATCATCATCGAAGGCGTGATCTGCCCCGACTACAAGGTCGAGGAAGGCCCTTTCGGCGAATACACGGGCTACCGCACCAGCCCGCGCGATTTCCGCGTCACTTTCCGGGTGGATTGCATCACCTACCGCAACAACGCCACCATGACCATCTCCAACATGGGCGTGCCGCAGGACGAGGGCCAGTTGCTGCGCTCCTTCTCGCTCGGCCTGGAACTGGAGAAGCTGCTGCGCAGCCAGGGCATCCCGATCACCGGGGTATACATGCATCCGCGCTCAACGCACCACATGATGATCGTCGGCGTCAAGGCCGACCTATGCCGGCATCGCCCAGCAGATCGCCCAACTGGCCTTCGGCAGCAAGCTCGGACCGTGGTTCCACATGGTGATGGTGGTGGACGACCAGACCGACATCTACAACTGGGACGAGGTCTATCACGCCTTCTGCACGCGCTGCCATCCGGTGAACGGCATCCACGTGTACAAGAACACCACCGGTACGCCGCTCTATCCCTATGCCACGCCGCACGAGCGCAAGTACTCGATCGGCTCCAAGGTGCTGTTCGATTGCCTCTGGCCGATGGATTGGGACAAGACGAATGACATACCTACCCTGGTCAGCTTCAAGAATGTCTATCCCAAGGATATTCAGGAACGAGTTCTGGCCAACTGGACCACCTACGGCTATCCCCAAGTGAAATAAGGAGACGATGCGATGAACCAATGGGAAGTTTTTGTCATGGACATGTCGGAACTGGCCGAGGGCAAGGATATCGAGCTCTCCATTCGAACCCTCAATCCGGGTCTGCAGAAGTACACCTACAAGCGGGTCAAGGCTCAGGTTTCTTCGGCACTGGACAAGTTCGCCGACCAGCTCCAGGTGCGCCTCGGACGCGGTCAGTTGAGCCCGGCAAAGTACTCGATCAAGGTGATCGAGGAAATCCAGCGCATCCCGGCGAAATACCTTTAATCAGGGAGAAGCGAAAGCGGCGGTGGCGCCGTAGCGCCACCGCCGACTTTTCCGGATCATGAGCTACTCCGATCTGCGTGCTTTCCTTGCCGACCTCGGCAACGACCTACTTACGCTCAAACAGCCTTTCGATCCGAAGCACGAGATGGCCGCGCTGTTGCGCGCCATGCCGGCCAACGGACCGGCGGTGCTGTTCGAAAACGTGACCGGTCATCCCGGCGCGCGGGTGGTCGGCAACCTGGTCGCCAGCCGGCAACGCGTGGCGAAGGCGCTCGGTACCAGCGAAAGCGAACTGGCCGCGACCTATCTGGAACGCACGCGCCGGGGCATCGCCCCGCGCCAGACCGATGAGGCGCCGGTCAAGGAGGTGCGACACATCGCGCCACAAGACCTGGGCGCGCTGCTGCCGGTGCTGACGCATTACGCGGGCGACGGCGGCCCCTTCATCACCACCGGCGTGGTGCTCTGCCACGATCCGGTATCGGGTCGCCGCGGCATGGGCATCCATCGCATGATGGTCAAGGGCGGCAACCGCCTCGGCATCCTGCTCGCCAATCCGCCGCTGTCGCAATTTCATGCCGCCGCCGAAGCCGCCGGCCGGCCGCTGGACGTCGCTGTGGCGCTCGGCGTCGAACCCGCCCTGCTGATCGCCGCGGTGGTCAAATCCGGTCCGCAGGGGCCGGACAAGATGGACCTGGCCGGCGCGCTGCGCGGCGCCCCGGTGGAAATGATCCGCGCCGAAACCGTCGCCGTCGATGTTCCGGCCCGCGCCGAAATCGTCATCGAGGGCCACGTGCTGCCCGGTGTGCGCGAGGCGGAAGGCCCCTTCGGCGAAAACACCGGTTATTACTTTACGAACAGCAGTCCGGTGGTGGAAGTCACGGCCGTCACCCACCGCCGCGATTTCATCTACCCCGCCCTGTGTCCCTGGACCGCCGACGTCAACAGCCTGCTGTCGCTGGCCGCCGGCACCGAACTGCTGGGCCAGTTGCGCACGCAGATGTCCGGCATCGCGGACCTCGACCTGACCACGGGCACCTGCGGCTTCACCGCCGTCATCGCGCTGGCCAAAGCCAGACCTACCGAGGTCAGGCGCCTGATCCACCTCGCTCTCTCCATGGACAAGCGCCTGAAGCTGGTCACCGTGGTCGACGACGATGTCGACATCCGCGATCCGCGCGAAGTGTCCTGGGCGTTGGCGACACGCTTCCAGCCCGACCGCGACACGGTGATCCTGTCCGGCATGGAAGGCTATGTCATCGATCCGTCCTGCGGCGGCGGCACCGGTTCGCGCATGGGAATGAACGCCACGCGCGGCAGCGGCCCCGAGTTCGATAAGATCACGATTCCGGCTGCCGCGGCAGCCAAGGCGCGGGCCGTGCTGGCCGAAATTGGACAAGGATAGAAAAATGAAGCTGGTCGTCGGAATCTCGGGAGCAAGCGGCGCGATCTACGGTCTGCGCATTCTCGAAGTGCTGCAAGCAGGCGGGCGTGGAAACCCACCTCGTGATGTCGGACTCGGCCAAGCGCACCATCGTCTACGAGACCGACTACACGATCGACCAGGTCAAGAGCCTGGCCAGCTACGTGCACGACATCAACGACGTCGGCGCCTGCATTTCCTCGGGCTCCTTCCAGACTGCCGGCATGGTCATCGCGCCCTGCTCGATCAAGACGCTCTCGGCGCTGGCCAATTCCTTCAACACCAACCTGCTGATCCGCGCCGCCGACGTCTGCCTCAAGGAACGCCGCAAGACGGTGCTGATGCTGCGCGAGACGCCGCTGCATCTGGGCCACCTGCGCCTGATGACGCCAGGTCGACGGAAGCCGGCGCGGTGCTGGTGCCGCCGCTGCCGGCCTTCTACCACCGGCCGAAGACGCTGGAGGACATCATCGACCAGTCGGTCAACAAGGCGCTCGACCAGTTCGATCTCGGCGTCGAACTCAACCTCTTCAAGCGCTGGACCGGCAACGAAGAGCGCGAGAAAGCCAAGTCGTCCTGACGCTCATGGTACCGAGAGCCACCCGCTGAAGATGAAACACGCCAAAGGCAAATTGAAGGCCCCCCACCCCCATCCCCGCCCCAGGGCGGGGCTACTGATGACGCCCCTGCGGAGTGGGCTAAGCCCGCAAACGACGCGGGCAAAGCCACTCCGGATAGTCAGCTCGCTTCGCTCGATTGTCACCCGTCGCTCGGAACGAGTTCTTTCACGCCAATGAACACCGGCGCCGTGACTCTGGCAGGCCGCCTCTGCAGCGGGCTCGGCGAGGGCGCCGGCTTCACGTCACTGGATTGGGTCGAACACCAGCTTCGCGACAAGCTGGGCTTCCGGCCCTATCCGGGCACCGTCAATCTGAGCCTCGCCGGCCACGACTGGGACATGGCACGCGATGCGATGCAGGCGGCTGCCGGCCTTGCCATCGAGCCGCCGCCGGGATTTTGCGCGGCCAAGTGCTTTGCCGTGCTGATCGATGACAGCATCGAGGGCGCGGCAATCCTTCCGGATATCGCAAGGCTACCCGGCGGACAAGCTGGAAATCGTCGCGCCGGTCGCCGTGCGCGAGGAACTGCGCCTGAATGACGGCGACCGCATAACCCTGCGTTTGCAAATCGAATGAGCGCCACGCACGGCCGCCCGAAGGGGCGCAAGACACGAGCCGGAGCCGCGCAGCGGCGAACCATCGTCACCTCCTCCCGCGGGGGCGCAGGCAGGGTTTCGCGGAGCACTGCTCCGCGCTGCCGCAGCCGGCTGGCTGTGCAAAGCCAGCCGTGGAACGGGGCTGGGGGGAGGGTAGTCCAATGAGCACAGCCTATTGCAGCCGCTGTGCGACACCCATGGCCCCGGCCATGCTCGGCGGCAAGGAGCGCAGCCGGTGTCCCGCCTGCGGTTTTGTGCTCTGGCGCAATCCGGCGCCGGTCGGCATGGCCCTGATCGAACACGAGAGCCGGCTGGTGCTGATCCGCCGCAGCGAAGCTCCGCTGGCGGATTACTGGGCGCCGCCGGCCGGTTACGTCGAATGCGGGGAGTCCGTGCCGGCAGCGGTCTGCCGCGAAGCGCAGGAGGAATGCGGGCTGGAAATCAAGCTCGACGGCCTGATCGGCATTTATTCGCAGGCCGATGTCGATGTCCTGATCATCGCCTATGCCGCCCGGTCCTGCGGCGGCGCCTTGCGCGCCGGCGACGATGCCAGCGATGCACGCCTGTTCGACGCCATGGAACTGCCGCTGCAGCAGCCGCCTGCCGATGGCACCACCACCGACGTCTGGTTTTACGGCGTCGTCACCGAAACGATTGAACACTGGCGCGGGGCACGTCGCTCCGCCCGGAACCTGAGGAGAACCGCACCATGATCGGCAACATCACCACCACCCTACCCCAAAAACTCGTCGGCTATCTGCGTCCCGGCGCACCTGCCCTGCTGCTGACCAGCGGCGCCGACGGCTATTCCTCGTCCGCCTACACCTGGGCGCTCGGCCTCGACGACAAGCGCCTGCGCTTCGCCGTCGATGTCGGCGGCTCGTCGATGGCCAACCTGCAGCGCACCGGCCAGGCGTCGGTCCAGATCATCGGACCGGGCGACGTGAGCTTCCTGGTCAAGGGCAAGTCGCGCATGATCAAGGAGCGCATCGACGCCGCGGCGCCCTATTCGATCATGCTCTGGGAAATGGACGTGATGGGCGCCAAGGACCAGTCCTGGACCGGCGTCAGCACCACCGCGCTGATGTATGAGTGGCCAGCGGAGCAGCGTGAAGCCATGCTGAAAATGGAGCAGGCGGTGTACGCCGAAATGCGCGATTTCGCCGCCTGACGGCATTCATTCGGGACCGCTTCCTGCGCCACATGACGCCGCAGACTCCCGACGACACGCTCGTCTATGCCATCGGCGACATTCACGGCCGGCTCGACCTGCTGGACAGGATTCACCGGCAGATTGCCGACGACGCCATGCGGCGTGCGGCAAGCCGCCGGCAGGTGGTCTACCTCGGTGATTACGTCAGCCGGGGGCCGGACTCGGCGAGCGTGGTGGATCGGGTGCGCGAATGGCTGCCGGCGGGGTTCGAGCGCATTACGCTCATGGGCAATCACGAAGACCTGCTGCTGCGCTTTCTCGCCGGCGAGATCGACACCGGCCGCCATTGGCTCGACTACGGCGGACTCGAGGTCATGAGTGCCTATGGCGTTGTCATCGCCGACCGGAAAGCCCGTGACGATGCCAGCGTGATCGCCCTGGGCAAGGATCTTGCCGCGCGGATCCCGCCGTCGCATCTGGAGTTTTTTCGTGGATTGCAGACCCATCATCGCAGCGGCGACTACTTTTTTGTCCATGGCGGCATACGGCCCGGCGTGCCGCTGGAGGAACAGCGCGCTCGCGACTGCCTGTGGATCCGCAAGACCTTCCTCAACTCGGAGGCAGACCATGGCGCCATGGTGGTGCACGGACACAGCATCAGCGACCAGCCCGAGGTCCGCCACAACCGCATCGGCATCGATACCGGCGCCTATCGCAGTGGCGTGCTGACCTGCCTGGTGCTCGCTGGCGAGACCCGCAGCTTCCTACAAACGGCAAGCCCTGATTGAACGGAGACAAAAGCCGTCGCTGGCGCCACGGCGATCTTTATCAGTATTTTATGATGGATAACAAATGATTTGACTTCCATCTTTGTTGTGTTTATTCTGAGTCGTCAGTAGGGTTATTCAGCATTGATTTAATCAGGCTTAAACAAAAAGCACGCGGCTCCGAACTGCGGCGGAATTCGAAAGGCGGAGCAGGTTCGTGACAGTCAATAGTGTTTCGCTGGTTATGGCCGGCGGCTGAAGCAACGCGCAACTCCATACAAGTCCAACCCAATTACGGTGAAACGTATATGAACTACTTCGACGAAGCGACCGAAACCCTGCCGCGCGAGCAACTCGCGGCGCTGCAGGTGAACAAGCTGCAGGCGATGATGACCGAACTGTGGGGCCGCAACGGCTTCTATACCGCCAAGTGGAAGGCAGCCGGCGTGTCGCCCGCCGACATCAAGTCGCTCGACGACCTCGGCAAACTGCCCTTCACCAAGAAGAGCGAACTGATGGACGACCAGGCCGCCCACGGTCCATTCGGCAGCAACCTGACCTATCCGGTGGAAGCCTACGTGCGCATGCACCAGACCTCCGGCACCACCGGCGTGCCGCTGAAGGTGATGGACACCGACGAGTCCTGGGACTGGTGGGGGCGCTGCTGGGGTCACGTGCTGGCGGGCGCCGGCGTCACATCCTCCGACCGCCTGTTCATGGCCTTCGCCTTCGGCCCCTTCATCGGTTTCTGGGCGGCCGTCGAAGGGGCGCGCAAGATCGGTGCCGTGATGATTCCGGGCGGCGGTCGCGATTCGCAGCAACGCCTCGAACTGATGCGCGAAACCGGCACCACGGTGCTCTGCTGCACGCCGACCTATGCCCTGCGCCTGGCCGAGGTGGCCCACGAAATCGGCTTCGACATCGAGTGCGATTCCGATGAAGGCCACGGTGCATGCCGGCGAACCCGGCGCCAACATCCCGGCGACCAAGGCGCGCATCGAGAGCGTATGGAGCCGCCAAGTGCTTCGACCATGCCGGCGCCTCGGAAGTCGGCGCCCATTCCTTCGAGTGCCAGGTCCAGCCCGGCGGCACCCACCTGATCGAAAGCGAATACATCGCCGAAGTCATCGATCCGCTGACCGGCGAAGCCGTGGCGCCGGGAGAGCGCGGCGAACTGGTGATCACCAATCTGGGGCGCTGGGGCTTCCCGGTGATCCGCTATCGCACCGGCGACCTGGTGCGCGTGAATCTCGAGCGCTGCGACTGCGGCCGCACCTCGCTGCGCTTCGAGGGCGGCATCCTCGGCCGCGCCGACGACATGGTCACGGTGCGCGGCGTCAATGTCTTCCCGGCCGGCGTGGAGAACATCATCCGCAAGTTCGCCGAAGTGGACGAGTTCCGCATCACGGTGAACAAGGTCAAGCAGATGGACGAAATGGACATCGAAGTGGAACTCTGCGAGGGCGCCGATCCGGAAGTGGTGCATGAGATCGCCGATCAGGCTCGATTCGATGCTGGCCTTCCGCCCGCGCGTGCATCACGTCGCACGCAACGTGCTGCCGCGCTTCGAGATGAAGGCCAAGCGCTTTCATGTGAAGCTGGATTAAGCCGGCGCAGCCGGTTGAGCGGCCGACTTCGGTGCGTCCCGGCAGCATCAACACCTCGCTTGATCGGTCGCAAAGCTCAACGCGTCATTCCGGCGTTCGCCGGAATGAGCAATGAGGAGGCGGACCGGAAGTACCAAAAGTCGGCGCCGGCGGTACGGCGATACCGGCTTGCCTGCTGGCGTAACGGCCCTCTAAAAACGCACCGCTGCGGTTTTGGTGGAATTCCCACTGTTTGACTCAGGGTATTCGGCGCAGCGATAATCCGCCTGCGAATGCTTTCGTTCGCCTGTCTCCACAAATTGACCAGGCCACTCCATGCCCACCATCCCCGCTGCCAGTAAAAAATCCGACGTCAACTATGGTTTGCTGCCCGGCCTGGTCGGTTATCAGCTGCGCATGGCACAGATCGCCCTGTTCCGCGACTTTGCCCAGGGCCCCGGCGGCGAGGACGTCACGCCCGGCCTGTTCGGCGTGCTGGTCATCATCGAGGCCAACCCCGACTTGAAGCAAAGCGAACTGGCCCGCGCCACGCATCTGGACCGCTCGACGGTGGTCACCGTGATCGACAACCTGGAGCGACGCGGCCTGGTCGAACGCCGCGTCGCCTTGCACGACCGCCGCTCCAATGCCATCCGCCTGACGGATGCCGGCACCGCCCTCCTGCGCAAGCTGAAGCGCCAGGTCAACCAGCACGAAAAGCGTCTGCTGCAGAATTTCAGCGCGGCGGAACGCGAAACCTTCCTCGCCCTGCTGAAAAAAGTCTTTCCCGAACACCGCTGAAGCCCCCGGCGCACCTTCCGGCGCCGCGCCTGAGCAGTGCCGCTTTCCTCAAATTAGATGGACATCCAACAGTTGGCGTAGTAAACTACTTTCATTGCCGGCGAGTGCAGAGTTGCCATGGAGAACGGACGATGAGCATCAGAACCAAAATCGATCAGTTGTGCGCGCGCATGCACGATGCGCCGCAGTACCCGACCCAGGGTGCGGTGCTGTTCGTCGATCTGGAGCGCCGCGAAACCCGCAGCAAGTACCTTCCCGCCGAAATCATGCGCACCTTCCTCGGCGGCCGCGGCGCCAACATGGTGCTGCTCTACAACCTGCTGGACGAAGACAAGGACGCGCTCGATCCCGAAATTCCGCTGATCTTCGGCGCCGGCACGCTGACCGGCAGCATGCCCTCGGCCACGCGCGGCAATTTCACCAGCCGTTCGCCCGACAGCTACGCCTTCCTCGATGCCAGCGCCGGCGACTATTTCCCCGCCTTCACCAAGCGCCTCGGCTACGACCACATCGTGCTCTACGGCCTCGCCGCGCAATGGACCCTGCTGAAGATCTCGCACGACGCGATCGAGTTCCTCGACGCCACGCCCTATGTCGGCCTCGACAACCTCGACACCGCCGCCGCCGTCGAGCGCGATTTCCACTGCACCGAACGCAAGGACATGGCGCTGGCCCGCATCACCAGCGCCGGCGAGAACCTGGTGCTGTGCAGCGGCATCATGGGCGGCATCAAGTCGATCTGGGCGCGCGGCGGCGGCGGCGCCAAGATGGGCGCGCTGCGCCTCAAGGCCATCATGATCCAGGGCAAGCCCGCCGAGGCGCCGCTGGCGAAGGAACTCAAGGCCCACAACAAGATCATCGGCAGCAAGATCACCTCGACCTCGGTGATCAAGAACGCGCTGAAGCAGGTCGGCACGCCCTTCCTCTACAAGCCTTCACGCGTGCTCGGCGCGCTGGGCACGCTCGAACAACCAGACCACCGCCTGGCACGAATCGCTCGATGCCGACAATTTCGATCCCTACCGGCCCGGCCATGGACGGCTGCTTCAAGTGCCCGGTGCAGTGCCGCAACCAGAACGACATGACGCCGGAAGGCAAGGGCGGCTGGGGTTCGCGCCGCGCTGATGGGGCTCAAGGGCAACGCCAGCTACGACAAGGCCCAGGCCGACATCGACCACCACAAGCGGCGCACCTACAACGGCATCAAGGGCGACGGCAAGTTCGACAAGTACGACAAGGGCGACGGCCCCGAGTACGTCACCGCTCGGCAAGTTCGGCCCGATGATCGGCCTGCGCGAGCCGGAGCACGTGCTGCGCCTGAACAACATCCTCAACGACCTCGGCCTCGACTCGGCCTCGACCGGCAGCGCGATTGCCTGGGCCATGGAACTCTGGCAGCGCGGCATCATCGACGCCGAAGCCACACCGGCGGCCTCGACCTCTCCTGGGGCAACTACGAGACCATCGAGAAGCTGCTGTTCATGACCGCGAAGCGCGAAGGCTTCGGCGACACCATCGCCGACTCGGCGCGCGCCGTCGACAAGGGCAAGTACCCGCAGGCAGCGCTCGAATACCGCATGGCGGTCAAGGGCCTGTTCCAGTCCGACCCGCACGATGCGCGCATCCTCAAGGCCTTCGCCCTCGGCCTCGTCGGTCGCCACGCGCGGCATGGATCACCTGCGCAACCGCGTCACGCTGGAAATCAACGCCCGCGTCAACGACGACGCGCCGTTCAAGGCCGCAGCTCTACGGCGGCACCGTGGCGCCGCAGCCGAACAGCTACGAGGGCAAGGAGATCGCCGTGCGCCGCTGCGAAAACACCTTCGCCGTCGGCGACTCGGTCGGCATGTGCCGCTTCAACACCAAGCTGTTCAACTCGCCCACCCTGCCCGACTGCGGCGATTTCGCGACCCAGATCAGCACCATGACCGGGCACCCGGTGAGCGCCGAAGAACTCGACGAGATCGGGCGCAACATCACCGGCCTCGAGCACATGCTCAATTTCCGCCTCGGCCTGCGCGCCAAGGACGACACCCTGCCCGCCCGCTGGTTCGACGAAGCCATCGACAGCGGCCCGTTCAAGGGCGAAAAGATCGACCGCCAGCGAGTTCGAGGCAATGAAGGCGCGCTTCTACGAACTGACCGGACTCAACAGCGAAGGCGTGCCGCGCGCGGACTGGCATCAGAAACTGGCGCTGGCCGCGACCGGCTTCGCGCTGCGCGTCGAGTTGCCCAAGCCGTTGCCCGGCGCGCCGGAGAAATCCATCGTGATCGACGAGCCGGTGGCCAACGTCAGCGAACTGCGCAACGCGCTGCGCCGCCACCTGCCCGAGGCCGCACGCCTCGCTCGACGATCCGACCTGGAACATCACGGTCAATGGCGAAATGGTGCTCTCCGGAGAGCGCAGCCAGGCGCTGCAGGAGCGGCGACCAGGTGCGCCTGGTACCCATCATTGCCGGTGGTTGAGGGCTTAGCCGTGCAGCGCGCCGGTGAAGCCGCGTCGCATCCGTTTGGGCTATGATGATCGGGCTGACAGAAAAGCGCAGCTCAATTACTCATACACCGGAGGTGACTATGGCAAAGAAAGCGAAAAACGATAATCCCGTTTACAAGATCGTGGAGGTTGTAGGTTCCAGCACAACGTCATGGGAAGATGCGGCACGCGCGGCAGTCGAATCCGCCGCCAAGACCCTGCGCGACCTGCGCGTGGCCGAGATCACCAAGCTGGACATGAAGATCGACGACGGCAAGGTAGTCGCCTACCGCGCCCGCGTCTCGATGTCCTTCAAGTACGAAGACTGACGCGGAACGCACACCATTCCGGTCGTGCCAGCGGGGACTGCGGTCCCCGTTTTCTTTGGCAGGCGCAAAGTAGCATCGGATACGCCAGCACCGGATTTTTGGACGCCACCAATGCCACAATAAGCAGAAACCAAACCTGAGTCCTTGTCATTCACCCTAACAACAGGAGACAGACTGTGATCAAAGTCAGCGTGATGTACCCGAACACCCCCGGGGCACGATTCGACCACGACTACTATCGTGACAAGCATATGCCGCTGGTAAAGAGCAGGATGGGCGAGAGCTGCAAGTACTACACGGTTGACAAGGGGCTTGGCGGCGGAGCGCCGGGCGCTCCTGCGACCTACATTGGCATGTGCCATATCTTCTGCGAGTCAGTCGAAGCCTTTCAAGCCGGCTTTGGTCCGCATGAGCAAGAGCTGATGGCTGACATTCCAAATTACACCGACCAGGTACCGGTGATTCAGATCAGCGAAGTTGTCGTGGGTTGAGACTGCCATTCGCCGTTGGCGCGCGAATGTCCGCTTTCCAGCCCCGCGGCAGTTCGCACCGCCGTCGGCTAGGGCCGGCATCTGATTTGAATCAAGCCGGGCGTTTCGACGACGGAATCGGAGTCATAACCCTTGCCGGAGGCATTCGCCGATAATCGGGCTGACAACAATACGAGGCGGATGATGAATCGATTTTCCGGATTGGCCACTGCGGTGCTGACACTTGCCGCACTGACAGCGCAAGCGGCGGGGCCAGGGATCGGGCTTTATCAGGGCCCCTGCGATGCTTCTGCCGCGACTGCGCTCGATGCCGCACACTTCGTTGTCGGTGCCGATGAAGGCGACACGCTCTATATCTATCGACGCAGCGAAGCCGCTGCCGTGGCTTCCATCGATCTTTCCGGTTTCCTCGGAACAAAGACCGGCGAAGAATCCGACATCGAAGCCGCGGCGGCAATCGGAACGCGCATCTACTGGATCACCTCGCACGGCCGCAACGGCAAGGGCAAGGTCCAGCACACCGATCGAACTCGACCTGGGCCGGCGTCGGCGGTGGGGCCCGAAGCGCTGTTTGCGACAGGCTCCGGCAAGGAGGTTCAATTGCTGAGCGACGACGGCGGAATCCTTGTTCGCGGCGTCGAGTGCAAAACGCTGCCCAAGGCCAGCCAGACGTTTCGCAGCCTGATCATTTCCCCCTGACCCGACTCCCGTTGGCCGTTAGGCGTGGCGGTTCACAGGGCCGCTAATGCAAAGCCGGCCGCTTACCGCATAATTCCGCCTGTCCCCTCCCTTCCCCGGCCAGACCTTGACCTCATCGCCGCTCTGGGCCAGCGCCTTCCGGCCCTTCTACTTCCTCGGCGCGCCCTATGCCCCGCTGCTCATCGCGGCCTGGCTGGGCGCGTATCTCGGCCTGTGGAGCCTGCCCGGCGGCGAGATGCCGCTGAAGCTGCAGCACGGCCACGAATTCATCTTCGGCTTCGCCGCCGCCATCATCGCCGGCATCGTGCTGACCGCGCTGCCGAGCTGGGCCGGCACCCGTGAAATCCTTGGCGGCCGGCTGGTCCTGCTGGTCGTGCTCTGGCTCTGCGGGCGCGTCACCTTCTGGGCAGCCCCCTGGCTGCCGCCGCTGCTGCCGGCGGTGATCGACTGCCTGCTGTTCCCGGCCATGTTCGCCATGCTGGCGCCGCAGTTGCTGCACGCGGCCAACCGCCTCTACCTGCTGCTGCTTGCCCATCCTGCTGGCGCTGTTCGCCGCCAACGCGATCTACCACCACGGCCTCGCCACGGCCAACCACGCCCAGGCCTGGACTGCGCTGCGCCTGGCGATCTACGCCATCGCCGTGCTCTACGTCCTCAAGGGCGGCGTTCTGGCGCCGATTTTCACCGGCAACGCCCTGCGCGAAAAAGGCCGCGGCACCCTGGCGCCTTGCAACATGCCGCTGGAGATCGCCGCCACAGGCGCGCTGCTCCTGCTCGCCGCGCTCGACCTCGCCGCCGCCCCCGCCGCCTGGACCGGCGCCGCCGCGCTGGCCTGCGCCCTCTTGCACGGCTGGCGCTGCGCGCGCTGGAAAGGTTGGCTTGTCGCCGATGTGCCGCTGGTGCTGGTCATGCATCTGGGATTTGCCTGGCTGGTGCTTGCCTTCGCCCTCAAGGCCGCCGCCGAACTGACCGGCATCGTGCCCGAAGCCGCATGGCTGCACGCCTTCACCGTCGGCAGCCTGGGCCTGATGATGCTCGGGCTGATGACGCGCGTCAGCCTGCGTCACACCGGCCGCCCGCTCGAGATGCCGGGCACCATGCTGGTCGCCTGCGTCCTGATGTTCGCCGCCGCCCTGCTGCGCCTGGCGGCCACCGTGCATGGTCTGGGCAGTGCGGTGATTGCGCTCTCCGCCGTACTCTGGGCCGCCGCGTTCGCGCTCTACTTCATGGCCTTCGCGAAAGTGCTGGTGACGCCGAGCGCGCCGCGCAACCCGCAGTCCGGCGGCTGAAGCCACCGCATTGTCGCCGTGTCGCCGGCGCCGACTCTTGCATCAGGCGTAGAAGCGCTCTCCCCGCGCCGCCATGTCGCGCAGGCTTTGCGGCGCGGCGAAACGCGGGCCGTGTTTTGCCGCGAGGCGATCCAGTGCCGACACGGCGGCGGGCAGGCCCAGCGTGTGCAGCCACCCGACCGGCCCGCCGCGGAAGGGCGGGTAGCCCCAGCCGAGTATGGCGCCGACATCGGCGTCGATGGGCGCGCGCAGCACCTTCTCGTCGAGGCAGCGCGCGGTCTCGACGGACTGGACCAGGATCAGGCGCTCGATGATCTCTTCCAGCGGCATTGTCGCCGTATCGCCAACGCCAGCGCTCTGCGTCCCTGCGGGAACTTGTTGCGGGAACTGCTGCGCCAGTCCCGGCCACAAATGCTTCGATCCATCGGCCGGGTAGTCGTAGAAGCCCGCACCCGACTTGCGCCCGAGGCGGCCCAGTTCCGCCGCCATCTTCGCCGCGACGCGATCCGCGGCGCGCTCGACATAGGCGCTGCCCAGATCGGCACGCGTCTGCTGCCCGATCTTGTGTACCAGCTCGATGGAGATTTCGTCGGCCAGTGCCAGCGGGCCCACCGGCATGCCGGCGATGCAGCCCGGCCTTGTCGATCAGCGCCGGCGGCACGCCCTCCTCCAGCAGCGCCATGCCTTCCGAAACGTAGGTGCCGAAAACGCGGCTGGTGTAGAAGCCGCGCGAGTCATTGACCACGATCGGCGTCTTGGCGATGGCGCGCACGAAATCCATGGAGCGCGCCAGCGTGGCGTCGCTGGTGGCCTTGCCGACGATGATCTCGACCAGCGGCATCTTCTCCGCCGGCGAAAAGAAATGCAGGCCGATGAAATTGGCCGGACGTGAGGATGCTTCGGCCAGGCCGGTGATCGGCAGGGTCGAGGTGTTGGAGGCGAAGATGGCATCGGCAGCAATCACCGCCTCGGCCTGCTGCGTCACCGCGGCCTTGATCTCGCGCTTCTCGAACACGGCCTCGATCACCAGTTCGCAGCCCTTCAAATCGACGTAGTCGGCCGTGGGGTGGATGCGGGCCAGCAAACCCTCCATCGCCTCGGCCGTCATGCGGCGCCTGGCCATCTGCTTGCTCCACTGCGTGCGCGCGTAGTCCTTGCCTTTTTCCGCGGCCTCCTGCGTCGTGTCGAGCAGTACCACCGCGATCCCCGCCTGCGCGGCGCACATCGCGATGCCGGCACCCATCATGCCGGCGCCGAGCATGCCGATTTTCGAATATTTTTGTCGTACGGCACGCCGGCCGGGCGCGAGGCCAGCTTGTTGGCGTCCTGCATGCCGAAGAACAGGCTGCGGATCATGTTCTTCGACACCGGCGAAATCACCAGATTGGTGAAGTAGCGCGCCTCGATGGCGAGGCCCGTATCGAAGTCGGTCGCCAAGCCTTCATAGATGCAGGAGAGGATGTGCTTCGGCGCCGGGTAGTTGTCGTAGGTCTTTTCGCGCAGCATGGCGTTGGCCGCCATGAACATCTGCATTCCGTGCGGCGTGTTCGGGCCGCCGCCGGGAATCTTGAAACCCTTGGTATCCCAGGGCTGCAGCGGTTTGGCGCCGGAAGCGACCACGTCGAGCAGCCACCTGCGCGCCGCTTGGCGTTCCTCGCCCATAGGCACGACGGCATGGATCAGGCCGATCTTCAGGGCCTCCGCCGCCGTGATGCGCTTGCCTTCCATCAGCAGCGGGGCCGCGGCCTGCATGCCGATCAGGCGCGGCAGGCGCTGCGTGCCGCCGGCGCCCGGGCAACAGGCCCAGGGTGACTTCGGGGAAGCCGAAGCGCGCCTTCGGATTGTCGGCGGCGACGCGGTAGTGAAAGGCGAGCGCCAGTTCCATGCCGCCGCCCAGCGCGCTGCCGTTCAAGGCCGCGGCGACCGGCTTGCCGCCGAGTTCGAGGGAACGCATGAACGCGCGCCAGTTGACAGATCGCGGCGTGGAATGCCGCCGCGTCGGTGACCCCGGCGAGTTCGGCGAGGTCGCCGCCGGCGATGAAATCCTTCTTCGCCGAGCAGATCAGCAGGCCCGGACCGAGGAATCGGCCAGCGCCATGCGGCAGACCTCGACAAAGGTCGTCAGCGAGGCATGGTTGAGGATGTTCTGCGACTTGTCCGGGTAATCCCATTCCAGCGTGGCAATGCCGTCGCCATCCACGGTGTAATTGATCATGGCATGGCCTCGCGCCACACCACGATCTCCTGAATCGTCATTCCGGGGGCGCGAAGCGCAACCCGGAATCCAGAGTCGTGATCCTGGATTCCGGCGTTCGCCGGAATAGCCTGCCCCGGACTCGATCCGGGGACGAATTCGCAGTTATGGAGCAACTTCATCGTTCTGGCCATGCTCAAACCCTTTCGATGATCGTGGCTGTTCCCATTCCCGCGCCGACGCACAGGGTCACGAGGCCGGTGGAAAGGTCGCGCCGTTCCAGTTCGTCGAGCAGGGTGCCGAGGATCATGGCGCCGGTGGCGCCCAGCGGATGACCCATGGCGATGGCGCCGCCATTGACGTTCATTTTGTCGTGCGAGACATCGAGCACCTGCATGAAGCGCAGCACCACGGCGGCGAAGGCCTCGTTGAGTTCGAACAGGTCGATGTCGCCCACCTTCATACCGGCGCGCTTCAAGGCCTTTTCAGCGGCGTAGCTGGGCCCGGTCAGCATGATCGAAGGTTCGGAGCCGATCGAGGCGAAGGAGCGTATCCGCGCGCGCGGCCTTGAGGCCCAGCGTCGCGCCCATTTCCTTCGTGCCGAACAGCACGGCGGCCGCGCCGTCGACGATGCCGGAACTGTTGCCGGCGTGATGCACATGTTCGATGCGCTCGACTTCCGGATAGCGCTGCAGCATCACGCTGTCGAAGCCGTATTTCTCGCCCTGCTCCCGGAAGGCGGGCTTGAGTTGCGCCAGCGACTCCAGCGTGGTCTCCGGCCGCATGTACTCGTCGCGGGCCAGCATGACCAGGCCGTTGATGTCCTTCACCGGCACGATGGATCTAGCGAAGCGCCCATCGTCCCAGGCCGGCTTGGCGCGGCGCTGGGATTCGGCGGCGTAGGCATCGACATCCCGGCGCGAGAAGCCCCACTTGGTGGCGATCAGGTCGGCCGAGATGCCCTGCGGCACGAAGCCGGTCTTCGCCGCCACCTGCGGGTCGATGGGCCAGGCGCCGCCGGAGGAGAACATCGGCACGCGCGACATCGATTCGACGCCGCCGCCGACGACGAGATCGGCCTGGCCGGACATGATCTGCGCCGCGGCCTGGTTGCAGGCTTCGAGGCCCGAGGCGCAGAAGCGGCTGACCGTGACGCCCGGCGCGCTGATGGCGTAGTCGGCGTAGAGCGCGGCGACGCGCGCGATGTCGGCGCCCTGCTCGCCCACCGGCTCGACGCAGCCGAGCACCACGTCGTCGACCTTCGAAGTGTCGAGATGGTTGCGGTCGCGCAGTGCGCGCAGGGCGGTGGCCGCCAGGTAGATCGGCGTCGCCTGGTTCAGCGCTCCGCCCTGCTTGCCCTTGCCGCGCGGCGTGCGCAGGGCGTCGAAGATAAAGGCTTCGGTCATTGTGAGTCCGATATTTATTGGCAGGTAATTTTCGTCACACCGGCGAAAGCCGGTGTCCAGTGCGGCGGCGGACTGGATTCCGGCCTGCGCCGGAATGACGGGGCTGACGAATGCCCATTACCCGGAATTATGTTCCACGTTTCACACAAAAATCGCCCCTCATAAGCTCCGCGAAATCAGTTCCTTCATGATTTCGTTGGTGCCGCCGTAGATGCGCTGCACGCGGGCATCGGCCCAGGCGCGGGTGATCGGGTATTCCCACATGTAGCCGTAGCCGCCGTGCAGTTGCACGCACTCGTCCATGACCTTGAACTGCAGGTCGGTGCACCAGTACTTGGCCATCGAGGCGGTCGCCGGGTCGAGCTTGTTCTCCAGCAGCAGTTCGATGCAGCGGTCGACGAAGACGCGGCCGATCTGGATTTCGGTCTTGAGTTCGGCCAGCTTGAAGCGGGTGTTCTGGAACTTGGCGATCTCCTGGCCGAAAGCCTTGCGCTCGTTGGTGTAGGCGATGGTCCAGTCCAGCGCCGCCTCGGCCGAGGCGATCGAGATCACGGCGATCTGCAGGCGCTCCCAGGGCAGTTCCTGCATCAGGTAGATGAAACCGCTGCCCTCGTCGCCGAGCAGGTTTTCCGCCGGCACGCGGACGTTGTCGAAGAACAGCTCGCAGGTGTCCTGCGCCTTCATGCCGGCCTTGTGCAGAGCGGCTTGGCCTTGCTGAAGCCGGCCATCGAGGTATCGACCACCAGCAGGCTGGTGCCCTTGGCACCCTTGGCCGGATCGGTCTTGGCGACGACGATGACCAGGTCGCAGAGGTAGCCGTTGGTGATGAAGATCTTCGAGCCGTTGACGCATGTAGTGGTCGCCGTCCTTCACTGCCGTGGTGCGCACGCCCTGCAGGTCGGAACCGGCGCCCGGCTCGGTCATGGCGATGGCGCCTATCATTTCGCCGCTGGCCATCTTCGGCAGATACTTCTGCTTGAGCTGCTCGCTGCCGTAGTGCAGCAGGTAGGGCGCGACGATCTCGGAATGCAGACCCCAGCCCAGGCCCGTGGCATTGATGCGGGCGCACTCCTCCATGACGATGACCGAGAAGCGCTTGTCCACGCCGACCCCGCCGTATTCCTCCGGCATCGACGCGCAGAGGAAGCCGGCGGCGCCGGCCCTGGTCCAGACCTCGCGATCGACGTGGGTCTGCTCTTCCCAGCGCGCGTGGTGGGGAGCGACCTCCTGCTCCATGAAGCGGCGCACGGTGTCGCGGAAGGCTTCGTGGTCCTGGTCGAACAGGGTGCGTGGAATCGGCATCATGGCTGGGGCTCCGTGGTTTCGGTGAAATGAAGGAATGCTATTTGTACTTTTTGAAAACGGCTTTCGCGTCGCGGTGGGCGCGCTCCAGCGTGCAGATCGCCGGATCGTCGTCGTGGCCGCTGAAAAAATCATCGGCCTGGGCGCGCATCACCATCCGGATCGCCGCCGCGTCGTCCATCCCGTACTTCTCGGTGATGAGCGTGGTGACTTCGTCGAGGTGTTCTTCGTAGGTCATGCCGGATCTTCCTGTCGCGCCGCCGGTTTCACGCCGGCCAGATACAGCGCTTCCACCTGTTCCCGCGCCCAGGGCGTGCGCCGCAGGAACTTGAGGCTCGAGGCAATGTCGGGGTCGTGATTGAAGCAACGGATATCGATTCGCCGCCCCAGGCCATCCCATCCATGGCGCCTCACCAACTCGTTCAGCATCGCTTCCAGGGTGATGCCGTGCAGCGGATTGTTGGGCTGGGCTCCGGCCACCGGGTCGGGCGAGTACTTCGTCGTCATTCCTCAGTGTCCGTGCTTGCCATGCGCTTTCGCCGGCGGCGCTGCCGCCGCGGCCGCTTCGGGATAACGGATCACCACGATCTGCTCGTCCGGTTCGAGCCAGAACTCGCCGTGAGGCCCCTTGGCATTGCCGGTGATCAGCAGGATCAGGCCGTCCTCCACGCGCACCTCGGTCACGGTTTCCCAGGCAAAGGTGGGATGGGCGTTGCTTCCGGTGCCGTTATAGATGTGGTCGTTCACCCGCACCTGCGACGCCACCACGGTGATCTTGCTGGTCATGACCGGTTCTCCCTCTTGTTCCACCGTAGCGTAACAGAGGCGCCACGCCGGCGCCCGCAGTGACCCGAAAAGTTCCCGAAGGGACGCACCGCGCTGGCGCCTCGATGTCCCAGGCATGCGGGCGTTGGCGATCAGCACCGGACTGGCTCCTTGACGCCTGGGTGCTCGCGGTCAGGGTGATGGTCGGTGCCGGCAGCATACCGACAATGAGTACGGCCATCCGCGCCGTGATTGAACTTTGACGCTAGAATTGTCTCAACCGTGATTGCATGGGGGTATATTCGGGGGCATCTATGAAGTTGTTTGGCACGGCTTAATTGCCGCACGACGCGCTACAGGAATCATTCGATTCCTGTTTTGGCCGGGATCAAGGATGGCGTATTATCCAAAAATAATAGCGTTCGAAACCATGAAAACAGCGTTGCCGGCTTTGCCGGCTGGAAGCCCGAGCCTCCCGGCCCGGGCAAGTTCAATTGGGGATCCACGGTTCGCTGCATGATGATTGCCGAAGTATCGACCATCGAAGAAGAACTCGCGCTGGCCCAGGCGGATTCCCGTGACATGAAGCGCACGGTGATCGCCCTGCGCACGGAGCTCGAAGCGGCGCATGCTGAAATTCATGACTCGACGCTGCGCGCCACCCAGGCCAGCGCGGCTGAAATTTCCCAGCTGAAAATCACCGTCGGCGCCCTGCGCGAAGAACTCGAGCGGGCGCGCGTCGAGCGCGAAAAGGCGATCCAGCAGGAACGCGTCACTGCCAGCCAGGAATCGCAGATGCTCAAGGCCACCGCCGCTGCCTTGCGCGAGGAACTGGAGCACTCCCGAGCCGAACGCGACCGCGCCGTGCAGCAGGAGCGCGTCATCAATCACAACGAAATGCAGCAGTTGAAGGCCACCTCGGCGGCGCTGCGCGAGGAACTGGAGCGCGCACGGGCCGATACCGACAATGCCGTGCGCTCGGCGTTGGTCAGCGCACAGGGCGAAATCGCGCAACTGCGCCAGACCGTCGGCGGCTTGCGCGAAAGCCTGGAACTGGCGCAGATCGACAAGACCAACTCGGTCAATCGCGAGCGCACCCTGTTTGCCGACGAAGGCGCCCAGCTGCAGCAGACGATCCAGGCCCTGCGCGACCAGATCGAAGCCATGCGCCGCACCTCGCCATGAACGCCATCGACCCGCCCGTCGAACCTGCCGGCACCAAGAAAAAAGTGACAGAGCGCGATCAGGAAAGTCGCCGCCGCCTGCGCCATCTCGAACTCCTGCTCGAAGTTACGCGCCGCATGGCGAGCTATGGCACGCTCGACCAGGTGCTGCAGGCACTGGTGGAAATGACCACCACCGAACTGAACGCGGAGCGCGGCTCGCTGTTCCTCAACGACCCCGATACCAACGAACTGTATTCGCGCGTCGCGCAGGGCAACATCCAGCGCGAAATACGCATCCTCAATACCAGCGGCGTCGCCGGCTATGTCTATACGGCGGGCGAAGCGCTGATCATCCACGATGCCTATGCCGACGACCGCTTCAACCGTTCCATCGACGAGCAGACCGGGTTCACCACGCACAACATCCTTTGCGTGCCGATCCGGACGGTCAAAGGCGAGGTCATCGGCGTGGCGCAGACGCTCAACAAGCGCAGCGGGAAGTTCACCAAGCAGGACCTGAGCCTGCTCGAAGCGATGACCAGCCAGGGCACGCTGGCACTGCAAAGCGCCCAGTTCATCGAGCGCATGCAGGCCATCCGCCGCCAGGAGATGGAGTTCATCGACGTCGTCTCCGAAGTCACGGCCGACATCAAACTGGGTTCGTTGCTGCAGAAGGTCATGGGCGAGGCGACGCGCCTGCTGAATGCCGAGCGCTCGACGCTGTTCCTCAACGAGGAAAAAACCAACGAACTGTGGTCGGAGGTCGGCCAGGGGCTGGAGTCCGTCCAGATCCGCCTGCCCAACCACCTCGGCATTGCCGGCGCGGTATTCACCTCGGGCAAGGCGATCAACATTCCCTACGCCTACGCCGACCTGCGCTTCAATCCGGCCTTCGACAAGAAGACCGGCTACTTCACGCGCTCGATCCTTTGCGTGCCCATCACCAACAAGCACGGCAAGGTGATCGGCGTGACGCAGGTGCTGAACAAGCGCGGCGGGCCCTTCACCGGCGAGGATGAATCGCGCCTGCGCGCCTTTACCGCGCAGATTTCCATCGCCCTGGAAAACGCCAAGCTGTTTGCCGACGTGCAGAACATGAAGAACTACAACGAGGCGATGCTGGAGTCGATGTCGAACGCGGTGATCACGCTGGACGAGTCGGAGAGGATCGCCACCTGCAATGCCGCCGGCCTGCGCATTTTGCGGGTGAACCTGCAGCAGATCATGCACAAGCCGGCAGCCGATTTCTTCGCCGGCAGCAACGCCTGGATTCCGGAAAAACTCAAACGCGTCGCCGATACGCAAGCCGCGGAAGTCATCATGGAAGCCGAATTGATCGTCGGCGAAGACAAACTGTCGGTCAATCTCACGGCTCTGCCCCTACTGTCGATGGAGAAGAAGCGCATCGGCTCGATGCTGATGCTGGAGGACATCTCCAGCGAAAAGCGCATGAAGTTCGACCATGTCGCGCTACATGGACCCGGGCATCGCCGACCAGATGCTCGCCAGCGGCGGCGAAATGCTCGGCGGCAAGAGCGTGCTCGCCACGATCCTGTTCTCCGATATCCGCGGCTTCACCACGATCACCGAGCAGTTGGGCGCCCAGGGCACGGTCGCCCTGCTCAACGAATATTTCACGCTGATGATGGATTGCATCCAGCGTGAAGACGGCATGCTGGACAAATTCATCGGCGATGCGATCATGGCCGCCTTCGGCATCCCGGTCGGCCACGACGACGACGCCGACCGCGCGGTGCGCACGGCGATTGCCATGATCACGGACCTCGGCGAACTGGAATCGGGGCCGCATCAACGAAGGCAAGATGCCGGTCGATATCGGCATCGGCCTCAATACCGACAACGTGGTATCGGGCAATATCGGCTCGAAGAAGCGGATGAACTACACCATCATCGGCGACGGCGTAAACCTTTCGGCACGGCTGGAGTCAGCCTGCAAGCAGTACGGCGCCCACATCCTGATCAGCGAATTCACCTACAAGGCCCTCAAGGCGACCTACTTCAGCCGCGAACTCGACCTGGTGGTGGTCAAGGGCAAGACCAGGCCGGTCGCCATCTATGAAATTCTCGACTATCACACGGAAGAGAGCTACCCGCAGATGATCGACGCCCTGCGCCATTTCAAGTCGGGATTGGTGAAGTACCGGCAACAGAAGTGGAACGATGCCAAGAGCGAATTCGGCGAGGTGCTGGTCCTGAACGACCACGACAAGGCAGCGACGATGTATATCGAGCGCTGCGATCACTTCCTCGCCAACCCGCCCGGAGAAAATTGGGACGGCGTCTGGGTGATGGAATCCAAGTAAAGCCGGAGACTGTTGCAGTTACAGGGTTTGAATGATGGATAAGTCTGCGGCTGCCCGACCTGATACCTATACTTCATGGGACAATGCTCGTGGTTGCCTCAAAGCCAAATCATTGCCACCTAAATATCATCAAGCTATAGGGGGAGGTCGCATGGCCAGCCTGCCGCTTTTGTCGCCGGAAATATTCGATTACCTGCTGCAGGAAAAAATCAAACCCTATACCAACCTCGGCGCCATGGCACGCGAGCAGTTGAGCGATGGCGTCAGGCTATTGTCAATGCGTGGCGGAGAAACACTGATTTCCGAAACGGCACGCCTGCGCATCACCGTACTGTCCGGCAGTGTCCTGCTGAAGCCGGGCAACCGCAGTCTGGATCTGGCGCAGACTCGAAACCGCGTAGTGCTTACCAAGTCAGGCATCAATATGCTGACCGCTGAGGCGGACAGCATCGTGTTGTTGGCCGACAGCCATTTCCTCGACACACTGTACTCCTGGCAGGAGCTAACCAACGTTGCTCAGCAGAGCGGCAACAAAGCGCTGGCCGATCGCCTGACAAAGGTACGGCACAGTGTTGCCTTCCGCCGCCTGCCGCTCGAGCATGTCGAACAGGCCCTGTCGAAAATGGTCCCGCGCACTTTCAAGGCTGGCGAGACCATCCTCAACAAGGGGGACCAGGGCGATGCGTTCTATCTGGTCTGGTCGGGACGTGTCAGCGTCTGGCGCACTGGACTCTATGACGAGGAATTCCAGCAGGTGGCCGAACTTGGCCCCGGGGATACATTCGGTGACGAAGCGCTGGTCTCCGGCAGCACGCGCAATGCGACGATCAAGACCATCGAGGATTGCGAGGTGCTGCTGCTCGGCCAGGAAGACTTCAAGGAGATCATGTCCCAGCCCTTGGTTGATGAATTGCCGCCCGACGTCGTTGCCAAGATGATCGATTCCGGCTGGAAAGTGGTCGATGTGCGCTACCCGGAAGAATTCGAGGATGCGCACATTCCCGGCGCAATCCTGCTGCCCTTACCCGATCTGCGCAAGGAAGTGGACGATGCCCTGGATCGCAAGGAGAAGTTCATCACCGTTTGCCTGAGCGGGAAGCGCAGCATGGTGGCGGCCTTCCTGCTCAAGCAGCGCGGTTACAACGTCGTCGCCATGAAGGAAGGCATGGGATCCTGGACCGGTCCGACCGAGAGTTCCTACTGAGAGGGGGCAACCATGACCACCACCGTGATCATCGGCGGCGTTGCCGGCGGCGCTTCCTGTGCCGCGCGCCTGCGTCGCAACGACGAACAGATGAACATCGTCGTACTAGAGCGAGGCCCTCACGTCTCGTTTGCCAACTGCGGCCTGCCCTACTACCTGAGTGGCATCATCGCCAAGGAGGAAGATCTGCTGCTGGCCACCCCGGAGTTCTTCAAGCAGCGCTTCAACATCGACGTGCGTACCGGCAACGGCGTCACCTCGATCGATCGCAAAAAGCGGGTCGTGAAGGTCCGGCGTTCGGAAGACAGCAAGGAATATTCCCTCGCCTACGACCATCTTGTGCTCGCGCCGGGCGCCAGCCCGATTCGCCCGCCGCTGCCGGGCATCGACCTGCCCGGCATTTTCTCGTTGCGTACCGTACCGGACAGCAATGTCATCAAATCCTGGATCCACCAGCACAAGGTCAAGCGTGCGGTCGTCATCGGTGGCGGCTTCATCGGTATCGAAGTTACCGAGAACCTGCATCACCTCGGCATTGCCGTGACCTTGATCGAGCGCATGAATCAGGTGATGGTGGCCCTCGATCCGGAAATGGCGCAGCCGCTGGCCGATCAGTTGCGAGGCGCCGGTCTGGACTTGCGTCTGGGCTGCGAAGTGACCGCCTTCGAGAAGAAGCCGCGTTCACGCAAGAATGAACTTGTCGTGAAGCTGGGCAGCGGCGAGCAGGTCGAGGCCGATCTGGTCATCCTGGCGATCGGTGTGCGGCCGGAAAGCGAACTGGCGAAAGCCTGCGGGCTTGACCTCGGTCCGCGCGGTCACATCGTGGTCAATTCCCATATGCGTACATCCGATCCGAACATCTTCGCGGTGGGCGATGCCGTCGAGGTGAAGTGCGCCATCACGGGCGGCAGGACGGCGGTACCGCTTGCCGGGCCGGCCAACCGGCAGGGGCGCTTGGCGGCCGATGTTATCGTCGGCATACGTCGCAGCTTTCGCGGTGTTCAGGGCACGGCAGTTTGCGGGGCCTTTGGCCTGACCGTGGCGACGACTGGCCTCAACGAACGTGCTGCGCTGGCGCACGGGATTCCCTGCGAGGTGGTCTATGCGCATCCGCGCAATCATGTTCAACTACTATCCCGGCGCCAGCACCATAAACATGAAACTGGTGTTCGACAGCGGTACGGGACGGGTGCTGGGTGCCCAGGCGGTTGGCATGGATGGCGCCGAGCGGCGCATCGATGTCATCGCCATGGCGATCCAGATGGGTGCGACGGTATTCGACCTGGAAGAAACAGAGCTCTGTTATGCGCCCCAGTACGGTGCCGCCAAGGACCCGGTGAATCTGGTCGGCATGGTGGCGGCGAACGCGATGCGCGGTGACCTGACGATCGCCCACTGGGATCAGATGGCGAGCGGCGGTGCGCTTGTACTCGACGTGCGTACGGCGAAGGAGGTGAAAGATGACCCGATTCCCACCAGTCTGCACATCCCGATCGACGAGTTGCGCAGCAGGCTGAAGGCGCTGCCGAAGAACAAACCGATCCAGGTGGTATGCGGCGTCGGCATTCGCGCCTACAATGCGATTCGCATTCTGCGGCAGCGCGGCTACCAGGCCAGCCTCCTGTCAGGTGGTGTGTCGACCTGGCGGTACCACAAGGGAGCGAAGCCATCGCGCTGAGCGCGGTGATGGATCGGCTGCAATGTGGAGCTAAGCGGCCTCTCAGAAAACTTAAATATGCGGATAGCAGTGCACTGGAAAAATGCCAAAGTCATTCGCTCTGACCGACGGCTGACGCTGCATTGCTGCCGGTGGGACAGTGTTCAGAAAGTCGGCGCTGGCGAGACGGCAGTCTTGCTTGCCTTTCATGGCCAACACAACCCGGCATCGCAGCCGTCCGCTCCAACGCAGTTAAGCGGCGGCGGGCCATCACGGTAGTACCAGCGTCGAATCCTTCCCGGTTCCTTCATGGTAATCATCGCCCCATCTACACTGCTCAATTGTTGAGCAGTGGAGGTTGATTACCCTGGTCAATTTTCAGTGCGCGCCAACACACACTCACCCTTGAATCAGGATGCCGCGCCAGGCCGGCAAGGCAACCGGCTTTTCGGGGTTCAGCCCAGGCGCGGCGACTTCGGGAATGCTGTGCTAGGGGCGCGGCTTCGCGGGTACTTGCTTTTCAGGCAGTTCCTTGCCCTCGCCATAACCCTTCAGCCACGCCTTGCCGTTATCTGAATCAGGTTCATAGGGGTTGTCCATAGGTTGCCGTAACTGTCCGGCTTTATGCCCCTCTGCCCACGCTCTCTGTTCTGGTGTAAGCATAGCTATGCCCTCCTGCCCTAGATCGGGATTACATCTGCGCACTTTACTGCCGCATCAATCTCGTCGGCGTACCACTGCATGAGTTTCATCCGCTCCACATAGTGAGTCGCACGGTCGTACGACGCTTCAGTTTTCCCCGCCTTGCGATGCGCGAGCGCAGTTTCCTTCACCTTGTCATCCCATTTAAGTGACTCGCTCACATGGGTTGAGAATGTCGCCCTCAGGCCGTGCGCATGAACCTCTTTGCCGGCGGTCCGTTCAGTGCCGCCTGCGGCTGTTCTGTATTGCCGGAATTTGCGGCCACCGGTTGAATCCAAGGGTTAAATCCGCTACCCGTTATGCTACCCGTTTCGAGGTGATAAGGCTTGATATGCCATGCTGCAAGAAGAATTGCAATTCCTTGCAATTGCTCGGCTACACAGGGTTTTTGAGTTTCCACGACATGCCCTGCAATAGGAGCATGACGCAGGCTGATGGAATCCAAATAGCCTGAAACAGGCCCTCGTGCAGGACCCGCCGGACTACTTGACGCGGGTCAGAAATGGCCGCCCGGTGGAGCGGTCGGGAGTCGGCGCCGGCGATACGCCGGTGGACGCCTTGTCCTTGATGGCATCCGGCGTCTCGCCATCGACGGCAACGCCGGACTCCGGCTTCTCGGTGACTTCAAAAACCATGCCTTCCCCGTTCTCGCTGGAATAGATCGCCGCGATCCGCTCGATGGGGACCACAACGGGAAATGCCTTGCCACCAAAGCGTGCCTGAAAGGTAATTTCCTCGTTGCCCATCAGCAACTGATGGGTCGCTTCGAGGCCGACGTTGAGCACGATCTCGCCATCCTTGACGAATTCGCGAGGCACGCGCGTGGTCGCATCGACCTTGACCGCCAGATACGGGGTAAAGCCCTGATCCGCACACCATTCGTGAATGGCGCGGATCAGGTAGGGCTTGGTGGACTTCACTGGAATTGCGCCGGGATGAACCAAAGCGCGGACGCGAACGATGCGCCTTTAACGGCGCATCATCTTCTCGGTCGGCGTCAACGCGTCAATGAAGCCCTGGCGCGAGAATATGCGCTCGGCAAATTTCATCAGCGGCGCCGCGGTCTTCGGCAGTTCGATGCCGTAATGGTCGAGGCGCCAAAGGAGCGGCGCAATCGCCACGTCGAGCATGGAGAAGTCGTCGCCGAGCAGGAACTTCTGCTTGTTGAACATCGGCGCCAGTTCGATCAGCCGGTCGCGCATGTGCGCTCGCGCCTTGTCGGCCGACTTGAGGTTCTTTTCCAGCGCGTCGATGTGGCTGAACAGCTCGTGTTCCATGGTAAACAGCAGCTGTCGCGCCTTGGCCCGCGTTTGCGGATCGGGCGGCATCAGTTGCGGATGCGGAAAGCGCTCATCGATGTATTCGTTGATGATGTTCGACTCGTAGAGCACCAGATCGCGATCGACCAGTACCGGAACACGGTTGTACGGGTTGATGATCGCAATGTCTTCAGGCTTGTTGAAGAGATCGACGTCGATCACCTGAAAGTCCATCTGCTTCTCGTAGAGGACGATGCGGCAACGATGACTGAACGGACACGTGGTGCCCGAATACAGATTCATCATGGCGCTGGTGCCCCAGGAGTAGTCTGCATCACGCACCACTTTGCGGACGGGTGGCGCGTTCATTTCTCGATGGCCCATGGTATGCATTCACGTAGTGGAGTTAATGGATGTCTTTCCAGTACTCGCGTTTCAGCGCGTAGGCAAAGACAAAAAATACAGCCAGGAAAATCAGTACGATCACACCCAGCTGCTTGCGGAACTCGGCGACCGGCTCGCCCATGTACTGGAGAAAGGCCACCAGATCACCGACCATCGCATCGAATTCCTGCGGCTTCAGCTTGCCCGGACTGGCCAGCATCAGCTTGTGGTCGGGGCCCATGACCTGCTCACCCTGCAGCTCCCAGAGTACATGCGGCATGCCGACGTTCTCGAACACCACGTTGTTCCATCCGGTCGGGCGGTTCTCGTCGCGATAGAAGGTGCGCAGATAGGTGTAAAGCCAGTCGGCACCACTGCCAAATTCGGAAGCACGCGCCCGCGCGATCACGGTCAGATCAGGAGGAGGAACACCAAACCAGGCCTTGGCTTCGGCGCGTTGCATGGCGATCCGCATCGGCTCACCGACCTTCTCGGCGGTGAACATCAGGTTGTCCTTGATCTGCGCATCGCTGAGACCGATGTCCTTGAGGCGGTTGTAGCGCATGTAGGACGCCGAATGGCAGTTCAGGCAGTAATTGACAAAGATCTTGGCGCCATTCTGCAGGGCGGGCATGTCATTGGCCTTGTCCGGCGCGCGGTCGAGATGCAGTTCGGCACCCGCAGCAAACGCCAGTAGCGGCGCGAACAGGATTACGGCAAGAAATTTCTTCATTTCGAGGTCACCCTGTCCGGCTCCGGCTGGCACTTGTCGAGACTGCTGTAAATCGGCATCAGGAGGAAGAAGGCAAAGTAGATAACCGAACAGATCTGGGCCACGATGGCACGGGCGGGCGTCGGCGCCAGCATCCCGAGATAACCGAGGATCAGGAAGGAGATGATGAACGCCGTCAGGAAACCCTTGAACAGCGGACCGCGGTAGCGAATCGACTTGACCGGGCTGCGATCCAGCCAGGGCAGCAAGACAAAGATCAAGGTGGCAGCACCCATCGCCAGAACACCCCAGAACTTGGCTTCGATACCGAACAGCGGATAGGTTACCGCGCGCAGGATCGAGTAGTAGGGAGTGAAGTACCACACGGGGGCGATGTGCGGCGGCGTAACCAGAGGATCGGCCGGGAAGAAGTTGTTGTACTCGATGAAGTAGCCGCCGAACTCCGGCATGAAGAAGACGATGATCGAGAACACCATCAGGAAAACGATGACGCCGACGATGTCCTTGACCGAGTAGTAGGGATGGAATGGAATGCCGTCCAGCGGAATACCGTTCGCATCCTTCTTCTTCTTGATCTCGATGCCGTCGGGATTGTTGGAACCGACTTCGTGCAGCGCGATGATGTGCGCCGCCACCAGGCCGAGCAGCACCAGCGGCACGGCAACGACGTGGAAGGCAAAGAAGCGGTTGAGCGTGGCGTCGCCGACGACGTAATCACCGCGCAGCCAGATCGACAGGTCCGATCCGATAAGCGGAATCGCCGAGAACATGTTAACGATCACTTGCGCACCCCAGAACGACATCTGACCCCACGGCAACAAATAGCCGAAGAAGGCTTCGGCCATCAGCGCGAGGAAAATGAGCATGCCGAAGATCCAGATCAGTTCGCGTGGCTTGCGGTAGGAACCGTAGAGCATGCCGCGGAACATGTGCAGGTAGACCACGACGAAGAAGGCGGAGGCGCCGGTCGAATGCATGTAGCGAATCAGCCAGCCCCAGGGCACATCGCGCATGATGTACTCGACGCTGGCGAAGGCGACGGGCACACCCGAGGCATTCAACGAAGCGTCGGGCTTGAAGTGCATGGTGAGGAGAATGCCGGTGACGATCTGGATCACCAGCACCAGCATCGCCAGCGAACCGAAGAAGTACCAGAAGTTGAAGTTCTTCGGTGCGTAGTATTCGGCAAGATGGGCTTTCCAGTTCGAGGTCAGCGGGAAACGTGCGTCAACCCAGTTCAGCGTTCCTTGCAACAGTGCGGTTACTTTGCTCATCGCATCAGGCCTTCTTGTCTTCGCCAATCACAAGCTTGGCGTCGCCAAGATACATGTGAGGAGGAATTTCGAGGTTGTCCGGCGCCGGCTTGCTCTTGTACACGCGACCGGCCAGGTCGAACGTAGAGCCGTGGCAGGGACAGAAAAAACCGCCCGGCCAATTGGCGTCAATACCCGACTGCCGCGCCTGTCTTGAACTTCTCCGAAGGCGAGCAGCCGAGGTGGGTACAGATGCCGACCGTCACGAGAATCTCGGGCTTGATCGAGCGCGTCCCGTTCGTGGCGTAAGGCGGTTGCATGTTCCTTTCGGAATTTGGATCAGCCAGCAGGGCGATCCAGCTTGGGCAGGGATTCCAGTTGCTCCTTGGTGCGGTTGATGATCCAGACCGGCTTGCCGCGCCACTCGACAGTCATCATCTCGCCGGGAGCAAGCCTGCTGATATCCACTTCCACCGGCGCACCGGCGGCCTTTGCCCGCTCGGATGGAAGCATGCTGGCCACGAAGGGCACAGCCACCGCTACCCCCGCCACCCCGCCCGCAGCTGCCGTGGCAACCAGCAAACGCCGCCGGCTGCAATCGACTGTATCGTCACAACTCATGGTGATAGTCCCTGAATGCATAATTTGCGAAATCGAAAACCAAGTTTCAACAAAACGTAGTTTCAGTGAAGGCTAAGGTCGGTTCTATCGACGTTTAGCGCAGCCGCCGTAACTAAAAGAGCGTAATTGTAGCGAATCTCGCGAAGCGATTAAAGCCCCGAACTGACCCGACTTATCGGCGCTGACTGTTGCAACGATAATTATAGTTACTAATCAACTAGATAACGCCATCGCTCCGCAAGCGAACTATCTCTTCGGAAGGATAGCCGAGTTGTCTGAGGATCGCGTCCGTATGTTCCCCGAGGGCCGGACCGAGCCAACGGGTTTCCCCAGGGGTCAGGGATAGTTTCGGGACGATGCCTGGAATAAGAAAGTATTTTCCATCAGGTAGTTGCGCTGTTTCCAGCATCTTCCTGGCGATGAATTGAGGGTCATCCAACATGTCTGCCACCGAGTAAATCCGGCTGGCGGGCACCTGGGCCTCTGCTGCGGTGCGCAAAACGCTGTCGGCGTCGTTTGCCGTTACCCAGGCGTCGATCACGCCGTAGATCTCCTTCGCACGCGCATCGCGGCCGGCGTTGCTGCCGAGTTGCGCGTCGTCTGCCAGATCATGCCGACCGATGGCCAGCATCAGGCGCCGGAAAATCGCGTCGCCATTGGCGCCGATGATCAGGTGTTTGCCGTCTTTGGTCGTATGCGTGTTCGACGGCGTGATGCCCGGCATGACATTGCCGGTACGCTCGCGGATGAAACCGAAGACATCGAATTCCGGCAACAGGCTTTCCATCATGGCGAATACCGCTTCGTACAAGGCGACATCCACCACCTGCCCCGCGCCGCCCTTGACCTCGCGGTGGCGCAGCGCCATCAGGGCACCCAGCGCGCCCCACAAGGCCGCAATCGAGTCGCCGATGGATATGCCGGTCTTCACCGGCGGCCGGTCGGCAAAGCCGGTGACGTAGCGCAGGCCGCCCATCGATTCGCCGATCGCCCCGAAGCCGGGCTGCGCGGCCATCGGTCCGGTCTGGCCGAAGCCGGAAAGACGCACCATCACCAGACCCGGATTGATCTTCGACAGCGCCTCCCAGCCCAGCCCGAGTTTCTCCATGACGCCGGGCCGGAAGTTCTCGACCACGATGTCGGCCTGCGCCACCAGTTTGTGCGCGATCGCGATGCCTTCGGGATGTTTGAGATTCAGCGTCACGGACTGCTTGTTGCGCGCCTGGACGAACCACCACAGCGAGGTTTCACCCTCCCCGGTCGGATACAGCTTGCGCCACTTGCGCAGCGGATCGCCCTCGCCCGGCGCTTCGACCTTGATTACCTCGGCACCGAACTCGGCGAGGATGCGCGAACAGAACGGACCGGCGATCAGGGTGCCAAACTCGACAACTTTTACTCCGGCGAGTGGCTGGGCAGCAGTGTTCAATCCGGGCTCAAAGCTTGTGAAGAAATCGTCCCCAAAGGGGACTTCCTTCGGGGCGTAGCCGCTGGGCCGCAGCGGGGTGCGGCCGGAGCGCAGCTACCGGAATGTACGTTGTTGTACATGAGGGCGAGGCGGGGTTTCGTGAAGCATGCTTCGCGCCGCCGCAGCCGGCCGGCTGTGCAAAGCCGGCCGTGGAAGAGCACCGCCCAATCCCCGATCCGGCACGCGCAGTAGATTTATTCATAAGCTTTCATACGAAGTCGCGCCGTTCGCGCAGGGCCTGCGCCACGGTGGCCGCATCGGAATACTCCAGTTCGCCGCCCACCGGCAGGCCGCGCGCGATGCGGCTGACCTTGAGCCCGCGCGCATGCAGCAGTTCGGAGAGGTAATGCGCGGTCGCCTCGCCTTCGTTGGTGAAATTGGTGGCGAGAATCACTTCCTTGACCAGGCCGTCGGTGGCGCGCGAAAACAGCCGCTCGAAGGCCAGTTCCTTCGGGCCGATGCCGTCGAGCGGACTCAAGCCGACCCATCAGCACATAGTAGAGCCCGTTGTAGGCATGCGTCTGCTCCATGCTGATCGCATCGACCGGCATTTCGACCACGCACAGTTGCGATGCGTCGCGCTTGGCCGAGAGGCAGCGCTCGCAGATCTCTGCCTCGGTGAAGTTGTTGCAGCGCGCACAGTGATGCAGCAACTGCAAGGCGCGCGTCGAGCGCCGCGTGCCAGTCGATCGGCCCCGCGCCGGTCGCGCTGCAGCAGATGATAGGCCATGCGCTGCGCCGACTTGGGGCCGACACCGGGCAGGCAGCGCAATGCCTCGATGAGTTCTTCGAGGCTGGACGACGGCGTCATGACACCTCAGAACGGCAGCTTCATGCCGGGCGGAAGATTGAGGCCGGCGGCAAAGCCACCCATCTTCTCCTGCCGTGGTGGCCTCGGCGCGCCGGTTGGCATCATTCAAGGCCGCCGCGATCAGGTCTTCCAGCATTTCCTTGTCGTCCATCACCGACGGATCGATGGTGACGCGCTTGACGTCGTGCTTGCAGGTCATCACCACCTTCACCGCACCGGCGCCCGACTGGCCTTCGACTTCGAGCAGCGCCAGCTGCTCCTGCGCCTTCTCCATGTTGGCCTGCATCTGCTGGGCCTGCTTCATCAATCCGGCTATGCCGCCTTTCATCATTTCCTTGTACTCCTTGAACTAAACGGGTTTGATCGTCGATTCGTCGATGCTCGCATCGAACAGGTCCACCACATCGCGGACGAAGGGATCCTGTTCGATCGAGGCAATGGCGCGGTCCTGGCGTTCGCGCTGCGCATTGCGGCTGCGTGCAGCCGGTGTTTCGGTCGCCACTTCCGCCACGTCTATCTCGAGCCGCAACGCCTGGCCATACAGGGCCTGCAATTCGGCTTGCAACTTGTCCTGCTGCGGCCGGCCGAGCAGATGCTTGTGCACCGGCGCAAGGCGCAAACGAATCATCGATTCGCTGCGTTCCGACAACTCGCAGTGCTGCGCCAGTTGTTTGGCCATCCCGCTCAGCGGCAATCGTGCGATCAGCGCGTGCCAGTCCTCATCGACCGGCGCAGCCTGGCTGGCAGCGGGTACGGCGGCAGACGGCCGGACGGGAGTTGCGGGCGCTGCGGCGGGTGCTGCGGCAGCCACGGACTGGCGCACCGGCGCCGGAGCGGCAGGTTTTACTGCTGTCCTTGCTGCCGCATTGGCAACCCCGGTGCGCTCCGGCCGGAAGGCATGCAGACGCAGCAGGGTCATGACGAAACCGGCATAGTCGTCCGGTGCCAGCGACAGTTCGTCGCGGCCGTGGATGGCGATCTGGTAGGCCAGTTGCAGGTATTCGGCATCCAGTGCCTGCGCGTAGGGCGCCAGGCGACTGCGCTCGGCCTCGTCGAGCAGGGCTTCGGGGGCGAACTGCGCCAGCGCAATGCGATGGAACAGCGTCGCCAGTTCCTGCAGGCCGCCGTCGAAGGACAGGCTGCGCGCATCCATCAGCTTCTGCCACCTCGAGCATGGCCTGCACGTCCTGCGCCACCAGGCCGTCGAGCAGTGCAAACAGATGTTCGTCGCCGACCGTGCCGAGCATGGCGCGCACGCCTTCGTCTTCCACTTTTCCGGCGCCGTGGGCGATGGCCTGATCCAGCAGCGAGAGCGCATCGCGCATGCTGCCCGCCGCGCCCTTGGCCAGATGGCGCAGGGCCGCCGGTTCAAAGCCGACGCCTTCGGCTTCCAGTACGCGCGACAGATGATCGACGATGCTGTGTCAGCGGCATCTGCTTGAGGTTGAACTGCAGGCAGCGCGACAGCACCGTCACCGGAATTTTCTGCGGATCGGTGGTGGCGAGGATGAACTTGACGTGCTCCGGCGGTTCTTCCAGCGTCTTCAGCATCGCGTTGAAGGCATGACCGGAAAGCTGTGCACTTCGTCGATGACATAGACCTTGTAAGCGGCCGCGGTCGGCGCGTAGGTGGCGCGCTCGAGCAGCTGGCGTCATGTCGTCGACCCCGCGGTTCGAGGCGGCATCGAGTTCGATGTAGATCGATGAAGCGCCCGCTGTCGATCTCCTGTACAGGCGGCACACACGCCGCAGGGCGTGCGAACTGACGCCGGCTTCGCAGTTCAGGGCCTTGGCCATGATGCGCGCCAGCGTGGTCTTGCCCACGCCGCGCGTGCCGGTGAACAGGTAGGCGTGATGCAGCCGGTTCTGGTCCAGCGCATGGGTCAGGGCGCGCACCACGTGTTCCTGCCCGACCAGGGTAGCGAAGGACTTGGGGCGCCATTTGCGGGCGAGGACCTGATAGCTCATGGGGAGATTTTATCAGGCCCGTCAACGCAAACGGGGCGAACCGTCAGTGACGGCCGCCCCGCCGGATCGGGTAGCCGCGACCTCAGCTCTTGGCCGGCGCCGCAGGCGGCTGGCCCTGGCGCGGCCCGCCGCGGCCGCCATGCTGATGCCTCCCGGCCATGCCGAAACTCTTGTCCGCGGTCGCCTTCTGTTCCGGCGTCAGCGCTGCGTACAGGCGATTGAAGGATTCATGCACCGACTGCATCGCGACCAGGCGCTCCTTCATCATCGCCTTCCATCAGCGCCATGCGCTCCGGGGCCGGCACAGGCTTGTCGCCCTGCATGTTCTGGCGCATGGCCTGCATGCCCTTGCCTGCCTCGGCCTTGACCTTGTCGGCATAGGCCTGCCACAGCGGTTCCTGCTCGCCGGTCAGTTTGAGATCGGCCTTGAGCCGCGTCAGGCGCTGTTCGGCACGGGCGCCCGGTTCCATCATGCCGCCGCGCTGCATGCCGCCTCCCTTCATGCCCTGCATGCCGTCGGGACCGCAGCCCGGACCTTGCGCATGCGCGACGCCGAACATGACGGCGCCGGCGGCGATGAAGCCGGCAATGATTTTTCGATTCAGTTTCATGGTGTGCTCCTTTGGTGAATGCCTCATGGCAGATTGCATTCAACCCGGCCGCTGTAAGCCGGATGTGACGGGGCGACGAAGTTTGTAAGCGAAGATTGCACGGCCCGTTGCGGGCAGTAGATAGCGGAAAGGGGCGGCGAGCCTGACCCCCGGCACTTGCGGAAAATGGCTGTGGCTGCTTCCTTCCGGACCTGACCAGATTCACCACCCCTCAATGCGGGGAGACCCGCCGCGGCGCGAATTCTAGCAGTGCCGGGTCACGGCAGGGGACTTCCTGCGCCGTCGCGCCAGCGCCGTCCGCAAGGGATACCGTCTCCGGCTTTGCCGTAAACATAACTTTTTGGGCGGATTCAGCGCTCAGCCGCCGCCGCGCTGGTAGTGCAGCGTGAACCGCTGCATGAAGCGATCCTGATGTTCCACGGTCAACCCGCTGAACTCTATTTCGACGCGATGGCGCTCCAACCGCACCATTCCGATTTCCAGCGGCGGAATCGGCGTCAGGCGTATGGACCAGCCGCTTCCCGCAAACCTGCCGTCGACTTCACGAAAACTGCCCTCACCCGTAGCGGCCGGAAGGATGCGGATGAAGTCGGCACGGGTAATCGTGGCGTCGTAACGCAGCGGAAACTTCATCCGCCGGCGACGGGAGGCCAGATGGCCAGGGTTTCTCCATCGCGCAGAATCCGTCCGCGGCGATCTCCAGGCGGCACGAAAGCGCCGTCAAGCAGTACCAGATGGACCAGTTTTTCCGGCAAGTTGAATCGTTCAATCACCTGCGCGACACTCGTCGCATCGGCAATGTCCACAAGACACGCGTTGGTCTTCCTGGCTTCGGCCGGCAAGTAATCCTGCAACTGGGCGAACAGCTTGAAAGTGATCCTAGTTACGGCCACTTCGTTAAGCCCCGAAAATCAGACTAGAGAAGTGCTGATCAAGTGTCAATTCGTCATTCCGGCGAACGCCGGAATCCAGAAGAGCCAGAACCCTGGACACCGGCTTTCGCCGGTGTGACGGCTTATTCAGCGCTTCCCTGGCCTTCACTGAAACCTCGTCTTCATGCGGCTTTCTGCGCGGTCCCCAGATACGCCGCCATGAACTGCGTCGGGTCAGCCAGCAAGCGCGCCTTCCATTCGCCCAGCGGCGCCTGGGTCTGCACCAGGCCGCGCAGGGCACCGACGTGGTCGGTCCAGCCGATGCTGGTGGCGCCGACCAGCACGTCGTCCTTGAACTGCAGCGACAGATAGCGGTAGTTCGCTTCATCGACCAGTTCGACGCCCGCACCGCCCTGCTCCTTGCCGACGCCCTGCCACTGGCCGAAGGAGGTCGAGATCAGGCCCAAGGTATCGAGCACGTTGATCGCCAGGCTGCCGCCGCTCGTCGCCGTACCGCCGGCCATGTTGTGCGCGGCCACGCGCGCCTGATCGACGGCATTGGGCTGAACCGCGTTGAGTTCCGGCTGTCCCGTGTGAAAACCGGCGGCTTCGGTGACATCGCCCGCGGCGTAGATGTTTTTGACGCTGGTGCGCATTCCCGCATCGACGCGGATGCCGCGCTCGACCGCGATCCCGCTGCCGGCCAGGAATCCGGCGTTCGGCGCCACGCCGGCGGCGCAGATCACCAGGTCGGCCGCGATTTCGGCGCCGGTGCTGAGTTTGGCCAGCAGCGCGCCGTCCTTTTGCGTGATGGCGGTCACCCCGGCATTGACGTGCACGCCGATCCCTTTCTTCTCCACCCACTGCCGGATCATGTTGCCGGCCTTGGCCGTCATCATGCGCGGCACCATGCGGTCGCCCATTTCGACCACGGTCAGCTTGACGCCACGGGCGGCCAGCGCTTCCATGATGATGCAGCCGATGAAGCCGGCGCCGATCTGCAGCACGCGCGCGCCGGGTGCCGCCTTTGCCGCGATCGCTCGCGCGTCCTCGATGGTCCAGCACGTATGCACATTGGCCAGGTCGATGCCGGGCACTTTGGGCAGCACCGGCCTCGAGCCGGTGGCGATAAGCAGGCGGTCGTAGGGCAGGCGTTCGCCGCTGGCGAATTCCACCTGCATGGCCTGGGCATCGACCTTGGCCACCTTGCCCTCGATCAGGTGGATGCGCTCCCTGGCGTAATGGTCGTGGGCTTTTCTCAGGTGCGTGCCGCTGTCGGCGATCTTCCCGATCAGGAAATAGGGAATCGCCATGCGCGAATACGGCGGTTCGGACTCGTCGCCGATGAGGGCGATTTCCGCATCGGGCTGCAGGCGCCGCAAGGTTTCGGCGGCGACGAGGCCGGCCGGGCCATTACCGATGATGACGTGTTTCATGGGGATGGATTCCTTAAAACCTGTTTGTCTTTTGTAAAAAAAAAACAGGGAACAGGTGTTACCCGTTCCCTGTTGATGCGGTTGTGGCTTACAGACCCAGACGGGTGAGGGTTTCCTCTGGTCGGCACCCCCTTGTTGTCCCAGCCGCGCGCCTTGTAGTACTCCGGCATCATTTTCTCGACACCCGACACCAGCCCCTTGGTCGGACCGCTGGCCGGCGCTTCGGTCTTGAGCCGCTTGGGCAGATCGTCGTCCTTGGCGGAAAAGCCGGCGGCGTTGTTGAACAGGCGTTCCATGTTCCAGACCCGCTCGCCGAGTTCGACCAGTTTCTCCATGCTCCAGCCGCCTTCGCACGCCGTGTCGACCTGGGTTTGCAGGTCGGCCAGGGTCCAGGCGAAGGTGGTGAACACGCACAGGCCGGAGGAATCGAAAGCGCCGGTGGCATCCTGGAAAGCCTTGACCAGATCGGCCTTGCCGTCGGTGACGTGCGGATCGGTCTTGACCGGTATGCCGAACACTTCGGAAGCGACGGTATAGCCGCGCAGGTGGCAGGCGCCGCGATTGGAAGTGGCGTAACCCAGGCCGATGCCCTGGATGCCGCGCGGATCGTAGGCGGGGAACTCCTGGCCCTTGACCGTCATCGACAATTCCGGATGGCCGTATTTTTCGGTCAGGCGCTTCGAGCCGAGCCCGAGCTCCTTGCCGAAGCCTCGCCCTTCCGCGGTCATGTGGGCGAAGTCGATCAGGGCCTGGGCCGAACCGAAGGGGGATTCGACTCCCAACTGCTCCTTGGTCAGGACGCCCATGGTGAACAGTTCCATGACGGCCGCAACAGTAGAACCGAAGGTGATCGGATCGAAGCCGTCTTCGTTGCAGATGAAATTGGCAACGGTCAGCGCATCGAGGTCATTGACCCCGTTGGCGGCGCCCAGCGACCAGGCGTTCTCGTATTCGAGGCCACCCGAAGCACCCCAGTACCTGGGATTGTTGACGACGCTGAAATGTTTCTGGTCCACCTGCGAGATGCGTCCGCAGGCGATGGTGCAGCCGAAGCAGGCGGCATTGGTGACCAGGTTGGCCTTGCCGTCGGTGGGCCGCTTTTCGTGCATGGCTTCACCCGAAATATCGCGCGCGCCCTCGAACTGCACCTCGCGCGCATTGCGCGTCGGCAGCGCGCCCATCTCGTTGATGACGTTCATCAGCACCTGCGTGCCGTAGGTGGGCAGGCCCTGGCCGGTCACGGGATGGTCGGCGAGGACTTTCTTGGCGGCGACGGTGGCGGCCATGAAGCCCTTGAAGTCCTTGATGCCGGAGACGCCGAGGGTGCCGCGCACGGCGACGGCCTTGAGGTTCTTCGAGCCCATCACGGTACCGACGCCGGAACGACCGGCGGCACGATGCAGGTCATTGACGACGCAGGCGTAGAGCACGCCGTTCTCGCCGGCGCGACCGATCGAGGCAACCCGGGTTTGCGGATCCTGATGCGACTTCTTGATGATTTCCTCGGTGTCCCAGGTGGTCTTGCCCCAGAGGTGCGCGGCATCCTTCAGTTCGGCCTTGTCGTTCTCGATCGACAGATAGACGGGCTTCGCGGATTTGCCTTCGAAAATGATCATGTCCCAGCCGGCCATCTTGAGTTCGGCACCGAAGAAGCCGCCGGAATTGGAGCAGGCGATGGCGCCGGTCAGCGGTCCCTTGGTGATGATCGAGTAGCGTCCGCCGGTGGAGGCCATGGTGCCGGTAAGCGGCCCGGTGGCCATGATCATCTTGTTGGCCGGCGACAGCGGATCGACCTTGGGGTCGACTTCCTCGACGAAGTACTTGGTGGCCAGCCCGCGCTGGCCGAGGTACTGCTGTGCCCACTCCATGTTGAGGGGTTCGGATTTGCAGCTGCCCTTGGTCAGGTCAACGCGCAGGATTTTTCGTGTCCATCCCATGTCTGTCTCCTCAGGCGCTGGCGCGCGGTTGTGTGTCGGTCTTGCCGGCCCACTGGCGCATTTTCTCGAGTCCGGTCCAGTCGGCGTCGACGTAGGTGATGGCACCGGTCGGGCAGGCCGTGGCGCAGGCCGGGTCGCCGCCGCAGAGGTCGCATTTCTGCACCTTGCCGGAGTCGGCGACGTAATTGACCGTGCCGAACGGACAGGCGATGGTGCACACCTTGCAGCCGACGCAGACATCCTCATGCACGACCTTGGCGCCGGTCGCCGCATCGATGCGGATGGCATCGACCGGGCAGGCTGTCATGCACCAGGCGTCGGCGCATTGCGTGCAGGTGTAAGGCACCTTGCGTCCTTCGTGCTCGAAGCTGAAAACCTTGATCCGCGACTTGGAGAGATTGAACATGCCGTAGTTCTCGTACGAACAGGCCATCTCGCATTGCAGACAGCCTGTGCATTTGTTGGGGTCGATGTGCAACGATTTCTGCATGATGTCTCCTCTTCTGGTTATTGCCGGATATGCGAACGGGTGCCTATTCTAGGCCGCGAAAAATCTTGATATCGAAATCTTTCGATGCTGCACTGCGCCATGCGAAGCTCCAGCCCGCTAGCCCAGCAAGAACTCGCGTACCGGGGCGACTTGCGCGGCATCCATCAACATCGGCGCATGGCCGACACCGGGCACTTCGACCAGCTTCGCGCGCGGCCCGCGCCCGCTCATCTGCAGCGCCGTTTCGTGGGTCAGCAGGTCGGAACTTTCTCCGCGCAGCAGCAGGGTCGGACAGGCGACGCCGTCATACAGCGGCCACATCTCGACATCCTTGCCTTCCCCGGCCGCCTGCATTTCACGGAAGGACTGTGCAATGCCCGGATCGTAGGCAAACTCGACCTTGCCGTCGGCGGCGGTGCGCGTCACGTGCCGCGTCAGATGCCGCCACTCCTCATCGGAGAATTTGCCGAAGGTGGCCGAGACGAAACGGACGAAGACTTCCGCCTGCCCGATGGTGTCGAAGCGCGGCGCGGCGCCGAGATAGCTGCCGATGCGCGCCAGCGATGTCGCCGTGATCACCGGACCGACATCGTTCAGTACCAGTCGCGCGATCGGAGTTTCCGGCTGGCAGGCCAGCGCCATGCCGATCAGGCCGCCCATCGAAGTACCGACCCAGTCCACGGCTTCCGCATTCAGTTTCGCCAGCAGGGTCGTCATGTCGGCGCAATACTGCGGTATCCCGTAAAGGGACTTGTTGCGCAGCCAGTCGCTGCGTCCGCGCCCCGCCACGTCCGGGCAGACCACGCGATAGTCGGCCGCCAGGGCTTGCGCGAAGAAATCGAAATCGCGCGCGCAGCGCGTCAGGCCATGGACGCAGACCAGCACCCTGGGATTGGCCGCATCGCCCCACTCGACATAGGCCATGTGATGAAAACCGGCGGCACTCAGACACTTCACTTTTCCTTCACGCATCTATTTCTCCCAAACCGGAAACGCATTCACCACCAAGACACCAAGAACACCGAGGGGCACCAAGGAAAACCCGATACCAGACGCCTTTGACTTTCTTGGTGCATCTTTGTGCCCTTGGTGTCTTGGTGGTGACAGATTTTGAATTTCGCCGACGAAATGTAACGACTTGAGCCAATTGACTACCGTATCACCAGCGCCGACTCCTGCATGATGGCAATCTGCTCGCGCAGTTCGAGTATGCGCTCCTCCCAGTAGCGCTTGGTCGCGAACCACGGAAACGCCGCGGGAAACGCCGGATCGTTCCAGCGCCGCGCCAGCCAGGCCGAATGATGCATCAGGCGCAGCGTGCGCAGGGCCTCGACCAGTTGCAGTTCGCGGTCGTCGAATTCGCGGAAGGTCTCGTAACCGGCCAGCACATGGCCGAGTTGCCGGCCCATCTCTTCCGCGTCGCCCGAGAGCAGCATCCACAAATCCTGGATCGCCGGGCCCATGCGCGCATCGTCGAAGTCCACGAAGTGCGGACCGTCCGGCGTCCACAGCACGTTGCCGGCATGGCAGTCGCCGTGCAGGCGCAGCTGTTCGACCTTGCCCGCGCGTTCGAAGCAGTGGCCTACCCCTTCGAGCGCCTGGTCGGCGACGCCCCGCCACACCGCTTCGAGGTCCGGCGGAATAATCCTGTTGGCCAGCAGCCAGTCGCGCGAATCGATGCCGAAGCTGCGCAGGTTCAGGGTTTCCCGCACGGCAAAGGGGGCGCGCGCACCGACGATATGGATGCGCGCCATCAGGCGCCCCATCCATTCCAGTATCCGCGGCTCGGCGAATTCCGGGGCACGACCGCCCTGGCGCGGGAACACGGCAAAGCGGAAGCCGCCGTGGGCGAACAGGGTTCGCCCGCCGATCACCAGTGGCGTCACCACCGGCAATTCGTCCGCCGCCATGGCCGCGGTAAAGGCGTGTTCCTCGGCGATCTGCGCGTCGCTCCAGCGGCCCGGCCGGTAGAACTTGGCGATCAGCGGCGCACCGTCTTCGATGCCGATCTGCCAGACGCGGTTTTCATAACTGTTGAGCGCCATCAGCGCGCCGTCGCAGCGGTAGCCGAGGCTTTCCAGCGCATCGAGGATGCGCTCCGGTCGCAGGCCGGCAAAGGGGGTGGAATCGCTGGGAGTCATGGCAGGCGGCGAAGGTTCGGGCGTCGATTATGGCCTACCGGGCGTGCCAGTAGCGCCTGCGCTCGGCGCGCTCGTGCCGGAAACCGATGCCGGCAGCGGCCAGATCGACACCGACCGCACCGTCGGCATCGGTCCGATGCAACCGCGCACCGCTTTCCAGGTAACGCGCCACCACCTCTTCCTTCGGATGGCCGAAGCGGTTGCGATAGCCGACCGGGAAGATCACGTCGCGCGCCGCCACCGCGGCGATGAAGTCGGGCGTCGACGATGTCTTGCTGCCGTGGTGCGGCACCGTCATCACCTCGGCCGCCAGCGCCGGAGGCTGGCCCGCCAGCAGCGACTGCTCGGAAACCGCCTCGATGTCCGAGGTCAGCAGCATCGACCGGCCGCCGGCCGTGATCCTCAGCACGCAACTCAGGTCATTGGTCTTGCGCGACAAGGGTTCGGCGCCCGGATGCAGCATCTCGAAGGCGACGCCGTTCCAGTTCCAGGCATCGCCCTTCCGGCAGAGTTCATGCGCCACCGGCAGCGCCGACAGGGCGTGCTCGAAGGGCAGCGAGGTTTTCAGGAGCGCCACCGGCAGCGCCGCCAGCACCGAGGCCGCACCGCCCTCGTGGTCCTTGTCGGCATGGCTGATGACCATGGCATCGAGGCGGCGCACCCCCATCGCGCGCAGATAGGGCACGATGATGCGATTGCCGCTGTCGGCATCGGCGGAAAACGCCGGCCCGGCATCGAACAGCAGGTCATGGCTGGCCGTCTGCACATGGATCGCCAGACCCTGGCCGACGTCGAGCACGGTAATCGCGGCCACACCGGGCGCCGGACGCGGCGGCAGCACCGCCAGCAGCGGCAGGAAGGCCATGAGTCCCAGCCAGCGCGCCGGAAAGCCGCGCGGCAGCAGCAGCCAGATGCCGCCGGCCAGCGCCAGCAGCACCGCCCAGGCCGGCGGCGCGGCCTGCTGCCACATCGCCAGCGGCAGGCCGGCCAGCCAGTCGATGAAGCGCATCAGCCAGACCGTGAAGAAATGCGCCAGCGCCAGCAGCGGATCGAGCAGGGGCAGAGTTCCCAGCAAGGCCAGCGGCGTGATGACGAAACTGACCAGCGGAATCGCCAGCGCATTGGCCAGCGGCGAGACCAGGGAGAACTGCTGGAACAGCGCCAGCAGCGCCGGCAGCATTCCCAGGGTCACAGCCCATTGAGCGCGGCCCCATTCGATCAGCCAATGTGCCGGCCCCAGCCGCCCGCTGCCGATGTGGAGCAGCAGCGCCACCGCGCCGAAGGATAGCCAGAAGCCCGCTGCCAGCACCGCCCAGGGGTCCAGCAGCAGCACCAGCAGCAGCGCCAGCAGCAGCACGCGCGAAGCGGCCATCTCGCGCCCGCTCAGTCGCGCCAGGGCCACCACGCCGAGCATGTACAGCGTGCGCTGCGCCGGCACCGCGAAGCCGGCCAGCAGGCAATACAGGAAGGCCGCCAGAAAGCCCCCTACCGCCGCCGCATGCTGGGCCGGAAGGCGCAGCGGCAGTGCGGCCGAACGCCGCCACAACCAGCTGACCAATGCATAGGCGAGCCCCGCCAGCATGGTCACGTGCAGGCCCGAGATGCTCATCAGATGGGTGATTCCGGTGCGGGCGAAGCTTTGCCACAAGCCGGGATCGATCGCGTGCTGGTCGCCGACGGCCAGCGCGATCAATATTCCCGCATACGGCGCATCCGGCAGCGCGGCACGAAAGCGATCACGAATGGTTTCGCGCAGCATTTCCACCGCATAGCCCGGCCGCCAGACTTGCGCGTCGATGCGCTGCGGCACTTTGCGGACGCACGTAGCCGGTGGCGCGGATGCCGCGCTCGAACAGCCAGGCCTCGTAGTCGAAGCCGTGCGGATTGAGGTTGCCGTGCGGTCGCTTCAGGCGCACCGTGAAACGCCAGCGCTCGCCGGCGCGCACGGGAACCAGCGGCGAGGCTTCGTCGTCGGCGTCGTCGCGGCCGCGATACCAGGCCAGGGAAATATGCGGCGGCACGCCGGCCGCCGCCTGCTCCACATCGAATTCGAAGCGCACGCCGCGCTCCAGCGCCTGCGGCAGGCCGGCGACGACACCGGTCAGCTCGATGTCGCGGCCTTCCAGAGCGCGCCGGCAGTTCGTCGGCCAGGCGCAGTTGCGCAAAAGCCGCCGCCCAAACGAAGCCGAATGCGGTCGCGGCGACGGCGAGCAGTGCCGCTGCCGCAAATCGCCGTATCGCCAGCGCCGACTTTTTGGATTCTGTTGTCCGCGCCTTCAGCAGCCCGTGGCGCAAACCGGACAGCAGCACCACGCCGCCAGCCAGGCCCGCCAGCCACGGAAGATCGGGCAGCGCCGCCTGCTGCTGCAACAGCCAGACGCCGCCCGCGAATGCCAGGACAAAAAGACGCATGGCCGGCATTATGTCCCTGACGGAAGTCAGGGACGGTATCCCCTTGTGGGATAGACCATGCGTCCTGGATCGGCCGCAGCCGACGCGGGATCAGGCCTTCAGCGCGACGCTGATCTCGGCGAAGTTCTGCGCGGTCTCGGTGGTTTCCACCGGTTCGCCAAGCTGCAGGGATATCTGGGAACAGGACAGCAGGCCGCGCAGGACCTGATGCCCGGACGCGTCCTCGTCCACCACCGCCGCATGGCGCCGCCCGGTGGCCTTCAGCGTCGCCACGACATGGCCGACGTGCGCGTGCAGCACGTCGTCCATGCTGATCACTTCGAGGCGGGCGGCCGGTGTCATGATGTCGCGCACCAGCGCATCGGCACGAGCGATGCCGCGGACCGAGATGCACTGCAGGGTCTTCTCGCCGATCAGGTCGTTCGAAGTGATGATGCCGACCACCATGTTTTCGACGTCGACCACCAGCAGCAGATGCACCTTGCGCCGGCGCATGACGCGCGCCGCGGTATCGACGCTGACATCGGGGTCGATGGTGAAAGCGGTGACCTTTCTGAAATCGGTCATCACCGCCACCGCCGCATCGTCGAGCGTGACGCGCGGCGGCAGGTCCTGGCCGGGTACATGGAAGCTGGTCTGCGGCTGCAAGGGCCGGCGAGGCAGTACGGAATACTGGCGCATGGTGTTTCCTCCTGGATCTTGTATCGGGTCCGCCTCTGCGGGCGGGCTGAGCGCATTTTTCGCCCCAACCCTGTCTGCCGTCCAAACCATTTTTTTGATGCGGCCATTTATTCCATCCGGTTAATGCGGTGCAACACGGTTTTGCCGTGAAGCATGCAGGGCCGGCAAGCCATGCGGGGCAAGCGCGGCAGGCCGGCAGCAGCGCATCAGGCGTCGGCAAAAATGCTGCAGGCCCGCGGTGAGCGATAATCGCGACAAACCTACAGGAGCCGCCATGAACTACGTCATCCCTTCCGCCCCGATTCCCGCAGTGCCCGTCGCCGGCAGCAGCGACCGCTTCCCGGTGCGGCGCATCTACTGCGTCGGCCGCAACTACGCGGCGCATGCGCGCGAGATGGGCTCGGACCCGGATCGCGAGCCGCCCTTCTTCTTCTGCAAGCCGGCCGATGCCATCGTGCCGGTGGCGCCCGGTGCCACGGGAGAAATCGCCTATCCGCCGCAAACCGCCAACTATCACCATGAAGTCGAACTGGTGGTGGCGATCGGCAAGGGCGGCAGCAACATCGCCGCCGCAGACGCCAACGATCATATCTGGGGCTATGCCGTCGGCTTCGACATGACCCGCCGCGACCTGCAGTTCGCGCTGCGGGAACAGGGCCGGCCCTGGGAACTGGGCAAGGCCTTCGACCAGTCGGCCCCCGTCACGCCGATTGTGCCGGCCAGCCGCTGCGGCCATCCGACTGCCGGCCGGGTCTGGCTGGAAGTGAATGGCAAGCTCAAGCAGGAAGGCGATCTGGCCGACCTGATCTGGTCGGTGCCGGAAACCATCGCCCATCTCTCGAAATATTTCGAGCTGTTTCCCGGCGACCTGATTTTTACCGGCACGCCCGAGGGTGTCGGCCCGGTAGTCAAGGGCGATCTGCTTGCCGGCGGCGTGGACGGCGTCGGCGAACTGTCGATCCGCATCGTCTGAGCCGCGACGGACCTTCCACACTTCATGCGTCATCGCATCCGCAAACTTCTCCCCGACCACGAAGCGATCCGCGACAACCCCTGGCTGGCGCGGTTCGAAAACACCCTGCTGCATCCGCGCCTGTGGCACCTCAATCGCCGCTCGGCGGCCGGCGCCGTGGCGGCCGGGATGTTCTGCGGGCTGATTCCGGGACCCTTGCAGATGCTCGGGAGCGGCGATCTGCGCAGTGATTTTCCGCGTCAATCTGCCGCTGGCGATGCTGACCACCTTCTACACCAATCCCTTCACCATCGTGCCGCTCTACATTCGTCGCCTTCACCATCGGCCAGTGGGCGCTGCCCGGGCCGGGCAAGCCCTTCGTCATGCCGCCCGAGTACGGCACGGAGGGACTTGTCAGCTGGATGCATGCACTGACCGCATGGATGCTCGGCCTCGGCGCGCCGCTGGCGCTGGGCCTGGTGCTGCTCGCCCTGGGACTGGCCCTGGCCAGCTATTTCCTGATTCGGGTGGTCTGGCGCATCTACCTGGTCCGCGCCTGGCACCACCGGCGCCAGCGGCACCGCGCCAGATGAAGCCGTGGGGCAGACTTCAGCCTGCCATGGCCGCCTAAAGCCGACCCCACAGGGATTCAGGGGCTAGACCAGCACCCCGTCCGTAAGGTGCAAGCCGCGCCCCGCCCGTGCCGCCAGATCCAGGTCATGGGTCACCAGAATCAATGCCGCGCCGTGCTCGCGGCACAGTTCCAGCAGCAGACCGAACACGGCATCGGCCGCGCTGCGATCCAGGTTGCCGGTCGGCTCGTCGGCCAGCAGGCAGTCCGGTTTCGTGACCAGGGCGCGCGCCACCGCCACGCGCTGGCGCTCGCCGCCGGACAGTTCGCCGGGCCGGTGGCGCAGGCGATGGCCGAGGCCGACCCGCTCCAGCACTGCCCGCGCCTGCTGCTCCGCCGCGGCGCGTTCCATGCGCCGGATCAGGAGCGGCATGGCGACATTTTCCACGGCGGTGAATTCCATCAGCAGATGGTGGAACTGATAGACGAAACCGAGGCTGCGGTTGCGCAGACGCCCGCGCTCCGCCTCGCCGACCTGCGCCAGGTCGCTGCCGTGCAGCAACACCGTACCCGCCGTCGGCGTGTCCAGTCCGCCCAGCAGATGCAGCAAGGTGCTCTTGCCCGAACCGCTGGCGCCGACGATGGCCACCGTGTCGCCGGCGCCGACTTTCAGATCGACGCCGCTCAGCACCGGCACGTCGGTCTGGCCCTGATGAAAGATCTTGCTCAGGCCGCTGGCACTCCAGAACGGCTTCACTCATAGCGCAGCGCCTCCGCCGGCTGCGTGCGCGAAGCGCGCCAGCTCGGGTACAGGGTCGCCAGCAGCGTGAGGACGAAGGACACGACGCCGATGGTGCCGACGTCCGACCAGTGCAGGTCGGAAGGCAGCTCGCTGATGTAATACACGTCCTTGGCCAGGAACTGCATGCCCAACAGCCGTTCCAGCGCCGGCACCACGACGTCGATGTTGAGCGCCAGGGCCACGCCGCCGCCGATGCCGGCAGCCAGCCCGACCGTCCCGATCAGGACGCCCTGCACGATGAAAATGGCCATGATGCTGCCGGGACTCGCGCCCAGGGTGCGCAGGATCGCGATGTCGGCGCGCTTGTCGGTGACCGCCATGACCAGCGTGGACACGATGTTGAAGGCCGCCACCGCGACGATCAGCAGCAGGATCAGGAACATCATGCGTTTTTCGATCTCGACGGCGCGAAAGAAGTTGGCATGGCTGCGCGTCCAGTCGCTGACCCAGGCATCCATGGGGAGAAAGCGCAGCAGTTCGCGGCCGATCTTCGGCGCGGCGAACAGATCGTCGACCTTGAGCCGCACACCCGAGACGCGATCGTCCATGCGGTACAGCTTCTGCGCATCGCCCATGTGGATCAGCGCCAGGCCGGAATCGAACTCGAACATGCCGGCTTCGAAAATGCCGATCACGCGGAACTGCTTGACCCGCGGCAGGATCGCGGCCGGCGTGACCAGGCCCTGCGGCGCCAGCAGCGTGACCTTGTCGCCGGGCACCGCCCGCAGCGCGCGCGCCAGTTCGCTGCCGAGCACCATGCCGAACTCGCCGGGCCGCAACGAGTCGAGCTTGCCCGACTTCATGTAGCTGGCGAAATCGGCGACCTTGTCCTCGGCCTCGGGCAGGATGCCGCGCACCATCATGCCGCGCACCTGGCCGTCGAAGCTCAACATGCCCTGGGCCTGCACGTAAGGCGCGGCAGCCTTGACCCGCGGATGCTGCGCCGCCCCCTGCACCACCTTGCTCCAGTCGGCGATTTCGCCGCCCGGGCTGCTGATCTGAACATGGGAAACGACGCCGAGGATGCGCTCGCGCAGTTCCTTCTGGAAGCCGTTCATCACCGACAGCACCACGATCAGCGCCGCCACGCCGAGCGCCAGCCCGAGCATGGAAATCAGCGCGATGAAGGAAATGAAGCGGTTGGACGCGCCTTCGCGCGGCTGGGCGCGCGTGTAGCGCAGACCGATGAGGAGTTCGTAGTTCATTCGATCAATTGGGGTTGGCGGGCCATGTTAACATGCGCCCATGCTGACGCTCATCGTGCCTGGCCTCATCTGGACGCGCCAGGCGCTCGCGGATCTCACCTGTGACCTGCCCCTGCCCGCCTTCACCACCCTGCTCGGACGCGGCCGGCTGCGTCACCTGCCACCCGGAAGCACGGCCGCTGTCCTCGCCGAAGAATCCGGTCTGGCCGCTCCACTCCCTGCCGCGGCCCTGCGCCGGCTTGCGCTGCGTGCAGCATCCCGGCGCCGATCAGCATTGCGACTGGCTTTGTCTCGATCCGGTGCGATTGCGTTTCGAGCAACGCTCCCTGATCGTCGAAGATCCGCGACAACTGGAACTCACCGGCGAAGAATCCGCCGCGCTCGCCGTCTCGCTGGCGCCGACTTTTGCCGGCTTCGGCCACCTGGAAGTGGTCTCGCCGCGCCAGTGGAACCTGCGCCTGCTTGCCGGCGCGCCGGCATTCCAGGACCTGCCTGACGCCGCCGGTCGCGCCGCCGCGCCGCTGCCCGCCGGATGCCGCCTATGCGCCGTGGCGCCATGCCCTCAACGAAGCGCAGATGGTCTTGCATGCCCATCCGGTGAACCAGGCGCGCACCGCCGCCGGGCAGCCGGTGGTCAATTCGCTCTGGCCCTGGGGCGGCGGTCGCCTGCCCGAACCTGGCACCCATACCTGTCGTCGCCGCGCACGACGCGCTCTGGAGCAACGACCCGGTCGCCCGCGGCATCGCCCGCCTGCTGCAGATCGAGGGCGCAACGCTGCCGGCCAAGCTTCGAGACCGCCGCGGCGCGCAAGCCGCTCGCAGTCTTCGATGCCCTGGAGCAGCCCGCCCGCAGCGGCGACGCGATCGTCTGGCGCGATGAACTGGCGCGTTTCGAGGCCGACTGGCTGGCGCCCGCGCTCGCCGCGCTGCGCAGCGGCCGGCTCGACGCCTTGCGCCTGATCGCCCCCGGCGATCTCGGCGCCGCCGAAGTGCAGGTCAGCCGCCACGACTTGTGGAAGTTCTGGCGCAAGCCGCGCCGCGCTGGCCGAACTGGTGGCGCAATGACGCAGCGACCCGCATCGCCGTTCGCGACATCCCGCCGCGCGCCACCTGGGCGCTCGAACAGGGCGGCGTGCATCCGCTGCTGGCGCGGCTTTACGCCGCGCGCGGCATCCGCAGTCCCGATGAACTCGACACGCGCAGCAGCGCGCTGCTCGCCCCCGACCGGCTCAAGGGCGCCCGCGAGGCGGCGACGCTGCTCGCCGACACGATTGCCGCCGGGCGCAGGATCCTGATCGTCGCCGACTACGACTGCGACGGCGCCACCGGCTGCGCGGTCGGCCTGCGCGCGCTGCGCATGATGGGCGCCACGGTCGATTACCTGGTGCCCGACCGCTTCACCCTGGGCTACGGGCTGTCGCCGGAAGTCGCGCTGCTGGCGGCGGAACGCAAGCCCGACCTGGTGGTCACCGTCGACAACGGCATCGCCAGCGTCGAAGGCGTCGCCGAACTCAAGCGCCTCGGCATCGCAACGCTGATCACCGATCACCACCTGCCCGGCGATGAGTTGCCCGCCGCCGACGTGATCGTCAATCCCAACCAGCCCGGCTGCGACTTTCCCGAGCAAGGCGCTGGCCGGCGTCGGCGTGATGTTCTACGTCATGCTGGCCCTGCGCGCCGAACTGCGCCGGCGCGGCGCCTACGCCAGCACAGCCGGAACCGAACCTGGCCGGCCTGCTCGACCTGGTGGCGCTGGGCACGGTGGCCGACGTGGTGCCGCTCGACCGCAACAACCGCATCCTCGTCGCCCAGGGCTGGCGCGCATCCGCGGCGGCCAGATGCAGGCCGGCATCGCCGCGCTGCTCGGCATCGCCGGCCGCGAACCGGCCCGCGCCGCGACCTTCGACCTCGGCTTCGCCCTCGGCCCGCGCCTCAATGCCGCCGGGCGCCTGGCCGACATGTCGCTGGGCATCGAGTGCCTGGTCACCGACGACCCCGGCCGCGCGCTGAACATCGCCCAGCAGCTCGACGCCATCAACCGCGAGCGGCGCGTGATCGAAGCCGGCATGCGCGAAGACGCCGAACTCCTGCTGGCCTCGCTCGACCCCGGCAACCGCGCCAGCCTGACGCTGTTCGATCCCGCCTGGCACCAGGGCGTGATCGGCATCCTCGCCGGCCGCGTCAAGGAAAAGCTGCATCGGCCGACCTTCGCCTTCGCCCGCGGCAACGCCGGCGAGTTGAAGGCCTCCGGCCGTTCGATTCCCGGCCTGCACCTGCGCGACGCGCTGGATCTGGTGGCCAAGCGCCATCCGGGCATGCTGCTGCGCTTCGGCGGCCACGCCGCCGCCGCCGGCCTCACGCTCAAGGAAGATCGCCTCGCCGAATTCGAAGCCGCCTTCGAAAAGGTCTGCCGCGAACTGCTCTCGCCGGCCGACCTCTCGCGCACGCTGGAAACCGATGGCCCGCTCGAATCCGGCTACTTCTCGCTCGATGCCGTGCGCCTGATGCAGCAGGAAGTCTGGGGCCAGGGCTTTCCCGGCGCCGGTCTTCGCCGACAGCTTCGAGGTGCTCAACCAGCGCATCCTGAAAGACAAGCACCTCAAGCTCAAGCTGCAAAAGGGCGGCCAGCGCTTCGATGCGATCCAGTTCAACTTCGCCGACGGGTCTGGCCAGCAACGCGGCACCCGATCGCATCCGCGCCGCCTTCCGCGTCGATATCAACGAGTGGAACGGAACGCAGACGGTGCAGCTGATGCTGGAGCATTTCGAGGCCGCCTGAAGCGCGGGTCCTGGCTCAGGTTCCGGACTTGATGAATTTTGCCGCTACTGCCCGCGCCACGCCGAACCGAGCCACTCCTCTCGCAAGATCGACACCAGTACCTGATCCACCCATTCTCCGCGCCGCCAGGCCACCTTGCGCTGCACGCCTTCCTCTGAAAACCCGGCGCGCGCATGAACAATGCGGGAAGCCACATTCGGCGCAAGATAATTCGAGACGATTTTCCGCAATCCCAGTTCGTGGAAACCCCGGCTGACCAATGAGCGGGCGACCGCCGTGCCCAGGCCCCGGTTCGACAATGCCCGGTCACCCGCCACGACAAAGAAGCGCGCGACACCGTTGGCGGCATCGTAGTCCTCCAGCCCCGCCATGCCGGCAAATCGCCCCTCGCACTCGATTGCCAGCCTGCACCATGCGTCACCGAGCACGAACGCCTGCGTGTGGTGGAAAGGGATGGGTCTCTGGCAGCGATCCTCGAGCCAGATGCTCACCTCCGGATCGGAAATGAATGCGGCATAGGCAGAGGCGTCTTCGTGTCGCGGCGCGCGCAGAAGGAATGGAGGAGGCACGCGGTCGGCAGTCAGTTCCATAGGCTGGGTGTCCCGAAGCAATGCAATCCGGGCGGATCGTGAGGCGACCCGCCCGACCCGGCAAACTCTACACCGATCGCGCTCGCGAAGCCAATGCCGTCCCCGGCACGGTCCGCCTCGGTCGATGCACGCAAGCCACGCCGCGAAGCAGTGCTAGTCGAGGGTTTCAAGCCGAACCCCGAGAGGAACGCCCCGGATCGCCCTCGCCGCCTGCGTCAGCTGCAAGAGTCTCTGCGCGGTTGCGACCGACAGCGCGGAACCAGCCGCAATGGCCGCTGCATCCCGGCGGCCTGCGGCAATGGCCTGCAGGCCGCGATCAAGCCTCTCGAAGCTGAGTTCCGACCAGATCGACTGCGCCAGTTCGACTTCAGAAGGGCTGAAATATCGTTGCGCACCTACGGGCTTTTCATTCACCAGCCAGTAGGAGAGATCCTCAAGGTCGCTCTCGCCATTCCAGTAGCCCGCCGAGGCCGGCTGCAGGATTACCTCCGGATCGCAGTTCAGAGCCCCGGCCAGTTGATACACCTGGGTCTTGTAGAGATGTGCGAGCGGCCCCAGGTGCCAGATGCCGTCACCGAGGCGGACGAAAAACCCGCATTCGGTTTCCGTCCGGTTCGACGTCCCCAGTGTGAGATAGCCCCGGTCGTGATAGGTCGAATAGACCACGGTGCGCAGGGAATTCTTGGCGCGACCGATATCAAGAAAGGCCGCGTTGTTGAAACCTTCGCCGGGGTCGGCTTCAGCCAGCATGTCGATCATGGCGGGAGCCCACGGGGCAAGCGGTATCTCCACCAGCGGAATCCGCAGTTCGGCCGCCAGGCTTCTGGCATTGTGCAAATGGCGAAGTTCCATGTCCGCCTGAACCACGGTAAACAGCTTCAGCCTTTCTGCTCCGAGGGCACGTGCAGCCAGCCGCGCCGTGACGTCCGAATCAATGCCCCCGGAAACGCCCAGCACGGCTTTTTGTCCGGGCTGGATTCGACTGGAAAGGAAACCGGTGATTCGCTCGATCTCGGTCGCCAGCCGGCCCGGCGAGTAGTGAAGGCTGATCGCCGCGCCGCTTCCGTCCATCATGCTTCGAGCAACCGGGCCATGGCGGGCAGGACGCTTTCCGCCGCAGAATTGATCACGGTGTCGCCCGGAAAGATCGGTACGGCCAGCGATCCGAGGGTAACGAATACGCACGGCACTCCGCGGGCGCGAGCAGCGGCAAGCAACGCACTGGCGGAGGAGACGGCAAGCTGGGACCCCACCACCAGCAGGGCTCCGCACTGCCCGGCCTTTTCCGCCGCATCGTGCCAGGTCGCCAGCCGGATACTTTCACCAAATGCGATCACCGCCGGCTTCAACAGCCCGCCGCAAAACCGGCAGCAGGGGCTGGCGTACTTCCAGAAAGCGTCGGCTGGCCATTCCTCTATATGGTCGCAAGCCAGACAACGAACCGAAAAGATTGTTCCGTGCAGTTCGCCAACCTGTTGGCTGCCCGCCGTCTGGTGTAGCCCGTCGAACATTCTGGGTGATCGTGGCGAGGATGTAGCCTGCCTCCTCCAGGCTCGCGAGGGCGATGTGGCCGCCGTTCGGCTTTGCGCTGACGGCGACATCGCGAAACCTGGCGCAGGCATCCCAATAAAGCGCACGGGATTCCGCATCGGCCAGAAACGCGCCATAGCTGTAGCGCGATACCGGAATGTCGGGCGACAACCAATGGCCGGCGGTGTAATCCGGAATCCCGGATGCGGTGCTGATGCCGGCGCCGGTCAGGGCAAGGGTAGTCCCCGTGCCCCTGGCTTCGGCCAGAATGCGGGCCGCGTGTTGCACCCCCGGGTCAAGGCACAGCCGCCTGTCCTGCCCCAGCGTGAGAATCAGCGCGCCCCAGATGCCCAGAAACAGAGGCCCCATCAGCGGCGGAACGTCCTCCACTAGCGGCAGGCTAAGCCAGAGCAGCCAGATGGCGGCGGACAACAGCGCCGCGATCGCGCCGGCTTTCCACCCCAGACGAAATCCATTGAGGAATACCGCCGAAAGCGCAAATATCGCCGGAACTACCGTAAAGGCCCACAAGCCTGCGCCCCGGATCGAGAGCGGATCCCCGCCAACAAGGGCATGCAGGACCGCGGTCAGGACCGCAGTCAGCGCAGCGGCGGCGGCGGCCCGAGGGTTCTTGAGAAACAAGGCAAGGGCCACGACGATAATCGCGATCGCCGGACCGGACGGGCCAAAAGGATTGCCCGGCGGAGCAAGCCAGAAGTCGGCCCCCAGCGCCGAAAAAACGCCGATCGAGAGCCATATGCTGATCAGCCCGGGAAATGCCAGCGCCGGCAATCCCAGATCGTTGAAACGAGCCCCCATGGGGCCGCGCATCGCAAGGCAGCCCAGCACCGCCACGGACAGCAGAAAGGCCATGTGCGGTCCCTGGCCGAATGCGCCGCCCCAGGCGATGCCCAGCAGCACGCAGTCGTAGGCGCCGAGACCCTCCTTCCACTCCCATTCGCTCTGGGAAAACAACGACCGGCCCAGCAGGATCGCCAGGGCGGCTCCGAATGCGGCGGCCGCAGCACTCCACGGCGCCATCGCAGCGATCGCGACAATGACCAGCAGACCATGCACCGGTCGATCGAGAAATGCGGCGTGGGCAAAGCCTTTGAGCCACGCCCGACCGGCGTCCTGCAACATACGGTTTGTCACTTTTGCCATGAATCAGAACTTCGCTCCCTTGGGCTTCAGCCGAGCCGGAACCCTGTCCATGCTGAAAATGTCGTTGCGCGTCTCACGCCGCCTGATCTCTTCCACCCCGCTAGGCCCCACCATCACAACAGCGGGACGCGGCTGGATGAACTGCATCGACTGGGTGATGCAGTAGGCACCGACGTTCGAGATCATCAGCGGAGAGCCGAGCGCCATGTTCGGCAGAACGGCACGTTCGCGCAGCACATCGACCTGCATGCACAACGGACCGAACACCGCGATCGGCTTCGCTCCCACTTTCCCCTGCGCATCGCCGCTCGATGCCGCATTGATGCCATGATCATACCAGTAGGCGGTCGGAACAAGATTCACGCCCGCGTCCACGATCACCGCCTCACCCTGCCCGGCGATGCTCTTGCGCGCCACCACGGTACAGGCCAGCCGAAACGCGACATCCACCAGCGCGCGCCCGGGCTCCAGCACCAGCGTCGGCCGCGCACCAAATGCCTTGCGAGCCTTGTTCAACGGCCCGACAATAGCTTCGGCAAAAGGCGCCAGAAACTGCCCGCTCGATCCTGCCCCCCCCGCTACGTCAAAGGTCGGCTTCAGACGATTGTTCGACGGGTAGCCCCCGCCGAAGTCGGCAATGGCGGGAGCCAAGCCGAGCGCCCTGGCCGCCCTGGCGACACCGATCAAGACCTGCGCCGCACGCGAATAGATTTCCGGATTGGTCTGAAAGGTTCCGGAATGGTTGTGCAAGGCCTCGAAGCGCAACAATTCCCCCGCCCTTTTTATCCTGTGCAAGGCCTCTTGAGCTTCGCCATTGTCCGCGTTCACGCCGAATTTGGTCCACGACTGCCGGCCATGCTGAAAGTTGATGCGCAATCCGGTCCGTGCGGAAATTCCAAGATTTTCCGCAACCGAAACCAGCAGGTCCAGCTCATCGAAGCTGTCGACATTGATCAGCGCCTCTTCCTTGATGGCGCGCGCCAGCTCTTCCGGTCTTTTGTATGGGCCGTTGAAGATGATCTTGCTTCCGGGGACGCCCAGCGAGCGCGCCAGATCATATTCCATGCCGGACACCACCTCCGCCCAAGCCCCTTCCTGATGCAGGATTGAACAAACCGCAGGAAGGTAATTGGTCTTATACGAGTACGCGACCACGGTATCGATTCCGGGCGCGGTGAAGGTGTCGCGAAAGGAACGATACTGAGCGCGAAGCGTCTTTTCCGAGAGGATGAAAAGAGGCGAGCCAAACTCGCGCAGCAGCCCTTTGACATCGCCAATATCATCCAGGGCCGAATCCGCAGAGCTGATGTCGACCGTGCGATGCTTCTGCATGCTGCGCGGCGTGATCAACTCGAGCCTGGGTGCCGTATAGGGAATCCTTTTAGTCATATGCAATCTCGCCGCGATTTACGAAGGCCGCCATGGTGGAGGCCGCAGCCGGAATCTCCTCCACGGCTCTCATGAAAATGGCACCTTGGGTGAGGGCCTTGTCGCCGCCAACGGGCACGGGCTGACGTCCCATTGCCGCCAGCACAGCCTGGCGTGGCAAATTGACACCCGTCAAGCCGGAAAATCCTATCCAGGCTGGGAAACGCGGATTTATTTCTATCAGTTCCAGCTTATCCGTCACCGCGTCGCGAATGAACTCCACGTCTGCCGGGCCGACCCAGGCAACCTTCCTGAGCATCTCCGCCAGATCCGCGACGGCCTGCAACAGCGGCACCGGGGTTGCCCCCCACGTCTTGCCCCGTTCGCACATCACCAGCTTTTTCAGGGCCATCGCATCGATCATGTGCCCATTGCGGTCGCAGATGACGCCTACGCCGAACTCCTCTCCAAACACGGAAGGCTGGGCAAGCACCTGAACCGCGCCCTCTGCCTTGAATCGCATCCAGGCCATCAGGGCCTGCTTCAGGGAAAACAGGCGGACAGCGCCGGCCACCAGCCCCTTGAGTATCAGCGGATTTCCGAAGCGCTCCCAGGCGCGCACCAGATCGGAGCGACTCTTGATCAGCATCGTTTCCGGATATTCGAATCCGCTCCATTGATGCCGCCCGATCAGTTCGGCAAGACCCTGCTTGCCCAATTTTCGCCGCGCCGCGGCACTGGGCAACAAGGTCCTGATTCCGATGCGATCAAGTTCGGGGGCGATGCGCTGATAGCGGCCGATCTCGAAATCGAGATTGGGAATCACGACGTCCAGGCCGCTCTTTTTCCTGATCGCGGCAAGTCGATCAAAAAGCGCTGCGTCGCCTTGTCCCTTCTTTGCTTCATCGTGCTCAAAACTGATGCGGCAGCATCTGTCGAAGAGTTCGGAACGAAACAGGCCGGTATCGCTCGGCGCATAGGCAAGCCCGAGCAGGCGCCCCACTTCCGGCGCAGCCTTGAGGCAGCGCGCGACGCCAAGGCCGGGCTGGGTCAATTCAAAGGCCGAGATCCCGGTAACGCCGACCGTCAGATCGCCTCGCCGCTTGCGCAGCACCTTGACCGCGGGCACCGTCGCGCTCCCCGAACGCCTGAGTTCGCGAACGGCGGTGATCGGAACCACCATCTCCTGCACATCTCTTGCGTACATCGAACCGACTCGCACCCTGCTGCGCAAAGCCGCTCCGGGAGACAGTATCTCCTTCACCAGTGCGACCGGCATATTGGCGCGGGCAAACTCGGTGAGAAGCACCCACGCCGGAAAGCGGCAGTTGATCTCGATCAGGTAGAACTCCCCGCCGCTGGCCGCACGAACGAACTCAAGTTCGAGCGGCCCTCGCCAGTGAAGCTTGTTCAGCAGGCGTGAGGCAGTGCGCTTGAGCACGGGATCGTCGATGACGCTGCCGATGACGCTCTTGCCGCGCTGATTGGTGACCAGCTTGCGGGCGGAAATCATCGAGAGACAGCTGCCATCACTCCGTGCGACGGCAGCGACCATGTGCTCGCTGCCCTCGATCGCCTCCTGCAGCAGCACCCCGCCACCCCACTTGGCCGCCAGAAGCTCAGCCTCGAATATGGCCTGCTCCCGGTTGTAGACCTTTTTCGCGCCCGCCACTGTTCCCTTGACCCAAAGCGGGTAGCCGAAGCTGTCGGCATGCAAGGGCACGGTGGACAAATCCCACACATGCACCGTGCGCGGCGTGACCACATCGTTGGCATAGCAATACGCACTCAGGTTGACTTTGCTGATCGACTGCACATCCCCGGCTTCGGGCAGCAGTGTGCGGATTCCGGCACGGGCCAGGCGGCTCGACAAACGTGAGATGACCGGCACCTCAAGGTCAAGACAGGGAATCAGGACATCGAACCGGTGTCGCTGATGAAGGGTCAGGAGGCGCTGCAAGACCGCATCGTCGCCCTGGACTATCGGCGGAATCAGATGCAGGCAGTCGGCGACGCCCGGTGTCCAGCCGCCGGTGGAGAAGGCATCATAGACCATGCCGTCGATCCGTAGCGGCCCCCGCCAGCCGCTGCGCAAAGCGCGGGCGACGGCAAGTCCGGGCTCCGGATTGTCGAGTCCGGACAGGCCGGTCAGCGCGACATGGATGGCAGAAGTCGTCATGCCTGCTCCAGCAAATCCATCAGTTGCAATTCGGCAACCAGCGCCAGAACGTCCTTCCGGGCCAGATCCGGATCGACCTCGAAAGTCTTGGTCAGGCCCTTAATCAATGCATCGGCATCGGTTCCGCGTTTCAGCGCTTTCAGGGTCGCCCAGGCGGACTCGTTGCAGGCGCAAATCGTTCCGGACTGCGTATCCAGCATCATGCCACCCCTGCCCTCTGCATCGGTTTCGAGGCGGACATGCGGCCGCAATTTCAGTTTTGCATTCTTCATGGCTTCCTGGCCGCGGCCAATCCTCGTAACGCATCGGGATACTGCGGTGAAATCCTGAGCGCGTGATCAAAATACGTCTGCGCGCCGTCAGCATCCTTGAGCGCGAGCCGCGTATAACCGCGACCGGTCAACGCATCGATGTTAATCGGATTCTCGGTCACGGCGGCGGCGAAGAGTTCATCTGCCCTGGCATGCGCGCCGAGCCGATAGTGCGCCCAGGCCAGGGTTGTCCCGGCGGTGTATTCAATCGTCCAGGTCTGATTGGTCCCCGGGATCGGGACGACATCGACGATCGGCAACAGTTTTTCCGGCTCCAGTTTCATTGCGGCCTCGAGCAGCGGCATGGCATCCCGATACCTGCCTTGCCGGAACAAGGCAAAGCCCTTGCCGCGAGACAGGTTCGGATCGTTGGCACCGGCCCTCAATGCCGCATCGAACCGCTTGATGGCGCCGGCATTGTCCCCGGCAAAATACAATCCCCAAGCCAGGCTGGGCAGTGCCGCACGCGCCGCCTTGGGCGAGAGACCCAGGCGATCGAAGGCCGGATCTATGTAGGCTGGAGCCAGGGCTGCCGCGGTGGCTGCCTTGTGTGCCGCCGTTTCCTCATCACCCAGGCCGAACGCCGACCGCGCCAGCAAAAATTGAATGTCGGACGAATATGGATAGACCTTCTCGCCCACACTCAGCACGTCCCTGGCCTGCGAATACGCCTTGTCATCGATCATCTTCACGGTGGGCACGGTGTAGGACGTCAAGCCCTGATAAGGAGCAAGGGAATAGGAAGTCACCAGCGTTCTTGCCGCCGCGGGATACTGCTTGCGCTCAACCGCCACATAGCCGAGTCCCTTGTGCGAAAGGTAGGCTCCCGGCGTCTTCGCCACGATCGCCTGGAAAGCTCTCTCCGCTGCGTCGTAATCCTTTTTGTAAAAGGCAAGCCACGCCATGCCGTCGTCGACCAGCCAGGCAAACTCGGCGGGCCCTTCCTTGCGGGCACTCTCGAACTTCGCCTTGGCCTGGTCGAACTGTCGTGCTTCCAGATGACCCCAGGCCTGCTGATAGAGGACTAGCTCGGATCTGCGCGCGGCAATGCGTCCGCTTTGCGAAGAATAGTAGTCGGCATCGATCTTCAAGGCCCTGTCGAAGGCGTTGGCGGCGCCTTTGGTGTTTCCCATTGCCAGCAGCGCCCACCCACGGCCGTCCTCCGCTGCCGGGTTCCTGGCACCGGCCGCGGCATCCAGCTTCGCCTCGAACGCGCTCAGGGCTTTCTTGTAGTCTGCCTTGTAGTAGGCCTCCCAACCCTCCTTGACCAACACGGTCTTGCGAAACTGAATGGCCGCCAGGCCGGACTGGGCGGATGTGTGATTGGGGAGCGCCCTCAGCGCCGCCTTGAAGCTCCTTTCGGCCTCCGCGATCTGTTCGACGCCCATCTGCGTCCAGCCGAGTCCAGCATGGGCGTCGCCGGTATCACCGGCCCTGAGCGCGGCTTCGAAGAACTTTCTGGCGCCCGGCAGGTTCTTGAGTGCCAGTTGCGACCAGCCGCTCCCCAACAGCCCGCTCACCGCGCTCCCCCCCGCTGCGGCGTACTGCTCGAATCGCTTTGCAGCCGCGGCTGCGCCTCCCGCATAGTAGAGCGACCAGCCGATCGACAGCAGGGCCGCCTGTCTAGCCTGCGCGCCGAGAGAAATCTTGTCGAACACCGGATCGATGTAGAACGGCGCCAGTTCGGCGGCCTTGGCCAGGCTCAGACCGGCACCGCGCTCATCGTTGAGACTGGCCTGCGCCCGCGCCAGCAGATAATGAATGTCGGCGGAAGACGGGTGGATGCGCTCTCCGCGTGCCAGTATGTCCTTGGCGTCGCGGAACTGGCCGGCATCGATCAGTTTCGCCGCAGGGATCGTATAGGAAACCAGCAACTGGTAGGGGTTCAGCAGAAAGGACCGCGACAGGTGCCTCATCGCTGCGCCGTAGTCCTTGCGCTCCAGCGCAACCCTGCCTAGCCCCATTTCGGAGAGGTAGGCATCCTTGTTCGTCGCAAGGACCGCCGCAAATCTCTTCTCGGCAGTGGCATAGTCCTTCTTGAAGAAAGACACCCAAGCCAGTCCATCCTGAATCATCCATTGCAGATCTGCCGGCGTCTGGCCGCGGGCCTTTCCCAGCATTGCCACGGCCTCATCGAGGCGCCCCTTGTCGATCAGGGTCCAGGCCTTGCGGTAGCTGCTCAGCAGCCGGCCCTCCGCGCTGGCCAGGCCGCTGGCGGAATAGAAAAATTGCGGGTCCATGGCGATCGCGGCGCGAAACGCGTCTCGTGCTTCCTCCGCCTTGTCCAGCGCGAGCAGACTCCAGCCTCGGCCGTCCTCCGCCGAGGGATTCCTGATCGCCGCCGCCTCCTTGCGCTTGCCGTCGAACAGGCTCACGGCCTTGTCGTACAAGCCCCGGAAGTAGGCTTCCCATCCATCCTTGACAATGCGGGTCTTGAGCATCTGCAGGGAGGCGATTCCCGCCGATGCCGCTGAATTGTTCGGATCGATCGCCAATACCTTCCGAAACTCCGACTCGGCGCCGGCTGCACGGCCTTCCGCGAGCAGCGCGTTGCCCAAGCCGATCCGATAGGCGATTGTCTCGGGGTGGCGGGCGGCAAGATTCTCGTAGGTCCGCCTGCCAAGCGCGGGATCGTTGATGGCGACCAGCACTGACGACAGCAAGGCGTTGAGCCCCGGACTGTCGCTCGTCGTTTCGATGCCCCCCAGCACCTGCCTGAGGGCCTCCTTCAGTTCGCCTTTGACCAGTGCGATGCGCGCAAGACCGTCGCGACAAAAAAAACATTTATCATCCCGGCTCAGGCCGCGCTCGAATTCCAGCTTGGCCCTTGCCAAATCACCGCGATTAAATGCCAGCCATCCCAGGCCCAAGGCGGCGTTGGGCGTGGTGGCGCCGGCCGGGTCCTTCTCTTCGTCCTCGAAATGCCGCGTCGCCGCTTCGAAGTCGCCCCTCTTCATCGCCAGCCATCCCCTGAGGTCGTGAACCAGGGGCCGCTGCCAGGCCACCGTGACGAGTTCCGCTCTTTTCAGGTATTTCTCGGCCTCCGCGAGATTTCCGGTCTTGTAATGAACCCAGGCAAGTCCCAGCAGCGCATCGAAATCATAGGGCCAGTTCCGTTCAAGCTTGCGAAAGCTGATCAGCGCGGAGCCGTAGTCGTCAAGCATGAACTGGCTCCAGCCCAGAATGCCCAGATCCACCAGACTGCCGCTTCCGGCCGCGAGATCCCGCGCCTCGACGAACTTCTTCCTGACGAACGACTCCTCCGCGCCGGCCCAGATTGCCGACGAAAAGCTTACCAACAGCAATAGAGCCAGCGCTTTACGCATTTGCAGACTGCCGATAATCATTCTCCAGAACGCATCCACAACGAATTATCATACAGCGCTATCCCTACCTGATGCCGCCGACCAGACCAGTCGCTCCGCATCAAGCCCGCATTCGTTCCACACGCGCTTACTGTCCAGGTTCATGGTATCCGCGCACTGCCGCTTCCGGCACGCCACCCGCGCCGCCTGCCACCATGCCTGGTCATCTCTGCTTCTGGTCACAATGGAAGCCCATCCGCACGGTCTTTCGCCTCGACATTAACGAATGAAACGGCACCCAGACCGTGCAGTTGATGCTGGAGCATTTCACCGCAGAGGGCTGATTGCTTCAGGGAGCAATACACTCTGCTGCATGGCGTTGCTTCGCTCAGTCGTCCGCCTTGCGCCCTCTCAGGAAGTCCTCCGCCGTTCCCGGACGGCCGAACAGGTAGCCCTGATAGGCATGACATCCCTGCCGGGCCAGAAACGCGCGGTGATCCTCGGTCTCGACTCCCTCGGCAATCACCGCCAGCCCCAGGCTATGCCCGAGCGCGATGATGGTGCGCACGATCGCTGCATCATTGCCGTCGCCAAGTACGTCCCGCACAAACGACTGATCGATCTTGAGCTGCCCCAAGGGTAGGCGCTTCAGATAGGAAAGCGATGAATAGCCGGTTCCGAAATCATCAAGCGAAAAGCTGATACCTTCTCCCTGCAGTGCCGCCATCTTCGCGATCACGTCTTCAATGTCATGCAGCAGCAGGCTCTCGGTCAGTTCCAGCTTGAGTCGCGCCGGGTTGGCGCCCGTAGCCCGGACCACCGCGAGCACCTCGTCGACAAAGTTCTTCTGGCGAAACTCGCGGCCGCTGACATTGACCGCCATCGTGAGCTGGGCCGCCTCCTCCCGCTGCCCCCACCGCGCCAATTGCAGGCAGGCGGTTTCCAGTACCCAGCGACCCAGCGGCAGGATCAGTCCGTTGTCCTCCGCCAGGGGAATGAACTCGCCGGGGGCCACTATTCCGCGTCGTGGATGCTGCCAGCGCACCAGCGCCTCGACACCAGTGGCGCGGCCTGACTCATCCACCTGCGACTGATAGTGCAACAGGAACTGTCGCTCGCGCACCGCCAAGCGCAGGTCTGAATTCATCGCTGCGCGCGCGGTAACCACGGCCTGCATGTCGGGATCGAAAAAGCGCAGCGTGTTGCGGCCCGCCGCCTTGGCCTGATACATCGCCGTATCGGCACGCTTGAGCAACTCGTCGGCTGACAGCGACTGATCGCGAAACAGCGTAATTCCGATACTCGAGGTGCAGTGATGGCTGCGTGTGTCCCGATCGTCACCGAAGCCCATTTCAATGGTGTAGGGCTCGCTCAGGGCGGCCTGTATCTTGACCGCCACGATTTCGGCCTGCATGCCCGCCACGGCTTCCGCATCAAGGTCCTCGAGGATTACGACGAATTCGTCACCACCGAGCCGCGCTACCGTATCGCCTTCGCGTATGCAGGATTCCATGCGCCTGCCGACTTCCACCAGAAACTGGTCGCCGACATCGTGTCCCAGCGTGTCGTTCAGCGTCTTGAAGTCATCCAGGTCGAACAGCATCAAGGCGCCGTGCTGCCCACGCCGTGCGCTGCTGGTCAGCGCCTGGCGCAGACGATCGAGCATCAGGCGGCGATTGGGCAGACGCGTCAGCGGATCATAGAACGCCAGATTCCTGATTTCGTTCTCGGCCGCCTTGCGCAGGGTGATGTCGGTAAAAGTCACCACTACGCCAACGATCTGCTCATCGCGCAGCAGGGGGTGCGCTCCATAGCGCACGGGAAATTCGGAACCATCCGCGCGGAAAAAGCTTTCATCCTCAACCCAGACATTCTCGCCGCTTTCGAGCACTTTATGGATCGGGCATTCACTGTCCGGATAGGGTGAACCGTCGGGCTTCCGGTAGTGCGTCTTCGCATGCATCTCCTGGCCAAGGAGATCGCGCTCATCGTTCCATCCCAGCATGCGTACGCCCGCCGGATTGCAAAACGTGCAACGGCCCTCCCGATCGATGCCGTAGATCGCCTCGCCCGTAGAGTTCAGCAGCAGCCGCACCCGTTCCTCACTGTGCCGCTGCATCTCCTGCTCCTGCTCCCTTGCCTTTTCCGCCAGCCGGCGCTCGGTGATATCGACGAAACTGCCGCGTACCAGCCGGCGCCCGGTGGAAGGCAGTCGAACCATCCGCGACTCGCAGTAAAAGGCCTGACCCCGACTATTGAGAATCGAGGTATCAATCACGACCTGATCGCCCGCCAGCACGCGTTCAAGCATTTCTTTCAGATTTTCCGCGGCGGACTTGCCATTGAACAGGCCGGACGGCAGGAATCGCTCGGGTCCGCCCGCCAGCAGTTCCTCGCGGGAACAGCCGAACAACTGCTCGGCCTGGGAATTGGCCTCGACGAAGCGACCCAGATCCACGTCGAATACCACAATGGCATCGGGCGCCTGCTCGACCAGGACCCTGAACTGCGCTTCACTCTCGCGCAACGAAGCCGTCATCCTGCCGGCCAGGCGCAGGGCGCGGTCGCGATTGGTGGCGAGTGACCAGGCAATGCTGAACAGCAGTGCGCTGGCAAGCAAGCCTCCCACCAACACCTGCGTCGGACGCGACGCGTCGCCGCGCGCTTCAAGTTCGGGCCGGCTGGCATAGGTCAGGGTCCATGGCCGGCCCCCCACCTTCACAGTCTCGCTAAACCCGAGTCGGGGGACTGTACCAGCTGGTTCCGGATCGCTGCTGTAGAGCAGGTTTTCCGCCAGGATCACAGTGCCATCGTGGATGCTCAACGAGATGCCGCGCGGGTTCCGCCTGAGCAGATCCGCCATCAGCGCCGGCATGCGGACGGGACTCAACACGTAGCCGAAGACATGCTCCCCCGACCCGGCCAATACCGGCAGATACATGATGAACGCAGGCACCGGGTTCTGATCGTCGATCAGCAGCGTGACCCTGCCCGTGATCATCGGTTCGCCGGCGCTACGCGCGCGCTGCATGGTCTCGCGGTTATCCGCGTCCTGCCACATGTCTTGGCCGATGGCCTTGCTGTTGAGTCCGGTATAGGGCTCGGAATAGACATTCACCACGTAATGCTCGCGGCGCCCCGGTGGGTGTGCGGCAAAATCCGGCAATCCGCTGCGGCGCATCGCTTCAACCAGCGCACCAAGATCAGCCTCGGCAACTGACCGGGCAAAGATCACCGCCTGGATCGCCGGATAGTTGGTTTCCAGTTTCAGGCCGACCACATAGTCGCGCCAATCCTTGCGCGTGATCGTGTCGCTGGCGGCAAACAGCGCAGCAGCCCCGCGCAGGGTCTGTGTATAGGCGGCCATCCGACTGTCGAGGTCGGCCTGCACCTGGGTGACCTCCGCTTCGAATTCAAGGCGCAACTGGCGCTCGATGTCCTGCTGGGTATAGCGCCAGACAACAGCCGTCAGCACCAGCGAGCAGGCGAGCGCGACCCATGCAGGCAACAGCCCCAGGCGGGAAGGCTTTGCAGGTTTATTGCTGTCGGCAGCTAGGCCGTGCGGCATTGAGAGACACCATAATGCGTAGGACAATTGATATTACACTCCTCCATAAAGCACATGGTCATTACGCGCTGATGCTACTCCGCCCGATGCGTTAGCCGGTTACTACCCGGTCCGTTCCCGGCAATGCAAGAATGGCTTACGGGCACGCGCGTGCATGCGGTCTGTCCGGACAAGAAGGCCGGCGAAAGCGTCGCCACGGCGATTCACGATTTTCAGTTCATTCCTCCGTGTCAGTTGCGGCCGCTATCCGGCTTTGCAGGCGCCGGGGCACATTCCTACCGATACCGGCCGATCCGCTCGCTCGACGCGGACTGGGTACTGGCTGGCGAACAGACACCGCGACGCGATACCTTTGCTGTTCCATCACAGCGCATGGGCATGGCGCAGGCGGCGCGTTGATCCGGGAGACAGCTCGAATCGCCGTGTCGCCAGCGCCGACTTTCCAGCCTGGCACCGTATAATCGCGGCCCTTCGCCTCGATCTCCCTGCCGCCGTGTCCCAGCTCGACCTCGAAACCGCCCGTCGCCGCACCTTCGCCATCATTTCCCACCCCGACGCGGGCAAGACCACGCTGACCGAAAAGCTGCTGTGGTTCGGCGGCGCGATTCAGGTCGCCGGCGAGGTGCGCGCGCGCAAGGCCAGCCGCCACGCCACCTCTGACTGGATGGAACTGGAAAAGCAGCGCGGCATCTCGGTCACCAGTTCGGTGATGCAGTTCCCCTACCGCGAATGCATGATCAACCTGCTCGACACGCCGGGCCACGAGGACTTCTCCGAAGACACCTACCGCACCCTGACCGCGGTCGATTCCGCGGTGATGGTGATCGACTCGGTCAACGGCGTCGAAGCGCAGACCATCAAGTTGCTCAATGTCTGCCGCCTGCGCGACACCCCGATCCTGACCTTCATCAACAAGCTCGACCGCGAAGGCCGGCCGCCGATCGAGCTGCTCGACGAAATCGAGTCCGTGCTGGAAATCCGGTGCGCGCCGATGACCTGGCCGATCAGCATGGGCAAGCGCTTTCGCGGCGTGTACCACCTCTACGACGACAGCATCAGCTTCTTCGACCCGCAGGCCGAGAAAGGCACGGCCGAGGTCATCAAGGGCCTGCACAACCCGCGCCTCGACGAACTTATCCCGGATCAGGCGGAAGAGCTGCGCATGGAAGTCGAGCTGGTGCGCGGCGCCTCGCACACCTTCGATCGCGCCGCCTACCTCGCCGGCAAACAGACGCCGGTGTTCTTCGGCTCGGCGATCAACAACTTCGGCGTGCAGTCGCTGCTCGACGCCGTGGTCGACCTGTCGCCGCCGCCGCAGCCGCGCGCCACCGAGACGCGCAGCGTGCAGCCCGGCGAACCGAAGTTCACCGGCTTCGTCTTCAAGATCCAGGCCAACATGGACCCCAAGCATCGCGACCGCATCGCCTTCGTCCGCGTCTGCTCGGGCAAGTTCGAGCGCGGCATCAAGCTGCGCCAGCGCTCGACCGGCAAGACCCTGGCGGTGAACAACGCCATCACCTTCATGGCGCAGGATCGCAACACCACCGACGAAGCCTGGCCGGGCGACATCCTCGGCATCCCGAATCACGGCACGGTGCTGCTCGGCGACGCCTTCAGCGAAGGCGAAGACCTCAAGTTCACCGGCATCCCCTGCTTCGCGCCCGAGCACTTCCGCCGCGCCCAGATCAGGAATCCGCTGAAAATGAAGCAACTGCAGAAGGGCTTGCAGCAACTCGCCGAGGAAGGCGCGACCCAGCTCTTCAAGCCCATCCACAGCAACGACCTGATCCTCGGCGCGGTCGGCACGCTGCAGTTCGACGTGGTCGCCCACCGCCTCGAATTCGAATACGGCGTCGACGTCATGTTCGAGCCCTACCCCGTCGCCACCGCGCGCTGGCTGCGCGGCGACGATGCCGCGATCCGGGCGCTGGCCGACAAGTCGGGCGTCAATGTCGCGCTCGACGGCGCCGGCGACTACGTCTATCTGGCGCCGAACCGGGTCAACCTGTCGATGACGCAGGAACGCCACCCGGAAGTGGTCTTCCTCGAAACCCGCGAGATTCATTGACCGGCTTCGATGGTGCGGCAGTACCAGGGATCACCGTAGCGCCGGCGCCGTCCGCAAGGGATACCGTCTCCGGCTTTGCCGTAGACATAACTTTTCGGGGATGGCTCCAGCCGCCGCGGATCAACCGACAACGAGGCGAAACTCTTCGCCGCCCTCGCCGCCGAAATGGATGGTGTCGCCGTCGGCCAGCACCGCATCGCCCACCCGGGCGTTCAGGTCGGCGTTGAGAAAAGTGCCGTTGAGCGACTGGTAGTCGCGCAGCATGACACTGCCATCGACCATGCCGATCCAGGCGTGGTGGGCCGATATGCTGCCGTCGACGATGATCAGGAGATTGTCCCCGGCGCGGCCGATCGAAAGCCCGCCGGGCGGTATCGCCAGGCTGTGGCCGTGATGGCTGCCGCCGATGCATATCAGCCGCGGCGTGCCGCTGGCATGCGTGTCGGCGTCCGTATGGTCATGGAACTGCATCCGGCTCAAAGCCGACGGACCTGGCACGTGGCGACCGGGCCGGCTTCGTTTGATCAGGGACACGATGACCCCGATCACGATCGCGATGAAAATGCCCCCGAAGATGTAGTCCTTCAGCATTCGATTCCCTTGTTGCCGGCCATCCGGCTTGCCGGCAAGCGCGGCAAAACGCCGATTTTATCTGCCCTGCAGGGCGCCCGAAGCATCAGATGCCTTTCGCCCCGCCGAAACCGGCGAAAAACAGCACCCGCTTGACATAGCCTCCGGTCTCGCGACAGGCCAGGATGCCGCCGTGCCTGTCCACCGCACCTTCACCGGCGTTGCAGGCGGCGGAGGCGGCAGGCGCCGGGTTTCACGCGCCAGGGCTAACTTATTTCACCGCGCTCAAGCGCTTCACCCCGGCGACGAAGCGCTGCAGCGTGGCCGACAACACGCCGCGCGGCAGGGTCACCTCGATCAGCTGGAAGCGCCCGCGCGTCGCCGCCGCCTTGTCCAGCGCGGCCTTGAGTTCGGCGCGGGTGCCGACGCGGACGCCGTCGCCGCCCATGCCGGCCGCCATTTCGGCAAAGCCCCAGTGGCCGAGGTCGTTGAAGCCGGATTCGGGCTGGAAGGTGCGCAGCATTTCCCAGCTGGCATTGTTGAACAGCAGCACGATCGGGTCCCAGCCGTAGCGCCGGCAGTTGCCGAGTTCCCAGCCGGTCATCTGGAAGGCGCCGTCGCCGACCAGGATCAGCGGCCGCTGCCCGGTCGCCGCCTGCAGGCCGAGCCCGGCCGGCACGCCGTAGCCCATGGTGGCGTAGTAACCCGGCGCCACCAGCGCGGTGTGTTCGATTTCCATGGCGGTGAACAGGCAATCGCCCATGTCGGAAGCGATCGGCATCTTGCCATGCGCGCGCCATCAGGTCGTTGACCGCGGTGGCGATGTCGGTCGGCGTGATGCGTGCATCGTCGGCGGCCATGCCGTGGGGATAGGCCGGACGCTTGACCGCGAACGCCGTCTCGGCCGCGACCGACGTTCTCCAGCAGGGCATCGACCAGCGCCGCCAGCGGCAGATCCGGATATACCTGATAGCCCATGGTCACCCGGCCATCGAGCGCCTGTATGGTCTTGCGCATGTCGATCCTGGTTTCCGATACGGCAAAGTTGGTGTCGCAGATGATTTCGCCGAGCAGGAACAGGCCGTCCGAGCCCTCCACCAGTTGCGTCACTTCCGGCAGGCCGGCGACGCCCATGTAGGTGCCGACCAGCGGCGCATCGTGGTCGGCGAGCAGGCCGCGGCCCATGAAGCTGGTCACCACCGGCAGGCCGAGGCGGCGCGAGAGCAGCGCCACCTTCTCTTCGAGGCCGTAGCGCCGCACCTCGACGCCGGCCATCAGCACCGGCGATTTCGCCTGGGCCAGGCGCGCAAGGATTTCCGCGACGCAGGCGGCCAGCGCCTCGGCGTCAACCGGCGGCGCCGCTTCGCGCATTACCGGCGCGCAGGGCACGGCCACCATGTCGCGCGGAATCTCGATATACACCGGCTCCGAACGGCGCCGGCAATTCGCCAGCACGCGCGCGATGTCGGCCGGCGCCCGCGCCGCATCGTCGAGCCTGACCTGGTCGCAGGTGATTTCCCTGAACATCTGGAACTGCGAATCCAGCGTCTTGGCCTGATGGTGCAGCAGCAGGCCGGAACGCGACTCGCCCTTGCCCGGCCCGCCCGAGAGCACCACCAGCGGCGACTTCTCGGCATAGGCGGCGGCCACCGCATTGACCATGTTCAGCGCCCCGGCGCCGTAGGTGACTGCCGCAACGCCGAGCCCCATGTGGGCGCGCGCCGAGGCATCCGCCGCAAAGCCAACCCCCGGTTCGTGCGACAGCGTGTACAGCGGCAGGATCTGCGACTGCTCGATGATGCGGAAATAGGGCAGCGCGAAATCGCCGGGAATGCCGAAGATCTGGCGGGCGCCATGGTCCTTGAGGGCGTGAAGCAGGGATTCGACGAGGTTCATGGTGGCGGGTCCGGATGAGGGCATGGCTCAGGAAACCGTCACACCGGCGAATGCCGGTGTCCAGTGCCCTGCTTCTCCTGGATTCCGGCGTTCGCCGGAATGACGACTTGGTGGTTGATCAATGTCTCGCAGACATTTTCCTCCCGCTTCAGCCCACGATGCGTTCATGTTAACAGGCACTTCCGCTGTATCATGCACGTTTTGTGCGCCATCCATCAAAATCATGCCGACAATCACCATCGACCGCTACGACCTCGCCCTGCTCGACGCCGTCCAGCACCACGGCAATGCCACCAACGCGGTACTCGGCGCCACCGTGCATCTTTCGGCCTCGCAGATCAGCCGCCGCCTGCAACGCCTGGCCGAGGCCGGCATCATCGCCGGCCACGCCGCGCTGCTCGACCCGGCGGCGATCGGGCTCGGCGTCACCGCCTTCGCCCACGTCATCCTCGAACGCCACGGCAAGACCCATTCCGATGCCTTCGAGGCCGCCGTCGCTGCGCTGCCGGAAGTCATGGACTGCTTTTCGGTCAGCGGCGACGCCGACTACCTGCTGCGCATCGTCGCCCAGGACCTGCCGGCCTTTTCCGAACTGATGATGAAGCGCGTGCTGCGCCTGCCCGGCGTCGCCCGCATCACGACCAACATCGCGCTGCAGAAGGTCAAGCAGACCCATGTGCTGCCGCTCGACCACCTGACCCAGCCCGCCCGCTCGCGGCAGCAGATCCGCTACTCGGGCGGCGGCGCATGAAACTGGGCCGACTCTGGCAGCCGCGCAATCCGGCCTTCTGGCTGATGGTTGCGCTCAACCTGCTGTCGACCGTACTGGCCTGGGTTGCGCGCAGCATCGAGCTGTCGCCCGTTGCGGCGCTGCTGGTCGCCGCCTTTGCCATCGGCAACGCCCTGCTCGGCCTGTACCTGATGTGGCTGCTGATGCGCGACGAACCGGCCAGCAGGGGAGGCCGGCCTACGCGTTACCAATGAATACAGCAGACCCGGAACCGCCGTTCATCGCCCTGTAAATGGGTCTTGTCCGCGCTTCCAGCAGGGCAATGCGGCCTGCCTGGTCCCGAGGCAAGTAGCCCATGCCGGCCAGATGCCCCGCCAGATAGGCATAGTTCCGCCGCATCAGGCACCACCAAATGACCTGCGTATTGGGAATGCCATCGAAAACCAGCACGCGGCGCTGCGCGTAATAGCGCCAGTCCGCCTGGAATCTCGCCGCCATCTCGGCCCAGTGCAGGCCGGGATGACGATGGTGCACGGCATGGTAGCCGTCATTGAAGCAACGCTGGTTCTGGGTGGCATTGACCAGGATGACGGCATCGCCCAGATCGACCTTGCCGTCCCCGTCCCGCGGCCCGCCCATGTTTTCGGGATCAATGAAGGCGTGCTGCGCCCAGTTGCCCGCCATCAGGAAAAAGCGGGTCAGGAAATACGGCAGCACGAACACCACCAGCGTGGCGACCGGCGCCAGTACCATCAAGCCGGCGACGATCGCCAGACAGGCGAAACTGCCGGCCAGGTACCGTAGCACCGCCCGTTCCCGCCGGCGCGCAAGGAGATAACGCGCCAACCTCAGGTTGTCGCCGAGCATGAAACGCACCCAGTAGCGCAGGAAATCCCTCCAATCGTCGCGCCGATAGCCGAGTGTGGACGACAGGTCAAGATCACCATTGTTTTCGTGATGATGCATCAGCAGGTGGTGCGGGACATAAGCGAAGGGTTGCAGTCCATACAGCATCGGCAAGCCGTGCCGCAGGAACCGGTCCAGCCATCGGCCCGGCCCGGTGAAACTGCGGCGATGGAACAGTGCATGCATCATCAGCAGGACGGGGCCGCCGAAGCGGGCGTAGAGCAGCCAGAGGTAAGGCAGGCCGAGCAGGCCGGCAAGCCATGGCGGCAGCAGGTAGAGCAGCACCGCCAATGGAACCAGGACGCCGCCCGCCCGGAAACCGAGACGAACGAAGGCAAGATCGCGGACATCCAGCAGCCAGGCGGCGCAGCAGCGTTCCAGCACTCCGCGCGGGGCATCCTCGACCGGGCAGGGATCATGTATCGTCAGCGGCAAATCCGGTGGCGGCGCGAATGGAGAAGGTGAAGGCTGCTGGACCGGCCGCGCGCCCCCATTCGCATCGGCCGCAAGGGCGGTGCCGAACAGGCGATCCCAGAATCGCACGCTTACGCCGAAGTTGATGTCCGGCTGCAGGTGATGACGGCGATGAAAGGCTGCCAGACCGGTGAGCACTAAAAGCGGGCGCTCCCGATGCAACAAGCCATGAACCAAACGGAAATGCGAGTATTGCAACGTGGCGCCGGCCAGCACCGCATGCGCCAGAACCGGCTCGAGAGTGACCGCATAGGCCACCAGCCAGGCCGCCCCCTGAAAACCGAACGGGGCAAAGTAGGAAACCGCATCGAGCTGCAACTCGGCGGGCCGCGCATGATGCAGCGCGTGTGCCGGCGCGAACCGGCGCATGCCGTGCATGACGTAACGGTGCAGCGCATATTCGGCAAAGGAAGCGGCGAACCAGCCGAGCAAACCTGCCAGGAGCAGCTGCGTCGGGCTGGCCGGTGCCGCCAGCGCGATCAGGGCGAGCGGCCCGCCAATGCTGATGGCGTAGTGCAGGCCGCTGGCCAGAGCGGCGTTCATGTGCCCCGGCTGACCGGCCACTGCGTCAGCGCCTCGGCGGCATGGGCGTAGCCGGCCTCGACCAGGCGGTCGATGGCTTGCCAGTCGCCGACATCGATTCCCGGTAGTTCCGGCGCGAGGTAGAGCGCGGCGACCTCCCTTACCCTGGCCGCATGGGTGGCCGAGGCCATCAGCATCGCCCGGACCAGCATCCGTGACAACGAGGGCACGGACTTGCTTCGACCGGAAAGCAGCAGGCTCCAGCCCGACAGGTCGGCATCGTCTTCCACGCCCGCACTCAATCGGGCGCTGCCGCTGACATTGACAGCGATTACCGGCCCGGCATTGCGCCGGGCGATCTCGTCCGCCGGCAGATTGTTGATCAAGCCGCCATCGACGTACAACTCGCCGCCCTGCACCAGGGGCGGAATGATGCCGGGCACGGCATTGCTGGCCAGGACCCAACGCGCCAGGCTGCCGGTTTCCGCCACATGCAGCGTACCTCGCGTCAGATTGCTGCTGGTGCAGAGGTAGCGCAAGCGCAGGTCCTCGATCTGCCGGTCGCCGAACAGTTCCCTGGTCATGGCCTGCAGCCGGTGCCCGGACAGCAAGGAGACCACGGGCAGGGTCAAGCCACTGAACGGTTTGTGGTGCAAGGCCGCACGCAGGTGCTCCAGGATCGCGTCCGCCTCCAGCCCGGTTGCGGCCAGTGCCCCGACCACGGCACCCATGCTCGTCCCGCCGATCACATCCACCGGCACCCGCGCCTCTGCCAGCGCACGCAGCACGCCGATCTGGGCAAACGCCCGCGCCCCGCCACCGCCCAGCGCCAGTCCAATCGATTCGCCCAGCAGGTGCCGGCACAAGCGCGCCATATCCTGCGCGTCGTCGGCACGGACATGGTGGTGGCGCAGCAGTTGGCGCGGCGCCAGCCAGCGCCCGGTCGCCTCGATCGGATGTCCGGGTTCGTGCAGCAGGACCAATTCGCTGCCGCGCAGATCACCGAAGGTTCTTTCCCGCAGCAACTCTTCCACCGCTCCCGTCGCGCCGCTATCGCGGGCGTCGGCAATCAGCAGCACGCGATCGGCCTGACGCATGCATAGTCGCGTCCAGGCATCGGCCGTATCGTTGGCGAGGTAGATCACCAGCCGATGGCTTTGCTCCAGATCATCAAGCCAGGCGGCCAACTGCCCCGCCTGGGAGGAATCAAGACAGGCCGGCAGGCTGGCTTCGACACGCGGCCGATCAACGCTGCAACTGCTTTGCCGCGATTCCAGTGCTGCCGCCAGCGCGCGCGCAAACCCGCTCAGCGCAGGACGCGGCCCGAGCGGAACGAGTGCAATGGTGGACAGCGACTGCTCGCTGCGCGACTTCACACCGGAGAGACGGCGCGTGAGCAGCCGGATGAAGGACTGGGTGACGCTTGGGTGCCGCTGCATGAAGGTCAGGAAGGCCTGGTTGGAGACACGCAGCAAGCGCGAATCGCGCAGGGCGGTGACGGTCGCGGTACGGCGTCCGCCGCTCAGCAGACTCATCTCGCCGATCATTTCGCCGCGGGCAATTTCGCCGACCCGCTCCAAGCCCAGCGCACCCTGGCGGGTGGCGCCGAGCCGACCGTTGATCAGGATGAAGAGCGCATCGGAGACATCGCCCTCCCGCATCACGACCTCGCCGCCGGCAATATGCACCTGCTCGAACTCCGTGCCCATGCGCTGCAGCAGTTCCTCGTCGAGATCCGGGTAGAGCCGGCGCAGCTCGGAGTAAAACTCGTTACGTTCGGCAAGTGGCATGGAGCGGGAAGGGACGATCGTTGCGCAAGGCAGAAGGTTCAGTTCTAAGCATCAAGGCGACAGGTTCCGAGTGCGCGAGTCTCGCACAATCCTGGCGAGTGGTGGCTCGCCGGTTTGCCGCATGGGAGTGGCATCCGGACTGTCGAGCGGTGGGAAAGCAGGGGAAGCGACTGCAGGGATTGATTTGTCAGGCCGCGATGTGTCCTGGGCAAAGCGATCCGCCATGAACTTGCGAACTACTTGAAAGCGACCATGACGCCATACCCAGTGGCCCAGACTGCACAGGCAAGGTAAATCGCAAAAGACAACCAATACCCCATGGGCTGAGTATCTCGATGATAGGTACGCACCTCGGTTCCCCATCCGCGCGCCCTGATTTTCTGCGAGGAGTACGCTTTGAAGAGAAACCAGAAGAACAGGGCTCCAATGGCCAGTAACAAGATTGAAATCATGGTTTATGCCTAAGGACGAATTCGAACTGCTTCCAGCAGGATGAGTTGCCACCGGAGAATGGGAAGCGTCTTTTGGAGCGGCCCAACGGTTCGGCTATCACTGACAAACGGAAACTCCGGCATCCCAAAGGCCGGTCTTCGCGAGAGTTGCGGTCTTGTTTATCTGGCGATGAGGACATTCTCGAACCTTCCTGCAAAAAATGGGTAACCCAACCCTGAATGGCCGTGCCCGCTGCCTGGCGGCCGCTGGAGCGTCAAGTCCTGAAGAGCAGCCTGGACAATTGACGCCGTCCAATGCAAGGACGCCACCGCGCCATCTTCCGATTACCGCTTTTGCCCTGCGCCCTTCGTGGCTGATCCCGGCCATCAGGCTTGCTTCGTATTGCGTTCGCGCACGATGGGCGGTACGAACTTGACGGAAAACTTCCAGCCCTCCTCCGTGTCGCGCAGCACCAGGGTTTTCGAGCCGGCGCCGGGTTCGAAAATGGGCTCGATGCCGACCATTTCGATCGCGCCGAGGCCTTTCACCACGCAGGCGCCGGGCAGCGTGGTGAACACCGATTCGGCGGCGGACACGACGAAAGCGCCTTCCTTGGACTGCGAACAGGACAGGCCGCGCGGAATCGCGGCGGGGTCGCGGCGCCAGGTCTCGCGCAAGGCGTCGAGTGCGGCATGCAGTTCCGGCGTCATCCTGATCGGCAACACGACTTCACGGGATTTGTGGTGGCTCATGATTTTGTACTCGGGTCAGCGGATGGCGTGGGTGGCGCCGGCAGCGCCGGCAGCAGCCAGACCAGCAGCAGCGGCAGCACCGGGATGGAAAGCGCGAACAGCAGCCACAGGCCGCGCGAACGATTCTTGCGCCGTGCGATGATGCCGGTCGGAATTACCGCCGCCAGCGTCGCGACGGTCAGGATGGCGGCGCTCGCCAGCAGCGGTTCGAGCGTGGCGGCATCCACGCCGAGTTGCCGCAGCAGTTCGCTGGTCCGGGGATCGAGCATGCGCACAGGATAGCAGTTCGGGCCGCGCGCGGCACGGGGCCGCTTGCGCTGCACGCGGCGCACAGAATCCGCGGCCATGCTGGTAACCTTGCGCCTGTCCATTTCATCCCGACCGCGTCCCGCCATGAACCCGAGCCAGATCGTCAAATACCTCGACCAGCATGTGGTCGGCCAGGAAGAGGCCAAGCGCCAGCTGGCCGTGGCCATTTACACCCATTACAAGAAGATTGCGCTCGCCGAACCGGACAAGGTCGAGATCATCAAGAGCAACGTGCTGCTGGTCGGCCCCACCGGCACCGGCAAGACGCTGATCTGCGAGACGCTGGCGCGCGTGCTGCAGGTGCCCTTCGTCACCGCCAACGCGACCTCGCTGGCGCAGAGCGAATACGTCAATGACGAGATCGAGGCGATCCTGCTGCGGCTCATCGACAAGGCCGAAGGCGACATCGAGCGCGCCCAGCGCGGCATCGTCTTCATCGACGAAATCGACAAGCTCAAGGCCATCAGCAGCCAGCAGGGGCCGGTGCACGGCACCTCGGGCGAAGGCGTGCAGCACGCGCTGCTGAAGATCATGGAGGGCGTGCCGGTCAGGATCAAGGGCGCGCACTACATCGACACCACGCAGGTGCTTTTCATCTGCGGCGGCGCCTTCGTCGGCCTCGAGGAGAATCGGGCGCGGACCCGCGCCTTCGGTTTCATTTCCACGTCGGAAAGCGACAACCAGAAGATGCTCGATCGCCTGAACTCGCGCATCAAGCCGACCGACCTGTTCGAATTCGGCCTGATCCAGGAATTCGCCGGGCGCCTGCCGATCATCGCCCACTTCAACCCGCTGTCGCGCGAGATGATGGTGCGGATCATGACCGAGCCGAAAAACTCGATCTACAAGCAGTACCGCCAGATGCTGGCCAACGACGGCGTGGAACTGGCGATCGACGCCCTGGTCTTCCAGCAGATCGCCGACCTGGCGATGGAATACAAGGTCGGCGCGCGCAGCCTGCGCGGCATTTTCGAGGAAATGCTGACGCCGACCATGTACCTGCTGCCCGACCACCCCGAGGTGCGCCAGGTCAAGTTCGTGTCGCTGTTCGAAGAGCCGAAATTCATCGGCACGCGGCCTCCGGGTTAGTACAGAGTCAAGTTGAAACCGATGGACGCCAATTCAACCGCCATCCCGGGCTTGACCCGGGATCCAGAAACGGCCGTGACTGGATTCCGGCCCCGGATCGGAGTCCGGGGTGACGTTCCTTCGCCGGAATGACGAAGCTTTGAATTTTGTTTCGCAATTATCGTGTCGCAATACCAGTAGGGCCGGAAGCGCGGCCGCACCAAGGGAGGAAAAACACATATGAGCGGAATGCTGATCGTCGGCGCCGGACTTGCCGGATTGACCGTGGCCGAAACCCTGCGCGCGGAAGGCTACGCCGGGCCGGTCACGCTGATCGGCGCCGAGCCGCATGCGCCCTACCAGCGCCCGCCGCTGTCCAAGGGTTTCCTGCAGGGCGATACCGCCGAGGCGCAACTGATGATGCGCACGGCGGATGCCATGGAGAAAAAGCAGCTCGCATTAAAAGTAGGTGCCGGCGCCACGGCGATCGACCGGGCCGCGAAGCAGGTCACGCTCGACGACGGCTCGACCCTGGCCTACGACGGCCTCGCGCTATGCACCGGCGCCCGCCTGCGGCCGCTGCCGCTGGCCGGGGCCGATGCCGGCGGCGTGTTCGGCCTGCGTTCGCTGGATGATTCGCGCGCCATCAAGGCCGCGCTGGAAACCGCGCAGAACGTGGTGATCATCGGCGGCGGCTTCATCGGCCTCGAAGTCGCGGCCGTGGCTGCCCGCAAAGGCAAGCGCGTCACCGTGCTGGAAGCGGCCGACCGCCTCATGGCCCGCGTCGTGCCGCCGCATGTTTCGCAGTTCTACCTCGACCTGCACACCGGCCAGGGCGTCGAGGTGGTGCCGGGTGCCTCAGTTTCCAAACTGGTCACAGCACTGATCGCCCATCAGGGCCGGATCGCGGCGGTAAAAACCGGCGACGGCCGCGAGTTCCCCGCCGACCTGGTGCTGGTCGGCATCGGCGTCATCGCCAATGCCGAACTGGCGCAGGCCGCCGGCCTCGAGGTGGCGGGCGGCATCGTCGTCGATGCCTGCAGCCGCACTTCCGACCCGGCCATCGTCGCCGCCGGCGACTGCGCCGTGCGGCGCATGGAAGACGGCAGCCTGCGCCGCCTCGAATCGGTGCAGAACGCCATCGAGCAGGCCAAGTCGGCCGCCACGGCCCTGCTCGGGCGCGAACGCCACTTCACCGCGACGCCGTGGTTCTGGTCCGACCAGTACGACGTCAAGCTGCAGATGGCCGGCCTGACGGCCGGCTACGACACGGTGGTGGTGCGCGGCGCGCAGGAGATCAATGCGGCAACGCGGAAGTTCTCCTGGTATTACTTCAAGGCCGGCAGGCTGATCGCCATCGACTCGCTGAACCAGTCGCCCGACCACCTGACCGGCCGCAAGCTGCTCGACCAGGGCATTTCACCCACGCCGCAGCAGGCGGCCGATATTGCCTTCGACCTGAACAGCCTGCTGGCCTGAAGGCCTATTTGGCCGGCGGTGGCGGCGTGCCCTGTTGCCGCCGCTGCTGCATCTGCGCCTTCCTTTCCTCGCAGGCCTTGGGATCGGCGGCGCACTTCTTCTGCATCTCCTCGCGCCGCTGCTGCATCTGCGCCTTCTTCTCCTCGCAGGCCTTGGGATCGGCGGCGCACTTCTTCTGCATCTCCTCGCGCCGCTGCTGCATCTGCGCCTTCTTCTCCTCGCATGCCTTGGGGTCGGCGTCGCACTTCTTCTGCCACTCTTCGTGCCGTTGTTTTGCCTGCGCGCACCTCTCGGGATGGGCCTGACAGTATTTCTGTCTTTCCTCCGGACTCATCCTTTGGCCCGGACCCGCTCCGGGGCCTGCGCCGGGACCGGGTCCCGGCCCGGGGGGAGTCTGTGCCATGGCGGTGCAGACGCCGAGCGACAACAGGGATGCAACAAGCAGTTTGCGGAACTTCATCATGCTTCTCCTTTTGGTCAGGTAAATCAGCTCAGAAAATCAAGTGGCGCATAACGGCCGCCCAGCGTCTGGCGCGAATCCAGCCGCCACCAGCGTTCGAGCACTGTCGCATACAGGCTGCGGTAGTCTATGCCGAAGGCCAGATTGCCGTTGCCGTCCAGCCGCGAGAGGTTCGGCGCCTCGCCGTACAGGCCGCCGCGCACGGCGCCGCCCAGGGCGAAGTGCAGGTTGGCGGTGCCGTGGTCGGTGCCGTTGCTCTGGTTCTCCTTCGGCCGCCGGCCGAATTCGGCATAGCTCAGCACCAGCGTCCGCTCCCAGATTTTCAGCTCGATCAGCGCCGAACGCAAGGCGGCCAGGCCCTCGGCCAGCTGCTTGAGCAGGTTGGCGTGGATGGCCGGCTGGTTCTGGTGCGTATCGAAGCCCGGCAGCGTCAGGCGCATGACCGCTACCCCGGCACCGCTGCCCAGCACCTGGCAGGCCGTCTTCACCGTCGTGCCAAAACCGCCTGACGGGAATTCGGTGGTGAAACCGGTAGCCGGCCCGCTCGCGCCGAGCTTCGCCGCGGCCTGCACGATATCGGCCTCGACGCGCTGGATATGCGCCAATGCCCCGCCACGTTTCTCGCCGCCTTCCTGCGCCAGGCGCGCCATGCGCGCGAACTGTTCCGGGTTGGACAGCGCGACGACGCGGCCGCCGCCGCTGCACGGCCCCATGTCCTGGCTGCCCACCACCACCGCATCGGCAGCAAAGGATTGCGGCGGCGGTATCCGGCCGAAGCAGCGCGCCAGCCAGCCCTGCTGCAGGTACTCGTTGCTGTTCGACGCCGTATCCCAAATCTCGATGGAACGGAAATGCGAAAGATTCGGCGCCGGATAGCCGACGCCCTGCACCAGCGCCAGTTCGCGCGCCTGCCACACCGGCAGCAGCGCCTGCAGCGAAGGATGAAAACCCAGGCGATCCGCAAGCGGCAGCACCTCCTCGCGGCGGATGGCGATGCGCGGGCGCAAGGCGTAGTAATCGGGATCGGTGTAGGGGACCAGTGTGTTCAAGCCGTCGTTGCCGCCCTTGAGTTCGACCAGGATCAGCAGGTTCCGGTAGGGCGTCGCCGCCGCGGCGACGGCCAGGTTGGGCGCCAGGGCCAGCAGTCCGGCGCCGCCGAGACAGTTGAGAAATTCGCGGCGTTTCATCGCATTCTCCTCAGAGCTTGTGAAGAAATCGTAGCGAGCGCGCCGCAGCGGGGTGCGGCCGGAGCGCAGCTACCGGAATGTACGTTTCTGTACATGAGGATAGCGAGCACCGCCCAAGCCCCGATCCGGCACGCGCAGTAGATTTATTCACAAGCTCTCACTTCAATTGCCAGGCCGGATCGAGCAAGGCCAGGCGCATATCGTTGCGCCCATCGCGCCGCAGCAGGCGTTCGGCGATCTGCTTGCGGGCCAGCAGCGTGCTGCTGTTGATCCAGGTCTCGCCGCCGGGCCAGCCCCTGACGTTGGGCGGCGCGAACAGGTCCTGGCCGAGCCGGCGCAGGGCGAAGGCCAGTGCCGCGGGGTCGGGCGCTTCCAGCTCCAGCGTATTCAGCGTGCCGACCACGAAATCCACCGGCGACTTGATCAGCGCGCGGCGGTTTTCTTCGGCCCAGAATGCGCGGCTGCCGAGGATCTCGCGCAGGGCGACGCGCATGTCGTAGCCGGAGGCGCGCAGGCGCGCTGCGATGCGCCGGGTTTCCCGCTCGTCGGGCGTCGGCGAGACGAACTCGCGCCACAGCTTGCGCACCAGCAGTTCGGCGGTCTGCGGCTGTGCCAGCAGGATGTCCAGCACCGCGTCGCCATCCAGATTGCCGCTGACGCCCAGCACCGTCTTGCTGCCGCTGTCATGGGCGAAGGGCCGCCAGCGGAACTCGCCGGTGGCCGGCTCGATGCTCCAGCCGGTAAAGGCGCGCGCCGCCTCCTTGACGTCCTGCTCGCTGTAGTGCCCTTCGCCGAGGGTGAACAATTCCATGACTTCGCGGGCGAAATTTTCATTGGGGCTGCCCCGGCGATTGGTCGCGGAATCGAGATAGACCACCATCGCCGGGTCCCTGCCCACGGCGTGCAGCAGTTCATCGAAGCGCCCCAGCGCATGCCGCCGCAGCAACCGGTTCTGATCGAGCATCAGTTTGGCGCTTTTGACTTTCTGCAGGCTGGAAACGAAGTGGTTGTGCCAGAACAGGGTCATGCGTTCGCGCAACTGCTGCGCCGGGCTGTTCGCATTCAGCAGCGCCTCCACCCACCATGCACGCAGGGCGATTGCGTTGCGCTTTTGCAATTCCTTGCGTTCCTCGTCGGAAAGTTCGCGCAGGCGCGAAGGCGGAACGTACCCGGCAAGCTCCTCCGGCGGCTGACCTGCGGCGGCGCGAGTGTCGGCCAGCAACTGTTCGACCGCCGCTTCGCGCGACATGGCGGCGAATGCGGCCAGATCCGCCGGCCGCGCCCCGAAACCGGCGCGATTCAGCAGGTGCCGCGCGTCTTCGCTACCCATGGACGCCGCGAAAGCAGGCAGGGCACTGACCGCAAACAGGAAGGCAAGGACGCGCAGCACATTACTCATGGGCCAAACTCCGGATTCGATGGTTCGCATCCTCGTCGCGGCCTGTAAGCAGAATGTTATGCAGGGCGCACAATGCGTAAGTCCATGTTGCGATCATGGCCGCGGCGGTCCCCGGGAGTTGTAGGGAAGCGCGCCGCAGCTTATAGTTTGGTTCCATGACTGATCGCATCGTCCCCATCCTGCCCATCCTGGGAAAGCCGCGCACCACGCTGCCGCCCGGCCACGACCTCGCCGCCGCGCCGGCAGGCGATCTCGTCGATCGCCGCAACCGGCGCGTGCGCGACCTGCGCATCTCGGTCACCGACCGCTGCAATTTCCGCTGCGTGTATTGCATGCCCAAGGAAGTCTTCGGCGACGACTACGCCTACCTGCTCACGCAAGCAGCTGCTGTCCTTCGAGGAGATCCTGCGCGTCGCCCGTGTCTTCGTCGACCTCGGCGTGGAAAAGATCCGCATCACCGGCGGCGAGCCGCTCTTGCGCCGCCACCTCGAGAACCTGATCGAGCAGCTGGCGAAGCTGCCGGTGGAAATCACCCTGACCACCAACGGCTCGCTGCTGGCGAAAAAGGCGCAGGCGCTGAAGGATGCCGGCCTCAACCGCGTCACGGTCAGCCTCGACGGCACTCGACGATGCCGTGTTCAAGCGCATGAACGATGTCGATTACGCCGTCGGCGACGTGCTCGACGGCATCGCCGCCGCCGCGGCCGCAGGCCTGGCGCCGGTCAAGATCAATTGCGTGGTCAAGCGCGGCGCCAACGACGACCAGATCCTGCCCCTGGCGCGCCACTTCCGCCATTCGCGGCCACATCCTGCGCTTCATCGAATACATGGATGTCGGCAGTTCCAATGGCTGGCGCATGGACGAGGTGCTGCCATCGGCCGACGTCGTCACCCGCATCAACGAAGAGTTTCCGCTCGAACCCGCCGACCCGAACTACCACGGCGAGGTTGCCGAGCGCTGGCGCTACGTCGACGGCGGTGGCGAGATCGGCGTCATCTCCTCGGTGACCCAGGCCTTCTGTTCCAGTTGCACGCGCATCCGGCTATCGACCGAGGGCCAGCTCTACACCTGCCTCTTCGCCCAGAGCGGCCACGACCTGCGCGCGCTCCTGCGCAAGGGGGGCGGCGACGAAGCGCTGCGGCGCGAGATCGCCGCCGTCTGGCGCGACCGCGATGACCGCTATTCCGAGATCCGCACCGCCGCCACCGCGCTGCCCGCCGCGAAAAAAATCGAAATGTCCTACATCGGCGGCTGAGGAAACGCTGAACAAGTAAAACCGTTCGGGCTGAGCCTGTCGAAGCCCTTGATTTGACTGGTTTGCGTTTCGACAGGCTCAACGCGAACGGACTTGATTGGTATTTTCCTATGCCGCCCACCTGCGATTCGCCACCATGACTTCCATTCTCCAAGCCCTGTCCTGCGCCGACGACTACGACCCGAACTCGCTGCACGTCGATCGTGCCCGCGAGCTGATCCTCGGCCTGCTGCACCCCGTCACCGGCCACGAACGCGTCTTCGTCCGCCAGGCGCTGGATCGGGTGCTTTTCGAAGACGTCATCTCGCCGATCGACGTGCCCGGCCGCGACAACTCGGCAATGGACGGCTGGGCCGTGCGCTCCTGCGATCTCGCCGCCGGCGGCGAAACGCGCCTGAAGAACATCGGCACCGCCTTCGCCGGGCGCGCCTTCGCAGGAAAAGTCGGCGCCGGCGAGACGGTGAGGATCATGACCGGCGGCGTGCTGCCGGCAGGGGTCGATTGCGTGGTGATCCAGGAATTGGCGAAGGTCGACGGCGATGCGGTCATCGTCCCGCCCGGCCAGCGCCCCGGGCAGAATGTCCGCCGCGCCGGTGAAGACCTGCAGGCCGGCAAGGCTGCGATTCCGGCCGGAAAAAAGCTGCGGCCGGCCGAGATCGGCATCATCGCCTCGCTCGGGATCGGCGAAATTTCGATACGCCGCCGTGTGCGCGTCGCGGTGTTCTCCACCGGCGACGAGGTCTGCTCGGTCGGCACTCCGCTGGCGGAAGGCGCGGTGTATGACAGCAATCGCTACACGCTGTGGGGCATGCTCACGCGCCTGGGCTGCGAGGTGATCGACATGGGCGTGGTCAGGGACGATCCGGCCGCACTCGAAGCCGCCTTCCGCGAAGCGGCGGCCTGCAGCGATGCCATCATCACCAGCGGCGGCGTCTCGGTCGGCGAGGCCGATTTCATCAAGCGACTGATGACGCAACTCGGTGAAGTCGCCTTCTGGAAAATCGCCATGAAGCCCGGCCGCCCGATGGCCTTCGGCCGAATAGGGGAAACGCAGCCGGATGGCACCGATGGCCCCGGCGCCTGGCTGTTCGGCCTGCCGGGCAACCCGGTGGCGGTGATGGTGACCTTCTACCAGTTCGTGCAGCCGGCCCTTCTCAAGCTGGCCGGCCTCGACCCCGTGCCGACGGTGCCGATGTTCCCCGCGCGTTGCAGCGAACCGATGAAGAAGGGACGCGGCCGCACCGAATTCCAGCGCGGCATCCTGTTCCGCGAAAACGGCGAGTGGTGCGTGCGGCCCACCGGTGCGCAAGGCTCCGGCGTGCTGCGCTCGATGGCGGATGCCGACTGCTTCATCGTGCTCGAACACGAGCGCGAAAAAGTCGGCGCCGGCGATACGGTGATGGTGCAGTTGATGAACGGGCTGGTTTAGCGAAGCGCTGACCAAGTCACGTATCGTCATTCCGGCGAAAGCCGGAATCCAGAGAGACCACGGCACTGGACACCGGCTTTCGCCGGTGTGACGGGCTTACTCTAAGCTTTGAGCCTTATTCGGCCACTTCCGCGCCGCGCACCTGCCCCCTGACCTGCTTGAGCTTGACATTGAAGTCGGACAGCTTGACGCCCATCGCCAGCGTCGTCGATTGCCCCGCTTTCAGGCTGCCGGGCACGGCATATTCCCTGGCGAAACGGGCGGTCGACGCAGTCTTCGGCACCTCCGCCGCGACGCGCACATTGCGCAGGGCCACGGGGCTGCTGTTGGTCAAGCGCAGGCCGAGATTGCCCTTGCCGTCGGCGACGGGTTCGACCTCGACGTAGTTGCCCGGGTTGCGCGGCAGATCGAGTCGCACCAGTTCCGCGCCGGCACGCTTGCCGACGTCCGAATCCGAACCCGCGGCGAGCTTGTAATGCTCCATCGCCTTGGCCGGACTGCCGGCGCCCTGCGCCAGGTTGCCCAGCACGTAATGCGCCGCAGCGGTCGGCAGCAGGACGTTGCTGCGCTCGAGGTCGCTCTGCGCCCCGGCGTTGTTCCCCAGGCGCTGGCGCGTCAGACCGCGGTTCAGATAGAAAGCGTAATACTCGCTGTTGCGCCTGATCGCCTCGCCATACTCCCGCTCCGCATCCGGCATGCGGCCGAGCTTCTTCAGCGCATCGCCGCGCAGGCCATGGAACATCGCCTCGCGCGGCTCCAGCCCGATCGCCTGGTCGGCCTTGGCCAGCGCCTGCGCCGGATCCTTCGCCAGCAGTTTGCGACCTTCGTCGTGGGCGGCATAGGCCGGCTTGCGTCTGCGTCAGGAAGGCCATCTTCTGCCGGTAGACCTCCTCGCCGCGATACAGATTCGCCGGCAGGCCCGCCGCCTGCTTGCGGTTGGCGTCGACGCGCTCCTGCGACGGCGGATGCGTGGCGAACATGCCGGAGAGCCAGTTCGACGACTTGTTGCCGGCCAGGCGGACGAAGGTCTCCTGCAGTTCCACCGCGGCCTTCGGGTCGTAGCCGGCGCGCACCATGTAGTCGATGCCGTAATGGTCGGCCTCCAGTTCATTTTCGCGGCTGAAGCGCAGGCTGAGCAGCGCCGCGCCGCCCTGGGCGGCAAAGTCGACGAGCTCGGAATTTTTCCGGTCGGACGCCAGCACGCCGATGATCACCGCACCGGCCGCCAGCAGCGTTCCCTGCTCGATCGACCTGGCGCCGTGGCGGGCGGCGGCATGGACGATCTCGTGCGACAGCACCGCCGCCAGTTCCGCTTCGCTCTTCAACTCGGTGAGCAGCCCGCGATTGATCGCCAGCTTGCCGCCGGGCAGGGCCCAGGCATTCGGCACCGAATCGTTGATGACGACGAACTCGAACGGCAGGTTCGGCCGGTCGCTGACCTTGACCAGCTTCTGCCCGACTTCATTGACATACGCCGTGAGGGCCGGATCGAGGATGAACTTGCCGCCCGACCGATTGCTGGCTCTGCAGATACTGCTGGTTGCCGATCCTGATTTCCTGCTTCTCGGAGACGACGCTGATCTCGGTCTTCTTCGTCACCGGGTTGGTGGCGCAGCCGGCCGTCAGCAGCGCGGCCAGTAGCGGCAGACTGATGGCGAGACAATCTGACGACGGAAGGGCCGGACGGGATCATAAGTTGAAATCTCCTGCACAAAGACCAATGGCGCCTCGATTTTGCACGACCCCGGCCCACATCCGCAAACCGTGCTAGCCGCGCGGATCGGGCACGAAGCCGCTGTTGCCCGGAAACGGCGACGGCTCGGCAAGGCGCGGCGAACGGATGATGCCACGGGCAATCAGGTTGGCGCGCGAATCGTAATAAATGGTGACAATTTCGTCCGGCGTATCGCTCTGGCGCACGAACTCGGTGTAGCGCGTCGGCGAATGCTCGCGCTGGCCATGGCCGGTGCCGAGCTTCATGGCCTTCGATTCTCCGGCGACAAGGGATTCCTGGCGGTCGGCACGGCGCTCGGCGGGTTGCTCGCCGCGCTGCTCACCCACTGCGCCGGTTGCGGCGGACTGCTCGCCGCTCGCCTCGCCTTCCGCCTTTTTGGCCATCGTGGCGCGGCGCGGATTCGTCGCCGGCCTGCGTGCGCGCTTCATCGCGCCAGGGCGACGCCGGTTGCGGCGCCAGCGTGATCGGTTGCGGCGGCACGGCCTTTTCGCGATACACGGCAACGCCGATCACGCCGACATTGCCCGGCCGGCCGGTGCGCGCGGCGTAGCTGTCGGGCAGCGCGGTGAACACGAACTGGGCGACGTCGTCCATGCTCTTGCGCCAGCCGTTGATCGCGTAGCTTTGCCAGCCGTCGATCACGTAGCCCGATTGCAGCGTTGCGGCGGTCTGGCCGGTCAGCACATTGACGCCATCGACCGAAAGCACGGTCAGCACGCGCTCGCCCTGCCGGCTCTTGAGTTCGATGGCATAGCGGTCGCCCGGCGTGCCGGCGACATAGAGCTTGCCCTCGTGGCGCCAGGGCGTCAGCCGCTCGCCGGTGCTGCGATTGACAATCGACACATCGACCAGCCGCGCGGCCAGCGTCGGCTGCGTGCAGCCGAGCAAAGCCAGGAAACTCGCCGTACCGAGAATGCAGGATGCAAGGGTGGGGTTTTTCATGATGTCCTCCGTGGTTGTATTCCGTTTCCAGATCATTTGTGACGCGAAGACAAGCCGCAGACAATGCAAATTGCACGGCAAGGCGAAGTCGACAAAGTCACGGATGGGCTGGAAATGGAATATAGGGTTTGCGATGTCCGCAAGCCTATAAACGCAGGACTTTCAAAAACGGGGTTAAAGGGCCGGCGCTCGACGGCCGTTGATGCCGGAGCATGTCCGACAATCCGGGTAATCACGGGAGTGCGCTTTGGATTGCCGTGCAGAGACAAGACATCAGAGGCGGGCCGACAACATCCGCTGACCATCGGCAACTTCCCGGCGCATGAATTTCAATGACTCCTTTGCGGCACCTAAATTGAAGGATTCAATTTCTGGTCAGTGCCCATTGCTGCCTGATGACATTGCAATTGATGGTGGCCGCTTTCTGATCTTAAATCTGCCATCGGCCAGAGCCAACTAGCCAGCACTAGTTCGACCGAAGTTACCTTTGGTGATCCGCCCTGATTGCTTCGCTATGGATGCGTTGTTGTACGCCTCTCGGTATGCTGGGAAGCCTGATCCGATTCATCTATGTTGATAAACTAGTGCGGATCCTCTCTTCGGGCGTTTTCTTTGAATTCTGACCTCAAACCAATCCAAGACGAAGTGCTCCGCCGTGTAGGCCGGAATCTACTGCTGTTCCAGCAGATCGAACATTTTCTCAAGTTACTGTTGGCAAGCCATAAAGGTAGTGGAACTCCCGAAACTTATCAGGCCAACCAGCAAGGGCAAATTGACTGCATCAACAAGAAGATGCTCGGCCACTTGGTCGAGAAATACGGGAACGAATTGCTCCAGGACGCCGGAGAAGATGTGTCAGAGGAGGATAGGCCGGCTGCTGGTTCTCGTTCTCATTCAGGGTCTCAGGTGACACCGAATTCGTCGAGTCCATGCGCAGGGATTTGAAGCTGATGACCGACGAGCGCAATGAACTGGTTCATCACTTCCTGCTGCGCTGGCAGCCAGATTCACCCGAGAAGATGACTGAAGCCTTGGCCTTTCTCGACGCCCAGCGCGAAAAGGTGCTGCCGATGCATGAGCATCTTAAGAGCACCGCGACGCGCATGCAGGAGAGCAGGCGGCTACTTTCTAACTTCATGGCGAGCCCGGAGTACGAGAAACAATCTGAGCTGATGTGGCTTCAGGCTAGCCCGCTTGTAAGCCTTTTGCGTGATGTGGCTACCCAGTATCACCGCAAAGACGGTTGGACCTATCTCGCGCAGGCCGGTGATCTAGCGGCGAAGGAGACCCCAGAAGAAGTGAAAAGTCTCAAGGAGCGCTACGGCTTCAAGACGCTAAAGAAGCTCTTAGTCGGCTGCGAAACCTTTGATGTTTATGATGAGCCTCTACCGAATGGATGTTTCAGGACGCTCTATAAGAGCAAGGGAATGCACTGACGGCTACGTTGCTATCAATCAGATTAGCTATTGCCTACCCGCGATTTGGCCTCACTGCCGTCAGAACATATTGCACCGGAAGGTCGGCTTGTTGATCGGTTTCCGGTCATTTAGGTCATCCTGTTCTACCCTGCCGGAATGTCCGTTCATGGCCGACAGCACCAGTTGGTCAGTGCCCGCTGTGAGAGAGTGAATTTCCGGCGCCCGCTAACCGGCGCCGAATGCAACTCGTCGGATGGGAACTGCCGGCGGCGCCCTGAACAACGACAAATCAGGGATTACTGATCCCCTGTCGCGGTCGCCGGCAGTCACCGTTCAGACCAAAGTCAGCAATACCTGTCCGACCGCGACCTTGTTGCCTTCCTGGACGAGGAGTTGCTCAACGGTCCCGTCCCTGTCGGCGACGATCTCGTTCTCCATCTTCATGGCTTCGAGGATCAGCAGCAGGTCGCCTTCCTCGACGCGCTGCCCTTGCGTCACCTCGATCTTCCAGACATTGCCGGCCAGCGGTGCGGCGATTCCGTTCTGAATGTTGCCGGCCACGGGGCCTGCGGCAGACGGAGCGGAAGCACCGGCGCCGGCACCCGCTCCATCCTGGAAGCTCAGCAGGGCTTGCCCGGCGACAACCTTGTCGCCCTTTCCGACCAGGATATCGGCGATGACGCCGGACCGCGCGGCCAGGACCTCGCATTCCATTTTCATCGCTTCGAGGATAAACAGAAGATCCCCCTCCTCCACGGTCTGACCGGGCTGGACTTCGATCTTCCAGATGTTTCCGGCCATGGGAGAACCCATGACCGCCTTCTTCATTGCGCCGGAAGCGGGTCCGGCCTGGGCCGCGGATGCGGTTGCGCCGGCGGCGGATTGACTGCCGAGCGCGGAAACCTGGACCTGAAAGGTCTGCCCCCTGCCCGTCACGGTGAACACTTCCCCGACGGCGATCTGGGGCGCATCGTCTTTCGGTGCGCCCGGTGCGGTTGCCTCGACCGTGGGAACCGGTTCGAACGCCGCCGGGTTGTCGCGATTCTCGAGGAACTTGAGGCCGACCTGCGGAAACAGCGCGTAGGTGAGCACATCGTCGACCTTGTCTGCGCCCCAGCGTATTCCCTTCTCCGCGACGATGGCGCTGAGTTCGGCGCTGAGCTTGTCCATTTCCGGCGCGATGAGGTCGGCCGGACGGCAGGTGATCGGCTCGGCGCCGGCAAGGACTTTCTTCTGCAGTTCCTTGTTGACCGGCGCCGAGGTCGCGCCGTACTCGCCTTTGAGTATGGCCGCGGTCTCCTTGGTCATCGACTTGTAACGCTCGCCGCTGAGGACGTTGATAACGGCCTGGCTGCCGACGATCTGCGATGTCGGGGTGACAAGGGGGATGAAGCCCAGGTCTTCCCGCACGCGGGGAATCTCGGCCAGCACCTCGGCCATCCTGTCGGTTGCGCCCTGTTCCCGTAGCTGGCTTTCCATATTGGTGAGCATGCCGCCGGGAACTTGCGCGATGATGATGCGGGCATCGATGCCTTTCAGCGAGCCTTCGAACTTCGCATATTTCTTGCGAACTTCGCGGAAATAGTCGGCGACTTCCGCCAGCAATGCCGTGTTCAGCCCGGTGGCCCGCTCGGTGCCCGCCAGGATGGCCACCAGACTCTCGGTGGGCGAGTGGCCATAGGTCATGCTCATCGACGAGATCGCCGTGTCGACGTTGTCGACGCCGGCCTCGATGGCCTTGAGGTAGGCGGCGGTGGACATCCCGGTCGTCGCGTGGCAGTGCATGTGTATGGGGATGGCGAGCGCCTGCTTGAGCTTGCCCACCAGCTCATGGGCCACGTAGGGCGTGAGCAGCCCCGCCATGTCCTTGATGCAAATCGAGTGCGAGCCCATGTCCTCGATGCGCTTGCCCAGCGCCACCCATTTGTCGATCGTGTCGACCGGACTGACCGTGTAGGACAGTGTTCCCTGGGCATGTTTGCCTTGCTTGACGACCGCGCGGATCGCCGTTTCCAGGTTGCGCGGGTCGTTCATGGCGTCGAAGATGCGGAACACGTCAATCCCGTTGACGGCGGCCCGTTCGACGAATTTCTCGACGACATCGTCGGCGTAGTGGCGGTAGCCGAGGATGTTTTGCCCGCGGAACAGCATCTGCTGCGGTGTCCTCGGCATGGCCTTCTTCAGTGTGCGCAGACGCTCCCAGGGATCTTCGCCCAAATAGCGGATGCAGGTGTCGAAGGTGGCGCCGCCCCACGTCTCGAGCGACCAGAACCCGACCTGGTCGAGCTTGGCCGCGATGGGCAGCATGTCATCGATGCGCATGCGCGTCGCCAGCAGGGACTGGTGCGCGTCGCGCAGCACGACTTCCGTGATGCCCAGCGGCAGCTTCCTGGTTTTTTCTTTACTCATTTGCGTCCTGTTCCAATCTGGTTATGTCTCAAGGTCCCGCTTCAGGGGAAGTCGCTACGTCTGGCTGCACCGGCAACCGGGCGGCGCGACGAATCGCCAATGTTAACGGCAGTCGGTTCGAGCAGGGAAATATCCTGCGGGTAGGCACTGGTACTGTGGCAATCACGCAGAACACATTTGCCGTTGGAAAGCGCCAGCCGGCCGCTTTCCTTGATCCGCGCCTGGAAGGAAATAACATTTTCATCGCGCCACATTTCCACGGTGAGGGTTTGGCCGGGAAGCACGGGGGAGCTGAAACGCGCCTGGTGGCTGAGTATGCGGTCGGGATCGAAGCCGGCGCAGGTTTCGAGAATCGCCCGGCAGGTAATGCCGAAGCTGCACAGTCCATGCAGGATGGGTCGGTCGAAACCTGCAGCGAGGGCGGCGGCCGGCTCGGCGTGTATCGGGTTGCGATCACCGGTCAGCCGGTACAGCAGGGCAAGATCCGCTCGGGTCGGCACCTCGAGGAAACTGTCCGGCGCACGGTCCGGCATCATATGCGGCGACGGCGCGGGATTGGCCGATCCGCCGCAGCCGCCTTCGGCACGGCCAAAGCACGTGGTGGTCAATGTCGCGATCGGCCGGCCATCGGCAAGGTCGGCGATTTCGTGGCGCGTGACGACAATCGCGCCGCGACCGCTGCCCTTGTCGTACACATCGACAACGCTGCCTTGCACCGACACCTTGAGCGGAGCGCTGATGCGGCGATGGAGTTCGATCTTCTGCTCACCGTGCAGCGCCGTGACCGGATCAACGCCGAGCTGCTCGAAGGTCGGCTCGACGATCCACGCCAGCACGGTCGGAAAGCTGGGCACGACCTTGAGCGCCTGCTCATACACAAACGGCAGGGCGCGACTGTCCAGCGGGTCGCTGCCCAGCCCCACGGCAAGCGCATAGATGATCGCGTCGCGCTCGTCCCACTCCCATATCTGGGGGGTGCAGCGATGGTTGAGAATATCGGGATAGCGTATTGTCATGGGTCGCCTGGTTTGTCAGAAATCTCTTGCTTGCGGCCGCCGGAAGGCGCGTCACTTGAGTTCCGGAAAGTCTTCCTCGAAGAATTCCCATTCGCCGCGGACGCCCTTGCTGCGCTGCTCTGCCTCGACGGCACGCAACTGGACGCGGCGTATCTTGCCGGAGATGGTCTTCGGCAAATCGGAAAACTCGATGCGGCGGATGCGCTTGCAGGGTGCGAGATTGCCGCGGACAAGTCAATTCCTTGCGCTTGGCGGAAAAACGGATTATCGAATGAATTTGCGTGGGCGTATACGCAAATGCCGTAAATGCCACCGGGATGGTCTTGTCGACCGGATAAGCCCATCCGGATATCCGTTCAGGAAGCGCTGGATAAGCCGTCACGCCGGCGAAAGTCGGTGTCCAGCGCCATGATTCCCCTGGATTCCGCCCCGGATCGGAGTCCGGGGTGACGTATTCGCCGGAATGGCGAGACCTCACTTGATCAGTGCTTCCTTTACGGCAGGAATGTCCTCGCTCTATTTCAGCTTGAGCAGATCGTCCGGCAAGGCGAAATCCGGGTAACGCGCGCGGAACCGGGCAAGGCTTTGCGCGGCCTCGGCGTCTCGTCCGGCGGCGCGCAGTTCGCGGATCTGCTGCAGCCAGGCCTGCGGCGTTGCGGCATCGGGTGGCGCCTGGGAAACGGACCCGACAGCGGATTTCGCCTCCACAGGTTTGGCCGCCGGCACGGCCAGCGACTCAGCGGCTGTTGCGCCGCTTGAGCCGCTGGCGGGGCCGCCGGCTTCGAGCTTGGCCGCCTGCCGCGCCTTGCCGGAAACGTCACCCATGACAGGAGCTACGTCGCGCTGTTCGCGCAGTTCCTTGTTCTCGGCGGGCCCGCTTTTCTTCACCGCTTCATCGGCGACCACCGGCGCCATCGGTGCCATCGGTGCCGGAACTGCGGATGCGGGCATCGCCGCTGGCCCGGTCGCGCCGGGCGGCGCCTCCCTGAGCGTTGTCGATTCCACGCGACGGTCTTTCGCCGCGACCGGCGCCGGCGCAGGAGGTAATGGCACGGCGTCGGCAGCGCCTTGGGCCGGGCCGGCGCCCCCTGCCGCTTCAACAGAACGCTCACGGACGCCCTCGGCCGCCTTCATTTCCTGGCGCAGGTCGCGCTCCTGCTGGTCCATGACGCGCCAGGTAATGGACAGCCCGACGAGCGCAATGGCAAGCGCGGAGGCCGCGGGCAACCAGCCCTTCCACCACGGCGGCATCCGCCTCGCTTTCGTCTTGCCGGCGCCCCGCAATTCGGCCCGCGCCGCGTCGAGGATCTTGCGGTCGAGCATTGCATCGGGTTCGGCGTGCGCGGCTTCGCGGTAAAGCGCTTGAAGCTCGCTTGCGGTCGACTCCGGCACTTCGGGCCCCGGCGGAAAAGCGGAACGGCTCATTGCAGATCCCCCAGTTCGCTGCGCAGCCGCGCATAGGCGTAGCGCAAACGACTTTTCGCGGTCTCGAAGCCGGCGCCGGTGGCATTGCCGATTTCTTCCACGCTCAGACCGCCCTCGGTGGCCAGCAGGAAAGCCTCACGCTGAGGCCCCGGCAGGGCCTCGACCGCGGCCAGCAGGCGGCTCGCCAGTTCTGCGCGCTCGAGCAGGCGCTCCGGCTGTGCGCCGACCGGCGCCGGGTAATCGGGCGGGTCGCCATCGGCATCGATGACATCGACCTCGAACTCGGCCAGCCGGCCCCGCGCGCGAAAACCGTCGATCAGCCGGTTGCGGGCGATGCGGTAGAGCCATGTCGTGAACCTGGCCGATACCTCGTAGCCGCTGCGGGCGCGAATCACCGACATCCATATCTCCTGGAACATTTCTTCCGCCTGCTCGCGCCGGCCGCACTGGTGCAGCAGATAGCGCAACAGGCGGCCTCGATGGCGCGCGTAGAGCGCCTCGAAAGCCGCCGCGTCGCCGTCGCGCCAGGCCAGCATGAGCGTCTCGTCAGTGCGCGATTCATCCACGCCTGCAGTGTAAACGACGGAGTCGGCATTTCGGGGTGAGTGCGGGCTGAAGATCGCGCTACCATGGCCCGATAGTTCTTCAAGCTCGACGATCCTGCCGGATCGTGGTGCCGGCATCGTTCGCCGACCTGATTTACGGCTTGCGCGGGCTTGTCACGTTTGCAGCCGACACCCTGCCGGCCGGGACTGCGCCGGCAGCGGCCCGAGCGGACAGAGGGGACGCACCGTGCGGAACTGCGGATGGAAGCCAGCGGCCGCCGGCACGCCTCAAGCGACAACCACGGACAACGGAAATGGCCGCGTTACTCCGAACTCCTCTTTCAGGGCCTGGTCAGGCCGGGCTGCGTCCGTGTTCCGGATTCGCCATCGCCGCCAGCACCGGCGCCATGCAGGCCTGGAATTCCTCGTCGTAGTCGGGCAGGGTTCCGACGTGCCGGCAGCAGCCGGAGATCATCGCCGCGACACGATCCGGGGCAAGGGCCCGGGCCTGCGCGGTCGTCGGCTGCGCCCACAGCCCGGCCATATGCCCGTAACTGCCGACGCATACCCAGGACGGATCGCGCTGCGCCGGCGACGAGGATCCGGCAGGGGATGCATGACATTCGAGGTGGAACCCCAATTGCTGCGCCTTGTGGTGCAAAGTAGTCCAGGTCATTTTTTGCTCCTCCGGGTTTCGCCATCGCCGCTGGCTCACCCCCCTTATAGGACTGATCTGGCAATAAGTCATGACGCAGTGCATTAGCTGCACTGCGTCATAGTGCGCGGCGAGACCCTGCGCGAACTTTCCTGGCGCGCCGCCCGTGAACGATTACTGTGTTGCTTTCGGCACCAGGCTTATGACGAGTTCGCCCGGTTTCACCGTGAATTCCGACGGCGAATAATTCACGTTCTCGAAGCGCAGATCCTCGGGCTTCAGCGTGTAGACCGTAAATCCCTTCAGCACCTGCTCGCTGAGCCAGCCGCCAATCAGGTTCACCTTGTCGACGTAAATGGCGGGAACGCCGTCGACCTTGAAACTGTCCGCTCGGGGCTCTTCCAGCAGGATGGCGTTGGACGAATGATCGAAGCGCAGGCGGCCCGAAATGCCGACCGCGCCCTTCAACGGCCTGCCGATCAAAGGGGCGTCCAGCGCAACGTCCAGCGTTGTCAGCACACGATTCGACTCCGGCTGCAGGGATACCCGGGGCGCTGTCATTTTGATGTCGAGCACACCGAGGTACTTCCGGACCGTTGCAAAGTGCCGGCCGACCAGATCCTGCAATTGCGCCTCGGAAAGCCTGAACTCGCGCGATTGCGGCGGCGCGAGCGTCGCACAGGAGGACAGAATCAGCGTGGCAAGGACTACGGCAATCACGCGGAATAGCGTTTTCATGGGCTCTCTTCTCCCGGGTCAGTACTGCGGCGCAGTTCACGCTGCGAATATACCGCCGCCGCGCCCTCCACGACTGGCTTTGCACGGCCTGCCGGCTTCGCGGGGCAGAGCAGCGGAAGTCGCCGTCCCGCCAGCGCCGTCCGCAGGGGATACCGTCTCCGGCTCCGCCGGAGACATAACTTTTCGCTCACTCGGTCCTCAAGGCTTCCACCGGATCCAGCATTGCCGCGCGCCGTGCCGGCAGGACGCCGGCGGCCAGACCGATGGCGGCGGCCAGCGCCTCGGCCAGCAGGACGAATGCCAATGGGGTATGCACCGGCAAGGCCGGGAAGAAGAGGCCGATCAGTTGCGCCAGGCCGACGCCGAGCAGCAGGCCGACCAGGCCGCCGATCGCGGCCAGCGCCACGGCCTCGCCGAGGAAGAGTCCGAGGATGGTCCGCCGCCGGGCGCCGAGCGCGACCATCAGTCCGATCTCGTTGGTGCGCTCGGTGACGGCGATGGTCATGATGGTGACGATGCCGACGCCGCCCACCAGGAGCGAGATGCCGCCGAGGGCGCCGACGGCCATGGTCAGCACGTTGAGGATGCCGGAGAGCGTGGCGAGCATTTCCTCCTGGCTGATGATGGTGACGTCCTCGCGGCCATGGCGGGCCTTCATCACTTCCTTGACGGCGGCCACCACACTGGCGGCGGACACGCCTTCGGCCGCGGCGACGTTGATTTCGTTGAGTCCCTCGCGGTTGAACAGTTCCAGGGCGCGCGCCGCCGGGATGAAGGCGGTGTCGTCGAGGTCGATGCCGAGGAACTGGCCCTTGGCTTCCATGATGCCGATCACGCGGAACTGCAGGCCGCCGATGCGCACCCGCGCGCCCAGCGCATTCTCGGTGCCGAACAGTTCGTTCTTCAGCTTCGGCCCCAGCACCACCTGGGCGCGCGCGCTGCCGGCCTCTTCCTCGGGGAGGAACTGGCCGCTCCTGACCTTGCCCTTGAAGACCTGGAGCATGCCCGGCCCGACGCCGTAAACCGAAACGCGGCGCAGGCGGCCGTTGGCGTTGACCTCGGCATTGCCCCAGACGCTGGGCGTCACGGCGACGACGTTGGGCAGGCGCTTCAGGGCCTCGGCATCCTCCAGCGACAGCGGCCGGGCGCTGCTGGGCAGGCCCGACAGCGCGCCGCCGCCGGTCTTGGTGCGGCCCGGATGGACGCCGACGACATTGGTGCCGAACTGGGTGAACTCGGCCAGCACGTAGCGGTGGATGCCCTCGCCGATCGACGTCAGCAGGATCACCGCGGCGATGCCGACCGCGATGCCGAGCAGTGTCAGGAAGCTGCGCAGGCGCTGCGCGCCGATGGCGCGGATGGCGAGGGCGAGGGAGTCGGTGAGGATCATCTCAAAAGCCGCCAACCAATTGGCACCAGCCGCGCCATCCACCGTCATTCCGGCGCACGCCGGAATCCAGTGCGCAGCGCTGGTTCCCGCGAAAGCAATCAGATAAACGAACTGGCCCCCGGCATTCGCCGGGGTGACGGGTGAGGAAATGGCGTCGCAAGAAGTTTTTCACGAGCCGTCAATGTTTCATCAATGCCTGCACCGGATCCAGCCGCGCCGCGCGCCGCGCCGGCATGATGCCGAACAGCAAGCCGGTGGACAGCGCCGTGCCGAGCGCCGCGATCACCGCCCAGTCCGGCGGGTAGGCGGGAAACACCGGGTACAACTGGCGCAGGACGAAGGCGCCGAGGAGGCCGAGGCCGTAGCCGGTCAGCGCGCCGACCAGCGAGAGCATCGCCGCCTCGGCCATGAAGGCATTGCGGATCGTCGCGCCGCGGGCGCCGAGCGCCTTGAGCAGGCCGATTTCGCCGGTGCGCTGGGTCACCGCCACCAGCATCACGTTCATCACCAGGATGCCGGCCACGGCCAGGCTGATCGCGGCAATGCCGGCCACCGCTGCCGTCAGCGCGCGCAGCAGCTTGTCGAAGGTGGCGAGCACGGCATCCTGGGTGATCACCGTGATGTCTTCCTCGTTGCCGTGGCGGGCCTTGAGCACGGCCGCCACTTCCCGCTTGACGGCCTCGATCTCGTCGCGGCTGCGGGCTTCGATCAGGACGCGGAACAGGGTGTTGGAATTGAACATGTTCTGCGCCACGCTGACCGGAACGAAAACCACTTCGTCGGTGTTCATGCCCAGGCCCTGCCCGACCGACTTCAGCACGCCGATGATGCGCAAGCGACGGTCGCCGAGGCGGATCAGCTCGCCCACGGCGGGAGCGGCGCCGAATATCTCCTCCTTGATCTTGGAGCCTATCACCGCCACCGGCGCGCCGCGATTCCAGTCGGCCTCGGGCAGAAACTCTCCCTGCGCCATCTTGAAGCGGCGTATCTCAAGATAGGTCGAGGACGTCCCGGCAACAATCGCTTCCCGCAAGCGTCCGTTGGCATTGATCTCCGAAGTGCCGGCCGTCAGCGGCGCCACGCGCCGCACCGAGGGCAGGCGGGTCAGGGCAAACGCATCGTCCACCGTCAGGTCGCGCGGCGTGGTGGTAACGGCGTTGGCCGGACTGAAGCCGCCGGTGGCGGAACGTCCGGGCAGGACGATGACGAGGTTGCTGCCCAGCGCCGAAAACTGCTCGACCACGTAGCGCCGCGCGCCGTCGCCCAGCGCCGTGAGCACCACCACCGCGGCGACGCCGATGGCCATGGCCAGCACCGAAAGCGACGTGCGCAGCGGATAGCCGGTCGCCGCATCGCGGGCGAAACGCAGGATGTCGGCGTTACGCATGGCGTTACCTCACCCACTCGTCATTCCGGCGAAGGCCGGAATCCAGGGCCGAGGCACACTGTTCCATTGCCGCGACCCCACCGCCCTTCTGGATTCCGGCGTCCGCCGGAATGACAGGCATGGTATTCGAGGATGTCGGCATTCAGGTCGTCACGCCGGGCCGTGCGCTGTCGTGCCGCAACTCGCCGTCTTCCATCATCAGTTGCCGCCGCGCGCGGCTGCCGATCTTCTGGTCGTGGGTGACGATGATCAGCGTCATGCCGCGTTCGTTCAGCCCTTCCAGCAGATGGATGACGTCGTCGCCGGTGGCGCGGTCGAGGTTGCCGGTCGGCTCGTCGGCGAGCAGGACGGCGGGCTGCATGATGGTGGCGCGGGCGATCGCGACGCGCTGGCGCTGGCCGCCGGAAAGCTGGTCGGGCCTGTGGTCGGCGCGCTGGTCGAGGCCGAAATCCTTGAGCGCCTGCGCCACGCGCTGCGCCCGCTCTGGCGCCGGGATGCCGGCCAGCATCATCGGCAGGGCGACGTTTTCGGCGGCGGTCAGGCGCGGCACCAGGTGGAAACTCTGGAAGACGAAGCCGATGCGCAGGCTCCTCACGGCGGCCTGCTCGTCGGGCGAAAGCGTCGTGACGTCGCGGCCTTCGAGGTGGTAGGAACCGGCATCGGGCCGGTCGAGCAGGCCCAGCAGGTTGAGCAGCGTCGATTTCCCGGAACCCGACGGCCCCATGATGGCGACGTATTCGCCGGCCTCGATGCCGACATCGAGATGGGTCAGCGCATGCACCGTGCTGTCGCCGAGGTGGAAAACGCGCTCGATGCCGGCGAGGCGGATGACGTTCATGCTATCGCGCGAAACACTGAATGAACCGTCACACCGGCGAAAGCCGGTGTCCAGAAAGCACGCATCGCCCCCCTGGATTCCGGCTTTCGCCGGAATGACGGACAAATTGGACAGTTTTCCAGGCCAGCTGAATTTCATGACAGTCAACTGCTATTTCGATTTTTCGTCCGCCGTGGCGCGGGCGCCGACTTTTACGCCTTCGCGCTCCAGCGAGATGACGATGCGCTCGCCCTCGGCCAGCCCCTCGACGATCTCCGTGAATTCCCAGTTGGCCATGCCGGCCTTGACCTTGCGCTCTTCGAGCTTGCCGCTGTCGGCGTTGAGCACCATCACCTTCGAGCCTTCGATCAGGGCCGCGGTCGGCACGCGCAGCACCTTGGGCCGGCTGGCGAGCACGATCTCGACGTCGGCGCTGTAGCCGACCAGCAGGTTGACTCCGGCCGGGCGCTCGAAATCCACTTCGACATCGACGGTGCGCGCCTGTTTTTCCACCGCCAGCACATAAGGCGCGACACGCCGCACCTTGCCGTTCAGCGGCTGCTTGGGCAAAGCATCGAGCGAAACCCGCACCGGCAGGCCGACCGTGATCTTGGGCGCATCGACCTCGTCCATCGGCGCCTTGACATAGAGGCAGGATTCATCGATCAGATCGATCGCCGGCGGCGTCTGCACGCCCGGCGGCGATGGTGTCGAATACTCGCCGAGTTCGCCGACGATCTTCGCCACCGTGCCGTCGAAGGGCGCGTAGAGCACCATGCGGCCCTGCTCCACCCGGGTCACGGCGACGCGGGCGGCGGCCTGGGTGACGTCGGCACGCGCGGTCTCGCAGGCGGCGGCGCGAGCATCGGCCTCGCTCTTTGCGGTGTCCTCGCGCGCCTCGGAAACGAAACCCTTGTTCTTCAGCGTGGTCTGGCGCTCGGCCTCGCGGCGCGAACTGGCGGCCGTGGTGCACACCTCCTTGACGCGCTGCGCGGCCATCGCGCGCTGGGCCTCGGCCAGGGTCTGCTGCGCCTTCTGGTCGTCGTTCCACAACTTCATCAGGAGCTGGCCCTTCTTGACCTTGTCGCCTTCCTTGACGCCGAGGTATTCGATGCGGCCGCCCATGATGGTGGACAGCCGCGTGCGCAGGCAGGCTTCGACCGTGCCGGCGCGGGTATTGACCACCGTGGATTCGACATTGCCGCGATCGACGGACTTCAGCACCACGCTGACCGGCTTGGTGCGCGTGTTCCAGAACCAGGCGCCGACGGCAAGGGCAAGGACGATCAGCGCCGGCAGGACGCGGCGCAGGAGGAAGGATGTGTTCATGGCGGTGGATTATGCCGCGTTTGTTATGATTTGGTCCCCTCCGAATACCACAGACCGCACGGCAATGATCAGGATCTACGGCATCAAGAATTGCGACACGATGAAGAAGGCCTTCGCCTGGTGCGACGCCAACGGCATCAGCTACGAATTCCACGACTACAAGAAGCAGGGCGTGCCGCGCGAGCGGCTGGTGCAGTGGTGCCGCGCCCTCGGCTGGCAGACGCTGGTGAATACCAAGGGCCCGACCTGGCGCAAGCTCGCGCCCGAGCAGCAGGCGATCACCACGCAAAGCCAGGCCGTGGCGCTGATGATGGAACATTCCAGCGTGATCCGCCGCCCGGTGGTGGAGAACGACGCCGGCCAGCTGCTGGTCGGTTTCGACCCGACCATGTTCGACAGCTTCGTCCGTCGAACATCATGGATACCGTCCACCGCTTCCTGCTCGAAGACCTCGACATCCGCGGCGCGCTGGTGCAGCTCGGGCCGTCCTGGGCGGCGATGAACAGCCGGCGCAACTATGCGGCGCCGGTGCGCGACCTGCTGGGCGAGCTGGCCGCCGTCACCGCGCTGATCGGCAGCAACCTCAAGGCCCCGGGGCGCCTGAGCTTCCAGTTGCAGGGCCACGGCGCGGTGTCGATGCTGGTGATGGACTGCAACGAACAACTGCAGCTGCGCGGCATGGCCAAGAGCGAACTGAGCGGCCGAGGCCGCGGCCAATGTCACGGGCATCGAGGAACTGCTCGGCGACGGCCGGCTGGTGCTGACGCTGCAGCCGAAGGCGGCCGCAACCCCCTACCAGAGCGTGGTGCCGCTGGCCGGCAACAGCGTCGCCGCCGTCTTCGAACATTTCCTCGAGCAGTCCGAGCAGCAGCCGGCGCGGCTGTGGCTGGCGGCGACGGAAAACACCGCCTGCGGGCTGTTCCTGCAGAAGCTGCCCAACGCCGACATCCTCGATCCCGACGGCTGGGACCGCATCGAGGCGCTGGCCGCCACGCTGCGCCCGGAGGAACTGCTGCTGCCGCCGGAAACCCTGCTGACGCGCCTGTTCAACGCGGAAAACGTGCGCCTCTACCCGCCGCGCCAGGCCGCCTGGCACTGCCCGCGCGACGAGGAGAAGGTGCGCAACATGCTGCTTTCGCTGGGCCGCGAGGAAGTCGAAGCCATGCTCGCCGATGCCGAAGTCATCGCCATCGAGGACGAGATCTGCGGCCACGAATACCGCTTCGGCGCCGAGATCCTCGACGAGCTGTTTCCGCCGCGGCGGATCCTGCATTGAAACCTCCGCCGCAAGCGCTGCCGATTGCCGCTAGCCTGCTGAATTGAACATCGACATCAGCGAGGAAGCGGGCGTCCGCTACCTGCATTTCGGTTCGAGCTGGATCCAGGGCGCGATGCGCATCGCGCGGCCCTTCGCGCTCGAACTCGACTACACGCGCGAGATGATGGTGCCGCTGCTGCTGCACGACGACGACTGGCCGCGCAGCGTGCTGCAGATCGGGCTGGGCGCTGCATCGGTGACCAAGTTCCTCCATCGCCACCGGCCGCAGGCGAAAATCACCGTGGTCGAAATCGACCCGCGCGTCGAGGCCGCCGCACAGGCAGTTCTTCAAGCTGCCCGATGACGCGCGCATCGACATCCGCCACGGCGACGGCGCCGATTTCGTCATCGACAGCAGGCGGCGCTACGACCTGATCCTGGTCGACGGCTTCGACGCGCAGGCGCGCACCGGCCGGCTCGACACCCTGCCCTTCTACCTCGACTGCCGCGCGCGGCTGGCCGACGACGGCCTGCTGTGCGTGAACCTGCTGTCGCGGCGCAAGGATTTCCGGGCACAGCGTGCAGCGCCTGGAAGAAGCCTTCGCCGGCCGCGCCATCGCCTTTCCCTCCTGCGACAGCGGCAATGCCATCGCCCTGGCCGCGATCGCCGTAGCGCAGCCGCCTACTTTTGAGGAACTGAAAACCGCCGCACTGCACCTGAAGAAAGCCACCGGCCTCAACCTGCTGCCGACGCTGGCGCGCCTGGCCGGATCGCGGCATCTGGCCGGCGGCGTGCTGCGCCTGTGAGCGGCGCATGACGCCCGTCGCGACCAGCCGGCGCGACCATCGCCGCGGCACGCTGTACATGGTGCTGGTGGTGGTGATCTGGGGCGGCTTCCTGCCGGCCGGCAAATCGGCCCTGGAAATGGTCGATCCCTACTGGCTGACCGCGATGCGCTTCGGCACCGCGGCGCTGGTCTTCCTCGGCCTGCTGCTGGTGCAGGAAGGCCGCACCGCGCTGCGCGGCGACGGACAACTGCGCAAGATCGCCCTGTTCGGCGCCTGCGGCTTCGCCGGCTTCGGGCTCAGCGTCTTCGAAGGCCTCAAGCTGACCCGCCCCGAAATCGGCGCCATGATCCTGGCGCTGGGCCCGATACAGGTGGCGCTGTTCCAGTGGTGGCGCACGCACCGCCGGCCGGACAACTTCACGCTGGCGGCGATCGCGCTGGCTCTCACCGGCGAACTGTTCGTCATCACCTCGGGCGATTTCGCGCGCCTCACCGGCGGCGACGCGCTGGGCAACGGACTGGTGTTCCTCGCCTCGCTGTTCTGGACCGCCTACACCCTGGGCGGGCAGCAGTTTCCCGGCTGGTCGCCGGTGCGCTACACGGCGCTGTCCTGCTCGCTGGGCTGGCTCGCCATCGTCGCCGCGCTGGGCATCGCCACGCTGGCCGGTCACAGCCAGCCGCCACGGATGGAACAACTGATCGCCGTCTGGCCGCAACTGTCCTTCATCATCTTCTGCGTCTCGATATTCGGCATGCTGTTCTGGAACATGGGCGTGGCCAAGCTCGGCCCGCTCAACGCCGGCCTCTTCGCCAACTTCGCGCCGGTCATCACTTATCTGATCGCCATCGGCCAGGGCCGCCGGCCGGAAGCCATCGAACTGGCGGGCGCGGCCATCGTGCTGGTCGCCCTGATCGCCAACAACCGCCACCAGAGCGGCAAGGTCGGCCGCAGCGAAGCCTGAAATTCAGGCGGCGACGCGATACTCCGCCGCCGGCTCGCGCACCCCCTCGCCGCCCAGGCCGTCGAGCGGGCTGCGGACGCCGCGGCCGCCTCTATTCAGGACGTGGGTGTAGATCATGGTCGTCTTCACGTCGGCATGGCCCAGCAACTCCTGCACCGTGCGGATGTCGTAGCCGCCTTCGAGCAGGTGGGTGGCGAAGCTGTGACGCAGGTGTGCGGCGAACCGGCTTGTCGATGCGGCGCGCGCGCGGCGACGCGGACTGCGCGCTGCACTGTCTGGTCCTGCACATGATGGCGACGCACCACACCGGAGCGCGGATCGACCGACAAAGCGGCCGACGGAAAAACGTACTGCCACATCCATTCGCGACCCGCCTGCGGATACTTGCGATCCAGCGCGAAGGGCAGATACACCTCGCCATGCCCTGCGGCCAGATCCTGCCGATGCAGTTCGCGCGCACGTTCAAGCTGTTCACGCAAGGCCGGCACCACGCTGGCCGGCAGCATGGTCACGCGATCCTTGGCGCCCTTGCCGTCGCGCACCAGGATCTCGCCGCGCTCGAACACCACGTCCTTCACCCGCAGGCGCAGGCATTCCATGATGCGCAAGCCGGTGCCATACAACAGGCGGGCAATGAGCGCATTGGTGCCGTCAAGCCGCGCCAGCGCGGCCAAGACCTCGGCGCCGGACAACACAACCGGCAAGCGTTTGGGCGCCTTGGCTGCCTCGACATCGTCGAGCCAGGGCAACTCGGAACCCAGGACCTCGCGGTAGAGGAACAGCAGCGCACTCTTGGCCTGGTTCTGGGTCGAAGCGGCAACCCGCCCGGCCACCGCCAGATGGGTCAGGAAGGCCTCCACCTCGGCGGCGCCCAGATCCCGCGGGTGGCGCTTGCCAAAATGCCGGATAAACCGTTTAATCCAATCCACGTAAGCCTGCTCGGTGCGAATGCTGTAATGCTTGAAGCGAATCCGCCCGCGCACCTGCTCCAAAAGCCGCGGCGCGGCCCCCTGTTCAACCGGTGACGGATTCGAATACATTTTTGGCTCCTCCAAATTGCACCAAGGCACTGATGGAATTCAGAATAGCACATGTTACTGGTGTTTTATACAGCCTATTTGACGGAATGTTTTGCGTCATGACGCATAACACCCCGTAATTAGGTTTCCACACTTAACGTTAGGCAAGAGAACATGTTCAAAATAATTGCAGGGGTAATTGTTGTTGTTTGCATATTCATACTGATTAAGTTTCCTTCTCCAATACTTTCTTCAGTCGCATATATATGTTTATTTCTAACTGCTGGCGTGGCATTAAGCTTAGAAGCAAAAATGATCCTTAAGTCTGGTGAGGTAAAAGCAAGAATTTACAAAAGCACTAAAGACGCAATTATTCTGCGTAGCGTTTCCCCATTAAGGTTTTACTTTTATGTCTCCACATATACGCTATTTGCCATTTTTTGTTTTCTTAGTGCAGCTTTTGCATTGTTTGCGTCTATTAGGCCACATCTTGCCTAACCCATCATTCAAGCGGGACGCCTAGCGGCGCCCCTTAATTAAAACGTTGGGCCATATGCATCAGCAGTTGCTCTTAATAACTTTCTGTGCCGCGATTCTGATCGGCGGGGTGTTTTATTTCGTCGGCCGGCACGACAAGGCCAACACTCCCATCAGGGTGACTTCGCCCACTGCTTGGCCAACATTGCAACCGATCATGATGGTTCGCGCGTTGCTCGGCGGGCTAATTGCCGCGGGCGTCGTTGTGCTCTTCTATGTCGGTGCTTATTCGGCCAAGACCCACAACGACTCAACTGAACTGTTTGTTCTATTCTTTTTCTGCGTTTTCGGATTGCCATGGAATCTAGTGTTTTTCATCGGCCTAATTTATGTCGCTGTGAAGACAGGGGTCAATTTGACACATGGTGTACCGCTTCCATTCATCAAAGAGACAATAAGGGTGGGCTGGTTTGCAAGTGAAACATATGTTTCACTGGTTTTCGGAGCGTTCATTAATGGTTGCATTTTTGCGGGACTACGGCTCGCGCGGTCAAAGCAAAGTGGAAATATTGGCAGTCTCCAAAATGACAAGAAGTGACTTCCACCGGCCCAACCAATCGTTCCAGGGGACGCTGCGCGATAAAGCCGCGCAGCGCCCCTGAACTCAGACGTTAAGCATCCAAATGGCCCGACACTGGCTTGCCCTTCTCATCACTCTCGCCGCCTGCGCGCAGTCACCGCAGGCGGAGGTGCGCGAAGCGACCAAGGCCCGCATGACGGATGGCAAGACACTCTTCGAAGAGAAGTGCCGCACTGTCGCTGGAGAAAAGATCTCCCGCAAAGTAGAGAACGTCGAGGGGCTGTTCTTGATGAAGGTGAGGCCGGATCGCGGAGGGCGCGAACTGGCGGACCGGATGTGGCCGGGGGCGGCGTTTGCGCGGGAGGACTCCGCCAACGGATTTATCTGGACCTTCCTCGGGTATGAGTATGGGAGTTCGACGCTGGATGGGACGCCCACTCCGGTAAGACCCGACTATCGGGGCTTCATCACGCCCGGCCGCCGCCCCGGTGGCCTCCCCGGCTATCGCTGGGTCGAAGTCATCGACGAGAAGGACGGCCAGCGCTATCGCTATACCGGTTCGAATAGGATCGTTGGACGCAAAGATGTCAATGCACCGAACGTGAAGCTAAATGTTGAACGAGACCCGAACTACGACCTGAACATCTACGGATGGGTACTCGATGAAACCCCCTCCCCATCCCCCACGCCCCCCCGCTACGGAGTCACCTACGAAGACCACGTCATCCCCGAGGATCGCTACCTCGGCATCGCCAGCAGCACGATCAGGGTGATCGATCTCGAAACCAAGGAAGTGCTGGGCGAGATGACCCGCTATGCATGGAGCCCCGGTGCGCCTAGCAGGGATAACCCCCGCCCCTGGCTAACCGCTTACCGCTGCCCGGATCACGCGCGCGATACCGGATCCGCCACACGCAAGTTCGTGGACCAAGTTCTGATTCCCGCCAAGGAGAAATGAGATGTCTTTCATCAGCGTCCAAAGTTCAGAATCGTTTAGGGCTGGTCCCGGATGCCTAACCCGGCGCTCAACCGCGCTCCCTTTGGTCGCTGGACGCTGCGCGATAAAGCCGCGCAGCGCCGGTTAGCTCCACGTTGGGCCTTACCTATCAAGGAGACGCGGCATGAATCATTTCTTATTTATTGTTGTTCTCCTGCTTTCAGGATCAGTTGCTGCCGTTCAAAGCAATCTACCTCTCGACCAAGCTGCAAGAGACGGCAATCTCGTCGAAGTGAAACGGCTTCTAGACAAAGGCGCCGACCCGAATGAAATCAATAAGTGGGGGACAACTGCACTTACCGGAGCTTCTAGTCTCGGCGCCAATTCCGAATCACACACAGAGATTATTCGCGTGCTCTGAGGCACGGTGCGGATGTGAACAAACGTGTTTTGGCTGGAACTACAGCGATTAACGAAGCCTCGTACTGGGGGCACGAATCTTCAGTTCGCGTGCTCCTTGGTGCAAATGCCTACGTGGACCATCCAAAGGACAATGGCTATACAGCACTGCTTTCTGCAGCAAGCCGAGGGCACCTTTCAATCGTGCAAATGCTAATCAAATCTGGTGCAAACGTAAATCATCAAGGTTCGGGCGGACTAACTGCCCTGCATATGGCATCGGGCGGTGGTTTCAAAGACGTCGTAACCGTGCTTCTGGCAGCTGGTGCACGACCTGATCTCAAGAATGTCCGTGGTGAAACTTACTTGGATATTGCTGGTAGAACCGCTGAACTTCAGGGAGCATTAACCGCAGCTACAACGGCAGAAAGGAACTCATCAATGCTATCTACCTCAGTTCTCACGTCATGGATCAACTACTTGATCGTCTTTTCCATTTTGTTCGTCCCACCAATCATTCTTCGTATTGCTTGGCGACGACCGCTTTCGAAGACGCCAGCCATTGTTGTGTGCGTTTTGTCCTACTTTCCATTCCACATACTCTTCCAAGCCATCGGCGCAAAGGATTTCACCAATCTAATATTCCTTTGCGTCTTTGCGAGCTACTTTATCCTTCGATACCAAACAACCGCTAGTGCGGCTGTGGATGTCAAGGCCACGAGAAAGGAACTAGGCTATGACGAGTAGCAAAAGCAAGCACCCTAGAATTTCAACAATGCTGCGCGGCAATGCCGCGCAGCATTGTTGATGTCCTACGCTAGGGCGATGCGGAGATGGACCCTAACCGATTCGCCAGGCTGAAGGAGCAAGAGTTCGCTATCTACGACCAAGAAGTCGGTAACGCGAACGACCCAAAGCTGTCTGTCTTGCTTTCGCATCTCTACGTTGAACATCTTTTGGAGCGTTACCTGAACACGAAGCTGAAGGCGAGCGATGGTCTCTTTAACAAGAGCGGCTTAACGTTCGAAAATAAGCTATCCCTTGTCCAAGCATTCGGCGAAATTGACGATCAGCTTGCTGATGGAATTCGAAAGCTCAATGGTCTTCGGAACGACTGTGTCCACAAGTTCAAGCACCAGCCATCGCAAAAGCAGATTGACGGCTTCGGCCGAACCTTTGGTAAGGCGTACAAAGAAATCAAGAGTAAGTATCCGAATGACAAACACCACTGCTTGGGCGCATTCATTGCCCGCCTTTGTGGGAAGGCTCTCTCTTTGACTCTGTCCGCAGAGCACTCTCTGTTGCCCAACCCATCATTCCACCGGACGCTGCGCGATAAAGCCGCGCAGCGCCGGTGAATTCAAACGTTGGGGGTCTCGAATGAACAACCCATGTCGTTGGTCTGCGGTCGCATGAGGGCGTGCCCCGTGCCGCCGTGTCGCCAGCGCCGACTTTTGCGGCTGCATCATCGCGTCACCGCTGAATCCGTTTCCGTCACGCGCATTCACCGCCGTAGTTTCGGCCAAGGTTTTCAGCGTCAGCCTTTCTCAGCATCTGGGTCTTTCCGTGACGGAAGCCGTAACCCCGTCTCGCGTGCCGCATCTCCCTCTCCGTATGCTAATGTTCTGCCTCTCGCTTTCCGCTCGTTGCTTGGGCAGCTTCCAGGAGTCGCTGTGCCTCTTCGAACCCTTCACATCGTGGGTCTGCCCCCCAACCCGGCGCTCAACCTCGCTCCCTTCGGTCGCTGGACGCTGCGCGATAAAGCCGCGCAGCGCCGGTTAGCTCTACGTTGGGCAGCGCAGCCCCCGCAGCTTGACCATTCAACATTTGGGGTAAAGGGAGATTGATATGCGTTTCAAGAATCTATTCATTGCCGCCATTCCTGCCTTTCTTGTAGCTTGCGCGGCAATTGAGCCGCAGCAATTTGTCGGGCCTAACAGCAAAACTGCATATTCCATGAAATGCAGCGGCATGGGGCGTACTCTCGATGCCTGCTACAAAAAGGCGGGCGAGGTTTGCCCCGGAGGCTACAACATCATTGATCGTGCTTCTGGCACTGTTGGTGTGCCAATGCAAGGCGGAACCATGATGGCACCGCAACACAACCTTGCTATTGAGTGCAAGTAAATTCTGCGCCGTGTCGCCAGCGCCGACTTTTACCCGCCTCGGTTCCTCTTGCAAGCGGCTGCCCATCACCTCTACATTGGGCATCTAGATGGAACTAAACCACGACCGAACACAAGAGAAGCGTCGTGAGATTATTCGCGTTGCGATAAGTGCGATTGAATCAACCGGAATGCTCAATGCCGAACCGTTTACCTCAGAAGCAATAGCGACGGAACTCATTGACACGATTGCCACGTTTCGTCCGCCCGAAAAAGAGCGGGGGGTTATGCACTACGTCACAATGAACCGTGGTGGGCTCGGCGGTGGCTACAGCGCGAAGCCCGGAAACATTCGCCTTAGCATTGGCAAGTTGTGTCTAGCGCTATCCAAAAGCACATTCACTACCGTTGCAGTTCAAAAATTGCCATGGCTTCTACCCCTCGGCGCGCTGATTATTGTTACTGAACTTTGGGCCGCCGCGAAGATTGACGTAACTGAAAATGACGCATCCGTCCTTTTCGCAATGTGGATGTACAAAGATAGCGAACACACGATTGAGAACTCAAGAGTAGTAGAGGTCGTCAATAGAGAGCGCGCCAAGTATGGTCAGAACTTGCTCAGCACACTGGAAGTATCTAGGTCGCTCAGCGCGTTGGAGTCCATCAGAGCGATCGAGCGTGCTAAGGACTCAAATTCAAAATGGTGGCTTCGAGAGTGGGTCAGCATAAATTTCCGCTGAGATGCCCAACCCATCATTCCACCGGACGCTGCGCGATGAAGCCGCGCAGCGCCGGTGAATTCAAACGTTGGGGCACTTCATGCTAAGTACTTTCCGTCTTCCGCGTCGTGTGTCTCACCGTATCCTTTCGCACACGCTGGCGGCGTTCCGGTCGCCGTATCACCAGCGCCGACTTTCCGTATCTATTGGAGGCTCTACCGCATGAGCCTCGTTCGCCGGTCTTTCTCAAAGCACTACTGCCCGACGTGCGGTGAACAGGTGTCCCGCGCCAAGCCACCATTCGTTGAAAATATCCTTCAACAGCTTGTTTTGTTGGTGCCGTTGGTATTTGTTTGGCTTATCTGCGCCGCGTTCGTTGAGCGCTTTGGTGGCGGGCGTGTGTCGGCCGCTATTGTCAGCGGTGTCGTCGCATGGATACTTCTTAATCCATGGTTCTTTGCTATGTCCGCGTTTCGCTGCAAATCGTGTGGTGGCATATTCAGTCACCAAGATCTTGTTTGTCGTGGGTGGGGCATTGTCTTTTAGGATGGTTGCTACCTCCAGTGCCCCAACCCGGCAGTCAACACGGACGCTGCGCGATGAAGCCGCGCAGCGCCGGTTACTTTCACGTTAGCCCTACTCAAAACCTCTATCGACAAAATGACTATCTCTAAGAAAATTATCTCCTTAATACTGGGCAGCCTAATTAGCAGTGTCGTAAATGCGCAATCGCCTGGGCAGCCAGTAACTCCAAAGCAATTCTTTCCAAGCAGCATCTTGAATGTTTACGCCCCAGATTCTGATGGTTGGGTTCTCGCTGGCGCGGGAAGCAATGGCATCTCGTTCGCGAAGAGAGGAGCCGAAAGCGGTGAAACGTATGGGGCGCAAGTAATCATTTTTGAATTGCCTCCGACAACCGACGGAGAGGCGCTTGTTGGTTTTGTCAAAAACCGCATTGCCACAATGAATCCCCCTCCCCGCTTTCAAGAAACCAACTCCAGTTATCAGTACACCGAGGATCGTGGCTATCCGTGTGTCAATGTTCATATAGCCTTTGATGACACCGCTGCAGTTACACCAACCGGTAAGGAACAACTCAAGTTACAAGTTATTTCCCTCTACTGCCGCCATCCAGAGCAACAGCAGCTCGGCTTCTTTGCTGCATATTCTCACCGTGGAAAGGCGGCTGACGATCAAATTGAGGTGGCGGCAAAGAGCTTCATAGAGGCCATCAATGTTCCGAAAAACTAGGGCTAACCCATCCATCAACCCGGACGCTGCGCGATGAAGCCGCGCAGCGCCGGTTATGTCAGACGTTAGGGGTCACATGCCAGACAACAGTTGGTCATGTACTGCATGCACAGAGAACAACCCACCGTACACAGAGGTGTGTCGGCAATGTGGTGCTCCTGCCAGAACTACGTCCCTCCCCATCCCATCTGTCGCTGCGTGGGAGGCCGGACAGCCTACGCCAAGTATGTTCTCCGAGTACCCCAAAGAAGCTCGCTGGCTAATGGCATCCGTATTGCTGGGCGTTCTCGCGTCCGTCGGTGTCGTTTCTTGGAACCAGTACTTTCTCGCAAACTTTCTCGCCAACTGGGTTCCACAAGCTGTTGTTGTTGGAATTGCAGTTCCGTTATCGAAGCGGCCTTCGGCGGCATCCGGTGTCGCGATAGCGTTGGCTCTGTATCTTGTCGCGTTCGTAGCATGGGTAGCAACGAGTTCCAGTAAGAGCTGGAACGGCTTCTCTTTCGTTGCATATCTGTTCTCATTGCCAGGCGGTGCCATTGGGGCGCTTATCGCTGTGTCAGGTACGCGCCACATCGAGATCCGGAGCCCCATTGTCATAGCGCTTGTCACAGGGGCGAGCACAATTGCCGGCCTGGCGCTCAATGCGTTAGTTCTGTGTCAAACATTGGTTTACTGTGGGCCATAACCCCTAACATGGCGCTCAACCTCGCTCCCTTCGGTCGCTGGACGCTGCGCGATGAAGCCGCGCAGCGCCGGTTAGCTCCACGTTAGCCATGAAGACCTGTGTCCTCTCTTCTGCGTTTTCGATCTTGATGATTGCTTCTGTGGCTCACGCCGGACTATTCGGGATTGGCGGCACGAGTTGGAAAGAAGCAGTCCTCCTGCACGACGGCGGCACGATAGTTGTCACGCGTACAGTAGAGCGTGGCGGTCGCCATGAGATCGGTCAGGAACCGCCAATCAAAGAACAGAGTCTTGCCTTTGCCATGCCTGGCACGAACGAGAACGTGGTGTGGCTTGACAAGTTCACCGAAGACACTGGTGGTGCCAATTTCCTGCCCATGCAGTTTGAGATCCTCAAGGACAGTGCCTATTTGGTTGTTTACCCGATGGGATGTCTGGCATACAGCAAATGGGGCAGACCCAATCCGCCGTATGTCGTGTTCAAGTATCAAGCCAAACTGTGGCGACGCATTGCTTTGCAGGAACTTCCAAATGAATTCAAAACACCGAACTTGATCTTTTCGTCACCAGACAACGAAGCGAAGAAGATAGGTAAGGCAGTCGTGTCCCCAGAAGTAATCAGGGCACTGTACGATGGATATCGACAACCTGAATACAAGACCATTCTGCGCGAGCCTCTAGCAAGGGAGCGATGTCCGCAGTATTCGAGCGGACCTAAAGCACCGATCCCAATCTCCCAAGGAAGCGCGTCAAATGAAGTGCAAGGCAAGTAGTAATTGGTAGGGATGCACTCTCAAACCATGGCTAACCAATCCATCAACCCGGACGCTGCGCGATGAAGCCGCGCAGCGCCGGTTATGTCAGACGTTGGGCCCCACACCGGAGAACCATATGCGCATCGCCGCCACAACTCTGACCGTCACGCTCGCCACCCTGCTATTTGCTACGCATGCTGCCGCTCAGGAGCTAGTGGTGCAGTTGACCGAGCCGGCATTCACAGTCACGATTCCTGGCCTCCCGTCTATTCAACTCGGCCCTCATCCCGCCGCTGCACAGAATCCAGCCGCGCGGCTCTTGGGCGCCTCGCCCGACGGCATTAACGTCTCTGCACTTACGCCAAAGGCCGAGGGGGCCTCAGCACAACAGTGCGCAAGTTGGCTTGCGGGTAGCACCATCTCGCGCTACGCACCCGATCTGGCTTCAATTCAACTCATCCCATCTGGATCAAACGCTTGGGTGCTTGTCTATCCGTTCAAGGTTGCTGGCATTGAACAACTCAAAGCGCATGTCTTCTCCGGCAACGGGAGAGGCCAATGCCTTGAGATCCACGTCTCTCGCATCGCCGCTAATGAGCAGCAGCGCCAAGCTTGGTTGTCTGGCTTTCGCGGTATCACCGTCAAAGCAGACTTAAACCGTGGGGCCCAACCCATCGCTCCAGGGGACGCTGCGCGATGAACCCGCGCAGCGCCCCTGAGCTTCAACGTTGGGCCTCTCAAGCGTCATGATTAGCCTCTTCCTCGAAGCTGCCCTCGTAGTCGGGTTGCCCGGCATCTATGCTTGCGGTGTCTCGTGGGCTCTTTGGTCGGGCGTTGCAAAGCCGTGGCTGTTTGCCTCCGCTTGCGTGGTGTCCCTCTATATTTTGTACATTCTTGTCCTCTACTTCGGCGCGCCGCGAAGCGGGGGCTACTTCCTGGAGGTGCCGAAGCAAAACCTCTCGGGCGAGCCACTGAATCAATTTGCGCTTGTGTTTCTTAGCGCGTACATCAAACCAATGCTTCTATTTTCTGTGCTGGCGGTTCCACTGCTGTGGTTACTCATCAAAGTGTTTCGCACACAGCCATGAGCAACAACCGAGGCCCAACCCGGCGGTCGACCCCGTTCGCTTCGCTCTCTGGACGCTGCGCGATGAAGCCGCGCAGCGCCGGTCACCTTGAACGTTGGGCATCATAAAAAAATGTGCACGAAATTGAAGTATTCGCGAATTCTTTGCTTCTGCGCCTCGATGACCATCGGACTCGCGTCAGTTGCAGCTCCAAAGCCTTTCGTGGAGAACTTTGAGATTGCGACTGAGCTCAAATATCAGCTCATCGATGAACGGCCGCAAAACGAAAAGACTCCCTCCAGAGGAAGTTCTAACCGGCAATCATGCGACTATAGTATCTGGCGCATTGGCGAAGATGAAGTTGTCCCATCGCGTATCGATTACCTGAAATCACGACTTCAACGCGAATTAAAGGCGGAATCGCTAAACGGAGCCACCGTCAAGATCAAAGAGTTCTCGGTTTACTTCAATCAGCAGCTTTCCGCGCGCTCCGCGCTTAGCGGAATCAAGCTTAATCCAGGCGCGAGTTCGAAAATCGAGGACGTACTGAAGCTGTTGCTTCAGTCATTCGAGTGCTGGGCTGGCCCGGGAACCCCGGGCGGATATGACCTATCAACCAATCCAGCGGCGCAGCCTGCGGCCGTCGTGACGATACGCCTGGAAATTGGCGCGCAGCCCTTTCAGTCGCATTATGCGTTCATCCCGAGTAAGGAGGAGCAAGGACTCCCCATTGGCGGAACGGCTCTTATTCGCGCTGTAGACAAGCTCGTTGAGAACATCAATGGAGCGAAATGATGCCCAACCCTGCGGTCGACCCCGTTCGCTTCGCTCTCTGGACGCTGCGCGATGAAGCCGCGCAGCGCCTGTGATTTCAAACGTTAGAGCCCATAGCCCAAGGAGCTACAAATGGATTTCAGTGTTCATGGCCCCTTCGATGTCATCCGAATCAGCACTCTTGTTGATAACTCCGCGAAGGCCAAGAACGCTTTTTGGGCTGCGGTTGATCAAGCGGTTCCCAACCTTTCTTCCGCTTGTGGATGCTACATTTTCGTCATACGAAAAAACTCCAACGCACGACCATGGTATGTGGGGCTAACAACCAAGCGAACTTTTCGTGATGAGGTCTTCGGGCTACATCAAGTTAATCATTACAACCATGCACTCGGCGAAGCTGGGAGGGGCACTGGGCAAGTCTTCCTGGTAGCAAAGAAGACGCCAGGCGGGAAATTCAAGAAGCCCTCACCGAACTCCCTACCAGCTATTGAGTTTTTGGAGACATTCCTATTTGGTGTCGCCCTCAACCAGAATGCACGCTTGCGAAACTCGAAGAACACGAAATTCCTCCGCAATGTTGTCGTTCCCGGCGTCATTAATACCCCAGTTCGTGCTCCTACGAACTCAGAAAAATCGCTGAGGGCCGCCCTTGGGCTCTAACCCGGCGCTCAACCTCGCTCCCTTCGGTCGCTGGACGCTGCGCGATGAAGCCGCGCACCGCCGGTTAGCTACACGTTGGGCGGCTGGATGGTGAAAAAGAAGATCGGTAATCGTATAGCGATTTTCGCAATCGGAATGATTGCGCTCTCTGGCAATTTGGTTGCCAGCGATTCAAAAAAACAGAAATCGATCCGAGACATCGATCTAAAGGCCTATATTGTCGCGCGTGATGCACTCGTGAAAAACTGTGAAGAATTCCTTGGACGTGCCGGTGAAGATCCCATCCATTTTTGGGAAGTTGAGTATGCTGATCTTGATGGCGACGGAAGCGAGGAAGCGGTTATTGAAGCGGCCACTTGCGTCATGGGGACTGGAGGTTGTGACGTAGTTGAGGTTCTCAAATTACTGCCGAATAGCGAACTGCAGGTTTTGGAAGTGACTCACGAAGGATATAGCGAGCCGCCGGAATATGACGGAACGGGTTCCACACCCCGGATGGATGTCAAAGACGGGCAGTTGGTTAGCTGGTATGTTATCCATGCGAAAACGCCCGGGAAGCCAAAACGGGGCTGGACAAAAACCCTCTTATATCGTTGGAAGGATAATCGGTTTGTTGTCGATCGGGTTATGGAGACCCCGCCGTTACATCCGGAGTATTTCAAGGAGGCCGCCCAACCATCGCCTGCACCGGACGCTTCGCGCCGGTGAGGCTCATGCGTTCGGCGTCTTGTAATCTGTAACGTCTCGGGTTACGATAGCGCGTGATCCTAAGTTTCAAACACAAGGGCTTGGCCCGCTTCTTCGAGCACGGTTCCAAGTCGGGCATCCAGGCTCAGCACGCGGAGCGGCTGCGGCTCATACTCGGTCGGCTACATGTCGCAACGGCCGCCCGAGATATGGACTTGGCCGGTTTGCGCCTCCACGCACTCAAAGGCGAGCGCAAAGGCGTTTGGTCGGTGTGGGTGAGCGGCAACTGGCGGGTCACGTTTCAGTTCGTGGGAAGGGATGCCGAACTGGTTGACTACGAGGACTATCACTGAGGTAATTTGCTATGCGTATGCACAACCCCCCTCATCCGGGTGAAATCATCAAGTCTCTGTGCTTGGAGCCAGTCGGTCTTACGGTTACCGAGGCTGCGGAAGGTTTGGGCGTAAGCCGTAAAACTCTTTCGGCAATCCTCAATGGGCGCTCGGGCATCAGTCCCGAAATGGCGATACGCCTATCCATCGCCTTTAACACCAGCGCCGAGAGTTGGCTGAGCCAGCAAGTGCAATACGACCTGTGGCACGCGGAGCAAGGGCGTAAAGCGCTCAAGGTCATCAAACTTGCCGCGTAACCAGACGCCGAACCCGTCGTTCCAGGGGACGTTGCGCGATGAAGCCGCGCAGCGCCGGTGACTTCTACGTTAGGCGTCAATCGGAGACACAGTTGCTAATCGAACGCTGGCACCCCGTAACAAAGGACATGGGGCTCATCAATGCACCGGTTGAGAGAGTCGTGTCCGAGCTAGTCAAGTGGCATGCGTCGGTCGGCGTAAAGTACAGCCGTAAAGAGATCACGTCATCCTTTGCTGATGCCTTGGAGGCGCTACCGCCGTTGTCCATGGAAAAGCGTCGGCGTTTACTTGTAGGGACCAACTCCGAATGGACTGCCAGTTTCCAAAGCGGCATTGCCGGCTCTGACCCGACACCTACGATGTCGGTTCTATCCGAAAGGCTTGGCGCAATCGCAATGCGTGTTTGTTGCACTCCTCCCGGTGCAAAATGGCCTGCCACTATTTGGGAGGTATATGCGCCCCAACACCTCGGAGGGACAACACCCAATGGCTATCGACGCTCCATTGCTGCAGCTAACGACGGGGGGCGCTGGGTATTCTTTGAGTCTGGAGCTCCCTATCCTTTCGAGAAAGCAGATCACTACGCACTGCCCCGCAAGCGCGACCGATTTACACGCGAGCTTCTCATTGAATACCTTGGTCAATTTGGACTCACCCCACTCTCTGACACCTTCTACGAGGTTTCACATCAATGTCCGGCAGTCCTATTAGAGAACCAAACGCGGTGGCTTGATCCGGCCCCCGAGTTCACGCTTGAAGAAGCTTCGGCAGGCCTCCCTTGGAAACGAACCTGACGCCTAACACTTCGGTCGAGGGGACGGCCCAGAAGCTGCGCTTCTGGGTTCCCTCCCTTCGGTCGGCCGCCCCTCACCTCGGACGTTGGGGCTAGACAGTGACCTCATCCCCGCTTAAGGGCTCACCACAATGCTGCGAACATCAAGGAAACCAACCTATGCGCGGGGAAAAGTATTCTCTGCCTTGTGATGGGTACTCGTATGCTGACGTGTGAAACTTCAAAAAGCGTTCTGTGCCTAATACTTCTTTGTCTCCCGATCTATTCTTCCGCTGACGAAGCTCGAAGAATTTATTTCGCTGAGTACAAAAACAAAATAACTGCACTAAATTCGGGTTGTGACGCTAAAGGGATGCCTAGTTTTTCTGGCTTCTGTCTTTCAAAAGAGTACGGCAAGATAAGCTATAGCAACCCTACACAGACTTCAATTGGGCTCGGACTAGAAGTTGCCAGTTTCGAGCTTTTCTACAGTAATTGTGAGCATTCAAACTTTTCGTCGGCAAGCGATGCGCTCGTCAAAACAAAAAAATTGCTCGATGCCGAGAAATACTATGAAGAAATCAAAACCCAAAAAGAAGCGCTGGAAAATTATGTTAGCCATCACTACTTTTGTAAGACAAAAGTAGAAAATGACGCAACCATTTTGAACAGACTAAAGTGGTTCGAATATATGAGCGCAGGGTATTCCGCAAGCACTGCCAGTGGAAATGGCTCAGTAAGCAACATTATTCCCAGTAACAAAGCAACCGAGTACGTAGGCGGCATCGGCAAGGATCGGCTTTCTCTCGTATGTAACGAATCGGCAATGGTTGATACCCACTGTCTTATCAGAGTTGGCTCGGCAGAAAGTGCGCAACCTGTGAGGTTTGTTACTCAACCCACGCGATACGGCCACCTACTACGAATAGGTATCGAGAAGGCTCTCGCACCCGATCAGAACCTTCGTCGGCTTAATGCTTCAGACACCACACTTCTACGAAAACTCAGCTTTGATCGATGCCACCCTGCCGAAGAATCAAAAGGGATATCAGGAGACCTATTGCAATTGTGTATCCCAACTGACTCATCCAGAGTCGTATTGTTTATGCGCGGACTATGTGATCGGTGCGTTTTCGAGCCGCTGGTATTGGAAAGACAGGCATCGCAATGAGCCCCAACCAGGCGCTCAACCTCGCTCCCTTCGGTCGCTGGACGCTGCGCGATGAAGCCGCGCAGCGCCTGTGATTTCAAGCGTTAGAGTTTCAACAAAGGAATTACTCGCATGAGAAATTTTGCCGCCACATTTTCAACGGTCCTGTTGTTGCTGCTCTCGGGCTGTGCTTCGGTTCCTATGGCACCTTTGGATCAAGACTCCAAGGCCAAGGATTTTTCACCAATCCCGAATAAGGCATCGCTGTATATCTATCGAAACGAAACCTTTGGTGCGGCAATACCCATGACGGTATCTGTAAACGGGAAAGCACTGGGTCAGACCGCGGCGCAAACATATTTTCGGCTGAACCTAAGCCCTGGAAAATATAACGTCGAATCTCACGCCGAAAACGTTTCCAACCTGCCTTTAACAACAGAGGCTGGAAAGAATTATTTTGTATGGCAGGAAGTGAAAATGGGAATGTGGATGGCGCGAAGCCTATTGCAGCAAACTGATGAAACCACAGGGCGTGCCGGCGTCATGGAATCCAAACTGATCGCAACAACTGTATTGGAAAGCGATTTGACGCCCCTTGATGCGCAGCCCGCATCATCCCCAGCGCTATCGGCACCTTCAAATGACACCACATCACAAAAACTTAGAGAACTGCAGAGTCTCCGAAAAGACGGAGTCATTACTGAAGATGAGTTCCAAAAGAAGAAAGCACAACTCCTGGAAAAACTCTAACCCGGCAGTCCACACGGACGCTGCGCGATAAAGCCGCGCAGCGCCACTGAGCCTGGAAGTCGAGCACCTTTTCTCGATGAGTTGTACCCTGGCGAAATCCGAGAACCGCTGCACCTATGTCGTTCCCATAAATCACAATCAGGAGGCACCCCATGACGTTCGGCGAATCTATCAGCACCTGTTTCTCCAAATATGCAGCTTTTGACGGGCGCGCCTCCCGGTCCGAGTACTGGTGGTGGTTCCTTTTTACCTTATTGGCGTCGGCAGCAACAGGCATGGTAAGCGAGAATTTGTCAGCGCTTTTTTCGTTGGGAGTTCTGCTACCGTCGCTGGCAGTGGGCGCACGGCGACTCCATGACACGGACAGAAGCGGATGGTTCCTGCTGCTCTGGTTCATTCCGATAATTGGATGGATCGTCCTGATCGTGTGGGCTATACAGGAAGCCAAAGAGCCGAATCGTTTCTAGCCTGAGGCGTGAGGAGCCATCCCAAGCCGCGATACCGCGCAAGGGAAGGTTGCCTTCCGCCTGCCCCATCCGTCAGTCCGCCGGCGTTAAAGGTTTCCCATGACCAAAGCATTGCTGCTCATCGACATCCAGAACGACTACTTCCCGGGCGGGGCGATGGAACTCGTCGGCAGCCCGCAAGCTGGAATCCAGGCCGGGAATCTGCTTGCCGCATTCCGGCAGAGGTCGCTCCCGGTCATTCACATCCAGCACATTTCCACCCGGCCGGGCTCGACTTTCTTCCTGCCGGATACGGCCGGGGTCCGCATCCACGAGTCCGTGGCGCCGATGGCCGGCGAAACGGTTTTTAAGAAGAATTTCCCGAACAGTTTCCGCGAAACGCCGCTGCTCGGGCACCTGCGCAGGCTTGACGTTGCGCAACTCGTCATCGCCGGCATGATGACCCAGATGTGCATCGACACGAGCACCCGCGCCGCGGCCGACCTGGGCTTTCAGTGCGTTCTGGCGCATGATGCCTGCGCCACGAAGGCGCTATCCTTCGGCGGCGCCACGGTATCCGCCGCGGACGTGCAAACGGCATTTCTCGCCGCGCTCAACGGCTTGTTCGCCCGGGTGCTGCCGGTGGAGGAAATTTGCGCCAGCCTCTGATCCTGCATTCCGGGCGGGCGGTGCACGCCGGACAATCCGGTTCTTGAGGAGAGATTTGCCATGGATGGCCTGAACTCACACTACTCGGCCCGCGACATCGAGGCGCGGATCATTGCCGCCATCCGCGAGGCCGGCCTGGACCCCGGGCAGCGCCTGTCGCCGAAGGACCTGGGAGCGCTCGACCATTTCCACACCGGCGGCTTCAGCGCTTCACGCGAGTTGCGGGAACTGGCGCAGATCCGCGCCGAAGATCGCGTCCTCGATATCGGCGCCGGGCTGGCCGGTCCCGCCCGGATGCTCGCTGCCGCGCCCGGCTGCCGCGTCAACTGCCTCGAAATGTCGCCCGATTTCTGCGCCGGCGCGGCGCTGCTGAACCGGCTGACCGGCCTTGACGAGCTGATCGAAGTGCACAGGGGCAGCGCCCTCGCGCTGCCCTTTGCCGACGATTCCTTCGACGTCGTCTGGATGCAGAACGTCGGCATGAACATCGCGGACAAGCGCAGGCTCTACGCGGAGATCTGCCGGGTGCTCAAGCCGGGCGGCCGCTACGCCTTCCAGGAGATGGCCGCCGGAGCAGCCCCGACCTGCTACTTTCCCCTGCCTTGGGCCACCGATCCGGCCGACAGCTTCCTGGTTTCCGCGGACGAGCTTCGCGCGCTGCTCTGCGAAGCCGGATTCGTGCCCGAAATTTTCGAGGACACCAGCGAAGTCAATTTGAGCAGGACTGCCGCAGCCGCTGCACCGAGCCCCCTGAGCCTGGCGGTCTTCGTCGACAATCTCGCGCAAAAGGCCGGCAATGCGCGGCGCAGCCTCGAGGAAGGCCGCATCCGGCTGGTCCGGGGCATCTTCCGCGTGAAATAGGCGCCGTGCCGCCGGCACCGACTCCCGTATGCCAATTCAACATTACGGGCCCTTGCCCGGAGGAGCATCCATGTCGCAGCCCATCCTTTCTGGCAAGCGCGTCCTTGTCACCCAGGCCGACGTGTTCATGGGCCCTGTGCTGTGCGAGGTATTCGCCGGGCACGGCGCCACCGTGATCGCGAACACCGACCCGCTCGCGAGTGCCGGCGCACCCGCTGCCATCGTCGCCGGGGCAGGCCGGATCGATGTTCTCGTCGCCAACCTGGCAATACCGGCACCTTCCACGTCTGCCGCGGAGGTGACCGAAGAAGAGTGGAACGACATTTTCTCGGCCCTCGTGCATCCGCTGCCGCGCCTGTGCCGCGCCGTGCTGCCGTCCATGATCGAGCGGCGCGCCGGCAAGATCCTCGTCATGGGCAGCGCATCCGCGCTGCGCGGGATGAAGCGTGCCTCGACCTACAGCGCCGCGCGCGGCGCCCAGCTTGCCTACGTGCAGGCCGTGGGCGTGGAAGTCGCGCCGCACAATGTCCAGGTGAATGCCATCGCGCAGAACTTCGTCGACAATCCGACCTACTTCCCGCCCGAGGTTCAGGCCGACCCGCGCTTCCGGGAACGCCTGAAGCGCGAGGTGCCGCTGGGGCGCCTGGTCGGCGCCAGGGAAGACGCCGAATTCGCCGCCTATCTTTGCAGCGAAGCGGCGAACTGCTTTGTCGGCCAGGTGTTTCCGGTGTGCGGCGGCTGGGTGGCGCGCTAATATCCCTCACATGAAAACCGCGCTCATTATTGCCATCGGCCTCCTCGTGGTCGCAGTCGTCGCGATCCGCTCCGGCGTTCTCGGCGGGAATCGCCCTGCCGATATCGGCGTCAGGGATTCCCGGCTGAAACCGCCCTCGCCGACCCGCAACAGTGTCTCCAGCCAGGCGGCGCTGTACCCGGATCATCCGCAACGTGACTATGCGGACATCAAACCGCTGGCGCTCAAGAATGGATCCGGCGAAAGCTCGCTGCGCACCCTGACGGCGATACTGCAGTCCATGCCGGGCATCAAGGTGACGGAGCAGCGGCCGGACTACCTCCATGCCGAGGCGGAAACACGCTGGCTCAAATTCGTCGACGATCTGGAGTTCTGGTTCAACCCGGCGCGCGGCGTGATCGAACTGCGCAGCGCGAGTCGCCTGGGACGCGAGGATTTCGGGGTGAACCGGCAGCGCATCGAAGCGATCCGGGCGGCGTACCTGGCGCAACCCTGAGCCCCGCCAACCGCGGCGGTGTCCGGAAATATCCGATGAAACGATTTCTTCGCTACATGCCGCAGGTTTTTTTTCTTGGCCTGGCGCTGGTCACGATACTGTCCCTGATTCCGAGCACCTCGGTGCCACAGGCCTTTCAGTTCTGGGACAAGGCGCAGCACGCCTTGGGCTATGTGGCGCTTTCCGTCACCGGATGCCTTGCCTTCCCGCAACGCGTAATGCAGGTCTTCGTCGGCTTGCTGGCGCACGGAGCCGCCATCGAAATCATGCAAGCCACGCTGACGACAACCCGCTTCGGCGACGTGTTCGACTGGCTTGCCGATGGCATCGGCATTCTTGCCGGCGTTGGCATTTATCACTACGCATTGCCCAAACCCGCCGCCTAGGGAGAGACTGGCAAGTCCAGACGCCGTACCGCCAGCGCCGACTTCTGCAATCCGCTCCCTCAGGCGTCAAGGCTCTCTACCGCCGCCCTGCCCACCGCGTAGCGCGCGGCATCCTGCTGCCAGCGGCCGCCCGGCGAAAGCCTGGCAAACCTCGCCGCGCGCAACGGGTCGACGGCCGGCTTCCAGTTTTCCAGCACGGTGGCGACGGCATCGGGCGCATTGCAGATCAGCAGTACGTCGCAGCCGGCGGTCCAGGCCGCTTCCGCACGCTGCACCATGTCGCCGGCGAAGGCGGCGCCCTCCATCGACAGGTCGTCGCTGAAAATCACCCCGTCGAAGCCGAATTCCTTGCGCAATTTTTCCAGCCACACCGGGGAGAAGCCGGCCGGCCGGTGATCGACCCGTGGGTAGATGACGTGGGCCGGCATGACGCCGTCGAGCTTCAGGCGGCGATAGGGAATCAGGTCGGGTTCCATTTCGGCGAGGCTGCGCTCGTCGACCGGGATGGCCAGGTGCGAATCGGCGGCGACCCAGCCGTGGCCGGGAAAATGCTTGCCGCAGCAGCCCATGCCGGCGGCGGCGAGGCCTTCGATCAGGGCGCCGGCGAGTTCGGCCACGGCCTGCGGATTCTTGTGGAAGGCGCGGTCGCCGATGACGCCGCTGGGGCCCCAGTCGAGGTCGAGCACCGGCGTGAAGGAATAATCGACGCCGCAGGCGCGCAGTTCCGCCGCCAGCAGATAGCCGACATCGGCCGCGGCGCGGCGCGCGGCAGCGGGATCGGTGTCCCACAGCTCGCCCAGACGGCGCATCGGCGGCAAGCGGGTGAAGCCTTCGCGGCAACGCTGGACGCGGCCGCCTTCGTGGTCGATGGCAATCGGCAGCGCCGGTGACCGCAGGGCATGGATCGCTGAACACAAGGCCGTGAGCTGCTGCGGATCGCGGTAGTTGCGGGCGAAGAGGATCACGCCGCCGACCAGCGGATGGGCGAGGCGCTCGCAGTCGAGGCCGGAAAGTTCGAGGCCGGCGACATCGATCATCAGCGGGCCGAGGGGCTGAGTGTTCATGATTTTTCCAGGACGACGAAAGCGACGGCGTAGTCATGCTCGTCGCTGATGGAGAGATGTGCGGCAAGGCCGCGCCCGGCAAAATGGGCGGCAAGTGCGGGCGAATAGCTGAAGGACGGCTTGCCGAGTTCGTCGTGCTCCACGACGATGTCCGGCAGCAGCAAAGGGGCGCGCACGCCGCTGCCGAAAGCCTTGCCCAGCGCCTCCTTCGCCGCGAAGCGCTTGGCCAGGAAGCGCGCCGGATCGGCGCTGCTGCGGCAGGCCTCGCGCTCGGCGGGAGCGAGCATCTTTTCCAGGCCGCGCTCGCCGTGGCGCTGGAAGTACTCCGTCATGCGGGCGACGGCGACGATGTCGGTGCCTATGCCGAAGATCATGCGCGGTCGCCCGTCGTGACCGACGGGCTTGCCCGCGCATGATCACGTTTTGAAGGACACCCCCTCCCACCCTCCCCCGCCAGGCGGGGGAGGTGACCAGTCGGCCCGTTCGAAGGAACGGGAAATTGTCGCGCCTCTAGCCGCATTGGGCTTCCCGCATCAGGCGCTTCATCTCGGCGACGGCTTCGCGCATGCCGACGAATATGGCGCGGCTGACGATGGCGTGACCGATGTGCAGTTCGCGAATGCCGGGCAGCGCGGCGACCGGCTGCACGTTGAAATAGTTCAGCGCGTGGCCGGCGTTGAAGCGCATGCCGGCGGCGCGGATCGCAACGCCGGCCTTGCGGATCTTGTCCAGTTCGGCGACCACGGCCGGGCCTTCCCTGTCGCGGCCCTGGTTGAAGAAGGCATGGGCATAGGGCCCGGTGTGGATTTCGCAGACACGCACGCCGATCCGCGCCGCGGCTTCGACCTGCGGCAGTTCGGCGTCGATGAAGGCGCTGGTGACGATCCCGGCATCGCGCAAACGGGCCACCACGTCGCGCAGGCGCGCTTCCTGGCCGGCGACGTCGAGGCCGCCTTCGGTGGTGACCTCGTGCCGGCCTTCAGGCACCAGCATGGCCATCTCGGGCTTGAGCGCACAGGCGATGCCGACCATCTCGTCGGTGGCCGCCATTTCGAGGTTCAGCTTGATGTGCGTCAGCTCGCGCAGGCGGCGCACGTCGTGGTCCTGGATGTGGCGGCGGTCTTCGCGCAGATGCACGGTGATGCCGTCGGCGCCGCCCAGATGAGCCTCGACGGCCGCCCATACGGGATCGGGTTCGTGGGTCTTGCGCGCCTCGCGCACCGTCGCCACGTGGTCAATGTTTACGCCAAGTTCAATCATGCTCGCTCCGCCAAAACATCCAAGGATAAATGGAAACGGGTCAAAGTTCCTGCAGTTCGATGAATACGCGCCGCGACTGCAGGAGTTTGCCGCCCATATGGTGGGCGATAAGTTGCCGCATCAGCTGCCGGCTTTCGATCCGGGTGCGCGGATCGGCGTAGTCGTCGGCCGCCATGTCGAGCAGGGTCTTGCCGGACAGCGCCGGCGCTTCGCCCGGCACCGTGTCGCCGGCGGCAACCCTTGCCACCGGGCCGCGCTCGATCAGGTAGGTGTATTCGCGTTCCGCCACCACCGGCCGCCCCGATTCGACGTCGACATCCAGCGTCAGGCCGTAGCCGAGCTCCTTCAGCAGGGTCTTCTCGAAACGGCGCAGTTCCGGCGCGTCGGCAGCGCCCGCAGCCAGCGCACGCAAAGCCGCGGCATAGGCATCGAACAGCGCGCCATGCGCATCCTCGCGCGGCAGCATTTTCAGCAGCAGCTCGTTGAGGTAGTAGCCGAGCAGCAGGCAGCGTCCGCCCAGCAGCGGCATGCCGCCGAGCCATTCGGCCTTGGCCAGGGTCTTGACCTCGCCGCCGCCGAACCAGCCGAGTTCCAGCGGCTGGAAGGACATCAGCATGCCGCGCATGGCCGAGCGCGGGCGCCGCGCCCCGCGCGCCAGCAGCGGCACGCGGCCATGCTCGCGGGTGAACACATCGACCACGAGGCTGGTCTCGCTGTAGGGATGCAGGTGCAGGACATAGGCCGCCTGGCCGTCGACGCGCTTGCTCACGACCTTGCCGTGAAACGAAAAACAGCATGATCGGTCGTCCCAACATCCCAGGCCCGTCTCACCGGCGAATGCCGGTGTCCAGAGGGTCGCCCTTCTGGATTCCGGCTTTCGCCGGAATGACGAGCCTGGTCCTCCGGAGCGTTGCCAAACACCATGACCTTCAATCGTATCCGAGGGACTTGAGGGCCCGCTCGTCGTCGGCCCAGCCGCCCTTGACCTTGACCCAGGTTTCGAGCCAGACCTTGCCGCCGAACAGGGTTTCCATTTCCTTGCGCGCATCGGTCGAGATGCGCTTCATGCGCTCGCCGCCCTTGCCGATGACGATGGCGCGATGCCCCGCCCGGTCGACGATGACCGCGGCGTGGATCCGGCGCAGCTCGCCCTCCTGCTCGAACTTCTCGATCTCCACGGCGATGCCGTAGGGCAGTTCTTCGCCCGAGGTTGCGGAACAGCTTTTCGCGCAGGATCTCGGAAGCCATGAAGCGCTCGGAGCGGTCGGTGATGTCGTCGGCGTCGAATACCGGCGGGCCTTCCGGCAGGTAGCGCGCCACGGTAGCCAGCAGTTCATCGGTGCCGATGCCCTTTTCGGCCGAGAGCGGGCACCAGTTCGGCGAAGTCGTGCAGCGCGGCAACCTTGGCGATGAAGGGCAGCAGTTCCTTCTTGTCGGCCAGGCGGTCGATCTTGTTGATCACCAGCAGCACCGGCGGTGCCGGCCGGCAGCATGCGCAGGATCTCGGCTTCGCCGTTGCCCCAGCGGCCGGCTTCGACCACCAGCAGGATCACGTCGACGTCGGCAAAGGTCGAGGTCACGCTGCGGTTCATCAGGCGATTGAGCGCATTCTTGTGCGTCATCTGGAAGCCCGGCGTATCGACGAAAATGAACTGGGCATGGCCGGTGGTCAGCACGCCGTGAATCCGGTGGCGGGTGGTCTGCGCCTTCTTCGAGGTGATGCTGACCTTGGCGCCGACCAGGCGGTTGGTCAGGGTCGATTTGCCGACGTTGGGCCGGCCGATGACGGCCAGATAACCGGTGCGAAATGTTGCGTTCACGACTTGATCTCCGCCAGTGCGCCCTGCGCCGCCTGCTGTTCGGCGATGCGGCGGCTGCCGCCGCTGCCGGTGGTGCGGATGCCCAGCTCCGGAATCAGGCATTCGATGTCGAACTGCTGGGCGTGGGCTTCGCCGCGCGTGGCCAGCAGGGTGTAGCGCGGCAGAGGCAAATGCCGGCCCTGCAGGATTTCCTGCAAGGCGGTCTTGGGATCCTTGCCGGCGTCACTGGGATCGATGCGCGCCAGGGCCGGTTGGTAGAGGCGTTCGATCACCATTCGCGCGGCATCGAAGCCCGCATCGACATGGACCGCGCCGAAAACTGCTTCCAGGGCATCCGCCAGAATCGACGGGCGTTGCGCACCACCGCTCTTCAACTCACCCTCGCCCAACTGCAGCATTTCGCCGAGGCCCAGGCTGCGCGCGATGTCCGCCAGGGTTTCCTGTCTTACCAGACTTGCGCGCAACCGCGAAAGCTCGCCTTCCCTGAGGGTGGCGAAGCTCTTGTAGAGCGCAGCGGCGATGACGCAATTGAGCACCGAGTCGCCAAGGAACTCGAGCCGTTCGTTGTGGGGGGAACCGAAACTGCGATGAGTGAGCGCCTGACTGCAGCAACTCCGGCCGGCCGAAACCGTGCCCGAGTGCCGCCTCGAGACGCTGCGGCTTCATTGTTTGGTGCTGCTGCCCTCGAAATCGAAGACCAGGCTGACATTGGCAAACAGCGGCACCTTCCTTTCATACTCGAAGGAGATCACCAGCTCGCCGCCTTCCTTGGTGATGTCCAGATCCTGCGGCGGTGACGCTCTTGACATCATCCATGTCGGCGCGCCGGGTGAAGGCGGCGCGGACGTCGGCCACCGTGGCGTCCTTGAGGCCGGTGTCGGTAGCGGTCCCCTTGACTGCCTTGACGAGGTTTCCGTACTCGATCCAGGGTGGTATGGCCTTCATCGCCAGGGCGGCAAGCAGCGCCACCACCGCGCCGCCATACATGAGTACGTTCAGACTGAGTCCACGCTGGAATTTCATGTTATTCCCCTAGTGAAACGAGCCGATCCGTCCGAAGTCGATTCCCTGTGGAGGAAGAAACGATTGCTGCATCCAGATCAAGAAACGCTTTGCCGACCAGGTTTTCGTCCGGGACGAAGCCCCAGAACCGGCTGTCCTGCGAATTGTCGCGGTTGTCGCCCATCATGAAATAGTGCCCCGGCGGAACCTCGCAACTGACGCCTTCGCTATTGTAGTTACATTTTTCGCTGTACGGAAAGTGCATGATCTGCCGCGACGAAGGACGGCGCCTCTGCTTCGACCAGGATGTGATGCTCGACGCTGCCCAGGGTCTCGACGAAGCGCGGCGTATAGAACAGCCGATCGCGGTCGAGATAGTCGTCGGTCTTCTTCTGCGCGACTTCCCGGCCATTGATGGAGAGCCTCTTGTTGCGGTAGACGATCTTGTCGCCCGGCAGGCCGACCACGCGCTTGATGTAGTCGAGCGAAGGGTCCGCCGGGTAGCGGAACACCACCACGTCGCCGCGCTGCGGCGTATTGAGTTCGATGATCTTCTTGTTGATTACCGGCAGGCGGATGCCGTAGGTGTATTTGTTGACCAGGATGAAGTCGCCCACCAGCAGGGTCGGGATCATCGAACCGGAGGGAATCTTGAACGGTTCGACGAGAAACGAGCGCAGCAGGAAGACGACCAGGATCACCGGGAAAAAGCTGCCGCCGTACTCGACCCACCACGGCTCCGGCGCATCGGCGGCGACGCTTCTTGCGCGCGCAGAAATGATCGAGCACCAGACGATGCCGGTGGCGACGACGAGCATGAAAAGAATCAGTGCGAAATTCATTGTGTCCTACTTCGCACCCGCAGTACGGCCAGGAAAGCCTCCTGCGGGAATTTCGACGCTGCCGACCTGCTTCATGCGCTTCTTGCCGGCCTTCTGCTTTTCCAGCAGCTTCTTCTTGCGCGTGATGTCGCCGCCGTAGCACTTGGCCAGCACGTCCTTGCGCATGGCCTTGACGTTCTCGCGGGCGACGATGGTCGAGCCGATCGCCGCCTGGATCGCGACATCGTACATCTGGCGCGGAATCAGCTCGCGCATCTTGGCCGCCAGTTCGCGGCCGCGATACGGCGCGTTGGCACGATGCACGATCAGCGACAGGGCGTCCACCTTGTCGCCGTTGATCAGCATGTCGAGCTTGACCACGTCGGCCGCCCGGTACTCCTTGAACTCGTAGTCGAGCGAGGCATAGCCGCGCGAAACCGACTTCAGCTTGTCGAAGAAATCCATCACCACTTCGGCCATCGGCATGTCGTAGGTGAGCTGCACCTGGCGGCCGTGGTAGGCCATGTTCACCTGCGAGCCGCGCTTGCTGCTCGCACAGCGTGATCACCGCGCCGAGATATTCCTGCGGCACGAAAATCTTGGTGGTGATGATCGGCTCGCGGATTTCCTCCATCTTCTGGACTTCCGGCAGCTTGGACGGATTTTCCACCTGGACAGTGCTGCCGTCGCGCATCAACACCTCATACACCACCGTCGGCGCGGTGGTGATCAGGTCCTGGTCGAACTCGCGCTCCAGCCGTTCCTGCACGATTTCCATGTGCAGCAGGCCGAGGAAGCCGCAGCGGAAGCCGAAGCCCAGCGCCTGCGACACTTCCGGCTCGTAGTGCAGCGAGGCATCGTTGAGCTTGAGCTTCTCCAGCGAGTCGCGCAAGGCATCGTACTGGTTGGCTTCGATCGGATAGAGGCCGGCGAAGACCTGCGGCTTGATTTCCTTGAAGCCGGGCAGCGCCTCGGCGGCACGCCGGTCGGCCGTGGTCACCGTGTCGCCCACCTTGGCGGCATCGAGTTCCTTGATGCCGGAGATGATGAAGCCGACCTCGCCGGCGCGCAGTTCGCTGCGGGTCACCGACTTCGGCGTGAACACGCCGACCTGTTCGCACAGGTGCTGCGAGCCTTCCGCCATCAGCAGGATCTTGTCCTTGGCGCGCACCGTGCCATCCACCACGCGCACCAGCATCACCACGCCGACATAGTTGTCGAACCAGGAGTCGATGATCAGCGCCTTCAGCGGCGCCGCCGGATCGCCCTTGGGCGGCGGGATGCGGGCGATGACCGCTTCGAGGACGTCATCGACGCCGAGGCCGGTCTTGGCCGAACACAGAATCGCCTCGGTGGCGTCGATGCCGATGACGTCCTCGATTTCCTGGCGCGCGTTGTCCGGGTCGGCCGCCGGCAGGTCGATCTTGTTCAGCACCGGCACCACGTCGACGCCCAGTTCGATCGCCGTGTAGCAGTTGGCCACGGTCTGCGCCTCGACGCCCTGCGAGGCATCGACCACCAGCAGCGCGCCTTCGCAGGCGGACAGGGAACGGCTGACCTCGTAGGAGAAATCGACGTGCCCCGGCGTGTCGATCAGGTTCAGGTTGTAGGTCCTGCCGTCGCGCGCCTTGTAACTGAGCGCCGCCGTCTGCGCCTTGATGGTGATGCCACGCTCGCGCTCGATATCCATCGAATCGAGCACCTGCGCCTCCATTTCGCGGTCGGACAGGCCGCCGCAGCGATGGATGATGCGATCGGCCAGGGTGGATTTGCCGTGGTCGATGTGGGCAATGATGGAGAAGTTGCGGATGTGATCCATGGGGGCAATAAAAAAGGTGCTCATTCAAGCTGTTGAGCGCCTTTGAGCCTGAAACGCAAGGCAGCGATTTTAGCCCAAACCGCTCAAATACTCACGCACTTTCGCCGCGTCGAGAAAGTAGTGGCAGAGTTCGCGGCCCTCGCCATCGACCAGAACCGGCACCAGTTCGTTGTATTTCGCTTCGAGTACCGGATCGACATCGACATCGACCACGTCGATGTCGAAAAACGCCACGCCGGGCTCGTCGCGCAGGGCTTCCAGCGCGGCGAGCATGTCGTGGCAGAGGTGACAGTAGTTGCGGCTGTACAGCCGCAGCTGCGGCGCCGGCCGGCCACCGGTGAAATTACTTATCGGACGGGCCCTTGATGGTGACGAATGTCTGCGAGTCGCCGCGCTTGACCAGCAAGGTCATCGTCGCGCTCTTTTCGAGGCCCTTGCACCATGTCATTGAACTGCGACAGGGACTTGATGTCTGTCTGCGTGCCCTTGACGATCGCCGACAGGATGATGTCGCCGGCCCGCACTTCGCTGCGCGTACTGCCGTTCTTGACATCTTCGACAATCAGGCCGTGCTGGATGTCCAGCGCCTTCTTCTGCTCCGCCGTCGGCACGGCCAGCACCAGTCCGAGCCGGTTGGCGGCCTGCGGCTCCGCGGGCTTGCCGTCGCGAGCGGCGACCTGCTTCTTGCCCTCTTCGTCGGGTATTTCGCCAACCGTGATCCCCAGGTCGCGGGAGCTGCCCTTGCGCCAGACCTGCACCACGGACTTTGGTGCCGGGACGGGTGGCTCCCACCATGCGCGGCAGGTCGCTGGACTCGGTTACCGCCTTGCCGTCGAACTTGAGGATGATGTCGCCGACTTCGATTCCCGCCTTGTCCGCCGCCGAGCCTTTTTCAACCGAGGCCACCAGCGCACCCTGCGGCTTGCCGAGATTGAAGGACTCCGCCAGTTCCTTGCTGACTTCCTGGATGCCGATGCCCAGACGACCGCGACTGACCTTGCCTTTCGCCCTCAACTGGGTCTGGATATCGTTCGCCAGATCGATCGGGATAGCAAAGGAGAGGCCCATGGAGCCGCCGGAACGGCGAAAAGATCTGCGAATTGATGCCGACCACTTCGCCCTTCATGTTGAACAGCGGCCCGCCCGAATTGCCCGGGTTGATCGCGACGTCGGTCTGGATGAAAGGCACATAGTTCTCGTGCGCCAGCGAACGCCCCTTGGCGCTGACGATGCCGGCCGTTACCGTGTTCTCGAAGCCGAAGGGCGAACCGATCGCCACCACCCATTCGCCGACCTTGAGCTTGGCCGAATCGCCCAGCTTGGCCACCGGCAGGTTGCTGGCTTCGATCTTGATCAGGGCCACATCGGTGCGCTTGTCGGTGCCCAGCACCTTGGCCTTGAACTCGCGCTTGTCGGTGAGTTTGACCAGCACTTCGTCGGCGCCATCGACCACGTGCGCATTGGTCAGGATGTGGCCGTCGGCGCTGATGATGAAGCCCGAGCCCAGCGAACGGTTCTTGAATTCCTGCGGTACGCCGGGTTGATTCGGAATCTGGCCCGGGAAGATGCGGCGCAGGAGTTCCTGGGCGGTCTCATCCCCGTCAAACGGGAGTTGGTGGCCGCCACGGCGTCCCTTGACGACCTGGGTAGTGCTGATATTGACCACCGTGGCGCCCTGCTTCTCCACCAGTTCGACGAAGTCCGGCAGATCGCGTGCCTGCGCCTGCAAGGGCAGAACCGATGAGAAAACCAGCGCCAGAGAGATTACAAATTTTTTCATGATTGCTCCTTGAATCGTACTTTCATGGTTTCGACCTGCAACGAAAACAAGCTGGCATCGCCGCGTGCGCGAATCTCGTTGCGCCGCAACAGCACCAAACCGCAGCCAAGGCCGGCCAGCGTTCCCGTCACGGCCCCGGCATCGCCCGCCGCGAACTGCCCGATGGCCGCGCCGCCGATGGCCAGCAGCAGCGGCAGCACGTAGGACAGCAGCGAAGCACGCCACACGGTGCCGTCGGCCACAGTCAGTTGCACATGGTCGCCGACACGCGCGCCGATGCGATTTTCCAGCCGGTAGCGACGCGGCCCCGCGGCGAGGCCGAGCAGACCCGCCCGGCACGCATCCTCGGTCTTGCAACTGCCGCAGGCCGGGGCCCGCCCAGGAACTTCAACCCAGACCTCGCGACCGGCTACGGCCACCACCACCGCCTCGCACTGGCTCATTTGCGCCTCCGCTCCACGCCCTCGCCAAGGCGCCTGACGGCGATCGCCGGTACTTCGCCCATGACCACGACACGGTGCTCGTCGACCTCCCGCCGAAAGACATTGACCGGACCGAGGGTGGCGGTCGCCTCCTGCCCGCCGGCCCCGGCACCCGGCTCGATGAACACCGAAATGGAGGCCAGGCCGTCCGAAAACACCACGTGCAGGCTCTCGGCACTTGCCTCACCTGTCTGCCGCTTCATGGTGGACACCTTGCGAAATCCGGGCAACTGCGTGCGAAAGGTCCAGCCCATATCGTCGGCCCGCATTTCCGTGGTGCGCACGTGCTGTACGCGTACTTTGTCCGAATCGAAGCCGGGCTTCAGGGCACCGCGCTCCAGCGGTCCGCCGATCCTGACATCGGTGAAGGCAAAGGATTCCAGCGCTTCGCCGCCTGTGCCGAGCAGAGTGGCCTTGAGCAGCAAGCCGCTGGCGGTGTCCATCCAGAACTCGTGCCCGTAGCGCCATTCGTCGCGCGGCTTGAGCAGCACGGCGCGACTGTTTATACCCGCGACCCGCCCGGTGGCGCCGCCGTGAATCGCGTAATGTTCCGGCAAGCTGCCAAGGCCGGCAGGCAGCAGGCTCGGGAATCCCCGCTGACCGGGTCGGTTTTCGATGATCAACAGCTTCTCTTCGGGGAAAAAGCATTTGACTTCGCTACCGGCGCGCAAGACCTCGCGCGGACTGCCGTCGAGGGCTTCGATGCGTTCAAGTTCAACGCCGTCGCTGACCGAATGCACGATGCGCGAGGTGTCCACCCGGCTGCCGCTGCGATAGACAAAAACGCCGCTGTAGGTCAGTTGCCGGGAGCCTTGCGCGATGCGCTGCAGCAGCGCCAGGCCATCGTCGGCCAGGAGTGCGCCGGGTGCCAGCAGAAACGCGGACAGCAGCAGCAGGGAAAAGCGCACGCCCATCACCGACCGTCGCCGTTTGCCGCCACGGTGCGGATGTTGCGCGCGGCGCCACCGATGACGACGCCCGGCGCATGCGCCTGATGCGCCACCAGGTATTCCTGCAGCCTTGGTGTCGATTGGGCCTGGGCCACGACCGGGCCCGGCTTGGTGACCGCAATGCCGCCGGTCGCGGCAGGCAGGCCGCTTCCATCCGGAGCCAGCGCCAGCCAGGCGACCACCGCAACGCCGGCAGCCGATGCGGCCAGGGCCAGCAGCGGCCGCTGCCACGCCGGTGCGCGACCGGGTGCCGGCGCCATCACCGTAGGCTCCGCCTCCAGCGCCGACATGACGCGCGCCGTGACATCGAGATCGAGCCCGCGTTCACCGCGCAACGCCGCGCCGATCAGCTGGCCGTCGCGCCACTCGGTGCGCAACGTGTCGTTGCGGCGCAGGGCCTGCAGCGTTTCGACGACTTCGTGCTGCTCCAGTTCGCCATCCATCAGGGCCGAAATCCGTGTCTTCATGTCGTCACCATCTCTTGTCGGGGGCCGCATCGAGCAATGGCCTCAATTTCTCCGAAATCGCATCGCGTGCACGGAAAATCCGCGAGCGAACGGTGCCAATCGGGCAGTCCATGACCTGCGCAATTTCCTCATACGACAAACCATCAATCTCGCGCAGCATGATCGCCGCGCGCAAATCCTCGGGCAGGGCCTCCATGGCCGCGTTCACCGTCTCCCCGATCTGCTTGGTCATCAACAGCCGCTCGGGCGTGTCGTTGTCGCGCAGCGCGTCGGCGTCGTCATAAGTTTCCGCCTCCTCGCTATCCACACCGGTCGTCGCCGAAGCGCGGCGGCCGTGCGTGATCAGCCAGTTCTTCGCGGTATTGACGCCGATCCGATAGAGCCAGGTATAAAAGGCGCTGTCGTTGCGGAAATCCAGGCAGGGCCCGGTAGGCCCGGATGAAACTGTCCTGAACGATATCCTCCACCTCGGCCGAGTCACGCACCATGCGCGAAATCAGACGCCCGAGCTTGCGCTGGTACTTGGAAACCAGCAGGCCAAAAGCCTGCTTGTCGCCCGACTGCACCCGCTCGACCAGTATCCGGTCTGCTTCGCGATCTCCCATGGAGTTTGCTGTTTGTTCCCGCCCGTTGAGGATATGCGGCCACATACCGACCGCAAGCGAGTATAACAAGCCACTCCGCCCGAATTTCGCATCGCTTTGAATCCCATGCTGCAACCACTGCGATCACTGACCGGGGCCTGTGCAAATAGTTCCAAACCGGTGGCAGTGATATAGTCCCGCCCCATGAATCCGATGGCCATCCAGCAATTCGACGTCCTCATCATCGGCAGCGGCCTGGCGGGTCAGTCCCTGGCTTTGCGCCTTGCCGACAGCCGCCGGGTGGCGCTGGTCACCAAGAAGACGCTGACGGATTCCGCCTCCGCCTGGGCACAGGGCGGGATCGCCGCCGTGCTCGACCCCGCCGACAGCGTCGACGCCCACATCGACGATACCTTCATCGCCGGGGCCGGGCTGTGCGACCCGGCCGCGACGCGCTTTGTCGTCGAACACGGCCGCGAGGCCATCGAATGGCTGATCGCGCGCGGGGTTCCGTTCACCCCGGATGATTCGCCGCTGGGCTTCCACCTGACGCGCGAAGGCGGCCATGGCCAGCGGCGCATCATCCATGCCGCCGACGCTACGGGCACGGCGGTGCAGCAGACGCTGACCGGACAGGTGAAGAACCATCCCAACATCACCGTTCTGGAACACCACATCGCGGTCGACCTGATCACCGCCGCCAAGCTCGGCCTGCCGCGCAACCGCTGCCTCGGCGCCTATGTGCTGGACATCGCCCGCGACCGCGTGCTGACTCTCGGCGCCAGCCATACGGCGCTGGCCACGGGCGGCGCCGGCAAGGTCTATCTCTACACCACCAATCCCGACACGGCCACCGGCGACGGCGTGGCGATGGCCTGGCGCGCCGGCTGCCGCGTGGCCAACATGGAGTTCATCCAGTTCCACCCGACCTGCCTGTACCACCCGCACGCCAAGTCCTTCCTGATTTCGGAAGCGCTGCGCGGCGAAGGCGGCCTGCTGCGCCTGCCCGACGGCACGCGCTTCATGCCCGACCACGACAGCCGCGCCGAACTGGCGCCGCGCGACATCGTCGCCCGCGCCATCGACTTCGAGATGAAGCGCCACGGCCTCGACTGCGTGTTCCTCGACATGACGCACAAGTCCGCCGATTTCCTCAAGGATCACTTTCCCGACCATCCATGCCCGCTGCCTGCAACTGGGCATCGACATCACGCAGCGAGCCGATCCCGGTGGTTCCGGCCGCGCACTACACCTGCGGCGGCGTGGTCACCGATCTGGCGGCACGCACCGACCTGGCGGGGCTGTATGCGATCGGCGAAACCGCCTTCACCGGCCTGCACGGCGCCAACCGCCTGGCGTCCAATTCGCTGCTCGAATGCCTGGTGTTTTCCGCCGCGGCGCGCAGCGACATCCTCGCGGCGCCGGTCGAGCCCCTGCCGCATCTGCCGCAATGGGACGAAAGCCGGGTGACGCGATGCCGACGAGGAAATCGTCATCTCCCACAACTGGGCGGAATTGCGCCGCTTCATGTGGGACTACGTCGGCATCGTGCGCACCAACAAGCGCCTGGAACGCGCGCTGCATCGCATCCGCCTGCTGGAAAAGGAAATCGACGAGTACTACGCCAACTACCGGGTCGGCAACGACCTGATCGAACTGCGCAACCTGGTGCTGACCGCCCACCTGATCGTGAAAAGCGCCCAGCGCCGGCATGAAAGCCGCGGCCTGCACTTCAGCCGCGACTATCCGGAAACCCTGCCGCGCGCACTGGAAACGGTGCTGCACCCGCGCCAGGTCTGATCCCGCCTGTCAGGCCGGGTTCGTCGCGGCCGAGCGCCAGCGCAACCACAAGCGCAACTGGCGGAAATCCCCGTCCGGCAGGCTGTCCTCCGAGCAGGGTCATGGAACGCAAACGGCCTTGGCTCCGGTACAGCAGCACCACCAGGAACGACAGCACCAGCGTATGCCGATGTACCAAGGCTTCGCTCGCCGTACCGTCAGCGCCGACTATTTCAATGCCCCCGTCGCCGCCCAGGATCAGGGAAGCGACCGGAAGCGGACGGCGCACATGTGCCAGCGAAGCTCCGGTCAGCAGCAGCAGGATCGCCGCCAGCCACGCCGGCAGGTTGGCGGCGAGCACGGCGCCGGCCGCGACAAGATGGGCCAGCGACTGGATCGCCAGCAAACGCTGCGACGGCTTGAGGGAAACCGACATGGGGGCGACCGGCTTCATCGCCCAGGCACGGATTTAGGGAAACACTGATTAAGTCCTTCGACCATTCGACAAGCTCACGGCTCAGGACGAACGGTAATTATTTGATTCCGTTCGTGGTGAGCTTGTCGAACCACCCGCCCAATCGAATAGATCAGTGCGCCCCTAGACTCTGCGGAAAACCAGTGAGCCGTTGGTACCGCCGAAACCGAAGTTGTTCTTCAGCGCGACGTCGATCTTCATCGGCCGCGCCGTATTGGCGCAGTAATCCAGGTCGCACTCCGGATCCTGGTTGAAGATGTTGATGGTCGGCGGCGAAACCTGGTGATGCACGGCCAGCACCGTGAACACCGATTCGAGACCACCGGCGCCGCCCAGCAGATGGCCGGTCATCGACTTGGTCGAATTCACCACCAGTCTTCTTCGCCGCATCGGCGCCGAAAGCCAGCTTGATGGCCTCGGTTTCGTTCTTGTCGCCCAGCGGCGTCGAGGTGCCGTGGGCATTGACGTACTGCACCTCGTCGGCATTGACCCCGGCATTCTTCAGCGCATTGATCATGCTGCGGCGGGGACCATCGGTATCCGGCGCCGTCATGTGGAAGGCATCGCCGCTCATGCCGAAGCCGGCAAGTTCGGCATAGATTTTCGCCCCGCGCGCCCTCGCATGTTCGTATTCCTCTAGCACCATGCACGCCGGCGCCCTCGCCCAGGACGAAGCCGTCGCGATCCCGTGTCCCAGGGCCGGCTGGCGGTCGCCGGATCGTCGTTGCGCGTGGACAGCGCCTGGGCCGAGGCGAAGCCGCCGATCGGCCAGCGGCGATCATGGTCGCTTCGGCGCCGCCGCAGACCATCACGTCGGCATCGCCGTACTCGATCATCCGCGCCGACAGGCCGATGGCGTGCAGGCCCGTGGTGCAGGCCGTGACCACGGCGATGTTCGGTCCCTTGAGGCCGAACATGATCGACAGGTTGCCCGAGATCATGTTGATGATCGTGCCCGGAATGAAGAAGGGCGAGATCTTGCGCGGGCCGCCGCCGAGGTAGTCGTTGTGCGTGTCCTCGATCATCGGCAGGCCGCCGATGCCGGAGCCGATATTGACGCCGATGCGCTCGGCGTTCGCCTGCGGTGACTGTCCAGCCCGGAATCGCGCAATGCCTGGATGCCGGCCGCCATGCCGAAATGGATGAAGATATCCATGCGGCGCGCTTCCTTGGCCGACAGGTAGGCCGTGACGTCGAAGTTCTTCACCTCGCCGGCGATCTGCGCCTTGAAGGCCGCAGGCATCGAAACGGGTGATGCGGCCGATGCCGCTCTTGCCGGCCATGAGGTTGTCCCAGGCTTCGGCCACGCGTATTGCCGACCGGGGAAATGACCCCCAGGCCGGTGACGACCACACGGCGTCGCGACACGATGAACTCCAGACGATGGAAGGCGCTTGCTGCCTACTTCTTGACGTTGGCGTTGACGTAGTCGATCGCCTGCTGCACGGTGGTGATCTTCTCCGCATCTTCGTCGGGAATCTCGCACTCGAACTCTTCTTCCAGCGCCATGACCAGTTCGACCGTGTCGAGCGAGTCGGCACCGAGATCGTCCACGAAGTTGCGACTCGTTCTTGATGTCGGCCTCATTGACGCCCAGTTGCTCGGCGACGATCTTCTTGACGCGTTGTTCGATGTTCTCCATCTTGAAACTCCTTCCCTGAAATGTTCGGGTGGTGAAAACCTGCCTATTTTAACAAAAACGCCGGACTGCCCTCGCGGGTTTGACATCCGGTCAGGCCATGTACATGCCGCCATTGACATGCAGCGTGGTGCCGGTGATGTAGCCGGCGCGCTTCGAGGCGAGGAAGGCCACCGTCGCGGCGATCTCGTCGGGATGGCCGAGGCGGCCCAGCGGAATCTTGCCGAGCAGCGCATCGCGCTGCGCATCGGGCAGGGCGCTGGGTCATGTCGGTATCGATGAAGCCCGGCGCCACGCAATTCACCGTGATGTTGCGGCTGCCGAGTTCCTGCGCCAGCGCGCGGCTCATGCCGGCGACGCCGGCCTTGGCCGCGGCGTAGTTGGCCTGGCCCGGATTGCCGGCTTCGCCGACCACCGAGGTGATGTTGATGATGCGGCCGAAGCGCGCCTTCATCATGCCGCGCATGACCAGCTTGGACAGGCGGAACACCGCCTTGAGGTTGGTCTCGATGACGACGTCCCACTCGTCGTCCTTCATGCGCATGGCGAGGTTGTCGCGGGTGATGCCGGCGTTGTTGACCAGAACCGACACGGCACCGAATTTCTTTTCGATCTCGCCGATCAGCGCCTCGCAGGCTGCCGCATCGGTGACATTGAGCACCGCACCCCAGCCGGCAAGGCCTGGCCGCATCGAGCGCCTTCTGGATCTCGGCGGCACCGGCTTCCGTTGTGGCGGTGCCGATCACCGTGGCGCCCTGGGCCCCGAGTTCCAGCGCGATGGCGCGACCGAGCCGCGCGAAGCGCCGGTGACCAGTGCAACCTGTCCTTTCAAATCCGCCATGTCAAGCTCCTTGTACGGCGGCCAACGCCGCCTCAACGCCGGCAAGTCATTCATCGCGCGCGCCGGCAAGGCTCTCGGCGCAGCGCTTGACCAGGCCCGACAAGTACCTTGCCCGGACCGCATTCGAAGACGTGGGTCACGCCTGCGGCCTGCATCGCCAGCATGGTCTCGACCCAGCGCACCGGCGACGCGGCCTGGCGCACCAGCGCATCCCTGATGGCCTCCGGATCGGCCAGTTGCGCCGACATCGACGTTGTTGATCACGGGAATCTGCGGCGCGCCCAGCGTCACGCGCGCCAGACGCGCCTTGAGCGCCTCGGCAGCCGGCTGCATCAGCGAGCAATGGAACGGCGCGGATACCGGCAGCATCAGGGCGCGCTTGGCGCCCTTGGCCTTGACCAGCTTCCGCCGCGCGTTCGACGGCCGCCTTGTGGCCGGCGATCACGGTCTGCTTCGGTTCGTTGAAATTCACGGCCTGCACCACCTGGCCCTGCGCCGCTTCGGCACAGGCCGCCATCACGCCGGCGGCATCGAGGCCGATGACCGCGGCCATGGCGCCCTCGCCCGCCGGCACGGCGTCCTGCATGGCCCTGGCGCGCAGTTCGACCAGCGGCACGGCATCCTTCAGTTGCAGCACGCCGGCGGCCACCAGCGCCGCGTATTCGCCGAGGCTGTGACCGGCAACCAGCGCCGGCCGCGCGCCGCCCTTTGTCCAGCCACAAGCGATAGACGGCGATGTCCGCCGTCAGCATCAGCGGCTGGGTATTCACGGTCTGGCCCAGCGCTTCCGCCGGTCCGTCGCTCACCAGTTGCCACAGGTCGCGCCCCAGCGCCGCCGACGCTTCGTCGAAGGTGGCGCGGATCACCGGCGCATCGCCGTAGGCCGCCATCATGCCCAGCGATTGGGAGCCTTGACCGGGGAACACGAGTGCAAATTTCATGTCTGTTTTCTCGAATTCAGAAGCGGAGCAGGGTCGCGCCCCAGGTGAAGCCGCCGCCGACGCCTTCCAGCAGCAGGTGCTGGCCGCGCCGGATGCGGCCAGCAGCGCACGGCTTCGTCGAGCGCCAGCGGAATCGACGCCGCCGAGGTATTGCCGTGATCGGCCACGGTAACAATGCAGTTTTCGGCGGGAATATGCAGCCGCTTCGCGGTTGCCTGCAGGATGCGCACATTGGCCTGATGCGGGATCAGCCAGTCCACCTGAGCCGCCGTCATGCCGGCCGCGGCCAGCACCTCGTTGGCGACATCGGCCAGCACCTTGACCGCAAACTTGAACACGGCCTGCCCGTCCATGCGCAGGAAGGGGTCACCGGTCGCGACGCCGCCGCAGACCTGGCCCGGCACGGAAAGAATGCCGTGGTGGCTGCCGTCGGCGTGAAACGCGCTGGCCAGCAAGCCGGGCTCGGTCGGCGGCTTCCAGCACCACCGCGCCGGCGCCATCGCCGAACAGCACGCAGGTGCCGCGGTCCTTCCAGTCGAGGATGCGCGAAAACACTTCGGCGCCGACCACCAGCGCGCACTTGTGCGAGCCGGAACGAATGAATTTTTCGGCGATGGTCAGGGCATAGACGAAGCCGCTGCAGACCGCCTGCACGTCGAAGGCCGCCGCGCCATTGGTGATGCCGAGCTTGTGCTGCAGCAGGGCGGCCGCACTGGGGAATACGTAATCGGGGGTCGAGGTGGCGACGATGATCAGGTCGACATCCGCTGGCCAGGCGTCCGGCCGCCTCCAGCGCGCGCCGGCTGGCTTCCAGCGCCAGGTCGCTGCTGGTGACGCCGGGCGCCGGCCAGATGCCGGTTGCGGATGCCGGTGCGCTCGACGATCCACTCGTCGGACGATTCGAGCCCGTGCGCGGCGATCAGGGCCGCGTTGCTGACCGGTTCGCCGGGCAGGTAGCTGCCGGTGCCGCTGATGCGCGAATGTATCATCCCGGCCTCCATCAATCGCAAAGAGTCGGCGCCGGCGCGCTCTGCGTACCTGGAATTCCGCTTCGCGGGCAGGCAACGGCGGCCATGCGCGCGGCGATGGCTTCCGGCAGGCGCTGCGCGCGCCTCCTCGGCCGCTCTTTCCAGCGCGCAGCGGAAAGCCAAGTTGATCGGCCGAGCCGTGGCTCTTGACGACGATGCCCTTGAGCCCGAGCAGGCTCGCACCGTTGTAGCGACGCGGATCGAAGCGCTGGCGGAAGGATTTCAGCACCGGCATCGCCACCAGGGCCGCCAGCTTGGTGAAGATGTTGCGCGAAAATTCTTCCTTGAGCGCACCGCCGATCATCTGCGCCAGGCCCTCGACGGCTTTCAGCGTGACATTGCCGACGAAGCCGTCGCAGACCACCACATCGGTCGTGCCCTTGAAGATGTCGTTGCCTTCGACGTTGCCGAAAAAATTCAGGTCGGTGGCCCGCAGCAGCTCGGCGGCGCGCTTGACCACCTCGTTGCCCTTGATGTCTTCTTCGCCGATATTGAGCAGACCCGACCGTGGGCCGTTCCTTGTGCTCCAGGGCCGACACCAGCAGGGAACCCATGATGCCGAACTGCAGCAGATGCTCCGGACTGCAATCGACATTGGCGCCGAGATCCAGCACATAGGTGCTGCCGCGTTCCGACGGCAGGACGGAACAGATGGCCGGCCGGTCGATGCCGGGCAGGGTCTTCAGGACGAAGCGCGACATGGCCATCAGGGCGCCGGTATTGCCGGCCGACACCGCGGCGTCGGCGACGCCTTCCTTGACCAGGTCGATGGCGACGCGCATCGACGAGTCCTTCTTGCCGCGCAGCGCGCTGGCCACCGCCTCGTCCATCTCGACCACTTCGGAGGCATGGCGGATCGACAAACGCTTGCCGAACTCGCTCGACAGACGTTCCAGCTGCGGGACGCAGCAACTCTTCGCGCCCGACCAGAATGGCGGCGCAATCGCGTGTCATGACGCAGGAATTCAATAACGGCGGGCAGCGTTACCGACGGACCGTGGTCGCCGCCCATACAATCCACCGCGAGGGTGATCGCCATCGGTCAGGGATGTTTCGGGGCTTCATGTAAAAACGGCCGGACGCGCCTGGCGCATCCGGCCGCTTTCAACAGGCTGGATTACTCGCCCTTGGCCTTTACGACCTTCTTGCCGCGATACACGCCGGACGGCGAGATATGGTGGCGCAGGTGAACCTCGCCCGTGGTCGGCTCGACGGCCAGCGGCGGGTTGGTCAGGAAGTCATGCGCACGATGCATGCCGCGCTTGGACGGGGACTTCTTGTTCTGTTGGACGGCCATTTCGCTACTCCTTGCTTAGATTCAGTGCTTCTTCAAAGCGGCCAGCGCCGCGAACGGCGATGGACCATGTTCTGCTGCGTCGCCCGACGGCGGTTCGCACTGCTCGTGCCGCGGCGCGATGGGCAGCGCCAGCAACACTTCTTCCTCAATCAGCGACAGCACCGCCAGTTCCTTTTCGGCTTCTATGGCATCCGCACTGTCATCGGCCAGATCGTCGTCCGGCCACTCCTCCCCCGGCGCCATCAACTGCAATCGGCTGCTGATGACCAGCGGGAACTCCACGCCACCCAGACATCGCTGGCAACACAGCACCGGCTTGCCCGCGACATCCACCTGCAACCACGATTTCCCTCGTCGTCCCGCGATCCTTCGAGGCGAACCGACAAAAACCCTTTCGTTGCGACCAGAACGTCCGCCAGGCGGGGCAACTCATCCAACCCGACACTGCGTTCCAGCACGCCGCCGCTGCGCGCGAACTCGAGGCAGTCTATGACTGTTCCGGCAATTGAATCAGACACGGACAGGCGCACGCGCGACAAAAGCGGCGGATGATATCATGCCCGACCCTGCTTTTTCAAGTCTGAAACATGGCGCGCCCGCTCGTTCTTGCCTCCACCTCGCCCTTCCGCCGCGAACTTCTGGCGCGCCTGCAGATCCCTTTCGAGACGGTTGCGCCGGAGACCGACGAATCCGCCCTGCCCGGAGAAACACCCTCTGCCACCGCCCTGCGCCTCGCCGAAGCCAAGGCCCGCGCCGTCGCGCAGCGCTACCCGGATGCCTTGATCATCGGCTCCGACCAGGTGGCCGCCTGCGGCAGCGAACGCTTCGGCAAACCGGAGAGGCGCGAGAATGCCATTGCCCAGTTGCGCCTGATGCGCGGGAAAGAGGTGGTCTTCCATACCGGATTGTGCCTGTTCGACAGTGCCGCCGACCGGGTGCAACTGCGTTGCGTTGATACGCATGTCGGCTTTCGCGAGCTCGGCGATGCCGAAATCGAGTCCTACCTGGACAAGGAAGACGCGCTCAACTGCGCCGGCAGCGCCAAGTCTGAAGGTTTGGGCATTTCCCTGCTCTCCTACCTGCGCGGCGACGACCCCAATGCGCTGGTCGGCCTGCCGCTGATCGCCCTGTGCGACATGCTGCGCGCCGAAGGCGTGGCCCTGCCCTAAGCGGATAGCCCATGCCCGGCACCCTCTGGCTGTTGCCCGTTGCCCTCGGCGACACGCCCTGGCAGGACTGCCTGCCGCCGGCTACGCGCGAGGCCGCCTGCCGGCTGACGCATTTCGTCGTCGAGAACGCCAAGACGGCACGCGCCGAACTCAAGCGCATCGGCCATCCCCTGCCCCTGCGCGAACTGGCAATCGAGCAGTTGCCGGCCGCACCCACGCCGGCCGAGATCGAGACGCCTGCTGGCAGCCTTGCTGTGCCGGTCACGATCTCGGCCTGATGTCCGAAGCCGGCTGTCCGGCGGTAGCCGATCCCGGCGCCCTGCTGGTGCGTCGCGCCCACGAACTGGGCATCACCGTGAAGCCGCTGGTCGGGCCGTCGTCGCTGCTGCTGGCGCTGATGGGCTCCGGACTGGAGGGCCAGCGTTTCGCCTTCCACGGCTACCTGCCGGCGCGCGAACCGGAGCGCAGCCGCCGCATCGCGGAACTCGAAGGCGAGTCGGCGCGCAACAGGCAAACCCAGATCTTCATCGAAACGCCCTACCGCAACGGCGCGCTGTTCAAGGCCCTGCTGGCCGCCTGCCGACCCCGCACGCGCCTGTGCCTCGCGACCGACCTGAGCCTCGACAGCGAAAGCATCGCGACGCGCCGAGTGGCGGACTGGAAGGCCGCCCCGGCGCCGGACCTGGACAGGCGTCCCACGGTTTTTCTGCTGCTGGCCGACTGAGATGACGTCCGAAATCAAACTGCTGCAGCTGTTCGACTGGGACTCGCCAGGCGAGAAGGCCCGGTTGCGCGAGGAACTGGCGGCGGGACTGCTACAGCCGCAGGCATCCATCGCACCCAAGTTCTTCTACGACGCGCTCGGCTCGCGCCTGTTCGAGGCGATCACGGAACTGCCGGAGTACTACCCGACCCGCACCGAAGCGGCGATTTTCGACGAGCACCTGCCCGAGATTCGCCGTATCCTGGGCGCCGACTTTTCGCTGATCGACCTAGGTTGCGGCAGTTGCGCCAAGGCCGGCAAGCTGTTCCATGCCGGCCTGCTTCCCGCGCGTTATGTCGCGGTCGATATATCGGTCGATTTCCTGCGCGATTCGCTGCAGAACCTGAAACGCGAATTGCCGGCCATCGACATGATGGGCCTCGGCTTGGATTTCACCGACGAACTGCGACTGCCCGACGAATTGCCCCTGGAAAGACGCATGTTCTTCTATCCCGGTTCCAGCATCGGCAACTTCAGCCCGCCCGAAGCCCGCGCCTTCCTCAAGCGGCTGGCCGGACAAATGGATGCCACGGGGGGACTGCTGATCGGGGTCAACCTGATCAAGGACAAGGCCGTGCTCGATGCCGCCTACGACGACGCCCTCGGCGTCACCGCCGCCTTCAACCGCAACCTGCTGCGCCACGTCAATGCCCGGCTCGATGCCGACTTCGCCATCGGCGACTGGCGGCACGTGGCTTTCTACAACGAGGCGGATGCCCGCATCGAAATGCATCTGGAGGCACGCCGCGGGGTTGACGTGAGCTGGCCCGATGACACGACCCGCCGCACCCGGCACTTCGCTGCCGGCGAACGCATCCATACCGAGAATTCGTACAAGTATTCGCCGGCGGGATTCGAAACGCTCCTGAGCGAGGCCGGCTTCACCGATATCCGGATGTGGACCGACCCCCGCGCCTGGTTCGCGCTGTTCTTCGCCCGTCAGGGCAGCACGCGCACCTGAGCCGGACCGGCTTCGAGGCGACCGACCACCGCGGCCGCCGCAAAGCCCTCTTTGCGGAAAACCTCCAGCACCTGATCGGCCGCCGCCGGATCGCAGGCCACCAGCAGGCCGCCGCTGGTCTGCGGGTCGGTCAGCAGGGCGCGCTGCATGCTCGCTGATCGTGGCGTCGAGAGCCACGTCCTCGCCATAGCCCATCCAGTTGCGCGCCGAGGCGCCGGTGATGTAGCCCGCCGTGGCCAGGCGTTCGACATCGGCCAGCAGGGGAATCGACGCCATGTCGAGAACTGCCGAAAGGCTGGCGCCACGACAGACTTCGAGCAGGTGGCCGAGCAGGCCGAAGCCGGTGATGTCGGTCAGGGCATGCACGCCATCGAGATGCGCCAGATGCCGACCCGGCGTGTTGAGCTTCGTCGTGCTGGCGATCATCGCCGCATAGCCGGCAGCATCGAGCGCACCCTTCTTCAGCGCCGCCGACAGCACGCCGACGCCCAGCGGCTTGCCCAGGATCAGCACGTCGCCGGCCCGCGCCCCGGCATTGGTCTTGACCTTGTCCGGATGCACCAGGCCCATCACCACGAGGCCATAGATCGGCTCCACGGAATCGATGGTATGGCCGCCGGCGATGGGAATGCCGGCCGCGGCGCAAACGCTTTCGCCGCCTTCGAGGATCTTGCCGATCACTTCCAGCGGCAGCTTGTCGATCGGCATGCCGACCAGGGCCAGGGCCATGATCGGCGTGCCGCCCATGGCGTACACGTCGCTGATGGCGTTGGTCGCCGCGATGCGGCCGAAGTCGTAGGGATCGTCGACGATGGGCATGAAAAAGTCCGTCGTGGCGATCAGCGCCTGCTCGTCGTTGAGGCGGTACACGGCGGCGTCGTCGGCGGTCTCGATGCCGACCATGAGTTCCTTCGGCACCGGAAAGTTGCGCACGCCGCGCAGGATTTCGGTAAGCAGGCCGGGCGCCACCTTGCAGCCGCAGCCGCCGCCATGGCTGAAGGAAGTCAGGCGGACCGGAGCTGCAGGCGTATTTGGGGAGTTCATTGAATTTATAACCTTGTCATTTAGTTATGGCCACTGCGCTTAACGTCGATAAGGCCGACGTTAGCCGCCACTGAAACTTCGTTTTCGAGGAGACGGCAAACGGCAGCGCATTCCTGCGCCGGAGAGAACAAGGATACCCGCTCCGCGCAGTGTCGGGCCAGACTCGCGTAATAGCCGGGGTCGTTCGCGGCGCGCGAAATCAGTCCGGCAAGGCCTGCCGCGTCGCCCGTCGCGAACCAGCCGGGGTAGTCCGCGCCGAGCATGCCGCGGTTGCCCGGAATGTCGCTGCCCAGCACCGGCACGCCGCTGGTCACGGCTTCGATCAGCACATTGGCGCCGCCTTCCATGAGCGAGGGCAGCAGCAGCAGGTGGCAGCGCTTGATGAACTGGCGGGTGGCCGCCTGCGGCAAGGCGCCGAGCCAGTGGTAGCGGCTGTCCCCGGCGCCCAGTTGCGCCACTTCGGCCCCAAGCCGCGGGTCGAGTGCGCCGCCGACATGGAACAGGCGCACGGGCAAATCGGGCGGCAGCAGGCGCAGGGCACGCAACGCCGTCAGCGGATCCTTCTCCGGGCGCATGTGGCCGACCAGCGCCAGGTCGAAATGGCGCCGGCTGCGCCGCCCCGGCAGCAGCGCACGCGCCGACTGGTAGATGACCTCCGTCTTCGCCGCATACGCGGGCGGCAAAGCCTGCACGCCTTCCGCCTGCAGCACCACGAGGCGGCTGGCCAGCGCCAGCGATCGTTGCGCCGCGGCGTCCGTGGCGATGTCGCGGTAGAGGTCGGTGCCGGTCAGCACCACCACCAGCGGACGATCCGGATGGCGCCCGGCGAAGGCGGCGACCGACGGCGCCGAACGGCGGGCGTGCAGCGCAATCAGAAAGTCGGCGCCGGCGCCACGCCACTCCAGGGCTATCTCCACCCGTGCCAGCGGCGCGAGGCAATGCGCCCAGCGCCGCGCCGTATGCCAGTTGCCGTTGTTGGCACTGGCCAGCGCCGGGCTGATAATGGCGATGGAGGGAGAAGAAGTAATGGACACGCCTGATCTGAGAACTGCCGGGAAAGACCTGCTCGCCGAAGCATTGCGCGATGCACGCGATTATACGATCAGCCTGCTCGACGACTGGGCGGCCTGGCCCGCCGACGCCCCGCCCGACCCGCGGCAGGTCCCCTGCCTGGACATCATCAATCCGCCGCTGTGGGAATTGGGCCACGTCGCCTGGTTCATGGAGTACTGGTGCCGGCGCTATCGTGGCGAAGCGGCCGCCCCGCTGCCCGCCGGCCTCGCCGACGCCGACCGCTGGTACGACTCGCGCCATGTGCCGCACGACAGCCGCTGGCAGCTCGACCTTCCCGGCTGGGATGGCACCCGGCGCTATCTGCAGGACACGCTCGCCGCGGCGCTCGATGCCTTGCAGACGCTCCCCGAAACCGATGCCGCGCTGTACTTCCACCGCCTCGCCCTGTTCCACGAGGACATGCACGACGAAGCCTTCCGCTACACGCGTCAGACCCTGGGCTGGCCGGCGCGCGACGGACTGTCCGACCTGCCTGCGAACACCGACATCGCGATCGACGGCGGCGAATTCCCCATGGGCAGTTCGCCCGCCGCCAAGGGTTTCGTCTTCGACAACGAAAAGTGGGCGCATCCGCAGCGCGTGGCCGCTTTCTCGATTGCCGCGACGCCGACAAGGAACTCGGACTACCTCGCCTTCGTCGAGGCCGGCGGCTACCGGGAGCCGCGATGGTGGTCGCAAAGCGGTCAGGCATGGCTCTGCTGCCAACGGACAGACCATGCCGCGCTACTGGCGCTGCGACGGGGGTCGCTGGCAGCAGCGGCGCTTCGCGCAGTGGGTCGATCTGGCGCCGGAGCAAGCGGTGATCCACCTCACGGCGCACGAAGCCGAAGCCTGGTGCAACTGGGCCGGCCGCCGGCTGCCGACCGAAGCGGAGTGGGAATACGCCGCGCGCCATGCCGGCGGTTTCGGCTGGGGGACGCAAGTCTGGGAATGGACCGCGAGCCCCTTCGCACCCTACCCGGGCTTCAGCCCCGACCCCTATGCCGAATATGCCGCGCCGTTTTTCCACACCCATCGCAGCGTGCGCGGCGGCTCCTTCGCCACGCGTCCGCGCATGCGCGACCCGCGCTACCGCAACTACTATGAGCCGCAGCGCGACGACATCTTCATCGGCTTCCGCAGTTGCCCGCTGCGGTGAAGCTCAAAGGCGTTGCAGCAGGAAGAAGGCCAGGAAACCGACGCCGATAGTCAGCAGGGTATTGCGCCACACGGCGGCGACGACGATGGCCACCAGGCCGGCCCACAAGCGCGAATTGCCGCTGCCGAGAACCAGTTCGCCCTGCATCAGCAAGAGTTCCGGCACGGTGAGCGCGGTCAGCGCCGCGACGGGGACGAAGGGCAACAGCCGGCGAAACCATCCCGGCGGCTGGAAGTGCCCTTCCGCGGCGATGAAGGAATAGCGGATGGCGAAAGTAATCACGCCGCAGACGACCATCAGCCACCAGATATTCATTTGCGTTTCCCTGGCATCGCCGCACCGGCGACGAGGCCGGCAAGGACGGCGATCAACAGCCCGGTCTTGTAGGGCAGCGCGGCCAGCGCCACGGCGACGGCACCGGCCGTCAGCGCGGCCAGCAGCAGCGCACGGCTTCCTATCATCGGCACCACGATGGCGATGAAGGTCAGCGGCAGCGCGAAATCCAGCCCGAGGTCCGACGGCAGTTGCGCGCCGATCAGTACCCCGGCCAGCGTCGCCAGTTGCCAGCCGGCCCACAGGCCGAAGCCGGAACCGAAAAGAATCCAGTGCGCGTTTGCCGGCCGCGAAGAATTCGGCGCCACGACAAGGATGTGCGGAATCGCCGCCGCGTAGGCTTCATCGGTCAAAAGGTAGGCGAGGAGGATTTTCCAGCGCCGCGGCAGATGCGCCAGGATCGGCGCCACCGAAGCACTGTAGAGCGCGTGGCGAAGATTGACCAGACCGACCGCGCCCGCCGCGAGCAGAAAAGGGGCGCCGGCGCCGACCAGTTGGGCCAGCAGGAATTGCGCCGAGCCGGCGAAAACGATGGCCGACATCGCCATCGCCGCAAGTGCCGGGATGCCGCTTTGCAGCGCCACCACGCCGTAGATCACGCCGAAGGGCGCGACGCCCACCAGTATCGGCAGGACCGAGCGCAATCCGAGGGAAAAGGCTTCAGCGGAATTCATGGCTTGCCGCCGGGCCGCCCCAAGACAGCCTCTCCAGTACCCTGCGAGCATAGCGAGCCATGGTCACCCCTTTGCTTGGACAACAAGTCCGAAGGACGCAGTTGCGGCGTAGGCTCATGTGGCGAAGCCACGTTATGCCGAAGCCAAAAGGGGGCGGGGGATAAGTCCTTCATTTGCGCGCCGGCAGATTGACCAGCACGATGCCGCCCACCACCATCGCCGCGGCGGCAAAAAAGTGCAGGCTGGGCCGGTCATTCATCAGCAGCATTCCGAACCAGACGCCGAACAGCGGGGTGAGGAAGGAAAAGACCAGCAGGCGGCCCGCCAGATAGCGCGTCAGCAACCAGAACCACGCCAGGTAGCTGATGAAGGCGACGACCACGATCTGGTAGGCCATGGCCCATAAAGTCGGCGCTGACAACACGCCGATACCGCGCTCGCCGACCAGCCAGGAGAGCGGAAACATGATGGCCGCCGACACCACCAGCTGATACAGCAGCACCTTGGTCGCCGTTATCTTCGCCAGGGCGGTGGCGCGGATCACCACGGTCGTCGCCGCCCAGAACAGGGCTGCCAGCACGCCGAAGACATCCCCCAGCAAGCTGCCGCCCGCGGCCTTGTCGATGAAGGCGAGTATCAGTCCGGCAAAAGCCAGCAGCACTCCGGCCGCCTGCCGCCATCCCATGCGCTCGCCGGGCACGAAGAAGTGCAGTCCGAGCACGGTAAAGCAGGGTCCGGCGTAGAGGAACACCACCATGCGCGATACCGTGGTGTGATCGATGCCGACGAAAATGAAGACGAATTCGATTCCAAACAGAAGGCCCGCCAGCAGGCCCGGCTTGAGCGACCGATCGCGCGAAAACAGGGCCATGCCGCGCCAGCGCGCCCAGACATAAACCAGCACGGCACCCAATCCGGAACGCAGGCCGGCCTGCAGAATCGGACTGATCTCGGGGGTGGCGAACTTGATGGCGACTTGCTGCAGGCTCCAGATGGCGCACAACAGCACCATCAGGCCGAAGGCCGCCGGACCGGGAGCGATGCGGCTATTCATGCGGCACGAGGGATCAGTGGCGGCAGGCTGAAGCGCCGCCGCAGATCACAGCAGAAATTGTCCCAGCCACCAGGCGACCGCCGCAATCAGCGCGCTCGCCGGGATGGTCAGGATCCAGGCCCAGACGATGCTGCCGGCGACGCCCCAGCGCACGTTGCTCGGCCCCTTGGAGGTGCCGACGCCGACGATGGCGCCGGTAATCGTGTGCGTGGTGGACACGGGAATGCCCAGCGTGGTGGCCATGAACAAGGTGATGGCGCCACCCGTCTCGGCGCAGAAGCCGCCCACCGGACGCAGCTTGGTGATGCGCTGGCCCATGGTCTTGACGATGCGCCAGCCGCCGAACATGGTGCCGAGGCCCATCGCCGTGTAACAGGAGATCACCACCCACATCGGCACCGAATCGCCAGTCTGCATGATGCCGGCGGCGAGCAGCAGCATCCAGATGATGCCGATGGTCTTCTGCGCGTCGTTGCCGCCGTGGCCGAGGCTGTAGGCCGCCGCCGACACCAGCTGCAGCCGGCGGAAGCTCTTGTCCACCTTGCGCGGCGTACTTCGGTTGCAGATCCAGGACACCACCACCATCAGCGTACCGCCGAGGACAAAACCGAGCAAAGGTGCCACCAGGATGAAGGCAACCACCTTGCCGAGGCCGGCCCAGACCAGCGAACCGGTACCGGCCTTGGCCATCGCGGCGCCGGCCAGGCCGCCGATCAGGGCGTGCGACGAACTCGAAGGAATACCGTAGTACCAGGTGATGATGTTCCAGGCGATGGCGCCGATCAGTGCGCCGAACACCACGTAGTGATCGACGATGGCCGGATCGATGGTGCCCTTGCCGATGGTGCCGGCCACCTTGAGCTGGAATACCGCAATGGCCGCGACGTTGAAGAAGGCCGCCCAGGCCACCGCGTGTTGCGGTTTCAGGACGCCGGTGGAAACGATGGTGGCGATGGAATTTGCCGCGTCATGGAAGCCGTTCATGAAATCGAAGGCCAGCGCCAGCAGCACCAGCACCACGATCACCGTCAGACTCATTTCGACCGCTTGCATGACGGCCGATCAGGAATTCTCGAGGATGATGCCCTCGACTATGTTGGCCACATCCTCGGCACCGGTCGGTGACCGATTCGAGCAACTCGTAGATGCCCTTCATCTTGATCAGCTGGCGCACGTCCGCCTCTTCGCGGAACAGCTTGGTGATGCCGGTGCGCATGGCGCGGTCGGCGTCGGACTCGAGCTGGTCGATTTCGCGACACAGCTTGAGCATGGCCGGCGCGTTGTCCATCTTGTGCAGCAGGACAACGGTGGATCTCACCCGCTCGCAACTGGATGCGACGATGTCCGAGAGCTGCCTGGCTTCCGGCGTCAGCTGGCGGATGTCGTAGAGGTACATGGCCTCGGCGAAATCCTGGATCAGGTCGAGGATGTCGTCCATGCGCATGATCAGCTGATGGATTTCGTCGCGATCGAGCGGCGTGTTGAACGAGGTGTGCAGCAGCGCGATGGTTTCGTGGGTGATCTTGTCGGCCGTGGTTTCGATCTCGTCGATGGCCTGCACATGTTGCGCCAGCACTTCCGGCCCCTTGCCCAGATCATCGACCAAAGCCACCAGTTGGCGGCCACCCTTGACGATCAGGTCCGCATGGGCATTGAACAAATCGAAGAACTTGGCCTCTTTGGGCATCAACTTGGAGAACATCGGGCATCACCGCCGGCAAAAAAACATGCGGATTTTATCAGCTTATGGTGACAAATCCGGCTTGCGGCCAACTGGTAGAATTCGCCCTCACTGTCTCTGCCGATCCATTTTTTCGGCCTCTTTCGCCATGAAACGCACCCGCCTTCCGCGCCGCGCCCGCCAGACGCCGGACTCCGAACTTCTTACCCGCCTTGCAACGCGGCTCAGCCAGTCGTCGAACCGGATCGAGGATGCCTGGTGGGAAACCCGCCTTGCAGCCCATATCGACCACCTGCTGGCCGACAACGGCGAGGAAACCCTGGTCGCCGTGCTCGACCATTTGTACAACGGCGGTTCGCGCGCCTATGACGAACTGGCCGACATGGTCGAATCCTGTGCCGAAACACGACGCGCGGAAGGCAACAGCGGACTCGATGTCGTCATGATCGCCGTGCCGCTGCTGGCCTGGTCGCGCTTCCAGATTCCGTCGGGCAGCATTCCGGCGGCACAAATGGAAGCGGTGCGGGTTCATCTGCAGGCCCATGTGCTCGCCGCCGACGCCAAGCTCGGTCTCGCCGACATCCTCTACAGCCCCGACCAGTTGCCGCAGAACTACGTCGACACGGCGCAACTGGCGGAAAAACTGGCCAAGGCCGCGGTCCATGGCCGCAACCTCAAAGTCGACCCGGCGCAACTTTCCGAAACCATGAGCTTCCTGTCCGATACCCGCTACCTGCTCGGCGCCGTCGCCGCGCCGCGCGGCGCGCGCGCTGTTCCGCTGGCAGGAAGACGACGGCGATCCGGCGGAATCCTTCCGCCAGTGGGCGCAACAGGGCGGCGATGCCTTGCGTCCGCTGCTGCCCGCCTGCGCCCTCGAATTCATTCCGGTGCTGGCCTACCACGCCGCCGTGCGCGACGCCGACCGCGCCTCGCGCCCCTGGTCGCTGCGCGCGGCCGTGGCCTTCCTGCAGACCGTGCTGAACCAGCCGGCGTCCGAACTGCGCGCCGTGGTGGCCCCCTTCCATGACCGCCAGCTCGAGGAATTCCGCATCGGCTTCACCCAACGCGGCAGCAGCGAGGTGGTGCATGGCGTGGTCTGGCCCCTGCTGGAACACGAGGATGAAAACAACGAAGCGCCGGCGCAGATCGAAGCCACGCTGCGCGAGGCCGGCGTCGCCAGCGTGCTGATGCTCGACCAGCGCTTTCCGCTGGAGTTCTGCGACGACTGCGGCGCACCGCTGTACCCGAATCCCGAAGGCGAACCGGTGCACGCCGAACTGCCCGAAGAGCAGGCCGAGAGCGCGCCCCGCCACCTGCACTGAACTTCAAAACCACGTTTGCCACAGAGGTCACAGAGGACACAGAGAATGCAATGATTACCGGGTTCTTCTCTGTGAACTCTGTGCTCTCTGTGGCTAGTGGTTTTTTTCCTGAAAAGTCGGCGCTCGCGGAACGGCGATAGTCAGAAGCGGTAAGGCCCCGCGTCCAGCCCCGGATCGCGGCCGGCGACGAGGTCCGCCAGCAGTCGCCCCGAGCCGCAGGCCAAAGTCCAGCCCAGCGTGCCGTGGCCGGTGTTGAGCCACAATCCCTCCAGGCCGGCGCCCGCCATGTCGCCGATCAGCGGCACGTTGCCCGGCGTCGCGGGACGCAGCCCGGCCCAGCGATCGAGCTCGCTCACGGATTCCAGTTCGGGGAATATTTCTCCGATGCGACGCCGCAGCGCTGCGCAACGCACCGGGTTGACCGAGGTATCGTAGCCGTTGAACTCCGCCGTGCCGGCCACGCGCAGGGTCTGCCCCAGGCGCGAGATGACGATCTTGTGGCCGTCGTCGGTCAGGCTCACGACCGGCGCCGCCACCCCGTCCGGCAATGCCAGCGTCACCGAATAGCCCTTGGCCGGGTAGACCGGCAGACCGATGCCCAGCGGTTTCAAGAGCAGCGGCGAATAGCTGCCCAGCGCCAGCACGGTGATGTCGGCAGAAACGCGTTCGCCCGAAGCCATGCGCACGCCCGACAATTTGCCGCCTTCGACCTGCAGGGCCGTCACGCTTTCGCCATAACGGAAGCGCACGCCGCGCGCCGCGGCATGCCGCGCCAGGGTTTCGGTGAATTGCCGCGCGTCGCCCGACTCGTCGCCGGCGGTATAGGTGCCGCCCACCACGGGCACCCGCGAGCCGGCCAGGGCCGGTTCGATGGCGAGGCATTCGGCGGCGCTCTGCGGTACGCGTTCGCAGCCGAACTCGCGCATCAGCGCCGCCTGCGGAACGGCGTGTTCGAATTCACGGGGGTCGGTGTAGAAATGCAGGATGCCGCGTTCGAGATGGTCGTACTCGAGCGCCAGTTCACGCCGCAACGACTGCAGGGCGGCGCGGCTGGCGAGGCCCAAGACGCACGATGGCGCCGACATTGGCGCGCGCCCGCGCCGCCGTGCATTCGCGCAGGAAGCGCAGGCCCCAGGCCCATTGCGCCGGATCGGCGCGCAGCCGCCACAACAGCGGCGCATCCTCGCTGCCCCAGCCATTTCAGGGCTTTCCAGGGCGCCTGCGGATTGGCCCAGGGTTCGGCATGGCTGACGGAAATCTGGCCGCCGTTGGCAAAGCTGGTCTCCTGCGCCGGCAGCGGCTGGCGCTCGATGACCGTGACTTCATGGCCATCCGCCGCGAGGTACCAGGCGCTGGTCACGCCGACCACGCCGGCCCCCAGCACGGTCACGCGCATCGCCTGCCCCTGAAACTATTTGCGCAAAAGTTGATCCGAGTCGCCATGGCCGCGATTATAGTCAGCGCCCGGAGGCCCTCATGAGCGACAAGATCAGCAAGACCGAAGCCGAATGGCGCGCGCAACTGACGCCCATGCAATACCACGTCGCCCGCGAGAAGGGCACCGAACGCGCCTTCAGCGGCGAGTACTGGGACTGCAAGGATCCCGGCACCTATCGCTGCATCGGCTGCGGCGAGCCGCTGTTCGCTTCCGCCGCGAAGTTCGATTCCGGCTGCGGCTGGCCCAGCTTTACTGCGCCGCTTGACGGAACCGGCATCACCGAGATTGCCGACAACAGCCTGTTCATGCGCCGTACCGAGGTCGTCTGCAGCCATTGCGGCAGCCATCTGGGCCATGTTTTTCCCGACGGGCCGGCCCCCACGGGCTTGCGCTACTGCATAAACTCGGCTTCGATCGATCTCGACAAAAAGAAGTAAGCCGGCGCAACCGCTACAATCCGCCCCATGAAATTCCTCTTCGACCTGTTTCCGGTCATCCTCTTCTTCGTCGCCTTCAAGGTTTTCGACATCTACATCGCCACCGGCGTGGTGATCGCCGCGACGATGGCGCAGATCGGCTGGGTCCGGCACCGCCACGGCAAGGTGGACACCATGCTCTGGGTCAGCCTCGGCCTGGTCGTGGTCTTCGGCGGGGCGACGCTGATCCTGCATGATGAAACCTTCATCAAATGGAAGCCGACCATCCTCTACTGGCTGTTCGCGGTGACCCTGTTCTGCTCCGCGCAATTCTTCGGCAAGAACCTGATCCGCGCCATGCTGGACAAGCAGATGGAACTGCCCGAGGCCCTCTGGCCGAGGCTCAATTACGCATGGATGGCCTTCTTCGCCGTCATGGGCGTGCTCAACCTGTGGGTCGCGTTCAACTTCAGCACCGATACCTGGGTCAGCTTCAAACTCTTCGGCGGCATGGGCCTGATGATCGTCTTCATCGTCCTGCAGGGCGTGATGCTCGCCAAGTACATCCCGGAGGACAAGGAACCCGCAGCTCCTCCTGCCGGGGACAAGGGGTAATCATGCTCTATGCCATCGTCGGCGAAGACGTGCCGGACAGCCTCGAACAGCGCCTCGCCGCCCGCCCGGCGCATCTTGCCCGCCTGCTGGAACTGGACGCTGCCGGGCGCATGGTGCTGGGCGGCCCGTTTCCGGCGATCGACAGCCCCGATCCCGGACCCGCGGGGTTTTCCGGCAGCCTGATCGTCGCCGAGTTCGATTCGCTGGCGGCGGCACAGGCCTGGGCCGACGCCGATCCCTACGTCGCCGCCGGCGTCTATGCCCGCGTCACGGTGCGCCCCTTCAAGCAGGTGCTCCCCAAATCATGAGCGTCATCGATGCCATGCGCGCCAGCCTCGCCACGCTCGACCCGGTGAGCATCGAAATCCATGACGACTCGGCGAAACATGCCGGCCACGCCGGTGCCAGAAGCGGCGGCGGCCACTTCCGGCTGACCATTGTTTCGCCGCGTTTCGCCGGTTGCAGGACAATGGAAAGACATCGCTTGGTGTATGATGCGCTCGGCCCGCTGATGAAGCGGGAAATTCACGCACTCAGCATCACCGCCAAAACGCCCGACGAACATTGACAACCCGACCCTTCAGGAACCACGATGAACCGTACCCTACGCCATGCACTCCTGCTCGCCTTCGCTGTTTCGGTGAGTTCCGCTCCCGCCTTTGCCCAGAAAAAGGCCGACTCCACCGCAAAGGCCGACTCCGCAACAGTCGCCACCGTCAATGGCAAGGCCATTCCCAAGACCCGCGCCGATGCACTGATCGCCGGCCAGGCCGCGCAGGGACAGCCCGATTCCCCGGAACTGCGCAAGGCGGTGATGGAAGAACTGGTGCGTCGCGAAATCCTGACACAGGAAGCCGTCAAGAAGGGCTTCGACAAGAAGCCCGAGATCCAGGGCCAGATGGACCTCGCCCGCCAGGGCGTGCTGATCGGCGCCTACCTCAACGACTACGTGAAAGCCCACCCGGTCACCGACGAGCAGATCAAGAAGGAATACGCCGAAATCACCTCCAAGCTCGGCAACAAGGAATACAAGGCCCGCCACATCCTGGTCGAAACCGAAGACCAGGCCAAGGCCATCATCGTCAAGCTCAAGAAGGGCGAAAAGATCGAGGATCTGGCCAAGGAGTCGAAGGATCCGGGGTCCAAGGACCGCGGCGGCGATCTAGGCTGGGCCAATCCCGCTTCGTTCGTCTCGCCCTTCTCGGCGGCCATGGCCAAGCTGGAAAAGGGCAAATTCACCGAAGTCCCGGTCAAGACCGATTTCGGCTGGCACGTGATCCTGCTCGAAGACACGCGCGAGCTCAAGCTGCCGTCGATGGAAGAAGTCAAGCCCCAGATCACCCAGCAGCTGCAGCAGCGCGTGGTGCAAAAGCACATCGACGAACTGCGCGCCAAGGCCAAGGTCGAATAAGCCGCTCCGGCCGGCATCATGAAAACGGGGGCCGCGGCTCCCGTTTTTTTATGTGTGTCCGGCGAATACGGTGGGGTTTGGCTAATGCCTTCAAGCGGCCAGTAAGGGCCATTCGACGGCAAGGACAATCGGGCCGCTAAAAGACTGAAAGCCGACGCTGAGATTTCGCGGGTCACTGACTCCTCGGTGCCCTGAACAGCCATTCGACTAAAGTCAAAGCAGACCTTGACGCCCGCCAAGCAGGATCAGAAACAGTCCGCATGTGCGCTCGACCACGGTCTTGCCCTCCCGATAAAGATTAGCCATTCGATCTGCAGACAATACCAGCGCCACGCTGCCATACCAGAGAGAAGAAATCACTCCGACCATCACAACCATGGCCAGCAGGGTTTGCATGGATGCGTGGGCGGGAACCGCCCCGGAGAACACCGAAGCATAGAACGCCATTGACTTGGGATTCGCCAGATTGGTCGCGATACCATCACGCAGGGCTGAAGGAAACGACGATACCAAACTGGACGCCTCTCTTGGCTTGAGTGGCTGGCCTGATCGCTTGAGGAGTTGAAACCCGAACCAGACCAGATAGGCCGCCCCCATGAGCTTGATTGACCAGAACAGCCACGGCAAGGTGATCACCAGCAGGCCAAGCCCAAACAAGGCCATGGCCGCCCAGAGCGAATTGATCATGGCGATTCCGAACACCATCACTACTGCTTCAAACCGAGAGGATGAAATCGCACGGTGAGTAACCGCCACGAAGTTCGGACCGGGGCTCATCACTCCGGCCAGACAAACTACGGCGGCGGATAAAACTGCGGTGGTATCAAGCATGGAAACCTCAAATCAGTAATGGAGGGCATGTTGTGCCAACACCGTTGATACGTCCAATACTGTTAGGTAAATGCTACGATAGCCGGAGGATATCAGCGTGCCATGATCAACTTTCGCCTCATTCGCCATCTGTGGTTGTTTCTCGCTGTTGCCGAGGAGCAGCATTTTGGGCGTGCCGCCAAACGGCTGGGCATGTCCCAGCCACCGCTGACAGATCAAATTCAAATTCTTGAGCAGGCACTCAAGGTCAAGCTGTTCGAACGATCGCGTCGCGGAACCAAGCTGACGTCGGTAGGTGCCGCGATTCTTCCCGCCGTGAAAAAGTTTGCCGAGCAGTTGGAGCGTTTGGAGCTTGCCGTACGCGAAGCCGCGACAGGCCAGCGCGGTATGTTGACGGTCGGTGCGATTACCTCCGCCATGGTCGAGGTTCTGCCGCCGCTGATCGAGAAAATGAAAGCAACGCATCCTGACGTAACTATCTCCATGCGAGAGATCGATAGCGTGGAGGCTGTTCCTCTCCTTCAGTCCGGAGACATCGATTTGGCCTTTGCCCGACTGGAGGGAGAACTTGGTACTGGACTCAAGTCGATTCCGTTACGTGAAGATCGATTGGCCGTTGCCCTGCCTAGAGAACATCCGTTAGCCTCAAAATCACGCATTCGACTGGCCTTGCTTGCAGAAGAAGACTTTGTGATGTTCTATCGTCGAGTCAGTCCAGGCTACTTCGACAGCTTGGTGACAGCCTGCCGCAATGCTGGCTTTTCGCCACGCATTGTTCATGAGGTCGGTTCGGTGGCATCGCAGCTTGCCTTTGTCGGGTGCGGACAAGGTGTAGCCCTCATTCCTTCGGCGATGAAAAAAATGGCAGCAGAGACGGCAGTCGTACGCCCTCTGACTCAGAAATTGGGTGTTGTGACAACTGCGGTGGCTTGGAATTCGGCTAGAAATAATCCCTCAGTCGAGGCGGCGTTAGCGGCATTACAAGATTCTTGAGTTGGTCGAATGACCGCTATGCGGCTTCGCGGCGGATGGCTGGTTGTGGCCGGCTGCTGTCAGCCAGAAAATTCCGACGACCGGCCGCTCCCGCTGCATTGCCGCCCCTGAGCGTGAAATCTTGAACGGCTCTTATGGGAACCTTGCCGCCGTTCCGTCAGTGCCAGCGCGGTGCGTCCCTTTGGGAACCTTTATCCCAGCCAGCGCCTCGCGCTGCGGAACATCTCCAGCCACGGCCCGTCCTCGCCCAGCCCGTCAGGACGCCAGGACATTTGCAGGCTGCGAAAGGTGCGTTCGGGGTGCGGCATCATGATGGTGAAACGGCCGTCGGCCGTCGTCACGCCGGCGAGGCCGTCGGGCGACCCGTTGGGATTGAACGGGTAGGCCGTCGCCACCGCGCCGCGATTGTCGATGTAGCGCATCGCCGCCAAGGCCTTGCCGCCCTGACCCGCGGTGAATTCGGCGCGGCCTTCGCCGTGGCTGACCACCACGGGCAGTTTCGATCCGGCCATGCCGGAGAGGAAGATCGACGGCGATTGCGGAATCTCGACCATCACAACGCGCGCCTCGAACTGTTCGCTGCGGTTGCGCTGGAAGGTCGGCCATTCCTGCGCGCCGGGAATGATCGGCGCCAGGTGCGCCATCATCTGGCAGCCGTTGCAGACGCCCAGCGCGAAGCTGTCGGTGCGGGAGAAGAAGGCCGTGAATTCGTCGCGCAGGCGACTGTTGAACAGCACCGACTTGGCCCAGCCCTGCCCCGCACCGAGCACGTCGCCGTAGGAGAAGCCGCCGCAGGCGGCGAATCCCTTGAAGTCAGCCAGATGCACGCGGCCGGCCTGCAGGTCGGACATGTGCACGTCGTAAGGCGCGAAACCGGCGCGCTCGAAGGCGGCGGCCATTTCGACATGGCCATTGACGCCCTGCTCGCGCAGTATGGCAATTTTGGGTCGGACGCCGGTGGCGACAAAAGGCGCCACCGGCACGGACTTTATTGAAGCCGACAGCCCGGGATTGTCGGCGTCAAGCAGCGCGTCGAATTCCTCCTCGGCGCAGACCGGATCGTCGCGCAGGCGGGCGATCTGATGGCTGACTTCGCTCCAGGTGCGCTGCAATTCATTGCGGTGGGCGGCGAATACCGCCTTGGCATTGCGCCAGATGCGCACGGCGTCGCCGGTGTTGGTGGTGCCGATGGCATGCGTGCAGGCGCCGAGGCCGGCATCGCGCAGCGTCTGCATTACGGCGCCGCGATCGGCGAGGCGAATCTGCAGCACGGCGCCGAGTTCCTCGTTGAACAGCGCCGCGATAATCCGGTCGCGCAGGCGCCCGGCGATCTGCGGAAAGCGTTCGCTGCCGTCGACATCGTTCATCAGCGGGTCGTAGCAGAGCCCGTCGAGGTTCAGCGAGACGCCGACATGCGAGGCGAAGCTCATTTCGCAGACGGTGGCGAACAGGCCGCCGTCGGAACGGTCGTGATAGGCGAGGATTTTGCCGTCGCGGTTGAGCGCCTGGATTGCGCCGAAAAAGCTTTTCAGCAATGCGGCATCGACATCCGGCACCGTATCGCCCAATTGACCCGACTGAGCGCCATACACCTGCGCCAGCGCCGAACCGCCGAGACGGTTGCGGCCCCGGCCGAGGTCGATCAGCAGCAGTTCGGTTTCGCCCACCTCGGCGTCGGGCCGCAGTTGCGGCGTCAGCGTGCGGCGCACATCCTTGACCGCCGCGAAGGCCGTGACGATCAGCGACAGCGGCGCCGTCACCTGCTTCGCCGTGCCCTGCTCTTCCCCGCTTCCTTCCCACTTGGTGCGCATCGACAGCGAATCCTTGCCGACCGGGATCGCCACGCCGAGTGCCGGGCAGAAGTCGATGCCGACCGCCTTCACGGTGTCGAAAAGCGCGGCATCCTCATGACCGTGACCGGCCGCCGCCATCCAGTTGGCCGAGAGCTTGATGCGGCCGATGTCTCCCACGTCGGCCGCCGCCAGATTGGTGATCGCCTCGCCCACCGCCATGCGCCCGGAGGCCGCGGCGTCGAGCAGGGCCAGCGGGGTGCGCTCGCCCATGGCGAAGCATTCGCCGCGGACCGTGTCGTAACCCATCGCGGTCACCGCGACATCGGCCACCGGCACCTGCCAGGGCCCGACCATCTGGTCGCGCGCCGTGAAGCCGCCGACGCTGCGATCGCCGATGGTGATGAGGAAATTCTTCGAGGCCACGGCCGGCAGGCGCAGCACGCGCAGCGCGGCCTCCTTCAGGTCGATGGCGGCGAGATCGAGCGGCGGCATCGCCACGCGCTGGCGCCGCGCATCGCGATGCAGCTTGGGCGCCTTGCCGAGCAGCACTTCCATCGGCATGTCCACCGGCTTGTTGCCGAAGTGATCGTCCTTGACCGTCAGTTGCCCGTCGTCGGTGGCGACGCCAAGCACGGCGAAGGGGCAGCGCTCGCGTTCGCAGAGGGCGCGGAATTCGTCGAGGCGTTCCGGCGCGATGGCCAGCACGTAGCGCTCCTGCGCCTCGTTGCTCCAGATTTCGCGCGGGCTCATGCCCGGCTCTTCGCTGGGAATCGCGCGCAGGTCGAAGGCCGCGCCGCAGCCGGCGTCGTGGGCGAGTTCGGGCATCGCGTTGGAAATGCCGCCGGCGCCGACATCGTGGATGGCGAGTATCGGATTGTCATCGCCCTGCTGCCAGCATCTGTCGATGACTTCCTGCGCACGGCGCTGGATTTCCGGATTGCCGCGCTGCACCGAGGCGAAATCGAGGTCGGCCGTGTTGGCGCCGGTCGCCATCGACGATGCCGCGCCGCCGCCCAGCCCGATCAGCATGCCGGGACCGCCGAGCTGGATCAGCAGGCTGCCGGCCGGGAAGCGTATCTTGAAGGAGTGGCTGGCGGCGATGTTGCCCAGGCCGCCGGCGATCATGATCGGCTTGTGGTAGCCGCGCATCTCGCCGTTGAATTCCTGCTCGAAACTGCGGAAGTAGCCGGCCAGGTTGGGCCGGCCGAATTCGTTGTTGAAGGCCGCCGCGCCGATCGGGCCTTCGATCATGATGTCGAGCGCCGAGGCGATGCGCTCCGGCTTGCCGTAGTTCGACTCCCACGGCTGCACGTAGCCGGGAATCTTCAGGTCGGAAACGGAGAAGCCGCAAAGGCCGGCCTTGGGCTTGGAGCCGCGCCCCGTTGCGCCCTCGTCGCGGATTTCGCCGCCGGAACCGGTCGCCGCCCCCGGAAAGGGCGAGATCGCCGTCGGGTGGTTGTGCGTCTCGACCTTGGCCAGGATGTGCGTGAGCTCGTCGCCGTACTCGTAGCCACCGCCGGCGCGCGGATAGAAGCGGCGGATGGTGGCGCCCTCGATCACGGCGGCATTGTCCGAGTACGCCACCACCGTGCCCTCGGGATGCGCCTTGTGCGTCTCGCGGATCATGCCGAACAGGGACAGCGGCTGCGGCTGCGCCATCCACCGTCCAACTGGCGTTGAAAATCTTGTGCCGGCAATGTTCGGAATTGGCCTGGGCGAACATCATCAGTTCGACGTCGGTGGGATTGCGCCCGAGTTTGCCGAAGTTGTCCACCAGGTAATCGATCTCGTCCCCGGACAGCGCCAGGCCCAATTCGGTGTTGGCCCTGACCAGCGCCTCGCGCCCGCCGCCGAGCAGATCGATGCTGGTCAGCGGCTGCGGTGCGACATGATGAAACAGCGCCCGCGCGGCGTCGACGGAATCGAGCACGGATTCGGTCATGCGGTCATGGAGCCGTATCGCCAGCGCCGACTTTTCGATGCTGCCCTTGGCGTGGAAGGCTGTTCCGCGCTCGATGCGCTTCACTGCGGCGAAGCCGCAATTCTTCGCGATGTCGGTCGCCTTCGAACTCCACGGCGAAATCGTGCCCAGGCGCGGCGTGACCAGCAGCAGATCGCCCTCGGGCGCCGCCGGCAGGTGTTCCGGGATGCCCAGCAGGTCCTTCAGCCGGGCCGCTTCATCGGCGTTCAGCGCCGTTTCGAGCTCGACGAAATACCAGTGTTCGGCCGTCAGACGAATCCCCGCAACGCTTTCGCCGAGAGTCTTTTGCAGGCGCGCCAGACGGGGCGCCGAAAACGCAGCAGTGCCCCGCAGGGCAAGGAATTCAGCCATGATGGACGGATCGGGGCGGGAAAGATGTGGGGTGAAAATCCAAGGCGCGGATTATACCCCGCGACGCATGCCGGCCATGCGCGTTTGCCCGGCCCGGATTGCCTTGTGAGAGCAAGCCTGAGAAACTGCGGCAAGACAGCTTTCCGTGACGCACGGCTACCCATGAACCCCTTCTCGTTCGACGTCGGCACCGCCGACTTTCAGGAAAAAGTCCTCGCCGCCTCGCACCGCGCCCCGGTGCTGGTCGACTTCTGGGCCGAGTGGTGCGCGCCCTGTCGCGTGCTAAAGCCGGTACTGGAAAAGCTCGCCGCCGACTACGGCGGACGCTTCATCCTCGCCAAGCTGGATTCCGACCGGAACCAGGAGCTTGCCGCGCGGCTCGGCGTGCGCGGCATCCCCAACGTCAAGGCCTTTGTCAACGGCAAACTGGTCGATGAATTCACCGGCGCCCTGCCCGAAGCGCAGATCCGCGCCTTCATTGACGGCCTGCTGCCCTCCCCCGCCGAGCCGTTGCGGGTCGCGGCGCAGGAAGCCCGGACGCGCGGCGATGCGGACGTCGCCGCATCGCTGCTGGCCGATGCGCGCGAACTCGATCCGGCCAATGAGAACGTGCAGTTCGACCTCGCTGAAATCCATATCGACATGGGCCGGACCGACGCTGCGCAGGCCATGCTCGACCCGCTGGAACACAAGGCTCGCGACACGGCCCGCCTTGCCGCATTGCAGGCACGGCTGAAACTGGCGGCGGCCGGCGGCGGCGCCGATCCGGCGGCGCTCGCGGCACGCATCGCGACCAGGGCCGACGATCTCGATGCCCGCCTGCAACTGGCCCATGCTCTGGCCCTGGCGCAGGACTACCGCCCGGCGCTGGAGCAGTTGCTGGACATCGTGCGCCGCGACCGCAAGTGGCAGGACGAAGCCGCACGCAAAACCATGCTCGACCTGTTCACCCTGCTCGGCGGCAACGCGCAGTACGACGATCTGGTACGCGAGTTCCGCATCCGTCTGGCGCGTACGCTGAACTAACAGTCGGCGCCGGCGGGACGGCGAACGCAAAATCCGGCGAGGGAGGTTGGAAACTATTCCGGCGCCGAGGCAGGCCGGCTTTCCCCGACGCTTCAATCACGCCGCGGCATCCGGACAAATACGCCAGGCGTTGCGACTCGAGGCCTTTACGCCATAGAGCGCGACGTCGGCGTTGCGCTGCAGCGCTTCGATCTCCGTGCCATGGTCGGGAAAAAGTGCGATGCCGATGCTGCACGAAATGTGGGCGGTACCGGCTTGCAATTCGAAGGGACGCGCCAGATCCGCGACGATACGCGCGGCAACCTCTTCTACCTCGGCGCGCGATCCGACATCGGTAAGGATGGCGGCAAATTCGTCGCCGCCCAGTCGCGCCACCGTATCCGCGGCGCGCACACAGAAACACAGGCGTTGCGCCGTCTCGATCAGCAGATCATCGCCGGCGGCATGGCCGAACCGGTCGTTCACCGGCTTGAAGTAGTCCAGGTCGATGAGGCACAGGGCGAAGTTGCGCTTGTGGCGCTGCGCCTGAGAGATCGCAACCCGCAAACGGTCTGCAAACAGCGCGCGATTGGGCAAGTCAGTCAGCGGATCGTGGTAGGCCCGATGCCGCAATTCATCTTCCAGTTTCTTGCTGCGCGTGATATCCGTCAGGGTGGCAACGAAACGCACCGGATGCCCGGCGCGCGCAACGCGGCTGATGGACAGCCAGACGACAAATATCTCGCCGTTCTTGTGCCGGTTCCAGATTTCGCCCTGCCAGCGATTCTCCCGCTCCAGGATTTGCGACATTTCGGCAAAGAACTCCGGCGGATGCCTGCCCGACCTGAGAATGCCGACTGACTTGCCCAGCACTTCACTCGCGGCGTAGCCGGTCATCAGCGAAAAAGCCGGATTCACCTGGACGAAATATCCGCGCTCATCGGTAACCATGATCGGTTCCGCCGCGTTGTCGAACACGGCCGCGGCCAGCTCGCGTTCGGCGAGTTGGCGCTCCAGTTCGTCATTTGCCCGCGACAAGCCGTGCGTGCGCTCGGCGATGACCTGCTCCTGCTCCTTCGCCAGGTCTTCCAGCGTCCGCATGTGACCGCGGTTGCGCGACAACAGCAGGTGCAGCAGGGCGGCGACCACGCCAAACATCAGCAGGTGCGCTGCGCCTGAGTGGATGCGGTCGGCATCGCGAATTTGCAGCAGAGGCGCCGCAGGCATGGTGACGGAAACCCCGCCGCGGATCTGACCCAGTACATAGCCCTGCTTCTCGTGGCAGGTCAGGCAGGCCTTGGTGACCTTGAGCGGAGCCATGTAGCGGTGCGCGGCCGGCGGACCGGGAATCAATTCGATAATTTCGTCAAGGCCGCCTTCGAAGCGGCGCAGGGCATCGGCTTCCCAGGCATCCGGTGCGTTGCCCGGACGAACCGGCTTCAGGCTGGTGATATGCAACTGGATGCCATCGTCCTGCTGCGCGATCCCGGCAATCTGCCGGGTCATGTCGGCGGGGTTGATCATTGTCAGCTTGAGGCCGTCCCGGGTCAGCAGGTCGCGCCGCGGGTGCTCAAGATAGGGATTGGGTTGCGTGGCCTCCGTCACCGGTACATAGACGCCGCCATGACGGGCGTTCCAGTCACGCGACAACTCCGCCAGACGGAACAGCGCCGCGCCGCGCTCGCGCGCGACGGAGTGCATGTTGGCCTCAGTCTGCCGCCAGTCCAGAGCAAAAGAAACCAGCACGCCGAAGGCCACAACGACGAACAATATCGCCGGCTGCAGCCACAGCCGTGACAGACTGCCATGCATAGTCGAGCGATGGAATGGCGCACGCATCGCCCATTATGCATCAGGCCACCCCGTCACCTCATGCAGGCCGCCTGCTGCGGACCGCTACCGCGCCGAAGGCTGCAAACCGGACGACTAGGTGTTGCCGCCCCTGCTGCGCAGGGCAATTGCATGAATACCTTTGAGCCGGGAATCGACAGGCAGTCATTCCGGCGAAAGCCGGAATCCAGGCTTTCAGCGTAATACTGGATCCCGGGTCAAGCCCGGGATGACGCCCGGTCCGGAAAATTGGGGATTGCTGAACTCGAAAAGCATGACTTGCGTGTTCATGCGATTGCCTTGCCCTACTGCGCCGCCCTCAGCGCGGGCAGCGCCGACTGGCGCAGCATCGACGAGGCACCCAGCCAGCCGGCGACGACGACCAGCACGATCCCGGCCGACAGGCCGATGAGCCAGAGCTCCACCTGCGGCAGGTAGTCGAGGCGAAACACGAAGCGCGCCAGGCCCCAGCCGATGAGGCTTGCGGCGATGCCGGCGAGCAGGCCGGCCAGGGCACCCAGCGCGGCAAACTCGGCGAGCAGCGCGCTCGACAACTGCCGGCTGCGCGCGCCCAGCGCACGCAGCACGGCCAGCTCGTGGCGGCGCTCGTCGCTGCTGGCCTGCAGCGCGGCATAGAGCACGGCGAGCCCGGCCAGTACGGCGAAGCCGAACACCAGTTGCACGGCGCGCGCGACCTGGTCGATCGTCGCGTGCAACTGCCGGACCAGGGCGACGACGTCGATCACCGTGATGTTGGGAAAGGCCCGCACCAGCTCAGGGATCGCACCCGCCTTGTCGGCCGGCAGATGGAAGCTGGTGATGTAGCTGGCCGGATAATCCTGCAGCACCGCCGGCGGCGACATGACGAAGAAATTGACGCGCATCGAATCCCAGTCGAGTTTCCTGAGGCTGGTGATGACCGCCTCGACGCGTTTGCCGGCGATGTCGTAGCTCAGGCGATCGCCGAGCTTCAGGTTCAGGGTTTCGGCCAGGCCCTGCTCCACCGAAAACTCCGCGCCCGCGGTGGCACCGTGCCAGCGTCCGCCGCTGACGGTATTGCCGGCCGGCACTTTTGCCGACCACGACAGGTTGAATTCGCGGTCGACCAGACGTTGCGCGCGATCGTCGACATAACTCTCCGGCCCGACCGGCTGCGCGTTGACCTGCACCAGACGGCCGCGCACCATCGGCTCCAGTTCCGGCGGCGGCAGGCCGCGCGCCTTGAAAAAGTCGGCGATGGCGACACGCTGATCGGGCTGGATGTTGATCGCGAAGCGGTTCGGCGCATCGGCCGGAACCCGCGCCAGCCAGCTGTCCAACAAGTCGCCGCGCGCGACGGTGAGCAGCAGCAAGGCGGTGAGGCCCAGCGCCAGCGCCACCGCCTGCACCATGGTCGCCGCCAGGCGCCGCCGCAGGTTGGCCAGGCCATGGCGCCAGCCGTAGCCGCGCCCGGCCGGACGCAGGCGGCCGAGTACGGCGAGCAGCCCGCGCGCCGTCAGGGCAAAGAAAGCCAGCGCGATCAGGAAGCCGCCCAGCACGATCAGACCCAGCCGCAGGTCCCCCGCCATCCACAGCATCAGCGCCGCAAGAACTGCGGCGCCCAGCAGATAGGCGCCGACCGAAGCCGGCTCGGAAGCACTCCACTCGCGGCGCAGCACGCGAATGGTCGGCACCCGCTTCAGGCGCAGCAGCGGCGGCAGGGCGAAGCCGATGACCAGCGTGAGGCCGACCAGCAGGCCGTGCAGCCAGGGCAGCAGCGATGGTGCCGGCAAGTTTGGTCAACATCAGGCTCGCCAGAAGTTGCTCCATGGCGCCCTGCACGGCATAGCCGACGCCGCATCCGGCCAGGGTGGCGGCAAGGCCGAAGATCAGGAATTCGCCGCCGTGGATCAGCAGCAATTGCGCTCCCGAGGCGCCCATGCAGCGCATCACCGCGCAGCCGTCGAGATGGCGGCGCATGTAGCGCTCGGCGGCCAGCGCCACCGCCACCGCGGCCAGGATCACGGCCAGCAGCGCGGCGAGGCGCAGGAAGCGCTGCGCGCGCTCGGTCACGTTGCGAATCTCGGGCCGCGCGTTGTCCAGGCTTTCGATCTTCTCGCCACGCCCGAGCTGCACGTTAGCCCAGGCTTCAAATTCCTTTACAGCGGAAGCCTCGCCGGCCAGATGCAGCCGATAGCGAATCCGGCTGCCGGGCTGGATCAGCCCAGTCGCCGGCAAATCCGCGAGGTTGATCATCAACCGCGGCGCCAGGGCAAACACGTTCATGCCGCGATCCGGCTCCAGGGTCAGCACCGGGCCGCTCCGCACGACAATTTTTCCGAGTGCCAGCGGTGTTCCGGAAGCGAGACTCAGGGTGGTCGCCAGGCGCTCGTCGGGCCACGCCTCGCCGCTTTGTGGCACCCGCGCCGTGTCGGCATCGGCGGCATTCAGCACGACTGCCGTGCGCAAGGTGCCGCGCAAGGGATAGCCCGCCGACACGGCCTTGATCTCCGCCAGCAGCGACGCGTCGCCCAGGCTGACCATGCTCGGAAAGGTGGCGCTCGCGGCCGCGCGCAGGCCGCGTGCTGCGGCCTCCTGGCGGAAACGCTCGGGCACGGGATGATCGGCGCTCAGCAGCAGGTCGCCGCCGAGCAGCTGGTGGGATTGCAGGCGCAGCGCCTGTTCGACGCGGTCGGTCAGGAAGCCGACGCTGGTCAGCGCCGCGACGGCCAGCATCAGCGCGATGCCGAGCACCGTCAGTTCGCCGGCACGCCAGTCGCGGGCGAGCATGCGCAGCGCGAGCCGCAGGGAGATCATGAAAACCTTTTAGCCACAGAGGAAACAGAGATCACAGAGGTAAAGCAATTCACGCGATTTTCTCTGTGTCCTCTGTGTCCTCTGTGTCCTCTGTGGCTCATGGGTTTTGCCTTTTCACCAGCTTCGCATCTGTTCGATGGCCTGCTCGATACGATCGAGGGCGATCACCTCGATGCCCTTGATGGCCTGGCGTGGGGCATTGGCCTTGGGCACGATGGCGTGGGTGAAGCCGAGTTTCGCGGCTTCCTTGAGGCGCTCCTGGCCGCGCGGCGCGGGGCGGATTTCGCCGGCCAGCCCGACTTCGCCGAAGACCACCAGCTTGCCCGGCAGCGGCTTGTTGCGCAGCGATGACACGATCGCCAGCAGCACCGCGAGGTCGGCCGCCGGCTCGGCGATCTTGACGCCGCCGACGGCATTGACGAAGACGTCCTGGTCGCCGCAGACGATGCCGGCATGACGGTGCAATACCGCCAGCAGCATCGCCAGTCGATTCTGTTCGAGGCCGACCGCCAGCCGGCGCGGACTGGGCGCCTGCGAGCTGTCGACCAGCGCCTGGATCTCGACCAGCAGGGGCCGCGTGCCTTCCTGGGTGCACAGCACGCAGGAGCCGGCAACGTCCTGCGAATGCTGCGAGAGAAACAGCGCCGAGGGATTGGCGACGCCGCGCAGGCCCTTCTCGGTCATGGCGAAGACGCCGAGTTCATTCACCGCGCCGAAGCGGTTCTTCACCGCGCGCACCAGGCGGAAGCTGGAATGCGTATCGCCCTCGAAATACAGCACGGTGTCAACCATGTGCTCCAGCACGCGCGGACCGGCCAGGCTGCCTTCCTTGGTGACATGGCCGACCAGAATCACGCAGGTGCCGCTTTGCTTGGCGAAGCGCGTCAGTTGCGCCGCGCATTCGCGCACCTGCGCCACCGAGCCCGGCGCCGACTGCATGGCGTCGGACCAGACAGTCTGGATCGAGTCGATCACGGCCACGGCCGGGCGCAGCTTGACCAGGGTGGCGAGGATCTTTTCCAGGTTGATCTCGGCCAGCAACTGCATGCGGCCGACATCGAGCTGCAAACGCCGCGCGCGCAGCGCGACCTGCTCGCCGGATTCCTCGCCGGAGACATACAGCACGTTCTCGCTGGCCTGGGCCAGGCGCGCCAGGGCCTGCAGCAGCAGCGTCGACTTGCCGATGCCCGGATCGCCGCCGATCAGCACCACGCCGCCTGCCACCAGGCCGCCGCCCAGCACGCGATCGAATTCCTCGACGCCGGTGGGCTGGCGTGGTTCCTCGCGCGGCCGGATCTCGGCCAGCATCTGCGCGCCGCCGGCGCCGCCCAGCGCGGCGAAGTTGCGCCCGGCAGGCGCGACGGTTTCGATCACCGCCTCGACCAGGGTGTTCCACTGTCCGCAGCCGGGACACTGCCCCTGCCACTTGGGCGAACTGGCGCCGCACTCGGTGCAGGAGTATTGGGTTTTGACCTTTGCCACTAATCGACTTCGATGACGGGAACGCGCGCGGCAAGGGCGCAGAACATTTCATACGAAACGGTGCCGGCGGCTGTGGCGACCTCGTCCGCCGCCAGGTACATGGTCCCCGCCCCGCCCCACAGGGTCACCGTCTCGCCGACGCCGACTTTCGCCGGCAGGTCGCTCAAGTCGATGCAGATCTTGTCCATCGATACCCGCCCCAGGGTTGTCGTGCGCCGTCCGGCGACCTGCACCGGCGTCCCGGTCGGCGCATGGCGCGGGTAGCCGTCGGCATAGCCGCAGGCCACAATGCCGATACGCATCGCGCGCTCGGCGACAAAGCTGCTGCCGTAGCCGACCGTATCGCCGGGCACGAGTTCGCGCACCGCGATCAGTTCGCTTTCCAGCGTCATCACCGGCAACAATTCGAGTTCGACCGCCGTTTGCATGGCGGGAAACGGCGACGAACCGTAGAGCATGATGCCGGGGCGAACCCAGTCACCGGCGGCCTCGGGAAAGCGCAGCAGCGCCGCCGAGTTCGCCAGCGACACCGGCAGGGCGCGTCCGCCGGTCATGGCCCGGAAGCGCACCATTTGCTGCTCGATGCCGCGCGCTTCGTCGGCATCGGCAAAATGCGTCATCAAGGTAACGGATTCGAGGCAGTCGGCCATGACCAGGCGATCGAGCGCCGTGTTGAATTCCGCCGCATCGAAACCGAGCCGGTTCATGCCCGTGTTGAGCTTCAGGTAAACCGCCTGACGCGTTGGCAGGCAGGCATCGATCAGCGCCTCGACCTGCCACATGGTGTGCAGCACCGGCGTCAATTCCAGTTCGGCGAACAGGGGCAGGTCATCGGCCTGATAGGGACCTTCCAGCATCAGTATCGGCTGGGTCAGGCCGGCATCGCGCAGCGCCATCGCGCCTTCGAGTTCCACCAGTGCAAAACCGTCGGTGGCTTCGTTCAGCGCCTGTGCCGCCGGCAACAGGCCGTGCCCGTAGGCATCGGCCTTGACCACGCTCCAGACACGGGCGGCGCCGGCATGGCGCCGGATAACCGTGTGATTGTGGCGCAAGGCCGACCAGTCGAGCCGCGCGCGTATCGGTCGCGACATGGGCCGCCCTAAGTCTGCTTTTTCGCGATCAGGGAACGCAAGCGCGTGGCGGCGAATTCGACGAAAGTCGCGACCAGCCGCGAGCGGAATTTTTCCTTGGGATAGACCATGGACAGGGTGCGGATCAGGCGCGGCTTCAGCGGTATCGCGACGATGTCGCCCAGACGCTGTTCCTTGGTCACCGACGCCCGCGAGGCGATGGCGAAACCCAACCCGGTCTCGACCACGCCATTGAGGGCGATCGGACTGCCGAGTTCCATCACCACGCTCATCTGGTCGAGCGAGATTCCCGCATGGCGCAGGTAGTTTTCGGTGAATTCGCGCGTGCCGGAACCCGGTTCGCGCGAAATGAAGGCATGCTCCAGCAGTTTCTGCGGACTCAGTTCCTTGTGCCGCGCCAGGGGAAAACGCGGGTGGCAGATGACCACCAGTTCGTCGTCGCAGCACACCTCGCACTCCAGCGTGGGTTCATGCGAGAGCGATTCGATGAAACCGATGTCGATGGTATGCTCCATGACCCGGTGTTCGATCGACTCGGAATTGCCGACCATCAGGCGCGAGCGCACATTCGGATAGCTCGACTTGAATTCGCCGAGGATGCCGGGCAGCATGAATTCGGCGATGGTGGTCGATGCCCCGACCATCAGGGAACCGCCGATCTCGCCGGTCAGTTCGGAAAGGCGCACGTCCATCTCGGACGACAGGCCCAGAATTTTTTCCGCATAGCCGAGCACCACTTCGCCCGCCGGCGTCAGCGCGATGCGGCCGTGGCCGCGATCGAAAAGCCGCGTATTGAAGTGCTCTTCGAGCTGCTTGATCTGAAACGTCACGGCCGGTTGCGTCATGAACAGCACATCTGCCGCCTTGGTGAACGACAGTTGCTTGGCAACTGCATGAAAGACCTGCAGGCGGCGATCGGCCATTTCTGATACCTCCGGATTCAAGTGTTTCGGTGTTGTGGGTATTCAATCACAAATCACACCCCATGAGCGCAATTTATGGCCGTTGCTGCACCGCCGCATCAAGGTTGCGCCAGGCCTTTCGTGCTATAAACCCGCAGCCTAAAACAAGGTCTGGCAACAGACCCTTTCGATGAGTCCTGGTTTCTACATCATCATGGCGGCGCAGTTTTTTTCCGCGCTCGCCGACAACGCCCTGCTGATCGCCGCCATCGCGATCCTGCGCGACATGCAGGCGCCGCCAGCCTATGAGCCCTGCTGAAAACCTTCTTCACGGTGTCCTACGTTGCGCTGGCGGCATTCGTCGGCGCCTTCGCCGACTCGATGCCGAAGTGGCGGGTGATGTTCATCAGCAACGGCATCAAGATTTTGGCTGCAGCCTGATGTTCTTCGATGTGCATCCGCTGCTGGCCTATGCCGTGGTCGGACTCGGTGCCGCCGCCTATTCACCGGCCAAGTACGGCATCCTCACCGAATACCTGCCGCACCGCCTGCTGGTCGTCGCCAACGGCTGGATCGAGGGACTCACGGTCGGCGCGATCATCCTCGGCGTGGTGCTGGGTGGCGCCCTGATCAAGCCGGAAATCGCCCACGGACTCCTGCTCGATGGACTTTCCGGTAATCGAAACCGGGGTCGATACCGTTGCCGAAATGACCCTGGTCATCATCGGCGCGCTCTACCTGATCGCCGCCCTGTTCAATCTTTACGTCCCGGATACCGGCGTCGACCACAAGCCGCTGAAGAAGAATCCGGTCTATCTGTTCCATGAGTTCAACCACTGCCTCAAGCTGCTCTGGCGCGACAAACTGGGCCAGATTTCGCTGGCCGTCACGACCCTGTTCTGGGGCGCGGGAGCAACGCTGCAATTCATCGTGCTGGAATGGGCCAAGGTGGCCTTGAACCTCGACCTGTCGAAGGCCAGCATGCTGCAAGGCGTGGTCGCCGTCGGCGTGGCCATCGGCGCGGTGCTCGCGGCGAGGATGATCACCCTGCGCAAATCGGTACGCGTGATCCCGCTGGGCATCGCCATGGGCGTCGGCGTCATCGCGATGATCGCCGTGCGCGACATGTGGCTGGCGGTACCGCTGCTGGTGCTGGTGGGAATCTTCTCCGGTTTCTTCGTGGTGCCGATGAACGCACTGCTGCAGCATCGCGGCCACATCCTGATGGGTGCCGGGCATTCCATCGCGGTGCAGAACTTCAACGAGAATCTTTCGATCCTGATCATGACCACCACCTACTCCGTGCTGATCAGGGCCCAGTTGTCGATTTACTGGATCATCGTCATGTTCGGCCTGTTCGTGGCCGGCACCATGTGGCTGGTCAAGCGCCAGCATGGGATCAACCAGCGCGAACGCGACGACGTCGCGCAACTGGATGACGCGGCCCACCACTGAAGCCAAGTGATGGCCCCCACGCTCGCAAACCCGGCTCGCTGCCCCCCATGGGGGCGTCTTTCGCCTTAGGGCGGCCTGGCGGCGAAAACTAGCGCACGTCCGGCTCGAAAAATACCCACTGTGCGTTCGGAAAGCGCTCCTGCATCCGCGCCTCGACGGCGTTGATGGCGTCGACCATCTGCAGGCCGGTCTGCGTTTCCATGCCGCGCAGGCGCGCCTTGACCGCGATCACCACCTTGTCGCCCCAGGCCAGGGTGATGACATTCAATACCTGTTCGACTTCCGCCTGGGCCGCGACGAAGGCTTCTATCTCGGCACGCAGAGCCGGCGCGGCGGATTCGCCGACGATCAGGCCCTTGACCTCGATCATCACGGCAATCGCGATCACCATCAGCACGATGCCGATCGCCAGCGTGCCCAGCGCGTCCCATAGCGGGTTGCCGGTGACCACCGTGGCGGCGACCGCGACGAAAGCCAGCACAAGACCCAGCAAGGCGGCGATGTCTTCGCCGGCCACGACCATCAGTTCGGACTGACGCGTCTCGCGGAACCACACCAGGAAAGGCTGGCGCCCGGCGATCTTGCGGATCTCCCTCATGGCGCCCCACAGCGAAAATGCTTCCAGCACCACGGCACCCGCGAGCACCGCCATGGCGATCAGGCCGTGCTGCAGCGGCTGCGGATGCAGCAGCCGCTCGATGCCTTCATAGACGGAAAACGCGCCGCCCATGAAGAACAGCAGCAGGGCCACGATCATCGACCAGAAGTAGGTGACACGGTGATGGCCGAGCGGAAAGTCGGCGCTGGCGGGACGGCGCGCCTGCCTCAGGCCCAGCAGCAACAGCAGCTGGTTGGCGCAGTCGGCCGTGGAATGGATCGCCTCGGCCAGCATCGAGCCGGAACCGGTCCAGAATGCCGCGACATACTTCGATACCGCAATGCCGAAGTTCGCTCCCAGCGCGTAGAAAATGGCCCGTATTGAACCGTGCGCCGAGCCTTCGCTGCCGTGCGACATCAGGCGTCCTTCCGCTGTCTCATGGTCTGCCGCATGAAGCAAAGATCCTCCCAGGCCCTGGCCTTGTCCGGCAGGGTGCGCAGCAGGTAGGCCGGATGGTAGGTGACGATCAGCGGGATGCCGCGATAGTCGTGCAGCTTGCCGCGCGCCGCAGCGATCTTGATTTCCGTCTGCAGCAGGGTCTGCGCCGCCGGGCGGCCCAGCGCAACGATCAGCTTCGGCCGGATCAGTTCGATCTGCCGCTCCAGATACGGCCGGCAGGCAGCGGCTTCTTCAGGCGCAGGCGTGCGGTTTTCGGGCGGCCGGCATTTGACGGCGTTGGCGATATACACGTCCTCGCCGCGCTTGAGACCGATCGCCGCCAGCATGTTGTCGAGCAGCTTGCCGGCCTGGCCGACGAAGGGTTCGCCGCGCTCGTCTTCCTCGGCGCCCGGACCCTCGCCGACAAACAGCCAGTCGGCATTGCGGTCGCCGACACCGAGCACCGCCTGCTTGCGCGCCTCGCAAAGCCGGCAGGCACGGCAGGCCGCAACGGTTGCGGCAAGTTCGTCCCAGGCCATCGCGCCAGGCGGAGCGATGGGCAGAATGGGGTCGGTGGCCGGCGCGGCAACAGCGACCGATGCCGTCACGACCGGTTCGGCCGGCATTGCGGCGGTTGGCGCACGCAATTTCCAGACGGGCCCCAGGCCCATCTCGCGCAGAATCTGCTGACGATCCGGCGTCATAGGTCACGCGCCATCACGATGGCATCCTCACGGCCTCCATGGGCCGGATAATAGTCTCTGCGGCGACCGATTTCGACGAAGCCGTGACGCCGGTAGAAGCCCTGCCCGGAAACATTTCCGGGGCGGACCTCGAGCAGCATGCGCGTCGCCGCCTGCAACCGGGCCTGGGCGAAAACGTGAATCAGCAGCGCCGAGCCGCGACCGCTGCGCTGCAATTCAGGCAGCACGCTGATGTTGAGCAGGTGGGCTTCGTCCAACGCCGGCATCATGACCGCATAACCGATCATGCGCTCTCCCTCCTGTGCCAGCCATGCGCCGTGGCCAGCCGCCAGGGAATCGGCAAAGTTGCCTCGCGTCCAGGGATAGGGATGGATACGCGCTTCGGCCGCGGCCACGGCATCGAGGTCCGCTTCCGTCATGCCCGGGTAGTGGACCACTATTTCGCACCCCCGCGCGCCATCCGTTCGGCGGTCGTCAACGCCACTTTGTCGCGCACATAGACGGGCTGCGCGATGGCTGCCGGCACCGCCTCGCCCCTGGAAAACCCCGGTATCGCGAGACGCAGCACGGCGGCAGCGGTGGGAAATGCATCGGCGCGCAGACCGATGAGATCGGGCTTTCGCGCGCGGAGCACCGGTTCGTAGGAAGCAAAACCATCACCGACGCCCCAACCGCCGGCAAAAGTCGGCGCCGGCGCCACGGCGGGCGGCAGGCAAACCGGCGCCATGAGTTGCGTGACGTTATCCCCTTCGACGCAGTAGGCCGCGGCATACACCTCGTTCATGCGCGCATCGAGACAAGCCCAGACATCTCTTTCACCCGAGGCCAGAGCCAGCGCTTCCAGGGTCGATACCGGCAGCACCGGCAGATCGAGGCCCCAGGCCAGGCCCTGCGCCACGCCGCAAGCCAGGCGCAGCCCGGTGAAACCGCCGGGGCCCGCACCGAAGGCGATGCCGTCGATCTGCGCCAGCGTGACGCCACCCTCCGCCAGCAATTCTTGCATCCATGGCAACAATTGCCCGGAGCCCCCGTTGGGAATTTCCCCGCTGCGTTCGATCAGTGCGCCATCCTGCCAGAGCGCAACCGACAGCCGCCGCGTTGCGGTCTCGAAAGCCAGCAGACGCATGGAAGACTCCGGGTCGCCGGCCGCTGCTTACTTGCGGCTGCCCAGAATGCCGCGCAGGGTGTCCTGGATGTCGGCGGGGATCAACACCGTCTTGGCATTGTCCGACTTGGCCAGGTTGCCGATGGCATGGATGTATTTCTCGCCCAGCATGTAGCGCATCGGCGCATCCTCGGTGCCGATCGCTGCGGCGACGCGCTTGATCGCCTCGGCCGAAGCCTCGGCCAGAGTCACCTGCGCCTCGGCGGAAAGTCGCGCCGCCTGCAGTTGCGCCTCGGCGTTGAGGATGGTGGCTTGCTTGGTACCCTCGGCCTTGGTCACCATGGCCTTGCGCTCGCGCTCGGCCGAGGCCTGCGCCTCCATGGCCTTTTGCATGGAATCGGACGGATTGATGTCCTGGATCTCGACCGACTTGACGGTCAGGCCCCAGTCGATGGCCTCATCGGCGACACCTTCGCGCAGGCGCGCCTTGATCTTGTCGCGATTGGACAGCGCTTCGTCCAGCGTCATCTCGCCGATGATCGAACGCAGCGTGGTCATGATCATGTTGCGGATGGCTTCGGAGAAATTCGTCACGCCGTACACGGCCTTGATCGGATCGGTGACCTTGATGAAGGCGATCGCATTGGTCAGGATCACCGCGTTGTCCTTGGTGATGACCTCCTGCTCCTGCACGTCGAGGATGATGTCCTTGGTGGTCAGCTTGTAGCGCACCTGGTCGAAGTAGGGAATGATGATATTGAGACCCGGATGCAGCGTGGCGTGGAATTTACCCAACCGCTCGACGATCCATTCCTCGCCCTGGGGCACGATGCGCACCCCCTTGGCAATCGTGACGACAACAAAAACAAATAGTACGACTGCAACAATGCTGAACTCATACATGACCTGCCCCTTCAGTATTTGCCGACTTTAAGTATCTGGCCGTCCACCGCCAGCACCCTGACCCGCTCCCCTGCCGCGATGGGCCTATCAGCAAGACAGGGCCAGACATCGGAACCCATCACCGGCTTCTGAAAACGCACCTCGCCGCGCGCCGACTCGACACCCAGCGGCTCCACGGCCCTGACCAGGACTCCGATTTCGCCCAGCGCCTCGTCGGCCTGGCCGGAACGCGTCTTGCCGCCGTCGTTGCGCAAGACCTTGAACCAGAGCACGGTCATCGCCACCGAAGCCACCGTCCATAACAGGATCTGCGCACTGAAGGCCATGTCCGGGACGACCAGCAGCGCGACACCCACCAGCAGCGCTCCGAGGCCGAACCAGATGACAAAGAAGGCGGGGACCACGAGCTCCAGCAAGCCCAGGCCGAGACCGACAACCATCCAGTGCCACCAGGCAAGTTCCATATCCATGACTTCCTTTCCGCTGCTGCTTCGAGTGACCCGGCAGGCGCACGGCAGAATCAGCGGAACCCGCCCGCAAAGACGCGCATGCCAGCCTGCAAGCGGGCATTTTATCGTCTTTGCCTGTATGCTTTTCCCCGCCCGGGAGATAATTCAGGCCGCGCCGGCGACAAACGCGGCCGGGGCAAGAGCGATTCCGTACCGGGTTCAGTCGTGTATCGCATTATCACTATTTTCAAAAACCTTGATGCTGACAATGAATTGTTTGACACACTGCGTTACCATTCGCCTAGAATTCAACCCGCCACTACCATCATCACTTCCACGAGGTCACACATGAACAAGTCTGAACTGATCGAAATCACCGCCAAAGAAGCCGATATCAGCAAGGCCGCTGCCGAGAAGGCACTCTCCGCTGTCATGGCAGCCATCGTCAAGGCCGTATCCAAGGGCGACAGCGTCACGCTGGTCGGCTTTGGCAGCTTCAAGCCCTCCAAGCGCGCCGCGCGCGTCGGTCGCAACCCGCAGACCGGCAAGGAACTCAAGATCGCTGCCACCACCGTGCCGCGCTTCACGGCCGGCGCCACGTTCAAAGCCGCCGTTGCAGGCAAGAAGGCCGCCAAGAAGAAGTAATCTCCGGCGCTTCAGGTTTTGTCAGGCCCGCCTTGTGCGGGCCTTTTCTTTATGTCCGCGCCGCAGGCGCGGACGGTATCCCCGGCGGGATACGCGGCAATTCCCCCGGCATATGCCGATGACACCTGTCAGCGGGCGCCGCGCCGGCGATTTGCCTCGAACAGGCATATTGCCGTTGCCGCCGCCACATTGAGCGATTCGGTGCCGGCGGCGAGCGGAATAGTGGCCCGCACCTGAGCCGCCGCAACGAGTTCCGCGGACAGCCCCGCGCCTTCGTTGCCCACCAGCCAGAGTATCGGTCCGCCGAGATCGAGTTCGTACAGGTTCGTGCCGCCATGAGCCACCGTCGCCACCGAAGTCGCGGGGCAGGCTGCCATCGCCGCGGCCAGATCGACCTGTTCGCGGATGGCGAGAGAGAAATGCGCGCCCTGTCCGCCACGCAGCACGCGCGAGGTCCACGCGCCGGCGCAACCCGGGCCGAGCAGGACATTGCCGACACCTGCGGCGGCGGCGGTACGCAGGATGGCGCCGACATTTCCGGCATCCTGCACCGCGTCAAGCAGCACGGCATCGCCCGACGGCCAGCCCGCGGGAGCCACCGGTATGTCGATCACGGCGGCAATGCCGGTCGGCGCAGCGACCCCGGACAGATCACGAAACAGGCTGTCGCGCAAAATCAGGCAGTCAATCCCTGCGGCGCCTTGCAGCTGGGCCGCAATTTCGGCATTTCTCTGTCCGCTCTCGCTGACCAGCAGTTGCTTGACGCCGATGCCGCGAGTGAAGCATGTCGCTACCAGATGGATGCCATCGACCAGGGCGCGCCCATGGCCGCGAGGATCGTCGGCCAATGCCCGCAATGCCTTGAACTGCGGGTTGTCGCGCGAACTGATATGGCGCATGTCGCTCATCCGCCGCCTTCGAGCAGGACCCTTACCGGCGCAAAGCTCTTGCGATGGAAAGCGGCAGGTCCATGCAGCTTCAGCGCGGCACGGTGAGCCAACGTGTCATAGCCCTTGTGACGATCCAGCGCGTACTGCGGAAAGGCCTCATGGATGCGCCGCATCTCGGCGTCGCGCGCCGTCTTGGCGAGAATCGAGGCCGCCGAAATCGCCGGCTCGCTGGCATCGCCGCGAACGATGGCGCGTGCCGGCATGGCGAGCACGGGGCAGCGATTGCCGTCGATCAGCGCCTCGGCCGGTTGCACGGCAAGCGCCTCGACCGCGCGGCGCATGGCGAGCAGCGTCGCCTGCAGGATGTTGATGCGGTCGATTTCCTCGACCGATGCCGATGCAATACCGAAAGCCAGCGCCTTTTCGCGGATTTCCACGGCCAGGCGTTCGCGCTTGCGTTCGGAAAGCTTCTTCGAGTCGGCCAGACCATCGATGGGCCGCGCCGGATCGAGGATCACGGCGGCGGCATAGACCGGTCCGGCGAGCGGCCCGCGACCGGCTTCATCGACGCCGCAAACCAGACGGATCATGCTTTCTGCAAATACGGCAGGACGGCGTCGGCGGCCTTCTGCGCTGTATCCTGCCGCAACAGGCGATGGATACTGCCGAAGACGCGGCTGATGGCGGCGCGCGCCTGGCGATCGACCAGCAGGTTGCCCAGCGCCTGGGCAAGATTCTCGGGCGTGGCGTCGTCCTGCAGGAACTCGGGCACCACGAAACGGCCGGCCAGGATGTTCGGCAATCCGATCCAGGGCAGATAGCCCATGTTGCGCATCAGGCGCCACGACCACGGCGACATCTTGTAGGCAATCACCATCGGCCGGCCGACCAGGGCGGTTTCCAGCGTGGCGGTACCGCTGGCAACCAGTACGGCGTCGCTCGCGGCAACAGCGTCCGTCGCGTGGCCGAACATCAGCGTGAAGGGCAGTTCGTCGGCCTTGAGCTTCCACAGCGCGGTTTCAAACTGCAGCCGTGTCTCGCGCGACACCAGCGGCACCAGAAACTGCAGCTGCGGATGGCGCTGCAGCAGCAGCTTCGCGGTTTCGATGAAGGTTTCCGCCATGAAATGCAGTTCGGCCTGGCGGCTGCCCGGCAGCAGCGCGATCACCGGCCTGCCGGCAGCCACGCCGAGGCGCTCACGCACCGCTTGCTGGTCTATGTGCAGCGGAATCACATCGGCCAGCGGATGTCCGACATAGCTGCATTTGACCGTCGTGTCCTTGTACAACTCGGGTTCGAACGGATACAGGGCGAGGATGTGGCTTACCGAGCGAACGATGTTGTGGATCCGGTTCCTGCGCCAGGCCCAGATCGACGGGCTGACATAGTGAATCGTAGGGATGCCGGCGTGCTTGAGGCGCCGTTCCAGCCAGAGATTGAAATCGTAACCATCGACGCCGATGAAGACATCGGGCTTGTCCGCCAGCAGGTGGCGCAACAGTTGCCGCCGCATGCGGGCAATGGGGCGGTAATGCCGCAGGACTTCGGCATAACCGCGCACCGCGAGCATCTCCGCCGGCCAGAGCGATTCGAAACCTTCGCGCTGCATCTTCGGCCCGCCGATGCCGTAGAACTGCGCATCCGGCAGATGCTGCTGCAGCGCGGCGATGAGGTGTGCCGCCAGCTGGTCGCTGGAGGCCTCGCCCGCGACCATGGCAATCCTTGGAACCTGCCTCATGGAATCAGCGGATGATCCCGCGGCCGGAGTCGGCGAGAAACCCGGCGAGCACTGCAAGTTCGGGGACAGCCGCCGCCTCGGCCTCGATGCTCGCGCGCGCCTCGTCGAGTTTCATGCCGCTCTTGTACAGGGTCTTGTAGGCGCGCTTCACCGCGGCCACGGCCGCGGCTGAAAAGCCGCGCCGCTTGAGGCCTTCGGCGTTGATGCTGCGCGGTACGGCCGGGATTGCCGGCGGCCATGACGAAGGGCGGCAGATCCTGCAGCAGAACGCTTCCCACCGCGGTGAAGCTGTGGGCGCCGATGCGCACGAACTGATGCACGCCGGTGAAACCGCCGAGGATGGCCCAGTCGCCGACATGGACGTGGCCCGCCAGCTGCGCGTTGTTGGCGAAGATGGTCTGGTTGCCGACCTGGCAGTCGTGCGCCAGATGGACATAGGCCATGATCCAGTTGTCATCACCGAGGCGGGTTACCCCGGCGTCCTGCGCCGTGCCGCAGTTGAAGGTGCAGAACTCGCGGATGGTGTTGCGATCGCCGATTTCGAGGCGGGTCGGCTCGCCGGCGTATTTCTTGTCCTGCGGCTGTTCGCCGATGGAACAGAACTGGAAAATGCGGTTGTCGCAGCCGATCCGGGTATGGCCGCCGATCACCACATGGGGACCGATGACGGTGCGGTCGCCGATCTCGACATGCTCGCCGACGAGCGAATACGCACCGATGGCGACGTCGTTGCCAAGCCGCGCCGCGGGATGGACGATGGCGGTCGGATGGATGCTCATGCCGATGTGGAGCGCATGGCGCACATCAGGTCGGCCTCGGCCGCCACCAGTCCGTCGACCTTCGCGGTCGCCGCGAATTTCCATATGCCGCGCTTGGTGGTCGTCAGCCTGACATCGATCACCAACTGGTCGCCGGGGCCGACCGGCTTCTTGAAGCGCGCATTGTCGATACCGACGAAGTAGTACACCGACACGCCGTCGGGTTTGACGCCCATGGTCTTGAAGGAGAGGATCGCCGCCGTCTGTGCCATCGCCTCGATCACCAGAACGCCCGGCATCACCGGGTGATGCGGATAGTGGCCGGGAAAGAAGGGCTCATTCATGCTGACATTTTTCAGCGCCGTAATCCTCTCGCCGGGAACCACTTCCAGCACCCGATCCACCAGCAGGATCGGATAGCGATGCGGCAGGTAGTCCAGAATCTGATGGATATCCATGCCGGAATCGATTGCTCCGCTTGCGGCTGTTTCGCTCATGATTTCTTCTCCAAAGCGGCGAGCCGCTGTTCCAGGGCACGGATTTTATCGGCCATCGCATCGAGGTGGCGCAGCCGCGAGAAATTTCTCAGCCAGTCGCCGTGCTCCATGAAGGGTACGCCGCCGCAGTAGGTGCCCGCGCCCGGGATCGACTTTGCCACCAGCGTTCCGGCCGTCACGCTGACATCATCTCCGATGTGCAGATGGCCGATGATCATCGCGGCGCCACCCAGCGTGCAACGAGCACCGATCACGGTACTGCCGGCGATCCCGACACAGCCTGCGATCGCCGTATGGGCACCGATCTGCACGTTGTGGGCAATCTGTATCTGGTTGTCCAGCTTGACGCCGTCGGCGATCACCGTATCGCCCAGTGCGCCGCGATCGATCGTGGTTCCGGCTCCGATTTCGACATCGTCGCCGATCAGCACACCCCCTACCTGCGGAATCTTGACCCAGGCGCCGTCGCTTTCCCGGGCGAAGCCAAAACCATCCGCGCCGATCACCGCTGCGGAATGGACCAGGCAGCGGACACCGAGGCGACTGCCCGGATAGATCGCCACGTTCGGCGCAAGGCGGCTGTCGGCGCCTATCCTGACCCCCGCAGCGATGCTGCAGTTGGCGGCAATCACGACACCCTCGCCGATCGACGCACCGGCACCGATCCAGACGTTGGGCCCGATGCTGGCACTGGCGGCCACCTCGCCCGCCACCACCGCGCTCGAATGAATGCCGGGTTCGGGCGGCGGCGGCGGATTGAGCCACTGCGCCACGCGCGCGTAATAGAGATAGGGCTGCGGCGTCAGGATCGCGGCGCGCAAGCCCTCCGCCGACCGGCGGCGCCATGATCACGGCGGCGGCCCGGGTGGTGGCCAGTTGCTGTCGGTACTTCGGATTGGCGAGGAAGGCCAGATCGCCGGGGCCGGCGTTCTCCAGCGTGGCAATGCGCGAAATCGCCGTATCGCCGGCGCCGACTATTTCACCGCCGAAGGCGGGCGACGATCTGGTCGAGCCGCAGCATCACGGCCGGGAGCTTACTTGGCGCCGGCGCCGTCACCCAGCGCCTTGATCACCTTGTCGGTGATGTCGATGCGCGGGTTAACGTAGGCCGCCTCCTGGAAAATGATGTCGTACTTCTCGGCTTCCGCAAGCTGCTTGATGATCTTGTTCACGCGCTCGAAGATTGCCGCCATTTCCTCGTTCTGCCGCTGGCTCAGGTCTTCGCGGAACTCGCGCTGCTTGCGCTGGAATTCGCGATTCAGATCGCCGAACTCGCGCTCCTTGGTGCGACGCTCGGCCTCGGCCATGGTCACCGCATTCTTGTCGAGGTTTTCCTGCATCGTCTTCAACTGCTTGGCGATGCGCTGCAGTTCCTGATCGCGCGTCTCGAAATCCTTTTCGATCTTTTTCTTGGCGCGCGCCGCCTGCGGAGCGTCGGCCAGATATCTTCTGGATATTGATTGCGCCTATCTTGCTGTCCGCCAGAACGCCGGTGGAGAATGACAGCAGGGCAATACCGGCAACAATGATTTTTTTCAGCATGACTCTCTCACTCTAGGTAAGGGCTCAAAACGACGAGCCCATCTGGAACTGCAGACGCTGTATCTTGTCGTCTTTCGTCGTGTTGAACGGATTGCCGAAGGAGAACTTCAGCGGACCCATCGGCGAATTCCACGCCACCGCCAGGCCGACACTGTATCTCAGGTCACCCAGATCGAATTTGGTGCCGTAGTCCCTGTCCCAGGATACTTATCGGACCCCAGACATTGCCGGCATCGACAAAAACGCTCATGCGCACGGATTTGTCCAGCCCCATGCCGGGAACGGGAAACATCAGTTCGGCATTGCCGACCAGTCGCGTGTCGCCGCCCACCGGGTCGCGGCTAACTGGGTCACGCGGTCCCAGCGAGTCCGGACTCGAAGCCGCGCACCGAACCTATGCCGCCGGCGTAGTAGTTCTTGAAGAAGGGCAGCATCCTTGTCACTGCCGTAGGTCCTGCCGATGCCGACTTCGCCATTCAGGGCCAGCGTCAGCTTGCCACGCTCAACGAGCGGAAAGAACTGCAGATGCTGATAGCTGGCGCGGTAATAGGTTACCGTGCTGCCGGGCAGCGAAACCTCGGCGATGGCCTTGCGCATCCTGCCCGAGGTGGGCATGATCAGGCTGTCGCGCTCGTCCTTCTGCCAGCCGAAGGTGGCCAGACAGGTATCCGTGGTCTTGCCGTATTCACACACGTATCCTGATACTGCACGATGTATTGCGATCGGTAGCGGTGCGATTGCGCGTGATATCGTTGATTTTGGTGCGATCGTAGGAAAGGCCGAAAGTGATGTAATCGTCCTCGCCGATCGGAACCCCCCAGCGCAACGCCGCCGCCAATCGAACTCCGAACTGTAGTCGGCAACGTCCAGCGATGATGGTGTCGACGTTGCGGATAGTAGAGATCGAAGCCCTGACTGACGCCATCGACCGTGAAGTACGGATTGGTATGCGAGATGGAATAGACTTGATTCGACTTGCTGGTGCTGACCTGGAGGGCAAGGTGCTTGCCGCTGCCGAAAAGGTTCTGCTGCGAGATCGAGCCGGAAAGCGTGAATTTTTCGGCGCTGGAAAAACCTGCCCCCAACATAAGGTTGCCGGTGGGTTTTTCCTTGACCTTGATCTCCATGTCGACCTGATCCGTGGTTCCGGCGACGGGCGGGGTTTCCACCGTCACCTCCTCGAAATAGCCCAGGCGATCGACCCGCGTGCGCGACTTGTTGATTTTTTCGCCGTCGTACCAGCCGGCTTCCGACTGGCGCATTTCGCGGCGGATCACCTCATCGCGGGTCTTCGTGTTGCCCGACACGTTGATGCGACGCACATAGACGCGGCGTCCCGGATCGACGAACACGGTGAATGCCACCTGACGCTTTTCCTTGTCCAGTTCCGGCGCCGCGTTTACGTTGGCAAAGGCATAGCCTTCATTGCCCAGACGATCGCTGATGGCTTTGGTGGTCTCGGTCATGTTCTCGCGCGAGAACACCTCGCCGGGCTTGACCTTTACCAGCCTGGTCAATTCGTCTTCCGGCAGCAACAGCTGGCCGGCCAGCTTGACCGAGGAAATGGTGTACTTTTCACCTTCGGTGATATTGATGGTGATGTAGATGTCCTGCTTGTCCGGTGAAATCGAAACCTGGGTCGACTCGACATTGAATTCGAGGTAGCCGCGATTAAGGTAATACGAGCGCAGGGTCTCGATGTCCCCCGACAGTTTCTGCTTGGAGTACTGATCGTTCTTTGTGTACCAGGTCAGCCAGTTCGGCGTGCGCAGCACCATCAGGTCGAGCAGGTCCGATTCCTTGAAGGCGCCGGCGCCGACGATGTTGATCTGCCTGATCTTGGCGATGTCGCCCTCGACGACCGTGAAATTGATGCCGACACGATTGCGCTCCAGCGGCGTGATGGTGGTCGTCACCTGGACCGCATAGTGGCCCTGCGCGAGATACTGGCGCTTGAGTTCCTGCTCGGCACGCTCGACCATGGCGCGGTCGAAGATGCGCGACTCGGCAAGACCGACATCGCGCAGCGACTTCTTCAGATCCTCCGGCTTGAAGGCCTTGAGTCCGTTGAATTCCAGCGAAGCGATGGCCGGGCGCTCTTCCAGCACCACCACCAGCACCTGTCCGTCGACCTCCAGACGCACGTCCTTGAAGAAGCCGGTGGCGAACAGTGCCTTGATCGCCGCCGCCGCCTTCTCGTCGGTCATGGTGTCGCCCACCTTGACCGGCAGATAGGAGAACACCGTCCCGGCCTCGGTACGCTGAATGCCCTCGACCCGGATATCCTTTATCTGGAAAGGATCAAAGGCCAAAACCGGCGCGCGCCAGCAGCGCAAAAACCAGACCCGCAAGCAGTTTCTTGTTCATGTATTTGGACGAAATTTAGCCGGAAACAAGGCGGTTGATATCGTTGTAGAAGGCAAAAGCCATCAGCAAGGCCAGCAGGGCGAAACCGATCTGCTGGCCTATTTCCAGAGCCCGTTCTGACACCGGACCACCCTTGAGAAACTCGACGAGATAATACATCAAATGCCCTCCGTCCAGAACGGGTACCGGCAGCAGATTGAGGACGCCGAGACTGATGCTGATCAGGGCCAGAAAGCGCAGGTAATAACTGGGGCCCAGCTTCGCCGATTGGCCGGCATAATCGGCGATGGTTACCGGTCCGGAGAGGTTTTTCCACGAAAGTTCGCCGGTCAGCATGCGCCCCATCATGCGCAGGCTGAGGATCGATGTATCCCAGGTCTGGCGCAGGGCTCGGCTGACCGATTCAAGGGGGCCGTAGCTCACCACGATGGTCATTTCGAAGAGCTCCCCCTGCCCCTCCCTCGCCATCAGGCCCAACCGTCCCAGCTTTTGCCCGCCATCCTCGGCCAGGCGCGGAGTCGCCGCCAGATCGACTTGCCTCCCGTCCCGCTCGACAGTGAACTTCAACTGCCGCTCCGGTGCGGCGCGCGCGGCGGCGGACAACTCGGCCCATAAGGCAATGATCTTGCCGTCAATCGCCAGCACCCGGTCGCCGGCGCGGAACCCCGCTTCGGCGGCGGCCGACCCCGACTGCACCTGCCCCACCACGGCAGGCAGCGGCGGACGATACAAGACCAGTCCCAGCAGGCGCAGGGGGTCCTTTTCCAGTTCATCGACATCGAAACGATCACTGGCGAAACGGTAAACACCGATCTCGCGCTGCGGGCTGACCACCTCCAGCTGCAAGGGTTCCTTGTCCAGCGCCTGGCGCATGACTTCCCAGCGCAATTCCTGCCAGGTCGCGATCGGCTTGCCATTCACCGCACGCACGGTGCCGCCTTCGACGATGCCGGCCATCGCCGCCGGCGTCCCGGCCGGCGGCGAGCCGAGGCGCGGCTTGAGTTCGGTGACCCCATGCATGAACAGGAACCAGTACAGCACGATCGCCAGCAGAAAGTTTGCCGCCGGGCCGGCCGCCACGATGAAGGCGCGCCGTCCCACGGACTGCCGGTTGAAGGCGCGCGGCAAGTCGGCAGCGGCGACCTCGCCCTCGCGCTCGTCGAGCATCTTGACGTAACCGCCCAGCGGAAATGCCGAGATCGCCCATTCGGTGCCGTCACGTCCGTGACGGCGCATCCAGAGCACCTTGCCGAAGCCGAAGGCAAAGCGCAGCACCTTTACCTTGCAGTAGCGCGCCGCAAGGTAGTGTCCCATCTCGTGCACCACCACCAGCACCGCGAGGGCGACCAGGAAGGCGGCGACATACCAGGCCAGCATTTGCGGATTCATCGGGCGGCGGCACCCAACCGCGCGAGAATTTCCGTCGCCGCCGCGCGTCCCTGCCGATCGGCCTCCAGTACGGCGGCCAGATCGGGCAGCGCCGCCTGCGGCACCGCATCCAGCGTTGCGGCAATCAGCTCCGCGATGCCAAGAAAGGACAAGCGACGTTCGAGAAAGGCCGCCACGGCCACCTCGTTCGCGGCATTCAGCACCGCGGCCGCGTTGCCTTCCGCACGCAGGGCCCGGTAAGCCAGATCGAGACAGGGAAAACGCACCAGGTCCGGACGTTCGAAATCAAGCCGGCCAATTGCGAACAGATCGAGCGGCGCCACACCGGAATCGATGCGCTCGCGGCCAGGCCAGGGCATGGGCGATCGGCGTGCGCATGTCGGGGTTGCCGAGTTGGGCCAGGACGGAACCATCCTCGTAATCGACCAGGGAATGGATCACGCTCTGCGGATGGATCACCACTTCGATTCGTTCCGCCGGCGCGTTGAACAGCCAGTGCGCCTCGATCACTTCGAGGCCCTTGTTCATCATGGTCGCCGAATCGACGGAAATCTTGCGCCCCATCACCCAGTTGGGATGCGCCACCGCCTGCTCCGGCGTCACCTGTGTCAGTACGTCCAGCGCCGCGGTACGAAACGGGCCGCCCGAGGCGGTCAGCAAAATCCTTCTTACCCCGCCCCGCGCCATGTCGCCCGAATAATCGTATGGCATGGACTGGAATACCGCATTGTGTTCGCTGTCGATCGGCAGCAACAGGGCGCCGGCGCGACGTACTTCAGCCATGAACACCGCCCCGGCCATGACCAGCGCTTCCTTGTTGGCCAGCAGCACACGCTTTCCGGCACCGCGCCGCGGCCAGAGTCGGCGGCAGTCCGGCGGCACCCACGATGGCTGCCATCACCGCGTCGACTTCGGGCAGGCTGGCGACCTCTACCAGGGCATCGGCGCCGTACAGTACCTCGCTGCGCACGCCGGCATCCCTGAGCAGGCCGGCAAGCTGCTGCGCCGCCGTTGCGCTGCCCACCACCGCATACGCCGGACGAAACCGGCGGCACTGTGCGGCAAGAACCTCCACCTGATTGTGCCCGGTCAGCGCCACCACCTCGAAGCGATCGGGATGGCGCGCCACCACGTCGAGCGTGCTGACGCCGATCGAACCGGTGGCGCCGAGGACGGTCAGTTTCATGTAGCGGACGAGAAACAGGATCAGCGCCGCCAGGGGCAGCGTCGAGGTCAGCGCGTCGATGCGATCCAGAACGCCGCCGTGCCCCGGCAGCAGATTGCTGCTGTCCTTGATGCCGGCCTGGCGTTTCAGCAGCGATTCGAACAGGTCACCCATCACGCTGACGACCGTGAGCAGCAGCAGCAGCAGGACGAGCAATGGCGCAGCCAGCGGCACATGTCCGGCCAGCGGCGAATAGTTGAGCACGATTGCGCCATAGAGCATGACGCCGGCCACCGCACCGGCAACACCTTCCCAGGTCTTGCCGGGACTGATCGCCGGCGCCAGCTTGTGCCTGCCGAAGGCCCGCCCGGCGAAATAGGCGGAAATATCCGCAACCCAGACCAGCGCCATGGCCGCCAGCAGCAGCCAGGTGCTCACTGCATGCAAGGCCACCATCGCCGCCCAGGTCGGCAGGATCACCAGGGCGCCGAGCAGGTAGCCGAAAAAGTCGTTGCCCGCCAGCGTCCATTTGAAGCGAAACCACAAGGGCACGACAAGAATCCAGAATCCCGCCGACACCGCCAGCAAAACATGGAATCAAGTTGCGGCGCCGCCACTGTCAGCTGCCAGCAGAACAGCAGCAGCACAAACGCATACATCACGCGCGCCGGCTGATCCTGGCGCATCAGGCCGCCCCACTCCCATGCGGCCAGCGCTGCAATTGCGGCAAAAGTCAGCACCGCCGCCAGCGGCGGCAGACCAAACAGGATCAGAGCAAGGCCGGCAACCAGCAGCAGCGCGGTGATGACCCGCGTCCTAAGCATCGCGGCCTGCGGCGGGGGGTGCAACAGTTCCCGCAGGGACGCACCGCGCCGGCGCTGACGCAACGCCAATGAGTTGCTCGCTGGTGCGGCCGAAGCGGCGCTCGCGCCGGCGATACGAGCTTATCGCGGCATCCAGCGCGGCATCGTCGAAATCCGGCCACAGAGTTTCGGTGAAATGAAACTCGCTGTAGGCCAGTTGCCAGAGCAGAAAATTGCTGATGCGCTGCTCGCCGCCGGTGCGAATGAACAAGTCCGGCTCCGGCGCATAAGCCATCATCAGATGCGGAGCAAGATCGTCCTCGCCGAAGCGGCCGACTTTTTCCGGATGTGCCAGCGCCAACTGGTTCATGGCCTGCAGGATGTCCCAGCGCCCGCCATAGTTGGCAGCGATGGTCAGCGTCAGCCTGGAATTGTTGGCGGTTCTGGCCTCGCCTTCACGAATCAGCGCCACCAGGCGCGGCTCGAAGGCCGCGAGGTCGCCGACCACCTTGAGACGCACGCCATTGGCATGAAGTTTGCCGATTTCGGCCTGCAGGGCGTTGATGAACAAGTTCATCAGGAAGGAAACTTCCTCGGCCGGACGCCGCCAGTTCTCCGACGAGAAGGCGAACAGGGTCAGGTACTCGACGCCGCGCTCGATGCAGGCCTTGACCATGGCGCGCACCGTCTCGACTCCGCGCTTGTGGCCGGCCACACGCGGCATGAAACGCTTCCTGGCCCAGCGCCCGTTGCCATCCATGATGATGGCGATGTGGCGCGGAACATCCGCCACCAGGGGAATTGCCTGCGTCGAGCTGGTGAATTTTCCTGCCATGACACCCTCCCATATCCTCGAAGCAAAACCAGGCATAACACTGAAGGCCTGCCCCTGCTGCGACCCGGAATCAGACCGCCATCAGGTCCTTTTCCTTGTCCGCCAGCGCCCGGTCGACTTCGGCGACGTAGCGGTCGGTGAGCCGCTGCATGTCGTCCAGGGCGCGCCGCTCGTCGTCTTCGGAGATTTCCTTCTTCTTCAGCGCTTCCTTCAGGTGCGAGATCGCATCGCGGCGCAGGTTGCGGATCGCCACCTTGGCGTTCTCGCCTTCGTGCTTGATGACCTTGATCAGATCCCGGCGCCGCTCCTCGGTCAGAGCCGGCATCGGCACGCGGATGATTTCGCCCTGGCTCGACGGATTGAGGCCCAGATCGGAATCGCGAATGGCTTTTTCCACCTTGGCCACCATCGGCTTTTCCCAAGGCTGCACGCCGATGGTGCGGGCATCGATCAGCGTGATGTTGGCGACCTGGGTAATCGCCACCAGGGAGCCGTAGTAGTCGACCTGCACATGATCGAGGATGCCGGTATGCGCCCGTCCGGTGCGCACCTTGCCCAGATCGGCCTTCAGCGCCTCCAGGCTCTTTTGCATCTTCTGTTCGGAAGTCTTTTTCAGTTCGGGAATCATGCGTTCTCCTAAACGTGAACCAGGGTGCCTTCGTCCTCGCCCATCACCACGCGCTTCAGCGCACCGGCCTTGAAGATCGAGAACACGTTGATCGGCAGCTTCTGGTCGCGGCACAAGGCAAACGCCGTCGCATCCATCACCGCCAGGTTACGGCTGATCGCCTCATCGAAACTGATGCGCGCAAACCGCGTTGCCGTCGGATCCTTCTTCGGATCGGCGGTATAAATTCCATCAACCTTGGTTGCCTTCAGCACCATCTCGGCCCCGATCTCCGAACCGCGCAACGCCGCCGCGGTATCCGTCGTGAAAAAAGGATTGCCGGTACCGGCGCCGAAAATCACCACCTTGCCCTCTTCGAGGTAGCGGATGGCCTTGCCGCGAATATAGGGCTCGACCACCTGCTCGATGTTCAGCGCCGACTGCACGCGGGCGTTGATGCCCGCCTGACGCATGGCATCCGACAGCGCCATGGCATTCATCACCGTCGCCAGCATGCCCATGTAGTCCGCCGTGGCGCGGTCCATGCCGGTCGCCGTGCCGCCGATACCGCGGAAGATGTTGCCGCCGCCGATGACCACGCCGACTTCGACGCCGAGATCGGTTACCGCCTTGATTTCCGCGACGATGCTCGCGAGCATCTTCGGGTTGATGCCATAGGCATCATCGCCCATCAGCGCCTCGCCCGACAGCTTGAGCAGGATGCGGCGGAATTTCGGCGCGGCCATGGCTTGAATGACCCTTACTTGTTGCCCGCGGCAGCGGCCGCCTGCGCGGCCACTTCGGCAGCGAAGTCATTGACCTTCTTCTCGATGCCCTCGCCGACGATGAACAGGGCGAAGCCGGCGACCGAAGCCGCCTTGGCCTTCAGCAGCTGTTCGATGGTCTGTTTGCCGTCCTCGGCCTTGACGAAGACCTGGCCCAGCAGCGTCACGTCCTTGAGGTACTTCTGCACCGTGCCTTCGGCGATCTTTTCCAGCATGGCTTCCGGCTTGCCGGCTTCGCGCGCCTTCTCGATGGCGATACGACGCTCCATGTCCAGCAACTCGGCCGGCACGCCGGACGAATCCAGCGACTTCGGCTTCGACGCAGCGATGTGCATTGCCAGATCCTTGGCCAGTTGGTCATCGCCGCCGACCACGTCGACCAGGACGCCGATCTTCGAACCGCCGTGGATGTAGGACGCCAGTTTGCCCTTGGCCGCGAACACGCACGAAGCGGCGGATGCTCATGTTCTCGCCGATCTTGCCCACCAGCGCGGAGCGCGTGGATTCGACCGTGCCCTCGCCCAGCGGCAGCGCTGACGAGTGCGGCGACGTCGGCCGGATTCTTCTCCGCCACCAGCCGCGCGCAATCGGCGGCCAGCTTGAGGAACTCGTCGTTCTTGGCGACGAAGTCGGTCTCGCTGTTGATTTCGAAAATGCTGCCCAGCTTGCCGTCGGCGGCGATGTGGATAGCCACCACGCCTTCCGCGGCAATGCGGGTCGCGGCCTTGCTGGCCTTGTTGCCCAGCTTGACGCGCAGGATTTCCTCGGCCTTCGCCATGTCGCCGCCGCTTCGGTCAGCGCCTTCTTGCATTCCATCATCGGCGCGTCGGTCTTCTCGCGCAGTTCCTTGACCATGCTTGCGGTAATTTCCGCCATTGCTCTTACTCCAGAATCAAAACCTTAGAACCTGTTAGCCACAGAGGACACAGAGATCACAGAGGAAACCGCCTGCTCTTCTCTGTGTCCTCTGTGATCTCTGCGGCTAAACGCCCTGCGCTTACTCGGCCGCGTCCGACACTTCGACGAACTCGTCGTCGCCGGCCAGCTGCTGCACCACCTCGTTGATCGACTGGCTCTTGCCCTCGAGGATGGCATCGGCCACGCCGCGGGCATACAGGCGGATCGCGCCGGAGGAATCGTCATTGCCGGGGATCACGTAGCTGACGCCCTCCGGGGAATGGTTGGTATCGACCACGCCGATCACCGGGATGCCGAGCTTGCCGGCTTCGGTAATCGCGATCTTGTGATAGCCGACGTCGATGATGAAAATCGCATCGGGCAGGCCGCCCATGTCCTTGATGCCGCCGATGGACTTTCTGCAGCTTGTCCATTTCGCGCTGCAGGGTCAGGGTTTCCTTCTTCGACAGCTTCTCGAAGTTGCCTTCCGACATGGCGGTTTCCAGATCCTTGAGGCGCTTGACCGACAGCTTGAGCGTCTTGAAGTTGGTCATCATGCCGCCCAGCCAGCGGTCATCGACGTAGGGCATGCCGCAACGCTGGGCTTCCTCGGCGATGATCTCGCGCGCCTGGCGCTTGGTGCTGACGAACAGGATGGTGCCCTTCTTGGCCGCCATCTTGCGGACGAAAGCGATCGCCTCCTGATACTTGCTCAGGGTCTTTTCGAGGTTGATGATGTGGATCTTGTTGCGATGGCCGAAAATATACGGGGCCATCTTGGGGTTCCAGAAACGGGTCTGGTGGCCGAAATGAACGCCGGCCTCCAGCATCTGGCGCATGGTTGTGCTCATAAGACTATCTCCGATATGGGTTGAACCTCCGCCAGGCCGTGCTGCTTCGCGCTGCTGCGCAAAGCCACCCTATCGGCGCCGGGCGTGTGGATTTTGCCCGGGACCATCCCAGGCAAGCGCGCGATTATAGCCGCTTGAACCGTCAGGCACAAGCTGCGGCAGCGCTTGAGCGGTGAGGCACAAGCCGCAAGGGACTTCCCGATCGGTGCGGTGCCGCGCCGCGCGCAGGCAATAATCCGGCTAGACTATGCGGATAGCAGCTTTTTGAATGCGCTAAAGCGAGTTTGAGTTCCGTCAGCAGTTCAATCGTAAGGACGTTCAATCCGTGAGCCTTTTTGCCATGAACCGCCTTAATTCAGACGACGACGTCGAGCATCAGTTTCGCAGCCACGCACCGCTCGACCGCTTCGATCCGTCGCGAACCAATGTTTCCCCCGCGATCAGGAGTGCGATCTGCGAAGTTTCGGCAGTTGAAGCCATCGTGCTGACCGTGGATATCCGGCGGTCGTCATCGGTACTCAAGGAATCCATCGACATTGCGCAATACGCGAAGATTCTTGACGATTTCGTCGCGGAGTTCCGCACCGTCCTGCATTACCACGGCGGCTGGTTCGACAAGTTCACCGGGGATGGCTTCATCTGCTACTGGCTGGTCGAAAACTCGTTTGCCGAGCACCTGGATACCATGCTGGATTTCTGTTGTTCGGTGATGGACAACTTCCGCACCTACTATTACCCGGCGTTCGTCGCCAACATGCGCAACGAGCCGGCCGGCATAGGGCTCTCCATCGGAGTGGACGCCGGTCCGTGCTACCTGACGCCGATCGTCGGCGACCTGACCATCATCGGCTCGCCGATCGTCGGGTCCGTGCGCATGTGCGACACCTGTCCGCCCTACCATCTGGTGCTCAATGCCTACCCGGGCAGCCGACTGGTGGAAGGCATGTCAACTACCTGCGGCCGCCTTTCCGACGATATTGCCTACCAGGTCGAGGTCAGATCCGTGGCAACCAAGGATTACCCCGAAGGTCAGGTTGCGTACGCCGTCGAGTTCTACAGAAAAGGCCAGCGGCTGTTTTACTAGGTTCCGGCGCGAGCGGCTTCGAGGCGCAGGCAATAGCCCGACGCAGAACGCGGCTTTTGTCGCGGATAGCCGCCGCCAACGCACGTCGCATGCGGCCGGCGGGTAAAATGAGCTTCCCCAATCCTGACCCGCTTTCATGGCCATTTCCATCAAGACTGCCGAAGAGATCGACGAGATGCGCGTCGCCTGTCGCCTGGCCGCTGAAGTACTCGACTACATCGAGCCCTTCGTCAAGCCCGGCATTACGACGGCGGAACTGGACCGGCTTTGTCACGACTACATGGTCGAAGTGCAGGGCTGCATTCCGGCCCCGCTCAACTACGCACCGCCGGGCTATGCCCCCTACCCCAAGTCGATCTGCGCCTCGATCAACCACCAGGTCTGTCACGGGGTGCCCAACGACCGTGCACTCAAGAAGGGCGACATCGTCAATCTCGACATCACCACCATCAAGAACGGCTGGCACGGCGACACCAGCCGCACCTTCTGCGTCGGCGACACTTCGATCATGGCGAAACGCCTCGTTTCCATGACGCACGAATGCATGTGGGTGGGCATCGCCCAGGTCAGGCCCGGCGCGCATCTCGGTGCGATCGGCGCCGCCATCCAGAAACATGCCGAAGGCGCCGGCTTCTCCGTGGTACGCGAATTCTGCGGTCATGGCATCGGCCGCAATTTCCACGAGGAACCCCAGGTGCTGCACTACGGCAAGGCCAGCGACGGTCCGCTGCTGGTGCCGGGCATGGTGTTCACCATCGAGCCGATGATCAACGCCGGCAAGGCGGCAATCTCGGAACTGCCCGACGGCTGGACCATCGTCACCAAGGATCGCAGCCTTTCCGCGCAATGGGAGCACACGGTCTGCGTCACCGGAACCGGCGTCGAGGTGATGACGCTTTCCGCCGGCGCGCCGCCCTGCCCGCCCCATATCCGGATCAATCCCTGAGCATGTGCGCCCCCCGCCGGGCCGTCCCAAGGGGGGCGCAGCCACCATATGGAGCCGCGCAGCGGCGAACCGCCGTCACCCCCTGCCGCGGGCAGGGGGCCGGGGGGAAGGCCGTTCATTGAGCGAACTGCGCGAAACGGTCGCCGCTGCACGGCTGCGCCTTGCCACGGGTCAGCAGGATCTGGCCGGCATCTGGCGCGAAAAGAGGGATGGCCCTGCCTTGCTGAAGGGCCGTGCCCTGCTGGTGGATGGCGTGCTGCAGGAAATCTGGGCCGCGCTCGCCATGTCGGCCGACTGCGCGCTGGCGGCCGTCGGCGGCTACGGGCACGGCCAACTTTATCCCGGCTCCGACGTCGACCTGCTGATCCTGGTCCCGGAAGCAGGCCACACCGGCAGCGCGTCGGGCGCCGCGCCGCAACTCGAGCAGCTGATCGGCCTGCTGTGGGACATCGGCCTCGACATCGGCCACAGTGTGCGCAGCATCAACCAATGCCTCGACGAGGCCGCACGCGACATCACGGTGCAGACCTCGTTGCTCGAAGCGCGCTACCTTGCCGGCTCGCGAGCGCTCTATGACGATTTCGAAAACAGCTACAACGCCACGCTGGACCCGGCACTTTTCTTCAAGGCCAAGCAGCTGGAGCAGGCCGAGCGCTACGCCAAGTTCAACGACACGCCCTACAGCCTCGAACCCAACTGCAAGGAAAGCCCCGGCGGCCGCCGCGACCTGCAGGTGATCCGGTGGGTGGCGCGGGCCGCGGGCATCGGCGACGACTGGAAATCGCTGGCAAGGGCCGTCTTGATTACGGCGCCCGAGGTACGCCAGCTGGAACGCGCCGACCGGTTGCTGTCGGACTTGCGCATCGAACTGCACCTGCTTGCCGCCCGTCGCGAGGACCGGCTGCTGTTCGACCATCAGGAAAAGCTGGCCGCTGCCATGGGCATCGGACCGACCGAATCCAAGCGCGCCTCCGAAGTGCTGATGCAGCGCTACTACCAGAATGCCAAGCTGGTGACGCAGCTCAATTCATTGGTGATGCAGGTGCTGGCCGACCGGCTGTTGCCGGTCCGGCCGGGACCGCCGATCATCATCGATGCACACTTCCAGATGGTGCGCGAACTGCTCGACATGCGCGACGACGAAGTATTCCAGCGCCATCCGCGCGCCATGCTCGAATGCTTCCTGCTGCAGATGCAGCGTTCGGAAATCAAGGGTATGACACCGCGCACCCTGCGTGCATTGTGGCGCGCGCAGGGCGGCATCGATGCCGCGTTTCGCCGCGATCCAGGGAACCGCGCACTGTTTCTCAAGCTGTTCCAGCAAAAGCACCTGATCCATCCGATGCGACGCATGAACCAGTTCGACATCCTCGGCCGCTACCTGCCCGCTTTCGGCCGCATCGTCGGCCAGATGCAGCACGACCTGTTCCACGTCTACACCGTCGATCAGCACATCCTGCAGGTAATGAGCAACCTGCGACGCTTCGCCATGCCCGAGTTCGCCCACGAGTACCCGTTCTGCTCGCGCCTGATGAGCGGCTTCGACAGGCGCTGGATTCTGTATATCGCCGCCTTGTTCCACGACATTGCCAAGGGCCGCGGCGGCGACCACTCCGAGCTCGGCAAAAAGGATGCCGCGCGATTCTGCCGTGACCACGGCATCGCCGGTGACGATGCCGAACTGGTGGTATTCCTCGTCGAAAGGCATCTGACCATGTCGCAAGTGGCGCAGAAGCAGGACCTGGCCGATCCGGAGGTCGTCCTCGCCTTTGCTGCCAGCGTCGGCAACATGCGCCGCCTCGCCGCGCTCTACCTGCTGACTGTCGCCGACATTCGCGGCACCAGCCCGAAGGTGTGGAACGCATGGAAGGGCAAGCTGCTCGAAGACCTGTTCCGCATGGCGGCGAGTGTTCTCAAGGGTACGGCCGTGCTCCAGCTTTCCGGCGTCGCCGAAAGGCAGGAGGAAGCCCGCGGCATCCTGCGTTACCACGGCCTGCGTCCCGACGTCGAACTCGAGCTGTGGAACCAGCTCGATACCGGCTACTTCATCCGCCACGCCGCCGATGAAATTGCATGGCATACGCGTACCCTGTATCACCGGCCGGCCGGCGCCGAACCGGTGGTGCGCGCGCGCCTCAACCCGATGGGCGACGGGCTGCAGGTAATGGTCTATGTGCCGGATCAGCCCTTGCTGTTTGCCCGCCTCTGCGGATTTTTCGCGCGACTCGGCTACACCATCGTCGACGCCAAGATCCACACCACGCGCCACGGTTATGCCCTGGACAGCTTCGTCGTGTTCGCCTTCGACGCGACCCAGGCTTACCGCGACATGATCGGCCTGATCGAGCACGGCATCAGCGAACAGCTCCGGAAGCAGCCACCCCTGCCCGCCAATCTCGGCGGGCGCCTGTCGCGGCTGGTGCGCCACTTCCCGGTGGCGCCGGAAGTGGAAATCCGCGCCGACGAACGCGGCAGCCAATACGTGATGTCAATCAGTGCCGCCGACCGGCCCGGCCTCCTGTATGCCATCGCCCGTGTTCTGGGGGAACACGGCATCGCCCTGCATACCGCAAAAATCGCCACCCTCGGTGAGCGCGTCGAAGACGTCTTTCTGGTCAGCGGCAAGGAACTGGCGCAAACGGCCACGCTGGTCAGGCTGGAGCAGGACCTGCTGACGGTGCTGCAGGTCTGAGATCAGTTGCCGATGGCATCGATCACCGGCTGCACCTGTCCCTCGAGCGGCTCGAAGCCGATGATAACTTCCTCATCCTGCATCACGACCTGATATTTCGTGAATCTCCCCCGCCATGTCTTTTCGCGTATTTTTTCTCGCCCGAAGACCCGGCCAAGCACACAGGCTGCGGGATTCGGCAACAGATGAATCACGGTCGACGTCCGCAATGTCAGTGCCGACACGGTCAGGACCGTCTTCCGTTCGCCTCACCGCACCTTGATTTCCGTCCACATCCGCGACAGGGTGCGCCGCAGTTTCGGATCGAAGTCGCGCAGCATTTCCAGCCGCCGCAAATCGGCCGGCGGCGGGAAAATGGCCGGATTGGCGGCGATCTCCGGCAGGATGTGAGGCATCGCGGCGGCATTGGGATTGCCGGCGCCGATCAGGTTCGACACGTCGGCGGCGTTCTCGCCGGCCAGCATGAAGTCGATGAACAGGTGCGCCAGGTCCGGCCGCGGTCCCGACTTGTGCAGCACGAAATTGTCCACCGCCAGCACCGCCCCCTCCTTCGGCGTGGCAAAGCCGATGGCGAACGGGCGCTTCGCCGCAGCGGCATCCTGCTGCGCCCGCCACATGTCATTCGAATAGCCATGGGCGACCCAGATGGTGCCGATCGCCAGATCCTTGATGTAGGTGCTGTTGGAAAACGCCGCCCAGTAGGGCTTGGCGCGCAGGATCAGGCGCTTGGCCTCTTCCCAGCGGGCCGGATCGTGCTCCTGCACCGAGTAGCCCAGGTACTTCATCGCCGCCGCCATGAGTTCGCGCTGGCTGTTGAGCACCGTGACGCGGCCCTTGATCTTCTCCAGGTGCTTCGGCTCGAAGATCAGCGCCCAGCTGTCCGTCGGCAGCCCCAGTTCCTTCATCTTGCCGACGTTGAAGCCGAGCAGCGTCACGGATGTGGCATAGGGCACCGAGTGGCGATTGCCCGGATCGAACCAGGCGTTGAGAAATTCGGCCTTGACGTTGCGCAGGTTCGGCAGCTTCGCCTTGTCGATTTCGCGCAACGCATGCCGGCGCACCAGCGACTCGACGGCGTTGCCGGTCGGCACCAGGACGTCGTAACCGACCGCACCGGCCTCCAGCTTGGCCAGCATTTCCTCGTTGTCCGAGTAGTAGTCCTGCTTGAGGCGGCAGCGGCAATGCGCCTCGAAGCGCCGCACCGTATCCTCGGAAATGTAGTTGTTCCAGTTGTAGAGGTAGAGCGTGTCGGCGGCCAGCGCCGCGCCGCCGAAGCCCGGCAGGCTCCACAGCAGCAGCCGGAGCAGCGCCGGCAGCATCAGGTCCTGCCCTTCAGCACGTCGGGGGCGAAACGCGAGGCGATCAGGATCAGCGTCAGGGTCAGCGCCATCAGCAGCGTCGAGATCGCATTGACCTCGGGCGTCACGGCCACCTTGATCATCGAGTAGATCTGCAGCGGCAGCGTGTTCACGCCGACGCCGGCGACGAAGAAGGTGATGACGAAATCGTCGATCGAAAGCGTGAATGCCATCAGGAAGCCGGCCACCAGCGCCGGCATGATCAGCGGCAGCGTGACGCGACGGAAGGTGGCCCACGGCGTCGCGCCAAGGTCGCGCGCCGCCTCGAAAATGCTTTCGTCCATGCCGGCGAGCCGTGCGCGGACGATGACGGCGACGAAGCCGATGCTGAAGGTGATGTGCGCGGCGAGGATGGAGAACAGGCCGAGCGACAGGTCGAGCACCTGGCGGAAGAACAGCAGCAGCGAGACGCCGAGCAGGATCTCCGGCATGGCCACCGGGGTCAGCACCAGAAAGGGCAGCCAGCGCGGACGGTAGCGGTGCATCGCCAGCCCGGCCATGGCGCCGAGCAGGGTCGACACGCTGCTGGAGACCAGCGCGATCAGCACCGAATTGGCGGCGGCGTGAAGCATGTCGTCGTCGTGCAGCAGCTTGACGTACCAGCGCGTGGTGAAGCCGACCCACTCCGCGTTGAGCACCGAGTCGTTGAAGGAGAACAGCACCACCACCGCCAATGGGATGTAGAGGAAGGCGTAGGTGGCGAGCGAGGCGGTCCATAGCCAGAATCGGGCCTTCTTCATGTGACGGCCTCCGTGCCGTGCAGCCCGCGCTTCGAGGCCCATGCGGTCAAACCAGCCAGCGCCAGCACGCAGACCGTAAGTATGATCGACAGCGCCGAGCCGAGCGGCCAGTCGCGGTTGTCGAGGAACTGCTCCTTGATCAGGTTGCCGATCAGGATGTCGCCGGTGCCGCCCAGCAGTTCGGGCACGGCGAACATGCCCAGCACGGGAATGAAGACCAGGGCAGAGCCGGAGAAGATGCCGGGTAACGAGAGGGGAAAGGTCACCCGCCAGAAGCGCATCCAGCTTCCGGCGCCGAGGTCCTGCGCCGCTTCGAGCAGGGCGGGATCGTGCTTTTCGAGATTGGTGTAGAGCGGCAGCAGCATGAAGGGCAGGTGCACATAGACCAGGCCGGCGATCACGGCGAAGGGCGTATAGAGCAGATTGACCGGTCCCAAAAGCATGATCCATGCATAGATGCGGACCAGGAAGTTGCTGGCGAAGGGCAGGATCACAAGCAGCACCAGGAAATCACGGCGCTGCCTGGGGCTCCTGGCGATCAGCCAGGCCAGCGGGTAGGCGAGCACGATGCAGATCAGCGTGGTCAGCCCCGCGACGAGAAATGAGCGAATGAATATCTCGAGGTAGATGACGTCGCCGAGCAGGAAGCGGTAGGCATCGAGCGACAGATCCGCGAGCCTGTTGATCGGCTCCAGGCCTCCGAACTCGCCGGTCCCGCGAAAACCGGCCAGCACCACGATCAGCGCCGGCAGCAGGAAGAAGGCCAGCAGGAAGATCGTCGGCGGCAGCGTCACCGCCCATCTGGTCAGGCCCGCCGGCTGGGTTCTCGGTGCGGACACGGGGCCCTTCCCCTCAGTTTCTCAAGTACACGCCGGCGTCGTGCCGCCAGCAGACGGTGACAGCGTCGCCGGCTTCATGAAACTTGGCGCGGCCGGGAGCGGCGTTGGGCATCAGCGCCTCGATCACGCGGCCGTTGGCAAGTTCGATCTTGTACAGGGTCACGTCGCCCAGATACAGCAGCTCGCGCACGCGGCCCTCGAAGCGGTTCTTCAGGTCGGCGGATTCGCGATGGCCGAAGACGCGGATCAGTTCCGGGCGCAGGGCGAAGGCGCCGCGCTCGCCCACCGCGATCGGCCGCGGATCGGTGGCGGCGATGTCGCCGAGGCCTTCCGCGTGCAGCCCCAGCAGCATCTTGCTGGAGGACGTCACTTCGACGTCGAGCATGTTGATCTTGCCGATGAAGTCGGCGACGAAGCGGTTGGCGGGTTGGGTGTAGAGCTGGTCCGGCTCGTCGCACTGCTCGACGCGGCCGTCCTTCATCACGGCGATGCGGTGCGACAGGGCCAGCGCCTCCTGCTGCGAATGCGTGACGAAGATGAAGGTGATGCCGACTTCGCGCTGCAGCGCGATCAATTCGATCTGCATTTCGACGCGCAACTTGGCATCGAGCGCGCCCAGCGGTTCGTCGAGCAGCAGCAGGCGCGGCTGGTTCACCAGGCCGCGGGCCAGCGCCACGCGCTGCTTCTGGCCGCCGGAGAGTTCGTGGGGAAAGCTCTCGGCCTTGTCTTCGAGATGCACCAGGGCCAGGGTTTCCTTGACGCGGCGCCGGATTTCGTCGTGCGGCTTGCCGGCCATTTCCAGCGGAAAGGCGATGTTGCCGGCCACCGTCATGTGCGGAAACAGCGCGTAGCTCTGGAACACGGTATGCAGGGGGCGCTTCTCCGGAGGCACGCCGGCCAGCGATTTGCCGTCGAGCAGGATTTCGCCTTCGTCCGGCTCGTCGAAGCCGGCGATCATGCGCAGGATGGTGGTCTTGCCGCAGCCAGAGGGCCCGAGCAGGGTGAAGAACTCGCCCGGTTCGATGGCGATTGAAACGTCCTTCACCGCTTCGAGCGAACCGAAGCGGCGGGTCACGTTGCGGATTTCGAGCAGGGCCATGTCGTGGGTGGCGGCTAACCGCGCGCAAGGGAAGCGGCCCTGAAAGCGGGCCCCTGCCGCCAGCTGCGGGAATGCTCAGCCGTCGGCGTTGATGTTGGCGATCAATTCCTGCAGCACGGTATCCGCCTTGTCGTTGGCGATCTGGCAGGTACCGGCGTTCTCGTGGCCGCCGCCGCCGTAGAACAACATCATTTCTCCGATGCTGGTATTCGATGTGCGATTGATGATCGACTTGCCGCACGCGAACACCGTGTTCTGTTTCTGCACGCCCCACAAGACATGAATCGAGATATTCACCTCGGGGAACAGCGCATAAACCATGAAGCGATTGACGGCGAAGATGATGGGCTCGCGGCGCAGGTCGAGCACTGCAAGATTCTTGTGCACCGTGGTGCAGCGCCGTGATCTGCTCCTTGGCGGTATCGACGTGCTCGAAATAGAGATCGACGCGCTCCTTGACGTCCGGCAGGGCCAGGATATCGTCGATGCCGTGATGCCGGCAGTAGGCGATCAGATCCATCATCAACTGGTAGTTGCTGACGCGGAACTCGCGAAAGCGGCCCAGGCCGGTACGTGAATCCATCAGGTAGTTGAGCAGCACCCAGTCTTTCGGGTCGAGGATTTCCTGCCGGCGTGAAATTCGCCGAGTCGCTCTTGTCCACGGCGATCATCATTTCGGTGAAAGATGCCGGGAAACGGTTCTTGCCGCCGAAGTGTTCGTACACCACCCGTGCGGCAGACGGCGCATCGGCATAGATGATGTGATTGGGGCGCTCGCCCGGGTTGCGGAAGGTCTCGGAGATGTGATGATCGAACGCCAGATGCACGCCCGGAACAAACGGCAAATTGGTGGTGATGTCGCTTTCCGAAATTTCGATCTTGCCGTCCTGCATGTCCTTGGGATGGACGAACTTGATCTCGTCGATCATGTCGAGCTCGTTGAGCAGAACGGCGCAGACCAGGCCATCGAAATCGCTGCGCGTCACGAGACGATATTTCTTGTCGGACATGCCTCTCTCCCCAAACAATTCAGTGCCGGCTGATGCGGATTTATCGGCGTCAAGCGCAGCGGCCGAAACCAGGACCTCAGTCATCGGCCGAATTGTATTCCAGACTTGCCAGGATGCCATGTGTGACATAAAAGACCGCCAGGCGCTGCGGCAAACCCTCGGCGGAGAACAAGGCGGCATAGGATTCCAGTTGCGGCCGGTAGCGTCCGGCGTGGGCCGCAAGCCGCGCGCTGTCGGCGGCGGCACCGAGGTCGACCGTCTTGTAGTCGATGATCCAGCGCACGCCCTCTTCGACAAAACTGCGATCGACGACCCGGGTTTCCGGCGTTCCGCCGGCGCCGACTTTTCCCATGGCCAGTTCTGAGCCGGCACCGGCCCGGCACCGCAGCACCCATTGCCCGTCTGCGCTGCCAAGGGTAGTCGCCAGCATGCGCGCCACGCGCTGCGCACCGGCCTGCGCCGCGGCCGGCGGCCAGCCGCGGTTGGCCAGCCAGCGTTCGAAGCCGGGCTGACGCCCGGACAGGCAGTCAACCGGCCAGGCTTGCGGATCGGCAGCGACGAGTTCCAGCACGGCATGGGCCAGGGTGCCGACGGCGGCAGCCAGCGCGTCTGCGGTATCGTCGTGCGGCGCCGGCGCACTGACGGGCAATGCCGGCGCCCCCCATTCCCGCGGCACTGCCGGCGCTCTCTGGCGCAGCAGTTGCGGCACAAATTCCCTCAGCTCGCCGCCGCCAACGGGTGCCATGAAAGCTCCCGAAGAGACGCGGCGCTCCGGCGCCGCGGCGATTGCCGCGCGAAAATCCGCTTCGACTGCCGGCCACAGGCGCGCCAGCGGCGAATTCGCGGGCGGCGCGGCCAGCGCGCCCGCGTCATCCACCGTGGCGACGCCGACCAGATGCAGGCGGCGCACCGCGCGCGTGGCGGCAACGTAGAGCACGCGGGCCTCCTCGTTGCGGCTGCGCTCGCGTTCCATGCGCTGCAGGAAATCGTAGACCGTCGGTGCCGCGGATTTTCCGCGCCGCCGGTTAACCGGCGCGGCAACCAGGCGCTCGCCGCCGGCAAGCGGAAAGCTGTCCCAAGCCAGCAACGGAGGATCGTTGCCCTTCAGTGCGCGGTGCAGGCCGGGCAGGATTACGGTGTCGAACTCGAGGCCCTTGGCCTTGTGCACGGTCATCAGTTGCAACCGGCCGTCGGCTTGCGCATCGGGTGCCGCAAAGAGGCGACCCATGTCGTCTTCCAGCGTGTCGACGCTGAAGCGCCCCGCCGCATCGAGTGCGCCGAGGCGGTCGAGAAAAGCCCGCGCATCGGCCAATCCGCCGGCATCGGGGGCGCCGTCGGCGGCGACCAGGCAAACCGGCCCGCCGAGCTTCTTCCAGACGTCCTCGATCCAGCGCCGGCGCCGCTGCCGGCCCTGCCCGGCCAGCGCCTCGGCCAGCACCTCGCGCACATGGGCCAGCCGCTGACGGCCATCGGTCGACAGGCGCTCCATGCGTTCGGCATCGTTGAGCAGCGACCAGATGGTCGCCGCGTGATCGTCGCCGGCCAATGCGTGCAGGTCCGCCAGGCGCAGGCCGCACCACGGCGCGCGCAGGATCGCCAGCCAATGCACGCGGTCGGCCCGGTGATGCAGCGCGCGGGTCAGCGCGATCAGGTCCTGCACCGCCTGGCGGCCGGCCAGCGGCTCGATTTCCACCGCCGAGAAGCGCCAGCCTGCGGCATGCCTGCGGATCGCGGCGACCAGCGCGGCCAGATGATCCCTGGCGCGCACCAGCACGGCGATGCTGCGCGCCGGGTCCTCGCGCCATTCGGCTTCGATCAGCGCGATGATCTGCTGCGCCTCGCCACGGGCGCCCGCCGCAGTCTCGCCGTCTGCGACCAGGACCGGATGAATCCTGACGCCGGCCTGCGGCGGCGACTCTTGCGTGGCGACAAACTCGCGATAGCGAATCTCGCCGCGCAGCGGATCGTCCGCCGCCGGGAACACCGCCGGGAAGCAGGCGTTGATCCAGTCCACCACCTGCGGGCAGGAGCGGTTGTTGCGCGACAGGCGCAGGGGCGTCAGCCGCAGCGCGCCGATGCCGCTCTCGGCGACGCGCAGGAAGAGCCCGACGTCGGCTTTGCGAAAGCGGTAGATCGACTGCATCGGGTCGCCCACGACGAACAACGTGCGACCGTCATCCGCGCCTTGACCGCCACTCCAGCCGGCAGTGAGGCGTTCGAGCAATTCGATCTGCGCCGGGCTGGTGTCCTGGAACTCGTCGACCAGCAGGTGGCGGATGCGATAGTCGAGGCGCAGGCCGAGTTCCGTCGGATCCATCTCGTCGCCCAGCGCAGCGATGGCACGCGCCGCCAGCTCGCCGAAATCCACCTCGCCGGCTTCGCGAAACACCAGCCAGAGTTCGGCGGCGGCGAGCTTCATCAGCCGCGCCAGTGCGCGCACCACGGCGTCGCTGTCATGGTCGGGCGCCGGCAGTTCGCGCACGCGCTGCAACGCGCAAACGGCAGCGGCATCGGCATCGAGTGCGGCCAGGCCCTCCAGCATGGCGTCCTTCCGCGCCTTGAATTCCTTGCCCGCCGGGAATCCGTTTTTCACCGTCACCGTCCTGCGCGGGGTGCCGTCCCTGGTCAGCAGGAAATCGGCCAGCGCCTGCCAGCGCGGCAGCTCCGCGGGATCGGCCGGCAGCGGCGCGCTCCAGTCGGACAACGGGCCGCCGCCCAGAGTTGTCCGCGGCGTAGCGCGCCAGCGGTATCCACTGTTCCTGCCAGTCGGCGTCCAGCGTGGCGGCGATCAGCGTCAGTTCCTCGCCGACCATTTCATGCAGCGCTTCGCCGATGGCCGACCCGGGATCGTCGAGCCCGGCGATCTCGCGCCACTGCTCGCGTCGCGCCAGCATTGCGGCCAGCAGGCGCGCCAGGCGCGCCACATCGTTGTCGAGATGGGCGAGCGCGACGGCGACCGCCCCGGCATGTTCCCCGGCCCCGTCGCCGGAAGCTTCGAGATGATCCAGCGCCCGCCGCGCGGCTTCCTCGTAATGTCGTCCGGCCTCCTCCGCCACGGCCGGCTGCGCGCCGAAACGCGACAAGAGGGGCATCTGCCGCGCCAGGCCGGCACACAGCGCGTCGATGGTGGTCAGGCGCAAGCGCCCTGGCTGGGCTTCGATCTGCCAGCCGAGCTCGCCGGAGCGCGCCAGGGCCGCGCGCGCCAGGCCGAAAGTGATGCGCTTGTGCGGGGCTTCGGGTATCTCGCCGCGCCGCGCCGCGTCGAGGCTCTCCGCGATGCGGCTGCGCATCTCGCCGGCCGCCTTGTTGGTGAAGGTGATGGCGATGATTTCCTCGGGCTCGTCGACAGTGGCCAGGAGGCGCAGGTAGCGCTGCGTCAGCAGCTCGGTCTTGCCCGCGCCCGCCGGCGCCTCGACGATGAAGGAGTCGAGCTCCAGCGCGCGGCGGCGGTTCTCTTCGTCTTCCCGCAGCAGCTCGCTCACTGAACTACCCTCCCCCCAGCCCCCTGCCCAAGGCAGGGGGTGACGGTAGTTCGCCGCTGCGCGGCTCCATGGTTTGGCTGCGCCGCCCTTGGGGCGGCCCGGCGGGCGGCGCTCATGGCTCGCCAGCCTCGTCGAACTGCGCCTTGCGCTCCGCAACGCGGAGCAAAGGCAGGACGTCGCAATAGGCGAGATCTTTCTCGTCATTGAACACCACGGCGGCGACACCGTCCTTCACCTCGCGCGCAAGCCCGGTGATGCGTTCCGCCCAGAGCCGGCGCAAGGCGTTCCAGTCGGGAAACTCGTCCTCGGCGTAACGCTTGCGCTGCTGGTCGAGCGCCTTCACGCCGGGCAGCAGGCCGTCGTTCTCGGCGACACCGAGAAAGGCGGGATCGTCGCGGGTGACGCGGGCCAGCGCCACGGCGGCGACCTCGCGGTCGGGAAAGGCCAGCGCGGCATAGATCGGCAACTGCGGTTCGCCGATGCGTTCCGCCGCCCAGCTGTCGGCCGAGTCGTTGCGCCCGCTCTTGTAGTCGATCACCACCAGGCGCCCGTCGTCGAGCTGGTCGACGCGGTCCACCACGACGCGCACCGGCAGGCCTTCGATGTCGAGTTCGTGCCTCTCCTCGCAGGCGATCACGCTGAAGGGCAAGCGCTGCGCCTCGAGCTCCAGCCAGACCGCCAGCAGTTCACGCAGGCGCCGGTCCTCCAGTTGGCGCAGGCGCGGAGGCAACGGTTCCGGCGCGCGGCGGTCGAACTCCGCCAGCGCATGCGCCACCACACGGCAAATCTCGGCGTCGCGGGCGGCCGCATCCATCCGCGTCAGGTCGGCCAGCGCCCGGCCGCGCCAGAACTCCTCCAGCGCCGCATGCAGCAGCGAGCCGCGCGCCCGCGCATCGAGGCCAAAAGTCGGCGCCGGCAACACGGCGGCACCGAGCCGGTATTGGTAGAAACCCCAGGCCGGGCACACCGCCTGGGCCTTCAGCAGCGACGTGCCGCCGCGCAGGCGCTCCTGGGGGCCGACCGGGGGGGCACGCGAATCATCGATTCGCTCCATTGTGGAATCATCGATTCGCTCCATTGTGGAATCATCGATTCGCTCCATTGTGGAATCATCGATTCGCTCCCGTGTGCAATCGTCGCCGCGCGAGCCTCCCGCCACCGGCACCGCCGCCAACTCATGACGGGGAATGTCCGCCAGCAGCGGGCTGGCCGGCAGGGGTCGCTCGCCTTCGCGTTGCGCCCAGGAAAACACCACTTCGGCAGCGCTCTCGCGCCAGCAAGCCTGCAGGCTTTGCGCTTCGGCCGCCAGGCTGTCGGCGCGCGCAGCCGGAATGCCGGCACGGCGCTGCAACTCGGCGGGCAGCAGGGGATTCGGCCGGGCGGCGGGCGGCCAGGCCGCCTCATTGAGGCCCATGACCCAGAGCGCATCGACCGGACCGGCCAGCGCATCGGCCAGGCTGCAGACTTCGACCCGTGCCGGAGTGCGTCGGGGAGCGGCGAAGGCCTGATCGCGACATTGCCGCTGCACCTGGCGCAAGGCCTCGCCGGCATCGACGCGACCAAGCACGGCATCCAGCGCGACCAGGTCGCTCAAGGCCGCGCGCAAGTCGTCGCAGGCCTGACCTTCCGTCGCCGACAGGATGCGCTGACCGGGCCAGCCGAGCGCTTCCAGACGCTTGCCGAAATCGGCAGCCCAGGCCGACGGCAGTTGGCGGCGCGGCGCAGCACGCGCGACTTCCTGCATTGCCCCGAGATGCGCGACCAGGCGCGGCGCCTGCAGACCTCCGGCCAGGCGCAGCACGGAACGCATCAGGCGCTCCGCGCTGGTTTCGGGCGGCAGCAGCTCACGCAAGCCGGCTTCGATCCGGGCGCGCGCATCGGCCTCGTCAAGGTCGGCCGACCAACCGGGACCGCAGAGCAAGGCGCCGAACTCGGCCTGCGCCACACGCTGCGGATGGACACCCAGCTGCAGCAGGCGCAGGGCGACATCGACCAGTGCTTCGGCCGCCAGCGGCGCCCCGGCAGAGAAAGCAAAGTCGCGTTCGTGGGCAGCCCAGCCGGCGCCCACGGCCGCGGGATGGAGGCTGTCGTCGAGCGCGGACTCCAGCAGCCGCTTGCGCGCCGGCAGATCGGCGACGGCGATGCGCACGCACGGCGAAGGCACGCCGCCATACCCGGCGGGCGCGGCGCGCGCCAGCCGGTCGCGCGCCCAATTGGCGGCGGCGACACACTCGGCTTCGGCATCGGGCAGCGCAACGCCGACCGCGGACGCGCTTTCGCCACGCCCGAAATCCAGCCGGAACAGCTCGACACCGCGGGCCTCCAGCAGTACCAGCAGATGCGCGAGGAGCGGATCGGGTGCCATAAAACCGGCAATGCCGAGGCGCGCCGGCAGGCCGCCGATGCCGCGTCCGATGCACTCGATGCGCCACGCCAGGACTTCATCCGCCGTCCGCCAGTCGCCTGCCTTGCAATCCTCGCCCACCCGCTCGCGCCAGCGCAAAAAGGCCAGGTACTCCCCGCTGTGCAGTGCCGCCGGCACCTCGATGCGCCATGTACGCTGCAGGCTCCCGGCCTCCATCGCGGCCAGGGCCATGCCTTCGCGATCGAACAGTTCCGCCGCGGCGCCCGTGTCCGCTGCGATCGCCCGCTCCCACAAGCTGCGCTCCTGCGATCGCGAGAGAAACATCCCCGGCACACCGGCCGCAGGAATTTCCCCGCGCAACAGCGCCGCTGAAGTCAGGTGATCGAGCCACATGGCCGGCGTCGAACTTTGCAGCGCCTGCCAGGTAATGGCGCCGCGCGCCTCCTGCAGTTCGCCGTGAGCCCGGCGCAGGCCGGTCGCCAGTCGCGCAGTAGCGCACAGCACCAGCGGCTCCGGCCCGCCGGGCAGTTCGGCCAGCGACACGAGGGGCAAATCGGAACGGATCAAGGAATTATCCCGCCAGCGGCAGCATCAGCGCACCCAGGGCGCACAAGGTCGTGGTGGCAATGAACACGACGAGATCGGCATGGTGCGCAGACATGATGTTTCCTCCGGATGGATGGAGGACATTCTGCGGGTGGCAAAGCTCATGGCGTGAGCCTGTCGTCGTTCCCCAGCAGTTCCGGCGCCTGGACGTCGCGCGGCAGCGCCTCGACCGGGTTGAGGTCGGCGATCTCCTTGTCGTCGCCTGCCACTTTGAGGTCGCGGAATTTGCGGGCGGAGACGAGGACGCGGGTTTCCATCGAGGCCACCGACTTGTTGTAGGCGCCGACCGCCTCGCCGAGGTTCTTGCCGACCCGGCCCCAGTGCTCGGTCACGGTGGCGATGCGCTCGTAGAGTTCGCGTCCGAGCTGGCTGATGCGCTCGGCGTTCTCGGTCAGCGCCTGCTGCGTCCAGCCGTAGGCCACGGCGCGCAGCAGCGCGATCAGCGTGGTCGGCGTGGCGAGGATCACGCGCGCATCGACGCCCGGCTTCGATCAGCGAGGGGTCGGCTTCCAGCGCGGCCGAGTAGAACATCTCGCCGGGCAGGAACAGCACGACGAAATCCGGCGAGGGCTGGAACTGTTCCCAATAGGACTTGCTGGCCGAGCTTCTTCAGGTGGTCGCGCACCTGGCGCGCGTGGTCGGCGAGCTTGCGCTTCTTCTCCTCCTCGTCGGTCGCTTCCAGGGCTTCGAGGTAGGCGGCCAGCGGCGCCTTGGCATCGACCACGATGTTCTTGCCGCCGGGCAGCTTGACGATCATGTCGGGACGCAGCCGGCCGTCTTCGGTGGTCGGTGCTTTCCTGCTCGAAGAAGTCGCAGTGGTCGAGCATGCCGGCCATTTCGACCACGCGCTTGAGTTGCAGTTCGCCCCAGCGCCCGCGCGTCTGCGGCGCGCGCAGGGCCTTGACCAGGTTGCCGGTCTCCAGGCGCAGGGCGCCCTGCGCTTCGGCCATGGCGCGCACCTGCTCGGTCAGCGTGGCATAGGCATCGATGCGCGACTTTTCGATGCCCTGGATCTGCTGCTCGAATTTCTCCAGCGAGGTCTTCACCGGCGCCACCAGTTCGCCGATGGCCAGTTGGCGCTTGTCCAGATCGCTGCGGGCCGAAGCCAGCGCCGCCGCCTGCTGCGCTTCCAGCGTGGCGCGGGCGAGTTCGAGGAAGGACTGGTTGTTCTTCGCCAGCGCGTCGGCGGAAATCACCTTGAAGGCATCGGCGAAGCTGTCGCGCGCCGCCTCCAGCGTGGCCTGGCGCTCGGCGAACAGCGCCTGGTCCTTTTCCAGCTCGGTGGCCAGTTGTGCGCAGCGTATCGCCAGCGCCGACTTTTCCTCGCGCAGAGCCGCCAGCTCGCCTTCCTGCGTGGCAAGCCGCGCCTGCGCTTCCCGCACCCGCGCGGAGAAAACCAGGGCGACCAGCCCGCCGCCAATCACCAGGCCCGCCACCAGTGCCATGCCTATTTCCATGCCGTGCTCCGCCTCAAGTCACTATCAACCCGGAGAGTATCACTGTGAGGTAGCTCAACAGACGAGCCCTACTCGTTGAAACCGCGAATCAGCCTGCCCGCCTTCTTCGTCGGCCGGCCTTTCAGGTTCGCTCCGGGCATCGGCGCCAGCCTGCGGATTTCCTGCTGCTGCAGGCGGCGGGCGGCGCTTTCCGCGGTCTCTTCATAGAGCAGGCGGGCTTCCGGCGCGGGACGGCGCTGGGCGCTGACGCCGCGCACCATGACGGTCCAGTGGACTTCGCCGGCGACGATATCGAGTTCGTCGCCGGGCCTCAGCTCGCGCGCCGGCTTGACCTGCTGGCCGTTCCACTTGACCCGGCCGCCGTCGACCGCCGCAGCGGCGACACTGCGCGTCTTGAAAAAGCGCGCCGCCCAGAGCCACTTGTCGATGCGCTGCCGTTGCTCCCCGGCGTCGCTCATGAAACCGGAAATCCGGCTGAAGGGCCGCCGGAAACTAGCTTGCGGCCGCTTCGCGCTTGCGCCGCGAGGTCGCCAGCACCGTCGCTTCGCCGTCGATGACCACCTTGTCGAGCACGGTGCAGACGGTGTCGAGCACGACGCGGGACTTTTCGGCGATGACTTCCTTGACCGTGACCCGGGCATGCACGGTGTCGCCGATGCGCACCGGGGCGCGAAAGCGCAGCGACTGGCTGAGGTAAACCACGCCCGGCCCGGGCAACTGGTTGCCGAGCACCGAGGAAAGCAGGCTGGCGCTCAGCATGCCGTGGGCGATGCGGCCGCCGAACGGCGTCGTCCGCGCATATTCCTCGTCCATATGCACCGCGTTGAAGTCGGTGGACACGCCGGCAAAAAGCACGATGTCCGCATCGGTGATGGTCTTGGTGGTTTCAGCACTCATGCCGGTTGTCAGGTCTTCTACGTCATAACCGTTACGGGGATTCATAATGCCTCCTGACGGGCCGCCCCGAGGGAGGCATACGCCCCTCCGGGGGGCAGCGGGTGAATACGAGCGTTGTGGTCCATCATTATCAGTCCTTTGTCGTGAGTTGATCTGCAAGAGCCAGGATCGGCAGCGATCGGCTCCCGGGGCCGGTGCCTGTCACTGCAGGCGCCATTCGAGTTTGCCGAGGGTTCCGGAAACGCCGATCCTGGCATGCCGCTGTTCCGAGGACAGCTTGAGGTCCGCGGTAAAACGCCCGCGCACACTGCGGTCCGCATCGACATCGAGCGAGCCGCCGGCCGACAGGTTGGTCTGGCTCAAGCGCACCTGCCTGAGCTGGATTGCACCGCGATCGTAAACGAAGTTCCCGGTGAGTTCGGTGAACTTGGTTTCGCCGCGCCTCTCGCCGCTCTGGGCCATGCGTCCCAGGTCGACCCCCAGCAGCGTTCCCCAGGGCACGGTGAAACTGCCTTCCAGGCGAGGCGCGGTGAACAGCTTCGCCGCCTCCGGCGCCTGCATGGCATAACTGGCCGCCCCCGCTATTCTGCCGCCGGTCAGCAGCTCGGGAACCAGCCGCGCCGTGTCGATCTGCTTGGCGTTCAGTTCCCCCGCAATGCTCCAGGCGGCGCCCCACTTCAGCCTCGCGCTGCCGCTGAGCGTGCCGCCGAGAACGAAACCCTTGAAATCGGTCAGGGCAAGCCCGGCGCTGTCGGCAGTGCCGTTGGCAACGAATTCCTCGAGCGTCAACGCCGAACCGAATGGAATCTTGAACGACTTCGCGTTCGCGGCGATCTGCATGCCGGTGCCTTTCGATTCCAGTTCCAGGCGGAGGTTCTTGTCCGCGGTTTCCAGACTGATGGTTTTCCAGGCACCTTCGCCCCCGGGCTGCAGTTTCACGTCGAAGGCGGGCAGGCTGACGTGCTTCGACTCAAGACTGGCATTCACCGCGCTGACCTCGCCGGACACCATGTCCCGCGCCAGCGGCTTGCCGAACAGGATCCAGCCCAGGCCCTCTGCGGTAATGAGCGGCGAGTCAAGCTCAAGCGACTTGAACGCCTTTCTGTCACTGAACAGATTGCCAAGATCGCCCACGGCCTTGATACGTGCAACCTTGATCTGCCCCTCACCGCCTATTGCAACGCCTTCGAGACGCAAGTGCGGTTGCGGCAGCAGCGAAAGTCGCAGCGCCGTGATTTTCACCGGCTGCTCAAACTGCGTAGCCAGCGACTTCTCGAACGGGGGAATCTGCCCGTCGAACGAGATCAGATGCAGCGCCACCAGGCCGGCCACAAGCAGCGCAACAACTCCCAGCGCAACGGTCTTGCCCCACATGCGCCGCTTGCCTGAAGCGGCCTTGTCCGCTTGCGCTCCCGACTTGGCATTCGCCAGGCTGCTCGCTTGCGCCTCCTCCTCGATCCTGAGTTTCTCTTCGGCCTCGAGCCAGGCCTGCTCTTCCGCCAACAAGCGCTGCTGCGCTTCGGCTCTCACGCGGGCGCTCTCTGCTACCTCAGCGTCAACTCCAGTCTCCGCCTCCTCGGCCTTGCGTTTGGCTTCTGCAGCCACTTCTGCTTCGCGGTAAGCCAACTCTTCGGCCTCCTGGCGGGCGCGCTCGGCGGCCTGGCGGGCGGCTTCCTCTTCGGCTTCCTGCCGGGCGCGCTCGGCGGCCTGGCGGGCGGCTTCCTCTTCGGCTTCCCGGCGGGCGCGCTCGGCGGCCTGGCGGGCGGCTTCCTCTTCGGCCTCCCGGGCGCGCTCGGCGGCCTGGCGGGCGGCTTCCTCTTCGGCTTCCCGGCGGGCGCGCTCGGCGGCCTGGCGGGCGGCTTCCTCTTCGGCCTCCCGGGCGCGCTCGGCGGCCTGGCGGGCGGCTTCCTCTTCGGCCTCCCGGGCGCGCTCGGCGGCCTGGCGGGCGGCTTCCTCTTCGGCCTCCCGGGCGCGCTCGGCGGCCTGGCGGGCGGCTTCCTCTTCGGCTTCCCGGCGGGCGCGCTCGGCGGCCTGGCGGGCGGCTTCCTCTTCGGCTTCCTGCCGGGCACGCTCGGCGGCCTGGCGGGCGGCTTCCTCTTCGGCTTCCTGGCGGGCGCGCTCGGCGGCCTGGCGGGCGGCTTCCTCTTCGGCTTCCCGGCGGCGCTCGGCGGCCTGGCGGGCGGCTTCCTTTTCGGCTTCCTGTCGGGCGCGCTCGGCCGCTTCCCGCAGTGCCTTCTCTTCGGCCAGCTTTCGCACCTGCGCTTCGGCCTCCTGCCTGGCTCGCTCGGCGGCTTCCCGCAGTGCCTTCTCTTCGGCCAGCTTTCGCGCCTGCGCTCCGGCCTCCTGCCTGGCGCGGTCGGCCGCTTCCCGCAGCGCCTTCTCTTCGGCCAGCTTTCGCGCTTTTTCTTCACTCGCTTGGTCGCGAGCGCCGGCTCCCGGCGGCGAGCGCTCTCCTCCCTCGCGCCGGGCCTTGAGCTTGGCGCGCAGTTCCTGTGCCTTGCGCTCCGAGTCCTCGCTCGGCACGCTCGATTCAACACTGGTGAAGTCGAGCAGTCCCGTCGAGCGTTCGGCTTCGCGGATCATCCCGTCCGCAACGAGAGCCGCCAGCGCCCTGTCAAGCCAGTCGGCGGACCGAAAGTTGAGCTTGCTTTGCAGCGCATCGACGGAGGAAGTTCCATCGATCGCACCCAGTACCTTGCGCAGATCGTTCGCCATCTCACGAGACGCCGAGGCCGCCGCGCGCGCGCCTTTGTCAGTCCTGGTATAGATGGTGGCTCTAGTCATGGCGTCCGGATTCCAAGATTCGATGATGGTCCAAAGGTTGCCTGGCCGGGGCAAGCAGAGGCTAATGGTCTGTTCACCCGGCCTGCTGGATTTCTGTCTTGAGTTACAACGGCAAGTCCTCGATCTCTCCAGGGAGAACGGGATGGGTAACAATAGCAGGGTCAGTCAAAAGAAGAATTCCGCGGTGCCTGATATCGCCGGTCAGGGCATTGTCAAAATCGAAGGCTTGCATGGCGGCTTTCCACTTTCATCAAAAAGGGAAATTTTACCCCGTCACAGCGCGAAATATCTGCTCCGGGCCGACTGCCCTGCATCGGCCGCGCATCAGCCGCCAAGCATGCGCAGTCCGCCGAAGGTCACCCGCACCGCACCGGCGAGCAGCAGGGCGACGCCGACCGACAGCGCCACCGAAAACCACGCATCGCGCCGGCCGACGGTGCGCAGCATGACCGCGAAGGTGGAAATGCAGGGAATGTAGAAGCTGAGGAAGACCAGCAGGGTGACCATCTGCACCGGATCCAGGAGGCGGTCGATTTCCTGGGTGCCCAGCGCCTGGTAGATCATCACCAGCGATAGTTCCTTGCGCAGCACGCCGAACAGGATCGGCACGCCCAGCGCCAGCGGCAGGCCCAGCCACCAGGCCGTGACCGGCGTCAGCAGGGTATTCACGACGGCATCGGCGCCGACATGGGCGAGCAGCGCCAGCACCACGCTGCCGCCCACCAGCAGCGGCGTGACGATGGTCAGGATGTCGCTGGTGCGCGCCCAGGTTTCCGCCAGCAGGGGACGCCAGGCCGGCAGCGCATAGGCGGGGATTTCCTGCACCTGGCCGGGTCCGAGCTCGAGCTTGCGGCGCGACAGCAGTCGGCCCATGACGGCAATCACGATCAGGGTCAGGGCGAACATGCCGAACACGCCGGCGACGCCGAGGTACTTGCCGGCGACCGCGAGGATGATGGCGGAGCGCGCCGAACATGGCACGAAGGTGATCAGCACCGAGGCGATGACCCGTTCGCGGCCGCGGGTGGTCCGCCCCACTCCGGAGATCGCCGGCACGTTGCAGCCCAGGCCGAGCAGGAAGGGCACGGCGACGCCGCCGTGCAGACCGATATGGTGGAAGCCGCGGTCCACGACGAAGGCGATGCGCTGCATCAGCCCGGCCTGCTCCAGGCTGACCAGCAGTACCACCAGCGGGATCATGTACGGCACCACGATGCCGGTCAGGCCGATCAGGCCGTCCACCACGGCGCGCCCGACCACGCCGCCGGTCGATACCGGCTGCCAGCCGACAAAGGCTTCGGTAAGGCGCGCCGTGGTCATCGCATCGATCCAGCCGCTGATCTCGAAGACCACGAACAGCACCGCGGCGAACACCGCAAGGCTGCCGATCAGCCCCCATTGCGGATGCAGGAACAGTTCGTCGAGCCAGAAGCGCCAGCCGCGTGCCGCGCCCGGCGCTCCCCAGCGCTGCGCCGCCTCGACCAGGCTGGCGGCGCGATGGTGGCGGTCGGCATGCAGTTCGTCCGCCAGCGGGCGCGGCAGGTTTGTTCCGGCGGCCGTGCGCAAGGCCTGCAAGCCGGGCAGCAACTGCGGAAAATGCTGGCCCAACTCGTCCTCGATGAAACCGTCGGCCGCCGCGAACTGCAGCAGCAGCATCGGATGCGGCAGGAGAAAGGCGGCATGGATCTCGGGCCGGTTGAGCGCCGCCGAAAGCGGTTCGAGGCTCAGCGCGATATGCCGGCTGGGAGGCTGCGGCAGCGGGCAGGCCGCTTCGCGTGCCGCGTTGGCGGCCCGCTTGAACAGCGCGGAGAGGCCCTGTCCCATCAGCGCCACGGTGGGCACCACGGGAATGCCGAGCAGTTGCTCGAGGGCCCTGGTGTTGATATAGAGGCCCTTCTTCGCCGCCTCGTCCATGCGGTTCAGCGCCAGCACGATGGGCCGGCCGAGCTGGCTCAACTCCAGCGTCAGTTCGAGGTGGCTTTGCAGGTTGCCGGCGTCGACCACCTGGATGATCAGGTCAGGCGGCGCAAAAGGTACCGGCGGGCCGGAGCGTTCGTGTACCGAGACCGCGGGACGTTCATCGCCCCAAAGCAGGTACTTCAACGCCAGGAGATCATCGCCTTCCAGGTGATGCAGGGAATGGATGGCTGGCAGGTCGACCACGCTGGCTTCATCGAAACCGATCTGCACCGTGCACTCGCGATAGACGCCATGGGTCCCGGCCAACTCACCGCGCTGCGGCGCCGTGCTCGATACCGCCTCGAACAGTGTCGTCTTGCCGCCGCCGGGCAGGCCGACCAGCGCGATGCGCAGACGCCGGTCGCCGCGAAACAGTGGTTTGTGGAGAGGAACCCTGGCTTCGGTCACAGGCGGTATTCGAGCTGCAGCCGCGACTGCAGCCGCTTGGCCTGCTTGAAGGCTTCGCGCAGCACCAGCCGGTTCAGCTCGTTGAGGTCGTCCGGATCGACGCGGTTGGCGGCGCCCTCGCTGACCTCGCCCTGCTGGTTCTTCAGGCGCAACTGCTGGATGAAGAAGAAGCTCTCGATGACGGCATTGACGTCGTCGCCCCCCAGCTTGCCGCGTGCGGCCAGCGCGCGCAGGCGCTGCGCGGTCCCGGTGTCGTTGACCCCGTTGGCCAGCGCGAGGATGCGTGCGGCATCGACGAACAGGCGGGCGCCGGAGGCCTTGAGGTCGAGGGTGTGCGGGAAGTCCGGGTTCTTGTCGAAGGTGAAATCGCGGATGAAACCGATCGGTGGCTCGATCTGGACGGCATTTCCCGCCATGAAGCGCAGGAAAAGGGTCTCGCTGGGCACGCGTTTCAGCACCCATTCGCGCAACTGGTCGGCGAGTTCCTCTTCGCCATAGATGGCGCGGAAATCGAAATAGATCGTGGCGTCGAGCAAGGCCTGAGGGCTGTTGACGCGCATCCAGCCGCCGAACTTGGCCTGCCATTCATACACCGACAGGCACAACTCGGGGTTGCCGGCCATGACGTTGCCCTTGCACAACGGGAAGCCGCACTGCGCCAGCCGCTCGTTGACGGCGCGCGCAAATGGAACGAAGGCCTCGCGCACCGCAGCGGTCTCCTCCTCAGGCGCGGCGAACACCAGACCGTTGTCCTGGTCGGTCGACAGGGTCTGTTCGAAGCGCCCTTCCGAGCCGAAGGCGAGCCAGCACCATTCCACCGTGGGAAGCTCGAAATCGTTGCGCGTCAGTTCGATGATGCGCACGGTCAGGTGGTCGTTGAGGTTGGAAATGAGTTGAGTCGTTTGCTCGGCCGCCGCTCCCTCGGCCAGCATGCCGACCGCCAGCCGGCGGATTCCCTCGGCTGCCGCCACCAGGGCGTTCATGTCGCGGGCGGTGCGGATGGCACCGGAAATCGCCTTGCCGCCGCCGCTTTGCAACTCGTAGATGTCCTCCTGCGAAACGATGCCGGCGAGCTTGCCGGCGGCATCGACGATGATCACGTGATGCACGCCATGGCGCGCCATGACCAGCGCGGCCTGGTAGATGGTCGAACGCCAGTTGAGCATGAGCAGACCCGTATCGCTCATCACCGACATCACCATCTGGTCGAGGTCGCAGGACTTGGCGGCGACACGGTGCAGCAGGTCGCGCAGGGTGAAGATGCCGAGGGGGCGGCCGCTCTCTGGCTCCACCACGATCATGGAGCCGACGCGGTTCTCCGCCATTGCCAGCACGGCCTCGCGCAGCGGGGTCTCGGGCGTGGCGGTGATCGGCTTCTTGCGCGCGAGCGCGGCGAGCGGACTGTGCAGGTTGGGGCGGTAGCTTGTGGCGGGAGCCTGTTGGGTTTCAGTCATTGCGGATTCATCCTCGATTGCGGAAATGGAATAGACGGTGCGGGAAAACCGGAATGCCCCCTCGGGTTTCGACTGTCATGGGTATCAGGTCTCGATGTGGTAACGGGATTTCAGGATTTGCTGCATGGTGCGTGCCTGGCGCAGCCCCTCGAGCAGGACGCGGCGGTCGAAGTCGTTGAGTCGCGACGGATCAACCAGGTTGCCCGGCACGCCAGCGCGGCAACATCCGCGGCAGCGTCGATGCGCGCGGCGCAGGCAGCGATGGCGGCGGTGTGGGGAAGGATTTCGCTACCGGTCATGGTCAATACGTGATGCGGGCAAAGTAGGTCTTCTGCGCGGCATCGAGAGCCTGGCGCAACGTGACGATGCCCATGTCGGCCAGCAAGGGGACCATCTTGAGGAAGACCTCGCCGGTGACGAAGGCATCACCCAGCGCGGTATGGCGGCCGATGACGTTTATGCCGAGGCGCTCGGCGATGAGTTCAAGCTTGTGCGACTCCTGGTTGGGATGGATCACCGCCGACAGCAGCAGGGTATCCAGCACGGGTTGGGTGAACTTGACGCCGAGACTATCCTCCTTGAGCTGGAAGAAGCGCATGTCGAACGCCGCGTTGTGCGCCACCAGTACGGTCTCGTGGCAGAACTCGTGGAATGCCGGCAGGACCACGTCGAGCCGCGGCTGGCCATTCACCATCGCCTCGGTGATGCCGTGGATGGGAATGCCCGCGGGCTTCAGCGGGATGCCCGGATCGACCAGCTGGTCGAAGATTTCCTGGCGCAGCAGGCGGTTGTTCACCACGCGCACGGCGCCCATCTGGATGATCTCGTCGCCCTCCGAGGGTTGCAGTCCGGTGGTCTCGGTGTCGAACACGGTGTAGGTCAGTTCGGTCAACTTGCGATCAAGGTCTATCCCTGCGCCTTCGGCATCGCGTGCGGCAAAGAGGTCAAAGTCGTAGTACTCGGGGCGGCTGTCGCTGTGCAGGTGCTGCCCCTGATCGATCACCGGCGCATCAGGCGTGGCCGCCGCCGGCAGCACGATGCGGAAGAAGGCGTTGTGCGCCGCCTTGTCGCGCTGGTACCAGATCTCCGCACCATGCCGGTCAATGACGTCGCGCAGCGTCAGCGGACTGGTTTCGGCACCGACGTTCATCGGTTCCAGTTCCCATGTGTAAAGCGTCTCGGACGACACCGGCGTACCCGACCAGATCAGGTCGACGAACACCATCCGGCCTTCCGCGGCCAGGCGCAGGCGCAATTCACGTATCGCGTAATGGTCCTGCAGGCGCGCGGCAAGGAAGGTGATGGCCTGGATCAGGGCGAAACTGTCCACCCGCATCCACAGGCTGGCATCCTGGTCTTCGTGCTTGATCGGCAGTTGCAGCCTGTCCTCGATGCGGCGTGCGGCTGCGATGAGGATATCGACCGCCAGCACGTCTTCCAGCGGCCAGCGGGTTTTCAGCGCGTCGGCAAAACGGCTCATGGTCGCTTCGAGCTTGCCGCTCATCGCCGCCGCCTCGTCGGCGATGACGCGGGTGAAGCGCTCGCGGTAGTCGGCTTCCATCTCGGGCGAATCAATCAGTGTCTCTACCGCGGCGCGGATGTTGCCCAGCGCCGCCCGGTTGCCGTCGGTCAGTGCCTGCAGCGCCTGGTCGCGCTCCGCCTCGCGCTCGAAGTTGCGCGTGATGTTTTCGATGGTGAGCACGTAGCCCGTGACCTGCAGCTCCGCGCCCAGCGCGTTGTCCAGGACTTTCTCTTGGGCAGGTGCAGCCTGCCCACTAACCTTATCGCCCCCCTCCCCGGGAGGGGGGTCGGGGGGGAGGCCGTCAACGCTGGCAGTTGCTGGGCCAGTGACTCCTGTGCGCAGCACAGGAGCCATCTGCGCCCTAAGCAACTGCCCGCTGCGTGTCGTGGTGATGAAGTTTGCCGTCGGTTCGGCGCTGCCCTTGCGCAGGCGTTGCTGGATGTTCTCCAGCGAATGGGTAATCTGGCCGCGCTCGAGGATGGAGAAGATAGAACGCCCGAGACCGATCAGCGCGCCACCGCTCATCGAGGTCGGCCCCTGCGCCAGGGCCTTGAACTGCAGCCGGGCGCGACTGTTGTAGAGCAGGATGCGGCCGTCAAGATTGCACACCACGACGCCCAGCGCAAGTTCCGACATCAGGGCGGCGAGACGGTTCTTCTCCTCCTCCACGGTCAACTTGGCGAGTCTGATCTGCTCCTCGACATCGGTCAGGAGTTCGTCGCGCTGTTGCGCGAGGTCATTCGCCGCGCGTGCCAGTTCGAGCACTTCCGGCGGGCCCTCGGGCGCGACGCGGAAATTGCGGTTGGCACCGAGCATCAGGCGCAGGGTCTCCGCCATGCGCAGCAGGCCGTGCACGTACTGGTGGAACAGGGCGCGCAACAACTGCAGGCCGAGGAACAGGCCGAAGATGGTGATGAGCCCGCCAATCGGCAGCCAGCGGTCCAGGGCGACCAGAAAGTTGGCGCGCTCCTCCGCGCCGAGATCGGCCCAGAGGATCCCCACGGTCAACAGGAAAGGCCCAGTCATCAGCAGACCGAGCATGACCACGGCGAGAGCGAAACGCGTCTTGGCGTTCATGCCAGCAGGGACTTGATCTGGACGATGAGGTCCTTGGTCGAAAAGGGCTTGGTGATGTAGGCGTTGGCGCCCAGCGCGAGGCCCTTGGTGACTTCCGTCTCGCGACCCTTGGCTGTCAGCATGATGATTTTCACGCCGACTTGCGCCGGGTCGGCGCGCAGCGACTCGCAAACCTCGAAGCCGGATTTCTTCGGCATCATCACGTCGAGCAGGATCAGGTCGGGGCGAAATTCGGTGGCCAGTTGCAGCGCCGCTTCGCCGTCGGTCGCCACGGCGATCTCGAAGCCTTCCTTCTTCATCAGGTATTCAAGCGATATGACGATGTTCGGCTCGTCGTCCGCGATCAGGATGCGATGACTCACTACTTTCCTCCCGGCTGATTGTTGTTCCCCGCCCCTGGCGGAGTATTGCCATTATCGCCCGAGTGGCGAGGCAGGGTGAACACGAAGCAGGCGCCGGTGCCGGCGGTGCTTTCGACCCACAGATGGCCATTGAAATACTCGACAATCTGCCGGCTGATCGGCAGCCCGAGGCCGGTCCCCTGCGGCTTGTCCGTGAGTACGTCGGTAGTGCCCGAGCCCTGGCGGAACTTGTCGAATATGACCTCCTGATCCGCGGCATGGATGCCCGGGCCGTTGTCGGTGACGCTGACCCGCACTTCGTCCGCCGTGCCGCCGGCGCCGACTTTCACGCAGCCGCTGTCCGCCGGCACGAACTTCAGGGCATTCGACAGCAGATTCACCATCACCTGCATCAGGCGGTCGCGGTCGGCCATGACGCCGAGACCGGTTTCGCATCCGCCAAGATCGAGTACCACGCGCTTTTCGGCGAACAGCACGGTCAGCGAATCTGCGGCTTCATGAATCACCTCGCTCACATCGACCGCGGCCACGGTCCACTCGGCGCGCCCGGATTCGAGCTTGGCCAGGTCGAGGATCTGGTTGATCAGGCGCGACAGGCGCACGGTCTCGCTGACGATGATGCCGAGAAACTTTGTGCGCTGATCGAGGTCGGTCTTCGGGTCGTCGTGGAGCATCTCGGAAAACGCCCGGATCGAGGTCAGCGGCGTGCGCAGTTCATGGGTCACGGTCGAGATGAAATCATCCTTCATGCGATCGAGTTCGCGCAGGCGTTCGTTGGCGTCGCGCAATTCGGCGGTGGCCCGCGTCAGTTCGCGCGACTTCTGCTCCAGTTCGCGCGAATAGGCGCGCACCTGCGAGGCTTCGTCGAGGATGTTCATCACCTCGTCGATGCCCAGCGGCTCCTCGCTGACCACCGAGGCCACCATGGCGCGCGCCGAGGCCGAACCGATGGCGCCGGCCAGCAGGTTCTCGGCGAAATTGACCAGGTGCGCATCGGCCGGCAACTCCTTGACCGACTCCAGCCCGCGGCTGCCCGCATGTCGCCGGAAAGCCTCTTCGGCCCGGTCGCGGCCGAGGAAGCGGGCGGCCAGCGGCAGCAGGTCGCCGACCCCGGCACTGCCGCCCCAGGCCGATTGGCCGGAAAGGTCGGTACCGCCGACAAACAGCGATGCCTGGCGCGCCTCGCGCGAATTCGGCACGCGCAGCAGCGAGACGCCGACGTAGGCGCCGAGGTTGCCCAACAGGCTCCACACCATGCAATGGGTGATCTCGTCGAGCCCGGCCAGGCCGAGCAGTTGCTGCGGCCGCAGCAGTTCGATGCCGAACAGGCCGTGGGCGATGAAGCCTTCGGGCAGCCAGCCCGACTTGGCGAAGGACGGCAACAGCAGCGTGTAGGCCCAGAGCAGGAAGCCGACGGCCAGCCCGGCCACCGCGCCGTCGCGCGTGCCGCCCTTCCAGAACAGGCCGCCGATCACCACCGGCGCGAACTGGGCCACTGCGGCGAAGGAAATCAGGCCGATCGAGACCAGCGCATAGGCTTCGCCGGCGACGCGGAAATAGAGGTAGCCCAGGCCGAGGATGATGGCGATGGCCCAGCGCCGGATCTCCAGCAGCAGGCCCGAGAGGTCGGCCTTGTCGGCCAGGCCCAGCCAGCGCTGGCGCAGCAGCAAGGGCATCACCAGGTCATTGCAAACCATGGTCGACAGCGCGATGGTCTCGACGATGACCATGCCGGTGGCGGCCGAAAGGCCGCCGATGAAAACGAACAGCGCCAGGCCTTCCTGCTGGTGGGCCATCGGCAGGGTCAGGACGAAGGTGTCGGCGTCGAACCGTGCCGGCGGGAAAGTGCAGCAGGCCGGCCAGCGCCACCGGAAGCACGAAAAGGTTGATCAGGAACAGGTAGAGCGGGAACATCCACACCGCGCGGTTGAGGTGCTTGACGTCGACGTTTTCCACCACAGCGATCTGGAACTGGCGCGGCAGCAGCAGGGCCGCGAACAGCGCGAGGAAGATCAGCGTACCCCAACTGCCGTAGGCCGCCGAGGTATCGGCGCGGGTCAGGCGGCGCGCCACCTCGGGCACCTCGGCGGCGCGCGCGAAGATGTCGGCAACGCCGCCGTGCAGGCCCCAGACGACGAAGGCGCCGACGGCGAGAAAGGCCACCAGCTTGACGATGGACTCCACCGCGATCGCCGCCACCATGCCCTCGTGGCGCTCGGTGGCGTCAAGATGCCGCGTGCCGAAGAGGATGGTGAAGGCGGCCAGGATCAAGGCTACGTAGAGCGCACTGTCCTGAAACAGCGGCACCGCGCCCGCCGCCGCCGGCATGACGATTTCCGGATAGTTGGCGAGTATGGTGAAGCTGTTCGACACGGCCTTCAGCTGCAGCGCGATGTAGGGAATCACGCCGACCACGGCGATCACCGTCACCAGGCCGCCGAGCAGCTGGCTCTTGCCGTAGCGCGAGGCGACGAAGTCGGCGATCGAGGTGATGCGGTTGGCCTTGGCCACCCGGATCATGCGGTAGAGGATGAATCCCGCCAGTGCATACAACAGGGTCGGCCCGAGGTAGATCGGCAGGAAGCCGATGCCGTTGGCCGCGGCGCGGCCGACGCTGCCGTAGAAGGTCCAGGTGGTGCAATACACGCCCAGCGAAAGCGCATAGACGATGGGATTGGCGATCAGCGAACGGCCCTGGTCGGCGCGGCGGTCCGCGTACCAGGCGATGCCGAACAGCACCCCGAGGTAGAGGAAGGCGGCGAGGACGATGACCCAGCCTTGCAGCATCAGTCGGGCTTCCGTTCGATGACCAGCGCCAGCAGCGCGATCAGCAGCAGCCAGGAGCCCATCAGCCAGGCGTAAAGCGGCGGCATGCCGAACAGGCTGCCGCCCTGGTTGAAGATGGACAGCAGCGGGTAGTTGAAGAAGAAGCAGCCGAGCAGGAACAGGAAGGCCAGGCGCTGGGCGACGAGGCGGGTGCGGATCATCTTGTCATTTCCCCCTTTTCTTCATGCCATGGTACCGAAGCGGCGGCGCTGGTGGCAAAAAAAAGCCCGTCCGGAGACGGGCTTTCCCTGGGGCTTTGCACCCGTCAGGCGTTCTGCTTGAGTTGATCCAGAATCTGCGGGTTCTCGAGGGTCGAGACGTCCTGGGTAATCTCTTCGTTTTTCGCCAGGGAGCGTAGCAGGCGGCGCATGATCTTGCCGGAACGGGTCTTGGGCAGGTTTTCGCCGAAGCGGATGTCCTTCGGCTTGGCGATCGGGCCGATTTCCTTGCCGACCCAGTTGCGCAGGTCGGCGGCGATTTTCTTCGCCTCTTCCCCGCTCGGACGCGCCTGCTTGAGCACCACGAAGGCGCAGATCGCCTCGCCGGTCAGGTCGTCGGGACGACCGACCACGGCGGCTTCCGCCACCAGCGGGTTGGATACCAGGGCGGACTCGATTTCCATTGTGCCCATGCGGTGTCCGGAGACGTTCAGCACGTCATCGATGCGGCCCATGATGGTGAAGTAGCCGGTCTTGGCATCGCGCATCGCACCGTCGCCGGCCAGATACAGGTTGCCGCCGAAATCCACCGGGAAGTAGGACTTCTTGTAGCGTTCCGGATCGCCGTAGATGGTGCGGATCATCGCCGGCCAGGGCTTCTTGACCACCAGGAAACCGCCCTTGCCCCACTCGACGTCGTTGCCCGTCTCGTCGACGATGGCGGCGGCGATGCCGGGGAAGGGCAGCGTGCAGGAACCGGGGACGAGCGGCGTCACGCCCGGCAGCGGGGTGATCATGTGGCCGCCGGTCTCGGTCTGCCAGAAAGTATCGACGATCGGACAGCGCGCGCCGCCGACATTGTTGTAGTACCACATCCAGGCTTCCGGATTGATCGGCTCGCCGACCGAGCCGAGGATGCGCAGGCTGGAGAGGTCGTAGTTCTTCGGATGCGTGGCGGGTGTGTTTTCGCCGGACTTGATCAGCGAGCGGATCGCCGTCGGCGCGGTGTAGAAGATATTGACCTTGTGCGCCTGGATGGTCTTCCAGAAACGTCCGGCATCCGGGTAGGTCGGCACGCCTTCGAAGACGATCTCGGTGGCGCCGCAGGCCAGCGGGCCGTAGGTGATGTAGGTGTGGCCGGTAACCCAGCCGATGTCGGCGGTGCACCAGAAGACATCGTCGGGCTTGATGTCGAAGGTCCACTTCATGGTCAGGATCGCGTGCAGCAGATAGCCGCCCGAGCTGTGCTGGACGCCCTTCGGCTTGCCCGTGGAACCGGAGGTATAGAGCAGGAACAGCGGATGCTCGGCATCGACCCACTCGGGTTCGCAGACGTCGGACTGGCCGGCGCAGGCGTCGTCCCACCAGATGTCGCGGCCGGCAACCATGTTGCAGGCGCCGCCGGTGCGCTTGAAGACGATGACCGTCTTGATCGACTCGCAACCGCCCATGGCGATGCCATCGTCGACCGCCGGCTTCAGCGGAATATTCTTGCCGCCGCGGCACTGTTCGTCGGAGGTGATGACGGCAACGGCGCCGGCATCCTGGATGCGCTCCTGCACCGACTTGGCGGAGAAACCGCCGAACACCACGGAATGGATGGCGCCGATGCGGGCGCAGGCCTGCATGGCGATCACGCCTTCGACCGACATCGGCATGTAGATCAGGACGCGATCGCCCTTCTTGATGCCCTGCGCCTTGAGCGCGTTGGCGAAGCGGGCGACACGCGCCAGCAGTTCCTTGTAGGTGACCTTGGCTGACCTGGCCGCCGTCGGCTTCGAAAATGATCGCGACCTTGTCGCCGAGGCCGGCTTCGATGTTGCGATCGAGGCAGTTGTAGGACACATTCAGTTTGCCGTCGGCAAACCACTGGTAGAAGGGAGCGTTGGACTCGTCCAGCGACTTGGTGAAAGGCTGCTTCCAGGTCACGTGTTCCTTCGCCAGGCGCGCCCAGTAACCGGCGTAATCCTGGTCGGCTTCCTTGCACAGTGCCTCGTAGGCCGCCATCCCGGAAATGGTGGCCTTCTTGACCACGGCGTCCGACGGGGGAAATACACGACTCTCCGTGACATTCGATTCGATGCTGGACATTGAAACCTCTCCTCTCGCATGTAGCCGGATCACGTCCGGTTGAAAATGAGCTCCGCCAAGGCCGCCGAAGCTGCCGCCGGGCGGACGGTTCGTACATTGCCGATGGAAGCAGGAACTGCCGCCGACCGGTCGGATTGCCTACCGGAACCGCGTATTCTAAGAGCTTGCGCATTAAAGTAAAAGAGTCTTACATATGACTTACGCTGCCCCGCCGCAAGCCGGCGCGCTCATGGAGTAAGATTGCTGCCCCGCACCACGGACGACGCGACGCCATGAACCAGATCATCAAGCCGATGGAGTACCTCATCTTCTGGAGCCGCTGGCTGCTGGCGCCGCTCTATCTCGGGCTGATCGTCGCGCAAGGCGTGTATGTGTATCAGTTCATGCACGAACTCGCGCATTTGGTAAGCAAGATCGGATCGCTGAGTGAGACCGAAACCATGCTCATCGTGCTCGGCCTGATCGACGTGGTGATGATCGCCAACCTGCTGATCATGGTCACCGTCGGCGGTTATGAAACCTTCGTTTCCCGACTCGACCTCGAAGGACATCCCGACCAGCCGGAATGGCTCTCCCACGTCAATGCCGGCGTGCTCAAGATCAAGCTGGCGATAGCGCTGATAAGCATCTCCTCGATCCACCTGCTGCGCACCTTCATCAACGCTCCCCACGTCGAGGATCGCGTCATCGTTGCCCAGATCGCGATCCACTGCGCGTTCCTGCTGTCCGCGATCGCCATCGCCTATACCGACAGGATCACGATGCAGACGCTTGCCACCGGAAAACACTGACAGACAGCAACGGAGCCGCCATGACCACCATCCGCCAGGACGATTTCATCCAGTCCATCGCCGACGCCTTCCAGTTCATCAGCTACTACCATCCGCTCGACTACATCACGGCGCTTGGCGCCGCTTACGAACGCGAAGAGTCGCCGGCGGCGAAGGACGCGATCGCGCAGATCCTGACCAACAGCCGCATGTCGGCCGAGGGCCACCGCCCGATCTGCCAGGACACCGGCATCGCCCTGGTGTTCCTCAAGGTCGGCATGAACGTGCGCTGGGAAGCCGCGCTGTCGGTGCAGGAAATGGTCGATGAAGGCGTGCGCCGGGCCTACGGCAACGCTGACAACCCGCTGCGCGCCTCGGTGCTGGCCGATCCGGCCGGCGCGCGCCGGAACACGAAAGACAACACGCCGGCCGTGGTGCACTACGAAATCGTTCCCGGCGACGATGTCGAAGTCATCTGCGCGGCCAAAGGCGGCGGCTCGGAAGCCAAGGCCAAGTTCGCCATGCTCAACCCCTCCGACGACCTCGTCGAGTGGATCCTCAAGACGGTGCCGACCATGGGCGCCGGCTGGTGCCCGCCCGGCATCCTCGGCGTCGGCATCGGCGGCACGCCGGAAAAAGCCATGCTGCTGGCCAAGGAAGCCATCATGGCGCCGGTGGACATCCATGAGTTGAAAGCGCGCGGCGCCAAGACGAGGGCGGAGGAACTGCGCCTCGAACTCCACGAGAAGATCAACGCACTCGGCATCGGCGCGCAGGGTCTCGGCGGCCTCACCACGGTGCTCGACGTAAAGGTGCTCGACTACCCGACGCACGCCGCCAACCTGCCCGTGGCGCTGATTCCCAACTGCGCTGCGACGCGCCACGTGCATTTCCACCTCGACGGTTCCGGCCCGGCCAGGTTGCGGCCGCCCAGCCTCGAAGACTGGCCCAAGGTGACCTGGCAGGCCGATGCCGCCAGCGCCACCCGCGTCAACCTGAACAGCCTGACCAAGACCCAGGTCGCCGCCTGGAAGCCAGGCCAGAAGCTGCTGCTGAACGGCAAGATGCTGACCGGCCGCGACGCCGCACACAAACGCATCGCCGACATGCTGGCCAAGGGCGAAAAGCTGCCGGTCGACTTCACCAACCGCGTCATCTACTACGTCGGCCCGGTCGATCCGGTGCGTGACGAAGTGGTCGGTCCCGCCGGCCCCACCACCGCGACGCGCATGGACAAATTCACCCGCATGATGCTGGAGCAGACCGGGCTGATCTCGATGATCGGCAAGTCCGAACGCGGCCCGGCGGCGATAGAGGCCATCAAGGACAACAAGTCGGCCTACCTGATGGCTGTCGGTGGCGCCGCCTACCTCGTGGCCAAGGCGATCCAGTCGGCCAGGGTGGTCGGCTTCGCCGACCTCGGCATGGAAGCCATCTACGAGTTCGACGTGAAGGACATGCCGGTCACCGTCGCCGTGGATTCGCTGGGCACCTCGGTGCACATCACCGGGCCGAAGGAATGGCAGGCGAAGATCGGCAGGATTCCGGTCAGGGTCGTCTGATCGCCTGAATAGTCGAGAAGGAACCTTCTCTCAATCGCCCAAGGAATGTCGTTTGAGGCGAAGGATATTCGGCATCGCCTTTTTCGTCGGCTTCCGCTAAGTGCCCATTGCCGTCATTCCCGCGAACGCGGGAATCCAGCGGCGTTTCAGCCAGGGCACTGGATTCCGGGTTCCGCTGCGCGGCCCCGGAATGACGGCTGATGGCCGAACTGAGACATCCTTCTGAGCCGACTTTACACCGCCTCCTTCATCTTCTCAGTGGGCTGCGCAAGGCAAACCTGACAACGGATTGCCATACTCAAACATTCACAACCAGAGCTGGCGCCATCACGGCAACTGTTCGAGATCGTCGATATCCCGTGGCCAGCCATGCAGTGCCATGGCATAGCCGCCCACCACGAGAGACTCAATCGCCGTGGAGCTTGGTAACGCGACAAAACTCTTTGAAGTCCCTGGACAGTATCGGGATGGGATTCGAGCCAAGCCAGGCGTAAGGCCTCAACGGCGTCGAGCCGCTGCGAGGGGGAGCGCGACAACCAGTATTCGGTGTCGCGCGGCTGCCGATGAAGCGGGTAGCGAGCCACGACTTTTTCCATGCGCTGATCGTAACCCGCCCCGGCGGCCGCTCGATGTCACCGCCGCTCGCCTGATCACGCGGTAAACTGCGGATATTCCTTCGTTTCCGTCGCCCCTGCCGATGACTACTGCCGCGCCACGCAACAATGCCGTCTCGTCAGCGCCGGCGCGGTGCGTCCCTTCGGGAACTTTCCCGTCATGATCGGCGTCTTCGATTCCGGTCTGGGCGGGCTTTCGGTATTGGCCGCGATGGTCGATGCGTTGCCGCAGGCCGATTTCGTCTATTACGCCGATACGGCTCACATGCCCTACGGCGACAAGCAGGAGGATTTCATCGCGCGGCGCGTACTCGAGATCGGCGGCCGGCTTGTCGAGCAGGGCTGCGGAATGCTGGTGGTTGCCTGCAACACCGCAACCGCCACGGCGCTGCAAGCCCTGCGCGCTGCCCATCCCGGCATCCCGGTGGTGGGTGTCGAACCCGGCATCAAACCGGCGGTGCTGGCCTCGAAAACGCGCCGCATCGCGGTACTGGCGACCGAGGCCACGGCCCGCAGCGAGCGTCTGGCGCGGCTGATCCGCGAGCATGCGGCAGGGGTCGAAGTTTTCATCGAGCCGTGTCCGGGCTGGGCCACCCATGTCGAGATGCTGCAGCTCGACGATCCGGCGCTGATGATCGACATACACCGCCGTGTCGCCCCTCTGCTTGAAAAGAGTGTCGATCAACTGGTGCTCGGCTGCACCCACTACAGCTTTCTCACGCCGCTGCTGCAGGAAATCGCCGGTACGCGCGCCGCACTGGTGGATGTTGCCGCCGCCGTGGCGCGACAGGCACAGCGACTCGCCGCCACCCTTGCCGACGGCTCGGGCCGGGTGCTACTGGACGCTTCGGCAGCCCCCGAACGTCTCTTCGCCGCGCTTCCCGAACTGCGTCTGGATCGAATTGCGGCGCGCGTCAGCGCTTCGCATTCCTAGCCTGCATTGTCGCCGGGCGCCACTTCGCCAAAAGCCACCACCTGGTTCCGGCCTCCCGATTTCGCCCGATAGAGCGCCTTGTCCGCGCATCGAATCAGCCGCTCCGTCGAATCGGCGTTCTCCGGAATCGCGGCGACACCGATCGAGATGGTTACCTGGATACGCATTTCCCCGAACGACACAGTCGTCTCCTGAATGATCTTCAGCAACTGCGCGGCACGTTCCAGAGCAATAGTCAGCGGCATTTTTGGCAATACGAGGAGAAACTCCTCGCCACCGTAGCGACAAACAATGTCCTCGGCGCGCGCATGTTCCAACAGCAGCTTGCCGAGAACCCGCAATACCTCGTCGCCGGCCTGATGCCCGAAGGTATCGTTCACCTTTTTGAAGTGATCGATATCGAGCAGCAGCATGGCCAGAGGCATGTTTTCCCGCCTGCTGCGTGCCATTTCGCGTTCCAGCGTACCTTCCAGGTAGCGGCGATTGAAGAGGCCGGTAAGGGAATCGCGGTTGGCCTGTTCGCGCAGTTTTTCCTGCAAGTCATGAATTTTCCCGATCTGGTCGTGCAAGATCGCGTTGGCTCCTTCGAGCGTCTGCTTCTGGCAATCCAGCGTAGTTTTCACATCATGCAATTGCTTGATATAGGTGAAGAACTCGATGCCCATCAATGATAGATAGATCGCCAGAGCGATGATGACAGCCAGGGTCACCAGGCCGTTGGTATCGCTGGAAACGTGGAATGCGATCACCGAGGTGGAGGCCAGGGCGCCGCTTACGAACGCAAAAGGACAGATCAGGACGCCCGGTATTCCCCGCGTTATCGTATGGTTCAGCAGGTTGGCGAGAAACATGGCAGTGCTGATCCACAGCGGGAAGCCGAGGCCTGCGGCCCACGCCCCGCACAGCACGGCATCGACGATCAGGTTGTTGAGTTCGGCCCGCCCCCGGTTCGCGGCTTTCCGCGTCCGCCAGTACATCAGATGCGGATAGATCAGGAACTGCAGGACGAACAAAATCCAGACGGCCGGGCCATAGCCCCGTGGCAGGATGTGCAGACCAATCGGCACGCAGACCAAGGCAAAGGCTGCCATCCGTACCCGGTAGCCGCTGACCGCTTCCCACCGTTCCGTGCCCGTACTGTCGATCATGAATTCAGATTCCGGTTCTCGTCAAGATCACAGCCGCCCTTCTCTCGCGGCGGCAAATTTTCAACGCCGTTCGGCACGAACCACGCCCGGCACTTCATGCAACAAGGATAACACCTTCTTCAGGGCGCCCTCGTCCGACAATTCGACGACAAAGCCCATATGTGCGATTCCTGCCCTGGATTGCGTCTTGACCGCGGTGACATTGATCTTTTCGCGCGACAGGACATCGGATATGTCGCGCAGCAATCCCTGTCGATCCCCGGCGTTGACCTGCAGGCCGACCGGATAGACGGCGCCTGACTGGGCGCCCCAATCGGCGCCGATGACCCGCTCCGGATTGCGTGCCGCCATGTTGCGGAAGTTTATGCATTCGACCCTGTGGATGGAAATTCCCTTGCCGCGCGTGACGAAGCCGGTGATGGCGTCGGGCGGCATCGGCTTGCAGCAGGTACCGACTTGCGTCAGCAGCTTGTCCACGCCGGCCACCAGAATCCGGCTCTCGCCGGCACGGCTCTTGCGGGTATGAATCTCCGGCTCGGGGGACAGGAGTTCCGCGCCGCCGCGCAAGGCCACATCGATCGCCCGCAAGCCGACTTCACCGCGCGCGGCGCCGAGAAACAGCGCCTCCGCGGATTTCAGCCCGAGCTTGGCCGCCAGTTCGTCGAGATTGGCCTGGCTCTGCCCTTCGCGCTGCAACTCGCGGGTGACCAGGCTGCGTCCCTGTGCCAGCAGTTCGGCCTCATCCTGCGCCGCAAACCATTGCTTGACCTTCGACCGCGCGCGCGACGTCGCAAGATAGCCCTGCGCCGGATTCAGCCAGTCGCGCGACGGTCCGCCGCTCTTGATGCTGACGATTTCAACGCGCTGGCCGTTCTGCAAAGGAGTGCTGAGCGAAGTCATGTGCCCGTCGATCTTCGCCCCGCGGCAGCGATGACCGAGATCGGTGTGCAGCCGGTAGGCAAAGTCCAGCGGAGTGGCGCCGCGCGGCAGGTCGATCACCTTGTCCTGCGGCGTCAGGACATAAATCGTGTCATCCAGCGCGGCACGCCTGAACTGCTGCACCCATTCCGCGGAATCGGCGATTTCGTCGCGCCACGACAGCAGTTGCCGCAGCCAGGAAATCTTGTCGTCATAGGCGCCGCCGGCCTTCGCCGAACTTCCCGCCTCCTTGTAGCGCCAGTGGGCCGCCACGCCCAGCTCGGCGTGTTCGTGCATTTCGCGGGTGCGGATCTGCACCTCCAGCGAGCGACCGTCCCCGTCTTCGACGGCGGTATGCAGCGAACGGTAGAAATTGCCCTTGGGATGCGAGATGTAGTCGTCGAACTCGCCGTGGATCGGCTGCCACAGGTGATGCACGATACCCAGCGCCGTGTAGCAGTCCTTGATGTCATCGACAATGATGCGCACCGCGCGCACGTCGTACACTTCGGCAAAGTCGATATCCTTGCCGCGCATCTTGTTCCAGATGCTGAAGATGTGCTTCGGCCGGCCATAGACCTCGGCGCGAACGCCGGCGGCGGCCATCTCCGCCTGCAGGCGCTCCACCGCGGCGGTGATGAAGCCTTCGCGCTCCGAACGCTTTTCGTCGAGCATCGCCGCGATTCGTTTGTAGGTTTCCGCTTCCAGGTAGCGAAAGGAAAGGTCTTCGAGCTCCCACTTCACGTGCCAGATACCCAGGCGGTTGGCCAGCGGTGCATAGATCAACTGGCTTTCCCTGGCCATTTCCTCGCGTACGGCGCCCGGCCGGTTGTTGAGGAAGCGCAGGGTCTGCACGCGGCTCGCCAGGCGCAGCAAAACGACGCGGATGTCATCGACCATCGCCAGCAGCATCTTGCGCAGGATCTCTGTCTGCGCCTTGACCTCGGTCGCACCTTCGGCGTTCCCCGCACCGCCGCCCGCCGCGGCGCGCGTCAGCGGGCGCAAGCTGCCCAGACGGTGGAGCCCCGCCACCAGCCCCGCCACCGTATCGCCAAAGCCGACTTTCAGGCGCTCGCCGCTATCCTTGACATGATCGCTGGCGGCAAACAGCAAGGCGGCGATGCGCGCATCGGCATCGAGATCGAGGGAGGCCACGATCAGGGCCATGCCCAGCGCGTGTTGCAGAATGGGTTCGCCGGTGCCGAGCAGTTTTTCACCGTAGGCCTCGCGCGCCAGCGCCAGCGCCGCGACCACGCGTGTCGCGGCCGCGTCCGGCAGACCCAGACACAACTGGGACAGCGCGGCGGCTTCGCCATTTGACTGCTGCAGGGAGTGCACTACGGAGACCATGCTCAAATTATCCCATGCGGCGCATAATCCGCCGTCCATGAGAAGTTCGCTCCCAATTTCCCCCTGGCCGCGGCTGACGCCGGCCAAGCCGGTCCGGACCGGCCGCCGGCTCAAGCCGCGGCGCCTGAAATGATGCGCAAGCTCTTTGCCTGGTGGCGTCGTCGTCAGGGTGATCGCCTGCGGATCGACGAATCGCTTTGGGATCAAGTCGAAGCCGGCCTGCCCTTTCTCGGCCACCTCCTGCCCGACGAGCGCCTTGATCTGCGCCGGCTGGCCCGCCAGTTCATCGCGGCAAAGCAGTGGAGCGGCGCGCAGGGACTGCAACTGACACCCCGCATCCAGCTGACCATCGCTCTCCAGGCCTGCCTGCCGATCCTGCACCTGGGGCTGGACTGGTATGCCGGCTGGGTCGGCATCGTGGTCTATCCGGGCGACTTCGTAATCCCGCGCCGCATGATCGACGAGGATGGCGTGGTGCATGAGTTCGACGACGAAGTCATGGGCGAGGCCTGGTACGGAGGCCCCGTGCTGATCTCCTGGTTCAATGATCCGCAAGACGCCGACGGCATCAACGTGGTGATCCACGAGTTTGCCCACAAGCTGGACATGAAAAGCGGCGACGCCGATGGCCTGCCGCCGCTGCATGCCGGCATGTCGCGGCAGCGCTGGATCGACGTCATGAGCAGAGCCTTCAGGGATTTTCAGCGGCGTGTCGATAGCGGCGAGGAAACGCCCCTCGATCCCTATGGCGCCGAACTGCCGACCGAGTTCTTCGCCGTCACCAGCGAGGCTTTTTTCGAAACCCCGGAATTGCTCAAGAGCGAGTACCCCGAGGTCTATGCGCAGTTACGCAGCTTTTACTGCCAGGATCCGCTGAAAAACGCGGGCTATCCTTGCAGATCGGGCGTCTTGGAGAATGCTAGGATACAAAACGGATCTGGTGGACAGAATTTGCCGGATGATGCGTAGCACCAATGTCCTTGGACATGACGGCCGGCGTGTTGCGGGTCAATTCGATCCAGCAGCCGTTTCTGTCGCAGACGATTTTCTTATCCCGACCAGACTTTCTTCATTCTGCTTATGATAAATCTATATTATGCCGCCTATTGCATTAAAGGCTTTGACACCGTCGAACGAGAAAATCGAGCTGCCCGCCGGGGTCTCTGACGTCAAGTCGTTAAGGAATTATCTCGCGCTACGCGGTGAGCCCTGGCGTTTAATGACTTTGCCGGAAAGATCGCGGGTTGCGGTAAATCACCGCATGGTTCGTGACGATGCGTTGATTTCCGATGGCGACATTATCTCCTTCTTCCCGCCAATCGCCGGCGGCTAGACGAGGACGGTTGGCAAGCGAAAAGGACGGGGCAAGTGGCTGTCTGTATGGCTGACAAGGCGAGATTCCCGTCAAGAATCACCCGAATGCCGCTTGAATACAGGGCTTCGCCGAGGCGCATGCAGCACCGCGCCCAACCAGGAAAGTCGGCACTGGCGGGACGGTGGCAAACGCCCTGCATTGGCCGGAAAACCCTGCATAGCCCCAACACGGTCACAGAAATAGAAAAGGGCCGCAGGGAAAAATCCTGCAACCCTTGGTATTGGTGGGGTGACCGATGGGGCTCGAACCCACGACAACCGGAATCACAATCCGGGACTCTACCAACTGAGCTACGGCCACCACCGGAACTGCACGCCGTCCGGAATGGAATCCCGGTCGGGCGAAGGGCCAATTATGAGAGAAGGCGGCGAAAGAATCAAGCCTTGGCCCGACAAGTTCGGAGCATGCCTGCCGCTTGCGCAGGCGCAACCCGACTTCCAACTTGCAGTTCAGCTCTATCAATATCCGTATACGCTCCGGTATCTGCTGCGCGAGTTCATTCTTCGACCTGGGCAACATGCTCGACATCCTCTACCGCGACGACTGCCTCGTCGCCATCCACAAGCCCACCGGCCTGCTGGTGCATCGCAGCGACATCGACCGCCACGAAACGCGCTTTGCCGTGCAATTGCTGCGCGACCAGATCGGGCAGCGCGTGCATCCGCTGCACCGGCTCGACAAAGGCACCTCTGGCGTGCTGCTGTTCGCCCTCGACGCCGCCAGCGCGCGCGAAGTCGGCGGTCAGTTCCAACGCGACGGGGTGAACAAGCGCTACCTCGCCATCGTGCGCGGCTGGCCCCCCGAGGCCGGCGCGATCGACCATCCGCTGTCGCGCCAGTTCGACGACTACGGCCGCAAGTTCAGCGCCGGCAGCCCGACCGAAGCGCTGCCGGCGGTGACGGAGTTCCGTCGCCTGGCGACCATCGAATTGCCCGAGGCGGTCGACCGCTACCCGACCTCGCGCTATGCGCTGGTAGAACTGGCGCCGAAGACCGGCCGCCAGCACCAGTTGCGCCGCCACCTGAAGCACATCGCCCACCCCGTCATCGGCGACGCCACCTGGGGCAAGGGAATCCACAACCGCTTCTTCCGCCAGCGATTCGGCTGCGGGCGCTTGCTGCTGGCCTGTACTCGACTTGATCTGCGGCATCCGCAGGATGGGCGCGCTCTGTCGATTACGGCCCCGCTGGAGGACAGCTTTGCCAAGGTATCCAGTACGCTGGGTTGGGACCGAATTTGCGCGGAGTTGGCGATTGAGTCCGACCGCCGCCAATAGTCGGCGCCGGCAACACGGCGACTTCACCGCCGCTTGCGCGTAAGATGTCGCCCTTTTCCGCCATTGCCACCCATGGCGTTCGCGGAACCCAGCCGGGAATCCCCCATGTCCGCTGCCCTCCTCCCCCTGCTTGCCGCCGCGCTCGATGCGCGTGCCGACCTTCTGCCGCGCCTGCATGCCGAGCAGACGGACGCCTACCGCCTGTTCCACGGCAGCGTCGAGGGCCATCCGGGCCTGACCATCGACCGCTATGGCGAACTGCTGCTGGTGCAGTGCTTCCACAGCCCGCTGGCGCCGGACGCCCTGGCCGCGATCGAGGCTTTCTACGCCGCCCACCTGCCCGGCCTGACGCTGGTCTATAACGATCGCAGCCACGCCAATTCGCGCATCGGCAACCCGCTGCCGCCGGACCGGCTCGAAGCGGCGATGATGGCGCGCGAGATGCACGAGATGGGCGTCACCTACCGCATCGCCGGACGCCACGCCGGCCAGGATCCGTGGCTGTTCCTCGACCTGCGCGCCGCGCGGCGGCGAGTGATGCAGGAGGCCCCCGGCAAGTCGCTGCTGAACCTGTTCGCCTATACCGGCGGCGTCGGCATCGCGGCGGCGAAGGCCGGGGCGCGCTTCGTGGTCAATGTCGATTTCGCCGATTCGAGCATCATGATCGGCAAGGAAAACCTGCGCCTGAACAATCTTCCGGTGCGCCCGCGCTTCGTCAAGTGCGACGCCTTCGCCGCGATGCGCCAGTACGCAGGGCTAGGCCAGCCCGGGCGGGTGCGCGGCAAGCTCATGCCGCCCTTTCCCAAACTGGAGGCGCAGACCTTCGACCTGGTCTTCCTCGATCCGCCGCGTTACGCCAAGAGCGCCTTCGGCGTGGTGGACCTGGTCAATGACTACGCCTCGGTGTTCAAACCGGCCCTGCTGTGCGTTGCCGACGGCGGTACGCTGATCTGCACCAACAACGTCGCCGACGTGAAACGCGACGCCTGGCTCGACCAGTTGCAGCGCAGCGCCGCCAAGGCCGGCCGGCCGATCCGCGAAATGGAATGGATTCTGCCGGAAGCCGACTTCCCCAGTTGCGACGGCCAGCCACCCCTGAAGATCGCCTTGTTGCGCGTCTAAGTATCGATATTTACGGGCTATTTTGTCCGGACTCAGGCATAATGCGCGGTTCTCCGGCCGCTTCAAACATTTCCGGCCTGCCTTTCCCTCGAAATTCCCTGCCCCGCGCAGGTACGCCATGACGACCTCCCCAGACCTTAATGCCGCCGGGTTCGACACCCTCGGGCTTGCCAAACCATTGCTGCAGGCGCTTGCCGATGTCGGCTACGAAACCCCTTCGCCGATCCAGGCCGCCTGCATCCCGGTGCTGCTGGCCGGCCACGACCTGCTCGGCGAGGCCCAGACCGGCACCGGCAAGACCGCTGCGTTCGCCCTGCCGCTCTTGCAGAAGATCGACCTCAAGCGCGCCGTGCCGCAGGCGCTGATCCTGACGCCGACGCGCGAACTGGCGATCCAGGTCGCCGAAGCCTTGCAGAAATACGCCCACCACATGCCCGGTTTCCACGTGCTGCCGATCTACGGCGGCCAGAGCATGGTGGTGCAGTTGCGCGCGCTGTCGCGCGGCACCCACGTCATCGTCGGCACGCCCGGCCGCGTCATGGACCACCTGGAGCGCAAGAGCCTGGTGCTCAACAACCTGCAGACGCTGGTGCTGGACGAAGCCGACGAGATGCTGCGCATGGGCTTCATCGACGACGTCAAGTGGATCCTCGAGCACACCCCGGCCGAGCGCCAGACCGCGCTGTTCTCGGCCACCATGCCGGACGCGATCCGCCGCGTGGCGCATGCCCACTTGCGCGAACCGCGCGAGATAAAAATCCGTTCGGCGACGTCCACCGTGGTCGCCACCAGCCAGTCCTATTGCCAGACCCACAGCGGTCAGAAGCTGGAGGCACTGACGCGCATCCTCGAAGTCGAGGACGATTTCGATGCCGCCCTGATTTTCGTGCGGACCAAGACCGCCACGGTGGAACTCGCCGACAAGCTCGAGGCGCGCGGCTATTCCGTCGCGGCGCTCAACGGCGACCTGACCCAGGGCCTGCGCGAACAGGTCATCGAACGCCTCAAGGCCGGCACCATCGACATCGTGGTCGCCACCGACGTCGCCGCGCGCGGCCTCGACGTCGCCCGCGTCAGCCATGTCATCAATTACGACGTGCCCTACGACACCGAGGCCTACGTGCATCGCATCGGCCGCACCGGCCGCGCCGGGCGCACCGGTCGCGCCATCCTGTTCCTGGCGCCGCGCGAGATGTACATGCTGAAGCTGATCGAGCGCGCCACGAAACAGAAGATCACCGCGCTGACCATGCCGACCCCCGGCGAAGTCGCCAACCGCCGCGTCGCGCAGTTCACGCAGCAAATCGTGGACATCATCAAGTCCGAAAAGCTGGATTTCTTCTTCGACGTGGTACGCCGCATGGAAGGCGAGCAGGACATCGCCGCGCGCGAGATCGCCGCCGCGCTGGCCTGGCTGGCGACGCGCGAGCGTCCGCTGCAGATGCCGGGTGCCAACGACCACGCGCCGCGCGACGCAGCCACGGCTCCGGCCGCCGTTGCCGTCCCGCGAAGCGGAAGCCCAGGCACGCAGAGCGAGCCAGCGCCGACTTTTGTCCGCGACACCGAACGCAAGCCTGCCAGGGCCAGCACCAGGCCGCCCGAAAGCCATCCGGACGCCGAGCCGCGCCGCGAGCGCCCGACGAAGGAGGGCCGCAGCGACACGCCGGTCAAGCAGCGCAGCTTCGCCGAGGGTGCCACGATGCAGCGCTACCGCATCGAGATCGGCCGCAACCAGGGCGTGCTGCCCAAGGAAATCGTCGGCGCCATCGCCAACGAAGCAGGCATTGCCGGCAAGGACATCGGCCAGATCAACCTGTTCGAGGACTACAGTTCGGTGGAACTGCCGGCAAACCTGTCGGACGACCTGATGGACATCCTGCGCCGCATCCGCGTGCGCCAGTTCGCGCTCAAGACACGGGTCATGGAAGCGGGCGAGTTCGTCGACACCCGTCCGCCGCGCCGTGCGCCGCCCGCCCGCGACGGCAAGAAGCCGGCCTGGAAGAAACCCGCCGGCGCCAAGCCGGAGTGGAAGAAGCGGACCTAGAATACACTCGGGTTCGTCATACCGGCGCAGGCCGATATCCAGCGGCAAACCACTGGATTCCGGGTCAAGCCCGGAATGACGGATCTCATGATCAAGGCGCGCCCCAGACGCTTTGATCCATAACGCACAAGGAGACGCTCATGCCCATCTACAGCCTTGGCGATCGCCAGCCCGTCCTCGGACATGAGGCCTGGGTCGCCCCCAACGCGACCGTCATCGGCGACGTCAGGCTCGGCGACAATGCCAGCATCTGGTGGAATGCCGTCGTGCGCGGCGACAACGACACGATCACCATCGGCGCCAACAGCAACATCCAGGACGGCTCGGTGCTGCACGTCGACGCCGGCGTGCCGCTCACCATCGGCGCCAATGTCACGGTCGGCCATCTTGGTGATGCTGCACGGCTGCACCATCGGCGACGAATCGCTGATCGGCATCAAGAGCGTGATCCTCAACAAGGCCGTGATCGGCCGCCACTGCATCATCGGCGCCAATTCGCTGATCCCCGAAGGCAAGGTGATCCCGGAACGCTCGCTGGTGATGGGCTCACCGGGCAAGGTGGTGCGCCAGCTCTCCGACGAGGAGGTCGCGCGCCTTGTGCCCGCGGCACAGGGCTACGTCGAAAACGCGCGGCGCTACCGGGCGGAGTTGAAGCAGGAAGGCTGATTCAAAACCCTCGATTCAAGCCACAGAGGACACAGAGATCACAGAGGAAAACATGTGGCCCAAAGCCCGGTTTTGATTGTCTCTGTGTCCTCTGTGTCCTCTGTGGCCAAGAGGTTTAGCTTTATCAACGCGGCGTACCAGGCTTGGCCGCCGGCGCTGACGGCGCAAGCGGGGCCTTCTGCGGCACCTGGACGAAAATCTCGCCTTCCTTGATCATGCCGAGCTCATAGCGGGCGCGCTCTTCGATGGCATCCAGGCCCGACTTGAGGTCGCGCACTTCGGCATCCAGCCCGGCATTGCGCTGCTCCAGCTTCTGGTTGACCTGGCGCTGCGCCTGCAACTGGCGCTCGTAGTCCCAGACGCGGATCCAGCCGCCCTTGCCCAGCCACAACGGATACTGCAGCAGGGCGATGAGGACGACCAGCGCCAGCGTCGGCCAATTCATTGCGAACCGCCGCGGAGCCTACTTCCTGATGTTGTAGAAGGCGTCCAGACCCGGATAAGTCGCCGTCTCGCCGAGGTCTTCCTCGATGCGCAGCAACTGGTTGTATTTGGCGATGCGATCCGAGCGCGAGAGCGAGCCGGTCTTGATCTGGCCGGCGTTGAGGCCGACGGCGATGTCGGCGATGGTCGAATCCTCGGTTTCGCCGGAACGGTGCGAGATGACATTGGTGTAGCCGGCGCGCTTGGCCATCTCGACGGCGGCGAAGGTTTCGGTCAGGGTGCCGATCTGGTTGATCTTGATCAGGATCGAGTTGGCGATGCCCTGCTGGATGCCCTGCTTGAGGATCTTCGGATTGGTGACGAAGATGTCGTCGCCGACGATCTGTACCCGCTTGCCCAGGCGGTCGGTGAGCAGCTTCCAGCCGGGCCAGTCGCCTTCGGCCATGCCGTCCTCGATGCTGATGATCGGATAGCGGTCGGCCAGGGTCGCCAGGTAGTCGGTGAAGGCCTCCGACGTCAGTTCCAGCTTTTCGGAAGCCAGCACGTAACGGCCGTCGCGGAAGAACTCGGAAGCCGCACAATCCAGCCCCAACACGACGTCCTGGCCCGGCGTGTAGCCGGCCGACTCGATCGCCCGCAGGATCAGTTCGATGGCTTCGTCGTTGCCGGAAACGTTGGGCGCGAAGCCGCCTTCGTCGCCGACCGTGGTCGGGTAGCCCTTCTTGTCCACCAACTTCTTCAGGTGCTGGAAAACTTCGGCGCCGCAGCGCAGCGCCTCGCGGAAACTGACGGCGCCGACCGGCAGGATCATGAATTCCTGGATATCGAGGTTGTTGTTGGCGTGCGCCCCGCCGTTGATCACGTTCATCATCGGCACCGGCAGCGACATCGGGCCGGACCCGCCGAAATAGCGGTACAGGGGCAGACCGGCCTCTTCGGCCGCGGCCTTGGCAACCGCCATCGAGACGGCGAGCATGGCGTTGGCGCCCAGCCGCGACTTGTTCTCGGTTCCATCCAGGTCGATCAGGGCCATGTCGACGAAGGACTGTTCCTCGGCGTCGAGGCCGATGATGGCTTCGGAAATTTCGGTATTGACGTTCTCCACGGCCTGCACCACACCCTTGCCCAGGTAGCGCGCCGGATCGCCGTCGCGCAGCTCGATCGCTTCGCGCGAACCGGTGGAAGCGCCCGAGGGCACGGCAGCGCGGCCCATGACGCCGGACTCGAGCAGGACGTCGGCTTCGACGGTGGGATTGCCGCGTGAGTCGAGAATCTCGCGGGCGACGACATCAACGATTGCACTCATGATGATTTCCTCTTGATTGAATCAGTAAGCTTCTGCGAGCAGCATGTCGAAATCCGACACGCCGGCCCGCACTTCACGTGCAGCACGGTATTCCGGGGAGTCGTAGAAGCTCCGCGCGGCTTCCATGCCGGGGAATTCGAGTACCACCAGGCGCTGCGGCTGCCAGCTGCCTTCCAGGGTTTCGTAAGGCGCGCCGCGCACCAGGTAGCGGCCACCGTAATGCTCGACGGCAATCTGCGCCAGGCGCCGATACTCCACCATGCGCTCAGGATCGCTGGAGCGCGCATCCACCACCATGTAGGCGAGCTTCGTCATGCGAACAACGCCTTCCGCTTGATGAGTGCGTCGAGCTCCACCAGTTGTTCCAGCAGCGCGGCCATCTGCGGCAGCGGCCAGGCATTGGGACCGTCGGACATGGCCTTGGCGGGATCGGGATGCGTCTCCATGAACAGGCCGGCGACGCCGACGGCGACCGCGGCCCGCGCCAGCACCGGGACGAACTCGCGCTGACCGCCGCTCCTGTCGCCCTGCCCGCCCGGCAACTGCACCGAATGCGTGGCATCGAACACCACCGGGCAGCCGGTCTCGCGCATGATCGCCAGGCTGCGCATGTCGGACACCAGGTTGTTGTAGCCGAAGGAGGCGCCGCGCTCGCAGACCATGATGTTGTCAGCGCCGCCATTTACCTCGCGTGCCTTGAGCACCACCTGCTTCATGTCGCCCGGCGCCATGAACTGGCCCTTCTTGATGTTCACCGGCTTGCCCGAGGCGGCGCAGGCCTGAATGAAATCGGTCTGGCGGCAAAGGAAGGCCGGCGTCTGCAGCACGTCGACCACCGCGGCGACAGCGGCCACTTCATGCTCGGCATGGACGTCGGTCAGCACCGGCACGCCGATCTGCTTCCTGACGTCGGCGAGGATGTCCAGCCCCTGCTCCATGCCGAGGCCGCGGAAGGACTTGCCGGAACTGCGGTTGGCCTTGTCGTAGGAGGACTTGTAGATGAAATTCAGGCCCAGCTTGCGGCAGATGTCACGCAACGTTCCCGCCGTATCGAGCGCCATTTCGCGCGACTCGATCACGCAGGGGCCGGCGATCAGGAACAACGGCTGATCGAGTCCGACCTCGAAGCCGCACAGCTTCATGCTGCGGCTCTCCATGCCGGGCCGCAGAGCTTCACTGGATGCCCCTGCGTGCCAGCGCCGCCTGAACGTAGGCGATGAACAGCGGATGGCCGGTGCGCGGATTGGAGGTAAATTCCGGGTGGAACTGCACGCCGACGAACCACGGGTGGGTTGCCGCCGGCAGTTCCATCATCTCGGGCAGATCCTCGGTCGGCGTGCGCGCCGAAATCACCATGCCCGCGGCTTCGAGCTTCGGTGCGTAAATGTTGTTCACCTCGTAGCGATGACGATGCCTTTCGTTCACCTCGGCGCCGTAGATCTTCGACGCCAGCGTACCGGCCTTGATCGGGCAGCGCTGGGCGCCGAGGCGCATCGTGCCGCCGAGGTCGGAACTGGCGTCGCGCTTTTCGACGCGACCCTCGCGGTCCTGCCATTCGGTGATCAGCGCGACCACCGGGTGCGGCGTCTCGGCATCGAACTCGGTGCTGTTGGCACCCTCGAAGCCGGCGACGTGGCGGGCGAACTCGATGGTGGCGAGTTGCATGCCGAGGCAGATGCCCAGATACGGCACCTTGTTTTCCCGCGCGTAGCGGATCGCCGCGATCTTGCCCTCGGTACCGCGCCGGCCGAAGCCGCCGGGGACCAGCACCGCATCCATGGTCGCCAACGCGCCGGGGCCGTTCTTTTCGATGTCTTCGGAGTCGATGTAGTGGATGTTCACCTTGCTGCGGGTATGGATGCCGGCATGGACCAGCGACTCGGTGAGCGACTTGTAGGATTCGGTGAGGTCGACGTACTTGCCGACGAAAGCGATATTGACCTCGTGCTGCGGATGCTCCAGGGCATCGACCAGCTTCTTCCATACCGACAGGTCGGCGGCGCGCGCCAGGATGCCCAGCTTGTGGCAGACGATCTCGTCGATCATCTGGTCGTGCAGCATGGCCGGGATCTTGTAGATGCTGTCGGCATCGAGAGCGGAAATCACCGCTTCCGGCTGGACGTTGGTGAACAAGGCGATCTTGCGCCTCTCCTCTTCGGGAATGGCGCGGTCGGCGCGGCAGAGAAGGATGTCCGGCTGGATGCCGATCTCGCGCAGTTCCTTGACCGAATGCTGGGTCGGCTTGGTCTTGAGCTCCCCGGCGGTGGGAATCCACGGCACCAGGGTCAGGTGGATGTAGCAGGCGTTCTGGCGGCCTTCCTGGATGCCCATCTGGCGGATGGCTTCGAGGAAGGGCAGCGATTCGATGTCGCCGACCGTGCCGCCCACTTCGATGATCGCCACGTCGGCGCCCTCGGCGCCGCGCTTGATGAACAGCTTGATCTCGTCGGTGATGTGCGGGATGACCTGCACGGTCTTGCCCAGATACTCGCCGCGCCGCTCCTTCTTGATCACCGATTCGTAGATCTGGCCGGTGGTGAAGTTGTTGCGCTTGCCCATCTTGGCGCTGGTGAAGCGCTCGTAATGGCCGAGATCGAGGTCGGTCTCGGCGCCGTCCTCGGTGACGAACACCTCCCCGTGCTGGAACGGCGACATGGTGCCGGGGTCGACGTTGATATAAGGGTCGAGCTTGAGGTGGGTAACCTTGATGCCGCGCGATTCGAGGATCGCCCCCAGGCTGGCGGCGGCGATGCCCTTGCCCAGGCTGGACACGACGCCACCGGTAACGAAAACGTATTTGGCCATGGAAATGCTGCTGCGGGAAATTCCAATCATAGCGGAAATTTCCCGCCCGGAAGAAACCCCGCGCCGGACGGCCCGTCCGGCGTCCCCGGCAAGGAATCAGCCGCCCGCCGCCTGGGCGGCAGTACCGCGTTTGCTCAGGCGATCGACCAGCGCGCCCAGGTTCCCCAACGACATAAGGTGGGCGTATATCACCGCCAGCCCGCCGCTGACAAACAGTTCCTGGACGATATCGCGGTCCAGGGCCCGCAGTTTGGATTCATCCACCACGTTCAGGCCATTCAAACGGAACTGGGTACCGTCATTGAGTTGCGCCACCGAATCGGACTGCCGCAGCAGCCCCAACTCCTGCAAGCGGCGCCCCAGCAGTTCGGTCGTCGTGGCCCCCTGGTGAAATTCCGCGAGGAACTTCATCGCGTGCTCCAGTTGCGGGGTCGGTTTGCCTTTCAGGAACAGCGGTTCGCCTACCTTGGCGTCAAAGCACTCCGACGCCTCGTCGATGCACACTACCAATTCGCCCTGGGCACCCTTGCCCGGCACGAAGGGGTAGCGCCGCACGAAAGCCGGCACATAGCGGGCGTCCCATGTACCGTCCTCGCCTACGTAGAGATTTTCCGCTTCGCGCAGGCCGAGCAGTGCCGCCGCCACGGGCCCGGTTTCGCCGCGGGCGAAAATGATCGGATATTCGCGCGCGCATTCGAAAAACTCGCTGGACAGGAGCGGCACCGAATTGGTCCTGGCGGCATAAGCGAAACTGCTTGCGGGACGCACCCTGAGCTTGGCGTGGGTCTGGTCGTTGAGCGCCACGACGCGCTCGTAAAAGATCATCTCGGACATCGCAGTGGCATCGGAAGTGAAAATGCGAGGCTATCACACCGTGCAGCGGATGACATTTCCACGCCCGGCACGGGTGAAGCGCCGGTGCCCAGCGCGTATAATTGCGCTTTCCGCCCACCGCGCAGGAATTGTCATGGAAGCCGAACGCATCAACGCCGTCGCCAACCGTATCGCCGACCTTTCCGGTCGTGGCGAGCAACTGCGGAGGTATCTTTGACTACGCTGGCAAAGCGGAAAAGCTCGCGGAACTGAGCCAGGTTCTGGAAGACCCGAAACTCTGGGACGACGCCGAGCGCGCCCAGACCCTCGGCCGCGAAAAGAAGTCTCTCGAAGCGGTGGTCGGTACGCTCTCCGGTGTCAGCTCCCGCCTGGCAGAGGCCCGCGACCTGTTCGAACTCGCCCGCGAAGAAGACGACGAGGAAACCATGGCGGCTGTCGAAAGCGACCTCGACGCGGCCGAAAAACTGGTCGCCGACCTCGAGTTCCGCCGCATGTTCAACAATCCGGCCGACCCCAACAACTGCTTCATCGACATCCAGGCCGGCGCCGGCGGCACCGAAGCCTGCGACTGGGCCTCGATGCTGCTGCGCCAGTACCTGAAATACTGCGAACGCAAGGGCTTCAAGACCGAGCTGCTGGAGCAGACCGACGGCGACGTGGCCGGCATCCGCAGCGCCTCGCTCAAGGTCGAGGGCGATTACGCCTACGGCTTCCTGCGCACCGAAACCGGCGTGCACCGCCTGGTGCGCAAGTCGCCCTTCGATTCCTCGGGCGGCCGCCATACCAGCTTCGCCAGCCTTTACGTGTATCCCGAGATCGACGATTCGATCGAGGTCGAGATCAACCCCGCCGACCTGCGCACCGACACCTTCCGCGCCTCGGGCGCCGGCGGCCAGCACATCAACAAGACCGACTCGGCGATCCGCATCACCCACGTCCCGACCGGCATCGTCGTGCAGTGCCAGAACGACCGCTCGCAGCACCGCAACCGCGCCGAGGCGATGGCGATGCTGAAGTCGCGCCTCTACGAACTCGAACTGCGCAAGCGCCAGGCCGAGGCCGACAAGCTCGAAGCCGGCAAGACCGACGTCGGCTGGGGCCACCAGATCCGCAGCTACGTGCTGGACAATTCCCGCATCAAGGATCTGCGCACCAACGTCGAAATCTCCGCCACGCAGAAGGTGCTCGACGGCGACCTCGACCATTCATCGAAGCCAGCCTGAAGCAAGGCGTTTAAACCATCATCCCCGCCATCGGACCATCATCATGAGCGACCAGCCACAGCAACCCGTTCGACGAAAACCGCCTCATCGCCGAGCGCCGCGAAAAGCTCGCCGCCTGGCGCGCTTCCGGCCGCGCCTTCCCCAACGATTTCTCGCGCGAGAACCTCGCCGGACGGCTCGACGAACTCTACAGCGCGAAGACGCGCGAAGAACTCGAAGCCACGCCGATCGAGGTCAAGGTCGCCGGCCGCATCATGTTGAAGCGCGTCATGGGCAAGGCCAGCTTTGCCACCATCCAGGACGTGTCCGGCCGCATCCAGGTCTTCGTCAGCAACGACGGCACCGGCGAGGAAGCACACAAGGAGTTCAAGGGCTGGGATCTGGGCGACATCGTCGGCTGCACGGGTACGCTGTTCAAGACCAAGACCAGGCGAACTGACCGTGCAACTGCAGCAGCATCCGCCTGCTGACCAAGTCGCTGCGGCCGCTGCCCGAGAAATTCCACGGCCTGACCGACGTCGAGCAGAAGTACCGCAGCCGCGAACTCGACCTGATCACCAACGAGCAGACGCGCTTCACCTTCGTCGCCCGCAGCCGCATGATCCAGTCGATCCGCAATTACATGATGCACCACGGCTTCCTCGAAGTCGAAACGCCGATGATGCATCCCATCCCCGGCGGCGCCGCGGCCAAGCCCTTCACCACCCACCACAACGCGCTGGACATGGAACTGTTCCTGCGCATCGCGCCGGAGCTGTATCTCAAGCGCCTGGTCGTCGGCGGTTTCGAGAAGGTGTTCGAGGTCAACCGCAACTTCCGCAACGAAGGCCTCAGCCCGCGCCACAATCCCGAGTTCACCATGATGGAGTTCTACGAGGCCTACACCGATTACCGCCGCCTGATGGACTTCACCGAAGGCCTGCTGCGCCACTCGGCGCGCGAGGCGCTGGGCACCGAGGTGTTCGAGTACCAGGGCCGCACGCTCGACCTCTCCAAGCCCTTCGCCCGGCTGACCATCGTCGGCGCGATCCACCACTACCATCCCGGCTACACCTTCGAGCAGCTGAACGACGTCGACTGGCTGCGGCAGAAGCTCAAGGATCTCCGGGTCGACCTCAAGTCGCCGCACATGGCCCGCGCCGGACTCGGCACCCTGCAACTGGTGCTGTTCGAGGAAACCACCGAAGCCGAGCTGTGGGACCCGACCTACATCATCGACTATCCGGCCGAAGTCTCGCCGCTGGCGCGCAGCAGCGACAGCAACCCGGACATCACCGAACGCTTCGAGCTGTTCATCGTCGGCCGCGAAATCGCCAACGGCTTCTCCGAGCTCAACGATCCCGAGGACCAGGCCGCACGCTTCATGCAGCAGGCCAAGGCCAAGGAAGCCGGCGACGAGGAGGCGATGTACTACGACGCCGACTACATCCGCGCGCTGGAGTACGGCCTGCCGCCGACCGGCGGCTGCGGCATCGGCATCGACCGCCTGGTCATGCTGCTGACCAACTCGGCCTCGATCCGCGACGTCATCCTCTTCCCGCAGATGCGCCCGGAATGGGCTGGAATGCGTCGCCACCGCTGGTTCCCGCCGAACCGGCGGCAGCCGGCGACGGCACGCCGTACTCAGCCGCTCTACGACGACGTCTATCACTCCGCGCACGGCGGCCTGGCGCAGGCCCGCCACGTCTTCCTCGCCGGCAACGATCTGCCGGCGCGCTGGATCGGCGCCGAACGCTTCGCCATCCTCGAAACCGGCTTCGGCCTCGGCCTGAATTTCCTCGCCACCTGGCAGGCCTGGCGCGAATCGCAGGCCAGCGGCCGGCTGCACTTCGTCTCGGTCGAAAAGCATCCCTTCCGTCGCGATGATCTCGCCGGGTTGCTGGCGCCCTACTCCGAACTGGCACCGCTGGCTGGCCAACTGCTGCGGCAGTGGCCGCCGCTGACGCCGGGTTTCCACCGCCTGCATTTCGACGACGGACGGGTCACGCTGACGCTGCTGCTGGGCGACGCGCAAGCCTTGCTGCCGCAACTCGTGGCCGAAGTCGATGCGGTCTTCCTCGACGGCTTTGCGCCGGCGAAGAATCCGGAGCTGTGGTCGCCGGCCCTGCTGAAGACCGTGACCCGCCTCTGTCGCGATCAGGCGACGCTGGCGACCTGGAGCGTTGCCGGCGAACTGCGCCACGCACTTGAAGACGCTGCCTGGACGCTGGAGCGCCGCCCCGGCTTCGCCACCAAGCGCGAAATGCTGACCGGCCGCCGCGTCGGCGCCGTCTCGCCAGCGCCGACTCTTGATCGGGCCCCGGCCGTCGGTGAACGCCGCGCCATCGTCATCGGCGCCGGGCTTGCCGGCACCGCGATCAGCGAACGCCTGGCCGCGCGCGGCTGGCAGATCGAGCTTTTCGAGCGCCGCGCGCAACCCGCGCAGGAAGCCTCCGGCAACCCGTCCGGCATCCTGCTGCCGCACCTGGCAAAGGACGATGCGCTGGCGGCACGCCTGTCGCGCGCCTGCTACCTGTATGCCCTGCGTCGCCTCCACGAGCTTGCGGCGGTACGCTGGTCACCCTGCGGCGTCCTGCAGGTGGCGCGCGACAGTGATCACGAGGATTTGCAACGCCGCACCGTCGCGGAACTCGACCTGCCGTCGGAGTTCGCCGCCTTCCTCGACCGCGCCGCCGCCGCGGCCCTCACCGGCTGCGACGTTGCACACGGCGGCTGGTGGTTTCCCGCCGGCGGCTGGGTCAATCCGGGCAGTGTTTGCAATGCCTTGCTGGCAGCCGGTGGCAAATTCATCCACGGACATTTTGCTACCGGAGCCGCCGCGCTGCGACAGACCGCGGATGGCTGGCAGGTGTTCGATGCCGACGGCAAGCTGTTGGCCGCTGCACCCCACGTCATTCTCGCCAACGCCCATGCTGCCAACCTGCTTCTGGCGCAAGCCCTGCCGCTGATACCGATACGCGGCCAGATCAGCTATCTGCCGGAGCCATGGGGCGATGCAGTGTCGCTGCTGCGTCACGTGGTCTGCCGCTCCGGCTACATCACGCCGCCGCAGGCCGGTATCGTCTGCATCGGCGCCAGCTTCGACAGCGGCGACACCGACCTGACACCGCGCCCGGCCGACCACGCCGGCAACCTGCAACGCCTGGAGGAACTTCTGCCGGGCGCCGCGCGGGGAATCGATCCGGCGCTGCTCGACGGTCGCGTCGGCCTGCGCAGCGCCGCCCCGGATCGACTGCCGCTGATCGGTACCCTGCCCGACCCGAATGCCGCTGCCGGCAGCGCGGCAACGCTGGAGAAACTGCCGCGCCTGCCAGGCTTGCACGTGCTGCTCGGACTTTCCGCGCGCGGCATGGTCTGGGCGCCGCTGGCCGCCGAGCTGCTCGCCAGCCAACTGGAAGGCGAACCCCTGCCGGTCGAACGCGACCTGGTGCGCGCGGTCGATCCGGCCCGCTTCCATCTGCGCGCCCTGCGCCGCGGCAAGGCGGGTTTGTAACAGTTGATTGCGCCTGTCCCCGCCGTTCCCGACCGGACGTTAATGTGCTCATACGCATCACACACAAGGAGCGCATCATGGAAGCAAGCCAGGCCAGTCCGTCGCGGATCGCAATCCCGCCCACCCACCCGCTGCTGCTGATTACCGCCGCCTCGGTAACCCTGCTCAGCCTGACCGGCGCCGGCGTTCTTGCCGGCTGGCTGCCCGGCCCCGGCACGCACAGCGCCCCCATCCGGATCACCGCGGCACCTGCCGCGGCGCCGGTCTCCGCCCGGCAAAACGTCACCGTACCGCAGGAAAAAGCCCGGACGGTTGCGAAGTCGGGAGAGAGCGTGCCTGCCAGCCTTCACCGCGATGCGCCGGCGCCGGTGGCGGATCCGGCAATCGCCGTAGTGCCAGCGCCGACTTTTTCCACGGCATCGCATGAAGCGGCCCGCCCGGTCGCGGCCCCGACGCCCGCGGTATGCACCGAGTGCGGCGTGGTCGAGGCAGTGCGCGAAATAGCGGTCGAGCCCAAGGGCAGCGGCGGCGGCGCGATAGCCGGCGGCCTGGTCGGCGGCCTCGTCGCCAGCCGGATCGGCAAGGGCGCCACGCGCAGCATCGCCACGGTGCTCGGCGCCGCCGGCGGCGCCTACGCCGGCAACTACATCGAGAAGTCGATGCGGGAAAGCAAGCGTTACGAGGTCCTGGTGCGCTTCGAAGACGACAGCACGCGAACCTTCGGCAGCGAAACGCCGCCCGCCTGGCAAAGCGGCGACCGCGTGCGGCTTCAGAACGGCCTGCTGACGATGGGCGGCGGCAAGTCGAAAGGCAATCCGGAACTCATCTGATTCCGTTCCCGGTCGATGGCCGGAAGCGACGGACCCTTCATCGCGGCGGCCACGTTCAGCGCGAACTCCCGCGGTACCGGGGTCCCGCTCATCCCGAACGGCCTGCTGACCAGGGGCGGCGGCAGGTCGAACGGCAACCCGGAGATGATCTGACCCCTCGCTTCGTCCGGTTCCGGAAGCGACGGCCCCTGCATAAGGCTGGCAACCCTCAGTGCGGATTCCCGCAGGTTCAGGGTCCAGGCCGTCTCACCCAACAGGGTCGGGCGCAGGGATTCCAGTTTCTCGCTTACCTCGAAACCCTCCCATCCTGCCGCCGCCAGCAGCTTCATGGCAATTATTTCAGCCTCGCGCTCCTGCTGCGGCCGATAGCTGGCGCGCAGGGCGCGGGAACCGGCAAATGACGCCGCCGACGTCAAGGCGGTCGCTTGCAGGGCGGTACCGGCGGCAGCGCTCGCAGCACCACTGGCAAAAAACCCGCCGATATTCAGTGCGGGGAACAGTATCTGTGCCGCTACCGCTACCAGGATGCTGGCGAAAGCATTCTCATCATGATGGCCGGCGATCACATGACACATTTCCCGGGCCAGCACGAAGGCCAGCACTGCATCGTCGAGATTGTCGTGCTGCAGGCCGCGATATACGATCACCGTACCGCCGGCACTGGAGGCCGCGCCGGGTTCCGCTTTGTCGGCGACGATGAACTCGAAGCGCGGGAAGCGCAGATACAGGTCGGCATGCTGGCGATAGGCGGAAATGGCCAGGCGCCTTCCAAGCGCAAGAATGCGCTGATCAAAAGCCCGGTCCGCAACGCATTCCGCTTCCTGGCACACAGGGGAATCCGCAGCGGTCACCAGTTGCAGGTGCATGTCGAACTCGGAATAGACGGCGCTGAAGCCCTGCAATGGAGCCGGCGCCACCAGTTGCGGGCGTCCCTCGGGCGAGGTGGCGCAGGCAGTGACGAAAAACAGCAGAAACACCGAAAGCAGGACGCGGGACATGATCAGCTCACAAGGACCTGATGGAACTTTCGCCTCTGGCCCTGCGATTGTCAATCGGCTTCAGGCTGCCAGTACCCTTGCCAGGCGGTCCAGCACGCGTTCGCGGCCAAGCACTTCAAGCACCGCATCGATCGACGGTGAGTGCGGCAAGCCCAGCAGGGCCACGCGCAGGGGAATCGCCAACTGCCCCATCTTCAGACCCGACCCGGCAGCGGTCTGCTTTACGGCCTGCCCCAATTCAGCGGCCTGCCAGGTACAAGTCGCGAGTCGCGCATGCAAGGCAGCGAGGCCCCCGAGTGCCGCCCCGGTGAAATGCTGGGCGCACATCTCAGCCGTCGGCTGCGGCGGCACGAAAAAGGAATGGACGGCATCCGCCAGTTCGTTCAGGTTGCCGACGCGGTCGCGGTACAGCGCGGCCACGCTCGCCACATCGGGGCCGCCGGCGACCGCCACGCCCTGCCGCGCCAGGCGGCGCGTCGCCTCGCCGGCAAGCCGCTGCGGATCGGCCAGCTTGAGGTAATGCGCGTTGAGCCAGTTCAGCTTCTCGGTATTGAACTGCGCCGCAGACGCCGTGATGTGATCGAGATCGAACCACTGCACGAACTGCTCCATGCCGAACACTTCGTCGTCGCCATGCGACCAGCCGAGCCGCGCCAGGTAGTTCAACACCGCCTCCGGCAGATAGCCGTCCTCGTCGTACTGCATCACCGATACCGCGCCGTGGCGCTTGGACAGCTTCTGCCCGTCGTCGCCGAGGATCATCGACAGATGCGCGTAAGCCGGCACCGGCGCGCCGAGCGCCTGCAGCAGGTTGATCTGGCGCGGCGTGTTGTTCACGTGGTCGTCGCCGCGCAGCACATGGGTGATCGCCATGTCGCGGTCATCGACCACGACGCAGAAGTTGTAGGTCGGCGTGCCGTCGGCACGCGCGATGATGAAGTCGTCGAGCTCGCTGTTGGCGAATTCGATGTGCCCCTTGGCCTGGTCCTCCCAGGCCACCACGCCCTCCTGCGGGTTGCGGAAGCGCACCACCGGCGGCACCCCCGCCGGCGGCGGCGGCAGCGTCTTGCCCGGCTCGGGCCGCCAGCGCCCGTCGTAGCGCGGTTTTTCCTTGCGGGCTTCCTGTTCGGCCCGCAGGGCGTCGAGTTCCTCGATCGACATGTAGCAGTGATAAGCCGTGCCCGCCGCCAGCATCTCGCCTATCACCTCCTTGTAACGCGCCATGCGCTGCATCTGGTAGAACGGACCTTCGTCGTGCGCCAGCCCCAGCCACTGCATGCCGTCGAGGATCGCCTGCACCGCCTCCGGCGTCGAACGCGCGACATCGGTGTCCTCGATGCGCAGGATGAAGGTGCCGCCGTGGCGCCGTGCATAGGCCCAGGCAAACAGCGCCGTGCGGGCGCCGCCGATGTGCAGGAAACCGGTCGGACTGGGGGCGAAGCGGGTGCGAACCGTCATGGGATTTCAAAGCTCGGGGAAAGGCGTGAATTCTACGCCACGGCGCCGCCCCGATTGACCGGCGCCGGCCCTTTGTGGTTAAATTCGCGCCTCTTTCCCGGGCGGTTAACTCAGCGGTAGAGTGCCACCTTCACACGGTGGAAGCCACTGGTTCGATCCCAGTACCGCCCACCAATTTCATTTGCATAACAATTGGCCGGTCGGGCATCTCACGATGCCTGACCCCGGCTACACCTCGACCCGATTCCGTCCACCCTGCTTCGCCCGGTAAAGCGCCGCATCCGCCTCGGCGATCAATGCCTCCATGTCGGCGGCTTGTCCGGCATCGCCCTGCGCTACCGACAGGCCAAGGCTGACCGTATAGGCAGGCAATGCCTTGTCGCGATGGGTTTCGATCTCGCGCCGAATGCGCTCTGCGACATTCCTGGCTTCGGCCATGCCGGTGTCGGGCAGCAGGATCACGACTGCTGTCAACGCCGATTCCGGCGCGCCGGCATCACTGAAGCACGGCGCGAGGCGGAAACGCTCAGGCCGCCTTTCGGCCCCTCATTTCCTCACGAATGACTTGCCGCAGGGTCTCCGCGATGTCGACCTGCTGCACGGATGATTTCAGCGTCTCATTGATCAGCGTCTGATAGCCGCGGTCACCGGCCATGCTTTTGAAGCGTTCAACCAGTGCCGCATCGAGATAGAGAGTCACACGCTTTTTGGGCTGAACCACTCGCCCAGCAGCACGCTGACGCAGTACCAACTTTCCAGTATCAATGTCGCGCTGAGTGATCGGTGCGTCTTCGTCAAACGTTGGCGTAGTAGATTTCTTCTTCATGGCGTTCTGCCTTTCGCATGGAAATCACGCGGATTTCCTCATCTGTCTCGGCGGTGGCGATTACCACCACGTCTCCGCGCAACAGCCCCAACGTGATGAAGCGCTGCTCGCCGTACTCGAAGCGACGATCTTCGAAGGTGACTGTCGCTGAGCCTTCGATTACCTTCGCGGCATCCTTGAAGTCGTAGCCGTGTTTCTTGAGATTGACCGCCCGCTTCTTTGCGTCATGGGTGTAGCGCATGGCAATAATATATGTATATTTGTCCGTATAGTCAAGCGGACTGGATTCGGGACAAGCCCGGCTACACCTCGACCCGATTCCGCCCGCCCTGCTTCGCCCGGTAAAGCGCCGCATCCGCCTCGGCAATCAATGCCTCCATGTCGGCGGCTTGTCCGGCATCGCCCTGCGCCACCGACAGGCCGAGACTGACGGTGTAAGCAGGCAATGCCTTGTCGCGATGCGTCTCGATCTCGCGCCGAATGCGCTCCGCGACATTCCTGGCTTCGGCCATGCCCGTATCGGGCAGCAGGATCACGAATTCCTCGCCGCCGAAGCGCGCGAGGATGTCCGGCAGCCGCAGCATCTGTGCGGCACGCGCCGTGAAGTCCTTGATGACCAGGTCGCCCACGTGATGGCCGTACTTGTCGTTGACCTTCTTGAAGAAGTCGATGTCGGAGGTGATGATTGCCAGCGGCCGGTGCGCGCGCATGCCGCGCGACCATTCCACTGCCGCCTGGGAGAAAAACGCGCGGCGGTTGAGCGCGCCGGTCATCGGATCGCGTGTCGCCATGAATTCCAGTTCGGAGCGCAAGCGCTCGTTGGTCAGCAGGATGAATCCGACCGACAAACCCAGTACGCCGAGCGAAAACATGCCCAGATACACCTGCTGGATCAGGTTGCGATCGAAGATGTCGTCGCTTTGATCGACCGCAGTTGTCAGCGTGGTCAGGCGCCAGACCGCGACAGCGACGCCCGAGCATGAAGAATGCGGCCAGAAAGCGGCTGCCGAATCCTGTCGGCTTGGCGCGCCAGGCGAGAACCGCCCCGACGGAGAACAGGCCGATGTGCGCCAGCGACATGATGAAAATGCGGCCCTGGTAGCTGTGGCTGCCGTAAGTCAGCCACACGGTCAGGATCATGACTGCGCCGAGCCCGTCGAGGGCGGGGCGCCAGCGGGGTTGCTGTCCCGAATAGCGCTGCAAGCCGATGATGAGCAGGAATTGCCCGAGCAGGAGCGCTGCGCTGGCGGCAACGATGGCAAGCACGTCGGGGAAAATCCCCCGCATGGAAGCGAGCCCCGACGCGCTGCCGATCAGCACGACCGCCATCGCCCAATCGTTCAAGCCCTCGATATCGCCGGGAAAACTCCTTGCCTGCACCCACAGCACCAGTGCGCAGAACATCCCCAGCAGGTTGGCGACGAGAAGAAATGTGCGTGGATCGACAAGTTCCGTGATCATCGGGGGCGGGGTCGAACGAAGGATTCCATTGAAGGTTGGCGTTTTCAGGCAAAGCGGGCCGCGAGGCCGAATCCTACGCGAGCAGCATGGACAGAGGTGGACTGATGGAGCGCATAATTCAAGTCCATGAAAACCCTGCTCGTCGTATACCACTCGATGACCGGCGGCACCGAGCAGATGGTGCAGGCGCTGGTCGCCGGCGCCGCTGCCGAGGACGGCGTCACCACGCGCCTGCAGCATGCCTCCGCAGCCCGGGCCGCAGACGTCATCGCTGCCGATGCCTACGTCTTTGCGACGCCGGAAAATCTGGCGGCGATCTCGGGGCTGATGAAGGATTTCTTCGACCGCTGCTACTACCCCGCGCTCGACCGGATCAATGGCAGGCCCTATGCGGCGCTGGTCTGTGCCGGCAGCGACGGCCGGAACGCCGTGCGGCAGATAGACCGCATCGCTACCGGATGGCGCCTGCGGCAGGCCGCCGAGGCCATCATTGTCTGTACCCGCGCGCAGACGCCTGAAGAAATACTTTCGCCGAAATCCATAGTCGCGGCGGACCTCGATCGCTGCCGGGAACTGGGCGCTACGCTGGCGGCCGGACTGGCCATGGGCGTGTTTTAGGGAAGCGCTGAACAAGTCCAAATTCGTCATTCCGGCAAAAGCCGGAATCCGGTGCTTTCAGACACCTGGACACCGGCTTTCGCCGGTGTGACGGACATATTCAACGGATGTCTAGCAGTCCAAAAACAAACCCCGGCGCATGGCCGGGGTTTGTCTTGCCGCGACAGGAAGGCGCTGCGCAGACCGGCGTCAGGCCGGCTGATCCAGTTCGAACACCTTGTGCAGGACCCGCACGGCGAGTTCGAGGTACTTCTCGTCGACCACCACCGAAATCTTGATCTCGGAGGTGGAGATCATCTGGATGTTGATGCCCTCTTCGGCGAGCGTGCGGAACATCTTGCTGGCGACGCCGGGGTGCGAGCGCATGCCGACGCCGACGGCGGACACCTTGCAGATCTTGTTGTCGCCGGTGATGGCGCGCGCGCCGATATGCGGCTTGATCTGGTCTTCCAGCATCTTCTTGGCTCGGTCGAAATCATTGCGATTGACCGTGAAGGAAAAGTCGGTGGTGCCGTCGTGGCCGACGTTCTGGATGATCATGTCGACGTCGATGTTGGCATCGGCGATCGGGCCGAGGATCTGGTAGGCGATGCCGGGGCGGTCGGGCACGCCGAGCACGGTCAGCTTGGCCTCGTCGCGGTTGAAGGCGATGCCTGAAATGATCGGTTGTTCCATGGTGTTTTCTTCCTCGAGAGTGATGAGCGTGCCCATGGTCTCCTGGCCTTCTTCTTCGAAGCTGGAGAGCACGCGCAGCTTGACCTTGTACTTGCCGGCGAATTCGACCGAGCGGATCTGCAGCACCTTGGAGCCGAGGCTGGCCATTTCCAGCATTTCCTCGAAAGTGATGCGTTCCAGCTTTCTCGCCTCGGGCACGATGCGCGGGTCGGTGGTGTAGACGCCGTCGACGTCGGTGTAGATCTGGCATTCGTCCGCCGTCAAAGCGGCCGCCATTGCCACGGCAGAGGTATCCGAGCCGCCACGCCCGAGCGTGGTGATGTTGCCGTCGGCGTCAACGCCCTGGAATCCGGCGACGACGACCACCGCATCATCGTCGAGATCGCGACGGATGTTCGCGTCGTCGATGTCGAGGATGCGCGCCTTGGTGAAGGTGCTGTCGGTAAGCACCTTGACCTGACCGCCCGTGTAGCTCTTGGCCTTGAGGCCGAGATCACGGATCGCCATGGCCAGCAGCGCGATGGTGACCTGCTCGCCGGTGGAAATCATCACGTCGAGCTCGCGGCCGTCGGGCTGCGGCGAAACCTCGTTGGCCAGTGCGATCAGGCGGTTGGTCTCGCCGCTCATGGCGGACACCACCACCACCAGTTGGTGCCCCTGCGCCTTCCAGCGCGCGACACGCCGGGCGACATTGCGGATGCGTTCGGCCGAACCCATCGATGTGCCGCCGTATTTCTGAACTATCAAAGCCATTGCCGTGGTTCGCTGGTTGGAAAACCGTGAATTTTACCCGATAGTCCCCGATACCAAAAGAGCCGGCGACAAGCTTGACTGCTTGTCAGGGGCTGACGCGCACCCTTAGTCCGAGTTGGCGGATGCGCTCTGCCACCGCCTCCAGCGCTCCGGCATCCATGCGCCCCAGGCGGGGCGCTTCCTTTTGCTGCGACGGTCGCGCCAGGCTGTAGAGATGCACGCCGGCCAGCGCGGAAGCGAGTGGAGCGAGCAGCGCCAGCCAGGCGCGAAGTTCCGGCTCGGCGGGCGCTTCGCCGTCGAGCCGGAACAGGCAGGTCTGCACCCAGGTCGGCGCCAGTTGCGCGCAGCACGCCAGGCGTCGCGCGACGACTTCAGGCCGGGCGCGGGTGCCGTTGATGCGTGCAAGTCCGGCCGCCGTGCCGGCATCGAACTTGAACCAGACCTCGCCCCCGGCCCGGCCCAGATGCACGATGCCCGCTTGCACGGCCTTGCGGTCGAGCAGGCTGCCGTTCGTGATCAGGCGCAGGGGCAGTTTGCCGCCAAGGCCATGCGCCACCATTACCCGCTCGGCGATTCCCACGGCATCCGCGAACTCGCGGGCACTGGTCGGTTCGCCATTCCCCGAAAACGCCAGATCGACCAGGCGGCGCGATCCGGCGGGAACCCGGGTGGCCATGAAGTCGCCGGCGATGGCGCCGTGCAGGAATTCGTCCAGTTCCCGTTCCAGCAGCGCCAGATCGATCGGCGGCGGCCCGCCGCGCGTGAGATCGGGCACCTGGCAATAGATGCAGCGCCAGTTGCAGGCATTGTTCGGATTCAGGTTGATGCCGACCGAAACGCCGCCGGCCCGGCGCGAAACGACCGGATAGACATAGCGCATGCCGGCGCTGTCACGGGAATGGTCTTCGGTCTTGAGCAGGATGCGGGACATGGGGAATCAGAAGTGGGACCAAATCGCAAAGCTTGCAAAAAGTCGGCGCTGGCGGGACGGCGCCGCGGCACCTTATAATGCGCGCCAACCCACCGGCAGCGCTGCTGCGACCACTTTGCCACAAACCCGGCCCTCCCGACCATGCGCATAACCCGCCGCCTCGAATTCGATGCGGGCCACCGGATCCCTAACCACCAGAGCCAGTGCCGCCACCTGCACGGCCACCGCTACGCGCTCGAAGTTACGCTCGGCGGCGGCATCATCGATGCCGCGGGTCGGCCGGACGACGGCATGGTGATGGACTTTTCCGAAGTCAAGGCCATCGCCAAGCAGCATGTGGTCGATGCCTGGGATCACGCCTTTCTCGTGTGGCGCGACGACCATGCGGTGACGAGCTTCCTCGCCGGCCTGCCGGGACACAAGACCGTCGTCCTCGACGCCGTGCCGACCGCGGAAAACCTGGCCCGCATCGCCTTCGCCATCCTCGATCCGCTCTACCGCGACAACTACGGCAACCACCTGCACCTGGAACGCATACGGCTCTACGAGACACCCAACTGCTGGGCGGATGCCACGCGCGACGATCTCGCCTGATCGCCGGGCCCGCCCGGTTTGCCGATTGTCACCCCGGTATTCCGATGCTATGGTTGCCGCCTGTCGTGCCTGACAAACAGTTGCCGAAGGAGGACCCATGCAAGGCTTGATGATGAACCGGCCGCTGATGATTTCGGGCCTCCTGCAGCATGCCGGCCAGAATCACGGCGATACCGAAATCGTGTCCCGCCTGCCGGTCGGCGGCACGCATCGCTACACCTACGCCGCCGCCCACCGCCGCGCGCGGCAACTGGCGCGAGTACTGCTGTCCCTCGGCGTCGGAACCGGTGACCGCATCGGCACCCTGGCCTGGAATACCCATCGCCATTTCGAGATCTACTACGCCGTCTCGGGCATGGCCGCGGTCTGCCACACCATCAACCCGCGCCTGTTCCCGGAACAGGTTGCCTACATCGCCAACCACGCCGACGACCGCTTCATCTTCTTCGACCTCACTTTCGCCACCCTGATCGAAGCCCTGGCGCCGCAGTGTCCGGGCGTCAAGGGCTGGATCGCGCTTTGCAGTCCGGATCAGATGCCCGGCGCCGCGATCCCTAACCTGCTCTGCTACGAAGAATTGCTGGCAGCGCAGAGCGACGACTACGAATGGCCGCAGTTCGACGAGAACACTGCCTCGTCGCTGTGCTACACCTCGGGCACCACCGGCAATCCCAAGGGAGTGCTCTACTCCCATCGCTCGACGGTATTGCATGCCTACGGCTCCAGCCTGCCGGACAGCCTTGGGGCATCGGCCTGCGACTGCATCCTGCCCGCCGTGCCGATGTTCCATGTCAATGCCTGGGGTCTGCCCTATGCCTGCGCCTTGACCGGCGCCAAGCTGGTCATGCCCGGACCGCATCTTGACGGTGCCAGCCTGTACTCGCTGTTCGAAGAGGAAGGCGTCACCATGTCGGCCGGCGTGCCGACCATCTGGCTCGGCCTGCTGCAGCACCTGCAAGGCAACAAACTCACGCTATCGACGGTCAAGCGCCTGGTCATCGGCGGCTCGGCCGCGCCGCCGGCCATGATCCGCGCCTTCGACGAACAGTTCGGCGTCACCGTGGTCCATGCCTGGGGCATGACCGAAATGAGCCCGCTGGGCACCCTCAATGCCGGCAAGCACAAGCATCGTTCCCTCCCCGCGGAAGAACGCGACCGCATCCGCCTCAAGCAGGGCCGCAACATCTTCGGCGTGGAGTTGAGGATTGTCGACGGCGAGGGCAATGCCTTGCCGCACGACGGCACGGCCTTCGGCGACCTGCTGGTGCGCGGTCCCTGGGTCACCAGCGGCTACTTCAAGAGCGAAGGCGACGACGCCTTTCGCGACGGCTGGTTCCGCACCGGCGATGTCGCCACCATCGACCCCGACGGTTACATGCAGATCACCGACCGCTCGAAGGATGTGATCAAGTCCGGCGGCGAATGGATTTCCTCGATCGATCTGGAGAACATTGCGGTGGCGCACCCGGCGGTGACCGAGGCCGCCGTGATCGGCGCGGCCCACCCGAAATGGGATGAACGCCCGCTGCTGGTGGTGGTCAGGAAAGCCGGGCAGGATGTCAGCCGCGAGGAACTGATCGCCTTCTACGAAGGCAAGGTCGCCAAGTGGTGGATACCCGACGATGTGATTTTTGTCGACGACCTGCCGCACACGGCCACCGGCAAACTTTCCAAGTTGCAACTGCGCGAGCGCTTGCGTGATTACCATTTTCCTGGAGCATGAATTGACTACGCCGATCACCCTCTGCGGCTTCGCCGTCAGCAACTACTACAACAAGGTCAAACTCTCCCTGCTGGAGAAGGGCATCCCGTTCACCGAGGCGGTGGTATTTCCGTCACAAAACGAAGAGATGCTGAGCGAGTCGCCGATGGGGAAAGTACCGTTCATGCGCACGCCGAAAGGCGTCCTCAGCGAATCGCAAGTGCTGACCGAGTTCATCGAAGACAGCTGGCCCGAACCTCCGCTCTTTCCGCGCGATCCATATGCCCGCGCCCACTGCCGCGAACTGATCGAGCACATCGAATTGCATCTTGAATTGCCGGCGCGACGTCTGTATGCAGAAGCCTTCTTCGGCGCCACGGTGTCCGGGGAAACCAAACAGGAAGTCGCGCCGCTGCTGGAAAAGGGTCTGCGCAGCCTGGGGCGACTGGCCCGGTTTTCGCCCTTCATCGCCGGCAGCGACTTCAGTCATGCCGACTGCGCGGCCTGGGTGCATCTGCCCCTGGTCAGCCAGGCCACGAGCAAGATCTACGGGCGGGATTATGTTGATGAATTTCTGCCCCAGGCCAAGGCTTACCTCGCCTTGATCGGCGAGCGGCCTCATGCTCTGAAAGTCAGCGCCGACCGCAAGGCGGCCATGGACGCCTACCTGTCGCGAGCGAAAAAATGAGCCAGTACATCAGCATCGAACTCATCGATGGCGTATTCCGCATTGAAATCGCGCGCCCGGAAAAAAAGAACGCTCTCACCGCCGAAATGTATCAGGCCCTGGCGGACGCACTGGCCCGCGCCGAAGCCGACCCGGCGGTGCGCGTCATCCTGATTTCAGGCGCGGGCGGCAACTTTACCGCCGGCAACGATCTGGCCGATTTCCTCGACAAGCCACCGATGGACGAAGACGCTCCCGTGTTCCGCTTCCTCAATGGCTTCGCCAATTTGCAGAAGCCCTTCGTCGCCGCCGTCGAAGGCGTTGCCGTGGGCGTCGGCACCACCATCCTGCTGCATTGCGACCTGGCCTACGCCGGCGCTTCGGCCCGCTTCGCCCTGCCATTCGCCAACCTCGGCCTGACTCCCGAGGCCGCGTCGAGTCTGCTGCTGCCATTGCGCACCGGGCATGCCCGCGCCGCCGAAATGCTGATGCTGGGCGAAGTTTTCTCCGCGCAAACCGCGCTTGAAACCGGCATCGTCAACGCGGTCCTGCCCGACGGGCAGGTGCTGGCTCACGCGCTGGAACGCTGCCGCAAACTGATCATGCAGCCGGCGGCATCGCTGCGCCTGACCAAGCAGTTGATGAAACGCGCCCAGCAAGCCCTGATCCGCGAGACCATGAGCGTCGAGGCCGGGATCTTCCGCCAGCGCCTGGTCTCGCCCGAAGCGAAGGAAGCCTTCGCCGCATTCTTCGAAAAGCGCAAGCCGGACTTCTCCAGGTTCGGCTAGTTCGCGGCGCAGACGCCGGCAGGCGCAATGCTAGAATCCGCAGCCCGACGGATGGGTGGCAGAGCGGTCGATTGCACCGGTCTTGGCGCCAGCCCTGCAACGCAGGGCGCGCTGGCGAAGGCTGACCGACAGGTCGGCCGCAGCTAAAACCGGCAAGCGGCGATTGTTATCAAAGCAGCGGAAGCGTGGCAGAGTGGTCGATTGCACCGGTCTTGGCGCCAGCCCTGCAACGCAGGGCGCGCTGGCGAAGGCTGACCGACAGGTCGGCCGCAGCTAAAACCGGCAAGCGGCGATTGTGATCAAAGCAGCGGAAGCGTGGCAGAGTGGTCGATTGCACCGGTCTTGAAAACCGGCAAGGGGCAACCCTTCGTGAGTTCGAATCTCACCGCTTCCGCCA
>CAWDRW010000003.1:0-124772 GCA_963804805.1 uncultured beta proteobacterium
CGAGGAGTCAGTGACCCGCGAAATCTCAGCGTCGGCTATCAGTCTTGGAGCACTCATTCGTAGTTTCGGGCGAGCGGCCCTTGCTGGCCGGGGCCTGACGGTGAAATGTAGATTTTCCAATCTGCCAATGTCAGCTTCCGTGCATCAAAACCGATTGCTGGACCCTCAGCCGGGGCTGAGTACAGTAAGTTGCGTTCGCCGCAACAGCCTTTTGAAGTCGGCATCGAACGTAACCAGGTGTTCGCCGAGTTGAATTACTGACGCTGCGAGCCATGCGTCCGGAATGTCGTTGGCGGCGAGCTTCTTCTCCATGCAGAGCTGGCGAAGAATCGGCCACTCGGCGCTGAGTGATGGCATCTCGACGCCCGGCACGGCAATGAGTGCGTCTACGAAACCGATGGCATCTGCCACGGGCGTGGGCTGGACAAAAATCTTCGGGTTCGTGACCAATCGCACGAAGCTGGCCACCACCATCGGCATCAGCTTCAGGCTTGCGCCATCGGCACATGCTGCAAGGGTCTGGTCCAGAACTGCGAACGCTGTCTTGTGGTGAGGATGATCACTGCGTGACGCGGCAATCAATACATTGACGTCAGGCGTCATCGTCGGCGGCATCCAGCATTGCCTTGTTGCTGGTCGGGTTCAGACCGGCAACCAATCCGCCGCGCCCCTTGAAGACGGGAATCCTGCGTTTGATTGGCTTGGTTGCGACATGTGGCGAGCGAAGGCGAAGCTGCAATCCTTCCTCGATCAGCCGCGTCAAACTGGTCCGTTGTTGCGCCGCCAGCACCTTGGCGTTGGCCAGCAGCGAATCGTTAATGTCGAGAGTGGTCTTCATGTCGCGACAATACAGAATTCTGTATTCGACGTCAATCCGCTGTTTGACGTAGGGCAGTTATTCGCCGGGTGTTTTGGAGCCGTCAGAAATCCGTGTCGATGCCCGGCCAGGCGGCGTTCAGCGCCGCCTTGAATTCGTTCTTGATGCGAATCAGGGCCTTCTCGGTATCGGCTTCGAAGCGCAGCACCACGACCGGCGTGGTGTTCGAGGCACGGGCCAGGCCGAAGCCGTCGGCATACTCGGCGCGCACGCCGTCGATGGTGATCAGTTCGCGCGCGCCGGGCAGCAGCTTCTTGCCGCCCTGGCGCAGCTTGGCGACCAGCGCATGCGGTTCGCCTTCCTGCATCCTGATGTTGAGTTCCGGCGTCGAGATGGCGTCGGGCAGGTTCTTCAGGGGCCAGTTGGAATCCGCCCAGCGCGAGACGATTTCGAGCAGGCGGGCGCCGGTGTAGAGCGCATCGTCGAAGCCGTACCAGCGCTCCTTGAAGAACATGTGGCCGCTCATCTCGCCGGCCAGCGGCGCGCCGGTTTCCTTGAGCTTGGTCTTGATCAGGGCGTGGCCGGTAGTCCACATCAGCGGCCGGCCGCCCTGGTGGCGAATCGATTCCGCCACCCAGCGCGAGCATTTCACGTCGTAGATGATTTGCGCCCCCGGATTGCGCGTCAACACGTCGGCGGCGAACAGCATCAACTGGCGGTCGGGATAGATGATCTCGCCGTCGCGGGTAACGACGCCGAGGCGGTCGCCGTCGCCGTCGAAGGCCAGCCCCAGTTCGGCGTCCGTCTCGCGTAGCGCGCGTTGCAGGTCGGCCAGGTTTTCCGGTTTGGAAGGGTCGGGATGGTGATTCGGGAAATGGCCATCGACCTTGCAAAACAGCTCGGTCACCGTGCAGCCCATGCGGCGGAACAGTTCGGGCGCGACGCCGCCGGCGACGCCGTTGCCGCAATCGATGACGATTTTCATCGGACGTGACAGCTTGACGTCACCGACGATGCGGTCGATATAGGACTGGCGCACGCTGGCGTGGCGCACGTGGCCGCGGCCCTCGCAATAGTCGGCGCCGGCGATACGGCGCCGCAGGTCCTGGATCATGTCGCCGTAGAGCGTCTGGCCGGCCAAGACCATTTTCAGGCCGTTGTACTCGGGCGGATTGTGGCTGCCGGTGACGGAGACGCAGCTCCCGGTGCCCAGTTCGTGGGCGGCGAAGTAGGTCATCGGCGTCGGCACCCGGCCGATGTCGATCACGTCCGCGCCGGTGGACGTGATGCCGTCGGCCAGCGCTGCGGCGAGTGCCGGGCCGGAAAGGCGGCCGTCGCGGCCGATGACAATGGATTTGACACCGCGCGCCAGGGCCTCGGTGCCCAGCGCCATGCCGATTTGCCGCACCGTGTTCGCGGTCAGCGTGGTGCGGACGATGCCGCGAATGTCGTAGGCCTTGAAGATTTCGGGTGCCGGAATCTGCATGATGTGCGCCGGATTTGCGGGGGCGGGAATTATCGCACGCGACAGTACGGTGGCAGATGCGCTGCAAAGTGCGCCAGCAGGCGTTGCGGCAGCCAGTCGATGCGGCCGGGCAGGCTGCCGTGCACGAAACCGACATGGCCGCCGTGACGATGGACCTCGAGCGTCACGGCGGCGGGCAGCTTGCCGGGGTGCGGCAATGCCGCCGCCGGCAGGAAGGGGTCGTTGGCGGCGTGCAGCAGCAGGGCCGGAGTCTCGATGGCCCCCAGCAGCGGCCCCGCGCTGCTCTTCGCGTAGTAGTCATCGGCGCCGAGAAATCCGTGCAGCGGTGCGGTCACCGCGTCGTCGAATTCGCCCATGGTTCGCGCCTGCAAGGCGCGACGCAGGTCGATGCGCCCCGGAAAGCGCCGGTCCCTGGCGCGCGTCGCCGGAATCAGCGTGCGCAGGAAATGTCGCGCATAGACCAGGTTGAAGCCGGACGACAAGGCGACGTTGGCCGCCGCGAGGTCCAGCGGCGCGCTCACCGCCGCTGCCGCGTCGACGATGCGGGATGCCGCATGGCCTTGTTCGGCCAGCCACTTGAGCAAGGCGTTGCCGCCGAGCGAGACCCCGGCAACAAACAGCGCCGGATAGCCGCGCGTTTGCAGGCGGAGCAGGATCCAGTCGATTTCCTGCGAGTCGCCCGAATGATAGGCGCGGGGCAGGCGGTTGGGTTCGCCCGAACAGCCGCGAAAATGCACCACGACGCCATGCCAGCCGCGTTGCCTTACCGCATGCATGAGGCGTCGCGCGTAGTGGCTGCGCGAACTGCCTTCGAGGCCGTGGAACAGCACCACGCACGGCGCACCGGTTTCGCCTTCAATCCAGTCGAGGTCGATGAAATCGTCATCGGGCGTGGTCCAGCGCTCGCGCCGGTAAGGCGGCAGCGGGCCCTTGATCAGCAGCGGCCAGATGGTCTGCGCATGGCCGCCGGGCAGCCAGTCCGGCGCACGGTAGTGCCGCTCAGCTAAAGCCGTATTCACCGCAAGTCAATGCAGGATGCGCGGTTCTTCGCCGACGCTGTCGGGCGGTACCGGCGAGGCGTGGTGCGCGACCATGCGCCAGCCCAGGGGGCCGCGCACATAGATGTTGGTCGCCGCCACCGGCGCGCTCAGGTTGCCGTCGTCGGTACTGGTGATGTGTTCGAGCAGGGTGCTGACCACGGCGAACGGGGTGGTCACCGTCTTCTGCTGCGACAGGCGCACCCGCAGCTTTCTGCCGGTGGCGAAGACTCGCTGCCAGGCTTCGCGAATCATCGTGTACCCGATCAGTCGCGGCCCGCCCGGGTGCACGCAGACCACTTCTTCGTCTTCGGCCCAGACCGTCATCATGGCATCGATATCGCTGCGTTCGAGCGCCTCGTAGAAGGCCGCTTCGACATCCTGCGCGCTGGCGAATATCTTCTGGCCGGGCACGGTCAGGCCTGCTTTCGCATCAGTTCCGCCACCTGCTGCGGCAGTATTCCGTTCATGCAGTCGAAATGCCCGAGCGGACATTCGCGCTTGAAACAGGGGCTGCACGACAGACCGCGTGAAATAATCGTCGCCTGCGACGACGACGGCGGCGTGTAGCCCGGCGATGACGAACCGTAGAGCGCCACCAGCGGGCGCGCCAGCGCCGCGGCGACATGCATCAGACCCGAGTCGTTGCTGACCACGCAACGCGCGCCGGCGATCAGGTCGATGGCCTGTTCCAGGGTGCTGCGCCCGCACAGGTTGAGCGCAGCACCGCCGGCCGCGGCGGCGATTTCGTCGCCGACGGCGGCATCCTTTTCCGAGCCGATCAGCCAGACCGGATCCTGCGGCGTCGCGACGAGCCTCGCCAAAGCGGCAAAGTGTTGCGCCGGCCAGCGTTTGGCGGGCCCGTATTCGGCGCCCGGACAGAAAATCACCGGTGCGGCATCGAGGGGCAGATCCAGGGCGCGGCGCGCGGCTTGCTGCTGCTCGCCGGTGGAACGCAGGCTCGGTGTCGGCAGGACGGCGGGCAACGGCCCGGCCAGTGCTGCGTAGCGCTGCACCAGTTGCGGATGGCGGGCAGCGTCGAGGCGGTGCCGCTCGTTCAGCAGCAGGTAGCGGCTCTCGCCCTGGTAGCCGATGCGCCGGGGAATGCCGGCGAAGAAGGGGATCAGTGCCGACTTCCATGAGTTGGGCAGCACATAGGCAATCGAAAAGTCGGCGCCGGCCGCATTGCCCCGTAAGCGGCGACCCAGCGCGCGGCGGGCGCCGAAACCGAATTCGCCGTGGCGGAAGGGATTGACTATGACCGCATCGACTTCGGTCATGCGACCCAGCAGCGGCGCCGACCAGTCCGCCGCCAGCACCTCGATGCGTGCGGCCGGATCATGCTGCTTGAGCAGCGTGAGCAGCGGCTGGGCGAGTATCGTATCGCCGATCCAGGATGGAGCGACGACCAGTATCTTCATGCCTGAAGAAGCAACCGGATCTCGTGAAGAAACTTAACGTGAAACAACTGCGATCCCGTTCGCCCTGAGCCTGTCGAAGGGACCTTCGACAGGCTCAGGGCGAACGGTTTCATCGTCAGGGGTGGCATTTGCCGCCATGACCGTCAATGATGACCCTTGGGCTTCTCGCCGGTGAAGCGATACACGGTGCCGCAATAGGGGCAGGCGGCCTCGCCCGTGGCGCTCTTCAGGACATCGATGAAGACCTTGGGATGGCGTGCCCAGAGGGGGGCGCCGGGACGGGGGCAGGCCAACGGCAGGTCGTGGGCGGTGACGGCAACCTGGCGCTGGGATTCGTCGAGTGTGGGCATGTTCAACCTCTTCCGTTCTATCAGATATAGGAGAGCCAGTCGGCGTGGGCCGGCACTTTGCCATTCACCACGTCGAAGAACAGGCTCTGGATCCTGGTGGTGAGCGGGCCGCGACAGCCGGCGCCGATGGTGCGGTTGTCGAGTTCGCGGATCGGCGTGACCTCCGCCGCGGTGCCGGTGAAGAAGGCCTCGTCGGCGATGTAGATGTCGTCGCGCGTGAGGCGTTTGGCGATTACCTTGTAGCCCAGTTCCGCAGCCAGCGTGATGACCGTATTGCGCGTGATGCCCATCAGCGCCGAGGCGATCTCCGGTTCGTAGATCACGCCGTCCTTGACCATGAACAGGTTCTCGCCGGCGCCTTCGGCGACGAAGCCGTCTACATCGAGCAGCAGGGCTTCGTCATAGCCGTCTTCGGTGGCCTCCATGTTGGCGAGGATAGAGTTGGCGTAGGTGCCGGCGAACTTGGCGCGCGCCATATTCACGTTGACATGGTGCCGCGAGTAGCTCGAGGTCTTGACGCGGATGCCCTTTTCCATGCCTTCCTCGCCGAGGTAGGCGCCCCAGGGCCAGGCCGCAATCGAAACATGCGTTGCCGCGCCGCGCGGGCTGACGCCCATCTTTTCCGAGCCGTAGAAGGCGATCGGACGCAGGTAGCAGGATTCGAGCTTGTTGCTGCGCACCACTTCCTTGTGCGCCTCGATCAGCGTCGCCTTGTCGTAAGGCATCGGCATGCGATAGATGTGTGCGGAGGCGAAGAGCCGGTCGGTGTGTTCCTTGAGGCGGAAAATCGCGGTGCCGGAGACGGTCTTGTAGGCGCGCACGCCCTCGAACACCGCGAGGCCGTAATGCAGCGAATGCGTCAGCACGTGGGTGGTGGCATCGCGCCAGGGCACGAGCTTGCCGTCGTACCAGATGAAGCCGTCACGGTCGGCCATGGACATGGTGGGTCTCCAGCATTGCGTTGGTTAAGGCTGCAATTTTAGCAGGGGCGCTAAAATGCGCGGATGAATCGTGTCTGGAAGCCCAATGTCACCGTCGCCGCGCTGATCGAGCGCGATGGACGCTTCCTGCTGGTCGAGGAGGAAACCGAGGACGGCCTGCGCTTCAACCAGCCTGCCGGCCACCTTGACGAAGGCGAATCGCTGGCGGCGGCCTGTGCCCGCGAAGCGCTCGAAGAGACGGCCTGGGGCTTCACGCCGACGGCGCTGGTCGGCATTTACCAGTGGCCGCGACCACAGGGCGACATCACCTACCTGCGCTTCGCGTTTTGCGGCGAACTGGGCGCGCATGAGGATGGCCGGATGCTCGATGCCGGCATCCTGCGTGCGGTCTGGATGACGTCCGACGAGGTTCGCGCTACGGCGGACCGTCATCGCAGCCCGCTGGTGTGGCAGTGCGTTGCCGACTACCTCGCCGGCCGGCGTTATCCGCTCGATCTGGTTCGCCACTACGACTGAGCCGAGGCCATGTCCAAGGGGAAAATAATTGTCGGCTTGTCCGGCGGCGTCGATTCTTCGGTAGCGGCGCTGCTGCTCAAGCGCGAAGGTTACGAAGTGATCGGCCTGTTCATGAAGAACTGGGAGGGCGACGATAGCGACGAATACTGCTCCGCGAATCAGGACCTGGTCGACGCCGCGGCGGCCGCGGATGTGATCGGCATCGATTTCGAGGCCGTCAATTTCTCGGCTGAATACCGCGAGCGGGTGTTTGCCGGTTTCCTGAGTGAATACCAGGCCGGTCGCACGCCGAATCCCGACGTGCTGTGCAATTCCGAGATCAAGTTCAAGGCCTTCCTCGATCACGCGCTGGCGCTGGGCGCCGACAGGATCGCGACCGGGCACTATGCCCAGGTGCGCGAATTTCTCGGCAAATGGCAGTTGCTCAAGGCCGAGGACGGCACCAAGGACCAGAGCTATTTCCTGCACCGGCTGAACCAGGCGCAGTTGTCGAAGACGCTGTTTCCGGTCGGCCACCTCTATAAGCGCGATGTGCGGCGGATTGCCGAGGAGGCCGGCTTGCCCAACCATGCGCGCAAGGATTCGACCGGCATCTGTTTCATCGGCGAGCGTCCCTTCCGTGAATTCCTCGCGCGCTACCTGCCGAAGCAACCGGGAGAAATACGCGAGCTCGGCACGGATCGCGTAGTCGGTCGTCATGAGGGACTGATGTACTACACCCTCGGCCAGCGCGAAGGTCTCGGCATCGGCGGCGTCAAGGGGGCGCCGGAGGAACCCTGGTTCGTTGGCGGCAAGGACATGGAGAAGAACATCCTGTGGGTAGTGCAGGGCCACGGGCATCCTGCCCTGCTCTCGGCAAGCCTGGTGGCGAAAGACTTGTCATGGGTCGCCGGGGAAGCGCCGCACACCCACTGGGTCTATGCGGCAAAGACGCGCTACCGCCAGCCGGATGCCGCCTGCCAGATCGAGCGCATTTCCGCCGACGAATGCGAAGTCGTCTTTGCTGCGCCGCAATGGGCGGTGACGCCCGGGCAGTCGCTGGTTATCTACGAATCGCGAGTGTGTCTGGGCGGCGGCATCATCGCAACACATCTGGCGCCATCTTCATAAAATCCTTGCACAAGCCCGCGGAATCGGGTTTAGAATATTTTTTCGGGTGAGGTGCCCGCAAATTTCCGGAGGATTTTCGAGTATGAATAAAGCAGAACTGATTGAAATTGCCGCCAAGGGAGCCGACATCAGCAAGGCGGCTGCCGGCAAGGCGCTCGACGGAGCCATGGCGGCGATAGTCAAGGCAGTATCAAAAGGGGACAAGGTTACCCTGGTCGGTTTCGGCACTTTCAAGTCGGCCAAGCGTGCAGCGCGTACCGGCAAGAATCCGAAGACCGGCGCGGCGCTCAAGATTGCTGCCACCACCGTGCCGAAGTTCAGCGCCGGTGCGGGTTTCAAGCTTGCGGTTTCCGGCAAGAAGGCCAAGAAGTAAGCGTTCAGTCTTGCGCCTGAAGGGCCCGCTTGCGGGCCCTTCGCTTTTTTGTCCCCGCGGAAAGCGGGGACGGTATCTCCCGGTGGGATCATGCGGCCGTTGCGCTTGATGTGCCCGCGGCAAGATTCCTGCAGGCTTATGATTGCCTTTTGATTGTCTTTTCAGCCCCCGCTGATTATTCTTCCGGCCAGGGATAAACTCTGAGCCGCACGCTCGCATTCGCTTGCCGCCCCCGAGGGGGCGCATGCCGCCCTCGGGGCGGCCCTTCAGGAGGCATGATCATGATCACCACGCAACATCAGGACCATCTGGTCGAATTCGCCGTGTTCGGCGAATTCACCCTGGCCGACTTCAAGGAATTCGAGGAGCTGGTTCTCTCCGAGATCAAGTTTGCCGGGCCGGTGAATCTGCTGGTGGATCTGCGCGACATGGCGGACTTCACGCTCGACGTGGCCTGGGAAGAGATTCGCTTTTCGCGGCAGCACGCCGGTGACTTCAAGCGCATCGCGGTGATCACGGACAGCCAGTGGGTGGCCTGGAGCGCATGGCTCGAGCAACTGTTCGTCAATGCCGACCTGACGGTATTCGACGACGAAGCCGAGGCGCGCAGCTGGCTGGCTGAAAGCGGCGCATGAGCGGGCCGGGGTCGAGTCTGCTGGTGTCGGTCGGGGAACTCGCCGCGCATCCCGAATGGCGGGTCTTCGATTGCCGGCATGACCTGAAGAACACCGGATATGGCCGCCAGGCCTATGCCCGCGGCCACATCCCGGGCGCGCTGTTCCTCCATCTCGACGAGGACCTGTCGGGCACGGCGGATGGCAGCAACGGTCGCCATCCGCTGCCCGGGATCGCCGGTTTTGCCCGCCGCATGTCGGACTGCGGCGTCGACGCAGCGACGCAGGTGGTGGCCTACGACAATGAAGGCGGCATTTTTGCTTCGCGCCTGTGGTGGCTGCTGCGCTGGCTGGGCCATGAGCGGGTAGCCGTGCTCGACGGTGGGCTGGCCGGCTGGAAACGCAGCAAACGGGCGCTGGAAGAGTCGGTGCCGGTTGTCGAAGCTCGCCAGTTCACGCCGCACCCGCAGGACATGGCGGTGGATCTCGACCGGGTTCTCACGGATCTGGGCACCGAGTGGATGCTGATCCTCGATGCGCGCAGTCCGGAACGCTTCCGCGGCGAAAACGAAACCCTCGACCCGGTGGGCGGCCACATTCCCGGGGCAGTGAATCGGTTCTACGCCGACAATCTCGACGACGCCGGCTGTTTCTTCAAGCCGGCAGAAGAACTTCGCAGCGAATTCGAGAAGCTGCTCGACGGCCGGCCCGCGGCGCAGGTGGTGCAGCAATGCGGCTCCGGCGTTACCGCCTGCCACAACCTGCTGGCGATGGAACTGGCCGGCTTGTCCGGTTCGAAACTCTATCCCGGCTCGTGGAGCGAGTGGTGTGCCGATCCGGGGCGTCCGGTGGCGACGGGCTAGGCAGTGGCGCCCTGCCGTCGCAGCGCCCAGGCCACATGTTCGCGCACCAGTTCTGAAGGGTGATCGGCGCGTGAGCGCAGCGCCTTGATTACTGCGTCGCTGCGCGGCGCGTTGCCCAGTGCAACGGCGATGTTGCGCAGCCAGCGCTCGAAGCCGATGCGACGGATCGGCGAACCGGCAAGACGCTCGTTGAAATCCGTTTCTTCCCACGCGAAAAGTCCCGCCAGCGTCGCCTGATCGAGCCCGTGGCGCGGCGCGAAATCGTTCTCCCGCGTCAGCGGCGCCGCGCGGTTCCACGGACAGGCCAGCTGGCAATCGTCGCAGCCGTAGATGCGGTTGCCCAGCAGCAGCCTTAGCGGTTCGGGGATGCTGCCCTTGAGTTCGATCGTGAGGTAGGAAATGCACAGCCGCGCATCGAGCCGCCAGGGCGCGACGATGGCCCGGGTCGGGCAGGCGTCGAGGCAGGCGCTGCAGGTGCCGCAGTGGTCGGTCACCGGCGCATCCGGCGGTAGCGGCAGGTCGGTGAATATCTCGCCGAGAAAAAAATACGAACCGGCGTCGCGCTCGAGCAGCAGCGTGTGCTTGCCGCGCCAACCGAGCCCGCTGTTCTGCGCGAGGCCGACTTCCATGACCGGCGCCGAATCGGTAAACACCCGGTAGGCGAATTCGCCGGTCTCGGCGGTGATGCAGTCGGCAAGCTTCTGCAGTCGGGTGCGTAACAGCTTGTGATAGTCGCGGCCGAGGGCGTAGCGTGAAATGAAGGCGCGTTCGCCGTCGGCGAGCGCGGCCGAAGAGTCGGCGCCGGCGGGACGGTAATTGATGCGGGCGGTGATGATGCTGCGGGTGCCCGGCAGCAGTTCGGCCGGCAACGCGCGCTTGTTTCCCCTGGCGGTCGTGTGCGCCGCCATATAATCCATCTCGCCGTGGTAGCCGGCGGCAAGCCATGCGTTGAGGTTCTGTTCGGCATCGGTTACCGCGACGCCGGAAAAACCGATCGCATCGAAGCCCAGGTCCATGCCCCAGCGCCGTATGTTGTTTTTCAGCCCCACCGCATTCCTATCGACTCCATGCATGCCGACCATCTTACGTTAGCCCTGCCCGACGAAGCCGCCACGCTCGCGCTGGGCGCGGCCCTGGCCGCGCATCTGGCGCCCGGCATGGTGGTCTGGCTCGAAGGCGACCTCGGCGCGGGCAAGACCACGCTGGTGCGCGGCCTGTTGCGCGCCGCCGGCGTGAAAGAAGCCGGTCAAAAGCCCTACCTATACACTGGTTGAAGTTCACGTGGTTTCTGGATTAAACTTCTATCACTTTGATTTCTATAGATTCAATCAGGCGGAAGAATATCTCGATGCGGGGCTCGACGAATATTTTTCAGGAAGCGGAATTTGTCTGGTCGAATGGCCCGACAAGGCCGCGCCTTACCTGCCTGCCGCCGATATGCGAATCGAGTTGCGCGTGGCGCCGCAGAATGGCGGCGCGGGGCGGACCGCCGAAATCAGCGCCACGGGCGCAAGGGGACGCACATGCCTCGGCGGCGTGACGTCCTCAAGTACGCCGCGGCCAGCCTGACGCTGCTGGTTTCAAGAGTCGGCGCCGGCGCCACGGCGGTCGGCAGTATCCTCGCCGTGCGCGTCTGGCCGGCTCCGGACTACACGCGGGTGACGCTGGAGCATGATCAACCGATCCGGTTTTCCTACCTGCTGGTCAAGGACCCGGAGCGGCTGGTGGTCGATCTCGAAGGCGTCGAATTCAATTCGGTGCTGCAGATGCTGCCCTCGAAGATCCTCGATTCGGATCCCTACATCAAGCTGATCCGCGCCGGCCGCAACAAGCCCGGCGTGGTGCGCCTGGTCATCGAACTCAAGGACGAGATCAAGCCGCAGGTGTTTTCGCTGAAGCCGGTGGGTGAATACGGCCATCGCCTGGTGCTCGACCTGTATCCGCTGGAACCCATCGATCCCCTCATGGCGCTGCTGGAAAAATCCGGCGAACCGTCGCTCAAGGCGGAATCCAGCCTGGGCAAGCAAGCCGGCAGAAAGGCCGGCCGGAGCGGCAACCGAAAAGGCTGAGCAACGACCCGAGGTCGTCGCGGCTCATCACCATCGTGCTCGATCCCGGCCACGGCGGCGAGGACCCCGGTGCGATCGGCCGTGGCGGCAGCTACGAAAAGCATGTCACGCTCTCCGTGGCGCGGCGGCTCAAGGAGAAGATCGACGCCACGCCCAACATGCGTTCGGTGCTGACCCGCGACGGCGACTACTTCATTCCCCTGCACCAGCGTGTGGGCAAGGCGCGCCGGGTGCAGGCCGACCTCTTCGTTTCGGTGCATGCCGATGCCTTCATCAAGCCGACGGCGCGCGGTTCCAGCGTATTCGTTCTCTCCGAATCCGGCGCTTCGAGTTCCGCCGCACGCTGGCTGGCGGACAAGGAAAATGCGGCCGACCTGGTCGGCGGCGTGAATATCGGCGTCAAGGATGCCTACCTCGCGCGTACCCTGCTCGACCTGTCGCAGACGGCCACCATCAACGACAGCCTCAAGCTGGGCAAGGACGTGCTGGGCGAACTGGGCCGCATCAACACGCTGCACAAGGCGCAGGTCGAGCAGGCCGGCTTTGCCGTACTGAAGGCGCCGGACATTCCCTCGATCCTGATCGAGACGGCGTTCATCTCGAATCCCGAGGAAGAGAAGCGGCTCAACGACGAGGCCTACCAGGACCAGATGGCGGAGGCCATCCTGAAAGGCATCCGCCGCTACTTCGCCAAGAATCCGCCGCTGGCCAAGTCGAAGCTGGCGCGGCTGGATTGAACGGTGAAAACGAAACCGCTTTCAGCACAGAGGCCGCAGAGGCTCAGAGAAAGCCAAGCAAGAACAACAATTCGCTTGCTTCTGATCTTCTCTGCGTCATCTGCGCCTCTGCGGCCTCTGCGTCGAGAGAGGTTCGTCGCCGGTTCGAGTGGGCCCGCCTGGCTTGATATAATCGCCCGCTTTCCCTGCAGCCTCAATCCCATGCTGGTTTTTCGCGGTGTTCCCGAGCGGGCGACGACGTCCACGGTGCTGACCATCGGTAATTTCGATGGCGTGCATCGCGGCCATCGCGCACTGCTCGCCGAATTGACAGCCAAGGCGCGCGAACTCGCGCTGCCGGCGACGGTGCTCACCTTCGAGCCGCATCCGCGCGAGCTGTTCGCCCCGGAGCAGGCGCCGGCGCGCCTGGCCAGCCTGCGCGACAAGATCGAACTGCTCGCCGAGGCCGGCGTCGATCGCGTGCATGTCTGCCGCTTCAATCGCAAGCTGGCGGCGCTGACGGGTGAACAGTTCATCGAGAAAATCCTGGTGCGCGGCCTGTCGGTGCGGCACCTGATCATCGGCGACGACTTCCGCTTCGGCAAGGCGCGCGGCGGCGATTTCGCCCTGCTGCAACGTGCCGGGCAGGAGCACCGCTTCGTGGTCGAAGCCATGCGCACGGTTGACTTCGGCGGCGTGCGGGTTTCCAGTTCCGCGGTTCGTGACGCACTGGCCGGCGGCAACATCGAACACGCCGAGGAGCTGCTGGGGCGCGCCTTCGTCATTGCCGGGCGTGTCATGGACGGCAAGAAGCTCGGGCGCAGCATCGGCTTTCCGACCGCCAACATCCAGGTCCGGCGCAAGCGCCTGCCGCTGTCCGGTGTATTCGCCGTGACGGTCTCGGGCATAGACGCGCAGCCCTTGCCCGGCGCGGCCAACATCGGTGTGCGACCGACGGTTGAAGAAGGCCTGAAGCCGGTACTCGAAGTCCATCTGCTGGATTTCGATCGCGACATTTACGGGCGGCATGTCGATGTGAATTTCATGCACAAGCTGCGCGACGAGGCGAAGTTCGATTCCCTCGATGCCCTCAAGGCGCAGATCGCCCGCGACGTCGCTGACGTACGCACCTATTTCACGCTAATTGATGGCAAGACCCATGGCTGATTACCGCAAGACCCTCAACATGCCCGACACGCCCTTCCCGATGCGCGGCGACCTCGCCAAACGCGAGCCGGGCTGGGTTGCGCAGTGGCAGGAGCAGAAGCTCTACCAGAAGATCCGTGCCGCGGCGCAGGGGCGTCCGCGTTTCGTCCTGCACGACGGCCCGCCCTATGCCAACGGCGACATCCACATCGGCCACGCGGTGAACAAGATACTCAAGGACATCATCGTCCGCGCCAGGACGCTGGCCGGTTTCGATGCGCCCTACGTGCCGGGCTGGGACTGCCACGGCCTGCCGATCGAGCACCAGATCGAAAAGACCCACGGCAAGCACCTGCCGGCCGACCAGGCGCGCGAGTTGTGCCGCAGCTTCGCCGCCGAACAGGTGGAACGGCAGAAGAAGGATTTCATCCGCCTCGGCGTGCTCGGCGACTGGGGCAATCCCTATCTGACCATGGCCTTCCGCAACGAGGCCGACGAGATCCGTGCGCTCGGCGACCTGTACCAGACCGGCTACCTGTTCAAGGGTTTGAAACCGGTGAACTGGTGCTTCGACTGCGGCTCGGCGCTGGCCGAGGCAGAGGTCGAGTACCAGGACAAGAAATCGCCGGCGATCGACGTCGGCTTCCGCCTCGACGCTTCGCAGCGCGAACGCGTCGCCCATGCCTTCGGCATTGCCGCGCTGCCTGAAGGTAAACACGGCGACTGCTGGACGGTGATCTGGACCACGACGCCGTGGACCATTCCGTCCAACCAGGCGCTGAACATGCATCCGGAATTCACCTACGAACTGGTGAAGACGCCGCGCGGCTGCATCATCCTCGCCGCCGAGTTGCGTGGTGCCGCGCTGCAACGCTTCGGCCTCGAAGGCGAGGTGTTGGGCGCCTGCCAGGGCGCCGCGCTGGCCCAGGTCGAGTTTCGCCACCCGCTCTACGACCGCGCCTCGCCGGTATATCTGGGCGACTACGTCACGCTGGATGCCGGCACCGGCATCGTGCACAGCGCGCCGGCCTACGGCCTGGAGGACTTCGAATCCTGCCGCAAGCACGGCATGCACAACGACGAGATCCTCACCCCGGTGCAGGGCGACGGCGTGTTCGCCGCCAGCCTGCCCTTCTTCGGCGGCATGTTCGTCTGGAAGGCCAATGCGGCCATCATCGAGAAGCTGGCCGAGGTCGGCGCACTGTTCGCCAGCAGCGAAATCACACACAGCTACATGCATTGCTGGCGCCACAAGACGCCGATCATCTACCGCGCGACCACGCAGTGGTTCGTCGGGATGAACAAGGCGGTTGCCCGCCCCGTCCATTCTGGACAAGGTGACGGCCTTCCCCCCGGCCCCCTTCCCGCGGAAGGGGGTGACGAAGCCAGGTCGCCTGCGGCGACACATGAAAGGCACGTGACGCTCCGTGAATTGGCGCTGGCCGCCGTCGAGGCAACCACCTTCTATCCCGACTGGGGCAAGGCACGGCTGCACGCGATGATCGCCAACCGGCCCGACTGGTGCGTCTCGCGCCAGCGCAACTGGGGCGTGCCGATCCCCTTCTTCCTGCACAAGGAAACCGGCGAACCGCATCCGCGCACGCTGGAACTGCTCGAAGCCGTGGCGAAGCGCATCGAGAAGGAAGGCATCGACGCCTGGTTCAAGCTCGATGCCGCCGAACTGCTCGGTGCCGATGCCGCGAACTACGACAAGATGCGCGACACGCTCGATGTCTGGTTCGACTCGGGCACCACGCATCGCACGGTGCTGCGCGGTTCGCACGCGGCCGAATCGACCTATCCTGCCGATCTTTATCTGGAAGGCTCGGACCAGCATCGCGGCTGGTTCCATTCGTCCTTGCTGACCGGCGCCGCCATCGACGGCCGCGCACCCTACAAGGCGCTGCTGACGCATGGCTTCGTGGTCGATGGCAAGGGCATGAAAATGTCCAAGTCCAAGGGCAACGTCGTCGCGCCGCAGAAAATCTCCGACACCCTCGGCGCGGAAATCCTGCGCCTCTGGGTGGCCAGTACCGACTACTCGGGCGAACTGTCTATCGACGAGAAGACCATCCTGCCGCGCGTGGTCGAGGTCTATCGCCGCCTGCGCAACACGCTGCGCTTCCTGTTGGCCAACACCGCCGATTTCGATGCGGCGACGCAGATGCTGCCGCCCGCGCAATGGCTGGAAACGGACCGTTACGCGCTGGCGCTGACGCGCAACCTGCAGGCGCAATGCACGGCGGATTACGAGCGCTTCGAATTCCACAAGGTGGTGCAGGCCCTGATGAATTTCTGTTCGGAAGACCTCGGCGCCTTCTACCTCGACATCCTCAAGGATCGCCTCTACACGGCGGCGGAAAACTCCCGCGCCCGGCGCTCGGCGCAAAGCGCGCTGTGGCACATCCTGCAGACCGTGACGCGGCTGATGGCGCCGGTGCTTTCATTCACCGCCGAGGAAATCTGGACCACGCTGAAGCAGGGCGACAGCGTGATGCTGTCCACCTGGCATGTGCTGCCGGAGCAAGGCGAAGAGTCGGCGCTGGCGGCACGGTGGCAGGCGATACGCGCGGTGCGCGCCGACGTGGCCAGAACCCTCGAAGAGCTGCGCTCGGCCGGCAAGATCGGTTCTTCGCTGCAGGCCGAGGTGAGCCTGCGCGCCGACGCCGCAAGCTACGATCTGCTCGCCTCGCTCGGCGAAGACCTCAAGTTCGTCCTGATCTGCTCGAAGGTGACGCTGGAAAAACTCGGCGCCGGCGATACGGCGGGCGGCGTCGGCATCGAGGCCGTCGCCAGCATCCACGCCAAGTGCGCGCGCTGCTGGCACTGGCGCGAGGACGTAGGGCAGGATGCGGAACACCCCGAGCTTTGCGGACGCTGCACCTCGAACCTGTTCGGTTCCGGCGAGGCGCGCGAGATTGCCTAGGCTGACGCGCTGGCTGGCGCTGGCGGCCTTCGTGGTGCTGCTCGACCAGGTCAGCAAGGCATGGGTGCTGGCGAGTTTTCGCTACATGGAAAGCCTGGTGGTCACACCCTTCTTCAATCTCGTCCTGGTCTTACAACTCGGGTGCGTCCTTCAGCTTCCTGGCCGGGGCCGGCGGCTGGCAGAAGTGGTTCTTCGTGGTGCTTGCGCTGGGCATTTCGGTCTGGCTGCTGAGCCTGCTGCGCCAGCACGCGCAGGAGCGCCTGCTGCCGACCGCGCTGTCGCTGATCCTGGGCGGCGCCATCGGCAACGTGATCGACCGCCTGCGCTTCGATGCCGTGGTCGATTTTCTGGATTTTCACGTGGCGGGCTATCATTGGCCGGCCTTCAACGTGGCCGATTCGGCCATCACCGTCGGCGTGGCTCTGATGCTCTGGCATCAGTTTCGCTACGGTAAAGACACTGAAACGGGTACCCGATGAACGAGATCGTCCGCGCCGGCAACCTGATCACCTTGCATTACCGTGTCGCTACCGGTGACGACACCGAACTGGTGAGCACCTTCGATTCGACCCCGGCCACCCTGCAGCTGGGCAGCGGCGAACTGGCGCCACCGCTCGAACATTGCCTGATCGGCGTCAAGGTCGGTGAGCGCCACGTGTTTTTGCTTGAGCCCGACCAGGCTTTCGGCAGCCACAATCCGCAACTGACCCAGCGCATGGCGCGCACCGCGCTGCCGCCCGATTCCAGCCCTGAGCTGCACGGCCTGATCCAGTTCGCCGCGCCCAATGGCGACAAATTTACCGGCATCGTGCGCGAACTCGACGACGAGGCGGTGCTGGTCGATTTCAACCATCCGCTGGCCGGCAAGCCGGTGCGCTTCGAAGTCGAAATCATAGGAATACTCTGATGCAGATCATCCTGGCCAACCCCCGCGGCTTCTGCGCCGGCGTCGAGCGCGCGATCGCCATCGTCGAACGCGCGCTGGAAAAGTTCGGTGCGCCGATCTACGTGCGGCATGAAGTGGTGCACAACCGCTATGTGGTCGATGGCCTCAAGGCCAAGGGCGCGGTGTTCGTCGAAGAGCTTGATGAAGTGCCCGACGGTGCCACCGTGATCTTCAGCGCCCATGGCGTGCCGCAGTCGGTGCGCATCGAGGCGGACAAGCGCGGCCTCAAGGTGTTCGATGCCACCTGCCCGCTGGTGACCAAGGTGCATCTCGAAGTGGCGCGCCTGCACAAGCAGGGTTACGAGATCGTGATGATCGGCCATCGCGGCCACCCGGAGGTCGAAGGCACCATGGGCCAGGCGACCGGCACCATGTACCTGGTGGAAAATGTCGATGACGTTGCAAAGCTGAAAGTTCCCGAAGGGACGCAAAGCACCGGTGCCGGCGGCACGGCGCCCCTGGCCTACGTCACGCAAACCACCTTGTCGGTGGATGACGCACGGACGATCGTGCATGCGCTGATTGCCCGTTTTCCGAAGATCATCGGGCCGCGCAAGGACGACATCTGCTACGCCACGCAAAACCGCCAGGATGCCGTCAAGGCCATGGCCGGCAAGGTCGATGTGGTCATCGTGGTCGGCTCGAAGAACAGTTCGAATTCCAACCGCCTGCGCGAGGTGGCGGCGATCGGTGGCATCCCGGCCTATCTGGTGGATGGTGCGGACCAGATCGATGCCGCGTGGCTGGCGGCCAATGCACGGGTCGGAGTCACGGCCGGCGCCTCGGCACCCGAGGTACTGGTCAATGGCGTCGTCGAGCGAATCAGGGCGCTTGGTGCCGGTAGCGTCGAGACGCTGGACGGCGCGGCCGAAAACGTAAACTTCCCTTTACCGAAGGAATTGCTGGCCTGAGCGGGTATGGCGCCAGGGGGGGCGGAGCCTGCGTTGCCATGGTTCCGGACCAGCAGGTATAATTCGCGGCCTTTCAGGACGCTGTTGTAGCTCAGTTGGTAGAGCAACTGATTCGTAATCAGTAGGTCGCCAGTTCGATTCCGGCCAACAGCACCACCATCCCCCATCGTGGGACAATGCCTGAAAGTTTGGGCCTGCCTCCTTTCCGGTTGGCAGGCCTTGTCTTTTGGGAGACGGACATGCAGATCAGGGACAGTGTTTTCATCATCACCGGCGGCGCTTCGGGCCTCGGTGCCGGCACCGGGCGGATGCTGGTGGAGCAGGGCGGCAAAGTGGTGCTGGCCGACCTCAACGAGGCGGCCGGCAATGCACTGGCGGCGGAACTCGGCGCCGATGCGCGCTTCGTGACGACCAACGTGGCCGACGAGTCCAGCGCGAAGGCGTGTGTCGCGGCGGCCGTGGCGGCTTTCGGAGGCCTGCACGGCCTGGTCAATTGCGCCGGCATCGCGCCGGCCGAGAAGGTGCTGGGGCGCAACGGCCCGCATTCTCTGGACGTGTTCGCCAGGACCGTGACGGTCAACCTGGTCGGCAGCTTCAACATGATCCGCCTGGCGTCCGAGGCCATGAGCCAAGGCACGCCGAACGCGGCGGGCGAGCGCGGCGTGATCGTCAGCACGGCTTCGGTCGCCGCCTACGACGGCCAGATCGGCCAGGCGGCATATGCCGCATCGAAAGGCGGCGTGGTCGGCATGACCCTGCCGGTCGCCCGCGAACTGGCGCGCTTCGGCATTCGTGTCATGACCATTGCGCCGGGCATTTTCGAGACGCCGATGCTGCTGGGCATGCCGCAGGAAGTACAGGACGCCCTGGGCAAGATGGTTCCCTTCCCCTCGCGCCTGGGCAAGCCGGCCGAGTACGCGGCGCTGGTGCGCCACATCATCGAGAACGAAATGCTGAACGGTGAAGTCATCCGCCTCGATGGCGCCATCCGCATGGCGCCCAAGTGACGGCGCCGCCCGGCGCCGTCATCCCCGCGTAGGCGGGGATCCAGATCGTAGGCAAGACTGGATTCCCGCTTTCGCGGGAATGACAACCTCATGACCATGGTCAACCAATCCTGCTATCACTGCGGCCTGCCGATTCCGGCGGGACTGGATATGTCTGTCGAGATCGGCGGCCAGCGGCGCGAGATGTGCTGCGCCGGTTGCCAGGCCGTGGCGCAGGCCATCGTCGCCAACGGCCTGGCCGATTACTACCGCCACCGCGATGCGCTGCCGGAGTCGCCGCGCGAGGCGCTGCCGCAGATCGTCGCCGACTTCGCCCTGTTCGACCATCCCGATGTCCAGAAGAACTTCGTGCGCCGGGCCGAGGGTTCGGCAGGCGAACACGAACAGGAAGCCGCGCTGATCCTCGAAGGCATTACCTGCGCCGCCTGCGTCTGGCTGAACGAATCGCATGTGCGCCGCCAGCCCGGCGTGACATCCATCGACATCAACTACACCACGCGCCGCGCACGGGTGCGCTGGGACGAGCGGGTGACGAAGCTTTCGGCCATCCTCGAAGCAATCGCCGCGATCGGCTATCGGGCCCACCCCTACGATGTCGGCCGTTCCGAGGAACTGGCGCAGAAGGAGCGCAAGGCCGCGTTGTGGCGCCTGTTCGTCGCCGGTTTCGGCATGATGCAGGTGATGATGTACGCCGTGCCCGTGTATCTTGCCGACGGCGACATGACGCCGGACATCGAGCAACTGATGCGCTGGGCCAGCCTGATCCTGACCGTGCCGGTGATCGGATATTCCGCCGCGCCCTTCTTCGTCAGCGCCTGGCGCGACCTGAAACTGCATCGCGTCGGCATGGATGTGCCGGTGGCGCTGGGGGTCGGCGCGGCATTCGCGGCCAGCGTCTGGGCGACGCTGATCGCGGCGGGCGAGGTGTATTTCGATTCGGTCACGATGTTCGTCTTCTTCCTGCTTTCGGGGCGCTATCTGGAAATGATGGCGCGGCAGAAGGCGGCGCGCAGCGTGGAAACCCTGGCGCGCGCCATCCCCGCCTTCGCCACGCGCCTGCCGTCCTGGCCGGCGGCCAGCATCGATGCGGCCGGCGAGCGCGTCGCCGTGGCCGAATTGCGCGCCGGCGACACGGTGCAGATCCGGCCCGGCGAAACCGTGCCTGCCGACGGCTGCGTCCTTGATGGCGAGAGTGCCGCCGATGAATCGCTGCTGACCGGCGAAAGCCGTCCGGTGCCCAAGCGCGCCGGCGATGCGCTGATCGGCGGCAGCACGAATACCGCCAGCCCCCTGGTGATGCGCGTCGAACGCGTCGGTGAGGCGACGCGCGTGGCGGCCATCCAGCGCCTGATGGAGCGGGCAGCGGCGGAAAAGCCGCACCTGGTGGAAATGGCCGACCGCGTCGCCGGCCGCTTCATCGTCGCCCTGCTGCTGCTGGCGGTGGCAACGGCATTGGCCTGGTGGTGGATCGACGCCTCGCGTGCCCTGTGGATTTTCGTCGCCGTGCTGGTGGTGAGTTGCCCGTGCGCATTGTCACTGGCGACACCGGCGGCATTGACCGTCGCGACCGGTGCGCTGGCCGCGCGCGGCGTGCTGGTGACGCGCGGCCACGCGATCGAGGCGCTGGCGCGGGCCGATCGTTTCATTTTCGACAAGACCGGGACATTGACCGTGGGGCATATGACGCTGGTCGAGGTCATCCCCGTTCGCGGCGACGCCGCTTTGGCGCTGGCGCTGGCGGCGGCTCTCGAACGCGGCTCGGAACACCCGATCGCACGAGCGCTGGCTGCCGGTGGGGCCGATGCGGGGATCGAGGTTTCCGCGCTGCGCGCTACAACCGGGGCGGGCGTAGAGGGCATGATCGACGGGCGAGCTTGGCGACTCGGATGCCCAGAGTTCGTTGCCGCCATGCATGGCCTGGCGGCTCCCCTTGAAGTTCAGGCAATAGTCGGCGCCGGTGACACGGTGATTGCGTTGGGCAATGCCGAAGGATGGCAGGCGTTCTTCCGCCTGAGCGACAGCCTGCGGCCCGAGGCGGTTGCCATGAGCGCCGCGCTGACTGCCGCCGGCATCAAACTGTCGATCTTCAGCGGCGATGCGCCCGCCGCCGCCCTGCGTGTCGGTGCGGCGCTGGGCATCGCTGATGTCCGCGGCGGACTCTCGCCGGAGGACAAGCATGCCGCGCTCAAGGCCCTGCAGGACGCCGGCGAGACCGTGGCCATGGTCGGCGACGGCGTCAATGACGCCCCGGTGCTGGCGCAGGCGCAGGTCTCGATCGCCATGGGCGGCGGCGCCGACCTGGCCCGGGCCAACGCCGATGTGGTGCTGCTCGGCAACGACCTGCAGGCGCTGCCGCAAGGCCTGGCGCTGGCGCGGCGCACCTTGCGCATCGTCAGGCAGAACCTGGTTTGGGCCTTCGCCTACAATTTCCTCGCCATCCCGCTGGCCATGGCCGGCTGGGTGACGCCCTGGATGGCCGGCATCGGCATGTCGGCCAGTTCCCTGCTGGTGGTGCTCAATGCATTGCGGCTGCAGCGGAGATAATGCGCGGTATGGACATCCTGTATCTCCTGATCCCGCTTTCCCTGGTGCTGGTCTTCGTCATCGCCGCCCTGTTCTGGTGGTCCCTGAGGAGCGGACAGTATGAGGATCTCGAAGGACCGGGCCACCGGGTCCTGATGGACGACGACCGGACCGACGGCCTGAAAAATCGCAGCACTGTTGACCCAGATCAAGGCACGGCGGGTGACAAGTAACCATACTGCCAACGGGTTTTATGGTGATGGCTTCGCGCCGTTGCCCGAAGGCTCTCTGTTGGGGTTAGGGGTGCGCGCTGCGCACCCTTTTTTTTCGTCGCGCGCCAACATTCCCAGTGCGGTATCCAAGGATGTCCCCGAAACTTGGGCGGGACGGTAACCCGGTTATGGGGATTGCGTGCGCCAGCGTGCCTACCAGCGGAGCAGCTTTTCCCCTACGACGGCTCCGACCACCGTCGGGATCAGGATGCCGAGCAGATACCAAAAAGCGATGAACGGAGCCGCCAGTTCCGGGCAGTGAAAGCAATAAACTACCGCTCCGACCGCGCCTGAGAACAGACCGGCGGCGGCACCGGCCAGCCTGAGATTGGTGGGCGCGAGGTCGCGCATCGTCCAAAAGCTTGCGGCGAAGACCGGCGTCGCGAGCATTGTTATGAGAATGGGGCATACCTTCCAGGTATTGCCAAAGAACAGTGATGCTCTTTCCTCTGGCTCTGCAGTGGCAAGCGCTATACCGGCCAGGATCCATATCGCCAGAATCGGCACCATCAGGGCCGGAAACACGTTTCCAAGGCGCACTCCCGGCCTGGAAAGACGGAAAACCATCAGCAAGGCCACGGCCGCAATGGCTGCGGCAAATCCCAGCTTTTGCCAAAATGCCGCCAACTGTATAGCGTTCGTGATGTCGGGATTTACGGGTATTGCCTTGACCATGAGGATGGTGGAGACGAGCGCTCCGGATCCAATGGCATAAACCAGCCGACGCCAAGGGTCGCCTGCTTGCTCGAGGCTGGCGCCGGTGGCCAGCATGTCGATGAGCTCGTTGGTTCTCATCGCCTTTCACCTACCAGTGCAGCGAGTGCCTTCATTCCGCGGTGCACCCCGACTTTCAGGGCCGACTCGGACATCCCGCTCTTCTGCGCGGCCTCTTCGACCGACAGTCCGTCCAGCTTGGTATGGATGATCGGCATGCGTTGCTTTTCCGGCAATTGATCCAGCAGTTTCATGATGTCCTGGCGAGCCTCCGCCGCATCCGTATCGGACGTGGCAAAAAAATAATCCTCTTCGTCCAGCGGGGTGTTGTGCGAATCCCTGATTGCCCGTCCTCGAAGAAAATCCACAAGCTTGTACCTTGCGATTGCATACACCCAAGCGGCGAGCGGCTGCTTTCGGTCATAGGTGTGACGTTTGTTGTGTATTGCAAGCAAGGACTCCTGGACGAGATCTTCAACATCGTCGGGCAGGCTAGACAGCCGCCTCATCAAGTACGACCGCAGGTACCCGGTAAGTTCAGACAGGAACACGTGGTAGGCCTGAGAGTCTCCGTCGAGTCCTCGAACCAGCAAGTCCTGCAACCGCTCTGCGCTCACACGTTAACCCCTATTCACCTATTCGTTGGGAGAGTCATTTTGGTTACATCGGGAAGCAAAAATAAAGTCCAATTGATATTAACAGTTCATTGATCTTGATCAATAAAAAAGGTGATTGCAGGAGCAAAGTGCGCACATTCGTCAGTTGTATCAGAAGCGATAAAAACTTACTTGACATAGCCAAAGGAGTTTGACCATGAAAAAGATTTCTCTAACACTTTTGATGGCGGGTGCCATGCTGGCAAATGGGAGTGCGCTTGCGCAGCAGGCTGCTGGCGCAGCGATGCCTGCTCCGGTTGATCGCGCAAAAATTCTGGTCGCGCCAGGTGTCTTCGGAAATTTTTCCACCTACAAGGTTCGCCCCGACTACTACAGGATGTCCGCTGCGGAGCGCAAGGGCGCCGCCGCCGAAGTGCTTGCCGTGGTCGACAAGCACAAGGACAAAGTCATCGTCAACGCCTACCTGACGCGCGGCTTCGAGGCCCAGAGCGACTACTTCCTGCGCGTGCATTCCTATGACATGGCCGCGACTCAGGCTTTTCTGGTCGATTTCCGGGCAACGCGTTTCGGCATGTACTCGGACGTTACCGAGCAACTGGTTGGCATGACCAAGGCCTTGAACTACATCACCAAGGACAAGTCGCCCAGCCTCAATGCCGGTCTGACAGGCTCTACCTATAGCGGCGAGGCGCCGCGCTACGCATTCATGATCCCGGTGAAGAAGAACGCGGATTGGTGGAATCTGAGCGACGAACAGCGCCTCAAGGAAATGGAAACCCACACCCTGCCCACGCTGGTGAATCTTGTGAATGTGAAGAGAAAGCTTTACCACTCCACAGGGATTGATGACACTGATTTCATCACCTACTTCGAAACTGCCGATCTTGGCGCCTTCAATAGCCTGATGCTGGCTTTGGCCAAGGTGCCGGAGAACAAGTACCACGTGCGCTGGGGTAGTCCGACTGTGCTGGGTACCATCCAGACTTTCGAGAACGTGGTGAAGACCCTTTCGATGGCCAACTAAGGAAAGCCGGGCCGGAAACGTCGCGCGCCGCACCAGCGCGCGGCGTCAGCCGATCCGGGGACGCTTTGCCAATTGCCAACATGTCGGGGAAAGATCATGTCTATAAGTCGTCGCGAATTCATCAAGGGTAGCCTTTCGGTTGCCGCTGCTGCCGGACTTCCATTCTCTCTCGGCCGGCCCGCGTTTGCGGCCCTTGCCGAGCGCAAGGACCGCCCCTGGGAAGACGGTTACCGCAATCTCTTCCAGGGCGAACGCACTGTACGTTCGATCAACATGCCCAACTGCACAGGGTCGTGTGCGTGGAATGTGATCATCAAGGACGGCCTCGTCAAGCGCGTCGAGCAACCGCTTGACTATCCGGACGACGAGTACAACCCGCGTGGCTGCATGAAGGGTGCCACCTACCATCGCCGCGTCTACTCGCCGAACCGGGTCAAGTTTCCGATGAAGCGCGTAGGGCCTCGCGGCGCGGGCCAGTGGAAACGCATTTCCTGGGATGAGGCGCTGGACTTCGTCACGAGCGAGATGAAGCGCATCGCGGCGAAGTATGGCCAGAACACCATCTGGATTTATCCACCGGTGCCGGCCACCGGCATCGCCAAGCAGGGTGCCGGCTTCCGTTTCGCTTCGGTAAATGGATTTGGCATCGGTACTTTCTACAACTGGTACGGCGACCTGCCGCTGGCCCATCCGATGACCTGGAACGTGCAGACCGAAGAACACGAGTTCAAGGACGTGCTCAACACCAAGTACGCGATCATCTGGGGCTCCGACGTGGCACAGACGCGCATGCCGGACGCGCATTTCTTCACCGATGTGCGCGCCAAGGGTGTAAAGCTGGTCTACATCGCTCCTTATTATGACCCGACGGCGAGCATGGTCGACGAGTGGGTGCGAGTTCGCCCCGGCACCGATGGTGCATTGGCACTGGGCTTCTGCCATGTGGTCGTCAAGCGCGGCTTGAGCGACGAGGCCCACATGCGTCGCACCACCAGCGGCCCCCTGCTGGTGCGCAACGATAACGGCAAGTATTTGAAAGCCGCTGACGTCACGGAGGGCGGCGATGCAAAAACTTTCATGGCCTACGATCCGGCGATGGGGAAAGCTGTTCCCGACGTATATTTCAGCGACAAACTGGCGCTGACCGGGACGTGGGACGTTACGCTCAAGGATGGAAAGAAGGTCAGCTGTTCGACTGCCCACACGCTGTTGCTGAAGAAACTTGAGGACTACGATCCAAAGACGGTGTCCGAAATCACCGGTGTCCCAGCCAAGGATATCGAACGCATCGCGGTCGAGTATGCCTCGGCCAAGCCAGCCAGCATCTGGGCGGGAACCGGCATCAATCACTGGTACCACGGCGACCTCATCGGTCGCGCAACCATCGAGCTCGCCTGCCTGACCGGCAACGTCGGGCGCCAGGGCGGTGGCGTGAGCCCTTGGGCCGGGCAATACCTGATGCGTCTTAATCCGACGGATTACTTCTTCCCGAAGAAGGAAGGCGGCAAGCCCGACGAGCGTTACCGCCCCGTGCCGCTGGACACGGCCTACGTGGTCAACGGCCCGACCGAGACCATGTTCAACAGGGCCGGCCTCTGGCGCCAGATCCGTTGCATCTACGCGGCGGGCGGGAACCTCCTTGGCGAGGCCTCCGACCAGAGCAACCTGATGCGCAAGGTGCTGCCGGAGATCGAGTTGATCGTCTCACCGGAAATCGAGATGAGTACGTCAGCACAACTTGCCGACATCGTGCTGCCGGTGGTGAGCTGGTTCGAACTGCCCTACGACATCGCCACTACTCCGGCACACCCCTACATCCAGTTGCACGAAGGTGGTCTGGAGCCGATGTTCGAAGCCAAGACCGACATCTGGATTTATCACGAGTTGTGCAAGCGACTCGGTACCGCAGATCGTTTCAAGTTCACCCGGCCGGAAGAAGCCATCGAACTGCTGCTTGAAACCGGCGGCCCCCAGGTCAAGGGAATCAACTTCGAGCGGCTGAAGAAGGAGCGAACCATCCGCGTGAACCTGCCGAGTTCACCGTATGCCTCGTTCACCGAGGAAATCGAAGGCAAGAAGAAGTTCAAGACCGCCTCGGGGAGGCAGGAGTTGTACAAGGACGAAGACCGCTTCATCCAGTTCGGGGAGCAGCTTCCGGTGCACAAGGAGCCACACCAGGCAACGCCCTATGGACCCTCGAAGGTTTGGGCGGAAGCCAAGAAGGAGCGCAATCCGCTCTACGAACAATACCCGATGGTCTATCATTCCCGGCATACCCGCTGGAGCGTACATTCATCCTGGCGCACCACGGATGCGGTAACCAGGCTCGACGATATCGGCCAACCGCTGCTGGAACTCAACCCGCTCGACGCCGCGAAACGTGGATTGGTTGCCGGAGATTGGGCAACGGCTTTCAACCAGCACGGCTATGTCAAGGCGAAGGTAAAACTTCGGGAGTCCGTGCCTCCCGGCGCGGTGCTGATCTATTTCGGCTGGCAGCGCGAACAGATCCGCGAAGGCCACTGGAACGCGCTGACCCACAACCCCATCAACCCCATTCACGAAATCTACTTCATCCCCAACGTCTGGGGGCCGGTTTCCGGCCACTTCGATCAGTTGTGCGAAGTGAAGAAGTCCTAACCGAGGAGAGCCGCCATGTCCGAAGCACTTTGGCAAAAATACTACGGGCAACCCAACCCGAAATATGGCAATCGCGTTCAGTGGGGCATGTTGCTCGATATCAACAAATGTATCGGATGTCATACCTGCACCATGGCCTGCAAGCAAACCTGGACCAGCGATCCCGGGCAGGATGACATGTACTGGAACAGCGTTGCCACCGAGCCCTATGGCAAGTATCCGCGCAAGAACGGCAGCAAGAACCCGGCGGATTGGGACTATCGGTTTTCCAACCTCTACCAGGACACGCCCAAGGGAAAATTTCCCAAGCTGTGGCAGTTCTACCTGGCCCGGCCCTGCAACCATTGCGCCAATCCGGCCTGCCTGCCCGCTTGCCCGACCCGCTCGATCTACAAGAACGAGGATGGCATCGTGCTGATCGACCAGAACACCTGTGAAGGCTTCCAGAACTGCGTAAAGGCCTGTCCGTACGACAAGATCTACTACAACGCCGTGACCAAGAAGTCGAACAAGTGCATGTTCTGCTTCCCGCTGTTGGAGAAAGGGCAGGAGCCGCAATGCGTGAAGAGTTGCGTCGGCAAGATCCGCATTTTCGGCAACCTGATGGATCCGGAAAGCACGATCTCCAAGATGATTCGCGATCCGGGTCTGGGCGTCAAGGTCTATGAGCCGCAAACCAGCCTGAAAGCCACCCACCGGGTCATCAACACGGCTGAACGGCGCCAGTACAGGCCTGATTTCGGCACGATTCCTTCGGTCTGGTATGTGCCGCCGAAAAACGTTCCCAAAGAAGAGATCGAGAAGTACTTCGGCTATGCCATGGGTGGGCTGCTGGACGAGCCGCATCACGTCGAAGCGCCCATCAAGATGAAGGATATCTAGCAATGGACCAGCCAGTGAATGCCAGCAAGTCGCCTGATAAGGTCCAGGTTGATGGTGTCCGGTCCAGATCGGGCAAGCGCGGCCAGCTCTATCACTTTCTCGAATTGGCCTTGGCGCATCCCGGTGAGGGCGGACATGACTATTTTCGTCTGAAGTCGACCGAGACCGATTTCCAGCAAGCCTATGCAGCGGAAGTGCAGTCCGAGGCGAATCTGGCGGAGAAAGGCATTGCGGCCGCCGGGAAGTTCTTCTCCAGTCTGCGAGGGATGAGCTATGAGGAAGTCGAGGCTGCATATATCTCGCTCTTCACCAACAACTATCCACACCTTCCCTGTCCGCCATATGGCTCGCTGTTCACGGCAGTCGACAGCGAAAAGCGCCTTGAAGAGATGCTGGCCATCAAGGAGTATTACCAGAGCCATGGCATGGATATCGCGGACTCCTACGACGACCTGCCGGACCATCTTTGTGTCGAGCTCGAGTTCATGCACATGCTCTGTTTCCGTGAGAGCGAAGCAGAGGAGGCGCAGGACCTGGAACTGATCCGTGGCGTTCGCGTCGTCGAGGCGGAGTTTCTCGACCGCTTCCTGCTGCCGTTTGCCACGCGCCTTGCCGATCTGGCGGTCGGATCTGTTCCGAACAATCCTTACAGCGATTTACTTGAAGCAGCACGATGCTTTCTGTTGGCCCACCGCATCGAACTCGGCAAGCCGGCGGCATTGACATCGGGAAACCTGAGGAGTTGAACATGAAAACCTTCCACGCACTTCCGCTGCTTGCAGCCCTTGTTGCAGCGTTCGCCGGACCGTCGCTTGCCGCCGATAAAAAGGGTGAAATGAAGGAGGGGACCAAGGTGAGCTTGCGCAGCGAATCGGCGCAGCCGTATTTCAAGCCCACCGGCAAGCCGGTTTCCGCCGCGCGCGGCCAAGTCATCTTTCTCGATCACTGCGCGCTTTGCCATGGCGTTCACGGCAAGGGCGACGGCCCGCGCTCGGCCTATTTCGTCCAAGGAGGCCAGTACATACCCGACATGACCATCGCCCAGGTCCTGGCTGGCCGCGACAAGGAACTGATTGAAAACATCCGCGAAGGCCTGAATCGCCTGCCGGAACCTGCCTATGTCATGCCGGCTTTCAAGTACATCCTGTCAGACGAAGAAATTCGTAGCGTCTTGGCCTATGTAAAAACGTTTCCGGCCCAGGCTGCCAAGAAACCAGTCGCCAAACGTTGATGGCGAGCCTCTTCTGAATCGACTCAAGTTCGATTGCAGAACCCTTGTCCACGACAATGTGCCCGCCTCATGAGGCGGGCACATTGCCCTATAAACCATACTAATTGTATTGTTATTGTCGTTGAAGTTCGGATATATTTTGACCTACATCAAGTGTCGCTAATGCTTCGAGAGTAATCTCCCGAAAAATTCATATACTGCACCGCATCAAATGCAGTATTGCCAACGGTTTCTTTTTGTTTAAGTGAGGTGAATCCATCATGCAATCGCAAGCGACTTACAACTACAAAGTCGTGCGCCAGTTCGCTGTGATGACCGTAATCTGGGGCATCGTCGGCATGCTGGTCGGCGTCATCATCGCCGCCCAGCTGGTCTGGCCGGAGTTGAACGTGCACGAGTTCCTGAGCTACGGGCGTCTGCGTCCCCTGCACACCAACGCCGTGATTTTTGCCTTTGGCGGTTGCGCATTGTTTGCCACCTCCTACTATGCGGTGCAGCGTACCAGCCATGCGGTCCTGTTTGCGCCGGGTCTGGCGGCTTTCACCTTCTGGGGCTGGCAACTGGTCATCGTCCTCGCTGCGTTGTCGCTGCCGCTGGGTTTCACCTCCGGCAAGGAATACGCCGAACTCGAATGGCCGATCGACATCCTGATCACGCTGGTCTGGGTGTCCTATGCCGTGGTGTTCTTCGGCACCATCGTCAAGCGCCAAGTCTCGCACATCTACGTGGCGAACTGGTTCTTCGGCGGCTTCATCCTCACCGTTGCGGTACTGCACCTGGTCAATAGCGCGGCGGTGCCGGTGTTCGCCGCCGGCATCCTGACGCCGAAGTCCTACTCGGCCTACGCCGGCGTGCAGGATGCGATGATCCAGTGGTGGTACGGCCACAACGCGGTGGGCTTCTTCCTCACCGCCGGCTTCCTCGGCATGATGTATTACTTCGTGCCCAAGCAGGCCGGACGTCCGGTGTATTCCTACCGCCTGTCGGTGGTGCACTTCTGGGCGCTGATCTTCACCTACATGTGGGCTGGCCCGCACCACCTGCACTACACGGCACTGCCGGACTGGACGCAGTCGGTCGGCATGATCTTCTCGCTGATCCTGCTGGCGCCGTCCTGGGGCGGCATGATCAACGGCATCATGACGCTGTCGGGCGCCTGGCACAAACTGCGCGATGACCCGATCCTGAAGTTCATGATCACCTCGCTGTCCTTCTACGGCATGTCGACCTTCGAAGGCCCGATGATGTCGATCAAGACGGTGAACGCTTTGTCGCACTACACCGACTGGACGGTCGGCCACGTGCATTCCGGTGCGCTGGGCTGGGTGGCGATGATCTCGATCGGCTCGATCTACTACCTGCTGCCGCGCCTGTTCGGCAAGCCCGAGATGCATTCGAAGAAACTGATCGAAGTGCATTTCTGGGTCGCGACCATCGGCGTCGTGCTGTACATCGCCTCGATGTGGATTGCCGGCGTGATGCAGGGCCTGATGTGGCGGGCCACCAACGTCGACGGCACGCTGACCTACTCCTTTGTCGAATCGGTCAAGGCAACCTATCCGTTCTGGACGATCCGCCTGTTGGGCGGCCTGCTGTTCCTCTCCGGCATGTTCATCATGGCCTGGAACATGTTCCTGACCATGGCGGGTGGCAAGGCGGTCAATGCGCCGGTACTCGAACCCGCAGCGGCCCATTAACGCCGATCACTCAGAACAAGGAGCCATACATCATGTTGACGCATGACCAAATCGAACGGAACGTGGGACTGATGATCGTCCTGACCATCCTCACCATCAGCGTGGGCGGTCTGCTCGAGATCGTCCCGCTGTTCTTCCAGAAATCCACCACCACGCCGACCAACGAACTGGTCAAGCCCTACAGTCCGCTGCGCCTGGCCGGGACGCGACATCTACATCCGCGAAGGCTGCTACAACTGCCACTCGCAGATGATCCGTCCGTTCCGCGCCGAGACCGAGCGCTATGGCCATTACTCGGTCGCCGGCGAGTTCGTCTATGACCATCCGTTCCAGTGGGGTTCCAAGCGTACCGGGCCCGATCTGGCTCGCGTGGGCGGGCGCTATTCGGATCAGTGGCACAAGACGCACCTGCTGAATCCGCGCGACGTGGTGCCCGAATCGAACATGCCGGCCTATTCCTGGCTGGATCGTCCGCTCAAGGACGATGCGATCGACGCCAAGATGAAGGCGCTGCGCGCGGTCGGCGTGCCTTATACCGATGCCGAAATCGCCGGTGCGAAGAAGGCCATCGAGGGCGTGACCGAGGTCGATGCCTTGATCGCCTACCTCCAGGGCATGGGCCTCGCGCTCAAGCAGACCAGGTAAGCAAATGGACATCAACGATCTGCGCTCCCTCTTCACGGTGCTGGCGTTCATCGCCTTCATCGGCATCGTCTGGTGGGCGTATTCGGACCGGCGCAAGGCGACCTACGACGAGGCGGCGATGCTGCCGCTCGACGATGACAGCCCCTTTGTGCCATCCGCGCCGCAGGTTACGAAGAATCAGGAAAGGAAATCATCATGAGTGATTTTGTCAGCGGCTTCTGGAATTTTTACGTCATAAGCATCGTGCTCGCCAGCGTCATCGGCTGTGGCGTCCTGCTCTGGATGCAGGATTCGGCCAAACATGTGGAGGGTGAAACCACCGGTCACGTCTGGGACGAGGACCTGCAGGAGTACAGCAATCCGTTGCCGAACTGGTGGCGCTGGCTGTTCTACATCACGATCGTCTTCGCGACTGTTCTACCTGGCGATGTATCCGGGCCTCGGCACCTTTCCGGGCCTGTTCGGCTGGTCCTCCAGCGGGCAGTACGACGGCGAAAGGAAGAAGGCCGACGAGCAGTACGGGCCGATCTTCAAGAAGTTCCAGAGCCAGGACGTCATGACTGTGGCGGCCAACAGCGAAGCGAAGGAAATGGGCCAGCGCCTGTTTCTGACCTACTGTTCGCAGTGCCACGGTTCGGACGCCAAGGGCGCCATCGGCTTCCCCAATCTGACCGACAACGACTGGCTGTTTGGCGGTACGCCGGAGCAGATCAAGGAATCCATCCAGAAGGGTCGCGATGCAATGATGCCGGCCAAGGGTGTCAAGCCGGATCTGAACGGTGACCAGATCAAGGATATCGCCGGCTACGTGCGTTCCCTTTCCGGCCTGGCAACCGATTCGATCCGCGCCCAGCGCGGCAAGGAGCTGTTTGCTGCGGCATGCAGCGCCTGTCATGGCCCGGATGGCAAGGGCATGGTCGGCGTGGCGCCGAATCTTGCCGACAAGGTCTGGCTTTACGGCAGCTCCGAGGACTTCCATCATCGAAACCATCACCAAGGGCCGCGTCAATCGGATGCCGGCCTACGGCGAGTTCCTCGGCGATGCGAAGGTGCATCTGCTGACGGCCTATGTCTACGGGCTTGGCGGCGGTGCGAAAGAAGCTCCTGCCGCGGCACCGGCTGCAGCGCCGGCTGAAGCGGCACCCGCAGAAAAGAAGTAAACTGCACAAACTTCCCCGGCATCCGTGCCGGGGACTTTTCGCGCAGGTCTATCAGAATATCGTAATACGATAATCATGGCATCAGGCACTTCCACCCCATCGCAGGCCAAGCCGAACTTTGTCGAAGAGAGCCTTTACGAGGTTCACCAAAAAGTTCACCCGCGTGCCGTCAGCGGCATCTTCGCCACCTGGCGTTGGACACTGGTCTGGTGCACCCAGCTGATCTATTACGGACTGTGCTGGTTGCCATGGAACGGGCGGCAGGCCGTGCTGTTCGACCTGGTGGAACGCAAGTTCTACATTTTCGGGTTGGTTTTCTGGCCGCAGGACGTGATTTTCCTGGCGATCCTGCTGATCATCTCGGCCTATTCGCTGTTCCTGTTTACCGCCGTCGGCGGCCGCTTGTGGTGCGGCTATGCCTGCCCGCAGACGGTCTACACGGAAATCTTCACCTGGATCGAACAGAAGATCGAAGGCGAGCGCAACGCCCGGATCAAGCTCGATGCGGCGCCCATGAGCGCCCGCAAACTATGGCTGCGCACGGCCAAGTATGGATCCTGGGCCCTGCTGGCGTTCTGGACAGGCTTCACTTTTGTCGGTTATTTCACGCCGATCAAGACCGTGTGGGCATCTCTCTGGAGTTTCTCGCTGGGGCCGTGGGAGACGTTCTGGATGCTGTTTTACGGCGCCTTCACCTACCTGTTCGCCGGACACATGCGCGAGCAGGTGTGCAAGCACATGTGTCCCTACGCCCGCTTCCAGGGCGTGATGTTCGATCCCGACACGCTGACCATCACCTACGATACCGAGCGTGGCGAGCCGCGCGGTGCGCGGAAGAAGGGACTTGATCCCAATGCGATCGCCAAGGGCGATTGCGTCGACTGCGGCATCTGCGTGCAGGTCTGTCCGACCGGCATCGACATCCGCAAGGGACTTCAATACGAATGCATCGGTTGTGCCGCGTGCATCGACGCCTGCGATCAGGTGATGGTAAAAATGGATTATCCGAAAGGCCTGATCCGCTATTCGACCGAGCATGCGATCGAAGCGCACTGGGGCTGGAAGGAGATCATCGGCCATGTGGTGCGGCCGCGGGTGATCATTTACTCGGCGATCCTGGGCGCGATTTGCGTCGCCTTGGTCTGGGGCATCGCCACCAAGCCCACCTTGCGCGTGGATGTGATCCGCGACCGCGCCATGCTGGCGCGCGAAGTCGAAGGCGGCCTGATCGAGAACGTGTATCGCCTGCACGTCATCAACGTCTCGGAAACTCCGCACCGCTATGCCGTGAGCGTTTCCGGCCTGCAGGGCATCGACATGGTCGGCGATCGCATCATCGAAGTTCCGGCCGCAGGGGCCAGAAGTTTCAGCGTGCAGGTGCGGGTGCCGCCCGAGTCGGGCAAGAAGGGTTCCAATCAGATCTTCTTCGACGTCAAGTCGCTTGCCGACGAGAAGGTGGCCGTGCATGAAAAGGCCAGCTTCCTGCAACCATGAAGGATGAGAAGATGAATACGACCGTCGTGCAACCCTGGTATCGGGAACCCTGGCCGTGGATACTCGCGGCCGGGCCGTTCATCGTGGTGATAGCCGCGTTCTATACGGCATGGCTGGCCGTGAAGAGCAACGACGGCCTGGTCACGGACGACTATTACCGCAAGGGCCTTGCCGTCAACCAGACCATTGCGCGCAGCGAAGAGGCGGCGAAAATGGGCTTGGTTGCCGGGATTCGTGTTAGCGAAGATGTCCTCTCGGTGCGCCTGCAGGCAAGCGGCAAAACTTTCGTCATGCCGCCGACACTGATGGTGACGATCACCCATCCGACCCGCGCCGGGCTGGACCAGTCACGTCTGCTGGCGCGCGCCGGCGACATTTATTCCGGTGAATTTCGCCTGCCCGCAGCCGGGCATTGGCTGGTGCTGCTGGAAGACGAGCGCAAGACCTGGCGTCTGATGGGCAATGTCGTGCTGCCGGCCAATGGCGAGACGCTAATCGGGATGCCGGCTGCGGGACCGACGCCCGCCGATATCCGCAACTGAATCGATCAACCTCAAGGAGACAACATCATGGAGGCCTGGAAACTCTTGATCGGCAGTGACCTTGGTCTGATGAGTTTGGCGACTATCGTCCTGGTCATCGTGATCGGCTTCGGCATGGTCATGTTTTACAAAAAGATGTTGGAAGAAGACGCACGCAACGCGAAGTAGGCGCTTCCTTGCAGACTGCGAAGGAGAGACAGATGTGGAGAATAATGTGGGTGTTGTGGCCCTCGTTTGTGGTGGCCGGGATCGCGGACGGCATCTTCTTTACCGTCATTGATCCGCAAGAACTGTACATCTTCGGCGAGGAAGTACATTTGTCGAAGATTGCCACCTATTCGATAGGCTTCTTCGGCTTCTGGGCCGTTTGCGCCTCATCCAGCTTCATGACGTGCTTTCTGCAGCGCAGTGCCGCAGAGGTCAACAAGGGAGTGGGCGCGCCTTCTGACGCCGGTAACGACGCTGCGAATTAGACGGCTCGCAGCCGGGGGCGTCAATTCCCCGAACGCGGTTCCCGGTTTCGCGAGGGGCCGACGCCGATGGGTGGCGGCGCAAGATTGACGATACGGCTGAAAAGGTCACGACACTCGTGATCGGCCTCGGCGTCGAAGCGCGGGTCGCCGTTTTCACTGAAGGCGGCGCCGATCTCGACCCAGTCTTCGGCCGTCAGGTGTTTCCGCGCCAGGGGAATCAGGGTGCTTTCCTCGAACGCCATGTGTTTCAGGATCTCATCGGCAAATTTTTCGACGGCCGCGGCAAATTTCTCCAGTCCATCGGGGATCCCGGCCTCGTAGTGGCCGAGCGCGAGTTCCAGGTCGCGCACATGTTGTGTTCCGGCGCTGTGCTGCCGTTCCAGTTCGGCGAGCACCGGGTCGGCGTCATGTGTCCGCTGGCGCAAGCGGACGAACAGGTAGGCGTTTTCCTTGGGATGATGCAACTTCTCGGGAAACTCTTCGAGATAGGAAATCATTGCCCACAGGACCCGGAAGTCCGGCCGGGAGTTTTTCGTCCGGCTTTCGCGAACCAGGTAGCGCAAGCCATGCACCACGGCAGCGAGCGAACGGTGCTCGTCGTGGATGATGCTCAGCGCCGAGTTAAGCATGGTTCAGGGGGGTTGCCACGCTCAGCGGTAGACCAGTACCGGAATCTTCGAGTGGGTGAGCACTTTTTGTGTTTCGGAACCGAGCAACAGCCCGCTGAAGCCGCGCCGGCCGTGCGATGCCATGAAAATCAGGTCGGCACCTGCGGTTTCGGCGGCAGCGATGATCGCCTCATAGGGGATGTCGCTGACGGAACTGATGGATGCGCAGGCGACGCCTTCGGCTTTTGCCGCCGATTCGTGAGCGGCAAGAATCTCCTGCGCCTGTTTCTCGGCCATTTCGGCGAATTTGTCCGGCGTAGTCGGGTCGATCAGCGCGCCTTCACCATAGAAGGCCACCGGATAGTCCGGTTTCGCAAAAAAGAAGGTGATTTTCGCCCCGCTTTCCCGGGCAAACGCAATCGCGCGTTTTACCGTATCGGATGAAAGCGGCGAGCCGTCGGTGGGAACGAGTATGTGCTTGAACATGGGATGGATCCTTTCAGTGGATAGGCTAGCCTAGCGTACCAACGAACAGCAACGTTGATCAAGGTCAACAGCAGACCGAACTATACCCGAGCGGCATCGGGCACAATAGCAATGTGGCGGTGGCGGATCATGGTTTGCCGCCCGTGGAGTGGAGAACCATCATGAGTAACGCCAAAACCGGCAAATCCCCCGCGACCCCGCAGGCGGCGTGGCGTGCCGTGAATCAGGCGGTCGAGTCCAAGGTTGATCCGATCGGGATGACCACCCCGCTGATGCATGCGCAACTGGCCTGGTTGTCGCATCCGCAGGAAATGTCCGAGACCCTGACCGAATTCTCGACCAAACTGTGGGAACTGCAGACGCATTCCTGGCACCGCGCCCTGGGTATGGCGAGCAAGGACGTCGTGTCGCCCAATCCGGACGATACGCGCTTCGCCGATCCGGTCTGGAGCGATTCCGCAAGCTGGGACATCGTCAAGGAATGGTATCTGATGATGACCCACCAGGTGCAGGACATGCTCTATGACACGCCGGGCCTGTCGAATCGCGACCGGCGCCGCGCCGCGTTCTGGTGGCGGAAGTGGCTCAATGCCGTGGCGCCGACCAATTTCCTGCTGACCAATCCGGCGGCCATGCAGAAAGCCATGGAAACCCGCGGCGAAAGCCTGCTCAAGGGCTTCAACAACTTCGTCACCGACTTTCAGGCAGGCGACGTGCAGATGGCGCGGCCGACGGATTTCACGGTCGGCAAGGACCTGGGAACGACGCCGGGCAAAGTGGTGTTTCGCAATCAGTTGCTGGAAGTCCTGCACTACACGCCGACCCGCGAAAAGGTTTTCGAAACGCCCATCGTCATCGTCACGCCGTGGATCAACAAGTTCTACATCCTCGACCTGAACGCGAAGAAGAGCATGGTGAAGTTTCTCGTCGATCAGGGCTTCGACGTCTATATCACCAGCTGGAAGAACCCGACCGCGGAAATGCGCGATGTCACCTTCGACGACTACCTGATGGAGGGAATCGGCCGCATCATCGAAACCGCCCGCGGCATTTCGGGATCGGCCAAGGTACATGCCGTCGGCTACTGCATCGGCGGCGCGGCGCTGGCGGCCTGGATGGCCTGGGCCAACGCGCATTACGCGAAGGCGGATGTGCCGGTCGAAGCGATCACGCTGCTGACCACGCTGGTGGATTACCACAAGCCGGGTGACATCGAGGTCTTCCTCGACGAGAGCAGCATCAAGTGGCTGGAAAAGTCGATGGCCGAAAAAGGCTACCTCGACGGCAAGGAAATGGCATCGGCATTCCGCCTGTTGCGCTCCAACAGCCTGGTCTGGCATTACGTGGTGCGCGGCTACCTGTTCGGCGAGGCGCCGCCGCCTTTCGATGTCCTGTTCTGGAACATGGATGCCACCCGCATGCCGGCCGCGATGCACAGCTGGTACCTGCGCAACCTCTACCTGGAAAACCTGCTGATCAGGAAGGACGCGCTGAACCTGGCCGGCGAGAACATCGATCTGGGGCGGATCACCCAGCCGGTCTATGCGGTGTCGGCCGAGGACGATCACATTGCGCCCTGGCGGCAGACGTTCCGCATCAACAACTTCGTCGCCGGTCCGCGCCGCTATGTGCTGTCTACCTCCGGCCATATTCTCGGCATCGTGAATCCGGTGGTGAGTCCGCCCAAGCGCGATTACCGTGTCGGTGCGGCCGAACGGCACGATACGCCGGAGGACTGGCGCGAGCGGGCAGAACTGCATCGTGGCAGCTGGTGGGAAGACTGGATGGCCTGGCTCAAGCCGCAATCGGGCAAGCTGGTCGCCGCGCCAGCCGTTGCGACGAAAAAGTTTCCGGCGCTGGCCGATGCTCCCGGCACCTATGTGCTTGAGCCGTGATCCTCGGGCATGGCTTGCAGCCTGAGCTTGTACCACGCCGGTCGCGCCGGTTCCCGCAGTGACGTGCCTAGCGGAGTCGCCCGGCGCTTGACGGCGGTCAATGTTACGGCGTGGGGTAGCCTCCAGAATCCGGCATGGTCCAAACGGAGTTTGTCCCCATGTCGATCACTACCCCGCTGTTCCAGCATCACAAACATTGCGATGAAATATTCGCCGACGCGGAAGAAGCCTGCGGAAAAGGCGACTGGGCGGCCGGAGCCGCGGCCTTCGAGTTGCTGCGCGGCCAGCTTGAGACTCATTTCGCCAGCGAAGAGGAGCTTCTGTTCCCGGCCTTCGAGGCGGCGACCGGCATGAGCTCCGGTCCGACCGAAGTCATGCGCGGCGAGCACCGCCAGATGCGCGATCTTCTGGCCCAGATGCAGGGGGCGGTCGACTCCCGCGACGGCGATGCCTTCGGCGGTGCCGCGGAGACCCTGCTGATCCTCATGCAGCAGCACAACATGAAAGAGGAAAACATCCTGTATCCGATGTGCGACAACGCCCTGGGTTCCTCGGATATCGGCGCTTCCCTGGCCGAGCGTCTCAAATAGCCATGACCACGGTCATCGACGGGCGCGAGTTGCAGCCGCCGGAGCCGATGGAGCGTACCCTGGAGGCACTGGACGGCCTGGCCGAGGGCGACGACTTGCTGCTCCTGCTGTATTGCCAGCCGCATCCCCTGTTCAATATCCTGAAGAACAACGGCTACGTCTGGACCGAGGAGCTTCTGCCCGAGGGCACGCGCGAGATCCGGATTCGTAAAGCTCCGGGCTGAAGGCGTCCAGGGCATGCACCCGAGCCTTTCCTTCGACCAGGCGCCGCCGATTTCCGTACCTTACCGCTTCTTTCTGGTGGCGCCCTGGTTCGGCGTGATGGCCGGAATTCTCCTGGCATGGTCGGGCCAGGATGCATTGGCTTCGCGGTGGACGCCCGAGGCATTGGCGCTGACCCATCTGATTGCGCTGGGTTTCATGCTCCAGGCCATGAGCGGGGCCATGTTCCAGTTCATTCCCGTTGCGGTGGGGGGCAATGTCTGGCGCCCGAGACTGGTGGCCAATGCCGTGCAACCTGTGCTGGTGCTGGCCACGCTGCTGCTCATTGCAGGCTTCCTGTTCCGCCGTCCCGGCCTGCTGTCTGCCGCGGTTCCGCTGTTTCTGCTGGCGGTAGGAGGCTTCGTCATCGCGGTTGCACTTGCGCTGTGGCGCACACCGGCGACCGGCATGACCCTGTGGGCGATGCGCATCGCGATCGGCGGCCTGGCGGTCACCGTGCTGCTCGGCTCGCTCCTTGCCGAGTCGCTGGCGCGCGGCTTGGCGGTACCCATTGTCGAATTGACCAACATACATCTGGCCTGGGGCCTGGGCGGCTGGGCGCTGATGCTGCTGGCCGGGGTGTCCTATCACGTGGTGCCGATGTTCCAGCTGACGCAGCCTTATCCGCTGTGGTTCACCCGCGGCTTCGGGCCGTTGCTGCTGCTCTTGCTGCTGGCCTGGTCAGGGCAGTATTTCCTTGACGATTTGCGCCGGCCGGTGGCAATCGGGCTGCCCCTGCTGGCTGTTTTTTTTGCTTACGCCGGAATGACCCTCTGGCTGCAGTACACGCGCCGCAGAAAGATACATGACGCGACGTCCCTGTACTTCCGGGTGGCGATGCTGTCGCTGCTGGCCTTCGCCATTTCCGGCACGGCCTTCTTTCTGGTCCCGGCAATCGGTGCCGATCCGAGATCGGTGGTCTGGCTGGGTGTGCTGGCCTTCGCCGGCGTCTTTTTTTCCGCCGTCACGGGAATGATGTACAAGATCATGCCCTTCCTGAACTGGCTGCATCTGCAGCGACTGGGCGCCCCCATGTTGGCCGTGCCCAACATGAAAAAAATGCTTGCCGCCGAAATGATGACCGGGCAACTGCGTTTGCACGTGCTGGCCTTGCTGCTGCTGCTGGCGGCGGTCTGGCTGCCGGGGCTGGCGCGTCTTGCAGGGGTGGCCTTTGCAGCCTCGAGTGCCTGGCTGGGCTGGAATCTGATCAGTGCGATGCGGCGCTACCAGACCTTCAGAGATCAAATTCGCGCAGTCGCTTTACATCGTTGATGGTGATTTGCTTGCCGCTGACGCCAATCAGTCCATTGCTTGTGAGATCGTGAAAAATTCGCGAGAGAGTTTCGGGCGTCAGATTGAGGCGCGAGGCGATGACCTGCTTCGAGGTCGGCAGCGAAATGTCGAACGATCCCGTACAGTCGCCCTCCTGGGGGCATTGCTGCAGCAGGTAGCCGACCACCCGTTGCGCAGAAGATCGCAGGGAGTAGGTTTCGACGTCCTGCACCAGGGAATGCAGGCGCATCGAAAGTCCCGCCAGCATGCGCCGTGCGAACAGCGGGTCTTTCTCCAGCAGTTCGAATACGGGAGCGCTGCCGATATGCAGCAGCAGGCTGTCGACCAGGCCTTCGGCAAATACCGGACAGGGCCGACCGAGGAACATGATGGCTTCGCCGAAGCTCTGGCGCGGCCCGATGATCTGCATCACCTTTTCGTTGCCTTGCGAGGAAGGGAAGGCCAGCTTGATCTGACCGAAGACCACGACATAAAAACCCTTGAGCAGGTCGCCCTTCTGGAACAGCATTTCACCTTTGGCAAGCCGGCGCTCGCGACACGCCGCCTCAAGTATCTCGCTCTGATCGGGAGCAAGTTCCTGGAACAGCGGCAGGCGGGAAAGAATCTGCGGGATGTCGAGCTTGGTTTCGTACATGTTTTCGCGCGTGGGGATACTCTGTGTTGGCCGGCAGAACCTTACCATGCATCGTGTCGGGAGCGAAAGCCGTAATGCGCTTGCGGGTATTGTTTGCCGCGCCTCATCGCCCGATGTTTCTGGCGGGCACCGTTCAGGCATTCGCAGTCATGCTGTTCTGGTCGCTGGAACTGGGCGGGCGCTACCTCGGGCTCTGGCCGGTTCCGGCGTGGCCGTTGCTCGCCGGGTTTCCGCCATCGGTGCTGCACGCGCTTGCTGCTTTCCTGCGGCGTGTTTCCCTTTTTCATGTTCGGTTTCATCCTTACCGCGGGGCCGCGCTGGCAGGGTGCGGGCGAGCTGTCGCAGCGGGATTTCGTCCCCGCCTTCGTGCTGCTGGCTGGCGGCTGGCTGCTGGTCTGGGCGGCCTTGCTGCTGCCACGGTTGCTGGTTCCCGGCCTGGTGTTGGCGCTGGCCGGCTGGGTGGCGGCGGCCCTGCAGCTTAGCGGCCTTGCCCGGCACCGGACGACGGACCGCGAGCACATCGGCTTCGTCGCACTGGCGGCCTGGTTTGGAGTGGCGGCAATGGGTGCTTTTGCGGTTTTCGCCGGCGGCGGGGCGCTGCCGTGGGCGCGGCTGGGAATAGCGCTGGCTGTCTGGGGCTTTTTGCTGCCGGTGTTCCTTGCCGTGGCACATCGCATGTTGCCCTTCTTTACCTCTACCGCGGTGCGGGGCTATGTGCTTCACCGTCCGCCATGGCCCTTGCGCAGCCTGATCGGGCTGAGCCTCGCGCACGGCGGCCTGGCGTTTTTCGAACTGATCGAATGGCTCTGGCTGGCCGATCTGCCCGCCATGCTGGTCGCCGTTCGCCTGACCCGGCTTTGGTGGAGCCGCGCGGCACTGGCGAACCGCATGCTTTCCGTGCTGCATGTCGCGTTCGCCTGGCTGGGGGTTGCATTTGCCTTGTTTGCCCTGCAGAGCCTGTTCTGGAAAGCGGTTCCGGGTTTCCTCGGGCAGGCCCCCCTGCATGCCTTGACGCTCGGTTTCTTTGCTTCCATGCTGATCGGCATGGCCTCGCGCGTAACCATGGGACATTCCGGCCGGCCGGTGGCCGCGGACGACGCGATGTGGCTGGCGTTCTGCATGATGCAGGCGGCAGCGGCGGTGCGGGTGATCAGCGAACTGCCCGCTTTGGCGGGCGCCCATGAGCTGATGTGGCTGTCGTCATTGCTCTGGCTGGGCGCCTTCGGGCTGTGGGCGTGGCGTTTTGCACCGGCCTTATGGCGCCCGCGCGCGGACGGCAAACCGGGCTAGGCGCATGTATCTCGCCGTCAAATACGTGCATGTGATCAGCGTGATCCTGAGCCTGACCGGCTTTTTCCTGCGCGGCATCCTGATGATGCGCGATTCGCCCCTGCTCGGTGCGCGCTGGATCAGGGTGGTACCGCACATCAACGATACCGTGTTGCTGCTTGCGGCCCTGTCGCTGGCGGCGATGTCGGGCCAGTATCCCTTCGTGGTCGGCTGGGTCACGGCGAAAGTGCTGGGCGTGATCGCCTACATCATCCTCGGCGCCCTGGCCTTGCGCGATGCGAGTACGCGCCGGATGCGGATCGCCTGCTGGTTTGCGTCGCTTGCGGTATTCGGCTGGATCGTGTCGGTGGCCCTGACGCGCCAGCCGCTCGGATTTCTCGCCGCACTGATCTAGCGGATACGCCCGTCGGGCGGCGTCAGCAGGGTCTTGAACCGGGGAATATCCACGATGCGGATGTGCTTCTGCTGCACCGAGATCAGCCCCTCGTCCTGGAAGCGCGAGAAGGCGCGGCTCACGGTTTCCAGCTTGAGGCCGAGATAGGAGCCGATTTCCTCGCGCGTCATGCGCAGGTGGAACTCGGCCGGCGAATAGCCGCGCGCGCCGAAGCGCTGCGAGAGGTTGAGCAGGAAGGCCGCCAGGCGCTCTTCCGCGCGCATGGTGCCGAGCAGCATCATGACGCCGTGGTCGCGCACGATCTCGCGGCTCATGACCTGGTGCAGGTGGTGCTGCAGCGAATGGATTTCGCTGGAGAGCATTTCCAGTTCGGTGAAGGGAATCAGGCAGACTTCGCTGTCTTCCAGGGCGACGGCATTGCAGGTATGGATTTCGGTGCTGATGCCGTCCATGCCGAGGATCTCGCCGGCCATCTGAAAGCCCGTGACCTGGTCACGGCCGTCTTCGGTCAGCACGTCGGTCTTGAAGAATCCGGAGCGGACGGCAAAGATCGATTCGAACGGGTCGCCGGCACGATACAGGTAGTGGCCGCGTTTCAGCTTGCGCCCGCCGCCGATCAGCTTGTCGAGCCGCCCCATGTCTTCTTCCGACAGCCCGAAGGGCAGGCACAGCTCGCGCAGGTTGCACTGCGAACAGGCGACCTTCAGCCCCGGCGTGATCAGGGGGATTACATTCTGCTTGACGTTTGCATGCACGCTGGTTGCGCTACCCGGTAGGGGGACCTCGTTGACTTTTATCAATGCAAATTATTTGCAATTGCGGCATCGTATCACTTAAAGTAGTTGAGTCGCACCTGTCTCAATTCCCCACTTCGAGCCCATGGATTATCAGGAACTCATTTTCGACCCGCAGGTGATCCGGCGTTTCGACGTCAACGGTCCGCGCTACACCTCGTATCCAACCGCCGACCGCTTCGTCGAGGCGTTCGGCGCCGACGATTACATACGCTGGTTGGGCAAGAGGACGGTGGGCGGAATAGGACGAGCCTCTTTCATTATACGTGCACATCCCTTTCTGCAACACCATCTGCTACTACTGCGCCTGCAACAAGATCATCACCAAGGACCACGGCCGTTCCGCCAAGTACATCAAGTACCTGGGCAAGGAAATCGCCATGCAGGAAGCGGCGCTGGACGGCAGCCGCGAGGTGGTCCAGCTGCATTTCGGCGGCGGTACGCCGACCTTCCTCGCGCACGACGAAATGCAGCGCCTGATGGACATCATCCGCAAGCACTTCCGCCTGTTGCCCGGCGGCGAGTACTCGATCGAGGTCGATCCGCGCAAGGTCGATCGCGAGACGTGTCAGGCTGCTCGCCGACCTCGGCTTCAACCGCATGAGCGTCGGCGTGCAGGATTTTGCGCCGGATGTGCAGGTGGCCGTGAATCGCGTGCAAAGCCTCGAGGAGACCAAACTGGTCATCGACTCGGCGCGCGAATTCGGTTTCAAGGGCATCTCGGTCGACCTGATCTACGGCCTGCCCAAGCAGAACGTGATCAGCTTCAATCACACGCTGGACGAGGTCATCAAGCTGGATCCGGATCGCCTTTCAATTTACAACTATGCCCACCTGCCCAGCCTGGCCAAGCCGCAGCGGCGCATCAACGAAGCCGACCTGCCGACGCCCGACGCGCGCCTGCAGATCCTGCAACTGGCGATCCGTCGCCTGACCGATGCGGGCTACGTCTTCATCGGCATGGACCACTTCGCCAAGCCGAACGACGAACTCGCGGTGGCACAGCGCCAGGGGCGGCTGCACCGCAATTTCCAGGGCTATTCGACGCACGCCGAAGCCGACCTGATGGCCTTCGGCGTGTCCGCCATCGGCAAGGTCGGCCCCAGCTACTGCCAGAACGTGCGCACGCTCGACGAGTACTACGACAGCCTCGACCAGGGCGTGCTGCCGATTTTCCGCGGCATCGAGTTGAACGCCGACGACCTCCTGCGGCGCAGCATCATCCAGGCCCTGATGTGCCATTTCGAACTGTCCATCGAATCCATCGAGATCGCCCACCTGATCGACTTCAAGTCCTACTTCGCGGCGGAACTCGACGACCTGCGCGAGATGGAGCAGGGCGGCCTGCTTACCATCGACGACCAGTGGATCACCATCCTGCCGCGCGGCCGTCTGCTGGTGCGCGGCATCGCCATGGCCTTCGACCGCTACCTGCGCACCGACCGCGAGCGCGTCCGCTATTCCAAAGTCATTTGATCCTGAGGGGATTTCCCATCCCCACCCCGGCCCTCCCGTTGAAGGGGAGGGAGGGAATGGGTCGCTCACGCGACGAATGTGTTAATGCCTGACAGCGGTTTTCTTGCGGTATTCCTGATCGGCCTGCTCGGCGGCGTGCATTGCGCCGGAATGTGCGGCGGCATCGTCTCGGCGCTGAGCCTGCAGATGCCCGGCAAGTCCGGCAGCGGCGGTCCGGCGTGGACCATCCATCTTGCCTACAACCTCGGCCGCATCGGCAGCTATGCCGTGGCCGGCGCCTTGATGGGCGCGCTGGGCAGTCTCGGCCTGCTGCTCAACAACGCGCTGCCGGTGCAACTGACCCTGTATGTCGCCGCCAACCTGATGATGATCGCGCTGGGTTTTTATCTCACCGGCATCACCGGCGCACTGGCCTTCACCGAGCGCGCCGGGCAATGGCTGTGGCGCCGAATCCAGCCCGCGACCAGGCGCTTCCTGCCCGTGCGCGGTGCGGCGCAGGCCTTCCCGCTCGGCCTGCTCTGGGGCTGGCTGCCCTGCGGCCTGGTCTATAGCGTTCTGGCGATGGCCCTGCTCACCGGCAGCGCGCTGCGCGGCGCGGCGACGCTGCTGGCCTTCGGCCTCGGCACCCTGCCCAACCTGATGCTGGCCGGCTTGCTGCTCGCGCGCTTCCGCAGCGTGATCCAGGGGCGTGCGCTGCGCCTGGGTTCCGGCCTGCTGGTACTGGGCTTCGGCGTGTATGGCCTGCTCAACGCGGCGACGCTGGGCGGCAAACTCTGGCAGGGCGTGGTCTGCCACGTTTGAATAGTTATGCGAAGCGGTATCCCTTGGGACGGCGTTGGCGGGACGGCGACGATCCGCGCCAAAGCCACGCGAAGCTTGCGACCATGAGCACACCGCCGCATAATTAGCATTTCCTGATGCAAGGACGAGAAGACAGGATGAACGCGCCGCAGGATTCCGCCGCCGGCAATTGCGACACCGTCGAACTGGCCCTGGGCGGCATGACCTGTGCGGCCTGCGCGGCGCGCATCGAGAAACAGCTCAACAAGCTGACCGGCGTCGAAGCGGTGGTCAACTTCGCCGCAGAGCGTGCGCATGTCCGCTACGCGCCGGGAGACGTCGATGTCGAGAGCCTGATTGCGACCATCGTCAAGACCGGTTTCACCGCCGACGTTTCCACGGCGGACACGCGCGTCGAAGAGAAAGCGAAGAAGCTGGCGATCTACCGCGACGAACTGCGCCGCTTCTGGATTTCCGCCGCGCTGACACTGCCGCTGGTGGCGCAGATGGCCTTCATGTTCGGCTCCGGCGCCCATGACGATGTCCTGCCGCGCTGGCTGCAACTGCTGCTGGCGACACCGGTGCAGTTCTGGATCGGTTGGCGCTTCTACGTCGGCGGCTTCAACGCGATTCGCGGCGGCGCCGGCAACATGGATGTGCTCGTCGCGCTGGGCACGAGCATGGCCTGGGCCTACAGCTTCGTCGTCACGGTCTGGAACCTGCATCACCAGCACGTCTATTTCGAGGCGTCGGCCACTGTCATCACGCTGGTGCTGCTGGGCAAGATCCTCGAAGCGCGGGCCAAGGCCAAGACCTCGGCCGCGATCGAGGCGCTGGCCAAGTTGCAGCCGCAGACGGCGCGTATCGAGCGCGACGGCCTATTGGTCGATGTGCCGGTGGCGACGCTGATCCCTGGCGACGTCTTCGTCGTCCGTGCCGGCGAGGCGATGCCGGTTGATGGCGAGGTCATCGACGGCGCATCGTCGGCCAACGAATCCATGCTGACCGGCGAAAGCCTGCCGGTGACGAAAGCGTCAGGCGACCGCGTCTTCGCCGCAACGATCAATGGCGACGGCCTGTTGCGTTGTCGCGCCACGGGCGTCGGCAGCCATACCCTGCTGGCCGGCATCATCCGCCTGGTCGAGGAAGCGCAGGGCTCGAAGGCGCCGGTGCAGCGCCTGGCCGACAAGGTGGCGGCGATCTTCGTCCCGGTGGTGGTGGCGATTGCGCTGCGTCACCTTCGTCGCCTGGTGGGCGCTGGCCGGCGACTTCACCCAGGCGCTGGTGAATGCGGTGGCGGTGCTGGTGATCGCCTGCCCCTGCGCGCTGGGCCTGGCGACGCCGACCGCGATCATGGTCGGCACCGGGCAGGGCGCCAAGGCGGGCGTGCTGATCCGCAATGCCGTGGCGCTGGAACTGGCCGAAAAACTGCAGGTGCTGGTGGTGGACAAGACCGGCACCCTGACCGAAGGCCGGCCGGTGGTGACGGATCTTGTTCCCGCCGCATCAAAAGTTATGCAAAGCGGTATCCAGACGGACGGCGCCGGCGATACGGCGGTTCTGCTACAGCTCGCCGCAAGCCTCGAACAGGGTTCGACGCATCCGCTGGCCGCTGCGATCGTGGCGCGGGCGAAGGATGAAGGCCTGGCGCTGACGGCGCCGCAGAACGTCGTGACTACGGCTGGCCGCGGCCTTGCCGGAGAAGTCGACGGCCGCCGGGTGCAGCTCGGTTCCGTGACGTGGATGAAGGAGCAGGGACGGCCGTCACCAGAGGCTGACGCGCTGGCTCAGGCGGGTCGCAGCGTCGTCGCGGTGGTGGCCGACGACGTCCTCCTCGGCTTCATCGGCATCGCCGATCCGCTGCGTGCCACGTCGCGCGCGGCGGTGGCGCGCCTGAACCGCCTCGGCATCGAAGTGGTCATGCTCACCGGCGACAATGCCGGCACGGCTCGCGCAGTCGCGCAGGAAGCCGGAATCACCCATTTCGAAGCGGAGGTGCTGCCCGGCGACAAGGCGGCCGCGGTGAACAAGCTCAAAACGCAAGGCCGCCTGGTCGGCATGGCCGGCGACGGCATCAACGATGCGCCGGCGCTGGCTGCCGCCGATGTCAGCTTCGCCATGGCCGCAGGCTCCGACGTGGCGATGCAGGCCGCCGACATCACGCTGATGCGCGACGACCTCAACGGCGTGGCCGACGCGATCTCGCTGTCGCGCGCGACGCTGGCCAAGATCCGGCAGAATCTCTTCTTCGCCTTCATCTACAACGTGCTCGGCATTCCGCTGGCGGCGCTGGGCATGCTCAACCCGGTCATCGCCGGCGCGGCGATGGCGGCGAGTTCGGTATCGGTGGTGAGCAATTCCCTGCTCTTGCGCCGCTGGCAGGCAAATAAGGACTGATCAAATGGAAACGACGACAATCAGGGTGGACGGCATGTCCTGCGGCGGCTGCGTCAAAAGCGTGACCGGTGTGCTGACGGCGCTCGAGGGCGTGGCGAAGGCCGAGGTTTCGCTGGAGCAGAAGCAGGCCGTGGTCGAGTTCGACGCGGCGCAAGGTGACGCGTGACCAGCTCAAGGCCGTGATCGAGGACGCCGGCTTCGAGGCTGGCTGACCACGCAAGGGAATTGAAAAGTCGGCGCTGGCGCTGCGGCAATCGCCGTAGCGCCAGCGCCGACTTTCCTTCGCAGCCGATTACTCTTCGAGCAGGCTGCGCAGCATCCATGCCGTTTTGTAGTTCCGGCCGCCGCTTCGCGGCTTGACCTGCAAACTTCGCAGGTCAGCCTTCACTGAAAGACCGCGACCTGTTGGGGGTGATACGCCTCAGTCTTCAAGAAGGCTTCTTAGCATCCATGCGGTCTTTTAGTTCCGGCCGCCGCTTCGCGGCTTGACCTGCAAACTTCGCAGGTCAGCCTTCACTGAAAGACCGCGACCTGTTGGGGGTGATACGCCTCAGTCTTCAAGAAGGCTTCTTAGCATCCATGCGGTCTTTTAGTTCCGGCCGCCGCTTCGCGGCTTGACCTGCAAACTTCGCAGGTCAGCCTTCACTGAAAGACCGCGACCTGTTGGGGGTGATACGCCTCAGTCTTCAAGAAGGCTTCTCAGCATCCATGCGGTCTTTTCGTGGACTTCAATGCGCTGCGTCAGCAGGTCGGCGCTGGGCTGGTCGTTGGCCTTGTCGACCAGCGGGAACAGTTTGCGCGCGGTGCGTGCCGTGGCTTCCTGCGCGGCGACGAGGTGGCGCACCATGTCCAGTGCGCGCGGCTGCCCTTCGACTTCCTTGATGGTCGCCAGCTTGACGAACTCCTTGTAGGTGCCGGGTGCGGGATGGCCGAGCGCGCGGATGCGTTCGGCGATCAGGTCGAGCGCGGTCCATTGCTCGGTGTACTGGCCCATGAACATCAAGTGCAGGGTGTTGAACATCGCCCCGGTGACGTTCCAGTGGAAGTTGTGCGTCATCAGGTAGAGCGTGTAGCTGTCGGCGAGCAGGCCGGAGAGGCCCCGGGCGATCGCGGCGCGGTCCTTGTCGCTGATGCCGATGTCGGGCTTGGCGACCCCGGTGGTTTTTTGAGGTTTCATTGTGGTTGCTCCTTCGTTGTAAGTGATGCGATGGAGTGAATCTTAGGCAGCCCGGTACGATTGATCAATTGAATTCTAGGTATTGGGCAAATAGGTAATGGCTATTACTTTCTGTGCGGTTTTTCCCGTGCTGCCGGATCTAGGGTCTGTTCTCATTTAGTCGTCGCACACGTCGCCTAAATGAGAACAGACCCTAGGGTTCGAACTTCGCCCCGCCGTCAGGAAGCCGAAATCTTCACAGGGCTATAATTCGCGCTTTGGATATCAAAGGAGTTCGTCGTGGGTCTCGATCGCGTTCCTTCCGGCAAGGATCTGCCGAATGACTTCAATGTGGTGATCGAGATTTCGATGCACTCCGAGCCGATCAAGTACGAGGTGGACAAGGAATCCGGCGCCATCTTCGTCGATCGCTTCATGTCCACGGCCATGCACTATCCCTGCAATTACGGCTACATCCCGCACACCATTTCCGGCGACGGCGACCCGGTGGATGTGCTGGTGCTGTCCCAGTTCGCCCTGCCGCCGGGCGTGGTGGTGCGCTGCCGGCCGATCGGCATGCTGAAGATGATCGACGAAGCCGGCGAGGATGCCAAGCTGCTGGCCGTGCCGGTGGACAAGCTGACGCCGATGTACCACGGTGTGTCCGGTCCGCGCGACCTGCCGCAGCTCGTGCTCGACCAGATTTCGCACTTCTTCGCCCATTACAAGGATCTTGAACCCGGCAAGTTCGTCAAGATCAACGGTTGGGTCGGCATCGAGGAAGCCAAGAAGGAAGTCATGGACGGTGTGGCGGCGTTCGAAGCTGCCAAAGACAAGCCGGCGTACTGATCTCCCCGGACGACGCAACAGCCCGCCGCGAGGCGGGCTTTTTCCGTCCCCGCATCCGCTATAGTTATGTCCCCGTCCCTATGGGCGGGGACGGTATCCCGGGATAGCCCATGAAACGCCTTCGCATTGCTGTCGCCCAGATGAACGCCACGGTGGGCGATCTCGCCGGCAACGGCGACCGGATTCTCGAGTTCGCCGCCCGTGCCCGCGAGGGAGGTGCGGACGTGCTGCTGACCCCGGAGCTGGCCTTGAGCGGCTACCCGCCGGAAGACCTGCTGATGCGGCCCGATTTTTACCGTGCCTGTGCGGCGCAGCTCGGGCGCCTCGCGGCCGCCGCCGTGCTGCCGGTGATTGTCGGCCATCCGGAAGAGTTCGCCGGCGAGTACTACAACGCCGCCTCCCTGCTGGCCGGGGGCCGCGTGACGGCGACCTATCGCAAGCACCGCCTGCCCAATTACGAGGTGTTCGATGAGGAACGCTACTTCGCCGCAGGGCGCGAACCCTGCGTCATCGAGCTCAAGGGCGTGCGCTGCGGGCTGGCGATCTGCGCCGATGTCTGGGAGGCTGGCGCCGCCGAAGCGGCGGTTCAGGCGGGGGCGGAGCTGATGCTGTCGCTCAATGCGTCACCCTTCCACATGAACAAGCAGGCGCGCCGCTACGAGGTGCTGCGCGATCGCGTCGCGGCGACGGCGACGCCGGTGGTCTATGCCAACCTGGTCGGCGGGCAGGACGAGCTGGTGTTCGACGGCGCCTCGTTTGCGATGGACGGGCAGGGCCGCCTGACGCACCAGTTGCCGGCCTTCGTCGAGGCCCTCGAATTCGTCGATTTCACCGACGGGTATCTGCTGCCGGGGCGCATGGCCGAGCCGTCGTCGTGCGAGGCCGAAGTCTATGCCGCGCTGAAGCTCGGCGTTGCCGATTACCTCGGCAAGAACGGCTTTCCCGGCGCCATCATCGGCCTTTCCGGCGGCATCGATTCGGCGCTGACGCTGGCCATCGCGGTCGACGCGCTGGGTGCGGACAAGGTGCGCTGCGTGATGATGCCTTCGCCATGGACCGCGCAGATGAGCCTCGACGATTCGCGCGAAATGGTGCGCCGGCTCGGCGTGCAGTACGACGAGATACCGATCGCCGCGGCGATGGAGCAGTTCGCCGTGTTGCTGGCGCCGACTTTTGCGCCGTTGGGGCCGAAGCCGGCCTGGGACACCACCGACGAGAACCTGCAGGCGCGCATCCGCGGCATGCTGCTGATGGCGCTGTCCAACCGTACCGGGCGCATCGTGCTGACCACCGGCAACAAGAGCGAAATGGCGGTCGGCTACGCCACGCTCTACGGCGACATGGCCGGCGGTTTCGCGGTGATCAAGGACGTGCCGAAGACCTTCGTCTACCGTCTGGCCGAATGGCGCAACACGGTTTCCGACGTGATTCCGCGGAACATCATCACGCGTCCGCCGTCGGCCGAACTCAAACCGGGCCAGACCGACCAGGACACGCTGCCGGCCTACGAAGTGCTCGATGCCATCATCGAGGCCTACATGGAGCGCGACGAAAGCCCGCGCCAGATCATCGCCGCAGGCTGCAGCGAAGCCGACGTGCGCAAGGTGGTCGGCATGCTGAAGAAGAACGAGTACAAGCGGCGCCAGGCGCCGGTCGGCATCCGCGTCACGCAGCGCGGTTTCGGCAAGGATTGGCGCTATCCGATAACATCGCGGTATCCGGACGAATACTGATATCAGGGGGAAACAGGAAATGAAGAAAATCGAAGCCATCATCAAGCCGTTCAAGCTCGACGAAGTGCGCGAGGCATTGTCCGAGGTCGGCGTGACCGGACTCACCGTGACCGAGGTCAAGGGCTTCGGCCGGCAGAAGGGCCACACCGAGCTGTATCGCGGCGCCGAGTACGTGGTCGACTTCCTGCCCAAGATCAAGATCGAGATCGTCGTCGCCGACGAGACCGTGGAGCCCGCCATCGAGGCCATCATCAAGGCCGCGCGCACCGGCAAGATCGGCGACGGCAAGATCTTCGTCTCCGCAGTGGAACAAGTCGTCCGCATCCGTACAGGCGAGGCGAACGAAGCGGCAATCTGACCGCCAAGGACGTTCTGAGCAAGTCCAAATTCGTCATTCCGGCGAAAGCCGGAATCCAGAGGCGTCAGGGCACTGGACACCGGCTTTCGCCGGTGTGACGAACTTTTTTTGTGGATCACCAAGCCCGATTATTTCTTCGCGGCGAGCAGCACCACCACCGCACCCGCCCCGCCTTCGGCGGCGCGGGCCTGACAGAAGGCCAGCACTTCGCTGCGCTGGGTCAGCCAACCCAGCACCAGCTTCTTCAGCACCGGCTCGCGGCCGGGCGAGCTCAGGCCCTTGCCATGCACGATGCGCACGCAGCGATAGCCGTGGTCGCGGCATTCCGCGCAGAAACGTGACGACGGCGTGTCGCGCCTGGTCGCGGTTCAGGCCATGCAGATCGAGTTTTTCCTGCGTCACCCAGCGCCCGCGGCGCAGGTCGCGCAGCCAGGCTTTCGGCAGGCTGTCGCGCCGCCACGCCGCTTCGTCGCCGCCTTCGAGATAGAGGTCGATCAGCACCGGGCCGTGCAGGGATTCGTCGAGCGCGGCGGCCTCGTCGTGCAGGTGCTGGCGCGGAATGGCCGGCGGCAGGGGCGGCTCGTGATGGACGCGGTCCCATTGCAGCGGCTCGACATCGGCCACCGCGTCGCGGAACAGTTCGGCTTCGCCAGGAGGAGCAGGCTTTTTAGCCACGGAGATCACGGAGATCACAGAGCAGGGACAAACCGGGCTTTTCCTCTGTGTCCTCTGTGGCTAAGAGGTTTTCAAGCCAGGTCGTCGAGATACTTCTCGGCATCGAGCGCCGCCTGGCAGCCGGTCGCGGCGCTGGTGACGGCCTGCTTGTAGATGTGGTCCTGCACGTCGCCGGCGGCGAACACGCCGGGGATGCTGGTCGCGGTGGCGTTGCCGCTGCGGCCGGCCTGGGTGACGATGTAGCCGCCTTCCATTTCCAGCTGGCCGACGAAGAGGTCGGTGTTGGGCTTGTGGCCGATGGCGATGAACACGCCCATCAGCGGGATGTCGGAGGTTTCGCCGGTCTTGACGCTCTTGATGCGCATGCCGGTGACGCCGGATTTGTCGCCCAGCACTTCGTCCAGCGTGTGGTCCCACTTGATGGTGACCTTGCCGGCCTTTTCCTTCTCGAACAGCTTGTCCTGGAGGATCTTCTCGCCGCGGAACTTGTCGCGGCGATGCACGACCGTGACGTGGCTGGCGATGTTGGACAGGTACAGCGCCTCCTCGACCGCCGTGTTGCCGCCGCCGATCACGGCGACCGCCTGGTTCTTGTAGAAGAAGCCGTCGCAGGTGGCGCAGGCCGAAACGCCCTTGCCGGAAAAGGCTTCCTCGGAAGGCAGGCCCAGATACTGCGCCGAGGCGCCGGTGGCGATGATCAGCGCGTCGCAGGTGTATTCGCCCGCGTCGCCGATCAGGCGGATCGGCTTTTCGGTCAGCGCCGCGGTGTGGATGTGGTCGAAGATGATCTCGGTCTGGAAGCGCGCGGCGTGTTTCTCGAAACGCGCCATCAGGTCGGGGCCCTGCACGCCGTCGGCGTCGGCCGGCCAGTTGTCGACATCGGTGGTGGTCATCAACTGCCCGCCCTGGGCCATGCCGGTGATCAGCACCGGCTTCAGGTTGGCGCGGGCGGCATAGACGGCGGCGGTGTAGCCGGCCGGGCCGGAACCGAGGATCAGCAGGCGGGCGTGGCGGGTGCTCATGGCGGGAAATTCCTGTGTTGAAGGTCGATCGGATTATATAGACTGGAACAGGGCCCGACTTGGGCGGCTTTTTGGGGCTTGTGCACCCCGGCCGCCGGACATAATCTGCCAGTGTCCGTCATTCCGGTTCGCGCCCCGATCGCGGACCGGCATCTGCCCATGAATGCTGTCAGCGTCTCCGCAGCCTCCCGCCGACTCCACTGCCGGAAAAAATCGCCTTGCTGGTGCATGAGGCGCGCTGGCTGCTGGTCGGCCTGGCCGGGCTGTATCTGGGCCTGGTTCTCTGGGGTTTCGACCGCGCCGATCCGGGCTGGTCGCATGCGGCGACCGTGGAGCGCATCGCCAATCCGGGCGGGCGCGTCGGCGCCTGGCTCAGCGATCTGCTGTTGTACCTGTTCGGGTTTTCCGCCTGGTGGTGGGTGGTGTTGCCGTTCTTCCTGCGTGGCGTGGGGCTATCATCGCCTGAGCCATCTGTTCGGCGGCGACCGCCGCCCGCTGCTGATCGCCCTGACCGGGCTTCCTCGTGCTGCTGCTGGCCAGTTGCGGCCTCGAGGCCATGCGCTTCTGGAGCATCAAGGTGGCGCTGCCCATGGAGCCGGGCGGCATGCTCGGGTTTCGAAGTCGGACGCCTCGTCGCACTGTTTCTCGGCTACACCGGCGGCACGCTGGTCCTGCTGGTGCTGGCCATGATCGGCTTCAGCCTGTTCACCGGCTTGTCCTGGATCACGGCGGCCGAGAAAACCGGGATCCTGATCGAAGGCGCTGTCGTCGGCGCGCGCAGCCTGTGGGACAGGCTGGCAGGACAGGCGCTATGGCCGCACGGTGGCCGAACAGCGCGAGGAGGTGGTGGAAACCGAGAGGCGCAAGGTCGAGGAAAGCCCGGTCCGCATCGAGCCCGTGGAAATCGTGGTGCCGGTGGCGCCCAAGGCCGTGGCGCGGGCCGAGAAGGAACGCCAGGCTCCGCTGTTCTTCGATGCGCCGGGCGGCGCCCTGCCGCCGCTGCACCTGCTGGCCGAGCCCTCGCACAATCCGGCCGACCTGCCGGCGCGCCGAGACGCTCGAATTCACCTCGCGCCTGATCGAACGCAAGCTGGCCGACTTCAATGTCGAAGCCAAGGTGCTGACGGCGCATCCGGGACCGGTGGTGACGCGCTACGAGATCGATCCGGCGGTGGGTGTCAAGGGCAGCCAGATCGTCGGACTGGCCAAGGACCTGGCGCGCGCCCTCTCCCTGGTGTCGATCCGCGTCGTCGAGACCGTGCCCGGCAAATCCTGCATGGCGCTGGAACTGCCCAATCCGCGGCGGCAGATCGTGCGCCTGTCGGAAATCATCGGCTCGCAGGCCTACCACGGCATGCATTCGCCATTGTCGGTGGCGCTGGGCAAGGACATCGGCGGCCAGCCTGTGGTCGTGGATCTGGCCAAGATGCCGCACCTGCTGGTGGCCGGCACCACCGGCTCGGGCAAATCGGTCGGCATCAATGCCATGATCCTCTCGCTGATCTACAAGTCCGAGCCCAAGGACGTGCGCATGATCATGGTCAACCCCAAGATGCTGGAGCTGTCGATCTACGAAGGCATCCCGCACCTGCTGGCGCCGGTGGTGACCGACATGACCAAGGCGGCCAATGCGCTGAACTGGTGCGTCGGCGAAATGGAGCGGCGCTACAAGCTGATGTCGGCCATGGGCGTGCGCAATCTTTCGGGCTACAACAGCAAGATCAACGAGGCGAAGAAGGCCGGCGAGCACATCCCCAATCCCTTCTCGTTGACCGCGAATACCGAAATCGGGCCCGAGCCGCTGGAACCGATGCCCTACATCGTCGTCGTGATCGACGAACTGGCCGACCTGATGATGGTGGTCGGCAAGAAGATCGAGGAACTCATCGCGCGCCTGGCGCAGAAGGCCCGCGCCTCGGGCATCCACCTGATCCTCGCCACGCAGCGGCCCAGCGTCGATGTCATCACCGGCCTGATCAAGGCCAACATCCCGACGCGCATCGCCTTCCAGGTTTCATCGAAGATCGATTCGCGCACCATCCTCGACCAGATGGGCGCCGAGGCCCTGCTCGGCCAGGGCGACATGCTCTTCCTCGCGCCGGGCACCGGATTGCCGGTGCGCGTGCATGGCGCCTTCGTCGCCGACGAGGAAGTGCATCACGTCGTCGATCACCTGAAGAAGGTCGGGCCGCCCGACTACGTCGACGGACTGCTCGACGGCTCGGCGACCGACGATGCGGAAGTCGGCGCCGGCCAAGGTAACAATGGGGCGAGCGGCGATGCCGAAGCCGACCCGATGTATGACCAGGCCGTCGAAATCGTGCTGAAGACCCGACGGCCGTCGATCTCGCTGGTGCAGCGCCATCTGCGCATCGGCTACAACCGCGCCGCGCGCCTGATCGAAGCCATGGAAAAGTCCGGCCTGGTGACGCCGATGAACGGGGCGGGCGGGCGCGAGGTGATCGCGCCGAACCGGGCGGAATAGGCCGCATCAGCCGTGGCAGCGCAATGCCGACAGACTGACGGGGGCCGTGCGTGATTGCCAGGATGATTTTATTGTCCCTGCTGCTCGGCTACAGCGTCGTTGCCGGCGCGGTGTGGGTCCGCTTGGTCGCCATCGGCCCCAGTTACGCGGAATTCCAGATCAACGACACCACGCGGACCATGCGGCCGGGGCAGGAGAGCCCCGAGGGCGTCAGGCTGATTTCCATCTCGGGCGGCTACGCCGAGATCCAGGCCAACGGCAATGCGCACCGGTTGCGCCTGGGCGAGCGCGTTTCGCCCATGCTCGCGCTACGGGCCGACAGCCGGGGCCACTACACGACCGAGCTTGCGATCAACGGCCGCCGCACCGTGGCCATCGTGGACACCGGGGCCAGCAGTATTGCGATGAGCCGCACCGAAGCCGAGAGACTGGGTATCGCCTATCGTGACGCGCGCAGGATCTCCACCCGCACCGCGGCCGGCGAAAGCTCGGCTTACCTGGTGAAGCTCGACAGCGTGCAGGCCGGATCCATTCACCTGCGCGATGTCGAAGCCACGATCTCGGTCCTCGCCGATTCCCCGGCCATCGTCCTGCTCGGCATGAGCTTCCTGCGCCGCGTCGAGATGGTCAAGGACGGTGACCGGCTGATGCTGATTCAATCCCGGTAGCATCGCGGCCCACGACACGGGCCCGCGACCGCGTACCGCCAGGACTTAAACCAATGAGCCAGCCGTTCAAGTACTGCCCCTGTTGCGCCACACCGCTGGCCGCGATCACGCTGGCCGAGGACAGCGGCGACAAGCAGCGTCTGCGCTGCCCCGCCTGCGCTTACACGCACTGGAACAACCCGACGCCGGTGCTGGCGGCCGTGATCGAATACGAGGGCAAGCTCCTGCTGGCGCAGAACGCGGCCTGGTCGGGGAAGATGTTCGCGCTGATCACCGGCTTCATGGAAGCGGGGGACACGCCCGAGGGCGGCATGGCGCGCGAGATCCTGGAAGAGACCAATCTCGAAACCAGCGCCTTGAACCTGATCGGCGTCTACGATTTCCAGCGCATGAACCAGGTCATCATCGCCTATCACGCGGTGTGCCACGGCGAGGTGCGGCTCTCGCCGGAACTGGCGGACTACCGTCTGTTCGCGCCCGAGGCCGTGAAATGCTGGCCGGCGGGAACCGGCTACGCGCTGGCGGACTGGCTGAAGTCGCGCGGCCACACGCCTCGGTTCATCGAACTCGGGGAACGCGATCCCGCTTAGCAGCCGGACCACAGCCGCCGGAAACGCGTGATCAAGCACGCCAGGCGCGGGGCTGCGATAATCCGCGGATGAAGAATCTCCTCCGTATCCTCTGCGCCATCGGCGGCTATGGCTTTTTCGCCCCGGTCCAGGCCTCCGGCCTCGACCAGCTCAAGAGCTTTCTCGACACCAACCGCAGCGCCCGTGGCGTGTTCACGCAAACCGTGATCGCCAAGTCGGGGCGCAAGCCGCAACAGTCGGCGGGCATCTTCGCCTTGCAGCGCCCGGGCAAATTCCGCTGGTCCTACGAGAAGCCCTACAAGCAATTGCTGGTCAGCGACGGCAACAAGCTGTGGAGCTACGACCCCGAACTCAACCAGGTCGCGGTGAAGAAGCTCGGCACCGCCTTCGGCGCCAGCCCGGCGGCACTGCTGGCCGGGAAGGATCTGGACAGGCACTTCGAGCTCAAGGAGGGCACCGCGGCGGACGGCATCGAATTCGTCGAGGCCACACCCAAGGGCGGCGACGCCAGCTTCGAGCGGGTCAAGATCGGCTTTGCCGCCAACCAGCCGGTGAGCATGGAAATCCATGACAGCTTCGGCCAGGTGACCGTGCTGCGCTTCACCCGCTTCGAGGCCAATCCGGCACTGCCCGCCGGGCTCTTTCGCTTCGTCGCACCCGCCGGGGCCGATGTGGTCGGCGACTGATCGAGTACCGCGCGCTCGGTGGCGAGGCGCCGCAAGGGGAGCCCGGACTTCGAACCGCCTTGTGAAAAGTTATGTCTCCGGCTGAGCCGGAGACGGTATCCCTTGCGGACGGTACTGACGGGACGGCGCGCAACGCGCAAACCCGGCGCCACCGGCACGGACTCAACGCAATCGCCGGGTTGAGCCTGGCGGTGGTGAGCGGCGTTCCGCGCACAAATGGACGGGTGGTGTATATCGTCTGAGTTCAGGGGCCTCGCGCGGCTTTATGCGCGAGGTCCCCTGCAACGAAGGGTTGGACCGTTGTTCATTGATTTCGCTGCGGCTCTAACGGTGTAAGTCGCAGAATCTTCCCGGTGAGCTGGACGATCCTGTAAGAGATCGTTTTTCCATTCGCGCTGATCTGAAGGATCGTTTTATCGCGCGCACTAATTGTCCAGTTGCACGGTTTGAAATGATGCGCATCGTCAGGAGAGAGAAAGTAGAATTCGCAAGCCCCGTTCGGAGCGAACTTGTAGGCCATCCTGTGTCGGCTCGGTGGGAACTTCATCGACGCGGCGGGGCGGTATATCCGAACCGTTCCATCCGGTCGCTCCTCCTCACTGGAGTGGACCCAGTGCTGGAACAAGTCATTGACATCAATGACGAGGGGTGTCCCGGTCAACTTCGTACCTGCCGCCTGTGCCGTGCCCAGTGCGCCGATTAGAGGTTGTGTGGACAGGCATGACCAGAGACTCAGGATTGCAAATGAGCGCAACACAGTTCTGTTCATGATCTGACGGCCCTCAGTGCGGCGCGGCCCAACGTGCAGGCGACCGGCGCCGCGCGGCTTCATCGCGCAGCGTCCAGCGACCGAAGGGGGCGAGGTCGAGCGCCATGTCAGGTATTGTAGTACTGCTTGAATTCGGGACTGGGTTCACGCTCTGAGTAGAAGTAAAGCGCCACGCCATTGGGATCTTGAACTGCAAAGCCACGATCACCCCACGGATGATCTTCGAGTGGCATTACCAGTTGGAGACCTGCGGACATTAGTAACTTGTACTCGGCATCGACGTCGTCGACGAAGAAGTTGTAACCCAATCCGGCAGGGTTGCAGATCGGCTGTCCTGGTTGGGGAGCCATGAATTGCAGACTGGATGACTCCTTTCCGAACTGGAGGTTGACGTACCAGCCGCAATCGAATGTGATCTTGGCCCCGAAATACTTCACATAGAAGTCGCGGGACTCTTCAACTTTGGCTGTTGTGATGCAAGGGGAGATCACGTTTGCGTACATAAAGATGCTCCTGAGAAACCTAACGTTCTGGCATCAGCGGCGAGCGTAGCGAGTCCGCTGCATGCCGGGGTTAGGTGGCGCGGTGGTATCGGCGGGCGATGCGCGGGCGTGCCGCCTACCCGCTGGAGTAGGAGACCTGCACGCATGCCTGGCCCGTCAACTCGTTGATGGTGAGGAGAAGGTACTCGAAGGCCGCGCCACTGGGGAGCCGAAGGGAGGCGGGACGACCGGCGAGGCCGAATGCTGCCAGCGGCGCGGAGACACTCGCGACACAACTGGGACCGGCATGAGCGATGAGCCGCGCGAGGGGCGACGAGGGTTCTGACGACGTGTGGATGCTCTCCAGCGCGAAGGTGCGAATGACAGACGCGGTCTCTGAAGGGGACATGCGAAGGGAGCAGGACGCGTTTCGTGTCGAACCGACCATGCGGCATTGAAGATGCTGCGGTTCGACCGCGGCTGTCTTCAAGAGTGCGCGCATGTCTGACTCGAGACCCGAGCGATTGGCGGCGTTCCAGAGTGGGTCGCAGCCGATGAGAAGAAGACACGCCAGCACGCAGGGGAGGCGAAGTACGGTCAATGTGTCAGCTCCGGGACGCCACCCAACGAATGAAAGGGACTTCCCCGTCCCAAGCCGGCCGTGCGGATGGAGCACGGAAACGGCAACGAATTGCCAAGACGGGGTTTCTTACAACGCTCATCAACTCGACTCGGGAGGGGAAACCATGGAAATCGTAACGCTCGGCATCGATCTTGCCAAGAACATATTCGCATTGCACGGCGCCGGCGCCGACGGAAAGGTGGTATTGCAGCGCCCGGCGCTCATCAACCGCGTGCGCGGCCTGTTGTCCGAGTTGGGCATCGTCCTGCCGCAGAAGGCGGATACGACCCGGCGCGAGCTGGCGCAACTCCTCGAAGACCTGCCCGGCCATTGCAATACGGTCGTGGCCGATGCGATCACCGACCTGGAACGGTTGGATGCACGCGTCGGCGAGTACGACCGGCATATCGCGACCTGCGCCAAGACCAATGCCGACGCCCGGCGTCTGATGCAACTCTCGGGTATCGGCCCGACCACGGCCAGCGCCCTGGTCGCCTCCATAGGCGATGGACATGACTTCGCCAGCGGACGGCAGTTCGCCGCCTGGCTGGGGATGGTGCCGGGGCAGTACAGTTCCGGCGGCAAGCAGCGCCTGGGGCGGATCACCAAGGCCGGGGATCGCTATCTGCGCACCTTGCTGATCGCGAATCTCACGCTTGACCTTCGAAGGGAAGCCCTTGTAGTGGAAGTCACCGGCGCTGCGCGGCTTTATCGCGCAGCGTCCGTGTGGACTGCCGGGTTGGGGCTTGTCCATCAACATACGCGTCGAGAAGCCGCCGAATCATGCGCTGGTACTGAGTGTGATGCTTTGAAGCCTCCGACTTGAAGAACTCGATGCTCTTCTTGCTCAGAGCCAGAGTGACCTTCACGCCCTCTTCACGAAATGCCAGTTCTGCCGGCGAGGGGAGGAAGTCGGGAACCACCTGAACTTTGCCAAGGGGTTCATCGGTGTATTTAATTTTCGCGCTCATAGATCGTCTTTCCTTTGCGCCAATAACCGGCGCCGATGATTCGAATAACCGAAGCACGGTACGTGAACCGCACCGTGAGCACACCGCCGTCAACTTCGCCGAAGCAATAGAACCGTTCTTCGGTTTGGCTGTGTGCCTCGTCCTTGGCTATCACGCGCTGCGGGTCCGCAAAGGCGTATTGGGCACGGGAGAAGGAGACCCCGTGCTTTCTCTGATTCTCGGCGTCCTTGTCTGGGTCCCAATCAAAGCGAGTCTTAGCCATGGACGCAGAGTATCACTAGCCCATACAAAAAGCCATACACAGATATGGGTAGCCCCAACGTCCAAGTTCAGAGGCGCTGCGCGGCTTTATCGCGCAGCGTCCGTGTGGACTGCCGGGTTGGGCGTCATGCGGCCTTCTGCCGCACAAGCTTCACTTGAAGCTCACAGCCGACAGCTTGCGCGTAGCGTTTGAGCGTTGCGAGCGACGGAGCATGCTTTCCAGCAGACTCGAGCCTCGAAACCGCGCTCTTGGTTGTTCCCATCCGTTCCGCAACGGCGTCTTGCGTCAGGCCGGCACGGGACCGTGCCTTGAGCATTTGGCCGGCAACCTGGTACTCAAGGGCAAGGGCGTCATAGGCTTCGACAAACCCCTTGCGGGTTGCTGCCTGAGCAAGGAATTCTTTGTGCGAATGGCGGACGGGCTTGAATTTCAGTTCAGCCATTTGAAACCTCCTTCATACGCTTTCGCGCTAACTTCAGTTCTCGGTCGGGTGTTTCCTGGGACTTCTTTATGAAGGCGTGCAGGACGACAACCCGTTTGCCAACGAGAAAGCAGTAGAAAGCTCTACCAATGCCAGAACGCCCGCGAGGCCGGAGCTCAAACAGGCCGTCACCGAAAGCCCGCGAGTGCGGAAGCCTGAGGCTCGGCCCATGTTCAATAAGCAGTTCGACCAAGCGTGCGTAGTCGGCGAGGACGTCCACGGGCCACGATTCAATGTCGTGTAGCACCCGCTCGTGGAAGTACTCGATCTCGAAGGACATGGACGGATGTTAGCAAATACGCGAACACGAATCAATGCGCGCTACCTCTGACGCCCAACGTAGAGGTCAGCGGCGGTGCGGGGCTTTATGTCACCTTTACTGTGATTGGGATTACCCACGTGGTATTGGGGTTTCCAGGTTTGCGGGATGCGCTGTGGGAAAACATTCGCCACAACAGCCAAACTGCGACCCCCGCAGCGATTAGATATAACCAAGACATAACGCCTCCTGAAGTTTCTGTGGCATGGGAGTGGCCCCTCTAACGTGTTAGCTAACCGGCGGGCCGCGCCGACGCTCGCGACGTAGAAGCCGCGTGCCGGCCCGTCCGGTTGAGCGCAGGGTCAGGCCTTGGCGGGCGCTGCAAGGCTAGCAACCAATGTGAGGCCAATGTCCGCAAGCTGGCGCTCCGAGAATTGGGTCTTCGCAAAGTCTTCGGCATCGCACTCGAGCCAAGTGTAGAGCACCTCGGTTTGCCATTCGTGCGGCCACTGGGGTGCTTTGCACTGGGACCCTAAATGATGAGGTCAGAGAGAATCTAAGGCGTCTGGCCTCTTTGTTTTGCACGTGCGAGCGGGTCAGTCACGTTTCAATCGGTCCGGTTTCTTGCTATTTGACCAAAGGTAACGCAGGCCGATTGCGGCCAACACGGGCATCATAAACACGCCCGGCAAACTGAACGAGGGGCGTATCAGCCCGGTGACGTTCAATCCAACCGCGAAGACAACGGCTGCGAGCACAAGCCCGGCAGCGAAGAGACGCAAGATGACGGTAGCGGACATCGTGAATACCACGAGGGAGCCGAGAGCGAACCCGCTACCTCCCAGCAAGAGTATCCACAGCAGCCAGGCTTCACCCATGCATCACCTGTTGCGCAGCAACGCGGAACGAAAACACTCTATGCCTCCTGTCTTCCGCTCGGATCGTCTGCGGTGTGGCGATGTTATCCATGCGCGACGCTAAGTTCGCCCAGCGATTGAGTTCAGCGACGGGGCAAAGCCCCGTTCGCTGGCGCGGTTGGTTCGGCCTCATCTCCAAAAAGAAGATCACCAACCACAATTCCGCTCAACAGAATCTCCACTGGAAGAACCCTGCCGTTCTTAAGCAGAATGTGGCCTCGCATCCAGGGCGCTTTATGCCAGGCGACTTCCCAGTCTCGGCCCAGACATTTCGTCCGATCAATCCTTTCCTGGATGCGCTGCAGAACTTTCCTTGGGTCCCCATCAATCGCCGTTCGGTTGGCTCCTCCGTCGAATTGCAAGCGGAGCTCCGAGATCGGTCCGAATATCGCTGCAATGGTTTTCCCAACCAGCTGTGTTGATGCCTTGCGTTCCTCACGAGCAAGTACCGTCAGCGCATCTGGCTGCAGAATCGTGACGGCGTAGTCTGAGGCTTGCGCAAAGGCCAGCGGTACGAGAACGAGAGCGACGAGAATGAGAAGTCGTATCATGCGGTCGCCTCCATGGTCTGCGCCCTAACGTTCAAGTTCAGAGGCGCTGCGCGGCTTCATCGCGCAGCGTCCTCTGGAACGATGGGTTCGACCACATCTTCTCTACGGACTGCGATCAGGCGGCCAACAATTGACAACGAGTAATACGCGAGAGGACTTCGCCCATGTTTTCGCGCGCGATCGCGGTGTCGTAGTTCGCCTGCCCGCGAAGCCACCATCCGTCGCTAAGTCCAAAGTACCGGCACAGCCGCAGGTCCGTATCAGCGGTAATGGCCCTCTTGCCCGCCACGATATCTCCAATTCGTTGCGGGGGCACGCCGATGTCCTTGGCCAAGCGGTATTTCGTCAGGCCAAGTGGCTTCAAGAACTCTTCATCAAGCATTTCGCCAGGCGAAACAGGGGGAACAGTACGCATGTCTAAACTCCTTCAGTGGTAATCAACGATTTCCACGTTTTTCGGGCCTTCCACAGTCCAAACGAAGCACACGCGCCATTGATCGTTGATGCGAATGCTGTATTGCCCCTTGCGATTTCCTTTTAGCGCTTCCAGTTGATTGCCAGGGGGAACACGTAAATCCTCCGACACCACAGACCAGTCCAGTTGCTCAAGCTTACGTAAGGCAGGCCGCTCAATGTTTACCCAGCGGCGAACCCGCTGACCAAGGAATAGGGCGTGAGTGTCCTTGCATTTGAAGCTCTTGATCGGCATGCATGAATATTAACGCTAGTCGTGCATAACGTCAAGCATGAATAGACATAGGCGGACCGGGAATGTCTCATGGGGTCGAACGTTCAAGGTGACCGGCGCTGCGCGGCTTCATCGCGCAGCGTCCGGTGGAATGATGGGTTCGGCGTCTTTTTGGCGGTGCAATAAATCTTGAGGCTGTATGCCCAAGTGACGGTCAATCGTTTCGAGGTGCCTTCGCTTTACTCGGCGGAGTTCTTCCTCCGCCAGTTCTACCAGGACGATACCTGCCTTGGAGTAGGCGTCGTCTGGAGAGCTGAAGACTCCCACGCGCTGAAACGGCTGTACGGCTTTGTTTTCTTCCGAAGTAATCAAGTGAACCCGCCCGTACTTCTCTCGAAACAGCGTGGCTAAAGACGAACCACTCAAGGACGCATCTTCGAGAAGGAGACGCGCGGTGACCTTGCGCGGATAGACATGCTCCTCGCTGAGTCGCGGCTTCTCAATGCCGCTTGCCGGGTGAAACGTTCGGAGAGCGCCAACTGAAATGCGGCCTGTCCATGCACAAGATGGTTTGGGTATGTACCAGATTGCTGCGTCGATGATTGTTTCGAGTAACGCGCGCTGTTGAATAGTGGCGGCCTCATACACCGGTCGCAGTGCCACGATAAGAGCGGCGACCACGGCGCACTGCTCTTCAAGCTTCGCATCGCGACGTTCTGTTCGAGTTGTCATCGGTAGGCTAGCTGAAGGTGCGCTAGTCCCTCGACAGCTGAAGGAAACGTATTGACCCGCAAAAACGCGACGTTTGCCTTGGGAAGGACGTACTCCTTAGAAAGGTCAGACTGCACCGGGAGTTCAGCCATCGCGCCGGGGTTCGACACGTACTGCACTGCCCAGCCGCCGCGGTGCTTTGGATCAAAACCCCACGGCTGCTCTTTCATGTCGTAGAAGAAGAGCAGAGATCCTGACGACGGGAGCCAGTCCGTCGCGTGTTGGGCGGCGAGCTCGGCGAGATCGATCCGCGCAAGGAAGCCAAGCGGCCGTCCTGAGACTCGAGGCCATAAGAAGCCGGTCGACGCGCTCGGTGAGCCCCCGAGATACGAACCGGATGGCGCCTCGGTTCTTACAATATGCGCGGCAGGGCGCCCAAGGGGTCGAAACAACGATTCCATGTCCCTTGGCGGATCTTTGGGCTCTCGTGGCCCGAAAAGCTTGGAGAACATGTCGGAGCAGCTAACGACCCAAGCTCAGCGACCCGGCCCACGAGGGCGTTGGATTGCAACCAGAGCGCGATGGCCGGGTTCGCTGCAGCGCATGTTAGGCGTCATGGTTCTCATGTGTATTCCAACTCAATGGGCTGGCCAGAACGAAAATGAACCTGCCAACAATTGCCAGACTCGTCGCCCACCTCAATGAAATCCAAACCGAAATACTCAGGCAACTCGCCGCAGAAATAATTGAGAGCGCCAAACTGAAGCCGGTCTGCTGACAACTCGGCTCTCCGCTCGTGCGCGAAGCGCATGGCGGCACTGACCAAAATCGGCAGTTCCTGAATCGCCTCCCGCGCTTGCGCCACTCGTGTAGCGTCTGGACACTGACGACTGCCTGGCAGCAGCAACTCCGCACTGCCTCCTTGGAAGGGAATATCGCCGCACCACACTCCAGAATGACGACTCACCAACAGCCCCAAGACCGGATCGCGAAACTCCGCTGGCGGCTTCTGCTCGAACAGTCGTTTAATTTTCGCAAACATGGAGCACGCGGAGACGCCTAACGTTCGACATGAGCGGAGACCGTAGGCAGGCAAAGCCTGCCGGAGGGCGTCCGCTCGATGGAGGGGTTAGGCCTCGGCGCGCTGACAGACTTGGCAGCGCCAATTCTCGAGGCGCTGCAGCCTGCCGTACCGCTCCAACCTTGGCAATGCGGATTGCCACCGCTCTCACCCTCAGCGCCGACCGGGCGGGCGGCTGGCGGACGAGCCGAGCAAACGGCCTCGCCAAGCGACCATGGCCCACACAACACCCCAAGCGGCGACGAGCGCGGAGATGACAAACACCGGCACGCTGGAGTACACGGCACCAGCGACTAGGCCGACAACTCCAGCGACAAGCCAAGCGATGGCAAGCGCAACAGACACACCTCGATCAACCCTGGAGAGAGCACCACGCAACATGACGGGGCCTAACGCTTGAATTCACCGGCCTGCGCGGCTTCTTGCGCAGGTCCGGTGGAATGATGGGTTCGGCGGCGTACCGCCAGCGCCGACTTTTGAGAGGGGAACAGTGATGGCCTACGTCAGACAACCGCCACCGAGCATAGAAGCGATGCTGGATCAATTCGCAGACTGGATGGCGCAGCACGCACAGGCAAAGGTGATGGTACGAATTGACTACCGAGACGGCACGCACACGGTTATAGAAATAGACCATCGCGGGCCAAAGCCTAAGACGCCGAACGTGATGTGCACGCCGAGTGGCGTGTTAATCGGTTATTCGGACTGGCGTACAATCCAGACATCTCTTTGTAACCTGTTGAATGCGATGGGCGCTGCGAAAAGTTATCCACCAGTTTTCACCTCTTCCGCTCCGGCTGATCCGCCGAAGCTGCTTGATCGCGTTCGTGACCGCATCCGGCGCAAGGGTTACAGCATCCGCACCGAGAAATCCTATGCGCACTGGATTAAACGCTTTATTTTGTTCCATGACAAGCGGCACCCGCAGGACATGGGCGCGGCGGAGGTCGAGGCCTTTCTGACCAGCCTCGCGGTGGATCGCGATGTGGCGGCGGCGACGCAGAACCTGGCCTTGTCGGCGATCCTGTTTCTCTACCGCGAGGTGCTGGAAATGCCGCTGCCGTGGCTGGACGGGATCGAGCGGGCGAAGAAGCCGGCGCGGCTGCCGACGGTGCTGTCGGCGGCCGAGGTGGGGGCGGTGCTGGCGCGGCTGGACGGCACCACGGGCCTGATGCTGCGCCTGCTTTACGGCACCGGCATGCGCCTGATGGAGTGCGTGCGGCTGCGGGTCAAGGATGTCGATTTCGCCGCACGACAGATCACGGTGCGCGACGGCAAGGGAGGCAAGGACCGCGTGACGATGCTGCCCGATGCGCTGGCCGCGCCGCTCGCCGCGCACCTGGCGGTAGTCAAGGCGCAGCACGCGGCGGACCTGGCGCAGGGCCTGGGCTCGGTGTGGCTGCCGGACGCGTTGGCGCGCAAGTATCCGAACGCGGCGACGGCTTGGGGCTGGCAATACATGTTTCCGGCGCGCAGCATTTCGCTCGATCCGCGCAACGGCGAGCGGCGCCGGCACCATGTGGACGAGAAGATGCTCCAGCGCGCCATCCGCCGCGCGGCGGGCGAGGCGGGCATCGTCAAGCCGGTGTCGCCGCACGTGCTGCGCCATTCCTTCGCCACGCACCTGCTGCAGTCGGGCTATGACATCCGCACGGTGCAGGAGTTGCTTGGACATTCGGATGTGTCCACCACGATGATTTATACGCATGTGCTGAACAAGGGCGGGCGCGGCGTGATCAGCCCGCTGGACGCGCTGGCTTGAGCATGGCCGCCGCCGTGCAAACATCATGAGCGATCTGTTTGCCCGGCAGAACCCGCATGCGCCGCTGGCCGAACAGATGCGGCCGCGCACGCTCGACGATGTGATCGGCCAGCGCCACTTGCTGGGCGAAGGCAAGCCGCTGCGACTGGCGTTTTCTTCCGGTACGCCGCATTCGATGATCCTCTGGGGTCCGCCGGGCGTCGGCAAGACCACGCTGGCACGCCTGATGGCGGACAGTTTCGATGCCGAATTCGTCGGGCTGTCGGCGGTGTTTTCCGGTGTCAAGGATATCCGCGAGGCGATGCAGCAGGCTGAGGTCATGGCGCAGCAGGGGCGCCGCACCATCCTGTTCGTTGACGAAGTGCATCGCTTCAACAAGGCGCAGCAGGATGCTTTCCTGCCCTACGTCGAAAAAGGCACGGTGACTTTCATCGGCGCGACCACCGAGAACCCGTCCTTCGAAGTGAATTCCGCGCTGCTGTCGCGGGCTTCGGTGTATGTGCTGAAGAGCCTCGATGAGGCGGAGTTGGGCGAGCTGTTCGACCGCGCCCGGTCAAGGGCGCTGGCCGATCTCGAGTTCGACGCCGGAAGCGCGCGAGCGCCTGATCGGTTATGCCGACGGCGATGCGCGGCGCCTGCTCAACGTGCTGGAACAATTGCGCACCGCCGCCGCGACCGCGGGTTTTGCAAATGAGCGCCGTGTCGTCAGCGCCGACTTTCTGCAGCAGACGCTGGCCGCCGACCTGCGGCGTTTCGACAAGGGCGGCGACGCCTTCTACGACCAGATCTCGGCGCTGCACAAATCCGTGCGCGGCTCGGACCCGGATGCCGCGCTGTACTGGCTGGTGCGCATGCTCGACGGCGGCGCCGATCCGCTCTACATGGGGCGGCGCATCGTGCGCATGGCGATCGAGGACGTCGGCCTGGCCGACCCGCGCGCCTGGGACATAGCGCTCAACGCCTGCGCCACCTATGAGCGCCTGGGCAGCCCGGAAGGCGAGCTGGCGCTGGCCAACGCCGTGCTCTACATGGCCGTCGCGCCCAAGTCGAACGCCGCCTACGTCGCCTATAATGCGGCCCGCGCCTTCGTGGCGAAGGACAAGAGCCGCGGCGTGCCGGAGCACCTGCGCAATGCGCCGACCAAGCTGATGAAGGACCTCGGCTACGGCGCCGACTACCGCTACGCCCACGACGAAGCCGAGGGCTATGCCGCCGGGGAAACGTATTTGCCCGAGGGCATGCCCGCCGTGCATTGGTACAAGCCGGTGGCGCGCGGACTGGAACAGAAGATCGCCGAAAAACTTGCCCACCTGCGCGAACTGGATGCGCAGGCAAAGAAGAAACGATAAGGAAACACCATGCTGGACATTCAACTCCTGCGCAGCAATCTTCCCTTCGTCGCCGAACGCCTCGCCTTGCGCGGCGTGACGCTGGACACCGCCGCCTTCGAGGCGCTGGAGTCGGAACGCAAGCGCCTGCAGGTGCACACCCAGGACCTGCAGGCGAAGCGCAACGCGCTGTCGAAGCAGATCGGCATGTTGAAGGGCAAGGGCGAGGACGCCTCCGCTGTGATGGCGGAGGTCGCCGGGCTGGGCGACGCGCTCGCGGCAGGCGAAGCGGCGCTCGCCGAACTGATGCCGCGCTTCGATACCTTCCTCGAACTGATTCCCAACCTGCCGCACGAAAGCGTGCCGGTCGGCAAGGACGAAACCGGCAATGTCGAAATCCTGCGCTGGGGCACGCCGCGCGCCATCGCCGCGCCGCGCGACCACGTCGATCTGGGCACCACGCTGGGCGGGCTGGATTTCGAGGCCGGGGTGAAGATTTCCGGCAGCCGCTTCACGGTGATGAAGGGCGCGATCGCGCGCCTGCACCGTGCGCTGGCCCAGTTCATGCTCGACCTGCATAGCGGCGAGCATGGCTACACCGAGGTCTATACGCCCTACCTGGTCAATCCGGAAAGCATGTTCGGCACCGGCCAGCTGCCCAAGTTCGAGGAAGACCTGTTCATGGTGCCGCGCAGCGACGGCAGCAAGCTCTACCTGATTCCCACCGCCGAAGTCCCGGTGACCAACCTCGTGCGCGGCGAGATCCTCGCCGCCGATGCGCTGCCGCTCAAGTTCGTCGCCCACACGCCCTGCTTCCGCTCGGAAGCCGGCAGCTACGGCAAGGACACGCGCGGCATGATCCGCCAGCACCAGTTCGACAAGGTGGAACTGGTACAGATGGTGCGCCCCGACCAGTCGTGGGACGCGCTGGAACAACTCACCGGCCACGCCGAAGCCGTGCTGCAGAAGCTGGAGCTGCCCTACCGCAAGGTGGCGCTGTGCACCGGCGACATGGGCTTTTCGGCGGCCAAGACCTACGACCTCGAAGTCTGGCTGCCGGCGCAGAACACCTATCGCGAGATTTCGTCCTGCTCCAACTTCGAATCCTTCCAGGCGCGTCGCATGCAGGCGCGCTTCCGCAACGAGAAGAACAAGCCGGAACTGCTGCATACCTTGAACGGCTCAGGCCTCGCCGTGGGCCGCACGCTGGTGGCGGTCCTTGAAAATTACCAGAACGCGGACGGCAGCATCACGGTCCCTGCGGTGCTTCGGCCGTGGATGGCTGGGATGGAGAAAATTCAGGCAGCCTGAGCATCAACTGCATTGCATAGGGCGATGCGTGGGCCGGCTCGACGCGGCTGAGGATGTCGTAGTAATTGCGGATGTTCTCGACCATGATCACCGCCTCGCCGCCGCGCGCGGGACCGCTCTTCAGCCGGGCATAGATCTCCGGTCGCGCCAGTTGCGGCAGCACCTGCTTCATGTCGTACCAGACATCCGGGTCGCGCTTCATTTTCTGCGCGATGGCCCGTGCGCCGCGAAAATGCCCCATGCCCAGGTTGTAGGCCGACAGGGCCAGCCAGAGCCGGTCCGGATGCTGTGCGCCGGGTATCTGCTCCGCCAGTTCGGCCAGGTAGCGGGCGCCGGCGCGGATGCTTTCCGGCCCATCGAGGCGGTTCTTGACGCGCAGGTAATCGGCCGTGTCCTCGGTCAGCATCATCATGCCGCGCACGCCGGTGGGTGAGGTGGCCAGCGGATCCCAGTGCGATTCCTGATAGGCCAGCGCGGCGAGAAGGCGCCAGTCGATTCCGGTCAGGTCCTGCGCCGACTGAAAGTGGTGGCGCCAGGCCGGAAGCTTGCTCCGGGCATCGTCGAGGAATTTCGCTATGCCGGCCGCATTGATGCGCTTGATGTGACCGAAGTAGCGATCATGGATGCGCGCCAGCGTGCCGTCGGCACGGACGCCGGCAATGAAGGCGTCGGCCTTGTCGCGCAGCGCAACGGCATCCTTGCCGCCAAAGGCCCAGCCGAACTCCAGGCGGCCGGGCAACTGCACGCGGGCGCTCAGTTCCGGGTGGAAGTTGACCCCCAGGTCGAGGTGGATGTCATGCACCGCGACCAGTTCCGTCCTGCGCTCGGCGACGCGGGCCAGCAGTTCCATTTCAGTGACCCCGGGGACTTCGACGACCTGCGGGCGCGATTTTTCGTCCAGCCCGCGCAGCGTATCCGCCAGCGCCGAGCCGGCCACCACCTCGACCGTGCGGCCGGCCAGATCGGCGAGCTGCTCCGGTCCCAGCATATCGTCATGGCCGACGATCCACTGCCTGACGCTGCGGATCGGCGCCGAGTATTGCAGTGATGCATTGCCCAGCGGCATCGAGGCGGCGAGGTGTACCCGTCCGGACAGTGCCAGTTCGTTCAATTCGTAGGGGTCGGCGGCCTTGATGAACTGTACCTTGAGGCCGAGACTGTCGGCAAAAGCCGTGACCAGGTCATGCTCGAAGCCGCTGGCCGTGGCGCCCTCGCCTTCCTGGAAGAAGGCCGGCGTTTCGCGGATCGCGACGACCAGTTTGCCTTCCGTTTCTGGCGGCTCGATGCGCGTGCACGCAGCCGGGCCGAGCAGGGCAAGACAGCAGATCAGGCGAAGCAGTTTCGACAACGCTTTCCCTCCCTGTGACGACCGTCGCTTCGCAGGTATAATCCGCGCCTCGCGGAGAGGTGGCAGAGTGGTCGAATGTACCTGACTCGAAATCAGGCGATGTCGCAAGGCATCCGTGGGTTCGAATCCCACCCTCTCCGCCACCGGATTCTACCCGCAGCAGATTCCCCCTGGCTTCACGGCATTTTCCTTCCGGCATGAGCGTCCTCCACAACCCGCTCGGGTACATCGCCCTCGGCCTGAACTGCGCATTCGCGGTGCTGGACGAGTGGTCGCTGCGGGAATTCTGCTGGAGTACCTGGCTCGCGAGCCTGGCCTACTCCTGGGCCTGTGCCGCCAGCGCATCGATTCGAATCGTTCTCGGCGCCCGGAGGGAAAAAGCGGCCCTCGAAGCCCGCCTGAGCTTCCTGAGAGACCTGCCTTTCGCCGCCTTTCTCCCCGCGATCATGCTGGTCGCGCTGATCGCCGGCGGGCTCGCGTTCTACCTGTATTCCTGGCTGTTCGCCTTCTACGGAATCTTTCTTTCCTTCTTCGCCGAGATGGAACCCGTCGCGCTGTTCGGGCGCAACGGCTTCATCAACTCGGATTTCTTCACGCCCGTCGCCTACCTGCTGGGGAGCTTCTGGCCGATGATCGTCGGCACACTCCTCGCCAACGCGGGCGATTTCGTGCAAGGCAATCCGTGGCGGCGCTTCGTTCCCGCGCACGAGATCCTGCGCATACACCTCATGGTGATCTGCATGCCCTTCCTGGCGCTGATCGCCTGGGCGCTTTTCCGCGACAACTATCAGCAGCCGACCATCGTGGTGCTGCTGGCCATGTTCTATCTGATGCCGAAGGGCCGGGCGCGCGGCGGCACACCCTGAGGATGTCGAACGGACAACCGGGCGGCGGCCGCCGCCGGCGGGGTTCAGCCGCCCTTGCGGCGTGACAGGGGATGCCGCGGCACGTCCGGATGGCGGCGTGCGGGAGGGACTTTGGCGGGTTTGGCCGGAGCGGCAGGCGTCGGTCGCCGTACCGCCGGCGCCGACTTTTTGGGGCGCTTGTCCGCATGGGCCGTTTGGCGCTGCGGCAATGACGCCGTTCCCGTCCCCGCCGGTTGCCATGCCGGGATCAAATGCCGCTTGCCGGGTCCGATCAGGTCGGCGCGGCCCATGGCGCGTAGCGCCTCGCGCAGCAGGGGCCAGTTTTCCGGCATCGTGATAGCGCAGGAAGGCCTTGTGCAGTTTGCGCTGCCGGCCGCCGCGCACCACGGCGACGCCTTCGGAATCCGCCGTGACCTTGCGCAGCGGATTCTTCTCCGTGTGCCACATCGCGGTGGCCAGCGCCAGCGGCGTCGGCAGGAAGGTCTGCACCTGGTCGAGGCGGAAGCCGTTCTGCTTCAGCCACAGCGCCAGTTCCAGCATGTCTTCATCGGTGGTGCCGGGGTGGGCGGCGATGAAGTAGGGGATCAGGTACTGCTCCTTGCCGGCTTCCCTGGAGAACTTGTCGAACATCAGCTTGAAGCGTTCGTAGGCGCCCATGCCCGGCTTCATCATTTTCGACAGCGGGCCTTCCTCGCTGTGTTCCGGTGCGATCTTGAGGTAGCCGCCGACGTGGTGCGTCACCAGTTCCTTGACGTACTCGGGCGAACGTACGGCGAGGTCGTAGCGCAGTCCGGAGCCGATCAGGATCTTCTTGATGCCGGGCAGGGCGCGCGCCTTGCGGTACAGCGAGATCAGCGGCGCGTGGTCGGTGTTGAGGTTTTCGCAGATGCCCGGATAGACGCATGACAGGCGGCGGCAGGAGGACTCGATCTTGGGGTCCTTGCAGGCCATGCGGTACATGTTGGCGGTCGGCCCGCCGATGTCGGAGATGACGCCGGTGAAGCCGGGCGTCTTGTCGCGGATCTCTTCGACTTCGCGCAGGATCGAGGCTTCCGAGCGGCTCTGGATGATGCGGCCTTCATGCTCGGTGATGGAGCAGAAAGTGCAGCCGCCGAAACAGCCGCGCATGATGTTGATCGAGAAGCGGATCATTTCCCAGGCCGGTATCTTCGCATTGCCGTAAGACGGATGCGGAGCGCGGGCATAGGGCAGGCCGAAGACGTGGTCCATCTCCTCGGTGGACAGCGGCAACGGCGGCGGGTTGAGCCATACGTCACGCGCGCTCGCACCTTCGCCGTGGGCCTGGATCAGGGCGCGGGCGTTGCCGGGATTCGATTCGAGATGGAAGGTGCGCGAGGCGTGGGCGTAGAGCACCGGGTCGTCGCGCACCTGTTCATAGGAGGGCAGGCGGATGGCAGTGTGCGCGCGCGCTTGCTTTGTCGCCGCCAATCGCTCGGCCTTGGAAACGATGCGAATCGCCGTCCCGCCAGCGCCGTCCCGCAAGGGGATACCGCTTCGCATAACTTTCGCAGTTTGTTTGTCGGCCTCCATCGCATACGGATCGGGATGGGCGTGCACCGCCCCCGGCGTGTCCACGGTGGTCGAGTCCGCCTCAGCCCACTCCGGCCCCGGCAGCCAGCCATGCGGCACCATGAAGGCGGTGCCGCGCAAATCGCGAATGTCGCCGATCTTCTCGCCTTTGGCCAGGCGATGGGCGAGTTCCACCAGCGCGCGCTCGGCATTGCCGAACAGCAGCAGGTCGGCCTTCGAATGCGGCAGGATCGAGCGCCGCACCTTGTCCGACCAGTAGTCGTAGTGCGCGATGCGGCGCAAGCTCGCCTCGATGCCACCGATCACCAGCGGCACGTCGGGGAAGGCTTCGCGGGAACGCTGCGAATAGACGATCACGGCGCGGTCGGGGCGGCGGTCGGGCGCGGCGTTCGGCGTGTAGGCATCGTCGGAGCGGATTTTCCGATCCGAGGTGTAGCGGTTGACCATCGAATCCATGTTGCCGGCAGTGATGCCGAAGAACAGCTTCGGTTTGCCCAGGCGCTTGAAATCTTCTGACGACTGCCAGTCCGGCTGGCTGATCAGGCCGACGCGAAAGCCCTGCGCTTCGAGCAGGCGTCCCACCAGCGCCATGCCGAAGCTGGGGTGGTCGATGTAGGCGTCGCCGGTGACAAGGATGATGTCGCATGCGTCCCAGCCCAGCGCCTCCATTTCGGCGCGCGACATCGGCAGAAAGGGCGCGATGCCGAAGCGCTGCGCCCAGTACTTGCGATAGGAAGTCAGCGGCTTCGCCGCAGTCGTGGTCATGCCGGAACCGGGCCGATCAGATAGCCCGGACGCGGCTTTGGGATGGCACGTGGCGCGCCAGGAAATCCATCTGGTCGGCCAGGATGTTGCGGTTGCAGAGGATCAGGTACTCGGCCTTGTTCGGCACGTAGGGCGCATAGACGAGTTCCATGCGCGCCTGTTCGGGGGTGCGTCCGCTCTTGGTCTGGTTGCAATGGCGGCAGGCGGTGACCACGTTCATCCAGGTGTCGCGGCCGCCCTGGGAGACAGGGAGGATATGGTCGCGCGTCAGCCGTTGCGAGGAGAATTCGCGGGCGCAATAGGCGCAGATGTGCCGGTCCCGGTGGAACAGTTCGCGGTTGGACAAGGGCGGCGTGGGGTGCAGGGACTTGCCGGAAAGGGCCTTGCCGCGGATCGCGATGATGCTGCTGGTGGCCAGTTCCGAGCGTTCGCCGGTGACGCGGTTGGTGCCGCCGTAGAAAATGAATTGAGTATCACCCGCGTCCCAGGCGACCAGGTCGCGCGCGACGTAAATGCAGGCGTGCTGCCAACTCACCCAGCGGTGCGGAACACCGTGCTGGTCGAGGGTAAGTATCAGCGGATGGCTACTCATCTCTATAGAATCCTGTATCGGCAAGAATTTAGCAGAGCGCAATGACTTTTCATAGCTTCGATATGAGGGGAATTGGGGCGCGACGGTTGCGATTCGCGATCCTGGCCTCCCTGGTTTTCCATCTGCTGCTGCTGTGGCCGGCGCTGCCGCGACTGCCAAGCAAGGAGAGTTTGCTGCTGCAGGCCACCCTGCGCCCGTCGCCGCCGGCCCCTGCGGCACCGGCATCCGCGCCGCCGCCCGCCGGGGGCGCAACGCGGGCGCCCGCGCCGCGCCCGCCGGCGCTTGCAACAAAGACATTGGACCTGCCGGGACCGACCGCAGTTCCGCCGGCGCCTGCAATCGCGACCGATCCGGCCCCGCCACCACTTCCCGTTCCCGCCTTGCCCGCCCCCGCGGCGGTGGCGGTGGCGCTGGCACCGGCGTCGGCTTCACCATCCGGCGCGCTGCTGACCCAGGCCAATGCATCGGGCGAGGCGCTCGACGGATTGCGCGGCTATCGACTGTCGGTGGCGACTCAGGCCCGGGGCTTCAAGCGCTACCCGCCCCAGGCCATGGCAGCGGGCTGGGCGGGGACCGCGGAGGTTCGCCTCGAAGTCGGCAGCGACGGCCGGCCGCGCGCTGCCACGGTCGGCCGCTCCAGCGGCCATGAGCCGCTGGACCGCGCGGCGCTGTCGATGATCGATGCCGGCGCCCTGCGTGCGCGTTTGCCCGAGAGTCTGCGCGGCAGGAACTTCGCCGTGGTGCTGCCGGTGGTGTTCAATCTCGAGGAGGAATAGGCTTTCGAAGCGTCATACCGGCGAACGCCGGTATCCAGAGGGCCATGTGATGCGCTTCGTAGTCCTGGATTCCGGCTTGCGCCGGAATGACGCTTCCACACAATGTGGGGCAGGCCATTGGCTCAGCGCGAGGTCGGAGGTGGCGGCGCCGTCAGGTCTTCGGTATGGAAGCCGAACCGCCCGCTGCGGCGATCGGCAAAGTAATGCTTGAGGGTGATGGCGATGGTGCGAAAGGCAATCTCGTCCCAGGGGATCTCGTCCTCGCTGAACAGGCGCAGTTCGAGGGTTTCCGCGCCGGGGGCGAAGTCCAGATCCAGCAGCTGCGAGCGGTAGATGACATGCACTTGATGGATGTGCGCCACGCTGATCAGCGTGTACAACTCGCCCAGTTCGATGCGCGCGCAGGCCTCTTCCATGGTTTCGCGCAGGGCCGCGGCAGCGACGGTCTCGCCGTTTTCCATGAAGCCTGCCGGCAGGGTCCACTTGCCGTGGCGCGGCTCGATGGCGCGACGGCAAAGCAGCACGCGGTCTTCCCATTCGGGCAGCGCGCCGACCACCAGGCGCGGATTGCGGTAATGAATCGCGCCGCAGGTTTCGCAGACATGGCGCGGCAGCGAATCGCCCGCGGGTATCTTCAGCGCTACAGGAGCGCCACAGGCGCTGCAGAAATTCATCGCCGGATCCATGCAAATATTGTAGCCCGCCGGATCGCGCCTTCGGCATTGCCGGCACGTATTAAATGCTGACGCAACCCACCCCCCGGGGTTCCCGATCCCGCCGACGGGGCCTCGCCGCAGCGGTCGGCGCCGCGAGTTCGACTGTTCCCGCAGCCTGCGTCAGTTCGAGGCGGGGCGCAGCAGTTGCGTACTGATTCTGTCCGCCGCAGGGAATGACGGGAAACCGGTCGCTGCCGCGCCGGGGTGCGCAGCGGGTTCCAGCCGGCCGCAGCGGTCGGTCGAGGCACCCGGAGGATGGGTAAAAGGGCAGAAATAGGCCGAAAAACAATCCATTGTGCTGTGTTTGTAATGTTTTCTCTTACAAAGCCGGTCTATCTAATTCTTACAATAGAATGGTTTTTCCACTGATTTCTTTCTTGTCATGCCCCGTGTGATCATGCACCTGTCGCGATTCGGGCCCGAATTCGGGTCTGACCGGCGAATTCAAGGAGTGCATGATGAAATCGACCGACACCTATAACGATATAAAGGAAGTCAATCTTTCTTACCTGATGCTGGCGCAGAACATGGTTCGCTCGGACCGCGAAGGGGCCATTTTCCGTCTGGGCATCAGCGAAGAGATTGCCGATGTGCTGGCGCGCCTGACCCCGGGGCAGGTGCTGAAAATGGCCAGTTCCGACATGCTGCTTTGCAGCTTCCGTTTCAATGACGCCCTGTTGCTCGATCTGCTCGCCAATCACGAGCGCGATCGCGGCGTCGGCCACCTGCACGCGGCGATTCTCGCTGCCGGCAGGCCCGTTGCCACGCTGGCCTGAACGGCCGTCCATCCAGGGTCACACAAACGTCTAGCGACGGAGGTTCCGCATGCGCAACAAATCCGTAATCATTGAAGCCAAGGACATCGGCCTCGCCATCGAACTGATCGAACTCGGCGCCCGCCTGCAACTGCTCGAGGCGGAAACCAACCTCTCGCGCGAGCGCCTGCTCAAGCTCTACAAGGAAGTCCGCCACGAGTCGCCGCCCAAGGGCATGCTGCCGTTCTCGACCGACTGGTTCATGACCTGGCAGCCGAACATCCATGCCTCGCTGTTCATGGCCTATTACCGCTTCCTCAAGTCGCACACGCAATTGACCGGCCTGGAACTGATCATCAAGTCCTACCGCATGTATCTCGACCAGATCAAGCGCGGCGGGCTGGATACCGTGCTGTCGCTGACCCGCGCCTGGACCATGGTGCGCTTCTTCGATGCCAGCATGCTGCAGATGGCCACCTGTCGCGAATGCAACGGCGACTTCGTGGCCCATGCCTACGATCCCGTCCGCGGCTATGTCTGCGGCCTGTGCCACATGCCGGCGCGCGCCGGCAAGACGCGGCGCGCGGCGGAGGCGGCGGCCAGCGCCGCATTGGCTGCGGTCTAGGTTTTCCGCAACACCTCGTGTTTCCAGCGCGCCCCTCCTGCAGGGGCGCGTTTCTTTGTATCCGGAAATGGCGCGGAGGTCAGCCAAGCCCGCTTCGGTCAGAGGCCGTCATTCCGGGGCCGCGTAGCGGACCCCGGAATCCAGTGACCTTGCTCAAGCGCCGCTGGATTCTCGCCGAGTTGCAACCCCCGGCAATCCGGTGTTACCCTAGTGCCACCTCATGACAGCGGGTACCGAACAATGGCCACTACTTCACTGAAACTCTCCGAGGAACTCAAACAACGCGCTGTTGCCGCTGCCGAAAAGAAAGGAGTGTCGCCCCATGCGTTCATGGTAAACGCGATAGAGCAGGCAGCCACAGCGGCCGAGCTGCGCGCCGGTTTCGTAGCCGAGGCCCTCGCAGCACGGGAACAGATGTTGCGCACCGGGAAGGGCTACGATTCCCGTGAGGTGCATACCTACCTCAAGGCGCGGATATCGGGCAACAAGTCCGCGAAGCCGAAAGCCAAGTCTTGGCAAGGCTGATCTATTCGGGAAGAGCCTTCGCCGATCTCGAAAGGCTGACGGACTTCCTGATCGAGGCCGATCCGTCTGCCGCTGCCGAGACTGTTGGACTGATTGAGGAGGCAGTTGAACTATTGAGGCGGCATCCACTTATCGGCCGCCCCGTGGAATATGGATTGCGGGAGTTGATAATATCCAGAGGGCGTACCGGGTATGTGGCCCTCTATGGCTTTGAGGAAGACCGGGATGCCGTCCTGATTCTTGCGATCCGCCATCAGCGTGAAGCTGGTTATCGGGGCCATGACGATGGCTGAGTTCGGCCATGCGGGTGCCTCCTCCGCCGCGGAGCAATCATCCCCCGGGGCGCTCCTCGAACTTCTTCCACGACCAGATTCAGGTCGGTACGACACTTCAGGTGCGCGCGCCCTCGGGGCACTTCCATCTCGATCCGGGCAGCAGCCCCATCGTCCTGATCGCCGGCGGCATCGGCATCACGCCCATGCTCAGCATGCTCAACTGGTGCCAGTTGCACCAACCCGAGCGCGAAGTCTGGTTCTTCTATGGCGTGCGCAACAGCAAGGAAGCCGTTTTTTCATCGCATCTGAGCGCAATCGCCACTGCCAGGCCCAACGTACATCTGCGCTTGTGCTTCAGCGACCCCCTGCCGGACGATCAACCGGGCAAGGACTTCCATCACCACGGGCGCGTGGATGTAAGTCTGTTCCGGATCGAATTGCCGCTGAAGCCATATCACTACTTTATCTGTGGCCCCACGCCGATGATGGAAACACTGGTGACGGCGCTGGAGGACTGGGGCGTACCCGATTCGAACATTCACTTCGAAGCCTTCGGTCCCGCGTCCATCAAGCGCCGCAAAGCTGGGGCCGCTACTGCCGAAGATGCCATTGCAGCTCCCGTTGGCGACATAACGGTGGCCTTCGCCAAATCAGGCAAACAGGCGCAATGGTCACCGCAGTCGGGCAGCCTGCTGGAGTTCGCCGAATCCCAGGGGATTGTGATCGACTCGGGCTGCCGTGCCGGAGGCTGCGGCACCTGCCAGACCACGATTCGATCCGGCGAAGTGTCCTATATGCAATCTCCGGACTACGATCCCGAACCCGGTACCTGCCTGATGTGCGTCTGTACGCCCAAGACCGCTATTACGCTGGAGGCTTGAATGACGGCACCCGACACAGCCTCGCTCTGGCGCAAGCACATCCTGCCCTTCACGCTATTGGTCACCCTGCTCGGGGTGGCGACCATCATCGGCGACTATCTGCTCCATCGACTCGATCTGGTCTGGGTCGGCCGCTACCTCGGCATCCCCGGCACCTTGCTGATCATCGGCTCGCTGACCTATTCCCTGCGCAAGCGCAAAGTCATCGCGACCGGGAACGTCAAATCCTGGCTCAACATGCACGAGATCGGCACCTGGCTGGGCTCATGGATGGTGCTGCTTCATGCGGGGATCCATTTCAATGCCATCCTGCCCTGGCTTGCCACCATCGCCATGGGCGTCAACGTCATCAGTGGCATGGTCGGCAAAATGCTGTTGGCGCGTTCCCGCGAGCATGTGCAGGCCCAGCGGGAGCATTACCAGTTGCGCGGCTTGTCCAAGGCCGAGGTCGAGCAGGCGGTGTTCTGGGAGTCGGTGACCTTTGACGCCATGGCCAAGTGGCGCAAGGTGCACATTCCGATCTTCATTGTCTTTGCCGTGTTGGCAATCGGGCACATCGTCAGCATCTTCCTGTTCTGGGGGTGGCGATGAGCAAGACCCTCAAGATCGTTCTGGCGGCCAACCTGATCGTCCTGGCCATCCTGAGCTTTGTCTATCCCCATTTGATGGTCGGCCCCGGCAAGCTGATTCCCGGCCACAGCAAACTCGAAACCGACTGCTTTGCCTGTCATGCCCCTTTCGTCGGTAGCACCACCGAACGCTGCACGACCTGCCACAAGACGGAACAGATCGGCAAGCTCACGACACTTGGGCAGCCGATCCAGAAACCAGCCGTCATTCCGGGGCCGCGCAGCGGAACCCGGAATCCAGTGCCCTGGCTGAAACGCCGCTGGATTCCCGCGTTCGCGGGAATGACGGCAATGGGCACGTTGCCGCCGTTGCATACAAACACGATCCCGCGTCATCTTCCGTTTTCCCCCTTTTTCGCGGTTCATCGCCGTGCCGTCGGCGCCGACTTTTGCTTGATCCAGGTTTGGCGCGCCGGCGGTGATTAGAATGGGCGTCCTTTCATTCCGCGCCTTCCTGCCATGTGGTTTCGCAATCTCCAGATTTTCCGGCTCGCTCCCGACTGGGCCTACAGCACCGACGCCCTCAGCGCCGCCCTAAAGCGCGGCATCTTCCAGGGCTGTGGCGCCGGTGATCGCCTGGCCCTGGGCTGGGTGCCGCCGCGCGGCGAGGACGGCGACCTGGTGTTCAGTGTCGAACGCCAGCAATTGATCGCGCTGGGCATCGAACAGAAACTGCTGCCGATGTCCGTGGTGCGCCAGTACGCGAAGGCCAGGCTCGAGCAGATCGCGGCGGCGCAAGGCTACAAGCCGGGCCGCAAGCAGACGCGCGAAGTGACCGACCAGGTCGAGGCGGAACTGCTGCCGCGCGCCTTCGTCAAGCGCGGCCTGACCTATGTCTGGATCGACCCGGTCAATCGCTGGCTGCTGGTCGATGCCGCGTCGACCAGTCGCGCCGACGAGGTCATGGCGCAGCTCAAGCTTTCGCTCGGCGAGTTGCCGCTGACCCTGCTCAAGACGCAAGTCGCGCCGGCCACCGCGATGACGCAATGGCTGGCGGCGGGCGCGGCGCCCGGCAGCTTCAGCATCGACCGCGACTGCGAACTGCAGGCCGCCGCCGAAGAGCGCCCGGCCGTGCGCTACGTGCGCCACAACCTCGACAGCGACGAAGTGCGCAACCACATTGCCGGCGGCAAGACGGCGACGCGCCTGGCGCTGACCTGGAACGATCGCGTTTCCCTGGTGCTGACCGAGCAGTTGCAGATCAAGAAGCTGGCCTTCCTCGATGTCCTCAAGGAAGACGCCGAGCGCCAGGGTGAGAACGCCGACGACCTGTTCGCCGCGAACTTCACGCTGATGTGCGGCGAACTTTCACAGTTGCTTGCGCATCTCGTCGAGGTGCTGGGCGGCGAGGGCGAATAGAGGTGAAAACCGTACTTCCTGCCACAGAGGACATGGTTCGACAGGCTCACCATGATCGACCCCAATGTATTTCCGCTCATCCTGAGCTTGCCGAAGGATGTGTCCTCTGTGAACTCTGTGGCTAAAGAGGTTTAGGGTTTGAGATGCCGCGCACGCTGATCGCGCTGGCTGCATTGGCCGCAGCGGCTATGGCCCTGCCGGCGCGCGGCGCCGACGGCATCAAGCTCGGCGAGTCCTCGGCCATGCGCAACCTGGTGCCGGCCGGCGCGCTGGAAAAACAGGCGGCGCAGCAATACGGCGAGCTCAAGCGCAAGGCCGCCGAGAAGCAGGCCCTCGGCCCGGACGACCATCCGCAGGTGAAGCGCCTGCGTGCCATCGCGGCGCGCATGATTCCTTTCGCCGGCCGCTTCAATCCGCGCGCCAACCAGTGGCAGTGGGAGGTGAACCTGGTCGGCTCGAAGCAGATCAATGCCTTCTGCATGCCCGGCGGCAAGATCGTTTTCTACACCGGGCTGCTCGACACGCTCAAGCTGAGCGACGACGAGGTGGCGATGGTGATGGGCCACGAAATCGCCCATGCCCTGCGCGAGCACGCGCGTGAGCGCATTGCGAAGAACCAGATGACCCAGCTCGGCGCCAGCCTGCTCGGCGAGCTGGTGGGCGGCGGACGTTACACCGGCGCCTTCCAGGCGGGCGGCAACCTGCTGTCGCTCAAGTTTTCCCGCGACGATGAATCGGAAGCGGACGCGGCCGGCCTCGACCTGGCCGCCCGGGCCGGATTCGATCCGCGCGCCGCGGTCAGCTTGTGGCAGAAGATGACGGCCGCCAACAGCCGCGCGCCGCTGGAGTTTCTTTCAACCCATCCGGCGGGCGAGAATCGCATCAGGGAAATCGAGAAACACCTGCCGGAGGTCATGCCGCTTTACCAGCAGGCGCGCTGACGGGTTCAGCCCGGGCTCGAGGATTCTCCGGAACCGGTGGCGGATGCCAGATGAAGCTCGCGCCGGGGCGAGCCGTCGCCGAGGAAGTAGAGAATGCGTTCCATCCAGGGTTCGGTGTGCCGGCGCACTTCGGCGTCATCGTCGAGGATGCGCTGGATCAGGTTGTGTTTTCGTGCGAGGTCGGTGGCCGCGTCGCTGCCGTCATCGCTGATCGCCAGCAGGGCGTCGCGCAGCTTGCGAATGTCGCGCTCAAGCTCGATGAGGTGCTCCCAGTCGCTGGCGCGCGCCGCAACGGCCATGCGCGAAGAGAGCAGGTTCATTTCTTCGTAAAGTTCGATTTGGGAAGGCATCCGGCATATCCTAGCCACCCGCGCCCGCCCCGTTGCGGCAAGCTGCGGCCGGATCATCGGTCTTTTCGTTTGCGCCTGACCGAAAACCGTCCCGGAGGCCGGGTAGCTGCCGAATTGGGGCCGGTTTTCCCCGCAAATCGGGTTCCGGGCCCGGGTCCGGCCTGCCTGTCGCCGGTTCAGCCTGCCGTTGCCAGGCGCCGCGATTCCAGGCTGCGTTCGTCGATCGGCAGGTGGCAAAGCGCCGCCACAACGCCGAGCAGGATGCAGATGCCCCAGATCGTGTCGTAGGAACCGGTGGCGTCGAACAGCCGGCCGCCGAGCCAGACGCCGAGGAAACTGCCGACCTGGTGGCTGAAGAACACCAGCCCGGAGAGCATGCCCAGGTAGCGCACGCCGAACACCTGGGCCACGAGGGCATTGGTCAGCGGCACGGTAGACAGCCAGAGCAGGCCCATGGTCGCGGCGAACAGGTAGGCGCTGGCCGGCGTCAGCGGCAGCCAGAGGAAGAGCGCGATGGCGATGCTGCGCGCGGCGTAGATTGCCGACAGCAGGAAGCGCTTCGGGAAACGGTTGCCGAGCTGGCCGGCGCCGTAGCTGCCGAAGATGTTGAACAGGCCGATCAGCGCCAGGCAGGTCATGCCGACCTCGGGGCCGAGGCCCTTGTCGAGCAGGTAGGTGGGAAAATGCACGGCGATGAACACCACCTGGAAGCCGCAAACGAAAAAGCCGAGATTCAGCAGCAGGTAGCCCTTTTCGCGGGCGGCTTCGTGCAGGGCCTCGCTCCCGGTCTGGCCCTTGCCGGCCGCCGCCGCGACCAGGCCGCGGGTCAGCGCGCTGCCCAGCGGGATGATGAGCAGGGAGCCGGCGGCGAACACCAGCAGGGTGCCGAACCAGCCCAGGCCGCCGATCAGGCCCGACGCCACCGGAATCATCAGGAACTGGCCGAAGGAGCCGGCCGCCGCGACCACGCCCATGGCCCAGCTGCGCTTTGCCGCCGGCACCAGCGCGCCCAGCGCGGCGAACACCACGCTGTAGGTGCAGCCGGCCTGCGCCGCGCCGATCATCAGGCCGGCGCTGGCGGCCAGCCCGCTGCCGGTGTTGGCGTAAGCCATGCCGACCAGGCCAAGGGTGTAGAGGATGCTCGCACCCCACAGCACGCGGCGCGCGCCGTAGCGGTCGGCGAGGAAGCCGGCGAAGGGCTGCGTCGCGCCCCACATCAGGTTCTGCAGGGCCAGGGCGAAGGAGAACACCTCGCGGCTCCACTGGTGTTCCACGCTCATCGGCGTCAGGAACAGGCCGAAGGTGTGGCGGATGCCCAGCGCGACCGTGACTATCAGTCCGGCGAACAGCAGTACGCTGGCGAGCGAGCGATCGGGGGCGGGGGGCGGTGTGCTCATTACCGCCGGGATGCTAACATCTCCGGCCGCTTGAGAATTCCACGAAATGAACAAGGCTTTTGTCAAGGAATCCGAGGACGACGAGGACGATGACGCGCCCGAATCGGCTCTGCCCGTCGGTACCAAAAACTACATGACGGTGCGCGGCCACGCGCAGATCCGCGCCGAATTCGAGCACCTGGTCAAGGTCGAGCGTCCCGCCATCGTGCAGGTGGTGTCATGGGCCGCGGGCAACGGCGACCGCTCGGAAAACGGCGACTACATCTACGGCAAGAAGCGCCTGCGCGAGATCGACCGGCGCATCCGTTTCCTGGGCAAGCGCCTCGAATCCGCCGTGATCGTCGATCCGGCCGCGCAGCAAAACCGCGACCAGGTCTTCTTCGCCGCCACGGTCACCGTCTGCGATGCCGACGGCATCGAGGCGAGCTACCAGATCGTCGGCATCGACGAGGCCAATGCCCAGGAAGGCCGCATCAGCTGGATCTCGCCGCTGGCGCGCGCGCTGCTTGAAGGCGCGCGAGGGCGACACGGTGCGCTTCGACAGCCCGGGGGGTTTGCGCGAACTCGACGTGATCGCGGTCCGCTATGAGTAGGCTGTAAACCTATTGGCCACAGGGGTCACAGAGAGCACAGAGAAAATCGGGGGCTTGGCGATCAGCCTTCAGTTGCCGGGCGGAGGTAGCGACTACCTGACCTGTCGAGCCGGCCTGAGTGAACTTGAAATTTCCGTTCGGGCTGAGCCGTGAGCTTGTCGAACGGTCGAAGGGCGCATGGGGCTTCGACCGTTCGACAAGCTCACGGCTCAGGGCGAACGTTCAAGCAGGTTGCAGCCGGATCAATAATTCCGTTATTCCATATCCGCTACGCCTTCCCTGTCTTTCAAGTTTTTCTCTGTGTCCTCTGTGACCTTTGTGGCTGACAGGTTTTCTCAAGCCCGCCGAATGGCGTGATTCGCCCACAGCAGCAGGCCGAACAGCACCATCGCGCCGGCCTGGTGGGCGGCGCCCAGCGCCACCGGCACCTGCAGCAGCAGGGTGGCGATGCCCATGCCCACCTGCACCGCCAGCCACAGCGTCAACGCCACGGCGGGCGTGCGCGCTTCCGGCGATTCCTGCCAGACGCGCCACGAATACCACGGAATCAGGCCCATCAGCACCCAGGCGAGCAGGCGGTGGTCGAACTGCACCAGCGCCATGTTGGTGAAGAAGTTCAGCCACCACGGCTCGACCATGAAGCTTTCGGGCGGCAGGAAGTGGCCGTTCATCAGCGGGAAGGTGTTGTAGGCCAGCCCGGCGCGGATGCCCGCGACCAGCGCGCCCGTCAGCACCATGATGAAGACCAGCGCCACCAGCCAGTTGCCGAGGCGATGGGTAAAAGTCGGCGCCGGCGACACGGCGAATTTCGCGGCGCGCGGCTGCAGCATGCCCAGCCCGGTCCAGAACATCAGGCCGAACAGGATGAAGGCCAGCCCAAGGTGCGCCGCCAGCCGGTATTGCGAAACGCGCGGATCATCGACCAGCCCGCTTTTGACCATGTACCAGCCCATGGCGCCCTGCAGGCCGCCGAGGATGAAGAAGCCGAAGACCTTGGCCGCCAGCGCGCCCTTGAGGTAGCCGCGGGCGAGAAAGAACAAGTAGGGCAGCAGGAACACCACGCCGATCAATCGGCCGGAAAGCCGGTGCGCCCATTCCCACCAGAAGATGAACTGGAAGCCGTCCAGCGTCATGTCGTGATTGCGCTTGATGAACTCCGGCGTCTGCTGGTACTTGGCGAAGAGTTCCAGCCAGTCGGCATGCGAAAGCGGCGGCAGGGCGCCGATCAGCGGCTTCCATTCGACGATGGAAAGTCCCGAGTGCGTCAGGCGCGTTACGCCGCCGACCACCATGGTCAGGAAAACCATGGCGCAGCAGGCGAACAGCCACCACGCCACGGCGCGTTGCGAATTATTTGAGCTCATCTGCAACCCCGTCGGCCGTCCAGTGTCCCGATTTGCCGCCCTGTTTTTCCAGCAGGCGGATGTCTTCGATGACCATGCCGCGGTCGGCGGCCTTGCACATGTCGTAGATGGTCAGGAGGCCGACCGCGGCGGCGGTCAGCGCCTCCATCTCGACGCCGGTGCGCCCCACCGTTTCCGCCGTCACTTCGATGGTCACGCGATGGCGCCGCGCATCGAGGGCGAACTCGGCGGCGACGCGGGTCAGCGCCAGCGGGTGGCACAGCGGAATCAGCTCCGAGGTGCGCTTGGCCGCCTGGATCGCGGCGATGCGTGCGATGCCCAGCACGTCGCCTTTTTTCGCCGAGCCTCCCCTGATCAGGGCGAAGGTGGCGGGCGCCATGCGGATGTGGCCCTGCACCCGCGCCACACGGGTGGTTTCGGCCTTGGCGCCGACGTCAACCATGTGCGCCTGGCCGGCGCCGTCGAAATGGGTCAGCGGCCCGGCGGCGGGCGCTGCTGCGGACTTGCGCGGTGGATTCATGAAATACCCTGTCACAACTCGGTTTTGCCAAGCCGCTATCATAGCGGGATGAAACTGAATCCGCTCAGCCGGGCCCTGATCCTTGTACTCGGCGTCGTCGCGTCCCCGCTCTCGGTGGCCCAGGGCCTGCCCGATCTCGGCGAGGCGGCCCAATCCGATTTCTCGCCGGCGATGGAGCGTCGCATCGGCGAATCGATCATGCTGGAAATCCGCCGCGATCCCGCCTACCTCGATGACCCCGAGATCGCCAGCTACCTCAACCGCCTGGGCAGCCGGCTCGCCGCGCAGAGCAGCGATTCGCGCCAGGAGTTCGAGCTTTTCGCGCTGCGCGATCCGACCCTCAATGCTTTTGCCATGCCCGGCGGCTTCATCGGCGTGCATAGCGGGCTGATTCTCGCTGCCGCCTCGGAATCGGAACTGGCCGCGGTGCTGGCACACGAAATTTCCCACGTCACGCAGCGCCACCTGGCGCGCCTCATCAACAAGTCGGGGCAGGGCCAGATCACCAGCCTGCTCGGCCTCGCCGTGGCGATCCTCGCGGCGCGCAGCAGCCCCGATCTGGCGATCGGCGCGATGATGGCCGGGCAGGGCGCGGCGATACAGAATCAGCTGAACTATTCGCGCGATTTCGAGCGCGAGGCGGATCGCGTCGGCCTTGAACTGCTGGAGCGATCCGACTTCGACATTCGCGACATGAGCGCCTTCTTCGAACGCCTGCAGAAATTCAGTCGCCTTTACGAGGACAAGAACAGCGCTCCCGGCTATTTGCGGACCCACCCCTTGACCACGGAACGCCTGGCCGACATGGGCAACCGGATCCAGAGCCGGCCTTACAAGCAGGTGCCGGATTCCCTCGAGTTCCAGCTGGTGCGCGCCAAGCTGCGCGCACAGGAAGGCGCGCCGCGCGATGCGGTGACGGAGTTCGAGACCCGGCTCATGGATCGCAGCTTTGCCGGCAGCGAAGCCGCCGTGCGCTATGGCCTGACGCAGTCCCTGCTGCGTGACGGCAGGGTCGCAGCCGCCGAAAAAGAGCTTAAGGAATTGCGCCGCCTGAACGCGGTGTCGCCCATGATCGAAACGCTCGATGCCCATGTGCGCCTGAAGCGGGGCGACGCGGCGGGTGCGGTGAAGATTCTGCGCAGCGCGCAGCCGCGCTTCCCGCAGGAGCGCGCCATCGCTTACGGCCTGGTCGAGTCGTTTCTGGAAGCCCGGATGCCTGACGACGCCTTGAAGTTCACCGAAGACGACCTGCTGAGTTACCCGTCCGACCCGAAAATGCATTTCCTGCAGGCGAAGACCTATGCCATGCTGGGCCGGCGCCTGCAGCAGCACCGTGCCCAGGCCGAGGCCTATGCCCTGCGCGGACAATTGCCGGCGGCGGTGCAGCAGCTCGAACTGGCGCAAAAGTCCGGTGACGGCAATTTCTACGAGCACTCGCAAGTGGATTCGCGGCTGCGCGAGTTGAAGAAGCGAATGGCCGACGAGGCCAAGGAACCCAAGCCGAAATAGGTGCCGCAAATGTCCGTTTCCAGATCGTCGGGCCAATCCGGTGTCCGCGCCGATGTTTCCCGCTTCGCCACGCCGCTGGTGCGTCCCGTCGCCGAGCCCTACTACCATGCCATCGGCGACGAGCTCGATGTCTTCGCCGCAGCGGCGCAAAGCGGCCTGCCGGTGATGCTCAAGGGCCCCACCGGCTGCGGCAAGACGCGCTTCGTCGAACACATGGCCTGGCGCCTGCAGCGGCCGCTGGTCACGGTGGCCTGCCACGACGACCTGACCACCGCCGACCTGGTCGGCCGCTACCTGATCATCGGCGACGAAACCGTGTGGATGGACGGCCCGCTCACGGCGGCCGTGCGCGCCGGCGCGATCTGCTATCTCGACGAGATCGTCGAGGCGCGCAAGGACACCACGGTGGTGATTCATCCCTTGACCGATTCGCGGCGCGCGCTGCCGGTCGAGAAGCGCGGCGAATACATCGAGGCGCCGCCGGATTTCATGCTGGTGGTTTCCTACAATCCCGGCTACCAGAGCGTGCTGAAGGAAATGAAGCCGAGCACGCGGCAGCGCTTCGTCGCGCTCGACTTCGATTATCCGGGCGCCGAAACCGAAACGCGCATCGTTGCTCACGAAGGCGGCGTCGACGCCGCCACGGCGCAGAAGCTGGTCAAGCTCGGTGGCCTCACGCGCAAGCTCAAGGGCGCCGGGCTCGACGAAGGCGCCGGCACGCGGCTGCTGGTGCATGCCGCGCAGCTGATCGCCAAAGGCATGGCGCCGCTGACCGCCTGCACGGCGGCGATTGCCCGCCCGTTGGCCGACGAAACCGACACGCGCGATGCCCTGGACGACCTGATCCGCGCGGTTTTTTAGGCCGTCGATGAGCGAACGGAAACTCTTCGCCCACGAACTCGAAGCGCGGCTCGACGAATTGCTGCTGCTCTCGCTGCGCCAACGCTCCGCCGAGGAGCCGGCGGCGCTGCTCGAAGCCCTGCCGCGCGAACTGCAGGAACGCGTGCTGCACTGGGCCGGCATCGCGGCGCAAACCTCGGATGACCTCGGCTGGCTGATCGCATCGCTGGCCGCTACGCAGGCGGCCGGCCTCGATGCGCAGCTCGACGACTGGGTGCGCGCCGGGCTCGATGCCTACGACCGCAACGGACTGGCCGCCGCGCGCAAGGCCTTGAACGAATTCACCGAAGCGAGCAAGGCCAGCGCGTTGCGTTCGCAGGACAGCGTTGCGTTCGGCGCGATCGAGGGTCGCCTGTCGCGCTTCCTCCATGCGCTCGACGGACGGCCTCTGCGGCTGGTCAGCGGCCCGAAAGCATGGACCGATACCGAAACCCTGTGGCTGCCGGAACGACTCGACATGGCGGGTGATGCGGCCGGAAACCGCCGGCTCTACAAGGTCATGGCTGCGCTGCTGTGGGCGCAGACGCGTTTCGGCACCTTCAACATCGACCCCGAGCCGGAACTCGAACGGTGGCCCGCGCGGGATCAGGCGCTGGCCTGGCTCGCCGTGTTCGAAGCCATGCGTCTTGAAGCCTGCATTGGCCGCGAACTGCCCGGCCTGGCGCAGGAGATGGCCGACCTGCGCGGCCCGTGGCCGGCGAACTTGACGGCAGCCGCCGCGACGCTTGCGCGGCCCGCCGCAACGGTGGCGGACAGCCTCGAATGCATGGCCGGAGTCAGAAAAGTCATGCAAAGCGGTATCCCTTGGGACGGCGCCGGCGACGCGCCGATTTTTCCGTACGTCGGCACGCTCGACCCTGTTGCCGCGCGTCGGGTCCGTGCGGCGCGCATCACGCGCGAGCTGGCGGTCGTGCGCCGCGCCCTCAACGTGATTGCGGCGACAGATAGCAAGGCCGGCGCCGCCGACAATCCCGACTACCCGCCGCTGGCAGCGGAAGGCGACCTGCAGGTGCCCGACCCGCAGGCCGACCTGCTGGCCCTGCCGCCCGCGGCGCGCGAGGCGGCCAAATCGTTGATGCAGGATCTCGGCGAGATTCCTCCGGAAGCCCTGCACGCGGCCGGGCCGGGGGCCTGGCAACCGGTGGCCGGCGTGGACGAGCCGGTTACGGCGGGCGTCACCACCCAGCCCGACGCCTTCTATGACGAGTGGGACTACCGGCGCGCCTCATGGCGGCACGGCTGGTGCCACATGTACGAAATGGAAGGTCCGCCCGGCGACCCTGAGTGGGTCGATGAAGTGCGCAGCCGCCACGCCCACCTGATCCGCAGCATCCGCCGCCGCTTCGAGGCCCTGCGCGGCGAGGACAAGCCGCAGCGGCGCCAGTTCGACGGCGAGGAAATCGACCTCGACGCGCAGGTCGAGGCCCGCGCCGACCGCAAGAGCGGAGCCGAGCCCTCGCCGCGCCTGTTCATCCATCGCCGCCGCATCGAGCGTTCGCTGGCGGTGATGTTCATGGTCGACATGAGCGGTTCGACCAAGGGCTGGGTCAATGACGCCGAGCGCGAATCGCTGGTGCTGCTGTGCGAGGCCATCGAAGCCCTGGGCGACAGTTACGCCATCTACGGCTTTTCAGGCTGGACGCGCACCCATTGCGACATCTACCGCATCAAGCGTTTCGGCGACCGCTACGACGCCGGAACGCGCAGCCGCATCGCCGGCATCGAGGCCAAGGACTACACCCGCATGGGCGTCGCGGTGCGCCACCTATCGGGTCTCCTGCACCGCCAGAACACGCGCCACAAGCTGCTGGTGACGCTCTCCGACGGGCGCCCCGACGACTATGGCGACGAATATCGCGGCCGCTACGGCATCGAGGACACCCGCCGGGCGCTGCTCGAAGCGCGCGAAAAGGGCATCCGCAGCTACTGCGTCACCATCGATCGCCACGGCGCCGACTACCTGCCGCAGCTCTACGGGCCGGCGCACTACTCGGTGATCGACGACGCCAGGAAGCTGCCGCGGAGAATCGCCGAGATCTACCGCAAGCTGACGGGCTGAGGCGGCCTGATTGCCGCGTGCCCGGCCGGCGCCGGATTCGCCGTGGCACCGGCACCGGCTGCAGTCGAAAGATGCTATAAAGTCAGGGCGATGCCGACCACTTGCGATTCCCTTCGCCCTTCGATCCGCGCCGTGGATGTTCACGGGCAGCCGCTGCCTGCCGTGCGATGAACCCGCGCATCGATACTCCCTTGCTGGTGCGCGTTCACTATCGTTTGCGCACCGTGTCCTTCGTCGCGATGTTCGTCGCGACCAGCCTGCATATCTACGACAAGAACTACAGCCCGCTTGCCTGGATCCTGCTGGCGCTGCTTTTTCTTGCCTACCCCCATTTTCAGTATTGGTGGGCGCGGCGCGCGGAAGACCCGATCAAGCTTGCGCTGAAGCAGCTGCTGATCGATTCGGTCATGTTCGGCATCTACGCTGCAGCAATGCAGTTCTCGATCTGGCTGAGCTTTGTGGTCATCATCGGAACCCTGTCGAACAACGCCGTAAGCAACGGCTTGCGGGGCATCGTCCAGTCGATGCTCGGCCTGATGGTCGGCGCGCTGATAGGAGTCGGCCTCTTCGGCTTCAGCCTGTCGCCGCATACCGAGTTGGCCGCGACCATCTTCTGCATGACCGGGATCGTCCTCTACGTTCTTGCCACCGGCGACCTGGTATTCACCAACAATATCGAACTGCGCAACACCAGGAAGCGCTTGCGCGCCGTGCTGGATGGCGTCGAAAGCGGCGTCATCACCATCACCGAGAAAGGCATCGTCGAATCGTTCAACCAGTCGGCGGAAGAGATCTTCGGCTACGCGGCCGGCGAGGTGATCGGCAAGAACGTCAGCATGCTGATGCCGGAGCCTTTCCGCAGCGAGCATGACGGCTACCTCGAAAATTACCTGCGCAGCGGGGAGCGCAAGGTCATCGGCAAAAAGCGCGAAGTCATGGGACGGCGCAGGGACGGCGCCGTGTTCCACATGGCGCTGGATGTCGTCGAAGCGCGCCTGAACGACAGGAGGGTGTTCATCGGCAGCGTCCGCGACATCAGTGCGCGCAAGGCCGAGGAAACCGAGCTGCGCATTGCCGCGGCCGCTTTCGAGTCGATCGAAGGCATCATGGTCACCGATGCCCGCGGCATGATCCTGCGCGTCAACCGCGCCTTCGCCGATAACACCGGGTATACGGCCGAAGAGTGCATCGGCCGGAATCCGCGCATGCTGAAGTCGAACCGCCATGACGCCGCCTTCTATCAGGAGATGTGGCAGATACTGCTGTCTACCGGCAGATGGGAGGGCGAAATCTGGGATCGGCGCAAGAACGGCGAGGTATATCCGAAGTGGCTCAACATCTCGGCGGTGAAGGATGCCGCAGGGACGGTGACCCACTATGTCGGGGCGCATCAGGACATCACCGCACGCAAGCAGGCGGAGCAGAGGATCGCCGAGCTGGCCTACTACGACCAGTTGACCGGCTTGCCCAACCGCACGCTGCTGCTTGATCGGTTGAAGCAGGTCATTACCACCAGTGCCCGCAGCAACAGCTACGGTGCGCTGCTCTTCATCGATCTCGACAATTTCAAGACCCTCAACGACACCCTCGGGCACGATCAGGGCGACCTTCTGCTGAAACTGGTTGCGCAGCGCCTGACCCAATGCATGCGTGCCGGAGACACCGTGGCACGCATCGGGGGCGATGAATTCGTGGCGGTGCTGGCCGATATGGGCATGAGTGACCATGATGCAGCCAATCGCACCGAGGCCGTCGGCGAGAAAGTCCTTGCAGCGCTCAACCGGAACTATCCGCTCGGCACGGTCGCCTATCGCAGCACACCGAGCATCGGCGCCACCCTGTTCAAGGGCAACCCGACGTCCATCGACGACGTGCTGAAGCAGGCCGATCTGGCCATGTACAAGGCCAAGGATGCAGGGCGCAATACGCTGCGCTTCTTCGATCCGGACATGGAAACGGCCGTGATGGAACGGGCCATGCTGGAACGCGATCTGCGCAAGGCAGTGGATGAGCGGCAATTCCTGCTCCACTATCAGGCGCAGGTTTTTGGCGCCGGCCGCGTCACAGGCGCTGAAGTTCTGGCGCGCTGGCAACATCCTGGCCGCGGCCTGGTGTCGCCGGGCGATTTCATCGCCCTGGCGGAGGAAACCGGCCTGATCCTGCCGCTGGGCGACTGGGTCCTGGAAACCGCCTGCCGCCAACTGGCCATATGGGCCACCCGGCCGGAGATGGCTCATCTGACGATCGCGGTGAACGTCAGCGCCCAGCAGTTTCGCGATCCGGGATTCGTCGCTACGGTGCTGAACGTACTCAAGCGGACGGCCGCCAACCCGAACCGGCTCAAGCTGGAACTGACCGAAAGCATGCTGGTGGCTAACGTGGAGGACATCATCGGGAAAATGATGGCGCTGAAGGCCAGGGGCGTGGGCTTCTCGCTGGATGACTTCGGCACAGGCTATTCCTCGCTGTCCTACCTGAAGCGTCTGCCGCTGGACCAGTTGAAGATCGACCAGTCCTTCGTGCGCGACATCCTGGTCGACCCCAATGATGCCGCGATTTCGAGAACCGTCGTGGCCCTGGCTGACAGCCTCGGCCTGGACGTGATCGCCGAAGGCGTCGAGACCTCGGCGCAGCGCGACTTCCTCGCTGCCGGCGGTTGTCACGCCTACCAGGGCAATTTCTTCAGCCGGCCGCTGCCTGTCACCGGCTTCGAGGAATTCGTCGACCGCTGCGCTACCCGGTGATTTGGCGGGACAATCGAAAGCCGCAGAAAATCGCGGAAAATAGCGGCAAAATCACTGGCTGAAATTAATCACGAGCCGTACGGCAAACAGATGGCGAGCATCCTCATCCTCTATTCGACGACCGACGGCCACACCGTCAAGATCTGCAGGCGGCTGCAGGAACGGGTCGAGCAAGACGGCCATCAGGCAACGCTGGTTTCCATTGCCGATCCGTCCCTGCCGGACCTGGACGCTTTCGACAAGGTCGTGATCGGTGCCAGCATTCGCTATGGCAGGCACGGCAAGGCGGTCGTCGATTTCATCAAGCGCAACCGGCAGCTTCTGGAGCGCAAGCCGAACGCTTTCTTTTCGGTCAACATCGTTGCCAGAAAACCGGAGAAGAGCGATCCGGAAACCAATCCCTACCTGCAGAAGTTCCTGCGGCAGATCGCCTGGCGGCCGGGGAGGCTGGCCGTCTTTGCCGGCAAGCTGGACTATCCGAAATACCGGCCATTCGACCGCTTCATGATCCGGCTCATCATGCTGATCACCGGGGGTCCCACCGATCCCGCGACGGTGGTCGAATTCACCGACTGGAAAAAAGTCGAGGCCTTCGGCCAGGTGATCAGCGGGATGTAGGGCAGGCCTCCCGCGCAAGCCGGATCCGGGTGCAGCCGGTGCCGTAAAATGGCCGCCTCGGGACGCGCGCACGCAAGGCGCGCAGCGTCCGGCATCGACAGGCGAACCCATGGCGGACTGGCAGGGATGGAGCAGGTTTCAATCGCTGGTGCGCGCGGAACTGGCTCATCTGGTAACGATCAACCGCAGCGACCGGCGCTGGCAGATGCCCTTCTGTGCGGCGCTTGCCTCCGGCCTGCCGCTGCTGATCGGGGCCTGGTTCGACCATCTGGATTACGGGCTGGTTTCGTCGCTGGGCGGGCTCGTGTTCATATACGCGCCCAACACCTCCCTGTCGCATCGCATGGTAACGCTGATGGCATGCGCCTTCGGCATGAGCGCCTGCTATACGCTGGGCTTGATGAGCCATTTCTTTCCGGTGCTGCTGGTGCCGGTGCTGACCTTCATTGCGATCGTTGTTTCGATGGTCTGCCGGTTCTATGCACTGGGACCGCCGGGGATCCTGTTTTTCCTCATGGCGGCATCGATCGGCGCCTATTCGCCGGTCGATGTGATGCTGGTGCCCCTGTACGTCGGCCTGCTCACCATGGGCTGCCTGCAGGCCTGCCTGATCGCGTTTTTCTACGGCATCTACATATTGCGCCTGCAGGCGCCGCAGCCGGTCACGCCCCTGCCGCCGGCGACCTTCGATTACGTCGTCTTCGATTCGGTCGTGATCGGGGTGTTCGTGGGAATTTCGCTGGCCGTGGCGCAAGCCCTGCAACTCGAGCGCGCCTACTGGGTACCGGTGAGTTGCGTGGCCGTGATCCAGGGGCCCTCTTTGCGCGCGGTGTGGAACAAACAAGTACACCGCATCCTCGGCACCGGCGTCGGCCTGATCCTGACCTGGGGCTTGCTGGCACTGCCGCTGGACAAGTGGACCGTGTCGCTGCTGATGATAGGCCTGAGTTTCATGATCGAGACGCTGGTGGTGCGGCATTACGCCCTGGCCATTGTCTTCGTCACTCCGTTGACCATCTTTCTCGCCGAGGCGACCCGGCTCGGCCAGGGATCGCCGGACGCCATGCTGCAGGCGCGCCTGTTCGATATCGTGCTGGGCTCGCTCGTGGGCCTTGCCGGCGGAGTGTGCATGCACAACCCGCGCTTTCGCGAGATAGTGGGCCGACAGCTGCGACGCCTGGCTCCATCAAGGCTTCTGCGCTGAGCAGACCGGCACTCGGGTCATTCCCCGATGCGCGATGGCGCGGAATCGAAACTGGAGGCGGCGGCTTCTGTATTGCAGCTGTGACGACAAAGGAGGGGTCTGATGAATTCAACAACGCAATTGCCGGCGATGGATGACGAGGGTTACCTGGTAGATCCCCGCGCATGGGATGAGAACGTGGCAGCCGCCCTGGCACAGCGGGAAAATATTGAGTTGTCCGACGCCCACTGGGTGGCGATCAACTACATGCGCGACTTCTACCAGGAGCACCAGGTGATCCCCGACGTGCGTTTCGTCACCCGGCACATGGCCGAGCACCTCGGCGTGCCGGCGCGCAACCTGATCTTCGAACTGTTTCCCTACGGCTACGTCAAGCAGGCCTGCCGGATCGCCGGAATGCGGCGACCGCGCGGCTGGAGCACGGGTTAGGCCTGAAAAAAGTCGGCGCCGGCGGGACGGCGACCCGTTATCCCCCTCCCCTTGAAAAGGGCATGACCGGCCCCATATCGCCCCGGTACATTCTGTTTCTTCAGGGGATTTTCGATGACCGCCGCGACCCAAGACACCGCTTCCAAAGAAACCCTCGGCTTCCAGACCGAGGTCAAGCAACTGCTGCAACTGATGATCCACTCGCTGTACTCGAACCGCGAGATTTTCCTGCGCGAGCTGATTTCCAATGCTTCGGATGCCTGCGACAAGCTGCGCTTCGAGGCCCTGCACAACGCCGGCCTGTTCGAGGGCGATTCCGAATTCAAGATCCGCATCGCCTTCGACCCGGTCGCCAAAACGCTAACCATTGCCGACAACGGCGTTGGCATGAGCCGCGAGGAAGTGATTACTAACCTCGGGACCATCGCCAAGTCCGGCACGCGCGAATTCTTCTCGCAACTGTCGGGCGACCAGCAGAAGGACGCCAGCCTGATCGGCCAGTTCGGCGTCGGCTTCTACTCGTCGTTCATCGTCGCCGACAAGGTTACCGTGCTGACCCGTCGCGCCGGCGCCGAGCCGAACCAGGGCGTGCGTTGGGAATCGGAAGGCAGCGGCGAATTCACCATCGAGATGGTGGACCGCCCTGCCCGCGGCACCGAGATCACCCTGCACCTGAAGGAAGGCCAGGACGACCTGCTGTCCTCCTGGAAGCTCAAGTCCATCATCCGCAAGTACTCCGACCACATCGTCCAGCCCATCGTGATGAAGGGCGAAAAATGGGACGACGAGAAAAAGGAACAGGTCGCCACCGACGAGGATGAGACCGTCAACCAGGCTTCGGCCCTGTGGGCGCGCTCCAAGAACGACATCAGCGAAGAGCAGTACAAGGAGTTCTACAAGCACGTCGGCCACGATTTCGAAGACCCGCTGACCTGGACCCACGCCCGCGTCGAGGGCAAGACCGAGTACACGCAGCTGCTCTACGTGCCGGCGCGGGCGCCCTTCGACCTGTGGGACCGCAATGCGCGCCACGGCGTCAAGCTCTACGTGCGTCGCGTCTTCATCATGGACGACGCCGAGCAGCTGATGCCGCTCTACCTGCGCTTCGTGCGCGGCGTGGTCGATTCCAACGACCTGCCGCTGAACGTCTCGCGCGAGATCCTGCAGGAGTCGAAGGACATCGAGGCCATCCGCAAGGGCTGCACCAACAAGGTGTTGGGCATGCTGGAAAGCCTGGCCGGCAGCGAGGACCCCGCGCGAAAAGGAAAAGTACGCCACGTTCTGGGGCGAGTTCGGCAAGGTGCTGAAAGAGGGCATGGGCGAGGACCACGCCAACAAGGACAAGATCGCCGGCTTGCTGCGCTTCGCCTCCACGCAGGCCGACACGCCCGACGAGACGGTCTCGCTGGCCGATTACATCGCCCGCATGAAGCCCGAGCAGGAAAAGATCTACTACGTCACCGCCGAGACCTTCAACGCGGCGAAGAACAGCCCGCACCTCGAAGTCTTCCGCAAGAAGGGCATCGAAGTGATCCTGCTCTCCGACCGCGTCGACGAATGGGTGGTGTCGCACCTGACCGAGTTCGACGGCAAGCCGCTGGTGTCGGTGGCCAAGGGCGGCCTGGATCTGGGCAAGCTCGAAGACGAAGCCGAGAAGAAGGAACAGGAATCCGCCGCCGGCGAATTCAAGGACCTGACCGAGAAGATCGGCAAGAGCCTCGGCGAGAAGGTCAAGGAAGTGCGCGTCACGCACCGCCTGACCGACAGCCCGGCCTGCCTCGTGGCCGACGAGCACGACGTCTCGGGCAACCTCGCGCGCATCCTCAAGGCCGCCGGGCAAAAGGCGCCGCCTTCGAAGCCCATCCTCGAAATCAACCCGCAGCACCCGGTAGTGCATGCGCCTCAAGTACGAGGAAAAGCGCTTCGACGACTGGGCCGCGGTGCTGTTCGACCAGGCCCTGCTCGCCGAAGGCGGCCAGCTCGACGACCCAGCAACCTTCGTCAAGCGCATGAATCAGCTGATGCTGGAGATGAGCGGCAGTTAAAGATTCAAAGGCATCTCTTGCGGAGTCGTCATTCCGGCGAAAGCCGGAATCCAGTGGGTCAATGAGGACTGGATCCCCGCCTTCGCGGGGATGACGGGCCAAATTCAGAACGACCATGATCCTCCACGGCCTCCCACCAATCATCGGCCCACGAGCCCGGGTGTTGATCCTGGGCTCGTTTCCCTCCGCCACCTCGCTCGCCGCGCAGCAGTACTACGCCCATCCGCAGAACCAGTTCTGGCGCATCCTCGGCGCGGTGATCGGGCAGCCGCTGCAGGGGATGGGCTACGCGGATCGCATCGCCGCGGTGCAGGCCGCCGGCATCGCCATCTGGGACGTGTTCGCTTCCTGCGAGCGCGCCGGCAGCCTCGATTCGGCAATCCGCAACGCCGTCGCCAACGATTTCGCCGCCCTGAAAAACTGCCCGGAGGGCCGCACCGCGCTGGCGCCGGCGCTACGGCGCGTCTGTTTCAACGGCCGCACCGCGGCGAAGCGCCTGCGCGAGATGGAAGCGCTCGGCTACGAAGCCGTGGTCCTGCCTTCCACCAGCCCGGCGCACGCCGGCATGTCATTCGCGGAAAAGCTCGCGCGCTGGCGCGCGGCCTTGTTGCCCGACGCCTAGTTCTTTTCCGCCGGCTTGGGCAGCGCCAGCGCCAGCGGTGTCAGCGGCCCTTCGGCCGGTATGCCGTGCTGCGCGGCAAATTCGCGCACATGTTCGATCCGGCGGTCGGAAAATGGGTGCGTGCGGAAGATCTCGAAGCCGGCCTCGGCGTCGGGACGGGATTTCTTCAGGGTCTCGAACAGGTCTGCGGCGCCGCCGAGGTGGCCATAGACCTTCGCCACCGCGCGCAGGGCGTCGTCGTCCGCCGCGGTTTCCTGTTCCCGGCTGTAGTTCATCAGCACGCCCATGCCGGTGGTGCCCATGATGCGTTCGGCCACGGTGCTGCCGGCCACCGAACTGAGGGCCGTCACCACCAGCCCGACGGCCAGGCCGCGCCCGGCGGAAGCGGCCGGATGGCGGTGGCGGATGTGCGCGATCTCGTGGGCGATGACGGCAGCCAGCGCATTCTCGCTGTTGACCCGTTCGATCAGGCCGCGAAACACCACGATGTGGCCGCCCAGCGTGGCGTAGGCGTTGACCGTCTTGTTGTCGCTGTAATGCAGCGTCAGCGCCATGTCCGGCGGCAGGCCCAGCGCGCTGCCGAGGCGGTCGGCCAGCTTTTGCAACCCGGCGGACTGTGCGGCGAACCGCGGATCGACCGCCATGCGCCCGGCCATGAAATCGCGCTCCACCGCGAACGGCAGGCGCGGCGCCAGCATGCCGGCGAACCAGGCCAGGGCGAAGGCGACGACGAGGGTGATCGCCAGTACGCCGCCGAGCAGGATCGCCAACTCGCGCACCGGCTGTTCCGCCGCCGGATCGTACTGCTCCGGCTGCGGCGGGTTTTCCAGCTTCACGTCAGGCGGTTCGCCTGGGCAGCACGGCGGTGCCGTAAGCCAGGATCTCGATGGCGGCGATGCCGCCGCGCGCGCCCATGGTGACGTTGAAGCTCTCGAACTTGATATTGAAGATTGCATTCCCGCCCAACGCGCGGGTCTGCTGCTTCAGGCGCAGGACGGCCTCGCGCCGGGCGCGGTCGAGCAGCGTTTCATAAACACGGACGCGCCCGCCGAAAAACTTGCGCAGCCCGGCGACGAACCACTTGAAGTAGTCCGAGGAAATCACCGCGCTGCCCGACACCAGCACCGTGTCCACGTCGGTGATCTCCGGGGGCGGGCGTTTCGCGGCGAACAGCAGGATGTCGGCAAACTGCTTCTCGCGTTCGATGATGCTGCGGTAGTGGCGCGACTCGGCGATGCGTCCGAAGGCGTAGCCGACGCCAAGCAGCGCCAGCAGGATGAACAGGTCGAGGCTCCTCAGGATCAGGTCCACGCGCCTACTCCAGCACGACCGCGGTGCCGTAAGCCATGATCTCGGCCGCCCCCTGGGCGATCGAGGTGGTCTGGTAGCGCACGTTGAGCACGGCATTGGCGCCGATGGACTGCGCCGCGAGCAGCAGGCGGCTGGTCGCCTCGGTACGCGATTCCTGCATCAGTTCCGTATAGCTCGTCAGCTCGCCGCCGACGATGTTCTTCAGGCCGGCCATGAAGTCCTTGCCGACATGCTTGGCGCGCACTGTGTTGCCCTGCACCATGCCCAGGTGGCGGACGATGCGCCGGCCCGGGACGTAGTCGAGATTGCTGATCAGAATGTCATGTCCCGCCATCGGATTCCCCTTGTTGAAATGCAGCGTGCGGAAGCGGCGGTCGCTCGCGGCGACTTTCCTCCCGGCTTCATTATTGCATGACAAACGGCAGTCCCGCCGCGTTGCGCGCGCCGCGAGTATGATGTTTCCGTTGCCGCAAACGGGAGCCCGCCATGAAAAAGCCCGCCGATCTGCCCGATCTCGACCATCCGGCGCTCGATGCCGATTCGATCCGGCGCTCGCTCTACAACCGCCTCGTCTACACCATCGGCAAGGACCCGATCACCGCCACCGACCGCGACTGGTTCCATGCCGCGGCCGCGGTGGTGCGCGAACGCATGATCGAGCGCTGGATGGAAACCATGCGCAGCTATTACGTCGAGGACCGCAAGCGGGTCTATTACCTCTCGATGGAATTCCTCATGGGCCGCACCATGACCAACTCCATGCTCAACATCTGCGCCGAAAAGGAATTCGCCGATGCCCTGACGGCGCTGGCCGCGATGGGGCTCAAGCCGGGAAGCATCGCCGAGATCGAGCCGGACGCGGCGCTGGGCAACGGCGGCCTCGGCCGGCTCGCGGCCTGCTTCCTCGATTCGATGGCGACCATGGGCATCGCCGGCTACGGCTATGGCATCCGCTACGAATACGGCATGTTCCGCCAGGGCGTCGAGGAGGGCCAGCAGGTCGAGCATCCCGACAACTGGTTGCGCTACGGCAACCCCTGGGAATTTCCGCGCCCGGAGGTGCTCTTCCAGGTCAAGTTCGGCGGCCGCGTGGTCGAGTTCGCCGACGAGCAGGGCCGCAAGCACTACCAGTGGGTGGACACCGACGACGTCATGGCCATGGCCTACGACTACCCGATTCCCGGCTACGACACCGGCACGGTGAACAACATGCGGCTGTGGGCGGCCAAGGCCAGCCGCGACTTCGACCTCAAGTATTTCAACGAGGGCAACTACATCCGCGCCGTCGAAGACAAGAACGATTCCGAGAACCTTTCCAAGGTGCTCTACCCGGACGACACTACCGAGATGGGGCGCGAATTGCGCCTCAAGCAGCAGTACTTCTTCGTCAGCGCCTCGCTGCAGGACATGCTCTACCGCTTCGCCAAGTCCGACATACCGCTCGAAAGCCTGCCCGACAAGGTGGCGGTGCAGCTCAACGACACCCACCCGTCGATCGCGGTGGCCGAACTGATGCGCATCCTGATCGACCTGCACCATTTCGAGTGGTCTCGCGCCTGGGACATCGTCACCCGCACCTTCGCCTACACCAACCACACCCTGATGCCGGAAGCGCTGGAAACCTGGCCCGTGCCGCTGTTCGAGCGCGTGCTGCCGCGCCACCTGCAGATCATCTACGACATCAACCACCGCTTCCTCAGGGACGTGATGCACACCTACCCAGGCGATCCGGCCCTGTGGCAGCGCATGTCGCTGATCGACGAATCCAGGGGCAAGCGCGTGCGCATGGCGCATCTGGCCATCGTCGGCAGCCACAAGGTGAATGGCGTCGCCGCCATCCACACCCGCCTGATGAAGGAAACCATCTTTGCCGATTTCCACCGCCTGTGGCCGGACAGGATCGTCAACATGACCAACGGCGTGACGCCGCGGCGTTGGCTCAACCAGGCCAACCCGGCGCTGGCGAAGCTGATCACAAGCCGCATCGGCCATGGCTGGCTGAAGGACCTCGACCAGTTGCGGCAACTCGCCCCGCTGGTCGACGACGCCGGGTTTCGCGAAGCCTTCGTGCGCGTCAAGCGCGACAACAAGGCGCGCCTGGCGCATGTCGTCGAGCAACGGCTGGCTGTCCGCGTCGACCCCGCGTCGATGTTCGACGTGCAGATCAAGCGCATCCACGAATACAAGCGGCAACTGCTCAACGTGCTGCACGTCGTCACGCTCTACAACCGCCTGCGCGGCGGCGGCGATGCCGCGCCGCGCACGGTGATCTTCGGCGGCAAGGCGGCGCCCGGCTACCGCATGGCCAAGCTGATCATCCGCCTGATCAACGACATCGCCGACATCGTGAACAACGACCCGCTGGTGCGCGACCGGTTGAAAGTCGTGTTCATCCCCAACTACGACGTGTCGAACGCCGAGATCATCATCCCCGCGGCCGACCTCTCCGAGCAGATCTCGACCGCCGGCACCGAGGCTTCCGGCACCGGCAACATGAAACTGGCGCTAAACGGCGCGCTGACCATCGGCACGCTCGACGGCGCCAACGTCGAGATCCGCAACGAGGTCGGCGCGGAAAACATCTTCATCTTCGGCCTCACCACCGACGGGGTGGCGGAGCTGCGCGGCAAGGGCTACAACCCCTGGTTCCATTACGAGAGCAACCACGAGCTGAAGCAGGCGCTGGACATGATCCGCGACGGCTTCTTCTCGCCCGAGGAGCGCGAGCGCTACCGGCCCGTCTTCGACAACCTCACCGCCAACGGCGACCACTACCTGCTGCTGGCCGACTATGCGTCCTACATCGACTGCCAGGAGCAGGTCGGCGCCCTCTACCGCGACCCCGAAGCCTGGACGCGGAAGGCGATACTCAACGTCGCCGGGATGGGCCAGTTCTCGTCCGACCGCACCATCGGCCAGTACGCGCAGACCATCTGGAACGTCGAGGGAAGGCCGCGGGCGGTGGGCTAGGGGCGGGGGAAAAGTCGGCACCGGCGGCACGGCGTTCGCTTGCCATTGGCATTCATAGCGGCTATTCCTGCTGCATAGCCGCAGTGTGCTTGCAGAACAACACGCAGGGAGGAGTGCCGTGGCGGAAAACCCAAGCATTCGTCGCCAAATGCCCATGCCGGCGGGCAAAGCCGCGTCGTCCGGCGGGGTCGTCCTCAAGAAGCTGTCGCCCGCGGCGGCCGGCGCCAAGCGCTTGGCGACGCTACAAGGGCTTCCCTTCGAAGGTCAAGCGTGAGATTCGCGATCAGCAAGGTGCGCAGATAGCGATCCCCGGCCTTGGTGATCCGCCCCAGGCGCTGCTTGCCGCCGGAACTGTACTGCCCCGGCACCATCCCCAGCCAGGCGGCGAACTGCCGTCCGCTGGCGAAGTCATGTCCATCGCCTATGGAGGCGACCAGGGCGCTGGCCGTGGTCGGGCCGATACCCGAGAGTTGCATCAGACGCCGGGCGTCGGCATTGGTCTTGGCGCAGGTCGCGATATGCCGGTCGTACTCGCCGACGCGTGCATCCAACCGTTCCAGGTCGGTGATCGCATCGGCCACGACCGTATTGCAATGGCCGGGCAGGTCTTCGAGGAGTTGCGCCAGCTCGCGCCGGGTCGTATCCGCCTTCTGCGGCAGGACGATGCCCAACTCGGACAACAGGCCGCGCACGCGGTTGATGAGCGCCGTGCGCTGCAATACCACCTTTCCGTCGGCGCCGGCGCCGTGCAATGCGAATATGTTCTTGGCAAGATCGATGCCGAGCGTTACGATTTCCATGGTTTCCCCTCCCGAGTCGAGTTGATGAGCGTTGTAAGAAACCCCGTCTTGGCACTTCGTTGCCGTTTCCGTGCTCCATCCGCACGGCCGGCTTGGGACGGGGAAGTCCCTTTCATTCGTTGGACATCATGAAATCGTTACTGGTCCGATGTGGTGACAAAAGGCACACAGCGGCGTAACATTCGGTCATGAAGCCATTTCGCTGGAGTCCGGAGAAGAACGAGACCGTCAAAGCCGAGCGAGGTATTTCGTTCGAAAACATTGTTGTCTCAATCGAGTCTGGTGGGCTGTTGGACGTCCTGGCTAACCCGAACCAGGCGAAATATCCCCGGCAGCGCGTGCTCGTAGTCGCGTGTGACAACTACGTCTACTTGGTACCGCTTGTCGAAGAGGAAGACTATTTCTTCCTCAAGACCATAATTCCGAGCCGCAAGGCAACGAGAGACTATTTGAATCAAGGTGAAACCGATGCCGAAAATTGACTCCTACGAACTAGAAGTCCTCAGCGCCTTTGAGAAAGGCCAGCTTAGGTCCGTTGCTACGAAAGGCGAGCTTGCGAAGTTCAAGGCAGCCGCACGTGCCACAGCCATTAAAGATCGCCGGGTCAATATCCGCTTGTCCTCCGGCGATCTGAGCGACATTCAAGTCAAGGCACTTGAAGAAGGCGTGCCGTATCAAACGCTTATCGCCAGCGTTCTTCACAAGTACGTCACGGGCCGTCTGGCCGAACCGCGCGCCGCCAAGCAATCCAGTCGCCCCGCGACAAAGCGCCGCGCTACGTCCGGGAGTTGAGGGGTCGCCTTGGTGTCGACGCCCAACCCATCCATCAACACGGACGCGGGCGAAAAGGCCGTCCGCGCCGGTGACTTCTATTCGTTAGCCCACAGCTTGCATTCGTCATGTCGTTAATGGTGCCCATCTCATTACGCTTTTTCGCCGTGTCGCCAGCACCGACTTTCAGGTCATCCGCCGGATGATTGAAACAGACTCTGGCCATCGTCATTGACGCAATCCCGTCCGTGAACGCGGAACCCGGAATCCGATAGTGCAAGGAGCGACGCCATGTCCAGCCTCGTCATCTACGGCAACGAATTCGACGGCCACCTGAACAACGGCCTGACGCCGCAATTGTTCAAATACCGGATCCTGGCCGAGGGCGATTCGTGGATGGACCGCAGCGCGATGTTCCACACCTCGCTGCTGCAAAAGCTGGCGCCGCGGATGGATGCCGCCGGCGACGACGTGCTGATCATCAACCTGTCGCGTTTCGGCGACACGATGCGGCGCATGGGCGATTGCGCGGACGGCGAGTTCCGCCTGTGGATCAATACCGCCTTCGCCTGGAAGTTCGATGCCATTTTGCTCAGCGCCGGAGGCAACGATTTCATCGACGCCGCCCGCGATCCCGATGCCGGGCAGGGCATCCTGAAGAATCTTGCCGGCGCGGCCATGCCGGCCCGGGGGCGGGACTGCCTCGATCGCAACGCGGTCGGCCGCCTGGTCAACGACTACCTGGCCCCGGGTTTCGTCGCCCTTTACGATCAAGTGCAGGCGAGCCGGCATGCCGGGGTGCCGATCTTCCTCAACCTCTACGACACGCCCGTGGCGCGCAAGGCGCCGGCATTCCCGGGCGGCCGCTCGTGGCTTTATGAGGCCTATGTGAAAAACGGCATTCCGCCGCCGCTCTGGCCGGACCTGACCGGCGGCATTTTCGAGGATGTCCAGGCGGCGGTCTCGGGATGGACGGTCGGCCGCAGCGGGCTGCATTGCGTGCCGACCACCGGCACGCTGGTCGCGGCCGACCCGGCGGCGACGGGCAGCAGCGGCGACTGGCTGAACGAGATCCACCCCAACGCTTCCGGCTGGGAAAAACTCGCAGCCGTCTGGCAAAAGGCCATCAAGAAGGTGCTGCCGTAATCGCCCGTTAGCGCCAGGCGCACACCGGATTGAAAAGTTGGCGCCACGCCGTATCATGGTCACCATGGCCACCCCTGCAAAACGCGCAACTTCCGTCGCGAAGAAGAAGTCTTCCGGACTGAAACCGGAACCGGTCGGGCAAGCGTCCAGGCCCTTCATTCGCTTCTATCACTCCGCCGCGCTGCGCAAGAAGACGCTTTCATTGCTCGACGCCATCGAGCAGGCTGCGGATGCCACGGCGCATCGCGACGAGCTGTCGGATCTCGTGGTCGAATTGTCGAACGCCGGGATGGACTACTTCTTCATCAAACAGCTCAAGCTCGCCAGGCCGGGCTTCATCGTCGAGCAGTCGGCGAAGCTCGGCCTGGCCGGCGTGCAGCAGGTGATGGGCTCCGTCATCCGCAAGATCATCGGTCGCATGGACGATGCGCAGCTGCTTTCCGTGTGCGGCTCCATCCGGCAACTCATGCTCTGAGCTCGGGGTGACCGCCAATCCCTGGGCATGAGCGCCAAAGAGGCCGGGCCCGCTTCCCGAAAAGTTCCCGAAGGGACGCACAGCGCTGGCGCCGGGGGCACGGCGAAGTTCAGCCGCTTCCCCGCGCCCGCTGCTTGGCGGCGACGTAGTCGGCGTGCGAGATGTAGAGCAGGTCGGCGATCTTGCGCATGAAGTGCTGTTCGTGGGCGTCGAGGTGGCCGTCGGCGAAGGCGACCTGCCAGAGGTTTTCGACCACTTCGATTTTCTGTTCGTGGCTGAAGTGCTTGTTGATCAGCGAGGTGAACTGGAAGTAGTCGGTGGCCTGTTTGGCTTCTTCCGCGGCGAAGTCCATCAGCGTGTCGACTTCCTGCGCGGCGAGGCCGAAGCGGGCCTGCAGCGTGGCGGCAACCGTTGCTGTTTCCGCGGCCGTGACCGAGTTGTCCATGCGCATCATTTCCAGCAGCAGCGCCGCGGTGGCGACGTGCAGCGCGTGCTGCGAAGCGATGCCGGATGCGCCCGCCGCCGGTGCGATCACCCGGTTGAAGAAATCCCTGATGCCGTCGATCATGCCGTGTCCTTCCTTATAGTTTCAAAGCGCCGGCATAACCCGTGAGTTCCAGGTAGCCGCGCCCGCTGAGGGTACCGCGAATCTTCACCAGTCCTTCCCAGTAACTGACCGGCAGCGGGCGGTGCGCGGAGAGTTCCTGCGCGTCCTGCACCGGAAGGGTTTCGATGCGGTGCGGGCCGCAGCGGATTTCCATCTGCACCGGGTAGCGCGCGCCGTTGCGCGGCGAGGTCCAGTGGCGCAGGGGCTTGAAGCTTACCTCGCCGGCGCCGAACTGCGCCAGGCGCCCGGCGCCGTCGCGCAGGCTGGCGTGGGCGTAGAGCGTTTCGCCGGCGGCGTTGCGGATGCGGAAGGCCATCAGCGCGCCGCCGTCGTCGAGGTTGATGCCGATCCAGTCCCAGCCGACGCCGCCCGCGGCCAGGACCTCGCTCGACCATTCGTGGTCGAACCAGGCGCGGCCGCTTGTCTGCTGGCGCTTGCCGTCCAGCGTCAGGCTGCCGGCCACCTGCAGCTGCGGCCAGCTCACGTAATGGCTGGCGAGTTCGGGGCGCGGCCCCTTTTGCGACCAGCCGTTCTCGCCTTGCAGCAGCAGGGGCTGGGTCGGTGTCAGCTGCAGGTCGAAGGCGAATGCGGCATCCGTCGCCTTGAGGCGGAACTGTTCGCCGCTGCCTTCGCCGCTGCGGCGCATGGACCAGGCGCCGATATGCACGGCGCAATCCGCAGTGGAAAAGCCGGCGCCGAGATTGGCGCGGCCGGCGCGCTCGGCGTGCAGCAGGGGTTTGCCCGGCAGCGTCAGCGCGGCGTGGGCGAAGAGGATCTGGCTGGCGGCGAGCGGCGAGGCCAGGTCTTCGGCGATACCGGGCCGGCTGCGGAAGAAGGTGAGCTGGAAGCCGATGTCGCGTTGCGGGGTGTCGAGCGCGCCGGTGACGTACCACCACTCGGTGCGGAATTCCGGATGGGCGCCGTGGTCGCGCGGAAAGGCCAGGCGTGTGCCGCGGCTGGCGGCGGGGTAGTTCGGGGGCGGCGCCTTGGCCGCGGCGCGTGATGGCAACAGCGCCGGCAACAGCAGCGGGGTGAGGAGGAAGGCGCGGCGTCGCATGGCCGTTCGACTATTGGGCGCTGGCCAGCACTTGCGCCGCCGGCAGGCGCGTGGCCTGGCGCGCGGCGAAGCGGCTGGCCACGACGCCGGCGGCCAGGGTCAGCGCCGCGCCGGGCAGCACCTGCAGCCAGGGAATCTGAAGTTCCATTCGCCAGTGGAAGGCCTGCGGGTTGACGACGTGGGTCAGGATGGCGCCGACCGCGATGCCGCAGGCCAGCCCGACCGCGAGGCCGATGGCGGCGATCAGCGCGCCTTCGAGCATCACGGCGCGGGTCAGCATGGCGCGATCGAAACCCAGCGCCGAGAGCGTCGCCAGTTCGCGCGCGCGCAGCCAGACGCTGGCGGCCAGCGTCACCGCCAGGCCGAAGAGGCCGATCAGCATGGCGGCGGCCTCCAGCGCATAGGTGACGGCGAAACTCTTGTCGAAAATGTTCAGGCTCACTTCGCGGATCTCGCCGGCTTCCGCCGATTTCGATGCCGTAGCGGGAGGACTCGCGCGCCAGCCAGTCGCGCGCGGCGTCGCCGCCGCCCGGGTGCGGCCACAGCGCAAGCTCGGTGGCTTCGAATTTGCCGCCCAGCGCGCGGTAATCCCCGGCGGCGATGACCACGGCGCCGAACTGGCGCGCGTAGTCGCGCCAGACGCCGCCGACGAAGACCTCGACCTCGCGCCCGAGCAGCGGCAGGCGCAGCGTCTGTCCGGGCTTGAGGCGATACAGTTCCTGCGCCGGTTCGCTGATCCAGACCGGAATCGTCCCGGCCGGCGCGGCGATGACCTCGCCGGTGAAGGGCAGGCGCGCGCCCGGGTCGGCGCGGTCCAGTTCGCGCACCAGCACAGCCACCGTCGGGCGTTGCGGATCGAGGCTCAGCGCGCCGACGGCCATGCGCTCGACTTTCCCGAACGGCGCATGCGTTCCAGTGCGGCGAGCAGTTCAGCCGGCAGCGGCACGCCCTTGCTGCGCATGTAGAAGGGCGCGGGCAGCACCACGTCGAGCCACTGGTCGAGCGCGACGCGAAAGCTGGACACCATGGTGACCATGCTGACGGTGAGCGCGAAGCTGACGATCAGCCCGCTGGCGGCGACCAGCGCCATCAGCGGCGCCTGGCCGACGTTCTGCACCGCGACGCGCTCTGCGGCGGCCAGCTCGCGGCGGGCCAGGGCGGCGAACACCAGCCGCGTCACCAGCGGCGCGGCTGCGATCCCCAGCACCAGCACCAGGGCGATGGCCGCATAGCCGGCCAGCGGCAGGTCGAAGATGGCCGGCGCCTGCGTCAGCGCCAGCGCCGCGCCGGCAACCAGCGCGACCGCGCCCGGCTTGGCCAGGCGCGAGCGGCGCGGCTGGCCGGCGGCGGACAGCGGCTGCTGGGCAAATCCTGTCTTCAACGCCTGCGCCAGCGGTTGCATCCGGTTGAGCCAGGCGGGGTAGAGCGCGCCGGCCAGGCTTGCCGCGCAGCCCAGGGCGAAGAAGCCCAGCGCGGGCGCCGCTTGCGGCACGATCGCCGGCGTGCCGCTGGAGAAGAAGCCGCCGCCGAGGTCGCCGCCTATGAGTCGGGTGAAGGCCGCGGCCATGGCCCAGCCCAGCGCGAGGCCGATCGCGGCGCCGGGCACGCCGATCGCCAGGCCTTCGAACAGCACCTGCAGGAGGCGCATGCGCGGCGACAGGCCGAGCACGCCGAGCAGGGCGAACTGGGTCGAGCGCTGGGCCACGGCGGTGAGCTGCGTGGCGAAGACGAGGAAGCCGCCGGTGAGCAGGGCGACCATGGCCAGCACGTTGAGGTTGACGCGATAGGCGCGCGAGATGTTCGACAGCCGCGCCTGGTTGTCGGCGGCGGCGCGCAGGGCGAGGCCGGGCGGCAGCTTGCCGGCCCATGTGTCGAGCCACGCGGCCAGCTTGGTGCCGGGTACCAGGCGGATGCGGCCTTCGCTGACGGCCGCCGCCGGGCCGAAGTGCGCCTCTACGCGGGCGATGTCGGCCACCAGCAACAGGTCGTCGGGCCGCGCGGCGGGCAGGTCGCCGGCGATGCGCGTGGACCAGCGCGATTCGCCGCGCGTTGCCGTGACGCTGCCGCCGACTCTTGAACCGAGCCGCGCCAGCAGGGCTGGCGAGGCATACACGCCGTCCTCGAAGATGTTGTCGCCGGCAAGCGAGGTTCCCTGGCGCGGCAGCAGGTCGGGCATCAAAAGTGCGGCGCTGAAGACGTCGAGGCCGATCAGGCGCACGGTGAGCTCGCCGGGTGTGTGCCCGATGCGCACGCGGGTTTCGATCACCGGTGCGATCAGCGCCACGGCTTCGTCGCGGGCGAGTTCGTTGATCAGCGCCAGCGGCACGCGGCCGGCGCTGTCCCGCGGCGCGATGACGGCGTCAGGCTCGCCCTGCACGCTTTTCATGGCCTGCGAAAAATCCGCCAGCGCGGCGTCGTTGATCAGGTGGATGGCGTAGCCCAGCGCCACGCCGAGCGCGATGGCCAGCATCGACAGCGCCGTGGCCGTGCGCCGCGTCAGGAACTGGGCGCGGATCAGCCACCACGACAGCTTGTTCATCCCAAGAGCCTCACCACAGAGACACAGAGACACAGAGAAAGGCGATGAATCAGACTGTTGCGGATCGGCGGCCACTCACCCGTCGGGTGGTCTGACGTTATGACGTAGCGCTGTGTGCTTCCTTTGTGCGCTCTGTGCCTCTGTGGTTGAACTGATTTTTTCAGGCTCATTGCAGGCCGTCCGGGGTCAGCGTCAGGATGCGGTCGCAGCTTTGCGCGACGTGCTGCGAATGGGTGACGATCAGGGCGCTGGCGTGCTCTTCGCGCACGCGCTCAAGCAGCAGGGCGAGGATTTCGTCGGCGGTGCGCGGGTCGAGGTTGCCGGTCGGCTCGTCGGCGAGGATCAGCGCCGGCCGATGCACCAGGGCGCGGGCGATCGCCACGCGCTGCAGTTCGCCGCCCGACAGCGTGCCAGGCCAGCGCGGGCCGAAGCCGGCCAAGCCGACGCGCGCCAGCAGGGATTCGATGCGCGGCGCATGTTCGCGGGCGGCGACGTCGCGCAGCAGCAGCGGCACGGCGACGTTCTGCGCCACGGTCAGCGTCGGCAGGACATGGAAGGCCTGGAAGACGAAGCCGATGCCGGCGGCGCGCAGCGCGGCGCGCGCGGCCTCGTCGAGGCGGACGATGTCCTGCGCCTCGCGGCCGATCAGGATGGCGCCGGCGTCGGCCGTTTCCAGCCCGGCGATGCAGTTCAACAGGGTGCTCTTGCCGACGCCGGATTCGCCGACCAGGGCGACGATTTCGCCGGCCGCGACGGCAAGGCCGAGTCCGCTGAACAGGGGCCGCGCCGAATTGGGGTGGCGCTTCGAAAGATTGGCGATACTCAGCATGGTTCCAATCTTACGGGGCAATCAGGGGGTTCGGCTATCCCGGATTCCGGCGTGCGCCGGAATAGCCTGCCCCGGACCTGATCCGGGGACGGATCGGGACTTGTTCAGCCCTGGGTCGCCGGCGGTCGCGGCCTGGGCTTCGGCTTTTTCCGCGGCTGTTGATCGCGCATGCAGGTTTTGAGTGCATTGCCGGTCCTGCCCTTGCAGATTTCCCTGGCGTTCTGCGCGGCTTCGCACTTCTGCGGGTTTTGTGCCTGGCCGCAATCCACGGCGGGCATGTTCGCTTCGAGGCAGGCGCTCTTTTCGGCGCCACGCTTGTCCGCACAAATCTTCAGCGCTGCCTGGCGCGCCTCGCAGCGTACCGGGTCGCGCGCCCTGGCGCAGTCGTCGGCCGCCGACTGGGCGAATGCCGGCAGCCAGGGGAGGGCGGCGACGGCCAGCATCAGCAGTTGTTTCATGCGGTTCCTCCTCGCCAGGCCCTCGAAAAAGCCTGCGGAATAATACTCCCGCATTGAGGCAAGGGCGCGTTGTCGGCTATAGTTCGCCGTGTCACCAGCGCCGACTTTTCAGACCCGCGTCGCAATCGGACTTTGCCATGAACCAAACCACCATCAAGGATCACCGCCTGACGCTGCCGGAAGTGGTCGATGCCCTCGTTGCCGAGGGCCTGGTCGTCGGCCCCGAAGCAGAGAAATTCAAACTGGAGCGCCGCTACTTCAAGGCGGATACCCATCCCCTGCTGGTCGATCGCCGAGCAGCGCTGGAAATCGCTGGCGCCGCCGCACCGCGTGCTCGACCTCGAATTCCTGACGCATCTGGCTGGCGAAGTGGTCCGGGCTCGACTACTTCCACATCGATCCGCTGAAGATCAATATTGCCGCGGTGACGGGGATCATGAGCAACACCTATGCGACGCGCTTCCGCATCCTGCCGGTGGAGGTCAAGCCCAACGAAGTGGTGATCGCCACCGCCGAGCCTTTCCAGCGCGACTGGGAAGCGGAGATGCAGCCGATCCTGCGCAAGGACATCCGCCGCGTCATCAGCAATCCGGAGGAGATCCTGCGCTACCAGGTGGAGTTCTACAACCTGGCCAAGTTCGATCAAGGGCGCGCTGAGCAAGGGCGACGTTGCCGGCGGCGCTTCGAACTTCGAACAGCTGGTCGAAATGGGCAAGAGCAACAAGCAGTTCGACGCCAACGACCAGCACATCGTGCGCATCGTCGACTGGCTCTGGCAGTACGCCTTCGAGCAGCGCGCCTCGGACATCCACGTCGAGCCGCGGCGCGACATGGGCATCGTGCGTTTCCGCATCGACGGCATCCTGCATCAGGTGTACCAGATCCCGATGACGGTGCTCAACGCCATGACCAGCCGCATCAAGATTCTCGGCCGCATGGATGTGATCGAGAAGCGCCGCCCGCAGGACGGCCGGATCAAGACGCGCACGCAGGACGGGCAGGAGGTCGAACTGCGGCTGTCGACGCTGCCGACGGCCTTCGGCGAAAAGCTGGTGATGCGGATTTTCGATCCCGACGTGCTGGTCCGCGATTTTTCCGAGCTGGGTTTCGCCGCCGAGGAGGCGGCTACCTGGCGCGCGATGTCGACCCAGCCCAATGGCATCATCCTGGTGACCGGGCCCCACCGGCAGCGGCAAGACGGTGACCCTGTATTCGACGCTGAAGAACCTCGCCACGCCGGAGGTGAATGTGTGCACCCTGGAGGACCCGATCGAAATGGTCGAGGGATCCTTCAACCAGGTGCAGATCCTGCCGGACATCGGCATGGGTTTTGCCGAAGGCATCCGCGCCCTGATGCGGCAGGACCCGGACATCATCATGGTCGGCGAGATCCGCGACCTGGAAACGGCCGACATGGCCATCCAGGCGGCGCTGACCGGCCACCTGGTATTGTCCACCCTGCACACCAACGATGCGCCGTCGGCAATGACGCGGCTGGTCGAACTCGGGGTGCCGCCCTACCTGTTGTCGGCGACGGTGCTGGGCGTCATGGCGCAGCGCCTGATCCGTACCCTCTGCCCGCAATGCAAGCAGCCCGGCGGCATGCGCGCCGAGGATGAGGCGGCATGGACCGCGCTGGTCGCGCCGTGGAAGTCCACCATGCCGACCCAGCTCTACCATCCGGTGGGCTGCCTCGACTGCCGCATGACGGGCTACAAGGGGCGTGTCGGTATCTACGAGATCATGCCGATGTCCGCCGAGATCATGAAACTGGTCGCCGAGGGCGCCGAACTGTCCAGGCTGCGCGAGCAGGCCATGCGCGAAGGCATGAAGCCGCTGCGCATCGCCGGCGCGAAAAAGGTTGCGGCGGGGCTGACGACCATCGCGGAGATCATCAAGGTCGCGCCGCCGATGTTCGACAGGAGCTGAGCCCGGAGGATCTCCGGTCCGCCGCCGTCAGTATCTTCTTGCCGCCCTGTCCCCAGAAGGGCGGCGTGCGCCCGACCAGGGCTTCGAGCAGCTTGAGTTCGTCGTCGGTATGGTTGATGACTTCGGCGGGGACCATCATCTTCGCCATTTTCATGTCGTTGTGTATGTACATCGGCTTGTCGTGGTGCACCGTGCTGTAGCGTTTCCCGCTCCCGCGGCGCGGCGGTGGGCGTCAATTCGACGTCGCCGTAGCAGAGGCAGAAGTAGGTGCGCGCCCTGGCGCCATGGTTTTCCTCCTCGATGTAGCAGCCGGTGCCGCGGATGCCGATGGTGGCGGTGGATACCTGGATGGTCCTGGCGCCCTTGCCGAAGACGGAGAGGATCTTGCCCGAGACCACGCGCATCAGGTTCTTCACCGCCTCGCTGCCGAAACTCACCGTGGTGAGCTCGCGCTGCATGAAGGCATCCTGGCCGATGACGTAAATGGCTTCGCTGTTGGCGCCGGTGACGATGGTATCGCCCGGGTTGATGAGCTGGCCTTCCGTCGCCAGCCGGCGGTTGACCACGACTTCGCCGCGCACCTTGTGCAGGCCGGGCCGGATCGGGGCGTCGCCCTTGGCCAGTGCGTCGCGGATCAGGCCGGAAATCCCGGCGGGACCCAGCAGGCCGGTGGCGGCGAGGGCTTTCAGCAAACGGCGGCGTGGCTGCATGGCGTTTCCTTTCCTGAGGCTATTGTTGAGTTCCGCGCATGGCGCGTTCCAGGCCGGCCAGCGTCAGCGGAAACATGCGGCTGTTGAAAATGGTGCGGACCAGTTCGATGGAATGGCGATAATCCCATAAACGTTCGGGCTCGGGGTTGAGCCAGACCGCGCGCGGCCAGGTGTCGAGCATGCGCTGCAGCCAGACGGCGCCGGCTTCCTCGTTGGAGTATTCGACCGAGCCGCCGGGCTGCAGGATTTCGTAGGGGCTCATGGTGGCGTCGCCGACCACCACCACCTTGTAGTCCTCGCCGTACTTGTGCATCACGTCCCACAGCGGGAAGCGCTCGCCATGGCGGCGGCGGTTGTCCTTCCAGACGTAGTCGTAGATGCAGTTGTGGAAGTAGAAATATTCGAGGTGCTTGAACTCGCTCTTGGCCGCCGAGAACAGTTCCTCGCAGACCTTGATGTGGTCGTCCATCGAGCCGCCGATGTCGAGGAAGAGCAGCACCTTGACCTTGTTGTGGCGCTCGGGGCGCATCTTGATGTCGAGCCAGCCGGCGTTGCGCGCCGTGCCGGCGATGGTGCCGTCGAGGTCGAGTTCGTCGCTCGGCGCCTTCGCGGGCGAAGCGGCGCAGGCGGCGCAGCGCGATCTTGATGTTGCGCGTGCCGAGTTCGACGGTGTCGTCGAGGTTGCGGTATTCGCGGTTCTCCCAGACCTTGATCGCGGTGCGGTTGCCGGCCGATTCGCCGCCGATGCGGATGCCCTCGGGGTGGTAGCCGCCGTGGCCGAAGGGCGAACTGCCGCCGGTGCCGATCCACTTGCTGCCGCCGGCATGGCGTTCCTTCTGTTCGGCCAGGCGCTTCTTGAATTCCTCCATCAGCTTGTCCCAGCCGAGCTTTTCCAGCTTGGCCTTTTCTTCGGGCGTCAGATGCTTTTTCATCATCAGCTTCAGCCATTCTTCGGGGATGTCGGCTTCCAGGCCGGGAACTGCGTCGACGCCCTTGAAGTACTCGCCGAAGGCCCGGTCGAACTTGTCGTAGTGCGTTTCGTCCTTGACCAGGCAGGTGCGGACGAGGAAGTAGAAGTCGTCGATCGACTGCCGCGACGTGCTCCTTCAGCGCTTCCAGCAGCGTGAGGAACTCGCGGGTCGAGACCGGCAGCTTCCTGGTCTTGAGGTGGAGGAAGAAATCGATCAGCATGCAGTGTCGGCGCTGGCGCACGGCGCATCACCGTTGTGACGGGCCATGAACACCAAACGTTCGAACAGATGCACGTCCTGCTCGTTTTTCAGCAGCGCGCCGGCCAGCGGCGGCACCACGGCCTTCTTGTCCTTGGAATGCAGCGCTTCCGGCGGGATGTCCTCGGCGACCAGCAGCTTGAGCCAGTCGATCAGTTCCGAGGTCGAGGGCTTCTTCTTCATGCCCGGCACTTCGCGCAGTTCGAAGAAGACTTCCAGGCCTCGCGCAGCAGGTCCTTTTTCAGGTTGGGGAAATGCACGTCGACGATGCGCCCCATGGTCTCCTTGTCGGGGAACTTGATGTAGTGGAAGAAGCAGCGGCGCAGGAAGGCGTCGGGCAGTTCCTTCTCGTTGTTCGAGGTGATGATGATCAGGGCGCAGCCTGGCGCTGATCGTCTGCCGCGTCTCGTAGACATGGAATTCCATGCGGTCGAGTTCGCGCAGCAGGTCGTTGGGAAACTCGATGTCCGCCTTGTCGACCTCGTCGATCAGGATGACGGACGGCTTGCCCTGCTCGAAGGCCTGCCACAGCACGCCCTTGACGATGTAGTTGGCGATGTCCTTGACCTTCTCGTCGCCGAGTTGCGAATCGCGCAGGCGCGAGACGGCGTCGTATTCGTAGAGCCCCTGCTGCGCCTTGGTGGTGGACTTGATGTGCCACTGCAGCAGCGGCACGCCCAGCGCGCCGGCGACTTCCTCGGCCAGCATGGTCTTGCCGGTGCCGGGCTCGCCCTTGATCAGCAGCGGACGTTGCAGGGTGATCGCGGCATTGACCGCGAGCATCAGGTCGGGCGTGGCGACGTAGGTATCGGTTCCTTCAAAGCGCATGGTGTTCTCTTTCAGGGTTGAAGCAGAAGATTATCTCAGTGCGGGCCGCTTGTCGCTTTGTCCGCCGTATTGTCGGCGCCGACTTTCTGGCTCATCCGGCCTTGCGTCGCACGCAGTCAATATAGGCTTCGCCGTCGGGCGGCGGCTTTGCTGCGCTGGGCGCGCCAGAGCATTTCACCGAGGCAGTCGAGTACCGCGTGCAGGGCTTCGTGGCGGTCGCCGCGCCGGCTCTGCAGCAGGGTGAAGGCGGCGCGGATGCCCGGCGGCTGGTCGATGGAAAGCTGTTCCTCGATCGCCAGGTGCAGCGAGAGGTGCAGGAAGGGATTGGTCTCGCCCTGTTCCGGCGTCCATTCGCGGGTCAGGGCGTCTTCGGCTTCAAGCAGGGCGTGGTACTCGGGATGCAGGGCGACGAGGTCGGCGGCGAGGATGTCCATCGGCGTGCCCGGCAGCCGGTTGCGGCGCTTGGCCCAGGCGTCGATCAGGAACCGGCGCGCCTGGTCGCGGGATGGATTAAACATTCTTCTCCTTCCAGGCGCAAAGGTCGAATACCGGGCAATGCACGCAGTCCGGGCTGCGCGCCTTGCAGGTGTAGCGCCCGTGCAGGATCAGCCAGTGGTGGGCATGCAGGCGGAATTCGGCGGGCACGACCTTGAGCAGCTTTTGCTCGACGGTGTCGACCGTCTTGCCGGCCGCGAGACCGGTGCGGTTGCCGACGCGGAAGATGTGGGTGTCGACGGCGATGGTCGGTTCCTTGAAGGCGATGTTGAGCACCACGTTGGCGGTCTTGCGGCCGACGCCGGGCAGGGCTTCGAGCGCGGCGCGGTCGTGCGGCACTTCGCCGCCGTGGCGTTCCAGCAGCAGGCGCGAGAGGGCGGCAACGTTCTTGGCCTTGGTGCGATACAGGCCGATGGTCTGGATGTACTCGATCAGGCCTTCCTCGCCCAGCGCGGCGATGGCCTGCGGCGTCGGGTGGTCGCGGAACAGGGCGCGCGTGGCGCGATTGACACCCTTGTCGGTGGCCTGGGCCGATAACACCACGGCGACCAGCAACTGGAAGGGCGTGGCGTATTCGAGCTCGCCTTTCGGTTCCGGGTTTGCCGCCGCGAGGCGGGAGAAGAACTCGCGGACCTTCTTCGGGCTCATGCCGGAAGGGAATCGGCCGCCGGCGGTTGATCGTGCCGGCGGTGTTCGCGCAGGCGCTGGTTGGCACGCGCATCGAGCCAGTTGCGACCTGCGATCAGCAGGCCGAGGACGAAGAAGGCCCCGGGCGGCAGCATCGCGATCAGGAAGCCGGGGTAGCTCTCCGGCAGGATCTGGATGCCGGAAAGTGTCGGGAAGATCATCTCGATGCCGGAAAACAGTGTGCCTTGACCGATGAGCTCGCGCACCGCTCCCAGCAGCGCGATCACCCAGACGAAGCCGATGCCCATCATCAGACCGTCCAGGGTGGCGGCGCGCAGGCCGTTCTTGGCGGCGAAGGCCTCGACGCGCGCCAGCACGATGCAGTTGGTGACGATCAGCGGGATGAAAATGCCGAGCACCAGGTAGAGGTCGTGGAGGAAGGCGTTGAAGGCCAGGTCGACCACGGTGACCAGCGCCGCAATGATCAGGACGAACACGGGAATACGGATCTCGTAGGGGATCAGGGCGCGCAGCGCGGAAATTGCGAAGTTCGACAAGCATCATGACGAGTGATGGTGGCGAGGCCGAGGCTCACCGCATTGACCAGGTTGGTGCTGACCGCCAGCAGCGGACACAGGCCCAGCAACTGGGCGAGGATGGTGTTCTGCTTCCACAGGCCGTTCCGGGTGATGTCCTTGTAGATGCTCATGGTTTTTCCTTTTCCTCGAAGCGGCTGTCGGCCGGCAGTTCGAATAGTTTGTCGCGGCGTTCAAGCGTCCAGACCAGCGCGCGACCGGTGGCGTTGGTGACGGCGCGGGCGGAAATCGTCGCGCCGCTCATCTGGTCGAAACGGCCGCCATCCTTCTTCACGCGCCATTTCTCGGGCGGTACGCTGTCGAAGCCCAGATTGGTGAACTGGGCGATCCACGGACGCGCCTTGTTGCGATCCTTTTTCGGGTTGATGTAGTCGCCCAGCCCCGGCGTTTCCCTGTGGGTCGTCACGCGCACGGCAAGCAGCCTGCCGTCGGCGCCGACGGCGACGATCAGTCCGATGCGGCCCGCATAGCCGTCCGGCGCGGCCGCTTCGAGCACCAGCGCCACCGGAACGCCATTCCGGCGCGCCCGCCAGACTCGGGTTTCGTCGTCGAGTCCGAGCAGTTTCTGCGCGGGGAGGGCAACCGAGTCGGCCAACAAGTCGTTGTCGTAATTTTCCGGCGGCAGTACTTCGCCGATCAGGCGCAGTTTTTCGGCCAGCGCACTGGCGGCGACCAGCGGCGCCGTGGCCTTGTAGGTGCCGGCCATCATGGCGGTGAATACCAGGGTGAAGGCCAGCATGATTGCGGCCGTGCGCAGCGATATCCTCAGCGCGCTGGATTCCCGACGGGGGACTTCTATCGGTTCGCTCATCGGGAGCCTCCTCCCTTGCCCTTGTGCCCGAATACCTGCGGCTGGGTGTACATGTCGATCAGGGGGACGGCGATGTTCATCAGCAGGACGGCGAAGGCGATGCCGTCGGGATAGGCGCCGAAGGTGCGGATGATCCAGGTCAGCAGCGCAATGCCGGCGGCGAAGATCAGCTTGCCGCGCGGCGTGGTGCAGCCGGAAACCGGATCGGTGACGATGAAGAAGGCGCCCAGCATCGCCCCTCCGGTGAACAGGTGGAAGCCGGGACCAGCGAAACGTGTGGCATCGTAAATGCGAGAAGGCCCCGGAAATCGCAAACAGCGTGGCGAGAAAGGCCGCCGGCATGTGCCAGGTAATGATGCGCTGCTGCAGCAGGTACGCGCCGCCGAGGAAGTAGCCGGCAGCAACCCACTCCCAGCCCTTGCCGCCGACATTGCCGAAGGTCGCCTCGCTGCCCAGCACGCCGGCCACGGTGGCGCGCGCGTCGGCGGTATGCAGGGCCGTGCGCAGGGCGTCAAGAGGCGTTGCCATGGTGATCGCATCGAGCTGGCGGGCACCGAAAATCGCGTTCCATTGCGGCAGGAAGTCGGTGAAGCCGACTGCCGGCCACTGCGACATCAGCGACGGGTAGGACACGATCATCAGGGCGAAGGCGACCATCGCGGGATTGAAGGGGTTCTGGCCGAGGCCGCCATACAGATGTTTGGCGATGACGATCGCGGTCAGCACGCCGACCACGGTAAGCCACCACGGTGCGATGGGCGGAAAGGTCAGCGCGATCAGCCAGGCCGTTACCAGCGCCGAGCCATCGCCAAGGAACATCAGTACCGGCTTGCCGCGCAGCCGCAGCATCGCTGCTTCGGCGGCCAGCGCGGTCACCGAGGCCAGGACGATCTGCACCAGGACGGCGGCGCCGAAGAACCAGACGTAGGCGGCGATGCCCGGCAGCAGCGCGAGCAGAACGCGCAGCATGACCGATCGCACGCTGGCGGGTTTGAGAGAGTAGGGCGAATTGCTCACGATGGGTTCACCAGGGATTTGCGGTCCTGTCTAGCCTTCCTGCCGCAGGTGCGGTTTCGCCATTTCACGGATCTCGGCGCGGCGCGCTTCGATGGCGTCTACTTCGGCCTGCTGTTCAGGTGTCAGATTGCTGATGTTCTCCGGCTGCGTCTCGCCTTTCTGTGCGCGCACACGCGCCACCGCCGCTGCGATCAGCGCCTTTTTCGCGTCCTGCTCCGGCGTGCCGGCCGGTTTTTCGGCAGCGGCCAGGGCAGCGGCGGTCTTCTGGCGTCCGCTGGCGGTCTTGGCTGCGAGTTTTGCGGCCTTGTCTTCCGTCTCCCGTTCTTCCCGGGCGAGGCGGAACTCGTAGCGCTCGCGTGCCGTATTGGCGGCGGCTTTTTCCTTCTCCCGAGCCCATATTTCGCCCTTGGCAAAGCGGAAGTAGTCCACCAGCGGGATGCGCGACGGACAGACGTAGGAGCAACACCCGCATTCGATGCAATCGAACAGGTCGTACTCCTGCGCCTTGCCGAAAATCTTCGCCCGACTGAACCAGTACAGCTCGAAGGGCTGGAGTTCTGCGGGGCAGGCCAGAGCGCAGGCACCGCAGCGGATGCAGGGCATCTCGGGCGGCGGCGGCGGAAACAGGGCAGGAGACCCGGCCAGAATGCAGTTGGTGCCCTTGACCACCGGAATCCCGACGCTGGGCAGGGTGACGCCCATCATCGGTCCGCCCAGCAGGTAGCGGTCGGTATCTGCCCGTGGGCCGGCGAGCGGCAGCAGTTCGGCGATCGGCGTGCCGATGAGAACTTCGAAGTTGCCGGGCCTCGCCATGTTGCCGCTCAGCGTGAGTACCCGCGATACCAGCGGCTCGCCGTGGGCGACGGCGCGGAACATCGCGTGGGCGGAGCCGACGTTGAAACACTGCACGCCGAAGTGGGTGCCGAGCTTGCCATACGGAATCTCGATGCCGGTCAGCACCCGGATCAACTGCTTTTCGCCGCCGGCAGGGTAGCGGGTGGGAATCGCTACCACCTCAATATCTTTTTCGCAGAGCCGCTCGACGGCGCTGCGCATCGAGTCGAGCGCCTGCGGCTTGTTGTCCTCGATGCCGACCAGGATGCGGCGGGCGCCGGTGATGTGGCGCATGATCAATGCCCCGCCAAGAATCATCCTGGGGCGCTCGCGCATCAGGCGGTCATCGCAGGTGATCCAGGGCTCGCATTCGGCGCCGTTGAGGATCAGCGTTTCGATGCCCTTCTCGCCCGGCCCGAGCTTGACGTGGCTGGGAAAGCCCGCGCCGCCCAGACCGACGATGCCACGGTCGCGCAGGTAGTCCCGGGCTTGCGCCGGCGTGGCAGCCAGGTAGTCGAAAGGCACCAGGTCTACCCAGCGGTCGTTTCCGTCCGGGTCGATGATGATGCTTGGGGCCGGCAGGCCCGATGGATGCGGCACCGGCTGCGGTTCTATCGCGCGTACGGTGCCGGAGGTGGGGGCATGGACGGCAGTGCACAGCGGGCCTTCGGCGGCAGCGATCACTTCGCCCTTGAGGACGATTTGGCCGGGTTCCACCAGGCAGCGCGCCACGGCGCGGGCGCTTTGGCGCAGCGGAAGGACGAGGTGCGACGGAAGCGGCACGCTGCGGATCGGCGTATTGGCGGATTCGTCCTTGTGGGAGTCGGGTTTGACGCCTCCATTGAAGGTAAACAGCCTGGCGATCATGCGGCCTGCTTGATCTCGATCACCGGATACTTCCACTTCCAGGTATCCACGGTTTCCCTGACTGGCTCCATGCGGATGCAGTCGACCGGACAGGGGGCCACACAGAGTTCGCAGCCGGTGCATTGGACCGCGACCACCGTATGCATCTGTTTTGCCGCGCCGACGATGGCATCGACCGGGCAGGCCTGGATGCACAGCGTGCAGCCGATGCAGGCCTGTTCGTCGATGACGGCGACCGACTTCGGCTTTTCGATGCCGTGTTCCGCGGACAGCGGCTTGAATTCGCGCCCGAGCAGGTCGGCCAGCTTGTGTATGCCTTCTTCGCCGCCGGGCGGGCACTGGTTGATCTCCGCCTCGCCCTTGGCTATGGCCGTGGCATAGGGCTTGCAGCCGGGGAAGCCGCACTGCCCGCACTGGGTTTGCGGCAATATGGCATCGATCTTTTCGACCAGCGGATCGCCTTCGACGCGAAAGCGTACCGCCGCGTAGCCGAGCGCGGCACCCAGCAGGATGGCGCCCAGCGCCATGACCAGTAACGCTTCGATCATGGTTATGCTTCCGCCGGGCCGTCCCAAGGAAGCAAGCGCGGCTTGCCCCCTCTGGGGGTGGGGGGCAGCGAGCCGATTCTGCGACAGTTGCCTGCCCGCGCCCCACAAGGGGGTACCGCCCCTTCGGGACATAAAGCGGAATTCCAGGTACGCAAAGCGGTGGGGGCCATCACTTGTACTTGTCCAGGCCGGCGAAGCCCATGAAGGCGAGACTCATCAGGCCTGCGGTGACCATGGCGATGGCCGTGCCGCGGAAATGCACCGGAACGTCCGCCGCCTCGAGCCGTTCGCGGATGCCGCCAAAAAGCACCAGGGCCAGCGTAAAGCCCATCGCGCTGCCGAAACCGAACAGCAGCGACTCGAGGAAGTTGTGGCGCAGGCTGACGTTGAGCAGCGGGATGCCGAGCACCGCGCAATTGGTCGTGATCAGCGGCAGGTAGATGCCCAGCACCTGGTGCAGCAGCGGACTGGTCTTCTGGATCACCAGTTCAGTGAGTTGCACGATGGCGGCGATGGTGACGATGAAGGACAGGGTGCGCAGGTATTCCAGTTGATTGGGTATCAGCAGCCAGCGGTCGATGATGAAGCTCGCGCCGCAGGCCATGGTCAGGACGAAGGTGGTCGCCGCCCCCATGCCGGTCGCGGTTTCGAGCTTCTTCGAGACGCCCATGAAAGGGCACAGGCCGAGAATGCGCACGAAGACGACGTTGTTGACGAGAACGGCGCCGAGAATGATGAAAAGATAGCTGGTCATGGTGCGCGGAATGTCCGGATCGGCCCGCAATAATTGGTGGAGATCAAATTATCCCGCTTTTAAGGGTATTTGCGCAAGTGCCGAAATTGAATCTGCCGCAGCTCAGCTGTTCGTGGCTTCAACGCATTCACCGACGAGCTCCGGGCCACGATAGATCAGCCCGCTGTAGATCTGCACCAGGGCGGCGCCGGCGTCGATCTTGGCGCGTGCCCGCGCTCCGCTGGTGATGCCGCCGGCAGCGATGATGGGCAGTTCGCCGGCCAGCGCCCGGGCAAGGCTGCGAATCACGGCAGTGGATTTCTCGAACAGCGGGCCCCCGGACAGTCCTCCCGCCTCGGCGGCCAGCGGCGATGACTCGACGCCTTCCCGGCCCAGCGTGGTATTGGTCGCTATCACGGCGTCGATCCGGTGCCGCCGCAGGGCGTCAGCGATGTCGATGATCTGGCCTTGCTCGAGATCCGGTGCGATCTTGAGCGCCAGCGGCACATACCTGCCATGCTCTTCCGTCAGAGCGGTTTGACGGGATTTGAGCGCCGCCAGCAGGGCGTCGAGTTCGGAAACCCCCTGCAACTGGCGCAGGTTCTTGGTGTTGGGCGAAGAAATATTGACGGTGACATAGCTTGCCCGCCGGTAGGCCTTGTCCAGGCAGACGAGGTAATCATCGACGGCCTGCTCGATGGGCGTATCGAAGTTCTTTCCGATGTTGATGCCGAGGATGCCGCGATAGTTGACAGACGCCAGCCTCTCCAGCAAAGCGTCGATGCCGGCATTGTTGAAGCCCATGCGATTGATGATGGCCTGGTGCTCCCTCAGCCGGAACAGGCGGGGCTTGGGATTGCCGGGTTGCGGGCGCGGCGTGACGGTGCCCACTTCGAGAAAGCCGAAGCCAAGGTGCCCGAGGCCGTCGACTGCGATCCCGTTCTTGTCGAGACCCGCTGCCAGTCCGACGCGGTTGGGGAATTGGAGCCCCATGACTTCGACCGGCTTGCCGCCGACAGGCGCCGGGCGCGTAACGCCCAGCGAATCGCCCAATGCGAGGAGGCGCAGCGTTACTTCATGGGCTCGTTCGGCATCAAGTGCAAAGAGCAGTGGCCGAATCAGGGAGTACGGAATCATGGAAAAGGATTC
>CAWDRW010000004.1:0-399250 GCA_963804805.1 uncultured beta proteobacterium
AAGCCGACCCTGACATCTCCAGAAAGCCGCCGCTCCATGCGTTGCTCGAAAAGTCGGTGCTGGCGGCACGGCGGCCAACCGGGCCACGCGCCCGCTTCTTCCCGTGCCACCGAAGTCCGATTGACAATGCTATCGCTTGGCAATACTATCCGCTCGTGATCAAAACATTCGCCGACAAACATACTGCCGCGATCTTCGAGGGCTTTCAGGTCAAGCGATTGCCGAAGGAAATTCAGGAAACGGCGCGGCGCAAACTGAAGCAGATCGACGCGGCGGGCAGCATCGAGAGTCTGCGAGTTCCGCCAGGCAATCGGCTGGAACTGTTGAAGAAGGATCGCGCCGGACAATGGAGCATCCGCATCAATGACCAGTGGCGCATCTGCTTCCGCTGGGGCGATGGCGATGCGACGGATGTCGAGATTGCGGACTATCACTGAGAGGAATCGAGACATGGCTATCGCACGCGAGCAACTCAAGGACATGGATTTCCGGGACGTCGCCACCGGCCGTCAGTTGCCGCCCGTGCATCCCGGCGAAGTGCTGATGAAGGACTTCATCGAGCCGCTGGGGATTACCCGCTACAAGGTGGCAAAGCTGGCGGGAGTGCAGCAGCGCCGCATCGACGAGATATGCGCGGGCAACAGGTCGATTACGGGCGATACTGCCCTGCGCCTGGCTCGACTGTTCGCCACGGATGCAGCCTTCTGGATCAACCTGCAAGCGCAGTACGATCTTGAAACCACCTATCGCGACATGCACGAGCGGATTGAGGCAGAGGTAACGCCGCTGGCGATGGCTGCGTAGGCATGAAATCCGGCATGCAGCGCGCCGATGGCGCCAGGCATTTTCCCGCGTTGCATGAGGATCTCCTTGCGTTGGATGCAGCGCCCTAGAACTTGTAATTGACTCCCGCGTAGATCGAGCGGCCCATGCCGGGAACGGCCGTACCCCACTGCGGATAGTTGGGCAGCGCCGGGTTGGTCATGGTCGTGCCCTGGCCGGTGTAGGCGCCCCCCAGCGGCAGGTCGTAGTTCCTGTCGAACAGATTCTCGATGCCGAAATCGACACGCACCTGTTTCCAGGAATAGCTGCCGCGCAGATTGAGCAGACTGTAGCCGGAAGTCTCGATTTCGTTGCGCACGGCTGAGGTGTCGTTCTTCGCCTTCACCATCACGAGTTCGACGCCATTGTCCCAGCCGCCATGCTGGTGCGTCAGCGTCAGCCTGGCGTTGAGCGGCATGATGTTGTAGAGGTCGTCGCCGGTGTCGCGATTCTTGCCGTTGGTGTAGTTGAGAACGCCCTTCAGCCCGAATTCGCCGAGGCCGGTCTTGGCCAGCGGCATCTTGCCCGACAGGTCGAGACCATAGAGCCGCGCCGACTGGTTGGTGTAACGCAATACGGTGAATTGATTCCGCAGGAGCGGGGCACGCGGCGCATTCGTCGTGGCATTCCACTGGATCGCGTCGATGTAGTCGGTGACGCGGGTGTAGTAGGGCGTGGCCTTGAATTCCCAGCCGCGGTCGGCGGCGTGCCAGTCGAAAGTGGCGGAAACGGTATGCGCCTTCTCCGGCTTGAGATCCGGGTTGCCGAAATAGCCGTTGCCGTCGCCGACGAAGTTGTTCATCAGCGCCGCCATCTGCCAGGTCGACCAGGTGTAGCGTTCGTACAGGTTCGGCGAACGCACCTTGCGGGCGAAGCCGAATTCGATGTCTTGCGTGGCACCGGGTGTGTAGCGCGCGAGCGCGGTCATGTCCCAGTTGTTGTCGGTCTTGTCACGGTTGCGGGCATTGAAGGCGGTGCTGTCGCGAAGCTGGTTCGAACCGCCATGCCGTTGGTCGGCGCGTAGCCCTGAACATTGCCGGCATCGGTCTTGACATGCTCAAAGCGCAGGCCGAGCGAGCGTCATCCACTGTGGGTTCATGCTGCTTTTCCCATTCGCCGAACAGTGCCGTGCGGTCGCGCTCGCCATCCTTGATGTTCCAGAAGGTGTTCGGCCATCATGCCGCCGCCGGACGGTGTCCACCAGTCGTCGAGCCGGTAACTGCTGGTATTCGCCGCCCACACGCAGCAGATCCTGCTGGGTGAGTGCGATATCGGCCTTCACGCTGGCGCCCGTGGTCTTGCCTTCGGTGTACATCGGCATGCCGGCGGCACAGGCGGCGGTGCCGACCGGGCTGCAAGGCGTACCGTTAAGCGCCGCGCCGCCACCCGATGCCGGGCCATACCAGTAGCGCTTGTCCTCGCCGAAATCCATGAAGTGATCGACCTTCTCGTGGTAGGCACGCGCTTCGAGCTTGCCCCAGTCGAACTGGCCGAGGTAGCGCAGGTTCAGGCGCTTCTGCTCGTTGTCGAGCATGTCCATGCGCTGGTTCGGGTAGAGCTGGTAGGGCATATCCTGATAGCCCAGCTTGACTTCGAAGAGATGGTTGCCGCCCTTGAAGGCAACGCCCAGCGTGTGGTTACGGGTCTCATACGCGGTCGAGCCGACTTCGTCGCGGGGCAGCGTATGGCCGATGCGACCGGTGAAGGTGTAGTTCTTGAAGTCGCCGCCGGCGTCGTAGTTGTCGGATTGGGCGGTGGCGCCCGAATAGGTCATGCTGAAGGATTCGGTGGCATAGGTGGCCGAGAGATTGGCGCCCTTCGCATTGCCGTTGCTGCGGTAGAAGGCGCCCACCTCGCCCTTGAACAGGCTGCCCTGGCCGGGCGCCGCAAAAGTCGGCGCCGGCGTATCGGCGATGATGGTGCCGCCGATGCTGTCGCCGCCGACGCTGACCGGCGTGATGCCGGCATACACCTTGAGCGAGCCGACATTGCTCGGATCGAGGTAGGAAAGCGCCGGATTCATGTGGTTCGGGCAGGAGGCGATCAGGTCCATGCCATCGACCTTGATGCGCAGGCGGTCGTCCGCCAGACCGTGGATGGACGGCAGGCTGGAGACGCCGCCGGCGCCGTAGAGGCTGACGCCGGGAACGTCGCGCAGCAGGCTGGCGGTATCGCTGGTGGCGGAACGCAAGGTCTGCACGCTGGCCGCGCCGACCGTCGTCGCGAGGGGTGGTGCTTGCTCCGTGCTCGCCGTGACGACCACGGGGGTCAGGGTCGGCTCCGCGGCGAATATGGAAAAAGGCAGGGCGGCGAGGGCGGCCGCCAGGGTGGCGCGTTTGCAGGACATAAAGCTCTCCGGAACAGGAAAATCAACAGCGCCCGATTCTATGGAGACCCCTACCACGCCTGCTGCGGCATGATGTCGCAGCAGGCCGCCTTTCTGCCTCCGGCTTGATATCCATCAAGCGCCGTGCGCCGGCAATGCGCGCGACGACAGGTTATCGCTCGCGTTACTGGCGCGGGCAGCAGCGGGCTTGCTAGACTGACTGCCCGATTGCGACCACGCTGCGCTCCTTGACCACGAACTTGATCCCCTGCGGTACACCATCACCTTGAAATTCAGCAAATCCCACTGGGTCAGCCTGGCGATGCTGTTTGCGCTGCTTGCCATCGGCATGGTCGGGAATTATTTTTCGCCGTTGCTGCTGCCGAAGGCCGATGTGACGGGCGTGGCGGAACCCGGTTGTGACTTGCAGCGTCAAGCCTGCGCCGCAAGCCTGGCAGACGGTGGGCGCCTGGAGTTTTCCATCACGCCGCGCCCGATACCGCTGCTGCAGGCCTTGCGCGTCGAAGTGACCGTCAGCGGCATCAAGCCGAAGAAAGTCGAGGTGGATTTCGCCGGGGAGAGCATGAACATGGGCTACAACCGCAGCGAACTCCCCGCCACGGGCGACGGACGCCATGCCGGAGAAATATCGCTGCCGGTTTGTACGTCCGGCGGCATGGCCTGGGTGGCCACGGTGCTGGTCGAAACCGACCGCCAGCGCATCGCGGTGCCGTTTCGCTTCGACACCGGACACTGACGTTCCCAAGGATCCACCGAACAAGTCCGTCACACCGGCGAAGGCCGGTGTCCAGGTGTCTGAAAGCACTGGATTCCGGCTTTCGCCGGAATAGCCTGCCCCCGGACCTGATCCGGGGACGAATTGGGACTTGTTCAGCACTTTCCTAGCGGTTGGCGGGCCGTTTCAGAAGCTTGCGCTGCAGGGTGCGCCGATGCATGTTGAGCGCCCGCGCGGTGGCCGATATGTTGCCTTTGTGCTCGCGCAACACGCGCTGGATGTGCTCCCATTCCATGCGATCCACCGACATCGGCGCGCGCGCAACGGCTGCCGGCGTGCTGGTTGCCGGCGAGTTCTCGCCGGCAACCAGGGCGTGGTCGAATGCGCCCAGCAGCGTCACCACGTCCACCGGCTTGGCCATGTATTGCACGGCGCCCAGCTTGATCGCGTCGACCGCCGTGGTGATGCTGGCATAGCCGGTCAGCACCACGATCCGGCAGGCGGGATTGATCTCCAGCAAGCGCGGGATCAGGTTCAGCCCGGAAGCCCCGGCGAGGTTCAGATCGAGCACCACCCTGTCGGGCGGCTCCGCCTGCGCCTGGCTGATTGCCGCCTCCACATTCTTCGCCGCGACAGCGGCGTAGCCGCGCCGCTTCAAGGCGCGCAACAGCGTGGCGCTGAAAGTGTCGTCATCCTCGATGATCAATATGCGTTCGTTCATGGCGTTCCCGTTTTCCCGTTCATTGTTCAGGCTGGCTTGCGATCGGCAGTTCGATGCTGACCCGCGCGCCGCCTTCCGCCGGATTGTCCAGCGCAATGCGTCCACCCAGCCGCTCGATGGCCGAGAAGGCCAGCAGCAGGCCGATACCGGCGCCGCCGTTGCGCGTCGCCAGGGGCTCCCGTCCGGCCTGGCGCAGCACCTGGACGGGAAAGCCGGGGCCCTCGTCCCTGACCGCAATCCGCAGTCCGGCTGCGTCCCAGCCGAGTTCGATATCAATTTCGCCAGAGCTGGCATCCGCCGCATTGTTCAGCACGTTGACCAGTGCCTGCTCCAGCGTCGCCTCGGTCACGATCCGCGGCACGCCGGCGCCGCCCGCCAGCGTCAGCCGGCTGGACGCCCGCGGCCGCAGCGTGTGCCAGCGCGCGCGTACGCCCTCCAGCCAGGCGCGGGCATCCTGCATCTGGACCTGCTCGGGCCGCACGGTTCCGGCACGTGCCGCCATGCCGCTGATGATGCCCTTGCACAACGCGATCTGCTCCCTCACCAGGGCCAGGTCCTCGCGCGTCGCGGCATCGAGGCCGGCGTCCTGTTCCAGTTCGCCGACGAGCACGGCCATGGTTGCCAGCGGCGTGCCCAGTTCATGCGCGGCACCGGCGGCCAGTGCGCCCAGCGCCACCATGCGTTCATCGCGCAATGCCTGTTCGCGCGCGGCAGCCAGGCGGTTGTCGCGTTCGCGGATCGACGCCGTCATGCGCGCCACGAACCAGGCGATCATGGTCGCGGAAACCACGAAGGTCAGCCACATCCCCGCCAGGTGCAGGCGGGTTGCGCGCGCCGCGTCGGCCACCGGCAGCGGCAGGTACTGCCACATCAACAGCGAGTAGAGCGCGATGGCCAGCAGCGCGATCGCCGCGGTCAGGGTTCCGGGCAGGGACAATGCGGCCACGGCGACCGGCACCAGCAGGAAGGAAATCAGCGGGTTGGCCGCGCCGCCCGACAGGTACAACAGGATCGCCAGCGCCGCCAGATCGACGCACAGCTGGCCGAACAGTTCGCTGGCGCTCACCGGCTCATCGCCCACTGCGCGCCACTGCACATAGGCATTGAAGGCCGCCATCAGCGCCAGCACCATGAACATCGGCGCTTGCGGCAGGGCGATATCGAGAAAAGTCGGCGCCGACAACACGGCGAGCGTGACGGCCGCGAGCAGCCACCAGCGCAAAATCACCGCACGCCGCTGGTTCAGCCGCAGGTTGGAATCGGATCCGGAAGGAGTCGTGGCGACCATGGACGGATTATCGGACACCGATCATGAGAAGCTCGCTTGGTAGCGGACGCACACAAACACCATGATCCCTCCGCTATTGCTGCGCCGGATCGGTGACGAAGCCGATCCGCGTCAGCCCGGCTTTCGCCGCCGCACTCATCACCAGCGCCACGCTTTCATAACGCGCATTGCGCTCGGCGCGGATATGCAGTTCGGGTTGCGGCTGCTGTTTCGCCGCCGCCGCAAAGCGCGGTCCGAGATCGGCGAGTGTCAGCTTCTCGCCGTTCCAGAACAGTTCGCCGCCCTCGCGAATGCCGAATTCGATGTGCTCGGGTTTGGTTATGTTCGCGCTACTCGATGCCTTGGGCAGGTCGATCTTGACCGAGTGCGTCAGGAGCGGCGCGGTGACGATGAAGATCACCAGCAGCACCAGCATCACATCCACCAGCGGCACCACGTTCATGTCCGCCATCGGCGTTTGCTGGCCGCGTCCGTTGAAACTGCCGATCGCCATCTCAGTTCCTCCGCGCCGGCGCGCCGACGGTGGTCAGCACGTAGAGATCGTGGGCGAAGGCATCCAGCCGCGCCAGCCACATGCGGTTGCGGCGGTTGAAGGCGTTGTAGGCCAGCACCGCGGGGATCGCCACGGCGAGGCCCAGCGCGGTCATGATCAGCGCCTCGCCGACCGGACCGGCAACCTTGTCCAGCGTGCCCTGGCCGGACAGGCCGATCTGCACCAGCGCATGGTAGATGCCCCACACCGTGCCGAACAGGCCGACATAGGGCGCGGCCGAACCGGCCGAGGCCAGCACGGTCAGGCCATGCTCGACGCGCGCCGCTTCCTGGTCGATGCCGTTCCTCAGCACCCGCGTCAGGAATTCGCCGAGTCCGCCGGCGGCCGCGAGCTTGTGCGGACTGTGCGCCTCGCTGTCGCTGGCGGCCTGCAGGGCCTGCTGCGCCAGTTCGGCAAAGGCGTTGTCGACCGGTTGCGCGGCCAGCGTGGTGCTCACGTCCTGCAGGGAAGGCGCATCCCAGAAGCCGGCGAGGAATTTTTCGGCACGCTTTTGCGCCAGGGTATTGGCAAGGGTCCGTGTCACGATCAGGTACCAGCTCGCCACCGAGAGCAGCAGCAAGGCCGCGAGCACCAGCTTGCCGACACCGTCGGTGTGGGCGAGAAAGTGGGCAAAGCCCAGCTCGTTCAATGCGGCCTGTTCCATGCTTCAGTTTCCTTGCAATACGAATTTGAAGGGTTGCAGGGCGACAGCGCGCACGGCCTGGCCGTTGCGTTGCGCCGGATTGCAGCGCCAGGTTTTTACGGCGGCCAGCGCGGCTTCATCGAGCCGCGCAAAACCGCTGCCGGTGGCGACACGCGCCGAACCGACGTGGCCTTGTTCGTCGAGCTCGACACGCAACACCGTGGTCCCGGCCTCCCCCAGCCGGCGCGACAGCAGCGGATAAGCTGGCGCCGTGCGCTCGGGGCAGGACGCCGACAGTTCGGCGCCCAGCGTCACCGGTCCGACGGGCTTCGGCACCGGCACGGGTGGAGCCTCGATGACCGGCACGGGCTGCGTTGGTGGCGGCGGCGCGACGTACTCGGCGGGCGACAACACGGGCGCGGCGGCGACCAGTTGCTGCGGCTGGGGTCTTGCCTCGGGACGCGGCCTCGGAGGCGGTGGCGGTGGCGTAGGCGGTTCCGCCGCCTTCGGCGCCGGCGGCGCGATGAAGTTCACGAACAGGGCCATCGCCTCCTGCGGGAGCGGCAGCAGCCGGTGCTGCCACAGGCCCCACAGGGCCGCCGCATGCAGCGCCACCACCAGGAGCAAGCCGGCAAGCTTGTCCCACGCCGGCCGCAACATCATCCCGATCATTTGCTCAGGGCCGCAGGAAGGCGCTCGGGGCATCGGCCCGCAGAGCCATCAATGCTTGTGTTCGGCTTCCGCCTTGCGCGCGGTCGTCAGCGGCTTTACCGGCGCCTTGATCTCGACCGTGCTGCGCTTCTTGTCCTTGCCTTCGATGACCAGCGTCACCGGCACGGTGGCGCCATCCTTCATCTGCTCCTTGAGGTCCATCAGCATGACGTGGTAGCCGCCGGGCTTGAGCTCGACCGTCTTGCCGGCGGGCAGGTCGAGGCCCTTGACGGCGCGCATCTTCATGACATCCTTTTCCATGACCATCTCATGCACCTCGACCACGCCGGCGACCGGCGAACTGGCTTCGATCAGGCGCGCGTCCTGCGCCGAGGTGATCTGCATGAAGGCCCCGGTGGCCTTCTGCGCCGGAACGGTGGCGCGCACCCAGGGATCCTTGACGGTGACCTGGGCCATGACGGGGAAGGCGGCGAAAATCAGTGCGGCGAGAGTGATGCGTTTCATGCGAGCTCCTTGGGTGTGGTGAAGGGGTGATGCGATAACGGATGGTTCGTGGCCTGCTTGCGAATTTATTGAATGCCGAGACCTCTCATACGTCATTCCGGCGAAAACGAAGTTTCAGTGAAGGCTAACCTTCAGGTTATGCCGCAACTAAAGCCGGAATCCAGTCGGCGACCGTTACTGGATCCCGGGTCAAGCCCGGGATGACCGGAGGAAGTACGTCCATCGTTTTCAACCTGACTCTGAACTAGATAGCAAATGCGGGGTCGGTAACCAGCATCTGGCCGTGGCGGCGGCCCTGGCGTTGCAGCAGGCCGAGCCGGCGCAGGCGGCTCATGGCGCGCGACACCGTCTCTTCGGTGAGGTTGGTGATCGCCGCCATGTCGCGCAGTTCGGGAATGGTGATTTCCCTGCGGCCTTCGTCGCAATAACGCGCCAGCAGCAGGCACAGCTGGCGCACGCGCTCGAAGGCCTCGCCGGCGCGCAGGGCCAGCGCATCGGCGGCGCGGCGCTCGGCGGCGGCCAGGGTCTGCAGCAGGCTTTCGCCGGAGAGCGCCTTGTCGGCGGCGAGCCAGGGTTCCAGCTCGCAGTCGCCGATGGCGCTGGCGGCAAAGCTGTAGGTGCCGAACAGCAGCGTTTCGGCGCCAATGACGTCGCCGCGCAAGGCCAGTCCGGCGTAATGGCTGCCCTCGGGGGTGACGCGGTCGAGACGCACGGCGCCGCTCCTGATGCGCCAGGCGATGCCTTCGCTGCCGGCGGCGTAGATGCGCTCGCCGATGGATACTTTGAGTAGTTGCACGGTCGGCAGCGTGTTCACCGCCGCCGGTGTTGCCAGGGTTGTCTGCATGATCCTGCTCCTCGATCGTCGTCGATGCGCCCGGTTGATGCGGGCGCGACTCTGTCCGCCGCGGCTGCGGCGGAATGCGGAGGGTCAGGCTGGGGGCGGTCCGCGCGGCGGGTGCGACAGCCAGGCGGTGGTCAGGGGCCGGGACGAAGCGCCGGCGACAAAGGTGCTGCGGAAAGTCGGCGCCGGCGGCACGCCGATTGCTGCATCGACCAGCAGCAGCGGCGCGCTGGCGGCGCACAGCGTGCAGCAGTCCTGATGGCCGGCGTCGGGCACATTGGTGGGCAACAATGTCCGGTCCGACTGCGACGTCACCGCGAGCTTGCTGACACCCTTGCTGGTGCATATCTCCATCTGCACGCCGCCGGCGGAAACGTGCGGCATGAGCCCGCTGCCGCCCATGGCCTGCAGCGCCATGGCGAACAGCCCGATGGCGAGCAGCCAGGCGGGGGAATGGCGAAACGGGCGGAAACGGGCGGATCGACGCATAGGCCGCGTATACTATTACATCCCCCGTTCGTGCGGGATTGATCAAACTCAAGTTTGGAGCACCATGCCCTCAGGTACCCTGTTCATCGTCGCGGCACCTTCCGGCGCCGGCAAGACCACGCTGGTCGGCCGCCTGCTGGCCGAAGACAGCAAGGTGCAGCACTCGATTTCCTTCACCACCCGCGCGCCGCGCAGCGGCGAACAGAACGGTCGCGAATACCATTTCATCGACGTGCAGCAGCTTTCTCGCCATGCGCGAGCGCGGCGAGTTCGCCGAATGGGCCGAAGTCCATGACAATTTCTACGGCACCTCGCGCCTCTGGCTGGAGCAGCGCATGAAGGAAGGCTGCGACATGATGCTGGAGATCGACTGGCAGGGCGCGCAGCAGATGCGCCGGCAGTTTCCCGAGGCCGTCGGCATATTCATCCTGCCGCCATCGGTCGCCGAACTGGAAAACCGTCTGCGCCGGCGCGGCGCCGACAGCGAAGATGTCATCGCGCGCCGGGTGGCCGGCGCCCTGGCTGAAATGCGTCACGTGGGCGAGTTCGATTTTGTTATAATCAACAATGACTTGGATGTGGCGCTCGGCGAGCTCAAAGCCGCCGTGCGTGCTTCGCGTCTGCGTTTCTCGCGTCAGCGCGCCCGTCACCCCGACGTATTCCGTTTTCTTGAACAGGACTGAACCCCATGGCCCGTGTCACCATCGATGATTGCATCAAGCTCATTCCCAACCGCTTTCAGCTTACTTTGGCGGCAACCTACCGCGCGCGCCAGCTCACGCTGGGCAGCACGCCGCTGGTCGAACCCGGCCGCGACAAGCCGACAGTCATCGCCCTGCGCGAAATCGCCGCCGGCAAGGTCGGCGTCGAAATCCTCAACCGCAGCAGCACGTAAGCATCATGCGCACGGGGTGAAACGTGACGGTGGCCGTTCCCCCCCCTGCGGCATTTCCCGCCATTGACCCCGGCGTGGTGCCGGGCGCGCTTGACGAGCCGCCGCTGATTTCGGCGGACATGCATCCGCCGGTCGATCTCGCCGAAGATCTGGAACGCTTCAACGGCCGGCTCGCCACCTACCTCAAGCCCGAAGACATCACCCGTGTCGGCGCCGCCTATGTGTTTGCCGACGCCGCGCATCGCGGCCAGATGCGCATCAGCGGCGAACCCTACATCTCGCATCCGCTGGCCGTAGCCGAGACCCTGGCCGGCTGGCATCTCGATCCGCATGCCCTGATGGCCGCGCTGCTGCACGACGTGATGGAAGACACGGCGATCACCAAGGAGCAGATCGCCGAGCGTTTCGGCCAGGTTGCCGCCGAACTGGTCGATGGCGTCTCCAAGCTGGATCGGATCGAGCACCAGAGCTTCGAGGAAGCGCAGGCGGAGAATTTCCGCAAGATGCTGCTGGCGATGGCGCGCGACGTGCGCGTGATCCTGATCAAGCTGGCCGACCGCCTGCACAACATGCGGACGCTGGACGCCATGCGGCCCGAGAAGCGGCGCCGCATCGCGCGCGAAACGCTCGATATCTATGCGCCGATCGCCAACCGCCTGGGCTTGAATGCGCTCTACCGCGAGCTGCAGGAACTGGCCTTCCGCCATGCCCATCCGCTGCGTTACCGCGTGCTGGCCAAGGCCGTCAAAGGCGCACGCGGCAACCGCCGCGAGGTGGTCAGCAAGATCCTCGACGCCATCCGCAAGGCGCTGCCGGCGGCCGGCATCGACGCCGACGTCAAGGGCCGCGAAAAGCATCTCTACGGCATCTATCGCAAGATGCGCGAAAAGCACCTGTCATTTTCACAGGTGCTGGACATTTACGGATTTCGCATCGTGGTCAAGGATCGCCCCACCTGCTACCTGGCGCTGGGCGAACTGCATGCGCTGTACCAGCCGGTGCCGGGCAAGTTCAAGGACTACATCGCGATCCCCAAGGCGAACGGCTACCAGTCCTTGCATACCACCCTGATCGGCCCCTTCGGCACGCCGGTCGGAGATCCAGATCCGCGATGCGAACATGCACCATGTCGCCGAATCCGGCGTCGCCTCGCACTGGTTGTACAAGGACGAATCCTCGATCGACCAGTTGCAGAAGAAAACCTCCAAGTGGCTGCAGTCGCTGGTCGAACTGCAATCCACCAGCGGCGATTCCTCGGAATTCCTCGAGCACGTCAAGGTCGACCTGTTCCCCAGCGAGGTCTACGTGTTCAGCCCCAGGGGCAAGATCTTCGCCCTGCCGCGCGGCTCGACACCGGTGGACCTGGCCTACGCCGTGCATACCGACGTCGGCGACCGCTGCGTCGCCTGCCGCATCAATTTCGAAACCATGCCGCTGCGCACCGAACTGCGCAACGGCGACCGGGTCGAGATCGTCACCGCCCCCAATGCCGCGCCCAACCCCGCCTGGCTGGGCTACGTCAAGAGCGCACGGGCGCGCTCCAGGATTCGCCACTTCCTCAATACCAAACAGGCCGAGGAATCCGCCGCGCTGGGCGAGCGGCTGCTGACGCATGCCCTGCGCGATCTCGGCCTGGCCCTGGCCAAACTGCCGGCCCAGGCCTGGGACCGCTTCAAGCGCGCCTCGGGCGCCCGCTCACAGCGCGCGGTGCTGGCCGACATCGGTCTCGGCAAGCGCCTGCCGGCCATCGTTGCGCGCCGCCTGGCGGAAGGCGTCGAGGCGGACCCGACCGCCGCTGCCGAAGGTCGCGGCCAGCAGGCGATCCTGATCCATGGCCCGGAAGGCGTCGCGGTCAAGCTTGGCAGCTGCTGCCGGCCGATTCCCGGCGACCCCATCGTCGGCCTGATTCGCAAGGGCCAGGGCCTGGTGGTGCACACCCACGACTGCACGGCCATCGCCAAGCTGCGCAGCGAGCGCGGCAACTGGATCGACGTCGAATGGGAAACCGGCATCACCGGCATGTTCGAAGCCAGCATCCGCGTCGTGGCGAAGAACGTGCGCGGCGTGCTGGCCCGCCTCGCCGCCGGGATCGCCGAAGCGGGTTCCAACATCGTCAATGTCAGCATGGACGATGACAGCGGCGAAGCCACCACCCTGTTCTTCACCCTGCAGGTGACGGACCGCGTCCATCTCGCCCGCATCCTGCGCGCCCTGCGGCGCGTGCCGGAAGTGGTGCGCATCGCCCGTTACGTCGACAAGAAACACTGAACCTCAATCCACAGCGAAAGGACACCCCATGGCCCTCTATGAATCCGAGCACACCAAATTCATGCGCGAATGGATGGAAAAGCATCCCGAGGAAAAGCTGGAACAGCAAAAGGGCCGCGCCCTGTGGTGGGACAAGCCGCCGCAAGCGCTGGAGACGATGAAGGACACGCTTGCCGCCACGGTGCCGGGCAAGCCCTACTACTACGACGCGAATTAATCCCCCGGCATCAGGTGGATGCGCCCGGCGAGCAGCGTGACGCTCGCGGCCCGGCCGGGACCCAGGTCGTTGCGCATGATGGTGTGGCTCGAAGCCTGAAACACCAGCGGTTGCGGCTCACCGGGAATGCTCAATGTCAGCTGGGTGAAGCTGCCCATGCGCAAGGCCTCGATGATGGTCCCCGTCACCGGATTTTCAGCGTCGCCCGCGCTCGGCCGGTCAGGGCGATGCAATAGCACGCCTTCCGGCGGGATCACCCAATTCACCGCGCTGCCCGGTGCATGGTGACAAGAGTCGGCGATGGCGAGACGGCGGCCGGCCCAGTCGAGGCACGGCTTGCCACTGTCCATGCCCACCGTGCCGGCAAACAGGTTGCTCAGTCCGACCAGCCGCGCCACGGCGGGTGAAGCCGGCCGCAGCAGGACATCTTCGGGCGTTCCGGTCTGCAGCGCCTGGCCGCGATGCAGGACCACCATGCGGTCGGCAAGTTGCCGCGCCTCGTCCAGATCATGCGTCACCAGCACGATGGGAATCGACAGTTCCTGGCGCAGGCGTGCCAGCTCCTCGCGCAGCTTGCGCCGCGTCACCTGATCGACCGCGGAAAACGGCTCGTCCATCAGCAGCACGCCACCGCCTGCGGCACGCGCCAGCGCGCGCGCCAGGGCAATCCTTTGCTGCTGGCCGCCTGACAACTGTGCCGGACGGCGATCGTCGAGCCCCTGCAGATGCACTCGCGCCAGCCAGTTGCGGGCCGTCGCAGCGCGCTCGGCCGGCGGCACATCGCCCAGCGCGAGCATGACGTTGTCCAAGGCAGAAAGATGCGGCAACAAGGAGTAATTCTGGAACACGAAACCGACGCGCCGTTGCTGCGGCGGCAAGCTCAACTGCCCGTCGAACCACGTCGCACCGTTGCAGCGGATTGCACCCTGTTGCGCGCGATGCAGACCGGCGACGCAGCGCAGCACCGTGGTCTTGCCGCTGCCCGAGGGACCGACCAGCGCCACCAGTTCGCCCGGCGCGCAGTCGAAGGCGCAGTCGAGCGGGATCGGCGTCTGCTGCCGCAGTTCAACCTCAAGCGCACCGCCGGTTACGTCAGTTTCCACGACGGCCCACCTTGCGCGTGAGGAAATGCAGGCTGCCCACCGCCACGAAAGCGATCAGCACCAGCAGCAGCGACATGCGCGCCGCAGCGCTGTCGTCGAAGGCCTGCACGCGGTCGTAGATGGCGATTGACAAGGTGCGCGTGGCGCCGTCGAGATTGCCGCCGACCATCAGTACCACGCCGAACTCGCCGAGCGTATGGACAAAGGTCAGCACCATGGCCGAGGCCAGCCCCGGCCAGGCCAGCGGCAATTCCACCCGCCACAGCGTCTGCCAGCTTGACAGCCCACAGCACCACGCAGCCTCGCGCGCTTCGCGCGGAATCGCTTCAAACGCACGCTGCACGGGCTGCACGGCGAACGGGATGTTGACCAGCAAGGACGCGAGCAACAACCCATCGAATGAAAACACCAGGCTGCGCCCGGTCAGCGTCAGCCACGCCTGCCCCAGCGCACCCTGCGGCGCAAACACGCCGAGCAGGTAGAAGCCCAGCACCGTGGGCGGCAGCAGCAGCGGCAGGGTCACCAGCGCGTCGATCAGCCCCTTGCCGGGGAAATTCACCCAGGCCAGCGGCCGCGCCAGCATCACGGCCAGCGGCAGCAGCAGCAGCGTGGTCATCACCGCCAGTTGCAACGAGAGTGTGAGCGCTGACCAATCCATCATGGCGCCGGCAATCCGAAACCGTTACGGGCGAGAATCTCCCGTGCCTGCGGCCCGCGCAGAAACGCAGCGAAGGCCCTCGCCGTGGGCCCGGCGCCCTTGACCAGCACCAGCGTCTGGCGCAGCGGCGTGTGCCAGGATTCCGGCAAGGTAGCAAAGGCGCCGCGTTTCGCCATTTCGGGCGCAAGCGCCAAGGAGAGCGGAATCAGCCCGGCCTGCGCTGCGCCACTGGCGGCGAACTGCGCGGCCTGCGCGGCGTTGTCGCCCAGTGCCAGCTTGTCCTGCACCGCCAGCCACAAGCCGCGCTGTTCGAGCACCTCGCGCGCGGCGCGGCCATACGGCGCGTGTTCCGGATTGGCCAGCGCCAGCCGTTTCAGGCGTCCGTCATGGACCGCTGCGGCGAAGTCCACCAGGTCGTGATCGGCGCGGATCGGCGAACCCCGCGGCAGGAACAAGGCGAGGCGTCCGGTGGCGTAGTGCGTGCCAAGTCCGTCGGCGCGCTGCGCGGCGATCACCTGCGCGACAAAGCCCTCATCGGCAGCGAGGAACAATTCAAAGGGCGCACCCTGCACGATCTGGCGCGCGAAATTACCCGAGGAGCCGAAAGAGAGTTTCAGTGGCGCACCACCGCCACGAACGAAGGCGGTGACAATTTCCGGCAAAGCGAATTGCAGGTCGGCGGCCGCGGCAATATGCGGTGCGGCGGCCGGCGCGGACTGGGCAAAAGTTCCCAAAGGGACGCACAGCGCCGGCGGGACGGCGGCGAGCAGCGTGAACGCGAACGTCCGCAACAAGCGGGCAATTAGGCGAACCAGCTGATCCATGCTCGCGGTCAGGCGGCCTCTTCCAGCGGGCGAACTTCCCTGGAAATCCGGCTCCCGGCCTCACGCTCGGCCCGCTTCAGATCGAATGAGCTCTGCAGATTAAGCCAGAATTGAGCGGTGGTATTGAAGTAGCGCGCCAGCCTCAACGCGGTGTCGGGAGTCACGGCTCGCCGCTCGCGCACGATGTCATTTATTCGTGGCGCCGGCACGTGCAGCGCCATCGCCAAAGCGTTGGCACTTATCCCGACGGCGCCGAGGAACTCCTCCCGGAGAATCTCGCCGGGATGAATTGGTCTCATTCTGTTGGTGGCCATGGCTTGTCTCTCAGTGGTAATCAACGATTTCAAGGTTTTTCGGTCCTGTATCGGTCCAGACGAAGCACACGCGCCACTGGTCGTTGACTCGGATGCTGTGCTGGCCGGCACGGTTCCCGCTCAGGGCTTCAAGACGATTACCGGGAGGTGCCTTCAAATCACGCAACTCCATGGCATCGTCCAGCATTTGCAGCTTCCGCTGTGCGACGTTCTCGATGTTCCGAAACCGTCGAGGATTTTTGCCCTCGTAGAGCGCTTCGGTGTCGGCGCACCGGAATGAACGGATCGTCATGCCCCAATTTATACTGCGCGACATTTACCGTCAAGCAATAAACCAGGGTTCTATTGAGTGGTACAGCCTTCGTCTCCCGAGGCACGGCTCAACAGCGGCAGAGCAGGCGCCGGCAAGACGGTGGCGATCACAGTAAAGCCATTCAGGTTGCCAGGCAGGCTGTCAGCAATCCCTTGAGTTCGGGATAGCGCACGATTCTTGGCATGAGGACGCTGTGCAGCGGTTTGACGTGCTCCTTCATGGATCCCGGGGCCGACTTGAGTGCGGACCCAAAGCCGGCGCTTCCATTTCCATCAGTACTGAGGCCAGTACCAATGCCTGCCTGCGATCTTTTTCCGCCTTCTCCGGAGACCCGCGCCGGGTCGCGCTGACGAAGAGCTTGTGCCAGACCAGGCGGGCCGCCTGGGGCAGCAGAACAGGAATGCAGTGGCAGCCGGCCTGCATGGCACCAGGTTCCGGATTTTTCAGCAGGTAGTCGTAACAGGGTATGGCCTGGCAGAAAAAAGGCCACCCGCAGGTGGCCTCCCAAGCGACTGGCATCTCCAGTTTGCTACTGGAACTTGTAGGACACCATCACCCCAACCATATGAACGTTGTATTCCGGGCTGGTGATGCCGGGCAGGACGAAGCTTGGCGAGCGATCCTGAGTCTGGCCATCCCACGCCCAGTCGTCCGATTTGTACCGCTCGTAGGTGTAGTTCGCCCTGACCGCCCATTCCTTGTCGACTGTGTACTTGCCGAACAGGTCGAGACGGTGGCGCTTTGTCTTTCCGTCCGGTACCGGCTTGACCGTGTTTACAAGGTCTGTACCTAGATTGTGAAAGCCGATATCCGTATTGTTCTTGACGTAGGTGTAATCACCTCCCCACTCGTACTGGCCCCCCGGCTTGACCCGAAGCCCGAGTCCTGCCGCCCATGTACTGTCATCGATGGCAGCCTCGCCAAATTTTGCCGCCTGGAATGCCGCTGCATTATTCTGTCTGGCGAGGTTGTTCGTCGATCCGTTATGACCGTTTTGATCGGTTTTGTATTGATCATAAGCAAGGAAGAATGTCCCGGTAATCTGGTCGGTCGCCTTGAGGCTGCCATCAATGCTGAGTGACGTGCCCTTCGCCTTGGTCAGGCCGTAACCATCGTTCGCGTCCGGATACTCGTCATTAAAATAGTGCCCCATAAACTGCAGATCGAAATTCTCGGTCGGAGTCACATTGGCAAAGCCGCGCACCTTGTTGCGCTTGCGGTCGGTCAGGAAGTACTTCCTCAACGCCGGCGTATCCAGCCACGGCGTCGTCGCCCCGGTGGGATTGACAGCACCCGTACACGCCGTTATTACACCCTTGTAGTTGAAGGTATTGGGCGCAACGCACAGAGTGGCGAGGTAAACCGAGTTATAGGTGTCCTGCAGCGCCAACCCGCCGTCGTAACGATCTGCATCACGCTTGGAGTAGGAATATGCCAGCCCGCCGGACGCCATTTCATTGAACTGGTGCTTGATTTCCGCCTTGTAGGTCTGCTCCGAATCACCGTCGGTAGGCTCGTAGTTATGGTCGATACGGTCGTAGTCATAGCCGACCTTGAGCGTGGTGCCCTTCGCCAGATGAAAATCCAGGTCACCGTAAAGCACCTGCTTGGTCTTGTCCATCGGCATGTTCCATCTGCGCGTGGACTGGGTGGCGTTATTGGCGTAGTTGGCCAGATTCGAATTGTCGGCTGCCTGGTAACGGAACTGGTAGACATCCGTCTTGTTGTCACGGTCGTCGTAGCGATAGCCCGCGGTCAGCTTGATCGCTTTCGTCAATTTGGAAACCAGTTTGATGTCGAAATGCTTGGTGTCGACATCGGCGTCAAGCGATTTGGCCGGCAACGCAGTCAAACCGGCCTGGTTCAAGCTTGTATAGGGCAGGAACTTTTCATCTTGCGTCATGCGGCCGATCGACAAGCTTCCGCTCAGGCTCGTGTCCTTGCTGAATCTATAGTTTGCCGAGGCGCTGATCTGATGCGCCTCATTGTCGGGCATCGTGCCGAGCTGGCCCGTGGGGCTCGCTCCGCCGTTAGCAACAGACAGCGGGTTGTAGGCCAGGTTGTCAAAGACTAGCGCATTGGCGTGATTCTTGAAGATTGACACCTGGTAGCCGAATTGAAGCTGTAGTTTCTCGTCGGCGTAACGTGCGATGGCGCTGAACTGGTCATCGGTGTAATCGATCGGATCCGGAACCAGAACGGCAAAACGCGTTCCACCGGTGCTGTTTTGTATAACCGCAGCCCGAAGTTTGTCGCCCTCTTTCTTTTTGTGCTTGTAGTCGAAATCGATATCCCAACCGGCGGGTAGCATTTTGGAGAAGCCGAGCGAGAGATCCTTGCGCTTGGTTTCGATATCGTACGGCTTCATGCTGGCACCGAGTTGGGTCATCATTGCCGTAGTGAGGTTAGTGCCGGCGACAGGCGGGTTGATTGCCCCCCCGGGAGTTATGTCAATCGTTCCCAACCAACCGGCAGGCGCGACCAAGCGCGAGCTTCCCATGCCCGAATAGGGAGAATAAAAATCACCCGTGATGTACTTTGGCAGCTCTCCATAACCGAAGCGCAGTCCGTAATTGCCCTGCTCACCACCTTCGACGCTGAGGCTGCGCGAATCCAGACCCAGGTTGCGGCCTTCGATTTCCAGGTATGTCGCATCTGCCTCGCCGCGCCGGATCACGCTGACATTGGCATTGCCGTATGCCTTGTTGTCCCTCAGGCCGGTGTAATCACCGAATTTGTAGCTGCCTTCCGAGACATTGACAATGCCGACCTCGATCTCGCTTACCGGTTGCGTCAGGCGGCGCATTTCGTCAGCATCTTCCGCCCATGCAGCAACGGGCGCTGCAATTCCGATCATGCCGATGGAAGCCGCCAGGAGCGTGCGGTTGAAGCTTTTCACGTTTGTAGGTTTCATATTATTCTCCCCTTAGCGAACAAGGCGCGGGCCGGACGGGTGATTGCTGCCATGCACCTCGGTATGGCAGTTGGTGCAGGATCTGCCAATCATCTGCGATGCCGCGTTCCCCGCACCGGGCGTCACCCCCCCGCCCAAATCGGTACCGTTACGGATGCCCGTCGTCGAGTGCCCGCCCGCAATGTGGCACTGTGAGCACAAGTAGGGCTGACGGGTCTTTAGCAGCGAGACCTGGTTCGAGCCATGGGGTGAATGACAGTTCATGCAGTCGTCGCTTGACGGCGGGTGCTCATAGAGGAAGGGGCCGCGCTTCTCTGCGTGACAACTCCAGCATGTTTCATTGGTGGTGTTCTTGACGAGCTGTTTCGGGCCATTCGAGCCATGCGGATTGTGGCAATCGGAGCACCCGACGCCTCCCGTGCGAACCGGGTGGGTGGAGGTTCGCAGGGTTTCTGCGCGTTGCTGCTTATGGCATGCGAAGCACACTTCCGCCTGGGTCTGCTTGTCACGCGCCAAGTCTTTCGGGACGTGAATCTTGTGGCAGGAGTTGCAGGCCACATCGTTCTCGGGATGCGGGCTACCGGCCCACTGCATGCGCTTGCCACCCTTGTGGCAGGTCAGGCAGGCTTCACTACGCTCTTCTGCAGAATTCTGTGTGTTCTTTTGGAAACTGCGATCCACCTTCGGCGGCTTGTCACTGCCCTTGTGGTTGGTGTGCTTTTCGCTCTCGCCGTGGCAACTGGTGCATTCAGGAGTGCGCTTGTCGGCTCGGACGCCGTGGCGCCGTTTGCCAATCGAGAGCAACTCCGGAGCATCCGCCTCGTCGTGACACGTCGTGCACTTGGCATCGCCCCTGAGGACGATATCCTTGGCGGCCTCTTTTTTGACCACTGCCAACTTGGGCGCATCGGCGGCGCTTGCCAGTGGTGACATGGTCGCCATCAGGCCCAGCCCTGCACTCGCTACCAATACAGCAAGAATTGTTTGCCACTGCTTCATGTCTATCCCCTAGTTTTCTGCCAAGTTCAGCAGCCAGTAACAACTTTTTACACATGAGGATTGTCCTCTATATGACCGAGGTTACGTATCAGTCTTGGATTCATTTGTTTGTAGGAATATTCCTACAAACAAGGCCGAAGCGATTTGTCGAAACCGCAGCTCGCTTCTGCCCGGCTAACGGTCATGGCTACAGATACCACCCCTGATGATGAAACCGTTCGCCCTGAGCCTGTCTTTCCGATCATCCTGAGCCTGTCGAAGGAAGGGCCCTTCGACCGTTCGACAAGCTCACGGCTCGGGGCGAACGGTATCGCAATTGTTTCACGTTAATGCTGCAGGAATAACGGGATGATACCCAAGGGGTGCTGTGCCAGTCAGGCGCGACGGCACTATGCCGTATCAATAGACCGCATCATGGTCGCCGATGTTAACCGGAGTGATTTCTTCCTCCAATATCAGCAATTCCAGCGTAATGCGGTAAGAGAGGTTGATTGACACTGAATGCAGCCCCGCAAACCTCCCGCTCAGCGGATGCAGGCGCAATCCCGGATGAAAGGGGTTGGCCTCAAGCAACTGCAGAGCTTTGAGGTATTGCGGCTTCAACTCCGGATGGCGCTGGAGAAAACGGACTGCTCGACGGGTGTATTGCTCGGTGAAGACCAGCGTATGGCTCAGCTGGAGAAAACGGACTGCTCGACGGGTGTATTGCTCGGTGAAGACCAGCGTATGGCTCATTTGGCGGCATTCAGCCGCGCCAGGTGAGCGACTGCCGACTCCTTGACGAAACGCCCGGCGACAAGATCCGCTTTCGTCTCGGCCAGGGCGGCATCCAGCTCGCATTCCCGCAGGTAGTGGTAATGAGCCAAATCCATGACCACGAAACGCTCCTTGCCGCGCACCGAAATAATCACTTCCGGTTGATTGGCAAGCCCGGCTTCGATGGCGGAAATCCCTTTGGTCTTGAGATCGCTCGCGCTGATGTTTGCCATGATCTACTCCCCGAAACAGTATGGTGCATATTATCGCCTATTTAATCGCACTGCTAACCGCTCATTAATGAGTGCAGGAATCGCATGAACCGCCCACTCCCTCCCCGTGAACGGGGAGGAGATGAAGCTCCCGGCCTCCCCCTTGAAGCGGAGGAGATGAAGTTCCCGACCCCGCCTTGGACGGGGGAGAAAGTGTTTGCTGCATTCATGCGATCCCTGTTAATGAGTGCAGGGCAGGGTACTTTGGCGACCCGCTGCAAACGCAGCCTGTTCGAAATCGGGATGCACTGCCGCCCGCTACTCCGGCATGGTCGCCAAACCCTTGGCGATGGCGTAGCGGACGAGGTCGGTGTCGCTGGCCATTTTCATTTTTTGCAGGATGCGCGACTTGTGGGTGCTGACGGTCTTGATGCTCAGGTTTAACTCGCCGGCGATATCGATCAGGCGAATGCCGGCAACGATTTTTTCGAAGATCTGTAATTCGCGATCGGACAGCCGGGTGTGCGGCAGTTCGTCGGTGTTCGGCATGTGCTCGCGGGCCAGCAGCTGGGCTACCTTTTCGCTGACATGGACACCGCCCGCCGCCACCTTGCGCATCGCGGCAACCAGCACCTCGCTGTCGCTTTCCTTGGTGAGGTAGCCGGAGGCGCCGGCATGCAGGGCGCGCAGGGCGTACTGTTCCTCCTGGTGCATGCTGAAGATCAGGATGGGCAGGCGCGGCTTGTCCTGCCTGATCAGCTTGATCAACTCCAGTCCATTCTTGCCGGGCATCGAGATGTCGAGCACCAGCAGGTCCCAGTCCTTGGCGGCGACCAGCCTCAGCACCTCGACGCCGTTGGCTGCTTCGCCGGCAACGACCAGATCGGCGGTGTCGGCCAGAATCTGTTTGACGCCATCGCGGATGATGGCATGGTCGTCGGCAAGCAACACGCGGGTCATGTCTGTTCTCCTGCCGTTTCAGCCGCACGCAGCGGTATGCTCACCATTATGGCGAATCCCTCCCCCGGCGCGCTGGCAATCTCCATGCGTCCGTCGAGCAACAGGGTCCGCTCGCGGATGCCGACCAGACCGTGACCCAGTTCGGGTTTGTCACGGCGCTCTGTGCCGCGGCCGTTGTCGCGAACCTCGAGTGCCAGACCCGGTTCCGTCCTCGTCAGCGACACCTTGACCTGGGTCGCCCCGGCATGGCGCGCGACATTGGTGAGCGCCTCCTGCAGGATGCGAAAAGCGTTGATGGCAACGGCATCTTCCAGCGCCAGGTCGTCGATGGCAATGTCAGCTTCCACTTCGATCCCGGTACGTTGCGAAAACTCATTCAGCTGCCAGCGGATGGCCTCCGACAGCCCCAGATCGTCGAGGAGGGGCGGGCGCAACCGCGTGGTCACGTGGCGCAAGGCATCGACCGTGCCGGCGACGAAGCGCTTCATGGCGTCCGCTTTTTCATGCAGCGCCGGCGCCAGATCCTTGAGCCGGCCCGCCAGCCAGTCCAGGTCCATGCGCAGCCGCAGCAGTTGCTGACCGAGCTCGTCATGCAGTTCGCGGGCAATCGAAGTGCGCTCTTCCTCGCGCACCGCCAGCAAGGACGTTGCCAGTTCACGCAACTGCTTATTCGATTCGCGCAGATCATCCTCTGCGCGGCGGCGTTCGCTGATATCGCGGAGAATCGCGGTAAACATCGCCTCGCCGCCGATCGTCACCTGGGCGATGGTCGATTCGAGGGGAAACTCGGTGCCGTCTGCACGCAGGCCGACGATTTCCATGCGGGCTTTTTTCATGCGCGCCGCGACGCCGCTATCGCGGAACGCGGCAATATTGCCCTCGTGCACCCTGCGAAAACGTTCCGGCAGGAGGCGCTCCAGCGGGCTGCCGCACACCTCGTCCGCGCTGTAGCCGAACATGCTCTGGGCGGCCGGATTGAAGACGACAATCCGCCGTTCGCTGTCAATGGTAATGATGGCGTCCATGGCTGATTCAACCATCGCCCGCAGCTGGTTGTCGCTTTCCTGTACGGCGGCAGCCAGCAATGCCTCGCGACGCTGCCGGCGCAGCAGGAGGGCCGTGACCGTCAGCACCAGCATGATGTTCGCCGCTGCCGCGACGATGACCATGCGGGCGGTGCCGCGCCAACCCTCCAGGGCCGCACGGTCGCGATTGCCAACGCCGAGGACCATCGGGACCCCGTCGATCTTGCGATAAGTGGCGATGCCCGCGTCCTCGCCTTCTGTTCTGACTGTCTTGAACCGAGTCAGCCCTTCTCCACTGCGCTCCATGGCCGGCAAAAGCGCTTTGCCTGCCATCAGGGATTCGTCGTGCGGCGCCCGCGCGACAAGGGTGCCGTCATCCAGATACAGGGCAATCGGACCGATGCTGTGGAGTTTTATCGATTCGTAGAGAGACTCGATGTAGGCGATATCCAGCGACGCCGTGATGACACCGACAAAATCGCTCTTCGAGTTCCGGATGCGCCGCGAAATAAAGATTGTCCGCGCGCCGTCAACACGGTTGATCAATGGCGCGCTGACATACCGGTCCAGATCCGGCCGGTCTCTGACTGAGGTGAAATAATCCCGATCCTTCACGGGAACATTTGGAGCAGGGTGGCTCAGCGCTGAACTTGCAATCGTGCCGTTGGCATCGGTAATGAACATGGACCTGAGTTGCGGCATGGCCTCGACACGCGAGCGCAGCATGACATGAATGGCGAATTCATCGAAGGAAACACCCAGTCTTTCGGCTTGCGCCAACCGGTCGAGGGCAACGTCGAGCGTCAGATCGACACTTTGCAGCGAACGCGTCGTCTGCTCCACGATGATATGGCTCAGGCTGACCGTTTCGTCTTCTGCATGCCGCAGTTCCTGGACGCGCAATTGCCAGAGCAGGAGAGCGGTCATCAGCGTGATCGTCGCCACCGTGATTGCCGAGAGAGTGGCAGTGAAACGGCGGGTGCTTGGCAATGAGGGCATGGGGTGCATTGTGCCAGCATCCCGCGGGTATGCGGCGCAGGGCGAATCCGCCCCCTGTTACTCCGGCTCCGCTTCGGGCGGAGTCACATCCAGCCGACCGCTGGATGGTTGGACGACAGTTACTTCACCGACATCAGGTAGGCGATGAGATTGCCTTTTTCGTGAGCGCGGCAATCTCTTTCATGGAGATCCATGCAATGCGCCGTAAAGTTGGCCTCCACTTTATTGACATTGACAAAGCGTTCGGGGTTTGCCGAAGGCGCCAGCGGCTTGATGGGCAGCTTGGTCTTGATGTGCTTGCCCTCTTTCCTCGGGTCTTCGGTATGGCAAGCCGAACTGCTCGAGGTTTCCCGCTCGAATGTCTATTACCTGCCCAGGCCGGCCTCCGAGGCCGACCTGGCGGTGATGCGCCGGATCGACGAGCTGCACCTGAACTATCCCTTCGCCGGCGCGCGGATGCTGCGCGACATGCTCAATCGGGAAGGCATCCAGATCGGGCGCAAGCATGTCAGCACGCTCATGGGCAAGATGGGGAGAGCGGCGATCTACCGCAAGCGCAACACCAGCGCGCCGCATCCGAAGCATCCGGTCTATCCGTACCTTCTGAAGAATCTGACGATCGACAGGCCGAACCACGTTTGGGCGACCGACATTACCTACATTCCGATGCGCCGCGGCTTCGTCTATCTGGTTGCCATTCTCGATTGGGCGACGCGCAAGGTGCTGGCGCATCGGGTGTCGATCAGCATGACCACGGATTTCTGCGTCGAGGCGCTGGAAGAAGCGATTGCCAGGTACGGTACGCCGGAGATCTTCAATACCGACCAGGGCAGCCAGTTCACCAGTGCCGACTTAACTAGGGTGCTGACTGACAACGCCATCAAGATCAGCATGGATGGGAAGGGCCGCTGGTTCGATAACGTGTTCGTCGAGCGGCTCTGGCGCAGCGTCAAGTACGAGCACGTTTATCTGCATGCGTATGAGAGCGTTACCGAAGCACGCGAGCAACTGGCGGGCTACTTCGAGTTCTATAACGGGGAGCGACCGCATTCTGCACTCGGCGCGCGGACGCCCGATACGGCATACTTCGATTCAACTGCAGCAAAGCTGGCAGCATGAGCTACGTTGAGTTACCCACCGTGCTGCTCGCCTACGGTCTAGAGGGCCCTTCGGCAAGCCGCCCCGTGGATAACTCGTAACCGCAGAGGGTTCACTTAGAGAAACAGCAAAATCTGTCCTAACGAACGGGGCCACCTCTCTTCGACAAGCTCAGGGCGAACGTAATTCTTCTTATGTGAACGGTATTGCTGTCGACGCGGTGTATACAGGAAAATCGCCGCCTGCATTTCATATCTTCTTGATCGAAAATAGTATTTCAGGATGCGCCGGTTGCAGATGAATGGAATAAATGTACTTGAACTGGTTCGCGGGAAGCCGGCGCGACAAGGTCGTGGCAGCCAAACATCTACAGACCTCATTGATATTTAATGACAATATTTCGCAATCCGGAAACTGGCATGACGATTGCTAAAACAAGCTTGAGCACCAGAAAAAAGAGGCAGCCAAAATGATCGAGAAAACCACAATCCTGGTTGTAGATGACGAAGAAGTCGTACGGCGCAGTTATGTCAGAGCTTTGGCGGGAGAGCACTGCAGCGTCGCAGCGGTATGGAACGGCGAGGAAGCGTTGCAAGTGATGGGCAAGCACCCGTTCGATGTCGTCTTGCTTGATCAGCGCATGCCGGGAATGGACGGCATGACCGTCCTTGAGACCATCAAGGAAAAGTGGCCCGAGAGCGAAGTGATCGTCATCACCGGGTACCCGGGGATTGAGTCCGCCAAGAAAGCCGTAAAGCTGGGCGCCTACGACTACCTCGCGAAGCCGGTGGGTCCTGACGAGGTCATTAGCGCGGCGAACGGTGCCCTGTTGCACAAAAGGTGGGCTCTGCGTTGCGACCGAGAGGCTCGGCGCGCAGGCAGCCGGTAGAGGGAAGGACAGAAAAGAAACAAGCAAGGGCTGGTAAAGCGAACCTGGCGGCCAGGCCCGATCGGTCAAGGAGAAACATCATGAGCGCATTACTCCACAAAGTGTTGGTCGTAGATGACGACCCGGTGGTTGGAAAGAGTTTCAACCGTGTTCTTGCGCAAAAAGGCTATGTGGTAGTCACCGCCGCGAATGCCCAGGAAGCGCTGACCAAGGTCCAGGAAGGCGAGTACGACGTCGTCTTCACGGACATCAAGATGCCCGGCATGAGCGGTATCGAACTGGCCGAGCGCCTCCGGATCGAACGCCCCTGGACGCCGGTGGTGATCGTGACCGGATACGGCTCCAAGGCCAATCAGGATCAGGCTGCGGCCGCGGGCGTATCGTCCTTCCTGCAAAAGCCCCTGTCGCCGGAAATGATCGAAGGCAGCCTGACCAAGGCCTTGCTCGATGCAGTTCCCGCGGTGCTGCCGGGTCTGGCGGAAGCGGCCGCGCCGCAAGCCGCGGCAAGCGAAAGCCAGTTGAAGAAGGTCGGCCTCTTCATGGCGGCGCCCTTCATCGGTCTGGCCTTTGCGGTTGCGCTCCCCTTCGTCGGACTCGGTGCGCTGGCCTGGATGGCAATCAAGGCGTTTGCGAAGTCAGCGGCGCCGGCAAAGCTGCTCACCTTCACGAAGAACCTGGCCCTGTTCATTGCCGCACCCTTCCTCGGGCTGCTCTACGCCATGCTGCTTCCGGTCGTCGGCACGGCAACCCTGGCTTGGATGGGAATCAAGGCAATGCGGCGCAACGCGGCAGTGATGCGGGTCGTCAAGTTCATTGGCGCGTTCATCGCCGCGCCCTTCATCGGACTGGCCTTCATACTCGCCCTGCCGTACCTGGGCGCTGCGGCGCTGGTCTGGATCGTGGTGCGGGCCTGGACCGGGGCGCGGGCGCTGATCGGGAAAGCTCAAACCGGTTGAAGCAATTGACAACATCGCGCCACGACCGCTAGCAGCAACCGGGACAAGGCAACAGGCGCCACCAGAAGATATCTGGCGGCGCCTTTTCACGTGCGCGCGGGCCTGGCGGGGTCGCCTTTACCCCATCCCCCTCCCGGCCTCCCCCTTGAAGGGTGAGGAACTGGGTAAGTTAGCGCTTATGCGGGAGCGCCGGAATCAAGCGATGCAGGCGGTTCCTCGGCCATGATCACGCCCTTCCGAAGTGATGCATACAAAAAAATCGCCGCCATGAACCCGTATCCTGTTGATTATTATTAATATTAGTTCGCACAACGGATCGAAGTGCATACATTGAGTGTACTTGGACCGGCTGGCGGGATGCCTGACAGGCAAGACTGAACCGTTCATGAAGCGATCCAAGCTATTGATATTATGTTGAATAATTGCAAGTTGCGGGCTCAGGCATGAGGGTTGCTTAGTAATGCTCAAGACAGAAACAAATCAACCCAGGGCAGTTGCCGAACAAGCAGACCAAGCCCCCGAATTCAAGGAGAAACATCATGAGCGCATTACTCCACAAAGTGTTGGTCGTAGATGACGACCCGGTGGTTGGAAAGAGTTTCAACCGTGTTCTTGCGCAAAAAGGCTATGTGGTAGTCACCGCCGCGAATGCCCAGGAAGCGCTGACCAAGGTCCAGGAAGGCGAGTACGACGTCGTCTTCACGGACATCAAGATGCCCGGCATGAGCGGTATCGAACTGGCCGAGCGCCTCCGGATCGAACGCCCCTGGACGCCGGTGGTGATCGTGACCGGATACGGCTCCAAGGCCAATCAGGATCAGGCTGCGGCCGCGGGCGTATCGTCCTTCCTGCAAAAGCCCCTGTCGCCGGAAATGATCGAAGGCAGCCTGACCAAGGCCTTGCTCGATGCAGTTCCCGCGGTGCTGCCGGGTCTGGCGGAAGCGGCCGCGCCGCAAGCCGCGGCAAGCGAAAGCCAGTTGAAGAAGGTCGGCCTCTTCATGGCGGCGCCCTTCATCGGTCTGGCCTTTGCGGTTGCGCTCCCCTTCGTCGGACTCGGTGCGCTGGCCTGGATGGCAATCAAGGCGTTTGCGAAGTCAGCGGCGCCGGCAAAGCTGCTCACCTTCACGAAGAACGTGGCCCTGTTCATTGCCGCACCCTTCCTCGGGCTGCTCTACGCCATGCTGCTTCCGGTCGTCGGCACGGCAACCCTGGCTTGGATGGGAATCAAGGCAATGCGGCGCAACGCGGCAGTGATGCGGGTCGTGTCCTTCATCGCCGCACCCTTCATCGGACTGGCCTTCATACTTGCCCTTCCGTTCGTCGGCACCGCGGTGCTGGCCTGGACCGGAGTGCGGGCAGCGATAGGGAAAGCCAGAACCGGCTGATGCAAATGGCAACAAGGGGCAACAGGCGCCACCAGCAAGCAGCTGGTGGCGCTTTTTCATCTGCCATGCCAACCCCGCAGGTTAGAATTCAGCCTCTGCCGGTTCGCTGTCAAGACGCCAGGCTTTTTCAAGGGCGCCAGGACTGTTCCGCAACTTCCGGTGACACGCTTCGTTTAGGGGAAATCCGATGGGAAGGCCTTCGATCACGGGCAAGACGCTCCGGCATTTTTGCGGGAAGAGCCTGGTCCTCGCCGGCGCCGCCTTGCTGCCGTTTTTCATGGCCGGTGTCGCCCACGCCGAGGAGGAAGGGCTTTCGAAAGAGACCAAAGCCTGCCTGAAATGCCATGACAAGGAGGGCGAGCAGAAGACGCTCGACAACAAGGAGAAGCTTTCCCTGCACGTCTCCACCAAGGCCTTCGAGGCGTCGGAGCACCGCAAGACCGAATGTGAGGACTGTCACTCGGATATCGACGCGAAGACCCACGGCAAGGTCAAGAAGTCGATAGCAAGCAAGCGGGCGTATACCCTGAGCATGAAAGATTCCTGCCGGGAGTGCCACAAGAAGCCCTTCAAGACTTACGAGGACGGCCTCCATGCCGCGCTGGTCAAGGCCGGCGACGAAAAGGCTCCGCTGTGCTCGGATTGCCACAATTCGCATACCCTGCGCTCGGTAAAGATCATCACCCCGATCGCGGAAACGCCCTGCGCCAGGTGCCACGAGGATATTCACAAGGCCTATGCCGGGGATGTGCATGGCCTCGAGCGCGCCGCCAAGGGAAAAGCCGCACCGATCTGCGCCACTTGCCACAAGACCCACGACGTGAAAGCGGCGTCGTTCGGCGACGGCATCAAGGACAGTTGCCTGGGTTGTCACAAGGAAGCGGAGGCCCAACACAAGGACTGGCTACCGAACGCGGCACGGCACTTCGAAGCCATCTCGTGCCCGGTCTGCCATTCGCCCGACGCGAAGCGCCGGGTCAACCTGCGGCTCTATGACAACGCGGCGAAAAAGCAGCTTTCGGAAAAGACCGGCGTGCCGCGTTTCGAAAAGCGCACCAAAGCCGCCGACGCGGGCAATGCGGGCCTCGACGAAATGGCGCTGTGGAGCCTGCTGACGGAATTCAACCAGGACGGCGGTACGCAGAATACGGTCCTGCGCGGCCGCCTCGAGGTGCGCTCAGGTATCGAAGCGCATCAGATCAGCGAGAAATCCAAGGCGGTGAAGGACTGCAATACCTGTCACCGGCAGGGTGCGGAGGCATTCCAGAGCGTAACGCTGACCATCGCCGGTCCGGACGGCAGGCCGCTGCGCCATGCGGTGCAGAAGGACGTGTTGAATTCGCTGACGGCCCTGGAATCGGTCAGGGGCTTCTACGCCATCGGCAGCACCCGGATCAAGCTGCTGGACTACGCCCTGCTGGCGGTTCTGCTCGCCGGCATCGGCGGCCCGCTCGGTCACATGACGATCAAGTGGCTGTTCAGAAGGACCAGGGAAAGGCGGCTGGCAGAGCGGCGCGGCGCCGCAGGCGCTGAAGTCGATACGCAAACCTTGGCCGGCGATCGTCGCCACGACGAAGCCTCGAAATAGGAAGGGACCGCCATGCAAAAGCTCTATATCAATCCGCTGCCGGTCAGGATCTGGCACTGGGCCAACGCGATCGGCTTCATCCTGCTGATCGCGACGGGGGTGCAGATCCGCTATCTCGACCTGGTCCAGGTGGTGTCGTTCAGGACGGCCGTGATCGCCCATAACTGGATCGGCTTCGTGCTGATCGCGAACTTCTTTCTGTGGCTGGGCTTCTACCTGTTCTCGGACAAGATCAAGGTCTATCACCCCGAGTTGAGCCCGACCCGATATTTTCGCGCCAGCTTCCGCCAGTTGCAGTACTACGGCTACGGCATCTTCAAGGGTGATCCCAATCCGCACCACATAAGCGCCTATCGCAAGTTCAATGCGCTGCAGAGCATGAGTTACCAGATCATCATGCTGCTGCTGGTGCCGCTGCAGTTCTTCACCGGCGTGCTGCTGTGGGATGTCACGGGCTTTGCTTCAATGGTCGAGATGTTCGGCGGGGTGCGCGTCGTGGATACGGTGCATGTGCTGATTTTCATCTTCTTCACCGGCTTCATTTTCATCCATCCTTACCTCGCCAGCCTCAGCCACACGCCCTGGGCACATTACAAGGCAATGATCACGGGCTACGAGGAAATCGAGGACGAGGCGCCGCAGGGCGGCGGCTCGGAACGCGCTGATTCGGCTGGAGCGCAGCGCAATTGGCTGCGCCTACTGCCAGCGGCGTCCGGGTTCTCAGGCGGATTCCGGTTCGTCGGAACCGAGTTCGGTATCGCGGACCCGGATGTTGTGCTTTTTCATCAGCGCCTGAAAATTGGAGCGCTGCATGCCGGTTTCCTCGGCGCTGCGGGTGACGTTGGACTCGTTCCGTCTGAGCGTTTCCAGAACAAACAGCTTCTCGACGTCTTCGACCGATTTCTCCCTGGCGATCTTCTTGAAACGCTTGAGATCCTCGCCGGTCCTCGGCACGTCTGCATCGCCGGCGGGAGCCCGCTCGATGATGCTGGCCAGGTCCGCCTGGCGGATGACGTCGTCGGACGCAAGAATGGCCGCCCGCTGGATGGTGTTTTCGAGTTCGCGAACGTTTCCGGGCCAATCATGATTCGTCAATGTGCTCATGGCGCCGGCAGAGATTCCAGACACGGGTTTTCCCAGTTCGGCGCAGAAGATCTTCAGAAAGTGAAAGGCCAGCGCGGGAATATCTTCGCGGCGGTCCCGCAGCGCAGGCGAGTGTATCGGGAACACATTGATCCGGTAGTAGAGATCCTCGCGGAAAGAACCGTTGGCGACCTGCGCCTTGAGGTCCATATTGGTCGCGGCAAGGAGCCGGACATTGGTCTGCTGGGTGCTGGTGCTCCCCACCGCCCTGAATTCGCGTTCCTGGATCACGCGCAGCAACTTGGCCTGGGTTGACAAGGGAATGTTGCCGAATTCGTCGAGGAACAGGGTCCCGTTGTTGGCAACCTCGAACATGCCCCGCTTGTTGACCACGGCGCCGGTAAAGGAGCCCTTGACGTGACCGAACAGTTCGCTTTCGAGAAGATTTTCGCTCAGGGTCGCGCAATCGACCGTGACAAACGAATTGTCCTTGCGCAGGCTGTTGTAGTGGATTGCCCGGGCAATCATTTCCTTGCCGGTGCCGCTCTCCCCGGTGATCAGGACCGTGCTGTTGGTCGGGGCGCATTTCGCTATCAAACGGAACACCCCCTGCATCGCCGGGCTTGAACCGATGATGTTTTCGAAGCGGTACTTCGAATCCACCTCGCTCTTCAGGCTGCGGTTCTCCGCCATGAGGCGCCGCCGCTCCAGAGCACGCTCCACCACATGCTTCAGTTCATCCGGATCGAAAGGCTTGGACAGATAGTCGAAGGCGCCCAGTTTCATGGCCTTCACCGCCGTTGCGACCTGGGACAAGCCGGTCACCATGATGACTTCGACGCCCGGATGCCGCTCCTTGATCTGCTGCAGCACCTCGAGGCCATCCATCCCGGGCATCATGATGTCGAGGACAACGATGTCGTATTCGCTGTCGCCGACTTTTTTCAAGGCCTTGCGGCCGCTATCAGCCGAATCAACTGCGTAATCGCCGCCGGCGAGTATCCGCAGGCAACTCCGGATGACGATTTCCTCGTCATCGACGATCAATATCCTGGCACTCATTGGGAACTCTTGCCTTCACTGGTTTCGCTGTCGCCAAACGGGGAGTTTATCGGCAACAGAATGTGGAATGTACTGCCCTCCCCGACGACGCTTTCGACGTTGATCCTTCCGCCATGGGCCTTGACGATGCCATAACTGACCGACAAGCCCAGCCCGGTCCCCTTGCCAACCTCTTTCGACGTAAAGAAGGGGTCGAATATCCGCTGCAAGTTGGCTTCCGGAATACCGCAACCGTTGTCCTTGATGACTATTTCAACCATGGGCAAGGCTTCGACACCGGGCTTGGCGGGCGCTTTGGGCATGTGAGGGCGGCTTGCCACCGTTATGCTGCCCTGCGCATCGATGGCTTGCTGGGCGTTGACCAGCAGGTTCAGAACGACCTGCTTGATCAGGTCGGCATCGCCCCACACCTGCGGCAGGCCGGGATCGAGATCGGCGGTGATCTCGATCTGCCGCAGGCTTGCCGGCCGATCGGTAAACCGTATCGTCTCTTCGATCACCTGATTGAGGTCGAACCATCCCTTGACCGGCACCTTCTCCCGCGCGAAATCGAGCAGTCGCTTGATGATGGCGGCACAGCGCCGGGTTTCGCTGATGACCAGGTCCAGGTCCTCGGCATCCTCGCTGCCGTCCGGCATTTTCCGACGCAGCAGGGAAGTGAAGGTCAGCACCCCGGTCAGCGGATTATTCAATTCATGGGCGATACCGGCGGCCAGCACGCCGACCGATGCCAGTTTTTCCCCCTGCGCAATCTCGGCCTCGGCGACACGAAGTTCCTGGGTTCTTTCTTCGATATTGAGTTCCAGGGTCTGTACCAGTTCCTCCAGTTCCCGCCGGGAGTCGTTCAGTGCCTTGGTCATGGCATTGAAGGAACCTGCGACGTGGCCGAATTCATCGTCATTGCGCACCGGAATATGCGGATCGAGGTCGCCGGAAGCCAATTTTTCAGACACCGGATTCGAGATCTTTGAGGGGAAGGTAGATCAGGCGCTGGAGCAGAACACCGACGCTGACTGAAACCAGCAGGATGACGCCCAGCGAAATGCCGATGATGTGCAGTCCATGCGTCTTGATCGACTGGTCTATCTCGTCGAGCGAATAGGCCACATCGACGATGCCGAGCACCGTCTGGCTGGCAGGATGTTCATGGCACGACGCCGATGAACAGGACGGCTCGTTGCGTATGGCATGCATGGTGACAAGAGTCCGATGCCCGCCAGGGGATTCAATGATCCGCCAGCGCTCCTCGTCGGGGACTTGCTTCAGGGGCTTGTCGGTCTTGTGGCAATGGACACAGGGTTCTTCGCTTTGTTCTACCGAATAGCCGGTTTCGGCAGGGCGGTTTGAATGAATGATGGTGCCGTCGGCGCTGATCACCCGGACCCGCTCGATGCCCTTCTGCTTGCTGATGTCGGTGATGATCTTTTCGGCGATGTCACGCTTGTTCACCAGCATCGCATGACGGGTGCTGGCGACGATCACGTCCGTCAGACCTGCGTGCACATGTCGGGAAGCCATGTCCTGCATGTCTTCCTGCCGGTGCTTCAGGATCAGCAGCGTGAACAGGATCATCGCCACCGCAAGCGCGATGCTCAGATACAGGCTGACTCTGATCCTGAGGCTTAACGGGCGCATTGTCAGATCGGGCGCCAGACGCCAGAATGACCCGGGCGAAGCAAGGGTGAGGGAACCTTGCTTCGCCTACAGCGAAAGAATCCACCGCGCAAGATTCTTGAGCTCGTCCGGATCCGTGGTGTCGACGATCTTGTGCTTCTCGCTCGGTGCCGTCCTCCAGCTCGACCATGCGGCCGGCTGGTGATGTGCTCGACGATCATTTCCACGCCCTCGGGCTTGGTCTTCAGGCGGGCGGCGATCCTCTTGTAGGCGGGGCCCTTCTTGGTCTTGTCGATGGCGTGGCACTTGAAGCAGTCGTTCCTCTTCGCCAGCGCCTGGGCAGCCTCGGCGTCAACTTGCGCCCGCACCGGGCCGGCGGCGGCGATGCGCCACCAGCATCAACCCTGTCGCGCAATCATCCTTTGCATGGTCATCAGTTCCCGCTCATGCCGCCTGCGATGACCCGCTTCAAGGCTGACGCCTCGAAGCGGGAATTCCTCAGTGCCCGCCGCCGGCGAAGCCGATCACAATCAGCACCAGCAAAGTCAGGCCGAAGGCGATCAGCGTCAGACCGAGGATCTTCGAGGCCAGCGTGAAGGGTGCCGACGGCGCATCCACCAGATACTTCTCCAGCTCGCCGGTCTCCACCAGTCGATCGTACTGCGCCCGGTGCTCGTGCCTGAATTCCTGCAGCGACTGGCTGCCGGTGAACATCACCACGTCCGGCGGCGGCAGTTTGTCGGGGCGGAAGTGGTTGTTGAAGAAGTGCACCGTGAAGAGGAACACGGCGGCGAGCACGGCTTCTTCGCCATGCACCACCATCGCCACGTTGAACACCCAGCCCGGCAGGTAGGCGGCAACCACGTGCGGGAAGGCAAGCATCATGCCGCTGCCGCCGATGATGGCCATACCCCAGAACACCGCCCAGTAGTCGAACTTCTCCCAGTAGGACCAGCGCTCGATGCGCGGGCGCGGCCCGTCGCCGACGAACCACTTGAACATGCCGATGATGTCGTCCAGATCCTTCCAGTTGGGCACGAAGGAGTCGGGACCGAAGAACTTGAAGTTCTTCCAGTTGCGGGCGATGTCGATCGTTATCACGACCAGATGGATGGCGAAGATGCCCAGCATGGTGTAGGCCGCCCAACGGTGTACCTGTCCCGCGATCTTCGGGCGTACCGAATGCCGCCATCACGGTCTTGGCCCAGCTGGTCTCGGGGAAGAACACCGCCATTCCGGTCAGCACCAGCATCATCACGCTGAGCGCGAATGCCAGGTGCGCAATGCGCCACATCGGACCGAAGCGCCTGACATGCCTGGTGGCGAATTCAGGCGGCAGCTTGTCGGTCATGACGTGCGGCACGTTCTTGCCTGCCTTGCGATCCGCATACTCGCGATACCACCACAGGCCGGAATGCAACCAGAAGAAAGTGAAGACGCCGATCAGCAGTGCGATCATGGCCTTGGTGGTGAGCCAGATTTCCGGATACTTGGCAAAGTCGTGGCTGTTGCCGTGCGGGCTGAAGCTGAGGAAGCCGGCGGTCGCCAGGGCAGGCTTGCCTTCCTTGCCGCTGTGGCACTTCTGGCAGGTCTTCAGCCGGTTCTTCTCGTGCATCTTCGATTTCGGGTCTTTCGAAGCTTCGATGCGCATGGCTGCCGTGGCAATCCGCGCACTTGGCGGTATAGGCGATAGCCCAGCCGGTTCACCTGGCCGTGGTAGGAGGCCTTGTAGGACTCGTAGGCATCCTTGTGGCAATCGCCGCAACTGGCGGTGATCGACAGCTTGGCCTTGTCCGTGGAACTGCCGATGATGTCGTGGGAGGTGTGGCAATCGGAGCAGACTGCGGTCTTCACATTCTTCTTCTCGGTGGCCTCCCTGCCGTGCGCCGATCCGGTCCAGTCTTCCAGATGATCCTCATGGCATTTGCCGCAGACGGCCGGGTCGGCAAGGTGCCATTCCTTGCGCTCCTGCGTTCCGCGCTGCGGCACATCGAAGGTATGCACATTGTGGCAGTCGCTGCAGATGGCGTTCAGCTTGGTCGGGTCGTCCTTGTTCTGTTTGGCGTGGAAGGACTTCTTGTAGGCCTCGACGTTGTCGACGACGATACCCAGCCGCGGCTTCTCGGCGGTCTTGTTGTCCTTCCTGGCGGCTTCCCACAAATCCAGGTGGCATTGGGCGCAATCGACTTTCGGCGCGCCGGCCACCTTCTGGTGCGGGCGTCACATTGTCGATGATTTCCTTGTGGCAGGCGACGCACTCCATCTTGGCGTGCACGCTCTTGCCGTATTTGTCCGTATTGACTGCGTGCAGCTCGCGCTTCTCGCCATCGGCCTTTGGTACCTCCAGCTTGCCCTTCTTGCCGTCGTGGCAGGTCTGGCAGGTGGCGTTGTCGAGTTTCTGCGCGACAGGAGCCGCGTCCTTGCTGCCGGCCGCGACGACCAAGCCGCTGCCCAGAGTTCCGGCTACATAGACCGTGGCTGCCGCAAGCCATGCTGCAAGCTGACTGGTACGCATGATTCCCATTCCCCGCTAAACGTTACTTTGCTGCCGATTCATTCGTGAACCGGCTGCACCGGCAATCCCGCCAGCACGCGGCAGGACATATCCCACCGGGGATCCGTCCCCGCGTCCCGCGGGGACATAAAACCGCCGGGGCCTGCTGAACAGGCCCCGGCGGGTGGTGGTACGGATTACTGCGAGAGGATCCACTGCGCCAGGTTGCTCAGCTCTTTCGGATCCTTGGTGTCGATGTTCTTGTGCTCTTCTTCGGTGCCGTCTTCGAGCTTGACCTTGGGGCCGGTGGTCATTTGCTTGATGGCCTCCTTCTCGTCGAGTTTCTTTTCCTTGTACTTGGCGGCGATCTTCTTGTAGCGACGGGCCCTTCTTGGTCTTGTCGATGGCGTGGCACTTGAAGCAGTCGTTCTTCTTGGCCAGCGCCTGGGCAGCGGCCGCATCGACGGCTGCATGCACCGGGGCAAGCCCGGCCAGGGCAAAGAACAGTGATCCGGCCAGCAAAAGAGTGGTTTTGGTTTTCATGTTTCGGCTCCGAGAAAGGTTGTAATGAGTTGTGATACACCGCTTGCTTCAATAAACACTTGGCCCGGCATTTCCACGCCGGGGACGGTACTCCACGCGACACGTTAGCCTTTGCGACGACACGGTGTCAATCGGAGGACTCCTACAGAGGATTCCTACGGTACAGCATGGTTCCCGAGTCATGGCTCAATTCAGGCGCTGCAAATCTGCTTCCATGCGCACGAAACGCTCCGTGAAACCTGCAAGTTCTTTATAAAACGCGGTCCCGGCGCCGGAGTTGACCGCGGCAGCGAACGGCCCGACCCAGGCGCCCAGATGTTCGACAGCGAACCTTCTGTGGAGCGCGTTGGCGGCCGACAGTTCTTCGACGTCGCCGCCGAGCTGCGCCTGGTTTTGCGCGAAGATCAGCGCGTAGAGAAACTCCAGTTCCACCGCAACATGGTCGGGCAATTCGTGAATGTCCTCGCTGACGTCGAAACCGCCCTGCTCGTAGAAATCCAGCACCGCCATGGTCGCCTCGTGCCGCATCGACTGGTCGTCGGTCAGCCAGAACGAGGCATAAGGCATGGCCCGGGGTTGCGCGGGCCCGATGAACAGCGCGGTGTAGTCAACCAGCAGCGTCTGCATGTCCTGCGCCACGAACTCTGCGCCGAGCTTGCGGGCGGACTCGGCGAGGTCCGGATGGATCGCGGAGGCTGCGGCCAGCATGGACTCGAACACCTGCTCTTCGCTGAAGATCGCGGTGGGTTCGCAATAGCAGGCGGCAAGGAAACGGCACAGATCCTCGCGCGCGCCGGCTTTTCCGTTGATAGGCTCGGTCATTGCAACTCCTGAAGCGAATGTGCCCGGCGCGGCCGGATTGGCCCCGCCGGACGCCGCATGAAAAAGGGACCGGTCGAAACCGGCCCCCGATTCTATGTCACGCACGAGGGCTGTACTTGCCGACGTAGTGTACGTTGGGCTTGGTCTTCTTGTCTTCCTGCAGGCGGAAAGACTTTTCCTTCTTCAGGATCTGCGAGATCTTGCTGTTCGGATCCTGCTGATCGCCGAAGATGCGGGCCTGGGACGGGCAGACATCGACGCAGGCCGGTTGCAGGCCGTTGGTCACGCGGTGGTAGCAGAAGGTGCACTTCTCGATCACGTCGTCCGAACGGATCGCCTGCGTTTCGCCGCCCTTCCAGTCGTTCATCGCCGGAATCCGTGCGCCCGCCCTGGCCGCCACCTCGGCGCCCGATGACGTGCAGCCCGGAATCGCCGAGGTCTTGTCGGCCCAGAAAGGCTGCGGCTCATCTTGCGCGGGATTGAGACTGATCACGCTGTAGGTCTCGCCGGTGAGGCTCCTGGCGTCGAGTTTCTCGTGGCTGTACGGACAGCCGTTCTTGGTCTGGCAGTCGCCGCAGCCGACGCAGAGTTCCGGATTGTGCATGGTGATGCCTTCCGGCGTCTTGAACAGCGCCTTGTAGGGCTTGCCCTTGCCGGCCTTCTCCGGATTCCCCGGACAGATCTTGATGCAGGGCGGTTCGTCGCAGTGGTTGCACAACACCGGGATCACCATGTGACGCGTGTTGGGGAAGGTGCCTTCGCTGTGCATCAGGAAGTCGGCCCAGTTGTAGCTTTGGCCCTCGGCGCGGTTGCGCGTGTTGTTTTCGGATTTGCAGGCAAAGGCACAAGCACCGCAGCCCACGCAGCGCGACAGATCGATAACCATTCCTAGTTTCATCATATTCTCCTTATCGTCGGCGCTCAGGCCTTGGTGATCCGCACGCCGGTGAAGCCACCGTTGCGCGCCGTGGCACCACTCAGGCGATCGTAGTCATCGACCAGGATCTCGTTGTTGTTGCCGCCCAATGGAACTGCCTTGGCGTAGTCCTTGGAAGCCACGCGACCGTAGGCCCAGTGGCCCTGGCCGTAGCACTTGGCCACGGTGCCGGGACGCACGCCCTCCCACAGCTTGAGATCGACCGTGATGGACCCCGCCTGCGAGGTGATGGTGACCTTGTCGCCGGTCTTCAGGCCCAGTTTGGCGCCGTCAGCCGGATTCATCTTGACCACGTCGCCCCAGGACACATCGCCCGGATCGACCTTCTTGAACTCCTGATACCAGGGCAGATTCTGCGAGCGGCCTTCGCGGTTCAGGCGCGACTTGTAGTCGATGAAGGTGAAGGGAAACTCCTCCATGCTGCCGTGACGCTTGGGCACCTCGTAGTGCGGCACGAAGGCCAGGTCGCCGCGCGCCGTGTAGCCGCTGACGGTGAGGATGTCGTCGGCCGTGGTCTCGTGCTTCTTGGCGTGCTCGTCGAGGCGCTTTTTCAGCGTCGCGCTGAAGAACTCGAACTTCTTGGTCTCGGTCTTGAACTTGCCGCCCCAGCCCTTCTTGAGGGTGTAGCGCGGGCCGTGAACATGCCCTTGGCCTTGAACTCGGCCCAGCCCTTGATCTGGGCGTCGCCCTTGGGCGCTTCCTTGGCCATCCAGATCGGCGCACTGAGTGAACTTGGCGGCGAACTCGCAAATTCCAGTTCGTTGGTCGCCGACTTGCCGGTCTCGGGATCCTTGATGGTGTCGTAGTAGTCGGCCAGGTTGGGGAAGCCCTTGGCCTTCAGCTTCTGCGCCCAGCAGCCACATGACTTCGGTCTCTTCCTGCTTGACGTCGAACACGCGCTTGATCGGATTCTGCTGGATCGAGGCGTAGCTGTAGCCGTTGCTGCCGTTGGTGACGATGGACCAGCCTTCGGACGAATTGAAGGTGGAGGGCAGCACGATGTCGGCAAACTGGGTCATTTCCGACGGGTTGGTGACCATGTGGGCGAAGAATGGCACCTTGGCCATGACCTGGTTCCAGCGGTCGGCGCCGGTTGCCGAGTGGTTGAAGTTGCTCCAGGAGGAGAGCATCACCTTGATCGCATCCGGGTTCTTCGAGCATGTTGTTGGGCACGTTGTTGATCGGCGAACCCATCAAGGCCGGCATGTCCTTTTCGCCGCGGACCATCGAGCTTCTTGCTGGTCCTTGTGCCTTTCTTGGCCACCTCGTCGACGAACTTGTCGGTGCTGGGGAACTTGTTCAGCGGCGCGCCCGCTGGCGCCTTCCCAGACTACGACGTCAATCGAACCGAGCAGGCCGTTCAGCGCATACACCGCCATGGCGGCGTAGGTGCCACGCGGCCATCATCGCCGCACCGGGCCCCATCCAGACGGCCGTGTTGGGTGCAGCCTTGCCCATGGCGCGGGCGACGCGCACGATCTGCTCGGCGGGGATGCCGGATTCCTTGGCGCCGAAGGCCGGGGTGCGATCCTTCAGTTCCAGGTTCCACCACTTGACCAGACCGTGGGTTTCCTTCTCGACGAAGGCGTCTTCGGCGACGGTGGCTACCGGCGACGAAGAGGTTCTTGCCATCCTTGAAGTCGCCGACGAATTCCTTGTTCCACAGTGCCTTCGGTGAGGATCACATGGGCGAGGGCGCCGGCCAGCGCGCCGTCGGTGCCGGGCTTGACCGGCAGCCACTCGTGGGCCTTGGCGGCGGCGTTGGACAGGCGCGGATCGACCGCGATCACCGTGCCGCGAGCGACGATTTCATGGAAGCGATGGATGGTGTTGGGCACCTGGCGATTCGACGCCAGCGGATCGCAGCCCCAGACCACCAGGCAGTTGGTCTTTTCCAGGTCGTAGTCGCGATAGCCGTAGAAACCTTGCGTCAGGCCCGGGCCCATCTTCTCGGCTTCGGCGCAGATCGCGCTGTGCGAGAAAGTAGTGGCCGGTACCGAAGACCTTCGGCAGGGTGCCGTAGAGCAGGTCGGTGCGAGAGTCGGCAATAGCGGCCGCGCATGTACATCAGTTTTTCGGGTTCGCCGGCCTTGCGCAATTCGATCATCTTGTCGGCGACGGTGGTCATCGCTTCGTCCCAGGAGATCGGCACGAACTTGGGATCGATGCCGCGACCCTTCAGCGGGTTGGTGCGCTTCATCGGCACCTTGACGCGATCCGGATCGTAGGTCTGCTGCGGGATCAGATGGCCGCGCGGGCAGACATAACCGTGGTTGCTCTTGGAAATCTCGTTGCCGCGCACGCGGGTCGCACGACCGCCGCTCACGTACAACTGGATCGCGCACCATTGGGTGCAGCCCTGACAGGTGCTGGCAATCCATTCGCCCTTGGCCGGAGTGCTGGGCCGCATCTTGCGCGGGATCAGCGCATTCTTGAACGGCATGGGCTTGGGTTTGGGCTTGTCGGCCGCCAAGGCACTGCCGCCGAGCATCCAGACGGCGGATGCCGCCGATGCCCTGATGAATTCACGTCTGGTCAATTTCATGACTTCCTCCTGTATCGAAATTCGTTCAATTTGAGAAACTTGAAACCTGACGCCGCGCTGTAAAGGGCTTCCTCGTTTGCTTATTGATCTGCGTCAACGCACTGCATTGCGCGGCAGAAACAAGAGAGGCAAGAGAGCCGGCGGCGTCCATGTTGCTGAACTGTCGGATTTCCCGCGCTACCGATTGAACCGGATATCCCGTATTGGCTGTCGCCGCGAAGTTACTGTTCGGTAACCTGATATCGACGATGTCAAAACCTTCCGGCCCGGTTTGCACGCTGCTGACCTGTGGCAGCAAAAGTCGGCGCTGGCGACACGCCGACCCGCAAAACAAGGCATTCAGCGCGGTCGGCGCCGGAAGTCTCGGGTTGCGGGGATGAATCAGCGGTTTCACGATGTCTGCCTGATGTTCTTGCTTGCCAGACTTGTTGCGAGAACCATGCCATGGAGCAAAAAACAGCGTGCTTTCAGGCGAATTGAGATCCGGGCTGCGGCAATGCACGGCGGTCCAACGGGAGAAATCAGGATAATATCGTTACCACACCGTAACCGACGGAGGCCTCATGCATCAGGACACGCCAATCAAGTTACCAGATCGTAACCTGCGCCGTAGCCGGCGCAACTGGCTGATAAACAGCGGATGCCTCGCCGCCGCCGGCCTGATCGGCCTTTCACGCAAGTCGCAGGCCGCCGACGGCAAGATTCGCGTCGGCATGACTCCGGCCTTCCTGCATGACCAGCACAGCCTGCTCGACGAGTGGCGCGACGTTCATGGCGGCATCCCTGAAACGACCCGTGGAGTTCGTGCAACGCGACAGCTATCGCGAGACCATGGACCTGCTGCGGCTGGAGAAACTCGACTTCGCCTGGATCTGCGACTACCCCTACCTGCATCTCAAGCAGGAAGTGCGGCTGCTCGCGATACCGCTGTACCAGGGTCGGCCGTATTACCGCTCCTATCTGATCGTGCGCAAGGACAACAGCAAAGTCGGATCGATGAAGGATTTGTCCGGCAGCGTGTTCGCCTACGCCGACCCGTACTCGAACACCGGCTACCTGGCGCCGCGCTACGAAATCCGTCAGTCGGGCCACGACCCGCGCAGTTTCTTTCGCAAAACCTTCTTCACCTGGTCGCACCGCAAGGTGGTGGAGGCCGTTGCCAGCGGATTGGCGCATGGCGGCGCGGTGGACAGCTATATCTGGGAGACCCTGGCCATCGTCGAGCCGGCGCTGCCCGGCGCGCACACGGGTGGTCTCGCGCTCGCCGGAGTACGGCTTTCCGCCTTTCGTCAGCCACCGCTCGGTTTCCCGCGGCGATTTCCAGACCATGCAGCAGCATCTGCTGGACATGGCGACAAACCGCTGCCGGGCGGCGACTGCTCGGTCGTCTGTACCTGGACGGCTTTACCACCGGCACCCCGGCGCTGTATGACGGCGTGGCGCAAATGATGCGTGCCTTCGGCGAAGCGTAGATGCGTATGAACATTTCGAATGCGGCGATCCCCGCCCATCGTCACCCCGGCGAAGGCCGGGGTCCAGTTTGTCGGCCCACTGGATTCCGGCATTCGCCGGAATGACGATGCCCTGACATGCGCTGGCTGTTCAACCTTTCCTTCCGCCACAAGATTCCCTTGTGGACCTCGTTCCTGATCGGATTTTCGATCTTCGTCGTCGGCGCCGCGCTGATGGCGCACGCCTATGAGGACATGAAGGACGCGGTGGTGATCAGCGCCGACAATCTCGGCCACACGCTGGCCAACACGGTGGCGCCGACGCTGTTGCACGACGATGTCTGGCGCGCCTTCGAGATCGTGCGCTCGCCGCTGCGCGCCGAGTTCGCAAAGACCCCGGTGCAGGTCGACGCGGTGGTGGTGCTCACCCGCGAGCACAAGGTCTTCGTCTCCAGCGATCCCGATACTCTGCCGATGCTGACCGAGGCGGCTGCCCTCGGACCCGACTGGCAGCGCCTGCGCCGAATACCTGTCGCGCGCCGGCCGGCATCAAGTGGCCTCTGGTGCTGGAGCCCGCCGGATCCAGCTATCTCTACGTGGCGCTGCCCATTACCGACAAGGACGCGCAACTCGGGCACCTGGTGCTGCGCTATGCCAAATCAGTGTTCCATCCCTGGTTCATCGACACCCTCTGGCAGGGGCTTGGGCTGGGCTGCTGGTACTGGCGGTGCTGATTCCGATCAACTGGTACTGGGGCGGCCGCATGGCCAAGCCGCTGGTCGATCTGGCGCAGCGCATGGGCACGATGCTGGAGAAGCCCCCGGAACCGCTGCCACCCGATCTGTATCCCTATCACGACGAGCTCGGCCAGTTGTTCCAGGCCTACGACCGCATGGTGCTGGCGCTGCGCGACAAGGCGGCGCTGGAAAACGAAATGGTCAAGTCGGAACGCCTGGCCGCGATCGGCCAGCTCACCGCCGGCATCGCCCACGAAATCAACAATCCGCTGGCCGGACTGATCACGGTGGTCGACACGCTCAAGTTGCGCCGCGATCTCGATCCGCGCGTGCTGCGCAACCTGGAACTGATCGATCGCGGCCTGATGCAGATCCGCGACACCGTCGCCGCGCTGCTGGTGCAGACCAGGGTGCAGGCGCGGCCGCTGAACCCGCACGACCTGGAAGACATCCGTACCCTGATCCAGCCCCAGGTCGGCAAGCGCCGGATCCAGCTCGACTGGTCGGCGGTCATGCCGGCCGAATTGCCGGCGCCGGCCAGCCTGGTGCGTCAGATCCTGATCAACCTGCTGCTCAACGCCGTACAGGCCGCGGCCGAAGGCGGCCACGTCAGCCTGTGGCTGGGCCGCAAGGACGATGCGCGAATCCTGCCTGACCATCGTCGTACGCAATGACGGCGCCCTGCTCGGCGATGAATAGCTGGCCCACCTGTTCGAGCCCTTCGCCTCGACCCGCGCCGGCGGCCACGGCCTCGGCCTCTGGGTGACTTACCAGATCGTGACCCAGCTTGAAGGTCGCATTGCCGCCCGAAATGTCGACGGCGAAGTCGAGTTCATGGTCAACCTGCCTCTCGGAGAAACTCCATGCAGCACCGCATCGCCCTGATCGAAGACGATCCCATCATCGGCGAGGCGCTCGTCCGATCGACTCGAATTCGAGGGCTTCGCCTGTGACCGTTACCGCGACGGCAAGCTGGCCCGGCGCGGCCTCGGCCAACGCCGCTACAGCGTGGTGGTGAGCGACATCAACCTGCCCGACATCAGCGGCGAACAACTGTTCTGCGACCTGCTCGCGGATAGCCAGAGCACTGCCGCCATTCATCTTCATTACCGGCTACGGCGCCATCGACCAGGCGGTGCGCCTGCTCAAGCTGGGCGCCCACGACTACGTCACCAAGCCCTTCAATGTCGGCGAACTGATCGCCAAGATCCGCGGCCTGTGCGAGCGCCAGCAACCGGCCGCGAACAGCGATGCGCAACTGGGCATTTCCACCGCCATGCGCCAGATCGAAGCCTTGCTGCCGCGCCTCGCGGCCAGCCGCAGCGCGGTGCTGATCTCGGGCGAATCCGGCGCCGGCAAGGAACAGGTGGCGCGAGCGCTGCATCGTGCCGGCGATGCCGATGGCAAGACCGCCTTCGTCGCGGTGAACTGCGGCGCCATCCCGGAAAACCTGATCGAGTCGGAGCTCTTCGGCCACGACAAGGGCGCCTTCACCGGCGCCGACCGGGAACGGCGCGGCGTGTTCGAACAGGCCGACGGCGGCACCTTGTTCCTCGACGAGATCGGCGAAATGCCGCCTTCGATGCAGGTCAAGCTGCTTGCGCGCGATCCAGGACCGGGCGGTGGTTCGCGTCGGGGGCGCCACGCCACGCAAGGTGGATATCCGACTGGTCTGCGCCACGCATCACGACCTCAAGGCCATGGTCGAGCAGGGCGGCTTTCGCGAGGACCTGTATTACCGCATCCATGTCATCCACCTTCACGTGCCGCCCCTGCGCGAGCGCCAGGAAGACATCCTCTGGCTGGCGGCGCGCTTTCTCGACGAGCGTGCCGCCAGCGGCAAGGCTCCGGCGCACGCTGACGGCCGACGCCGAGCGCGCCCTGACCCGCTATCCCTGGCCGGGCAACGTGCGCGAGTTGCAGCACTGCCTGGAGCGCGCCAGCGTGCTCTCGCTGAGTCCGGTGCTGAATGTCGAAAGCCTGTTCGGCGCCAACGGGTCGTCGCCGCTGGAAGCCGACGCCTTGCGCCAACCGCTCGGCGAGCACCTGCAGGACTGCGAGCGCACCTACATCCGCAAGGCGCTGGCCGAATGCGAGGGCCGCATCGCCGACACCGCCGCCCTGCTCGGCATCAGCCGCAAGAACCTCTGGGAAAAAATGCGCAAGCTGGAAATGGCCGAAGGCTGAACGCCTTCATGTTCGTTGACCGTTCGGGCTGAGCCTGTCGAAGCCCTGCATGCCCTTCCTTCGACAGTCTCAGGACGATCGGAAAGACAAGCTCAGGGCGAACGGATGGTTTCCAGTTCGCCCATAGGCGCCAATTAGTTGGGCGTGGGCTTCACCGCGCGGTGAAAACCGATCATGCCGGAGAACACCGTGTCCACGGTCACTTCAACGAAACCCTGCTCGCGCAGTACGATCGACAACTCTTCGGCGGTGTAGAACAGGTCCAGCGCGTCGATGAAATACTGCTTGAATTTGGTCGCCGCGGGACTGCTGCCGACGATCAGGCTGGTGAAATTCAGGCAGGCCTTGAGGTAGGTGTAATACAGGTTCTTCACGATCACGTTGCGCGGACGCAGCATGTCGGAATGGTGAAAGTGGCCGCCGGGCTTGAGCACGCGCAGGATCTCGGAAAACACTTCGCGCACGCGCAGATGGCGCGAGGCGAACTGCAGCGTGACGACATCGAAGTGGTTGTCGGGGAAAGGCAGCACATGCACGTCGCCGATGGTGCTTTTGATGTGGAAGCCCAGGGCGGCGGCGTTCTGCGCCCCCACGGTCTGCATTTCGGCGCTGCGGTCCATGGCATGCACGTCCAGCGTCGGCTCGCGCTTGAGCAGGGCGATGCCGATGGCGTTGGTGCCGCCGCAGACATCCAGCACTTTCTGGTTCGGCTTGATGTCCACGGACTGCATGAAACGCTTGAGAAAGGTGCTCCACAGCCCCAGCGCCGCAATTTCATTGGCGCGGTCGTAGTAGCGCGCGATGTCGGCGAACGCATCGTTCAGGTCATTGTTCCAGACATCGTTGAAGCGTTCTTCGCGGACTGCCTCGCGCGAGGCCAGCGGGGGGGGTGCCATTATTGTTTTCTCCAGCTTGGGGTGAAACATTACGGAAGGCAGGGATTTAGCCTTTCCGGCGACGGGGTGTCAAGTCGGCACTTTTCCCGATGGCAAAAGTCGGCGCTGGCGCTACGGCGAATAAACCCGCGGTTCAGCCCTGGGCGCAGCCCAGCCCGAGATTCTTTTCCTCGAGCACGGGCAGGGGCGTTTTCGGATTGCCCTGGGAATTTTTCGGCGCTTCGGCGGCCTTGCGTTCGGCGGCCTTGCGTTCGACGGGCTTGCGCTCGGGCCCGGCCGCCGGCTTCGCCGCCGGAATCGCTTCCTTGGCGGTTGGCGCCACGGGCGGCGCTGGGCTATCCGCGGCGACGGCCGACGCGCTCGCCACCAGCAGCGCCAGGACCAGCGCGCGCCTAGGCATGATCCACCCCCTCGCCCGGTTCGACAGCAATCACTTCAACGTCAAAAACCAGGTGCTTGCCGGCGAAAGGATGGTTGCCGTCCAGCATCGCACCGCGTTCGGTCAGGGCAAGGACATTCAACTTGAATTTTCCGTCGCTGCCACCGGGGCTGAGCTGCATGCCGGGCTGCAGGTCCAGATCGGGCGGAAGGTTCTCGCGCACCGCCTCGAACACCAGCTCCGGACGATGGGATCCGTAGGCCTCCTCGGGCGGCAGCTCGATCTGTCCGCGATAACCGGGTTCCTTGCCCCTGAGCTTCTCCTCGACCCCGGCGATCAGCTGCTCCCTGCCGCAAACGAAGACCAGCGGCTTGCTGCCGTCATCGAGCAGCGCTCCCGTGGCATCGAAGACGCGACAGTGCAAGGTCACGCGGCTGCCGTCCATGATCGGGGTGTTCATCGCTGCACTCCTTTTCCAGTCGCCGAAGATTTTCTCATTTCCTGCCGCCATGCCGTGCCCGCAAAATCCTCCAGACGAGCCAGAAGAAGACAGGCAACAGCGCCATGGCAAGCTGCTGTAGCGCTTCCACCCATGCCGCGCTCCCGCTCGCCGGATAGGATTCCGCCAGTTGCGCGGCGATCGCGCTGCGCTCCCCGGCACCGATCGGCGCCTCGTTCAGGACCTGCATGCGCAAGACGACCAGTTCCCAGCCGATGCGGTTGTGCCGCTGATTCTCGAAGTTGTCGGCGGCGTGGCACGCCGTGCAGCGCGTCCGCGTCAGCCGCATGGACGCGGGAAGCGCTTCCCACGCAGCCTTTTCCGCGGCCAGGCGACTGGCCTCGCGTTCCTCCTCCTGCCTTTGCAGTTCCGCCTCCCTTGCCCGGTCAACGGCGAACGCGGCCTCGAGTCGCTTGCGCTCCTTCTCCGAGCGCACGGACGTCTTCAACTCATAGTCCGCCGGATCGATGTCGGCAAGCCCCTCTCGCGGTGCCAGACAAGTCAGCAGGTACAAGAGCATGAGCCGCCTCGCCAGGCGCATTCCCGCCCAGGCTTCCTACTTGCGTCGCGGATCGGGCGGCTGCTTGGCGCTCAGGCCCAGGGCCGCATTGCGCTGGTCCAGATCCACTTTCAGGTGCTCGGTACTGAGTCCTTTCTCGCGCAACTTGCGCTCGATCCCGGCCATGTCCTCAGGCGTGATCCCCTTGCTGGCAAAGTCCCGGCGCGCCTTCTCGATGGCCACGTCAACGCGCTTCTGCGGTTTGACCCAATCCGGGTTGGCCGCCGCATCGCGCTCGGTGGCAATCGCCAGAATGCGCACCAGCGGCAGGTAGGGATTGGCTTTCAGCTTGAGCTTCTTCCCTGCCTTTTCTATCCCGAGTTCGAGATGGGGCACCCAGCGGCTGACAAACTGATGCAGGAAATGGCCGGCGGCCTTTTCAGATCCCGTATCCGGCTCTCCGCTTTCGATACCTTCGGCCGCGCGGCCGTAAAGATAGGCAACGAATTCCAGTTGCACCGATACGTGGTCGGGCAGATCCTTGAAATGATCGCCGCGCTCGACACCGTAATGCCGGTAGAAATCCTCGATTTCCGTGACGGTGCCACCCATCATGGCGCCATCCAGCGGGAAGCAGACATTCAGTACGGCTTCGCGCGGCGGCTGGAGGAACATCTGGCTGTATTCCACGAGCAATTCCTCGTGCGACGACAGCTTTGACATGGCAGTGCGCAAGCCCTCCAGTTGCGAAGCAATGTCGTATTCCAACGACGCATCGAGGTCCGCCAGATCCTCGGCCAGCATTCCGGTCATGGCCTCGTAATGAGCCGGCTCCATCGGTGCCAGAAACGCCTGCGCCAGCATCAGATAGAAGTCTGCGCGCTCGTGCAGCAGCGTCGGGGTCTGTGAATCGCTCATGTCGGTCATTGTAGCTTCCCTCGCAAAAGAAATCGGCGGGGCTGACGCCCCGCCGACAAGCTGTCTCTCCATGCAGCAAATTGCGGATTTAGTGGTGTGGAGTTTCCGAAAGGCTCAACTTCTTATCACCGAAGGCATACAGCAGTATCCCCGCGGAAATCGCCAGTACGACGATGCCGATCTCGGTCATCGAGGGCGTGTAGGCAATCAGATCATCCTGCCAGGCACCCTGCAACAGGGGCACCAGTTGCCCTCCCACTACATACTCGTAGCGACCGATGAACAGGGCCACGATCACCAGTCCCCCGGCGACGACCTGTGTCATGGCTTCGCTACGTTTAGCACTGAGCATCAGGAAGAACGGTAGCACCATCCCCACCCACAGCTCGAAATTGCCCAGCAGCGATGTGGCAAGGTGCCGCATTGGCACATTGATTTCCGATACATTGGTCCACAGGCCGGTGGCGGTTCTGGCGACGGTGAACACGATCACCAGGCCGAGCACAATGGCGAAGATGGTGGGCACATGCTCGCTCATCGCTTTGCGTGCCCCCGGCGACATGTTGTCCTGATCCACACCGTAGTCGAAATTGATGAACAGCATGATGAAGGCCAGGCCCGAGAGGAAGGCCGTGATCAGGAAGTACACCGGCACCATCGGGCCATACCAGAACGGCCGCATGGCCATCATGCCGAACACCGAACCCAGAGTGGCGTGGGCGAAGATCACGGCGACGAACGAAGCGATGCCGATGAACCGGCTTTGCGAGCTGTCCCAATCCCCCTTGTTGATCAGCAGAAACTTCCAGATCAGCAGCACCATGTAAGTAGTGTAGAACAGGCCCATCCACCACATCGGCGAGGTCACCGCAAGGTTGAGGGGAATCACCCACAGCATGCGCAACGGATTGCCCATCTCCAGCCCCAGCGAAATGAAGCCGATGATCAGCGTGACGACGGCACCCCAGACGCAGCGCTTCGCGATCGGGTAGAAGTCCTTCATGCCGAACACCATCGCCAGCGATGCAACGAAGGTCAGACCGGTCGAGGTAAGAACGAAGAACACGTAGCTCGATACCGGCAACCCCCACACCAGCGTACTGCTGTTGTTGAAGGTGGCGTGGCCGCCGGTGAGCAGCGCCAGGGCGGCGATGACACCGAGCACCAGACCGACGCCGCCGACCATCAGTCGCAGGTTGGATATACGCGATACGTTCAGCGGGTGTGCCATGGCTTGAGAATCATTACTCATGTCTATATCTCCTTTGCGTCAGGTCAGGATTGTTTCGGACGACGAAAGCCAGGCACTACGCCACCGCCCAAGTAATAGACCTGGGGCTTGTTGCCGGTATGTTCCAGCAGGCGCGACCCGTTCTTGTCGGAAATCATGCGGCTCACATTGGATTTCGGGTTATCCAGATCACCGAAGAAACGTGCCGTCGGCGCGCAGGTGCGCACGCAGGCCGGGACATATTCGCGATTCGCGGCGTCGTCGTTGGACAAATCGGCAATACCCTTGGGCGCCTTGCTGATCTTGTGGTAGCAGAAGGTGCACTTCGACACCACGCCATGCGGCTGAATGCCGATGCCCTTGGTGTTGTCCTGCTGCGGTCCCTTGTAAGGCGGGTTCCAGGAAAGGTCACCCTCGCCCTTGAACACTTCTTTCAGGTTCGGCTCGATCAGCGGCTTCGAGTCCGTGTAGAAGCGCACGCCGTACGGGCAGGCAATCATGCAGTACTTGCAGCCGATGCACTTGTTCCAGTCGATCAGCACCACGCCGTCCTCGGTCTTGTAGGTTGCCTTGGTCGGGCAGACATGCATGCACGAGGGCTCCTCGCACTGCATGCAGGGACGCGGGAACCACTTCAGCACCGGCGTCGGCTGCTTGCGTTCGGTGTAATACAGGACGTCCTGGTAGTTTTCGCCAGGCAGGCGGTTGTTTTCCATCTGGCAGGCGGTGCTGCATGCCTGGCACCCGGTGCACTTGTCCAGATCGATAACCATTCCCCATTTAGCCATTTTTCATTCTCCTTGTTCGTTAGGGGCGCGTCAGGCGCGCTCGACCGTGACTTTTCCGCTGTAGTAGGTCTGCATGCCGGAAATGCGATCGGATTGCTGAACCAGAATCTCGTGAACATGGGCACCGCGTCCCTTGGCCCAGCGACCCCAGGCCCAGTGGCCGTGTTCGAAAGGCAGCACGACGGTGTCAGGGCGGGTCAGCTCGGTGACGCGGGCAATAGCGAAGATTTCGCCGGCGGAGGACTTGATCTTGATGCGGTCGCCGTTCTTGAAGCCCTTGGCTGCGGCCACGCTGGGATGCACTTCGGCCACGGCCTGCGTCTTGCCGCCGACGGTCGGCTGGAACAGCGCAATCGCATGCGGTGTGTTCGCCGTGCGGCCTTCCGCGTGCATCGCCGTCTTCGGCGTGATGAAGTGCAGGTCGCCGCCGCCGTGGTACTTCGGCTCTTCCCAGTGCGGCATGTTGTACTTCTCCGGCGAACGCCCTGTAGCCTTGAGGATCCAGTCCTTCTTGTGCTCCATGTAGGAAGAGACGAACTCGAACTTGCCAGAATCGGTCTTGAGCAGCTTGGCCTTGACTTCGTCCGGCTTCATCGGCTTGTTCCAACCCTTGCCGTCCCACTCGAAGAACTCGCCGCGCACCTGGCGCCAGTGATACGGCTTCTTGTACCAGACGCCCTTCTTGGCCCAGGAATCGAAATCCTTGACGCCGTTGTCGCCGGGATTGGCCTCGAATCCTTTGGCCATGTGGCGCACGATGTTCTCGGCGCTGACCAGCTTCTTGTAGTACTCGCCGGTCGGTCCCTTGATGCGGCTGCCGATCTGGATCAGCACATCGGCGAAGGTCTTGGTGTCATACACCGGCTTGACCGCCGGAACGCGCAACTGCGCCAGCGGCCAGCCCTGGAAGGGGTAGGTCGGCGCATCCTGGAAGCGCTCGAGGTAGGTGTTGTCGGGCAGGATCAGGTCGGCCATCATCGCTATCTCGCTCGGGAAGGGCGATGTGTCGATGACGAACATGCTCTTGACCGCCTCTTCCCACTCCTTGGCGGCGTTGGCCGTGGAGAACACCGGGTTGGTCATGTAGAACATGGCCGTGTCGAGCTTGTAGCCGGCCACACCGGAAAGGTGGTTCTTGCCCACTTCCTGGATCATGTTCTTGGCCATCAGGTAGCCGGACTCATCGCCCTTGAGGTCGATGCGCTTGGCCTTCTTCCACGGACCGTTGTTGGCGTAGTCGTCCTTGAAGTCCTTGGCGTCGGCGGGTGACGGACCGTAGGCCGGCCCCATCTGGTAAGCCAGGCCGCCTTCGGCATACAGCGAACCGACCAGGGCGTTCAGGGAGTGAATCGCCATGCCGTTGAGCACGCCATTGGTATGGTTGTGAGCACCGCGCTCGAACAGCGCGATGGCCGGGCGGGTGGAACCGAATTCGCGCGCCGCGGCGGTGATGGACTCGGCGGACAGGGTGGTGATGCTTTCCGCCCATTTCGGCGAGCGGTCCTTGAGCTCGGTGTTCCACCACTGGATCAGTCCCTTGACCCACTTCTCGTTGAAGTCCTTTTCCTCAAGCGCGACTCCGGTCTTGAACTTGTTCACACCATCCTTGAAGTCGCCGACGAAAGTCTTCTCCCACAGGCCTTCGGTCAGGATCACGTGGGCGACGGCCAGCGCCAGGGCGCCGTCGGTGCCGGGCTTGATGATCAGGGCGCGGTCCGAGGCGGACAGCGTCTGGTTCATGTGAATGTCGACCGCGATGACATGCGTCTTCGGCGTCTTGACGCCGCGCATGTAACCCCACTGCTGCATGTTGTTGTTATAGGGACGGAAGGCTTCGAGGAAGTTCGCGCCGAAGATGAACAGCGCATTGGCATGGGCGTAATCATATGAGCTGTATGAGGCATTGCCGTCGGTACATTGCTTGGCCAGCACCGAACCGTCCGAACAGATCGAGGAGTGGCCGATCGGCACATTGGGCGAGCCATACAGTTCGCCCATCGGTACGATGTTCACGCCGACGTCGGAAGCCCCCCAGCCGCGGCCGAAGAACAGGGCGAAGCGATGGGATTCGCCCTTGTCGCGCAGCGCATTCATGCGATCGGCGACGATCTTGTAGGCCTCGTCCCAGGAGATCGGCGCGAACTTCGGATCCTGGTCGCGCCCCTTCTGCGGATTGGTGCGCTTCATCGGGCCCTTGAAACGGTCCGCGTCATACAGCATGTAGGTGCCGAGGTGGCCCTTCGGGCAGAGCTTGCCGTTGGCGATCGGATGATCGTTGCTGCCGTAGATCGCATGCACCTTGCCGTTGGTGGTGTAAACATCGATGCCGCAGCGCGCGGGGCACTGGGCACAGATGCTTTTGGTGACCACCGCGGCCGCGGACGATTCGACAGCCGCATGGGCCTTGGAGAGGGTGGAGAAGCCATCCAGCTTGCTGCCGCCGATGCCCACTGCGCCTGCTGCACCCGCCGTTCCGGTGGCCTGCAGGAAGCGGCGCCGGGATACTTTTGATTTCAGGATATTCATTCCACATCCTCCTCGTTGTTGTCGCGTTGTTGTCGCGCTGTTGTCAAATACTCCGGCAGACCCGGAGCAGTAAAAGCTGAGCTGTTAATGCAACGGCCGTGCCAGCAGTCTTCAGCGACGTGTTCCGAACAGGGACTGGAAGGCCGAACTCGCCAGGTTGTGGCGCTTTTCGCACTGTGGGCAAAGGTCTTCGCCGGCCTTGTCGGTAAATGATTGCCCGCACTCGGGACAGCTCTTTTCGCCAAAGGACGTCAGGCGGATGGGGTGATCCGGTAACGCTTCGCCCTCCGCGTTGTAACCATTCGGTAATAGGCTCAGGGCGCCGGAAGGGCAGATGACATGGCATTCGCCGCAACCGATGCACAACTGCGTATCGAACATGAGTTCGCTGCGCCCCGCCTCCTCGAAAACCGCCAGGGCGCCGGTGGGACAGATGCTGGCGCAGAGCTGATGATTGCAGCAGGCGGCGGACACTTCGACGCGATGAAACAGGCCGGGCGGCGGCGCCAGCCAGGCGGACTGGGCGATGCGCTCCATGCTGAACAGGACGCGCTGCCGTTCCCTCGACTGCACGGGCTCCCTTTCGAAGCCGCGCCGGCGGCGTGCTTCCGTCGCGGGTAGCGGTCTGATCTGATCGACTGCCACGGTGGCCTTGGCGGTCAGCGCGCTGAAGAAGCCGCGCCGCGACATTTTTGTTTCGCTGACGGGCGGCGGAATATCTACCGGCATCAGATCGGCCGGCAGATGCAGCGCTCGCAGCCGCGGCAGGCGTTCGGGGCCGGATCCGGCGGCCTCCAGTAGAGACCGCGCCGATTCCAGGCTGGCGACGACCGGGTGCTGCGCTGCGGCATGTTCGCCCGCAGCGCCGCAACTGCCGGCGCTGCAGCTCGCACACCAGCCCCGGTCGAGCAGTTCGACAGGACGCGATCCAGCCGCTGTCACCAACTCCAGAATCCGCCCGGGGCTCAAGCCGCCCAGGCAAGGAACGCGTAGCGATTCCTCGGGCGCGAGCTTGGCGGGCACCTTCCAGCAATCGACACTCAACGGCCGAATCGTCTCGCGTGAGACATCGGGCACCGAAAAGCCAGGCAAGCCAAGTGCGCCCATCGGACATGCTGCAGCGCAACGACCGCAGTTCACGCAAGTCTCGTCGAGGCGGATCAGCGTCTCATCAACATGCATTGCCTGCGCCGGGCAAACGTTTTCGCAGGCCTTGCAGGTCGCATAACGCGGCGCGCGCAGGGGCAGGCAGGCGTCCTCCATCAGGCCCAGCGGATGATCCTTGCGCAGAGGCAGGTAGCGGAGTTCTGCGGGGGTATTGCCTGGACTCGTCACGGCGTATTCCTGTAGTTGAACTCTCGATACACAGCGCGATCAGGAGTGCAACTCGCACCGCTGCCTCGGTGGACGCAACAATCGCGCCATCACCGGCCAAAGCCTGTCGATCGACTGCCCGCCTGGCCTGACCAGCACCAACGCAAGATTTCGCGAGTTTGATGCGACACCGGGCGTTACCTGCCGGTAACAGAATTGAAGCGCTTGCCTGGCGACAGTTCCCGTCCGACAATGCACTTCCATAACTGAATCGCCGCCAGTCACCCGCCATGCACCGTCGCGAATTCCTGCGCCTCCTGAATTGCGCCGCCGCGCTGCCGCTTCTGCGCAGCGCAGAAAGCGCGGCCGCACTTCCAGCGGCGGAAATCCGTATCGGCCTGACGCCGGTCTTCCTCGACGACCAGCTTGATTTCCTGAAGCGCCTGCGCGCTTATCTCGCCGACCGGCTTGAAACGCCGGTGCGCTTTGTCCAGCGCGGCAGTTATCGCGAAATTGTCGAGCAGATCCGCACCGGGAAAATCGACTTCGCCTGGCTCTGCGGCTACCCCTACGTGCGCTTCAAACGGGACATGAAGCTGCTCGCCGTGCCGCTCTACCACGGCAACCCGCTCTACCAGTCCTACTTCATCGTGCCTGCGAGCGACACGACGACGACTTCCTTGCGGGATCTGAGAGGGAAGATGTTTGCCTATTCGGATCCGGATTCGAACTCGGGTTATCTGGTACCTCAATACCAGTTGCTGCGCGCCGGCGAAGACCCGACCACCTTCTTCTCGCGCAGCTTCTTCACCTGGGGTCACCGCAAGATCATCGAGGCGGTGGGCGTGGGTCTGGCCCAGGGCGGCGCCGTCGATGGCTACGTCTGGGACACCCTGGCCCTGGTGCGTCCCGAGCTGACTGCGGCCACACGCATCGTCAGCCGCTCGCCCGAACTGGGTTATCCGCCCTTCGTCGCGCGCGCCGGCATCGCCGACGATGTGTTTCGCAAAATGCAGCAGGTATTGCTGACCATGGTTCGCGACACTGAGGGCGCCAGGCTGCTGAAGACACTCAATCTCGATGGCTTCATTGCCGGCAGCGATCAATTGTTCGACGGCATCACCATCATGGCGCGCTTGCTGGCCAAGAGCCGCCCATGAAACTGTTCCGTCCGCTCGAACTCAGCCTGCGCTACAAGATTCCGCTGCGTGTGATCGTGCTGGTGCTGATTACCGCCCTCATCGTCACTGCTTCGATGGTGTTTCGCGAATACGACGAATCGCGCAGTGATCTTGTGGCGCATTCTGCCGGGCTGGGCCGGGTGCTGGCGGAAACGCTGACGACGCCGATGATTCATGATGACCTGTGGCGCGCCTACGAAGTAATTCGTTCGCCGCAGCGGCGCAGCGGCGGCGAATTCGAGACTCTCGCCACGGAGATCGTGGTGGTGCTCGACACCGGGTTCCATACCTATGTGACCACGGAACCGACACGCTTCCCGCTTGGCGTTTACCCGGCGCAACTGGAAAGCGATTTCAACAGGATCCAGCGCACGGTGGAAACCGACGAGATCGGCCTGCAGCGCCTGATCGAACCGGCGGCGTCGAAGTACATCTACATGGTGACACCTATCATTGCCGATGGCGTATTGCTGGGCAATCTGGTGCTGGGCTATTCGCGGCAGGTATTCATCCCGCGCCTGGGCAACCTGGTCGCCCGCTCCGCGCTCGTCACCCTGCTGGTACTGGCCGTATTGCTGCCGTTCTCGATATGGTGGGGACGCAAGCTGGCCGACCCGCTGGTGGCATTGGCCGACGCCATGGACAAGGTGTCCGTCGAACTGCCGGACCCGGCGGAAGTGCCGAAGCTCGAGACGGGAGACGAGATCGGCCGCCTGGCAACGGCTTTTCGCGGCATGCTGGCCGACCTGCGCGAAAAGGCCCAGATGGAGCAGCAGATGCTGGTCAGCGAACGCCTCGCCGCGGTCGGCCGCCTGTCGGCCGGCATCGCCCACGAGATCAACAATCCGCTGGGCGGCATGCTCAACGCGCTGTCCACCTTTCGCCGCCATGGCGCGCAGGATCCGCAGACCCAGAAAACAGCGTCGATACTGGAACGCGGGCTGACGCAGATACGCGAAACCGTTTCGGCGCTGCTGGTCGAAGCCAAGGTGGAAAGTCATGCGCTGACGCCCGACGACATCGAGGACATCCACATCCTGGTGATGACGGCGGCCAAGAAAAAGGACGCCCGCTTCGTCTGGAACAACCGCATCGACACGGCCCTGCCCTTCAGTTCGACCCTGGTGCGGCAGGTATTGCTCAACCTGCTACAGAATGCCGTGCAGGCCATCAACCAGGGCGGCCTGATCGAATGCAACACCTATGTCGAGAATAATCATCTGATGATCGTGGTCAAGAACGATGGCAACTACATTCCCGAGGAGCACCTGCCGTTTCTGTTCGAACCTTTCACCACGGGGCGCGCCGAAGGTCACGGTCTCGGGCTGTGGGTCACCTACCAGATCGTGCAGCAACTCGGCGGCGGGCTGGATGTGGATTCGCATCCCGGCCTGACCCGCTTTGTCATCGACCTGCCTTTTCCGGAAACGCCATGAGCAACCTTCCCCTGTGCCTGATCGAAGATGACGAAATCATGGGCGAATCCCTGCAGGATCGCTTCCAGCTCGAAGGCTTCGAGGTCGAATGGCTGCGCACCCGCGAGGACGGCGCCCGGGCGCTGGCGACCAGGCACTTCGGCGCAGTGGTCAGCGACATCCGCCTGCCCGATGGCGACGGCGGCGAGCTGTTCCTCGAACTCAAGGGCCGCATGCCGAATCCGCCCCCTTTCGTCTTCATCACCGGCGACGGCACCATCGATCGGGCCGTGGCCTTGCTCAAGGCCGGTGCCGCCGACTACGTGACCAAGCCCTTCGATCTCGACCGGCTGGTGGAGAAGGTGCGCGAGATCATCTTGCCGCTAGTGGATGCCGCGGAACCCACCCCCACCGGCGAACTCGGTGTTTCGCCTGCCATGCGGCGCGTCGAGCAGAGCCTGCCCAAGCTCGCCCGGCACGCCAGCGCCGTGCTGATCGCCGGCGAGTCGGGTGCCGGCAAGGAATATGTGGCGGAGCTTTTTCACCGGTTTGCCCGCGACGAGGACGTCTGCCCCTTCGTCGCCGTGAATTGCGCGGCGCTGCCGGAAGGCCTGATGGAAGCCGAACTGTTCGGCTACGAAAAAGGCGCCTTCACGGGTGCCGCGCGCATGAAGAAAGGCCTGCTGGAACAGGCCAGTTGCGGCACGCTGTTCCTCGATGAAATCGGCGAGATGCCGCTGCCGATGCAGTCCAAGCTGCTGCGCGCGATCCAGGACCGGCGCATCACACGAATAGGCAGCGAGGTGTCGATTCCGGTCGGCTTTCGCCTGGTCTGCGCCACCCATCGCGACCTGAAAAGCATGGTGGCCCAGGGCACGTTCCGCGAGGATCTGTTCTACCGCATCAACGTCATCCACGTCCGCGTGCCGCCACTGCGCGAGCGGCCGGAGGACATCCTGCACTTCCTGCGCCGCTTTCTCGACGACTTCCAGCGCGATCATGGCGGCGAGCGCCGCGTGGTCGATACCCGCGCCGAACAGGTGCTGCTCGACTACCCCTGGCCGGGCAACCTTCGCGAACTGAAGAACTGCGTCGAGCGCGCCTGCATCCTGGCGCAGGGACGCGTGCTCGACGCCGAATCCTTTTTCGAGGAAGGCGTCGCGCTGCTGCCGTCCGGCGTCACCGCGCCGACCCTGGCCGAACACATGGCCCGCGTCGAACGTGACTACCTGACCCGCGCCCTGGTCCGTTGCGGCAACCACATGGGCAACACGGCGATCGAACTGGGCATCAGTCGCAAGAACCTGTGGGAGAAGCTGCGCAAGCTGGGGATGCGCAGCGAGCCCATTGACGAAGCCTGACGGTCCGCGCCGAGCAGTTCGCACAGGTCGTCGAAATGCCCTTGTGCCCCGGCGCGCTCGCTGAGCGGGTTGTGCTGCCAGAGGGCGATGAACTTTTCCGGGGTCATGATTTCACTCCCGGTGCCTCCGCGATCAGCCGTATCCCCACCACGCTGTCAGACGCGATGATTGCGCCGGCCGATGCCTTCGGCCAGCAGCATCGTCACCAGCGTATTCATCGAGGTGCCTTCGGCCTTGGCCCGCGCCACCAGGCTGGCGTGCAGGCTGCGCGGCAGACGCTGCATCAGGCGCACCGGCTCGGCGGTTTCGCCATGACGGGTGGGCTTCGGAATCGGCTTGCCCATGTCGGCGCGCGCCGACATCCAGGCGGAAAACGCATCGCGCGCATTGGCCAATGGCTTCCACTTCGGTTTCGCCGTCGGACATGCAGCCGGGAAGGTCGGGGAAGGTGATCAGATAGCCGCCGCCGTCTTCTTCCGTCAGCGGCTCGACCACGTGCGCGTAGGCCTCGAACGGATACGGCGCTTCGACGTGGGGAACGTTGATTTCGCTCATGATTGCAGCTCCTTTGCCTTATTTACCAACGCCACGAACTGACGCACGTACACCGGCTTGATGGGCCGCTGCGCCGGGACGCAGACATCTTCATCAATGCCGGGATACGAGAAAACATGGTGACTTCCGCCCTCGTTGCGCCAGTCGATGCGAAGACGATTGGCCACCGACTTCAGGTCGTCAATCCTCCAGTCACGCGGGTTGTTGCGCATCCGGGTGAGGAGTTTTTCGTAGGCGACCATGGAGGTTATGGTGTCACATACGACACTACATGTAAAGTCGGCGCCGGCGCTACGGCGAATTCCTCAGCGCGTTGCCGACCACTTCGGCGACGTCCTTCGCCAGATCGGTGCAGGCCTGGATGCGCTCCAGCGCGGCGCGGGCATGGGCCTGCCGGCCTGCATCGAACTTGCGCCAACTGTCGAAGCTGCGCGCGATGCGCGAGGCGACCTGCGGGTTCATGGCCTGCAACTCGATGATCACGTCGGCGCCGAGCCGGTAGCCTTCGCCGTCGGCGGCGTGGAAGTGGCGCGGGTTGGCGGCGCAGAAGGCGCGCACCAGCGCATACACCTTGTTCGGGTTGCTGATGTCGAAAGCCGAATGCTGCATCAGCTCGCGCACGCGTTGCGCGGTGCCGGGCAGACGCGAGGTGGATTGCACCTGCAGCCATTTGTCGACCACCAGCGCTTCGTCCTTCCAGCGTTCATGGAAAGCGGCCAGCGCCGCGTCGCGCTCGGGCAGGTCGAGGTTGGCCAGCGTGCCCAGCGCGGCCATGACGTCGGTCATGTTGCCGGCACCGTCGAGTTGCGCGATCAGGCGCGGCATGACGCTGGCCTTGAGGTAAGCCGGCGTCGCTTTCGGCGAGGTAGCCGAGGCAGAGGTTGCGCAGGGCGCGGCGGCCGACCTGGGCGCCTTCCGGTGCGTAGGGCGTGGTCGGCGCCAGCGCCAGCCACACGGCCTCGAACTTGTCGCGCAGCCGCGCCGCGAGATGGCGGCGCAGGGCAAGGCGCGCGGCATGGATGGCCTCGGGGTCGATGGCCTGGCCGCGCCCCGCCACCTCCTCGGCCAGCACCTGCTCGGCCGGCAGCACCAGAGCTTCGGCGGCGAGCGCCGGATCGTCCGGTGAGCCCGTCGTCGAGCACGCGCGCGACGGCGGCGACGTAGGCTGCGGGTATCCAGCCGGTGCCAACGCCCGTGGCGGCGATGCCGGCGAGCAGGACGCGGGTGGCCAGACGCTGCCCGGCTTCCCAGCGGTTGAAGGCATCGCTGTCGTGGGCCATCAGGTGGGCCAGCTCGGCGTCGCTCTGCGCGAAATCCAGATGCACCGGCGCCGAGTAGCCGCGCAGCAGCGAAGCCACCGGCGCGGCAGCGATGTTGTCGAAGACGAAGCTTTGCGTGGTCTCGGTCAGCGAGACCACTCTGGTCCCGTTTGGAAACTGAGCGGCCAGCGCATCGCTGCCGTCGGGCAGCACCAGGCCGACGCCGACCGGGATGTGCAGCGGGCCTTCGTCGATGGCCAGGCCGGCTTCCTGCAGGCGCTTTTCATAGGCGGTGGCGGCGAGGCTTTGCGTCAGGGTCAGCGTGTAGCGTTTCGCCGCCGCATCGTAGGCGCCGGCCGCCTTGCAGCAGCGGCGTGCCGGCGCGGGCGTACCAGCGGCGGAACTGGCCGAGTTCGACCTTCGATGCATCCTGCATCGCCGCGACGAAGTCCTCGCAGGTCACGGCCTGGCCGTCGTGGCGCTGGAAGTAGAGGTCCATGCCCTTGCGGAAAGCGTCGCGGCCGATCAGGGTATGGATCATGCGCACCACCTCGGCGCCTTTTTCGTAGACCGTGGCGGTGTAGAAGTTGTTGATCTCGGCATACGAGGCCGGGCCGGATCGGATGCGCCATCGGGCCGGCATCCTCGGGGAACTGGGCGACGCGCAAGCTGCGCACTTCCTGGATGCGCGTCACGGCGCGCGAATGCACGTCGGCGCCGAACTCCTGGTCGCGGAAGACGGTGAGGCCTTCCTTCAGCGAGAGCTGGAACCAGTCGCGGCAGGTGACGCGGTTGCCGGTCCAGTTGTGGAAGTATTCGTGGGCGACGACGCGGTCGATGTTCTGGTAGTCGGTGTCGGTGGCGGTGTCGGGCCGCGCCAGCACGTACTTGGTGTTGAAGATGTTGAGGCCCTTGTTCTCCATCGCCCCCATGTTGAAGTCGCCGACGGCGACGATCATGTAATGGTCGAGATCCATCTCCAGGCCGAAGCGCCGCTCGTCCCAGGCCATGCTCTTCTTCAGCGCCGCCATGGCGTGGCCGCACTGGTCGAGCTTGCCGGGTTCGACGTACACCGCGAGGCGCACCTTGCGCCCCGATGCCGTGGTGAAACTGTCTTCCAGCATGTCGAGCTTCGCGGCGACCAGGGCGAACAGGTAAGCAGGGCTTGGCGAAGGGATCTTCCCAGCGCGCCCAGTGGCGATTGTCGTCCCGCATCGCCCGCAGCGACCAGGTTGCCGTTGGACAGCAGTTGCGGGAAGCGTTCGCGGTCGGCCTCGATGGTGCAGGTGAAGCGCGCCATGACGTCGGGCCGGTCGGGATAGAAGGTGATGCGGCGGAAGCCCTGCGCCTCGCATTGCGTGAAGTAGCCGTCCTTGGAGCGGTAGAGGCCGGAAAGCTGGGTGTTGCTGTCGGGCTCGATGCGGACGCAGGGTTTCCAGCGTGAAGTCGCTCGGGCAGCGGTGCGCCGTCGACGCCGCGGATGGTCAGCGTGTCGCCGTCCAGCGTGTAGCGCGACGGCGCCAGCGCCACGCCGCCGACACCGAGCTTCCTGCAGCGCCAGTTCCTCGCCGTTCAGCACCAGGTCGCCGCCGGGTTTCGGCGGCGGGATTGCGCCGGCAGGCCAGCCGGGCGCGCACCTCGGCATGGCCGTCCTGGATCGCGACATGGAGATCGACCGTGTCGATCAGCCAGGCCGGCGGGGTGTAGTCCTTGAGGTAGATGGCGCGGGGAGTTTCGGTGCGCATGTGGTTTCCTGATTCGTCACAAGATTGGTCCCGTCATTCCGGCAGACGCCGGAATCCAGGAATTCTGCCCGGAGCCTCCGTCACTGGATTCCGGCATCCGCCGGAATGACGAATCGCCTGCTGGCCGTGCATGAGCGGGATTGGACAACGGGAGCAGAGGCGGCAGTATTTGCGTGATGGGGCTCGCGGTCAACCGGCGTGAGGCGCCGGCCGGTTCGCCTGTTTCACTTGCAGTTGTTGTGCAGCTTCCACTTTTCCTCGTGGCCCATGGCCACCGCGAAGGCCGGCGGCTTGCAGCGATCGGCATCCGTCACCGTGTCCGTTGCGCCAGGGTGGACCATCACCGGACGGGACGCCAGCGCCTCGGCGGCAGGGAAGGCCTGCGAGCCGACGACGGCCATCAGGGCGAGGAAGGCCACCACGATCGCCGTGCCGCCGGCGCCGACTCTCTGGGTCGGGTGCGGCACGAAGACCTCGCAGCTTGCGCCGGCGCAGTGTTGCGCCTGGCGACCGGGAAGCGCGTCATAGATCTTGCAGCCGATGCAGATACCGAAGGCGCTCTCGAAGAACATCAGCGTCAGGCAGGTGGCGCAGACCAGGATGTTGACCGGCCCGATCACGTTGTTGATCACGATCAGCCAGAGCATGGCCAGCGCCAGCACCCAGCCGATCGCCCAGGCGAAGCGCTTCTGCGGCGCGCCGACCCACTCCGGCGCCTGTCCGCGCACGGCGAAACGCGCCGCGATCATGCTTGGCGCATAGCGCGGATTAATGAACAGGCGGATCGTGAAATCGATCAGGAAGGCGATCACGAAAATCTTGGTCGGCCGGAAGTTGCCCATGAACCACGCGTTGGCGAAGGTCGTCACGGCGAACACGAAGAGGATGCCGGCGGCAGCCCGCACCTCGCGCTCGTTCAAGACCGGCACTTCGTAACCCTCGACGGTTTCACCGAACCCTAGAATTCCGCTCATCACAATCCTTTCTGACAGTTGCCGCGACACCGGGGAAGTGCTGAACAAGTCCCAATTCGTCATTCCGGCGAAAGCCGGAATCCAGTGCTTTCAGACGCCTGGGCACCGGCCTTCGCCGGTGTGACGGGCGTATTCTGTGGATCCCTAGCTCTTGAGCACCTTGCCACTGCCGTCGCGCACGGTCACATTGACCGGAAAGCCGCTCCTCACGCTCTGCGTCACGACGCAGAAATCCTCGAACTGCTCGAGCACGCGGTCGAGTTGCTCCATGGAATCGGCCGGCGAATCGAACTGGATCACCACATCGACGCTGCCGACGCGCAGGCGCTTCGCCTCGTTGCGTTCCATGTGCGCGGTGACCGAAGTTGTAATCTGCCCCGGGTTGTTCTTGAACTTGCGCAGCGCGAACAGCAGGCTGGCCGAAAGGCAATTGGCGACGCTGGCCGCCAACAGACGCGAGGGATTGGGCCCGGCGTCCTTGCCCAGCGGCGGCGGCTCGTCGGCCAACAGGGGCGGGATGTCCTTGTCGAAACGGATCAGGAAAGCGAAGTCGTCCTGCTGCTCGAGGGTGAAGGAAAACTGCTGGGTGTCGCTCATGATTCACTCCTGCAAAAAGTCGGCGCTGGCGACACGGCGCTGAAGGCGCTCCCGCATCGGTTGAAAACAGGGAGGCTCCCGTCCGTGTCCGGGCGGGAGCCCGCCATGCATTCCGGCATGATGCCGCTTACTTGAAGTAACCGCGCGCCTTCATGCGGTCACAGCCGTTGCTGCGCGGTGCCGGCAAGGTCTTGCCCTGCTCCTTGGCACGGACTTCCATGGCTTTGTGATGTTCGTCCTGCAGCGCCTTGCATTCATCGTAGGTCTTGGTGGCGCGCATCTTGTCGCGCTGTGCCGTGCGCTCTTCGGGACTCATCAACTGGTAGCCCCAGGTGTTGTCCTTGTTCAGATTGTATTGCATGCCCTTGCCGCCGCCCGGGCCGGGGCCCATGCCGGCGCCGGGGCCCATGCCGGGCCCCATGCCCTGCCCGCCGGCCGGTTGCGCAAAAACGGGGGATGCAAGCGATGCGCCCAGAACAAACAGTAGCGTAATGAGTCTTGATTTCATGATTGCCTCCTTTGGTCGATTCAAGCAGTGACTGACTATTCATCCAACTACAGTATCAGCCTAGGCTGATACTTGCGAACATCCAAACATTGATTGTGAGGATTTGTGACAAGGTTCAGAGCCAGCTTTCCACCTTGGCCCGCGTCGGAATGCCGCCGGCATGCACCACCTTGCCGTCGATCACCACGCCGGGCGTGCTCATCACGCCGTAGCCCATGATGTCCCTGATCTCCTCGACCTTTTCAAGCCGGACGGCGACGCCTTTGGCGGCGGCCATGCCCTCGATCAGCTTGAGCGTGGTCTTGCAGTTGGCGCAGCCGGTACCCAGCACCTTGATGTTCTTCATCGCATTCCCTCCTTTGGATCGCAGATACCAAAGGAGACGAAGCCGGGCCGAAAAGGATGCAGGTCTGTCGAGGTCGGCGCCGCGTCAATGCCGTGTCAGCGGTTCCCATGGCACGGCTTCGGGCTGGAAAGTGGCGTGGCCGATGCCGTGTTCCGTCGCCTCGTGGCGCAGGCCGCCCAGGACCGCGGGCCAGTCGGCGAGATCGCGCACCCGCACATGCGCGGTGAGCGCCAGACGCTCGCCCGACAGCGCCCAGACGTGCAGGTCGTGCACCTCGACCACGCCGGGCACGGCGGCGAGTTTGCGCCCCAGCGCGGCGAGGTCGATGGCGAAGGGCACGCCGTCCATCAGGCCGTGCAGGGCGTCGCGCAGCAGGCGCAGGCTGGAGGCCAGCACCAGACCGCCGATCAGCAGCGACAGCAGCGGGTCGATCGGCGTCCAGCCGGTCAGCCACACCACCAGGCCGGCGGCGATCGCCGCCACCGAACCGAGTACATCGCCCAGCACGTGCAGGAAGGCGCCGCGCATGTTGAGGTTGTCCTGACCGCGCGAGAGCATCCAGGCGACGAACAGATTGACTGCCAGGCCGACCACGGCCACCGCCGAGACCAATGCGCCGTCGATCGGGTGGGGCGTGGAAAAGCGCGACCAGGCTTCGATGCCGATCCCCGCGACCACGGCGAGCATCGCCAGCGCGTTGATCAGCGCGGCGAACAATTCGCTGCGGCCGAAGCCGTAGGAATGCCGCGCCGACGGCGGCCGCGCGGCGACCCAGGCGGCCAGCAGCGCCAGCCCCAGCGCGGCGCCATCGGTCACCATGTGGCCGGCATCGGCCAGCAGGGCCAGCGACCCGCCTTGCCAGCCGGCGGCGGCCTCGACTACGGCAAAGCCCCAGGTCAGCCCGAGCGCGATCAGCAGGCGCCGGCGCTGTTCGGGATTCCCCGCGTTGCCGTGGGCATGGGAATGATCGTGCGAATGGTGGTGAGGGTTCGCGCTCATGTCGGGGATGATTCTAGTGTGCCGCTTGTGAAATATTCAAACCGGAAAGCTTCCGTTCCGTCATTCCGGCGAATGCCGGAATCCAGAAGACTTCTGGATCCCGGCATGCGCCGGGATGACGCCCCAATGAATTGCAGTCGCAAGACTTGCGAAGCACACCACTATGCGTCGCGGCGGAGCTTCGCGGCCATGACGGTGATGCCCACCGCCACCGCCATCAACCCGAAGGCGATGCCGGCTTGGCTGACGCGTTCCGGCGCCAGCAGCAGGAGGGCGCCCAGTTCCAGCATCATCACGCCCGACATCAGCTTGAGCAGGCGGCCTTCGCGTTCGCTGAGCTTGCGCGCGCCGAGGCTGCCGGCAAACACGGCGACGATGGCGGCCAGCGGCAGCACATAGATCAGGTTGTAGGCGGCGAGATAGGCGTAGCGGCCGGCCGGCGACAAGTCGGCCAGCGTCAGCAGGCGCGTATAGACCATGGGGAAACCGGCGGTGCACAGCAGCTCGTAGAAGTTGGCGGCGATGGCGAGGAAGGCCGTGGCGGCGATCATCGCCGGCATGTTTTCGGCATTGAGGATGTTCCGCGTGCGCCGAAAGATGTCGGGCTTCTTCGATTCGGGGATCGACAGGGTCAGGCCCTTTTCGAACCAGAAATAATCCTTGATGTTGACCGCGCCGACGAACACCGCCAGCGCACCGGCGGCCAGCGTCACCCAGGCCAGATGGCCGAAGAGCTGGAAGACATTGAGCCAGGCCGCCATGAAGGCGAAATACATGAGGCCGGAGATGGCGACGAAGACGCCGCCGATGACCAGCATGCGCGCCCGGCTTTTCTGGTGCGCCATCATCGACAGCAGGAACAGCAGGACGAAGAAGGCGCAGGGATTGAAGGCGTCGAGCCCGGCCAGCACCAGGGTCAGCAGCGGCAGCGAGAGGCTGGCCGGATTCAGCGCGCCGATCAGCGGCAGATTGATGGTGCTGTCGGGTGGCGCCGTCGAAACGGGCGCTGCCGGGGCATTTCCGGCAAGGGCACGCGCGCGACAATCGTCGAGGCGCTGGCGGATCACGGCGCCGGTGGTCGCGTCGTCATCCCAGCCGACATGCATCTCGCCGCAAAACAGCAGCGCCGGCACCGAGGCCGCCTCTTCGCCAAGTGCGCGCGCCATGGCCTCATAGCGCCGCACATTTTCCGGGTGGCGGCTGAGTTCCAGCGCGTGCAGTTTCACCCAGGGCCGCGCCTGCGGGATGGCCTCGATGTAGGGATGGGCGACGGTGCATTGCGGGCAGGTCAGCGACCAGAAGAAGTAGAGCTGCACCTGCGGCTGCCCGTCGGCGCCGGTGACGATCCAGGCATCGTCCGCGCGCGCGGCGAGCGGTGCCAGCAGCGTCAGGCAGAGCAGGACAAGAATGTTGAAGTGCTTCATCACGCGTAGTCTGCCATCAACGCTCGCCGCCGGCACAAGGAAGGCAGGAAGCCGCAGTGGCCTTGCCCCGATTCCTCCCTCAGAGCAGCATGTTGAACACATAACCCACCAGCAGGATACCGGCCGACACGACCCCGACGAAAGTCGCGATCAGTTGCGGCTTCAGCACCTTGCGCAGGATGATGATCTCGGGGGCCGACAGCGCGATCACGCTCATCATGAAGGCCAGCACCGTGCCGAGTGCCGCGCCCTTGCCCATCAGCGCCTCGACGATCGGGATGATGCCGGCGGCGTTGGTGTACATCGGCACACCGATGCGCGACCGCCGCGGGCACCGACCACCAGGGCGCATCCTTGCCCATGATCGAGGCCATGAAGTCTTCCGGCACATAGCCGTGGATGCCGGCGCCCAGCGCGATGCCGGCGAGGATGTAGGGCCAGACCTTGCCGACGATCTCATGCACGTGGGAAAAGCCGCTGTCGATGCGCTCGCCCCAGGAGAGCGCGGGGATGTCAACGCCACTGACGGGCTGGCTGTTCTGCATGGCGCGCACCCAGTCTTCGAGATGATGCTCCATGCCGAGCTTGCCGATGACCAGTCCGGCGACGATGGCAACCAGCAGGCCCATGACCAGATACAGCGCCGCCACCTTCCAGCCGAACATGCCGAACAGCAGGGCCAGCGCGACTTCATTGACCATCGGCGCCGAGATCAGGAAGGAAAAGGTGATCCCCAGCGGCACGCCTGCCTGCAGGAAGCCGATGAACAGCGGCACGGCGGAACAGGAGCAGAAGGGCGTGACGATGCCCAGGCTGGCGGCCATGACGTTGCCGACGCCGAGCCGCTTGCCGGAGAGCAAGGCGCGGGTGCGCTCGGGCGAAACGAAGGTATGCACGATGCCCATCAGGAAGACGATGCCGGTGAGCAGCAGCAGCACCTTGGGCGTGTCGTAGAAGAAGAATTGCAGCGCACCGCCCAGATGGCTGTCGCGCTCGACAGGCAACGCCGCGACCAGCGCCTCGGAGACGGGAATCAGCGTCTGGTAAAGCGCGAACCAGAGCACGGCCGCCAGCGCCAGGAACATGAAGGGCTGCTGACTTGGCCAGCGTTTGAGTTGGATGGCGAGGGCTTGCATGCGGGGGTCTCCGGGACTGGTAAGTGCGGACCAAAGCGTCCGTTACGCACAGGAGACGAACCGACTGGCAAAAGGATGCAGACGCGCCGCTGTCCCTCAATAGTCGGCGCCGGCGAGACGGCGGCGGCGCCTCAGGACACGGGTGGGCGCGGGACGAAGCAGCAGACTTCGCCGCTGTCGTCGAACTTGACCTGACAGGCTTCGGTCAGGCGCGCCTTGAGCCGCGGCGCGGGCTCGCTGCACACGCGACTTGGCGGCCGGCAAACCGAGGCCGATGCGCGCGGCGTAGTCCTTCTGGGTCATGCCCTCGATGTCGCAGCAGGTGATGGCATCCCTGTCCTCGGCCGAGAGTTCGCTCAGCACGCGGGGCAGGCATTGGGCCAGGCCATCGACCGCCGGTGGCGCGGGCTCGACTTCAGCCGCGAGATCTTCCGGCAACTGAACCTGATCCTTGGCCAGGCGGAGGCGGTCGATCAACAGGTTGCGCGCGGCATGAAACAGCCAGGCGCGCGGATTGTCGATGCCGCAAAGCCCGTTCGGCTGACGCATGGCGCGCAGAAAAACCTCCTGCAACAAATCGTCGCCCTCGGTCTCGCTGCGTGCTCGATGGCGCAGGAAGCGGCGCAATTCCGCTTCATGGGCATTCCAGGCGTCGGTCAGGCAGCGCATGTCAGCCTTTGGCGCAACAGCCTCGCTGATCCTGAATCGGCGGACAGGGCACGGTGCCGTAGGAACAGAAGACGCAGCAGTCTCCCGGCTTGGGCTTGAGCAGCGCGTGGCAGCCCGTCGCACTCGTAGAACCACTGGCAGGCGTCGGTGGGCATGGTCTCGGTCTTGACGTGGCCGCACAGCGGGCAGGTCAGCGTCGATTCTAGGATCATGCCGGCTTCAGCCAGCCGGCGATCTCGTCCTTGCTCGGCATGCGGCCGAAGACCGCGACTTCCTCGTCGATCACCAGCGCCGGGGTGGTGGTGATCGGGTAGGCCATGATTTCCTTCATGTCGCGCACGTGCTCGAAGCTGGCGTCTATGCCCTGTTCGGCGACCACTTCGCGCGTGAGTTGTTCGAGTCGCTGGCACTTGGCGCAGCCGGTACCGAGGATCTTGATCAGCATGATGATCTCCTGTTTTCGATGAAATTGAGCGCGACGACCAGGGTCGTCACGAAGCCGCCGACGATGAGGATCAGGGTGCTTGCCGGCGTGCCGTCCACCCAGGCGCCGTAGGCCAGGCCGGCCAGGGTGGAGAACAGCGCCACCAGCCCGACATAGGTCCAGGCCTTGAGCTTGCCGATTATGGCGGCGGTGATCAGGATGCTTTGCAGCGAGAGTTCCGGGATCGGCCATCAGGTAGGCGATCAGCGGGCCGGGATGCATGCCGAGCGAAAGGAACATCTTCGCGATCGGCACTTCGACCAGGGTCGGGAAATACATGAAGACGCCGAACACCACGCCGGCGAGGTTGGCCGCGACGGTGTTGCTGCCGGCGACCGCCTTGATCCATTCCGGCTGGATGAAGACGCGGATGACGCCGATCAGGAAGACGCCGACCACCAGCAGCGGGAAGATCATCCTGACGAAACGCCAGGTTTCCCACAGCCATTGCTGCATGTCCCAGGCTTCGAAGCGGCGCACCTGCGGCAACAGCGCGGCGCACAGCAGCGGCACCGCCAGCGTGCGGCCGCTGACCGTGATGGCGAGTCCGGCTTCCGTGACGAGCAGGCCCAGCGCGGCGAAGGCCAACGTCAGCACGATCAGCACCAGGGCGGGCACGGTGAGCCGGTTCACGCCGTTGTCGATCAGGCCGAGGCCGCGCCAGGCGGCAGCGCCGATCAGCCCGAGCAGCGCGATCAGCGCCACGCCCTGCAGGCTGAGTCCTTCGGCGCCGGTGGCCGCATTGGCAGGAACCCAGCGATCGAGCAGCGCCTGCGCGCTTGCCGCCTCGGGCCAGGCCATGCTGTGTTGCCAGAGCGTCGCAGTGAGCAGGTCGACCTTCAGCGTGCCGGCGATCAGCAGCGCCACCAAAGTGCCGAGGAACAGCAGGGTACGCGCCGGCACGCGGCCGTCGCCGGCGAAGGCGCGCGCATCGCCCTGGCGCGCCGCTTCGCTCCGGCGAAAGATCATTGCCATGATCATGCCGATGCCGATGCCGAAGGACAGCGCCAGCACGATGCGCGCGATGGCGATCTCGGCGCCGAGCGCGACGCCGGTGTAGGACAGCGCGAGGATGTTGGCGGCCGGGGCGAAGAAGAGGAAGGTGATCGCCGGCCCCAGCCCCGCGCCCTTGCTGTAGATGCCGGCAAACAGCGGCTGCACGGTGCAGGAGCAGACGGCGAGCAGGCTGCCGGCGCCGGCGGCGGCCGGGTAGGCCACCCAGCGCGGCGCGTCCGGTCCGAGGTAGCGCGTGATCGCGGCCTGCGGCATCAGCGCCGACAGTGCGCCGGCGATGAAGAATGCCGGCACCAGGCACAGCAGGACGTGCGCCGCAAGGTAGGCGGCGAGGCTGGCCACTCCGCCCTGCAGGGCGACGATCACGAGGTCCATCACGCGCTCCGTTCGTACCACCCCTTGCTGGAGTTGACCACCTTCACCAGCCAGCAGCATCACCGGCACTTCGATCAGCACGCCGACCACCGTCGCCAGCGCGGCGCCGGATTCGAAGCCGTAGAGCACGATGGCGACGGCCACCGCAAGCTCGAAGAAGTTGCTGGCGCCGATCATGGTCGAGGGGCCGGCAATGTTGTGCGCGACGCAGAACTTGCGGTTCAGCCAGTAGCCCAGCGCGGCGATGAACAGTCCCTGCAGCAGGATCGGCACCGCCAGCATGGCGATGATCAGCGGCTGCGCGATGATGGCCTTGCCCTGAAAGGCAAACAGCAGCACCAGTGTGGCCAGCAGCGCGGCGATGGTCCAGGGACCGATCTTTGCCATGGTCGCATCGAAATGCTGCCCGGCCCCGTTGTCAGCAGCGCCATGCGCCAGAGCTGGGCAAGCGTCAGCGGGATGACGATGTACATCACCACTGAAAGGAACAGCGTATCCCACGGGATCGGGATCGCCGAGACGCCGAGCAGGAGGGCGACGATGGGGGCAAAGGCGAAGACCATCACCAGATCGTTGAGCGCCACCTGGGACAGGGTGAAATTGGCGTCGCCCTTGCACAGGTTGCTCCAGACGAAAACCATCGCCGTGCAGGGCGCCGCGCCGAGCAGGATGAGTCCGGCCACGTAGCTGTCGAGTTGCTCGGCCGGCAGCCAGGGCGCGAAGACATGGCGTATGAAGAGCCAGGCCAGCAAGGCCATGGTGAATGGCTTGACGGCCCAGTTCACGAACAGGGTGATGCTGATGGCGGCTTTCTGTTTGCGGACTTCGTGCAGGGAGCCGAAGTCGATCTTCATCAGCATGGGGATGATCATTACCCAGATCAGCAGGCCGACCGGGATGTTCACCTGGGCGATCTCCATGCGCCCCACGGCCTGGGCGACCGTCGGCAGGGCGACGCCCAGCCCAGTGCCAGCAAGGATGCAGAGAACAACCCAGAGCGTCAGCCAGCGCTCGAAAAAGCCGATGGGCGCCCCGGCTATTTGTTTGGCGGTCACTTCACATTGCGCGGACATGTCAGTTTCCTTTTGTTAGCGTGAAACTACAGGCTGGGTCGCTGGTGATATCGAACGCAGCGAGCCGATCGGTAAGCCCCCCCCGCGAGGGGGCGAGGCGGGAATTCGCGACGCATGCGTCGCGCCGCCGCAGCCGGCTGGCTGTGCAAAGCCAGCCGTGGGCCGCGCAGCGGTGGAGGGGCGGGCCGAGCTTGCCCGCTCATGGCAACACAAAGGTGCGCGCGTTTCATGATCCGGGGCGGTTCATCGAAGCCACGAGCGTTAGTTGCAGCAGGCGCTCGACGCCGATGGGTTCGTCCTTCAGCAGGGGCACCAGCGCATAGCGCGAGGCGTGGCGCGTGGCGACGGCCTCGATTTCCTTCACTTCGTTGCGCGCGCGCTGGCGCAGCAGGGGCGCGTGCGGTGCGGCGGCGGCCAGGCTGTTGTTGATGACCCAGGCCCAGGGCTCGATGCCGGCGCGGCGCAGGTCGGCCTGCGGGTCGATGCGGCTGACGGCGAGATTTTTCAGCGGGCCGTGCAGGGTTTCGGCCAGCGTTTCGGCGAGATGTGCGGCCGGGTCGGAGGTGGTGAGATGCACCGGCAGGCCGCGACGGGCCAGTTCGACGGCGACGGCGGCGGCCAGCGTGGTCTTGCCGACACCGCCCTTGCCGGTGAAGAAGAGGAAGCGCGGCGGTTGATCGAGGAATTTCATCGTGGTCGGTCAGCGTCTGAACGTAAACAACTCCGTTCGCCCTGAGCCTGTCGAAGGGCTGGTTACGCGAGGCCCTTCGACAGGCTCAGGGCGAACGGGCTTCATGGTCAGGAGTTGCCGTCATTCCGGCGAAAGCCGGAATCCAGTACGGCGCCGCATCTGGATTCCGGATCAAGTCCGGAATGACGAGGGTCTCGACGTCAGCAGCAGCGGCTGCCGGAGCAGCAAGCGCCGGCTTTGGCGGCTTCCGGCTCGGGTGCGACCGGCGCGATGCCGGCCCAGCGCGCCAGCTCGACGCGGTTCGGGTAGCGGCCGGCGAGGGCGACTTCACCATTGACCAGGATCAGCGGCAGCGCTTCCTGGCCGGAGCGTTGCAGGAAACCCGTGACGATGGCGTTCCCGGCGAAGGCCAGCGGTTGCTGGGCGAGATTGAAGCGCGCGACCTGCGCGCCGTTCTGTTTGGCCCAATCGACGTCGGCAGAGAAGCTGACGAGGTGCTGGTTGACTTCGACACCACAGACGCCGGTGCTGCAGCACAGGGCGGGATCAAAAACCTGGATGCTTGCCATGATGGGTTCCCTTCGAATTGAAATTGGTTGCAGCAAATTGACGCGGGGCGCGCTCAGTCGCGACTGTGGATGCGCCGCGCCGCGGCGAGGACATCGTCGCGAGTCATGCTTTCCAGCGGCAGGGCGAGGAAGGCTTCGATGCGCTGCTTCAGCGACTGGTAGGCTTGCTCGAAGGCCTCGCGCCGCGCTTCCATCGGTTCGACATGCGCCGGATCGGGGATGCCCCAGTGCGCGGTGGTCGGGTGGCCGGACCAGACCGGACAGGTTTCCGCGGCCGCGTTGCCGCAGACGGTGAAGATGAAGTTAAAAGTCGGCGCTGGCGGTACGGCGTCGGCGTTGAATTCGTCCCATGATTTGCTGCGCGCACCTGCGCAGGGCACGCCGTGCTTCGCCAGGGTTTCCAGCGCGACCGGATTGACCACGCCGCCGGGCTTGCTGCCGGCCGAGTACGCCTTGATGCGGCCCTTGCCCAGATGATTGAACAGCATCTCGCCGAGTATGCTGCGCGCCGAATTGCCGGTGCACAGCACCAGGACGTTGAAGGTCTTGCTCATCGTCTCGCGCTCCTCAAGGTTTTCAATCGGCGCAGCGAGTCGCGCGGCCGGACATGATCCGGATCCGCTTCATGTCGGTCTTGAACTCGGGCACGGCACCGCTTGCCAGCGGCGCGAGCAGGGCCATGGCCCAGGCGGGGAGTTCGGCCATCCGGTAATGCATCCAGGTGCCTTCGCGGCGTGCTGTCACCAGGCCGGCGGCTTTCATCACGCCCAGGTGGCGCGATATCTTGGGCTGGATTTCTTCGAGCGCGGTCGTCAGTTCGCAGACGCAGAGCTCGCCCTTTGCCAGCAGCAGGGCCAGAATGCGCCGCCGCGTCGGGTCGGCCAGGGTGTCGAACAGGGCTTGGGTTTCCATCGCGCATAATATACACGGCGGCAGATATATGCGCAAACAGATGAAGCCGTATCCTGCCATGCCCCATCCGCCAGCGGTATCGCTCGGACCCTCAATGCGGCATGGCGGATTCGGGAAATCCAGCACCAGGAAGACTCCGTCAGGATCCGGAACATAGCCAATTCCTATGGAAGGGATCGGAAAATAATCATGGACAGCCCTATATGAAGCGCACACAATTTATTCATCAACTATCTGCAGGGTCTTTGCTTCCGGAACTTGTCTGCAATCTTCCCGGGGGATCGCGGATCGTTGATTGTCTTCGGTAATTCGGAAATACGTTCAAACCCGGACACACTGTCATCAAGGCTCGCCCGGCTCCCGCTCGGGCGATTCGATCTCAAGGCAAGCAGAAAGAGGAGAACCAAAGATGCACATCGAACCAGGAATTGTTGATGGCGCCAAGATGGTGCTGGGTTACGCGACGGCGACGGGCGCGATCGGCTATTCGGCCAAGCTCGCGCTGGATACCGTCAGGCGGGATGGCGTTGCGCCGCTCGCGGTTCGCGCCCTGATTGCGGTAGCCCTTGTTTTCAGCTTTTTCCAGATCCTGCCGCATTACCCGGTCGGGGTGTCCGAAGTGCATTTCATCCTCGGCTCCACGCTTTTCCTGTTGCTCGGCGCCGGCCCTGCCGCAATCGGCCTGGCACTCGGCCTGCTGGTGCAGGGACTGTTCTTCGCTCCCGCCGACTTGCCGCAATACGGCATGAACGTGACCTCCCTCTTGGTGCCCCTGCTGCTGGTGGATGCACTGGCGCGGCGCATCATCCCGGCGAACACGGCCTACAAGGACGTCAGCTACGGCCAGGCCCTCAAGCTGTCGACGGCCTACCAGGGCGGCGTGGTGGCCTGGGTCGGGTTTTGGGCGGTGTATGGCAGCGGCGTCGGTGCCGACAACCTGGCACAGGTCGCCAGCTTCGGCGTCGCCTACATGGCAGTGGTGCTTGTCGAGCCGCTGCTGGATCTGGGTATTCTCGCCGCCGCCAAGAGCCTGAATCAACTCGCGGACAGCAAGGTTTTCCAGTCGCGCCTGTATCACGCTGCCGCCTGACGGCAGCAACAAGGCCTCCCGATACACGGGGGAGGCCTCCGCGGGGGCGGGCTTGCCGCTCCCGGTTTCCACACTGACGGACATGGAAGGGGGCCTTGATTCAGCCCCCGGCTCCTTTCCGCCTAAGGCTGATGGCAGCGAGAGCCACCCGCTGATGATGAAACACGCGAAAGGCGAATTGAAGGCCCGCCCCTCCCATCCTCCCCTCGCGGGGAGGCTATTGATTGGCTCGCTGCGCTCGATATCACCGGCCGCTCCGAACATGCTGTTTCGTTAATTGAACACGAAAGGACAACGCCATGAACAAAGCCGACATGAAAGATGCCCTGCTCGCAGCCAAGGATGCCAAAGGCCTGAAGTGGAGCGATATCGCCAAGGCCGCCGGCCTTTCCCCCGAGTACGTCTGCTCGGCCTGCCTGGGCATGAACCACCTGGACAAGAAGCCGGCCGATGCCGTGGCCAAGGTCCTCGGCCTGGGCAAGGAGGTTTCGGCCGCGCTGCAGCGCTTCCCGAAAAAGACCTGGACCCAGACCATCCCCACCGATCCCCTGATCTACCGCTGGTACGAGATCGTCGGCGTGTATGGCGAAACCATCAAGGAAATGATCAACGAGAAGTTCGGCGACGGCATCATGAGCGCGATCGACTTCAGCATGGACATCCAGAAGCAGGCCGACCCGAAGGGCGACCGCGTGGTGGTCACGCTCAACGGCAAGTTCCTGCCTTACAAGGCCTGGTAAGGGCCTCGTCGCAGGCGCACCCCGGCCATCACACTCGAAGCCAACAGGTCAAGCATGGTTGCCCGCGATCCGCACCGGTTTGTCAATGAACTCGACAAGGCGGCCATCGACCGCCTGATCGCACGGCTGGAAAGTCGCGCCCTGGACAAGGTCTTCACCCGGCTGTTCGACAAGTACGCGGATCGAATCGATCCCGGCCCGTCGGGGCGGGTCCTGGAAGTGGGCTGCGGCACCGGCGCGACGACACGAGCCCTGGCACGCCGCGGCGTGTTTTCCGGCAAGGCGGTCGGCGTCGACCAAAGCGTCCACTTCATTCAGGCCGCGAGACAGTTCGCGCTGGACGAAGGCATCGCGCGCAAGATCGATTTTCACGTCGGCGATGCCCACGGCCTGGATTTCCCCGACGGCAGCTTCGATGCCGTTTTCGCCCACACCCTGATCAGCCATGTCACCGATCCGGCGGCGGTACTGCGCGAAATGGTGCGCGTGCTGCGCCCCGGCGGCACGCTGGCGATTTTCGACGGCGATTACGCCTCAATGAGCTATGGCCATCCCGACCACGAACTCGGGCAGCGGATGGACGCGGCGCTGGTGACGGCCAGCTTCAACAATCCGCGGATCATGCGCAACCTGCCGCGGCTGATGCCGGATTTCGGACTCAAACTGACGGCGGCGTGGGGCGATGCGGTAACCGAAGTCGGCCGCGGCAGCTACTTCAAGTCCTTTGTCGAAACCTACGCACCCTATATCATCAAGGCCGGCCTGGTGCCGGCCGACACCGTCGACGCCTGGCTAGCCGCGCAGCGGCAGTCGCTGGATGACGGAACGTTCTTTGCCGCCTGCACTTATTACACGTACATTGCCTCGCGCAACTAGGAAGTGCTGTCCCCGTGACGTCCGCCACCTTGCGCTTCCATATTGTCGATGTTTTCGCCGAGCGCCCCTATGCGGGCAATCAGCTCGCGGTGGTCTTGGGCGACGACCTGTCCGACGAAACCATGCAGCAGGTGGCGGCGGAGACCAATTACTCCGAGACCACTTTCGTCGGCACTGCTCCCGGGGCTGACGGCGGCTACCGGGTAAGGCTGTTCACCCCGGCGCGGGAGATCGCCTTCGCCGGACACCCGATCCTGGGCACGGCCTGGGTCATACGCCACCACCTAGCGCCGGCGCCTGCCACGCGCGTGCAGTTGAACCTCGCCGTGGGACCGGTACCCGTCAGCTTCGAATCGACGGCAGCGGATGGCGAGGTGGCATGGTTTCAGGCTCCGCCCGTGACAGCCGGTCCAACCTGCGCCCGCGAACGCATCGCCGCCGCACTGGGCCTGGCGACCGACGACATCGACACGCGCGCGCCGGTCCAGCAGTTCGCCGCCGGCACCGCGGCCATGATCGTGCCCGTGCGCAGCCTCGACGCCTTGAAGCGCAGCCGGCTTGACCTTGCAGCTTACGCGGACCTGTCGCGCGAAGGCTTCCCGCCGCTGACCTACCTGTTTTGCAGCGAGACCCGCGAAGCGGGCAATCACCTCAGCGCCAGGTTTTTCTTCGAAGCCCACGGTGTGCGCGAGGACCCGGCCACCGGCAACGGCGCGGCCTTCCTCGGCGCCTACCTGCTGCAGTACAAGCTCTTCGCCGAAGCCGAACTTGATTTGCGAATCGAACAGGGCTACGAAGTCCGGCGACCTTCGCTGGTCAGGCTGCGTGCGCGGATGGCCGGCGGATCACCTGAAATCCATGTCGGTGGCAAGGTGATTGCCACCGTCAGCGGCGAACTGCTTTAGGGATCCACTGATCAAGTTGCGTTTCGTCATTCCGGCGAAAGCCGGAATCCAGAAGAATCATGGCACTGGACACCGGCTTTCGCCGGTGTGACGGCTTATTCAGCGCTTCCTCAGGAGCCTGTCTCAGCAGCGAGCCGCGGACGCTGCAGACTAAAGTTCGTCGGTAACGAATGTCGTCTTTTCCCGCGCGCACACTTCCGGCCGCGGGCAGGGCCGCGAGTCGGGCCTGAGCGTCACCGGACAGCGGCCGAAATTCCACTCGGATGCCATGACGCCGAATGCCCGGCAGGCCGGACTCTTGTAGGTGCCCTTGGAACAGATCAGGGCGATCGTGTGGTCGGGCAGTTCCGGAAGCATCGGCACGGCGTAGAGGCCGGCGTGTGTGCAGGCGATGGTGGTCGGCAGGACGGTCACCATCCGGCCCAGGCCGACGGATTGCACGATCATGCTCAGCGAATTGGTCTCGATCACGATGCGCGGCGTGATGCCTTGTTCCAGACAATACAGGTCGAAGTGGCGGCGCAGCGCAAAACCCGGGCTGAGCAGGACCAGCGGCTCCTTCTCCAGGATGCCGGCGGTGACCGGCATCTGCTTGCCGCACAGGGGATGACTTTCGCCGACGGCGAGGCTCAGCGGCTCCTTGAACATGGTGTGCAGCTCGATCTTGCCCGACCAGACCTCGGTCGCAGGGGTGTGGGTGAAGGCGATGCCGACGTCGATGCTGTTTTCGGCCACGCCCGCTTCGATCTGGTCCTGGGACATTTCCATGGCGCTGACCGTGATGCCGGGATAACGGGCGCTGAAGTCATCCAGGAGCGAGGTGGTCAGGTATTCGGTAATGGGCGTCATGCCGACACGCAGGAAGCCGCGGCTCAGGTCTTCCACCTCGCTGACGGCCCTTTTCCCGGCGTCGAGCTCTTCCAGGGCACGACGCGCATGCGTCAGATATACCTGCCCGGCGTCGGTCAGTTGTACAGTCCGTCCCGAGCGGTCCAGCAGGAGCACCCCCAGCGCTTCCTCCAACTGCTTGATCTGTTGCGAAAGGGTCGGCTGCGAGACATACAGGGCTTCCGCTGCCCGGGTGAAGCTCTGGTGTTCGGCGACCGCAAGCAGGTAGCGGATGGAACGCGGGAACATGAGCTTGGAGTGCATAGTCAATTCCTATGGAGCGAATCGGAAAATAATCATGGACAGGCCAATTTGAAGCGAACACAATTTAACCATCAACCACTTGCAGTGCATCCTTGGAAAGCACGTGCAACCGGGAATTGTACGGGATTGCCGCGGGTCGTTGATCGCTGTCCGGAAGTCCCGGCAATGCAGTCGGCGATGATTGAAGAATCTGCGACATGTGCATCAGTACAAAGTTCTATCGCTTCAGTACAAGCGGGCCGGCAAGAAGACATCAATTCAAGGAGAAGTCCAGCTATGTCATCGACTACCAGAGAAGAGGTATTGCGGCATCTGACCGCAGTCGTAGAGTTGCAGCCGCCGGTGCAGAAAACCGGCAAGGCGCCCTATCCCACCGATATCACTCACGAACTGTTTCGGGCCTATACGCGATCGCCCCATGACGTCGGCGGCGAGGTCGACGTTCCGTGCGAATGGACCGAGGAGGAACACGAGGCATGGGGGCACAGAGCCTATGTCACCACCGAGTGCCTGGCCTGGCGCGGTGTCTGGTGTGCCGAGGAAAGGCGCCGCATGCAGAACGTCGACCTGGGCACGAGCCAATACCTCGGCTTGCCTTACTACGGGCGCTGGCTGCTCTCCGCGGCGCGGATTCTGGTCGACGGGCATCACGTCTCACTGACCGAACTGATCAACAAAATCGACGAGGTGAAAAAGCGCCATGAGCCAGCACGATAGAACCCATCACGCCACGATCGCGACCGGCAAGGGCGATCCCCAGTGTTTCAAGGGCACCGCTGATGGCCCCGCCAAGTTCAAGGTCGGCGACCGGGTAAGGATCAGGAACCTGCCGGATATTTTCTATACCCGTTGCCAGGTGTACACGCGCGGCGCCGTCGGTGTGGTTGCCGTCGTCACCCACGAGAGCCCGGCGCCGGAGGATGAAGCCTGGGGCCACGTCGACCAGTCGGAATGGTTCTACATCGTGCGCTTCAAGCAGAAGGATCTGTGGCCGGAGTATCCCGCCAACTTTCCCAACGACACGCTGCAGACCGAATTCTCGGAACGCTGGCTGGAGTCCGTGTAAGCGGACCGTCAAATCGTACAGAACAGAAAGGTAAGAGCACATGTCAAACGATCACGATCATGACCACGATCACGGCCACGGGCACAAGCCGCCGGCGCCGATGGTTGAGGAAATCAGCGACTTCGAGGCCCTTGAAATCGCCGTTCGCGAACTGGCCATCGAAAAAGGCCTGTTCTCGGCGGAAGACCATCGCCGCTTCACCGAGTTCGCCGAGCACATCGGACCGACGCCGGCTGCCCGCATGGTGGCCAAGGCCTGGCTGGATCCCGAGTACAAGAAACAATGTCTGACCGATGCCATCAAGGCGAGCTTCGCGGTCGGCGTCGACTGGCTCAACCCGACCGGCTTCGGCACGCCGAGCGACTACACCGACCTGCGCGTCCTGGAAGACACGCCGACCATGCATCACGTGGTGGTGTGCACCCTGTGTTCCTGCTATCCGCGCCCCATCCTCGGCTTCCAGCCGGAGTGGTACCGCACCCCGAACTACCGGCGCCGCCTGGTCCGCTGGCCGCGCCAGGTGCTGGCCGAATTCGGCCTGACCCTGCCGCCGGAGGTGGAAGTCCGCGTCGAGGACTCGAACCAGAAGTGCCGTTTCATCGTGATGCCGATGCGGCCCGCCGGAACCGAAGGCTGGACCGAAGACCAACTGACTGAAATCGTCACGCGGGATTGCCTGATCGGCGTCGCCTTGCCCAAGCCGGGCATGACCACCAACATTCCATTGCCCGTGCATAAGCCGGCCAAGCCGGCGCATCACTAGGAGTCCGTCATGACCGAAGCAGCCAAGCCGGTAGCGGCAAAAACGGAATGGACGCCGGTTCCCTTGCTGGAAGACATCAAGGAACACGGCCGGGTCTGGGAAGATCTGGCGAATCAGTATGGCGTGACCAATCCCGATCCACCGTGGAAGACCAGCCTGGACGGGATGTGCGAGGCTCTGGGCACGACGGCCTGCTCGCCGGCCATGGCGGTCGAGAAGCGCTGGCTGGACGGCAGCATCGAGCGCAAGGACGTCGGTGGCGCCGTTCCCCTGCCTTTGCTGGAGCGGCGCTGGGAAGAGGATGAATTGTCCGAAACGCTATACCAGGACGTCCCTTTTCCCGAGCGGCAGCTTCTGGCGTTGACCCATTCGCTGATCAAGCGCGGCCTGGTGAGCGAGGAGGATCTGGCGAAACGAATGAAGCAGATCCATGAACGCCTTACGGCCGAGTGATTGCGGAGCACCCTGCGATTGACACCACGCGATGCGACAAACCGGTAGCATCACAGGACGCCGGTTCGTCGTCCTCGCACCACGGAAGCAAAATCTTCAGCGGCAAGCAGAATCGCCCGTACGTGCGGTTACGCGCAAGAGTCGTGTCGTGATTCCTGCTTGGAATTCTTGTCGAAACTTGTTTATACGGAGAAATGATCGGTGTCGATTCGCGGTGTAAACATCAACATCCAGGGCCTGGGCTACCGCTACACTTCGCGCGGCAAGCCCACTTTCAGCAATCTGATGCTGGAGTCGAAGCGCGGTGAAGCGCTGGCCATCATCGGCCGCTCCGGCTGCGGCAAATCGACGCTGCTGCACATCATCGCCGGGTTGAACCGTCCCACCGAGGGCACGATGCACTTCGACGACAAGAAGATCGAAGGGCCGTCGTCGCGCTGGGTCATGATGTTCCAGGCGCCGCATCTTTTCCCCTGGATGAAGGTATCCCAGAATGTCGGCGTCGGCCTCGGTTTCGCCGGCTGGCCGGAAAAGGAAAAGCGCGAGCGCGTCGATGAGGCGTTGCGCCTGGTCGAGTTGCAGGACTACGCGGACACCAACGTGCAGGACCTCTCCGGCGGCCAGCAGCAGCGCGTCGCACTTGGCCCGCTCCCTGGTGATGGAGCCTGAACTGCTGTTGCTGGACGAACCCTTTTCCGCACTGGATGCGTTTACCCGCGCGTCCCTGCAGCGCGACGTCCGCTCCATCGCCAAGCGCCTCGGCTTCAACCTGATCATCGTCACCCACGACATCGACGAAGCGATGCTGATGGCCGATCGCGCGCTGATCATGGCCGGAGCCCCGGGCAAGATCGTCCACGAATTCGAGGTTCCGCTCGAGGATCCGCGGCAGCGTCAGGATCCCGCCGTCCAGGCCATGAGGGCGAGGCTGATGGATGCCTTCCACAGCGCGGCGCAGGTAGCGGGTGCTCCGGCGGAGGATGTCGCAGACGAAGCGGATACCGAATCAAGCAGTGTTTCGCAGCATGCCTGACCACGATTAGGCCAGGACACCACCACCCCACAGGAGGAGACCGAGCATGTGCATACTTTGCGACCTTAATATCGTTGGGAATCACCATCCGTCCGAAACGCCGCATCTCGATTACAAGAAGCACGGCGACGGCATCGAGGATCACGGACTGGCGATCGAATACGACCCGCTGTTCAGCAGCGTCCTCGGTACCGGCGTCAATCGCCGCGAATTGCTCAAGTGGGGTGGCCTCGGCGCCCTGAGCAGCCTGATGCCGACCGCGGCCACCTTCGCCCAGGAGAAGAAATGGGATCCGACGATCCGCATCGGCTACCTGCCGATCACCGATGCCTCGGCACTGCTGGTCGCCCACGAGATGGGCTTCTTCAAGAAGGAGGGGCTGGACTCCGTAGCCGCCGACGCTGATCCGCGGCTGGTCGCCGCTGGTCGAGGCCTTCTCGTCGCACAAGCTCAACTTGCGCACCTGCTGATTCCGGTGCCGATCTGGATGCGCTACAACAACAAGTTCCCGATCAAGATCACGGCCTGGAACCATACCAACGGCTCGGGCATCGTCGTCGGCAAGGACTCCGGCATCAATTCGCCCAAGGACTTCGGCGGCAAGCAGTTCGCGGTACCGTTCTGGTACTCGATCCACAACATCATTTCGCAGAAGATCATGAAGGACGCCGGAATCACCCCGGTGATCCGTCCGCAGGACGCCAAACTGGCGCCCAACGAGTGCAACTTCATCGTGCTCAACCCGCCGGACATGCCGCCGGCATTGGCGGCCAAGTCGATCGACGGCTACTGCGTGGCGGAACCCTTCAATGCCCTCGGCGAACTCCGCGCCGGCGCCAAGATGCTGCGCATGACCGGCGACGTCTGGAAGGGCCACCCCTGCTGCGTGGTGGTGATGCACGAAGCCGACACCATGGATCCGGCGCGCGCCGCCTGGGCGCAAGGGGTACACAACGCCATCGTCGCCGCGCAGATCCACCTGGTCGAGAACCGCGAGGCGATGGCCGAGATGCTGTCCAAGGACGGCAAGGGCTACCTGCCCTTCCCCAAGGAAGTGGTCAAGCGTGCCATGATGTTCTACGAGATCCCCTATCCGGCCCTCCCGACGGCGATCAAGAACAAGGACTGGGGCATGGACCGCATCAACTTCCAAGGCTGGCCCTACCGCTCCGCCACCGAACTCGTCGTCAATGACATGAAGAAAACCGTCATCACCGGCGATTCGGCCTTCCTCGAAAAGCTGGATGCAAAGTTCGTCGCCAACGACCTGGTCAATTACACCTTCATCAAGAAGGCGCTCGACGCCAATCCGAAGTGGAAGAACGACCATAGCGTGCCGAAGACCGGCGATCCCTTCGTCCGCACGGAAGTCATCTCTCTGTGAGCGCGCCGCACGGCCGCCCGCAGGGGCGAAGGCGGGGTTTCGCGAAGCACTGCTTCGCGCCGCCGGAGCCGGCCGGCTGTGCAAAGCCGGCCGTGGAACGCCAACCACGAGCCGCGCAGCGGCGAACTGCCGTCACCCCCTCGCTTGGCGAGGGGGCCGGGGGGAGTGTTGTCCAGTGAGCAATGACGCCGCACCCGGCGGAGCCGCTGCGGCCGCCGGTTTGACAGGCACCCGAACCTCCCGCGCCGCCGAGGCGGCGGGGCGGGGGATCGTGAATTTTTCGCTGGGCCTGCTGATTCTTGCCGCATTCTGGTGGTTGGGCGGTTACCTGATCGCCAGGAACCCGGAGACCCAGAGTTTTGCCGGATTCGGACTGGTGCCGACGCTGCAGAGCTTTCCCGAACTGTGGAACCTGGGCAAGTTGCAAAAAGCCATTGCCGCCAGCATGTATCGCCTGGGCGGCGGCCTCGCCATCGCGATCATCATCGGCGTGCCGATCGGCATCGTCATGGGCCGCAGCAAACGCTTCCGCGACCTGAGCAACTCCGCATTCCAGTTCCTGCGCATGATCAGCCCGTTGTCATGGATGCCGATCGCGGTATTCGTATTCGCCGCATGGGACGATTCGATCATCTTCCTGATCGCCATCGCCTCGGTCTGGCCCGTGATGTTTTCCACCGCTGCCGGCCTGGCCAAGGTCAACCCGGCCTGGTTCAAGGTGGCGCGCAACCTGGGCGCGACACCGATCCAGATGCTGACGCAAATCATCCTGCCGGCGATCAGTTTCGACATCTTCACCGGCATCCGCCTGGCCCTCGGCGTGGCCTGGGTGGTCCTGGTTCCGGCCGAATTGCTGGGCGTCACATCCGGTCTCGGCTACGCCATCAAGGACGCGCGGGAGACCTTGTCTTACGACCACCTCACGGCGATGGTGCTCACCATCGGGGTGATCGGCTATGCCCTTGACACCCTGTGCGCGCTCTTGATCAAGCGCTTCAGCTGGCATCGCGGGGACGCTTGAGCCATGAGTGAGAACACTGCCATCGTCGCGGGAAATGCCGCGTCTGCCGCCGTGGGACAGTCGCGCTCCTCCGCCGCCTTCAACAGCACCTACTATTGGGCATGGAATTTTTTTGGCGGCCTGGCAATCCTGTTTGCCCTGTGGTGGCTGGCCATCTACCTGACCACCCTGAATCCGTTGATGTCGCACTTCGCCAGCTTCGGCCCCGGCCCCGCCTTCAAGGAAATCGGCCACCTCTGGAGCAACGGACTCATCCCCAAGGCCCTGCAAACCAGCGGCGGTCGACTGGCTGCCGGCCTGGGCATCGCCATCGCAATCGGCGTGCCGATCGGCATCCTGATCGGCCGCAGCAGACGTTTTCGCGAACTGAGCAACTCGCCCTTCCAGTTGATGCGCATGATCAGCCCGCTTTCTTGGGAGCCGATCGCCGTCATCGTGTTTGCCGGCTGGAATCAGGCAATCATTTTTCTGATCGCCATCGGCGCGGTCTGGCCCGTGATGTTTTCCACCGCGGCGGGATTGTCCAAAGTCGACCCGGCCTGGTTCAAGGTAGCGCGCAACCTCGGCGCCAAACCCTGGCATGTCGTGACGCAGATCATCGTGCCGGCGATCGCCTTCGATGTCCTGACCGGCATCCGGCTCGCCCTCGGGGTCGGCTGGATCGTGCTGGTGCCGTCGGAGTTCCTCGGCGTGACGTCCGGATTCGGTTACACCATTCAGGATGCGCGGGAGTCGCTGGAATACGAAAAGCTCATGGCCATGCTGCTGGTCATCGGTGCCGTCGGCTACGTGCTCGACAGCATCTGCCTGGCATTGATCAAGCGCTACAGCTGGCACAAATAGCAGGGATTGGATAAAAGCGGTTCCCGCAATGCACATGTGTTGCGGCCATAGCGGAGGCAAGAACTCAATGTCAAGGAAGATCCACATAGTTTGCGTCTCGGGCACGCGCGAAAAGCTGCAGATGGCATCGATGATCGCCTCGGTCGCCGCCACATTGGGCGATGAGGTTTCGGTATTCTTTTCGATGAATGCCTTGTTGTATTTCATCAACGGCCGCAATGAGGAACCGCCGGTGGAAGGCGAGTTCGGCACGCTGATCGCGCAGAACAAGGGCGTGCCGCCTTTCAGGCAATTGTTCCAGATGGCCGCGGAACTGGGCAGTGCCACCCTGCTGCCATGCTCGATGGCGCTGGACCTGCTGAAAATCACCAAAGACGATCTCGATCCCGCATTTGGCCCGCCGACGGGCCTGACCCGCTTCCTGAGCGATGCCGAAGGTGCGCAATTGCTCTCGTTCTAGGCGATGGAGCCGAACCGGAAAATAACAAGGAGTAACTGAAAATGAGTGAAACCAAGGTAATCGATGCGCGCGACACGTTCTGCCCCGGACCGCTGATGGAACTGATTTCCCACATCAAGCACGTCGGCGGTCGGCGACGTGATCGAACTGCTGTCGACCGACCAGGGCTCGGCGGCCGACATCCCCGAGTGGGTGAAGAAGGTCGGGCACGAGATCATCGGCAGCGAGCAGGTCGGCAATGTCTGGCACATCAAGGTCCGCAAGGCAAAATAGAGGAGAATGCAATGAGAATCCTAGTCGTGGGTGGCGGCACCGCCGGTACCATCACCGCCAACAACCTCTCGCGCCGGCTGACAGGCGAAATACGCGCCGGCAAGGTGCGGATCACGCTGCTGTCGGCCTCCGACCGGCACATGTACCAGCCCGGCCTGCTGTACGTCGCGTTCGGACAGATGACGCCGGATCAGCTCTACCGCGATCAGGCCAGCCTGCTCGAACCGACCATCGAATTCCATGTCGACCCGGTCAAGCAGTTCCAGCTCGACAAGAACAAGGTCGTCACGGAAAGCGGCAAGACGCATGAGTACGACATACTGGTGATTGCCACCGGCTCGCGCATGGTGCCCGAGGAAACCCCGGGGCTTGCCGAAGGGGCGGAGTTCTTCTACACCGAAGCGTCCGCCGTAAAGATGTACAAGAAGCTCCGGGAATTCAAGGGCGGCAGGGTCATGGTTGCAGTCGGCGTGCCGCACAAATGTCCGATCGCCCCGGTCGAGGTCATGTTCGCGCTGGACGACTTCTTCAAGGCGCGCGGCATTCGTGACAAGGTCCAGCTCAAGTACCACTACCCGATCGGTCGCCTGCATACCATCGAGAACGTCGCCAAGTGGGCCAAGCCCGAGTTCGAGCGCATCGGCGTCGACACCGAGACCCTGTTCAACATCAAGGAAATCGACGCCAAGAACAAGATCATGAAGAGCGAGGAAGGCACCGAAGTTCCTTACGACCTGCTCATCGTCATTCCGGCCCACCGCGGCATGGAAGTGATCGAACGCGACAAGCTCGGATCGGGCGGCTGGATCCCGACCGACCGCTACAGCCTCAAGATGAACGGCCACGACAACGTCTACGTGGTGGGCGACACCACCAACCTGCCGGTGAGCAAGACCGGTTCGGCCGCACACTTCCAGGCCGAGGCCATCTGCGAGAATATCGCCTCGATCATCAAGATCGGCGAGCCGGTGCGGGATTACGATGGCAAGGTGTACTGCTTCATCGAAGCCGGCCATGAGAAGGCGACCTATGCGATGTTCAACTACCTGAATCCGCCCGACCTGAAGCCGCCTTCAAAACCCATGCACTGGTTCAAGATTTCCTACAACCACATGTACTGGACCAGCGTCCGCGGCCTACTCTGAAGAGATGACATCATGACTAACCAGACACAATCACCCCCAACGCCGCGCCCTTCAGTGACGCGACCTGCAGCGGCTCGTCGAGTTTGCCCAGCTTGTCACCTCGGCCCAGGACGCGATGTCGGACGACATGGTCAACCGACTGGCGTCGACCATGTCCGAAGGTATTGCATTGCTCGACCGCCTGACCCGCAACGACGGATTGACCCATCTGCTGCGGGAAATCGACCGGCCGGAAAACCAGCGCTTCATCATCTGCATGTCGAATGCCTTCACCCAGGCAAGCCGCGAACTGGCAACCGCCCCGCCCCTGGGCGGCGGGCTCGGCGGCTTGCTGAAACTGATCAGCGACCCCGGCGTCCAGGAAGGCCTGCGCCTGCTCGCATTCGTCGGCTCGCGCATGAGCACCAGCCTGCGCGAGGTGCATCGCCGCGGCCTGTAGTTTGCCGAAGGAACAGACAGAGGGCGCCCCGGATCCGGGACGCCCTCGTGTCTTTTGCGGATGCGATCGTGACTGAAGCCGGCACAAAAGTCGGCGCTGGCGCTACGGCGACTGCGCGGCAATCAAGGTGGTGCGCAGCCTTTTCCGCCCCGGCCTTAAAGCCCCAGATCGCTCAAGCCCGGATGATCGTCCGGCCGCCGGCCCAGTGGCCAGTGAGAACTTGCGCTCGGATTCCTTGATCGGCAGGTCGTTGATGCTGGCAAAGCGCCGCATCATGAAGCCCTGCTCGTTGAACTCCCAGTTCTCGTTGCCGTAGGCGCGGTACCAGTTGCCCGCGTCGTCGTGGCATTCATAGGCGAAGCGCACGGCGATGCGATTGCCGGCGCAGGCCCAGAGTTCCTTGATCAGGCGGTAGTCGAGTTCCTTCGCCCACTTGCGCACCAGGAACTGGCGCACCTGTTCGCGCCCGACCGGGAATTCGGCGCGGTTGCGCCAGCGGGTGTCCTCGGTGTAGACCAGCACGACACGGTCCGGGTCGCGGGTATTCCATGCATCCTCGGCCATGCGCACCTTCTGCGCGGCAGTTTCCGGCGTAAACGGCGGCACGGGCGGTTTGCTTTCCATGATCGGCTCCTCGGCAGGTATTCGGGTAGATGTTTCCGGCTGCACGGCGCAGTCTATACAAGGTAAACAGATCTGTCTACAATGCGCCCATGCGCGCCGCCAAGCCGACCGTAACTCCCGCTGTACCCGCCACCCCCGGCGCGCGTGAGCGCATCCTGCTCACGGCACATGAGCTGTTCTATCGCGACGGCATCCGCGCCACGGGCATCGACCGCGTCATCGCGGAATCCGGCGTCGCCAAGCTGACTTTCTACCGCCACTTCCCGAGCAAGAACGAACTCGTCCGCGAATTCCTCGAGTATCGCCACCAGCGCTGGATGGACTGGTTCGTCAATGCCCTGCAGCGCCACGGCGGCGACGGCAAGGCACTGGTGCCGGCCCTGGCCGAATGGTTCGGCGACGACGGCTATCGCGGCTGCGCCTTCATCAACAGCGTCGGCGAACTGGGCGACACCCTGCCCGAAGTCATGGAAATCACGCGCCGCCACAAGCAGGACATGGCGGACGCGATCGCGCAACTGCTGCCGGCGTCGCGGCAACGCAAGCGCTGGCGATGGACCTTGCGCTGGCGGTAGATGGTGCGATCGTCCGCGCCCAGTTCGATCAAAACCCGCTGGCCGCCCTCGCCTCGCTGGAACGAATCCGCAAATCGCTGCTGGCGCCGCTCACCCCGAATCCCGCGCAGCGCCGCCCCCGGACTTCCTGAGCGCGCCCAAGCAAACCGGTAGCGCGGTTGGAACGTGGCCGGTTTCCGCGCAGCATGCCCCAAAGTGGCGAAAAACCATCGACCACTTGCCCCTTCCTGGTGCGTTGCACAAGCCGCTCACTGCATTCCTTCCCGCAACGCGTTCGGAGAATGCTGAATAGTCATGCTGAATCAGTTTGTTGCGACAACTGGCACGGAGTCTGCGATTGCTTGCTCAGACCAATCATCGGGAGAGCACCATGGCACTGCACGATCCGTTCGACGCAAACAACTCCATCGCCGGCTGCAACTGCGGCCAGCACGCCTCACAGACCCAGCACGACATCGCCGTCGGCGCCGGCGACGTCGACGCGTTGAACAGCCGCGTGGTGCAGACCGCCGTCATGCGCGCGCTGTTCCCGCAGGATGCCGAGCGGCGCAAGTTCCTCTCCGCGGTCGGCGCCTCCACGGCCTGGGCGGCGATCGCCTCGCTGATCCCCTTCGGCACGCTGGAAGCCATGGCGCAGGAAAAGGGCGCACTGGAGAAGAAGGACCTCAAGGTCGGCTTCATCCCGATCACTTGCGCGAGCCCCCTGATCATGGCCGAGCCGCTGGGCTTCTACAAGAAGGAAGGCCTCAACGTCAGCATGATGAAGACCGCCGGCTGGGCGCTGATCCGCGACAAGGTGCTGAACAAGGAATACGACGCCTCGCACATGCTGGCGCCGATGCCGCTGTCGATCTCGATGGGCATCGGCTCGAACGCCGCGCCGACCAGCGTGATGACCATCCAGAACATCAACGGCCAGGCCATCGTGCTGGCCAACAAGCACAAGACCAACCGCGATCCGAAGAACTGGAAGGGCTTCAAGTTCGCCATCCCCTTCGAGTTCTCGATCCACAACCTGCTGCTTGCGCTACTACCTCGCCGAGCATGGCATCAACCCCGATACCGACGTGCAGTTGCGCGTTGTGCCGCCGCCCGAAATGGTGGCCAACCTGCGCGCCGGCAACATCGACGGCTTCCTTGGACCCGACCCGGTCAACCAGCGCGCCGTGTATGACGAAATCGCCTTCATCCACATCCTCTCGCGCGATATCTGGGACGGCCACCCCTGCTGCTCCTTCGCGATTCCCGCCGAGTTCGTCAAGCAGAACCCGAATACCTTCGCCGCGCTCTACCGCGCCATACTCAAGTCGGCGGCGATGGCACGCGATCCCGAAGAACCGCCCGATCATGGCCGAGGTGCTGGCGCCGGCCAACTACCTGAACCAGCCCAAGGCAGTGCTCGAACAGGTGCTGACCGGCAAGTTCGCCGACGGCCTGGGCAACGTGCAGAACGTGCCCGAGCGCGTCGACTACGACCCTTTCCCCTGGTATTCGATGGCCTACTGGATCCTGTCGCAGATGAAGCGCTGGGGCTACGTCAAGGACGAGGTCAAATACAAGGACATCGCCGAGAAGGTCTACCTGCTGACCGACGCCAGGAAATACATGATCGAGGTCGGCATGACGCCGCCGAAGGAAAACACGAAGAAGTTCAAGGTCATGGGCAAGGAGTTCGATCCGGCCAAGGTCGACGCCTACGTCAACAGCTTCGCCATCAGGAAGGTCTGAGGAGTTTGCCATGCCATCCAGGCTCACCCTCAAGGCGGCGCTGATCTCGATCCTGCTCTTTGCGATTTTCATCGGTGCCTGGCAGCTATCGACTCAGCCCAAGGAATCGTCCGCACTGTCAGGTGCCAGTGCCGAGTACGCGGCCCTGATGGGCAAGGGCGCGGAGAAGTCGAGCGGCTTTCCGCCGCCGATCCTGGTCGCCCGCGCCTTTGTCGAGCATCTCTCGGATCCGTTCTACGACAAGGGCCCCAACGACAAGGGCATCGGCATCCAGATGGCGCATTCGTTGGCCCGCGTCGGCATCGGCTTCCTGCTCGCCGTGGTGATCGCCCTGCCCGTGGGCTTTGCCATCGGCATGTCGCCGCTGCTGTTCAAGGCCTTCGATCCATTCATCCAGGTGCTGAAGCCGATCTCGCCGCTGGCCTGGATGCCGCTCGCGCTCTACAGCCTGAAGGATTCGTCGATCTCGGGCATCTTCGTGATCTTCATCTGCTCGATCTGGCCGATGCTGATCAACACCGCCTTCGGCGTCGCCTCGGTGCGGCGCGACTGGCTCAACGTCGCCCGCACGCTGGAAGTGAATCCGCTGCGCAAGGCCTTCCTGGTGATCCTGCCGGCGGCGGCGCCGACCATCCTGACCGGCATGCGCATCTCGATGGGCATCGCCTGGCTGGTGATCGTCGCCGCCGAAATGCTGGTCGGCGGCACCGGCATCGGCTACTTCGTCTGGAACGAGTGGAACAACCTGGCCCTGCCCAACGTGATCTTCGCCGTGGTGATGATCGGCATCGTCGGCATGTTCCTCGACCTGTTCTTCGGCTGGCTGCAGAAGCTGGTCACTTATCGCGAATGAGCGGGAATAAGCTATGAGCACGCATTTCCTCACTGTCGAAAACCTGAAGAAGGTCTTCCCGGCAACCAACGGCATCGCCAACCTGCCGGTGTTCGATGACATCAACTTCCACATCGACAAGGGCGAGTTCGTCTGCATCGTCGGCCACTCCGGCTGCGGCAAGACCACCATCCTCAACGTGCTGGCCGGCCTCGACGAGGCCAGCGCCGGCGAGGCTTTCATGGACGGCCGCGAAGTCAGGGGGCCCAGCCTCGACCGCGGCGTGGTATTCCAGAGCCACGCCCTGATGCCCTGGATGAGCGTGCTGGGCAACGTCGCCTTCGCCGTGAAATCGAAGTGGCCCGATTGGTCACAGAGCAAGATCAACGAACACTGCACCGGCTACCTCGAGATGGTCGGCCTCGGCCACGCCATCCACAAGAAGCCGGCGGAGCTCTCGGGCGGCATGAAGCAGCGCGTCGGCATTGCCCGCGCCTTCGCCATCCAGCCCAAGATGCTGCTGCTCGACGAGCCCTTCGGCGCGCTCGACGCACTGACGCGCGGCACCATCCAGGACGAGTTGCTGAAGATCGTGCAGGCCACGCACCAGACCGTGTTCATGATCACGCACGACGTCGACGAGGCGATCCTGCTCGCCGACAAGATCCTGCTGATGAGCAACGGCCCGCACGCCAAGATCGCCGAGATCGTCGAGATCACCATGCCGCGCAGCCGCACCCGCGCCGACATCCACCACGATCCGCAGTACTACAGGATCCGCAACCACCTGGTGGACTTCCTCGTCAATCGCTCCAAGACCTACGCCGGTGCCGAGGCCGAGATGTTCCACGACGCGAAGAATCCGCCCGTGGTGCGCCCCGGCCTTGAAGGCGAGCGTGCGCCGGTGCTGGCCCTGGCCACGGAAAAGACGATCTCGCAATCGCAGCAAGTCAGACACGCCGTCAATCAATAGAACCGAAAGGAGATACGCATGAACCGCAACGACGTCACCGAAATGATCATCGCCGCCAAGATCAAGAAGGGTCTCAAGTGGGAGGACGTGGCCAAGAAGATCGGACTGTCCAAGGAATGGGTCACCGCCGGCTGCCTCGGCCAGATGACCTTCGACAAGAAGCAGGCAACGATACTGGGCAAGGTCTTCGGCCTGCCGCCCGATGCCGTGGCCTTGCTGCAGGTGGTACCTTACAAGGGCTCGCTGCCGACCTCGGTGCCCACCGACCCGCTGATCTACCGCTTCTACGAACTTATCAGCGTCTACGGCACGACCTTCAAGGAACTGATCCACGAGGAATTCGGCGACGGCATCATGTCCGCCATCGACTTCAAGATGGACATGAAGCGCGAACCCAACCCCAACGGCGACCGCGTAAACATCGTCATGTCCGGCAAGTTCCTGCCCTACAAGACCTACTGATCGGCAAGGCGATGTCCAAGATTTTCATGAAGTCCTCCTGGGGCAGCGACGACCCGACCCGCGCGGCGATGGTGTTCGGCCACAGCGCGGCGCTGGCGCGGGCCGGGCACGAGGTGCGCATCTTCCTGTTGGGCGAAGGTTCGGTACTCGCACGCAAGTCGATCCGCGACCAGCTGTTTCCGGTCGGCTGGCCGGCGCTGGCCGAGCAGTGGCAAGGCTGCGTCGACCTCGGTGTGGCGATCGAGGTCTGCGACGCCTGCCGCATCGCACGCGGCATCACGGACGACGATCTGGCAGGATTCAGTGCCACGATCGGCAGCCCCGCCACCCTGGTGGCCGGCATCGAGTGGGCGGACAAGGTCATCGCCGAATAGGTGCTGGTCGCCGTATCGCCAGCGCCGACTTTTTGACGCGGGCTTGATCAGGCGCTGCCTGCCGCTTGCGTGGTCTCGACCGCGGCCAGCGTTTCGTCGAAGAGTTCGATCCAGTGTTTTACCGGCAGCGGCGACACTTCGGCGAGATGCGTCAGGCAGCCGATGTTGGCCGTGACGATGAGTTTCGGCCGGGTCGACAAAATGGTTTCCAGCTTGGCGGCACGCAGGCCGGCCGCCAGTTCCGGCTGCAGGATCGAATAGCTGCCGGCCGAGCCGCAGCACAGGAAGGGATAGGCGACGGGCGTCAGCTTGTAGCCGGCATGCTTGAGCAATGCTTCGACGACACCCTTGAGCTTCTGCGCGTGCTGCAGGCTGCAGGGCGACTGGTAGGCGATGCGCCGGTCCGGCGAGGGCGCCTGCGCCGGCAGGGGCGGCAGGCGGCCTGCTTTCAGCTCGGCGGCGACCACCTCGGCGATATCCTTGCCCAGCTCCGAAAAACGCCGTGCCTTGTCGCGGTATTGCGGATCGTCGCGCAGCAGTTCGCCGTAGTCGCGCACATGCGCGCCGCAGCCGCTGGCGGTCATGACAATCGCCTCGGCACCGGCCTCGATCTGCGGCCAGCAGGCGTCGATATTGCGGCGCATGAAGGCGAGCGCTTCATCGGGTTCTGCCATGTGGTGACTCAGGGCGCCGCAGCAGCCAGCCATGGCCGGCACCAACCGGATGCCGCAGCGGTCCAGCACGCGTGCCGCGGCGGCGTTGATGTCCGGTGCCAGCGCCGGCTGCACGCAGCCCTGCCAGACCAGCATGGTCCGCGCGTGGCCCTGCTGCGGCCAGGCACCGCCTTCACGCTTCTGCGGAACCTTCGCCTGCAGCGTGGCAGGCAGGATAGGGCGCAACGCCTGGCCGAGGCGCAGCAGTGCGGCAAAGCGGTGACGATAAGGCACCACGGCACGCAGCGCGCGGCGCAGCAAACGCTCCCGCAGCGGGCGCCGCGCCGCCGGTTCGATCAGTTCGCGGGTGACGTCGAGCAGGCGGCCGAAACGCACGCCTTCGGGACACATGGCCTCGCAGGAGCGGCAGGTCAGGCAGCGGTCGATGTGCAATTGCAAGTCGGCGCTGGGTGGCTGCTCCGCAAGCATTTCCTTCATCAGGTTGATGCGTCCGCGCGGGCTGTCCCAGTCGTCCTGCAGCAGCCGGAAAGTCGGGCAATTGACCATGCATTGGCCGCAGGACACGCAGGTGTCGATGATGGTTGCCGCTTCCTGCGCCAGTTCATTGTTGCGCAGGTTTTCTCCGAGTACGAGTGGCATTTCAGGAATCCAGTCTGCGGATCAGGCGCCCAGCACCGCGACCGCGACGGTGAGCACGCCCAGCAACAGGTTGGTCAGCACCAGCTGGCGTATGGTGTTCATCGCGGCCCCGGCCTGCGGCCAGTCGCTTGCGGCCACGGCGGCCAGCATGGCGCGGTGGAAGCGGAACACGATCAGGGCCAGGATCACGGTCATCACGGCGGCAATGCCGGCCATCGCCAGCCAGCTTGCCGGAATCGCCGCGCCGGCCTGCGCAAAACGGATGAGGCCGCTGCCCCACAGCAGGACCAGCGCCCAGCCGACGGCGACGAAGAAGCGACCGAGGACGGCGGCCAGGAGCGGCAGGCGCTGTGGTGGCGGCAGCTGTGCGGCGGCCACGGGACGCAGGCAGACGTGGGCGAAGAACATGCCGCCGATCCAGACGATGACGGCCAGGAGATGCAGCAGGATCAGCAGGCGGTTCATTTGCGGTACTCCGGGGCAGGCAGCATTGTGCGGGTCGCCAGTGTATTAGCCGGCGGCCATCTGGCGCAACCGGCCTTGCGAAGGCAAAATCGAGCCCTGGACAAGACTACTATTCAGCATGGTCAATCGCCGACAATTCTTGAGCGGTAATTTCAAATCCGCCAAACCGCCGCAGCGTCCTCCATGGGCGCTGGCCGAGGAACTGTTCATCGATGCCTGCAGCCGCTGCGGCGACTGCGTTCCGGTCTGTCCGACGCGGATCATCGTCATCGTGCGCGGCTATCCGGAGGTGGATTTCAAGCGCGGTGAATGCACGTTCTGCGGCGCCTGCGCCACCGCCTGCATCGACCAGGCCCTGCTCAACAGCGACGTCCAGATCTGGCCCTGGGCGATCAAGGCGCAGGTGGCGAACTCCTGTCTGGCACAGCGCGGCGTCGAGTGCCGCGTCTGCGGCGATCACTGTGCGGTGGCGGCGATCCGGTTCAGCCCGCGCCTGGGCGGGCCGCCCCTGGCGGAGATCGATGTCGCCGCCTGCACAGGCTGCGGCGCCTGCGTGGCGTCCTGCCCGGCGGCGGCGATCAGCGTGGCCTGAGAACTACCGCAACGCGCGCCGGCGGCGGCGTGCGTTGCGTCCGATCGATGCTGCTTACTTGATGTTGCCGGTGAAGCGGTTCTCGACCAGCGCCGGCGCATCGACCTGCGGCACGTGGCAACTGCTGCACACATGGCGCGAGGCATCGAAGGCCTTGGTCGCGGTGACGAAATGGCTGTCGCCCATCTTCGGCGAATTCTTCTTCACGTAGTTGGCCTCGCCGTGGCAATCCAGGCACTGGTTCTCGGTCAGCGTCACCTCGTCGAAATTATCCACGGCGTGCGGGATCACCGGCGGCTGCGTGCTGAAGGTGCGCGCCACAACGGGCTGCGTACCCGGCCGCTTGCCAACATATTCCTTGGTTGCCGGTGCGGGATCGGCAACGGCGACATCCGTACCGCGCATTGAAACCAGAGGTTCGTAGCTGGCGCAACCAACGATGACGGTGAGCAGCGATGCCAGAAGGATGGTGATGGTTTTCTTCATGATGGACTCCCCAGACGATATTGACGGTTGATCACTTGGACGCCGCTTGCGGGACGCCGGTAACGGGTACGACGGTAGTGTTGAAGCGGGTGCCGAAGGCAAACACATCCTTCGAGCAGACATCGATGCAGCGGCCGCAATTGGTGCAGTTGGCTTCGAGAATCACCGGCGGCGTACCGTCTATGGCTTTCAGCGCCGGGCGGATCACCTGTGGCTCCGGGCAGACGGCGAAGCAGTCCATGCAGTCGTTGCAGGCGCTGCGTGCCGGCAGCTTGACGCGAAGCAGCGAAAAACGGCCGATCAGGCTGTAACAGGCGCCGACCGGACACAGGTGGCCGCACCAGCCGTGACGCATGACGAACAGGTCGAAGAGGAAAATGGCGAGCAGCACCGCCCAGGCCAGGCCGAGGCCGAAGATCAGGCCGCGATGCATCATCGATACCGGATTGACCATTTCCCAGGCGATGCTGCCGGTGATCGCCGCGACGACCAGCGTCATGCCCAGCATCCAGTAGCGCGTCGGCCGGCTGATGTGGGCGCTGCCCTTGAGCCCCAGCCGAACGCGCAGCCAGTAGGCGAAATCGGTCAGCAGGTTGACCGGGCAGACCCAGGAACAATAGCTGCGCCCGCCGACCAGCAGATAGAACAGAACGACGATGGTCACGCCGATCAGCGCCAGCTTTTCCGGTATCTGCCTTGCCGCCAGCGACTGCAGAATCACATAAGGATCGGTCAGCGGCAGGAAGTTGAGGGTGTAGCTGAAATTCAGGTTGCCCTTGACGATCCATATGCCGAACCAGGGGCCGACGAGAAACAGCAACAAAATGCAGATCTGGCTGCTGCGGCGCAGGATCAGCCACTTGTGCGCGGCGAACCAGCCCTTCGCCGCTACGGCTTCGACGCCGGGGCGCAAGAGCGCAGTTTTCACGATGGCACTCACAGCTTGTTCCCCTGTAGCGCCTTGGGCATTCCGGAAGCGCTGCCGGGCGCAGAGCCCGGAGCCGCATCGGCCGGAACGCTGGGCGACAGTCCCTTGCCGCTTTCATATTTCATGCCCTCGGGCATGTTGTAGCGATGTTCCACGTCCGGCGCCACCAGGCTGCCGCCGGCCTTTTCCTTTTCCACCCAGCCCAGCCGGTAATGCGAACTCAAAGCCCCTTTGGCCATGTAGAGCGGGAACACCTTGATCGAGGCCACCTCGGTGGGGCAGGCCTTCTCGCACTTGCCGCAGCCGGTGCAGTGATCGGAATGCACTACGGGGATGAAATGGGTATGCCGCCCGGTACGCACATTGACCTGGCGGTCGAGCGTGATTGCCTTGTCGATCACCGGACAGACGCGGTAGCAGATGTCGCAGCGCAAACCGAGGAAATTCAGGCAGGTCTCCTGGTCGACCAGCACCGCCAGACCCATTTGCGACTTGTTGATGTCCGTAAGGGAATGATCCAGCGCACCGGTCGGACAGGCCTTCACGCATGGAATGTCCTCGCACATCTCGCAGGGCAACTGGCGCGCCACGAAATAGGGCGTGCCGGTCGACAAAGGCTCTTCCGGCCTGGCCAGATGCAGGATGTCGAAGGGGCAATCGCGCACGCACAGGCCACAACGGATGCAGGCCGCGGAGAATTCGGTTTCCGGCAATGCCCCCGGCGGCCGGATCGCGGCCGGCGGCAGCGCCTTGGCATGCTTTGCATAGAGCCCGACCCCCAACCCCAGCAGGCCGACGCCGCAGGCCATGCGTGCGGTATCGGCAAGGAACTGCCGGCGCGCCGCCGCACTGGGCTTGTTCTCGTTGTCCATGATCCCAGACCGGGGAGCGCATCCGCTTCACGACTCCCCGATTTCCCCTTTCATGCCGCTCAGGCCTTGACCACCTTGGCCGCACACTTCTTGAAGTCCGTTTCTTTCGAAATCGGACAGGTGGCGTCCAGGGTGAGCTTGTTGACCAGGCGATGCTCGTCGAAGAAGGGGATGAAGATCATCCCTTCCGGCATCTTGTTGCGGCCCTTGGTGTCGACGCGCAGTTCGATCTCGCCGCGGCGCGTGGATACCTTGACCACATCGTTGCGCTTGATGCCGCGCTTTTCGGCGTCCTTGGGGTGCATCCAGACCACGGCATCGGGGAAGGCCTTGTAGAGTTCCGGCACGCGGCGCGTCATCGAGCCGGTATGCCAGTGTTCCAGCACGCGACCGGTCGAAAGCCACAGATCGAAGTCCTTGTCCGGCATTTCGGCGGCGGGCTGCCAGGGAAGCGCGAAAATCTTCGCCTTGCCGTCGGGGTGACCGTAGAACCTGACAACCTCCCCCTTCTTCACATACGGGTCGAAACCCTCGCGGAAACGCCACAGCGTTTCCTTGCCATCCACCACCGGCCAACGCAAGCCGCGTACCTTGTGATAGGTGTCGAAGTCCGCCAGGTCGTGGGCGTGGCCGCGACCGAAGACCGCGTATTCCTCGAACAGGCCCTTCTGCACGTAGTAGCCAAAGGCATCCGACTCGTCGTTGCTGTAGTTGGCCCAGGCGTGGGCATTGACCTTCGCCGAATCTTCCTTGGGGAACTTGTTGACCTGGCCGTTGGCATACAGCACGTCGTAGAGCGTCTTGCCCTTGTATTCCGGCGCTTTGGCCAGCAAGTCGGCCGGCCAGACGTCCTCGACCTTGAAACGCTTGGAGAATTCCATGTACTGCCAGAGGTCGGACTTGCCCTCACCCGGCGCCTTGACCTGCTGGCGCCAGAACTGGCCGCGGCGCTCGGCGTTGCCGAAGGCACCTTCCTTCTCCATCCACATCGCGCAGGGCAGGATCAGGTCGGCGGACATCGCCGACACCGTCGGATAGACGTCGGAGACAACGACGAAGGCCTTCGGGTTGCGCCAACCCGGATAGATTTCGCTATTGACGTTGGGCCCGGCCTGCATGTTGTTGGTGGTCGAAGTCCAGTAGAAGCCGATCTTGCCGTCCTTCAGCATGCGCGACTGCAGCACGGCGTGATAGCCGGGCGTCGGCGGAATCGTGCCGGCCGGGAGTTTCCACGTCTTTTCGGCGAACTCGCGGTGCTTGGGATTCATCACCACCATGTCTGCAGGCAGGCGATGGGAGAAAGTCCCCACTTCACGCGCCGTACCGCAGGCCGAGGGCTGGCCGGTCAGCGAGAAGGGACCATTGCCCGGCTCGGAGATCTTGCCTACCAGCAGATGCACGTTATAGATCATGTTGTTGACCCAGGTGCCGCGGGTGTGCTGGTTGAAGCCCATGGTCCAGAACGATGTGACCTTGGTCTTCGGATCGGCATAGGCCTTGGCCAGCGCTTCGAGCTTGTCCTTCGGCACACCGGAAATCTCGTGCGCCTTGTCCAGCGTGTATTCGGAAACGAACTTGGCGAAGTCGTCGAAGCTGATCGGCGAATGCGCATTCGGGTCGCCCTTGGGTTTGCCGTCGGCACCGGGATAGCCGTTGTTCATCGCCACCTGTTCCAGCGGGTTATTCGGCCGCAGGCCGTAGCCGATGTCGGTCACACCCTTGAAGAAGCCGACGTTCTTCTTGACGAAGTCCTGATTGACCGCCTTGTTCTGGATGATGTAATTGCAGATGTAATTAAGGATCGCGAGGTCGGACTGCGGCTTGAAAATCAACTCGGCATCGGCCAGCTCGCAGGAACGATGCGTGAAGGTCGACAGCACGTGGATCCTGACGTGATTGGCAGTGAGGCGGCGATTGGTCACGCGCGACCAGAGGATGGGGTGCATCTCGGCCATATTCGAGCCCCAAAGGGCGAATACGTCGGCATGCTCGGCGTCGTCGTAGCAGCCCATCGGCTCGTCGATGCCGAAGGTGCGCATGAAACCCGCCACGGCGGAGGCCATGCAGTGGCGCGCATTGGGGTCGATGCTGTTGGAACGGAAGCCGGCCTTCATCAGCTTGGCCGCGGCATAGCCTTCCCACACGGTCCATTGGCCGGAGCCGAACATGGCGACACCATAGGGGCCCTGCGTCGGCTCCTTCATCGTCGCCTTGACCTTCTCGGCCATGATGTCGAAGGCGGCATCCCAGGAGATCGGCGCGAACTCGCCGTTCTTGTCGAACTTGCCGTCCTTCATGCGCAGCAGCGGTTTGGTCAGGCGGTCCTTGCCGTACATGATCTTCGACAGGAAGTAGCCCTTGACGCAATTCAGGCCCTTGTTTACCGGTGCGTCCGGATCGCCCTGGGTGGCTACCACGCGTCCGTCCTTGACGCCGACCAGCACGCCGCACCCGACGCCGCAGTAGCGGCATACACCCTTGTCCCAGCGCACCCCGTCCTGACTCTGCGGCGTCGCCGCCAGCGCCACGCCGGGGATGCTCATGCCCGCCGTGGTAGCCGCTGCGGCGATGGCATTGGTCTTGATGAATTCACGTCGCGTCAATTTCATTTCAGATCTCCTTGTCTGGCTCAGATTCGGTTTGGTGATAGACCATGGCCGCCGACATCACTCCGTCAAGCTGGCCGATGCGCTGGTAGGTGTCGGCATTGCTGCCCTCGTCCTCGGTTTCGATGGTGACGATCATCTTGCCTTCGGGGGAGATGCCGTGCACCTCGACCCCGGCCAAGGCGGCAAGTCCGGCCTGGACGACGGCCACGTTGCCGGGGAGGGCGTGGATGATGGCGCTGGATATGTTCATTGCGTGACTCCGGGCGTTTGCTACTGATCGGGCATTGGGCGGCGCTGCCGTATTGGTCGCCGCGCAGCAATAACCTTAAAATTTTAAGGTTTTGTGCACGTGCACCATCCTAGGCCTGCCGGACGCAGCCGCCTTGACGTCGGTCAACCGGAAAGGGGTTCCGAAGAAAAATCGCCATAGAGTTTTTCCCCCATGGCGATTCAATGAACTGATTCGGCAGGCATTCTGCCTGCGGGCGCGCTTGTTCAGGGATCGATCTGGTCGATCACGACCCGGACGCCTTTGGCCCCCGGCTTGACGGCGGCGCTCTTGCCGGTCAGGTCACCCTTGCCGGGATTGGCGCTGCCTGACTTCGAGATGCGCACTTCGATGCGCACCTGCTGCGCCGACGAGAGGTTCGTTCCCGGCATCACGGCCTGGCTGTCGTCGAGCACGAAATCCAGCGGCAGGTCCGCAACCCGGCTGCGCAGCGCCGCAAGCGGCATGCGCGGGCCATCGACGGCACGGGCGAAGATGAAAACGACGTCATCAGGCCTGGCCTTGTCCTTGACTGCGGCAGAGAGTTCGACCCGGCCGCTGACCGATTCCGCCCCTGCTTTCGCCGTTGCAGGCTGCTGCTGCCCACCCTTGCCCGCGGCCGCCTTGCCGGCGGCGCGGTGCACCTCATCCTGGGGCACGGCCGTGCCGGGGGCAATTGCCGGCCGGCCGCCGCCACTGCGCTCGCGCGCCAGGGCAATGCTCGCCTCGACCATGCGCGCATCTTCGCCGCCCGGTTCGAGGTTCGGCAGCAGGCGCTGCCACAACGTCACGGCTTCGGCATAGCGCCCGCCCTCAAAGGCGTCACCGCCGCCGAGGAACAAGGCCAGCATGTTTCCGGGTTCGAGACGCAACGCCTGTTGAACCAACTCGCGCGAGCGCGGGGTGAATCCATCGTTCTTCTGCACCAGCATTTCGGCGAGCTCGGCGAGCAGTTCGGCATTCCGGTTGAGATCCGGCCCGATGCGGGTGAACGCGCGCTCGGCATCGTCCCAGCGCCCGAGTGACTTGTAGGACCGCGCCAGCATGGCCCAGCCTTCCGGATTATCGGGATTCTGCTCCAGCTTTTTGGCCAGCTTGACCACCAGTTGCTCCATGTCGGCGCTGGCGCGCTGAGCCTGCACCGCACCGGGGAGCACCGCCGCCGGAGTGCCCAGCAGCGCATATACCGCCACGGCCAGCAAGGGCACCAGCAAGGCCAGCGCGATGCCGCTGTTGCGGCTGAAGCCTTCGGCCGCATGCACCTCGGTGGCGGCCGTGTCATCGAGCAGTTGCCGTTGCAATTCTTCCCGCGCTTCGGCCAGGTCGGCCGCGGAAAGCGTGCCATTGGCGTGATCGCGCTCGAGCTCCGCAAGGCGGTCGCGATGGATGGCGGTGTTGAGCGCAGGCAGGGAGTCGGCGCTCGCGGTACGGCGGCTGGCGGACCACCAGGGGCGCAGCAGCAGCGCCAAAGCGATGACGACCAGCGTCGCCGCTGCAAGATAAAAAATGGTCATGGTTTGGATTGGTCCAGCAAGGCCGCAGCGCGGCGATGTTCTTCTTCGGTAAGCGCGGGTGCGGCGCTTTCTTTGGAGCGCCGCCGCAGGAATGCAATGAGCGCGCCGATGCCGCCCGCCAGCAGAACGAAAGGTCCGCCCCAGAGCAGCCAGGTGGTCGGTTTCACGGGCGGGCGGTAGCGCACGAAATCGCCGTAGCGCTCGACCATGAAGTCGAGGATTTCCTGGTCGGTCTTGCCTTCGCCGATCATCTTGCGAATCTCGCGGCGCAGATCCTGGGCCAGTTCGGCATGGGAGCCGGACAGCGATTCGTTCTGGCAAACCAGGCAGCGCAACTCTTCGCTGATCGCGACCATGCGCTTTTCGATCGCCACATCGGCCGCCATCGGCGCGGCTTCCCTGGCCAGGGCCGCGCCGGTGAACATCAGGATGCAACAGACCAACAAGCTATGCAGCTTCATTTCGACAACTCCGCAACCAGTGGCAGGATCTGCTTCTGCAGCGATTCCGGCGTGATCGGACCGGTGTGTTTCATGCGTATCATGCCGGCCTTGTCGATGACATAGGTTTCGGGCACGCCATAGACGCCGTAGTTGATGCCGACCCGACCATCAGCGTCAACGGCAGACAGCAGGTAAGGATCGCCGAATTTGACCAGCCAGTTTTTCGCATCGGCAGGCTGATCCTTGTAATTCAGGCCGACCACGGGCACCTTGCCCTCTTTGGCAAACGACACCAGCAAAGGATGCTCCTGGCGACAGGAAACGCACCATGAAGCCCAGACGTTGAGCAGCCAGACCTGGCCCTTCATGTCGGCCGGCGAAAAATTCCTGTCGGCCGCCGCCAGTTGCGGCAGCGTGAAAGCGGGTGCCGGCTTGTCCTTCAGCGGCGAGGGCACATCGCGCGGATTGAGGGTCAGGCCCATCGCCAGGAAAATCACCAGGACGACAAATACCGCCAGCGGGATGAGGAAGCGCTTCATGCCGCGACTCCCGCCGTGGCGCCAGCGCCGACTTTTACCCGCAGCCGGTAACGCCGGTCGAGCATGGCAATGACGCCGCCCAGGCCCATCAGCAGACAGCCGCCCCAGATCCAGTCCACGAAGGGTTTGTAGTAAACCCGCACGCTCCACGCCCCCTTGTTGTCCAACGGCTCGCCGAGCGAGACATACACATCGCGCGTGAAACCGGCATCGATCGCGGCTTCGGTCATCGGCATCTGCGGAGGAGAAATACTTCCGCTTCTCCGGGTACATCATCTTCAGCACGCGGCCATCCTTCGACAACTCGACAGTGCCTACGGAAGCCCGGTAATTGGGGCCGGGCGCTTCCTTGACGCCGAGCAGGCGGAAGCTGTAGCCGCCCACCTTGACGCTGTCGCCCGGTTCCATGCGCACGTCCTTCTCTTCCTGGTAGCCGCCGACCATGGCGACACCGAAGACGAACACCGCGATGCCGAAATGCGCGACCTGCATGCCCCAGAAGGCCGCGGGAGGCCGGCCGGTCTTCAGGCGATCCATGATCTGGAACACGCCGCTGGCGGTGATCCACACCGCCAGCAGCGAACTCAGTGCGGTCAGCGGCGTCCAGGCGCCCATCGTCAGCGGCAGCGCGATGCCGGCGATGACGGCCAGCACCATGCTGACCCGCAGCCGGCGCGCGATCGCCTTGAGGTCGGCATGTTTCCAGTTCGCCAGGGGGCCGACCGCCATCAGCAGCAGCAAGGGCACCATGACCGGAACGAAGACCGCATTGAAGTAGGGCGGCCCGACCGAGAGCTTGCCCATGCCGAGCGCATCGATCAGCAGCGGATACAGGGTGCCGAGCAGCACGCTGCCGGTCGGCCACCACCAGCAGCACGTTGTTCATCAGCAGCATGGTTTCGCGCGACACCAGGCCGAAGTTGCCGCCGGCACTCACCTTGGGCGCGCGCCAGGCGAACAGCGCCAGCGAGCCGCCGACCACGACGACCAGCAGCGCCAGGATGAACACGCCGCGCTTTGGATCGGTGGCGAAGGCATGCACCGATGTCAATACGCCGGAACGGACCAGGAAGGTGCCCAGCAGCGATAGCGAAAATGCCGCGATGGCCAGCAGCACGGTCCAGTTCTTGAAGGCGCCGCGCTTCTCGGTGACGGCCAGTGAGTGGATCAACGCCGTTGCCACCAGCCAGGGCATGAAGGAGGCATTTTCCACCGGATCCCAGAACCACCAGCCGCCCCAGCCCAGTTCGTAATAGGCCCACCAGCTGCCGAGCGCGATGCCGAGCGTGAGGAACACCCAGGCTGCCGTGGTCCACGGCCGCGACCAGCGCGCCCAGGCGGCGTCCAGCCTGCCGGAAATCAGCGCGGCGATGGCGAAGGCAAAGGCCACCGACAAACCGACGTAGCCCATGTACAACAAGGGTGGGTGATAGATCAGGCCCGGGTCCTGCAGCAGGGGATTGAGATCACGCCCTTCCGCAGCCGCCGGCAACAGGCGATCGAAGGGATTGGAGGTAAACAGGATGAAGGCCAGCAGGCCGATGCCGACCAGTCCGAGCACCGCCAGCACGCGCGCCACCATGACTTCGGGCAGCTGTCGCGAAGCCAGCGACACGGCGGCGCCCCAGCCGGCCAGCATCAGCACCCACAGCAGCAGAGAGCCTTCGTGACCACCCCAGACGGCGGAGAAACGATACAGGGTCGGCAACTGGGTGTTGGAGTGCTGGGCGACATAGGCCACCGAGAAATCGTTGGCGAGAAAGCTTTGCGCCAGGCAGGCAAACGAAATGGCGAGCAGCATGAACTGCGTCTGCGCCGCCGGCCGCGCCAGCGCGATCCACTGCTGCTGTCCGCGCTGCGCGCCGACCAGGGGCAGGACACCCTGCATGATCGAAACCACGAAGGCGAGAATGAGGGCGAAGTGTCCGAGCTCAGGAGTCATGTCTTTTCTTTACCTCGTCTATGGCGCGCCGGGGATCCGCAACTTTGGAGTCCGTTCCTGCGACCGCCGCATGGTGGGTCTGCGTCTGCGATTCCGCTACGACGCCGTGCCGATGCTGCACGACGGTAGGTCATTTGTAGGCCGGTGCGCTTTGACCCTTTTGTGCCTTCTGCACTTGGTCAACGGCGTGCTGGGCTTCCGGCGGCATGTAATTCTCGTCGTGTTTGGCAAGAACTTCGGTGGCGGCAAAAATCCCGTCGCCGCCCAGCCGGCCCTGAATTACCGCCCCCTTGCCTTCCTTGAACAGGTCGGGAAGGATGCCGGTATAGGCAACGGGGATTTCCTTGGCCGTGTCGGTGATGATGAAACGCACCGTCATGTCCTGACGCTTGATCGAGCCTTCCTTGACCAGCCCGCCGATGCGAAAGGCCTTGCCTTGCGGCGCCTTGCCGGCAGCTACCTCGGTCGGCGTCACGTACAGGGCGATGTTGCTATCGAGCGCGTTGAGCGCCAGCCCGGCGGCAATCGCCAGCGAGGCGAGTCCGCCGACAATCAGGGCGATGCGTTTCTGTCTGGGTTTCATTGGGATTTCTGCTGGAGGTCGAGTTCGTCGGCGAGTCGTTCGCGGGCCAGGCTCTTGCGAACCTCGCTAAGACGCCGCTTCGCCAGAAAAGGTTCCGCGATCATGAGCACCGCACAGGCACCGAAGCTGCCCCAGACATAGAGCGCGTAGCCGCCCATGGCGAAGAACTCGCCGACGCTATTCCACTGCATGTTTCACCCATTCCGTGTGTCGCTCGCGTTCCAGGATGATGGCGCGCACCCGCATCAGAGAGACGGCGATGGAATACATCCAGAAAGCCAGCGCCATCAGCAGCATGCCCCACAACATGGTCTGCGCCATCGAGGGCGCCTTGGTCAGGTTGATGGTGGAGCCCTGGTGCAGGGTGTTCCACCACTTCACCGAAAAATAGATGATGGGGATGTTGACCACGCCGACCAGGGCGAGGATCGCCCCGGCCTTGTCGGCGCGGCGCGGATCGTCGATCGCCGCCTGCAGCGCCATGAAGCCCAGATAGAGGAAGAACAGGATCAGTTCCGAGGTCAGGCGCGCATCCCACACCCACCACGCGCCCCACATCGGCTTGCCCCAGAGCGCACCGGTCAACAAGGACAGCGCCGCCATCAGGGCGCCGGTAGGCGCCAGCGACTGCGCCATCATGGCCGACACGCGGGTGTTGAGCGCCAGCCCGATGCCGGCCCAGAACGCCATCACCAGGTAGATGAACATCGACATCCACGAGGCCGGCACATGGACGAAGATGATGCGGTAGCCCTCGCCCTGCTGCGCATCGGTCGGCGCGACGAAGAAAGAGATCCACAGCCCGGCAATGCCGAAGGCGGCGGCGGCGGCCCAGAACCACGGGATCAGGCGCCCGGCAAGCGGATAAAAGCTCTGCGGGCTGGCAAACCTGAACCACTGAACAATCGACTGTCTCACTCCAATGCGATCCTCAAGGCCGCCGTGGTCGCCCACGGCGCAAAAAAAGCAGCCAAGGCCAGCATCGCTGCCAGCAATGACAAATGTCCACCCGCGCCGAGACCCGCGATGTGCGCTTCCACCGCCCCCGCGCCGAAGATCAGCGCCGGGATGTAGAGCGGCAGTACCAGCAAGGCCAGCAACACGCCGCCGCCACGCACACCCAGCGTCAGCGCCGCGCCGATCGCCCCGATCAGGGACAACAGCGGCGTACCCAGCAGCAGCGCCAGCGTCAGAATGCCCAGGGCCGACGCATCGAGATCGAACTGCAGGCCCAGTACCGGCGCCAGCAGCACCAGCGGCAAACCGCACAACAACCAGTGGGCCAGTATTTTACCGGCAACCAGCAGCCCCAGGGGAGACGGCGACAAGGCCATCTGCTCCAGCGTGCCGTCGACATGATCGGCGGCAAAAAGGCGCGGCAGGCCGAGCAGGGTCGCCAGCAGCGCGGCAACCCAGAGGATGCCGGGGGCGATCTTCTTCAGCAACACCGGTTCCGGCCCGATCCCCAGCGGAAACAGGCTGGTGACGATGACGAAAAAAAATACGGCGGTCAGCACCTCGCTCTTGCGCCGCATTGCCAGCAGCAGATCGCGGCGCACCGTGGCGAGAAAAGCATTCATGGCTTGCTCACAGCACCAGCGCCTTGCCGCCTGGTACGGGCAGCGGCTGATGGCTCGTCAGCACGGCCATCCCGCCGCCTGACAGATGCTCGGCGATCAGTTCTCCAAGCAGTTTCACCGCAGCGACATCCAGTGCGTTGAACGCCTCGTCGAGCACCCACAGCGCCGCCGGGCGCGTCAGCAAGCGCGCCAGCAGCACGCGCCGCTTCTGTCCGGCGGAAAGCACGCGCACCGGAAGCTCCTCGCGCCCGCGCAAACCCAGGCGGATCAGGGCGGCCAACGCATTGCGTTCGTCGAGCTCAATGTCGTCCAGCGCGGCGGCAAGACGCAAATTCTCCAGCGGTGTCAGATCTTCCTTGACCGCCGCGTGGTGTCCGAGATAAATCAGGTCGCGACGGAATTCGACCGAGGGCGTCGGCTCGTTGCGCCAGAAAATCTCTCCCGCGTCGGCCGGCGAGAGCCCTACCAGCAAGCGCATCAGGCTGGTCTTGCCGGACCCGTTCTCACCCTGCACATGCAGCCATTCCCCCGCGGCGAGCGAGAAGCCGACATCGGCAAACAAACGGCGTTCACCGCGCGAACAGGCGAGTCCAGAAACATTCAGCATGGCTCAATTGTGCCCGAAACCGGGGGACTAAATCTCGAGCCCGCGAAAACTCGTCAGCGCGCAGATGACGACGAAACGCCGCCGGCACCCGGCGCCGAGGCCTATACAATCCATCCATGCCAACCGCCACGCCCCTGCCCCTGCTTGCCGTTGCAGCCCTGCTGGCGCTGGTGACGGCCGGCGTATTGCTCATCACGGGACAAGCAGCGCCGCAACTGGCAGCCCACCTTGCCCTGGCGCTGGGGGTGATGCCGCTGATTCTGGCCGCCATGGGCTATTTCGTGCCCGTGCTGACGCGTAGCGGCAGGGCAGGGCCCGCCGCCTGGTGGCCTCCACTCATGGCATGGGGTGGCGGCGCTCTGGCGGTTTTCTCGTTCGCAGGCGATTTTTCGGCGACGGGACTGGCACTGGCGGCGGGGTTGGCCGGGCTTGCCGCACTGGGGCTTGGTGGCTGGACCCTGAACCGGGCGAGGCACATGCTCGGTTCGCGCCATCGGGGACTGGACTGGTATCTGGCCGCGCTCGGCTTTTTGCTGCTGGCACTGCTGGCCGTCCTCCTGATGCCCCTGTTCCCCGAACAGCGCAACGCCCTGCGCCTGTTTCACCTGCACGCCAACCTGCTTGGCTTTGTCGGACTTGCCGCCCTCGGCACCTTGCAAGTGCTGCTGCCCACCTGCATGGGACAGCCCGATCCGGATGTCGCGTTGCGTCTGCGGCGGGACATCAAATGGGCGGCATCCGGCGCACTGCTGATCGCGACCGGAGCGGCGTCGAGCCTGCCCGGACCTGGCGCCATGGCGGGACCGGTACTTGCCCTGTCGGGCACCGTGCTTTACGGTGTCGTGATTCTGCGCATGCTGCACGCATGGCAATCCCGGTTCGGCAAAGCGCTATTTCAACTGCATGGTGCGGCGCCCTCCCTGACATCAGCGGCTCTGGGCTTGTCCGGTCTGCTGATAACGGGCGTCGCGCACGGCTTCGGCTGGCTGCCGGCGCGCCCCGCAGTCGCCGGCTTTGTCATTGCTTTCCTGCTGCCGCTGGTGAGCGGGGCGGCCGCCCAACTCTTGCCGACCTGGCTGCGGCCGGGCGCACAAAGCCAATGGCATCAAGTCTTGCGCGCCCGACTCTGCCGCTGGGGCGGAGTACGCGGCATGCTGTTGCTTCTATGCGGCCTGATGATCACCGCGGTATCCTGATTGCCGGCAAGTTGGCGCATCGGGACGAAGAATTGCCGCGGCCGGTGAATTCCGGCATGGCAATGCCGCCGATATCGGTCTATATTGTCCATCTGCAGGAATCGAAAAAAAACGATAGCATAACGATTTGCCCCCCAACAGCAGGAGAAAGAGGAGAGCGCCATGGCCCGCAAGAAGAAACTCGATTTCAGTGACATCGCAACGGATCGCAAGAAGGAAAACCTCAATCAGAAGGATTTCTGGGCGAGGTATGGAGTCACCCAGTCGGGTGGCTCCCGCTACGAGTCCGGCCGCAATATTCCCAAGCCGCTGGCAATTCTGCTATGGCTGCACCGCTCAGGGAAGATCAGCGACAAGGATCTCCACGACGCCGTGAAGTAATAAGCATTGGCAGCCAGTGGCGCCGACCGCATTTCGGCGGTGGACTTGACCCGATCGGCGGGCGGTAGCGGTAGCCCAGGAATGTAGCGCGGCGGCGGCAGGTCTGGCCGGCGGGAATCGCGGCATCCCTTTGGCTTCTGCGGTAATTTGCACCGAAAAAAAAGCTCCTCACGGAGCTTTTTTCTTCCTTTTACCTGGATGTCTTACCTGGCAGCGGCCAGGTTGTCGCTGACGCGCCAGCCAAGCGCAGCGAGTTCCTGCTGCGCGCGCGGCGTCACCTTGCCCGAGATCAGCAGCCAGCGTTCGGTTCCCGTCAGATCGGTGCGACGCGCGAAATCATCGACCGGCTTGACCCACGGAATGTAATCGAGCGGTGCCGCTACGACCAGCTTGCCGTCGCGCGTTTCACCGACGATGACGTTGTCGGCACCGCGTATCTTCGCCAGCGGCGCGACGTTGCGGCTGTACTGGGCGAGCATCATGACCGAGTTATTGACGTAGCGCGCCTCGACCTCCGAGGCCGCGCGCGCCGCGAATACGATCACTTGATCGCGCCCTGCAACATTGCCCAACGATTCGAGCGCGAGCACCAGCGCCGTCTGCAGGGTCGGCGTGAAATAATTGTTGCGCAGGAAGGTGCGTACCGGCAGGCCTTCGATGCCCATTTTCTTCAGGCGGGCTTCATTGCGCGTGCCGATGTCGAGCGGCGGAGTTTTGTAGGCTTCGAGCTTCGCCTGCTCGTTGAATTGCTGCGCGTAGTAAAGCGGCGCTATCGCCGAACTCAGTGCCACATTGACCGGGAAGGTGCTGACAAAGGTAACGGAGGCGACGTCGCCAATCTTGTCGGAGAGCGCGCCGTTGAAGGTATAGGGGTCGACCTTCAGGCGTTGTGCCCATTGGCGACGCTGGTCGTTGTAGCCCAGCGGATCGCCAATGAATGAACGCGGCGCGGCCGTGCCCAGCGGCGGCGCCACCGGCTTGAGGATCTGCTTTTCCGCGGAGGCATTATTGGCTACGGTGTCGCCAACGCGGTTAACCGACTGTTCCGCCACACGTCCGACGCGGTTGGCGATGAGGCCGATGCCCGAGAAGACGTTGCCGGTGGTTTCCAGCGGGCTGTCGATGAATTGACCCACGGCCTTTACCGGCGCGGCGACGGCAGTACCGGCCGACTTCATGAATTCATCCGACTTGCTGACTTTTGCCAGTTGCTCGAACGCCGGCAGTTCGGCAATACGGATGCCGAGCATCTCCTGTCCGCGCGCTTCCCACACGCCGTACTGGGATCTGATGGTGAAATTCGGCTGTCCGCCAACCATCGTGACATTCTCATCGACACTGTGGAACGGACCCTTGAGCGCTGCAGCAGGCGCGAGATCGCCGGCTTTCAGGTTGCCTGGCGTCTCGTAGTTTTGCGCGGCTGCCGTAGCGGCCGTCGCCAGTGCGGCGGCCGCGAATAGTGCGCGGCACAGTGCGGTGCGACTCATCGTGATGGTCATATACGTTTCCTCTGCGGTGCTACAAAAGAGAAACGGCCTCCATCGCTGGAAGCCGCATGAATACTGGTGGGCTGTGAGTGACTCGAACACTCGACCTACGGATTAAGAGTCCGCTGCTCTACCAACTGAGCTAACAACCCGAACGGGAAAATCGGGGAAATTGAACTTGCCTTGCCAGGCGCAACGATCAGCGGCTGACGATAACTTCAACCCGTTCCAGACGTGCCTGGAAGTCTTGAACGATCCCGACAAGGCGCGAATCTTACCAGAATCCAAGGTCGGGGCAATTGCTTGCTCGCGACATGTCGGACACGGCCTGCTTTACATGTTGAAACAATTCATTACCTTCCCGGCGGCGCGAACTTGCTAGCCTGAACTTCTGTGCGGCAACTGGAAAGACAAACATGAGAACGCTAGCCCATACAACCGGAACCATTGTTCTGATCCTGTTCGGAACGCTGATGAATGGCACGGCGATGGCGGACCACCGCGGTCATGCCTACGGCCATCGCCATAATCATCATGGCCCGACCGTACGCTTCGGCTTTTCCTATGGCTTTCCCATTTACGCGCCCCGCTATTTCCCGGCGCCCTATTACGCCTTTCCCGCATATGCCATCCCCGCCCCGGTTTATGCCTATCCTCCGGCAGTGGTCCGATATTCCTCGCCGACGGTTTATGTCGAACGGAGCATCGCTCCGGCCGAACCCGCTCCACCCCGGGCTCAAAACGACTGGTATTACTGCGCCGGTTCCCAAACTTATTACCCCTATGCCAGGGAATGTCCGGGCGGCTGGCAACGCGTGCCGGCACAACCGTCCTCCCGCTAAGAGCCCCGAGACCCGGTAATGTTTAACCGGTTGCGCCTTTCAGACTTTGCGGCCCGTGCATCAATGATCGGGGTGATGACCGTCGTTTGCGCAAGCTGCGAACGGGAAGGTCGGCATTCTGCAGTTGTGGAGTTTTTCGGCGTCTGCCGGGCAGTCTCAGGACCGGGGGCGCGCCATGCTGGTGGGTCGGGCGAGATTCGAACTCGCGACCAACGGATTAAAAGTCCGCTGCTCTACCGACTGAGCTACCGACCCCCTTTTGAAGAGGGGCGAATGTTAGCGACTACCCCTCCCCCTGTCAAACCGCAGTCCCGTGTTTACGCTGTCCTTCCGGCGGCCGGGGTCTGGCCGCGCATCGCCGCAGACCGGCTTCGCAAGCTGAGATCTATGTCTGGCTCAATGGCCGTAGAGGCACTAAAGTCAAAGTGCGGCGAATGGATAAGTAGTGGTGTCGGCCCGTTGCAACGCAAGATGATGGTTGAACTTTTCTCTCGCGCGCAGCCCACAGTCCGCATCTATCAAGGGTTTGTGACATGAAGAAAACCTTCCTTTGCGTGGCCTCAACGGCGTTGTTGGCCATGGCCATGCAGGCTGCAGCCGCACCGCCACGGCACCCGGTTGGAGGTGCTTATCGCGCGCCGTCGTACGCAGGGGCTGGCTATCATGGTCACCCGGTCGGACATCGCGGTTGGCATGGCGGCTACCGGGGGCCGAGAGTTGGCGTCTATTACGGGCCGGGCTTGGGCTACCGGATTCCCTATACCTATGCGTATCCTTACCCTATCGGTTATCCGTTTGCCTTTGCTCCGCTGGTAATCAACACCACGCCAATCACGCAGACCTACATTCAGCAGGAACCGATTGCAGAAGCAGGGATACAAGCTGCACCGACGGCCAATTACTGGTACTACTGCACGCAGCCCGCAGGATATTTTCCTTACGTCCAGAACTGCAGCCAGCCGTGGATGAAGGTTATCCCGCAGAGCCCGGTCAACCCACAATAAGCGGCCCCTTTGGACATCTTGACCGGCATCCCCATGAAACCACCACGCGTTCCATTGATATTGGCCGCCGCCGCACTGGCACTGGGCGGCTGCGCGGTGGCTCCCACCACGCCCAACGTCATGGTATTGCCGGATACCCAAAAAAGTGCAGAGCAGTTTCGGGCCGATTCCACTGCCTGCCAGGAGCAGGCGCGGGCGCTGCTGGCCAATGATGCGCAGGCCGCCAATAACCAGGCGGTGACGAATGCCGCGGTCGGCACGATTATCGGTGCCGCTGCCGGTGCGCTGCTGGGACAAGGGTCGTATAACCCCAGTGCGGCGGCCGGGTGGGGCGCCGGCACGGGACTGCTGATCGGAAGCACGATAGCCGGCGGCAACTCGCAAGCTGCGTCCTACACCATGCAGCAGCGCTTCGACATTGCTTACTTGCAATGCATGTATCAGCGTGGCCACCAGGTGCCAGGACAAGTCAGCTACAGGCGCCCGGCGTACGCGGCACCTCCGCCCAGTTATCCGCCGCCGAACTACCCACCGCCGAATTACCCACCACCGAATTACCCACCGCCGAACTACCCACCGCCGAATTACCCACCGCCGAATTACCCACCGCCGAATTACCCACCCCCGAACTGATAACTGTCCTTGGGAGTATTCGCCCAGAAACCCAGGCAGTAACCGGCCTTCAGCCGGTGGTTGCCGTTCCGCCTTTTGCGGTGCCCTTGCACCATTCAAATCCGGGCGAATACACGGGGTCCAGCGGAAGACCGCATGCAGAGGGGGAATGCTGTCCGGGCCTGCGGCCCGGAAATAAAAAAAGCGCAACCTGTATGAGGTTGCGCTTAAAACCACTCCAAAGGAGGAGGGTGGAGGAGACACCGGGCAAACAACGGAGTGACCTGGATTCTTTGCTGCGTCAGACCGTTTAAGTTGGATCAATTTTCACATTGCGTTTGCTGCAATGCAAGAGTTTTTTGTGCATTGCGCAACCAGCCCGTGACAAACAATTCATTTCAGACTTAATGTATATGATTTAATTGAAAATTAAAGAATAAATTTAAAATATCGAAGAATAACTTTTCTCTATTTTCGGCTGACCCACGACGAAACGGCTCGCATCGGACGGAATATCTTGTGCGATGCCATATCCGATCTTCGGCACCACCGCTAGAATGCCGGCCACGGCTTCAGGGAGTGAATGGCATGGACTGCACAGTACGCTGGCATGAGGGTATGAGTTTTGTTGCCGAGACAGGCAGCGGGCATCTGGTGTGCATGGACGGCGCGCCGGAAGCAGGCGGACGCAATCTTGCGCCGCGCCCCATGGAGCTGGTACTGGCGGGGACCGGCGGTTGCACGGCCTTCGACATTGTCCTGATCCTGAAGCGCGGACGCCACCAAGTCAGCGGCTGCGAAGTGAAGCTTCAGGCCGAGCGCGCGGAGGCGGATCCGAAGGTATTCACCCGGATCAACATGCACTTCGTGGTGACCGGGAAGAACCTGAAACCCGAGCTTGTCGAGCGTGCGGTCAAGCTATCCGCCGAGAAATACTGCTCGGCATCGATCATGCTCGGCAAGACCGCCGAGATCAGCCACACTTTCGAGATAGCCGAAGCCTAGGGATGTACTGAATTAGCCGTCACGCCGGCAAAAGCCGGTGTCCAGGGTCTTGATTCCTCTGGATTCCGGCGTTCGCCGGAATGACGATCCTTTGACCGTTGCTGCACAATTATCGTGTTCCGATACGAGGGCCTCAACGCCATCCGCCGGATGAATGAGAACAGACCCTAGGGTCTGTTCTCATTCAGGTGACGTAGGAAAGCCGGGTCATCAGCTTCGACGAAAGTTTCATCGCCACCCTGACCGGCGCAGGCAACTCCCGTGCGCCGCAGTGGTCCGCCGTTTCCGCGTGGCGCATTTCGTCGGCCTTCATCTGTTCCAGCACCTCCCACGACTTTCGGTCCTGGGCCGGGAGGCGGGCTATGTGGCGCTCAAGATGCCCCTCCACCTGGCGTTCGGTTTCGGCCAGGAAACCCAGGCTCCAGGTATCGCCGCACTTTCCGGCCACCACCCCGATAGCCAGTGATCCGGCGTACCACAGCGGATTGAGAATGCTCTTGCGCCCGCCGAGTTCGGCTATGCGCCGTTCCGTCCAGTTTAGATGTTCGGTCTCTTCCCACGCGGCCTGTTCCAGTTCGCGCCTGACCGCCGGATCGCGCGAACTCAGCGCCTGGCCCTGATACAAGGCCTGGGCGCAGATTTCGCCACAGTGATTGACGCGCATCAGCGCGGCGACGTGGCGCTTCTCGTCATCGCTCATGTCCGCTTCGGGCAGGTCCGTGCCCGGCATCGGCCGGCGGCTCGGCGCCGAAGCAAACACGGCACGAAGCGCCTTGTCGAATTCGGGGATCAGGATATCGATCATCGGCGCCTCCCTACTGTGAAATCCGGGAACTTGAATTGGGATGCTGGCCCAAACGCAAGGCATTGCGCCCTTCGTCCGCTGTATTGATTGCATTGCCGGCCGGGCAAAACAGGTCGCGACTCAAGGACGCGTGATGTCGATTGACGGGCTTGTTTTCAATGGGCCGCCATTCCGCGCGGATGGCGCGCGATTTCACCCAGGTGCCGTCGCTGCGCCCGGAGGCGTAATGCTTCCAGGTGAGCCCCTTGCAGTTGATGCCTTCGAAGCTCACGTTGGTGGCGCCACCGGAAGTCCGGACCACCAGCACGTAGCGAACGATACCGTCGCTGCCGACGCTCAGCGTACTGGCATCGATGTAGTAGTTGTTGGCAGTGGCGGGACCGACGTAATACTCGCGCAGGTTTTCCGGTTTGGGAAAGGAAGGCGGCTCGATCTCCTTCAATTCCTGCCAGGGCGCCTCCTCCTCAAAGCCGGGATTGTCTTTCGGCATCAACGGCGACTGCGCCGCCGCCCCAGCGGCAATCACCGCGCCGACGAAGGCCGCCAGGAGCTTCATTTTTCGTCCCCCGCCGAGCTTGATTCCCAACGCGGCATGCGCTCTTCAGGATGGGTGAACAGCAGGCGCGCCAGTTCAAGCAGGGCAGCCTCATACACGCCGCGCTTGAACTCGATCACGTTGCCCAGCGGCACCCAGTAGCTGTTCCAGCGCCAGGCATCGAATTCCGGATGTTCGCTGGCGCGCAGACTGACGTCGCTGTCGCGGCCGACCAGACGCAGCAGAAACCAGATCTGTTTCTGCCCACGGTAGGTGCTGCGCCATTCGCGGCGAATCCAGTGCTTCGGCACCTCATAGCGCATCCAGTCGCGCGTGCGGCCGATGATCCGCACATGTTCGGGCTTGAGGCCGGTTTCCTCCTCCAGTTCGCGGAGCATCGCCTGCTCGGGCGTTTCGCCCTTCTTGATGCCCCCTTGCGGGAACTGCCAGGAATGTTCGCGGATCCGTTTGCCCCAAAACACCTCGTTGCGACTGTTGACCAGAATGATGCCGACGTTCGGGCGAAAGCCTTCACGATCGAGCATGATGCATGTTCCAATGATTGATTGGGGTCCATTCTTTCACAATCGCGCGCCGCTGGAAAGCCGCATCTGCCGCCTCTGCAAATTCCCGGCCGCGGGTAAAATGCCGTCTTTCCGGATTTCAGCCTACAGCCATGCGCGCCAGCCAGTATTTCATCGCCACCCTCAAGGAAGCCCCCTCCGACGCCGAAATCATCAGCCACCAGCTGATGCTGCGCGCCGGACTGATCCGCCGCCTCGCCGGCGGCATCTACACCTGGATGCCGATGGGGCTGCGCGTGTTGCGCAAGGTCGAGAACATCGTGCGCGAGGAAATGGACCGCGCCGGAGCCATCGAACTGCTCATGCCGGCAGTACAACCTTTTGAATTGTGGGAAGAATCCGGCCGCGGCCCGAAGTACGGCCCGGAACTGCTGCGCTTCAAGGACCGCCACCAGCGCGAATTCGTGATCGGCCCGACTCACGAAGAGGTCATCACCGACGTCGTGCGTCGCGACATCCGCAGCTATCGCCAGTTGCCGCGCCATTTCTACCAGATCCAGACCAAGTTCCGCGACGAAATCCGCCCGCGCTTCGGCGTCATGCGCGGCCGCGAGTTCCTGATGAAGGACGGCTATTCCTTCCATACCTCGTATGCCGACCTGGAACGCGAATACCGCAACATGTACGACACCTACAGCCGCATCTTCACCCGCCTGGGGCTGCAATTTCGCGCCGTGGCGGCGGATACCGGCGCCATCGGCGGCACCGGCTCGCACGAGTTTCACGTCCTGGCCGACTCGGGCGAAGACGCAATCGCCTTCTGCCCGGCATCGGACTATGCGGCGAACGTGGAACTCGCCGAGGCCGTTGCCCCGGCGAAAGTCGGTGGCAGCGGTACGGCAACGATGGAGAAAAAAGCCACGCCGGGCAAGACCCGCTGCGAAGACGTGGCGGCTTTCCTCGGTCTGCCGCTGACGCAGACCGTCAAGGCCATTGCGGTGATGGCCGAACGGGAAGGCGGCAGCGAATTTGTCCTGCTGCTGCTGCGCGGAGACCATGAGCTGAACGAAATCAAGGCGCAGAAGGTGGTCGGCGAATTCCGCTTCGCGCGCGACGAGGAAATCGTCGACGCGCTCGGCTGCAAGCCGGGCTATATCGGCGCCGCCGGCTTTTCCGGCAGAGTCGTCGCCGATCGCAGCGTCGCGGTCATGGGCGACATGGTCTGCGGCGCCAACGAAGAGGGCTTCCACCTCACCGGCGTCAATTTCGGCCGCGATCTGCCGCAACCGGCAACCGTGGCCGACATCCGCAACGTGGTCGAGGGCGACCCCTCGCCCGACGGCAAGGGCACGCTCGAACTGTGCCGCGGCATCGAAGTCGGCCACATCTTCCAGTTGCGCACCAAGTATGCCGCAGCGCTGAAATGCACCTTCCTCGACGAGCAGGGCAAGGACCAGGTCATGGAAATGGGCTGCTACGGCATCGGCGTCTCGCGCATCGTCGGCGCCGCCATCGAGCAGGGCCACGACGAACGCGGCATCATTTTCCCGGCCGGCATCGCGCCCTTCGCCGTGGCGATCGTGCCGATGAACTACGCCAAATCGGAAGCGGTGCGCAGCGCAGCCGCCGCCTTGCTTGACGAGTTGCTTGCCGCCGGCATCGACGCGATCCTCGACGATCGCGACGAGCGTCCCGGCTCGATGTTCGCCGACTGGGAACTGATCGGTGTGCCGCATCGCGTGGTGGTCGGCGAGCGCGGCCTGAAGGAAGGCAAGCTGGAATACAAGGGCCGCGGCGATGCCGAGGCCACCATGATCGCCGCCGGCGAGATGACCGGCTTCCTGCAACTCAAGTTGTTGTGCGGCTGATCCGCCGCTTCGCGCTGGGCCTTGCCGCCGCGTTGCTGCCGGCGGCAGTCCTCGCCGGAGCACAGCAATACGAACCCCTGGCGGCCAGCGTTCAGGCGGCGTTGCACGCCGCGATTGCCGACCGCGCCGCGCCCGAGCTCCAATTTTCATCGGTCCAGGAAAAGGTCGATTGGCTTACGGAAATGTCGTCCCGCCTCTCGCGCCGCATTCCCGACCGCGAGGCAAGGCTCGAACTGCTCAAGGCCGTCTATTACGAGGCCAAGCGCGCCGGCCTCGACCCGCAGATGGTGCTCGGCCTGATCCAGGTCGAAAGCGGCTTCAAGAAATACGCCGTGTCCTCCGCCGGCGCCCGCGGCTACATGCAGGTAATGCCCTTCTGGGTGGGCCTGATCGGCGACAAGGACAGCAACCTGTTCGCCATGCGCACCAACCTGCGCTTCGGCTGCACCATCCTGCGTCACTATCTCGACATCGAGAAGGGCGATCTCTACCGAGCGCTGGGCCGCTACAACGGCAGCCTGGGCAAGCCGGAGTATCCGAGGATGGTGCAGGGGGCGTGGGAGAAGCAGTGGGGCTGGGGGCCGCAGGTGATCGGGCCGCGGTAGCGTCTTAGTCGCCGTATCGCCGGCGCCGACTTTTGGGTTCCTTGCGTCGCGACTACCGCAATGAATTGATGTTCCGCATCGGGAAGACTAGAATGTTCCTACATGCAAGGAGAACATCATGCAGACCGTCAATATCCGCCAGCTCAAGACCAACCCTTCGACCGCCCTGCGCAGCGCCAAGGAAGATGACATGGTCGTGGTGATGAACCGCGACCATCCACAGGCCTTGCTGGTCGATCTGGACAAGCTCGACCTGCCCGATCTTGCCTCGGTGCGGGTGGCGCTTGCCGTGTCCTTGTTTCGCAGCGGGGCCGTCTCCGCCGGGTTTGCCGCGCGCATGGCGTACAAGCCCCTGCCCGAGATGCTGACCCTGCTCTCCAGTCTCGGCATTCCCCTGACCGGGGCCAATACGGCCGACGCCCGCGATGACCTGAATACCGGCAAACGCTGGCTGGCCGAAAAGGTCTGAGGTTTGCGCAGCGTCGTCATCGCCGACGCGGGGCCGCTGATCGCCCTGTCCCGCATCGACTCCCTGGATTTGCTGCACGACCTTTTCGGGCAGATCCTGGTCACCGAGGAAGTCCGCGACGAAGCCTTGCCGGCGGCAGACTATCCGGGCAAGACAATCATCGCCGAGGCATTCGACGCCGGCTGGCTGGTGTGTCCGGGGCCTTTCGAAACTTCATGGCAACCCACGAATCCCGGTCTTGATGCCGGCGAACGCAGCGCGATTGCGGCGGCAGTGCAGATGCCCGGATGTTTGCTCATCATCGACGACCGCGCCGGGCGGGCAGAAGCCAAATCGCACCACGTCGCCATCATCGGCACCGCAGCGGTAGTCGGCCTTGCCAAGCTGCAGGGCCTGATTCCGGCGGCGCGTCCGATTCTGGAACGGCTCCAGCCGGCGGGGTATTTCATTCACCCGCGCATCATCGAGGCGGTTCTACAAGACATCGGCGAGTAATCGCCGTATCGCCAGCGCCGACTTTTGGGACTCCGTCATTCCCGCGACAGCGGGAATGACGGACAAGTGGTTCGACAGGCTCACCACGAACGGCTCAAACTCACCACGAACGGGCGGCGAGTTACCGCATCCCCGGTAACATCCCCTTCATCTCCCGCATCATCTTCTGAAGCGAATAGTGAAGCGAATAGAAGCGAATAGGGTCAGCTTGAATTGATTCTGGCCGCAATCCGACACGCGCGACGCTTTTCATTCCCCTCTGACCCGCCGAGCGAGGAAGGTTCGCCGGGGGTAGTCCGGTCGCGTTGTCCGAGCGCAGCGAGTTTAGCGACCGGCCCGGCGGGCCTTTCGCAGCGAGGGGTGAGTGCGGGGTTTCGCACGGCCAACTGCTTGGCCGTGCGCCGCGCGAACGGGCGAGACTCCGGCGAGCCCTCCGCCCGCAGGGCCGGGGAGGCGGGGAGCGCTTCTTTGCCTACTTTCTTGCGCGAACAAGAAAGTAGGTCGCCTGCCGGGGCGAGACCCGGCGCGGCCGTGGAAGCGAAGTGAGAAAGTCGGCACTGGCGATACGGCGACGAAACAAGCCGGGTGCTGGATTCCGGCTTTCGCCGGAATGACGGGGAAGAGGCGGGATGACGGTGACGAAGCGCTACCGCATCCCCGGTAACATCCCCTTCATCCCCCGCATCATCTTCTGCATGCCGCCCTTGGAGAACTGCTTCATCATCTTCTGCGTCTGCTCGAACTGGTTCAGCAGGCGATTGACTTCCTGCACCGACACGCCGGCGCCGGTGGCGATGCGGCGCTTGCGGTTGGCCTTGATGATTTCCGGTTTGGTGCGCTCCAATAGCGTCATGGAATTAATGATGCCTTCCAGACGCCGCACGGATCTTGTCCTCCATGCCGCCGCCGGCCTTCTGCGCCATGGCGCTGAACTGCGCCGGCAGCTTTTCGAGCATCGCTGCCATGCCGCCCATGTTTTTCATCTGGCCGATCTGGTCCTTGAAATCGTTGAGATCGAAGCCCTTGCCGGACTTCATTTTCTTGACGAATTCCTGCGCCTTGTCCTGATCGACGCCGCGCTGGGCATCCTCGACCAGGCCGAGGATGTCGCCCATACCGAGGATGCGCGAAGCCATGCGCTCGGGGTGGAACTCTTCCAGACCGGTCAGCTTTTCGCCGACGCCGGCAAATTTGATCGGCTTGCCCGTGACATGGCGCACCGACAGCGCCGCGCCGCCGCGCGAGTCGCCATCGAGCTTGGTCAGGATGACGCCGGTCAGCGGCAGGGCCTCGTTGAAAGCCTTTGCCGTATTCACCGCATCCTGGCCGAGCATGGCATCGACCACGAACAGGGTTTCGATCGGCTTCAGCAGCGCGTGCAGATCCTTGATCTCGGCCATCATGGCTTCGTCGATGGCCAGACGCCCGGCGGTATCGACGAAGATCACGTCGTAGTAATGCCGTTTGGCGTAATCCAGCGCGGCAGCGGCAATGTCGGCCGGCTTCTGTTCGCCCGACGAGGGGAAAAAGTCGATCCCGGCCTGGGCCGAAACCGCCCTCAACTGTTCGATGGCGGCGGGACGATAGACGTCGCAACTGACCGTCAGTACCTTCTTCTTCTGCCGTTCCTTGAGCCACTTGCCCAGCTTGGCCGTGGTCGTGGTCTTGCCAGCGCCCTGCAGGCCGGACATCAGGATCACGGCGGGCGGCTGCGTCGCCAGATTAAGGCCGACGCTGGCGCCGCCCATCAGTTCGGTGAGTTCGCGATGCACGACGCCGACCAACGCCTGGCCGGGAGTCAGCGAGCCGATGACTTCCTGGCCGAGCGCCTTTTCCTTGACGCGGGCAATGAAGTCCTTGACCACCGGCAAAGCCACGTCGGCTTCGAGCAGGGCCATGCGCACTTCGCGCAGCATGTCGGAGATGTTTTCGTCGGTCAGGCGGGCCTGTCCGCGCAGATTTTTTACGACACGGCCGAGGCGTTGGGTGAGGTTATCGAGCATGAAGGAAAGGGCTGTTCGAATGCAAAAAGAGTAGGGAGGCTTGGTGTAGACTTCGCCAATGTCCCGCAATCTTAATGCATCTGCTGGCCGCGGCCCTGTATGCCGGCCTGGCGGTACATCTTTGGCGCACCCGCTGGCGCGGACCCTTGCTCGACCAACCGACGGGCGGACTCAAGCTCGGCGAGCGCGGCCTTCTGCTGGTAGCCTTGGCGGCGCACGCAGTCAGCCTGCGCATGGAAATTTTCGACGGCGGCAGCATGCGTTTCAGCTTTGCGATTGCCCTTTCCGTGATGCTCTGGCTGGCCATCGCTCTGTATTGGATCGAGAGCTTCTACGCCCGCATGGAGGGCTTGCAGATCATCGGTCTGCCGGCCGCGGCCGTTGCCGCGATTCTTCCGGCAATATTCTCCGAGGTCCATGTGCTGACCAATGCCGGTTCGGCGGCATTTCGCCTGCACTTCCTGATGGCCATGCTGGCCTACAGCCTGTTTACCCTGGCCGCGCTGCACGCCCTGCTCATGGCCACCGCCGAAAAGGGGCTGCACCGCGGCCGCATCTCGCCGCTGCTGGCCGGCTTGCCGCCTCTGCTGACCATGGAGTCCTTGTTGTTCCGCCTGATCCATGTCGCCTTCATCCTGCTTACCCTGACGCTGGTGTCCGGGGTGTTCTTCTCGGAAACCCTCTTCGGCAAGGCGCTGACCTTCAACCACAAGACGATATTTGCGATCCTGTCCTGGCTGATCTTCGCGGCGCTCCTGACCGGCCGTCACTTGCGCGGCTGGCGCGGGCGTGTCGCGCTGCGCTGGACGCTGGCCGGCTTTGCCGCCCTGTTGCTGGCCTACGTCGGCAGTCGTTTTGTGCTTGAGGTAATTCTCGGCCGCTGATGGACGGAATCCCCTTATCTGCGCAGTTCGTTGCGCTGGCGGTATTGCTCGGCTGTTCCGCATTTTTCTCGCTGGCCGAAACCGCGATGATGGCCTCCAACCGTCATCGGCTTCGCCACCTGGCGAGCGGAGGGGACCGGGGAGCGAAACTCGCCCTTGACCTGCTGAGTCGCACCGACAAGATGCTGGGCGTGATCCTGCTCGGCAACAATCTGCTCAATGCCGCTACCGCAACCCTGGTATCGGTAATCACCATCGAGCTTTTCGGCGAGGAGAAGTGGGCCCTGAGCATCGGCACACTGCTGGTGACCTTTGCCATCCTGGTGTTCGCGGAAATCACGCCGAAGATTCTTGGCGCCGCCCATGCCGATCTGCTGGCGCGGATTTTGGGTTACGCGATCTGGCCGTTGTTGCGTGTGGCCTATCCCATTGTCTGGTTCGTCAATCTGTTCGTCGATGCACTACTGTGGCTGCTCAGGCTGAAACCAAAAGCAGGCCAGGAGGACTCACGACTCAGTGCCGGGGAGCTGCGTTCCCTGGTGCTTGAGTCAAGCAACTTCATTCCGCAGCAACACCGCTCGATTTTGCTCAACCTCTTCGACCTGGAGCAACTGACGGTGGAGGACATAATGACTCCACGCGGCGAAATAGAGGCCATCGACATTGCCGCGCCAATCGAGAACATCAAAACCCAGCTGGCTACAAGTTTTCATACCCGGGTCATGGTGTTCGAAGACGATCCGGCCAATATCATCGGGGTTCTGCATCAAAGAAGGCTGCTGGCCGAGGCCTTCGCCGGCGAAATCACCCACGCCACCCTGCGCGAACGCATGTCCGAGCCCTACTTCATTCCAGCCGCGACGCCGATCTACACCCAGCTCCAATTCTTCCGCGAAAACCGCCAGCGCATGGGCCTGGTAGTGGATGAATATGGCGAGATCGAGGGACTGGTCACCCTGGAGGACATCATCGAAGAACTGGTCGGAAAATTCACCACGCGGCAATCGGATGTGGCCGGCTCGCTTTCCTGGAGCGGGGATGGCGTGGTACTGGTGGATGGAGCAGCCACGTTGCGGGATCTGAATCGCATGTTGGGTCTGGATTTTCCGCTGGACGGGCCGCGTACGCTCAACGGACTGATTGTCGAGCACTTGCAGGACATCCCGGAAGTAGGTGTGGGCGTGCGGGTGGGCAGCGTGGCAATGGAGATCGTGCAAACACAGGATCGAAAGATCAAGATGGTGCGACTTCACCGTCCTGCCGGAGAGTGATACTCTCGGCATAGTCAGGGCGTAGAATGCGCGATCAAAGGATTGAGTGCGGGCTGTCGCCGGTCTTTCCGGCGCCAAAAGCAGCGGCCGAAACAAAAATTAATGCGGGAGAAGCCGATGGCCACAGCAGGCAAGGAAACGAAAAAGGACGGCCCGAAGGAACTTAATTTTTCCTGGGAAGGCAAGAACAAGCAAGGCAAGGTCGTTCGCGGCGAGTTCAAGGCCGCCAGCGAGGCCGCTGCAAACGCCGCGTTGCGGCGGCAAGGCATCAACGTCACCAAGCTCAAGAAGCAGAAAATCGGCGGCGGCGGCTCGGTCTCGGACAAGGACATCACGCTCTTCTCCCGCCAGCTCGCCACCATGGTCAAGTCCGGCGTCCCGCTGCTGCAGTCCTTCGACATCGTCGGCAAGGGCACCAACAACCCGGCCCTTGCACGGCTGCTGTTCAGCATCAAGTCCGATGTCGAAACCGGCTCGAATCTCGCGTCGGCCTTTCGCAAGTATCCGATGCATTTCGACGCCCTGTTCTGCAATCTGGTCGAAGCGGGAGAACAGGCGGGTATTCTCGATACGCTGCTGGATCGCCTGGCGACCTACAAAGAGAAAATTCAGGCGATCAAGTCGAAGATCAAGGGCGCCCTGACCTATCCGATCGCCATTCTCATCATCGCCTTCATCATCACTACGGTCATCATGATTTTCGTGGTGCCGGCCTTCAAGGGCGTGTTTGCCAGTTTCGGCGGCGAACTGCCCGCTCCCACTCTGATTGTGATCACAATCTCCGATTTTTTCACCGCAAACTGGTATTTCATCTTCGCCGGCATTTATGCGGTCTTTTTCGGAATTTCCCAGGCTTTCAAACGGTCACGGACATTGCAGATTGCGGCGGACAAGTATTTTCTGAAGCTTCCGGTTTTTGGCGATCTGCTTAAAAAGTCATCCATTGCGCGCTGGACACGGACTCTGTCCACCATGTTCGCTGCCGGCGTGCCGCTGGTCGATGCCCTTGATTCGGTGGGCGGTGCCGCAGGCAACTATGTCTACACCCTGGCGACCCAGAAGATACAGGCCGAAGTGTCTACCGGCTCCAGCCTGACGGTGGCTATGGAAAATTCCGGCGTGTTCCCGCCGATGGTCACCCAGATGGTCGCCATCGGCGAGGAGTCCGGCCAGCTCGATTCAATGCTGGGCAAGACCGCCGACTTCTTCGAAGCCGAGGTGGACGAGGCGGTTGAAGCGCTCGCCAGTTTGATGGAACCCATGATCATGGTCTTCCTCGGCGGCCTCATCGGCGGCCTGGTGGTCGCCATGTACCTGCCGATCTTCAAGCTCGGCTCGGTGGTCGGCTAATTCGCCGGGATGATTGCGCAGTTCGCCGATCCGGCGGTGTTCGCCCTTGCCGCCGGGTTGCTCGGCCTGATGGTCGGCAGCTTCCTCAACGTCGTCATCCATCGCCTGCCGATCATGATGGAGCGCGACTGGGCGGCGCAATGCGCCGAGCTCAAAGGCGAGGCTGCTCCAGCCTTCGAGCCGCTTTCGCTGGCCCGGCCGCGTTCGCGCTGTCCGCAGTGCGGCCATTCGATTACCGCGCTGGAGAACATTCCGCTTGTCAGCTGGCTTCTTCTGCGCGGCCGGTGCAAGGGCTGCGCCGCACCGATTTCCCTGCGCTATCCGCTGATCGAGGCGTTGACCGGACTGCTGTTCGGACTCGCCGCATGGCATTTCGGCTTCACTGCCGCGGGTCTCGGTGCCCTGGTATTTGTCGCGGCATTGCTTGCCCTGACCGCCATCGATTTCGATACCCAGTTGTTGCCCGACGACATCACCTTGCCGCTACTCTGGATCGGCCTGGCCCTGAATGCGTTCAACGTCTATACGGACTTGAAGAGCGCGGTGATCGGCGCCATGGCGGGCTATTTGTCGTTGTGGGGCGTGTATTGGTTGTTCAAGCTGTTCACCGGCAAGGAGGGCATGGGCTACGGTGACTTCAAACTGCTGGCCGCGCTCGGTGCCTGGCTTGGCTGGCAGATGCTGCCCCTGACCATCCTGCTTTCCTCGCTCGTCGGGGCAGTGGTTGGCATCTCCCTGATGGCCTTTGCCCGCCACGGCCGCAATGTACCCATTCCATTCGGGCCATACCTTGCCGCGGCAGGTGCTATCGCCCTGGTCTGGGGCAAACCCCTGACCCGCGCCTATCTCGGAACCTGAGAACCCGACGTACCAAGGGCTTCGGCTATAATCGCCGTCTTTGCCCGAATACCGGAGAATGCCATGCCGATCTACGCTTATCGCTGCACGGATTGCGGCTTTGAGAAAGATGTCATGCGGAAAGTCAGCGATCCGCTGTTGACCACCTGCCCCGAGTGCAAGACCGAAAACTTTACGAAACAACTCACAGCCCCTGGTTTCCAGCTCAAGGGCAGCGGCTGGTATGCCACCGATTTCAAGGGCGGCGGCTGCGCGGCCAACAGCAAAAGCGACAACCCGCCACCCTGTCAGGGTGGCACCGGCAGTTGCGCCGCAAACACCTGACGTCCGCCTTGAAAAAGTATTTCATCACCGGACTGCTGATCTGGGTCCCGCTGGCGATCACCGCCTGGGTGCTGTCGCTGATCGTCCGCTCCATGGACCAGTCCCTGCTCCTGTTGCCACGGGCGATCCACCCCGAAGAGCTTCTCGGGATATACATTCCCGGCCTCGGCGCCCTGCTGACCCTGCTGATCGTGTTTCTCACCGGCCTGGTGACGACCAATATCGTCGGCCAGAAGCTGGTGCGCTTCTGGGAAGGGGTACTGGCACGCATTCCGGTGGTGAAGTCGATTTACTACAGCGTCAAGCAGGTCAGCGATACCCTGTTCTCGGGCAGCGGCGTGGCATTCCGCAAAGTCCTGCTGGTCCGCTATCCGCATCCTGAAGCCTGGTCGGTGGCTTTCCAGACCGGGCATCCGGCCCGCGATGTCGCCGACATGCTGCCCGAAGAACATGTCGGGGTCTTCATCCCGACCACGCCCAGCCCGGTCAACGGCTTTTTCTTCTTTGTCAGGAGGAAAGACGTCATCGAACTCGACATGAACGTCGACGAAGCGCTGAAGTACATCGTCTCCATGGGCGTCGTCGCCCCGCCCATGCGCAATCCGCTCGGGCGCGCCCAGAATCAATAAAAAGCCGAATTGATCACCCCCCACCCCCATCCCCGCCCCAGGGCGGGGCTACCAACCAGCTCGCTTCGCTCGATAGTCCGCAGTGACTTCACAGCCGGCTGGGTTTCGCGTTAAGTTAACAGTCCGGAAATCCTATGCGTACCCACTACTGCGGCGAGGTCAATGCCTCCCATGTCGACCAGATTGTCACCCTTTGCGGCTGGAACCACCGCCGCCGCGACCACGGCGGCGTGATCTTCATCGACCTGCGCGATCGCGCGGGTCTGGCGCAGGTCGTTTGCGACCCGGACCGGGCGGAGATGTTCGGGATCGCCGAAGACGTGCGCAACGAATTCGTGCTGAAAGTGACCGGCAAGGTGCGCCGCCGTCCCGCCGGCACCGAAAACCCCAACCTGGCCTCCGGAGAAATCGAAATCCTCTGCCATGAACTGGAAGTGCTCAATCCGGCAGTCACGCCGCCCTTCCAGCTCGACGAGGAAAACCTCTCCGAGAACGTGCGCCTCACCCATCGCGTGATCGACCTGCGCCGGCCGCAGATGCAGAAGAACCTGATGCTGCGCTACAAGGTGGCGATGGCATTCCGCCGCTTCCTCGACGAAAAGGGCTTCATCGACATCGAAACGCCGATGCTGACCAAATCGACTCCCGAAGGCGCACGCGACTACCTGGTGCCCTCGCGCGTCCATCCCGGAAAGTTCTTCGCCCTGCCGCAGTCGCCGCAGTTGTTCAAGCAGTTGCTGATGGTGGCCGGCTTCGACCGCTACTACCAGATCACGAAGTGCTTTCGCGACGAAGACCTGCGCGCCGACCGCCAGCCGGAATTCACCCAGGTCGATATCGAAACGTCCTTCCTGAGCGAAGAGCAGATCACCTCCATCATGGAAGAAATGATCCGCAGCGTGTTCAAGACCGCACTGGCGGTCGAACTGCCCAATCCTTTCCCGCGCATCACCTATGCCGAAGCCATGCGCCGCTACGGTTCCGACAAGCCGGACCTGCGCGTGACCCTGGAGCTGACCGAAGTCACCGATGCCGTGACCGACGTCGCCTTCAAGGTATTCAGCGGCCCGGCCACTTCCGGCGGCCGCGTCGCAGCGCTGCGCGTACCGGGCGGCGCGCTCGGGGCAACTGCGCTGACCCGCGGCGAGATCGACGGCTACGCCGAGTTCGTCAAGATCTACGGCGCCCGCGGCCTGGCCTACATCAAGGTCAATGACGCCGGCAAGTTCAATGAGGAAGGCCTGCAGTCGCCCATCGTCAAGAACCTTCACCCGGCGGCGCTGAAGACCATCATCGAACGCACCGGTGCACAATCCGGCGACCTGATTTTCTTCGGCGCCGACAAGACCAAGATCGTCAATGACGCGCTCGGCGCCTTGCGCACCAAGCTCGGTCACGACAGGGGCTACACCAACGGCAAGGCCTGGGAGCCGCTCTGGGTGGTCGATTTCCCGATGTTCGAGTACGACGAGGACAACCAGCGCTGGTCGGCCTGCCACCATCCCTTCACCAGTCCCAAGGACGGCCACGAGGCGCTGATGGCCGCCGATCCCGGGGCTTGCCTGGCAAAAGCCTACGACCTCGCCCTGAACGGCTGGGAAATGGGTGGCGGTTCGGTGCGTATCCATCGTGCCGAGGTGCAGGAAAAGGTGTTCCAGGCACTGGGCATCGGCCCCGAGGAGCAGCAGGCGAAGTTCGGCTTCCTGCTCGACGCACTCAGGTACGGCGCCCCGCCCCACGGCGGTCTGGCCTTCGGCCTCGACCGCATCGTCACCATGATGGCCGGCGCCGAATCGATCCGCGACGTGATCGCCTTCCCCAAGACGCAGCGCGCGCAGTGCCTGCTGACCGATGCGCCCTCGGACGTCGATGAAAAGCAGTTGCGCGAACTGCACATCCGCCTGCGGCAGAAAGTGGCAACCGAGGTCGAAGTCGGCAAGTCGTAAGAGCCTATTGCAGTAGGAATCATGCCCCGCGTTGAGACCAGGATCGGATGGATGCAAGGCGCAGTGCGCAGCCAATGGTTGTTCCATTGGCAAGCGCTGCAACGCCGCAGACGCCGATCCTGGTCTCAACCTGAAGGGCCGTCGGGCGTTGGGCGCGCTGCCACGTTGTCGGTCGCTTGCATGGATGTACCATGCCGCACTCCCTCCGCCTCGCATCGCATCCCAACGCCCGACGGCGCGGGGTACGATTCCTACTGCAATAGGCTCTAGAATGCGCAAACTGCTTTGCGGCCTGATCTGCGCCGCGCTGTTCGGCGCGGCGCTGGCCCGCGACAACTCAGTCGCTGCGGTACCGGTGGCGCAGTTGCCGGAGGAAGCGCGCGCGACGCTTAAACTCATCGACGCCGGCGGTCCCTATCCGTATCGCCGCGACGGCATCGTTTTCCAGAATCGCGAGCGCCGGCTGCCCGAGCAACCCCGCGGCTACTACCGCGAATACACCGTGCCCACGCCGGGCAGCAAGGATCGGGGTGCGCGGCGCATCGTTACCGGCGACAAGCCGCCGTTCGTGTTCTACTACACGGCCGACCACTACAAATCCTTCCGCCGGATAGAGCGATGAGCGCCGAGCACTACGAAAACCTGTTTGCCGATTCCTCGCAGGCCGGCGTGCATCATCTGCCGCACGGCCCCATCGACGATCTGTTGGCCGGTGCCAGGGCTGCCGGCTGCCTCGTGCTGCGGGTCGACCTGGCTGCCGCGCGCAACAAGGACGAGATGCTCACCGCGGTCGGCCGCGCCCTGCGCTTCCCCGAATGGTTCGGCCACAACTGGGATGCCCTGACCGACTGCCTGCTCGACATGGGCTGGCTGCCGGCAACCGGCTACATGATCGTCCTCGATCATTGCGACGGCATCCACGGCCGTGCCGAAGGCGACTTCGTCAAGCTGATGCAGATATTCCAGGAAACGGCTGCAACATGGCACGAGGATGAAGTGCCTTTCTGGTGCCTGGTCGACATGCAGGCCGACGGCATCGCCTGGCTGCCCACGGTCGCCCAACCCGGACGATGATTTACAAAAAGCCGGTCTCGGTGCTGGTGGTGATCCACACCCCCGCGCTGGACGTGCTGCTGCTGGAACGCGCCCGTCACCCGGGATTCTGGCAATCGGTCACCGGCAGCCAGGAAGGCGACGAGCCGCTGCCGGAAACGGCGCGGCGCGAAGTGCGCGAGGAAACCGGCATCGAGGCCGACGCCGGCGCATTCATCGACTGGCAATTGGCCAACCGCTACGAGATTTTCGCCGAATGGCGGCACCGTTACGCGCCCGGCATCACCGAGAATACGGAACACGTCTTCAGCCTGTGCCTGCCCGAGCCGCGCGCGGTCAGCGTCGCCGCCGAGGAACATCTGGCCTGGCGCTGGCTGCCCTGGCAGGAAGCCGCCGCCGCCTGTTTTTCCTGGACCAACCGCGATGCAATTCTTGAATTGCCGCGGCGGCTTGGCCTGTCGCCTGACCGCCCTTGAAATTTCTCCCGCGGCACTCATGTATCCGGTGAGGCCTGTTTCCGGCCGAAACCGCTACCTGAAAGGAGAGAAAAATGAACAGCTTGATCCGTCGCGATCCCCTCGATGACTTGTTCCGTGGCTTCTTCGTGCGTCCGGTCGAGTACGGGTCGCAGCCCGATGCGCCCTCCGTCAAAATCGATGTCAAGGAACAGGAGAACGGCTATCTGGTGCACGCCGAAATCCCCGGCGTAAAAAAGGAAGACATTCACGTCGCCATCGACGGCGCCATCGTCTCGGTCAGCGCCGAGCGGCGCGAGGAAAAGGATGTCAAGGAAGGCGAACGCGTGTTGCGTACCGAGCGCTATTTCGGCAAGGTCTCGCGCAGCTTCCAGTTGGCCCAGGAGATCGACGAAGCGCAGGTGACCGCCAAATACACCGACGGCGTGCTGGAGCTGACACTGCCCAAGAAAGCCGCGACGCAGGCGCGCAGAATCACCATCCAGTAAGTTCAGAAGTCGGCGCCGGCGGCACGCCGACTGAAGTCTTTCCAGGCGCCCCGCCGACGTGGCAGCCCGTTGCAATGGTGGGGGCTGCCGCTTTTCCTGCCGGCGCAGCAAGCGGGGATGGTAACCCTTGCACACTGGTTCGCTGCCGGTAGAATGGGTGAAGTTACCACTTGCACTCGTCCATACCCATGACTGAAAAGCTCTCTCCAACTGCCAAAGCCGGCGTCCTGGCCGAGGCCCTGCCCTACATCAAGCGCTTCCACGGCAAGACCATCGTCGTCAAGTACGGCGGCAACGCCATGACCGACGAACACTTGAAGCAGTGTTTCGCCCGCGACGTGGTGCTGCTCAAGCTGGTCGGCATGAACCCGGTCGTCGTGCATGGTGGCGGGCCGCAGATCGAGAACCTGCTGGCCCGCGTCGGCAAGAAGGGCGAGTTCGTGCAGGGCATGCGCGTCACCGATGCCGAGACGATGGATCTGGTCGAGATGGTGCTCGGCGGCCAGGTGAACAAGGAGATCGTCAACCTGATCAACCAGCACGGCGGCAAGGCCGTCGGCCTCACCGGCAAGGACGGCAATTTCATCCGCGCCAGGAAGCTGATGATGGAGAACAAGGATGCCCCGGGCGACCTGATCGACATCGGCCAGGTTGGCGACATCGTTTCCATCGACCCCAGCCTGATCGCGCTGCTCGACACCGGCGCTTTCATTCCGGTCATCGCGCCGATCGGCGTCGGCAGCGAGGGCGAGACCTACAACATCAACGCCGACGTCGTGGCCGGCAAGATCGCCGAGGTACTGAAAGCCGAGAAGCTGGTGCTGCTGACCAATACGCCGGGCGTGCTGGACAAGGCCGGGCAGCTGATCACCGGCATCACGCCGAAGCAGATCGACGACATGGTCGCCGACGGCACGCTCTCCGGCGGCATGCTGCCCAAGATCGGCTCGGCGCTGGATGCGGCCAGGAGCGGCGTCAAGGGCGTACACATCATCGACGGCCGCGTCGAACATGCGCTGCTGCTGGAAATCCTGACCGACGAAGGCGTCGGTACCTTGATCAAGTCAAAGTGACCGTTTACGCTCATCGCACCAGCGAGGCCTGCCGCAGATGAACCACGCGAAAAAGCGAATTATTCGCCCGCCCCCCTTCCCCCTCGCGGGGGGTTACTTTTCGGCGCGCTGCGCGCGTTTATTTCAAGGGCTCCGAAACGGGAGTTCCCTGCTAACAACCTAACCACGGACCCACCATGAACGAAGCCCGCGCCGCCAAAGTCGGTGAAAAAAAACTCCTGATCCTGCAGACCATCGCCGAGATGCTCGAACGTCCGGCGGCAGACAAGGTCACCACCGCCCTGCTTGCCAAACAGCTGCAGGTCTCCGAGGCCGCGCTCTACCGCCACTTCGCCAGCAAGGCGCAGATGTATGAAGGCCTGATCGAGTTCATCGAGAGCGGGGTTTTCTCGGTCATCACCCAGATCGAAGCGGCCGAGGAGTCCGGCCTCAAGCAGGCCGAGGCCATCGTCGCCTCGCTGTTGCGCTTTGCGCAGAAGAATCGCGGCCTGACGCGGGTGCTGGTGGGCGACGCGCTGGTGCACGAGAACCCGCGCCTGCAGGCCCGCATCAACCAGTTGCTGGATCGCATCGAAGCCACGCTCAAGCAGTGCCTGAAAGTCGCATCGGCACAGGGCGCGCTGGCCGCCGAACATGATTTCGGCGCCCACGCCGACCTGCTGGTGTGCTACGCCGTGGGACGCTGGCAGCGCTTCGTCAAAAGCGGCTTCAAGGACGATCCGCTGGCGAGCTGGCCGGCGCAGTGGCCGATTCTGGCACGTTGATTGCCGGCGCTGCGGCGAATCGCCGCAACGCCGACGCCGACTCCTGATCAGGCCTTGAGCAGCGTCGCCGCCTCCAGCGCGAAATAGGTCAGGATGCCGTCGCATCCGGCGCGCTTGAACGACAGCAGCGCCTCCATCATCACCGCGTCGTGCGCCAGCCAGTCGTTGGCAGCGGCGGCCTTGAGCATGGCATATTCGCCGCTGACCTGATAGGCATAGGTCGGCACGCCGAACTCGTCCTTCACCCGGCGCACGATGTCGAGATAGGGCATGCCGGGCTTGACCATCACCATGTCGGCGCCTTCGGCGATGTCCAGCGCGACTTCGCGGATCGCTTCATCGCTGTTGCCCGGGTCCATCTGGTAGGTGTATTTGTTGCCTTTGCCCAGATTGCCGGCCGAGCCGACAGCGTCGCGAAAGGGTCCGTAGAACGCGGAGGCGTACTTCGCCGAATACGCCAGGATGCGGGTATGGATAAGCTTTTCGCTATCCAGCGCGGCGCGGATGCGGCCGATGCGGCCGTCCATCATGTCTGACGGGGCCACCACGTCGGCGCCGGCGCGGGCATGGCACAGCGCCTGTTTCGCCAGGGCTTCCAGGGTCTCGTCGTTCATCACGTAGCCGCGCGGATCGGCCGGGTCGATCAGGCCATCCTGGCCGTGGCTGGTATAGGGGTCCAGCGCGACGTCCGTAATCACACCGAGTTCGGGAAACTCCTGTTTGAGGCGGGCCACCACCGTGGGCACCAGACCCGCCGGGTTCCAGGCCTCTTCCGCCCCGGGAGTTTTCCGGCTGCCATCCACCACGGGGAACAGGGCCAATGCCGGCACGCCGAGTTTCAGCGCCTTTTCTGCCACCGGCAAGAGGCGGTCGAGCGACATGCGCTCGACACCGGGCATCGACGCAACGGCTTCAGTACGCCCTGCACCCTCCAGGACGAACACAGGGTAAATCAGGTCGTCCGGCGTCAGTGTGTGCTCACGCATCAGGCGCCGCGAGAAGTCGTCGCGACGCATGCGGCGCATCCGCGATCCGGGAAATACACCTTTTGTAATCATTGTCTTAGCCTTGAAAGTATTTTCGAAATTGCTTGAACTTTAACGCACACGACTTATCATAGTAAGCAGATGGTGCCGGACTTCGGTTCGCGTCGTCTCCCGCTTCACCTCCCTGAGCGGGTACCTTGAATTTTTCAAGGTGTTTCGCCCTCGACCTTCTCCCCTTTGGTCGAGGGCTTTTATTTTGGCGCAGCCAAAATAAAAGCCCTGCGGGCGAATTGTATGGGCTATCCCCCGGCCCCCTTTACATGAAAGGGGGTGACCCATCAGGCTGACTGCGTCAGCTAGTGGATACGACGGACCCATCGCCACTCAACCAGTTGCCTACCACTTTTTCAGTCTCCTCCATGCCGGTCTTCTTCAGGCTGGAAAACATCTGCACCGTAATCTGCTCACCAAATCCGGCGAGCGCCGCGCGGGTTTCGCGCAGGGTCTTGGTCTGCTCCTGCTTTGTCAATTTGTCCGACTTGGTCAGCAGGCAATGTATCGGCCTTCCCGTGGAACCGAACCAGCCGATCATTTTCCAGTCAAGGTCGGTCAGGGGCCGACGCGAATCCATGATCAGCACCAATCCCACGAGGTTCGAACGGCGGGTCAGATAGTGTTCGAGCAGTCCCTGCCATTGCAGGCGAACCGCCAGGGGCACTTGGGCATAGCCATAACCGGGCAAATCGACCAGGGCGGCGCCGTTTTTCATGCGGAACAGGTTGATCAGTTGGGTCCGGCCAGGAGTCTTGGAAACGAACGCGAGCCGCGTGTGCCCGACCAAGGTATTGATGGCACTGGATTTTCCAGAATTTGACCGCCCGGCAAAGGCGATTTCGGCACCGGCGTGGGCAGGCAGGCCACCGGGTTGGGCTACCGAAATTTCAAACGTGGCGTGGCGGAACAGGGACATGGGGAATACATCAAAGACGCGCGCCTTGGCAGGCGGACGTGGAGAAATCGGATGAGCTGGGATAGAATATCAGGTTTACAATTTCCGAATCCGGCAGTTTCCCAGGAGTTTTTGCCCATGAAGCGTTCCCTGCTCAGTTGCCTAGTTACCCTCCTGTGCGCCGTGACGGCATTCGGCACCCAGGCGGCCGATGCCGCCAAGGCCACCCCGAAAGGCGATGCCGCTCGCGGGCAAATAATCGTCTCTACTGTCTGTGTGGGCTGTCACGGTCCGGATGGAAACAGTCCGCTGGCAGTCAACCCCAAACTGGCGGGACAGCACGCTGACTATCTGGTCAAGCAGATGAAGAATTTCAAGCCCGTCGACGGCAAGCAACCCGAGCGCATCAACCCGATCATGAACGGCATGATCGCAGCCTATGACGAAGGCCAGATGCGTGATCTCGCCGCCTATTTTGCGGCGCAAACGCAAAAAGGTGAAGTCGCAAAGAACCGCGAAACCATCGAACTCGGCCAGAAGCTGTATCGCGGCGGTGACCAGGCCAAAGGGCTGCCCGCCTGCGCGGCGTGTCACGGCCCGACCGGAACCGGCATCCCGGCACAATATCCGCGTATCGGCGGCCAGTTTGCCGAATACACCGAGGCGCAGTTGAAGAGCTTCCGCGAAGGCGCGCGCGCCAACGACCCGAACAAGATGATGCGCATGGTCGCCATCAAGATGACCGACCACGAGATCAAGGCAGTATCCGACTACATCGCCGGCCTGCGCTGACAGGCAAGGTTTCGAAGGAATGGCGGCCCGGGGTTTCCCGGGCCGCTTTTTTTATGTCATCCGTCCGCCGCTGACGCGAACAATACCGGCGAGATCGCGGTGCTGTTCGCGGCCGGCGAGCCCGGCCGCCTCCATCAGTTCCTCCACCGCGGCGGCCTGGTCGTAGCCATGCTCCAGCAGGAGATGCCCGCCCGAAGCGAGATGCGCAGGCGCGTCGGCGACGATGTGGCGAATCGCATCCAGCCCATCGGCACCGCTTGATAGTGCCATTTGCGGTTCGTGACGCAGGTCGCCGGCCGAAAGATGCGGATCGGCGGCGGCAATGTAGGGCGGGTTGGCGACTATGAGGTCGAAGCGCTCGCCGGCCAGCGCACCGAACCAGTCGCTTTGCAGCAGGCGCACATCGTATGCCGTGACGCTCCGCATTCTGTCGCGCCACCGCCAGCGCTGCCGCGGAAGCATCCACCGCGGTAACCTGCGCCTTCGGCAACTCGAGGGCCAGGGTGACGGCGAGGCAGCCGCTGCCTGTCCCAAGGTCGAGGATCGCCGCCGCACCGTCCGCGCCGACTTCTTGCCAAGGCTATTTCGACCAGCAGTTCGGTCTCCGGACGCGGAATCAACACGGCAGGGCTATACCTCGAATTCACGTCCGAAAAACTCGCGCTGCCCGACCAGATAGGCCACCGGTTCGCCTCCCGCGCGGCGCGCCACCAGCGACGCAAAACCGAGCAGTGCGTCCTCGTCCAACACCTCATCGTCGTGCGCAATCAGCCAGGCCGGCGGCCTGCCCAGCACATGCCCCAGCAGCAGGCGCGCCTCGCTCGCCGGCAGCTTCGCCCGCGCCGCCGCAAGCGCCACGGCCACCGTGGTCATTCGGAAAGCGCCGCCAGCAGTTCGGCCTGATGCTCGGCCGTCAGGCCGCCCACCAGTTCATCCAGGTCGCCGTCCATGATGGCGTCGATCTTGTACAGCGTCAGGTTGATGCGGTGGTCGGTAATCCGCCCCTGCGGGAAATTGTAGGTACGGATGCGCTCGGAGCGGTCACCGGAACCGATCAGGCTCTTGCGCTGCGAGGCGATCTGCTACTGCTGCTGGCGCTGCTTGGCGTCGTTGATGCGCGCCGCCAGCACCGACATTGCCTGCGCCTTGTTGCGGTGCTGCGAGCGGTCATCCTGGCACTCGACGACGATGCCGGTCGGGATGTGGGTGATGCGCACGGCCGAGTCGGTCTTGTTGATGTGCTGCCCGCCGGCGCCCGAAGCGCGGAAGGTATCGATGCGCAGGTCGGCCGGATTGATCTCGATGTCGACCAGTTCGTCCGCCTCCGGCATCACCGCCACGGTGCACGCCGAAGTGTGGATGCGGCCCTGTGTCTCGGTCACCGGTACGCGCTGCACGCGATGGCCGCCGGATTCGAACTTGAGCCTGGAATAGGCGCCGTTGCCCTCGATGCGGGCGATGATTTCGCGAAAGCCGCCGAGGTCGGATTCGCTGCGCGAGACGATCTCGACCTTCCAGCGCTGGCGTTCTGCATAGCGGCTGTACATCCGAAACAGGTCGGCGGCGAACAGCGCGGATTCGTCGCCGCCGGTGCCGGCGCGGATTTCGAGGAAAAGGTTGCGCTCGTCGTTGGGGTCCTTCGGCAACAGGGCGCGCTGCAGCTCGACTTCGAGCCGGGCCATTTCGGTGCCGGCCGACTCCTGTTCGGCCAGCGCGAGTTCCTTCATCTCGGGATCGGGCAGCATTTCACCGGCACTTGAAAAGTCGGCGCTGGCGCTACGGTAAGCATGGAACAGTTCCACCACCGGCGTGATGTCGGCGCGCTCGCGGGTGAGCTTGCGGTAGCTGTCCATGTCGCGCGCAGCGTGCTCGCCGCCGAGCAGGCCGTCGATTTCTTCCAGGCGCTCGCTGAGGCGTTCGAGTTTTTCGAGGATGCTCTTTTTCATGGGCCGGGGCCGGGATTCGGCGGGGGCGCCGCACGGGCAATGAGCTGGATGCTGTGGCGCACATCGGCAGCCAGGAGCAGTTCGGTCTGCGCCGCCGCCAGGGTAATGCGCTCGTCGAACTGCAACAGCCCGTCTTCACCGACGCGGAGAATTTCCGCATCGATCAGGTTGCGGATCACGTTGGCGAACAGCAGCTTCTCCGGAAACTCGGCGACGTTGAATTCGTAGAGCATCGCCAGTCGCTGCGCCAGCAGGTGGGTGGCCTCCTCCAGGCTGGCGCGGGTCAACTGGCCGCTGCCGTGGTGCTGCAGGAGCTCCAGGGTAAGGAACTGCCGTTCCAGCGTGGGGCGGATGATGTTGCCCAGTTGCCGCAGTTCCGGGTTGGCTTCGCTGTTGGGCGGCGGCGCCCGCAACATTCCCGACTGGCCATTTTCCAGGATCAGGCCGCGCCGGAACAGCGCCGCTTCGGCATGATCGATCACCGCATCCAGCTCCTGCGCATCCCACGGCAGGAAAAGTTCCGCGCGCAGCAGGCCGTAGATGCCCTTGATCGCCTCTTTCGCACGCTGCCGCGTCAGTACCTGGTTGTGGCTGACGAGGCAGGCCAGCAACGCCGGCAGGGCCAGCAGGTGCAACACGTTGTTGCGGAAGTAGGCCAGCAGTGCCGCCTGCTGCTCCTCGGCGCGGATCATGTCGCCCAGCGGATGGGGATGGCACTCGACCAGATCGAGCGTGCGCACGTAGTCGATCACGTCGGCGGCGGGCAGGTCGCACGTGATGATGGAGGACTTGTACGGGGAATCGGCCAACAGGTACTGGACATGCCCGATCTGCCTTTGCAGCAGGCGCACATCGGCCGCGTGCTTGGGCGTGGAGAGCAGGGTAACCGCCAGCAGGTTCACCGGATTGACCACCGCCAGGGAATTGATCCGGCGCGCCAGTTCCGTCGCCGTTGCATCCACCGCGCTGCGCAGCCAGGGCGCCTGTTCCTCGGGGCTGTCTTCGCGCCAGTCCGGGTGATTCGCGTCGAGGAACTCGGCCAATGCCAGCGGCGGGCCGAAATTCACATGGACCCGGCCGAAATTTCGCTTCAGCACGCGCGCAGCGCGCACCAGCCCGATCAATGATTCCGATTTTTTCGGCCGGCCATGCAGTTCGGCAATGTAGCTGCTGCCTTCCATCAGCTTCTCGTAGCCGATATAGACGGGTACGAAAACCAGCGGTCGGGCATGGCTGCGCACAAAGCTTTGCACGGTCATCGCCAGGATGCCCGCCTTGGGCGCCAGCATGCGTCCGCTGCGGCTGCGTCCGCCCTCGATGAAATACTCCATCGGGAAGCCGCGGTCGATCATCAGGTGCACGTACTCCTGGAACACCGCCGCGTAGAGCGGCTCGCCCTTGATCTTGCGCCGCAGGAAGAAGGCGCCGGAACGGCGCAGGATGGAACCCACCAGCGGCAGGTTGAGGTTGGAGCCGGCGGCGATGTGCGGCACCATCAGGCCGCGGGTGAAGATGATGTAGGACAGCAGCAGGTAATCCGCGTGGCTGCGATGGCAGGGCACATAGATCACGCCATGCCCGGGCGCCACCGTCGTGACGCGATCGAAATTGTGCACCTCGATTCCGTTATAGACCTTGTTCCAGACCCAGGTCAGGAACAGGGCAAAAGCCTTCACCACCGAGTAGGTGTAGTCCGAGGCGATCTCGAAGGCAAAATCGCGCGCGGTCTTTTGCGCGACGGCCAGGGAAACCGATTTCTCGCTTGCCTCGACCGCGATGGCGGCACGCACGGAGGGCATGTTGAGCAGCGTGTGCAGCTGGGTATGGCGATGGGACAGGTCGGGACCGATCGCCATTTCACGCTGGCGCCGGAAATGCACGCGCAGGATGCGCCCCAGCTTGCGCACGGCGTGCGCTTCGTCGATACCGTCGCTGAGGAATTCGCGCAGGGAAATCGGCGCATTGAAGCGCAGCATCGTGTGGCGCCCGTGGATCAGCATCGCCAGCAGGTGGCGCAGGGTGCTCACCTGCTGCCATGATTCGGCGAGCAGGGCCTTCAGTACCGAGTCCTGCTTGCCGGGTTCGCGCCCCCAAAGTATGGTCACCGGGACCAGTTGCACATCGAAGCGCGGGTCGGTGAAGGCGGCCCGGACCATGGCCTTGAGCATCGGTGCCGCGCTGACGCGCGGATTGGGCACCAGCCGGCCGCGCTCGTTGTGCGAGAGGAAGAAGAAGGAGCGCTGCGAGCTGTAGGCCTTGTCGCGCATCGGGTGCAGCGCGCGCGGCAGGCCCAGCTGGCCGCACTCGTGGTCGAGCACCAGCAGGTTGGAAAGGTGGCGCTCGTCGAGCACGTAGCACACCGGCAGATCCGGGCGCAGCCCGAGTTCTTCGGATGATTCCGGAAACACCTGGGTCCGCGTTCCGAGATAGAGGATGCGGCGCATCAAGCCCAGCGCCGGAACCATGAAATCGAACATCGGGAGCTTGCTCACGGGCGGCCGGGCGCGCGCCCGGGCAGTCGATGCGGAACCACGCAGCTACTCCCCGGAATGAAGGTGATAGATGCGGGAGATGAGCGCCGCAACCTCGGCGCGCTCGGCGCCTTCGGCCTGGTTCAGGGCGTGGGTCGGGGCATGCAGCAACTTGTTGGTGAGGCCGTGCGACAAGGCGTCCAGCACCTTCGTCGGATCATCGCCGCGCGCCAGCAGCTTCAGTGCATGTTCCACTTCATGGCGGCGCGCGCGCTCGCCGGCATCGCGCAGGGCGCGGATGGTCGGTACCGTTTCGCGCGCTTCCAGCCAGTGCAGGAAACCCGAAACGCGATCGGTGATGATGGCCTCGGCCTCGACCACCGCCGCCTGGCGCGATTCGAGACCGGATTCGACAATCTGGCCGAGATCGTCCAAGGTATAGAGAAAGACGTCATCCAGCCGGGCCACCTCCTCCTCGATGTCGCGCGGTACGGCGAGATCGACCATCACCATCGGCCGGTGGCGGCGCGCTTTCAGGGCGCGCTCGACCAGGCCCAGGCCGATGATGGGCAGCGAACTGGCTGTACAGGAGACCACGATGTCGTAATCCGCCAAACGCTCGCCGAGCTGTTCCAGGCGCATGGCATCGCCGCCGAAGCGGGCGGCCAGACCGGCGCCGCGCTCCAGCGTGCGGTTGGCGATGGTGATTTGCCGCGGCCTGTGCGCGGCGAAATGCGCGGCGCAGAGCTCGACCATTTCGCCGGCGCCGATGAAGAGCACCTTTTGCTCCGCCAGGCTGTCGAAAATGCGCGCGGACAGATGCACCGCGGCGGCAGCCATGGAAATCGTGTTGGCGCCGATCGCCGTGGTCGAGCGCACTTCCTTGGCCACGGCAAAAGTGCGCTGGAACAGCTTGCCCAGCAGCGTGCCCAGGGTTCCCGCCGCTTCGGCGGCACGCGCCGCCTGCTTCATCTGACCGAGGATCTGCGGCTCGCCCAGCACCATCGAATCGAGCCCGGCCGCGACGCGAAACATGTGACGCACGGCTGCCTGCTGCGGATGCTGGTACAGATAGGGATGAATCTTCTGCGGCGAAAGCGAGTGGTACTCGGCCAGCCAGTCCGCCGCGCCCTGCGGGTGGTCGGCCGCGCAATACAGTTCGGTGCGGTTGCAGGTGGACAGGATCGCGGCTTCGCGTACCGATTTCGCCCGCAACAGGTCGTGCAAAGCCTGGCCCATGCGCGACGGGTCGAACGCCACCTGCTCGCGTACCGCCAGCGGGGCTGTATGGTGATTGATGCCCAGAGCGAACAACTGCACGGCGATATGACCTTGAAACACGACGAAAAATTCCGGCAGGACGTATTAGAAACCGATCGGACCCAAACAACAAGGCCGCTTCCTGTCCCGTGGCAGCCGGAGCGACCTTAGAATGCGGATTATCCCACCAGCGGATACCGTCTGTGGCAAGGTGTCGCAGACATGGATTGGGCAAGGCCCTTGTTGTCGTGAAACACTTTGTTTGGAGCCCCTTGTGACTTACGCGCGCAGCGCGCCGATTGTTACCCCCACGAGGGGAAAGGGGCGGACGAATAAACGGCTTTTCGCGTGTTCCATCTTCCGCAGGGGCGCTCGGTGCCATGAGTGTTCGGAAGATGCCGCGCCCTCCCCGATCCCTGCATCACGACGCAGCAATCCGACAACCACCGGTGCCTGAACAATGAACAACGACATCCTGCAAGCCGCGCTCGCCGAATACTTCGCCCCCTGGGTTCAGGCGCTGGGCCTGAAGGTGGAGGGCCGCGGCGGCGGACATATACTGCTGCGCCTGCCGCAGAGCGACCAGCTTTCGCGAGTCGGCGGAATGCTCAGCGGCCAGGCCATGATGGCCGCCGCTGATTCGGCGATGGTGCTGGCGCTGATCAATCATTTCGGGGAATTCCGCCCCTGCACCACGGTGCAGTTGTCCACCAGTTTTCTCAAGCCGCTGTCGAACCAGGATGCCCTGATCGAAGCCAGGATCGTGCGCGCAGGCAAGGCATTGGCCTTCGGCGAGATCGATATCCGCGGCGCCGACGACGGCAAGAGCGTTTGCCGCGCCAGCACGACTTACGCACTGCTGTGAGCACGGCAAACGGGTAAAATCGCGCCCTTCCACTGTGGCCGGCAGCGCGCGGGCTGTCAAGTGGCGTGCCGCCAGCGCCGACTTTTGGAGAATTTCAGTGCAACTCGTCTGTCTCGATCTCGAAGGCGTGCTCGTTCCGGAAATCTGGATCGAGTTCTCCAAACGCACCGGTATCCCGGAACTTTCCCGCACCACGCGCGACGAGCCGGATTACGACAAGCTGATGAAGTACCGCCTGGCCCTGCTCAAGACCCACAAGCTGGGCCTGCCGGACATCCAGAAGGTGATTTCCGACATGGGCCCGATGGCCGGCGCCAGGGGCTTCCTCGACGCCCTGCGCCGCGACTACCAGGTCATCATCCTGTCCGACACCTTCTACGAGTTCGCCATGCCGCTGATGGCGCAGCTGAACATGCCGGTGCTGTTCTGCCACAAGCTGGAGACGGATGCCGCCGGCTTCGTGGTGAATTACCACCTGCGCATGCCGAACCAGAAAATGGAGTCGGTCAGGCGCTTCAAGGAACTCAACTTCAAGGTGATTGCCGGCGGCGACTCCTACAACGACACGGCGATGCTGGCCGAGGCCCACGCCGGCATACTGTTCCACCCGCCGCAGAACGTGATCGACGAGTTTCCGCAATTTCCGGTGACCATGAACTACACCGAACTGCGTAGCGAAATCGATAAGGCATCTGCCAGAATCTGATGCACAGGGCACGCTTCTATACGCTGACCGCCTCCTGTCCCGACCAGGTCGGCATCATCGCGCGCGTCACCGGCTTCATCGCCGAGCACAAGGGCTGGATCCTCGAATCGAGCTTTCACGCCGACGAAGTTCCCGCCGCCGGGCCGCCCCAAGGCGGGAACCTTCAAGAAACCGGAGCCGGCGCAGCCGGAGAACCAGCGTCACCCCCTTCCCCGGGAAGGGGGCGGGGGGATAGTCAGGAGCTTGGGCGCTACTTCATGCGCATCGAAGTCAAGGCCGATTCGCTGCCCTTCCACCTCGCCGAATTCCGCAGCCGCTTCCAGCCGCTGGCGACCGAGCTGCAGATGGACTGGCGCATCAACGATTCGGCGGTCAAGAAACGCGTCGTGGTCCTCGTCTCGAAGCAGGAACATTGCCTCTACGACCTGCTGGCGCGCTGGCAATCGAAGGAACTCGACATCGAGATTCCCTGCGTGATCTCGAATCACGACACCTTCAAGGGCTTCGTCGAGTGGCACGGCATCCCGTTTCATCACGTGCCGGTGCCTGCCGACAACAAGGCCGCCGCCTATGCCGAGGTGCAGCGCCTGTTCGAGGAAGTCGCACGGCGACACCATGGTGCTGGCGCGCTACATGCAGATTCTTTCGCCCGAACTGTGCGCCGCCTATCCGGGTCGGATCCTCAACATCCACCACAGCTTCCTGCCCTCCTTCGTCGGCGCCAAGCCCTACCACCAGGCCTACACGCGCGGCGTCAAGCTGATCGGCGCGACCTGCCACTACGTGACCGAAGACGCTCGACCAGGGCCCGATCATCGAGCAGGACGTGATCCGCATCGACCACTCGGATTCGGTCGAGGACATGGTGCGCTACGGCAAGGACATCGAAAAGAACGTGCTGGCGCGCGGACTGCGCTACCACCTCGAAGACCGCGTGCTGGTCCACGGCAACAAGACCGTGGTGTTCCGCTAAGAAGTTGGACATGCAGGTAAAAACGTTTTTTCTGATGGCTGCGCTGATTGCCAACCAGGCACTGGCCGAGGACAATCGCCAACTGGCCCCGTTGCCGCCTGCCGCACAGGAGGCGCTGCGCGAGGAAATGCGCGGCAATCTGCTGGCGCTCAATGAAATCCTGACGCTGATGGCCGCCGGCAAGGTCAAGGAAGCCGGGCAACTGGCGGAAACCTCGCTGGGACAATCCGCAATGGGCAAGCATCGCGACAAGCCGTTCGACGCGCGCCCCGGCCCGCACATGCCCCCGGCAATGCACGGGATCGGCATCGACGGCCACCGCGCCGCCAGCGAATTTGCCAAGGTCGCTGCCGGTGGCGACAGGGAAAAGGCCCTGGTCGAACTGCCCAAACTGACCGGCGGCTGCGTCGCCTGCCACTACTCCTGGCGCACGCGCTGACTCAGCGACCGACCGTCCGAGGCTTGCGTAGCGCCCGCCGGAGTTCGAAGAACACTGCCGACAGGTTCAGCCGCGGCCCCATGTGGCCTGCAGCTCAAATGCCGCACTGGGCAAGTATTCTCTTGCCGGATGTTGCGTTTCGATTCCCGTCGTCTTCATCGCCGAAATTGTCCTTTTCCTGCTTCTCTTTTTCATCGTCCTGCTTCAGCGCCTTGCACTGGGCCGAATCCGGGGCAGTCGCGCAGGGATCCGCCTCGACCACGTCGATGAACGGATCATCGATGGGAGCAGGCGGCTTGCAAAGGTCCGGACTGGTAGTGCAAGGATCAATTCCGGCAGGCGGGGTGGGCGACGGGGCTGGCGGGGCTGGCGGGGCTGGCGGGGCAGGCATGTTTTTTAACGTGGGGTAGCTGCCGTCTGCGATGTCCCAGTTCACGGCAGACCAGCCGCTGTAGGTAGCGGCCGTTTGCATCTGTGCGGTGGTCTTTCCGGTGCCCCCCCCGGGGCTGAGGGCTTGGCCGGAGGTTTGGGTGTCCCAGAAACTGCTGGTGATCCTGCCAATGCCATTAACATTCTCACCCACCAGTCCGCCGACCGAACCGCCGCCGCTTACCGGGCCCGTGCTGTAGGAATTGGTGATCGTCGTCCAAAATCCATCGGCGGGTCCGGCCAGCCCGACCAGTCCGCCAGCTCTTGAGGTGCCGCTCACCGCACCGGTGCTGTAGGAATCGAGGATGCTGCCAGCATGATTTTGTCCCACCAGTCCGCCAGCATAGTTGCCGGTGACCGTGCCGGTGCTGTATGACTTGCTGATGATGCCATCATTGCCGCCCACCAGCCCGCCCGCGGCATTGCCGCTTACGTTCATGCTGCTGTATGAATTGCTGATGTTGCTCTGGCCAAACTGATTCCCCCCTGACAATCCACCGGTAGCACCGGTGCCGGTTGCGCTACCGGTACTGTATGAGTAGCTGATGTTGCCCCTGATCCATCCGACCAGCCCGCCGACAAAGCCGGCACCGCTTATGGCGGCACTTGAGCTATAGGAATTGCTGATGTTGCTGACGCTGCCATTCATCTGCCCCGCCAGACTGCCTACAAACGAACTGCCGGTAATGGTCGCCGAACTCAGCCCAAGGTTTTGGATCGTTGCACCATTGGCGAAGCCAAAAAGCCCGACATTGGATGTGGCGGGTCTGTTGATGGTCAGTCCGGTGATCGTGTGGCCAAGTCCGTCGAGAACACCGGTGAAGTTGGTGGTTGAATTGCCGACGGGAACAAATCCGGCTCCACTGTTCCAACCGCTGGTGGACGACGCATCAATGTTTTTGCCAAGGGCGTAAACACCGGCGAGGTTGGTCAACATCGACTGTAGATCGGTCACGTCATTCACCAGCATCCAGGCGAAGTAGGGACCACTCGCGAGTGAGCTGAAGTCGGTCGGCGAGGCATAGCTCGTCGGGTTGTAATAGATGTGCAGGTAGCGACCCGCGGCGGTATTGACGTGCCCGGACGCGCTCCTGATGACCGTTCCCGTTCCGGTTCCGGTGTTGTCGGCGCGCAGCACCACCGTGCTGCCGCTGCCGCCGTTGATCGGCATATTGACGACTACGCCCCGATAGGCGGACAAGGTCAGATTGTGAGCGCTCGACCATGCAACCGCGTCGTTGACGAAAATGTCGCCGTTGCCCGGCGTGCTGCCTTGGTTGCTGAGGATCGTGACGTCATTCGACGCGAGGTTGCCACCCAGCACTGCGCCGGTTATATCCGTTCCGATCGTGAAATCGTTCGGGTCGAGCAACCACTGGCCGCCGCCGGTATCCACGCGCAGGCCCTTTACCGTCAGGTGCGCCTTGCCCGACGTTTCGACGAAGCCACCGTCTCCCGACAATCTGCCGCCGCGGGCGCTGATCACGCCATCGACCTCCGCAGTCTCGTCGCTCCAGACCAGAACCTTGCCACCGTTGCCGGTGTCGCCTGCATCGGCGCGAATGATGGAAGTAGCGTCGAGCACGGCCGACCTGGTGGCCCTGAGGAAGATCCGTCCGCCCTCATTGACCACAGAGGAGGCATTCACCAACCCGCTGTTCCTGACGATGACGCCGGCGATGCCGATGCGCCCGGCTTCCGCCGTGATGGTGCCGAGGTTGGTGGCATTGCCTTCACTGCCGGTGATGTTGACCTTGACGCCGGGGGTGGCGCTGTCGATCAGGCTGACGGTGGCGCCGGCGGCGAGGATGGTTTCGCCTTTCGGGGTGGTGATGATGCCTTCGTTGCTGACGTTGCTGCCGATCAGATACACGCTGCCGCCGGCCGGGGTGCGGATTTCGCCCTGGTTGATGACGTTTTTGGCGCTGCTGTCATTGACGAAGACGTTGCGCCCGGCGAGGAAGTCTTCATTGCGGATGTTGAGGGTGCTGGCGACGAAGCCGGCGACGTCGACCTTGCCGCCGGGGCCGACCATGATGCCGGCGGGGTTCACCAGCCAGACGCGGCCGTTGGAGCTGAGGGTGCCGTAAATCGCCGTCGGGTCGTTGAGGACCCGGTTAAGGACGGAGCTGGAGGCGGAGGTCTGGGCGAAATGCGTGGTTTCGCCGGCTCCGATGGAGAACTTCTGCCAGTTGATGATGGCGCCGTTGCTGTTGGTCACGGTCAGGACGTTGCCGGCCTGGTTGAAGGCGGCGGTGCCATTGATCACGGTGGGATTCACCGGCAGCGACAGGACCGGGGCGCTGATGAAGCACGCGGCGACGGCGGCAACGCCGAGGCGGACCGGCGTGGAAAGCCGGGAGGCGGGCTTGCGGGAAGGGTTCTGGGTGGCTCATATGCGACCTCCGCGGGCGAACCAATCACCCGTTGTACGATTACATATGGCTCCAAAACCACTATTCAAGTATTGACTTTTGTCAAAGCGATTGCTGCTTTGCAAATACTCTTGGCCCGCTACCCGCTGACCGTCAATGACGACAGCCCAAACACCCGCTACCGACCGGGACGCCTCGCCATCAATCGCTGCGCCGTCATGCCTGCGTCCTGCGCACGTTCATTTCTCCGGTAAGGACTTGCGCAGCAACAGCCAGAAGCCCGAACAGCACCATCGGCAGGCTCAGCCACTGCCCCATGCTGACCACGTAGGACAGGCCGAAGATGCCGTGATCCGGCTCGCGGAAATACTCGGCGACGAAGCGCAACACTGCCGTAGCCGATCATGAACATCCCCGACACCTGGCCCAGCGCTCGTTGCCGCGCCGAGTACATCCACAGGATGACGAACAGCAGCAGCCCCTCGCCGGCCGCCTGATACAGCGGCGACGGATGGCGCGGCAGCGAATCGACCTGCGGGAACACCATGGCCCAGGGCAGCGCGGCATCGGCCACCCGCCCCCAGAGTTCGCCGTTGATGAAGTTGCCGATGCGCCCCGCCATGAGGCCCAGCGGCACCAGCGGCGCGATGAAGTCGGTCACCTGGAAAAACGACTTGCCGGCCTTGCGGCCCCACAGCGCCATCGCCACGAACACGCCGAGCATGCCGCCGTGAAAGGCCATGCCGCCTTTCCACACGGCGAGGATTTCCAGCGGATGCGCCAGGTAATAGCCCGGCTCGTAGAACAGCACCTGCCCCAGACGCCCGCCCAGCACCACGCCGAGCACGCCGTAGAACAGCAGGTCGTCGACGTCCTGCCCGTTCATCGCGTGCCAGGGTTGCGCCGCTGCGCGGCGCTTGCCGAGCCAGAGGAAGGCGAGGAAACCGGCCAGGTACATCAGGCCGTACCAGCGTACGGCCAACGGGCCGATGGAAACGGCAATCGGATCGAACTGGGGATGGATCAGCATGGTCGGGGGATTCTAACCGCGAGCCAATAGTCGGCGCCGGCGAGACGGCGATTCCGCTCACCGCAAGGCTTCCGCTAGAATTGCCAGCTCTTTCCCGGCCGCCGCGCCCATCGCAGGAGATTCCCATGCCCGTCTACCGTTCCCGCACTTCCACCCACGGCCGCAACATGGCCGGCGCCCGCGCGCTGTGGCGCGCCACCGGCATGAAGGATGGCGATTTCGGCAAACCAATTGTCGCCGTGGTGAATTCCTTCACCCAGTTCGTGCCGGGTCACGTGCACCTGAAGGACCTCGGCCAGCTCGTGGCGCGCGAGATCGAAGCAGCGGGTGGCGTCGCCAAGGAGTTCAACACCATCGCGGTCGATGACGGCATCGCCATGGGCCACGGCGGCATGCTCTACAGCCTGCCCTCGCGCGAACTGATCGCCGACTCGGTCGAGTACATGGTCAACGCGCATTGCGCCGATGCCATGGTCTGCATTTCGAATTGCGACAAGATCACCCCGGGCATGCTGATGGCCAGCCTGCGCCTGAACATTCCGACCGTGTTCGTTTCCGGCGGGCCGATGGAGGCCGGCAAGGTCAAGTGGCATGGCGAGTACCGCATGGTGGACCTGATCGACGCCATGATCGAATCCGCCGACGACAAGAACAGCGATGCCGACGTCGCTTCCATGGAACGCTCCGCCTGCCCGACCTGCGGTTCCTGCTCCGGCATGTTCACCGCCAATTCGATGAACTGCCTGACCGAGGCGCTGGGCCTGTCCCTGCCCGGCAACGGCTCGGTGCTGGCGACCCACGCCGACCGCGAGAAGCTGTTCCTCAAGGCCGGCCGCCTCGTGGTCGAGCTCTGCCAACGCTGGTACGGGAAGGACGACGCCTCGGTACTGCCGCGCTCGATTGCCAGCTTCGCCGCCTTCGAGAACGCCATCGCGCTCGACATCGCCATGGGCGGCTCGACCAACACCGTGTTGCACCTGCTGGCGGCGGCGCAGGAAGGCGAAGTCAATTTCACCCTGGCCGACATCGACCGCATGTCGCGCAAGGTGCCCTGCCTGGCCAAGGTGGCGCCGGCGACGCAGAAGTACCATATGGAAGACGTGCATCGGGCGGGGGGCATCATGGCCATCCTCGGCGAACTCGACCGCGCCGGCCTGATCAACCGCGACTGCCCGACCGTGCTGTACCCGACCATGGGCGAGGCGCTCGACTGCTGCGACGTCAAGCGCAACCACGCCCCGGCGGTGCATGAGTTCTACCGCGCCGCACCGGGCGGCGTGCCGACGCAAACGGCCTTCTCGCAGAACCGCCGCTATCCGACGCTCGACCTCGACCGCGCCAACGGCTGCATCCACGACCTGGCTCACGCCTACTCGACTGACGGCGGCCTCGCGGTACTGTACGGCAACATCGCCGAGAAGGGCTGCGTGGTCAAGACGGCCGGGGTCGATGATTCCAACCTCACATTCACCGGCCGCGCCCGCGTCTGCCAGTCGCAGGAAGAAGCCGTGGAGAAGATCCTCTCCGACCAGATCGTCGCCGGCGACATCGTGGTCGTGGTCTATGAAGGCCCGAAAGGCGGCCCCGGCATGCAGGAAATGCTCTATCCGACCTCGTATCTCAAGTCGAAAGGCATGGGCAAGGTCTGCGCGCTCCTGACCGACGGTCGCTTCTCCGGCGGCACCTCCGGGCTATCCATCGGCCACGCCTCGCCGGAAGCGGCACAGGGCGGCGCCATCGGCCTGGTGGAAGAGGGCGATACCATCGAGATCGACATCCCCAAGCGGACCATCAACCTAGCGATCGAAAAGTCGGCGCTGGCGGCACGGCGCGCCGCGATGGAAACTCGCGGCACTGCAGCATGGAAGCCATTGAATCGACAGCGGGAAGTCTCGGCCGCCCTTCTGGCCTATGCGGCCATGACCACCTCGGCCGACACTGGTGCAGTGCGGGATATTTCACAACTCCTTTGATCTGAATCAAATCTCCATCGGTATATAAGCAGATAATTATCCTTGTACCGTCTGCTGTGTAGTCCATGGAGGTGTTTCATGAGTCATCTGTTCAAACGAGCCGCGCTGGCATTGTGCTGCGCCGCCTGGCTGGCCGCCGGCGGTCCCGTACTGGCAGGTGACGCCAAACCTGAAGCCAAGCCCGAGGCCAAGCCGCTCAAGCTCACCACCACGGCCGACCACACCAAGTTCAAGCAACTGCAGAAGACCTTCAATTCCGGGCCGGAAGTCACCAAGGCCTGCCTGGAATGCCACACCGAGGCCGCCGGCCAGATCCACCGCACCAAACACTGGAAATGGGAGTTCCTCAATCCCGATACCAAGCAGACGCTGGGCAAGAAAACCGTCCTCAACAACTTCTGCATCTCGATCGCCTCGAATTACGCCTCCTGCACCAGCTGCCACGTCGGTTACGGCTGGAAGGACGCCAATTTCGACTTCAGCCTCGCAGGAAAACGTTGATTGCCTGGCCTGCCACGACACCACCGGCAACTACAAGAAGCCGCCCGGCTTCGCCGGCAACCCGGTGGTCAAGGACACCGAATTCCCCCCCGGCTCGGGCAAGATCATCAAGGGCATAGACCTTTCCAAGATCGCGCAGAAGGTCGGCAAATCGAGTCGCGACACCTGCGGCGCCTGCCACTTCAACGGCGGCGGCGGCGACGGCGTCAAGCACGGCGACATGGACAGCTCGCTGGCGGCGCCGACCAAGGACGTCGACGTGCACATGGACGCCGAGGGGCTCGACTTCACCTGCGGCACCTGCCACAAGACCTCCAGCCACGACGTTGCCGGCAGCCGCTACACGCCGACCGCCAAGGACAGCAAGGGTGCGCATGTTCGCGGCAAGGCCGACAACGGCAATCCCGCCACCTGCGTCGCCTGCCACGACAACGCGCCGCACAAGAAGGAGGTCCGGCTGAACCAGCACGCAAGCAAGATCGCCTGCCAGACCTGCCACATTCCGACCTATGCGCGCGGCGGCATCGCCACCAAGATGACCTGGGACTGGTCGACGGCCGGCAAGCGCGACGCCGAAGGCAAGCACATCGTTCTCAAGGACGCCAAGGGCCGCATCACCTACGAATCGCGCAAGGGCGACTTCACCCTGGCCGAGAACGTCAAGCCCGAGTACGCATGGTTCAACGGCAACGTGCAATACACCTTGCTGACCGACAAGATCGAGAAAACCGAGCAGCGCACCCGGATCAACAAGATGGGCGGCAGCGCCACCGACGGCAAATCGATGATCTGGCCGATGAAGGTGTTCCGCGGCTCGCAGCCCTACGATCCGGTGAACAAGACGCTGATCACGCCGCATACCGCCGGCAACGACGACACCGGCTTCTGGAAGAACCTGGATTGGGACAAGGCGATTCCGGTCGGCATGAAGGATTCGGGCGCACCGTACTCCGGCAAGTTCGACTTCATCAAGACCGAGATGTCCTGGCCGATCACGCACATGGTCGCACCCAAGGAAAAGGCGCTGGGTTGTGTCGAATGCCACAGCAAGGAAAGCCGCCTGGCCGGCATCCCGGGCATCTACATCCCGGTCCGCGACAACAACAGGCTGCTGGACACCATCGGCTGGACCGTTGTCTTCCTGACCCTGCTCGGCGTCATCGGTCATGGCGCGATTCGCATCGTATCCAGCCGCAAGAACAAAGCCAAGGAGAACTGAAATGGCTGAACGTATCTACGTCTTCAAGCGCTTCGAGCGTTTCTGGCACTGGTCGCAGGCCGGTCTGATCATGTTCCTGATGCTGACCGCCTTCGACATCCACGGCACTTACACGCATCTTCGGCTTCGAAAAGGCAGTGGCTTACCACACCATCGCGGCCTGGACGCTGATCGGCCTCTGGGTGTTTGCGATCTTCTGGCACTTCACCACCGGCGAATGGAAGCAGTACATCCCGACCACGGAGAAGGTCTTGGCCATGGTCCGTTACTACTCCGTCGGCATCTTCAGGAATGAGCCGTCACCCGTTCAAGCTGACGCAGTTGCGCAAGCACAATCCGCTGCAGCGGCTGGCCTACCTCGGCATCATGCTGTTCGTCGGCCCGCTGATCTGGGTCACCGGCGTGCTCTACCTGTTCTATGACAAGTGGCCGGCCTGGGCCTGGGCAACCTGCCGCTGGAATGGGTGGCCAACGGTCATATCGCCGGCGCCTTCATGATGCTGGCCTTCCTGATCGCCCACGTTTACCTGACCACTGCCGGTCATACGCCGCTGGCCCACATCAAGGCCATGATCACCGGCTGGGAAGAAGTCGATTGATAAAGGATTTTGGACGTCGATACAAGGCCTGCATAAGTACCCTCCCTACCTTCAATAGAATTCAGCAACCATGAATATCTCTAGGAGCATGACCATGAAACTCACCACCACCCTTGCTGTCGGCACCGCGCTTTCCCTGTTCGCCTCCGCCGCCTTCGCCTACGACGCCGACTGGAAACGCGGCCGCGTCTATTACCGTAGCGTGTGCACCTCCTGCCACGTCGTAGCGCCGATCGGCACCATCAACCCGAGTTCCAAGACCAAGGCCGAATGGGCGGCCTACCTCAAGGCCGACAAGCACGCCAAGGGCAAGGACACGGTCAAGCAGTACGTCAGCAAGGCCTATCGCGCCAGCATCAAGTCGGGCAACAAGGCTGCCGAGAAGTTCGCCGACACGCCCGACCAGGAACTGCTCGACGACGTCGCAGCCTTCCTGACCAAGGGCGCCAAGGACGGCGACGCGCCCGCCAGCTGCAACTGATACACGAGGAAAACTGATGCAGGCGCGTCGCCTGTCAGGCGACGCGCCTGCATGTTTGCGCGGGAAAAATCGGGGGTTCTGCGATGAGCGATAGCGATTCCGGCTGGCGGGCCGGCTTCAAGGCCGACTACCAGACGATCTTCGTCGAGGAATGGTCGCCCTTCGTCGGCGCCATGCTGCTGGTGCTGACCATCATCGGCCTGATGCTCTCCGGCCTGGTCTGGGGCGTGTTCGGCGGCGTCAAGTTCTGGGGCGACTGGTTCAACAACCTGATCGGCCTCGGCCCCATGCTCGGCCTGCCGCAGCAAACCGACGGCTTCCTGATGCACCGCATGTCGCTGATGAACATCATGCTGGTGGTCGGCGCCTTCAGCGCGGCGCTGCTGTCGCGCCAGTTCAGCCCGAACCGGCCGCCGCCCCTCGAATACCTCTGGGCCGCTGCGGGCGGCAGCCTGCTCGGTATCGGCGCCGCGCTGGCCGGTGGCTGCACCACCGGCGGCTTCTTCAACCCGGTGCTGCATTCCTCGCCTGCCGGCTGGGCGATGTGGCTGGGCCTGCTGGCCGGCGCCGCGATCGGCCTCAAGCTGCTGCTGTGGACCCTGGACCACATCGAATGGGGCATGCAGGCGCCGCCGGCATTGGATATTCCGGAAAGCGTCTCCCGGCGTTATCCCTGCCTCGGCCTCGCCATCGTCGTCGGCGTACTGATCTGGGCCACGCAATGGTACGGCTCGGCCGACGAGAAGCTCGCGGCGCGCGCCGTGATCGTCGTCGCCGGCTTCGCCATCGGCTTCATCATGCACCGCTCGCGCCTGTGCTTCGCGCGGGCCTTCCGCGAACCCTTCATGACGGCCGAGGGCGACATGACCAAGGCCGTGATCCTCGCGCTGGCCATCGGCATCCCGCTCGCCGCGCTGCTGTTCGAGAAGAAGGTGCTCGACCCCTACCTGGCGATTCCACCGGCCTTCTGGATCGGCTCGCTGGTCGGCGGCCTGATCTTCGGCATCGGCATGGTTTTCGCCGGCGGCTGCGCCTCGGGCTCGCTGTGGCGCATGGGCGAAGGCCACCTCAAACTCTGGGTGACGATGTTCTTCTTCTCCTGGATGGGATCGATCGCCAGCGCGGTGTTCAAGAAACTCAAGCCTGACCGCGATCGACGAAACCAATGTCGAAACTTATGAAATGACCAAGGTCGGCTTCCAGGCCTACCTGCCGGAAATGTGGGGCAGCTGGGGCTGGACCCTGGCGGTCGGCGGCGCCCTGCTGCTGCTGTGGTACGCGCTGGTGCGCTACAACGAATCCACCGAAAAATTCACCCTTCTGTAAGGAGATCATCATGAGAGCCAAGCAACTTTCCCTGTATGTCGCCGTCCTCGCCAGCCTTGCCGCTGCACCGCTGGTTTATCCGGTGACGGCCTTCGCCGCCGATGCGGTCGACGATCCAGCCCAAGGATGGCTGGTACAACAAGGCGCTGGTCGATTTCGACTTCGTGCAAGCCAGAACGTCAGCATCCCGCCGAAGAAGGGCGTCATGATCATCGACTCGCGCCCGGCGGCGCGCCAGTACGACCCCGGCCACATTCCCGGCGCGATCAACATTCCCGACAGCCAGTTCGACAAGATGGTCGACAAGCTGCCGGCCGACAAGGCGACGCTGCTGCTGTTCTACTGCGGCGGCCTGGAATGCATGCTGAGCCACAACTCGGCGTTCAAGGCCGAGAAGCTCGGCTACACCAACATCAAGGTCTACCCGGCCGGTTCGCCCGAATGGAAGGCCAAGGGCGCCCAGATGTCGGTGTCCGCGGCCTACATCAAGAAGCTGATGGAGGACAAGGCGCCCTATGTCCTGATCGACGCGCGACCCAAGCGCGTGGCCGACAAGGGCATGATCCCGACCGCGATCAACATCTCCGACACCGAGTTCGACAAGAGTGTCGACAAGCTGCCGGCCGACAAGGCCACGCTGCTGATCTACTACTGCGGCGGCATGGAATGCGTGCTCTCCGACAACTCGGCGGAAAAGGCCAAGAAGCTCGGCTACACGAACGTCTTGACCTATCCGCCCGGCTATCCGGAGTGGGAAAAGATGCATGGCGCGCCGGCCGCCGCAGGCGCCCCCGCCGGCGCGGCAGCCGGTCCGGCAGCAAGCTCGGCGGCCCTGGTGCCGGGCAAGGAAAAGGGTTCGGTCACGGTCGACTCCTTCCAGGCCGTGTGGAAGGCCAACCCGGCTTCGGTAATGCTGGTCGATGTGCGCGATGCGAAGGAAGTCGCCTCCGGCATGATCAAGGGCTCGGTCAACATCCCGATGAACGAACTGGAGAAGAAGATCGCCACGCTGCCGACCGACAAGCCGGTGGTCTTCGTCTGCGGCACGGGCGCGCGCTCGGGTGAGGCCTACGACACCGTCAAGCTGCTCGGCGGCAAGGTGCAGGCCTCCTTCCTCGACGCCGACGTCAAGTTCAATGCCGACGGCAGCTACACCATGGCGGCGAAGAAGTAGTGACCGAATTCCAGCGCCTCTACACCGGCCGCCTCTGGTCGGTGCTGGCCTGGGACCAGCTGACGGCCTTCTGGCGGCGCATCGACCCCGCCGCCGGCTGGTATCTCGTTGCGGTCGGCGTTGCCTGCCCGCGAAGCGGTATTCCAGGCACGCAAAGCGGATCGGCGCCGACCTCCGGGATGTCGCCGGCGGATGCCGCCGGTGTCAGCGCTTTCATCGAACGCATCGACGCCCTGCTGCGGGCCGAGCACCATGAATCCTATTGCGGCATCGTCTACGCCGACGACCTGGAAAACCCGCGCCTGATCAAGATCTACGATCCGAACAACCTCGGTTCCTCCTGCGGTTCGTCGAAAACGCCGCATCCTCCGGGCTGGATCATGAGCCGCCTGCCACCCGACGAAATCGCCGCCACCCGTGCCGCACCCGAAAACCGGAAGCGCTGGTGGCAGAGTCTGCTCGGAGATAGCTAGGCAGTTCCCGCCCGTATTCACGGTTTTGGCCGGTGCGCGCCTGAGGCATAGTGCCGGCTATGGCGCCACCGACCGAGACCCTGCCCGACCGCACTTCACTCAAGTTCCTCGTGGTCGATGACTTCTCGACCATGCGCCGCATCGTGCGCAACCTGCTCAAGGAACTGGGTTTTACCAACGTCGAGGAGGCCGAGGACGGCGCCGTGGCGCTATCCAAGCTGCGCGAAGGCGGCTTCGAGGTCGTCGTCTCCGACTGGAACATGCCCAACATGGACGGCCTCACCCTGCTGCAGACCATGCGCGCCGATGCCGAGCTGAAATCCCTGCCCTTCCTGATGATCACGGCCGAAGCGAAGAAGGAAAACATCGCCGCCGCCGTCCAGGCCGGGGCGTCGAGCTGCATCGCCAAGCCCTTCACGGCCGCCACGCTGCAAGAGAAGCTGGACAAGATCTTCGAGAAGATGGGCATCTGAGGCACCCCGGTGCGCAATCGAACGAAGGCTATACCCGACAAAAACAATCGGATATAGTGGCCTCTCCAAGCGAGGTCCATCATGTCATTCCCACTCTCCAACCGGCTTTCCGCCGAAACCTCCCCCTATCTGCTGCAGCATGCGGACAACCCGGTGCACTGGCAGCCATGGGACGAGCAAACGCTCACTTTCGCGCGCCAGGAGAACCGGCCGATCTTGCTTTCCATCGGTTATTCGGCCTGCCACTGGTGCCATGTCATGGCCCACGAATCCTTCGAGGATGAAGGCGTGGCGGCGGTGATGAACCGCCTGTTCGTCAATATCAAGGTGGACCGCGAGGAACGCCCCGACCTCGACCAGATCTACCAGACCGCCCACCAGATGTTGACCCGGCGCGGCGGCGGCTGGCCGCTGACCATGTTCCTCTCTCCCGACGGCACGCCTTTCTTCGGCGGCACCTATTTCCCGAAAGAACCGCGCTACGGCCTGCCCGGTTTTGCCGGTCTCTGCGAGCGCGTGGCGGAAGCCTACCGCGACCGCCGCGCGGACATCGCCGCCCAGGCCACCGAAATCCGCGCGGCGCTGGCCGACACCATACCCGAACCCGCAGCAACGGCCACCGCCTTCGACGCGGCGCCCCTGGCCGCCGCCGAAGCGCTGCTGGCCCGCGGCTTCGACAGCCGTTACGGCGGCTTCGGCGGCGCGCCGAAGTTCCCCCATCCGACCGATCTGGCCTTTCTTCTCAGTCGCCGTGATGAGGCTTCGCGGCGGATGGCCTTGACCACACTGACGCGCATGAGCGAGGGCGGCATCTACGACCAGATCGGCGGCGGCCTCTGCCGCTACAGCGTCGATGAGCGCTGGGAGATTCCCCACTTCGAAAAGATGCTCTACGACAACGGCCCCTTCCTCGCACTCTGCGCCGACGCCTGGGCGCAGAGCGGCGATCCCCTCTACGCCAGGGTCGCCGACGAAACTGCCGCTTGGGTCATGCGCGAGATGCAGGCGCCAGACGGCGGCTATTACTCCTCGCTCGATGCCGACTCGGAGGGCGAGGAAGGCAAGTATTACGTCTGGGATCGCACCGAGCTGGAGCGACTGCTTACGCCGCAGGAGTTCCCGGAGGGACGCAGCGCGCTGGCGCTGGCGACACGGCGCTGGGGCTTCGACGGCCCGCCGAATTTCGAGAACCGCCATTGGCACGCCAGGATTTCCGGCCCCCTGGACGATGCGGAAATCCCCCTGCTCGCCGCCGTGCGCGAAAAACTTTTTGCCGCCCGCGAAACCCGCATCCGCCCCGGTCGCGACGACAAGGTGCTGACCAGCTGGAACGCGATGATGATCGAAGGCATGGCGCATGCCGCGCGTGTGTTCGGCAAGGCCGAGTGGCTGGTCTCGGCGCAACGTGCAATGGACTTCATCCGCGCCACGATGTGGCAGGACGGCGCTCCGCCGCCGGGCCGCCCCAAGGCGGGGCAAGCCAATCAACCGGAGCCGCGTAGCGGCGAACATGCGTCACCCCCGCGCGAGCGGGGGCGGGGGGCGGGGGCCATTTGCTGGCGACCGCCCGCGACGGCCGCGCCCATCTCGATGCCTACCTCGACGACCATGCCTTCCTGCTCTCCGCCCTGCTCGAACTGATGCAGGCCGAATTCCGCAGCAAGGACCTGGCCTTCGCCGTCGAACTGGCCGATACCCTGCTGGCGCGCTTCGAAGACCGCGAGGCCGGCGGCTTCTTCTTCACCGCCCACGACCATGAAGTCCTGATCCACCGCCCCAAGACCGGCCACGACAATGCCACTCCGGCCGGCAACGGCGTCGCCGCTTTCGCCCTGCAAAGGCTAGGCCACTTGCTGGGCGAAACGCCTTACCTCGACGCCGCCGAAAAAACCCTGCAGTTGTTCTGGCCGCAGATTAGCCGCTCGCCGGGAGGATTCGGCAGCCTGTTGCGCGCGCTCGAAGAAGCGCTGACACCACCGGAAACAATCATCCTGAAAGGCCCTATCAACGATATGGCGAATTGGCGCCGCACTCTCGGCGCCAATCCCGGCCGCATGGTGCTGGCCCTGCCCAACGGCATTGCGGACTTGCCGGCAACGCTGGCCAAGCCGGAAAGCGATCATGTCAACGCCTGGGTCTGTCGCGGCGTTACTTGCTCGCCACCGACGGCGAATTTGCATGAGTTGATTACTTGATCTGGAGCATTTTTTGTACGGATTCGATTGATTAACATTCACATCGTTTTGGTTTCCGCCGGCACACACATTTTTTTGTCCATACAAAGGAATTCAACATGAAATCAGTACTGATCTCTGCCCTGGTTGCTGCCGGTGTTCTCGCCTCGGCTCCCGCTTTCGCCAACAAGGATCTCGCCACCAAGAGTGGTTGCATGGCCTGCCACGCAGTGAACAAGAAGCTGGTCGGCCCTTCCTACCAGGACGTGGCGAAGAAGTACAAGGCCAGCGACGAAGCCATGCTGGCTGCCAAGGTCAAAGCGGGCGGCAAGGGCGTATGGGGCCCGATCCCGATGCCGCCGAATGCCGCGGTGAAGGACGAGGATCTGAAGACTCTCATCAAATGGATTCTCGCCGGCGCCAAATAAGCAGTCCGCAGAACCAGGAACCGGCCCCGCAGTTTGCGGGGCCGGTTTTTTTATGCCTGCCCCGAAAGCGCGGGCGGCATTGACAAGTCAACGCTTGAAGGCAAAAATCCTGCCTTGATCTGTCTTCCGACGTATCATTCCCGATTCCCTGACCTGAACGGAGCCTTGCCATGAATGTGCCGACCAAAACTCTCTCGCTGGCCGTGATCGCCGCTGTTGCCCTGATGGGTTGCGGCAAGGAAGAGCCGCCCCCGCCGCCCCCGGTTCAGGCACCTCCCCCGCCGATGGTGATCAAGATCGGCAGCGTGGCACCGCTCACCGGCGGCATCGCCCACCTGGGCAAGGACAACGAGAACGGCGCCCGCCTCGCCATCGACGAGGCCAACGCCGCCGGAGTCACCATCGGCGGCAAGAAGGTCAAGTTCGAGCTGATGTCGGAAGATGACCAGGCGGATCCGAAAGTCGGCAACACCGTGGCGCAAAAACTGGTCAACGCCAAGGTCGCAGGCATTGTCGGCCACCTCAATTCCGGCACCACGATCCCTGCCTCGGCCATCTACAACCAGGCCAACATTCCGATGATTTCCGGCTCCGCCACCAATCCGGCGCTGACCGAGCAGGGCTTCAAGGGTGTGTTCCGCGTCGTCGGCCGCGACGACCAGCAGGGCCCGGCGGTTGCCAACTATCTCGTCACCAACAACAAGCCGAAGACCGTGGCCGTGATCGATGACGCGACCGCCTACGGCGAAGGCCTCGCCAACGAAGTCGAGAAGACCCTCAAGGCCGCCGGCATCAAGGTTCTGCCGCGCGAAAAAGGCACCGACAAGACGGTGGACTGGAAGGCCGTGCTGACCAAGATCAAGGGCAAGAAGCCCGACGCGGTGTTCTTTGGCGGCATGGATGCCACCGGCGGCCCGTTGCTCAAGCAGGCGCGCGAACTGAAGATGAACTCGGTGTTCGCCTTCGGCGACGGCGCCTGTACCGACAAAATGGCCGAACTGGCGGGCGCCGCCGCGGAAGGTCTCGTCTGCTCGCAGGCAGGCATTCCGGTGCAGGCCTCCGGCAAGAAGTTCCTCGACGCCTACAAGGCCAAGTTCAAGGCCGATCCAATTCTCTACTCGCCCTTCACCTACGACGCCGCCAACCTGCTGATCGCCGCGATGAAGAAGGCCGACTCGTCCGATCCCGCCAAGTACCTGCCGGCGCTGGCCGCCAGCGATTACAACGGCGCCAGCGGCAACATCAAGTTCGACGAAAAGGGCGACCGCAAGGATGCCGAGATGACGATCTTCACCCTGAAGGACGGGAAGATCACTCCTCTGGCCATCATCAAGGGCGGCAAGTCGATGACGGTCGACGAGTACGCGGCGCTATCGGCCCCGGCACCCGCTGCGGCCCCGGCCCAACCGGCGGCAACGGGTGGAATGGAAGGCATGAGCGGCATGCAGGGCATGGCGGCTCCGGCTGCTGCTCCGGCTGCTGCTCCGGCTGCTGCTCCTGCGGCAACCCCGGCACCTGCTGCTCCCGCAAAGTAAGCATCCGCTGAAACGAACGGGGAAGTCGCCTTCAGGCGGCTTCCCCGTTTTTTTGGGTACCCGCGTGACATGGACATCCTGCTGCAGCAGATCATCAACGGCCTCACCACCGGCAGCGTTTATGCCGTTGTCGCACTCGGCTACACCATGGTCTACGGGGTCATCCAGCTGATCAACTTCGCCCATGGCGAAGTGGTGATGATCGGCGCCATGGTGGCCTTTTCCATCATCACCTCGCTCGCCGGCAGCGGCATGCCGCCATTGGCCATCGTCCTCGCCGGAGTCATGGCGGCCATTCCGGCCTGCATGGCCATCGGCTACCTCCTCGAACGCGCGGCCTATCGTCCCCTGCGCCATGCGCCGCGTCTGGCGCCGCTGATCACGGCCATCGGCATGTCCATCATCCTGCAGCATGCGGCCCTGCTGATCTGGGGCCGCAATCCGCTGGCCTTTCCGCAGATCATCGAGAATCCGAGCTTCAGCATCGGCGGCGCGGCGATCAGCGCCGTGCAAATCACCATCATCCTGCTCTCCTTCACGATGATGGCCGGCCTGTCCTGGTTCGTCTATCGCACCCGTTTCGGCATCGCCATCCGCGCCACGGCAGAAAACGTCCATGTCGCCAGCCTGATGGGCATCAATGCCAATCGGGTAATCGCCGCCACCTTCGTCATCGGCGCCGGACTGGGCGCCGTCGCCGGCGTGATGTACGGCTCCTACTACGGCATCGCGCACTACACCATGGGCTTCACCCTCGGCCTCAAGGCCTTCTCCGCGGCCGTGCTGGGCGGCATCGGCAACATCGCCGGCGCCATGCTCGGCGGCTTGCTGCTCGGCCTGGTGGAAGCGCTGGGCACCGGCTACATCGGGGATTTCAGCGACCTCTGCCGCTGGCCCGGCGCCGAGGGCTGGATGGGCGAACGCTGCGCCGACGGCGCCCACTTCGTGCTCTTCGGCAGCAACTACCAGGATGTGTTCGCCTTCCTGATGCTGATCCTGGTGCTGGTGTTCCGCCCCTCCGGCCTGCTCGGCGAGCGCGTCTCGGAGCGCGCCTGATGGGCGCCCCGCACGGCCGCCCGAAGGGGCGAAGGCGGGGTTTCGCGAAGCACTGCTTCGCGCCGCCGGAGCCGGCCGGCTGTGCAAAGCCGGCCGTGGAACGCCAGTCACGACCCGGAGCCGCGCGGCGGCGAACCATAGTCACCCCCACCCTTGGGGTGGGGGCCGGGGGGAGGGTACTCCTGTGAGCCACCGCGAAAAATTCGGCCTGGCGCTGATTGCGATCGCGCTGATCGCGCTGCCCTTCGTCCTGGCCTCGGCCGGCACGGCTTGGGTGCGCATCGCCAACTTCGCGGTTCTGTTCGTCCTGCTGTCGCTGGGCCTCAACATCGTGGTCGGCTTCGCCGGCCTGCTCGACCTCGGCTACGTGGCCTTCTATGCGGTCGGCGCCTATGTCTATGCGTTGCTGGCCTCGCCGCATTTCGGCCTGCACCTGCCGTTCTGGGTCATCCTGCCGATCGGCGCCGCCGTCGCCTGTCTTGCCGGCGTCATACTCGGGGCGCCGACCCTGCGCCTGCGCGGCGATTACCTGGCGATCGTCACGCTGGGCTTCGGCGAGATCGTGCGCATCCTGATGAACAACCTGTCCAATCCGGTCAACATCACCAACGGCCCGAAAGGCATCAACCGCATCGATTCCTTCCAGATCGGACCGGTTAATTTCGCCGGCAGCGACACCCTGGCCGGCCTGGTCTTCAGCGGCCCGATCAAGTACTACTACCTCCTGATGCTGGTGCTCCTGGCGGTGATCGTGATCAACCGGCGCCTGCAGGATTCGCGCATCGGCCGCGCCTGGGTCGCCATCCGCGAGGACGAGATCGCGGCCAAGGCCAGCGGCATCAATACGCGCAACATCAAACTGCTGGCCTTCGCCATGGGCGCCTCCTTCGGCGGCATCGCCGGCGGCATGTTCGCCGCGATGCAGACCTTCGTCAGCCCGGAAAGCTTCGTCCTCAACGAGTCGATCATGATCCTGGCCATGGTGGTGCTGGGCGGCATGGGCAACATCTGGGGCGTGATCGCCGGCGCCATACTGCTCTCCTTCGTTCCCGAACTGCTGCGCTATACCGTGGAGCCGGCGCAGATGGCCCTGTTTGGCAAACTGCTGGTCGATCCGGAAGTGCTGCGCATGCTGGTGTTCGGCCTGGCGCTGGTGCTGACCATGCGCTTCCGCCCCGCCGGCCTCTGGCCGGAAACGCGGCATCGCCGCGAGATGAGCGAGGGCCGCACTTGAAGTCAAAACCCATTTGCCACAGAGGACACAGAGATCACAGAGGTAACTCTCCCATGCCTTTCTCTGTGCCCTCTGTGTCCTCTGTGGCTAAAAAGGTTTTTGGATGAACGATATCCTCCTCGAAGCCCGCGGAATCGGCAAGCGCTTCGGCGGCGTGCAGGCGCTGAAGGACGTCTCGCTGACCATCAAGGGCGGGGAAATCTACGGCCTGATCGGGCCCAACGGCGCCGGCAAGACCACGCTGTTCAACGTGTTTACCGGCCTCTATCCACGCGACGGCGGCGAGGTGCTGTTCCTCGGTTCGCCCTTGCGCCTGGAAAGTCCGCATGAGGTCGCCGCCGCCGGAATCGCGCGGACCTTCCAGAACATCCGCCTTTTCGGCAACATGACTGCGCGTGAAAACGTCATGGTCGGCCGCCACGTGCGGACTCGCGCCGGCGTCTTTGGCGCCATGCTGCGCACCCGAGCGGAACGCACTGAAGAGGCGGCGATCCGCCGCCGCGCGGACGAGTTGCTCCATTACGTCGGCATCGCCGACCGCACCGACGACCTGGCACGGCACCTGTCCTACGGCGACCAGCGGCGGCTCGAGATCGCCCGCGCGCTGGCCACCGAACCGAAGCTGCTGGCGCTCGACGAACCGGCCGCCGGCATGAACGCCACCGAGACCGCCGGCTTGCGCGACCTGATCGAGGGACTGCGCCGCGACGGACTCACCGTGCTGCTGATCGAGCACGACGTCAAGCTGGTGCTCGGCCTGTGCGACCGCGTCGCCGTGCTCGACTATGGCCAGAAGATTGCCGAGGACGTGCCCGAGGCGGTGCGCGCCGACCCGAAAGTCATCGAGGCCTACCTTGGCACCTCCCACTGAAAAGTCCTTGTCGAGCGTGGCAGCCTCTTCGATACTTGCCGTAATGAACCTGCAGGTTCATTACGGCGGCATAGCAGCGGTCAAGGGCATTTCCTTCGCCGTCGAGCAAAACGAGATCGTCTGCCTGATCGGCGCCAACGGTGCCGGCAAGACCTCGACGCTGAAAGCCCTGGCGCGCATGATCCCCTCCAGCGGCGAGATCCACTATGGCAGGGAGCGCATCGATGCGCTGCCGGGCCACGACCTGATCGGCAAGGGCCTCGCGCTGGTGCCCGAGGGCCGCGGCATTTTCGCCCGCCTGACGATCGCCGAAAACCTCGCCATGGGCGCCTACCACCGCAGCGATACGTCCGCCATCGGCGATGACCTCGAGCACATCTACAGCCTCCTGCCGCGCCTCAAGGAACGCGCCTCGCAGGTGGCCGGCACCCTCTCCGGCGGCGAACAGCAGATGCTCGCCATCGGCCGCGCGTTGATGGGCCGCCCGAAGCTGCTGCTGCTTGACGAACCCTCGATGGGCCTGGCGCCGCTGATGGTGGAAAAGGTTTTCGAAGTGGTGCGGATGGTCGCCGCCGAGGGCATGACCATCCTGCTGGTCGAACAAAACGCCAGGCTCGCGCTGGAAGTCTGTTCGCGCGGCTACGTCATGGAAAGCGGATTGATCACGCTGGCCGACAGTTCCGCCTCCCTGCTCGCCGATCCGCGCGTGCGTGCGGCCTATCTCGGCGAATAGCGCCGTTCCGCCAGCACCGTCCGCAAGGGATGCCGTCTCCGGCCGAGCCGGAGACATGACTATTGCAATCAGCCGGCCGCGAAAGTAAACGCGTCGGCGAAAAACTCCTCGACCGGCAGGCCGGCGGCGGTAAATTCGGCGCGGGCAGCATCGATCATGGCCGGCGCCCCGCAGGCATAGACCTGATAAGCGGAAAGATCGCCGTGGTCTTCCAGCACCGCGCGATGCACCAGGCCACTACGCCCCTGCCACGCGTCCTCTACCATCGCCTCGGAAAGCACCGGCACATATCGGATCTGGCTGTTCGCAGCGGCCCAGGCTGACGGCAGATCCGGCAGGTAAAGCCCGGCACGGTTGCGCGCACCCCAGTAGATTTCCAGCGGACGCTTGATGTGGTTGTGAATGGCATGCTCCACGATGGCCTTGATCGGCGCAAAGCCCGTACCGCCGGCAAGCAGGATCACCGGCTTCGCCGATTCCTCGCGCAGGAAGAAGCTGCCGTAGGGACCCTGGAAACGCAGGATGTCCTTTTCCTTCATGCCGCCGAAGACATGACCGGTGAATTCGCCGCCGGCGATCAGGCGGACATGCAGCTGCAGGAAGCCATCGTCATGCGGCGCATTCGCTATGGAAAAGGCGCGGCGCTTGCCGTCCTTGAGGAGAAACTCGATGTACTGGCCGGCAAGGAACTGCAGGCGCTCGTTGGCCGGCAGCTTGAGGCTCAGGATGATCACGTCATCCGCCACGCGTTCCATCGTCTGTACGCGGCAGGGCATGATCTTGACCGGGATGTCCTTCGCGGTGCCGACCTCGCGGCATTCGAGCACCAGGTCGGAGAGCGGTTTGGCGCAGCAGAACAGCGTCAGGCCGCCGGCCCGGTCAGCGGTGGACAGCGCCTGATCCTGCGCGGCGCCATGATCCACCAGGCCGTCGAGCACCTTGCCCTTGCAGGCGCCGCAGGCACCATTGCGACAGCCGTAGGGCAGGGTCAGGCCGGCATCGAGGGCCGCCTGCAGGACGGAATCGCTGCCGTCGGTGGTGAAGCTGTGTCCGCTGGGCTGCAGGGCGACGCGGAATGCGGCAACTGAGGGGGCAACTGGGGCCATGCGATAATCATCCGATGCGTAGATTGCTGATCATTGGCTGCGGTGACGTCATGCGCCGCGCGTTGCCGCAACTCGTGCAGCGCTGGCACGTGCTGGCCCTGGTACGCCGGCGTGACCCGCATCTTGCCGCACTGGGCGTCACGCAGATCGAAGGCGACCTCGACCGGCCCGGCACCCTGAGACGACTGGCCGGCATCGCCGATGCGGTGATCCACAGCGCCCCACCGCCGGTGCAGGGAAATGGCGACCCGCGCACGCGAAACCTGATAGCCGCTTTGCAGTGCGGAAAAAGTCTACCACGCCGCCTGGTCTACATCAGCACCAGCGGCGTCTATGGCGACTGCGGCGGCGCCCGGGTCAGCGAGACGCGGAGTCCGGCTGCACAGTCGGCGCGGGCGGCACGGCGGATGGATGCCGAACAACGCCTGCGCCGCTTCGGCCGCCAGCGCGGACGCCTTTGCCACGTCAGCATCCTGCGCGCGCCGGGCATCTACGCCGAGGACCGGCTGCCGCTGGAGCGGCTGCACAAGAAGCTGCCCCTGATGCTGCACGCGGAAGACAGCCACACCAACCACATCCATGCCGCCGACCTCGGCCGCGCCTGCATCGCTGCGCTGGCACGGGCGGGGGCCAATCGCATTTACAACATCAATGACGACTCCTCGCTGGCGATGGGCGAATGGTTCGACGCATTGGCCGATGCGTTTGCGCTGCCGCGCGCACCGCGCCTGCCGCGCGAGGAAGTCCGCCGCAGCGTGCCGCCGATGCAGTGGTCATTCATGAGCGAATCGCGCCGCCTCGACAACACCCGCATGAAGCGGGAGCTGCGCCTGCGTCTGCGCTATCCGGACGTAATGACTGGAATTGCAGCGGCACAACAACAAGCGGGAACATCATGCTCTGGATAAAAGCCTTTCACATCGTCTTCGTCACCAGCTGGTTCGCCGGCCTGTTCTACCTGCCGCGCATATTCGTGAACCTTGCCATGGTGCCGGCGGATAGCCAGGCGGAACGGGACCGACTGCTGCTGATGGCGAAGAAGCTGTTTCGTTTCATCACGCCGCTGGGCGTGCTGGCCATCGGACTGGGCTTCTGGCTCTGGTTCGGCTATGGCTTCGGCGGCGGCTGGCTGCATGCCAAGACCGCGCTGGTCATCGGGCTGGCGGCCTATCACGTCTGGTGCGGCATGCTGCTCGCCAGCCTGGCCGCCGGCAGCTCGATGAAGTCGCACGTCTGGTTCCGCTTCTTCAACGAAGTTCCGGTGCTGGCACTTGTCGCCATCTGCATCCTCGTCGTGGTCAAGCCGTTCTAGGCCCGGCCGCGCCTCACATCGATCCCGCAGAGATGCACCCCCACGGAAATCCCGACTTGAACCACTATTTCACCAGCTGCCCGCGCGGGCTTGAAACCCTGCTCGCGGAAGACCTTGCGAATGCCGGCGGCAAGGACATCGCGACAGTGCCCGGCGGAGTCGGCTGCAACGGTAGCCTGGAGACCGGCTATCGCATCAACCTCGAGTCACGCATCGCGACGCGGGTCCTGTGGCGCGTCGCCTGCGGCGCTTATCGCGGCGAAGCCGAAATCTACCGGCTGGCCTACGACGTCAACTGGTCGCGATTGTTCTCGGTGGATCGTTCGATTCGCGTCTATGTCACGGCGATCCGCTCGCCGCTCAAGAGCCTTGAATTCATCACGCTGAAAGTCAAGGACGCGGTCTGCGACCGCTTCCGCGCCGAAACCGGGCGGCGGCCCAGCGTCAATACGAAAAACCCCGAAGTCCGCATTCACCTGTTCATCACCGAACAACAGGCCACGCTCTACATCGACATGTCCGGCGAACCGCTCTACGTGCGCGGCCACAAGCTGGCCAAGGTCGGCGCTCCGCTCAAGGAAAACCTCGCCGCCGGCATCCTGCGCCTGTCCGGCTGGCAGCCCGGGACACCGCTGCTCGATCCGATGTGCGGCAGCGGCACCTTCCTGCTGGAAGCGGCGCAGATCTGCCTCGATGATGCGCCGGGGCTTTCACGCGAGCCCGGGGATTTCGGTTTCGAACATCTCAAGCCCTTCGACGCCGGCCTCTGGCGCAGGCTGCAGCGCGCAGCGGCCGAACGCCGCCGCGAGGCTGTCGCCCTGCCGCTGTTCGGCAGCGACATCGACCGCGACGCCGTCGCCCGCACGCGGCAGAACCTTGCCGGCGCCGGGCTGGAAAATCTGGTCACGCTGGAGACAGCGGACCTGCTGAGGCGAGCGGCGCCCGCCCCGTCGGGCGTGATGGTGGCCAATCCGCCCTATGGCGAACGCCTGGGCAGCGAGGAAGAACTGGCTGCCTTCTACCCGCTACTGGGCGATGCGCTCAAGCAGCGCTTTGCCGGCTGGAGCTGCTGGTTTCTGTCGGCCGACACGCGCCTGCCCAAGCTGATCCGGCTGCAGACCTCGCGCAAGATCCCGCTCTACAACGGCGCGCTTGAGTGCCGGCTGTACCACATTGAAATCACCGCCGGCAGCCGGCGCGGCAAATAGCGCATCGGTCCCGATCGCCTGCGCGCAGCTCCAGGAACGGACTAAATCAGCGGCTTGACAATCGGCCAGAAAAACTTGAGGCCCAGCACCAGAATGATCGCCCACACCAGCCATTTGCTGCGTATCAGCATCAACAGCAACTCGCGCAGACCGTGCAGCTGATCGCCGGCACTGGCCGCGGTTGAGCACCTCGCCGGTGCTGCCGTTGCGCGATTTCCCCGGGTTACCGTATCGCGTGAAACCAGCGGATCGTCCAGCGGGTCGATTTTGAGGCGCGCCTGATCTCCTTCATCGACCATCCGGTATGTTTCGTCAACATGCAGGCTCAGTTTTTTGCTGAGCTCCATGGCGCGGAGCATTTTGTTGGTCTGTGCCAGAAACAGGATCTCCGCGGCGACCTCCACCGGCAAGCCCTTGCGGGAGCCGCCACGCGCGTCCATCAGCAGCCCGCTGAGGAAGGTATCCAGCTCGGGGCTGCCCCAGATGCCGCAGATCCGCCGCGTCAGGTGGCCGATATCCTCCAGCGCGGCGCGACATTCAAAACGGGTGACGCTGCTCTGCGGACTGACGGCCATGGTTTGCGGTTGTGCTGACGCCTCGGGAACACGCTGCCCTGCCGCGTGCCTTGTCCCGTCGCGGCGAAGCCGTAACGGGCAATCGATTTGTCATTATACGATGTCCAGGTGCTGGATGCCGGTAGTGCGATCCATGGTGGCCGAATCCTTGCCGTGCAGCTTGATCTGCAGGCGCACTTCGTTCATCGAATCGGCGAAACGCAAGGCATCGTCGTAGCTGATGCGGCCTTCTTCGAAAAGATCGAAGAGCGCCATGTCGAAGGTCTTCATGCCGAGCTCCTTCGACTTCTTCATGATCTCCTTGATTTCGTGGACCTCTCCCTTGAAGATCAGATCGGCAATCAGCGGCGAGTTGAGCAAGACCTCCACCGCCGCCGCGCGGCCCTTGCCTTCCTTCAACGGAAGCAGGCGCTGCGACACGATGGCCTTGAGGTTGAGCGAAAGATCCATCAACAACTGCGGCCGGCGCTCCTCGGGGAAGAAGTTGATGATCCGGTCAATCGCCTGGTTGGCGTTGTTGGCATGCAGCGTGCCCAGCGCCAGATGGCCTGTTTCGGCGAAGGCGATGGCGTGTTCCATCACCTCCCGGTCGCGGATCTCGCCGATCAGGATTACATCGGGTGCCTGGCGCAGGGTGTTCTTCAATGCCGCCTCCCATGAATCGGTATCGACGCCAACCTCGCGTTGCGTGATCACGCAGTTGCGGTGCTCATGCACGTATTCGACCGGGTCTTCGATGGTGATGATGTGGCCGTAGCTGTTCTGGTTGCGATAGCCGATCATCGCCGCCAGCGAGGTTGACTTGCCGGAACCGGTGCCGCCGACAAACAGCACCAGGCCGCGCTTGGTCATCGCCACGTCTTTCAGCACCGGCGGCAGCTTCAGATCCTCCATTTCGGGAATCTGCACGTTGATGGTGCGCAAAATGATGCCCACGCGCCCCTGCTGTATGAAGGCATTGACACGGAAGCGGCCGATGCTCGCCGGCGAGATCGCAAAATTGCATTCCTTGGTCGCCTCGAACTCGGCGGCCTGCTTGTCGTTCATGATCGCCCGCGCCAACTCCTGCGTATGCTGGGACGACAGCGGCTGCGTGGTGGCCGGCGTCATCTTGCCGTCGATTTTCATCGCCGGCGGGAAGCCGGAGGTAATGAACAAGTCCGACCCCTTCTTCTGCATCATCATCGTCAGAAGCTGGTACATGAATTTCAAGCCTTCATCGCGTTCCATGGTGCAAATCTCCGGTAGTTTCTTCGTACTCTAGCCGCGTCAGCGGCTCTAACTTCGTCACCTCCCCCGCGAGGGGGAGGCCGGGAGGGGGCGGGCGTTAATTTGCCACAAGGACAACTTTCCCGGCTTTAGCCGGGAAAGTTATCCTTGTTGGCGGCCTTGCTGCGAGCTTCGCCGGGGGAAATTATTCTTCTCTTGACCAGGTCCTGCAGGTTCTGGTCCAGCGTCTGCATGCCGAACTGCTGACCGGTCTGGATCGCGGAGTACATCTGCGCCACCTTGGCCTCGCGGATCAGGTTGCGAATGGCCGGCGTGCCGACCATGATCTCGTGCGCGGCGACGCGGCCCTTGCCGTCCATGGTCTTGCACAGGGTCTGCGAAATCACCGCCTTCAATGATTCCGAAAGCATGGCGCGGATCATTTCCTTCTCCGCGGCGGGGAACACGTCGATGATGCGGTCGATGGTCTTCGCCGCGGAAGACGTGTGCAGCGTGCCGAACACCAGGTGGCCGGTTTCGGCGCCGGACATGGCCAGCCGGATGGTTTCCAGGTCGCGCATTTCACCCACCAGGATCACGTCCGGGTCTTCGCGCAGCGCAGAGCGCAGGGCGTTGTTGAAGGACAGGGTATGCGGTCCGACCTCGCGCTGGTTGATCAGGCACTTCTTCGACTCATGGACGAACTCGATCGGATCTTCCACCGTAAGGATGTGGCCGTACTCGACCTCGTTCTTGTGATTGACCATGGCCGCCAGCGTGGTCGACTTGCCCGAACCGGTCGGCCCCGTCACCAGCACCAGCCCGCGCGGCTGGTCGGCCAGTTCCTCGAAAATCTTCGGCGCGCCGAGTTCCTCGAGCGACAGGATCTTCGAAGGAATGGTCCGCATCACCGCCGCCGCACCGCGGTTCTGGACGAAGGCATTGACCCGAAAGCGGGCCAGGTTGGGCACGGCAAAGGAAAAGTCGCATTCGAGGTTTTCCTCGTAAACCTTGCGCTGCCCGTCGTTCATGATGTCATAGATCATGGCATGCACGTCCTTGTGCTCCATGGCCGGCAGGTTGATGCGCCGGATGTCGCCATTGACGCGGATCATCGGCGGCAGACCGGAGGAAAGATGCAGGTCGGAGGCCTTGTTCTTGACGATGAAAGTGAGCAGTTCGGTGATGTCCATGAGCGCTTTCCTGTAGAGGGGGTGCGATATACTTTGCAGCCGCTATATGACATCAATCGCCGCCAACTTGCAAGCTGTGCGTGCACGCATTGCCGCTGCCAGCGTTGCCGCGGGACGTGCGGCCGATTCCGTGCAATTGCTGGCCGTTTCCAAGACCTGGCCTGCCGCCAGCGTGCGCGAGGCCGCTGCCGCAGGGCAGCGCGCATTCGGCGAAAACTACGTGCAGGAAGCGGTGGCCAAGGCCGCCGAACTGGCGGATTCCGGTCTTGAATGGCATTTCATCGGCCCGCTGCAGGGCAACAAGACGCGTTCGGTCGCAGAAAACTTCGCCTGGGTGCACTCGGTGGACCGCCTGAAGATCGCCGAGCGGCTTGCCGCCCAGCGCCCGCCGGGCCTGCCTACGCTGCAAGTCTGCCTCCAGGTGAACATTTCGGGCGAGGCCTCGAAGAGCGGCTGCGCCCCTCAAATGGCTGTTGACCTCGCGGCGGCCGTCGGCAAACTGCGCGAACCTGCGCCTGCGCGGCTTGATGGCGATCCCCGAGCCGACCGCGGACGTCCTGTACCAACGGTCGCAATTCGCCCTGCTGCGCCGGACGCTCGAGCGAATCAACGCCGAAACGGGCTTCGAACTCGACACCCTGTCGATGGGCATGAGCGACGACCTCGAGGCGGCGATAATGGAGGGCGCAACAATGGTGCGCATCGGCACGGCAATTTTCGGCAGAAGGAACACCACGACATGAAAATCACCTTCATCGGCGGCGGCAACATGGCGGTCGCCCTCATCAGCGGCCTGTACCGGCAGGGCTTTGCGGCAGCGGCGATACAGGTTGTCGAGCCCTTCGCGGAAGCCCGCGACGCGCTCACCGATCGTTTCGGCGTCCGCTGCACGGCGACCGTGGATGCGGCCGCGCTGGACTCCCAGGTTCTGGTACTGGCGGTGAAGCCGCAGCAGATGCGCGAAGCGCTCGCGCCCCTGGTCGGCAAGCTGAGTGCGCAACTGGTGGTCAGCATCGCCGCCGGCATGCGCCTGGCGGACATCTCGCGCTGGCTCGGCGGTTACCACCACGTGGTGCGCACCATGCCCAACACACCGGCCCTGATCGGCGCCGGCTGCACCGGCCTGTGCGCCGATCCCGGCGTCAGCCAGGACGGCCGCGACAAAGCCGAGAGCCTCATGCGCGCCGTCGGCAGCACCTTCTGGGTGCACGACGAGGCGCAGATGGACGCCGTCACCGCCGTCTCCGGCAGCGGCCCCGGCTATGTCTTCTATTTTCTCGAAGCCATGGAAAAGGCCGCTCTCGATCTCGGCTTCGATGCCGACACGGCACGCCGCATCAGCGTCGAAACCTTCACCGGCGCAGCGCAGCTGGCCGCCCAGAGCAGCGAATCGCTGTCCACCCTGCGCCAGCGGGTGACCTCGAAGGGCGGCACCACCGAAGCCGCCCTGCTCGCATTCGACGCCGGCGGCGTCGCTGCCGGAATCGAGCGCGGCATCATGGCCGCCGATGCACGCGGACACGAGTTGGGCGACATTCTCGGCAAAGATTAGCCATTCCAATGCTGATCCAGATTCTTCTCTTCATCCTCGACACCGTCTGCGGCTTCCTGACACTGGCGCTGCTGGTGCGCTTCGCCATGCAATGGGCGCGCGTTCCGTTTCGCAACCCGCTGGGTCAGTTCATCGTCGCCGTCACCGACTGGATGGTGCGGCCCGTGCGCCGGCTGATTCCCGGCCTGTTCGGCCTCGACATGGCCAGCCTGTTCCTGGCGTGGTTGTGGCAGGTGGCTTACCAGGGCATCGCCCTGGGCTTTACCGGCGTCCTGCTCGCCGTCTCGCCGGCGCCGATTTTTGTGGTGGCCGCGCTGGCGCTGCTGGAGGTGGCGAAGATCAGCCTCTACCTGGTGATCGGGGCCGTGATCGTCTCGGCGGTGTTTTCCTGGGTGAATCCCCATGCGCCTCTGGCCGAGGTGTTCAACACGCTGACGCGGCCGCTGCTGCGGCCGTTCCGCCGATACATTCCGCCGGTCGGCGGCGTCAACCTCTCGCCGCTGGCCCTGCTGCTGGTGCTGCAGATTGCGCTGTTCGTCCTCGCCAGCCTGCGCCAGAGCGTATTGCCCCTGATGCTGGTTTCATGACCTGGCTGGTCGCCGACGGCGACGGCGTCACGCTGCGGCTGCACATCCAGCCGGGAGCGAAGAAAACCGAAGTGGTCGGCCTGCACGGTGACGCGCTGAAAATTCGCCTTGCCGCGCCACCCGTGGATGGCAAGGCCAACGCCTGCCTGATCGCGTTTCTCGCCGATCAATTCGGCGTTGCCAGGTCGGTGGTCAGCCTCCTCAGCGGGGAAACCTCCCGCGCCAAGCGGGTGCATGTCAGCGGCGTTACCGCCGCCGTGGCGAAAGCCCTTCTGGACTAAGCCAGACCTCCGTCGAAGGCCAGGTGGCCGTCGATCAGGGTGTAGCGCACGCGGCCCGGAAACTCCATGCCGAGGAAGGGCGTGTTCTTGCCCTGGCTCCTGAGATTTTCGCGGCTGACCTTGAATTCGGCCACCGGATCGAAGACGCAGATGTCGGCCGCCGCGCCCTGGGTCAGGCTGCCGGCCTTGACGCCGAGGATGCGCGCCGGGTCGGAGGTGACGCGGGCCAGCGCGGTGACCAGCGGCAGCTTCATTTCCCGCGCCCACTTCAGCGTCAGCGGCAGCAGCAGTTCGAGGCCGGTGGCGCCGGCCTCGGCTTCGTCGAAGGGCATCTGCTTGCCGTCGTCATCGACCGGCGTGTGGTCCGAACACAGCGCGTTGATCGCGCCCGAGGCTAGCCCGGCGCGCAGCGCATCGCGATCGCGCTGCGCGCGCAGCGGCGGATCGAGTCGTGCGTGCGCATCGAAAAAGCCGACGTCCATCTCGCACAGATGCAGGTGATGAATCGCCACGTCGCAGGTGACCCCGATACCGGCGGCGCGCGCGGCGGCGATCATGTCGACGCCGGCCGCCGATGAAATTCGCGTGACATGCACCCGCGCGCCGGTCTCGCGGGCCAGGTGCAGGATGGTGGCCAGGGCGATGGTTTCCGCCGCAACCGGAATCCCTACCAGGCCGAGGCGGGCGGCGACTTCACCGTCATGGGCGACGCCCTTCCTGGCCAGGAAAGGGTCCTGCGCCTGCAGCCAGACCGGGAAATCGAAAGTCGCCGCGTACATCATGGCGCGCAGCAGCACCTGCGTGTCGACGATGGCGCGATTGGCCTGGCCGAAGGCGACACAACCCGCCTCCGCCAGCTCGGCCATTTCGGTCAGCGCCTTGCCTTCCAGCTGCACCGTCAGCGCCCCGACCGGATGGACGTGGGCGAACTCGGGCAGCCGCGCCCGGTGGGTCAGCATTTCCACCAGGCCCGGCTCGTCCAGCACCGGATCGGTATCCGGCGGGCAGGCCAGCGACGTCACGCCGCCGGCCGCCGCCGCCGCCATTTCGGATTCCAGCGTCGCGCGGTATTCGAAACCCGGTTCGCGCAGGCGCGCCGCCAGATCCACCAGCCCGGGACAGACGATGCAGCCCGTGGCATCCAGCACGCTGTTCGGCTCGAATCCGGCCGGCGCGTTGCCAACGCCGACTATTCGCCCCGCCGCGATGAACACGTCGAGCGGCTTGTCGGTCTTGCTCGCGGGGTCGATCAGGCGGCCGTTCTTGATGTGGATTTTCATATCAATCTAACTATCGCGCCAAAACTCGTGAAGAAATCGTAGCGAGCGGGCCGCAGCGGGGTGCGGCCGGAGCGCAGCTACCGGAATGCACGTCGTTGTACATGAGGATAGCGAGCACCGCCCAAGCCCCGATCCGGCGCGCGTAGTAGATTTATTCATGAGTTTCCCGCCAGCATGGCCATGACGGCCATGCGGACCGCAATGCCGAAGGTGACCTGCGGCAGGATCACCGCCTGGCCGCCGTCGGCCACCGCGGAGTCGATTTCCACGCCGCGGTTCATCGGCCCCGGATGCATGACGATGGCGTCGGGTTTGGCCAGCGCCAGCTTTTCCGGCGTCAGCCCGTAGGACTTGAAGTATTCCTGGGTCGAGGGCAGCAGCGCGCCCTGCATGCGCTCGTTCTGCAGGCGCAGCATCATCACCACATCGACGCCGCGCAGGCCTTCGCGCATGTCGTGGAACACCCGCACGCCGAGGCGCTCGATGCCGGTGGGCAGCAGGGTCTTCGGGCGCGATGACGCGCACTTCGGGCACGCCCAGCGTGGTCAGGGCATGGATCTGGCTGCGCGCCACGCGCGAATGCAGCACGTCGCCGACGATGGCCACCGTCAGCTGGCTGAAATCCTTCTTGTAGTGGCGGATGGTGTACATGTCGAGCAGGCCCTGCGTCGGATGCGCATGGCGGCCGTCGCCGGCATTCACGACATGGATGTGGTCGCGCCCGGTGGCGGCCATGTGCCGCGCGATCAGGTAGGGCGCGCCGGAGGAGGCATGGCGCACGACGAACATGTCGGCCTGCATCGCGGCGAGGTTGTCCGCCGTGTCGAGCAGGGTTTCGCCCTTGTTGGCCGAGGAGGTGTTGATGTTGAGGTTGATGACGTCGGCCGACAAGCCGCTTGGCGGCGATCTCGAAGGTGGTGCGGGTGCGCGTCGAATTCTCGAAGAACAGGTTGAACACGCTCTTGCCGCGCAGCAGCGGGATTTTCTTCACTTCGCGTTCGGCGACTTCGGAAAAGGGCGCGGCGGTATCGAGGATGCGCATCAGCACGTCGCGCGGCAGGCCCTCGATGGTCAGCAGGTGGTTGAGTTCGCCGTGCCGGTTGAGCTGCGGGTTGCCTGCTGCCGTCATGAAGCTCATTTCTCCATCACCCGGAAGGAAAGCGCGCCGTCGGCGGCCCGTTCCAGCGCCAGCATCTGCGCCGCCGGCAGGCTCAGGGAATGCGGGCAGAAGGTCGGCGCTGATGGGCAGTTCGCGGCCGCCGCGATCGGTCAGCACGGCGAGGTCTATCCTTGCCGGCCGGCCGAAATCGAAAAGTTCGTTCATCGCGGCGCGGATGGTGCGCCCGGTGTAGAGCACGTCGTCGACGATGACTACATGCGCGCCCTCGACCTCGAAGGGGATGTGCGAGGCCCGGGCATTGGCGTGCAGCCCGCGCTGGTTGAAGTCGTCGCGATAGAAGGACACGTCCATCGAGCCGGAGGGAATCTCGAGGCCCAGCGCGGCGTGCAGGCGTTCGGCGACCCAGACGCCGCCGGTGTGGATGCCGACCAGCACCGTCTGTCGCCGGATCGACGGCGGGCCGCATCGCTTCGGCGAGGGCGGCACAGAGCGCTTCGGCGTCAGGCAGTGTGCATGGACATGATGGCCAAACCAGCTTTGCAGAATAACAAGTGCGGCTTCGGCGTCGACCTGCGCCTTGCGCGCCTGCCAGGAAAGCCCTCGCTGGCGCAGGCTGGCATCGGCCTCGGTGGAAGTGAAGCGTTCGTCAACCTCGTCGACCGGCAGGCGGAAACGGCCGCGCAGCTGGTTGGCGAAGCGTTCGCAGCGCGCCGTCATTTCATGCGGGGTGCCGTCGTCATTGAGCGGGCGTCCCACCAGCAGGCGCACCGGCTGCCATTCGGCGATCAGCGCGGCGATCGCGGTGAAGCGGGCGTCGTTGGCCTCGGTGTCGATGGTGGACAAGGCGCGGGCCGGGCCGGGCCGGCCGGCGCCCAACAGGGTGCCGAGGGCAACGCCAATGCGCTTGACGCCGAAATCGAAGGCGAGCAGCGTACCTGGCATCGAGCCCTCGGCCTCAGGCATGTCCGGCGACCTCCGACAGGTTGGCGAAATCCACGCCGAGCAGTTGCATCGCCGCCGGCAGGCGTTCTTCGGCGGGAATGTCGAAAATGATCGCGGCGTCGGCCTCCACCGTCAGCCAGGCGTTTTGCGACAGCTCCCACTCCAGCTGTCCGGCGGTCCAGCCGGCATAGCCGAGGCTGACCAGCACTTCGGCCGGCTCGCCGGTGCTGCCCATGGCCTGCAGGATGTCGCGCGAACTGGTCAGGGCGAGGCTGTCGCTGACATTCAGCGAAGACTGCCAATGCCCGGACGGGCGGTGCAGCACGAAGCCGCGGTCGGTCTGCACCGGGCCGCCGAAATACACCGGCAGGTCGGCAAACAGCGCCTCGGCCTGTTCGTCCTCGAGCGGAATGCTGACGCGGTCGAACAAACCGGCAAGCTTCAGGTCCATCGGGCGATTGACGATGATGCCGATCGCGCCATCCGCGTTGTGTTCGCAGATGTAGGTCAGCGTGCGGGAAAAATTCGGGTCGGCCATGGCGGGCATGGCGATCAGAAAGTGGTTGGCGAGGCTGACGGTTTCCATTGGTCTTTCGACATTGTAATCTGTCAGTCCGTTCCCGAGTATCCCTGTTCGCCAATACCTGTTTGCCAATCCATGTCCGCCGTCCTCGTCTGGTTCCGTCGCGATTTGCGCGTGTACGACCACGCCGCCCTGCATCACGCGCTGAAAACGCATCGGCGAGTGCATTGCGTCTTCGTCTTCGACACGACCATCCTCGATCCGCTGCCGCGCCGCGACCGGCGCGTGGAATTCATCCTGCGCGCGGTGGAGGAAGTCGCCGCCGCCCTGCGTGCGATGGGCGGCGACCTGATCGTGCGCCATGGCGATCCGCGGGTCGAAATTCCGCGCCTGGCACAGAAACTGGGTGCCGGCGCCGTGTATGCCAACCGCGACTACGAGCCGGCGGCCATCGCGCGCGATGCGCGAGATCAGTCGCCGTCTCGCCGGCGCCGACTTTCTGGATTTCAAGGACCAGGTGATCTTCGAGCGCGACGAAGTCATGACGCAGGGCGGCACGCCCTTCTCGGTATTCACGCCCTACAAGAATGCCTGGCTGAAGCGCCTCGACCCCGCCGACCTGCAGCCCCGGCCGGTCGAGGAATACGCAAGCCATCTGGCGCCGCCGCGCGGCCCCGTCGCCTTGCCGACCCTGCAGCAACTCGGCTTCGAAGCCACGGATCTTGCCGAACTGAAGCTGCCCACCGGCATGAGCGGCGCGCAGGCGCTGTTCCGCGACTTTACCGAACGCATCGACGACTACGCCGCCAGGCGCGATTTTCCGGCGGTCAAAGGCACGTCCTACCTCTCCGCGCACCTGCGCTTCGGCACTATTTCGATCCGCCAGCTTGCCGCCTACGCCCAGTCCCGGTCCAGCCGCGGTGCCGCGACCTGGCTCTCGGAACTGATCTGGCGCGACTTCTACCACGCCATCCTCTGGCACCACCCGCGCGTCGCCACGCAATGCTTCAAGCCGGCATTCGACGCCCTGCGCTGGGACGATGCGCCGGACCTGTTCGAAGCCTGGTGCGCCGGCCGCACCGGCTACCCGCTGGTCGATGCCGCGATGCGCCAGCTCAGCCATGCCGGCTGGATGCACAACCGCCTGCGCATGGTCGCCGCCTCCTTCCTGAGCAAGGACCTGGGTCTGGACTGGCGCCGGGGCGAAGCCTGGTTCGCCGAAAAGCTGCTCGACTTCGATCTCGCCGCCAACAACGGCGGCTGGCAGTGGGCCGCCTCCACCGGCTGCGACGCGCAACCCTGGTTCCGCATTTTCAACCCCGTCACGCAGTCGGAAAAGTTCGACGCGGAAGGACGTTTCATCCGCCGCTACGTGCCGGAGCTGGACAAGGTGCCGCAGAAATTCATCCATGCGCCATGGACCATGAGCGCCGCGCAGCAGGCGGCCTGCGGCGTGCACATCGGCCGCGACTATCCGCTGCCGGTGGTCGACCACGCCGTGGCGCGGGCGCGCACGCTGCAACGCTTCAAGGCCATCCAGGATCGATTGCCGGTAGTATCGTGAACATCGAACCGTCGCCAGTCCCGAAACCATGAGAGTCATAGTCCAGCGCGTCAGCGAAGCGGCCGTCGCCGCGCAAGGCCGCATCACCGGCCTGATCGGCCCCGGCCTGCTGGTGCTTGCCGGTTTCGAGGAAATCGATCAGGACAGCGACCTCGACTGGATGGCGCAAAAGCTGCTGCGCCTGCGCATCTTCGCCGACGACGCCGGCGTCATGAACCGCAGCGTGACCGAGACCGGCGGCGAAATCCTGGCCGTATCGCAATTCACCCTCTACGCCTCGACCCGGAAGGGTAACCGGCCTTCCTGGGGGCGCGCCGCGCGCGGCGACGTTTCGCAGCCGCTGTTCGAACGTTTCGTCGAGCGGTTGTCGGATGCGCTGGGACGCCCGGTGGCGACGGGAGTGTTCGGCGCCGACATGCAGGTCAGCCTGGTGAATGACGGTCCCGTCACCCTCGCCATCGATTCGAGGAATCCGGAATGAGCCAGGCCAAACCGCCGACCGGCCCGCTCGGACAGGCCCTTGCCTTGGTAGCGGGTGCGATCCTGCTGGTGCTGGGCTTCATGTTCTCGCTGGTGCTGCTCGCGGTATTCGTCGCCGTCGGGCTGGTGCTGGGCGCCTGGTTCTTCTGGAAGACACGCCACGTGCGCAAGGCCATGCGCGAAGCCGGACCGATGAGAAACCCGCCGGCGGATGGCAACGTGATCGAGGGCGAGGCGGTCATCGTCGAGGAATACCGGGTCAGCGAAACGCCCGTCCTGCCGGACGACACGCGCAAGCCCTGACCCGCATTGCCCGACATGAACAAACCCTGCCCGTTCTGCACCCTGCCCGCGTCGCGCATCCTCGGCGGCGATGAGCTGGCGCTGATTGCCAGCGACGGCTTTCCGGTGTCGCCCGGCCATGTCCTCATCATTCCGCGGCGCCACGTCGGTTCCTTCTTCGAAACCACGGCCGCCGAGCGCGCCAGCCTGCTGCAACTGCTCGAAGAGGCCAAGGCCATCATCGATGCCGGATTCCATCCCGACGCCGTGCAACATCGGCATCAACGACGGCCGCGCCGCCGGCCAGACCGTTCCCCACCTGCACATCCACCTGATCCCGCGCTACGCCGGCGACAGCCCGGACCCGCGCGGCGGCGTGCGCTGGGTGTTGCCGGAGAAGGCGAAATACTGGGCATGAACCGTGTCTCAAGAGTCGGCGCCGGCGGTACGGCGACGGGCGACGTCATTCCAGCGAAGGGACGTCAAAATGGTCCCGGAGAATCCTGACCCTATGCAGCCCGAAGATCTGATGTTGCTCGTCTCGAGGCAGATGCCGTTCGGCAAACACAAAGGCACGGTCATCGCCGACCTGCCGGGCAACTACCTGAACTGGTTTGCCCGCGAGGGGTTTCCTCCGGGTGAAATCGGTCGCCTGCTGGCCTTGATGCAGGAGGTCAACCATAACGGACTCAAAGACCTCTTGAAACCGCTGCGGCAGAGTTCCGGGCCTGGATAGCGCATGACTGTCGATAACCAGATCGAGCCGCCGCAATCCTTCATGGCCATGTACGTCACGCCCGGACGCAACCGGCCCGATGCGCCGCAGGAGGTCGTGCTGGCCCGCTATGAACAGTGCGAAGACATGGCCTGCCTGCTGACCGAACACGCCCGGACGCTCGCCTTCAAGGAGAACTTTTCCGAGTCCGAAGTGCTGGCCCGCTGCCATCAAGGCTTGCTCGAAGATGCCGCCGACTTCAACGCGAAGGAAGCCGACTGGGTCATTTGCCGGCTCGCCGAGCTGCTGGGTTGGGAAGAACACGTCAGCGGTGACGTCCAGGCCGTGCACGCACCCGAATGACCCGTCCTCCCGACATCATCCTGACGACGCTGAATGCGAAGTACATTCATCCGTCGCTTGGACTGCGCTACCTGCTGGCCAACATGGGAGACCTGAAACCGCAGACCGCGATACGCGAATTCACCATTGCACGAAAGCCCCGGGAAGTCGTCGATGCCTTGCTCGGCATTCTGGACGGACAAGCTCCAGCCTCCGAGCGGACAACCTCCAGTCCCCGGATAATCGGCTTCGGCGTCTACATCTGGAACGTGTACCAGACGCTGGCCGTGATACGCCTGCTCAAGGCGGCTCGTCCCGACATCGCGGTGATATTGGGCGGGCCGGAGGTCAGCTACGAGACCGATGAGCAGGAGATCATCCGGCTGGCCGACCATGTCATTACCGGCTGGGGCGATCTGAGCTTCGCCAGGCTCTGCAGGGCACTGTTGCAGGGTCCGCCGCCGTTGATGAAGATCATCGCCGGCGAACAGCCCGATCTCGATCGGATTGTGCTGCCCTATGCAGAGTATTCCGACGCCGACCTGATCAACCGCGTCGTGTATGTCGAGGCATCGCGCGGGTGTCCGTTCAAGTGCGAGTTTTGTTTGAGCGCCCTGGACAAGACGGCCTGGGCGTTTGACCTCGATCGCTTCCTCGGGGAAATGGATCGCCTGTACCGGCGCGGGGCGCGCAATTTCAAGTTCGTGGACAGGACGTTCAACCTCAAGATCGATATTGCCGTGCGCATCCTGCAGTTCTTCCTCGACCGGCTGACCGCCCCCGGCAGCGGCTCATCCAGTGCCGGATTGTTCGTGCATTTCGAAGCGGTGCCCGATCATCTGCCCGACCCGCTGAAGGCTTTGATTGCGCGATTCCCGCCCGGCGTACTTCAGTTCGAGGTGGGGATACAGACCTTCACCGTCGAGGTCCAGCAACGCATCTCGCGCAAGCAGGACAACGACAAGACCGATGCCAATCTGCGCTGGCTGCTTGGCCAGTCCAAGGCCAATTTGCACACGGATCTGCTGTTCGGCCTGCCCGGCGAGTCACTGGAAAGTTTCGCGGCAGGGTTCGACCGTTTGTATGCCCTGGGGCCGCAGGAGATTCAGCTCGGTATCCTGAAGCGGTTGCGCGGTACCCCCATCGTCCGGCACGCGGCCGAGTTCCGCCTGGTCTTCGACGCCGCTCCACCCTATCCACTACGGGAGTCCAGCACCGTCGATGCCTCGACAATGCAACGCGTTTCACGCTTTGCGCGTTACTGGGACCTGATTGCCAATTCGGGAAGGTTCCGCAAGACCTTGCCGCTGCTTGTAAATGGACGCGGAGTCGAATGCGAGGATGGCAGTGCACAGGCTGGGCTTGATGCGATGGACTCGCCGTTTCATGCGTTTCTGCGCTTTTCAGACTGGCTGTGGCAGCGCACGGAAAAAACCAGCGGCTTGTCGCCGGAGTTCCTGGTCGATACCCTGTTCGATTATCTGTGCGGCAGTGGCACCCTGCCGGCTTCGAAGCTCAAGGCGGCCTTGCTGGCCGACTATCTGGCAAGTGGCGCTCGCGGCAGTCCGCGGGCGTTGCAGGGCCAATTGCCGAAGCGTGATCCGCCGCTGCAAAATTGACGAATATCGGAAGCCGCGACAGCAGGCAAAGTGTAACGGTAGTTTTGAAGATTCGATCCGGGCGCTTGTGACTGAGAGCGATCGACCATCAAGCGATGACTTCGGCTGCGAAAATTATCCGAAGCGAACGGCTGCTACCTGTTTTTGCGAATGCGCACTTCGTGCCCTTAGGCGACGGTGGAGGAAAATGGGACCGGACATTCGCGCCCACCTCCCGAAAATTAAGAGCTGCCATTCGTTATGCGGCGGTGATATTTTTAATTGAAAGGCCCTTGTGCAGCGTCAGTTGCCACCTGGAGGGCTGAAATGATGAGGCTCTGAGCGGTGGCTTGCTAAGTTCATCCGCCACTCCCACAGGCAGAACTTTCTATAGATGGCAGGCAGACCCCTGCAATATCTATTCATTCGCAAAGATCCGGACAAAGGTTGTAATCAAGCGGATTAGCCAGGCGCGGAAAAGTCCGCGTACCAAATACCAGGCTAATCCGACAGACGAAGCACGCTGCGAAAGAATGCACGAGGGTCGGATAGCTGCTGATAGTGCTTATAGGATTTCACCGCGAAGTAATGTGGATTGATCGCGTAGTAGGTTTCCGAGATTTCGGAAAGTTGGAGAAATGGCTCCAGATCGCGGTAGAGCTTAAGTAACTCGGAACGCTGCTCATTCGGCAAACTGGCAATTTGAGCTACAGCCGCGACATATTCGTGAATGGCCCGTGAAGGACAGGGTTTGTCACAACTCGCATGGATAGCAGCATGAGTGAGTTCATGAGCAATGTAGCTTCGCCAATGGGCGCGACTAGCTATCCGTCCCAGTCCTGGTTGATTCTGTTCGGTTGCCTTAACGGCGGGTTGATAGGCGAGAACACGAATCGCGTTCTGCCGTGAATCGTAGTTGCCCGTTTCATGTACTCCTAGAAACGGGGTTGGTTGGCCAGCGACTATCGTTATCTTGACGTCGTTCGGCATCGATAAACCTGAAGACTCGAAAAAGCGGGCTGCGCTACCCACGGCCTCGCAGCCATCCTGAACGCTTTGCAGTTCTGCGCCCTGAACTACGATGGTGCTGTCTTTGCACTGCAATTCCTCGGCCGAAATACGCGCAGATAGGCCAGCCAGAAACAATAAGCCGAGTAAAACCGGGGGCCGAATCATGGCCTGTCGCCATCAGTAGGTTTGTAAAGGTTTCTAGCATAGGCTAGAAACGTAATAAGGGCATGTTTGCCCTACTCAATTACTAGAAAGGGGAGTCGTCATGAAAACAGTTCAGTTGACCGCGCTGACATTGGCCGCCGCATTTGCATTGCCCGTATGTGGTGCAGACAAACTTGATATTGGGAAGGTGGAATACGATCAAAGCTGCGCGACGTGCCACGGCCTGGATGGAAAAGGAAAGGGCTCTTTCTCGGAGGCCCTGCAACTGTCAATGTCGGACATTACTGGTCTTGCCAAGCGGAATGGCGGTGTCTTCCCGGTCGCACGGGTTTATGACGTGATTGATGGTCGAGAACTCGTGAAAGCTCACGGCACAAGAGAAATGCCGATTTGGGGAAAACACTATTCGGTGAGCGCTGCGCCGAGATATGACGACTACTCCTACAACCCGGAGGCTGCCGTCAGGGGTCGGATTCTTGCGTTGATCGATTATCTGTATCGAATACAGGGTAAATAATGTCTGCTTAGGCAGCATTGCCGACCGCTACGATGAGCGTATAAGAGCCATAAGAAGAGCCATAAGAGCCATAAGGGTCAGAGTGAGGTAGACCGGCTTTCCCGGACGGTTTAATCAAGGCACACCTTCCGTTCCTTAGCCATAAGTAGCCATAAGAAGTAGCCATAAGGGTCAGTAGCCATAAGGGTCAGAGTGATTTGACTTTGCGAAACGACCCGCGATTTCAAAAAGTCGGCGCAGGCGAAGCGGCGATGATGCTGAAAACATTGCCTTAGGCACCCCGCCGGGATTCAAGGCAATCGCCGCCGCGGGCTGCTAAGCTTGGCGCCAAGCCCGGACGCCGAAGCATCGATCGGCCGCCACCGGACGGGATGGAAAAAAGGAGCGGAAACGATGAAGATTGCAGTGCTGGGCGCCGGCGCGGTGGGATGCTATTACGGTGGCATGCTGGCGCGCAGCGGCGGCGATGTGATGCTGATCGGACGGCCCGCGCATGTCAACGCGATACGGCGCGACGGCCTCTACATGGAGACGCAGACGTTCCGCGAACACATTCCGGTCAATGCCTGCACCGGCGTCGAGGGCGTCGCCGGGGCGCAACTCGTGCTGTGCTGCGTGAAGTCAACCGATACCGCGAGCGCGGCCGCAATGGCGCCGCATCTCGCGGCCGATGCGATCATCCTCAGCCTGCAGAACGGCTACGACAACGCCGGGCGCCTGCAGGACCTGCTGGGCCGGCCGGTGCATCCGGCCGTGGTCTACGTCGCCACCGAGATGGCGGGGCCCGGCCACCTGCGCCACCACGGGCGCGGCGAACTGGTGATCGGCCCCTTTCCGGGGAGCGCCGAGATCGTCGCGGAATTCGCCGCGGCCGGCGTGCCGGTGCAAATCTCCGACAACGTCGCCGGCGCGCTGTGGGCAAAACTGATCATCAATTGCGCCTACAACGCGCTGTCGGCGATCACCCAGTTGCCCTATGGCCGCATCGCTCCGGGCGAAGGCATCGACGGCGTGATGGAGGACGTCGTTGCCGAGTGCCTGGCGGTGGCACAGGCCGACGGCGTCAGCCTGCCGGGCGACATCCGCGCCGCCGTGGCGGGCATTTCACGCTCGATGGCATCCCAACTGTCGTCCACCGCCCATGACGTGGCGCGCGGCAAGCCCAGCGAGATCGACCACCTCAACGGCTACGTGCTGCGCCGTGGCGCGGCACTGGGTATCGCGACCCCGGTCAATCGCGTCCTGCATGCCCTGGTCAAGCTGCTGGAAGAACGCCAGGCGCCGGGCGGGCGCTGAAAGGAGAGGAACGGCCGGGCCTTGTGCCGGCCGCTTGCCATGCGCTTGCGCCTCGTCCTCGTGCTGCTGATCGCCAGCCTCGGCCTCGGCGGCTGTCTGGTTTCCGTCGGCGTGACCAACAGCCCGCCGCCTCCGGGCGAAAGCCGGCCGCTGCCCTGACGGTCGGGCAGAAAAACAAGCTCGGGGAATATGCATTTTGGCGCGCTCGGCGGGGATCGAACCCACAACCCCTGGCTTCGGAGGCCAGTACTCTATCCATTGAGCTACGAGCGCGCGAGGGGGCGAAGCATAACCGGTTCGGCGGGTGGCGTCCAATGCGGGGCGGGTGAATCCGCTATAATCGCGCCCTCTGTCCGACTATCCCGGGAAGGCTGCTCATGGTCCATTTGAATATCCGAACGCTCGCCGCGGCGGGTGCTCTTGTTCTCTCCGTTTCCGTGTTCGCCATGGGCGCACGCCCCAAGGGCGATGACGAGTCTGCCAACAAGCGCATCGCGCCCGTGGCCCGCGTCGAACTTGCCGCCGCGGGTCCTGCTGCTGCGGCCGGCAGTCGCAGCGGGGAGCAACTCTACAAGGCCATCTGCGGCGCCTGCCATGAGGCCGGTGTCGCCGGCGCGCCCAAGACCGGCGACAAGGCCGCCTGGGCGCCGCGCATCGCGCTGGGTCTCGATGCCCTGCTGAAGTCGTCGACTGCCGGCAAGAACGCGATGCCGCCCAAGGGCGGATCGGATGCCAACGAAGTCGAGCTGGCCCGCGCCATTGTCTATATCACCAACAAGTCCGGCGCCAGCTTCAAGGAACCCGCGGCGAAGTAAGTCGTCGCAAGTCCGATCCGGAAAGGGGGCCGCTGGGCCCCCTTTGTTTTTGGCTGATACCTGGCCGGCTGAAGCCGGCCCCACGAAAACCAGGGAACTCCCTACGGCTTGCCGGCCAGCATGGCGCGCAAGGCGCTGGCCTTGGCGCGGGCGGTGCCGGCGTCCGGCACGGTGTTCCCTTGCGCCAGGGCTTGCTGCGCCGCCTCGCCCATTTCGGCGATGAAGCGCGAGGGTTCGCGCGGCATCCATTCGCGGCCCTGCTTGCGCCGCTCGCACCAGGTCACCGTCAGGCTGGCCTGCGCGCGCGTGATGCCGACATACATCAGCCGCCGCTCCTCTTCCAGCTTGGCCGGCTCGAGCGAGTCGCGATGCGGCAGCAGGCCTTCCTCGACGCCGACCAGAAAGACGTGGCGGAATTCGAGGCCCTTGGCCGCGTGCAGGGTGGCGAGCTGCACGGCATCCTGCTCGCCCTCGTCCTTGTCCAGCATGGACAGCAGCGCCACGGACTGCGCCAGTTCGAGCAGGTTCTTGCCTTCCTCCTCGCCTTTCCTGCCCAGCCACTCGACGAAGTCGCAGACGTTGGCCCAGCGGGTTTCGGCCTCGCGCACTTCCGACGATTGAAACAGCCAGCTCTCGTAGCCGATCGCATCGATCAGGTCGTTCAACAGCTTGCCGGCGGGCTCCGTGGCCGCGCGCGCTTCGATGCGCCCGATGAAGTCGCCGAACTCGCGCAGCGAGGTGCGCTGCTTGGCGTTGAGCTCGGCATCCAGCCCCGGCGCGTAGATGCTGGCAAAGAGGCTCTGGTGGCTGCGCCCGGCGGCGCGGCCGAGCCCTTCCAGCGTGGTGCCGCCGATGCCGCGCCTGGGCGTGGTCACGGCGCGGATGAAGGCCGGATCGTCGGCCGGGTTGGCCAGCAGGCGCAGGTAGCAGGTGATGTCCTTGATCTCGGCGCGATCGAAGAAGGATTGCCCGCCGGAGATGACATAGGGAATCCGCTGCGCGCGCAACTGCTGCTCGATGACGCGCGCCTGGTGGTTGCCGCGATAGAGGATGGCGTAGTCGGAAAACTTGGTGCGCCGCTCGAAGCGGTGCGCCGACAGGCGCGAGCCGACCCACTCGGCTTCGTGCTCGCCGTCGCGGCAGGTCTGGATGTGGATCGCATCGCCCTGGCCGTGTTCGGACCACAGCTTCTTTTCGAACAGCTTCGGATTGTTGGCGATCAGCGTGTTGGCGACCTGCAGGATGCGCGCCGTCGACCGGTAGTTCTGCTCCAGCTTGACCACCTTCAGGCTCGGGTAGTCGTCCTTCAAGAGGCGCAGGTTTTCGCTGTCGGCGCCGCGCCAGGCGTAGATCGACTGGTCGTCGTCACCCACCGCGGTGAAGGAATCGCGGCCCTGGGTCAGCAGTTGCAGCAGGCGGTACTGGGCGCGATTGGTGTCCTGGTATTCGTCGACCAGCACATGCCAGAGCCGGCTGCGCCAGCGCTGCGCGACCTCGTCGTTTTCCGAGAACAGCCTGACCGGCAGGCGCAGCAGGTCGTCGAAATCCACCGCCTGGTAGGCGCGCAGGGTGCGTTCGTAATCGGCAGTAGAGCTGCGCCGCGGCGGCTTCGATTTCGTCGGCCGCCACCTGCGGCGCCGCCGCCGGCTCGACCAGCTGGTTTTTCCACAGCGAGATGCGCGACTGCAGCGCGCGCAGGCGGCCCTTGTCGGCATTGCCGGCGAGTTCCTGGAACAGCGCCGTGGTGTCGGCCGCGTCGAGGATCGAGAAGCCCGGCTTGAGGCCGACCTTGGCCGCCTCCTGGCGCAGGATGCGCACGCCGAGGGCGTGGAAGGTGCTGACGATGACGCCTTCGGCGCGGGCGCCGATCAGCTTGCCGACGCGCTCCTTCATTTCCTTCGCCGCCTTGTTGGTGAAGGTGATGGCGGCGATCTGCGCCGGCTTGACGCCGTAGTCGTCGACCAGCCAGGCGATCTTGTGCGTGATGACGCGCGTCTTGCCCGAGCCGGCGCCGGCCAGCACCAGCAGCGGGCTGTCGAGGTGGCGCACGGCCTCGAGCTGGGCCGCGTTGAGTTTGTCCATGGAATGGGTTTTTCGCGAACGCCGTAACGCCAGCGCCGACTTTCTGGTTTCAGCCGGGCACCGCTTCGACGCGGATTACTTCAGCGCGCCGAAGACCTTCTGCGCCAGGGAACCGGCGGCGCCGAGCGGATCCTTGCGGATCGCCTTTTCCTCTTCGGCAATCATCAGGTAGAGGCCGTCCAGCGTTTTCTGCGTCACGTAGTTCTCGAGCTGCGCATCCTCCTCGCGCACCAGGCCGTAGCCGGCCGCCTTGCCGGCGAGCTGCTCATACTTCTTCGCCACTCCGACCTTGGCCATGGCCGTCTTGACCATGGGTTTGAACTTCTCGGTCAGGGGCGCGGAGGTGGTGCGACGGAAATACTGCGTCGCGGCATCGTCGCCGCCGGTCAGGATGCCCTTGGCGTCTTCCACCGACATCTGCTTGATCGAATTCACCAGCAGGGTCTTGGCTTCCGGCACCGCCGCTTCCGCCGCGCGGTTCATGGCGGTGATCAGTTCGTCGGCCTTCTTGCCCATCCCTAAGCCGCGCATCACGCTCTCGACCTTCTGCACGCTCGGCGGCAGGGGGATCTTCACTTTCGCGTTGCCCATGAACCCGTCCTTCTTGCCCAGCAGGTCGACCGCCTTGCCGGCGCCTTGTGTCAGCGCCTCCTTGAGGCCGCCGCTGGCGTCCTTGCCCGAGATGTCTGCAAGGCCGACGGCGTGGGCGGAGGTGGCCAATAGCAGGCCGGCGAAGAAGGAGAGGGTCGAGCGCATGTCAGGAATCCTTTGGCAATTTCGATGGGCGGCGCCCGGGTTTGTTGCCGCCATTATTGCATTTGCCCTGCCTGCCGTCAGAAGTGAAACCGCTGCTCAGGTAGCGGCGGCCGCTACCTCCCGTCGCTGGCGATGCGCCTTTTGCGTTTCAAGTTTACCCTGTCGCAGTTCGGACGCATTCTGAGATTGCCTTCACTCAGGAGAACGCCATGAAACCCCTGCACCACCACCTGCCGCTGCTCGTCACTGTCCTGCTGGCCGGCGTATGGGGCGATGTGCGGCACAGGGACAGCGGAGCACTCGCGGCCTGGCTCGCGCTCGCGGCCATCCTCAGCGTCGGCTGGTGGTATTTCACCGAGCTGTCCGGCGCCGGCGACCTGCGCCCCTATTTGCTGCTGCAGGGCCTGCCCATCCTGCTGATCCCGCTCTGGCAGTGAATCTACAAGGCGCCCGCAGCCGACCGCCTGGCCTTCGGCGGCGCGCTGGCGCTGTATGTCATCGCCAAGTTCGCCGAGCTCGGCGACCACCAGATCGCTGCCGCGCTTGGCGCCCTCACCGGCCATACGCTCAAGCACCTGCTTGCCACCGCAGCGGCGGCGCTGATCGTCGGGCGGCTGGTTTACCGGGTGCAGGCCCCGGTCAGGAATTGCGCCGGTGCATGTCCGCCAGCGCCGCCATCAGCCATGAACGCATGCCGATGACGATGGTGTAGGGGCGGCGCTGGTCGGCCGGAAGTTTCTGGTCAGCCAGATGCTGGTTGGAAAAATCCTGCCCGATGCGCATCAGGCGCTCGCGGAAGGAATTGGCCAGGCCGCGGCCGATCTCGCCATGCACCACCATCAGCATCTCTGATTCGCCGTCGAAGCCGCCGGCGAAGTAGTCGTGCAGCACCTCCTTGCGGAAGAAGGCCATCACCGGGCCGTGCGGCAGCCAGCGGAAGCCCTTGGCCACTTTCAGGCGGTAGCGGTTGCCGGGGCGCAGGTCGATGATGCCGATCCGGTCGAGTTGCGCCAGCGCCTTCACCAGTTTGGCCTCGCTCAGGTCATAGGTGGCGAGGATCTCCTCGGCCGGCGCCTGGCTCATGACGCAGATCGCCACCACCAGCAGCGTGCGGTCGGCGACCACGGCCTTCTCCTGTGCCAGCGTCAGTTCCAGCATCAGCGGCGCGCTGTCGGCGACGCGGCGGGCGAGGTCGGCGAAATCCAGGTTGATGATGCGGCAGATATCGTCGATGCGCGACACGGGCATGTCGCCATCTTTCGAGAACATCCGCTTGACGCTGGATTCGGCCATGCCCAGGCGTTGCGCCACCACGGCATAGGTGACGCCGGCGGACTTGAGTTCGCCCTTGAGCTGTGCAATCAGATCGACGGTGGTGCTCATGACATTGACAATTCCGGGTAAAAGTATCCGCTGACGATACTACAAGTCGACCGAAATAACACATCGTCGCCTTTGCTTGTACCGATGGCCTGCCATGCCCATGATGAGCCCGTCACCCGACACAACCACAAGGAGCACATCATGGAAAACACGATACGCATCGTTCAACGCGACACCGGAGCCTGGCGCATGCAGGCGTGGATTTCATTCGGCATCGCGGTGCTGGTCTGCGGCACCGGCCTGGCCTGGCTGCCGGGCGCCGATCTCGACCGCGCCTTCATGGTCATGGGATATTTTTTCTGCCTCTCGTCGGCCTTCGCTCTGTCCAAGTACGTCCGCGACAACGCCATCGCCCCGTCCGACACGCCAATGTGGGCCATGGTGGTCTGGGGCGGCTTCGCCCTGTCGATGGCGCTCACCGCCTGGGGCCTGTGGCGCATGGAGATCAACCCGACCTGGAAGGCCTACCTGCTGGTGAGCTGGCTCTACCTGATTTCCTCGGCCTTCACGCTGGCCAAGACCCTGCGCGATGCCTACGAGGCCGACCGGATCGAACGCGCCCAGGACAACGCCGTTACCCAAACCGGCGCCGACATCGCCGTCGCCAACCACTAAACCTTTGCCCACGAACAAGGAGACCACCATGACAAATGATATGTCCCGTCGCCGCGCGCTGCGCAGCCTGATCGGCCTTGCCTTCGCCCCTGCCGCCGCACTGCTTGCCACCCCCGGTCGAGCACATGGCGATGCCGCGGGCGCCAGCGCCGCCTCCAGCCTTTCGCTCTCGCTGCCGGTTGCCGTGCTCAGCGCGGCGCCGGTGCTGATCCTCAGCGCCGGCGCCGTGCTAACCGTGGTCGCGGTCGAAGCCTCGGCCGCGGGTACCGTGTGGCTGCTGCGCCGTACTTCGGACGGCGTCACCGCCAGCCTGCGCTTTTCGGGCGAAGCCGCCGCCGCGTCGCTGGTAGTGGCCGGAACCGCGATCTCGGTCACCGCCATCGCCGCCGGCTGGCTGCTCTCGGTCGCCGGCGAAGTGATCTGCCTGGTGCCCAATGCCCTCGGCGAATCGCTGCTCTACAACGAGAGGATACGGTGATGGAGATCCTGAACGGCATCGTGTGCGCCGCGCGCCGCATGTTTTTTGTCCTGATGGTGGCGGCTGCAATAGTCGGCGCCGGCGGTACGGCGCAGGCCGGACAGAATTGCGAGCCGCGCCGCCCGACTGTCGACTCGATCCGCCGCGACCTCGCGCTGGCGGCCGGCGTCGCACAACAACTCGACGAGATGGCCAGACGCGACGGCACCAAGGTCTTGCTGATCGCCCGTGCCGGGCAGGACCTTGGCCAGTACGGCCTGCGCTATTCGCATCTGGGCATCGCCTATCGCGACGAGGCGGCACTGGACGGGCGCGGCGCCTGGCGCGTGGTGCACAAGCTCAACCAGTGCGGCAGCAGCCGGAGCACGCTGTATCGGCAAGGACTGGCCGAGTTCTTCGGCGACGGCCTCTACCTCCATGAAGCCGGAGTGGTGGTGGTGAAACCCGCGGTCGCCGCGCGACTGGCGGAGCAACTGAAGAACGACAGCGTGCTGACCGCACTGCACGAACCGCGCTACAACATGCTCGCCTACCCCTGGTCCGGCCCCTACCAGCAGAGCAACCAGTGGGCGATCGAAACCCTGGCCATGCAGGCCGAACCCTCCGTGGTCAGCCGCGCCACGGCGCGCGACTGGCTGCGCTCGCACGACTACCGGCCGACGACGCTGCAGATCGATCCGTTGAAGCGCCTCGGCGCACGCGTGGCCACGGCCCACATCAGCTTCGACGACCATCCCTTCGGCCGCCGCATGGCCGGGCAGATCGACACTGTCACGGTGGACTCCGTGTTCACCTGGATGGAGCGCGCCGGACTCGGCAACGCCCCGCTGCGCCTGCGCACGCTGCCGGCGCCCGTCAACACGCCCCCCCGGGCTCCCGTGCAAACGACTTAGAATCCGCCAACTCGCCTTGACTCCGCAAAGGACACGTTCATGAGCAACCAATCCGGCCTGCTGCGCGCGCGCCGCTTCGCACCGCTGTTCGTCACCCAGTTCCTCGGCGCGCTCAACGACAACGTGCTGAAGAACGCCATGGTCGTGCTGCTGACCTTCCAGGCGGCGAGCTGGACCACGATCAAGCCGGAGCTGCTGGCCAACCTCGCGGCGGGCATTTTCATCCTGCCCTTCTTCCTGTTTTCCGCGACGGCGGGACAGTTGGCCGACAAGTACGACAAGGCGGCGCTGGCGCGCCTGGTCAAGCTGCTGGAGATCGTCATCGTGCTGGTGGCGGGCGCCGGCTTCCTGCTGCACAGCCTCGACCGTGCTGCTTCGTCAGCCTGTTCCTGCTCGGCCTGCACTCGACGCTGTTCGGCCCGGTCAAGTACGCCATCCTGCCGCAGCACCTGAAGAGCGATGAACTGGTCGGCGGCAATGCCCTGATCGAGGCCGGCACCTTCGTCGCCATCCTGCTCGGCACCCTGCTCGGCGGCCTGCTTGCCGGCAGCGCCAGCGGCACCACCTGGATCACCGCGGCCGGCCTCGCCATCGCCGTCGGCGGCTACATCGCCTCGCGGTCGATTCCAGTCGCCGTGCCGCCGGCGCCGACTCTCGCGATCAACGCCAACCCGCTGACCGAGACCTGGCGCAACATCGGCTTCGCCCGCGACAACCGGACGGTGTTCCTGTCGATCATGGGCATTTCCTGGTTCTGGCTGTTCGGCGCGCTGTTCCTCGCCCAGTTCCCGGCCTACACCAAGAACGTGCTGGGCGGCAGCGAAACGGCGGTTACGCTGCTGCTGGCCACCTTCACCTTCGGCATCGGCGCCGGCTCCCTGCTCTGCGAAAAGCTCTCGGCGCAAACGCGTCGAACTGGGCCTGGTGCCGCTGGGCTCGATCGGCCTGACGCTGTTCGCGCTCGACCTGGCACTTGCCTCGCCCGCCGTGCCCTCGCCTTCGCCGCTGGGTGCGATCGGCCTGCTCGCCTACGACCAGACCTGGCGCGTGCTTTTCGACCTGGCCCTGCTCGGCATCTTCGGCGGCTTCTTCATCGTGCCGCTCTACGCCCTGGTGCAGCAGCGCTCGAATCCGGAGCACGGCGCGCGCATCATCGCCGCCAACAACATCATGAACGCGCTGTTCATGGTGGTCGGCGCGCTCGGCGCCGCCGGCATGCTGGCCGCGGGCCTTTCGATCCCGATGCTGTTCGCCGTCGCGGCGGTCTGCAACGCTGCGGTGGCGCTGTTCATCTACGGCCTGGTGCCGGAGTTCCTGCTGCGCTTCATCGTCTGGATGCTGATCCACACGGTGTATCGCCTGCGCGTGCAGGAGCTCGAGCAGGTGCCGGACGAGGGCCCGGCGGTGATCGTCTGCAACCACGTCAGCTTCGTCGATGCACTGGTGATCATGGCGGCCTGCCGGCGTCCGATCCGCTTCGTCATGGATCACCATATCTTCCGCTGGCCGGTGCTGAACTTCGTCTTTCCGCACCAGCAAGGCCATCCCGATCGCTCCGGCAAAGGAAGACCCGGCGATGATGGAAAAGGCCTTCGAGGAAGTCGGCAGGGCGCTCGACGCCGGCGACCTGGTCGGCATCTTCCCCGAGGGCAAGATCACCGCCGATGGCAACATCAACACCTTCCGTCCCGGCATCACGCGCATCCTCGCGCGCAACCCGGTACCCGTGGTGCCGATGGCCCTGCGCGGCCTGTGGGGCAGCTTCTTCTCGCGCAAGCACGGTCCGGCGATGACCAAGCCCTTCCGCCGCGGAGTTTTTTCGAAAATCGAACTGGTGACGGGCGCTGCGGTGCCTGCGGCCGAGGCATTGCCCGAACGGCTGCAGGCGGACGTCACGGCCCTGCGCGGCGACCTGGCGTAAGGCATGTCGGGCGACAATCGGGATCACCATCAACCAGCTGCTTGTCATGACCACAGCCACGATTTACTACAATCCGAACTGCTCCAAATGCCGCGCAGCGTTGGCCTTGATCCGGGAGCGCGGGATCGAGCCAAGCGTTGTCCCCTATCTGGAACAGCCGCCGACACCCGCCGAACTGGCGGGCCTGCTCAATCGGCTCGGCTTTGCCGATGCCCGTCAGTTGATGCGCAAAGGCGAAGCCGAGTATGCGGCGCTTGGCCTGGATGATCCGCGCCTGACGCAGGACGCTCTGCTGGAAGCCCTGTCGAAGCACCCGAAGCTCATGGAACGGCCGGTGTTTGCCAATCAGCGTCGCGCGGTGATCGGACGTCCGCCGGAAAAGGTGCTGGAGATTCTCTGAGCTGGGCGTCACCCGGAACGAGCGCGCAGGGAACGCCGTTCCCTCCACGGGCGGCTCTGCATAGCCGCCCGGCTTCGCGGGCGCAGAGCGGTGCTCCGCGAAACCCCGGCTACGCCCGGCACCGACTTTCTGTGGCTAGGTTCCTGCCACGCCGGCGCCGTGCGCCTGCTGGTCGGCGTGGTAGCTCGACCTGACCAGCGGTGCCGAAGCCGCATGGGTGAAACCCATCGCCGTGGCTTCGCGGGCGTACATGGCGAAGACATCGGGATGGACGTAGCGCAACACCGGCAGGTGGTGGCCGGAGGGCGCGAGGTACTGGCCGATGGTCAGCATCTCGACGTCGTGGGCGCGCAGGTCGCGCAGGGTTTCCAGGATCTCTTCGTCGGTCTCGCCGAGACCGACCATCAGCCCCGACTTGGTCGGCACGCCTGGAACGCGCGTCCTGAACGCCTTCAACAGCTGCAATGAATTTTCGTAGTCGGCGCCGGGACGCGCCTGCTTGTAGAGGCGCGGCACGGTTTCCATGTTGTGGTTCAGGACGTCGGGCGGGCTCCGGGCGAGGATGTCCAGCGCGATGTCGAGCCGCCCGCGAAAGTCCGGCACCAGCACTTCGATTTTCGTTCCCGGCGAATACTCGCGAACTTTCGCGATGCAGTCGGCGAAGTGCTGCGCGCCGCCGTCCTTCAGGTCGTCGCGGTCGACGCTGGTAATCACCACGTATTTCAGCTTCATCGCGGCGATGGTGCGCGCGAGCTTTTCCGGTTCTTCAACGTCGGGCGGCAGCGGCTTGCCGTGGCCGACGTCGCAGAAGGGGCAGCGCCGGGTGCACAGGTCGCCGAGGATCATGAAGGTGGCCGTGCCGTTGCCGAAGCATTCGCCGATGTTGGGGCAGGTGGCTTCCTCGCACACCGTATGCAGTTTGTGTTCGCGCAGGATCTGCTTGATCTCGCCGAAACGGCCGGCGCTGCTGCCGGCCTTGACGCGGATCCATTCGGGCTTTTTCAGCACCGTTTCCGCCGGCACCACCTTGATCGGGATGCGCGCGGTCTTGGCCTCGCCTTTTTGCTTGGTGGTCATGTGTGTTGTTCTTCCAGTTGCCGGGCCAGTTGTGCGGCCAGCGCCTGGCCGACTATCGCAGTTTCGTCGCCGCCGCGCCATTGTGGCAAATACGCACGCAACTGGGTGACCGCCATGCCCTCGTAGCCGCAAGGGTTGATCGCGGCGTAGGGCGCGAGATCCATGTCGACATTCAGCGAGACGCCGTGATAGCTGCAGCCGTGCTTGATGCGCAGGCCCAGCGCCGCGATCTTGGCGTTTCCCACATAGACGCCGGGGGCGCCCGCCAGGCGCGCTGCCGTGACGCCGTAGCCGGCCAGCAGGTCGATCACCGCCTGCTCGATGCGATTGACCAGGCCGCGCACCGTGAGCTCGCGCCGGCGCAGGTCGAGCAGCAGATAGACCACGACCTGGCCGGGGCCGTGATAGGTGATCTGGCCGCCGCGGTCGATCTGCACCACCGGGATGCCAATGTCCTTGAGCAGGTGTTCCGGCTTGCCCGAGAGGCCCTGGGTGAATACCGGCGGATGCTCGCAAAGCCAGAGTTCGTCGGGCGTATCGGCACCGCGCGTCGCGGTGAATTTCTGCATCGCGGCGAAGGTCGGCGCGTAGTCGACGCGGCCGAGTTCGCGCAGGACCGGGGCGCTCACAGGACCACGCGCACCATCGGATGCGCGGTCAGCTCGCGGTAGAGGGCGTCGAGCTGCTGCTGCGAGACTGCGCGCACGGTGCAGGTCAGCGACAGGTAGTTGCCGGCCTTCGAGGGACGCATCTCGATTGTGGCAACATCAAAATCGGGAGCGTGCCTGACGACGACGGCGGCGATGGCCCCGGCAAACCCCGCGTCTGCCGCGCCCATGATTTTCAGCGGAAAATCGCAGGGGAATTCGAGCAGGGATTCCTTGCTCATCACCCGGCCCGCATCACCGTGTTCTTGAACTCCTGGTACCAGGCGTACATCTGCGCGTATAGCGGTCCCGGCGTACCGCCGCCGACGTACTTGGCGTCGAGCGTGACGACGGGCAGCACTTCCTTGGTCGACGAGCACATCCACAATTCGTCGGCGCCGCGCGTTTCGGCTTCGGTGATGTCGCGCACTTCATGCGGCAGGCCGTGCCGCGCGGCAAGTTCGAGGATCACGTCGTAGGTGATGCCGGGCAGCATCAGGTGGTTCTTGATCGGCGCCAGCAGCACGCCGTTTTTCACCACGAAGATGGACGATGCCGAACCCTCGGTCAGGAAGCCGTCGCGGAACAGCACGGTCTCGACGCAGCCGGCGGCCACGGCCATCTGGCGCAGCAGGCAGTTGGCCAAGCAGCGACGTGGCCTTCAGGTCGCAGCGCAGCCAGCGGATGTCGGCGGCGGAAACCGCGGCGATGCCCTGCTCGCGCTGGCTTTGCGGCGGCGTGGTCATCGGCTCGGCGAGAATCACCGAGGTCGGCTTCACTTCCTTGGGGAAGGCGTGGTTGCGCATCGCCATCGGCCCGCGCGTGACCTGGATGTAGATCGACTGGTCTTCCCACTCGGCTTCCTGCGCCAGTTGCGTGACGAAGCCGACCCACTCGTCGCGGCGATGCGGATTGGCCAGCTGGATGCCGTCGAGGCTTTGCTGCAGCCGCGCCAGGTGCTGTTCGAGACGGAAGGGCTGCCGCGAATACACCGGGATCACCTCGTAGACGCCGTCGCCGAAGAGGAAGCCGCGGTCCATGACCGAAACCTGCGCCCGGTCGGCGGCCAGCCATTCGCCATTGAGGAATACCCGCGCTGTCATTGAACGACCCTCCCCCCGGCCCCCTCGCCAAGCGAGAGGGTGACTACGGTTCGCCGCTGCGCGGCTCCGGGTTCTGACTTGCGCCCTTTCGGGCGGCCGTGCGGGGCGCTCATTGGAAGAACAACCGGATGTCGTCCCACAGCCGGCCGAGGAAGCCGGCCAGCGGAACGGCGCTTTGCGCGACGACGGGATACTCGCCCCAGGGCTGGCCGCCCACCGCCAGCTTGAGCGTGCCGACAGCGCTGCCGGCGGCGACAGGCGCGATCAGGGGCTGCTTGCTGACCAGTTGCGCGGTGACCTTGTCGGCCATGCCGCGCGGGACCGAGATCACGAAATCCTCGGCGAACCCGGCGCCGACCAGGTTCTGCGCGCCCCTGAAGACCCTGAGCTGCGAAATCGCCTGACCCTTGTCGTAGACCTTCACCGCCTCGAATGCGTTGTAACCCCAGTTGAGCAGGGCGAGCGAATCGCGGGCGCGGGCTTCTTCCGAGGCGGTGCCGAGCACCACCGAAATCAGCCGCCGCGGGCCGCGCCTGGCGGTGGCGATCAGGCAGTAGCCGGCGGCACTGGAATGTCCGGTCTTGAGGCCGTCCACGGTCGGGTCGGCCCACAACAGGCGGTTGCGGTTGTGCTGGCGGATGCCGTTGTAGGTGTATTCCTTCATCGTATGCAGGGCGTGGGTTTCCGGGTGGTCGCGGATCAACGCCGCGGCGAGCCTGGCGAGATCGCGTGCCGTGGAATAGTGGTTCGGCGCGGGCCCCTCGAAGTAACCGCTGGAATTGAGGAAGTTCGTGTCCTTGAGGCCCATGCGCTGTGCCGTGCGGTTCATCATCCCGGCGAAGGTATCCTCGCTGCCGCCGCCGATCGCCTCGGCCAGCGCCACCGAGGCGTCGTTGCCGGACTGGATCACCATGCCCTTGAACAGATCGTCGACCGACACGCCCTTGTTGACCGGCACGAAGCTGCGCGAACCCTGGGTGCGCCAGGCGCGCTCGGACACCGTGATCGGCTGCTGCGGCGAGAGCGTCTTCTGCGCCAGCGCCTCGGCCACCAGGTAGGTGGTCATGACCTTGGTCAGGGAGGCCGGTTCCAGCCGCGTATCGGCCTCCTGCGACGCCAGCACCTGGCCGCTGGCGTAGTCCATCAGAATCCAGGCGCGGGCGCTGACTGCAGGTACCGGAATCGTCGTCGGCAGGGGCTGCGCATGGCTGGCGCCCAGCTGCAGCAGGAGAAAAACAAAGGCAAGAAATCGCATTGAGGAATCGCAGGGAAAAGGGGATGGAATTATAGTCGGCCACGCCTTCGCAGCCGCCGAAGAACACTCCTTAGCGCTGCACCACCAGCGGCGCCATGCCGAAGCTTTCGCGCAGGCGCATGCCGGCGAGCTGGGCTGCGGCGGCGTCGGGCCAGGGACCGAGCTGGACGCGGTACAGGGCGCCGCTCGAGTGCACCACCAGCTTGGCCGAAAGGTCGCCCAGTTCGCGCGCCAGCCTCAAGCGCAATGCCTCGGCATTGTCGCGGTTGCCGAATGCGCCCAGCTGCAGGAAGTGCCCGCGCGCATCCTGCACCTGCGGCAGCGGCGGCTCCGGCTCGGCTGCCGCAGGTTTGGCGATCATCGGATCTCCCTCGTCCTCGCGGTGCGGCGCCTGCGCCGGTCTCTGCGGCGGCGCCGCGGCGAGCTTCTGTCCGGGCAGGATGCTTTCGACCACGACCAGCGTGCTGCCCTGGCCGACATAGCCCAACTTGTAAGCCGCCGTCCAGGAGAGATCGATTTCGCGCCCGGCATGGAAGGGGCCGCGATCGTTGACCCGCACCACGACCGACTTGCCGTTGGCCGGGTTGGTCACGCGGACGTAGGACGGGATGGGCAGGATGGGATGCGCCGCGGTCATCGCGTACATGTCGTAAATCTCGCCGCTGGAGGTCTTCTGCCCGTGATAGCGACGTCCGTACCAGGATCCGATGCCGCGCGCCTGGTAGGGCTTCAGTTCGCGCAGCGGCACGTAGTTGCGGCCGAAAACCGAGTACGGATTGTTGGCGAAACGGTGCAGGGGTTCTGCTTTTGGCACCGCATCCGGAATCGTGTCCGGATCGATGGCCGGACCGTCGCCGGGTCCGTCGTCCTTGTAGCCGCCGCCGAACTTCACCGGCGCCGCAGGCTTCTTTGCCGCGGGAGTAAAAGTCGGCGCTGGCGGTACGGCGGCGGGCGCCTCGCCACGCTCGTCAACAGGCCGCGGCGCCTGCGTACTGCAGGCGGCGAGCAAGACCGGCAGAAGGAAAAGAGAAACGTGCAAAACCCAGAGACACAGAGGCACAGAGGAACAGCAGAGCGAGAAATGCAATTCAATTGCTTTTGAAGTTCTCTGTGCTGCTCTGTGTCCTCTGTGCGCTATGGAAAAGGTCCTGATCTTCACTTCTGCACCAGCATGCGGTTGCCGTGGATCGACATGAGTATCCCGATGCCGAGGAACAGCGTCACCAGCGCGGTGCCGCCGTAGCTGACCAGCGGCAGCGGCACGCCGACCACGGGCAGGATGCCGGCCACCATGCCCATGTTCACGAAGGCATAGGTGAAGAAAATCATGGTCACGGCGCCGGCCAGCAGGCGCGAGAACAGCGTCGCCGCATTGGCCGCGATCATCAGGCCGCGCCCGATCAGCAGAGCATAGAGCGCCAGCAACACGACGTTGCCGAGCAGACCGAACTCCTCGGAGTAAACCGCGAAAATGAAGTCGGTATGCCGTTCGGGAATGAACTCGAGCTGCGCCTGGGTACCCGCTTTCCAGCCCTTGCCGAAAATGCCGCCGGAGCCGATGGCGATGGTCGACTGGATGATGTGGAAGCCCTTGCCCAGCGGATCCCGCTCCGGATCGAAGAGCGTGATGATGCGGTTCCTCTGGTAGTCGTGGAGCAGGTTCCAGGCCAGCGGTGCGGCGGCGACGGCGGCGACGGCCATGGTGATCATGATCTTCCACGACAGGCCGGCGAAGAAGATCACGTAGAAGCCGGCCGCCAGCACCAGGATCGCCGTACCGAGGTCGGGCTGGCGCGCGATGAGGCCCACCGGCAGCAGCAGCAGCACGGCGGCGATCGCGTAATCGCGCAGGCGCGGTATTGCTTCGCGCTTCTGGAAAAACCAGGCCAGCAGCAACGGCATCGCGATCTTCATCAATTCGGACGGCTGCGCACGCATGAAGCCCAGGTTGAGCCAGCGTCGCGCGCCCTTGGAGACGTCGCCGAACAGCGCCACCGCGACCAGCAGCAGTACGCCGGCGACATAGATCGGCACGGCCAGATGCATCAGGCGCTGAGGCGGCACCTGCGCCACCACCCGCATCACGACCAGCGCCACCGCAACGTTCATCAGCTGCGCGTTGATCCGCTCGGGCGAGGCGCTTGCCATGATGCCGATGGCCAGCAGCAGCAACAGGCCGGCAATCAGCAGCAGCGGGCCGTCGAGCGGGGCGACCAGCTTGTGCCACCATTCGCGCAGGCTTGCCAGACCGAAGCCGCGATTCATTCCTCGTCCTCCTCGATGGCCGCTTCGTCGGGCAGCGCCGGCGCCTTGGGCCGCTTGCCGAGCAGGTAGTAGTCGAGCACCTGGCGCGCGATCGGCGCCGCGGCCTGGGCGCCGAAGCCGCCGTTCTCCACCAGCACCGCCAGCGCGATGGTCGGCTTGTCGGCCGGAGCGAAGGCGATGAACAGCGCGTGGTCGCGCAGATGGGCCTGCATGGTCTCCGTCTTGTGCTCGACCCCCTTGTACGAAAAGACCTGGGCGGTGCCGGTCTTGCCGGCAGCGACATACCCGGCACCGGCAAAGGCGCGTGCGCCGGTGCCCTCCTTGTTCACGCCGATCATGGCGTTCCTGATCACCTCGACATGCTCCGGCTTCAACCGCAGGTCGCGCAACGGCTCGGGCTCGATCAGGCGCTTGTCGCCGGTCCGCGTGTCGGTGACGTACTTGACCAGGTGCGGGCGGAACAGCACACCATTGTTGGCCACGATCGCCGTGGCCTGTGCCAGCTGGATCGGGGTGTAGGCGTTATAGCCCTGACCGATGCCGATCGAGATCGTCTCGCCGGCGTACCACTTCTGCTGCTCGGGCTTCCTGAAGCGTTTCTTCTTCCATTCCTGCGACGGCAGCACGCCTTCCGACTCGCCGTCGATGTCGATCCCGGTGCGCTGACCCAGGCCCAGGCGACCCATGAAAGCGGCGATGTTGTCGATGCCCATGTCGTTGGCCAGCATGTAGTAGTAGGTGTCGCAGGAATGCACGATGGATTTGTACATGTCCACCATGCCGTGGCCGCCCTTCTTGTCGTCGCGGAAATGGTGGCCGCCGAAGTTGAAGAAGCCCGGATCGGAAATGGCCTGCTCCGCCCGCCGCTTGCCCAGTTCCAGCGCGGCCAGTGCCATGAAAGGCTTGAAGGTCGAGCCGGGCGGATAGGCGCCGTTCAGGGCGCGATTGACCATCGGCTTTTCCGGCGATTCGTTGAGGTCGCGCCAGTTCTGCGTATCGATGCCATCGACGAACATGTTGGGATCGTAGTTGGGCACCGAAACCATGGCCAGGATGCCGCCGCTCGCCGGCTCGATCGCCACCAGCGCGCCCCTGCGGTCACCGAAAGCCTGCTCGGCGATGCGCTGCAGTTCGGCATCGATGGTCAGGGTCAGCTGGTTGCCCGCCACCGGCGGCGTGTGCGCCAGGGTGCGCACGGCGCGGCCGCCGGCATCGACCTCGACCTGCTCGTAGCCGCTGACGCCGTGAAGGTCGAACTCGTAGCGCAGCTCGAGGCCGGTCTTGCCGAAGTGCTCGGTACCGCGATAGTTGGCATCCTCTTCGCGCGCCTCGATCTTTTCCAGGTCGCGGTCGGTGATGCGGCCGATGTAACCGAGGATGTGCGAGGCAAAGACGCCGCCGGGATACTGGCGGAACAGGCGCGCCTTGATCTCGACGCCGGGAAAGCGGTAGCGGTGGGCGATGAATTTCGCGACTTCCTCGTCGGTGAGGCGGGTGCGGATCGGCAAGGTTTCGAAGCTCTTGCTCTCGTCCATCAGCTTCTTGAAGCGGCGGCGATCCTTGGCTTCGATTTCGATGATCGTCGCCAGGCCGTCGATGGTCTTTTCCAGATCGCCGGCACGCGAGGGCGTGATCTCCAGCGTGTAGGCCGAGTAGTTGCGCGCCAGCACCACACCGTTGCGGTCTACGATCAAGCCCCGGTTCGGCACGATGGGCACCAGCGAAATGCGGTTGTCCTCGGCGCGCGTCTGGTAATAGTCGTGCTGCACCATCTGCAGCCAGACGAAGCGGGCGAACAGCAGCGTGAAACAGACCAGCACGAAACCGCCGGCGACCGCGAGGCGCGAACGGAAGCGTCCAAGTTCCTCCTGGGGATTGTTGAATTCCATTCAGGGAAGCACTGAAGGCGCCGTCACACCGGCGAAAGCCGGTGTCCAGCGCCTCGATCCTTCTGGATTCCGGCGTTCGCCGGAATGACGATATGACACGTGATCGGCACCTCGCTAGATCGGACGGTGCACATCTTTGTCTTCCGGACGGAACTGCGGCATCAGCAGCAGGTAGGTCAACGGATGCCACAGCAGCGTCGCCGTGAAGCTGGACAGGAACCACAGCACGCCTGGAAACTCGCCGCCGCTGACCATGCGCGTCACGAGCATCACCACCTGCATGCCGAGGAGCATCGGCAATACGTGCAGGGCCTGCTGCGACAACGGGAACCACAGCACCCGCCGCGACCAGCCGGCGGCGGCGAAGGCCAGCAGCACGTAGGCCAGCGCATGCTGGCCCATGACGCTGGCGTCGGCCACGTCCATCGCCAGGCCCAGCACGAAGCCGGCCGCCATGCCGACCTTGAGCGGCTGATGCACGCACCAGAAGGCCAGCACCAGCGCCACCCAGTCCGGAATGCCGGGAAGCCGCCCGAAGGGAATCAGGTTCAGCAACAAGGCGAGAAACAGCGTCAGCACGATGAACCAGTTCCTGACCGGCAGCAGGATGCGGCGGGAGGCGTGGGTGGGTTGCATCAGCGGACTTTCTTCTTGACGCGCTTGCCGCGGGTCGGCTGCTCGGCGGTCGCCGGAGCGTCGTCGGGCTGCGCCGGCAGTTCCGTGCGGCTGCCCAGCACCAGCGCCAGACCGTGGCGCTCGACGCCGGCCAGCGGCACGCAGGTGATGCGGGCAAAGGAATGCGAACTGTCGCGATCGACCTTGACCACCCTGGCCACCGGCAAGCCGGGCAGATACACGCCGTCGAGGCCGGACGTCACCAGCACGTCGCCGACCTGTATCTCGGCGTTCGCGGCGAGGAAGCGCAATTCCATCATGCCCTCACCGGCACCGGCCAGCACGGCGCGCAAGCCGTTGCGCTGCACCTCCACCGGGATCGCCTGGTCCTTGTCGGTGAGCAGCAGCACCTCGGCGGTGAGCGGGAACACCCGCGCCACCTGCCCGATGATGCCGATGTCGTCGACCACCGCCTGGCCGGCGGCGATGCCGTGCTGGCTGCCCTTGTCGATGATCACCCGCCGCGAAAAAGGGTCGCGCGCCGCATAGAGGATTTCCGCGATGCGCCCCTCGACCGGCAGTCGCGCGCGCATGTCGAGCAGGGCGCGCAGGCGCTTGTTCTCCTGCTCGAGATGCTGCTGGCGCAGCAGCAGGTTGGCGGTGCCGAGCTGGCGCCGGCGCAGCTCCTCGTTTTCCCGCAAGAGGGTGGCTTGCCGCGAAAGGTAGGTGCCCGCATCGCCGGCGGCATCGATTGGCAGCCAGGTAATGCGCTGCAGCGGCCAGGCGACGGTGGCGACCACAAGGCGCGCCCATTCCAGGGTGTGAAAGCGCAGATCGGCGATCAGCAGGAACAGCGACAGCGAAACAAAAAAGGCCAGCCGCACTAGCGGTGCCGGACCCCGTTTGAAGAAGGGTGGCGGAGCATGGCCGGCGACGGACATCAAGGCAGGTGCTCTCTCAGAATTGGAACCCCGGTGGTGCCCCGCTTTCCATGGCCGCGGGGCCAGCTTGCAAGCTACACGGGGCGGGCTCTACTCGGTGGCGAAAATACTGCCAAGTTTGTCCATCTTTTCGAGCGCCAGACCGGAGCCGCGCGCGACGCAGGTCAGCGGGTCATCGGCGACGATCACCGGCAAACCCGTTTCCTCGGTCAGCAGGCGATCCAGGTCATGCAGCAGCGCGCCGCCGCCGGTCAGCACCAGGCCTCGCTCGGCGATGTCGGCGCCGAGCTCGGGCGGGGTTTTTTCCAGCGCATCCTTGACCGCCTTGACCACCTGGTTGAGCGGCTCGGAGAGCGCTTCGAGCACCTCGTTGGAGGAAATGGTGAACTTGCGCGGAATGCCCTCGGCGCGGTTGATGCCGGAGACTTCCATTTCCTTGACCTCGGCGCCCGGAAATGCGGAGCCGATGGTCTTCTTGATGTTCTCGGCGGTGTTGTCGCCGATCTGCATGCCGTAGTTGCGGCTGATGTAGGAGATGATCGCCTCGTCGAACTTGTCGCCGCCGACGCGCACCGAATTGGCATAGACCATGCCGCCCAGCGAGATCACGCCGACTTCGGTGGTGCCGCCGCCGACGTCCACCACCATCGAGCCGGTGGCGTCCGATACCGGCAGGCCGGCGCCGATCGCCGCGGCCATCGGCTCCTCGATCAGATACACCTGCGAAGCGCCGGCACCCAGAGCCGATTCGCGGATGGCGCGGCGCTCGACCTGGGTCGAGCCCGAGGGCACGCAGATGATGATGCGCGGGGAGGGCGAGAACAGGCGCGACTCGTGCACGCGCTTGATGAACTGCTTGAGCATCTGCTCGGTGACGGTGAAGTCGGCGATCACGCCGTCCTTCAATGGCCGGATCACCGAAATCTCTTTCGGGTTGCGGCCGATCATGGTCTTGGCCTCCCTGCCCACCGCCTGGATGGTCTTTTTGGCGTTGGGACCGCCCTCGATGCGAATGGCGACGACCGAAGGTTCGTCGAGCACGACACCCTTGCCGCGCACGTAAATCAGCGTGTTGGCGGTACCGAGGTCGATGGCGAGATCATTTGAAAAATAGGAGCGGAGAAAGCCGAACATCGTTATTCCAGTGTTGGAGCCCGCCCGGGAAAGGCTGGGGCTGAAAACGCAGTTTCAGTGAAGGCTAACGCCGGCCTTACTGGCGTTAAGCGTAGCGACCGGAGCTAAAGGTCGCATATGATACCCTATCGCGCCCGTCGATTTGGAGCCTATTTCAGCAGGAAACAGGCCGGTTTCCAGACAGGTCCACACCACCAGCCCCACTTGCCATCATGTCCCTGACCCCGGAAGACGTCGCCCGCATCGCGCTTTTGTCCCGCATCGAATTGTCGCCGGCGGAGCGCGAAAGCACGCGCGACCGGTTGAACGGCATCCTCGGCTTCATCGAGCAATTGCAGGCCGTCGATACCACCGGCATCGAGCCGATGGCGCACGCCGTGGATGTAGTCCAGCGCCTGCGCCCCGACGTGGTCACCGAAACCGACCATCGCACCGAGTTTCAGGCCGTGGCGCCGGAAACGGAAGCCGGACTGTATTTGGTACCGCGAGTCGTGGAATGAGTGATCTCTTCAATTCATCGCTGCGTGAGCTGTCCGCGGCGCTTGCAGCAAAAAAGGTCTCGGCTGTCGAGCTGGCCACCCTGTTTCTCGACCGCATCGATACGCTCAATCCGACGCTGAATGCGTTCATTACCCTCGACCGCGACAAGACTCTGACTCAGGCCCGTGCCGCGGACGAGAAGTTAAAAGTTCCCGAAGGGACGCGGAGCGCTGGCGCCGGCACTGCGGCGCTGACCGGCATCCCGCTGGCGCACAAGGATATTTTCTGCACCAAGGGCTGGCGCACGAGTTGCGGATCGAAGATTCTCGAGAACTTCGTCTCGCCTTATGACGCCCACGTCGTCGAAAACCTCGCCGCTGCCGGCATGGTGATGCTGGGCAAGCTCAACATGGATGAGTTCGCCATGGGCTCGTCCAACGAGACCTCCTACTTCGGCCCGGTGAAGAACCCCTGGGACGTCTCCCGCGTCCCCGGCGGTTCCTCGGGCGGCTCGGCGGCGGCCATCGCGGCACGCCTGGCACCGGCGGCTACCGGCACCGACACCGGCGGCTCGATCCGCCAGCCGGCGGCGCTGTGCGGCCTGACCGGCCTCAAGCCGACCTATGGCGCGGTATCGCGCTACGGCATGATCGCCTTCGCTTCCAGCCTGGATCAGGCCGGGCCGATGGCGAAGAGCGCGGAAGACTGCGCGCTGCTGCTCAACGCCATGGCCGGCTTCGATCCGCGCGACTCCACTTCGCTCGAACGTGCGGCCGAGGATTACGCCCGCGACCTGGAGAAACCGCTGGCCGGCCTGCGCATCGGCCTGCCCAGGGAATTTTTCGGCGCCGGCATGGATGCCGACGTGCGCATCGCCGTCGAGGCCGCGCTGGCCGAGTACCGCAAGCTGGGCGCGACCACGGTAGAGGTCGGGCTGCCCAACTCCGGTCTCTCGGTGCCGGCCTATTACGTGATCGCACCGGCCGAGGCCAGCTCCAACCTGTCGCGCTTCGACGGCGTGCGCTACGGCTACCGCGCGCCGGAGTATGCCGACCTGGCCGAGATGTACTCGCGCAGCCGGGCCCAGGGCTTCGGCGCCGAAGTAAAGCGCCGCATCCTGATCGGCACCTATGTGCTGTCGCACGGCTACTACGACGCCTATTACCTTCAGGCGCAGAAAATCCGCCGTCTCATCGCCGCCGACTTTGTCGCCGCGTTCGGGGAATGCGACGTGATCATGGGTCCGACCTCGCCCTCCGTGGCTTTCGCCTTCGGGGCCAAGAGCGCCGACCCGGTGCAGATGTACCTGTCGGACATCTACACCATCTCGACCAACCTCGCCGGCCTGCCGGGCATGTCGCTGCCCTGCGGTTTCGGCAGCAACGACATGCCGGTGGGCCTGCAGATCATCGGCAACTGGTTCGGCGAGGCGAAGATGCTCAACGTGGCGCACCAGTACCAGAAGGCCACCGACTGGCACACGCGGATGCCGGGGAGCCTGTCATGACCTGGGAAGTCGTCATCGGGCTGGAAACGCACGCCCAACTGCAAACCAGGTCGAAGATCTTTTCCGGCAGCAGCATCGCCTTCGGCGCCGAGCCCAACGTGCAGGCCAATGCCGTCGACATCGCGCTGCCCGGCGTGCTGCCGGTGCTCAACCGCGAAGCGGTGGTTTGCGCCATCAAGTTCGGCCTCGCCGTCGGGGCGACGATCGCCCCGCGTTCGATCTTCGCCCGCAAGAATTATTTCTACCCCGACCTGCCCAAGGGCTACCAGATCAGCCAGTTCGAGATTCCAGTGGTGTCGGGCGGCGGGCTGGCCGTGATGGTCGGCGCCGCCAATAACCCGAGTGCGGCGGCGACCGAGAAGTTCGTGCGCCTGACGCGCGCCCATCTCGAAGAAGACGCCGGCAAGTCGCTGCACGAAGATTTTCACGGCCGCACCGGCATCGACCTAAACCGCGCCGGCACGCCGCTGCTGGAAATCGTCACCGAACCCGACATGCGCTCGTCGGCGGAGGCCGTGGCCTACGCCCGCGCGCTGCACTCGCTGGTGCAATGGATCGGCATCTGCGACGGCAACATGCAGGAAGGCTCCTTCCGCTGCGACGCCAACGTTTCGGTGCGCCGTCCGGGGGAACCGCTCGGCACCCGGCGCGAGATCAAGAACCTGAATTCTTTCCGTTTCATGCAGCAGGCGATCGATTTCGAAGTGCAGTGGCAGATCAACGAAATCCAGGAAGGCCGCGCCATCCGCCAGGCCACGGTGCTGTTCGATCCCGACACGGGCGAAACGCGCTCGATGCGCAGCAAGGAAGACGCCCACGATTACCGCTATTTCCCCGATCCCGACCTGCTGCCGCTGGAAATCCGGCCGGAATGGATCGCCGAGGTCAAGGCCGGCCTGCCGGAACTGCCGCAGGCAATGAAACAGCGCTTCCAGAACGAATTCGGGCTCTCCGCCTATGACGCCGCTGCGCTGACGGCATCGCGCGAGATGGCCGCCTATTTCGAAGCCGCGCTGGCCCTGGCCGGCATGGAAAACGCCAAACCGGTGGCCAACTGGATCATGGGCGAACTTTCCGCCCGCCTCAACAAGGAAGACCTGCAGATCAGCGCCACGCCGCTGTCTGCGCAGCAACTGGCCGGCATCATCCGCCGCATTGCGGACAACACGATCTCGAACAAGATCGGAAAGGATGTCTTCGAGGTGCTCTGGAGCGGTGAGGGCAGGGACGCCGACGCCGTGATCGAGGCAAAAGGCTGGAAGCAGATTACCGATACCGGCGCGATCGATGCGCTGGTGGACGAAGTCCTCGCCGCCAACCGGAAATCCGTCGAGGAATTCCGCGCCGGCAAGGAAAAGGCCTTCAACGCCCTGGTCGGCCAGGCCATGAAAGCGACCAAAGGCAAGGCCAATCCCGCAGCAGGTCACCGACCTGCTGAAGAAGAAACTCGGCGGCTGATTACTTCTTTTCTGCGGGTTTGGGTGCCGCGGGCGCCACTGCCGCCGCCGGTGCAGGTGCCGCCGCCGGAGCAGGTGCCGCCGCTGGTGCAGCGGCAGCCGAGCTTTCACCCGGCCTCTTGCCGGTCAGCTCGATATAGCGTTTCTTCTCGTCGGCAAAACGGTTGCGGACTTCTTCCTTTTCCTTGGTCTGTTCAGCAACTGTCTTCTGCTGCGCCTGGATCTCCTTGTCGTTTTCGCGCACCTGCGCCTTGACCGAATCGGGCAGCGGCTTGCCTTTGTAGAACTCCTTGTCGCTGTCAAGCTTCTGTTTCTTCTTCATGGCTTCATCCAGCCGCTTTTCGGCCTCCTTGATGCTCTTGTCGATCTCGGCCAGGTTGCGATCCCGCACCGAATCGATATCCTTTACGCTGGAATAGGTGGACATCAAGGCAAGCGTGCGACGGCGCTCCTCGGCGGCCTTCTTGGCGTCAGCTTCCTTCTGTGCCGTTTCGGCATCACGGCGGGCCTGCTGCTCCGGCGTCAGCGGCGCGTCCACCGTCTTGGACACAAAACCGCGATTGTCGCGTTCTTCATAGGCCCGGCCCTGACATGCCGCGGGCAAGAAGTCGCCGCAGACCTTGCGCCCGTTGGCATCATTGCAGCAATAGATGCGAGTCTGGGCAGCGGCGCCCAGGGCGAGCACAGTGGTGGAAACAAACAACAGGGCGGTAATCAGGCGCATGGGGGTTCTCCCTAATTCAGAGGACAGAATATCACTCGACGCCGTAAAGAGCGCGGTAAGCGCGCACGGCGGCGAGCTTGTTTTCAAGTTCCGGGTGGCCGGACAGATAATCGATCAAATCGGTCAAACTGGCAATGCTGATGACTGGAATACCGTAGTTCCGCTCCACTTCCTGGACCGCCGAAAGGTCGCCTTGCCCGCGTTCGCGGCGATCCAGCGCAATGACCACCGCGGCAGGCGTCGCACCGGCATCACGGATCAACTCCACCGATTCGCGTACCGATGTACCTGCCGTAATCACGTCGTCAATGATCAGAACACGCCCCTTAAGCGGCGCGCCTACCAGCGTGCCGCCTTCGCCGTGATCCTTGGCTTCCTTGCGGTTGTAGGCATAGGCAGTGTTGCGTCCGTGGGCCGCCAGCGCAATCGCCGCACCGGCAGCCAGCGGAATGCCCTTGTAGGCGGGCCCGAACAGCACATCGAACTGAATGCCGGCAGCCAGAATGCGGCGTGCATAGAAGTTGCTGAGACGCGACAGGGACGCGCCGTCGTTGAACAGGCCGGCATTGAAGAAATAGGGGGTCAGACGCCCCGCCTTGGTCTTGAACTCGCCAAAGCGCAACACGCCCAGTTCGCAGGCGAAGGCGATAAACTCGCGGCTCAGCTCGCTGCTCACGTTAAAGCTGACATTCGCATTCATCAATCCATTTTACATGCGGAAGCACATGCTCCGAATAGTCGGTCTGAATTTCAATGGTATCCGTTCCGCCGCCAACAAGGGATTTTTCGAGTGGCTCGCAACGCAGCGGGCGGACATCGTCTGCGTTCAGGAACTCAAGGCGCAACTTGCCGACCTGACTCCGGCACTGCGCGCCCCGACCGGCTTCACGGGTTGCTTTCATGCCGCCGAAAAGAAGGGCTACAGCGGCGTCGGCATCTATTCGCGGCAGGCGCCCGACCGCATCATCGAAGGTTTCGGCAACGCCGAGTTCGATGCCGAAGGACGCTACCTGCAAGCCGACTTCGGCAAGTTGTCGGTGGTCTCGCTGTACCTGCCTTCCGGCTCCAGCTCGGACGAGCGCCAACAGGCGAAATTCCGCTTTCTCGAGCGGTTCCGGCCGCAACTGGAGCGCCTGGCGAGCGCGGCAAGACGCGACAGGCGCGAAGTCCTCCTGTGTGGCGACTGGAATATCGCGCATCAGCCGATCGACCTGAAGAACTGGAAGGCCAACCAGAAAAACTCCGGCTTCCTGCCCGAGGAACGGGCCTGGCTGTCGTCCGTATTCGATGACCTGGGCTGGGTGGACGTACATCGCCGGCTCCAGCCGGAAGCCACCGGCGAGGCCTACACCTGGTGGTCCAACCGGGGTCAGGCCCGGGCCAAGAACGTCGGCTGGCGCATCGACTACCAGATCGCGACACCCGGCCTGGCGGCGGCGGCATGCCGCGCCGCCGTCTACAAGGATCAGCGCTTCTCTGATCATGCGCCATTGATTATTGATTACGAAATGGCTTCCGTATGACCTGGATCATTGCGGCACTGCGCTAAAATCGGTAGCCTTCTATATGTAACCATTCAATTTCAGGAGAAGACCATGAGCGAAACGACCGATGTCACCAAAGACAAACTGATTGCCGACGTCAAGCTGGTAATTGCCGACACCGAAGAACTGCTGCGCGCCACAGCGGGCCAGGCAGGGGAAAAGGTCGCCGATATCCGTGCCAGAACCCAGGATCGCCTTGCAGCGGCCAAGATCAAGCTGGCCGAAGCCGAAGCCGTAATAGTGGACAAGGCCAAGCAGGTCGGCCGGGTTACCGACGACTACGTGCATGACAATCCCTGGCGTTCGGTGGGTGTCGCCGCCGGCTTCGGTTTCATCGTCGGCCTGCTGATCGGCCGTCGCTGAACCCGGCCATGGTTGACGCGGCGGGTAATGCTCCGGCCCGGTCGGGTTTGTTCGCCTCGGCGAAGGGCCTGCTTGGTACCAGTGTCACCTTGGTTCACAATCGCCTTGAACTCCTCGGCGTCGAAGTGGCCGAGGAGAGGGTGCGGCTGGTATCCCTGCTGGCCTATGGCGGGGCGGCATTCCTTTGCCTTGCCGCAGGCCTGATTTTCCTCGCCGTCTTTCTCACCGTCTTGATGTGGGACAACAATCGGCTGCTCGCTCTCGGGGTCTTCTCCGCGCTTTTCCTCGGTGCCGGCATCGCCAGCCTGTTGCTGACCATGAGCCTGGCAAGATCAGGCTCAAAACTGTTTTCCGCGAGCCTGGCCGAACTGCGCAAAGATAGCGACGCGCTTGCGGCCAGGGACGCGGCAAGGCCGCAGTGAACTCCATCACGCTTGAGCTTGCCCTGAAAAGGCAGCGGCTCCAGATCGCCAACGAGGGCTTGCGCGCCGACTTCGGTCGCTGCGCGTCAGGAGTGGCGCCTGTCTTCATCGGGGCAGACATGGCGGTCGTCGCCGCGCACTGGGTCCGCCGCAACAAGGAATTTGTTGTCGCCATCGCAGTCGGGCTGGCTGTCATCCGGCCAAAGAGCGCCCTTGGCTGGGCGCGTCGCGCCTTTGTGGCCTGGCGGATCTGGCACAGTCTCGAGGATTTTCTGGAGCGTCGCCTGCCACCGCCCCGGTGGCGATGACCGTCGTCGGCCGAGCCTGCCCGTCTGCGGACTCCGGTACGGACACTCGCCGGGCTGACATCACCGAAACCAATCCGCGAACCAGGGGAATGTGATGCGAATCATTCTGTGCCTGTTTGCGTTGCTTGCAGCACCGGCCTGGGCCGAGTGGGTGGCGGTGTCGGAGTCCAATGATCTGGTCGCCTACATTGAGCCCGCCACGATCCGCAAAAACGGCAACTTCCGCAAGGTGTGGCAAGTGCAAGACCTGAAGCAAAGAGGCAAAGGCGGCGAGATGTCGCGGCGACTCCTGATTGAATACGACTGCAAGGAAGAGCGATTCAGAATTCTCCTGGCCTCCACCCACTCCGAGCCGATGGCGGGCGGGAAAACGCTCGTATTGGACGATGATCCGGGCAAATGGGCTCGCTTCCCGCCCGACACGCCCGCCGAAGACACCCTCGAGATCGTCTGCACCAGGTAACTCATCCGTGCCGCCATGGGAGTGGCGGCATCGGCAGCCAAATCGACCCCGGCGCTACCCCTGTGCTAACCCGGCTACAAAAAAATGAAAAGGCCCGCATCGCTGCGGGCCTCGGTGTCACTGGTGGTGATGGGTGGACTTGAACCACCGACCCCCGGATTATGAATCCGATGCTCTAACCGACTGAGCTACATCACCATGCAAAGGAGCGGAATTATCCTCGGCGCACGCTTGCCTTGTCAAGGTAGCCCCTCGTAGGCGACAATTGCATGATGGACTTTGATGTCGTGATTGTGGGCGGTGGCCTGGCCGGCTTGAGCCTGGCGGCCGCACTGCGCCGCTCAACCCTGTCGGTGGCATTGGTCGAGGAGCGGGTGCCCGTGCTCCCCGAAGCTCTGGATTCGCGCATTTACGCGATCAGCCCCGCCAACGCAGGCTTTCTGGATGCCGTGGGCGCCTGGGGCCATCTGGATGCGGCGCGCATGGAGGCCGTGCGCACCATGGAAATTCACGGCGATGCAGGCGGCCGGCTGGATTTCACCGCGTATGGCTGCGGCGTTCCGGAGCTGGCCTGGATCCTGGAATCCTCGCTGATGCAGCGCGAGTTGTGGGAAACGGTCAAGCGCCAGGGCAACCTGAGCCTGTTTTGCCCGGCGCGGCCGCAGGCGCTGACGATCGGGCCCGATGCCGCGCTGTTGAATCTCGAGGATGGCCGCAGTCTTTCCGCGCGGCTGATCGTGGCTGCCGACGGCGCCGAATCCTGGACGCGATCTGCGGCCGGCGTGGCCGTGCGTTTCGACCCCTACGACCAGCAGGGCGTGGTCGCCAACTTCGCCACCGAACTGCCGCATCGCGGCACGGCTTTCCAATGGTTCCGCACGGACGGGGTGCTGGCCTGGCTGCCATTGCCGGGCAACCGCATCTCGATGGTCTGGTCCGCCCCGGAAGATCACGGGCGCAGGCTGCTGGCCCTCGACCCTGCCGGCCTCTGCAACCGGGTTGCCGAGGCCGGCAACCACCGCCTGGGAGCGCTGGAACTGATCACCCCCGCCGCCGGTTTTCCATTGCGCCTGATGCGCGCACCGAACACCGTGAAGCCACGCCTGGCGCTGATCGGCGATGCAGCGCATACCATCCATCCGCTTTCCGGCCATGGCATCAACCTCGGCTTCCAGGACGCGCGCGTCCTGGCTGCCGTTCTCTGCGACAAACCCGGGCACGTTGATTGCGGCGACCTGGGTCTGTTGCGGGCGTACGAGCGCGCACGCAAGGAAGAAGTAATGACTTTGCAGGCCCTGACTGATAGCCTGCACGATCTTTTTCGCCCCGCAACGGGTTCCCTGGCCCGCCTGCGCAATTTTGGATTGAACCTCACCGACAGTTTGCCGGTCGTAAAGAACCTGCTGGTCCGCTACGCGCTGGCATCCTGACGCCGGCATCCTGAATTCCCCTGGAGAAAACATGAAACCATCCCTGCTTGCGGCCACCCTGGCCTGTCTGTCTCTCGCCGCCCTTGCCGACGAGGCCGATGTCAAGAAGTCCGTCGAGGCCAAACTGGGCAAAGTCGAAAAGATCGTCAAGGCGCCGATGGCCGGGATCTGGGAAGTCACGGTCGACGGGCAGATTTTTTACTCCGACGACAAGGGCGGCTACCTGATACACGGGAGCATGCTCGACATGAAGACCGGCAAGAACCTTACGGCGGAGCGCCAGTTCAATGCGCTGCCGCTGGACCTGGCGGTCAAGCAGGTGCGCGGTTCGGGCAAGAACGTCATGGTGACCTTCGAAGATCCGAACTGCGGCTATTGCAAGAAGCTGGCGAAAGACATCCTGACCCTGAAGGACGTGACGGTTTACACCTTCCTGCTGCCAGTGCTGGGCGACGACTCCTTCGAAAAATCCAAGGCCATCTGGTGTGCGCCGGACAAGGGGAAAGCCTGGGTTGACTGGATGACGGCCGGCAAGGCGCCGCCTGCGGCACCGGCCAAGTGCGACCTGACGGGCCTCAACAAGTCGGCGCAACTGGGTGCGAAGCTGCGCATCAACGGTACGCCGGCGATCTTCTTCGCCAACGGCGAGCGCGTCGGCGGCTACATCCCCGCGGCGGAAATCGAAAAGCGCTTCGCCGCCGGCGGCTGACGGTCACGCTTTGGGCGGGGGCGGCACGTCCGCCCGATCCCCGCCCGTCCGCGGCGGCGTCCTGACGCCGCCGTGTAGCGTCACTCTAGATGCTTCGCTTCCGGCGACACCCGCGACGACCCCGCGCGCCCGGGACAGCCGTTGCTGCCCTGTAAAGTACCAGCGGGCGCGGAAAGTCGCTGCCGCCACGACGATTCCGGAACCAATTCCCGATTTACACTTTCCGTTGGTAACATCGATCCCAGATCCAACCCGAGGAGCCCCCGATGAAACGTCTGCTTTCCCTGTTCGCCTTTGTCCTTGCCGCCGCCTTCAGCCTGCCGGCCGCCGCCGCCGCGGATCACCTCGACGGCGTGGTGCCGCTGGCACAGGATGACATCGCCGCCGTGGCGCAGATCAAGGCCACGCCCGAGCGCCATGTCCTGCTGTACTTTGGCGATCACCTGAACTGAGGGGCCTGCCGCTACACCGTGAGTGTGCTGCAAAAGCCCGAAGTCAAAGCAAAATACATCAAGCATTACGTCGGCGCCCATGCCGATTTCGGCGAACTGGACCTGGATGACCAGGATCCGCGCCATGCCATGGTCAAGCGCCACAATCCGCGCAAGTGGCGGCCGGTGCTGGTCTTCCTCGACGGTCAGGGCAAGGAAGTGATGCGCTTCACCGCGGGCCTGAAGTCAGCGGAAGAGGCGCTGCTGCTCGATCGCTTCGTCTCCGAAAAGCACTACCAGAAGGGCGATTTCGCCGGCTTCAGGAAGGCGCAGAAGGGCTGACCTTACCGGCCGCCTCGATAGCGCGGCGGCCGGTGGCAAGGCTGTAGATGCGCAGCAGGTCATCCTCGGAAATATCTATCAAGGAATCCATCTGCGTCAGTGCGTAGACAAAGTCCTCGTGGGCAATGGCCTCGTAGCCGGCGGCGGCCGGCGCTGCAACGCTTCGCACCAGCGCGGCCGGATAGCGACGCCAGGAAAACAACGCATTGAAGGCAATGGCCGCGGCCAGGATGATCAGGACGTTGAGCATCACGGGGGCGACGACGAAGCCGAAGCCCATGGCGCGCACCGAGCCGTCGCCCAGCGCAGCCGCCAGCGCCGTAGCACCCGCCGGCGGATGGATGCAGCGCAGATAGTGCATGGCGCCGATGGAGAGTCCCACGCCGAGGCTGGCGGCCAGCATCGGGTCCGGCACATAGAGCAGGCAGGTGATGCCGATCAGGCCCGATACGAGGTGGCCGCCCAACAGCGGCCAAGGCTGTGACAGCGCGCCGTGCGGCACGGCAAACAGCATGACGGCGGTGGAACCCATCGACAGCACCAGAAAAGGAGAGGCAACGGTACCGGACACCAGATGGCTGATCCAATACACCGCGAAGATGCCGACGAAACCGCCCAGTGCCGATACCAGGCGCTCGCGATGGCTGACCGGGCTTAATTCGACGCCCAGCAGTTTCGCCCATGTAGATGTTGCAGACAGATTTCGCTTGCTCATTTTCCGCTCCTCGAATCGCACCGGTTGTGCGGGAAAGTGTTCCGCCCCGGTTGTTCACGAATACTATGGGCTGCCGGATGCAGCAGGCAATGACTCACGTCAAGATCGGCGCACTGGCCGTGCATCGACGCCGGAGGTCGCGGAAGCCGCTACAATCGATTCATCGCGTTTCTGCCCGGTCCGGGTGAAATCATGAATCCACTCTCCCAGCTTCCTTCCGTCGACCGCCTGCTGTCTGCCGCGGCACTCGCCGCGCTGGTTGACCGGCACGGCCGCGCCGTGGTCACCGCCATGGTGCGCGACGTTCTCGCCGCAACGCGCGCGGCCATGCAGGATGGCGCCGCGCTGCCCGACGAAGCAGGCCTGCTGGCAAAAGTCGGCGCCGGCGTGACGGCGAAGATGCAGCCGAAACTGCGCCCGGTGTTCAATCTCACCGGCACCGTGCTGCATACCAATCTCGGCCGCGCGCCACTGCCCGAGGAAGCCGTGCAGGCGCTGGTCGCCGCCGCGCGCTCGCCCTGCGCGCTGGAATACGACATCGACTCCGGCGGCCGCGGCGACCGCGACGACATCGTCAATGAACTGCTCTGCGAGCTGACCGGCGCCGAAGCGGCGACGGTGGTGAACAACAACGCCGCCGCCGTGTTCCTGCTGCTCAACACCCTGGCGCAGAAGAAGCAGGTGATCGTCTCGCGCGGCGAACTGATCGAAATCGGCGGCGCCTTTCGCGTGCCGGACATCATGAGCCGCGCCGGGGCGAAGCTGGTCGAGGTCGGCACCACCAACCGCACCCACCTCAAGGATTTCGCCGAGGCGCTTTTGGCGGGGGCCCGCGCACGGCGATGCTGATGAAGGTACATGCCAGCAACTACGCGATTCAAGGCTTCACCCATGCCGTGCCCGAAGCCGAGCTCGCCGCGCTGGCGCATCAGCACGACCTGCCCTTCGTCATCGACCTCGGCAGCGGCACGCTGGCCGATCTGGCCGCCTACGGCCTGCCGCACGAACCGACGCCGGCGGAAGCCATCGCCGCCGGCGCCGACCTCGTCACCTTCTCCGGCGACAAGCTGCTGGGCGGGCCGCAGGCCGGCCTGCTGGTCGGCAAGAAGGACCTGATCGCGAAGATCAAGAAGAACCCGCTGAAGCGCGCCTTGCGCGTCGGCAAGCTGACGCTGGCCGCGCTCGAAGCGGTGCTGGCGCTCTACCGCGATCCCGACCGCCTGCACCTGCGCGTCACCGCGGTGCGCCAACTGACGCGGCCCGAGGCCGAGATCCGCAGCGCCGCCGAACGCCTGCTGCCGGCGCTGCAAAGCGCACTCGCCGGCCTGCCGGTGACGGCGGAAATCGTCGCGCTGAAATCGCAGATCGGCTCCGGCTCGCTGCCGGTCGACCGCCTGCCCTCGGCCGGCTTCGCGATCCGGCCGCAAGGTAAGAAGGGCGGCGTGCTCAATCGCATCGAGGCGGCGCTTGCGCGCCCTGCCCAAACCGGTGATCGGCCGCATCGAGGACGGCGCCCTGCTGCTGGACTTGCGCTGCCTGCAGCCGCAGGACGAAGCCGAGTTCGCCGCGCTGCTGGCGGCGCTGAGCATTCACCAATGATCGTCGGCACATGATTGTCGGAACTGCCGGTCACATCGACCACGGCAAGACCACGCTGGTAAAGGCGCTCACCGGCGTCGATGCCGACCGCCTGCCGGAGGAAAAGGCGCGCGGCATCACGCTCGACCTGGGCTATGCCTATGCGCCGCTAGGCCGACGGCTCGGTGCTCGGCTTCATCGACGTGCCGGGCCACGAGAAGCTGATCCACAACATGCTGGCCGGCGCCACCGGCATCGACTACGTGCTGCTGGTGGTCGCCGCCGACGACGGCCCGATGCCGCAAACGCGCGAACACCTGGAACTGCTGGGCCTGCTCGGCCTCGATCGCGGCGCCGTGGCCCTGACCAAGTGCGACGCGGTGGATGCGGCGCGCATCGCCGCCGCGCGCGGCGAGGTCGAGGCGCTGCTGGCCGGCACGCCGCTGGCCGGCAGCCCGCTGTTCGCGCTGTCGGCGACGACCGGCGAGGGTGTCGCCGCGCTGCGCGGCCATCTCGAAGCGACGGCGGCAGGCCACACCCGGCGCGACGCGGCGGGCCGTTTCCGCCTCGCCATCGACCGCTGCTTCACGCTCGCCGGCATCGGCACGGTGGTGACCGGCACGGCCTTCTCGGGAAAAGTCGGCGCCGGCGACACGGCGATTATTTGTCCGGCCGGCGGCGCCGGCTTCAAGGCGCGCGTCAAAAGCCTGCATGTGCAGGATCGTCCGGCGCAAAGCGGGCAGGCCGGCGACCGCTGCGCGCTGGCGCTGGCCGGCGACTTCGAAAAGAAGGACATCGAGCGCGGCATGTGGCTGGTCGATCCCGCCGCCGCGCGCCCGCTCACTCGCGTTCCAGGCCGAAATCCGCGTACCCGCAACGCAGGCCGCGCTGCGGCACTGGACGCCGGTGCATGTGCATCTGGGCGCCGCCGACATCACCGGTCGCGTCGCGCTGCTGGATTGCGCAGAAGTCGGCGCCGGCGACACGGCGCTGGCCGAAATCCTGCTCGACCGCGAGACGCTCGCCGTGCGCGGCGACCGCTTCGTGCTGCGCGACGCCTCGGCCCGGCACAGCGTCGGCGGCGGCCGCGTGCTCGACTGCTTTCCGCCCTCGCGCCACAAACGCAGTCCGGCGCGGCTGGCGCTGCTGGCCGCCCTGACGCGACGACGATCCCGCCGTCAGCCTGAAGCTGCTGGCCGGAGCAATCCGTGGCGGGCGTCGACCTCGACCGCTTCGCCACCAACTGGAATCTCGCCGCCGACGCCGCCGCGGCGCTCTGGCAAGCCAGCCGGCCTGCGCGTCATCGTCGCCGGCGAGCAGCAGATGGGCTTCGCCGCCGGAGGCTGGCAGGCGCTGGGCGAGCGCCTGCTGGCAGCGCTGGCCACCGAGCATGCACGCGCCCCCGACATGGTCGGCGTCGAGCGCGAACGCCTGCGCCGCCTGACCCTGCCGACACTGGAGCGCGCCGCCTTCGATGCGCTGGTGGCGGAACTGCTGGCCGCCGGCCGCCTCGCCGCCGCGCGCGCCTGGCTGCACCTGCCGGAACACCAGGCCAGCCTCGTCCGTCGGCGACCGCGACCTGTTCGCCGTGCTGAAACCGCTGCTCGATGCACAGGCTTTCGGCCCGCCGCGTGTGCGCGACATCGCCAGCGCATCCGGCATCGCCGAGGACACGGTACGCCAGTTGTTCCGCCGCGTGGCGCGTGCCGGCGAACTCTATCCGGTGGCGCACGACCACTATTTCACGGCCGGATGCCGTCGCCGGTCTGGCCGCCATCATCGCCGAACTCGATGCCGAAAAAGGCGCCGCGCGCGCCGCCGACCTGCGTGACCGCATCAGCGGCGGGCGCAAGGTGGCGATCCACATCCTCGAATTCTTCGACCGCATCGGCTACACTCGCCGCGTGCGCGACAACCACGTACTGCGTAGCCGCGACATGCCGACGGAGTGGCTGCCACGATGATTTTCAACACAGGAAAAGAACGTTCCCCGGTGGGGCGGCCGGTCTTCAAAACCGGCAGGGGTCGCCATGCGGTCCCTGGTGGGTTCGACTCCCGCTCTTTTCCGCCACCCCGACACGGGAGGAAGCCCGTCCGCATGAGCACCGAGTTTCATCACCCCTTGCGCCTCGCGGCGACGCGCGGCAACCGCTGACGGAGCCGATGGGCCGCACCCCCTTCCGCGGCGCGGTGCCCGACCGCCTGCGCTACGACCCCGACCATGACATGTGGGTCAGGCGCGACGGCGCGGAAGTGGTGTTCGGCGCCAGCGCCTTCGGCGCCCGCGCGCTCGACCCGGAATGGGCGACACTGGTGTCCTGAGAGCCATGTCGCCACCCGCTTGTCCTTCCTGCCGCGCGCCGATGAGCGCACAGCACTTCGCGCGCAAGCTGGGCGGCGACGTTGCACTCGACCTCTGCTTCCACTGCCAGGGCATCTGGTTCGACGACTTCGAAAGCCCGCGCCTGACGCCGGCCGGCGTGGTCGATTTGTTCAAGCTGATCCACGAGCACCGCAACGACCAGCGCCTGCCGCTGGCCAGCCCCTTGCGCTGCCCGCGCTGCGACGAGCGGCTGATCCAGTCGCAGGATCGGGTCAAGAGCGGGCTGTTCAATTATCAGCGCTGCGGCCAGCACGGCCGCTTCATCACCTTTTCCCAGTTCATGATCGAGAAGGGCTTCGTGCGCCAGTTGAGCGGCGCCGAGATCAGGGAGCTCGGCGTCCGCATCGCCGTAATCCACTGCAGCGGCTGCGGCGCACCGGTGGACATTCGCAAGCAAAGCGCCTGCGGCCATTGCCGCGCGCCGATCGCGATTCTCGACGCGCACGCCGTCGAGGCTGCGCTGGCCGGCTACCAGCAGGCCGCGTTGAAGCAGGCGGCCCCGCCCGACCCGACACAGTTGGCCGAGGCGATTCTCTACCACGAACGCGAGCGCAGCCAGCGCCGGCGCGAACGCGGCACAGCGCTCGATGCCGACCTCGGCGACCTGCTGCTGGACGGCGTTGCGATGATCTGGAAGGCCTTGCCGTGACCCGGACGGATATCACCGGCGTGATCCTCGCCGGCGGCCGGGGAACCCGCATGGGCGGGGTTGACAAGGGCCTGCAGGACCTTCAGGGCCGGCCCCTGGTGCAGTGGGTGCTCGAACGCCTGGCGCCGCAAGTGGACAGCGTGCTGATCAACGCCAACCAGAACCTGCCGCGTTACGCCGGGTTCGGCTGCCCCGTGCTGCCCGACAGGATCCCGGATTTCGCCGGCCCGCTGGCGGGTTTGCATGCGGCGCTGGCGCAGGCCGCCACGCCGCTGATCGCGACCGTGCCCTGCGATTCGCCCTTCCTGCCACTTGATCTGGTGCAGCGGCTGCACGCCGCGCTCGTCGCCGACAATGCCGAACTCGCGGTGGCACGCGCCGGGGGCAGGGCACACCGGGCTTTCTGCCTGGCGCGACGCGAACTGCTGCCCAAGCTCGAGGCCTTTCTCGCCGCGGGCGACCGCAAGGTGGGCCTCTGGTATGCCTCGCTGAAGCTGGTGGAAGTCGACTTCGATGACGAGGCCGCGGCCTTCGACAACATCAACACGCCGGACGAACTCGCGCAGTGGCAGAAAGGGCCGGCCGCACGCTAGCGGCACGCATTGTCTGGAGCGGGTGAAGGGAGTCGAACCCTCTTCATGAGCTTGGGAAGCTCAGGTAATGCCGTTATACGACACCCGCGTCGGGCACAAATTTTAACGTTATTCCGCCTCGCATTGGAAACGGGACGCGAAGACAAGCCGCAGACAGTGCTGTAGCACGGCAAGGCGCAGTCAACAAAGTATCGGTTCCAATGCGAGGCGGAATTACATCAGAACGATGTCGAACTGCTCCTGGGTGTAGCCGCTCTCGGCGTGCAGCGAAATCGGCAGGCCGATGAATTCGGACAGCATGGCCAGCGCCTGCGACTCCTCGTCGAGGAACAGGTCGATCACCGCCGGCGAGGCCAGCACGCGCATTTCGCGTGCGGTGAACTGACGCGCCTCGCGCAGCAGTTCGCGCAGCACCTCATAGCAGACGGTCTGCGCGGTTTTCACTTCGCCGCGTCCGCCGCAGGTGGGGCAGGGTTCGCAGAGGACATGGGCGAGGCTTTCGCGGGTGCGCTTGCGGGTCAGCTCCACGAGGCCGAGCTGGGTGAACCCGGACACGGTTATCCGCGTATGGTCGCGCGCCAGCGCCTTGTTGAACTCGGCCAGCACGGCTTCCTTGTGCTGCTGGTCTTCCATGTCGATGAAGTCGGCGATGATGATTCCGCCCAGGTTGCGCAGCCGGAGCTGGCGGGCAATGGCCTGCGCCGCTTCCAGGTTGGTCTTGAAAATCGTGTCGTCGAAATTGCGCGAACCGACATAGCCGCCGGTATTCACGTCGATGGTGGTCATCGCCTCGGTCTGGTCGAAGATCAGGTAGCCGCCCGACTTGAGGTCGACGCGGCGCGCCAGCGCCTTCTGGATTTCGTCCTCGACGCCGTACAGGTCGAACAGCGGCCGCTCGCCGGTGTAATGCATGAGGCGGTCGCTGACCTGCGGCACATACTCCTGGGCGAAGGTCTGCAGTTTCTGGAAATTCTCGCGCGAATCGATGATGACGCCGCTGGTCTCGCCGGTCACCAGGTCGCGCAGCACGCGCTGCGCCAGCGTCAGGTCGTGATGCAGCAGCATCGGCGGCAGGGCGCCGATGCTGCGGCTTTTGATCTCGCTCCAGATGCGGCGCAGGTAGGCGATGTCGGCCGCCAGTTCGTCGTCGCCGGCCTCGGCCGCGACGGTGCGCAGGATGTAGCCGCCGGGCTGCCCGGCGGGCAGCAGCGCCATGATGCGGACACGCAGCTTTTCGCGCTCGGCCTCGTCGCCGATGCGCTGCGAGATGCCGATGTGGGTGTCCTGCGGCAGGTGCACCAGCAGGCGCCCGGCAATCGAAATCTGCGTCGTCAGGCGCGCGCCCTTGGTGCCGATCGGGTCCTTCTGCACCTGGACCATGATCGCCTGGCCTTCGCCGAGGATGCGTTCGATCGGGCGTGTTTCGTGGCTGTTGTAGCCGTTGCCGTTGATGCGCTCGCTCCAGATGTCGGCCACGTGCAGGAAGGCGGTGCGCTCGAGGCCGATCTCGATGAAGGCCGACTGCATGCCGGGCAGCACCCGCACCACGCGGCCAAGATAGACGTTGCCGACGATGCCGCGGCCGTTGGTGCGCTCGATGTGCAGTTCCTGCACCACGCCCTGCTGCAGCAAGGCGACGCGGGTTTCCTGCGGCGTGAAGTTGATCAGGAACTGTTCAGTCATAGTATTTGGACCTTCCCCCCGCCCCCTTCCCTTGGAAGGGGGTGACCACGGTTCGGCCGCTGAAAGTCGCGGCCTCCATGTCAAACGCTGACCCCGGCTTGGGGCGGCCCGGCGCCAGGGTCATAGCGGATAGCCGAATTCGCGCAGCAGCAGCGCGGTTTCGCACAGCGGCAGGCCGACGATGCCCGAATGCGAGCCGCGGATCTCCTCGATGAACATCGCGGCGCGGCCCTGGATGCCGTAGGCGCCGGCCTTGTCCATCGGCTCGCCGCTCTGCACGTAACGGCGAATTTCTTCCGTGGTCAGCTCGCGAAAGCGCACCTCGCTGATCGACAGGCGGTGTTCCACACGCTCGGCGCGTGCCATGGCGATGGCGGTCAGCACCCGATGGCTGCGGCCCGAAAGACGCGCCAGGATTGCCGCCGCATCGGCTTCGTCGCGCGGCTTGCCGATGACCTCGCCGTCAAGATCGAGCGTTGTGTCGGCCGCCAGCACCGGGCGCGGGACGACGGCACGGGACGCTATGACATCGGCCCCGAACATCGCCTTGGCCCGCGCCACGCGCTGGACATAGACTTCCGGCGTCTCGCCGGGCAGCCAGGCCTCGCTCACCTCTTCGTCGTCGCGCGGCGGCATGCGAAACAGCAGCAAGTCAAAACGCACGGCGATCTGCGTCAGCAACTCGCGACGGCGCGGACTTCTGGAAGCCAGGTAGATGCGTGAATCGATCATGGTCGGGCTGCCTTGACGACGGAGTCCGTCAGCATAGCCTCAGGCACGGTGATAGGGGTGGTGGCTTATCACGCTCGCGGCGCGGTAAAGCGCCTCGGCGAGGATCACGCGGACCAGGGCGTGGGGCAGGGTCAGGCTGGAAAGACGCATGGTTTCGTGGGCAGTTTTCTTGATCCTGGGGTCCAGTCCGTCGGGACCGCCGACGATGAAGGCGACATCGACGCCGCCGCCCATCCATTTTGCCAGACGCTGCGCCAGTTGCTGCGTGGTCGGCGCATCGCCGCGCTCGTCGAGGGCGACCCGGCGGCAGCCGGCCGGCAGCTGCGCATCGATGCGCGCGGCTTCCAGCGCCATCATGGCCTGCGCCGTCTTGCCGGTGGTGCGCGGTTCGGGCCTGATCTCCAGCAGCTGCAGCTGCAGTTCGCGCGGCATCCTTTTCGCGTACTCGGTCCAGCCGGCCACCACCCAGTCCGGCGGCCGCTGCGAGACCGCCGCGACGATCAATCTCATTCGCCCCCGGCGTCGCCGGCGGCCTTCTTCCGCGGACGCTTCGGCACCACTTTCCACAATTCTTCGAGGTTGTAGTAGGCGCGCACGGCCGGCTGCATCACGTGCACCACGATGTCGCCGAGATCGACCAGCACCCATTCGCCGGATTCCTCGCCCTCGACGCCGATCACCTGGCCGCCGGCTTCCCTGACCTTGTCGTGGACGTTCTTCGCCAGCGACTTGACGTGGCGGTTGGAATCGCCGGTGGCGATGATGACGCGGTCGAACAAGGCCGAGAGCTTGCTGGTGTTGAGCACCTCGATGTCCTTGGCCTTGATGTCCTCAAGGGCGGCGACGGCGATTTTCTGCAGTTTTCTAATGTCCATGCGGAGTCCGGTAGAGCTGATGGGTTTCAATATAGTCGAGAACGGGATCGGGGACCAGATAGCGCACGCTCAAGCCGCGCGCCAGCCGCTCGCGGATCGCCGTGGCGGAAATCTCCAGCGCCGTGATGGCGAAGGGAACGATGCGTCCGGCCGGGGCGGCAGCGAGGTCGGCCGCGTTGCCCCGGCGGGCATTGAATTCGGCATCCAGCGCCGTATCGCCGGCGCCGGCGCTCTGCGTCCCTGCGGGAACTTTTTGCAGGTCGTGCCCCGGCCGCGTCGCCACGGCAATATGCGCCAGCCCGAACAGTTCGCGCCAGCGCTGCCAGGATTCCAGCCGGGCGAAGGCGTCGGCGCCCAGCAGCAGCACCAGCGGCCGTTGCGCGCCGTGCCGCCGGCGCAGGCGCTCCAGCGTCGCCACGGTATAACTCGGCGCCGGATTGCCGGCCGCGGCCAGCACTTCGCCGGGATCGACGCTGAATCCGGGCATGCCGGCGAGCGCGCGCTCGACCATCGCCAGGCGATGGGCCGCGGCGCACTGCGGCAGGGCGCGCAGGGGCGGCGTGCCGGCCGGGATCAGGCAGACCCCGGCGAGGCCGAGGGCTTCGCGCGCTTCGAGCGCGAGGCGCAGATGCGCGACATGCAGCGGATCGAAGGTGCCGCCAAGGAGGCCGAGGACATCCGCACCCGCCTCACTCATCGGGTAGGGCCGGCGGCGGCTCGACCGGGTCGCGCGCTTCGAACACGTCGCGGTAGGACAGATACACGCTGGCCACCATGACCGGCGCCAGGATGAAGATCAGCAGCATGCGCAAGGCAATCGAGAGAACGGCGAGCAGGGACTGCGAGATCAGCCCCGCGATGATCAGGATCAAACCCGGCAGCAGGGCGCCGACCAGGGCCAGCGCCAGCCCGTACATGGCAAACGCGCGCCAGTTGCGCCAGGAGGCGACAAAGCTGAAGAACAGCGATTTGCCGGCGCTGACGCCATTCCAGGCGGTCAGCAGCGGGGCGAACCAGAAGGCCATCAGCAGCGGCGAGGCCATCACCAGGAGGATGCCGAGATCGGTAAGCAGAGCCGCAGCTTCTTCCTGGCTCATGCCGTCGCTGATGTTGATCGGCTCGCCGAAAGCAAGGCCGCCCAGCACCAGCAGGCTGGAGCCGATCAGGTGCAGACCGCCGAGGCGCATCAGGCCGGCGCGCTGGGCGCTGAGGCTGAACAGCAGGGACTCGCCGGCGAAGGCCTGGCCGCGTTCGACGGCGCGGCAGCCGTTGGCCAGAATGACGGTCAGGACCGGCAACAGCAGCGGCAGCAGGACGGGGCCGACCTTCGGAATCAGGTTGACCACGATCACCGTCAGCAGGTAGCCGAAGGTCAGCGCAGTCATCAGCGGCGGCTGGCGGCGGAACAGGGCAAAGCCGGCGAGCAGCCAGAGGATGCCGTGGCGGGCAGGGAGGCGGCGCGCGTCCATCAGTCCTGCCCGGCCTGAAAGTCGACGGCCTGCGACGCGGCTGCGGCCGGCGCAGGCTCGTCGAAGGCGATGTCGCCTTCCGCATCGGGCGTTCCGGTGGCCTTCAGGCCGGCGAAGTCGAACAGGCGGGCATCGAGCAGGTGCGAGGGCACGACGTTGGCGAGGCTGCGGAACATGGTTCTCGATGCGTCCGGGAAAGCGCTTCTCCCAGTCGTTCAGCATCTGCTTGACCTGTTGCCGCTGCAGGTTGGGCTGCGAGCCGCACAGGTTGCAGGGGATGATGGGGAAGGCGCGCGCCTCGGCCCAGGCTTCCAGATCGCTCTCGCGGCAATAGGCCAGCGGGCGGATGACGATGTTGCGGCCGTCGTCCGACACCAGCTTGGGCGGCATGGATTTCAGCTTGCCGCCGAAGAACATGTTGAGGAACAGCGTTTGCCAGGATGTCGTCGCGATGATGGCCGAGCGCGATCTTGGTCGCTCCCAGTTCGCCGGCGACGCGATACAGCACGCCGCGGCGCAGGCGCGAACACAGCGAACAGGTGGTCTTGCCTGCGGGGATCACGCGCTTGACGATGGAATAGGTGTCCTCGTTCTCGATGTGGAAGGGCACGTCGATGCTGCGCAGGTAGTCGGGCAGCACGTCGGCGGGAAAGCCCGGCTGCTTCTGGTCGAGGTTGACCGCGACGATGTCGAAGCCGATCGGCGCGTGCTCGCGCAGGAAGAGCAGGATGTCGAGCAGGGCGAAGGAATCCTTGCCGCCGGAAAGGCAGACCATGACCTTGTCGCCGGCTTCGATCATGTTGAAGTCGGCGATGGCCTGCCCGACTTCGCGGCGCAGGCGCTTGGCCAGTTTGTTGGTTTCGAAGGCTGCCTTCCGGGCCTGGCGGGCGGTTGGCGCGGGATTCGGATGTGCGGGAAGCGGTGCGTTCATGCTGTCTCTGCCGGGCCGCCCCAAGGGGGCAGCAAGCCAAGATATGAAAGCCTCGACAGCGGCTGAACCACAGTCACCCCCTTTTGGGTAAAGGGGGCTGGAGGAATAGTAGTCATAAATGGGCGGTACGGCCGCCGTCCACATTGATCACCTGCCCGGTGACATAGGGTGCGTCGAAGATCAGGAATTTCACGGCTTGCGCAATGTCGGCAGGCGAGCCGACGCGCTTGAGCAAGGTGTGGGCAATGATAGCCGTGCGTGCTTCGGGCGGAAAGTCATTCGTGCCCTGGGGCCATTCGATCGGGCCCGGCGCCACGGCGTTGACCCGCACCCGCGGCCCCAGTTCCAGCGCCAGCGCGCGCGTCAGCCCGAGCAGGCCGGCCTTCGCCGCGCAGTAGAACGGGATAGCCCTTGAGCGGACGCTCGGCGTGGATGTCGGTGATATTGACGATGCAGCCGCCGCTTTGGTCGAGGTGCGGCGCCGCCGCCTGCGACAGGAACAACGGCGCCTTGAGGTTGGAGCCGATCAGGTCGTCCCATGCCGCCGTGTCGACAGCGCCGACTTTTGTGGCGTAGAACGAAGAGGCGTTGTTCACCAGCGCATCGAGCCGGCCGAAGCGCGCCACGACGGATTCCACCAGGCGCGGCAGCGCCGCAATGTCCAGCAGGTCGGCGGCGAAGGTCGCGGCGGATTCGCCACCCTCGTCCGGGCGCGCCGCGTTCAGCTCCGCGGCCAGCCTGCCCGCTTCGGTGCCCGAGGTGCGGTAGTGAATCGCCACGCAGGCTCCGGCCGCATGCAGCGCGCGCGCGATCTCGGCGCCGACGCGACGGGCGGCGCCGGTGACCAGGACAACGGGGGCATGCGTGGCATTGCTCATGCAGGAAGTATACCGGCGAGTACCCGTGCCGTCGCGACGAAACCGAAACCCGCCGTGACCGCCACCGACGAACCGTAACCGGCGCAGTTGAGCCCGGCCGTCGGGTCGACCGGAATATCCACCGCCACACCATCGGCCGCACAAGAGTCATGCGCAGCGGTATCCCCCGGGACGGCGCTGATGCTGCGGCGAACCTGTTCCGGCGAAAACACGCAATCGACGCCGAACTTCTTCTTCGGCTCGCGCGGGAAACCGTAGTCCTTGCGAAGTTGCGCCCTCACCTTGGAAGCCAGCGCATCCTGGGTGGTGCGCGACAGGTCGAGAACTTCGATGCGCGTCGGATCCGTGCGGCCGCCGGCGGCACCGGTGGTCACGATGCGAATGCCGGCGCGCCGGCAGTGGGCGATCAGCGCCGCCTTGGCGCGCACATGGTCGATGGCGTCGATCACCGCGTCGCAGGCAGGAATCAGTGCAGCCGGGTTGCGCTCGTCGATGAACTCCTCGACGGCATCGACCACGCAGGCCGGATTGATGGCCAGGATGCGCTCCCGCATCGCCAGCACCTTGGCCGCACCCAGGGTCGCGCCGAGGGCCTGGATCTGGCGGTTGATGTTGGACTCCGCCACATGGTCGAGGTCGATCAGCGTCAGGCGGCCGACCCCCGAGCGCGCCAGCGCCTTCCGCCGCCCAGGAACCGACGCCGCCGATGCCCACCACCACCACATGCGCCGCCATGGCGCGAGCCAAAGCACCGGTACCGTAAAGGCGCTCGACACCGCCGAAGCGGCGCTGGTAGTCAGGGGATGGATTCACGCAGCGATTGTAATCGGCGGCCGGGGGCAAATCCCGCCGGGGGATGGCGTCCGCGCCTCCGGCACGGACATGAACAAAGGCGGGGGTTCCGCAGAACCCCCGCCTCGAATCTGGTGGCCAGGGACAGAATCGAACTGCCGAAACACGGATTTTCAATCCAAGAAACAGTCACTTAGCTATTTTTCTAGTGCGAAGAAACGTAACAATTTCGGCCCTCTTTTGCCCTGCGCTGACCTGCTCACCGAACCGGCTACCGAACCAAATTAGGCTATTCAGGCGGTGCCGGGAGGAATATCCAACTTGCTCAACCTATTGCGTATGCCGCCGCCGATCCCTTGCCGATCTCGGTATGGTGGGTCTCCGAACTTCGCCGAACTTGCTGTTCTCGTTGCCCCGATACGGGCGCCTCGGGTGTCCGCTAAGCCGTCGTTGCAATATGAGGCACTTTGAGTACAATTTGCCCTGTACGAATTCTTGAGAATGCGTATGTAGGGCCAGTCTGACCTATACAGCTGGTGCCCGTGTCCGATAACCGGCTAGCGGGGTTCATCTTTAGTCCCATTAAAGGAACCCAAATGCCGTACAAAACTCCGACACACCTCCGCAAATCTGCTTACAACGCTCAGCACGGACGCTGCTACTACTGCAGTAAGCCAATGTGGCTTGAGGGCATTGAAGCATTTGCCAAAGCTCACAAATACTCGTTAGTTCAAGCAAAGTGGCTCAAGTGCACCGCCGAACATCTTCTTGCGCGGGCAAATGGTGGCAACGATTCTGCTGAGAATATTGCCGCAGCATGCTGGTACTGCAACTTGAAACGCCACCAGCGGAAGTATCCGTTGCCTCCCGAGCAATATCGTCATCACGTAGCTAAGCGAATAAAAAAGGGGGGCTGGCACTGTTTCCACTGAATATGGCAACCCAACCGGAGAGGTTGTAAATGTAAGACTCTGGCCAGTTGCAGACAACAACTCTTCCGCAAGCAAGCTAGCTGTCTTTGTCCCATGTACGCTTGACAAGGCCTGCTATCTTGGCGAATGACTCGGCGTTAGTTTCAATCGCAGACAAATCAACAGTGAGTAGAATCAACTTTGGCTTTCGCGTAAAGGAAATCTTCGCGTCATCAAGAATTTGCTGAGCATCATCTGCCAAGTGAGGGGCTATACGAAATCCGAGCAGTGATTTATTTCCACTCCGCTTATGGAGCCAGAAATAGTTGTTCCGACCAATGTTGAGAGCAATGTAGTTCTTGACATAGCCAAGTTGCGGCGCCCCTAGAGCAGGCATGACTACCGTCAATAGCTTGTCAGCTGCGTCAACCGTCCACTTGGCCTTCTTGTTCCAGAATTCGCGATTCACTTCCACTTCAAGCACAGAAGAGCCGTCATCTATCTCTTCAAACGTATCGAGTACCTTCGTGAAAAATAGTGAGCGTTTTCCATAGGACTCAACGAGAGATGCTTGGATGGCGATTATGGGTATGGAGTGGCTAAGGATGTGAATGACGTTGAAGAAGCGGCGGGTGACATGCTCCGCTACTAATACTGCGTAGTGCTGGCGTTGCGGCCAACGTCTTTTCTCGTTGTCCCAGTATTCGATGGTTCGAATGATGTGCGTCTCGTCGGTTTCGCCGAGCATCACCTCAACCTCATACATAGAATCGTCTTGTGGGTCTTTGAGGAGGATATCCAAACGTCCTCCGGAGTTCTGTTTCGACGTTCTTTGTTGAGAGCGTCGAGATCACCCAATCCCAAACCAGCTGGATTAGCCCAGATCTGATCTTGTAGCCAGTACTCGTCGAATCCGGCTTCGCGAATAGATATTGAATGTGCAATTGGAATTTCTTCGGTCATGACTTGATCCCCACTGTGAGCTCTTTGTAGTACCGCTTGAACAGGTCCTTGGATACCCGTTCCAGGCGCTTAGACACCAGAGGTTGAACCATATAGACTCCCTCACGACTCAGCCGACGATATTTCTATATATCATATACCTATCCGTTGTCTGGACAGGGACCCATGCATGGACAAGAAAGCACTAAGCGAACGCGACATCTGCAGTAAGTTCATTACCCCAAACCTCGCTGCGTCAGGATGGGATACTGAATCACAGGTACGAGAGGAAGTGGGTTTCACGGATGGAAGGACAAGGACGGTCAGTTGGTAGAAGATCGTCTATACAACCGCACCGACTTCGATAAATATCTTGTAGTTGAAGAGCGGCGTCAGGCAGTGGCACGAAAAATCACCGAGTTTCTCAAAGGTAGCGACCGGTTCTCAAAGACCATCGTTTTCTGCGTGGACATCGAACACGCCGAAGGGATGCGTAAAGAGCTGGCCAATGCAAATGCCGACTTGGTTTCTGCCAATAGCAAGTACGTGATGCAGATCACCGGCGATAACGAAGAGGGCAAACGTCACCTGGATGCCTTTATCAGCCCTACCGAGCCTTACCCCGTTATCGCCACTACCTCGAAGCTGATGACCACGGGTGTAGATGCGCAGACATGCAAACTCATCGTCTTGGATTCGAATATTGGCTCAATGACCGAGTTCAAACAGATCATTGGGCGAGGCACACGGATAAATGAGGACTTCGGGAAGCATTACTTCACGATCATGGATTTCCGGAATGTCACGGCACTAGGAACGTGCCGAACAGGTGAAGAAACGTGACTACTTCACCAAGTATGGAGAACTGGCGCGCAAGGTCATCGCCGCCTTGCTCGACAAGTACTCTGATGATGGCCTTCTTGATCTGGAGAACCCGGCAATCATTACCATGGACCCGATCAAGCGACTCGGCACCGCTCGCGAAATAATCGATGGTTTCGGTGGCAAGCTAGCCTTTGATGCAGCCATTCATTCCTTGACCGACGAACTTTACAGAACCGCCTAAATGCCTAACATTTCATCAATCATAAAAAATGTCCGCAACATCATGCGGCAGGATCGCGGCGTTTCGGGCGATGCCCAGCGTCTTGAACAACTGGGCTGGATGCTGTTTCTGAAGATCCTCGACGAAAAGGACCAGGAACTCGAACTGATCCGCGATCGCTACAAGTCAGTTATTCCCGAAGAATTCCAATGGCGGAATTGGGCAACCGATCCAGAGGGTATTACTGGAGAGGACTTGAGCCTCTTCATTGACCATCCCACCGACGGGTTGTTTGTAGCCCTCAAGAATCTCAAGGCATCGCATTCTCCTGCGCGGGCAGCGTTGGTTCGTGAGGTGTTCGACGGATCAAACAACTACATGAAGTCTGGCTTCGAGATGCGCAAGGTCATCAACCAACTCAATGGCTTTGACTTCAACAACTCAGAAGACCGCCATATTTTCGGTACGGTTTACGAATCGATTCTGTTGGAGTTGCGTGACGCTGGAAATAAGGGCGAGTACTACACCCCACGCGCCATCACGCAGTTAATGACTCAGATGACCAATCCGCGCCTTGGCGAGAAAATTCTCGATCCGGCAGCAGGTACAGGTGGCTTTCTGAGTGCGGCCATTGATTACATACGTGCCAGGGAAGTACATACGCTTGACGACGAAGCCACGCTTCAAAAAACTATTGCGGGTTGGGAGTTCAAGCCAGTTGCGTATGTTCTCGGCCTGACCAATCTGATCCTGCATGGCTTAGATGTGCCTGACTGGCACTATATCGACAGCCTAAAGACCGAATACAACTCCATCGGTCCAAAGCAACAGGTCGATGTGATTCTCGCCAATCCTCCTTTTGGAGCGAGCATTGCGGATGGAGTCGAGACGAACTTCCCGCAGTCCTTTAGATGCCGTGAATCTGCGGACCTCTTTGTGATTCTGATGATTCAGTTGCTTAAGCCCGGTGGCCATTGTGCCATTGTGTTGCCGGACGGCTGTATCACCGGCGATGGCTACAAGGAGCGCATCCGCGAAAAGCTCCTAACGGACTGCAACCTGCACACCGTAGTTCGACTACCGCAATCCACCTTCTTTCCTGCCACCGTTTTTACGAACCTACTCTTCTTCCAGAAAGGCACGCCAACGAAGGAAATCTGGTATTGGGAACACTGTCTGCCCGAAGGCCAGAAGAGTTACTCTAAAACCAAGGCTATCCAGTTCGATGAATTCGCGCCTCTGATCGCGTGGTGGGACCAGCGCGAGGAGAGCGACGTCGCGTGGCGCGTCAAGGTCGAAGACCTAAAGGGAGGGTTTGACCTTGACGTAAAGAACCCGCATCGCGACGAAGAGGAAAAGGCGCTTTCGACAGCAGATGTATTGGCCCGGCTCAATGCCTCTGTGGAAACGACTCGCAAACTGCTCACTGAACTTGAAAGGCAGATCGGATGAACTGGGAACACACCAAGCTATCCGAATTTCTCACCGAGAGGGACGGACGAATCAAATACGAGAGCGCCAATCAGCTAGGGTTGCAGCGGATCAAGAAAATTGACTTCTCTGGCAACATCCATCTTGATGCGGAGACCGACACCAAGACCGACATGATCCGAGTGAAGAACGGAGATTTGGTTGTCTCCGGCATCAACGCGGCGAAAGGCGCAATCGCTGTCCATGCCGAAGACGAAGATGTTTTGGCAACGATTCATTACTCCGCCTACGAGTTCAATTCGGACCGCATTTCCGTGGAACTTCCTGAAGTGGTTCTTCAAAAGCCCAGAGTTCAGTGATTTGTTGAGGGAGCAGATACCCGGTGGCATCAAGACCGAACTGAAACCCAAACACATCTTGCCGCTTAAAGTGAAGCTCCCGAAACTCTCGGAGCAGATAACGGTGGCCGAGCGATTAAATCGCTTCCGCCTCGAACAACTCAAGCTTGAGCACGAAATGGTGCACCAGAAATCGCTCCTCGCCAAGCTCAAGCAAGCCATCCTGCAGGAGGCAATACAGGGCAAGCTAACTACCGAGTGGCGCACTACCCATCAAGTGGCTGACCCTGTGAGCCACCTCCTTCAACGCATCTATGCGGAAAAGGCGCGCCTCATCGCCGCCAAGGAAGTTCGCCCCGAAAAGCTGCTAACTAAATTGTCAGCAAACAAAATGCCCTTTGAGGTGCCGGAGGGATGGGAGTGGTGCCGGTTGGGAAATATCGCCAGCCGATGTCAGCTACGGCACCTCCCAAAAGGCGCATGTCGAAGCCAAGGGTATTCCTGTACTCCGCATGGGCAACATCACGAGCGATGGCGGCTTGTTGTTATCAGACCTCAAATATGTATCGCCACGGATCAAAGACCTTCCTCGTCTGTTCCTTCAATCTGGCGACATTGTTTTTAATCGGACAAATTCATATGAGCTTGTTGGAAAGTCAGCTGTCTTCAGAGAAGATCAGCCATTTACACTCGCCTCATACTTGATCCGCGTTCGACTATTGGAGAAACTTAATCCAGAATACGTTGCGTATTTCATCAACAGCACCATCTGTCGAGCTAAGTTTATTGAGCCGGATGTCATTCAACAGAACGGGCAAGCTAATTTCAATGGCTCCAAGCTTAGGACCATTCCAATTCCTCTACCTCCCCTCGCCGAACAAAACGCTATTGTTAAGCAGGTACAGGCGCTAACAGCAGCCTGCGGTGCTCTGGAGGTCGAGATTGAGCATTCCAGAGTCAACGCGACACATCTGCTCCAAGCAGTCCTCAAAGAAGCTTTCTCACCAGCAGCATGAATGCTCGTTCCAAGGAGTTTCTGAATCGAGTGATGGCCGCTATGAAATCGCAAATGGGTAAGGTAAGGCGTGCTATCGTAACGTCATGGTAAATCAATGACAGCCGTGAATCTCGATGAAGCGATCTCAATTTAAGCTGCCCATCACACAAGATCCCTGTCCCGAACTGGTCGTGGAGCGAGGCGAAGACAATAAAGGTGTTGGTAAGTGGGTGCCTGAAGATAAGCACACTCTTTTGGCAAAAATGATCGACGGCACAAAGGGAGCGAGAAGGAAATGGCCGAACTTGGTATTGATAGACCCCTTCTGCGGCCCTGGGCGCATTCAGGTCAAAGGGGAAGATTTCACTCGTGACGGCGGGGTAGTAGCGGCTTGGAGGCAGTCTTGTCTCAGTAAAGTGCCATTCACAAAGATTCTTATTGGAGACATTAACGCTGATAGGGCAAGAGCTTGTGAGGCAAGGCTTAAAGCATTAGGCGCGCCAGTAGAAGTCTTCGTTGGTCCTGCCGTCGATACGGTAAAGAAGATGAAAGAGCGTGTCCCAATGCAATCATCGCTGTCGTTGGCCTACCTTGATCCTTACAACCTGCAGTATCTGTCGTTCTCTATCATTGAAGAGTTGTCCAAGGTTAAAAAAATTGACTTTGCAGTTCACTTCAGCACGATGGATATGATTCGAAATGTCGATATGGAGCTTGATCCAACCCGAGCCAGGTTTGACGAGACTGCTCCAGGTTGGCGAGAGAAGTTCGCCGTCATCGATCACTCAAAACAGCAATTGGTGAAAGAATTCTTTGCCTATTGGATGGGGTTAGTTGAAAACTGCGACTTCAAGTTCAGCCAGCAAATGCCATTCATTTTGAATAATAGCGGGCAGTCGATTTATCGAATGGTCTTTTTCAGTAGGAGCGAATTACCCAACGGCATCTGGGATGACATAGCCAAGAGTCCGAATCGCGAACTAGACTTTTAGGCCTAAGCAGCAACGCTGACGATAGGAAGTTCATCCCACGTCCGGCCGTGTAACAACCGGCCATTAGCTTTCTTGTGGCGCTTAACACCATCTGCACCCCATCCGCCCCATTGCTTAAAGAAGAATGCGGAACCTTGCGCTTCACATTGCCGCCTAACTGCATCTGCCCATAATTGTTTCATTGGCCGTGCGTTATGGCCGCTTTCGCCGCCAACGATCACCCAGTGGATATCTTTCAGATTGATCTTCCCGATATCTTCAAGCAAAGGCTCAACTGATAGAAATCGGATTGTGGCAGGGATTGTTCTCAGGTGATTGATGCGAGGAACCCCATCCTTTTTGTCCTCAACGGAGACACCTAGCCACACATTGATTGGGCAGTCGCGTGTCGCAAAATATTCAGGGAGTCTCTCAGCCCGTTTGGTGAGAATCTGATAAGTGTGATGAGGTGTTTGCCGGATCACGTCGAAGACCCGATCAATGTACGAGTCTGGAACATCCTCATGAAACAGGTCGGACATTGAATTGACGAAATACGTCGTAGGCCGCTTGCGCAGTAATGGTTGCATTAGGCGATTCGGATGCAAGGTCAGGCGAAATCCAAATTCGTACCCAGAGGCTCCCATGGCTTTTAGGCGCTTGGCCATTGTCTCTGCGTAACAATGTTTGCAGCCCGCCGACACCTTGGTGCAGCCGGTTACTGGATTCCACGTGTGCTCTGTCCATTCAATTGCAGATTCAGCCATTACATGCTCCCAATAGATCCAGAGAGTATTAGCTGAAGCACGACGTTACTGCCGTCGATTGCGTCACTCAACTGACACGTGATTGCGGATCAGATCCTGAATTACTCTCTCACGAAAGCTCTGAGCACTAGATGGCCTTGATGGAAAGTTGATTACATTTGCAAGTACAGTACGATCAAGCATGCCATGTGGTTTTGGCAGATCGGTCGGCTGGCAAATCTTCTCAAGCGCCAAAGAGAGCTGGTTGTTTGCCTTGTGATGCTTGTTGCTCATTCTCCGCGAGCTCCGCAATAACCCATTTTTCGTGGGTTGAATAATCGTCTAATGACACCTTAACAACAGGTGACGCAGATTTCTTGTCGAACAATTTCAGTTTCCCATCGCTGCCTTTGCGTGTCAATCCGACGTTAAAGAGCTTAAGGATATTTTTCGGCGCTATTCCTGAGAATTGAAGGAACATGACCTTCTTCCCGGCATCGCCCTCGCTTTCGGATACGGCGTCCGAGTGGAGTTCTGTAGCAAGACTCTTTGGATATGGCTCGATAAACAATACCTTGTGGATTCCACTTGCGACTATATGCCGCGCACAGGAGTGGCAAGGGAAGGTAGTTGAGTACAACGTCCCGCCCAACAGGCCAGCTTTGTGAGTCCTTGCTACCGACGTAATAGCGTCCATTTCAGCATGCACAGCGCGCGAGTACTCGATTAGCTGCTTCACGTCGGTCGCTTTAACTGCCTTAGCCACGTCTTCCAGACGTGCGCCCTCGGCAAGTAGGTTTTCCTTTTTCAACTTGTCGAAGATCTGTTGGTAAAGGACATCCTTCTTCTTGTCGTTATGGCAACGCCTATCCTGCCACGCATGGCAACGATGGTCTTCCTCTCCTGCGTCCTCGGTATAGAGCCCGCCACCATATTGAGGGACGTCATTTCGACCAAGTCCTATCAATTCTCCTTTCTGGCTCACGATAGCAGCACCAACTTGCCTCGACAGGCAAGCTGACTTAGCGGCGTCAGCATACGCGGCATACATCGACGACTCGTCCAGAGTTGGCGTATGAACCGGGCTACCGAAAATAATCTCAAGGAACCGATCCAATGCTTTCCCCAATTGGATCTTGTTTTCCTGATCATTTCGAACGAAGAAGTCTGCCTGGTAGAACACGTCGCGGACTTTTTGTCCGTGGTCGTCTTCTTCGCGATAGTCTCGCTGAATGATTTTGCTCAGAGAAGCTCTGTCCAAGTTCTGCTGTGATGTGAGTCGCTGCTCGCGGACGCCCAGCGGTGCAAAAACGCCAACCAGCCAGAATATTTCGCCGTAGGTTGAACCGGAGCAGTTTGAGTTCTTCCGGGTGCTTGATCGAATCAATGATATGAACCTGCCGAAGCTTCTTTGGTACTGCGACACCATCGGCAGTTTTGCCAAATCCTTCCAGATCTCTTCGTTCAGCGATCTTTTCTACAGCCTTGGCGGCTAAATATGAAGAGTGGCAAACCTTGCGGAGCTTATCGCCCACCGTCTGAAGCTTATCGATGCGATCCGCAGCCGGAAGTTGCTCGGGTATTACTTCGTCAACTAATTTTGCTCCCTGCGCAATGTATTCACTAAGCTTGTAATAGTGGACCTCATACAAATACCCATTGGCCAGGATTTCATTCAACGTGGAGTAGGTGGTTGTACAACCAGATCCCACCGGGCCGACAAGCGCAATAACCAACTCTTCGGTGAGGCGTTCATTGAGGCGCGGGATTCTGGTTTGCACTTCGGAATTGCCGTCTTGTGCGGTTTCCGAAAGAGCGGAAATTGACTTCACGCTACTTATTGAACTCATACGATTATTCCGAAACCACTAGGTCGGTTGTTGGCAATCAAGAACATACGACAGTGTAGGGTATAGGAGGCTCACCAGGCGATCCAGGCGATCCAGGCGAAACTAAATATTACCGGACCCAATTGATATTTCGAGTTGCCCAGCACCAAACTTCGCCTCAGCCCACGCTTCGCCATCCCGCCTTGGCCAATAGTTCCCACACCATCATGACGGGCGACAGCTGCAAAGGACTGCGGACCACCCCAAAGACCCCCGCAAAAGCACAAAGCCCCCGCAAGTCACTAAACCTGCAGGGGCCTTGCTTTGTGTCTGGTGGCCAGGGGCAGAATCGAACTGCCGACACACGGATTTTCAATCCGTTGCTCTACCAACTGAGCTACCTAGCCGCAAAGGCGGCGAATTATAGGCGCTCGGGTCTGTGCCGTCAAAGGGCGGCATTGTCCAATGGAGTATGAGCGAAGTAATCGCCCTTCGGCCGCAATGCGTTTGGAAGAAACACGGTTCGGGCCGGCCTTTTGGTTTCAGGCGGCGGGGGCCGTGAATCTGCGCCCCGGATCGCCCTCGCTGACCCAGTTCTGCTTCCACCACGCATCGATCTGGGCGCGCGTCCACGGCTTGTGCACCAGCACCCCGTCGAGGATGCTGGCCACTTCCGCGATGCTTTGCGGGCGCGCCGCCGGGTCTTTTTCCAGGCAGCGGCCGATCAGGGCGTCGAGTTCCGCCGGCACCTCGAACGGTGAGCATTCCGACGCAAGCCGGGGCAGGGTGTGCAGCACATGGTAGGTCAGGTCGTGCTCGGTTTCGGTTTCGAACAGGCGCTTGCCGGTGAGCAGGAAAAAGCCGACCGCGCCCAGCGCGTAGATGTCGGCGCGGCCATCGGCATCGCTCGGATTGCGGATGCGTTCCGGCGACATGTAGAGCGGCGTACCCAGGATGCGCATGGTGCCGGTGAGGTCACGCGTCTGGTCGCCCGAGATCTGCTTGACCAGGCCGAAATCCAGCACCTTGACGAAGTCGCGCTCGCCGCGGATCTCGCACAGCATGATGTTCTGCGGCTTGATGTCGCGATGTACCAGGTCGCAGGAATGGGCTTCCCACAGCGAGGCGCAGGCCTGGCGCAGGATGTAGGCCGTGCGCGCCGGCGGCACCGGGCCGTAGCGTTCGACCAGGTCGGCCAGCGAGAGGCCCTCGAGGTATTCCATGGCGTACCAGAACTCGCCGCCGGGTCCCGTGCCGTAGTCGTAGATGGTGATGGTGTTGGGGTGGTGGAGCGAACTGGTCAGCTGGACTTCGCGCTGGAAGCGGGCAGTCCATTCTTCCTTGGTGCTTTGCATCTTGAGTACTTTCACCGCCGCCGGGCGCTTGAGCATGCGGTGCTGCGCCAGGTACACATTGCTGATGGCGCCCTCGCCGATCTGCCGCAACAGGCGGTAGGGACCCATCTGCCGCGCCCGGCCGTCGCGCCGCAGCATCGCCGCGAGCGCTTTGGGCGAGAGGAATCCGGACAGCCAGACGCCGAAGAGCAGTACCAGCACGACACCGAAGCCGATCTGCAGGTAGGTCAGCGGTGCATAGGCCTCGCTCGCCTCGATCTCGATCGCCACGCCGATGTCATGCTCGCGCAGCCAGCGCCAGGCGCCGATGACGTCGCGGCCGAGATAGTTGGGGTAGGGCGTCAGCAGGATACCCTCGCCACCTTCGCTGCGTTTGGCCACGGCCGCTTGCGCCAGCAAGGTCAGGCGTTCCGCTTCACCATCGGGCAGGACCAGGCGCGGCGCCAGACCACGCTGCTGAAGATCCGCGACATGCCGGCTCGGCGACAGCAGCCAGGCCTCGGCATCGAAGACCAGGGCCTCGCCGCTTTCGCCGGGACGCGCTGCCATGAACAAGCCGGCGAAGCCCTTGTCCGCCGGCGAGCCGAGCGCCAGCGCGGCGACGATCCCGCCATTCGCCGCCCGGATCGGCGCCACCACCCAGGCACGGCCGACTTCCCGCGTTCCGGCGACGCTGCCGGGTGTGCTGTAGGGCCGCACGAAGGTCGAGCGGCCCTTGAATACCGGCGCCAGATGCGCGAGAAAATCCGGGCTGACAGTGCGCCGGGTGCGGTGCGTATCGGTTGCGGCGAGGATGGTTCCGCGCGGATCGATCACCAACACCGCCGTGACGCCGATGGCGGCCGCCTTGCCGAGGGCACTGTCGACGACAGGCCCGCCGTCGCCCGCCCGGCCCGAGGCGAGCCTGACGATGCCGGCATTCAGCTCGGCGTCGGCGGCCAGTTGCTCCGCCTCGTTGCGTCGCTCGGCGATCCACTGCTCGAGGGTCCCGACCTGGGTATTGAGCAGGGTCTGCAGGCCGGTGGCGCGGATCTCGCGCAGGGATTCGCCGACACCGCGATAGGCCCAGACACCGATGCCGAACAATGCCGCAAGCAACAGCAGCAAGGCCAGGCGTGTCCGGTCGAAGTTGGGGTTCACAGCTGCGGAGTGTAGATCAGTCCGGGCGATACCCGATCACAAAAGAGGAACGAGCGCGCACCATGATCAAAACGCCTGGTCCCAACGTACCGAGAGACGGATGGCGGAATTGATCAGCCCGACCATGCTGTAGGTCTGGACGAAGTTGCCCCATTGCTCGCCGCTGCGTCGGATCGATGTGTTCCGCCAGCAAGCCATGGCGATTGCGGCAGGCAAGCAGCTTTTCGAACAATGCCCGCGCCTCGTCGCGGCGGTCCAGCGCGGTCAGGGCATTGACATACCAGAAGGTGCACACCAGGAAGGCGTTCTCCGGCTCGCCGAAATCGTCCTTCTCGACATAGCGGAAAATGAAGTCGCCATGGCGCAGGTCCTTTTCGACGGCGGCGACGGTGGCAGCGAAGCGCGGATCGGCGGCGTCGACGAAGCCGACCTCGGCCAGCAAAAGCAGGCTGGCATCCATGGCCTTGCCGTCGAAGGTCGAGACGAAGCTGCCGCGCTTCTTGTTCCACGCCTTCGTGCTGATCGTCCCGTGCATCTGCGTGGCATGGCCGAACCAGTAGGCCGCGCGCTCGGCCAGTCCGAGCCGGGCGGCGATCCGTCCCAGGCGGTCGCAGGCCGCCCAGCACATCACCGACGAAAAGGTATGCACCCGGGCGCTGCCGCGCAGTTCCCAGAGCCCGGCATCGGGCTGGTCGTAGCAGCGCCTCGCGTGTTCGCCGAGGACTTCAAGCCGGTGGAACAGGGCCTCGTCACCACGCCGTACCAGGCGCTGGTCGAAGAAGATGTGCGTCGCCGCGAGGATGACGGAACCATAGACATCGTGCTGCACCTGGCGGTAGGCCAGGTTGCCGATGCGCACCGGGCCCATGCCGCGATAGCCTGCCAGTGACGGGACTTCGCTTTCGTCCAAGGCGGCCCGGCCGTCGATGCCATACACCGGTTGCAGCACGCCGTCGCCGGCGTTGGCGGCGACATTGACGATGTAGCCGAGGTAGCGTTCCATGGTGCGCGTGGCACCCAGCCGATTCAGGGCGTTCACCACGAAATAGCCGTCGCGCACCCAGCAATAACGATAGTCCCAGTTGCGCTGGCTGCCGGCCGCTTCGGGGATCGAGGTGGTCATCGCGGCGATGACGGCGCCGGTATCGTCGTAAGCGTTCAACTTGAGCGTGATCGCGGCGCGTATCACGGCCTCCTGCCACTCGAAGGGAATGCCGAGGAAGCGCACCCACTCGCTCCAGTATTCGGTGGTCTCCGCCAGGAAGCGGCGGCCGACTTCGTTGGCGGCTTCGTGCACGGATTCATCGGCGCCCAGCAGCAGGGTCACGGTGTCTTCGAGAAAGAAGGCTGTTTCCTGCAGGATCGCGGTCAGCGAGGCATCGGTGGTGAGCCGCAGGGTCAGCCCCTGCGCCACATAGCGGATGTGGTTGCTGCCCCAGGTGACTTCCGGGCGTGCGGCGCCGTCGTTGCAGGCCGGCCGCACGCGCAGCGTCAGGCGCGGGCTGCCGCCGAGGCGGCGGATGCGGCGCACCAGCATCATCGGCCGGAACATGCGCCCGTACTGGCCGAAGCGCGGCGCGAAATCGGTTATTTCGATGCCGCCGCCGTGACAATCAAAAAGACGGGTCACCAGGATCGCGGTGTTCTCCAGGTAGTGCTGCTCGCTGCGCTCGCAATCCGCCAGTTCGACCGCGGCAAAGCCGTAGTCGTCGCTGTCCCGCAGCAGGGAGCAGAACACCGGATCGCCGTCGAAGCGCGGGAAACAGCCCCAGACGATCTTCGCCCGGGCGTCGACCAGTGCGCCCACGGTGCAGTTGCCAATCAAGGCCAGGTCCAGAGTGTTCATCCTGCTCCCTTCAGTGCGTCGTTCAGCCAGTTGCGGACTGCCGCGACGTGCGGCAGTCGATAGCGGGCACAACTTGCCCCGGGGCCGACCTTGATCGAGATTCCGCCGGCCCGGTTCACCTCGGCAAAGCCGTGTTCGTCATTCAGGTCATCGCCGATGAATACCGGATGGCGGCCGCGAAACGGCGACTCCGCAAGATACTCTGCCACCGCGCTGCCCTTGTCGATACCCGCCGGCTTGATTTCTATCACGCGCTTGCCCTTCTGCAGTTCCAGCCCGCCACCGGCCTCCAGCATCAGCCGCGTCATCAGCCGCTGGGCGTAGGCGGCAAGGTGGGGCGCCTGCCGGTAGTGCAGCGCGAGCGTGAGCCCCTTGTCTTCCAGCAGCAGGCCGGGATGCCGCGCCAGCACCGGCGCCAGCGCCTCCTTGATGGTGCATTTGGCGCCGGGTGGCGCGGCATGGATCCACAACCGGCCGGCGGCGTCGCGCCGCTCCAGACCATGCTGGCCGGCCAGCGGCATGCGCCGTGCGCCAAGCAGTTCTTCAAGGTCGGAGATCGAACGACCGCTGACCAGGGCCAGCGCGCCGCCGCTGATGCGGGACAGCTTTTCGATCAGCTCCAGCAGTTCCATGTCTACCCGCACGGCAGAAGGCGTGTCGGCGATGTCGAGCAGCGTGCCATCGACATCGAGGAAGAAGGCACACTCGGCACAGGGCGCTGGCGGCAAGCGGAGGGCTCTTTTCCTCATACCGCCCTGCCGCCCCCTTTGCCGATCAGCCGACCGCGCCGGCGCATGGCGGCGGCGTCGAGCAGCATGCGGCCAGCCCAACGGAAAACGTTGTACTCGGCCACCAGTCCGCGCATCAGCCGCATGCGGTCGCGTTGCTCGGTCTCGGGCATGTTCAGCGCGAGGTGCAGGGCGGCCGCGCACTGGTCGGCATCGTAAGGACTGACGATCAGAGCCTCCGGCAATTCCCGCGCGGCGCCGGTGAACTGGGACAGGATCAGCACGCCGCGCTCATCATCGCGGGCCGCGACAAATTCCTTGGCGACCAGGTTCATGCCGTCATGCAGGCTGCTGACGAAACAGAGGTCGGCGGCACGGAAGTGCTCGTACACCTCTTTCGCATCGTGGTGCTCGACCTTGAGCACGATGGGCGGCGGGCCTTCGCGTCCGAAGCGGGCGTTGATCTGCGTGGCCATGGCCCGCACCTGTGCTTCGTGGTGCTGGTACTCGTCGATGCCCGAGCGCGTCGGCGCCGCGATCTGGATGAAGCTGAACTGCCCGATCCATTCGGGATTCATTTCCAGCAGGCGTTCGATGGCCCGAAAGCGTTCGACGATGCCCTTGGTGTAATCGAGGCGATCGACGCCGATGCCGAGCTTCTGCCCGGCCGGCAGGCCATTTGCCACGCGAATGTCGTCGCGGCAGCTTGCCACGTCCTTCTGCATCAGTTCCGCTTCCGGCGGCCAGGCAATCGAGATCGGATAGCGACGGACGGCGGTCAGCTTGCCGCCGAGGGAAACCGTGAAGGATTCGCGGTCAACGCGCGCCTCGAGCAGGCGATCCACGGTGTCGACAAAATTGTTGCAGTGGAACTGCGTATGGAAGCCGAGAATGCTGCTGCCGAGCAATCCGGCCAGCACTTCCTCGCCCCACGGGCAGATGGAGAAGGATTCCGGATTGGGCCACGGAATGTGCCAGAAGGTAATGATCGTGGCATCGGGCAGCTCCTCGCGGATCATCTTCGGCAGCAGCGCAAAGTGATAATCCTGGACCAGCACGATGGGCGCCTTGGTTTTCGCTTCGCTGGCCACGGCCTTGGCGAACTTGCGGTTGACCGCGACATACTGGGCCCAGTCGCCGGAGCGGAAAGTGGGCCGCACATGGGCGATGTGGCACAGCGGCCAGAGGCCCTCGTTGGCCAGCCCGTAGTAATAGCCGGCCTCTTCCTCCGCCGTGAGCCAGACCCGGCGGATCTGGTAAGCGGGCTTGTCCGGCGGCACGGCGACACGGTCGTGCCGGTCCACCACCTCGCGATCGGCCGAGCCGCTGCCATGGGCGATCCAGGTGCCGGAGCAGGCGCGCATGATCGGTTCCAGCGCCGTGACCAAACCGCTGGCCGGACGCTGCACCTCGATGCGATCGCCGCGTCGCTGGTGGATGTAGGGCTCGCGGTTGGACACCACGATGACGTCCTCGCCGCGCAGTTCGCCGTGAAGAATGGCGCGCAACGCCTCCGGCGTCCAGGTGATCTGGCTTTCGTCCCGCGCGCGCGTCTCCGCCTCCAACTCGCGAACCAGGCGTTGCAGGTCGCGGGCAATCGGCTTGAACTCCGACGGTCCCGCGTGCGCGCCAGCCTCGGGCTGGCGCAGCAAACCTTCACCGCGCAGCAGGGAGCGCATCCCCGCCATCCAGCCGCGCCACGACAGCTGGGCGATGATCACCGTGATCAGCGACACCACCGCCGCCAGCGCCATGAAGAAATAGAACACGTAACGCTTGGTTTCCTCACTGCGGCGCGTGACGAAGCTCATGTCATGGATCAGGACCAGCTTGCCCGCCGGTCCCAGTTCACTCGTCATCGGTTTTACCGCCACATGCAAGGGCCCCTGGGCGCTGGCCAGCAGGTGGTCGCCCACTCCCTCCCAGCGCGAAAGATCGGTGCAAAGGATTTCAGCGGGCAGGGCGCGGCTGGCCACGGCTGTGCCCTGGTCCGACGCGCAGTAGCCGACGGCGTAGAGTCGCTCGTCCTGGGTGATGCGCGCGAAGAAGGCGCCGATCTTGGCCTTTTTGCCGGCGGCCAGTTGTTCCAGCAGCGGCTCCTGGACGGTGTTGGCGATCAACGTGGCGCGGATATCGAGATCGCGCACAAACCATTTCAGGGTCAGCTGGTCGACCAGCGGCGCCACGGCATAGGCTATTCCGGCCAGCACCAGCAACAACGGCAGTACAAAGCGCAGAGAAAGTCGCATGTTTTGGTCCTTTTCGTCTGGCGAGGCTCATTGTGCCACGCATGTCGTGTCCATTCCCGAACGATCCGCCGTGGATCGCCGTATCGCTGGCGCCGACTTTTTGTTTTCCGCCTCACGAAGGAAAAAACGGGCGGAAGCGGGTCGCCCCGGATCCGCCCGAAACTCTCCTCCTCCGGAGATCAGTTCACACGGACGTCCTCGGCCATACCGTCACAATTTACGGTCACGACCGGAATATCCCGCTCTTGGCGCTTGACGGAGGCGACAATGTCACGTGAAAAGATGCTGGATATGCCCTTGCCGGGCCGCGGCATGATAATTTCGTCGCACTCGGTTTCCTCGGCGGCATCGAGAATCGAAAATACAAGTTCACCTTGCCTGAAGAGGCCGCGAAAGGGGATGCCGGCTGTCGCCAACGGCCCGGTGGCCTCGTCGATAAAAGCCTGGGCGCTGTCGGCCTGAAACTGCGCAATCTCCCGCTCGGTACGAAAGCGCAACACCTCCCATTGCGTGATCGGCTCGCCGACGTTGAGCAGGATCACCTCGACCTGCGCGCCTTCGCGCTGCCGCCGCAATGCGTATTGAATGCCCCAGCGCGAATCCTCATTGGCGTTGATCGGGACGAGGATGCGCAGGAGCTTCTGGTCAACTCGGGTAGCGCTTGGCGTCGTCATGGGTGCCCCCTTTCGTGGATGCCGTGGCGGGACAATTCCGGATGTCCCGGTGGATGAAATGTGTGGGTATGCATTCATGGTCGGATCAACTCCGTTTTCGTGAGGTATCTGTCAGGCGCCGGCGGTCAATTTCTTCATCCAGGCCGCGCAGCGTGCAGCGCCAATAGAAGGGGCCGACCACAAGCAGCAGCAATGGTGCGGCGGTGACGAACTGCGCGAAATAGAGCACGGGCAATGAAAAGGCCGCCATCTGTTGCTGGTCGAGGCGCAACAGCCAGGTGACGAACACGACACCGGCCAATACGCCGATCCACTCGATCAGGTCGAAGCGGGTTTCGCGCGCACGCGCCAGCGCCGCGTCCCGCTCGACTGGCGGAAACTCGCCCAGGCGCGGCAGCGCCCGGAGCAGCAATGCCTGCCTGAACGAATCACCCGGGGACCGGATCCCGTTCGACTTAGGCATGGCCGTTTCCATTGCCGCCGTAATAGAACAACAGATAGGCGAGCAGCATGACCATGACCCACAGCGCCATGCTGCCGGTGGGCCACGAACGCAGCAGCAATCCGCCGGGCCGGCGCTGGCGCATCACCGCATCGGCAAGGCCCTGCATGCGCGTGCTCAGGCCCTCGCTCAAACCTGCACGGCAGATCCGCAGCGCGTTGCCAAACACCCGCGCGATTGCCGGCCCGGCCGCGCGCCAGAACCAGTCGGTATCCAGGGTGATCGTGGGGGTTCGCTTCAGGTAGTCGAGCATGACGAAGAAGGCCAGTCCCGAGAACAGCAGCAGTTGCAATTGCGCGATGACGTGTGCCGCCGTGTAGGGCACGTAGTTCACCGCGTAGGGCAGCAGTGCGTAAAGCGGCTCGGGCCAGACGCCGAGCGCGATGCACAGAAAGGCGAACAGGATCATGGCCCAGCGCATCGATGCCGGCGGGTCGGCGGGGCGCAACCCCGAGTCCTTCTGGAAGAATACGAACCAGGGGAACTTGATGCCGGCATGCAGGAAGACGCCGGCCGAGGCTGCGGCGAGGAACAGCCACACGGTCTGCAGGTGGCCGTCGATGGCGGCCTGCGTCACCATCGACTTGGAGACGAATCCCGAGGTCAGGGGGAAGGACGAGATCGCCAACGCGCCGATGGTGCCGCAGATCGTGGTCAGCGGCATGCTGTGGAACAGGCCGCCGAGTTCGGAACATTTTCGCTTGCCGGTGGCGGCGAGCACGGCGCCGGCCGACATCAGCAGCAGCGCCTTGTAGATGATGTGGCTGAAGGCATGCGCTGCCGCGCCGTTAAGCGCCATCTCGGTGCCGATGCCGATGCCGACCACCATGAAGCCGACCTGGTTGACGATCGAATAGGCGAGGATGCGGCGCATGTCGTTTTCCAGCAGCGCATAAACGATGCCGTAAAAGATCATGAAGATGCCGATCCAGATCAGGATCTCGGTGCCGGGGAAACCGCGCAGCAGCACATACACCGCCGTCTTGGTGGTGAAGGCTGAAAGAAACACGGTGCCGCTCCACGAAGCTTCCGGGTAGGCATCGGGCAGCCAGGCCGAGAGTGGCGGCGCACCGGCATTGATCAGAAAGCCGATCAGGATCAGCCAGTGGGCAAACGAATCCGGCTGCATGCGGGTAAAGGCGGCATCGCCCGTGGCGACCAGGTGGCCGGTGATGCCGGCAAAGAGAATTACGCCGCCGGCGAGATGGATCATGGCGTAGCGCAGGCTGGCTGCCCAAGCCAACCTGGTGTTGGCACTCCACAAGACCAGGGTCGAGCCGACTGCCATGATTTCCCAGAAGACGAAGACCGTGACCAGGTCCCCCGCCAGCGCAACGCCCATGGCCGATCCGGCATAGAGGAAGGCTGCCGGAATTTCCGTCTTGCTTTCCTGCCGCAAGGCGAACAGGCCGCCGGCAAACGCCATGAGGGCAAAAATGGTGGCGAACAGCCGCGATAACTTGTCCACCGCCAGCGGCGCCAGCGAGTAGTCGAGCCACTGCACCTGCCAGAGTTTTCCTTCCGGCAGCAGCCACAGCGCGATCAGTGCAAAAGTCGGCGCTGACAGGACGGCGACGTTGCGCGCGGTACCGCGCAGGAAGGGCAGCAGCAGCGCGCCGGCGATCAGGATCAGGGCGGGGTGCAGGATCATGCTACTCATCGCGCCTGTCCTCGCGTTCATCCCCGGTGTAGTAGCCGTCGCCACGCTTGAGCAACAACCCCAGCGCCTTGGCGCCGACGATCATCAACAGGCAGGTAATGAAGCCGTAGAGGGCGTTGAAGCCGGGGACCTTCTCGATCTCGAAATGTGGATGCAGGTCAACGAAGAAACCGCCGACCACGGTCAGCGCCAGCACGACGAGGAAGCCGCGCCAGAGCCTTTTCACATTCATCGGGTCATCGAGCCAGTGTTGGCGCTTCATCACGTCATCACCAGTTGTCGCGCCAGCGCGACCGGCACGTCGGGGAAGAAAAACAGCGACAGCGTCCCGGCTGCGGTGAGGACCATTGCCACGACCATCGGCAGCGGCGCCTCGCCATGCGGATGAGCGGCGGCCTCTGCCGACAGCGGACGGAAGTAAGCACGATGCAGGATCGGCAGGAAATAGCCGGCGTTGAGCAAGGTGCTGATCAGGATCACGGCCAGCGCATACCACTGGGCCTGCGCCATGGCCCCGGAGACGAGGTACAGCTTGCTGAAACCGCCGGCGAATGGCGGAATCCCGATCATGGACAGCGCGCCGACGCTGAATGCCGCCATGGTCCACGGCATGCGGCGGCCGATGCCGTCGAGTTGGCTGACCTCGGTCTTGTGCGCGGCGGTGTAGATCGCGCCGGCGGCGAAGAACAGCGTGATCTTGCTGAAGGCATGGGCGACGATGTGCAGCGCGGCGCCGGCCACCGACAGGGGGGCCAGAATGGCGACGCCCAGAATGACATACGACAGCTGGCTTACCGTGGAATAGGCGAGCCGGCGTTTCAGGTTGTCGGCATACAGTGCGACCACCGAGGCGGCGACGATGGTGAAGCCGGAAATGGCGACCAGCCAGTCGGTGGCGCCGGCGAGCTGGTCGAAACCGAAGACATAGACCGCCACCTTGACCACGGTGAACACGCCGGCCTTGACCACGGCTACCGCATGCAGCAGTGCCGAGACCGGTGTCGGCGCCACCATGGCGGCCGGCAGCCAGCGGTGGAAGGGCATCAGCGCGGCCTTCGCCGTGCCGAACATGAACAGCGCCAGCAGGATCGCGACCTCCCCTTTGTCCATGGCCGCCGGCAGGATGCCGCCGGCGCGGAAATCCGTGGTGCCGGCCACGTGCCAGACATAGATCACCGCCGGCAGCAGGAACAGCACCGAGGTGCCCATCAGGATCGCGAGGTAGGTGCGACCGCCGGCGCGGGCCTTGTCGGTGCCGGCGTGGGTCACCAGCGGGTAGGTGATCAGCGTCAGCACTTCGTAGAAGAGGAACAGCGTCAGCAGGTTGGCGGCAAAGGCGATCGCCAGTGCGGAGCCGATGGACAGCGCAAAGCAGACGTAGAAGCGCGTCTGGTGTTTCTCCCGGTTGCCGCGCATGTAGCCGATGGAATACACCGAATTGACGATCCACAGGCCCGAGGCAATCAACGCGAACATCATGCCCAGCGGCTCGACGCGAAAGGCCACCTGCAGGCCGGGCAGCAGCTCGAACAGCAGCAGTTCGGGCCGCTCGCCCGCCAGCACGGGGTCGAGCAGTTGCGCGACGCAGGCGAACAGCAGCACGGAGGTGACGAGCGTGATGGCTTCGCGCAGGTTCGGCGCCTTGCCCGCCAGCGCGATGCCGAGCGCGCCGATCAGCGGCAACAGCAGTGCGGCAAGGATGGCGGTCTGCGCGCTCATCGTCCAACCTTCACCAGCTGTTGCGCGGCCTCGAGCGCGGAACCGACGGTGAGCGAGGTATCGAGACCGAACCAGATCGTCGCGACGACCAGCAGCCAGGCCGGCAGCAGCAGCGCCAGCGGCGCTTCGCAGCGCCCTTCCTGTGCGGCCGGCGGCGCACGAAAATAGGCGACTTCGACAAAGCGCCAGACATAGACGACGGCCAGCAGCGAACTCAGCAGGATGGCGCCGACCAGCCAGAACTGGCCCTTTTCCATCGCGGCGATGATCAGGTACCACTTGCTGACGAAGCCTGCCGTGCCGGGCACCCCGATCAGGGAGAGGCCGCCGATGACAATGCCGAAGCTGGTCAGCGGCATGCGTTTCGCCAAACCGGCGAGCCGGTCAAAAGTCGGCGCTGGCGGAGGGTTTGGCGTCCCGCCCCCGCTAAAAGTCGGCGCTGGCGGGACGGCGCCCGACGTACTGCCACGGCGGGCAATGCCGATCACCAGGCCGCCGATCAGCAGGAAGATCGCGCCCTTGGCGATGCCGTGGTTGAACAGGTGCACGATCGACGCGGTCAGGCCATGCACCGAATCGAAGGACAGTCCCAGCGTGATGTAGCCGATCTGGCCGACGCTGGAATAGGCGAACAGGCGCTTCAGGTTGTCCTGGAAGATGGCGATGGCGCTGGCGCCGAACATGGCGATCAGCGAGAGCCAGAGCATGATCTGCGGCAGCGGCAGCTTTTCGAACACCAGGCTTTCGCCGAACACGCTGAAATAGAAGCGGATCAGCACATACACCGAAACCTTGGTAGCGGTCGCGGCAAGGAAGGCCGTAACCGCCGAAGGCGCGAAGGTGTAGGCGTTGGGCAGCCACTGATGCAGGGGGAAGAGCGCAAGCTTGAGCGAGATGCCGACCGTGAGGAAGGCCAGCGCCACCAGCACCGGGCGCGTGTTTTCGACCTCGCGGATGCGCACTGCCATGTCGGCAAGATTGAGCGTGCCGGTCATCAGGTAAAGGAAGCCGATGCCGATCACGATGAAGGTGGCGCCGATGCTGCCCATGATCAGGTACTGGTAGGCGGCGGTGAGTGCGCGGCGGTCGCGCCCCAGCGCGATCAGCACGTAACTCGACAGCGAGGAGATTTCGAGGAAGACGAAGATGTTGAAGGCATCGCCGGTGATGGTGATGCCGAGCAGGCCGGTCAGGCAAAGGCCGAACATCGCGTAGTAGAGATAGTGCAGTTCGCGCGGAATCTCGCGCTCGATGCTGGCGCGACTCCAGGGCAGCACCAGCGCGGCCATGCCCGAAACCAGCAGCAGCACGAAACTGGCGAGGCGGTCGACGCGATACTCGATGCCCCAGGGCGGCGGCCAGCTGCCGATGGCGTAGGAAATCACGCCGCCCTCGGCCTGGCCGACCTGCAGCCACAGCGCGATCGAGCAGGCGAAGGCCGCCCAGGCACCTGCCGTGACAATGGCGAAGGCCAGCCCGCCGTGGCGCAGCAGCACGGCCAGCGGCGCCGAGATCAGCGGCAGCACCACTTGCAGCGCCGGCAGATGCGGGGTCACGGCCAGAGTCAGAGTCACGCTGGATCCTCCGCGTGGTCGAGCGCGAGGATCTCGTCTTCCTCGATGCTGTCGTAGGCTTCGCGGATGCGCACCGCGAGCGCCAGGCCGAGCGCCAGCGTGGCGACGCCGACAACGATGGCGGTGAGGATCAGAACGTGCGGCAAGGGGTTGGAATACACGCTGAACTGCGGCGCGAGTATCGGCGCCGTGCCGCCGAGCAACTTGCCCGGCGCGATGTAGAGCAGGTACACCGAGGTCTGCAGGATCGAGAGGCCGACAAGTTTCTTGATCAGGTTGCCGCGCGCGATGACGATGAACAGGCCGGCAACCATCAGGAACACCGTGACGATATGGCTGAAGTGTTCGAGCACGGCTAGTCTTCCGTCCTGTCGCCGACTTCGCTGCAGTCGGCATCCTCGCGCGAGGCGAACATGTAGAAGATCTTCAGCATGACGCCGGACACGGTGATGGCGACGCCGGCCTCGACCCAGAAGATGCCGCGGTGCTGGCCATGCACGGGGTCGGCATCGAGCACGAAATAGTCGAGGTAATTGCCGCCCAGCAGCAACCCGGCGATGCCGACGCCGGCAAAGAGCAGCACGCCGGCGGCGAGCATGGTTTCCACCAGCCAGTCGGGCACGACGCGACGGGCGGTATCCACGCCGAATATCAAGGCATAAAAAACCATGGCGGCGGCCAGAATCGTGCCGGCCTGGAAGCCGCCGCCGGGTCCGAAATCGCCATGGAACTGAACATACAGCGCGAACAGCAGAATGAAGGGGATCAGCAGTTTGCCGACCACCCGCAGCACCAGGTCGTTCTTCATTGACCGCCCTTTTCGGCGCAGCCGGCCGCAGGGGGCTTCTTGCGTCGCCGCAGCAGCGCGATGATGCCGGCGCCGGCGGTGAACACCACCGTGGTTTCGCCCAGCGTGTCGTAGCCGCGGAAGCTGGCCAGCACGGCGGTAACGACGTTGGGCACCTGGACTTCGTTCTGCAGGTAGCGCGGCACCACGTGGGCATGGATCGGCGACAGCGGATCGGCAAAGTCGGGCAGGCCCATCGCGCCATACACCAGCACCAGGCCGGTAGACAGTGCAACCGCGAGCGGCAGCCAGGGCCGATGCGCGGGCTTCGCTTCGCGGCTTTTGCACAAATGCAGCGCGCCCAGCAACAGCACGGTGGACACGCCGGCGCCGACCGCCGCCTCGGTCATCGCCACGTCAACTGCGTCGAGCGCGACCAGCACGGTGGCCATGAGAAAGCTGTAGATGCCGAAGAGCACGATCACGGCGAACAGGTTGCGCACGCGCATCAGCATCAGCACCGTCAGTGCCATGAACACCAGCAGGACGTCGATGATCAGGGTTTCGATGATGGCACCCCGCTTTCGGCGGCCGTCGGTGCCAGCCGCGGCATATTGCGCAGCATTGCGGCGCGGGCCAGCGCATGGCTCGCGGTCGGACTGGCGAAAAAGATCAGCAGGCCGACCATGGCCAGTTTCACGGTGATCAGGGTCAGTCCGGCCTGGAACAGGAGGCCGAGCAGAATCAACCCCGCACCCAGGGTTTCAATGACGCTGCCGGCATGCATCCGGGTGTAGAAGTCCGGCATGCGCAGCAGGCCGATGCCGCCGACCAGGCAAAAAAAACCGCCGCCGGCGAGGCATAGCGCGCTGAGGATATCGAGGATGGAGCTCATCCCTGACGGTCGCTCGCCGTGGCAGGCGCGCCCCGATCGCCGAGGTTGCCCTGGCGGAAGAACTTCAACACGGCGATTACGCCGATCACGTTGAGCAGGCCATAGACCAGCGCAAGGTCGAGAAACTCGGGACGGCCACCGAAAAAACCGAACAGCGCCAACAACAGCATGGCGCAGGTGCCGATGGAGTTGGCAGCCTGCAGGCGGTCGAACACCGTGGGACCGAGTGCGGCACGCACCAGGGCCAGGGCCACGGTGACCAGCAGGGCGAGGATGGCGGCGGCGAGCATGCTCAGCGGGTTTCCAGTGCGGAGCAGCGGCGGTCCATCTCGCTGCCGGCGAGTCCGGCGGCGCCTTCGCGCGTCAGGGCATGCACCAGGAAGCGGCCGTGCTCGACCTCGACCGCGATGGTGCCGGGCGTCAGCGTGATCGAATTGGCGTGTATCACCAGGCCCATGTCAGTCTGCTGCGAAGGTACGAACTCCACCAGGGTCGGCGAAATCGGCAGCGACGGGGACAGGATGCGCCGCGTCACATCCCAGGCCGACTTCGCTATCTCCCAGGCGAGCCAGGGCCAGAAGGAAAACAGCGCCCACCAGCCAAGATGGATCGGGTGGCCTTCATGGTCGATGACGTCCATTCGTTTCGCAAAGAGCAGCACGGCAAGAGCACAGCCGGCGCCCGCCGTCACGAGGAAGGGAGTGAACATTCCGGACAGCAGCAGCCAGAACAGGAAAAGTGCCAGGAGGGCACTGAGTGAGCGAGCCATGGGTGAAAGCGTATGACGTTGCGCCACGCTTGAAAATTCGGGGCGGCACGTAAGGGAATTGTTTAGCGGCGCCGCGTCCGCGAACGGATTGCGCATGCAGCGCGGGCAACGGTTTGGAGGAAAATAAGGGGAACCCTTAAGTGTCCTGACGAATTACAAAATCCGCCATGCCCAAGCAGAATTCCCCATCCATCGACTGGAACGAGCCGGTTTTGCAGAACTTGCCGACACTGCGGCTCGGTTGGCGCGACTTTGTGCTGCTGCTTGCGGGCTACGTCGCGCTGGACTGGGCCAGTTATATCCACCCACTGCACGGCCTCAACATCACGCCGTGGAGTCCGGCGCCGGCGCTCGGCCTGGTTTTCCTGCTGCGCTTCGGCAGAAATGCGGCCCCGCCGCTGGCCCTGGCGATTCTGGCAGCCGACGCATGGGTGCGCAGCCTGCCTGTATCGCCCGCCTTCTCGGTTGCACTTGCCGTCGTGCTGACCCTCGCCTATTGGGCCATCGCCGAAGTCTTGCGACGCCGGCTTGCGCGCGGCGGCATTTTCAGCGACCGGCGTGGTCTGCTCGAATGGGCGAGCCTGGTCATCGCCGGCACCTTCCTCAACAGCCTGCTGTTCGTGTCATTGCTGTCTCTGGGGAAATCTGATACCCGCCGGCGCATGGCAGGAAGCCTTTATCCGCTACTGGGTAGGCGATGGCGTCGGGATATTGGTCTCGATGCCGATCCTGTGGATGCTGATCGACGAGGGCGGGCGGGCACAGCTCAGGGCCATGATCGTGGCGAAGGGAGTCGCTGGCTTACCTGGCGGCAACGGTAGTCGCGCTGTGGGTGGCATTCGGCATTGGTGCCGAGGCCGACTTCAAATATTTCTATGTGCTGTTCCTGCCCGTGGCCTGGGCAGCCGCGACGACAGGGGCTCGCCGGTGCCGTGTTCAGCGCCGCCATCGTTCAGGTCGGCATCATCGGCGCGGTGCAATTGCTGGGCTTGTCGGCGGTCACGGTTTTGGAGATCCAGACTTTGGCAGTCGTGCTCGTCCTGTTCGGCTTCTTCATCGGCATCGTTGTCGATGAAAAGCAGCGGGTCAGCGCGGAACTGCGACAGACCCTGCGGCTCGCCGCGGCCGGTGAAATGGCGGGTGCACTGGCCCACGAACTGAACCAGCCGCTGACCGCCTTGTCCGCGTACGGCTCGGCCTGCGAGCATATGCTCGAACAGGGCGAGACCGGAGCGCGCCTGAGGGAAACGATACGGCACATGGTGACGGAATCGTTTCGTGCTGCCGACGTCGTACGCCGCCTGCGGGACTTCTTTCGCACCGGCGCCACCAAGCTTGAACCGATCGCGCTCGGGGATCTGCTGGCAGCGGCTGCATCACCGTTCGCGGCAAAGGCGCAACAACATGGCGTCGAATTGGTTGTCGATCCAGCTTCCCCGCATGCCCTATTTGCTGATCGCCTGCAACTGGAGGTCGTCCTGCGCAATCTGCTGGCCAACGCATTCGATGCCGTAGCCGATCAACCCGTCGGGCAACGTCGCGTCCGCTTGTCGGCGCACGCGGAGGGCGCAGGACGGGTCTGCGTGTGCGTCGAGGACAGCGGCCCTGGTCTTTCCGGGGCGGGGGCGGCACGCCTGTTCGAAGCTTTTCAGTCGTCCAAGAAGAGCGGACTGGGACTGGGACTGGTCATCAGCCGCGCCATTGTCGAAGCGCACGGCGGGAACCTCTGGGCCGAGGTCGCCGACCATGGGTTGTTTAAGCTGGTACTACCCACCGAGGGGAAAATGACCGATGCAGCCTAGCGGATACACGATTTTCGTAGTCGAGGATGACCAGTCGGTGCGCGATTCCTTGGGGCTCCTGCTGGGCTTGCGAGGTTATCCAGTGGCCATGTTCGCCGACGCCATGGACTTTCTCGAAGCCTATCGGCCGGAGTGGTGCGGCTGCTTGCTCGCCGACATTCGCATGCCCGGCATGGACGGCCTTGCGCTGCAGAAGCGCTTGCTGGAAACCGGCTGCAAGATGCCGGTAATCGTCATGACGGGTCACGGCGACGTGGAGTCTGCACGGGAGGCGTTTCTTTCCCGGGCGGTCGATTTTCTGGAAAAACCGGTCGATCAAGCCAAGCTGATGGGTGCGATCGAAGAGGCGTTCGCGCGACAAATGGCCGTGCAGAACCGCGAAGGTCAGCGTACCGAACTCGACCGCTTGCTGGCAAGCCTGACTCCGCGCGAACGGGAGGTGATGGACCTGGTGGTGGCCGGACGACACAATCGTGAAATTGCGGAGACCCTGGGCATCAGTCCGCGCACGGTAGAAGTGCACAAGGCGCGCATGACAACGAAACTGCGGGTGGAGAACGTGCCTGACCTGGTGCGCATGAGCCTTGGTTCGCAGCGCAACCAGGAGTGATTCAAAAACACTGCAGCAGGTTGGCGTCGCAGTAAAGCTTTTTCAGATAGGCCAGACCGATCCAGCACCAGAACAGCAGGGCGAAGGCGACGAAGGGCAGGTGCTTTTCAATAACCTGAGGCGGGGTGACCTTGCGCACGACTTTCAGCACCGGGGCGGTGACAATCAGGAACAGCTTGTACATCGTGTTGGTGTGGCGGCGGCTACCGGCCAGCAGGGCCAGCAGACCCTGGCCGAGCAGGAACAGCATGGCGACTTCCGCCAGCGCGCGCAGCACGCCGAGGATGAGCAGTTCAGGGTGGCTCATGGTATGTTTCGGTCTCCATTTTCAGTTTGGTCAAACGCATGAATTACGATCACTGGCGGCATTATGCCCGCGGCTGGGTGTTTCACTTTTTCGGCCGCGAAGGCAGCGCCTTCGAAGCCTACCTTACTGCGTTTCGCATCAACCCGCAGGACGTGCAATCGGCGCGCCATCTGGCGGCGATTGCCGCCAAGCGCAAGAACTGGGATGTCGCCATCAAGTGGTTCGAGGCGGCGCTGGCGCTGACGCCGGACGACGGCGCCAACTGGTTCAACCTCGGCTATGTCTGCGAACACGCCGGCAAGCCGAGGGAGGCGATTGCCGCCTTCACCGAGGCGGTGCGCCTGGTGCCGCTGCAGGACATGGCGTGGTACGGCATGGGCCTGGCCCATGCGCGGCTGGGGGAGCATGACGAAGCGGTCAAGGCCCTGGAAAAAGTGGTCGAGCTGCAGCCGATGAGCGGCGAGGGCTTCTACCAGCTCGGCATGGCCTACCATCACGCCAATCGCCCCGACGACGTGACGAAGATCCTCAAGCGTCTGGTCACCTTCGAACCCAAACGGGCGAAGAATCTGGCGCGTGACACCGAGCGCGCCGATCTGATGAAACTCATTCCAGAACTTCCTTTCTGATTTTCTACTGTCCATAGCCGCGCCAAAAGTCGGCGCCGGCGACACGGCGAGAACGACAAAATACACTGGTGTCATTCCGGCGAAAGAACGTCACCCCGGACTCCGATCCGGGGCCGGAATCCAGTGGGTGCTGGGTCCCGGCCTTCGCCGGGACGACGAAATTTTTATCGCCACAAGGGGATACCGTCTCTCCCTCCAAAAGTCCGACATACCCCACACGGGGGTACCGTCCGCGCCTTCCACAATCTGGACATATCCCACAAGGGGATACCGTCTGACTCTCCGAGCCAGACATACCTTAAGGTACCGTCGGACTCTCCGAGTCCGACATAAAAAAACCGGCCCGCGGTTTCCCGGGGCCGGCTCAATGAGGGTGGGTATGCTCCCTAGCCCTCCTCCTCCTCCATAAGACTTTTGATCAGGCGCCCCTGGTGTCGATGTCGCCTTCCAGGCTCGGATAGCGCACATGGTCAACCAGCTCCTGGATTTCCTTGCTCGGTGCCGGGGAAATCAGGCTGCCGATGATGATGCCAAGGAAGCCGGCGGGGATGCCGAAGGTGCCGGCGGCAATCGGGGCGATATCCCACCACTGGTTGGCTACGCAGTTGGCACCGCAACCGAAGAACGGATAGGTCAGGAACATGTAGTAGGCGCAGATGCCCAGACCCAAGCTCATGCCCAGAACTGCACCAAGGTAGTTGGCACGCTTCCAGAACACGCCCATCACCAGTGCCGGGAAGAAGCCCGAGGCCGCCAGCGAGAAGGCCGCACCGACCAGGAACAGGATGTTGCCCGGCTTCAGGCTGGTGACGTAGGCCGCAGTCAAGGCCACCACGAGCAACAGACCCTTCGATACCGCGATACGGCGAACCGTCGAGGCGTTCGGGTCGATCATCTTGTAGTACAGGTCGTGCGACATGGCGTTGGCGATGGTCAGCAGCAGGCCGTCGGCGGTGGAAAGCGCCGCCGCCAGACCGCCGGCCGCCACGAGACCCGAGATCACGTAGGGCAGACCCGCAATTTCCGGGGTCGCCAGCACGATCAGGTCGCCGCCGATGACGATTTCCGCCAGTTGCACGATGCCGTCCTTGTTGATGTCGGCGATGTTCATCAGCGTCTTGTCCACCGTGGCCCAGTTGCTGACCCAGGCCGGCAATGCCGAGAAACTCGACCCCACCAGGTTGCTGTACACCTCGTACTTGGCCAGGATCGCCAGGGCCGGTGCCGTGAAGTAGAGCAGGAAGATGAAGAACAGGCCCCAGAACACCGAGACGCGCGCCTCATGCACCGATGGCGTGGTGTAGTAGCGCATCAGGATGTGCGGCAGAGCGGCGGTGCCGATCATCAGACACATGATCAGGGCGAGGAAGTTCTTCTTCGCAATGCCGCGCTTCTTGTCGATCTCTTCCGGCGTCTGCGCCACTGACCGCGAAGGCCTCGGCATGGCGCTTGACCGGCGCGGCGCGAGCGCCGACGGCCTTCTCGGCCGTCCATGCCGTCTTGGCAGCCGCGGCATCAGCCGGGAAGTCCTTGACGGCCTTTTCCGCAGCTTCAATCGCCTTGGCATCGGGCGAGGCCTCAGCCTTGAGGGCCGCAACCTTGTCCGTCAGCTTCTGCTTCTCGGCCGCGAGGAAAGCCGGGCCGTCCTTCTCCAGCCCCGCCAGCTTGGCCGTTGCAGCGGCCGAACGCTCACGGAAAATGGCGCGTACCGACTCTTCCTTGGCGCCCTTGGGCGTGGCCTTGTCGTTGAACTCTGCTTCCAGCGCCGTGACCTTGGGCAGGGCCGAGGTGTAGGCAGAGATCTGCGGGATCGGGATGCCGGTATGCTTCACCGACAGCCAGACCACCGGGATCATGTAGGCCACGATCAGGATGATGTACTGCGCGACCTGGGTCCAGGTCACCGCCTTCATGCCGCCGAGGAAGGAACAGACCAGGATGCCGGCCAGACCGACGAACACGCCGACCTGGAACTCGAGGCCGGTGAAGCGCGAGGTGATGATGCCGACGCCGTAGATCTGCGCGATCACGTAGGTGAAGGAACAGGTGATGGCCGCGATCACGCCGATCAGGCGCGGCAGATGGCCGCCGAAGCGCGCACCGAGGAAGTCCGGAATCGTGAACTGACCGAACTTGCGCAGGTAGGGCGCCAGCAGGATCGCCACCAGGCAGTAGCCGCCGGTCCAGCCCAGCACGAAGGCGAGGCCGTCGTAGCCGGAAAGGTACAGGGTGCCGGCCATGCCGATGAAGCTGGCAGCGGACATCCAGTCGGCGCCGGTCGCCATGCCGTTGAACAGGGCGGGCACGCGCCGGCCGGCGACGTAGTACTCGCCGACCTCCGACGTCTTCGACATGAAGCCGATGCCGGCATACAGGGCGATGGTGGCGAACAGGAAGATGTAGCCGAGGATCTTGTTCGGCACGCCCATCTGTTCGAGGATGCCGACCAGGATGACGAAGGCGACGAAGCCACCCGTGTAGAAGCTGTAGTACTTCTTCAGGTTGGCATTGAATTGCGATTGGGTAACGGTAGCCATCAGTCGAGCTCCCCTTCATGGACGCCGTATTCCTTGTCCAGGTTGTTCATGTAATAGGCGTAATAGGCGATGATCAGAACGTAAATGATCAGGGAACCTTGCGCCGACATGTAGAAGCCCAGGGGGCCGATGAAAGCTGATTTCGTTGAGTTCGCGGGCATACCAGCCCATGACGAACGTGACCACGAACCAGAGGACGAGCAGGGCGCTGCTTATCTTCAGGTTGATGCTCCAGTACTGCTTGTGCTTTTCCGTGAGTTCCATCTGGCACTCCTCCTTTTATGGCTATGCGGCGGACCGGAACAGTCCGCCGTTCCTGAGACGCACCCCGGGTTTTCCCTGTGTTGCGCGCCTTGCTTGTTCCCGGAGCTGCACTGCCGACGGCATGAACCAGCGCCAATTGCCCCAAGATGCCCGGCATTGTCTGTCAGCGATCCTGACGCCAAGCTTACATTGACCCTCACAGGCCGATGGGAAAGCCCCCGGGATTTGGTCGAGTACTCTGCCGCGCCTTGGGCTCACGCGCCCGCTGCCGCGGAAAGCTGACCCGGAACAGGCTGCCCCGACCATCGCGGCCGCTCTCCAGATCGATCATGGCCTGATGCAGGTCGGCGATTTCGGCGGCGATCGGCAGGCCCAGGCCGCTGCCTTCGGCGTCGGTGCCGAGTACGCGGTAGAAGCGCTCGAAGATGCTCTCGCGCTCTTCCTCGGGAATGCCGATGCCGTCATCCTCGACCTCGATGATGGCCTGGCGGTCGGCGCGGGTGCGCACCGTGACATGTCCTCCGGCGGGGGTGTACTTGATTGCATTGTCCACCAGGTTGGTCAGCAGTTCGCGCAACAGCAAAGGCACACCATTGATCATCAGCTTGCAACCGCACTCCTCGTAGCCGAGGTCGATGTGTTTGGCCAGCGCCCGCACCACCCATTCCTCGGTCACGCCGCGCGCCAGCGCGTCGAGATCGACCGGCACCACCTGATGCAGCTTTTCGTGGCTGGCCTCGGCGCGCGCCAGGATCAGCAACTGGTTGATCATGTGCGACGCGCGGTCGGTGCTTTCGGCGATCAGTTGCAGGGCGTTGCGCATCTGCGCCGGATCGGTTTCGGACAGCGCGATCTCGGTCTGGGTCTTGAGCCCGGTCAGCGGCGTGCGCATCTGGTGCGCGGCCTGGGCGATGAAGCGCTGCTGCGCCTGCAGGTTGTCTTCCAGCCGCTCCATCATCTGGTTGAAGGCCACCACCAGCGGGCGCACCTCGTCGGGCACGCGGGTGACGGGTATCGGCGAGAGGTCGGACGGACGGCGGCGGTGGATGCGGTCCTGCAGCAGGCGCAGTGGCGCGATGCCGCGCATCAGGCCCATGTACACCAGGATCACCGCCAGCGGAATGATGGCGAACTGGGGCAGCAGCACGCCGGAAATGATGCTGGACGACAAGGCCTCGCGCTTCCTGAGGGTTTCCGCGACCTGCACCACCACCGGCGGCGTGCCGGTTTTCACCGGCAGGAAAGCGTAGGCGATGCGCACGGCATCTGCATCGATGCGGCCGTCGCGCAGCAATACCTTGCCGGCTTCCAGCGTGGCCGGCGGCGGCGGCAACGGAATCTCCCTGTCGCCCTGGATGACACGGGTGTTGGGGCCGACCACCTGATAGTAGAGCGCGTCGGTATCGTCGGCGCGCAGCAGGCTGCGGGCCGACGCCGGCAGGTTAACCGTGACGCGGCCGCCCTCGATTTTCACCAGTTGCACGATGGCGGTGACATTGTCGATCAGGTGCTGGTCATAGGGCTGGTTGGCGATGAAGCCCGCGACGTGGTTGGTCGCGGCAATCGAGATCGGCCACAGCAGCAGCAGCGGCGCCAGCATCCAGTCGAGGATTTCACCGAACAGCGAATTCGGATACTCGAAATTGACGAAGGGATTGCCGGTCCGGCGTCTCGCCGCGAACGCAGCGAACCTGCCTTTGCCCTGGACACCCGGGCTGCCGCCTTGCGGGTCGGCGTCAGGCGTTGCCATCTGCCGAATCTGCCGGTTTCTCCAGGCAATAGCCGAGGCCGCGCACCGTGGTGATGCGGGCGCCTCCCGGCTCGAGTTTCTTGCGCAGGCGGTGGATATAGACCTCGATGGCATTGTTGCTGACTTCCTCGCCCCAGCTGCACAACTGGTCGACCAACTGGTCCTTGCCCACCAGGCGGCCGGCGCGCAGCAGCAGGATTTCGAGCAGCCCGAGTTCGCGCGCCGAAAGCTCGACGATTTCCCCGTTGAGGCGCGCTATGCGTTCGGACTGGTCGTAGGACAGGCCGCCGACCTCGATCCGCGTCGGGTTGCCGGTGCCGCGCCGGGTCAGCGCCCGCACCCGGGCGAAGAGTTCGGGCAGCGCGAAAGGTTTGGTCAGGTAATCGTCAGCGCCGGCGTCCAGCCCGCGCACCCGGTCCTCGACACCATCCTGTGCCGTCAGCACCAGCACCGGCATGGTCAGCTTGCGCCCGCGCAGGCGCTTGAGCACCTCGATGCCCGACAGGCGCGGCAGGCCGAGGTCGAGCAGCAACAGGTCGTAAGGTTGGGAGAACAGGGCCGTGTCGGCGTCGGCGCCGTTATTGACGTGGTCCACGGCGTAGCCGGCTTTGCGCAGGGCGGCGATCAGGCCCTGGGAAATGATGCGATCGTCTTCTGCAAGCAGTATTCTCATGACGAAGGATGGTTACCGGGGGATTGGCACGGCGTTCAGAATCCCGGTCAGCTTGCCACTGATCAGGCTTTTGGCAAGCGCGCGCTGACACCCGCCCAGAATTCTTCGGCCTTTCTTCTCCCGGCCATGGCCTGGATCACGTCGCGGCACTTCTCGAGCCGGGTGCCGAGTTCTTCGACGTTCTTGCACTTTTCGACCAGCGCCGTCAGGTCGTCCGCACCCGGACCGAGCAGGGTAACCAGCGTGCGACAGGCATAGCGCGAAGCGGATTGCATCGATACTTCGACCGGCGCGGCAGCAGGGGCGGCAGCAGGGGCGGCGGGGGCAATTGCGGCGGGGTCGGCTGCCGACTGGGCCGGGGAGGGGACAGCTTCGGTCGCCACGGTTTCGCCAGCGACCTCGATGTAGCCGCCTGCCAGCAAGTCGTTGAGGATGCCATCGCTGGTGGGATGGGGATTTTTCGCCAGAAGCCCCGCCCGCGTGGTCTTGTCATCCACCATGATCAGCATGGTCCGCTCGCGAAGACCGAGTTTGTTGGCGCGAGTCGCAATCTCGGTACGTCCCTTTTCCGTCTTCCGATAAATCCCCTCGTTAGCCATGGAACGCCTCCCCATATTTCCGATTTGACGAAATGATAGCGTGTCCGGCGCGCCGCAGGCTATTTGATCTCGGTGTCTCTCTGGCTGAGTCGGGCTTCGAGGAATAATCCGCCGCCGTCCCGCCAGCAGCCTGTCCTGAGCCTGTCGAAGGGCCGACTTCTTGAGACCCACGAATGCAAAACCCCCGACCCTGTTTCCAGAGTCGGGGGTTTCGTGAGGCAACAATCCAGTAGGAAGGTGGGTAACGGGAGGAAACCTGGGTTTCCTCCTGTTCCAAGAATGCGCTCTTGGGCGGAGCCCAAGAGGAAACCTGGGTTTCCCCTGTTCCGAGCTTGGGATATGAAATCGGCTTCGCCGATTACATATCCATGCCACCCATGCCGCCCATGCCACCCATGCCGCCCATGCCCATGCCGCCGCCGGCCGGCTTGTCTTCGACCAGTTCGGCCACCATGCAGTCGGTGGTCAGCATCAGGCCGGCCACCGATGCGGCGTTCTGCAGCGCGAAGCGGGTGACCTTGGTCGGATCCAGCACGCCCATCGCCACCATGTCGCCGTATTCGCCGGTTGCGGCGTTGTAGCCGAAGTTGCCCTTGCCTTCCAGCACCTTGTTGACCACCACGGAGGGCTCGTCGCCGGCATTCGCGGCGATTTCGCGCATCGGCTGCTCGAGGGCGCGCAGCACGATCTTGATGCCGGCGTCCTGCTCGTGGTTGTCGCCCTTGAGCTTGACAGCGCCGAGCGGGCACGCAGCAGGGCCACGCCGCCGCCGGCGACGATGCCTTCTTCAACGGCGGCACGGGTGGCGTGCAGCGCGTCTTCGACGCGGGCCTTCTTTTCCTTCATTTCCATTTCGGTGGCGGCACCGACCTTGATCAGCGCCACGCCGCCGGCCAGCTTGGCGACGCGCTCCTGGAGCTTTTCCTTGTCGTAGTCGCTGGTGGCTTCCTCGATCTGGGCGCGGATCTGCGTGACGCGGGCCTTGATCGAATCTTCCTTGCCGGCGCCGTCGATCAGGGTGGTGTTCTCCTTGGCGACTTCGACGCGCTTGGCCTGGCCGAGGTCGGCCAGCGTGGCCTTCTCCAGGGTCAGGCCGACTTCTTCGGCGATCACCGTGCCGCCGGTCAGGATGGCGATGTCTTCCAGCATGGCCTTGCGACGGTCGCCGAAGCCCGGAGCCTTGACGGCGACGGTCTTCAGGATGCCGCGGATGTTGTTCACCACCAGGGTGGCCAGCGCTTCGCCGTCGACGTCTTCGGCGACGATCAGCAGCGGACGGCCGGCCTTGGCGACTTGCTCGAGTACGGGCAGCAGGTCGCGGATGTTGGAGATCTTCTTGTCGTGCAGCAGGACGTAGGGATTGTCCAGGATGGCGATCTGCTTGTCCGGATTGTTGATGAAGTAGGGCGACAGGTAGCCGCGGTCGAACTGCATGCCTTCGACGACTTCAAGCTCGCTTTCCAGCGACTTGCCGTCTTCGACGGTGATCACGCCTTCCTTGCCGACCTTGTCCATGGCATCGGCGATGATCTTGCCGATCTCGGCGTCGGCGTTGGCCGAAATCGAGCCGACCTGGGCGATTTCCTTGGTCGTGGTGCAGGGCTTGGAAATCTTCTTCAGTTCCTCGACGACGGCGATCACGGCCTTGTCGATGCCGCGCTTGAGATCCATCGGGTTCATGCCGGCGGCGACGTACTTCATGCCTTCGCGGACGATCGACTGGGCCAGCACGGTGGCGGTGGTGGTGCCGTCACCGGCGACGTCGGAGGTCTTGGAAGCGACTTCCTTGACCATTTGCGCGCCCATGTTCTCGAACTTGTCCTTGAGTTCGATTTCCTTGGCGACGGAAACGCCGTCCTTGGTGATGGTCGGGGCGCCGAAGGAGCGCTCCAGAATCACGTTGCGGCCCTTGGGGCCGAGGGTTACCTTGACTGCGTCGGCGAGGATATTGACGCCACGGACCATGCGCTGACGAGCGGAGTCGCCGAATTGAACTTCTTTAGCTGCCATTTGTATGTATCTCCTGTAATTCTGTATCGATTAGAGCTCAACTACGCCCATGATGTCTTCTTCACGCATGACCAGCAGCTCGTCGCCATCGACCTTGACGGTCTGGCCGGAGTACTTGCCGAACAATACGCGGTCGCCGACCTTGAGCGACATCGGGCGAACCTTGCCGTCGTCCTGAATCTTGCCGGTGCCGACGGCGGTGACCTCACCCTGATCGGGCTTCTCGGCGGCGTTGTCGGGAATCACGATGCCGGAAGCGGTTTTCTTCTCTTCTTCGAGACGCTTGACGATAACGCGATCATGCAAAGGACGAATTTTCATGGGGTTGATCTCCTCTAAACTGGGTTGGAACAGGAAAAAGCCGGTGCGGCAGCGCCGCAGCTCTGAATCGGGCGAGGGCTAAATTATTAGCACTCATCGCCAACGAGTGCTAATAATAGGGCCAAAAGGCCTGTTCTTCAAGGGGGCGATGGAAATTTTATCGACTCGGCCTGAATCGGGACACGATCAGGAAGGCGCGGACCGCCGCCCTGGTGCAGTGTTGCCGGCAAAGCGCAGCTCGCGGGTCAATGTTTGGTCATTCCCGCGAAATCTGGAATCCAGCGACCTTAACCGAGAAAAAGCCTGGATTCCCGCGTTCGCGGGAATGGCGACGGGCCGGGTCAATCGCCGTAGCGCCAGCGCCGACTTTTCACGTCGCCGCCCATGGCAAGCCGTCATTCCGGCGTATGCCGGAATCCAGCGGCCTTCGCGGAGAAACACTCTGGATTACCGCTTGCGCGGCAACGACGGGAAGGCTTTTCAATGCTCCGACATCAGCGCTTCCCTAGCCGGGAGGCAGCTCGCGCTTGCTACCGTCGTCGTTGATCGCGACATAGGTCAGCTGCGCCTCGGTGACCTTGACCACCACCGGATTGGCCGGATGGCGCTCGGCATAGACCTGGACATCGACGGTGATCGACGTCCTGCCGACCTTCACCACCTCGGCGTAGAAGCTGACGATGTCGCCGACCGAGATCGGCTGCTTGAAGAGAAAGGAATTGACCGCCACGGTGACGATGCGGCCACGCGCCCGGCGTAGGGCGGGGATCGCACCGGCGACGTCGGCCTGCGCCATGACCCAGCCGCCGAAGATGTCGCCGTTGGGGTTCATGTCGGCCGGCATCGGCACCACCCGCAGCACCGGCTCACGGCCCGGCATGAGCACGCCCTGGTGGGACATCAGTGCCCTCCGCTCTTCAGATAGTTCATCGGACCGCCAGTATAGGGCGCAAAGCCGGTGCCGAAGATCACGCCGGCGTCGGCCAGTTCCGCATCGGCGACGACGCCGTCCTTGACCAGGCGCTGCGTGGCGGCCAGCAGGGGCCGCAGCATGCGATCGGCCAAAGCCGCCGCATCGCCGGCAGCCTGTCCTGAGCCTGTCGAAGGGCCGACTCTTCTGCGCCTTGCCATCCACCCAGGTGTAGAAGCCCTGGCCGGATTTCTTGCCGAGCTTGCCGGCCTCGAACAGTTCCACCAGCTTCTTCGGCGGCACGGCGTCGGCCACCAGTTGCTTGCCGGCGTGCACCGCGACGTCGAGGCCGACGGTGTCGGCCAGTTCGATCGGGCCCATGGGCATGCCGAAGGCGACCAGCGCCGCATCGATGGTCTCGGGCGCGATGCCCTCGTCCACGCAGCTTCATCGCCTCGTGCATGTAGGGGCCGAGCACGGCATTGACCAGGAAGCCCGGCGCGTCCTTCACCGGCAGCGGCAGCTTGTCGATCTTGCGCACGAAGGCGGCCGCCTTCTGCGCCGCTTCGGGCGAGGTACGCTCGCCGGCCACCACCTCGACCAGCGGCATCATCGCCACCGGGTTGAAGAAGTGGATGCCGACCAGGCGCGAGGGATCCTTGAACGTCGCCGCGATGTCGGCAAGTTTCAGCGAGGAGGTGTTCGAGGCGATCACGGCCTCGGGTTTGGCCCGCGCCTCGATGTCGGCGAACAGCGCCTGCTTGGCTTCGAGGTTTTCGAAAATCGCCTCGATGATGACGTCGGCCTGGCGCACGCCATCGCCCTTCGGATCGGCGATCAGGCGGTCGAGCGCGAAACGGGCCAGCTTCTTGTCGCGCAGTTTCTTCTCGAAAAACTTCGCGGCGCGCCCCACCGCCGGCGCGATGCGTTCCACGCTCTGGTCCTGCAACGTCACGGTCATGCCGCGCAGCACGCACCATGCCGCGATGTCGCCGCCCATGACGCCGGCGCCGACGACATGCACGCGCTGCGGTGCAAACGCTTTGGCATCCTTGCCGAAACCCTTGAGCCGGTCCTGCAGGAAGAAGACGCGGATCAGGTTGCGCGTGGTCGCGGAGTTGATCAGGGCATCGATCGAGGTCGGCTTCCCGGCCGGCACCGCCAGCGTGTTGCCGCCGTAGTTCTGCCACTGGTCGATGATGGCGTAGGGCGCTGGATAGTGTTCCTGGCGCGCGCGTTTCGCCACCTGCTTCTTCGCACCGTCGGCGACGAAGCCCTTGAGCGGGCCGTTCATCAGCTTCTGCAGCAAAGGCAGTTGCGTCTGGCGCGGCGGCTTGCCGGACAGCACCAGCATGCGCGCGGCGTTTTCCATGACGCGCGGCGGCACGCATTCGTCGGCGAGGCCCATTTTCTTCGCCCGTTTGGCGTCGATGTTCTTGCCGGTCAGCATCATGTCCAGCGCCGCGGCGGGGCCGACGATCTGCGGCAGGCGCAGCATGCCGCCCCAGCCGGGAACGATGCCGAGCATGACTTCGGGCAGCGCGAACTTGGTGCCGGGCTCATCGACCGCGATGCGGTAGCGGCAGGCCAGCGCCAGCTCCGTGCCGCCGCCCATGCAGTGGCCGCGCACCAGCGCCAGCGTCGGGTACTTGACGGCGGCGAGGCGGTTGTAGGCGTCCCAGCCGCGCTGGATCAGGGCGCGGGCCTTCTGCGGCGTGTCGGCCGTGGTGAATTCCTCGATGTTGGCGCCGGCGATGAAACCGGCCTCCTTGGCCGACTTGAAGATCAGCCCCTTGGGCGGATTCTTCTCGCATTCGTCGAGCAGCAGGCCGAGCTCGGTCCATCACTTCCGCGCCCAGGGTATTGGTCGAGGAGTCCGCGGTGTCGAGGATGGCCCAGGCCAGGCCCGCATTTGCGTCACCTGTTTCGCGTTCGAGTTTCCAGTGTTGTAGTTGCATTATGAAAAGCCTTCCAGATTGACCCTGCAGTTCAACTCGTCCCCGGATCGAGTCCGGGGCAGGCTATTCCGGCGAAAGCCGGAATCCAGGGAATTTCGGGCGCGGTTTCTGGATTCCGGCTTTCGCCGGAATGACGGACGAAAATGGTCTGCCCGGGCATCAAACAGCCTCCACCAGAACCGCGCCGCCCTGACCGCCGCCGATGCAGATGCTGGCGATGCCGCGCTGCTTCTTCTCGCGACGCAGGATGTGCAGCAGGTGCAGCACGATGCGCGCGCCCGAGGCGCCGACCGGATGGCCGAGCGCGATGGCGCCGCCATCGACATTCAGTTTTGCCGCATCCAGCGTGCCGAGCGGCGCAGCCAGACCGAGCTGTTCCTTGCAGTAGGCCGGGTCTTCCCAGGCCTTGATGCAGCCCATGCACCTGGGCGGCGAAGGCTTCGTTGATTTCCCAGTAGTCGAGGTCGTTCAAGCCCAGACCGTGGCGCTGCAGGATCGGCGTCGCCGCATGCACGGGACCGAGGCCCATCTGCGCCGGATCGAGGCCGGCCCATTGCGTGTCGGTGATCCTGCCGATGGGCTGCAGCTTGTATTTCTCGACGGCCTCGGCAGACGCCAGCAGCAGCCAGGCCGCGCCGTCGGTGATCTGCGAGCTGTTGCCCGGCGTGATCTTGCCGTAGGTGCGATCGAAGAAGGGCTTGAGCTTGGCCAGCCCGGCGAGGCTCGAGTCGTGGCGCACGCCGTCGTCATCGAGATAGACCTTGCCGTCCGTGCCGATCAGCGGCACGATTTCCGCGAAGCGGCCGGCCTTCTGCGCCGCCGAGACCTTTTGGTGACTTTCGACCGAGAAGGCGTCCATCTGCTGGCGCGAGATGCCGAATTTCCAGGCCAGGTTTTCCGCCGTCTGGCCCATCATGAGATTCACCACCGGATCGGTGAGGCCCTTGACGATGCCGATTACCGGGCTCAGGAGCGCGCCCAGGCGCAGTTTGGCGAACATGCCGAGTTTGGCGCCGAGGCTGCGCGCCTGCGCCATCATCGAAAACCACATCACCATCTTGTCCGAATAGAGCAGCGGCGTACGCGACAGGGCATCGACGCCGCCGGCCAGCACCAGTTGCGAGCGCCCGTTCTGGATGTTGGCGATGGCCGAGTCCAGCGCCTGCATGCCCGAAGCGCAGTTGCGCATCACCGTCCAGCCTGGCACCTTGTTGCCGCAGCCCAGACGCAGCGCGATGACGCGGCCGATGTTCACTTCATCCACGCTGGGGCCGGCGCAGCCGACGATCACCTCGTCGAGATCCTCCGGCGCGAAAGGCTGGCGCGCCAGCAGCGCGCGGCCGGAAATCGTGGCGAGGTCGGAGGCCGAGAACGGGCCGGGAACGTTGCGCGACTTGAGGAAGGGCGAGCGCGCGCCATCGACGATATAGACGGGTTCGAATCGCTTCATGCTCAGGCTACCTTGCGCAGGGTTTCGTTTCGGTTCGGCGTCGTCGGTGTGCCCGGCGCGGCCTGCTCGACGGAGAAGTCCTGCGGGAAATCGTCGACCGCGATCGCCTTGTCGCGCAGCCGCGCACGGCGCTGCAGCAGCGCATGCTCCTCGGCCGTGATGATGCCGGCTTCGCGGGCATGGGCCGCCATTTTTGCCGTATCGCCGGCGCCGTCCCGCGGGATACCGCTTTGCATAACTTTTCCATCCTTCCGCGCTTCGCGGATACGCGCCTCGATCGGCTCGGCGGCCATGGTCGCCTCCAGCGCCAGTTCGACCACGCCGACGGCGTCATCCTCGCTGCGCGGCACATACATGCCGGCGGTGAGGCGGTCGCGGGTGGCCGAGGGTTCGATCAGCGTGCGCGCCACCTCGTGGCCGAGCTTGTCGGAGGGCACCACGTAGGGCCGCCCGAGCGGGAAGATGTACCAGTGCAGCAGGCCGGCGATGATGCGGCTCGGGTAGTTCGAGATCACGCCCTCGAAGGCGTTCTGCATCTTGAACATGGCATCCCAGATCGCCCAGTGCATCAGCGGTGCGTCGGCCGGCCTGGCGGCCCTCGTCCTCGTAGCGCTTGAGCGTGGCGGAACACAGGTACATCAGGGACAGGATGTCGCCCAGGCGCGCCGAGAGCTTTTCCTTGCGCTTCAGGTCGCCGCCCATGACGAACATGGAGACGTCGGAGATGAAGGCGAAGGCTGCCGAGAAACGCGTCAGTTGCTGGTAGTAGCGACGGGTTTCGGGCGCCACGCCGGCCGGGGCCGGGCCGAAGTGCGAGCCGGTGAGGCCCATGCTCCAGGCGCGGAAGCCACGGCTCCAGGAAAACCAGAGATGCCGGGACAAGGCCGCGTCGAAGTCACGCAGACCCTTTGCCGCATCGGGCTCGCGCGCCGCTTCCATTTCCTTCAGCACATAAGGATGGCAGCGGATCGCGCCCTGGCCGAAGATGATCAGGCTGCGCGTCAGGATGTTGGCGCCCTCGACCGTGATCGCGACCGGCATCTGCTGGTAGGCGCGGCCCATGAAGTTGTTGGGGCCGAGGCAGATGCCCTTGCCGCCGAGGATATCCATGGCGTCATTCACCACCTGGCGCGTGCGCTCGGTGACGTGGTACTTGACGATGGCCGAGACCACCGAGGGCTTTTCGCCGAGGTCGATGGCGCCGGCGGTCATGGTGCGCGCCGCGTCCATCATGTAGGTGTAGCCGCCCATGCGCGCCAGCGGCTCTTCGATGCCTTCGAACTTGCCGATGGCGGTCTTGAACTGGCTGCGGACGCGGGCGTAGCCGCCGGTGGCGCGCACCGCGAGCTTGGCCATGCCGGTGTTCGACGAGGGCAGCGAGATCGAGCGCCCCGCCGCCAGGCATTCCATGAGCATGCGCCAGCCCTGGCCGGCCATGGCCGGGCCGCCGATGATCCAGTCCAGCGGCATGAAGACGTCCTTGCCCGAGTTCGGTCCGTTCTGGAACACGGCATTCAGCGGGAAATGGCGGCGGCCGATGTTCACGCCGGGATGATCGGTCGGCACCAGCGCGCAGGTGATGCCGATGTCCTCGACGGCGCCGAGCAGGTGCTCGGGGTCCTGCAGGCGGAAGGCCAGGCCGAGGATGCTGCAGATCGGGCCCAGCGTGATGTAGCGCTTGTCCCAGGTGACGCGCATGCCGATGACTTCCCGGCCCTGCCACTGGCCCTTGCAGACGATGCCGAGGTCGGGAATCGAGGCGGCGTCCGAGCCGGCCTGCGGGTTGGTCAGGGCGAAGGCGGGAATCTCCAGACCCTTGGCCAGGCGCGGCAGGTAGTAGTCCTTCTGTGCCTCGGTGCCGTAATGCAACAGCAGTTCGGCCGGGCCGAGCGAGTTGGGCACCATGACCGAAACGGCCGCCACCGAGCAGTGCGTTGACAATTTCTGCACCACCGCCGAATGCGCAAAAGCGGAGAACTCGAGTCCGCCATAGCGCTTCGGGATGATCATGCCGAGGAAGCCCTTTTCCTTGATCTAGGCCCAGACCTCGGGCGGCAGGTCGTGGTGGATCTGTGTGGTGTCCCAGTCCTTCGTCATGGCGCACAGCGCTTCGCATTCGTTGTCGACGAAGGATTGCTCCGCCGCGGTGAGCTTCGGCTGCGGATAGTCCAGCAGTTTCTGCCAGGCCGGCTTGCCGGAGAACAGCTCGCCCTCCCACCAGACGGTGCCGGCTTCCAGCGCCTCCTTCTCGGTCTGCGACATGGCCGGCAGCAGTTTCTTGTAGGCGGCGAACATCGGGCCCGTCAGCACGGCACGGCGCAGGGGCGGCAGGAACAGCACGGCGGCCGTTGCTGCGATCAGTATCAATAACCAGGTCATGGCAATCTCCTTTTCTGATTTGCCGTCAGGCGGCGCGTTTGGCGCGCGGCTTCCTGGCGGGTTTGGCGACAGGTTTGGCAACTACGTCGGGCAGCGGCGCGCGCAGGCCGCCGATGAGGAAGCTCATCAGCCGGGCATACAGCGCCTCGGGGTCGGAATCTTCGATGGGGCCCAGCATGCGCAGGGCGTCGGCGCCGGAAATCGCGTAGGACAGGGCGCCCATCATGAAATGGAAGCGCCAGAGGAATTCCTCCTGCGGCACGTCGGGCAGGGCCTTGAAAAAAGCCGCCTTGAAGCGCGCGATGACTTCGGCGTATTCCTCGGCGAGGAAGGTGCGCACGAAATCGGTCGGCTCGGTGTAGGTGCGGCCCAGCAGGCGCATGAAAGTCTGTCCGCCGTTCCTGTCGGCGGCCATGCGGATCGCCACGCCGAAGAAGGCCTCGACGATCTGCCGCGGCTTCAGCGGCGCGCCTTTGGCCTCCGCCTCGAAGGCGTCCAGCGCCGCGATGCGCTGCTCGTTGAGCCAGGTCAGGCGGCGGCGGAACACGGCCTCGATCAGCGCCTCCTTCGAGCCGAAGTGGTAATTCACCGCAGCGAGGTTGGCCTGCGCCGCGGCGGTGATCATGCGCAGCGTGGTGGCCTCCAGGCCATGCTGCACCAGGAGCTCTTCGGCGGCGTCGAGAATGCGCGAACGGGTATCGGTTTCCACGGGGGAAGGAGCCTCAGGCAAACGTTGGTTTCAAACGAACGTTTTAATCCTGACATCCGAAAGGAGCGCCGTCAAGAGGAAGCACTCTAATTTTGCCCCTGCGGAGTGGGCTAAGCCCGCAAACGACGCGGGCAAAGCCACTCCGGATAATTTCATGACGCAGTGCCGCAAACCGCCGTGCCACCGGCGCCGACTTCCGGACTTCAGACAAATCGGACTATGCCGGGACCCGCCCCGCCGGCCCCGCTCAGGACTTGGAGCGGCGTGCGCCGTCGAGCCGGCGCCACTGGCCGGGTGGCTTGGGCCTGCCCACGGCGGCCTTGGGCCTGGGCACCAGCATGTTGCGGCCCGGGCCCTTGAGGAAGGTCCGGTGCGCCAGGATCGCTGCACTCACCTGCTCCGTCGCCAGCCGGATGGCCACACCGTCGGCCTTCGGCATGTAGCCGGCAAGCTCCTGCCGGACGGCGAGCAGGCGCTCGGGCGTTTCGGCCTTTTTCCTGTAACGCACGCCGCCCATGAGCTCCAGCGCCTGCGGCGTCAGCGTGAAGCCGCCCGCCGCCTCGCCGATCAGGCCGTGCGTCGAGAGCCGCAGAAACGCCGCAACCAGATCCACGTCGAGAGGAATCGAACCCTGCAGCAGGTCCGCCGCCGCCATGATTTCCGCGAGTTGCGCGGGCCGCCGCTTGGACGCCAGCGCCGTGGCAAGCAGAAGAAGTGCATCCACATCGTGGATAGGGTGCATGCAATGGCCTTTGAATGAAGTGCAACAGGAGCCGACAGGCCACCTTAACCGGAAACCAGCACCACAGGCTCGATCGACACCGGAAAGTTCAGCGAGTTGGCGATGAAGCACAGGCGGTGCGCCTCCTCATGCAAGGCCGTTGCGAGCGCCGCATCTCCGCCCGCCGCCAGCGTCGCCACCGGGCGCAGCACCGCCTGCGTAAAGCGCCCGCCGCCGCCGGCATCCTCCACCATGGTGCCCAGCGCATCGTCATGGTAGGCCAGCACCGTAACTTTCGCCTGCGCGCACAGGTGCAGGTACCACAGCATGTGGCAGGACGACAGCGAAGCGACCAGCAGGTCCTCCGGGTTCCAGCGCGTGGCGTCGCCGCGAAACGCCGGATCGGACGAGCCCGCCAGGTCCGGCCGGCCCGCCGCCGAAATCACATGGTCGCGCGAGTAGGCGCGGTAGCTGGCGGTGCCTTCGCCCACGCTCCCGGTCCATTCGGTGCGGGTGGAATAGCTGTGTTGCTTGTCGTGGGACATGGCAAGGCCCTCAGGATGGGGAATCGGGAAATCGCTGCGCGGAACCATGGCGACGGCGGAACAGCACCCAGCCATAGACCGCAAGATTGATGACAATGACCAGAGCACCGAGCATGTACTGCAGGCGCTCATCCAGCCCGGCAGGATAAATGATCGGCAGCAGATAGTGCTCGATGAAGCTGCCGGAGTAGCCCGCCTCGCCCGCGGCCCGGCGCAACCCCTGTTCCAGAGGCGTCAGCGGGCAGATGCCGTGGCGGAATTCGATTGCCGCCGCCCAGGCGACGGCGGGCAGGTGCAGGATCGCGGCCCATTTCCAGCGCAACAGCAGAAAGCCGCCGAAACCGACAAAAAGGATGAAGCCGAAATGCAGCATGACAACGCCGTCGGCAAGGAGTCGCTCGATCATGGAAATCCAGGGCTGCTGTTATCCGGGCTCCATTGTTTCACGCCTGCCATTTTCGTGGCCCGACCGGCAGCACATTCCCCCCGGCCGTCAGCGGGCGCCTGGCGTAGAATCTTTCGGCCAGACCCGCGCAGACCGACTGCGCGGACCTGGTCGATGCGACCCGGGACCGACAAAGGTTGAGAAAATGAACAAGTCATTGATCGTGCTGTTGCTGCTGATATCACCCGCCGCCATGGCTCAGGGCCGCCTGCCGGCGTGTCCCGCGGCAACCGACGGTCTCTGGACCAACTGTTCCGGACAAGAGCTTGCTCCCAGCGGCGAAAAATACGTCGGCGACTACCTGAACGGCATGCGCCACGGCCAGGGCAGCTATACATGGCCCGGTGGCGACAAGTATGTCGGTGAATTCAGGAACCAGAAGTTCCACGGTCAGGGCGCCCTCACCTTCGCCAATGGCGACAAGTACGTCGGTGAATTCAAGGATGACCAGTTTCACGGAAAAGGCAGCTTTTCCTCTGCCAAGGGCGACAAGTACGTCGGTGATTTCGTGAACCAGAAGTTCCACGGCCAAGGCACCCTCACCTCCGCCAATGGCGACAAGTACATTGGTGAATTCAGGGACGACAAGTCTCACGGACAGGGCACGCTGACCTTCGCCAACGGCGACCGATACGTTGGCGAATTCCGGGACGGACAATTTAACGGAAAAGGCACTTATACCTATGCCGATGGCAGCAAATACATCGGCGAATACAGGGACAACCTGCGCAACGGGCAAGGCACCTATACCTGGGTCAACGGCACCGTATACGTTGGCGAGTTCAGGGACGGCGCGCGCGCCGGCAAGGCCAGTTTCACCTTTGCCAACGGCGACAAGTACGTCGGGGAGTTCCGCGACGGCAAGTTTCACGGGCAAGGCACCCTGACCTACGCCAATGGCAGGAAGTACGTGGGGGAATTCAGCGATGACAAATACCACGGCCAGGGCAGCCTGACCTCCTCCAACGGCAACGAATACCTCGGCGAGTTCAAGGATGGCAAGCGCAGCGGGGTCGGCACCGAATACCGCGCCGACGGCTCGATCCTCAAATCAGGAATATGGCAGGAATGAAGCGGGGCAAGCCGATGCGGAGCCAGCCCCGCATCAAGCTCGAGGACCGGAAATTCAGGAGGCGTTAAGGAGGTATTAGCGGGGTCCGGGTTTCTCGCCGCCGGCCCCGACCGCATTGAGGGTCAGTTCGGGACGGGCGCCGTCGCCGGGAGCGGCGCCCTTGAGCCGGCCGAGCGAGTTGTCGACATCGACCACCCTTTCCTTGGCCGTCGGGTGGGTCTTGTAGAGGGCGGCCAGGGCATTTGTGTCGGCCTTGAGTGCAGCCAGGCGCTGCATGAAATTGAGGCAGGCCGCCGGGTCGTAGCCGGCGCGCGCCGCGAGCAGGATGCCGTCTTCGTCCGCCTCGCGCTCCGCACTGCGGTCGAGCCGGCGGTTGAATATTTCCTTGCTCTCGCCGATCAGCAGCCGGCGGTACTCCGCCGAGCCGCCGGACTTCGAGGTCGCCGTCAGCGCGCTGGCGCCGGCGGACACCAGCAGACTTTTCTGCAGCACGGCGATGTGGTGGCGACGGGTCACGTGGCCGATTTCATGGCCCAGCACGCAGGCCAGTTCGGCTTCGTTGGTGACGTGGTTCAGCATGCCGCGGGTAACCAGGATGGTGCCTCCCGGCGCGGCAAAGGCGTTGATCGAGTCCGACTCCACGGCGGCAAAACGCCAGGGCAATTCCGGGCGCGAGGACTGCAGCGCGATCCAGACGCCGACCTGGTTAAGGCGGTGCTGCAGGCCCGTGTCCCTGAGCGGCGGATAGCTGCCCAGCGTCGCCGCGACCACTTCCTTGCCGATGGCGAGTTCCTCTTCCTCGCTCATGGCGCCGACCGACTGGCTCTTGACCAGGCTCTTCGCCGTATCGAAGATCGACCCCAGGTCGAGGTTGCGCGATTGCGCCTGGATGGCCGGTGCTGCCAGTACCAGGGTCGCTGCCAGAAGGCTTGAACGGAGCAGGCAGGGCGTCATGGCGATCCTCGGGTGTGCGTGCCGGCGGCGCCGGCCTATTCGTAATTCACCGGCCGGGCCGTCAATCCGCGCCGCGCGGCGGCGGCTTCGGCTTCCTTGCGCCCGGCCGCCCAGCTCTCCAGCAGCCTGGCGTCGCCGACGGCCGGCGCCGACGCCTTTGGCATCGCCCTCGTCCATTCCGCGCACGCCGAGCACGGCGGTCTCGTCTTTCTGGACCGGGGCTGCCGTCTCCTTGCCGCCGATCGCGCCGGTCACCGAGCGCAAGCAGGTCGGAAAGGCCTCCGCCCTGGGCCAGGGCGGCCGGCGACAGGGCGCAGAACAGCAGCAGGGAAAGTATGGTTTTCATGGACAAACCGACAAACCGGAAGAACGGATACTTTACCAATATAGTTGCAGTGTTTGCATCCAGCGCCCGGCGCGCCGGAAACCGCATAATGGGCAACCCACGCATAGCGATTCGCGCCCGAGATCCGCCAACCCGCCGCCAGCCATGTCCAACCCCGCTTCCGACCGCCTGTTGCACACGCTTGCCCTCGGTGCCCTGGCCGCAGGCTGCACGCTGGTGCTGTGGCCCTTCCTCACCTCGCTGGTCTGGGCGGCGATCCTCGTTTCCACCAGCTGGCCGGCCTTCCTCCGGCTGGAACGGGGCGCGGGACAGCGGCGCACCCTCGCCGCCTGCCTGATGACCCTGCTGGTCACCGTGGCGCTGCTGGGGCCCATCGACGGCGGTCGCCCTGGCCATGGCGGACAACGCCGCCGAGCTGGGCCGCGCGGCGGCGGCGCTGACCCGGGACGGCTTGCCCGACGCACCCTCGTGGCTGGCCAGGCTGCCCCTGGTGGGGCAGACGATCCACGACTACTGGCAACAGTTCGCGCATGACGGCCAGAGGCTCATGGCGGAACTGGAGAAGCTCGCCAAGCCGGCGCAGGCGGCCGCACTTGCCGCCGGCCGCGTGGTCGGCGCGGGAGTGCTGGACATGGCCCTGTCGGTATTCCTCGCCTTCTTCTTTTTCCTCCACGGCGAAGCGCTCGCCGGACGCCTGCGCGTCCTGCTCAAGCGCGTGACGGGGGTGCGCGCGGCCTACCTGCTCGGCATCGCGCGCAGCACCGTGACCGGCGTGATCTACGGCATCCTCGGTACCGGGCTTGCCCAGGGCGTGCTGGCGACCATCGGCTTTGCGGTCGCCGGCGTGCCCGGCGCCGTGCTGCTGGGCTTGGCCACCTTCTTCCTCTCCGTGGTGCCGGTGGGGCCGCCGCTGGTCTGGGGCGGCGCGGCGATCTGGCTGTTCCGCCAGGACCAGCCGGAATGGGCGCTGTTCGTCGCCGCCTGGGGTTTCTTCGTGGTCAGCACCGTGGACAACGTGATCAAGCCCTTCATCATCAGCCGCGGCGCCAAGCTGCCCTTCGCCGTGGTCTTTCTCGGCGTACTGGGCGGCCTGCTGGCCTTCGGCGTGATCGGCGTCTTCCTCGGTCCGACCCTGCTGGCGGTGGGCTACCGCCTCGCCACCGAATGGACCGCCGGCGGACAGTCACCAACCGCTCAGGGCGACAGCGATGCGGAGCCCTTGACCTGAGGAGCGCCGGGGCACAGGGTCAGACGATTCACCCTCCCGGTCCAAGGGATGCTCCGCCGGAAATTTGCGCCATCCCGAGTTGTTAGAATCACCCCATGATGCGCCGCGCTCCACCCGCCATGGCCCTGCCGGGCCCGATTCCCGAAACCCGCCACGACTGGGAAACCATCAAGACCCTGCTGCCCTACCTCTGGGCGTGGAAGGGTCGCGTCGTTATCGCGCTGACCTTCCTGCTGCTGGCCAAGCTGACCAATGTCGGCGTGCCGCTGGTGTTCAAGGACATCATCGACACGTTTACGGTTCCCGGCGCCAACCGGATGGAACAGGCCGTGCTGCTGGTGCCGCTGGGCCTCCTGGCGGCCTACGGCGCATTGCGCTTTTCGACCGTGCTGTTCACCGAGCTGCGCGAGATCTTCTTCGCCCGCGTCACCCAGCGCGCGGTGCGCACCATCACGCTGCAGGTGTTCGAGCACCTGCATGCGCTCAGCCTGCGCTTCCACCTCGACCGCCAGACCGGGGGCCTCACGCGCGACATCGAGCGCGGCACGCGCTCGATCGGCTCGCTGATCAGCTACACGCTGTATTCGATCCTGCCGACCCTGGTCGAGATCCTGCTGGTGCTGGGCATCCTCGGCTTCCGCTACGACAAGGATTTCATGCTGATCACGCTGGTCACGCTGGTGCTCTACGTGACCTTCACCATCATCGTCACCAACTGGCGCACCGTCCTGCGGCGCGAGGTCAACGAACTGGATTCGGCGGCCAACGTGCGCGCGGTGGATAGCCTGATCAATTTCGAGACGGTCAAGTACTTCAACAACGAGCGCTGGGAGCACGACCGCTACGACGAGCAGATGCAGAAGTGGGAGACCGCGCAGATCCGCAGCCAGATTTCGCTGTCGTGGCTGAATCTCGGCCAGTCGCTGATCATCGCCGCCGCGGTGACGCTGATGATGTGGCGCGCCGCGGTCGAGGTCGTCGCCGGCCGCATGACGGTGGGCGACATCGTGCTGGTGAATGCCTTCCTGATCCAGCTCTACATGCCGCTCAACCACCTCGGCGTGCTCTACCGCGAGATCCGCCAGTCGCTGACCGACATCGAGCGCATGTTTTCGCTGCTGGGCAAGAACCGCGAGATCCAGGATGCGCCCGATGCGCGGCCGCTGTTCGCTGCGGGTGAAAGCGGCCCCTGCGAGGTCGAGTTCGACCATGTCGGTTTCGCCTACGAGTCCAACCGGCAGATCCTGTTCGACGTAAATTTCAAAGTCGGCGCCGGCAGGACGGTGGCCGTGGTCGGCCACAGCGGCTCGGGCAAGTCGACCCTGGCGCGGCTGCTTGTTCCGCTTTTACGACACCACCTCCGGCTCGGTGAAAATCAACGGCTCGGACCTGCGTGCACTGCAGCAGGCTTCGGTGCGCGCCGCGATCGGCATCGTGCCGCAGGACACGGTGCTGTTCAACGACACGATCTTCTACAACATCCAGTACGGCCGACCGGCGGCCCCGCGCGAGGAAGTCATCGCCGCCGCCCGGGCCGCGCATATCCACAATTTCATCGCGGCTTTGCCCGAAGGCTACGAGACGCGGGTCGGCGAACGCGGCCTCAAGCTCTCCGGCGGCGAGAAGCAGCGCGTGGCGATTGCCCGGGCACTGTTGAAGAACCCGCCGATCCTGATTTTCGACGAGGCCACCTCGGCACTGGATTCCAAGACGGAAAAGGCCATCCAGGCCCAGCTCGAGCAGGTCGCCGTGGGCCGCACCACGCTGATCATCGCCCACCGCCTGTCCACGGTGATGAACGCCGACGAGATCCTGGTGCTCGATGCCGGGCGCATCGTCGAGCGCGGCGCCCATCGCACACTGCTCGAGCGCGGTGGCCTATACTCGCAAATGTGGGCCTTGCAGCAGCAGGAATATGAGGTTTCGGTGTAGGCTAGCGCCCGTTGTTTCCGTGTTGCGCCTTGTGCGCAACCGTCGTTAGCAGGACCCAACTGAAGTTCGATCAATAAATAATTACAGGAGACCACCATGATCCGTCGCGCCGCCCTTGTCGCATCCATCACCCTCACGACCCTTTCCCTGCCCGCCTTCGCCCAGGACGCCGGCACGCTCAAAAAGATAAAGGACAGCGGCGCCGCCACCATGGGCGTGCGCGAATCGTCCGGCGGCCTGTCCTTCACGGTCGGCGACGGCAAGTTCGCCGGCTTCCACGTCGAACTGTGCCAGCGCGCGCTGGCCGACGTGCAGAAGCAGCTCGGCATGGCCAAGCTGGACATCAAGTACCAGCCGGTGACCTCGCAAAACCGCATCCCGCTGATGCAGAACGGCACGATCGACATCGAGTGCGGTTCGACCACCAACAATGCCGCCCGCCAGAAGGATGTCTCCTTCGCCGTCACCACCTTCGTCGAGGAAGTCCGCATCGCGGTCAAGGCCAACTCCGGCATCACCTCGATCGGCCAGCTCAACGGCAGGAACGTCGCCACCACCACCGGCACCACCTCCGTGCAGCATCTGCGCAAACACGAGCGCGCCACCGGCGTGGACTTCAAGGAGGTGTTCGGCAAGGACCACGCCGACAGCTTCCTGCTGCTCGAGTCCGGTCGCGCCGACGCCTTCGTCATGGACGGCCAGATCCTCGCCGGCAACATCGCCAAGTCGAAGAACCCGGCGGATTTCAAGATCGTCGGCGAAGTGCTTTCGGTCGAGCCGATTGCCATCATGATCCGCAAGGACGACCCGGCCTTCAAGAAGGCGGTGGACAACAGCCTGGCCGCGATGATGAAGTCCGGCGAGATGGCCAAGGATCTACGACAAGTGGTTCATGCAGCCGATCCCGCCGACCAACACGAGCATCGGCCTGCCGGCTTCGGAGGCGACCAAGGCGGCGTGGGCGAACCCCAACGACAAGCCGATGGAAGACTACGCCAAGAAGTAAATCTGGATAAACACAGGGGCTGAAAGCGCGGCGGCAACACCGCCGCGCTTTCTTCTTTCCGGCGGAAACGGAGTCGAAGGGAACCGGCTTGGCTACTTGGGACTGGCAGGTCTTCTGCAAGGAAACCACCAGCGGCGAGATGTCGGCGACTTGCTTTGGCAAGGGCGGCGACATCACCTACCTCGACTGGCTGCTTTCGGCCTGGGGCTGGACGCTCTCGGTGTCGGTCCTGGCGCTGCTGGTGGCACTGTTCTTCGGCTCGCTGATGGGCATCCTGCGCACCACGCCGCACCGCGGGCTGGTGCTGCTGGGCAATGTCTGGACCGAGCTGTTCCGCAACATTCCGCTGCTGGTGCAGATCTTCCTCTGGTACCACGTCGTACCGTCATTGTTTCCGGTCCTGCGCGGCGTACCCAGCTTCATCCTGGTGGTGATGGGCCTCGGCCTGTTCACCTCGGCGCGCATTTCCGAACAGGTCCGCGCCGGCATCCAGGCGCTGGCGGGGGGGCAGCGCATGGCCGGCCTGGCGATGGGATTCACCCTGCCGCAGACCTACCGCCACGTGCTGCTGCCGATGGCCTACCGCATCATCATCCCGCCGCTCACCAGCGAATCGATGAACATCATCAAGAATTCCTCGGTGGCTTTCGCGGTCAGCATTTCCGAGCTCACCCTGTTCGCCCTGCAGGCGCAGGAAGAGACCTCGCGCGGTGTCGAGGTCTACCTGGCGGTGACGGGGCTGTACTTCGTCTCCGCCTTCGCCATCAACCGCGTCGCGCTGTTCATCGAGAACCGCGTGCGCGTCCCCGGCATGATCGGCGGGGGAGGCCACTGATGCTGGCCCTGGATTTCTCCTTTTTCACGCCGGAGCTGGTTTCCGGCTATATCGTCAAGGGCTTCATCTTCTCGATACAGCTGACGCTCGTCGCCATGATCGGCGGCATCGTCCTCGGCACCCTGCTGGCGCTGATGCGGCTTTCCGGCAAACCCTGGCTGGTCATGCCGGCGGCGGCGTACGTCAATACCATGCGCAGCATTCCGCTGGTGATGGTGATCCTCTGGTTCTTCCTGCTCATCCCGCTGGTGCTCGGACGCCCGCTCGGCGCCGAAACCTCTGCCATCATCACCTTCACCCTGTTCGAGGCGGCGTACTACTCGGAAATCATGCGCGCCGGGATCCAGAGCATTTCCCGGGGACAGGTCGCCGCAGGCTACGCGCTGGGCATGAGCTACCGGCAGACCATGGGCCTGATCGTCCTGCCGCAGGCCTTCCGCAACATGCTGCCGGTGCTGCTGACGCAAACCATCATCCTGTTCCAGGATACCTCGCTGGTGTATGCCATCGGCGCCTACGACCTGCTCAAGGGCTTCGAGATCGCCGGCAAGAATTTCAACCGCCCGGTCGAGACCTATCTGGTCGCCGCCGTGCTGTATTTCATCATCAGCTTCAGCTTGTCCATGCTGGTAAGAAAACTGCAGCAGCGCATCGCCATCGTCCGCTGAAGGGGAACCCCTCGTGTCCATGATCGAAATAAAGAACATCAGCAAATGGTACGGCGCCTTTCAGGTGCTGACCGACTGCACGACGCAGGTGGAGAAAGGCGAGGTCATCGTCGTTTGCGGCCCATCCGGCTCCGGCAAATCGACCCTGATCAAATGCGTCAATGGCCTCGAAGCCTTCCAGCAGGGTGAGGTTTTCGTCAACGGAACCTCCGTCGGTGACCCGCAGACCGACCTGCCGAAACTGCGCGCGCGCGTCGGCATGGTGTTCCAGCACTTCGAGCTGTTCCCGCACATGACCATTACTGAAAACCTGTCGATCGCCCAGATCAAGGTACTCGGGCGGAGCAAGGACGAGGCCAACGAACGCGGCCTGAAACTGCTCGACCGCGTCGGGCTGAAGCTGCAGGCCCACAAACATCCGGGCCAGCTCTCCGGCGGCCAGCAGCAGCGCGTGGCGATCGCGCGGGCGCTGTCCATGGATCCGATCTGCATGCTGTTCGACGAACCGACCTCGGCGCTCGACCCGGAAATGGTCAACGAGGTGCTCGACGTCATGGTCGAACTGGCGCAGGAAGGCATGACCATGATGTGCGTGTCGCACGAAATGGGTTTCGCGCGCAAGGTCGCCCATCGCGTGATCTTCATGGACCAGGGCGGCATCGTCGAAGACGCGACCAAGGAAGAGTTCTTCGGCACCCCGCGCTCGGAACGCGCCCAGCAGTTCCTGTCGAAAATCCTGTCGCACTGAAACCCGGCGTGGCGCAAGGCACACTGATCGAAACCACGGACCTGGCCGCCGATGCCAGCCTTGCCGCGGCGAAAGGCGTGCCGCTGGTAGTGCTCTACAGCCGCGACGACTGCAGCTGGTGCGCGAAAGTGCGGCGCGAACATCTGGAGCCGCTGTCGCGCGATCCGGCGACGCCGGCCGTGATACGCGAACTGCACATGGACCGTGCCACACCCCTGCTTGATTTCGCCGGCCGCCGTACCACCGGCGCCGACTTTTCCAAACAGATGCAGGCGCAGTTCGCACCTACCGTGATGTTCCACGGCCCCGACGGCGCGGCCCTGGCCGAACCCATTGTCGGCTTTCGCCTGGCCGATTTCTACGCCGCCTACCTCGATCGCGCGATCGAGGAAAGCCGAGTCAGACTCCGGCTTCGGAAATGAACATGAATACGCCCGCCGCCGACAAGGACCAGCCCCTGCGCGACGACATCCGCCTGCTCGGCCGCCTGCTCGGCGACACGGTGCGCGAACAGGAGGGCGTCGAGGTCTTCGAGCGCGTCGAGCAGATTCGCCGCCTCGCCCTGCGCCTGCATCGCGACGACGACCCCGCCGCGCGCGCGGAAATGGATGCCGTGCTGCGCAATCTGCCGCGCGAAGGCAGCAACATGGTGGTGCGCGCCTTCAGCTATTTCTCGCACCTGGCCAATATCGCCGAAGACCAGCATCACATCCGCCGCGCGCGGGCGCATGCCCGTGCCGGCTCGCAGCCGCGCGAAGGCAGCCTGGCCCTGTCCTTGCAGCGCGCGTTGGCCTCCGGCATCGACGCGGCGAAGCTGCGCGATTTTTTCGCCGGCGCCCAGGTACGGCCGGTGCTGACCGCGCACCCGACCGAAGTCCAGCGCAAGAGCATCCTCGACTGCCAGTGGAAGATCGCGCGCCTGCTCGACGAGCGCGACCGCACCGAACTGTCTCCCGAAGAACAGGCGGAACACGACGAGGCCCTGCGCCGCGCCGTGCTGCGCCTGTGGCAGACGCGCATGCTGCGCCGCGCCAAGCTCTCGGTGATGGACGAGGTGAATAACGCGCTGTCCTTCTACGACATGACCTTCCTGCGTGAACTGCCGCGCCTCTACAACACCTGCGAGGACCACCTCGCCGGCGCCATACCCGAATGGAAGGCGCGGGGCCTGGCCGAGCTGCCGCCCTTCCTGCGCCCCGGTTCGTGGATCGGCGGCGATCGCGACGGCAACCCCTTCGTCACCGCCGAAGTGCTGGAGGCCGCGATGCGCGCGCAAAGCCGCAAGGCCATCGGCTACCTGCTGGAACAACTGCACCAGCTCGGCGCCGAGCTGTCCACCACTACCTCGCTGATCGAGGTGCCCGACGTCGAGCTGATGCGCCTGGCCGAACAGTCTCCCGACCGCAGCCCGCACCGCTTAGACGAACCCTACCGCCGCGCCATCGCCGGCTTCTATGCGCGGCTGGCAGCGACCGCGCTGCAGCTGGACAACCTGGAAGCGCCGCGCCATGCCGTGGCAGACGCCGAGCCCTACGCCACGTCCGCCGAATTCGCCGCCGACCTCGACGTGCTGCACCGCGCGCTGATCAGCCACAAGTGCGGCCTGCTCGGGCGCGGCCGCTTGCGCCGCCTGCGCCATGCCGTGGCGATTTTCGGCTTCCACCTGGCGCCGCTCGATCTGCGCCAGAACTCGGATGTGCATGCGCGCACCGTGGCCGAGCTGCTGGCCATTGCGCGCCCCGGCTGCGACTATCTTTCCCTCGATGAAGACGGCCGCATCGCCCTGCTGCTGGAGGAACTCGCGACGCCGCGGCCGCTGACGGCGCCCGGCGTCAATTACTCGGACGAAACGCGCGGCGAGCTGGCGATCTTCCATACCGCGCAGAGCATCCACCGGCGCTATGGCAAGGCGGCGATCGAGAACGTGGTCATTTCCAAGACCGACGGCGTTTCCGACATCCTCGAAGTCGCCGTGCTGTTGAAGGAAGTCGGCCTGCTGCGGCCGCTGGAACACGCGCTGGACGTGAACATCGTGCCGCTGTTCGAAACCATCGACGACCTCGTCAATGCCGGGCCGATCATGGACCGGCTGCTGGCGATCCCGCTTTACAACCGGTTGCTCGGCTCGCGCAATGCCCTGCAGGAATGCATGCTGGGTTATTCCGACAGCAACAAGGACGGCGGCTTCCTGACCTCGGGCTGGGCGCTGTATCGCGCCGAGATCGCGCTGACGCAGGTATTCGCCCGGCATGGCATCACGCTGCGCCTGTTCCACGGCCGCGGCGGCTCGGTCGGCCGCGGCGGCGGGCCGAGCTACCAGGCCATCCTCGCGCAACCGCAGGGCGCGGTGCAGGGACAGATCCGCATCACCGAACAGGGCGAGGTGATCGCCTCGAAGTACGCCAACCCGGAGCTCGGCCGGCGCAACCTGGAAATCCTCGCCGCCGCCACGCTGGAGGCCACGCTGCTGGCGCACGAACACGATGCGCCGCGTCCCGAATTTCTGGCCGCCATGGAAGAGCTCTCGGCAACAGCATTTGCCGCCTACCGCAGCATGGTCTACGACACGCCCGGCTTCGAGCAGTACTTCTGGGAGTCGACGGTCATCGCCGAAATCGCGGCACTCAACATCGGCAGCCGGCCGGCCTCGCGCAAGAAGACCACGGCCATCGAAGACCTGCGCGCGATCCCCTGGGTGTTCTCCTGGGCGCAGTGCCGCCTGATGCTGCCGGGCTGGTTCGGCTTCGGTTCGGCAGTCGCCGCATTCCGCGAAACGCACGGCGCGGCCGGCATGGCGCTGCTGGCGGAGATGCATCGCGAATGGGGCTTCTTCCGCGCCCTGCTGTCGAACATGGACATGGTGCTGGGCAAGAGCGACATCGCGATCGCCGAGCGTTATTCGCAGTTGGTGAAGGACGAAGGCCTGCGCAATGCGATCTTCCCGCGCCTCAAGGCCGAGTGGCAGGCCTCGATCGATGCGCTGCTGGCCATCACCGGCGAGAAGGAGTTGCTCGACCTCAATCCGCTGCTGAAGCGTTCGATCCGCAACCGCTTCCCCTACCTCGACCCGGTAAACCACATCCAGATCGAACTGCTGCGCCGCCACCGCGCCGGTGAAACCGACGACCGGGTGCAGCGCGGCATCCACCTGACCATCAACGGCGTCGCCGCCGGCCTGCGCAACAGCGGCTGAGCAGGGGGCGCCTCAGCCCGAGTACTGCTTGCCGCCGTAGCGCGTGACGCCGATCAGCAGGCGCACCAGGCTGTAGGCGGCGGCGATGGTGAACCGCGACAGCCAGGATCGGCGGCGCTGGTCCGCGGTCCGGATCTCGCGCGCCGCTCCGTCCAGGGCGGTTTGCAGGCTGGCGCGCAATTGTCCGGCAAAGGCGGCGTCGCGCACCACGACGTTGGCCTCGCGCGACAGCAGCAGGCTGAAGGGATCGATGTTGGACGAACCGACGGTAGCCCAGTCGCCGTCGATCACCGCCACCTTGGCATGCAGTTCGGCCGGCGCGTATTCGAAGACGCGCACGCCGGCGCGCAGCATGCGGTCGTAGAGGGACTGCGTCGCGTAGTGCAGCAGGACATGGTCTGTCGGCCCCTGCAGCAGCAACTTGACCGCCACGCCGCGCTTCGCCGCCGCCAGCAGCACCTTGCGAAAGCGCCGGCCGGGCAGGAAGTAGGCATTGGCGATCACGATTTCGTCTTGCGCCGCATCGATGGCCGCCAGATAGGCGTTCTCGATATCGCGGCGATGGCGCAGGTTGTCGCGGATCAGCAGCGCCGCCGCGGTCGTGCCGGTTCTGGCCGGCGCTGCCGGCAGCGCCGGCGGCGGCGGCGGGCGGCGGCCGAGGCGCGCCCAGCGCACCAGGCGCCAGACATGCCGCACATCGGCATGGATGCGCGCCACCAGCGGGCCCTCGACCTGCACGGCGTAATCGAAGCGCGCCGCCGCCGACTTGCCGTCGTCGAAATCATCGATCACGTTGATGCCGCCGACGAACGCCAGGCGGCCGTCGACCACCACAAGCTTGCGATGCAGCCGGCGCAGGCGATGACGGCGAAAGCCGTACTGCCCGGATTCCGGCCGGTAGGTCATGACCTCGACACGGGCCGCCGCCAGCGACACGCCAAGGCCGGCGGCAAACCCGCGCGCGCCGAAACCATCCACCAGCACGCGCACGGCGACGCCGCGTCGCGCGGCAAGGGTCAGCGCCGCGGCGACCAGGCGCCCGGTGCTGTCATCGGCAAAGATATAGGTTTCCAGATGCACTTCGTGCAGCGCCGCGTCAATCGCGGCGATCAGGGCCGGAAAGTATTCGCCGCCGGATTCGAGCAACTCCAGACGGTTGCCGGCGATGAAGTCTTGAGTCGCCGAAACCGGCGGGGCTTGGGTCACGACTCGTCGGCCTTGACCTGTAATTCTGCGGCAAGCACGGCATGGTCGGAAATGGTCGACCACGGCCGCCCGGCATGCACCCGGCTATCGACGATCTGCAGACCGCGCTGGTAAATGCGGTCGAGGCGAAACATCGGCATGGCCGCCGGGAAGCTGCGCGAAGGGCGCCGGCCTGAGCCGGAAAAAACCTCGACCAGGCCGAGACGATCCGCCAACTGGTCATCGGCGTGGTTGCGCCAGTCGTTGAAGTCGCCGGCGATCAACAGCGGCGCGCCGGCCGGCACCAGGTCCTCGATGCGGTTCGCCAGCGCGTCGAGCTGCAGCCGCCGCGAGCGGGCGAACAGCGAGAGATGCACGCAAACGCAATGCACCGGTAGCGCCAGTTGCGGCAACTGGACGGCGCAGTGCAAGAGCCCGCGCTTGTCGAAGCGCAGGTGGGTTACGTCCTGGTTGTCGCTATGCAGAATGGGGAAGCGGGAAAGGATCGCGTTGCCATGGTGGCCGCGGTCATAAACCATGTTGCTGCCGTAGCAGTGGTCGCTCCAGACGTCTTCGGCGAGGAATTCATGCTGCGGCAGCGCCGGCCAGTCGGTATGCCGGGCGGCATGCCCGAGGTGCAAGCCCTGCACTTCCTGGAGGAACACGATGTCGGCCGACAACTCGCGCAGGCGGTCGCGCAGCTCATGCACCATCATGCGGCGATTGAACTGCGAGAAACCCTTGTGGATGTTCCAGGTGGCAACGGAGAGAGCTTGTGTCATGCGGGGGTAACCTCAGGCGCTATTTTAAGCCGCGGCGGGCGCGACCAACGTTCGACGCATTACGCTGGACGCCGCCGGTCTTGATCCGTCCCGGCAAAGCCTTTGCTTCTCCCTCGGCATGCCTCAATTCATTTTCCCTCAAGCAGGCACGATGGCGGAAGCAGCTTGCCTGCCAAAAAAAGCCGGAACGGCACACAGGAGGAGGGCTGTGCGGTTCCGGCGGAAAGAGACCTTCGACGTCGCAGTTGCGGCCTGAAGGATACGGCCGCATGCGACTGCTTGTGCCTAGACGTAATCCTTGTACTTTTCGAGGTGGCGCACCGGCTTCGACAGCGCATCGCGGCGGAACGGATCGCCCAGCTCGCGGGTGCACATGATCTCGAGGATGCAGGTCTTGCCGTGGTTCATCTGCAGGTCGATGGCCTTCTTCAGCGCGGGGCCGACGTCTTCCAGCTTGTCCACCGTGATGCCTTCGGCGCCCATGGCGCGGGCGATGCCGGCGAAGGACTGGTTGTCGAGTTCGCCGGCGACGAAGCGGCGGTTGTAGAAATCCACCTGGTTCTTCTTCTCCGCGCCCCACTGGCGGTTGTGGAAGACGACGGCGGTCACCGGGATGTTGTGGCGCACGCAGGTCATGGTTTCCATCAGGCTCATGCCCCAGGCGCCGTCGCCGGCATACGAGATCGCCGGCCGGTGCGGCGCGGCCACCTTGGCGCCGATCATGGTGGGGAAGGCGTAGCCGCAGTTGCCGAAGCTCATCGCGGCGAACATGCTGCGCGGCTTTTCGAAGCGCAGGTAGCTGTTGGCCACGGAGTTGATGTTGCCGATGTCGGTGGACACCATGACGTCGGGCGGCATGGCCTTTTCCAGCTCGCGCAGCACCTGGCGCGGGTGCAGGTAGTTGCCGCCGCTGAAGGTCTTTTCCTTGCCGTTCTCGTCGATCATGTCGAGGCTGAAGGGGTCGCGCTCGTGGGTCCAGTCGTCGAGCTCCTTTTCCCAGGCGGCCTTTTCGTCCTTGATCTTCGCCGCGCGCTCGGCCTTGGTGGCGTCGCAGGCCAGCGTGCGGCCGGCCAGGCGCTGCGTCAGGGCGATGGCGGCGGCCTTGGCGTCGCCGCAGATGCCGACCGAGATCTTCTTCACCAGACCGAGCATGGTGTGGTCGGCGTCGATCTGGATGATCCTGGCATCCTTGGGCCAGTAGTCCATGCCGTGCTGCGGCAGGGTGCCGAAGGGGCCGAGGCGGCTGCCCAGCGCCACCACCACGTCGGCCTGCGCCATCAGCTTCATCGCCGCCTTCGAGCCCTGGTAACCCAGCGGGCCGCACCACAGCGGGTGGCTGGCGGGGAAGGAGTCGTTGTGCAGGTAGCTGTTCACCACCGGCGCGCCGAGGCGCTCGGCCAGCGCCTTGCATTCCTCGACGCCGTCGGCCATGACCACGCCGCCGCCGGAGATGATGACGGGGAACTTGGCCTTGGCCAGCAGCTCGGCGGCTTCGTTCAGCGTCTGCTCGCCGCCGGGGCCGCGATCGAGGCGGAAGGGCTTGGGGATCTCGCAGGTGATGTCGCCGTAGAAGTAGTCGCGCGGGATGTTGAGCTGGGTCGGGCCCATTTCGCTCATGGCGCGGTCGAAGCAGCGGCCGGTGAATTCGGCCATGCGCTTGGGATTGTTCACGTGGCCCTGGTACTTGGTGAATTCCTCGAACATCGGCAGCTGGTTGGCTTCCTGGAAGCCGCCGAGGCCCATGCCCATGGTGCCGGTCTCGGGGGTGACGATCACCACCGGGCTGTGCGCCCAGTAGGCGGCGGCGATGGCCGTGACGCAGTTGCTGATGCCGGGGCCGTTCTGGCCGATCACCACGCCGTGGCGGCCCGAGACGCGGGCATAGCCGTCGGCCATGTGGCCGGCGCCCTGCTCATGCACCACCGGGATCAGGCGGATGCCGGCCGGGGCGAAGATGTCCATGGCGTCCATGAAGGCCGAGCCCATGATGCCGAACATGTCGGTCACGCCGTTGGCGACCATGGTTTCGACGAAGGCTTCGGAGGGGGTCATGCGGGTGGGGCCTTCGGGCACCTTGCGGTTGTCGGGCTTGCTCATGGCGGTTTGCTCTCCTCGATGGGGAATCGATACCGGATGTTCCGATATTCAGAATGAGGCGTGACTTTAGGCTGTGTAAAGCTGAAAGTCAATAAAAAATGAAACTTATTGTACCGATTAATGAAATTCGTTATGATGGAGGCACGATGAGTCCTTTGGCACCGCCTTTTTGTCCGTCTTACCGGCGAACGCCGGTATCCAGAACGGGCGCTGACTGGATTCCGGCGTTCGCCGGAATGACGGGGGTTCGACGTTGTGGCTGATCCGATGACTCCCAATACGACACCGCCGGCGGAACCCGCACGCATCGACGGCGACACGCCGGCCCTGCGGCTGTTTGCGCTGCTCGAAGTGATTGCCGGGCGCGACCAGCTGTTCAACCTGCAGTGGCTGGTGGATGAAACCGGCCTGCCCAAGCCGACCGTGCATCGCATGCTGCAGCAGCTCGAAGCGGCCGGCATGCTGCAGCGGGAAAGCGACGGCCGCCATTACAGCACCGGCCTGCGCCTGCGCCGGCTGGCGGAAAACCTGCTGCTCAACAACACCGTGCATGGCGCGCGCCATGCCGTGCTGCGCACGCTGGTCGAGGAGGTGGGCGAAAGCTGCAACATCACCGCGCTGTCGGGCAGCGAAGTGCTCTACCTCGACCGCGTCGAGACCGTGGCGCCGCTGCGCTTCTACCTGCACCCCGGTTCGCGCGTGCCGGCCCACTGCTCGGCCAGCGGCAAGCTGTTCCTGGCGCAGATGAGCGCCAGCCAGCGCAAGCGCCTGCTGGAACCGGTGGCGCTGGAACGCTATACGCCGCGCACCATCACCGACCCGGCCCTGCTCGAAGCCGAGATCGCGCGCATCACGCAGCAGGGCTACGCCTGCGACGACGAGGAATTCCTGCCCGGCCTGTTCTGCGTTGCCATGCTGGTGCCGGCGGCCGACGGCGGGCGTTCCAACACCGGCATCGCGATCCAGGCGCCGGTGATGCGTTTGTCGCACGACCGGCTGGGCGAACTGCTGCCGCCGCTGCGGCGCGCGGTGGATGCGATTGCGGCGATCGACGCGGCGGCGATGCCCTCCGCGGCGCGGTCCGGGACATGAGCGACCTGGCGCAGACCGGCCCCGACCGCGAGGTCGTCGGTGCGCGAGACCTTCGGCATCGATGCCGACCTGATGGTGCCGGCCTTCAGCGAGCGCGACGACCATGTGCCGGAGATCGACAGCGTCTATCGCTTCAACCCCGAGGTGACGCTGGCCATCCTCGCCGGCTTTTCCCGCGACCGCCGCGTGATGCTGCAGGGCATGCACGGCACCGGCAAATCGACCCACATCGAGCAGGTGGCGGCGCGGCTCAACTGGCCCTGCGTGCGGGTGAATCTCGACGGCCACATCAGCCGCCTCGACCTGGTCGGCAAGGATTCCATCGTGCTCAAGGACGGCCTGCAGGTCACCGCCTTCCAGGAAGGCATCGTGCCCTGGGCGCTGCAGCGGCCGGTGGCGCTGATCTTCGACGAGTACGACGCCGGCCGCCCCGACGTGATGTTCGTGATCCAGCGCATCCTCGAACGCGACGGCAAGTTCACCCTGCTCGACCAGAACCGCGTGATCAAGCCGCACCCGGCCTTCCGCCTGTTCGCCACCTCGAACACGGTGGGCCTCGGCAACCTCTCCGGCCTCTACCACGGCACGCAGATGCTCAACCACGCGCAGATCGACCGCTGGAACATCGTCGCCACGCTGAATTATTTGCCGCACGCCGAAGAGGTCGCCATCGTGCTGGCGCGCGTGCCGGGCAAGGACAACGAGCGCGGCCGGCAACTGGTGGCTTCGATGGTGGCGGTGGCCGACCTGACGCGCAAGGGCTTCGCCGTCGGCGACTTGTCCACGCTGATGTCGCCGCGCACCGTGATCACCTGGGCGGAGAACTGCGAGATCTTCGGCGACACCGCGCTGGCTTTTCGGCTTTCGTTCCTCAACAAGTGCGACGACGCCGAGCGACCCATCGTCGCCGAGTATTACCAGCGCTGCTTCGGGGCCGATCTGGACGAATCATGGATGCGTGCGCATCCGGAACGCTCCGCACGGCCGCCCGCAGGAGCGCAGTCACCTCCGGAGCCGCGCAGCGGCGAACCGTGGCACCCTCGCTTGGCGAGGGCGGGGGAGGTGGTCACGGTTCGGCAGGCGCAACAGGTCGAGGAACTCTGCGCCGCCACGCTGCGCGCCATGACCGGCGACGGCGAACTGCATTACGCCGGGCATCGACTGCAGCGCGGCGCACGCGTGGTGCCGGTGTACGCGCCGCACCTGCAAACCAATGCCGGGGATGACGACTTCGCCGCCTGTCGTGCCGCCGCCGACGGCATGGCGCTGCGCCTGCTGCACAGCGATGCCGACCTGCATCGCCGCCATTGCCCGGCCGACCCGGTCGAACGGCTGATCTTCGAACTGCTGGAGCAGTTGCGTGTGGAAACTCTGGTGCCGGAGGCGATGCCGGGCATGGCGGCCAACCTGCGCCGGCGCTTCGAGGCCTGGTCGCGCGCCTTCCACGAATCGGGCCTGACCGACAGCAGCCTCGGCATCCTGCTCTACACCGTGGCGCAGATCTGCTGGTCGCGCCTGAATGCGCTGCCGGTGCTGGAAGAAGACTTGATCGAGACCACGCGCGCCGGCATCGCGCCGGTGATCGGCACGCCGCTGGCCGGCCTGCGCCGCACCCGCAACGAGCAGGACGCGTATGCCGTGCATGCGCTGGCCATCGCGCGCATCGTCGGCGAACGCGTGCAGGCCGAGATCGAAGACGGCGGCGACGAGAATGAATCGGCGCAGGAGGCAGCGCGGCGCGGCTTCGCGCTGCTGCTGGATTTCGACCGCGAGGAAACCGAGGCCTTCGCCGTCGCCGCTTCGGGCCCGAGCAAGGCCTTCGCGACAAGCGAATCCGGCTATCGCGTGTTCACCACGCGCTTCGATGTCGAGCTGAATGCAGTCGGCTTGGTGCGCAAGGCGCTGCTAAATGAATACCGCCAGCGACTCGATGCGCGCGTGGCGCGCCAGGGAATCAATTTCTCGCGCCTTGCCCGGGTGTTCGCCGCGGTGCTGACCACACCGGAGAAAGACGGCTGGCGCTTCGACGAGGAGGACGGCCGCATCGACGGCCGGCGCCTGGCGCAACTGGTCAGTTCGCCGGCCGAACGTCGCCTGTTCCGCCAGGATCATCTGCGGCCGCGCGCCACCAGCGCGGTCGGCATCCTGATCGACTGTTCGGGATCGATGACGGGTTTGAGTGAAACCTTGGCGACCATGGTCGACATCCTGGTGCGCGCGCTGGACATGGCCGGCGTGGATAGCGAAGTGCTGGGTTTCACCACCGGCGCCTGGAACGGCGGCCGCGCGGCGAAGGAATGGCAGGCCGCGGGCCGCCCGCCGCAGCCGGGACGGCTCAACGAGGTCTGCCATCTGGTGTTCAAGGACGCGGCCCGCAACTGGCGCCGCGCACGAGCAGGCATCGCCGCGCTGCTGAAGTCCGACCTGTTCCGCGAGGGCATCGACGGCGAGGCCGTCGACTGGGCCTGCGAGCGGCTGCTCGCGCGCGATGCCGAACGGCGCCTCCTGTTGGTGATCTCCGACGGCTGCCCGATGGACAGCGCGACCAGCCTGACCAACGACGCCTTTTACCTGGACAACCATTTGCGGCAGGTGGTGGCGCGGCGCGAGCGCGAAGGCGGCGTCGAAATTCTTGGATTGGGGGTCGGGCTCGACCTCAGCCCCTTCTATCGCCGTGTCGCCAGCGCCGACTTTTCGCAGGGGCTGGACAATGCGCTGTTCTTCGAGCTTGCGGGCTTGATGCGGAAAGTTCGTTAGTCACCGCCGATATGCCGTCATCCCGGGCTCGACCCGGGATCCAGAACGGCGGCCGCCTGGATTCCGGCGTTCGCCGGAATGACGAGTTTCATGATCGCCGTGTCGCCAGCGCCGACTTTTCGCAGGGGCTGGACAATGCGCTGTTTTTCGAGCTTGCGGGCTTGATGCGGAAAGTTCGCTAGGGCGGCGCCGATATGCCGTCATCCCGGGCTCGACCCGGGATCCAGAACGGCGGCCGCCTGGATTCCGGCGTTCGCCGGAATGACGAGTTTCATGATCGCCGTGTCGCCAGCGCCGACTTTTCGCAGGGGCTGGACAATGCGCTGTTTTTCGAGCTTGCGGGCTTGATGCGGAAAGTTCGCTAGGGCGGCGCCGATATGCCGTCATCCCGGGCTCGACCCGGGATCCAGAGCGGCGGCCGCCTGGATTCCGGCGTTCGCCGGAATGACGAGTTTCATGATCGCCGTGTCGCCAGCGCCGACTTTTCGCAGGGGCTGGACAATGCGCTGTTCTTCGAGCTTGCGGGCTTGATGCGGAAAGTTCGCTAGGGCGGCGCCGATATGCCGTCATCCCGGGCTCGACCCGGGATCCAGAACGGCGGCCGCCTGGATTCCGGCGTTCGCCGGAATGACGAGTTTCATGATCGCCGTGTCGCCAGCGCCGACTTTTCGCAGGGGCTGGACAATGCGCTGTTTTTCGAGCTTGCGGGCTTGATGCGGAAAGTTCGCTAGTCACCGCCGATATGCCGTCATCCCGGGCTCGACCCGGGATCCAGAGCGGCGGCCGCCTGGATTCCGGCGTTCGCCGGAATGACGATAGGAAACTTGGTCAGGTATTCCTCAATCCCCGCTCTCGAAAGTCAGCGCCATGTCCCTCGCGGCGCGCTGCAGGACGGGGACGCATTCCAGCGCGCGCGGCAGTGGCAGGCGGGCGACGGGGGCTTGCAGGGCGATGCTGGCGATCATGCGGCCGCGCCCGTCCGTCACCGGCACGGCGATGCCGATCACGCCGGCCTGGAGTTCCTCGTTATTGACGCCGACGCGCGTCTGGGCGATGTGTTCCAGCTGCGCCTCGATGGTGGCGATGTCGGTGATGGTGTTGTCGGTGTAGCGCTTGAAGCTCAGCGATTCGAGGATGCGCCGGCGCTTGGCCTTGGGCATCTGGCTCAAGAAGAGCTTGCCGCTGGAGGTGCAATGCAGCGGCACGCGCGAGCCGGGCTTGAGGTCGGCCTTGAGCGACCAGTCGGTTTCGATGCGGTCGATGTAGATGATCTCGTCGCCGCCGAACATGGCCAGGTTGCAGGTCTCGCCGATCTCGTCGACCAGGCGGCGCAGGATCACGCGGCGCTCGGCGCGCACCGAGTTGTTGGTCATCAGGTCGAGGCCGAAGCGGGCCAGGCGATGGCCGACGCCGTAGGTCTTGCCGGCCGGTTCGCGCTGCACGAGGCCGGCGGATTCGAGCATGGCGAGGATGCGGAAGGCCGTCGGCGCCGGCAGGCCGGTGTGTTCGACGATCTCGGACAGCGCGACGGGGCGTTCCGTCCGGGCCACGATTTCCATGATGGCGAAGGCCCTCAGTGCGGCGGCCGACGAGTTGCCGGATTCGGTCATGGAGGCGGGATTCCACGGGATGGCGATGGCGCCAGTATATAAGGATGGAATGGCGCCATGCTCGATTTTTTCAAAAAATGGAATGTTATTTTTCGTTAATCGAAGTTTTTTTGCAAATTTCCGGGCGGGTCGCGTATATTCCAACGACGCCAAAGCTGCCGCTTCGTCCGCAGGCCCGGCAGAAGGCCACCACAAAGCACACACCGAGTGCACCGACAGGAGGAGACCACCATGCAACTCACGACCCCGAAACTGTTCCGCGAAGTCCTGATTTTCCTCGCCGCGCTGTTCGCCGTCAGCGGCGCCATCGGCCAGGAAAAGTACCCGCAGCGCCCCATCGAATTGATAGTGCCCTGGGGACCGGGCGGCGGTGCCGACCAGCTGGCACGCAAGCTGGGCAAGCTACTCGAAGCCGACCTCAAGACATCCTTCCCGGTGATCAACGTGCCCGGCGCCACCGGCAATACCGGCATGACCAAGCTGCTCAGCGGCCAGTCCGACGGCTACTCGATGGCCATCCTGATCGGCGATACCGCCGCGACCCTGGTCGCCGGCGGCGCTCGCTGGAAGCTGGCCGACGTGACGCCGCTGGCAATCGCCATCCGCCAGCCCTCGGGCCTCTTCGTCAAGGCCGACAGCCGCTTCAAGACCTGGAATGACGTGGTGGCCGAGGCCAAGGCCAAGCCGGGCACGCTCAAGGTGGCGATCCTCGGCTTCGGCAGCGCCGACGACCTTACGCTGAACTTCCTCGCCGGCAAGGGCATCAAGATGATCGGCGTGCCCTTCGCCAGCCCCGGCGAGCGTTACAGCTCCATCCTCGGCGGCCATGCCGACATCCTGTTCGAGCAGGCGGGCGACGTCGGCAGCTTCCTTTCCAGCAAGCAGATGCGGCCGCTGATTTTCTTCGGCGAAGAGCGCATGGAAGAGTTCCCCGACATTCCGTCGTCCAAGGAAGCCGGCCTCGAAATCTACCTGCCGCAGTTCCGCTCGCTGGTGATGAAGGCCGGCACCGACCCGGCGCGCGTCAAGCTGGTGGCCGATGCCATCGCCCGCGCCGCGAAGAATCCGGAGTACGTGGCCTTCCTCAAGGAGTCGATGGCGCGCAAGGACAGCTTCCTCCCCGCCGCCGAGGCCCAGGCCTTCATCGCCGGCGAAATCGACACCATGCAGAAATTCGCCGCCAAGAAGTAGTCAGGCACGACATGTTTGCCCGCAAGTCAGGACTTTCAAGCGAGCGCCCGGACCGTGCCGCTTCAGTACGGCATGCGCCGGCAAATCGTCATTCCGGCGCACGCCGGAATCCAGGTCTTTTGAGCACCAACTGGATCCCGGCGTTCGCCGGGATGACGGCGATGGTGGAGGCCTGCCGATCGCAAGCCAATGACATCGATGCAATCTGCCCGGTCCCGAATTCGTCATGCTGAACCGCCTGCTGCGCGCCGCGCCCTACATCGTGGTGCAGCTGGCCGTGATGTATCTGTACCAGGTGGCGGGCCGCATCGATTTTCCGGCGGCGCCGGGGCGGATCGGGCCGGACTTCTGGCCCAAGTCCATCCTGGTGCTGCTCGGACTGATCTGCGTCTATGAAATCACCAAGAACCTGCTGATCGGCGAAACCTTCACGGCGGCGGGCCTGCTGGAAAAGCTGATGAAGGACAGCGGCGAAGTCGAGGGCGAGGAGAAGCTGCGCAGCTATCCGCTGCTGCTGGTCGGCGGCATCGTCCTCACCATCATCTACGTCGTCACCATTTCCTCGCTCGGCTTCTTCCTTGCCACCATGGCCTACCTGGCGCTGTTCATGATCATCGGGCGCTACCGGAACTGGACCGTCATCGCCATTTCCAGCCTGCTCGGTGCGCTGGGGCTGATGTTCATTTTCATGAAGGTGGTTTACGTTTCGCTGCCGCTCGGGGTGGCGCCCTTCTCGGCGGTTTCGCTCTGGCTGCTCAAGATCATGGGGGCGCACTGATGGAAGCGCTGGTACACCTCGGCAACGGCTTCCTGCAGGTGCTGCAGCCGATGAACCTGCTGGTGCTGTTCATCGGCCTGGTGCTGGGCATGCTGGTCGCCGTGCTGCCGGGGCTGACTTTGGTGATGGGGGTGGTCCTCGCCCTGCCTTTCACCTACACCATGGAACTGCTGCCGGCGATCATCCTGCTGACGGCGATGTACGTCTCCGGCACCTACGGCGGCGCCTTCACCGCCATCCTCTTTCGCATTCCCGGCGAGCCGATCGACGTGCCCCTGCTGTGGGACGGTTACACCATGGCGCGCAAGGGCCAGCCGGCCAAGGCGCTGGGCTGGACGCTGTTCTCCGCGCTGGGCGGCGGCCTGGTGATGGTGATGGTGATGGTGCTGGCGTCGGCGCCGGTGGCGAAGTTCGCCCTGACCTTTTCCTCGCCGGAATATTTCGCCATCATCGTTTTCGGCCTGGCCAGCGTGGTCTCGCTCGGCGGCGGCTCGATCACCAATGCTGCCATCAGCCTGATGCTGGGCCTGCTGATCGCCACCGTCGGCGTCGATTCGATCTACGGCGCCGAGCGCTTCGCCTTCGGCGTGCCCTTCCTCCAGGACGGCATCGAGTACCTGCTGGTGATGGTCGGCGCCTACGGCCTGGGCGAGGTATTCACCCGCATGGAAAAGGGCTTCGCCGGCGACGGCGCCGTAGCCGACACCGATCGCCGCATCAACACCGAATTCCCCACGCTGGCCGAAATGCTCAAGCTCAAGATGACCTTCCTGCGCAGCTCGCTGGTGGGCATCATCGTCGGCATCATTCCGGGCGCCGGCGCCACCGTCGCCTCCTTCGTCGCCTATGGCGCCGAAGGCCAGTACGGCAAGCGCGGCAAGGAGCTCGGCAGCGGCATCGCCGAAGGCATCGTCGCGCCGCAGACCGCCGCGACCTCCTCGGTCGGCGGCGCGATGATTCCGCTGCTGACCATGGGCATCCCCGGCAGCGGCGCCACCGCCATCATTCTCGGCGCCTTCCTGCTGCACGGCATGCAGCCGGGACCGCAGGTCTTCGTCACTTCGGGTCCCTTCGTCTATGCCGTGTTCGCCTCGATGTTCCTCGGCGTGATCGGCATGTGCATCATCGGCTACTTCGCCATCAAGCCGCTGGTCAAGGTGCTCGAACTGCCCGAGGCGGTGGTCTCGGCCTTCGTCGTGATGTTCTGCTTCATCGGCGCCTTCGCCGCGCGCAACAACCTGTCCGATCTCTATGTCATCACCGCCTTCGGCATCCTCGGCTACCTGTTCGAGAAGTTCAAGTTCCCCATTGCGCCGATGGTGCTCGGCGCCATCCTCGGGCCGCTGGCCGAAAGCTCCTTCATGACCATGATGGTCAGCCACGGCAACGACTGGACGGTGCTGATGGGAAGGCCGATCAGCGCCACCGTGATGGTGCTTGCGCTGGTTGCGCTGGTGTACCCGATACAACGCCAGCTGCGCGAGAAAACCCGGCGCAGCGGTACCTAGCGGCAGAAAGGCAGAACCAGATGGTTGCGTTCGTCATTCCGGCGAAAACCGGAATCCAGTCGGCGGTCGTTTCTGGATCCCGGGTCAAGCCCGGGATGACGGCCGGAATCAATCTTTCGGCTTCTACCTGACTCCGTACTAGCGACAGAAAGGCAGCAGAGCAATGGACAAGGTAGTCACTCCCCTGATCGAAGCCGCACGCATCGCGCAGCGTCGCTACGAAACCTTTGACCAGGCCGCGGTCGACGCGGTGGTCACGGCCGCCGGCTGGGCGATCATGGAACCGGGGCGCAACCGGGCACTGGCCGAAATGGCGGTGCGCGACACCGGTCTCGGCGTGGTCGAGGACAAAATCACCAAGAACCATCGCAAGACCCTGGGCCTGCTGCGCGACCTCAAGGGCGCGAAGAGCGTCGGCGTCATCGCCGAATACCCGCAGCTGGGCATCGTCGAGATCGCACGCCCGGTGGGCGTGGTCGCCGCGATCACGCCCTCGACCAATCCGGGCGCCACGCCGGCGAACAAGATCATCAACGCGCTCAAGGGCCGCAACGCGGTGATCGTCGCGCCATCGCCCAAGGGCGCCTCGACCTGCGCCGCGCTGGTCGGCTACGTCAGCGCGGAACTGGCGAAAGTCGGTGCGCCGCCAAACCTGGTGCAGATGCTGCCCGCCCCGATCACCAAGGACGCGACCCATGCGCTGATGCGCGAGTCCGACCTCGTAGTGGCCACCGGCTCGCAGGCCAACGTGCGCGCGGCCTACGCCAGCGGCACGCCGGCCTTCGGCGTCGGCGCCGGCAATGTCGCCAGCATCATCGACGCCTCGGCCAACCTCGCCGACGCCGCAGCGGCGATCGCCCGTTCCAAAACCTTCGACAATGCCACCAGCTGTTCTTCGGAGAACAGCGTGGTGATCGTCGAAGCCGTGCATGCGGGCGCCATGTTCGCCCTGGCCGCGGCAGGCGGCGTGCTGCTCACCGCGGACGAGAAGGCCAAACTGCAGGCCGCGATGTGGCCCGGGGGCAAGCTGGCGGCGCAGGTGACGGCGCAGGACGCACCGCGCATCGCGCAAATCGCCGGGCTGGAGCGCGAGGCCTTGCGCAGCGCGCGCTTCCTGATGGTCGAGGAAACCGGCACCGGTCCGGACTTTCCCTACTCCGGCGAAAAGCTGTCGCCGGTGCTCACCGTGTATCGGGCGCGCGATTTCGACCATGCCTGCGCCATCGTCGCCGACATCTACGCCTTCCAGGGTGCGGGGCATTCGGTCAGCATCCACAGCGCCGACGACGCCCACATCCTGCGCCTCGGCCTCGAACTGCCGGTGTCGCGCGTGATCGTGAACCAGATCCACTGTTACGCCACCGGCGGCAGCTTCGACAACGGGCTGCCGTTCTCGCTGTCGATGGGCTGCGGCACCTGGGGCCGCAACAATTTCTCCGACAACATGAACTACCGCCACTACCTCAACATCACGCGCATCTCGCGCCGGATTGCCCCGCGCGAACCGGCGCTGGACGAGATATTCGGCGAGCATTTCCGCAAGTACGGCAAGTAGGCATGCTGCGCACGATCCGCACCCTTGTCGATAACCAGGCGCAACTGCGTCCCGCTGCGGTCTACCTGATCGCTCCGGAAACCGGCCTTTGCCTGAGCTTCGCCGGACTGCAGGCCGCCTCGCGCCGCTTGGCGGGCTGGCTGCTCGGCCAGGGTATCCGCCCCGGCGCGAAAGTGGCGTTGCTGATGCCCAACGGCTACCAGACCTGCCGCCTGTTCATCGGCGCCATGTACGGCGGCTATTGCATCACGCCGCTCAACCTGCTGACGCAGCCGTCGCAGCTCACCTACGTGCTGGAGCACAGCGACGCCGAGTTGGTCTTCGTCGCGCCGGACCAGGTCGAACGCCTGCAGCAGGCCGCGGCAGGGCTGGCGAAGCCGCCGCGCATGGTGGTCTGCGACGTCGATGCCGCCGAATTCCTTCCGGCGGCGGAGGCGGGCGGCGCCCTGCCGGACAGCCCGGGCGAGGAGGATGCCGCGCTGATGATGTACACCTCGGGCACCACCGGCAAGCCCAAGGGTGTCGTGCTCGCGCAGCGCGCCGTGGTCTCCGGCGGCCAGTTCGTTTCCGCCGTGCATGAACTCGGCCCGGCCGACCGCGTGATGGCCGTGCTGCCGCTGTATCACATCAACGCCCAGGTGGTCACCGCCACCGCGCCGCTGGTCCATGGCGGCAGCCTGGTGCTGCCCAGGCGCTTCAGCGCGTCGAACTTCTGGCAGGCCGCGATCGGCCACGGCTGCACCTGGATCAACGTGGTGCCGACCATGATCGCCTACCTGCTGAACGGCCCGGACCTGGCGACGCTCGGCCTCGACGCCTCCGCCATCCGCTTCTGCCGCTCGGCCTCGGCGCCGCTGCCGCCGGCGCAGCACCTGGCCTTCGAGCAGAAGTTCGGCATCGGCATCATCGAGACCATGGGCCTGACCGAAACCGCCGCACCGTGCTTTTCCAATCCGCTCGATCCGGCGCGACGCAAGATCGGCAGCCCCGGACCGGCCTGCGGCAACGAGGCGAAGATCATCGACGCCGCGGGCGCGACGGCGCCAGCGGGCACGGTGGGCGAGATCATGGTGCGCGGCGCCAACGTGATGAGTTGCTACTACAAGGACCCGGCGGAGACCGCCCGCACGCTGGATGCCGACGGCTGGCTGCATACCGGCGACCTCGGCACCATGGACGCGGACGGCTTCGTCTTCGTCACCGGGCGCATCAAGGAACTCATCATCAAGGGCGGGGAGAACATCGCGCCGCGCGAGATCGACGAGGCCCTGCTCCAGCACCCTGCCGTGCTCGAAGCCGCGGCGGTCGGCATTCCCGACGACAACTACGGCCAGGAGATCATGGCCTGCGTGGTGCTGAAGCCGGACCGGACCTGTTCCGAGGCGGAATTGCGCACCTACTGCGAAGGCACGCTGGGCAGTTACAAGACGCCGCGGCAGTTCTGTTTCGTCCAAGCGTTGCCGAAGGGCCCCTCGGGCAAGGTGCAGCGCCTGAAGTTGCCTGAGCTCATGGCCTCAACCGCCCAGCAGAGCGGTCGGTAAGCCGGGCCGGGCGCCGAACCATGCTGCAACGGAATTTTGACGCGGCGGGTCGCAATTTCGTTTCATTTGCCGCCTTCCCTGGCGATTTCTGTTGCCATCGGGGACGGATTGCTGTGATAGTTCGCTTTATCAATATTGAAATGTATCGTTTCATAATTATAAGTATGTGCGACTTCACGGAGTCGCACGACATGGAGGAGGCGGGAATGGTCGAAGTTTTCGACTACATCGTAGTCGGCGCCGGATCGGCAGGCTGCGTCCTGGCCAACAGGCTGTCGGAGAATCCTCAGACCAGGGTTCTGCTGCTCGAAGCCGGCGGCGAAGACTGGAATCCATGGATTCACGTCCCGGTCGGCTACTTCAAGACCATGCATGACCCGAAACTGGACTGGTGTTACCTGACGGAACCGGATCCGGGCATCGCCAATCGCCAGTTGCAATGGCCGCGCGGCAAGGTGCTGGGCGGCTCCAGTTCGCTCAATGGCCTGCTTTACGTGCGCGGCCAGCGCGAAGACTACGAGCGCTGGGTTGAACTGGGGAATCCCGGCTGGGGCTACGCCGATGTACTGCCCTACTTCAAGAAATCGGAGGATCAGGAGCGGGGCGCCAGCGAATACCACGGCGTCGGCGGTCCGCTGAAGGTTTCCGACCTCAGGCTGCGCCGTCCGATTGCCGACCATTTCATCGCCGGCGCCCGGGATATCGGCATCCCGTTCAACGAGGACTACAACGGTGCCGTGCAGGAAGGCGTGGCCTATTTCCAGCAGACCGCCCACAAGGGCTTCCGCTGGAGTACGGCCCGCGGCTTTCTGCGGCCTGCCCGCAAGCGCCGCAACCTCGTCGTCAAGACCCGGGCCCAGACCACCCGCGTGCTGTTCGAAGGCAGGCGTGCCATCGGTGTGGACTATGTCCAGGGAGGAGAACGCCATCAGGCACGCGCCACCGCGGAAGTGATCCTGGCTGCCGGCGCCATCGGTTCGCCGCAGTTGCTGCAGTGTTCGGGCGTGGGTCCTGCAGCCCTGCTCTCCAGGATGGGCGTTGACGTGGTCCATGCCCTGCCCGGCGTGGGTGAAAACCTGCAGGATCACCTGCAGGTACGGCTCGTTTTCAAGACCCGGGAGCGAACCCTGAACGACGAGGTCAACAGCTATCTCGGCCGGCTGTGGGTCGGCATGCAGTACGCCTTCAACCGCACCGGTCCGCTGACGCTGGCGGCAAGCCAGGTCGCCATCTTCACCCGCTCCGGACCCGGTGTCAGCCGTCCCGACATCCAGTTTCACATGCAGCCGCTGAGTGCCGACAAGCCGGGCGAAGGCGCGCACAAATTCTCGGCCTTCACCGCCTCGGTCTGCCAGTTGCGCCCTTACAGCCGGGGCCGCATCGAGATCAAGTCGCCCGATGCGCTGACCTATCCGGCGATCCACCCGAACTATCTTTCGGATGAGCGCGACCATCCGGTGGCGATCGGTGGCATCAAGGTCGCCCGCCGCATCGCCCGGGCACCCTCGCTGGCGCCGCACATCATTTCGGAGTTCGTGCCGGGGGCACAGTTCCAGTCCGATGCCGAATTGCTCGAGGCCGCACGCCGCTACAGCCAGACCATCTACCACCCGACCAGCACTTGCAAGATGGGAATCGATGGCATGGCGGTGGTGGATCCCCGGCTGCGCGTACATGGCATCACGGGCCTGCGCGTGGTCGATTGCTCGATCATGCCCGAGATCGTTTCGGGCAACACCCACGCGCCTGCGGTGATGATCGCCGAGAAGGCCGCCGACATGATTCGCCAGGATGCAGGTTAACGTGAAGCAACAGGACGGGTCGCTGGCGATGTCGAGCGGAGCGAGCCAACTGGGAACCCCCCGTGAGGGGGGCGAAGGGGGGCGGGCCAAGTTTGCTCGCCCCGGGCAAGGCATGAATGCGAGCGCTTCATGATTCGCGGGTGGTTTGCGGAGTCATGGGCGTCAGATAGGAATTGCCCATGAGGCAATAGTGGAGCCCTTGTGACCCGCCGGGTCCGGGGTTCCGGTTTTTTAAATAACGGAGGAGGCAATGATGGCGACTTTGATACGGAAACTGATGATGGGTGCGGTCGCGGCGGTGCTGGTCACCGCAGGCGGCCTGGCGCAGGCCCAGCAAGTGACGCGCATGAAGATCCAGACGGCAGTCCCGACCGCAAGCATCTACTTCGACCTGATGAAGCGGTTTGGCGATCGTGTTGACAAGATGTCCAACGGCCGCATCAAGATGGACATCCTGCCCGACGGCGCGGTGGTCAATGCCTTCGAGATTCTCGACGCGGTCGACAAGGGCGTGGTCGACGGCGGTTTTGCCTGGACGCACTACTGGTCGGGCAAGAACAGCGCGGCCGCCCTGTTCTCGAATCCGGCGGCGGGCGCCGGCACGGGAATGGATCAAATGTCGCACATGGCCTGGTTGTCGCAGGGCGGCGGCAATGCCCTCTACGAGAAGCTGTATGAGTCGGGCCTGAAGATGAACATCAAGCCCTTCATGATGCAGCCGATGGGTCCGGACCCGTTCGGCTGGTTCAAGATACCGATCAATTCGATCGCCGACATGAAGAAAATGAAATACCGCTCGCCCCCGGGACTGACGGGCGAGATTTTCAAGGAAATGGGCATCAATGCGGTGGCCATGCCGGGCGGCGAGATCGTTCCGGCCGCACAGCGCGGAGTCATCGATGCCGCCGAATGGATCGGCCCGGCGGACGACATGATCCTCGGCTTCCACAACGTGTTCAAGCACTACTACCTGCAGGGCCTGCACCAGTCGTCGGACGTCGGCGAGTTGCTGATCAACAAGACGGTCTGGAACAAGCTGCCGCCGGACTTGAAGGCGGTGATCGAGGGCGCAGTGATGGCCACGATCGCGGAAACCTATGCCTTCAACGTGCATCGCAACGCAGTGGCTATGGATAAGCTGCAGAAGGATCACAAGGTCACCGTGCATGACACGCCGAAGGAATTTTTCTCGGCCTTCCTCAAGGCGACCAATGTCGTTTATGACCGCGAGGCGGCGCGCAATCCCTTGTTCAAGGAGGTTCTGGAATCGCAACGCTCCTTCGCCAAGGTCGTGGTGCCCTACTGGACCAAGATCAACGGGCTGTATTACTGGCTCGGCACGGAAGCAGCAGGCGGCAAATAGCATCACACCAAGGGCAGCGGTGCGCGGCACGGGCCGCGCACCGCATCCCTGCTGATTTACTCTCGGATACAGACTCCATGACCGGACATCCCTCAAAACTGCTGCGCATCGCGCATGCACTCGACCCCATCGCCATCTGGTCGGGCAAGCTGACCGCATGGCTGATCCTGCCCATGGTGTTGTCGCTCGCCTACGAGGTCACGGCGCGCTACGTGTTCGATTCCCCGACGCTGTGGGCCTATGACATGACCTTCATGCTGTATGGCGCCTACTTCATGCTCGGCTCGGCCTACACCTTGCAGCGCAAGGGACACATCCGCACCGATTCGCTCTACGGCGAATGGTCGCCGCGTCGCCAGGGCATCGTCGATGCCATCTGCTACCTGGTGATGTTCATGCCCTTTGTCGCGATTTTTCTGTATTTCGGCTGGGGTTACTTCCTCAAGGCCTTCATGACCGGCGAACGCTTCGTCAGCAGCCCGTGGATGCCGATCACCTGGCCGTTCAAGCTGGCCATGCCCCTCACCGGTTTGCTGCTGGCGATCCAGGGCGTCTCCGAACTTTGCAAGAGCCTCGACGCCGCGATCAGCGGACACTGGGCCGACGGCGGGGTTTCGGCACTCCCCGGCAGGGAGGCCGCATGAGCAACGAACTCTTCGGACTGCTGGCACTGGTGGCCCTGTTCGGTGCCATCTTCATCGGCTTCCCGATCGCCTTTACGCTGGGCGCCGTCGCGCTCGGCGCCGGCTTCGTCGCCTTCGGCCCGATGGTCTTCGACCTCGCCGTGCTGCAGACCTTCTCGGTAATGAAGGACACGGTGCTGGCCTCGATCCCCTTCTTCCTCTTCATGGGTTTCCTGCTCGAACAGTCGGGCCTGATGGAACGCATGTTCACCGGCATCCAGCAGTTGCTGGCCGGAGTCCGCGGCTCGCTGTATCTGGCGGTGCTGATCACGGCGACGATTTTTGCGGCGGCCACCGGCATCGTCGGCTCCGCCGTCACCCTGCTCGGCGTGATGGCCGGGCCGGCCATGATCAAGAGCGGCTACGATCCCAAGCTGAGTGCCGGTGCGATCGCCGCCGGCGGCACGCTGGGCATCCTGATTCCGCCCTCGGTGATGCTGATCGTGATGGGGCCCGTGGTCGGCGTGCCGGCCACCGACCTGTTCGCCGCGGCGGTGATACCCGGCCTCTTGCTGGCCACCATCTTCACCGTCTGGTGCCTTGTGCGCTGCTGGCTCAATCCGGCGTTGGGCCCCGCGCTGCCGCCGGAAATGCGCGCCACCTCGATGACCGCGGTGGTGAAAGATCTGGTGATCGGCGTCGTGCCGGTGATCGTCGTCATCATGGCGACGCTGGGCGTGATCCTGATGGGCATCGCGACACCGACCGATGCCGGCGCGGTAGGTTGCGCCGCCGTGTTCATCCTGACGCTCCTGTCCCGGCGCATGACCATGGCGAAGATTCGTCGCGCGGCCTACCAGTCGCTCGAGGTGTCGAGCATGATCCTGATGCTGGTTGCGGCATCGAACCTGTTCGGCGCCGTGTTCTCCCGCCTCGGCAGCGCGGAGTATCTGGCCAGCCTGCTGACCAGCCTGGCCCTGCCGCCGACGCTGATGCTGATCGTGATCCTGGGGCTGATCTTCATCCTCGGCTGGCCGCTCGAATGGGTGCCCATCGTGCTCATCGTGGTGCCCATCGTGCTGCCCATCGTCCATGCCCTGAACATCGACCTGATCTGGTTCTGCACCCTGGTCGCGATGACGCTGCAGACCGCCTGGCTGTCACCGCCGGTGGCGCTCTCGGCATATTTCCTGAAGGGCGTGGTGCCGCAATGGGAACTCAAGCAAATCTACTCCGGCATGGTCCAGTTCATGATCCTGCAGCTGGTGGGCGTCGGCCTGGTGCTGGCGTTTCCGCAGCTCGCGACCTGGATGGTCACCCGCAATTGAGCACTGTCGCGCGAAAAGGTCCAGCGAGGATCCGGTGCCGCCAAAGTGCTGACGCTGCGCCAATGAAGAATGGAGAGTTCCGAAAATGCTAGCCAAAGACGTCATGACCACGGCGATTCTCACCGTGACACCGGAAACCGATGTCGGCGAAATCGCCCGCACCCTGCTCGACGCCCATATCAGCGCCATCCCGGTGATTGCCGGTGACGGCACGCTGGTCGGCATCGTCAGCGAGGGCGATCTCATGCACCGCACCGAAGCCGAAACACGCCGCCGCCCATCGTGGTGGTTGCGCCTGCTGGCGACGCCGGAAGAACCGACCGAGCGCTACTTGAAGGAGTACGGCCGCCGCGCGCGGGACGTGATGACGAAGGACGTGATTACCGTCGCGCCCGACACCCCCCTCACCGAGATCGCGGCGATGCTCGAGAAATACCACATCAAGCGCGTACCGGTGATGGAAGCCGGCAAGCTGGTCGGCATCGTCAGCCGCGCCAACCTGCTGCGCGGGGTGGCGACGTGGCAAAAGCCCAAGGACGTCCGCGTCGAGGACTCGGCCCTGCGCGCCCTGTTGCTGAAAGCCCTGAACCAAGCCGAACTGCCGATGCACCTGGTCAATGTCACCGTCACCGACGGCGCGGTGGAGCTCTGGGGCGTGGTCGACTCCGATCTGCAGATCGAAGCGGCACGGGCCGCGGCGGAAGCCACCGTCGGCGTGGTGCGCTTTGAAAGCCACCTGATCCGCAGGACCTGAGCGGAAGCATCCGCAAAGGAGACGGCAATCAAACGCAGCACGACGGATACCGGCCGCTACCGGACAGCCGCCTGGGTCGAGTCCGGTGCGGAGGCGCCGCCCGAAGGCGGCGACGACGAGGCGAGCGAGGACATCCGGCGGCGGCGGCCGCTGGCCGTCCTCGAACATCTGAGCGAAGCGTCGCAACCGCTGACGCTGGCGCAGCTGGCCGCCATGATGCGGGTGCCGAAAAGCACCCTGATGCGCCTGCTGCGGTCGATGGAAATGCATGGCTATTTGTTGCACATGCCGGCCGAGCGCGGCTATGTCCTCGGCACCCGCTCGGCGCTCAGGATGCTGGTCGATCGAGCGCCGGAGGCGGCGCCTACCGGGGAGCCGATTTCCGCATGAAGCGCCAGGTGTTGAACCGCGAATGTCCCGATCGCCAAGCTGCGTGCCGATTATCGAGGAGAACGATGTGACGACGGAGGTCTTTCGCATGCTGGGGTGGGGGCTCGGAGGGGGCGGCCTGCTGCTGCTGGCGTGGGCGGCGCTCCTGGCCACCAGGCAGTCGCGGCGCACGCGTGGCTGGCTGCGGGCCGGGGGAGAGGTGGTTGCGCGCGAGTTCAGGGCACTGACCCCCGGCAATCCCTATTACTTCCCCGTGATCGAGTTCATCGCCGCGGACGGGAAGCCCCGCCGCTTCGAGGCGCCCACCGGGCGCTTTGTGCGTCCCGACGAAGTCGGCGCCTGCATCGACGTGCTCTACGATCCTGCACAGCCCGAGCGGGCGATCATCGCCCGCTTTGCCGACCGCTGGTTCGTCGCGGCGTTTACGGCGGGTTTCGGCGCCCTGACCCTGCTGCTCGGTCTGATGCTGATCGGCCTCACGCGGTGATGCACGCGGCTTCGAGTTGAGCCCGCTTCAACTTCCTGCGGATTCGCGCCAGTTCGGCAGGCTCCCGGACGTCGATCCCGGCGGCAACTCGTTTGATGGCGCTGACGCTGCGGCGATCAGGAGACGGCGAGCATCCGTTCCAGCGAAATCTTCGCCAGCCTGGCTTCGTGCTCCGGCACGCTGATCTGGTTGACCACCTTGCCCTCGACCAGGTTTTCCAGGGTCCACGCCAGGTGCTGCGGATCGATGCGCTGCATGGTCGAGCACATGCAGATGGTGCAGGCCATGAACTGCACGATCTTGCCCTCGTGCTTCACTTCCTGCGCCAGGCGCTCGACCAGGTTCAGCTCGGTGCCGACCAGCCAGCGCGTGTTCGGCGGCGCGGCCTTGACCGTCTGCAGGATGGTTTCGGTGCTGCCGATGTAGTCGGACTGCTTGCAGACTTCGAAGCTGCACTCGGGGTGGGAAATGACCAGGCCGTCCGGGTATTGGTTGCGGAACTTGATGATGTCCTTGGGCTGGAACATCTGGTGCACCGAACAGTAGCCGTGCCAGAGGATGATCTTCGCCTTTGCGATCTGCTCCTCGTCAGGCCGCCCTGTTCGAGGTCGGGATTCCAGATCACCATTTCATCGAGCGGTATGCCCATCTTGTGGCCGCTCCAGCGTCCCAGATGCTGGTCGGGGAAGAACAGCACCTTCTCGCGCTGCGCGAAGGACCATTCGAGGATCTTCGGCGCATTGCGACGAGGTGCACACGATGCCGCCGTGAGCGCCGCAGAAGGCCTTGAGGTCGGCGGCGGAATTGATGTAGGTGACCGGCGTGATCTTCTGGTCCGGATCGAGCACGGCGGCGAGTTCGCGCCAGGCGCGCTCGACCTTGGCCAGGCTGGCCATGTCGGCCATCGAACAGCCGGCGGCGAGGTCGGGCAGGATGGAAATCTGCTCGGGACGCGAGAGGATGTCGGCCACCTCGGCCATGAAATGTACGCCGCAGAAGACGATGTGCTTGGCTTCCGCCTGCGAGGCCAGGCGCGAAAGCTTGAGCGAATCGCCGGTGATGTCGGCGTGGGCATAGACATCGGCGCGCTGGTAGTGGTGGCAGAGCAGGACGACATCCTTGCCGAGTTTTGCTTTCGCGGCGCGGATGCGCTCGGCGGCGTCGTTGTCGGCGAGTGTAGTTGAAGCGGTCGAAGGAGATGGTGGCGGTTTGCATGGTGTGAACTCGGGAAATTACGCTTGATGCCAGGGCAGGCCGGCAGCACGCCAGCCGCCGCTGCGGTTGCGCTGGCCGTTGGCGTCCTTGTTGCCCTCGAAACCTTCGAGGATGTTGTAGCAGTCGGGAAAGCCGGCCTCGGTCGCGGCCTTGGCGGCATGGGCCGAACGCTGGCCGGAGCGGCAGAGGAACAGCAGCAGGGATTCGGTCATGACGCTGTGTTTCAGGGTCTGCAGGAAATGCGGATTGAGCTGCTTGGCCGGATAGTCCTGCCATTCGATCTCGATCGCGCCGGGAACGCGGCCGACCCAGTCCAGCTCGGCTTTGGTGCGCACGTCGATCAATCGCGCGCGGGGCGTCGCCTGCAGGATTTCATGGGCCTCGCCGGGGGTCAGCGCGCCCTCGAAAGGCAGCTTGAGTTCGCGCCCGCGCGACTGTGCGAGGCTGAGAATTTCGTTGATGCGACCCATGGGAAAACGCGCCGGTTGAGGGGGATAGAATGCTGGGATCCGAGTATAGCTTTCCCCCATGTCCGGCGAAACCCACTCCAGCAACATGGCAGAACCCCAACGTCCCCCGGCGCAGACGAGCGATCTCGCGCGCTTCGAGGAAGGCCAGCGCATCACCTGGGTCAGCGTCGGCGTCAACATCGTGCTGACCGCCATGCAGCTGGTGGTGGGCTTCGTCGCCCATTCGCAGAGCCCTGATCGCCGACGCCATGCACACGCTGTCGGACATCGTCGCCGACGCCTTCGTGCTGTTCGCCAACCGCAAGGGCGCGGAAGCCGCCGACGACGATCACCCCTACGGCCACGGCCGCTTCGAGACCGCCGCCTCGCTGGTGCTCGGCCTTTTGCTGGCCGGCACCGGCGCCGGCATCCTGATTTCCGCGGCCGGACGCCTGCAGGACATCGGCAGCCTGCCGCCGGTGGGCGTGGCCGCGATGTGGGCGGCGCTGGTCACCCTGGCGGCCAAGGAAGGGCTGTTCCGCTACATGCTGGCGAAGGCGGAGCGCCTGCGCTCGCCGATGCTGGTGGCCAATGCCTGGCACGCCCGCGCCGACGCGCTGTCTTCGCTGGTGGTTGCCGCCGGCATCGGCGGCGCCCTGCTCGGTTTCAACTTTGCCGACGCCGTGGCGGCCATCATCGTCGGCGCCATGATCGTGCGCGCCGGATTCAAGTTTGCCTGGGCCGCCATCCGCGAATTGATCGATACCGGGCTGTCGAGCGAGGAAGTCGCGGCGATCGGCCAGACCATCGCCACCACCTCCGGCGTGCTTGGCCTGCATGAATTGCGGACGCGGCGCATGGCGCACCAGGTGCTGGTCGACGCCCATGTGCAGGTCGATCCGCGCATCAGCGTCTCCGAAGGTCATCGCGTTGCCGAGTCCGCGCGACAGCGCGTGCTGGACCTTCATCCCGAGGTGCTCGACGTGCTGGTCCACGTCGACGCCGAAAACGACCTGCTGGCGAATGCCGCCGTTGCTTTGCCGGATCGGGCCGAACTCCTCGCCCATCTGCACCGCGTGCTCGATATCGATCCGCCGGAATTCGAGCGGACCACGCTGCATTACCTCGGCACCCGGGTCGAAGCGGAAGTCTTCCTGCCGGCCGGCTATGCAGACGAGACCCGGCTCGCCGCGCTCCGGCAGCGGTTGGATGGCGCATTGACCGACGATCCATGGTTCGCTGCGATCCGCCTCCATCAGCGGATCGCACCAACTTAGTGCATTAACCCCAGGATTTGCACCTTTATGGTGCGCGCACTCGAACATCAAGAAGAAAAAGGACTTGTGGCACAATCCCTTCCCTCGCTCGCGCTATTGGCACGCTATCTGCTATTTGGGTGCTGCGCCGCAAAGCGGTATCGATTTCCCAGCTATTGCCATTCACTCAGGAGAGCACGCATGACCCCCCAGGACGTAATCAAGATGGTCGAAGAGAAGGAAGTCCGTTTCATCGACTTCCGCTTCACCGACACCCGCGGCAAGGAACAGCACGTCGGCGTGCCGGTTTCCGCCTTCGGCATGGACAAGTTCGAAGACGGCCACGCCTTCGACGGCTCCTCGATCGCCGGCTGGAAGGGCATCCAGGCCTCCGACATGCAGTTGATGCCCGATGCCGCCAGCGCCTACATCGACCCCTTCTTCGACGAAACCACGCTGGTCCTGACCTGCGACGTGGTCGAACCGGCCGACGGCAAGGGTTACGACCGCGACCCGCGCTCGATCGCCAAGCGCGCCGAGGCCTACCTCAAGTCCTCCGGCATCGGCGACACCGCCTACTTCGGCCCGGAGCCCGAGTTCTTCATCTTCGACAGCGTCGAGTGGAGAGTGGACATGTCCGGCGCCCACGTCAAGATCAACTCGGAAGAGGCCGCCTGGTCGTCCGCCGAGAAGTTCGAGGACGGCAACACCGGCCATCGCCCGACAGTCAAGGGCGGCTACTTCCCGGTGCCCCCGGTCGACAGCTTCAACGACATGCGCGCCCAGATGTGCCTGCTGCTCGAAGCCTGCGGCGTCCCGGTGGAAGTGCATCACCACGAAGTCGCCACCGCCGGCCAGAACGAAATCGGCACCGTCTTCAACACCCTGGTGCGCCGCGCCGACCAGACCCAGCTGCTGAAGTACATCGTGCATAACGTGGCCCACAGCTACGGCAAGACCGCGACCTTCATGCCCAAACCCATCGTCGGCGACAACGGCTCCGGCATGCATGTGCATCAGTCGATCTGGAAGGACGGCAAGAACCTGTTCGCCGGCAACGGCTACGCCGGCCTGTCCGAGTTCGCGCTGTACTACATCGGCGGCATCATCAAGCACGCCCGCGCGCTGAACGCCATCACCAACCCGCTGACCAACTCCTACAAGCGCCTGGTGCCCGGCTTCGAAGCCCCGGTCAAGCTGGCCTACTCGGCCCGCAACCGTTCCGCCTCGATCCGCATCCCCTACGTGCATTCGGACAAGGCCCGCCGCATCGAAACCCGCTTCCCGGATCCGGGCGCCAACCCCTATCTGTGCTTCACCGCGCTGATGATGGCCGGCCTCGACGGCGTGCAGAACAAGATTCACCCCGGCGACCCCGCCGACAAGAACCTCTACGACCTGCCGCCGGAAGAAGATGCCAAGATCCCGACCGTCTGCTCGTCGCTGGAGCAGGCGCTGGACTACCTGGACAAGGATCGCGAGTTCCTCACCCGCGGCGGCGTGTTCAGCAACGAGATGCTCGATGCCTACATCGAACTCAAGATGGACGAAGTCACGCGGTTCCGCATGACCACCCATCCGGTCGAGTTCGACATGTATTACTCGATCTGATGAGGCCCCTGCGTAGCAGGCGGGCCGGCAGAAAACGCTGACCCCGCCGCTACGGATAAAACCTCGCGCAACATGCGGAAACAAAATGGACGGGCAAGCCCGTCCATTTTTTTCCGCAATTGACATACACTCACCGGCATGAAGAACGCTTTCCTTGTAATCCCGCTTCTGCTGCCGCTCGCGGCGACGGCCAATACACTGTACAAGTGCACCGACGAGTCCGGGGTGGTGCTATACACCAACCAGAAGACCGCCAAGAAGAACTGCACGGTACTGTCCTACCAGCCGCCGCCTCCCACGCCGGTCGCCAGCGGAACCAAGCCGCGCGCTTCGGCAACGCCGACACCCGGCGATTTCCCGCGCGTATCGGGCAGCGAACAGAAGTCCCGTGACGGCGACCGGCGCGCGATCCTCGACAAGGAACTCGCCAACGAGGTGCAGAACCTCGAAAAAGCCAAAAAAACCCTGTTCGATGCGGGCAACCAGCCGCCGGACAAGCTCCAGCCGCTGCGCGATACCGTTGCGCTGCACGAGCGGAATATCGAATCGTTGAAGAAAGAACTCGGCAACCTGCGCTGATCTGCCGTCCTGCGGCGGCTGGTGCGCTTCTTGCGAGAGTCACCCGTAATGAACGCCACCGAAACTTTCGACGCCTTCAGCGGGCTGGACCTGCTGTCCTCGGCCGTCGTCCTGGTCGATGGCAAGCTGGTCATCCGTCACCTCAACCCGGCGGCCGAAAACCTGTTTGCCGTCAGTTCGCGCCAGTTGCTCGGCCAGCCCCTGCAGCGGCTGATGGGCGAACCGCCCGAACTGGTTGCCGCGCTCGACAACGCGCTGAAAAACAACTGGAGCTACACCGGCCACAACATCCTGATCGAGCTTGTGCAGGATGTTCAACTGCATGTCGATTGCACGGTCACCCCGGTGGAGACCAGCAACGCGCGCCTGCTGCTGGAAGTGCGCCCTATCGACCAGCAGCTGAAGGCCGCGCGCGAGGAGCAGCTGGCGCAGCAGCAGCAGGCCAATCGCGAACTGGTGCGCAACCTGGCGCACGAGATCAAGAACCCGCTGGGCGGCATCCGCGGCTCGGCGCAGTTGCTGGAACGCGAACTGGCCAGCGAACCCTTGAAAGAGTACACCCAGGTCATCATCCAGGAAGCCGACCGCCTGCAGGACCTGATGCAGCGCCTGCTCTCGTCGCATCGCGTGATGCAGCCGGCGCTGGCGAGCATCCATGAAATCCTCGAACGCGTGCGGCGCCTGATTCACGCCGAATACCACGACGTCTCCGTGCGCCGCGACTACGACACCTCGCTGCCCGACATCACCGGCGACCGCGAGCAGCTGCTGCAGGCCATCCTGAACATTTCGCGCAACGCGGCACAGGCAATGCAAGGCAAGGGCGAGATCATTTTCCGCACCCGCGCGGCGCGGCAAGTCACCCTGGCGAAGAAGCACTACCAGCTGGCACTCGAATTGCAAGTGATCGACAACGGCCCGGGAATTCCGGAGAACATTCGCGACAAGATTTTTTATCCGCTGGTTTCGGGCCGTGAAAACGGCAGCGGTCTCGGCCTTACCATCGCCCAGAGCTTCATCCAGCAACACGGCGGCACCATCGATGTCACTTCGCGTCCCGGCCGCACCTGCTTTTCGCTGATGCTGCCGCTGACACGCATGAACAGGAACAAGGAAGACTGATGAACGACTTATCCCCCAGCCCCTTCTCCGAGAGAAGGGGTGACCACGGCTCGCTGCGCTCGCAGGCTTTTCGCGGGTCTGCCTTGGGGCGGCCCGGCGGCAGACCGATGAACGACTTATCCCCCAGCCCCTTCTCCGAGAGAAGGGGTGACCACGGCTCGCTGCGCTCGCAGGCTTTTCGCGGGTCTGCCTTGGGGCGGCCCGGCGGCAGACCATGAACCCCGTCTGGATCATCGACGACGACCGCTCGATCCGCTGGGTGCTGGAAAAGGCGCTCGGCCGGGAGAACATCGCGGCCAAATCCTTCGGCTCCGCCGACGAAGCGCTCGCGGCGCTGTGCAATGGCCAGCGGCCCCAGGTGCTGGTCTCCGACATCCGCATGCCGGGCAGTAGCGGTCTCGACCTCCTGCGCCATGTCAAGGAGCACTATCCCGATCTGCCGGTCATCATCATGACCGCCTATTCGGACCTCGATTCCGCCGTAGCGGCCTTTCAGGGCGGCGCCTTCGAATACCTGCCGAAGCCCTTCGACGTCGATCAGGCCGTGGATCTGGTGCGCCGGGCCCTGACCCAAGCCGCGCACCAAAATGGTGCAATCGAGGAAACCAGCGCCGTGCCCGAGATCCTGGGCCAGGGCGTAGCCCTGCAGGAGGTCTTTCGCGCCATCGGCCGCCTGTCCCAGTCTCACGCCACGGTGCTGATCAACGGTGAGTCCGGCACCGGCAAGGAGTTGGTGGCGCGCGCCCTGCACCGCCACAGCCCGCGCAAGGATGCGCCCTTCATCGCCATCAACACGGCAGCGATTCCGCGCGACCTGCTCGAATCCGAGCTGTTCGGCCACGAAAAGGGCGCCTTCACCGGCGCCGGCGCGCTGCGGCGCGGGCGTTTCGAACAGGCCGACAACGGTACCCTGTTCCTCGACGAAATCGGCGACATGCCGGCGGAATTGCAAACCCGGTTGTTGCGGGTGTTGTCGGAAGGGAACTTCTACCGCGTCGGCGGCCACCAGCCGGTCAAGGCCAATGTGCGCGTGATCGCCGCCACCCATCAGGACCTGGAAGACCGGGTCAAGGCCGGCCTGTTCCGCGAAGACCTGTTCCACCGCCTCAACGTCATCCGCCTGCGCCTGCCGCCGCTGCGCGAGCGGCGCGACGACATCCCGCTGCTGGCCAGGCATTTCCTGCAAAAGAGCGCGCAGGAGCTCGGCGGCGAACCCAAGCGCCTTACCGATGCGGCGCTGAAATACCTGCAGGGTCTCGACTTCCCCGGCAACGTGCGGCAGCTGGAAAACCTTTGCCACTGGCTGACCGTGATGGCGCCGGGGCAGAGCGTAGACATTCCCGATCTGCCCGCCGAACTGCGCGACGGCCCGGAAAGTGCCGCGCGCCGCGATCTGCCGGCCGACTGGAGCGTGGCGCTGGCAGGCGAGGCCGACCGGCTGCTGGCCGCCGCGCCGGGCGCGGTTTTCGACACGCTCAACCGGGAATTCGAAGCCACGCTGATCCGGCGTGCTTTGAATGCCACCGGCGGGCGCCGCGTCGACGCCGCGCAGCTGCTGGGCATCGGCCGCAACACCATTACGCGCAAGATCCAGGAACTCGGCCTCGACGGGGCAAAGGATGCTGAAAGCAGCTAAGGAAGTGCTGCACGCAAAGAGCGGCTTTTGATCAAGGTTTGTCGTCCCCGCGAAAGCGGGGACCCAGTGCTTTTTAACGAAACGCAGCTGGATTCCCGCTTTCGCGGGAATGACGAGTGCCTTGTTTGGCTGTTGCATCAAGATTGCATCACTACACCAGCGGTCGGCGGCAAGTGATGCCCCGTAGCAGACGCTTGCGTTATAGTCAGTGCGACTCGGCGCCGGATCACATCGGCGTCCCACCGCGACCGGGGATCCATCATGCCTGCCACCATTGAAGCGATTGCCGCCAAGCTGGGTGACGCCGCGCGCCGCTTCGACATCGACCTGCTGCCGAGCTGCGATTCGACCAATGCCGTACTGCTCGCCCGCGCCGAAGCCGGCGCGCCGTCGGGCACGGTGGTGATCGCCGCGGAGCAGACCGCCGGCCGCGGCCGGCGCGGGCGCAACTGGTGCGCCAATCCCGGCGACAGCCTGACTTTCTCGCTGCTCTGGCGCTTCGCCCCGGGCACGGCCCCGGCCGGGTTGTCGCTGGCGGTCGGCGTCGCCGTGGCGCGCGCCCTGGCGAAAGCCAACGGCAAGAACACGGCGCTGAAATGGCCCAACGACATCCTGCGCGACGGCCGCAAGCTCGGCGGCATACTCGTAGAGCTGATTCCCGGCGCGCCGCATGCCGCCGTGATCGGCATCGGCATCAACCTGCATGTTGCCGGCCGGCATGCCGGCGGACGTTCGTGCCACCGCCGCCGCACTCTGCGCTGCGGGTGAAACGGCCGACGAAAATGCCTTGTATGCCGCCCTGCTCGGCGAACTGCTGGCCGCGCTGGAACTGTTCGCGGCGTCGGGCTTCGCCGCGCTGCGCCCGGAGTGGCTGGCGCGCCACGCCATGCAGGATATTCCCGTCCTGCTCACCGCCGATTTCGGCGCACCGCGCGCCGGCATCTGCCGCGGCGTCGACATCGACGGCGCACTGCTGCTCGAAACCGACGGCCGCGTCGAGCGCATCCTTTCCGGCGAAGTCTCGCTGCGGCCGGCTTGAGGTTTCCTGCGCCATGATCCTCTGCCTCGATGCCGGCAACACGCGCCTCAAGTTCGGGCTGTTCGACGGCAGCCGCTGGCTCCTGCAAGACGCGCTGGACTACGCGGCCCTCGATGAACTGCCCGCCCGCCTGCCGGCGATGCCGACACGCATCGTCGGCTGCAACGTGGCCGGCGCCGCGCTGCGCCAGCGCATCGAGGCACTGGCTGCCAGCCTCGACCTTCCGCTGGACTGGCTGACCGGGACGGCCGCCGCCTGCGGCGTACGCAACGGTTACGACACGCCGCAGCAACTTGGCGCCGACCGCTGGGCGGCACTGATCGGCGCGCGTGCATTGCACGGCGGAGCCTGCGTGGTGGTAATGGCCGGCACCGCGACCACCATCGACACGCTCGATGACAGCGGCCTGTTTCGCGGCGGCCTGATCCTGCCCGGCCTGGCGCTGATGCACGCCGCGCTGGCGCGCAGCACCGCCGACCTGCCTCTCGCAGCCGGCAATTACCGGCCGCTGCCGACCAACACCGACGACGCCATCGTCAGCGGCGCGATCCATGCCACGCTGGGCGCCATCGGCCGCATCCGGGCGGCGCTGGGCGGCGATCCGCCGTGCCTGCTGTCGGGCGGCGCGGCGGCGGAACTGGCGCTGCGGCTGGATTGTCCGCATCGACTGATCGACAACCTGGTGCTCGAAGGCCTGGCGCTCTGCAGCCAGGCTGTTTGAGGCTTCAATCAAGGCTCTACCCGAATATTCCGCTCGCCACTTGCCCGCGTCGAACTCCTGACAGACAATGCGATATCGTCCGGAGGCCCCCCATGCCCGCCCACTTTCTCGCCACGCTGCCGAACTTCCTCGCCTACCTCGGCACCGCCATCGTGCTGCTGGTCGCATTCATGGCGATCTATCTCTACGTCACGCCCTACGATGAGATAAACCTGATCCGCGCCAACAACCTTGCCGCCGCGATCACGCTGTCCGGCGCCGTACTCGGCTTCGCCATGCCCATCGCCAATGTCATCGCCCACAGCGACACCCTGCTCGATCTCGCGGTGTGGGGCGTGATCGCCGGCATCGTGCAATTGCTGGCCTGGCTGGTGGCGCGCGTGGCGCTGCCGCGGTTGAAGGAGGCCATCGCCGCCGGACTGGTGGCGCCGGCGGTCTTCGTCGCCGCGCTGTCGATCACAGTCGGCCTGATCAATGCCGCCTGCATGACGTACTGAAACTCACAAGGGAGACACTCATGGCACTCATGGATTTCATCAAGAAACAGTTTATCGACATCATCCAGTGGACCGAGGACGATGGCGAGACCATGGCCTGGCGCTTCCCCATGGCCGAAATCGAAATCCAGAACGGCGCCAGCCTGACCGTGCGCGAATCGCAGATGGCGGTGTTCGTCAACGAAGGCAAGGTCGCCGACGTCTTCGGCCCCGGCATGTACAAGCTGACGACGCAGACGCTGCCGGTGCTGACCTACCTGAAGAACTGGGACAAGCTGTTCGAGTCGCCCTTCAAGTCCGACGTCTATTTCTTCAGCACGCGGCAGAAGATCGACCGCAAGTGGGGCACGCCGAATCCGGTCACCATCCGCGACAAGGATTTCGGCATGGTGCGCCTGCGCGCCTTCGGCATCTACGCCTTCCACCTGGTCGACCCGAAAGCCTTCCACACCACGATCTCCGGCACGCTGGAAAGCTACAGCGCGGAACAGCTCGAAGGCCAGTTGCGCAACACCATCGTCGGCCACATCTCGGACATCTTCGGCGAATCCGGCGTGCCCTTCATCGACATGGCGTCGAACCAGGTCGAGTTCGGCAATGCGCTGAAAGCCAAGATGGATCCGATGTTCGCCGAGCTACGGCCTCGCGCTCGACAGCCTCAACGTGCAGAACATCTCGCTGCCCGAAGAGCTGCAGGCCATGCTCGACAAGCGCATCGGCGTGAACATGATGGGCGGCATGCAGGCGCTACACCCAGTTCCAGACCGCCGAGGCGATTCCGCTGGCGGCGCAGAACGAAGGCGGCCTGGCCGGGCTGGGCGCCGGCGTCGGCGTCGGCTTCGGCGTCGGCCAGCAGGTCGCGGCATCGATGGCGCAGTCGCTGAACCCCGCAGCTGCTCCAGTTGCCGCCCCGGCCGCCGTGTCGCCAGCGCCGACTTCTGCTGCCGCGGCCCCGGTCTCGGCCGACGAGATCGTCGCCACCATCGAAAAACTGCACGCACTGGTCGGCAAGGGCATGCTGTCGCAAGCCGAGTTCGATGCGAAGAAGGCGGAACTGCTGAAGAGGCTTGGCTAAAACCAATTGGCCACAGAGACACAGAGATCACAGAGAAGAGTCAAAAGGGTTTCCGTACTCTGTGTCCTCTGTGATCTCTGTGGCTAAAAAGGTTTTTTCCTGATGCCCTTCAGCGCCAACTGCCCGGCCTGCGGCGCGCCGGTCGTCTTCAAGTCGTCGGCGTCCTTCCACGGCGTCTGCGAATTCTGTCGCAGCACGCTGGTGCGCCACGGCGGCGACCTGGAAAACCTCGGCCGCATGGCCGACCTGATCGAGGATGCGTCGCCGATCCGGCTCGGCACCGAGGGCCGCTATCGCGGCGTGCATTTCGCCGTGGTCGGGCGCATCCAGCTGCGCTACGCAGCGGGCGTCTGGAACGAGTGGCACCTGCTGTTCGACGACATGCGGGGCGGCTGGCTGTCGGATGCCAATGGCGAATACGTAGTCAGCTTTCTGACGCCGCCAGGCGCGACGCTGCCCGATTTCGCCACGCTGATGCCGAACGACGAGCTCAAGCTCGCCGGGCAGGATTTCATCGTCACCGACCTCGAAGAGGCCATGTGCATCGCGGGCGAAGGCGAACTGCCCTTCGCCTTCGGCGCCGGCTACCCGGCGCAACTGGTCGACCTGCGCAGCAGCGGCGAAGGCGCGGCGGCCTTCGCCAGCATCGACTATTCGGAAACGCCGCCCCTGTTCTTCGTCGGCGAATCGCTGCCCTTCGCCAGCTTTCATTTCGCCAACTTGCGCGACGAGCAGGCGGCCAGGCCGGCCGGCGTGGTCAAGGCGCTGCAATGCCCGGCCTGTGGCGGCGCCATCGGCATCCACGACAAGGCGGTGCAAAGCGTCGCCTGCCCGTCCTGTCTCAGCGTGCTCGAACCCGCCGACGCAAGCCTGCGCATTTTGCACAAGGCCGCCGCCGCGACGCGCATCGAGCCGCTGATTGCGCTGGGCAGCGTTGGCCGTTTCGGCGGCCGCGACTGGACCGTGATCGGCTTCCAGCAGCGCGTCATCACGGCGGAAGACATCGACTACCCGTGGCAGGAGTTCCTCCTGCACCACCCGGAGGAAGGCTTTCGCTGGCTGGTGGAATCGACCGGACACTGGAGCTGGGTCAGCCCCGTCACAAAGCCGCCGAGCTACCACACCGGCCTGCCGACGACGCTCTACAACGGCGAGATATTCACGCGCTACTCGGCGGGTTCCGCCGTGACCCGCTACGTCGTCGGCGAATTCACCTGGAAGGTGAAGGTCGGCGAGACATGGGAAATCGCCGATTTCATCGCCCCGCCGAAAATGCTCAGCCGCGAGTCCAGCCACAGCGAGTCCACCTGGTCGCTCGGCGACTACCTGCCCGCCGATGAAGTGGCGGCCGCATTCAAGCTCGACAAGGCGCTGCGCCCGGCGACCGGCATCGCGATGAACCAGCCCAATCCGCGCCTGGAAAATCATCGCAAGGTCTGCCGCGGGTTCTGGAAATTCCTGGCGCTTGCGGTCGTCGCGCAACTGCTCTGGTTTTTCATCCTCGGCGGCCGCACGCTGCTCGACCAGCGCCTGGTGTTCTCGCCGCAAAACGACGAGCCGGTCACGACGCAGACTTTCCTGCTCGACGGCAAGGCGCGCAACCTGGTGCTGCGCCACGACACCGACCTCGACAACAACTGGCTCGGGCTGGGGCTGACGCTGGTCGAAAAGAACTCTGGCCGCGCCTGGATCGCGCAGACCGAAGTCGCCTACTGGCACGGTTCCGACGGCGGCGAGAGCTGGAGCGAGGGCGATCGCAGCAAGGAACTGGAATTCCGCGACCTGCCGCCCGGCACCTATTACTTCGTCATCGATCCGGAAATTTCCGAGGAGAAACCGGTCAGCGTCGCCGCCCGCATCAAGGTCATCCGCGACCAGGCGGCGTGGAGCAATTTCTTCTTCCTGCTGGTCTTCCTCGCCCTGTTCCCGATGTTCAGCCGCTACCGGGTCAGCAGCTTCGAGGCCGAACGCTGGAAGGACGCCGACTTCCTTTCCACCGGCGCCGAATTCGGTTCCGGCGACAGCGATTCCGGAGGCGACGATGATTGAGGGAAGACCCTGATGCCGCGCTTCGCCTTGATCATGAGCATCGCCGCCTTCGTGCTGTTCAACTACGGCCAGTACCTCGGCTGGAGTATGTTCACCGAAAGCGCCGCCGCCCAGCCGGTGCGCTCGGCCAACGCGGCGCGGGCCCTGCACAAATGAACGCATCGATCCCGCCGCCCGCAGACACACACTTGAAAGGACACACATGCAGATCCTGCTGATTTCCGGCATCGCCTTCGCCATCGTCGCGGTGCTGTTCGCCTTGCAGAACAACGTGCCGGTGACGGTGAGCTTTTTCGCCTGGAGCTTCGGCGGCTCGCTGGCGCTGGTGTTGCTGCTGGCCCTCGGCCTCGGCGCCATCATCGCCGGGCTGGTCACCTCGCCGGCATTGATCGGCAGCCGGTGGACCGGCAAGCGCCTGCAGCGCCAGGTGACCAGCCTCGAAGAACAGAATCGCGGCCTGCAGCAGCGACTCGCCGAACTCGATGCGCAACTGGAATCCCTGCTCGCCGCACAGGCCCTCGACCCGGCGGCGCCGAGGCCGGAGGAAAAACCCTACGTCGGACTCAAGGCCCTGATTACCGGCGCCGGCGCCGACACCACAAAACCCTGAAGTCAAAAAGTCGGCGCCGGCGGGACGGCGATTTCCGTCCCGCCCCGACCGCGAAGACGACACCGACATGCAACGACCCCTGCTGGTTTCCGTCTTCATCGTCGCCTCCTGCGGGCTGGCCTACGAGCTGATCGCCGGCGCGCTGGCGAGCTACCTGCTGGGCGATTCGGTGACGCAGTTCTCCACGGTGATCGGGGCCTACCTGTTCGCCATGGGCATCGGCTCCTGGCTGTCGAAATATGTCGGCGGAGCATCGGTGCAGGGCCTGCTGGTGCGCTTCATCCAGATCGAGCTGCTGGTCGGCCTGCTCGGCGGCATCTCGGCCGGGCTGCTGTTCCTGCTGTTCACGCTGCACGCCGGGCCCTTCCGCTTCATGCTCTACGGCCTGGTGCTGCTGATCGGGATACTCGTCGGCCTCGAAATCCCGCTGATCATGCGCATCCTGAAGCGCGAAGTGGCCTTCAAGGACCTCGTCGCGCAGGTGCTGACCTTCGACTACATCGGCGCGCTGGCCGTGTCGGTGCTGTTCCCGCTGCTGCTGGCGCCGCATCTCGGCCTGGTCAGGAGCGCGCTGCTGTTCGGCCTGTTGAACGCCCTGGTCGCCGCCTGGGCGCTGTGGCTGTTCCGCGCGCAGCTCGGCACCCTGCCGGCCTTGCGCGCGCAATGCGCCGCCGTGATCGGCGCGCTGGCGATCGGCTTCGGCTTCGCCGGCCACTTCGTCAGCCTGGCCGAGGCCAACCTCTACAACGAGGACATCGTCCATGCCGAGTCCAGCCCCTACCAGCGCATCGTCGTCACCCGCTGGCGCGACGAGACGCGGCTTTACCTCAACCACAACCTGCAGTTTTCCTCGCGCGACGAATACCGCTACCACGAGGCGCTGGTGCACCCCGGCATGGCCGCGCTGCCCGGCGCGCGCAAGGTGCTGGTGCTGGGCGGCGGCGACGGCATGGCGGTGCGCGAGATCCTCAAGTATCCGCAGGTCGAGAGCATCACGCTGGTCGACCTCGATCCGCGCATGACCGAACTGTTCGCGCAATCGACGCTGCTGCGCGAACTCAACGGCGGGGCGCTGGCCTCGCCGAAACTGAAGATCGTCAACGCCGACGCCCTGCAATGGCTGGAACAGACGCAGGAGATATTCGACTTCGTCGTCGCCGACTTCCCCGATCCGTCCAACCACAGCCTCGGCAAGCTCTACTCGACGGCCTTCTACCGCCTGTTGAAACAGCACGTCGCCGAAACCGGCCGCATCGCGGTGCAGGCCACCTCGCCGCTGCATGCGCGGGAGAGCTTCTGGACCGTGGTCGCCACGCTGGAAGCCGCCGGCTGGCAGACCGCGCCCTATCACGCGCTGGTGCCGAGCTTCGGCGAATGGGGCTTCATCCTCGCCGGCCGCCGCGAGTACCGGCCGCCGGCGACGATCCCGGTGCCGACGCGCTTCGTCACCCCCGACGCGCTGCCGGCGCTGTTCCACTTCCCCGCCGACATGGCGCGCGTGCCCGCCGAACCCAACCGCCTCGACAACCAGAACCTGGTGCGCATCTTCGAGCGCGAGTGGGGCAGGGTGCAGGCGCAGTGAGCGCTTGATTTCCGCCCGTCTTGCCGGCACAATTGCATCACAAATGTAATGCACGGAGAAGCCATGAAAACCGCCGCCATTCCCGCCGTCCGCGTCCCCCCTGAACTGCGCCAGGCCGCTGAACAACTGCTGGCCGAAGGCGAAACCCTGTCTGCCTTTGTCGAGGACGCGGTGCGGCGCAACGTGGAGTATCGACAGGCACAGATGGCGTTTGTCGCGCGCGGCCTCGCCGCGCGCGACGCCGCACGCGCATCCGGCCGCTACGTCAAAGCCGCGACAGTGCTCGGCAAGCTCAGGCGTCGCTTGACCAGGGCACGCAACAAGGCGGCCATCGCCGAATGAAGAAATTCGTCGTCCGCTTCACGGCAGAAGCGGAAGCGGATTTGCTGCGCCTGTTCGATTTCCTGCTGGAACGCGACGTCGGCGCTGCCGAGCGGGCCGAACAAGCGATCACCAAGGCGATCGAGTTGCTGGAGGTATTTCCTTTCTCATGCCGAAAAGCGGGAGCCGGATCGGGCGATCCCTTCCTGCGCGAACTGATCATCCCGTTCGGCAACTCGGGCTATGTCGCGCTGTTCGAGATCGAGGCAGCCGGTTACGTGACGATTCTCGCTATTCGACACCAGCGGGAAGACGACTACCACTGAGCCCATGCGCCGCCGCGACTTCCTTGCCGCAACATCGGCCGCAGCCGCCCTCGCGGCCTGCGGTTCCAAGTCCGCGCCGCCGCTGCCGCCGGGAACGCTGTCGGGCGCCAACGACGCCCTCGGCCACCGCCTGCGCAAACCGGATTTTCCGGCGCCGACGGAAACGCGTCGCGTCGCCGTAGCGATTGTCGGCGGCGGCATCGGCGGGCTCTCGGCGGCGTGGAAGCTGGCGCGCTCGGGCTGCGACGATTTCCTGCTGCTGGAAATGGAAGGCGAGGCGGGCGGCAATTCGCGCGCCGGCAGGAACGAAGTCTCGGCCTATCCGCTGGGCGCGCATTACCTGCCGCTGCCGCCGCGCGAGGCGCGTGCCACGCGAGCCTTGCTGGCCGAACTCGGCGTGCTGCAGGGCGACCCGGATGCCGCACATCCGGCCTACGACGAAAAGTATTTGTGCCATGCGCCGCAGGAAAGGCTATATACCAACGGCTATTGGCAGGATGGTTTGTGGCCGACGCTGGGCGTGCCGAAAATCGAGCGGGCCCAGTACACGCGCTTCCAGGACACCGTCGCCGAGTTGCGCCAACGGCGCGACGGCGCAGGGCGGCGCGCCTTCGCGCTGCCACTGGCCTTGTCCAGCCGCGATCCGGACACGCTGGCGCTGGATCGCATCACGCTGCGCGACTGGCTGCTGCGCGAGGGCTACACGGCGCCGGGCCTGCACTGGCTGGCCGACTACGCCTGCCGCGACGACTACGGCACGTCCGCCGCGCAGACCTCGGCCTGGGCCGGGCTGCACTACTTTGCCTGCCGCGACGGCGACGGCCAGGTGCTGACCGCGCCGGAAGGCAACGCCTGGCTGACGCGCGGCCTGGCGCGCGCGGCGGCGGGGCGGGTGCAGCAAAACGCGCTGGTGTTCCGCGTCGAGCAGCGCAAAAAGGAGGCCGTCTGCGACGTCTACCTCGCCGCGGAAAACCGCAGCATCCGCATCATCGGTCGCGAACTGATCTGGGCCGCGCCGCTGTTCCTGATCCCGCACGTGTTCGCCGCGCCGCGCCCGGAATGGCTGGCGGCGATCCGCGGCGCCGAATATGCGCCCTGGATCGTGGCCAACCTGACACTGTCGGAAGCGCCGCAGACCCGCGCCGGCCAGCCGCTGGCCTGGGACAACGTGCTGCACGACAGCGCGGCGCTGGGCTACGTGGTGGCCACCCACCAGCAACTGCGCTATGCGCCGGGGCCGACCGTGATCACCTGGTACCGCGCGCTGCAGGAAGAATCGGCGTCCCGGACCCTGTCTGCCGGAGATTCCGCTTCGCGGGCCGGCAAGCGCCGACTTTCCTGGTCGCGCGAGGACTGGACGCGCGAGATCCTCGCCGACCTCGCCGTGCCCCACCCGGAAATCCGCGAGCTGGCGACGCGCATCGACATCCACCGCCATGCCCACGCCATGCTCCGCCCGCTGCCGGGCCGCCTCTGGGGCGGCGCGCGCGCGGCCTTCGAAACCGGCGCCGGCAACATCCGCTTCGCCCATGCCGACGTCTCCGGCCTGTCGCTGTTCGAGGAAGCGAATTATCGCGGCGTGCAGGCCGCCGAGCGCACGCTGGCCCGGCTCGGCGTATCCTATGCGTCTTCACTATGAACGGCCTGCACATCCTTGCCGAATTTCACGCCTGCGCCGGCGATCGCCGCCTGTTGCAGGACGCCGCGCCGCTGGCCGCGCTGTGTCGCCGTGCCTGCGCGGATGCCGGGCTGGCGGTCGTCGCCGAAGCCTTCCACCAGTTCCCCGGCGCCGGCGCCACCGGTGCGCTGGTGCTGGCCGAATCGCATCTCGCGATCCACACCTGGCCGGAACTGGATGCGGTGACGCTCGACCTTTACGTCTGCAACTTTAGCCAGGATAATCGCGCTGCCGCGGAAGCCGCCTACGCGGCGCTGAAAGCGGAATTCAAACCGCAACGCGTGGTGCGCCACGACGTCAAGCGCGGCGCGATACGGCCGGCGGTGCCGGCACAAACACATTAGGAAGGTGCTGATCAAGTGTCATATCGTCATTCCGGCGGATGCCGGAATCCAGAAGATTCCAGGCCCCGGACACCGGCTTTCGCCGGTGTGACGGCTTATCCGGTGCTTCCCTAGGAAACCATGACTGTCCGGCTGTTCTTCTTCCTGCTGGTTTTTGCCAACCTGGTCTTCTTTGCCTGGGCGCAGGGCTACTTCGGCCAGGTCGACGAGAACCGCGAACCGCAGCGGCTCGACTCGCAGCTGCAGGCCGACAAGCTGCGCATCGTGCGCGTCGCGCAGACGGCGGACGCGAAGAAGCCGGACCTGGCCTGCCGCGTCATCAACGGCCTCAACCCGGCCGAGGCCGAAAGCGTCGGGGCCGCCATGAAAGCCGCCGGTGCCGGCGCGGCCACCGTCATCGCGCCCGAACAGCCGAAGCCTTATCGGGTGGTCATTGCCGACCTGGCCAACAAGGCCGCCGCGGAGAAGAAGGTCGCCGAGCTGGCCCGCTTCGGGGTCGCGGAACAAACCTCCGTCGAACTGGCGGGTGGGCGCCATGAAATAGTCCTCGGCAGTTTTTCCGCCGAATCCGCGGCGCGCGAATTGCTGCAGGACCTGGTGAAGCGCGGCATCAAGTCGGCGCGCGTGGACAGCCGCGAAGTCCCCGCGCCGAAGGTCCGCGTCGAAGTCCGCGGGCCGGCCCAGGAACTGTTGCGGCAACTGCCCCTGCTGATCGCACCCTACGCCGACGTTACCATCGGCGATTGTGCGTCGTGACCTATGTGGTCGGACTTACCGGCGGCATCGGCAGCGGCAAGAGCGCCGTCGCCGACCTGTTCGCGCAACGCGGCGTCACGGTGGTCGACACCGACGCCATCGCCCACACCCTGACCGCTCCCGGCGGCGCCGCAATGCCGCCGATCCGCGCCGGATTCGGCGGCGGGGTGGTGAGTGCCGACGGCGCGCTCGACCGTGCGGCGATGCGCACCATGGTCTTCGCCGATCCGTCCGCGCGCAAGCGACTCGAAGCCATCCTGCATCCGCTGATCCGCGCCGAGTGCGAACGCCGGATCGCCGCGGCGGCGGGCGCACCCTATGCCATGCTGGTGGTGCCGCTGCTGATCGAGGCCGGCGACTACCGCAAGCGCGTCAACCGGATCGCCGTGGTGGATTGCGCCGAGGCGACGCAGATTGCCCGTGTCATGAGCCGCAGCGGCCTGGCGCGGGCCGAGGTCGAACGCATTCTGGCGGCGCAGGCGACGCGCGGCGAGCGTCTCGCGGCAGCCGACGACATCATCGACAACGACGGCGACATTGCCGCCTTGACGCCGCAGATAGAGCGCCTGCATGAGAACTATTTGGCATTGTCGCCGCGGTTTGGTTGAGATTTAGCATGAATTGGGTCACAATTCGCAGAATTTTCCCCATTCGGCATGCGCGTGATCACTTACGAATACCCTCTCAGCGAGCGCGTTCGCACGCTATTGCGGCTCGAAGATCTGTTTGACAAGGTCACTCATTTCGCTGCCGCAGAAGGCGCCATGGAGCACCATGTCGCGGTTGTCACGCTGTTCGAAATCCTCGAGGTCGCCGGTCGCGCCGAGCTGAAATTCGACCTGGTGCAGGAACTCGAACGCCAGCGCCAGATCCTGCTTTCCTTCCGCAACAACCCCGAGATTTCCGAAGACGCGCTCTCCGGCGCGCTCTACGAAATCGAGCAGGCCAGTTCGCAGCTGCTGGCCATGCACGGCAAGATCGGCCACTACCTGCGCGAAAACGAATGGCTGATGACGATCAAGAACCGCGCCGCGATTCCCGGCGGCGTCTGCGAGTTCGACCTGCCCGGTTACCACTACTGGCGGCATCGCGACGCGGCGCTGCGCCAGCAGGACATCCGCGGCTGGCTCGCGCCCATGATGCCGATCCGCGGCGGCCTGGCGATCGTGCTGCGCCTGCTGCGCGCCTCGGGCCGCACCGAGCAGCAAACGGCCCAGCGCGGCGCCTTTCAGCTCATGCTGGGCGGCCGCAGCGCGCAATTGATCCGTCTCAAGACAGGCCCGGGAGACCCCTGCCTGCCGGAGATTTCCGCCGGCAAGTTCGCCATCAACATCCGCTTCCTGCGCCCCGACATGGACCAGCGCCCGCGACAGGTCGACTCAATGGTCAACTTCGAACTCACCCTGTGCAACCTGTAGGTCCCGCTGCACCCCGCCTCGTCGCCTGCCCGAGTTGCGGCAGGCCCGTCGAATGGGTGGCGGAAAACCTTTACCGGCCGTTCTGCTCGGCGCGCTGCAAGGGCGTCGATCTCGGCGCCTGGGCCACGGAAAAGTATCGCGTCGCGGCCACGGAAGAACCGAAACCGGAAGATCAGTCGGAGTAAAAATCCGGGCGGCCAAAGAAGTGGGTCGTCATTCCGGCGAACGCCGGAATCCAGTCGGCCGCCGTTCCTGGATCCCGGAGCCTGCCCCGGACCTGATCCGGGGTCAAGCCCGGGATGACGCCCAGGCGCTGCGAATCGCCGCAATGCCATGCGCCCCGGCGCGCTGTGCGGCATCGAGATCCGTCCGCGACATTCCGCCCAGGGCAAAAGTCGGCAGTGGCGGCACGGCGAGCGCGGCGGCGAAAGCCTCCCAGCCGATGCCGGACACGCCCGGATGGCTGGCCGTTTCCCGCACCGGGCCGAACACCGCGAAATCGCAGCCGAGCTGCGCCGCCCGTTCCAGTTCCGCCGCCGAATGGCAGGAGGCGGCGACCAGCGGAAACTCGGGTCGCCGGGTTTGCGCCGCAAGCTGCGCCGCCGGCAGGTGCACCCCATCCGCCCCGGCGGCTGCCGCCAGCGCAAGATCGCCATTGACCAGTACCCGCGCGCCGTACTGGTGGCAAAGATCGGCGGCGGCATGGACGAAGGCGACGCGACGCGCGGCATCGAGCTTCGGCTCGCGCAGTTGCACCAGCCTGAGGCCGCTTTCCAGCGCATGCGCCAAGGCCATCAGCTGGGCGTCGATGCCGATCTCGCCGGCGTGGGTGATGGCGTAAAAATCCGGCAGGGCCAGCGCGGCCAGCACCGGGGCGTTGGCCGGCAGCATCGGCGACACCGTCAAGCCGTCGGCGCGCTGCCAGGCCAGGGCGCTATGCACATGGTCGTGCAGCTCGCCGCACCAGTCGCGGACGCGGAAGAAATTGAGCCGGACGTGGGCGTGCTCGTAGACATGCTCGCGGCGCAGCCAGGGGTCGGCGCGCGTCACGCCGATGCCCAGCTCCTCGCCCAGTTCGCGCAGCAGCGCGGCATGCGGCGTCTCGCCGGGCTCGACCTTGCCGCCGGGGAATTCCCAGTAACCCGGATAGAAGGTTCCGGGCGCGCGCTGGCCAAGCAGAAACTCAGTGGCAAACCCGGTGGCGCCATCCGCCGCGCGTCGCTCGATGACGGCGGCGGCAACCTCGGTCAGCTTCATTTTCCCTGATTGGCAATAAGCGTCAGCTTGTCCCCGGATCGAGTCCGGGGCAGGCTATTCCGGCGAAAGCCGGAATCCAGAACGGCCGGCAGAAAACCTCTGGATTCCGGAGCCTGCCCCGGACTCGATCCGGGGTCAAGCCCGGAATGACGAAGCGACGGGGTCAAGCCCGGAATGACGTGGCTGCGGTTCATGGCTGATCACGTCATTTTTTTGCCGGGGCAGGCTTTCTCTTCACATGCCGCCCGGCATGGTCGCGGGCGAACTGCCAGGCCACGCGGCCGCTGCGCGAGCCGCGCATCAGGCTCCATTGCAGGGCCTCGCCGCGCGCCGCTTCGATCTGCTGCGGCGACATGCCGAATTCGCCCAGCCAGTGCGCGCAGATTTCCAGGTAGTGGTCCTGGCCGAAGGGTAGAAGGACAGCCAGAGGCCGAAGCGCTCGGAGAGCGACACCTTCTCTTCGGTGGTTTCGCCGGGATGGATGTCGCCGTCGGCGTCGTGCTTGGCCTCGAGGTTCTCCGACATCTTTTCCGGCATCAGGTGGCGGCGGTTGGAGGTCGCATATACCAGCAGGTTGTCCGGCATGCCGGTGATCGAACCGTCGAGGATGCTTTTCATCGCCTTGTAGCCGGGCTCGCCCGACTCGAAGGACAGGTCGTCGCAGAAGATGATGAAGCGCTCGCGGCGCGCGGCGATCAGGTCCACGATCTCGGGCAGGTGCACCAGTTCGTCCTTGTCCACTTCGATCAGGCGCAGGCCCTTGCTCGCGAAGCGGTTCAGCACCGCCTTGATCAGCGAGCTCTTGCCCGTGCCGCGCGCGCCGGTCAGGAGCACATTGTTGGCCGAATTTGCACCCCTCGGCCCGGCGACGAACTGCTTGGTGTTCTGCGCGATGCGCTGCTTCTGGTCCTCGACGCCCTGCAGGTCCTCGAAGCGGATGCGGTGCGGCTGCTTGACGGCCTCAAGCCAGCCGCGCCCGCCGCGGGTACGCCAGCGGAAGGCCGTGGCCGACCAGTCGGTCGGCGGCAGGGGCATCGGCAGCACGGCTTCGAGGCGATCGAACAGCGCATCGAGGCGGTCGATCAAGGGGGCAAAATCGCGGGCGGGATCGGACATCGGTTAAGCTTGCGGGCCATTGAAGGAAGCCCACTTTAGCAGATTCATGTATCGATTCTTTTCGCTCATCGTCGCCGTGCTGGCCCTCGCCGGCTGTTCGCAAATCACGCTCAAACCGGAGCCGCAGGCCGAGGTTTGTCCCGCGCCCGCCGCCTGTCCGGCCTGCCCGGTGTGCCCGGTCGTCGAGCCGCCCAAGCCCGCCGAAAAGCCCTTGCAGCCGGCGGAATGGAACGAGCTGCCGGGCTGGAACGACGACGATCCCGGTGCCGCCTTCACTGCCTTCGTCGCCAGTTGCCGCAGCCTGGAACGGCAGGCGCACTGGAAGCCGGTCTGCAGCTCGGCGCGGGAACTCACCGACAAATCCACGGCCGCCTTGCGCGCCTGGTTCGAGGCGCAGTTCCAGCCCTGGGCGCTGGTCAATCCGGACGGCTCGCGCAGCGGACTGATCACCGGCTATTACGAACCCATCCTCAAGGGCAGCCGGCAGAAAGCGCGCGGCTACACCGTTCCGGTGTTCGGCCCGCCCGAGGACATGGTCGTCGTCGAACTCGCCGAGCTCTACCCCGAGCTCAAGCACCTGCGCCTGCGCGGACGCATCGAAGGCCGCAAGCTGGTGCCCTACTATTCGCGTGCCGAATGGGAACCGCAGGAGAGCAAGCGCTCACCAGAGGCCCTCTTGTGGATCGACGATCCGATCGATTTGTTCTTCATGCAGATCCAGGGTTCGGGCCAGGTGCAGCTCGCCGACGGCAGCCGCGTGCGCCTGAATTACGCCGACCAGAACGGCCATCCGTATCGCTCGATCGGCCGCTGGCTGATCGACAAGGGCGAACTCAAAACCGAGCAGGCATCGATGCAGGGCATCAAGGCCTGGGCCAAAGCCAATCCGGCGCGGCTGGCGGAATTGCTCAACGCCAACCCGAGCCTGGTCTTCTTCCGCGAACTGCCGGTCGAGGGCAGCGGGCCGCAAGGCGCGCATGGGCCTGGCCCTGACGCCGGAACGTTCGGTGGCCGTCGACCCGCGCCATGTGCCGCTGGGCGCGCCGATCTGGCTGGCCACCACCCGGCCCAACAGCTCGCAAGCGCTCAACCGCCTGATGCTCGGGCAGGACACCGGCGGCGCGATACGCGGCGTGGTGCGCGCCGATTTCTACTGGGGCAGCGGCGTCGCAAGCCGGCAACCAGGCCGGCAAAATGCGCCAGCAGGGCCGCATGTGGGTGCTGCTGCCGCGGGGCTTTGTGCCCGGAACGCCGTAACTCAGTCATTCCGAGCAGGCCTCCCCCGCCGTCCCCGGATCGAGTCCGGGGCAGGCTATTCCGGCGCAGGCCGGAATCCAGAGGCTTGTTCGACGCCACTGCTGGATTCCGGGTCAAGCCCGGAATGACGGGGTGGGGTTCGTCATTCCGGCGCAGGCCGGAATCCAGAGGCTTGTTCGGCGCCACTGCTGGATTCCGGGTCAAGCCCGGAATGACGGGGTGGGGTTCGTCATTCCGGCGCAGGCCGGAATCCAGAGGCTTGTTCGGCGCCACTGCTGGATTCCGGGTCAAGCCCGGAATGACGGGGTGGGGTTCGTCATTCCGGCGCAGGCCGGAATCCAGAGGCTTGTTCGGCGCCACTGCTGGATTCCGGGTCAAGCCCGGAATGACGGGGTGGGGTTCGTCATTCCGGCGCAGGCCGGAATCCAGAGGCTTGTTCGACGCCACTGCTGGATTCCGGGTCAAGCCCGGAATGACGGGGTGGGGTTCGTCATTCCGGCGCAGGCCGGAATCCAGAGGCTTGTTCGGCGCCACTGCTGGATTCCGGGTCAAGCCCGGAATGACGGGGTGGGGTTCGTCATTCCGGCGCAGGCCGGAATCCAGAGGCTTGTTCGACGCCACTGCTGGATTCCGGGTCAAGCCCGGAATGACGGGGTGGGGTTCGTCATTCCGGCGCAGGCCGGAATCCAGAGGCTTGTTCGGCGCCACTGCTGGATTCCGGGTCAAGCCCGGAATGACGGGGTGGGGTTCGTCATTCCGGCGCAGGCCGGAATCCAGAGGCTTGTTCGACGCCACTGCTGGATTCCGGGTCAAGCCCGGAATGACGGGGTGGGGTTCGTCATTCCGGCGCAGGCCGGAATCCAGTACCCTGCGCCGATGAAACAACCCTGCGTCTACATCCTCGCCAGCCGCAGAAACGGCACGCTTTACGTCGGCGTGACGTCCAATCTGGTTCAACGCGTCTGGCAACACAAGAGCGATCTCGTGGAAGGGTTCACGAAAAAATATGGCGTTCATACGCTGGTCTGGTTCGAGGTGTGCGAGACAATGGAATCGGCCATTGCGCGCGAGAAGACGATCAAGGGCTGGCAGCGCAAATGGAAGCTCAATCTGATCGAGGAGGCCAATCCTGCGTGGCGTGACTTGTATGGGGATATTGTTTGACCTGACTTGGTAAACGTCATCCCGAGCTTGACCCGGGATCCGGCGATCCTTAGCCGAAAAGAAGCCTGGATTCCGGCATTCGCCGGAATGACGACGCGACGCCCACCCTCTCCCCAGCCCTCTTCCGTCAAGGGAGAGGGAGTTCACGGTCCAGGTTGATGCCCGTCATCCCGGGCTTGACCCGGGATCCAGCGACCTTAGCCGAAAAGAAGCCTGGATTCCGGCATTCGCCGGAATGACGACGCGACGCCCACCCTCTCCCCAGCCCTCTTCCGTCAAGGGAGAGGGAGTTCACGGTCCAGGTTGATGCCCGTCATCCCGAGCTTGACCCAGGATCCGGCGATCCTTAGCCGAAAAGAAGCCTGGATTCCGGCATTCGCCGGAATGACGACGCGACGCCCACCCTCTCCCCAGCCCTCTTCCGTCAAGGGAGAGGGAGTTCACGGTCCAGGTTGATGCCCGTCATCCCGGGCTTGACCCGGGATCCAGCGACCTTAGCCGAAAAGAAGCCTGGATTCCGGCATTCGCCGGAATGACGACGGCCGGGTCAATCGTGTGGCGCCGGATTATCCCCATTACGGTGCGTTACACCGGTCGATTGCACCACCACGGTGCCATCATCGCCGCTTCGATCCGACATCCAACTGATTCTTAACGGATGTTACGTCAGGAACGCTCATTGCTTTAATGCCCCCCATTCGTGCAACAAGACTCAGGGGAGCACCACAATGGAAAACTTCAAGACATCCGCCGACGTACTGTTCATCCTGCTCGGCGCCATCATGATCCTGGCCATGCATGCCGGCTTTGCCTTTCTCGAGCTGGGCACGGTGCGCAAGAAGAACCAGATCAACGCGCTGGTCAAGATCCTCTGCGATTTCGCGGTATCGACCCTGGCCTACTTCTTCATCGGCTACGGCATCGCCTACGGCGTGCATTTCTTCGCCGGCGCCGAAACCCTGGTGCAGAAGAGCGGCTACGACATGGTCAAGTTCTTCTTCCTGCTGACCTTCGCCGCCGCGATCCCGGCCATCGTCTCCGGCGGCATCGCCGAGCGCGCGCGCTTCGGCCCGCAACTGGCCGCCACCTTCCTGCTGGTGGCCTTCATCTACCCCTTCTTCGAGGGCATCGCCTGGAACCAGGCCTGGGGCATCCAGGCCTGGTTCAAGTCCAGCTTCGGCGAAGAGTTCCACGACTTCGCCGGCTCGGTGGTGGTGCATGCGGTCGGCGGCTGGATCGGGCTGGCCGCCGTGATCCTGCTCGGCGCGCGGCGCGGCCGCTACCACAAGGACGGCGGCATTGCGGCGCATCCGCCCTCGTCGATCCCCTTCCTCGCGCTCGGCGCCTGGATCCTGATCGTCGGCTGGTTCGGCTTCAACGTCATGAGCGCGCAGACGCTGGACAAGGTCTCGGGCCTGGTCGCGATGAACTCGCTGATGGCCATGGTCGGCGGCACGCTGGTCGCACTCGTCGCCGGCAAGAACGACCCCGGCTTCGTGCATAACGGCCCGCTGGCCGGCCTGGTCGCCGTCTGCGCCGGCTCGGACCTGATGCATCCGCTGGGCGCGCTGATCACCGGCGGCGTCGCCGGCGGCCTTTTCGTCGTGATGTTCACGCTGACGCAGAACCGCTGGAAGATCGACGACGTGCTCGGCGTCTGGCCGCTGCACGGCCTGTGCGGCGCCTGGGGCGGCCTCGCGGCCGGCATCTTCGGCGCGAAAGCGCTGGGCGGGATGGGCGGCGTCGCCTTCATGAGCCAGCTCGCCGGCACCGCGCTGGGCATCGCCATCGCCTTCGGCGGCGGCCTGATCGTCTATGGCGCGCTGAAAGCCTTCGTCGGCATCCGCCTCGATGCCGAAGACGAATTCAACGGCACCGATCTGACCATCCACAAGATCTCGGCGAGCGCGGAGCGGGAGACGCTTTGGTAACTGTCGGTGATCGGCGGCGTCAAGCGGGCCGGCAAACGCCGACTTTCCCAATTTTGGAAATGAGAAAGCCCAGGTAAATATATTGCATTTCAATGAGGTAATCCGTATATTCGCCATTTGCAAATAGCGAATACGGTGTCGCCATGTACCGTTCCAAATCGAATCCGCAAGTCGTGCTCCGTCCCCAGGATCTGGTGGTTCTGCTGCGACTGTCGCTCGAACAGGGCATATCGCCGACCTATGCGGTGCTGGCCGGCGAACTTGGCTTGACGGCTTCCGAGGTGCATGCCGGCCTGGAGCGCGCCGCAATTGCCCAGCTTGCGCGCAAAGATAAATCGGGCAAGGCTTCGGTGGTGCACGAGGCCCTGCGCATGTTCATCCAGCACGGAGCGCGCTACTGCTTTCCCGCGACTCGGGGCGAAATGACGCGCGGCATGCCGACGAGTTACGCGGCGGCGCCGCTGAAAGACCTGATCATGCAGCCCAACGAACCGCCGCCGGTCTGGCCGCACAAGGCGGGCAGCGTGCGCGGCGCGGCGTTCTATCCCTTGTATCCGACGGTACCCGACGCGGCGACCCGCAATCCGGCGCTATATGAACTGCTGGTGCTGTTCGACGCGGTGCGCGGCGGCAGCCCGCGCGAACGCGCCATCGCCCTGCAATTGCTCGACGAGCGCCTGACGTCATGAACCCCAACGATCCCAATGTGGTGATGATGGAACTGGTGGCTGAGCGACTGGGCGACGGTTTGCGCGAAGAGCTGGTTTTCGTCGGCGGTGCCGTGACCGGGCTGCTGATTACCGATCCGGCGCAGCCGGCCATCCGCCCCACCGAGGATGTGGACCTGATTGTCCGGGCCACGGTCCGCGCCGACTATGAGCACGTGGAAAAAGCCTTGCGCGCGCAAGGCTTCGTGAACGACATGAGCAAGGATGCGCCCATCTGTCGCTGGCGCGTCGGCGCGGTGACGGTCGATGTGATGCCGACCCTGAAGGAAATTCTGGGCTTTTCGAATCGCTGGTATCCCCTCGCACTGGCGACCGCCCGCAAGACGCCCTTGCCGAGCGGCATGGTCATTCGACTGGTAACGGCGCCGGTCTTCGTTGCGACCAAGTTCGAAGCCTTTGCCGACCGCGGACACAATGACTATCTCTTCAGCCACGATCTGGGCGACCTGATATCGGTGATCGACGGGCGCGATGAACTCATGGCCGAGTGCCGCCAGCTTGATGATGATCTGAAGGACTATCTGCGCGATCGGGTGGGCCGTCTGCTCGCGACCCCGGCATTTGTCGAAGCGCTGCCTGGACATTTGCCGGGGGATGCCGCCAGCCAGGCACGCCTGCCCGATCTTGAAGACAAACTGCGCCTGTTGGCAAACCTGAACTGACCATGAACGCTTCCGGCCTCGTCCGGAAACTCTGGAACCCCTGCACCATGACAATGAACACAACGAACAAGGCCATCGTGGCCGATGCACCCGATCCGATCCAGGAACCGCGCCTCTGGCGCAGCAACGGCTGGACGGCGCGCGTCGTCAAGAACGAAGACGACGAGGGCTGGGCCGTCGAGATGATCCTGGACGGCGAGTCCGAGCCGGCGCTGGTCGGCCCCTGGACCATGGGGCGCGACAAGAAGAATCCGAAACCGCTCGATGCGTCGGCATTCAGCACCCTGGTCAAGACGGCCGGCGAATTCCGCCAGCGCCAGGTGCAGCAGCTTCACGCCACGCTGCACCAGAACATCACCATCAACGCAGCGTCCGGGCGCATCAGCGTCACGCTCGATATCGTGCCCGACGAAGATGATCCGCACGCCCTGCTTGCCGCCCACGATGCCGCCGGTGAAGCGCTCGCCCAAGTCCGCGTGGCCGGCGGATTCAAGCTCAACAAGGCCAGTGCGAGCGCATGGATCGATGCCGGTTTTCGCAGGCCGGAATGAAGCGCCTGCGGCAATGTCGGGCAAGCTGAGGAAACACCAATTATTACCAAACCGTCATTCCGGCGAAAGCCGGAATCCAGAAGCTTGTTCGGCGCCGCTGCTGGATTCCGGGTCAAGCCCGGAATGACGAACCCCACCCCGTCATTCCGGCGAACGCCGGAATCCAGGCAAGTCAAGCCACTGGACACCGGCCTTCGCCGGTGTGACGGCTTATTCAGCGCTTCCCAACGCATCACGTCGAATCACCATGGATAAAGAGCAGGCGATCCGCAAAGCGCAAAAGCTGATGGCCGTCGCCATGGACGGCCGCGGCAATGACAACGAAGCCGAGCGCGCCCTGGCCCAGGCCGAAACCCTCATCCGGAAATTCGGCATCGAGCAGGCCGAGATCGCCAGCACCAGGGCGGCGACCGATTTCGATTGGGCCGACGCCTTTCACGCCTACGGCCCGCCGAAGAATCCGGCCAAGAGTTGCCCGCGGTGGTTTCAATACATCAGTACCGGCGTCGCCAATTTCACCGACACCATCGTGCGCCTGCACTACGACCCGGCGCACGGCTATGGCGTCGGCTTCTATGGCGAGCGGGCCGACACGCTGTTTGCACAGTGGCTGACGGGATACCTCAAAGCCAGTGTCTGGGAAGCCCTGAATGCCGCGCACCGGCAGCATCCCGAATGGAACCGGAGCGACATGGAGGATTTCCGCAAGGCCATGGCGGCGCGCCTGTCTTCCCGGATGCGCGACCTGCGCCTGGAGCGCGACGCCGAATTCGCCGCCGCCGCCACCCGCCAGGGAACCGGCGTGGCACTGGTGCTCGTCACCGACAAACTGGCAAAGCGCGATGCGGAATTCGGCTCACCGAAATACAAGCACTCGCGCATTACCGTGCGCGACCAGATGGCGGCGCACAAGGGCAGCCTGGCGGGTGATCAGGTTGGGTTCGCGAAACCAATCAAGAGCGGCCAGGGGCACACGGTCGCCTGAGGTGATTCGAATTCATGGCTTGTTCCGGTCGGTAGGGCAAGCGCGTGAAAAGTCGGCGCTGACGACACGGCGATTCGAAAGCGTCGGAGAAAGAAATCACTCCGGCCCCATAGGCACTCAGCCCGTTGCCTGTTCTCTAAAGCTGTCATTCGAGAGGCGGCTTAATTCTGATACCTGCTGTTGAACATCTGGCGGCTCCACCCGCAGTAGTGGATCGGGTGCAGGCAGTAGCTCGCGAAACCTGAGCGGCAGGTATCAGTCTATGGCCGCCGTCCCGCCAAACCCGACTTTCAAAGGCGATGCGAAATCATTTCGACGCTGGTCCCTTCGACTCCGAATACACTGAAGATACGGAAGGTGACAGCTGTTCCTTCTGTAGCAAAATGTCTTCCCTCACCATAACGTTGCAAGGGTAAATTGAGGACTGGCTCCGATAGCGATATGATGCTGCGCGTTCCATCTACTCCGGGTTAACCATCAATGATGCTTCATGCGACTACCGACCTCGTTATCCGAGTAGCCCTTCATCGCAAGTGTCGGCGCCAAGCTAAGCTGCAGCCCGACACACTGTTTATCGATGAGTTGGGTCTTGCCCATGCTCGGAGTCGCATTGATGTTGCAGTTATAAATGGCTGCATTCACGGTTACGAAATAAAGAGCGCGAAAGACAGCTTATACCGACTCGAAAGCCAGTTCGAGGTCTATCGTCAGACATTACAAAAATTGACCATAGTGACCGCTCAGAAGCACTTAGACGCCATAACTAATAGAACACCGGAGTGGTGTGGAATCCTGGAGGCGAGACAAGGCGCAAGAGGCGGAATTAGACTCGAAACTATTCGGTCGGCACGGACCAACCCCGATGTTGATCCTGTGATGATGGCTCACCTGCTATGGAAACCAGAAGTACTGGAATTACTTTCACAGCTTGGCTACCTACAAAAAGACCTTCGCCTTCCAAGGAAAAAACTTTACGAATTGCTATGCCAGACTTTGACGCTTCGTGAGATAACAAATTCCATTCGTCACTTCATGGTTAAGCGCCAAGCTTGGAGAGATCATCTAGCACGTGGGTGACGTGGTGATTTATTGCTACATCCTTCCATCTCGTTTGGTTGCTAGCTCCCTCCACCCGGACTGCGCACTTGGCAATGTAGTCGTCACCAGTAGAGAACGGGGCGCCTCTAAAATAACCTGATGCGACAATCTGAGCACAATGGTCATGCATTTGCGCAGGATTATCGCGAAACGCCCCACCTTTGTGAACGAGCCAACTCCCGGGTGTTGTATATATCACTTTCCCAGAAGATTTGACCTTGCGCATATCAAGTGCGGCAAATTTTGGATGTACAACAGTGTGGTCTCCATAAGTTGGAAGTCTGATGCCGTGGGGTAAGCGGGCTTTCAACTTTTTGTAAAACATCCAATCATGGCGCGGAATTTCGTCACCGCCCTTGGCAACCTTTGCGAATGTTTCTGGAATCGCCGTTGCAACTAAGACCAAATTTCTGAATGAGTAGAGATCACCAAGTCTGCTAAGCGAAAAAACCAGTGCATCGGCAAAGTGCTCATAGGGCTCAAAGTTCGGAGCGCCGATATCCAAGATCAAATCGATATCTGACAATTCGGCTTCAAGGCTAGAGGCCAGCGCTAACAGCAACGCTCTAGGGTCTGGTTTCATGAGGTCTTCTAGTCGGAGAATTATTCCGATGCCATAATCATCTAATTGCAATATCGCCTTTACCGCATTTAGTACAACCGAAGGTGAATCTAGTGGAATTGCCGGAATTGCACTGGACGCGTTCAGCCGAAGTGCGTCAAAGACATAGCTCAACACATTCCGACCGTCATCCATTTGTTCAGCAGCAATGCTGCTGTGCGCTGCAACCCAAGCCGGTTGACTACCCCACTTTCCTTTATACCGAGACGCAAATGGATGCACGTGTTCGTGAACTGATTTCTTTGGGCGCCACTCTTCGAAATCGAATTCGATTTCGGGAATCGTGATGAATGGCACGATACGATCCTTCGCGGCTGGCGCAAGGCGAAGCAATGCTTGATATTCGCCTTGGCGCCACCGGATGGCGGGAACGTACATGTCACTAGTCAGAATCATCATCGTCCTCCTCTAGCTGAACTCGAACCGCACTTTGTCCAATCAGCTCACTAAGGATCGTATAGTCGCCACGTTCCTTACGAATTCTCCCCGCAATCACACTAGGATCGATTCCAAGACGCGCTGAGTCCATTTTGACCGCTTCTTCAGAAAGAGCGAATCTTGACAAACACTGGTTCCATTGAACTTCCGGAATCAGCGCGTCCAGAGCAAACTTGTCGGCTTCGAGTTCAATTGAATCACACTCAGATGCGCTGGCCTCATCAAAGAAGTCGTAACGTAGTCCATCAAATAGATGCAGGAATACATGGCCTAATTCATGGAACAACACAAACCAAAAATTATCCAATCGATCATGGCGAAGCGTTAAACCGATCACCGGCAAACCCGCATCACTTAACATTGCTGCTCCATCGAGATATGACCCGGGCAAATGCCGTTCAGTAACGACAGCAATCCCTTTCCTAGCAAGAAGTCGCAGAGCTTTTTTTGGTCCGTCGTGCAGCTTGGTTAGGTTAGTCAATTCTGGTAGCCAAGCATCATTAATCTCGAAATCCCCTAGCTCTCCTTGCTGCGCTGACTTGCGAGCAAGTTCCAATATGCGCGCCTGCCATGCAAGCAGCGCATACTCGTTTGGAGCATTTCCGCTATGCATTTTTTTGCGATGTAAAGCGGTTGCAAATTGGGGGCCAGCAGCTTCTAGGAAGTAGTCCTTCACCCGTACTACCGGATCTGTGACTCGCGACACATCAAACCATCGGCGCTTGATCATCTCCTTGATAGGAAATTGGCTCCAAACAATGTCCTCTGCATCTCTCCAAACGAAAACTCCTCCGCCGTGCTTTGCTCCCTCAAACATTCCAGACGCCTTAACGCCAAGAACTCGTGAGACCTCTATTAGCCTTGCAAGACTAGCACCCATGTAGTTTGTCGCTTCATACCGCTGAACTTGCTGTGGCTTCATTTGAAGCTTTTCGGCAAGTTCAGATTTGGCTCATACCGGCTGCAATGCGGGCCTGAACCAAAACTCGCGGAAGATCTTCCAATGCATACGCCTTTGAAAAAGAAACATCGCCTGACTTAAGCAACTCGTACTCAACAAGGTCCGCCTCAATGTCAGAGATCTGACTTTCAAGCGCATCTAGTTCAGTCTGCTTTAGCCAGTCCTGTTCGACAGTCCGGTTCTTTGTTTCAGAGAGCGCTGCTTTTAGTCCCGCGAGCTCTATTTTGGATATTGAGTATTGCTTATCGCTGATGATCATGGCTGTACCTTTCCCAGAAGGAGCGGATCATTCGCCAACGCAATAGAAACGATCCCTTTCTGCTGTCCGGTGAAGCGCTCCCTCTGAAAGAAATCAAGAAACGGACGCCCCACGTCGGCACACGTTAAAGAAGACGGGAAGAACTCTCCCCCGAACGCCGCCTTCTGCGCCGCGCGGCTATTTTTCATATCTAGAAAGACTGGATCAAGCTTGCTCAGGACCACCCCCGTCGGGTCCCAGCATGCGTCAAAGTCCTCAGGATGAGGTTTGCCTGTAACGTAGCTTCCATCTAAATAAATAGTGCTACAGCCTGCCGTTTTCAGCCGAGTTGCTGCATCTACTAATCCGTCGAAAAGTAATCTTCGTCTAGAGTTTGTAGCGAGCGCAGCCCGTACCTCATCAAGGGTTGCTTGGTGGATTCCCGGTGGCAGTACATCCCAAGGCGCGCCATGAAGGGGGGCTAAAGCTGGAATCATGTTACAACTATAATGTTGTAATGATGTCTTGTCAAGAATTCTGCTTGTCTTATTGCACGTTATATCGCGTTATATCGGGTCAGAGTGATTTGCTTCGTGGGTCCAAGAATCGCCGTATCGCCAGCGACGACTTTTCAAGCGAGGATTGAAGCGACCAGGGGCGAATTTAATTGGGCAATGCTGCCGCAGTTAACGCTCACGGTCGCGATAACCGCACAATAGCGCCTTCGATCGCCGTGCTGCATGTAGAATCACAATGTCATTCCCGACAAGAAAAATCAGGGCTACCGAGTGGCAACACTGATTCCAAGCTACGGAACGTGTGCGGGGCGCATGACGCCGGGCGAGCGACGGTTCGCGCAGCGCCTTGAAGCCAAGCTCGAAGCGGATTACCTGTGTTGGTACGACGTTCCTGTCGGTCCTACGAACAGCCATCCCGATTTCATCGTGCTGCATCCCCATCGTGGCCTTCTGATCCTGGAAGTAAAGGACTGGAAGCCGGACACCATCCAATCGATAACCAAGTCCGACGCGGCGATCCTTACCCCTCGCGGATTGAAGCACGTCCTCAATCCGCTCGAACAGGCCCGCCAATACGCTCACGCTGTAATTGGCGTTCTGGAGCGCGACAAACAGCTGACGCTTTCCAGCGGCAAGATGGAAGGAAGGCTGACCTTTCCCTGGGCCTATGGCGTGGTACTTGCCAACATTTCGCGACGGACTTTCGAAAGTTCCGGTCTCGCCGAAGTAATCGAGCCGCAGCGGGTAATCTGCCAGGACGAAATGCTTGAGTCCGTGGATATGGAAGCATTTCAACAGCGGCTCTGGGAAATGTTTTCGGTTCGTTTCCACGGCAACCTGACGCTGCCGCAGCTTGATCGGGTGCGGTGGCATTTGTTCCCCGAGATCCGCTTGCCCGGTACGCAGGAAGGGCTCTTCCAAAAGGATGAGCTTGCGGCGGTCGAGATCCCGGACTTGATGCGGGTGATGGATCTTCAACAAGAGCAGTTGGCGCGGAGCCTCGGCGAAGGTCACCGCGTAATCCACGGCGTCGCGGGTTCGGGGAAGACCCTGATTCTCGGCTACCGCGCCGAGCAACTCGCCAAGGTGTGCGCCAAACCGATACTGGTGCTGTGCTACAACAAGACGCTTGCGGGACGACTGGTCCACTGGATGTCGAGCAAGGGTGTCGCGGACAAGGTGCATGTCCGGACATTCCACAGCTGGTGCCGCAGCCAGCTGGGTGCTTACAACGTCAACTTCGCCAACCATCAGGAAGACACAAACGCGGTTATGGCGGAAATGGTCCAGGCCGTTATTCGCGGCGTCGAGCGTGGGCAGATTCCGTCGAGCCAATACGAGGCCGTCCTGATCGACGAAGGCCACGACTTCAAGCCCGAGTGGCTAAAGCTCGTGGTCCAAATGGTCGATCCGCAGACCAACTCGCTGCTCGTCCTCTACGACGATGCACAGTCGATCTACGAGGCGGGACGACAGAAAAACTTCAGTTTCAAAAGCGTCGGCATACAGGCGCAGGGGCGCACGACGATCCTGAAGGTCAATTATCGCAACACGCAGGAAATTCTGGAGTTCGCCGCACAGTTCGCAAGCGAGCTACTCAAGGCAACCGACGCCGGGGAAGACGGCATCCCGCGCCTCGTTCCAATTTCGGCCGGCCGCCACGGCAAGGCACCAATGGTGGTGAAGCTGCCGACGCTGAAGGCGGAAGGCGAATGGATAGCTGAGCGCTTGAAGGAGGAACACGCCAGAGGCACGCCGTGGCGCGACATGGCAATTCTGTATCGGCACTATGACCCGATATGTACGACCGTCCGCAAGGAGTTGCGGAAGGGAGGTATTCCCAACACCTGGAAGAACGACATCACATTTGGCGAAAGCCAGGACACTGTCAAGCTGTTGCCATTCCACAGCAGCAAAGGTCTCGAGTACCCGATCATCGTTATACCCGGCGCGAGTCTACTGCCGACGCCGGACAAGGCAACCGAGGAAGACGCGCGCCTGCTTTACGTGGCGATGACGCGGGCAACATCGCAGCTGATTGTGACCGGGGCCCAGAATGCTTGAGGGCCGGCATAACGGTTGGTCGAGTTTTTCCCGTGGGCCGCGCGAAAAGTCGGCGCTGGCGACACGGCGACCAAAGATGAACAGACCGCACCGAACTGACCATCCACGCGATCTCGATCAGCGCGAAATGGGTATGAGAAAGGTGGTCGATGGCGAAACTGTATGAAGTCGCCTCAAACCATAGTCAGGCAATGCCAAAAGGCACGGCCTTTATGCTCAAAGTAATCTGGCGCGACCCGACCGGGATCAGCGCTTTGGTTTCAGCGCGATCACATTGCTTCAGGTCGTCATACAGATTCCGACGAACAGGGTAAATCAAGGTCGCTCGAATTTTGTCGGCAGAACCTGCCGTTGCCGCGTATGCAAGCACCTGGTGCAGATCCGCCCGCATTGATGCTTGTGTCTCTTCGGCCAATGCTGACCATCGATTCGCATCCAAGTCAGCGAAATGGGATTTGTACTTAGCGTCCACGATCTCAATTCCGTCAGGCCGATGCACAACAAAATCGGGCACAAGATGTCCTAATGCCCTATGACTACGATTATCCCAAGCCAGAGGCACGACGGTTTCTCCCGATCGGCCAACACGAATTTGACCGCCGGTCCGACCAGCTTCCTCTCGCAAAAGGCTTTCGACATAGCGCTCCCACAGCTGCTCAAGTGGAAGAGTCCATGCTAGGCCATCTGATGTGCGGCCGCCGCCAAGTCCTCGTTCATCGACGATCCAGCTCATGGCGCGCAATCCTTCGAGCAGGGCCAGCGATGTCATGGATCCGCTTGCCATATCCCGCTCAAGTTCGCCTCGCAATGGTCAACGTGCGGGAACATCCAATACTTGTTCAAGTAGGAGAACGATCTGTCCAATGAGCGAAAGCGCAATTTGATCGCCGCCTCCCACTGCCCCCAAGTCGTAATTCAATCGCTCAAGCGTCCAGCGAACAGCCTGACGCAACCGAGAGTCAGTATCGATTTCGCTAAAACGACACGGAAGGTGATGCCAGCGTCCGGACGGAAGTTGACGAGTTAAGTAGGTTTGCCACTGAATCTGTCCGCGGGGGTGGCTGCGTACCTCGTTTCGCTCAACGTAACCGGGGCGGAGATTTGCCAAAAGTTCCTTAAGACGCCGAAGCACCGGTCCGGCTAATACCCACGGCGGCACTTCGCGGCCACTTCCAGGTACTAACGGTAGGCTCAAAAATTCCGGGCCGCTGCCCCAACCAGTTGCCGACAGCACTTGCCCGACACCTGGCCAACCGAAGCGTGGATTAACGACAACTCCGCCTGCAACCTGACCTGTGACCGCGGAGCGTAGTGGAATTGCACCAGCACGTAGCCCAGGTTGTAGCTCAAGACGTATTCCATCCCGCCCGGAAACAATTCGGGGTTCAAGACTTAAGGCGCGGAGTGCTTCTCGATTTCTGGCAAGGAAGCCGTCCAAGTAGGCGCCCCAGCCCGGTTCTCGGGCTGCAGCTATATATGGGGCCGGCGCAACAACGATGGGCGAACCACAATCCATGCCATGCAACAAGGTGCGCGATTCAGGAGCCCGACTGAGGTGAACATCTGCTGCGCGTGCTCGTGCAGCGCCAACTCGGTATGCCCCAGCACGACGCTTGGAGGCACTGTTAGTGGCCATTCTTAGGCGACTTCGCTGCTCACTTGGGCGGCGTCAGCTATTCGATTTCGGACAGCATGAAGTGCAGCGGTTGCTGGGCCCAGGTAACCCTCACGAATATAGTCATCGATGAGCGGCAATAGTTCGTGACGCAAACGAATACTTAGAGCCGCTTCGTCCTGGTCTGAAACGATGAAATACGAGTGCCCAGGTAAAAGCGCTAGTGCGTCATCGGGAGCAAACTCTAAAAATACATCGCACAAGGCATCGAAGAGAACTAGGCCAGTTGGCGTGCTGAGCGCCCGCACAACTTGGCGGTCCGGCATCATTGTGACGAAGGCAAATCGCCGGCGGATGGCCAAGTCCATACGAGCTACGCTTCTATCAGCTGTGTTCATCGTTGCCAGGACATGGAGATTCGCCGGCAAGCTGAATGTCTGCTCCCCATCGATAGCGTGTGGCAAGCGAACCGACCGTGGCGCACCTGATTCGGCTTCGAACAGATAGATGGCTTCGCCGAGGACACGTCCAAGGTCAGCTCGGTTGATTTGGTCCACCACGAGCAAAGCCGGTTTTTCGCTGGCCTTGGACGCAGCTTCCATCAAATGACCGCGCCGTGCCGCAAAGCGCAAGCTTTCGTTAGCAACATCCGGAGACAGTCCCGCGACAAAGTCTTCGTAGGTGGTTGAAGGGTGAAACTGGGTGATTAAGCCATTGCCATCATAAGTCTCGCGCAATATCTGCTCGGCCACCCTTGATTTACCTGTGCCGGGAGGCCCTTCGAGGACCACAAAGCGGCGGCGAGCGAGCAGGCTTGCGATCTCGTGAACCTTCGGGTTCGAGAACCACATCGCGTTGAGGCTGGCGATGAATTGGCTGAACTCGTCCTGAGCGCTTTTGAGAACTTCCCAACCGCGTTCATAGGCATAAAGATCAAGGAAAGCTTGAACGATCAAACGCGCCTTGGCTGGGTCGTCCTTTGGCACAACAGCAAGGCAATAAAGTTCGTTGCTGTATCGCTTGAATACTGACTCCCAAGCGAGTAACTGCTTGGTAATTGAATCCGGCACCGGCACGCCAATAGTAGCGGGGTCCTGCCGCGCCCAAGCTATCGGGACACCATTGCTGACCAAATAACGCCTTAGGCTAGAAATTCGACGCCTATGACCAGGGCGGGTCAGAATCCCTTCGTCAGGGCTAAGGCCGCGAGTGCCAATCCCGAAGTCGATTAAACACCCCTCTTCACGGGGAAACCAAACTAAGCTGGTGCCACCATAGGGCCCGCTGGGCGGGTTGTCTGGATTAATAAATCCCGCATAGGCAACATGCTCGGTCTCGCCACCACCTCTCCCGTAAGCATTGCGAATGAATGGTGGCTTGTCGTTTTCAAGGTGCTGGCCTGAGCGTTTATGGTACCGCTCGCCGAAAACCCCACGCATGGCAGCCAGAATTTCTGTGTCTGTCGTTGCCGTGCCTGCTGCTATAGCGTCAGCTAATATTTGTAATGTATCGGGCATAGAGATCCACCTTGAAAGATGATTTCTGATTTGTCACATCAGGTGAGTATTTCAATGAATCGCGAACTGGCACATTAGAAATATGGCGTATCAGCATACATGAGGGATTTCTGAACGGCAGCTTTGGGGAAACTTGTTGATCCATGCGTCTGGCCGGTTACAGCCTACTGGCTGCTGAAAACCTAATAGCTGTTTCGGCCGAGTAGCTGACTCATATGGTTTCCAAAGCGCTTTGTGTTTTCCCACCATCGTCACCACCCTATCGCTTCGAGTGTTCGAATCGCCGTATCGCCAGCGCCGACTTTTCATAGCTGCCGGTTCCACGCCAACCTCGCGCCCCGAAAGTGCGCCTCCCGCCCCAACCCGGCGAAGCGCCGGGAGAATCCAACCCCGGCGACTACAATCAACCCCGAACGGCAAGCTCCCCACTCCCAACAAGGACCGCCATGGCCTTCTCCCTTACGTCGATCTTGCCGCTGCCCGACATGCTGGCGCCGGGTTGGTTCTTTCTCTGCTGGGTCGGCTAGGCCTGGTACGCGGACCATCGCCGCCGGGGCACGCGCGAGCTGGCCAGCGTGCTGCACGAATACCGGCTGCGCTGGATGCGGCGGGTGCTGGAGCGGGAAAACCGGATCGCCGAGCTGCCCTGAGCCGGGGGCGGCGGTGGTAAGCCGCCTGGATTCCGGCGTGCGCCGGAATGACGAGGCGAAGATCGTGCGCCTTTGGGCGCCGTCAACCGGGTGCAGGCGATGGTCTCGGGCATCGGCTTCATCGCCGTGTCTTCGCGCGAGACGCTGGAGGGCGGGATGCTGGTCGCTGCGCCAGTTCACTCACGCTGATGCTGTTCGCCCCGGCGCCGATGCCGGCGGAGAAGGATGCCGCGGACCGGGCAATGCCGTTCACTCAGCCGTTCGTGGTGAGCCCTTCGACAGGCTCAGGGCGAACGTAGCTGTTTTTGTGTGAGCGGCATTGCGGGCTGCGCGCGTATTTTTTCGGGCTGGCGGCGTCCTGGGTGGTGGCGGTGCTCTACTGGCGCGATAGCCGTTCGGCAATGCTGGCCACGCTGGCCGGGCCGGTGACGGGGAAGGGGTTGGCCTGAGGCGAGGGTGGCGGCTATACACCGCAAAGCCTGGATTCCGGGTCAAGCCCGGAATGACGAGGCGAAGAGGGTGCGCGCCTTTGGGGGTTGTCGCCGTGTCACCGGCGCCGACTTTTCACGGGAACCGGTTGATCTTCGGCGGCAAGCTGATATTCTTCGCCGATGAAAATCGGTGAAATTCTGCGTATGCTTCAAGCGGATGGCTAGTTTCTGGTAGCGACGCGAGGCAGCCATCGACAGTACAAACACCCCGTGAAGCCTGGCCGGGTTACGGTGCCGGGCAAGCCAAGTGACGATGTTGCTCCCGGTACTTTGAACAGCATCATGAAGCAGTCCGGTTTGAAGAAGTGAGGTCACCATGCGTTACGCCATCGTAATTGAAAAGGCCGAATCGAATTACTCTGCCTATGTCCCCGACTTGCCAGGGTGCGTCGCTACGGGTGCAAGCATTCAGCAGGTCGAGGCGGAAATTCGCGAAGCCATCGAATTTCACATTGAAGGCTTGCGAGAAGACGGAAGTCTGATCCCCGTGCCGTCCAGTCAAGTTGAGTACATCGAAATCGCGGCATAGACCGGCAGGGACACGGACGCGCGATAAAGCCGCGCCAAAGAGAAAAGAAGAGGGGGACTGGCTCTTTTTTCACTGAAAGTTTGATAGTGCGCCCTGCTGTCCGTCGTCCCGAGAGCCCACGCTTGCGCCCCAAATCGCGTCTTCCGAGAGTGTTCGTGCTGCTGATCGCTGCCTTTTTCGTCGTCCCGCCGTCTATCAGCGTCGCCCTTCACCCGCCCTCGACGGTGTCGTGGAGCGAAGCGGCGCTTACACCGAGCGGCCTGTCGCCCGACCCGGCGAAGGTCAAAGAGCCGGTCGTCCAGGTCTTTGCCGCGCCCGCTTTCGGCCGCCGCGGCGCCTTCGGGGTGCACTCCTGGATCGTCACCAAGCGCACCGGCGCACCGGCCTTCACGCGTTACGATGTGGTCAGATGGAGCGGGCCGCCCTATGTCCAGGTCGATTATCTCGGTCCCGACGCGCTGTGGTTCGGATCGATGCCTGTGCTGCTCGCCGACCGCCGCGGCGAGGGCGTCGAGGCCTTGATAGGCCGTATCGAAGAGGCGGTGCGCCGCTATCCCTACGCCGACACCTACCGCACCTGGCCGGGGCCGAACAGCAATACCTTCGTCGCGCATGTCGTGCGCGAGGTGCCCGAGTTGCGGCTCGACCTGCCGGCGAATGCCGTCGGCAAGGACTATCTGCCGCTCACTTCGGCGCTCGCGTCGGCGCCCAGCGGAACCGGCGTCCAGCTTTCCGTGCTCGGCCTCGCCGGCGTTCTCGTCGCCGCCGAAGAAGGCATCGAGCTCAATCTGCTCGGGCTATCGCTCGGCATCGACATCGCGCGCCCGGCGCTGCGCCTTCCCGGACTCGGGCGCGTCGGCCTTGCCAAGCCCGGAGGCTGACCCGGTCTGCCGTTCAGGCGCGAGCGCGTAAAAGGAAAGGAGGGAAAAGGGGCCGGGCTCTTTTTTTGGTCATCCCGGGCTTGACCCGGGATCCAGTAACAGCGGCCGGCTGGATTCCGGCTTTCGCCGGAATGACGATGCGAAGGTCGTGCGCGTTTGGGGATGGTCGCCGTGTCGCTAGCGCCGACTTTTCGCAATTCGTGAATCAGCAACGCGTCATCGGATCGACTGAATGCCGGTTATGACCAGCTTTATCATTGACAATAGCCGGTCTTAGCCGGCATAATGGGCTCTGAAAGCAGGCCATGACCTGCCACGGAGTCATCCATGACCGACACGAAAACCCGCTTGAAGCGCTTGCAGCTTGCCGATGCGCTGCGCCCCTACCCAGCCCCGAGGCGGCGACCGTGCCGCGCGGCGGCTGGCTGCGCGCACTACGCGAGGCATTGGGAATGACTCAGGGCCAGCTGGGTGCCCGCGCATCCATCAGCCGGCAATCGGTGCAGTTGCCGCTGCGCTACCGCGCCCGCGCCAGGCGCTGCGCCAGCGCATCGCCGACAAACTGCATGAAGGCACGCACGCGCGCCGTCCGGCGCAGGTCGGGGTGGGTGAGCATCCATACCGGCTGCGCCAACTCGGGGATCGGCGCGGACACCGCCACCAGTTCGGGATGCTTGTCTTCCATGAAGGTGGGCAGCACGCCGACACCGATTCCGGTGCGCAGCATCGCGGCCTTGGCGTTGAAGATGTCGACCCGGATCCGCACGTCGGAGTGCGCCAGATGCTGACGAAACCAGCGGTCGTAAACCCGTGCCGAGGCGTCGCGCTCGAACGCCACCCAGGGCGCCTCGCGGATCAGCACATCGATCGGCGTCTCGCCCTGCGGCAGGCCCGGCGCGTCGCGCAATGCATAGACGCGGCACTCGGTCATGCCGAGCTGGCGCCCCACCAGGTGCTCGGCCACGTTGTCCGACAGGCGCAGCGCGACATCGGCCTCGCGCCGCGTCCAGTTCTGTTCCGGGTCGGCATGGCGGCTGGCAAGGTCGACCAGGAATGCGTTCTCGATTACCTCGACCTCGATGCCCGGATAGGCCCGCGCAAAGCCCGCCAGGGGTTGCGGCAACAAGTGGTCCATCAGCACGAACGCGGTGGTGACGCGCAGCGCACCGGTGAGCTCGCGATCGCGCCCGAGCACCTGGCGTTCCACCTCGTCGGCGCGGATGGCCATGTGGCGTGCCTGTTCCAGCAGGGCGAGCCCGGCCTCGGTGGGGTGGTAGCCGCTGCGATTGCGATCGAACAGGCGCGAGCCCAGTCCGGATTCCAGCGCGTCGAGCCGGCGCAGGACCGTGGTGTGGTTGACGCCAAGCGTTCGCGCGGCACCGGCCAGCGAACCGGCACTGCCGATCGCAAACGCGTATCTCAGGTCATCCCAGTCGAGTTTGGCCATGGCTAGTGTGCATTATTGCAGACTATAAGTGCGTAACACCATATTGTGTGCATGTTCGCAAACTTCTATAGTCCATCTACGGTGTCGTAACCCGAATTCGCGGGTTGCGCTCAAGCAGCCGAGGGAGCCGCCATGAACTTTCACTTTGCACCTCACGGACTCAACTTCCACCTTCCACGCTTCGCCATCCACCCGGCAAGGCCGGTGCGCGTCGCGACGACCACCGCACCGCTTGCCGGGTGGATGGAACGACTCGCGGCCTGGGCCGAGCGGCAGCCGCAGTATCACCACGCCGGCAGCTGGGAACGCTTCAGGTAGCCGGGCCGCGAACCAAGGGGTCAGGCCCCTTTTTCTCTTTTTCGGTCATAAGCAGCGTCATCCCGGGCTTGACCCGGGATCCAGTAACGGCCGCCGGCTGGATTCCGGCTTTCGCCGGAATGACGATCAGCCAGGCGCGGGGTGACGAAAAGGGGCCAGGCCCCTTTTCTGCTTTTCTGTTCTCGTCATCCCGGGCTTGACCCGGGATCCAGTAACGGCCGCGGACTGGATTCCGGCGTGCGCCGGAATGACGGGGCGAAGACGGCTTGCGCCGGAATGACCGAAAAAGGGGCCAGGCCCCTTTTCTGTTCTCGTCATCCCGGGCTTGACCCGGGATCCAGTAACGGCCGCGGACTGGATTCCGGCGTGCGCCGGAATGACGGGGCGAAGACGGCTTTCGCCGGAATGACGGGGCGAAGACGGCTTGCGCCGGAATGACGGCGCGAAGACCGTGCGCGCCTTTGGGGATGGTCGCCGTTACCTGCCCGCGTCCGCGTGGATACCGTCCCTCCGGGACATAAAGCGGAATCCCAGGTACGCAGAGCGCCGCCGGCGCCGACTTTCTTATTTCGGCTATCGGTTGGCCGTGCGCTGAAACAGGCGCAGCAGCAGCTTGCGCGCCTCTTCGAGGAAGAGCGTGGATGAGGCCACGGCGACCGCGACGCCCCATTCGGTCAGGCTCAGATCGACGGTATCGAAAACCAGCTGCGCCGGCGCCCAATGCACGGCGGCGACCTGCAGCGCGACGACGGCAAATAGCGCCAGCCACAGCTTGCCGTTGCTGAAGAACTGGCGGTTGAAGGCGCTGCCGAACTCGGCGCGGGCATTGAAGATGTTGAAGAACTGGAACAGGACGAAGGTGGTGAAGGCCAGGGTCATCGCCTTCGCCGCGCCGGAAGCCGCCAGCGCCCAGCCGTAGGCGGCCAGCGTGCCGACCGCCATCGTCGCGCCGTAGAGCGCTATGCGCCACACCCGCTGCGGCGAGAGGATCGCCGCGTCCTTGCTGCGCGGGCTGTCCTGCATGATGCCGGGCCGCGCCGGCTCGACGCCCAGGGTCATCGCCGGCGGGCCGTCCATGATGATGTTCACCCAGAGGATCTGGATCGCGGTGAAGGGCGTGGCGTAGCCGAGCAGGGGCGCGCCGAGTACGGTGAGGATGGCGCCGATGTTGGTGGACAGCTGGAAGCGCACGAACTTGACGATGTTGTCGTAGATGGTGCGGCCTTCCTTCACGGCGCGCACGATGCTGGCGAAGTTGTCGTCGGTGAGCACCAGCGTGGCGGCTTCCTTGGTCACTTCGGTGCCGGTGATGCCCATCGCCACGCCGATGTCGGCCGTCTTCAGCGCCGGCGCATCGTTCACGCCGTCGCCGGTCATGGCCACGACATGGCCCTGCGCCTGCAGGGCTTCGACGATGCGCAGCTTGTGCTCGGGGACGACGCGGGCGAACACGGCGCTCTTCTCGACCAGCGCGGCGATTTCCGCCTGGGTCAGGCCGTCGAGCTCGCGGCCTTCATGCGCCTCGCCGTGCAGGCCCAGCTCGCGGGCTATCGCGGCGGCGGTGACGCGATGGTCGCCGGTGATCATCTTGACCTGGATGCCGGCGGCGCGACAGGTGGCGATGGCCTCGCGCGCCTCGCCGCGCGGCGGATCGATGATGCCGACCAGCGCGTGCAGCGTGAGATCGCGCACCCAGGCTTGCAGGTCGCCGCCCGGGTCGAAAGCCTCGGCGGGGATGACGCGCCCGGCCAGCGCCAGCACGCGCAGTGCCTGGTCGGCCAGAGCCTCGTTCTCGGCGGCGAAGCGCGCGCGCGTTTCCTCGTCCAGCGGCATGGCCGCGTCGTCCAGCAGATGGTGGCTGGACAAGCCCAGCAACACGTCCGGCGCACCCTTGACGCAGAGCCGCACCCGGTCGCCTTCATGATGGAAGGTGGCCATGTACTTGGTGGCCGAATCGAAGGGGATCTCGGCGATGCGCGGCAGGTGTTCCAGCGCCTCGCCGGCATCCAGCCCGGCCTTGGCCGCCAGCGTCAGCAAGGCACCCTCGGTCGGGTCGCCGATCAGCTCGCCGTCCTTGATGCGCGCATCGATGCACAGCGCGGCCGGCAACAGCACGTGGCGGATGTCGCCGCGCAGGTCGCCGCGCAGGTCGCCGCTCAGGTCACCGCCCCCCGGGTCGCCCGGCGCCTCGATGCTGCCTTCGCCGCCATAACCCTCGCCCGTGACGGCATGGCGCCGGCCGTTGCAGTAGAGCGCGCGCGCCGTCATCTGGTTGAGCGTCAGGGTGCCGGTCTTGTCGGAACAGATCACCGTGGTGCAGCCCAGCGTCTCGACCGCGGCCAGTTTCTTGACGATGGCGTTGCGCTTGGCCATGCGGTGCATGCCCAGCGCCAGGGTGACGGTGACCACGGCGGGCAGGCCTTCGGGGATGGCGGCGACGGCCAGCGCGATCGCGGTCATTGCCGTCTGCGCCAGCGGGTCGCCGCGCATCAGGCCGAAGACGAACATCAGCGCGACGACCGCACAGGCGATCAGCGCCAGCCGTTTGCCGAGGGCATCGAGCTGGGCCTGCAGCGGCGTCTGGCCCTCGGCGGTTTCGGCCAGCAGCCCGGCGATCTTGCCCATCTCGGTCGCCATGCCGGTCGCGGTGACGATGGCCTCGACCCGGCCGCGCGTCACCACGGTGTTCATGAACAGCATGTTGTGCCGTTCCGCCAGCGCCGACTTTTCGGCCACCGCTTCGGTCAGCTTGGCCACGGCCTGCGATTCGCCGGTCAGCGCGGCTTCGGCCACTTCGACGCTGTGCGCCGACAGCACGCGCGCGTCGGCGGGAATGCGGTCGCCGGCTTCGAGCAGCAGGATGTCGCCGGGTACCAGCCCGACCGCCTCGATCAGGCGCACCTCGCTGACGTTGCCAATGCGGCGCCGCACGCGGGCCGTCGGCGCCAGCATGTTCTTCAGCGCCGCCAGCGCCGCCTCGGCACGGTGCTCCTGGAAGAAACCGAGCGTGGCGTTGAGCAGCACGACGACGGCGATGACGATCGCGTCCTTGAAATCGCCGATGGCACCGGCCAGAACGGCGGCGCCGAGCAGGATGATCACCAGCAGGCTCTTGAACTGGTCGAGGAACTTGAGCCAGGCCGGCCGCGGCGGTTTTTCGGCGAGGCGGTTGGGACCGTGCGCGGCGAGACGCGCGGCGGCCTCGTCGGCCGTCAGGCCGGCCGCATCGGTAGCCAGCTCGCGGGCGACCTGCGCGGCCGGCAGTGCGTGCCATGGGAGCACCGGCAGGGGTTTTTGCGTGTTCATGAGCGAAGTGTGGCCCAGACAAAGCCGGCGTAAAGCGTCAGGAGCATGAACCCGCGCCCGCGGACAATCAGGCCGGCGCGATCGGGCAGCAGCAGGAGCAGGGCAGCCATGCCGCCGGCCAATGTCAGTGCCACTTCGGCAAACGGCACGGATATCGGATGGATCGCGCCGGCCACGCCGACGATGGCGAGGCCGTTGAACAGGTTGCTGCCGATCAGCGTGCCGACGCCGACATCATCGTGGCCGCGCAGGCGGGACAGGATCACCGTGACCAGTTCCGGGAGCGAGGTGCCGATCGCCACCAGCAGCACGCCGATCACATAGGTGTCGACGCCAAGGGCGGCGGCGATGCCGGTTGCGCCCGAGACGAACAGGCGGCCGGCGGCAATCAGCGCACCGAGACCCAGCACGCCGAGGATCAGGCTCCTGCCCGGCGACAACTCGCCGGCCCCGTTGCTCACCGCCGCGTCGCGCCGGCGCAGGGCGCCGCGCACGGTCCACGCCAGCCAGCCGAGAAAGGCGAGCAACAGGAGCAAGGCTTCGCCGCGTGCGATGCGGCCGTCGAGCGCCAGGAAGAAGGTCAGCACCGGAGCCGCCAGGGCGAGGTAGTAATCCCGGCCAAAATCCGCGCGCGCCGTCTGTACGGCGCCCAGCATCAGCGCCAGACCGAAAATCAGCGCGATGTTGACGACGTTGCTGCCCAGCGCATCGCCCAGGCCGATCTCGGGCTGGCCGGCCAGCGCGGCGACGCTGGAGACGGTAAGTTCCGGCGCGGAGGTGGCGAAAGCGGCCAGCGTCGTGGCCACCACGATCTTCGGCACGCGCAGATGGAGGGCCGCGCCGAGGATGGACTTGAGGAAGGCTTCGCCACCCACGGCTGCCAGCAGCACGGCGCCGACGATCTGCGCCAGATCGGTCATGAGGATTCGTCGGGCGCCTCGCGCGGGTCGCAGATGACCAGCACATCGCCTTGCGCTTCGGCCAGCACGTGCTTGGTCACGCTGCCCAGAAGCAGTTCCTCGGCGATGTGCGAACCATGCTTGCCGACGACAATCAGGTCGCAGTCGTATTCCTGCTCCAGGGCGGCGATCTGCTGCGCCGGATCGCCATGGATGACCCGGCCTGCGTAGTCGACAGGTGTCAGTCCGGCGGCGGCCGCCAGTTCGCGCAGCCGCCTGCGGCGAACTTCGGCTTCGGTCGTGACATGACGACGGATTACCTCGGCGTCCACCCCGGCCAGGGCCAGCTTGCCTTCATAGGGCAGTTCGAAGGCATGCAGCAGGACGAGGTCGGCCGCGGGCGCCAGCCGCCTTGCCGTGCGGATCGCCTGTAACGACACGGGCGAGAAATCCACCGCCACCAGCACGCTGCGATAGTCCTCATGGGGCGGCTGCTTCACCACCAGCACCGGCCGCCGCGAGGACTTGCGCAGCAGGCGCGCCGCGGTCGAACCGAGCATGGCGTGGCGCAGGAAGGACTCGCCGCGCGCGCCGAGGACCAGCAGGCCGGCATCCAGCGCATCGGCCTCGGCGGCGATGGTGGCCAGCGGGTTTCCCGCGGCGATCCGGGTTCGCGTCGCGACGCCGCGATTGATCGCCGCATCGCCGGTCAACAGGTCGAGGCGCGCGCGGGCATCGCCGTTCAGGGACGCCTTCACCGAATGCAGGTCGTCGCCCAGCATCTCGCGCAGGCTGTCGATGGCATCCAGCTCCATCGCGTGCAGGATGCAGAGCTCGCCGCCGCCACCCGCGGCCAGGTAGAAGGCACGCGCCACCGCATGGCGGGCCGGCGCGGAAAGATCGGTCGCGACAAGGATGCGGGCGGGTGTTTTCATGGCTTGTCCTCCTGCGGACGAATGAGCGCGGTCAGGGTCTCGACAGCATAATCGACGGCGTTGCGCATCGGGTAGAGGATGGTGGGAGCGCCGAGTTTTTTCAAGGCGGCGCCGTCGAACTCCTCGCGGGCGACGATCGCCACTTCACCGGTGAAATGCAGTTCGCGCAGGCCGCGCAGCAGATCGCGGTTCGAGGCCAGGTCCGGCAGGGTGCTGACCACCCAGCGCGTGTCCTTGAGCGGCAGGCTTTCGAGGAACTCGCTGGCGATGCCGTCGCCGTAGCGCACCGGCAGGCCCTGCCGCCGCAGGACGCGCGCCACCTCCGGGTCGAATTCGACGCCGAGCACCTTGAGTTCGGCCTCCTTCAGGCCCAGCGCCAGGCGGCTGCCGTAGCGGCCGAGGCCGAAGACGATGACATCGGCCTCGCGCAGATCGTGGCGTTCGGTCGCCACGGCCAGTTCGCGGAAGGGGCGCTTGCGTTCGAATACGCCCAGCCAGGGCCCAGCTTTTCGTAGAGCGGATGCGAGTAGAGGATCATGTAGGTCGACATGGCGATGGTGATCAACCCGACCAGCGTGGTCAGCCCCAGCGCACCGGCATCGATGTGGCCGAGCGTGATGCCCATGGCGACGAAGATGATCGAGAACTCGCTGATCTGCGCCACGGTGAGGCCGCAGAGGAAGCCGGTGCGCTTGCGGTAGCCCATGTAGCCCATGATCGCCATCACGATCAGCGGATTGCCGATCAGGACGAACAGCGAGAGAACGATGGCGGGCCAGACTTCGCCGCCCAGAGTCGAGAAATCGAGCTTGGCGCCGAGGTCGATGAAAAAGAACAGCAGCAGGAAGTCGCGGATGCCGGTCAGCCGGGCGTTGATCGCGTCACGGTAATGCGTCGAGGCGAGCGAGAAGCCGGCGAGGAAGGCGCCGGCCTCCTTCGAGAAACCGGCCCATTCGCCCAGCGCGGCAAGCCCCGTGCCCCAGGCGATGGCGAAGATCAGCAGCAGTTCCTGCGACTGCGCCATGCGGTCGACGACCCTGGGCAGGATGTAGCGCATCAACACGTAGAGGCCGAGGCCGGCAATGCCGATGCGCAGGGTCAGCGAACCGGCCAGCGCCAGCAGCGAACCCTCGCCGCCATCGCCGCGCAGGGCGCTCATCACCATCATCGCGATCACCACGGCCAAGTCCTGGACGATCAGGAAACCGACGGCGATGCGGCCGTGCAGCGAATCGATCTCGCGCTTGTCGGAGAGCAGCTTGACGATGATGATGGTGCTGGAGAAGGTCAGCGCGACGGCGACGTAGAGCGCTTCCACCCAGCCCCTGCCCATGGCCAGGACGATGAGGAAGCCGATGACGATGGTGAAGCTCAGTTGCCCGAGGCCGGTGGCCAGGGCGACGGGGCCGATATGCCGGATGTGCTGCAGGTCGAGCTTGAGGCCGACGACGAAGAGCAGCACGGCGACACCGACCTGGGCCAGCAGGTCGATCTGGTCGTGCGCCGTGACGATCCCCAGCACCGCCGGCCCGGCGACGATGCCCATGGCGATGTAGGCGATCAGCACCGGCTGGCGCAGCCAGAGCGAAACCGCGCCCGCCGCCGCGGACATCAGCAGCAGAAGGGCAAACTCGCCAAAGACCCCGTGCATGATTCCGCCCTGGTATGGGATGAAAGACCGGTCAGACTATCAGAACATCTCCGGGCGCGTAGTAGGCGAGGAGCCGGGTGATGCTGCCCATCACCGACTCTTCCAGGCGGGAGCCGCCATGCTTGCCGACGACGATGAGCTCCGCGCCCATTTCGTTGGCGAGATCGAACAGCACCGGATTGGGGTGGCCGTGGGCGATGCGGATTTTCAGGTCAAGCCCGGCAAGATCGGGATCCGCCAGCAGCGCCGCGACGCTTCTCTGCGCGGCTTGTGCTTCGGGCTCCGAGTAACGCGCGATGTCCTGCTCGGAGAATCCCTTGTAGCGCAGTTTGGCCTCGAAGGGCGCCTGGTAGGCATGGGCCACCGTGATACCGCCCCGCGCTGCCACGATGATGGCCGCGCGCAACACGGCCTCCGAACGCGGCCCCAGATCGACCGCCGCCAGCGCCTGACCATAGTCGCCCGCGGGCTCGCGGCGCACGACCAGTACCGGACAGGCCGCGCGGACGAGGATGCGGGATGCCGTGCCGCCAAGAAAAAACTGCTGCAACAGGCCCTTGCCGTGGGCACCGATGACCAGCAGGTCGGGATGGAAACCTTCCGCCGCATCCGCCAGCGCCCGGTGCGCCGGGCCCTCGGCGATTTCCGCCCGGACCCGGCGAGCGCCGGCCTGCATCGCGGCATCGACCAGGGACGCGAGCCTGTCCCCGGCCACGGCGCGCATGCGCGCCGGCAGGTCGCCGCCGCTGCCAAAAGCATCTTCCAGCACCGACGGCTTTGGCATGGCGTGGAGAATCACGAGTTCGCCCTCTTCCCGCGCCGCCAGAACGATGCCGCGATGGATTGCGGCATCGCCCAGCGCGGAAAAGTCCGTGGCGGCGAGGATTCGTTTCAAGTTCATGTCGCGTCTCCGATGTACCTCATGTTACCCACGCCCGGCGATCAGCTTTGCTGAATGCCGGCGATGCTCCAGCCGCGACTGCCGTCAGCCGGCCGGCTCAAATGCCAGACTTCGCTGAAGGCTTCGGGCGCGGCATTGGCTTCCTCGCGGATCAGGCCGGAGAAACGCACGCTGGCCAGGGCGCGGTTGGCTTCGGTGCTGACATCGAGCAGTTCGGCATCGAGCTGCACGACGTCGGTTTCCTGCGCGAGCTGATCGCGCTCCTGGAACTGCATCTGGATTTCGGCGGCCATTTCGGGGCTGCAGAACTGGCGGACATCCTCCATGTCGCCGCGGTCGTTGGCGGCCTGCAGGCGGATGAAGTTGAGCTTGGCCTGGCGCAGGAAGCCATCGACATCGAAGCCGGCGGGGATGTTCGCCGCGGATGCCGTGGCGGGGGCCGCAGCAGCAGCGGTGCCGCCGGCGGATGCCGGAATGAAGGGTTCGGCGGCGCGCGGCGGCTGCATGCCGGCGGGCATGCCGGCGTACTGCATGGCCGGCTGGGCAGCGGCCGGCTGGCGCTTCTTGAGGAACCAGCGCACGGCAAAGAAGACGGCCATGCCGAGCAGCAACATCATCATCATGTTGGCCATGCCTTCACCCATGCCCAAGTGCGAGAACAGGGCGGCGAGGCCGATACCGGCGGCGAGACCTGCGAGCGGGCCCATCCAGCGGCTCATGCCGGACTGGGCGGCGGCTGCGGGCGCTGCGGCGGCAGCGGCGGGTGCGGCGGCGGGCTTGGCCGGAATGGCGTCGCGCTTCATCACCGATGAATCGCGGCTGATGCCGGAGCTCTTGCCGCCGCCCAGGCGCTTGGCGGCCTCGGCATCCTGAACCATCAGGCCGGCACCCATGACGACGGCGAAAAGTGCGATTGCTATGCGTTTCATTGTGTATCTCCTTTGATTAAGAGCTGCTGATGGTTAGATCTTGGTCTGGTTCGAGATCTGCTTCGATTGGTACTTTGGCGCGGTCTTTTGCGCCTCGTCGATGGCGTGCTGGGCCTCCGCCGGCATGTAGTTTTCGTCGTGCTTGGCCAGCACCTCGGTGGCCGCGAAGCTGCCATCGGGCCGGATCCGCCCCTGGGCCACCGCGCCTTTCCCTTCCTTGAACAGGTCGGGCAGGATGCCGGTGTAGGTGACCGGGACGTCCCTGGCCGTATCCGTGATCAGGAAATGGACGGTCATGTTGTCGCGGCGTATCGAGCCTTCCTTGACCAGGCCGCCGATGCGGAAGGCCTTGTCCTGCGGCGCCTTGCCTTCGAGCACTTCCGTCGGCGTGACAAAGAAGGCGATGTTGCTGTTGAGCGCGTTCATGACGAGGGCGGTCGCCACCCCTATCGTGACCAGGCCGCCCGCTATCAGGGCAATGCGTTTTTGTCTGAGATTCACTTGGCTTTCCTTTTTTCCTCGATCAGGCGCCGGCCTGCCGGCGCAAGGACTCGATCCGCTCTTCCAGCGGCGGATGGGTCATGAACAGGCGCTTGATGCCGCCGGCGCCGCCGCCGCTGATGCCGAAGGCCGCCAGCTTTTCCGGCAACGGCGCGGGATGCAGCGAATTCAGCCGCTCCAGCGCGGCGATCATGTTCGGCCGCCCGGCCAGGGCGGCACCGCCCCGGTCGGCGCGGAATTCGCGCTGGCGGGAGAAGTACATGACGATGATCGAGGCCAGGATGCCCAGCACAAGTTGGGCAACGATCGTGGTGACGAAGAAGGCCGGCCCGTGGCCGCGCTCGGTCTTGAACACGATCCGATCCACCAGGTGGCCGATGACGCGCGAGAAGAACATGACGAAGGTGTTCACCACGCCCTGGATCAGCGCCAGCGTCACCATGTCGCCGTTGGCGACGTGGGCGATTTCGTGACCGATGACGGCCTCGGCTTCGCTTTGCGACATCTGCCGCAAGAGGCCGCTGGAGACGGCGACCAGCGAGCTGTTTTTGGTCATGCCGGTGGCGAAGGCGTTGACCTCGGGCGTGTCGAAAATGCCGACTTCGGGCATCTTGATGCCGGCTTCGGCCGAGTATTTGCGCACCGTTTCGACCAGCCAGAATTCGGTCGAATTCGACGGCGCTTCGATCACCTGCACGCCCATCGCCTTCTTCGCCGACCATTTTGATATGGCGAGCGAAATGAAGGAACCGCCGAAGCCCATGACCGCGGCGAAGATCAGCAGCGAGCCGAGGTTGAGGCCGTTGGCGTTGAGGAAGGGCTCGACGCCGAGCAGGCGCATGGTGACGGACAGCACCAGCACGATGGCCATGTTGGTGGCGAGGAAGAGGAAGATGCGTTTCATGGAGTCTCCTTGGCGTTGCGCTTCAGCGTGGCGCTGCGGCGGGCGGCAGCAGCGCTTTCAGTTCGCGGATTTCGTCGCGCAGGCCGCGCATCTCGGCGTGCAGGTCGGCCTCGATGTGCTTGCGCGCCGCTTCCACGGCCGCTTTCGCGTCGTGCTGCTCCGCCTCGTTATAGCTTTGCATGGCGTTGACGATGATGGCGATGAACAGGTTGAGCATGGTGAAGGTCGCCACCAGGATGAAGGGGATGAAAAATGCCCAGGCATACGGGAAGTTCTCCATCACCGGGCGGGCGATGCCCATCGACCAGCTTTCCAGGGTCATGATCTGGAACAGGGTGTACAGCGAGCGGCCGATGTCGCCGAACCATTCCGGGTGGGTGGCGGCAAACAGGTTGGTGGCGATCACCGCGAAGACGTAATAGATGATGAGCAACACCAGGGCGATCGAGCCCAGCCCCGGAATCGCCGCGAGCAAGGCGCCGACCACGCGCCGCATCGACGGCACCATGGTCAGCAGACGCAGCACCCGCAGCACGCGCAAGGCGCGCAGCACGGCCAGCGGCCCGGTGGCCGGAACCAGCGCGATGGCGACCACGGCGAAATCGAACACGCTCCACGGGTCGCGCCAGAAGGCCGCGCGGTGGGCGTAGAGGCGCAAGGCGATTTCGACGACGAACACCGCCAGGATGGCGCGGTCGATGCCGACGATCAGCGCGCCGGCCGCCGCCATCGCGCCGGCCGAGGTTTCCAGGCCGAGCAGGCCGGCATTGAGCAGGATCAGGACGATGATGAAGTTCTGCACGCGCGGCTGCTCGATCCAGGCGCGTACCCGCCGGCGTCCGTCGCCGGCCGGGAGCTCGATCATGTCGGCGTTCGGGCTCATGTCAGCGATACGCCAGCAGGCCCATGGCCAGCAGCGCGACGGTGGCCCAGCCCAGGCGATCGACGTAGCGGTGCAATGCCGCTTCCATGCGCGAACCGCCCCAGGCCATCAGGGCGGCGACCAGGAAGAAGCGCGCGCCGCGCCCGATCAGCGAGGCGATGGCAAAAGGCAGGAGTGCCATGGCAAGCGCTCCGGCCGCGATGGTGAACATCTTGTAGGGAATCGGCGAGAAGCCGGCGATGAACACCGCCCAGAAGCCCCATTCGCCGAACCACGCCACCGCGGTTTGATAGGCCGGCCAGTAACGGCTGTCCTGCAACCAGGGCCACACGGCATCGATGGCGAAGTAGCCGATGGCGTAGCCGAACAGCCCGCCCGCCACCGAGGTCAGCGTCGTCAGCAGCGCCAGATGCCATGCCCGGCGCGGGTTGGCGAGACACATCGGCGCCAGCATCACGTCGGGCGGCACCGGGAAGAACGAGGATTCGGCGAAACTCATGCCACCCAGGTACCAGGGCGCGTGCGGGTGCCGGGCCCAGACCATGGCCCGACGATAGAGCGGCGAGAACAGTTTCATGACCGCACCCCGCGCCGTTTCGCGGCGACGTGCCGGATCCAGACCCGCGAGATCAGCAGGTAACTGGCGGCGGCGGCAAAGCATGCCGTGATGGCCAGGCCGGTAAACAACGGCACGCCGATCGAACCGAGGCTTTCCAGGACGCTGAAGGGATCGGCCCACGAGACCGCGGCCGTGGCGGAGGTTCCGGTCGCCCAGGCGCCCAGCTGATAGGCGGCGTAGTAGATCGCCGGCACGGTCAGCGGGTTGGTCACCAGTGTGCCGGCGGCGGCGATCGGCACGTTGGCGCGCAGGATGACGGCCGCCGCGGCGGCGAGCAGGATCTGGGCGATGGGAATCAGGAAGCCGATGAACAGGCCGATCGCCATGCCCATGGCGACACCCCGCCGCGACCAGCACCACAGCTTCGGGTCGGCGAGGTAAGGCGCCAGCCGGCGCAACCAGGGATTGGCCTCGAGTTGCTCGCGGCTGGGCGCCAGCGCCCGCAGGCGCCGGATCAGTTCGGACATCGCGTTCAATCGTCCCCGTTCATGAAACCCAGCAGGTGCAGCAGGCTGGTGAAGAGGTTGAAGATCGAGACGAACAAGGTCACGGTGGCCAGCACGTAGTTGGTCTCGCCGCCGTGGATGATGTTGCTGGTCTCGTAAAGGATCAGGCCGGACATCAGCAGCACGAAGGCGGCCGACACGGTCAGGGACAGCGCGGGGATCTGGAAGAAGATCGCGCCCAGGCCGGCGAGGAAGGCGAGCAGGATGCCGACCATGAGGAAGCCGCCCATGAAGCTGAAGTCCTTCTTCGTCGTCACGGCGTAGGCCGAGAGGCCGATGAAGATCGCGGCGGTGCCGCCCATGGCCTGCATGACGATCTCGCCGCCGTTGGGCAGGCCGAGATAGCGGCTGATGACGGGGCCCAGCGTGTAGCCCATGAAGCCGGTCATGGCGAACACGGCGAGGATGCCCCAGCCGCTGTCCTTGAGTTTATGCACGGCGAACAGCAGGCCGAAAAAGCCGATCAGGGTGAGGATGATGCCCGGATGCGGCAGTTTCAGCGCCACCGACGCGGCGGCGGTGACGGCGGAGAAGGCCAGCGTCATCGACAGCAGCATGTAGGTGTTGCGGATCACCTTGTTGGTGGCGAGGACGGATTCCGCTCCGCCTTGCGGCAGGGCAATCGCCTGGTTGCGGGCTTGGTTCAGGTTCATTTCAGTCTCCTTTGGGGTTGTGAAGAAAAAGTTATGCGCAGCGGTATCCACCGGACGGCGCTGACGGGACGGCGAGCCTCACGGCACCACCATCACGGGCAAGGGGGAAAGATGCATGACCTTGTAGGCCACGGAACCGAACAGCAGGCTTTCGACTACGTTGAGGCCGCGGCTGCCGATGACGATGCCGCTGGCCGAGATCCTGACGGCGCGATGGATGATGCGTTCCGCCGGATCGCCCAGCGCCACGTGCAGGCGCCACGGCAGGCCGGCGGCGTCGAGCGTGGCGCGCGCCCGCGCGGTGGCGCCCAGGGCGCGATGCGCCAGCTCCGCCTCGGCGGCCTCCTTCGACAGCCAGGGCTGGACATGGACCAGATGCAGGGCGACGGCATTCATTGCGCCGGCCTGGGCGGCGGCATGGGCGACGGCGCGCAGGGCGTTGTCCGAGCTATCCACCGCGACCAGCCAGGGATTGGCGTCGGGCGCCGTCAGCGGCGGCGTGCTGTCGATAGACCAGGCCGACGAGGCGACCTTCATCGTCGCGTTCGCTGGCGGCGAGTGCCGGGGTGACTTGCGCGGGGCTCATGCTTTTTCTCCGGCGGCGACGGATTGCGGTTTCGTCAGCGCCAGGCTGGCCACCACCGACATGGCGATGATGCTGGCGACGATGGAGAGCGACCACTGGATCGGCATGTGGAACCAGGGCATGGCCAGCATCTTGCCGCCGATGAAGACCAGCACGAGGGCCAGGCCGTACTTGAGCAGGTGGAAGCGGTCGGCCATGTCGGCGAGCAGGAAGTACAGCGCGCGCAGGCCCATGATGGCGAAGATGTTCGAGGTGAACACGATGAAGGGGTCGGTGGTCACGGCGAAGATGGCCGGGATGCTGTCGACGGCGAACACCAGGTCGCTGGCCTCGATCAGCACCAGCACGAGAAACATCGGCGTCGCCCAGAGGATGCCGTTCTTGCGCACGAAGAACTTCTCGCCGTGGAATTCCGGCGTGATGCGCATGTGGCCGCGCAGCCAGCGCAGCAGCGGGTTCTTTTCCAGGTCGGGTTCGGACTCGGCGAAGATGAGCATCTTGATGCCGGTGATGACCAGGAAGGCGCCGAAGACGTAGAGGATCCAGGCGAACTGCTGCACCAGCCAGACGCCGGCGAAGATCATGCCGGCGCGCATGACGATGGCGCCGAGCACGCCGTAGAGCAGCACGCGACGCTGCAATTCCGGCGGCACGGCGAAGTAGCTGAAGATCATGACGAAGACGAACATGTTGTCCACCGACAGCGACTGCTCGATCAGGTAGCCGGCGAGGAATTCGAGCGTCTTGCGTCTGCGCCACCTCGGCGCCCTGGGTGTCGTTCAGGTACCACCAGAGCAGGCCGGCGAAGGCGAGCGCCAGGCTGACCCAGACGGCCACCCAGGCGGCCGCTTCCTTGACATGGACGCGGTGTGCCTTGCGCCCGCCGAAGACGAACAGGTCGAGCGCCAGCATGGCGAGCACGAAAACGATGAAGCCGGCCCACATCGGGCCGGTGGCGAAGCTGACCGTGGTGTCGGTCATGCCATGGCTCCCTGCTTGCCGCGAACCATGTCCATGATCTGGCCGACATCAAGCTTCGCGGCCTTCTGCTGGATTTGCGGCAGGTACTGCGCCTGCATCTGCTTGGCCGGGCCGAGCAGGTTCTGGAAGCTGTCGCGCAGCAGCGCGCTGCTCATCGTCCGCCCGCCGGCGTAATAGCGCCTGGCCACCTGGCCCAGCGCGTAGGTGGTGGCGAAGGAGAAGGCCATGCCGGTGGCGGCGCTGCCCAGCTTGCCGACGGTCTTGCCGGCGACCTTGCCGAGCAGGCCGCCGAGCAGTTTGCGGCCGAACTGTTCGAGGTACTGCGAGGTGAGCCCGACCCCGGCGGCGGCGATGAATTCCTTGATGTGGCCCTGGTCGAGCTCGACGCCGTGGGCCTTGCCGATGCCATACACCATCTTGACCTGCAGCGGAATGATGGCCATCGAGGCCCAGGATTGCGGCAGCAGTTCCAGGGCGCCATTCAATATGGCGTAGTTGAGGATGGATTTGTCCAGTTCGGCCGCGGAAACCGAGGGCACCGCCGCGACGACGGGGCCGGCGGCGGCTTTGGTGCCGACTGGCGCCGCCGGCACGACCGATTCGATTTCCCCGACAAGGGTGTCGATCTCGTTTTCGACGAGATCCGTGACGGCGCTGTCGAGCTTGAGCAGAACTTTCAGTTCGTTCAGGAAGCGTCGTTCGGCATCGCACAGGCGACCGTCGGCCTCGCAGACACACACCGCCATTTCATAGGCCAGCTGACGCTGGCCGGATTCGCTCAGCGCGGCGGCGGCCGTGGCGAGGCTTGTCCGCTTGAGGAGCACGTCCTGGTACAGGCCGGCGAGGTCGACAGCGCCTGCGGCATCGGGCATGGAAGCGGCCAGCGATGCGGCAATGCGGCGAACTTCTTCGCGTTCCCCCTCGGCCTTGATGCCGTCGGCGAACGCGGCATACAGGGCAATGACAAGAATGGATTTCTGCTCTTCCAGCTTCATGGTTGCGCTACCTTCGTTTCAAAAAGTCGGTCATGGCAGGACGGTGACGATGGTCGCCTTGACCACGCCTTTCGCATCCTTGGTCAGGACGAAGCCGACACGGTCGGCGTCCTTGAGGTATTCGTGGCGCTCCGCATCCGGCGCCGCGGAGAGCAGGTTCTGGCGGTAGCCCTGGGCGGCGAAGCCGCTGACGTAGTGGTCCAGCACCGCCGCATAATCCGCCGCACCTTGATAGCGGACGGTGATTTCGCGCCCCTCGCGATGCCAGTAGGCACGCGCCAGACCCGGATAGCGGGCCACCGGACCGACGTCGGTGCCGGAAACGTCGCGGACGGGTTGCTCCGCCTTCAGCGCCGGCACCATCTCGCCGAGTTTTTCGCGAACGCCGGGGACGATGACTTCGACCTGCCCCACCGCCGCGCGTGTCGCGTCACGCACGATATCGGGCGCCGTTTCCGACAGGTTCCGCGCCTGGCCCCACAGCCCGCCGATCAATGCGACGACGGCCCACGCCATCAGGCCCATCAGCAACAGCAGGCCGACGCCGGCGGCAATCCAGGTCGAGCGGCGCACCTGCAAGAGCCCGGGGAAGAAGGCGGCCGCGTAACCGAAAAGACCAAGTTTGCTCATGCCGATTCCTTCAATCCGTACCCATCGCCGCGACGGCGTCGCGTGCGAACTCGGCGTCTGGGGCTTCCCGCGCGATGAGGCGGGCACGGGGATACTCGCGCAAACGCTCCAGCCGGCGCACCACGGCGCGTTCGGCCCGCTCTGCGGCGCGATCGATGGCGACGTAGAGATCGGACTCGGTATCCTCGATCACCACGTTCCGGGTACCGGGGAAAGGGACTTGTATGCGGCAGCGCTTGTCTTTGCCGCCGCGCGGCCCGTTGATGTCGAACAGGCGCACGTTGATCGCGCGGACGTCATGATTGGCCCAGCCCAGGGCGAACTGCAGGCGCCGCACGGTGTGCTCGCGCAGTCCGTCTGTGAGGTCGAATCCCCTGGCCTTGATGTCGATACGCATGAAGCTCGCTCCTATCGGGTTGAACACGGAGCAGATGCTAGGGCGCCGTCACAGATCGAACAAGTCGATTATTTTGAGCTGATACATCGAGAAGTTCGATGTTATGCTTTGCCTGCGGATTACGGCAGCTTGCCGGAACCAGGAGGACAGGACGATGGCGGCGCTCAACTTCAAGCACTTGAGGTATTTCTGGATGGTCGCCAAGACCGGCAGCATTGCCCGCGCCGCGGAGCAGTTGCACCTGACGCCGCATTCCATCAGCGGGCAGTTGCGAGAGTTCGAGGCGAGCCTGGGCGTGGAGCTGTTTCGCCGCGTCGGCCGCAACCTCGAAACCACGGATGCCGGACGCAGCATCGTGAGCTACGCGGAGGAGATCTTCACCGTCGCCGACGAATTGCAGGAAGTCTTGCGCGGCCAGCAGACCAGGAAGTCGCTGCCGTTCCGGGTCGGCATCGCCGACTCGGTGTCGAAGACGGTGGCCTACCGGCTGGTGGATCCGGCGCTCGGGCTTGACGAACCGGTGCGCCTGATCTGCCGCGAGGGGCGCCTGGCGACGCTGCTGGCCGACCTGTCCATCCACCGGCTGGACCTGATCATTGCCGACCGGCCGATGCCGACCAACCTCAACGTGCGCGGCTACAGCCACCTGCTGGGCGAGAGCAGCCTGACCGTGTTCGGCACCCGCCAGTTGGCGAAGGCGCTGTCCGGCGGCTTTCCCGCCATGCTCGACAACGCGCCCTTCCTCCTTCCGGGCGAAGACGTCGCCATTCGACCGAAACTGCTGCAGTGGCTCGACGCCAACGGCTTGCGGCCGCGGATCGTCGGCGAATTCGACGACAGCGCGCTGATGAAATCCTTCGGACAAGCCGGCGCCGGGCTGTTCGTCGCGCCGACCGCAATTGCCGCCCATGTCTGCGAACAGTACAAGGTCGAGGAAATCGGCCGCATCGACTCGGTGGTCGAGCACCTCTACGCGATCAGCACCGAGCGCCGCCTCACCCATCCCGCCATCGTGGCGATAAGCAAGGCGGCGCGGCAGGATGTATTTGGGGGAATCAGGCGCTGATCCGTGACCCTGGTATCCCCCGGCGGGACGGCGCCGGCGCTACGGCGTTTGCGCATGCACAAGGGAAGTGCTGAACAAGTCGCAATTCGTCCCCGGATCAGGGCCGGGGCAGGCTATTCCGGCGAAAGCCGGAACCCAGTGCTTTCAGACACCTGGACACCGGCCTTCGCCGGTGTGACGGACTTATTCAGTGGATCCAACGGGAATTTACCGGCGCTTTGCCGGTCCATGACCCGTCGGGAGTAAGCTCTTGCGCCGCTTGTCGCATTTGACCGCCGCCATCCGGCACGGAATACTGACCAAAGCAACGAATCCCCGATGCGCTCACCCATGCCCCAGATTTCCGATCCGCCGGCCGACGGACCCGTCCAGGAGAAGTCGATCGCCAAATATCGCAAACGCGCCGCCGGTTACGACTCAACCTGCGGGCCGACCTGGCCGATCCGCGAACGCACCATCGCCGCACTGCAGTTGCAGCCCGGCCAGCGCGTGCTCGATGTCGGCTGCGGTACGGGCCTGAGCCTGTCTCTGCTGCGCGCCGCAGTCGGCCCGGAAGGCATGGTCTATGGCTGCGACCAGAGCCCCGAGATGCTCGCCATCGCGCGGCAGCGCCAGGCTGACGCGGGCTGGAGCAACGTATGCCTGGTGCAAAACGCGGCGCAGCATCTGGAACTGCCGGAAGCGGTTGACGCCCTGCTGTTCCACTACACCCACGACGTGCTGCGCTCGCCGGCGGCGCTGGCGCGGCTGCTGGCCTGCGCCCGGCCGCAGGCGCGGGTGGCGATCGCCGGTGTCAAATACTTCCCCGGCTGGCTGGCACCGCTGAACCTGTGGGTCTATTTGAAGAACTACGCCTACAACGGCGCGCCCGGCGAACTGGCGACACCGTGGGATCGCATCCTGCCCTTGCTCGACGACTGGCAGATGACGCCGACCCAGTTCGGCATGGGCTACATCGGCAGCGGCCGCGTCGCCGCAGCGAAGGCCGCATGAGCGAGAAGGCCTTGAGCGCAAGCGCGGCAACTTCGCCGCCGTGGCGCCGGATCGGTATAGCCCTGCTGGCGCTGCTGCTGCTCAACGGCATGCTGAGCTTCAGCACCTGGTGGCCGACGCCGGGCATCGTGCCGGACAAGCGCCTGGCGCCGGAATTTGTCGGCCTCTGGCTGGTGCTGCTGGCTCTGGTGGCATGGCGCGGGCCCTTGTCGCCGCGCAGCCTGACCGCGCTGGCGCTGGCCTACCTGCTGCTGGTGCTGGGCCGCTACCTGGATGTCACCGCACCCAGCCTGTTCGGCCGCGAAGTGAATCTGTACTGGGATGGGGCGCAGATTCCGCGCTTCCTGTGGGTGACGGCGCAGGACTTTCCCTGGTGGATCAGCGCCGGCGCGGTCGCCGCCGTGGCGCTGCTGCTGTGGTCGCTGCACCGCCTGCTGCGCTGGGCCATCGCGGTGACGGCGGAGCATGCCGTGCCGCATGCGCTGCGCACGCGCTGGGCCTGGCTCGCCACCGCCGCGGCGACAGTGCTGGTCGCGGCCAACTACGCCGGCGTGCGGGAGACCTGGCCGGTGGTCTCCAAGCCGGTGATCCCGACCTACGTGCGCCAGGCCGATCTGCTGCTCACCTCGATGTCGGCGCAGCGCCTGCAACAGGTGCTGCCGCCGTCCACCACGCTGCAGGCGGCGCTGGCGGCGCCGTCCGGCAAGGCGCTGGGGTCGCTGGGCGGGCGCGACGTGTATCTGATCTTCATGGAGTCCTACGGCGCGGTGACCTACGACAACCCGCGCGCTGTGGCCGGGCTGGCGGATGCGCGGCGGCGCTTTGCCGAGGACATCGCCGCCGGCGGCCGGCAGGTGGTGTCCGGCTTCATCAGTTCGCCGACCTACGGCGGCGCCTCGGATCTCGCGCACCTGAGCGTGCTGTCCGGGCTCGACCTGTCCAATCCGATGCGCCACGACCTGCTGCTGACCACCGACCGGCCGACGCTGTCCACCCTGTTCCGCGCCAATGGCTACCGCGTTTTCGGGCTCTACCCGGCGCTGTTCTGGGAATGGCCGGAGCGCGCCTACTACGGCTTCGACGAGTTCCTGCAGAGTCGCGAACTGGACTACCGCGGCCCGCCGCTGGGCTACTGGAAGATCCCCGATCAGTTCGCGCTGGCGCGCTTCGAGCAGCTGCATCCGCGCGGCGCCGATGAACCGCCGCGCTTCGTGTTCTTTCCGACCATCACCTGCCATTTCCCGTTCAGCCCGGTGCCGCCCTACCAGCCGGACTGGCAGCGCGTGCTGGGCGACAAGCCCTTCGACGCCGCCGAACTGGCGCGCGCGGAAAACGAGCAGGTCGCCTGGCTCAACATGTTCCCCGACTACCTGCGCATGATCGAGTACACCTATGCGCTGGCTGGGTGGCTTCCTGCGCCAACCTGAACCGCGCGAGACGGTGTTCATCCTCCTCGGCGACCACCAGCCGACGGCCAACATCAGCGGCGAAGGCGCCTCGTGGGACGTGCCGGTGCACATCGTCGCGCGCGACCCGGCGCTGCTCAAGCGCTTCACCGAGCAGGGCTTTCGCGCCGGGCTCAACCCGCCGCGCCAGTCGCTGGGCGGCATGCACGAGCTGACCGCGATAGTGCTGCGCGCCTTTGCCGAACCGCGCGCGCCGGCGACGCTGGTCGCGGCGCAGACGGCAGCGATGGCGACGCCCGCTGCCACACTGACCAACCCCGGCGGGACGCTGCGATGAGCCCGGCGGATTCGCGCTCCGCGCAGCAGGCGGGCTGGCGGGCGGCGCTTGCCGCGCCCATGGCGGCGCCGTTTGTTGCACCGTTCATTGCGCTGTCTGGCGCGCTGCTGCTGGCCAGCCTGGCGCGCTACCGGCTGGTGGAACCCGCCGCGCTCACCGCGCTGTGCGATGCCATGCCTTGGGACAGTACGACCTGCATCGTGCGCAGCCTCACCGTGCAAGCTTTTGCCGACGGTCGCCTGGGAATGCTGGCGCTGGCCCTTGCCGTGCTGGCGCTGCTGACGCGCTGGCGCACGGTCGGCCTGTTCGCGCTGGCCGCGGCAGGTGCCGGGCTGGTTCTCTACTCGACGCGCTCGGCCGCGCCGGCGGCGCTGCTGGCGGGGCTGGCGCTGTTGCGCACAGCGGTGCCGGGAACGCCGGGAGCAGCGCGATGAGGCCACCCGCTGGCGCCCGCCAGCGCCAGCAGAAGCGCCGCATAGAGCAAGGCCTGCGTGTTGGCCGGACCTTCCAGGATGGCGACCAGCACAGCGCAAACGGCACACACCGCAGCCAGCAGTTTTTCTTCGCGCGCCGCGGCGGGCAGGCGATCACCCAGCCAGGCCAGCGCCAGGAGCAACAAGGCCGGCGCGGCGATGACGGGCCAGGGCAGGGGGCGGTAACGCGCATCGAAAACCAGGCCGAGGGCATCGACCGCGGCGAAGAACAGCAGGCCGAACTGCGCGATTGCCAACAATCGCGAACCCGTCTCTGCCGGCGCCTTGGGTATCCCAACGAGTATCCCAACGACGCCGACCCGCGCACGGTCGACGCCGCCCTCCAGCACCTGCAACAAACGACCGGCTGCAGCCGCGCCGCAGATCAGAGACAGCAACAGCGCGCCGCCGCCAGCCGCCCATTCCCACGCGTTGCGGCTCCACAAGGGCAGCGCCTGCGCCTGCAGCAGGGCAAAGGCGGCGATCAGCGCGCCGGCCGCGGCGAGCACCGACAGCGCGAGCAGGTCGGTTCCAGCCGGCGTCGCCTCGATATTGCTCCGCCTGCGCCGCCATCCATTCAACATCAGGCCGGCCACCGCACCACCCGCTGCGCCTATCACCACAATGAGCGGCAGCCAGAACCAGCGCAGATCGGGCGGCAGCGGACCGGCGAGCGGCACGCGCTGTATTCCATCGGCATCGAACAGGCCCCAGGCACCGCCCATCGCGCCTTCCAGCGTGCGCTTCCAGGGCTGGTCGAAGGCCTCGATCAGGTTGAATTGCAGCGGCTGCACCGCCTGCCGCGCCAGCATTGCGCGCACGAAATGCGCCTGTTCGAAACGCCCCGGCACCGCCGGACCGCGCTGCCGGCCGGCCGCCGGCCAGCCGGTTTCGGCGACGAAGACCGGCGTGCTGCCGAAGTTCTGCCGCAACTGCGCGGCCACCGCGTACACATGGTCGACGGCCTGTTTGCTGCCGACCGGCTCGTCCTCCCAATACGGCAGGATGTGCGCCGCGACGACGTCAACATGCTCGCGCAACACCGGACCGTGACGCAGCCAGAATTCCCAGACATCGGCATAGCTGACCGGTACCGGCGACTCGCGCCGGGCGCGGTCGAGCAGCGCGGCCAGCGCCTCGGGCGCCAGTTCGCGGCGCAGCAGGACCTCGTTGCCGACCACCAGCAATTGCACGACGTCGCGATATTCGCGCGCCAGTTCCAGCGCGCGGCGCAACTGCGCTTCGTTGGCCGCCGCATCGCGCCCGATCCAGGCGCCGAGCACGACGCGCAGGCCGAGCTTGCGGGCAATCGCCGGCACGACATCGAGGCCGTGGTCGAGGCCGTAGGTGCGTACGCAGCCGGTTACCGCCTTGAGCAAACGCAGGTCGGCCTCAATCGCTTGCGGCGCGACGCGCAAGGCCGGGTCGAAGGGCGTATCGCCGTCACGGCGGAAGGGCGCGTAGGAGACGCAGGGAAGTTGCGGGGTTTGCGACAGCGGCGCGCCGGTGACTTCGGGCAGCGCCGCCGGACGGCCCTGCAACACGGCCCAGGTCAATGTGACCGCCAGCACGACGCCGAAGATGAGCAGGACGGCGATGCGCCGGGCAGCGCCCGGGCGCGTGGCGGCAGGCTCGGAATCGTGGGGAGGCATCGGTGACGGCGGCGGCAGTGGGCGTGAAAGCGATCGCGGATCCCGCGGGCAGCGCAGGCCCGTGCACCGTAGCACGAAACATCGGCACGCCGGCCGCGGAACGGCCGCTGCCCCTGCTGCGAACCGGCGCGGAAGAAGGCAGTGAAGCGGGTGCCGCGCCGCGTGCCGGTCCCGCCGGCCGCAGCGGCGGTCGGCCGCCCTTGCCGCCGCGTGCGGGCGCCGCGCGCTGGCCGGGTGCGCTGGCGATCGCCGCGCTGGTGCTGCTGATCAACTTCGCCGCATGGCGCGCCTTGAATCCGCCGCTGGCGGCACCGGAGGCGCCGCCGCGCGTCGCCGGGCTCGCCTACAACGCCTTCCAGCGCTGGGAAAGTCCGCTAGCCCTGAGTTTTCCGACGCAACAGGAACTGCGCGACGACCTGCGCCGCCTTGCGCCACTGACTTCACGCCTGCGCACCTACAGCGCCGCCGAGTTTCCCGAGCTGCCGGCGCTGGCGCAGCAGTTCGACCTGCGCCTGAGCATGGGTATCTGGCTCGATTACCGGCTGGCCAACAACGAGGCTGAAATAGCGGCGGCGACGCAGGCGGCGCGCGAACATCGCAACGTCGAGCGCGTGATCGCCGGCAACGAAACCCAGCTGCACGGCAAGCTGGCGCCCGCCGTGCTTTACGCCTACCTCGACCGGTTGCGCGCGGAACTGGCGGTGCCGGTGTCCACGGCCGAACCCTGGCACGTCTGGCTGCGCCAGCCGAAACTGGCCGAGCATGTCGATTTCATCACCGTGCATCTGCTGCCGTATTGGGAGGGCGTGCCGGTCGAAGCCGCGGTGGAGGAAACGCTGCGGCGCTACGCCCAGGTGCAGGCGCGCTTCCCGGACAAACATATCGTGATCGGCGAAATCGGCTGGCCCAGCGGCGGCGCGGCGGTGGGCGTGGCGCGGCCGACACCGGCGGCGCAGGGCCTGTTCGTACGCTCCTTCCTGGCGCGGGTGGAGGCGCCGAACCTCGACTACTTCCTCATGGAGGCCGTCGACCAGCCCTGGAAACACGCGACCGAAGGGCCGGTCGGCGCGCACTGGGGCATGCTGGATGCGGCGCGGCGGCCGAAGTTCGAACTCGCCGGTCCGCTCTACGCCGACCCCTACTGGCAAACCAAAGTAGCCATGGCCTCGGCCGTCGGGCTGGCGGCGATGCTGCCTTTCCTGCTGACGTTTGCCGGCATGCGGCTGGCCGGGCGCGTGGCCTTCGCCCTGATCGCCCAGGCCGTGGCCTCGCTCGCCGTGCTGCTGGGCACGCTGCCGCTGGACAATTACCTGCGCCTGCCGGATATCGCCGTGCTGGCGGTGCTGGTGCCGGCGCTGGGCTTCATGGCGGCGATCCTGCTGACCCAGACCCTGGAGTTCGCCGAGCTGTTCTGGGACGGCAGCCTGCGCCGGCGCGCGACGGCGCGCCCGCTGCCGCCCGGCACCGCGCCGCCCTTCGTCAGCATCCACGTGCCCTGCTGCAACGAGCCGCCGGCGATGGTGATCGCCACCATCGACAGCCTGCTGGCGCTGGACTGGCCGGCGCTTGAAATCCTGATCGTGGACAACAACACGAGTGATCCGGCGCTGTGGCAACCGGTGCAGGAACATGTGCGGCAGCGCCTGCAGGAGCGCGAAGCCGCCGCTGCCGCCGGTCACACGCAGGGTCCGGCGCTGCGCTTCTTCCATCTGCCGGACCATCCCGGCTTCAAGGCCGGCGCACTGAACTTCGCGCTGCAACAGACCGATCCGCAGGCGGCATGGATCGCCGTGGTCGATGCCGACTACATTGTGCGGCCGGAGTGGCTGCGCGAGCTGGCCGGGCATTTCGCCGACCCGTCGGTGGGCATCGTGCAGGCGCCGCAGGCGCACCGCGACTGGGATGACCGACCGCTGCGGCGCATGATGAACTGGGAATACGAGGGCTTCTTCCGCATCGGCATGCACCACCGCCACGAGCGCGATGCCATCGTCCAGCACGGCACCATGACCCTGATCCGTGCCGCGGCGTTGCAGAACGCCGGCGGCTGGGACCCGAACTGCATCTGCGAGGACACCGAGCTGGGCCTGCGCCTGTTCCGCCTCGGCCTGCGCGCGGTCTATGTCGATCGGGTATTCGGCGCCGGGCTGGTGCCGGCCGATTTCGGCGCCTACCGGCGCCAGCGCCAGCGCTGGGCGCAGGGCGCGATGCAGATCCTGCGCCGCCACGCAGGAGCGCTGTTCGGCGCTTCGCCGCTGCGGCGCGGGCAACGCTACCACTTCGTCGCCGGCTGGCTGCCGTGGATCGGCGACGCCCTGCACCTGGTCTTCAGCTTCGCGGCGATGGCGTGGACCCTGGGCTTCCTCTTCGCGCCGCAGTGGTTCGGCCTGCCGACGGCCCTGTTCGTGGTGCCGCTGGCGGTGTTCTTCCTCGCCCGCCTGGTGCTCGGCCCGCTGCTTTACTGGCGCTGCGTGCCCTGCCCGCCGTCCGGCATCGCCGGCGCGGCGCTGGCCGGCATGGGCCTGTCGCACAGCATCGCGCGCGGCATCATCGCCGGGCTGACGGGCCGCCGCGCCGTGTTCCATGTCACGCGCCGCGTTGCCGCGGTTGCCCCAACGGCGCCGGCAGCGAAACCGCGCGTCGCCAACAAGTACGCCTGGCTCGCCGACGTGCGCGAAGAAGCCGCGCTGCTGCTCGGCCTGCTGGCCTGCATCGCCACGCTGGCCGTGCACCGCGAACCCGGCGACACGGCGCTGGCGATGTGGATGATCGTGCTCGGCATGCAATCCCTGCCCTACGCCGCCGCGCTGGCCTGCGCCCTGCGGTCGCGCCTCGACACCGGCCGGGACGCCCGCCGCGCCGCGCAAGCGACGGGGCCGTAAAAGTCGGCGCCTGCGGCACGGCGACTGAAGGCTAGGTGATGCTACCGGCACGGCTTTGCGTCGTATTTGTGCGATGATTCGCTCCTAGTCAAACGGCATCGGGGCGCATGGCACAGCCGGAACAACAAGCGCGGCAGGAAATCGACAGGCTGCTCGCCGCAGCCGGCTGGCGGGTGTGCGATCTGGTCGATGCCAACATCCACGCCGCGCGCGGCGTTGCCATCCGCGAATTCCCGCTCGAATCCAGCTTCGGCTTCGCCGACTACCTGCTCTACGTCGACGGCAAGGCCGCCGGCATCATCGAGGCCAAGAAGCAGGGCGCCACGCTCTCCGGCGTCGAATTCCAGTCGGGCCGCTACGCGCAGGGCCTGCCCGCCGCGTTACCCGCCTGGCGCCGGCCGCTGCCTTTCCTCTACGAATCGACGGGCATCGAAACCCACTTCACCAATGGCCTCGATCCCGAACCGCGCGCCCGGCCCGTGTTCGCCTTCCATACGCCGGAGATGCTGGACGAGTGGCTGCGCTACATCCGGGAAAGCCCCACCGGGCCGAATGTCGCCGCGCAGTTCGCCAATGAGCCAGCGCCGACTTTTCTAGCCCGCATGCGCGAAATGCCCGTGCTGATCGAAGACGGCCTCTGGCCGGCCCAGGTCAAGGCGGTGCACAACCTCGAAGCCAGCCTCGCCGCCAACAAGCCGCGCGCGCTGATCCAGATGGCCACCGGCAGCGGCAAGACCTTCACCTCGATCAGCTTCATCTACCGCCTGATCAAGTTCGCCGGTGCGCGGCGCGTGCTGTTCCTGGTCGATCGCGGCAACCTCGGGCGCCAGACCAAGAAGGAATTCGACCAGTACCTCTCGCCCTACAACAACTTCAAGTTCGGCGAGGAATACATCGTCCAGCACCTGACCAGCAACAATCTCGACAAGAGCGCGCGCGTCGTCATCTGCACCATCCAGCGCATGTACTCGATGCTCAAGGGCCGCGAACTGCCCGAGGAGGAAGACGAGCATTCCGCCGAGGGCGTCGAATCGCTGTTCGCCGAGGCGCCGCCGATCGAGTACAACCCGGCCATCCCGATCGAGAGCTTCGACATCGTCGTCACCGACGAAGCCCACCGCTCGATCTACAAGCTGTGGCGCCAGGTGCTCGACTACTTCGATGCCTACCTGATTGGCCTCACCGCCACGCCCAACAAACAGACCTTCGGCTTCTTCAACCAGAATCTGGTCATGGAATACGGCCACGAGCAGGCGGTGGCCGACGGCGTCAATGTCAATTACGACGTCTATCGCATCCGCACCGAAGTCACCGAAGCCGGCAGCAAGGTCGAGGCCGGCTACTGGGTGCAAGTGATGGAACGCGACACGCGCCGCCGCAGCGACTGGCAGCTCGACGAGGATTTCGACTACGACCCCGCCGAACTCGACCGCAGCGTGCAAACGCCCGACCAGATCCGCACCGTGGTACAGACATTCCGCGACCGCTGGCAGGCCGAAATGTTTCCCCAGCGCACGGAGCTGCCCAAGACCCTGGTCTTCGCCAAGGACGACAACCACGCCGAAGCCATCGTCCAGATCATCCGCGAGGAATTCGGCCGCGGCAACGAGTTCGCGCAGAAAATCACCTACCGTAGCACCGGCGACAGCCCGGAAAATCTGATCCGCGCCTTCCGCAGCAGCTACTACCCGCGCATCGCCGTCACCGTGGACATGGTCGCCACCGGCACCGACATCAAGCCGGTCGAGATCGTCGTCTTCCTGCGCAGCGTGAAAAGCCGAAGCTTCTTCGAGCAGATGAAGGGCCGCGGCGTGCGCATCATCGAGCGCGCCGACCTGCGCGCCGTAAATCCAGGCGAGCACGTGGTCAAGGACCATTTCGTCATCGTCGACGCCGTCGGCGTCTGCGAACGCGACAAGACCGACAGCCGGCCCATGGACACGAAGAAGGCCGTGCCCTTCGACAAGCTGCTGCAAGCCGTGGCGCTGGGCAACGTCGAACCCGACGTACTCTCAAGCGTCGCCGCAAGACTGGCCCGCCTGGAACGCGACCTCAGCGACGCCGACAAAGCCAAAGTCATCGAAGCCAGCGGCGGCCACGACCTGAAAAGCCTGGCGCGCGGCATCGTCGAGGCGCTGCGCTCCCCTGCCGTCATTCCGGCGAACGCCGGAATCCAGTCCGCCCTCGTCGAAGCCGTCAAACCCCTCGCCAACCCCGCCCTCCGCAACCTCCTCCTCAAACTCCGCCAGCAAGCCGACCAAATAATCGACATCGTCACGCAAGACACCCTCATCGAGTCCGGCTTCTCCGCCGCCGCCACCGAACGCGCCAAGAGTCTCGTGCAAACCTTCGAAGCCTTCATCGCCCAACACCGCGACGAAATCACCGCCCTGCAAATCATTTACAACCGCCCGGTCAAAGCCCCGCTCAAGTTCGAAGACATCAAGGCCCTCGCCGACACCCTGCACGCGCCGCCCTACCTGCTGACCGAATCGGCGCTGTGGCAAGCCTATGCCACGCTCGACAAAACAAAAGTCGGCGGTGGCGGCACGGCGCGTATCCTCACCGACCTCGTCAGCCTGGTGCGCTTCGCCATGCACCAGGAAAACGAACTCGTCCCCTACCCCGAACGCGTCGCCGCCAACTTCAAGGCCTGGCTCGCGCAGACCACCCGTCATTCCCGCGAAAGCGGGAATCCAGAGCCTTTCACCCCTGAACAACAACACTGGCTGGAAATGATCCGCGACCACATCGCCGCCAACCTCGGCATCGCTATCGACGACTTCGAATACGCGCCCTTCAACACGAAAGGCGGCCTCGGCCGCGTGCATCAGCTTTTCGGTGAGCAATTGCCGAAGGTGATTGAGGAATTGAATCGGGAGTTGGTGGCGTGAGCGCCATGGCGAACACATTTCCACTAGGGGACGTAGTAAAGCCAACGCGACCAAGGGTAAAACCATCGGACCATTCCGGTTTGCCGTTTATTGGCATGGAACATGTCGAGGCACACTCAATGAAACTTCTCGGCACTGTACCCGCCGGTACGATGAAAAGCTCGGCGGTGCACTTCAAGCCGGGCGATGTTCTTTACGGCAGGCTTCGGCCATACCTGAACAAGGTGTACCGGCCAAACTTCGAGGGTTTGTGTTCTGCAGAATTCATCGTGCTGCCCGAGAACGAGCAGGTTGAAGGTGCCTATCTACAGTACTTCCTGAATTCTTCTGCATTTGTTCGATATACGTCCCACCTGAATGCTGGCGATCGACCTCGCGTGGATTTCGATCAGCTTGCGCCTTACGAGATTCCGCTGCCAAGAAAATCGGCGCAGCGAGCCGTCGTCGCGGAAATCGAAAAACAGTTCTCCCGCCTCGACGAAGCCGTCGCAGGCCTCAAGCGCGTCAAGGCCAACCTCAAACGCTACAAGGCCGCCATCCTCAAAGCCGCCGTCGAAGGCCGCCTCGTCCCCACCGAAGCCGACCTCGCCCGCCGCGAAGGCCGCAGCTTTGAGACCGGCCCCCAACTCTTGCAACGCATCCTCGACTCTCGCCGCAGCCAGTGGCAAGGAAAGGGAAAATACAAAGAACCTGTAGCGTCAAATACGACCAATCTACCCGAGTTGCCGGAGGGATGGGTCTGGTCCTGTTTCGAGCAGGTAACGCTGGAGTTGGCGAATGGCTACGGTAAGCGGTCGCAAGCCGATGGTTTGCCATATATTGTCCTTCGGTTGGCAGACATCGCCGATGGGGAGATATCTTACGAAGATGTGCGAAGAATCAACTGTCTTTCAGAAGAGGCTGCCAAGTATGTGTTGCACCCTAATGACTTCATCGTCATACGGGTAAACGGAAGCGCGGAGTTGGTAGGCCGGCTGGTCTTGGTAGGTCGCGCATCCGAAACTGTCCTCTACTGCGATCATTTCATTCGAGGCCGATGCGGACTGCCGGAATTGGCGGTTTGGCTAAGGCGGTACGCCGACGTTGAGAGTTTTCGCAGGTATATAGACCTCAACAAAGTTTCAAGCGCTGGGCAGAACACGATCAGCCAAGGGGTGCTTTCGCAATGCCCAATTCCGCTCCCGCCAATCGCCGAACAACACCGCATCGTCGCCGAAGTCAACCGCCTGTTCTCCATCGCCCGCGAAACCGAGGCCGAAGTCGAAGCCAACCTCAAGCGTGCGCTGTCGCTGCGGCAGACGATTCTTTCAAAAAGTTTCAAGCCATGAACGAAGGACTGGAATGAACCCCATACAACTTACAAAACAGCACGAGACCAAGACAATTACCGATCTCGTCAATTTGTTCAAAGATGGAATGCTGAATTTGTCACCGGCATTTCAGCGGCGATCAGTCTGGGGTATCAAAGATCGCCAGAAGCTGATTGACACAGTCGTTCGCAACTATCCACTTCCTGCAATCTTTCTTTATCGCAATGACGAAAACGGATATGTGAAATATTCCGTAATCGATGGTAAGCAACGACTGGAAACATTGCTTGGATTTCTCGGGCATCTTCGCGGCATGTCGTTTGACGTGCGACTCGAAGTTCCGGAGATGGAAGGTTTGCAGACCGTTTCGGCACGAACACTAAAGCTCAACAAAGCCCATCGGGAGAAGCTGAACCCTCATTTCACGACTTACCGCATTCCGGTGATCGAGGTTGCTGGCTCGCTTTCCGACATCATCGAGGTGTTTGTGCGGATCAACTCGACGGGTAAGCCGCTGTCGCCGCAAGAGCGGCGCAAGGCCAAATACTCGGGGTCGGGTTTACTGGTCGAGTCGAACCCGACTCGCGGGCAAACTCGAAAAATTCTGGATGGAACTAGGGGTCGTTTCGCCCCAACAAATTGCACGCATGAAGCACGTCGAGCTCGCGGCCGAGTTGATCGTGACTATGGAGGTAGGAGACGTAATCAACAAGAAGGCGGCCGTGGATAAAGTCATGGCATCGGGCTCAATGACAGCTTTGCGCCTAAGTAAGGCAAGCAGTTTGGTGCTGAATGCAAATAACAATATTCGACGCATGTTTCCGGAGCTACGTAGTACCCGGTTCAAGCAAACAGTAGATTTCTATTCGCTCGTGGTGCTTATTGGGAAGTTGGCTCAGGAAGGCGCGATTCTTACCGATAGAAAGCGAAATCTCCTCGCATTCGACGTTCTCAAGGCTTTCTCCATTGAAGTCGACAAGATTCGGGAATCTCAGAGAAAGGTTATGGCGACCAAACCGAACAATGAGGTTTATCGAGACTATCTGCTTACCGTTTCGCAAATGACCGATGACGTCAGCCAACGGCGGCGGCGTGAAAACATCCTGAGAAATCTGATCGGGCCGATTTTTGCGAAGAAGGATGAACAGCGAGGCTTTACCCTTGAGCAACGACGAATACTTTGGAACACCAATGTCGAAAAGAAGTGTTCTTCCTGCAAGGCCAAACTAACCTGGAATAATTTCACCATTGACCACATCGACCCGCATTCCAAAGGCGGGCGCTCCGAGTTGGATAACGCTGCCTTGATGTGCCGCTCGTGCAATTCAGCCAAAGGCAATCGGCTCACAAAGAAGCGATCTGGCACTAAGCAGTGATGGCACGAAGAAAACAAAGCACCGCAGAAGACCTGTTCGACCTCGTCGCCATGCTGCCCTGGTGGGCGGGGGTGACTTTTGCGGTCGTGGCTTATGTCTGGTTGCACTCCATCGCCGTGGCGCCAGCGCCGACGTCTGCCACCGCGGCGCAGATGGGGTCGTTCGTTGCCGGTCAATTCGGCAAGACTCTAGCGATGATCGGCCAGTATCTCTTGCCCTTCATCTGTCTTTGCGGCGCTGCTGCCTCGGCCTACGGTCGCGCCAAGCGCAAACGGCTTCTGGCGGACGTAACGCAGAACTCCACGGCAGGCGCTCTCGACGGCATGACCTGGAGCGAGTTCGAATTGCTGGTGGGCGAGGCTTTTCGCCGCCAGGGCTATGCGGTGACCGAGACCGGCGGTGGCGGGGCGGATGGCGGCGTCGATCTGGTGCTGAGCAAAGGCGGCGAACGTTTCCTCGTGCAATGCAAGCAATGGAAGGCGTTCAAGGTAAGCGTGACTACGGTGCGCGAGTTGTATGGGGTGATGGCGGCGCGCGGCGCGGCGGGTGGCTATGTTGTTACCTCGGGGCAATTCACGGCCGAAGCACGGGACTTTGCGGCGGGACGCAATATCAACTTGATCGACGGCCCGGCATTGCGTGCTTTGATCGGCGGCATCCAGCCAACCCAGGCAGCGAAACAAACTGCTGCACCGGCCTGCCCGCAATGCGGCAGCGACATGGTGCGCCGTACCGCCAAGCGCGGCGCGAACGCAGGCGGGAGCTTCTGGGGTTGCTCGAAGTATCCGGCTTGTCGCGGTGTGCGGGATATTTGAGGATGGTCGCCGTGTGGCCAGCGCCGACTTTTGTGCCTATGCTTTTTTGGTTTAATGCAATTAGCTTTTGCCTACCAAGTGTTTGCATATTCGCAGAAAAATAAACTTGCCGAAGTTTGCATAGACTGCTATTTTGCAAACTATGGGTGAACATAAATCATCAAAGATAAACCAACTCCAGGACTTGCTGGGCGAAGGCCTGCTGGCGCCGACCTCCTGGCTGGAGGAACAGGGCTATTCCCGCGCGCTGTTGTCCAGGTACGTCGAGAGCGGGTGGCTGAGCTCGCCGGCGCGCGGTGTTTATCGTCGGCCGGGGCCGCCGCTGAAGTGGCAGCATGTGGTGGCCAGCCTGCAGTTTCTGGCGGGCAGCTTTGTGCATGTCGGTGGCCGGACGGCGCTGGTTCATCGCGGCCTGGGGCATTACGTACGCATGAGCGGGGCGGAGACGATCTTCCTCTATGGTCCGGACGTGTTGCCCGCCTGGGTGAACAAACTTGGATTGCAGGAGCACTTTGTCGTGCGCAACGATGCCATGTTCGGCAACTTGCGCGCGCGGCGAGACGCGCAGGGGAAGTTGGTCGATTTCCAGGGCGTGCCGCTTCATTCCGGGCAGTTGACGGCTTTCGGCCTGCAGCAGATGACATGGGGCGCCTGGGATTGGGAACTGCTGTATTCCTCCGACGAACGCGCGATGCTGGAAGTGCTGCAGGATGTGCCGGGGAAGGAGTCGGTCTATGAGGCCGATGTGCTGATGCAGGGCATGGCGCATCTGCGCCCGGCCCGAGTGACTGCGCTGCTTCAGGCTTGCGCCAGCGTTAAGGTGAAGCGGCTGTTCCTGGCGCTGGCGGAGCGGCATCGACACCAATGGCTGGCGCATCTGGACTTGAGCAAGGTGGATCTGGGCAAGGGCAAGCGCATGCTGGCGCCCGGCGGAAAACTGCATTCGAAGTATCTAATCACGCTGCCGACGGACCTTGATGATCATGCCCGATAGCCCCTATTCCCGGCAGGTTCACCTGCTGGTCAGCGTGCTGCCGATGGTGGGCAGGGAAGCCTGTTTCGCGCTCAAAGGCGGGACGGCGATTAACCTCTTCGTGCGCGACATGCCGCGCCTGTCGGTGGATATCGATCTCGCGTTTCTGCCGACGGGAAATCGTGCGGCAGCGCTACTGGAGATCGATGCCGCCCTGCGCCGAATCTCGGCCGGGCTGACGGGGCGCCCCTATGGCTATCGGGTGCGCGCCGGCAAGCACCAGGAGGGCAGGGCATTCGGCTTGCTGGTCTCGGATGGCGCCGCCGAGATCAAGATCGAGGTATCGCCGGTGTCGCGCGGTACGGTGTATCCGGAAGCCATGCGGCGCATCGTCGGCAGTGCGGAGGCGGAGTTTGGTTTTGCCGAAGTACCCGTGGTTTCCTTTGCTGACCTCTACGCGGGAAAGATCGTCGCGGCCCTCGACCGTCAGCATCCGCGGGATTTGTTCGATGTGAAGTTGCTCCTGGCAAAGGAAGGGATTGACGACGAGTTGTTTCGTGCCTTTCTGGTGTACCTGATCAGTCACGACGGATCCATCGCACGGGTGCTGAATCCGACGCTCAAACCACTGGAAGATTTGTTCGCGCGCCAGTTTGTCGGGATGACTACGGAGCCTGTCACGCTTGCAGAGCTGGAACAGGCCCGTGCCGAGCTGATTGGCGTTTTGCATGGCCGGCTGGGCGAGCGTGAAAGAAATTTTCTGGTTTCCTTCAAGCGACGCGAACCGAAATGGGAACTGCTTGGCGTGGCGCATGCTCCCGATTTGCCGGCGATTCGCTGGAAGCTGCAAAACCTTGCGCAGATGACGCCGGACAAGCATCGCAATGCGATCGGCAATCTGGAACGCGTATTGGAAAATCTCTAGGAAAACATGAACGCCTCCACCCTCGTCCAGAAACTCTGGAACTACTGCAACGTGCTGCGCGACGACGGCATGTCGTATGGCGATTACGTCGAGCAACTGACTTACCTGCTGTTCCTCAAGATGGCCGACGAGCGTTCGCGCCCACCCTACAGCCAGCCCAGCCTGGTGCCGGCGGAGCATGCCTGGCCGACGCTGCTGGCGAAAAGCGGCGATGAATTGTTCGACCACTACCGGCACATCCTCGAAGCGCTGGGCCGGCAGAAGGGCACGCTGGGCCTGATCTTCGCCAAGGCGCAGAACAAGTTCCAGGACCCGGCCAAGCTGACGCGGGTGATCGTCGATCTGATCGATGCGGAGAACTGGTCGTCGCTGAATGTGGATGTGAAGGGCGATGCCTACGAAGGCCTGCTGGAAAAGAACGCGCAGGACACCAAGAGCGGGGCGGGGCAGTACTTCACGCCGCGCGCGCTGATTCAGGCCATGGTGACCTGCATCGCGCCGAAGCCGGGCGAAAAGATTTGCGACCCGGCCTGCGGCACGGGCGGCTTTTTGTTCATGGCGCACAACTACATCACGCACAAGAACCCGCACCTGACCAATGCGGAAAAGCGCCACCTGAAGGACGCGGCCTTCACCGGCTGGGAACTGGTGCAGCCGACGGCGCGGGTGTGTGCGATGAACCTGATGCTGCACGGCATCGGCTCGGAAACCAGCGTGCCGGTCCGCGTGACGGACGCGCTGGCGGCCGACCCGGGCGAGCGCTTCGACGTGGTGCTGGCGAATCCGCCCTTCGGCAAGAAGAGCAGCACGGTGATCGTCGGCGAGGACGGGCGCACCACGACCGAGAAGGACATCATCGAGCGCGACGACTTCTGGGCTACGACTTCGAACAAGCAGCTTAACTTCGTGCAGCACATCAAGACCCTGCTCGGCATCCACGGGCGGGCGGCGGTGGTGGTGCCGGACAACGTGCTGTTCGAGGGCGGCGCCGGCGAAACCATCCGCAGGAAGCTGCTGCACGAGTGCGAAGTGCATACGCTGCTGCGCCTGCCGACGGGGCTGTTCTACGCGCAGGGCGTCAAGGCGAACGTGATTTTCTTCGACAAGAAGCCGGCGTCGGAAACGCCGTGGACGAAGAAGCTGTGGATCTACGACCTGCGCACCAACCAGCACTTCACGCTGAAGACCAACCCGATGCGCGTCGAAGATTTGATGGAGTTCGTCGATCTCTACAACCCGGCCAAGCGCAACGAACGGACGCCGACTTGGTCGCCGGAGAATCCGGACGGCCGCTGGCGGGCCTACGACTACGCGGAACTGGCGGCGCGGGACAAGGCCAGCCTGGATATCTTCTGGCTGCGCGACGATGCGCTGGCCGACTCGGACAACCTGCCGGCGCCGGAGATCATCGCGCAGGAAATCGTGAACGACCTCGAAGCGGCGCTGGAGCAGTTCCGCGAAGTGCTGGCTGACCTGCGGCCCGAGGTTTTGTAGGGGCCCGAAAAAGTCGGCGCTGGCGCTACGGCGATTACTTCGCTTTCGACGCCAGCTTGACGGTTTCGCCGGCGATCATGAAGTGGCCGCGGCCGCGGTGGTGCAGGGTGCGCGGGTCCTTGCAGGCGGGATCGATCCAGGCCTGCTGCACTTCGAGCACGAAGAAGTTGTAGCGGTTCACCAGCCGCGTATCCGCCACGCGGCATTCGAGGTTGGCATAGCACTCGGCGATCAGCGGCGCGGCGACGGTCTTCGCCGGCAGCGGGGTCAGGCCGAAGCGCTGGAACTTGTCTACGCGGCGGCCGGAGGTGTTGCCGCAGCCGATCACCTTGTCCGCGATGTCCGCGGTCGGGATGTTGAGCACGCATTCCCGTGTCGCCACGAGCGCGTCGAAGATGAAGTGGCGGCCGCTGACGAGGCAGCCGACAAGCGGCGGCTCGAACTCCATCATCATGTGCCAGGACATGGCCATGACGTTGAGCTTGCCCTTGTGTGACGTGCTGAGCAGCACCACCGGACCCGGTTCGAGCAGTCCGTAGACCTTGGAGAGGGGATAGGAGCGCCTGGTCATGCGGCGAGTTTAGCGATATCGAACGCGCCTGCGCTGGTATGCTGCCCATCCGATTCCACGAGGCCCTGACCATGACCGACTTGTTCAAGCCGCTCCAGCTCGGCGCGATCACCGCGCCCAACCGCATTTTCATGGCGCCGCTGACGCGCTGCCGGGCCGGCGACGGCCATGTGCCGAACGCCCTGATGGCCGAATACTATGCGCAGCGCGCCAGCGGCGGCCTGCTGATCGCCGAGGCTACGATGGCCATGGCCGGCAACTCGGCGTTCTGGCACGAACCGGGGATCCACTCCGCCGCACAGGTGGCCGGCTGGAAGCTGACCACCGACGCCGTGCATGCCGCCGGCGGGCGCATCTTCCTGCAGATCTGGCACGGCGGGCGCGCCTGCCATCCGCTGCTCAACGACGGCGCGCAGCCGGTGGCGCCCAGCGCCATCGCGATTACCGGCGACGAGGTGCACACGCCGCAGGGCAAGCAGCCGTATGTGCTGCCGCGCGAACTGCGCGACGACGAACTTCCCGCCATCGTCGCCGGCTTCAGAAAGGCCGCCGAGAACGCCAAGGCCGCCGGTTTCGACGGGGTCGAGGTGCATGGCGCCAACGGCTACCTGCTCGACGAGTTCCTGCGCGACGGCGCCAACAAGCGCGGCGGCCCTTACGGCGGCAGCGTGGAAAACCGGGCGCGGCTGCTGTTCGAGGTGATCGAGGCGGTCAGCGCCGTGTGGGGCAGCGACCGGGTCGGGCTGCGGATTTCGCCGCTGAACAGCTACAACAGCATGATAGACAGCGATCCGGTCGGCCTCGCCACCTTCCTCGCCAAACGACTCAACGATTTCAGGCTGGCCTACCTGCACGCCATGCGCGGCGATTTCTTCGGCCTGCAGAAGGGCGACGTGATGACGCCGATCCGCGCCAACTACAAGGGCGTGCTGGTCGCCAACATGGGCTACACGCCGGACGAGGCGGCCGCCGAGGTGGCGGCCGGCAAGGTGGATGCGGTGGCTTTCGGCACCGGCTTCCTCGCCAATCCGGACCTGCCGGCGCGGATCAGGGCGGGCGCGCCGCTCAACGCACCCGATCCGAAGAAGTTCTACAGCCCCGGCCCCGCCGGGTATACCGACTATCCGACGCTGTCCGCGAGCTGATGAACGCCGGCGCGAAGCCATGAACATCGAACTCGCGCTGCACGAAACCCGCGTCATCGGCTGCCTGATCGAGAAGGAGATCACCACGCCGGAGCAGTATCCGCTGTCGCTCAACGCCCTGACCAACGCCTGCAACCAGCGCAGCAACCGCGATCCGGTGCTGGACCTGGACGAGGTCGAAGTGCAGCAGGTGGTCGATGCGCTGGTGAAGAAGTTCTTCGTCAACGAGCACGGCGGCTTCGGCAGCCGGGTGCCGAAGTTCCAGCACCGCTTCTGCAATACCAACTACGGCACGCTGAAGTTCACGCCGCAGGAGCTCGGCGTGATTTGCGAACTGTTCCTGCGCGGCCCGCAGACGCCGGGTGAATTGCGCAGCCACGCCGCCCGGCTTTGCCGCTTCGGCGACGTCACGGAAGTGGAATCGGTGTTGAACCAGCTCGCCCGACGCGAGGACGGACCCTATGTGGTTCGGCTGCCGCGCGAGCCGGGCAAGCGCGAATCGCGTTACGCCCATTTGTTCAGCGGCGAAGTCAGCGATGCCGTCGAGCACGTTGCCACGGCCGGCGCCGGCGCCGCGGAGGTTCAGGCCGGCGGACGCCTGCAGCAGCTGGAAGAACGGGTCGCCGCCCTTGAAGCCGAAGTGTCCGCCCTGAAAAGACGGCTCGAAGATCCGACCGCTTCCTGAGCCAGCAGCGGCGAGGCGCCGAAAATCCTCAGGCCGTCACCTTCTCCCGGCGCCTGGACTTTCCCCCGCCCGCCTCCGAATCCTCGGTCGCTTCATCGTCGGCATCGCTGAAGCGGACAATGTGCACGCCGGCCGGCAGGTCGGATTTGCGGCGGGAAAGCTCCCGCAACCAGTCGTTTCCGGGGGGTGCAAGAACGTCCATCAGGCTCATGGCGCGCTGGGTCATTTGCGGCTCCTGTGTTTCCTGGCTCAAAGCATGGCCGGAATTTCCGTGTCCGGTGTCACGTCCGCCCTATTTGCTGGCGACATAAAGGCGAAGGCGCCACCGAAGCGGCGCCTTCGGGCGACTGGAGGGGAAGCCAGCCGCCGGGGAAAGCTGCGTCAGCGCGCGAGGTAGCGGCGCGAATCGGCGAGGAATTTGATGATTACAGTGGCTTGCATGTTCGGCTCCATTGCTGCTTCATTTGCTTGAATGGAACTATAGATGGGGCCCCGGCCCTTTGGTTCAATGGCTTCGATGGCGAATTGCAACAACTTGTTTCACGGCGGGCCGGCGCCGCGGCTCAGGTATCGCTGACGCGGCCGCGCCGGGCCTTGACCTTTCCGCGCAGGACCTTGCTGTCCACGCGGCGCTTTTGCGAACCGCGGGTCGGTTTGGTGGCGCGGCGCTGGAGGGGAATGAAGGCGGCCCGGGCGATCAGCTCGCGCAAACGCTCCAGCGCAGCAAACGTGTTGCGTTCCAGGCTGCGGAATTGCTGCGCCTTGATCACCACCACGCCTTCGGCCGTGATGCGCTGATCCTTCAATTCCAGCAGACGCGCCTTGAGTTCCTCGGGCAACGAGGACGCCCGGATGTCGAAACGCAGATGCACGGCGTTCGAGACCTTGTTGACGTTCTGGCCGCCGGCGCCCTGAGCGCGAATGGCGGTGAATTCGACTTCATCCTCGCGCAGCAGGGATGCGGCTTCGGCGGTAGTCATGGCGCGGTCTGGCGGTCGCTAATGCAAAAACAGATGGATGGACTCGTCATTCCGGCGAACGCCGGAATCCAGTCGGCGATTTTTACTGGATCCCGGGTCAAGCCCGGGATGACCGTTGGAATTGCGCCCATCGGTTTCATCTGTACTAGGGCTTGGGCCTTTGGGGCGCATCGACATCGAGCGCGCGCCAGCCTTCCAGCCCCAGTTCTTCGAGGGTTTCGATGTTGCGCTCGTAGATGTCCGCCGCATCGGGAAAGGCCGCCGTGGCCCGGGCCAGGCTGGCTTCGCGCAGCAGGTGCAGCGTGGGGTAGGGCGCGCGGTTGGTGTGGTTGGCGATGTCATCGGGTTCGGCATCGGCAAACACGTAGTCCGGATGAAAGCTCGCCACCTGCAGGGTGCCGACCAGGCCCTGGGTGCGCAGCACGACTTCGACCAGATCGAGAAAACCGGCAAACGCGGCAAAGTCGGTGAGGACATCGGGTGTGATCAGCAGGGTGGTCTCGACCTCTTCGGGCGCTGCCTGACGCAGGAATTCGAGTTCGCGTTCGAGATCGTCGAGCAGGGCCTCTTCGGTGCGTGCCGCGCTGACGACATAGCGCACCTGGCCCTTGACGTGCACGCTCTTGGCGAAGGGGCAGAGGTTGAGCCCGATCACCGCGCGCTCCAGCCACTTGCGCGTCGTGGCGATGATTTCGTCGGACATGGAAACTCGGCCTTGGCGAGAAAAAGTCGGCGCTGGCGAGGCGGCGCTCAGCCGGCCTGGTAGAGGCGCCGGCGTTCTTCGGCCTGCAGCGCCAGCTTGACTTCTTCCAGCACGGCATCGACGTCGGCGATGCGATGCTCGACTTCGATGCGCCCGGTCAGTTCGGTCTCCGGCGTCAGGCTTCCGGCCTGGTAGAGCCGCCAGATTTCCTTGCCGTACTCGCTGGCCGCCAGTTGCGGCGCGAAGCGGCTGAAATAGCTCGCCAGGTTGGCGACGTCGCGCTCCAGCATCGGCCCCGCGTTGCTGTTGCCGGCGGCATCGACGGCTTGCGGCAGGTCGATGACGACCGGGCCGTGGCTGCCGACCAGGATGTTGTACTCGGACAGGTCGCCATGGATGATGCCGGCGCACAGCATGCGCACCACCTGCTTGAGCAGCCCGGCGTGGAATTCCAGCGCCTGCTCCGGCGACAGCTCGATGTCGTTGAGGCGCGGCGCCGGATGGCCGTCGGCATCGGTCACCAGCTCCATCAGCAGTACGCCCTCGTGGCAGATGTAGGGCTGCGGCACGCGCACGCCGGCGGCGGCCAGGCGATACAGGGCGTCGACCTCGGCGCTCTGCCAGGCTTCTTCCTGCATCTGGCGCCCGTAGCGTGAGCCTTTTTCCATGGCGCGCGCCTGCCGGCTGTTCTTGGTCTTGCGCCCTTCCTGGTAGGAGCTGCTCTTGCGGAAGCTGCGCTGCTTGGCGTCCTTGTAGACCTTGGCGCAGCGGATCTCTTCGCCGCAGCGGACGATATAGACGGTGGCTTCCTTGCCGCTCATCAGCTGGCGCAGAACCTCGTCGACCAGGCCTTCGGTCACCAGCGGCTGGAGTCGCTTCGGAGTTTTCATTTAACGCTCATTCGCCCCAGCGGCGCCCACAGAGAACGAAACACGCGAAAGGCGAATTGAAGGCCCGCCCCTCCCATCCTCCCCTCGCGGGAAGGCTATTGGTCAGCTCGCTTCGCTCGATCATCACCAGTCACTCCGCACGAGCTGTTTCACGTTAACCACCCTTGTCGCTGAGCATATGCACTTTCACCTTCTTGCCCTTGATGCTTCCCGCCGTCAGCTTGCGCAAGGCGTCGCGCGCAATGCTGCGTTCGACGGCGACATAGGTGCTGGTATCGGTGACGTTGATCTTGCCGACCTGCTCCTTGCGAAAGCCGGCTTCCCCGGTCAGCGCGCCGAGTACGTCGCCGGGTCGGATCTTTTCCTTGCGCCCGCCGAGGATCAGCAGCGTGACCATGGGCGGCATCAGCGGTGGCTGGGGCTGTCCCGGCGCTGCCTGCAACTCGCTGAGCAGGTGCCATTCGATCTCGTGGCCGAGGGCCTTCTCGATGTTGTCGACGCGCGTCATCTGGTTGCCGCTGACCAGGCTGAAGGCCCAGCCGGCCTGGTCGACGCGCCCGGTGCGGCCGATGCGATGGACATGCACTTCGCTATCCGGCGTGACATCGACATTGATTACCGCTTCGAGTTGGTCGATGTCGAGGCCGCGCGCGGCGACATCGGTGGCGACCAGCACCGAGCAGCTGCGGTTGGCGAACTGGATCAGCACCTGGTCGCGCTCGCGCTGTTCCAGTTCGCCGTGCAGGGCCAGGGCGACGAAGCCTTCGGCGCGCAGCAGTTGCAGCAGGTCGCGGCATTGCTGGCGTGTATTGCAAAAGGCCAGCGTGCTGACCGGCCGGTAGTGCTTGAGCAACAGCCCGACCGCCGCCAGTTTCTGGTCGGAATCGACCTCGTAGAAGCGCTGGCGGATCTTGTTGGCTTCGTGCTGTTCGGGCAGGGTGATGCGTTGCGGCTGGCGCAGGAAAGCCTGGCTCAGTTTGGCGATGCCTTCCGGATAGGTGGCGGAGAAGAGCAGGGTCTGGCGCGCCTTGGGACAGGCCCTGGCGATGAAGGCGATGTCGTCGTAGAAGCCCATGTCGAGCATGCGATCGGCTTCGTCCAGCACCAGGGTATCGAGCGCCGAGAGGTCGAGGCTCTCGCGCTGCAGGTGATCCATGATGCGGCCCGGCGTGCCGACGACGACGTGGGCGCCGTGCTCGAGGCTGGAAATCTGCGGCCGCATGGTGCTGCCGCCGCACAGCGTCAGCACCTTGATGTTGTCTTCCCCACGGGCCAGGCGGCGGATTTCCTGGGTCACCTGGTCGGCCAGTTCCCGCGTCGGACACAGCACCAGCGCCTGCACCGCGAAGCGGCGCGGGTTTAGCTTCGCCAGAAGGCTGAGCGCAAAGGCCGCGGTCTTGCCGCTGCCGGTCTTGGCTTGCGCGATCAGGTCGTGCCCGGCCAGCGCCAGCGGCAGGCTGGCGGCCTGGATCGGCGTCATCTGCAGGTAGCCGAGCTGTTGCAGGTTCACCAGCGTTGCCGGTGCCAGCGGCAGGCTGGCGAATGACAGCTCCGCGGGGACGGGGACGCCGGCTTGTGCGGCGGGTGACGTGGTGCTGGAAGGTGCTGCAGGGGATTCGGTCATGCGCGATTATAAAGGCGCACGGCGACAGCGCCCCGGCTCATCGCCGCTCAGTCGATGCGTAAAAGCACGATGCGGTCGTTGTAGGTGTCGATGACCCAGACGTAGGGGGCGCGGGCAAGCACGGCCTCGGGCTTGTGGAAGGCATCGGCGGCGCGGCCGCGCTTGCCGCTACCGAGCACGCCGAGCAGCTTGCGGCCGCGATCGAAGAGCAGGATGCGGTGGTTGTACTCGTCAGCCAGCCAGACGCGGTTGCCGTCGATGGCGAGGTACTTGGGCCCACTGAGACCGAACTCGGGGCCGAAGGTGGCGCGATGTTTCAGTGCGGCATCGAACACCTGGACGCGGTTATTGGCCGAGTCGACGACATATACGCTGCCGTCGGCGTCGGCTTCGACGTCGTGCGGATTGCGCAGTTCGCCGTCCTTTGTCCCCGGACCGGCGAGCGTGCGCTCCAGCTTGCCGTCGCGAAACACGCTGAGCGTGGCATTGCGCGTATTGGTGACGAGAACCCGGCCGTCGGGCGTGACGGCCACACCCTCCGGCCCCGAAAGCCCCTTCAGCTCGCCGGCCAGCTTTGCCTGTGCGCCCTTGACCTCGTAGATGGCGATGCGGTCGTTGCCGGTGTCGGCGACCAGCAGTCGTCCGGACTTGTCGAACTCGGCATCGTGCGGGTAGGACAATTCGCCGGCGCCGAAGCTGCCGACGGGTTTCAGCGTCATGGCTTCGAGCACCTGGATGCGGCTGTTGCGCATGTCGGTGAGGTAGATGAGCTTGCCGTCGGGCGAAAAGGCGGCGTCGTGGGGTTGCGCGAGCCCGTCGGCGAACTCGGCCAGCTGGGTGGCGCGCAAGGCGGGCTGCGCGAATGTCGGCAGAGACAGCAGCAGGGAAGTTACCAGCAGAACGATGCGCATGGTCATTTGCCTCGCGGATTCAATTTAAATCGGCCGCGATCGAACCGAGCAGGCGCGGGGCGCCGCTTCCGTTCAGCTCGAACAGGCTGCCGCCGGCGGACACCGTGCCCTCGCCGGTGAATGCCGTGATCGTAACCTGGTGGGTCACGAGAATCACCGGGGCTCCGCCGGTCGGCAAACCAGAGAGAAAGCCGCGTAGCGCTGCAAGCCTGCTTTCGCGCTGCTCGCTGCGCGCAAAGAAGGAGTTCAGGGCGGACAGCGGCTCCACAGTACCAATTTTGAGCAGCCGCGCGGTATCGAGGCAACGGCACCACTGGCTGGAGTAGATCCTGGCTTCCCGGATGCCGGCTTTTTGCAGACGCTTGCCGAGGGCCGACGCCTGGGCCCGACCGGCCTGGTCGAGATTGCGCTGGGTGGAGCAGTCGTCAAGCTGGAAGCCGGGCGGGTCGCCGGTGCCGGGCGCGTTGGCGTGGCGCAGCATCAGCACCCGCCCCGGTTTGGCGAGTTCGGCAAGGGCCGCGGTTTCGGCGGCGAACGAACCGCCATTGACCATACCAAGCAGCCCGGCAAGGCAGAATAAAACGCAACGCATGGGCGGGAATGCTACCGCAAGGCAGCAGACCGGTGGAGATCGAGCCTTAAGCGGCGTCCAGACTGGTTTCGCAGTCCGCCGGGTCTTGCTGTGGCTGGCGGGCCGGCGCTGCCACGGCGGTCGAAATATGCGATGTCAGCTCGCGATCGACCAGGATCAATCGGGCCAGCAAACTACCCCGGTCGAAGTCCATCGCGCAGGCGCGCAGCGATGCCAGCTGCGCCAATACACGATCATGCATCTCACAATGGAGCGGATCGGTATGACCTGTCAGACATTCCATTAGCGCTTCCTCGCTGCGGAAGCTGGCATTGGTGCATTCAGCAAGCCGGTCCAGCGCCTCAACGAGGTGTTCGCGGGACTGCTTTTCGAGGTACATGCGGAGCACTTCAACCTGGGCATCGACGAGTTCGTGGCGAATCTCGCTTACGGGCTTCCCGGAGAACCTGTCGGCAGTAAACGCAAAGCCGGCGTATTTCATGGGCGCAACTGCAACAACAGTTCTTGACGATGACACGTTTTTCCCCTCCCGGGAATTCAGATCAAATCATCTGCCGGTCATCCAAGAATAGCCACTTATTCCAGATCGGCAAATTTTAAAAAAGGGTCGCCGGACCCCACCAGCGGCGTGGCTCATTTTGGGCTGCGGCTTCAAGCACTTGCGCCATCTTTACGGCGCGACGCTTGTTCGAGACGGGTCTTTTCAGCGATTACCTTGTTTGCGTAAGTCTGCTCGCTGTCGTCAATGGCGCCGGCGTAGTACTGCAGGCCTTCCATCAGGCCGCCCTGGCGCTGAATGGCTTCCTGCAGGATCCGGGCGCCTATTTGTACGTTGGTCACCGGATCGAAAAACGCCCGGCTGCCTGCATCTTTTGGCAGCTTTTCCTGATGGTAGCGGGGAATGATCTGCATCAGGCCCTGAGCGCCCATGGAACTCTGCGAGATGGGATTGAAGCGGGATTCGATGCTGATCACCGCAATGATCAGGAGCGGATCAAGGCGCAGCTCGCGTCCGGCGGCCTGCGCGGCTTCAAAAGCCGGCAGCAGCGCTTCCGATGACACACGGTAACGTTGCGCGACCTGATCGAGCACGGCCGTCAGGGCCGGTGTCAGGCGCTGCGGGGCGCGTTCCGTCCCGGGCGTGGTTGCCGGGACTTCAACCGATGATTTCGCGGCCGTGGTGGATTGAAAAAGTCCGGTGCCGGCGGTCAATCCGCCGGCAAGCACAAAGGCCAGTGCCAGCCCGACAATGGCCTGTTCAATATGCAGGTAGTGAAGGAAGGCGCCGGTACCGCGTTCCATGAAATTTCGAGCAGCGAGTGTTGCGGACATGGTTTCTCCTTTGCTGTTGCCTGCGCGCCATCCTTGCCGGGGTAAGCCGGACAATCTTCGGATGGCCTGCAAATGAAACTTGAGACAAAAGGACCTGATGACTGCGGGCTCGGGGCCCGGGCCCCTGAACATGAGGCACGATTTCGGCCTGCGCAGCCAAACGGCGATGGGCGGTGGTTCGCCACATATGGATCCGGCCCTCTTCAGGGCCGGCGAAGGACAGGCTGGCAGGCAGCCTAGGAAGCTTTCTTGCCGGCTTTTTTCGGCGTCATGACGGCGGTTGCTGCGGCAAGATTGGCTTCGGCCATTTCGGTGGCTTGCTTGGCGGCCTTGGTCATGCTGTCATACGCCGAGTTCGCGGCGGAAATCGCCGAGCGAAGCGCGTTCACCGCCAGATCCGAACCTGCCGGAGCTGTCTTGACCGCCTTGTCGAGTGCCTGGCCAAGGTTCTTGTTGAGTTCGGAAACCCGGGCTTCGACTACTTGCGACAAAGCCTCGTGGGTTTGGGCGGCGATCTCATAAACCCTGCGGGAATAGTCGGCTGCTTTCTCCGCGTCAGGTTGAGCCAGGGATTTTTGCATCGAGACCAGCGCCTCTACGTCCTTCACGGCGAGCAGAGCGCGGGTGTTAGCCGCGCTGTCCTCCACGAAGGTGCGGGCAGCGTTCAGATTCAGGGCAGCCAGACGCTCGGCGCCGGCGAAGGTCGCACTGGCGATGGTCATCAAAGTTTCGACGCCGGCCTTGTTGGTGCTGGCGAGTTGCTCGGATACGTTGTACATGGTGATCTCCGGAAGAGTGGTGGAACCGCCAGGAACGCACGAACCTGGTTCCCTGCGAATACTCATGGTGCACCGCAATATCGGTTGATTCTACGTCGCGCGCCGGTTTTGTCAAGGAAAATTTGTTGCGACGCAACAATTATTGACACGAACCCTGTCAGCGAGTAACAACCCGCCTCGCCCGAGTTGTCAAAAAAAACCCGATACCGCAGTACCGGGTTAATCCAATCCTTTGCGGATCGGAGGAGGAGGGCTTCATTCTAGGGCTGCGACCTGCAACTTTTTAGGCGCAAACCTCTAGGATCTGTTCTCAATCCTCCGGCTCCCACACCGGATCAAACGTCGATATTCCTCGCGTAGAGCGCGTTTGACTCGATGAATGCCCTGCGCGGCTCGACATCGTCTCCCATCAGGGTGGTGAAAATCTCGTCAGCGGCGATGGCGTCGTCGATCTGCACCCGCAGCAGGCGGCGCACGGCGGGATCCATGGTCGTTTCCCACAATTGCCCCGGATTCATCTCTCCCAGACCCTTGTAGCGCTGCTTGGCCAGGCCTCGCTCGACTTCGTTCAGCATCCATTTCATGGCGTCGGCGAAACTTGTTACCGCCAGCGATTTCTCGCCGCGGCGAATCACCGCGCCATCGCCCATGAGACCGGAAATCATCTGCGCGGTGCGGCGAATTTGCTGATAGTCGCCCGAAAGCAGGAAATCCTCGTCGATGCGCCCGGTGCGCAGGTTGCCATGACGCATGCGGATCACGACCAGCATCCAGCGCTCGTGCTTTTCATCGAAGCGGGCCTCGATGCGAACCGCCGGCGACAGAAACGCCGTGATTCGCCCGGCGCTTTCGCGCGTGGCAGCCTCGCTCGAGGTGTCGACCGGAATATCGTGGGCCAGCAGGGCATGCAGCACTTCACCATCGATGAAATCGGTGACACGCGTGATTACGGCTTCCGAAAGCAGGTAGGCCCGGGCCAGCGCGCCCAGCGCCTCGCCTTCGACAGCGGCTGCCCCGGCCCTCGGCGTCAGCTGCGTGCCATCCAGGGCAAGCCGCAGCAGATGCTGGTTGAGTTCGTGGTCGTCCTTGATGTAGGTCTCGCTCTTGCCGTGCTTGATCTTGTACAGGGGCGGCTGGGCGATATAGATGTGCCCGCGCTCGACCAGTTCCGGCATCTGCCGGTAGAGGAAAGTCAGCAGCAGGGTGCGGATGTGAGCACCGTTGACGTCGGCGTCGGTCATGATGATGATGCGGTGGTAGCGCAGCTTGGCGATGTCGAAGTCTTCGGCGCCGATGCCGCAACCCAGCGCGGTCACCAGGGTAACGATCTGCTCGCTGGAGATGACCTTGTCGTAACGGGCCTTTTCGACATTCAGAACCTTGCCGCGCAAGGGGAGGATCGCCTGGAATTTCCGGTCGCGTCCCTGCTTCGCCGAACCGCCGGCGGAATCGCCCTCGACGATGTAGATCTCGCACAGCGCCGGATCCTTTTCCTGGCAGTCCGCCAGTTTGCCGGGCAGGCCCAGGCCGTCAAGAACTCCCTTGCGCCGCGTCATGTCGCGCGCCTTGCGGGCTGCC
>CAWDRW010000005.1:0-369301 GCA_963804805.1 uncultured beta proteobacterium
GCGTCATGCTCAAAGAAATTCAGATGCCGGCGGGCGAAATGAAGAACGATCCGTTCTTCGGCATGATTGAGGTTTACAAAGTGCCGATAACCGTAACCCTTCCCCTGGGCCACGACCCAAGGCGGAAGGATTGACCTTGTTGGCGACATATCAGGGATGCAATGAAAAGCTCGGCATCTGTTACCCCCCGACCGAAAAAATGGTCGATCTGAAATTTACTCGCTGAAGCTGAGACTAAAATTGCACCGGCAGACTGAATCTGCTGGTCAAACGTGCGACTGTTCAAACCTTTGGCGCACCTCTACTTACTATACAATCCGCGCATGATTTGCAAGCTAGCGCCCATGAAGCGCTTCCTCCTGTTGTTGATGATGCTGATTCTGCCGTTGCAATCGGTATGGGCAGGGTCCGATGTCGATTGTCAGGCATCGCCCTTGGTTGCCTGTGAGCACGAAACGAAAGGCACACCGACCGATGGGAATGGCCCGACTCAACCCGGTACCCATCTGGATGACTACTGTGCCTGCCATCTGGGCCATGTTGATGCGATGCCGATGAATGCTAACGTGTCTGCGCTGGGAAACAACTGTCCTGAGCACGCTCGCGCCAATTCACGCCTTAATTCGCACATTACGCCACCGCCAGAACGCCCTCAGTGGGCCTGAACGCCTGACGGCGTTCCAAACTCCCTGCGTCTTTTTTTCCGGAATTGTCCGGCCCCGATGGCTTCGCACAAGCGTGGACTCATTCCTGCGCGAAGGAATCGTGATGAAGTACACCCAAAATGTAGCACTCGCATTTGAAGCGGCGATGGACTCCGCAGCAAATGCGCGAGTCAGCGGCAATCCCGCCCAGTGCATGGCGCACCTTGAACGAGCGCATCTGATTGGCCAAGGAGTCTTTGCCTGGCACTGGCGCGTGCATTGGCAAATGCTTTCGCTGGCGCTCAGTCAGTCGAATGGCCACGAGATCATCGGACAACGGGCGGCTTAGTCTGGTGCCTCTGGGCCATTTGCTTCGGCGCTTGCCGCTGGGGAATGTCGGTAGCACCCGCATGGACATATTCCGCACCGCTCCGCTCCCGGAAGATATCGGCCGACTGCTTGATAGTAAAAATACAAGGAACCTACAGTGATGAGCCGATGGTTATACCGATACCGACTGTCCGGCCTGCTTGCCGCGATTCTTTGTTGGGGAGTTGCCGCACCGACGTCATGCTGGGCGCGATATTCTCGATCAGTCTGTCACGCTAGCCTCTGAAGCCGACCTGATGCATGCCGTGAGTGCCGCCCTTCGGCATGCGCTGGTCACCACAAAGCAGTTTCAGGCTCGCACACCCCGCTTGCAGCGCTTTGTCCGCAAGGAACTGGAAACTCATCGCAAGAATCTGAAGGTGTTGACCAAGCGGGCCAGCATCAACCCGCCAGATATCAAGAAACTGGCCATCGAACCCAGGGACGAACGACAGTATGTCCAGGCAATGTTGCGCAATCATGCGCGCTTGCTGGAGTTGATCGAACTTGGCTTGGGGCTTTCCCTTTCACCCGATATAAAACGGATGATGGCGGGCTTGGCCGAAAGTGCCTCAGGAGTTCTCGACACTGAGTTCATTGGAGCGTTCGCAAAATCTTGCCGCCATTAAGGCAGGTGTTGATTCGGGGACTTCGTTATGAACGAAGCCTCACTTTCACGACACGGAATCAATTGTTCGTCTGCTGGCTGATTGCGGTATCCGCGACACTGGGTAGTCTTTTTTTCAGTGAAGTGATGGAGCGGGCGCCTTGCGTGCTCTGCTGGTATCAACGCATCGCCATGTTCCCGTTGGCTTTCATTTTTACTGTGGGGTTATTTCCGCTGGATGTCCGCTGTGTGCGCTATGCACTGCCTATCGCCATAGCGGGCTGGGCAACGGCTTGTACGGCTGGTGCTGTATCTGGGCTTTATCCGTGAGAGCATGAAGCCCTGCAGCCAGATGTGTCCTGTACTGACGTCAAGATGGAAACTGTTGGCTTCGCCCCATTCCATTGTTATCACTTCTTGGTTTCACTCTCATCATTGCACTGCTGCTGGCAGTGCGGAAAGGCATCAAGCAATGAACAAATCAGTCATCGTCGGAATTACAGCAGTCATCATGGTCGGAGCCTTCGTCGTCGGAACGAAGCTCTATCAAGGCAAGCAGGCGGAGAAAGTCACCCGGATTGCGGCAACCGACAAGGATTCACCCTTTAATCGTCCAGATGCGCCAATGATTGGCACCATCATGGCGAAGGTGGAGATTGTCGAATTTTTTGACCCCGCCTGTGAAGCTGTCGCGCCTTTCATCCCTACGTCAAATCCGTACTGAACGCCCACAAGAACCAAGTGCGCCTGAGCTTGCGCTATGCAACACTGCATAAGGGCTCCGACTATGTGGCAGTTCTTGAAGCGGCACGTATGCAGGGACTGGATATTTACCTCGCTACGCTGGAAGCAGTGCTTGAAGGGCAACCGGTTTGGGCTGACCACGGACGCCCGAACCCGGAGTTGGTCTGGACCTTGCTCGGTGCCACCGGTCTGGACATTGATCGTGCCAGGAAAGACATGAACGATCCCAGGATTCTTGCGCGACTAAAACAGGATGAGGCTGACATCGTCAAGCTCGATGTACGGAAGACACCCACTTTGTTTATCAATGGTAAGCCCCTCAAGGATTTCAGTCCTGAGGGCTTGGCATCACAAGTCGCCAGCGAGATACGTTTGGCCTACAAGTCCTGAAGTAATTGTGAAAGGAAGTATCATGAAGACTGATCGTCGGTGTGATGTTAAGCAGTGGAGTTGTTTTGGGGGCGTATGCGGGAGTCACCGCTGATGCTCCGTGGGTGCGAGCCACCGTTCCTGCGCAAAAAGGGACAGGTGCGTTTATGACCCTTACTTCGGACCGAGATACGCGACTGGTCTCGGCACAATCGCCGGTTGCTGGCATTGTGGAGTTACACGAAATGAGGGTGGAAAACAATGTCATGAAGATGCGAGCTCTTCCTCATGGGCTCGATCTTCCGGCCGGCAAGGCAATCGAACTCAAGCCAGGTGGTTTTCATTTCATGCTGCTCGACTTGAAACAACCGATGAGCGAGGGAAAGCTGGTGCCAATCAATCTGACATTGGAAGATAAGGCGGGCAAACGTGAGATCGTGGAAATAAAGGCAGTAGTGCGACCTCTTGGCAAGTAACCTCGCCACCCTTGGCGCATCTCAGTTCTCATTCGCCAATGAGATTCTCCCAATAATCGGTAATACTGACTCGCCATGAACAATAAAGATTCATTTAATTATTACGTACTGGCAGGCATTCTTCTCACGTTGATTGGGGCAGCAGTGATCTGGAAAGCTCTCGGTCAAGGACCCGAACCGGCTGGACAGTTACGATCTGTAACCGAATTTCGCGATAGCGATCCTTTGCCGGCATTCCATCTGAACGGACCGAAAGGTGATTTCACCAATGCCCAACTGATGGGAAGCAGTGGACATTCATATTCTTTGGATACACGCAATGTCCGGATGTGTGTCCGACGGCCCTCAGCTTGATGCTTAATGTGAGAAAGGAACTCTTGGGCAAGTCGGCAGTACAACTACCGGTTGTCACTTTTGTGTCGGTTGATCCACGCCGTGATACGCGGGAGTTGGCATTTATCAATACATGACGGCATTTGATCCCAGCTTTGTCGGCTTACGCGGCAATGACAAAGAGTTGATGCCGTTACTGAAAAATCTTGGAGTGTTCTATCAGCGGCACGATGACAAGGACAAGAAAAACTACACCGTGGATCATTCGACGGGCATTTATCTGGTTGACCCCAAGGGACGCTTGGCAGCGGTGTTTTCATCGCCGCAAGAGCCAAAGCAGATGGCTGATGACTTTGGCAGAATCGCCAAGCGCGGGGAGTGAAATGGGCTGACCTTGCTTTCAAAAGTTGGTGTCGCAGGTTGGTGGATTAGAGCTTCTGCATCCATAATGAGTCGATGGATCGGAAGCAATCCAAGTTCTGGCGAAAAGGTGAAGGTACCGGCGAAATACTTCCCCACTTCAAGGCCGGCAAGGAACTGCAGGAGCGCGTCGATCGGCGCAACTAAGCATCTACTGGATGGCAGAGTAAGTGCCCACTGGTCAGATGAATTCCACGATGAAACTATCAGGCGATTTCCTTGAATCGCAAGTTGAATGATGGCAGGACAGAAAACTTCCTACTACGCCCGGATATTTCTGATTGGGATCGAGGTATTTCTAATCAGCTTTCTGAGCTATGCAGCCGGAGAATATCTTCCGGGCGAGATGGGGAACTACATTTCACTGGATGTGCTGTATTGCCTGCCCATTATCCAAACAGCGCGCCTGGCCGCAATTCATGACTGCCGTTCGCCGCTCCGACACACAAACATCCACCTTTGTCGGAATTACTGTGGCACTTCGGATGGAGCACCACCGAGGCGATCATCATCTGGCCGGCTTTTCCATTGACTGCATTCCTGTTGAACGCATTTACCCGCAGCGTGGTTTTTACGGTGTTGGGCCGGGTGGTGCTGAAGCTGTGGCGCAAAAGTGAATATGCACATAAGGACGTGCTGACCGGCTTGGCCAATCGCGTGGAGCTATTGGAAAGGCTGGCAATCGAGCAGATCCGCAGCGAGCGTTCCGGCGGCCCCTATTCAGTGTTGTACCTTGATATCGACCGATTCAAATCGCTCAATGACAGCCATGGCCATCACGTCGGCGATGAGGCGCTTAAGACCGTGGCAGACATATGTAGGGAGAGCTCCAGGGAGGTTGATGTTGTTGCCCGTGTTGGTGGCGACGAATTCATATTACTGCTCCCCGATACGGACAAGCAGGCTTGCGATGTTCTGATCAAGCGCATCGAGGATTCCTCGACGCAAGCTTTCGCGGAGCGATCCTGGCAGATATCGTTGTCCATAGGCCAGGCGACAAAGGTTGGCAAAACTAAGAGCGCGGATTGGGTGATCCAATTGGCCGATCAGGACATGTACGAAGCCAAAAGGTTGAAGCAGCAGATGATGAATGGGGCAGGCGGGCAGTGATTCTCTCAACTCGGTCATACATTCAAACACCACTTATTGCCATGACTGCCAACGCATCAACGACTGGAAGAGAAACTTGGACTGAACCGGACGACGGGCATTCAGTTAGCTTGTATCGCCAATAGGCAGGAACAGTTGACGAAGTTTTTAGGAAGCAGACCTTCTGTCCTGCCCAATGGTTTTATGACTAGCAGATTGCGACCGGCTGGTCTTGGGGGTGAAACAGACCCTGGCGGCAAGTCCCCTAATAAGAACGCATTCCCTAAAGCCGTCATTGCCCATGAAAAAGTCATCAGGCGGCAATGGGCACTTTGCGCCCAGTGACCAAGTCAAGTTCGCCGCCGAAAAGCAGCCGCCCAGGTTTGAATCGTCGGGCCTGTCGAAGACTATCGACGAGGAAGGAATTGATTTGTTGATTGGCTCTCCTTGCGTCTCGGCAGTGATCTCATGCACGCTAGCTAGCAAGGCGACAACTTCCTCAGCGCTGGGTTGCGCCACGAATCTGCTTGACCACCGCATCGGTCTGCACCGTGGCGCAATACACGGACCACTCCGCCATCAATGCAGCACGTTTGGCAAACTGCGAACCGCGCTGGTAGGCGCGCTCGACGGCATCCGGCAACTGGTGCGCCAGCGCGTGTTCGGCAACCTCACGCGGGTAATTGGTAGTCTCAGCCGCCCACATACGGAAGCTACTGCGGAAACCATGAACCGTGACTCCCTCACCGTTGGCGTCCGCCCAGACGGGCTTGTCGTCGCCATTCATGCGTCGGATCACGGCGGTCAGCGACATATCGGACAAGGGCTGCTTTTTCGTTCCGGCGAATACAATCTCGCCATCCTTCGGCATGGATTCCAGCAAGGCCAACGCCGCATCGCTCAGTGGAACCTCATGTTCGCGTTTGGCCTTCATGCGCTCGGCGGGTATTGTCCAGACCTTTCCGACCTTATCGAACTCAGTCCATTTAGCGCCGCGCACCTCGCCTGACCGACAGGCTGTCAGGATAGCGAACTCGACTGCGCGAGCGGATACACCCTCACGCGCTCTCAGGGCCGCCATGAACGCGCCAATGCGCTGCCACGGTAGCGATGGATGGTGCTTCGTCCTGCTGGACTTGCTGATGGTCGCCAGCAGATTGTCCAGATGGCCTTTCCAGCGCGCAGGATTCTCGCCGGTGCGGTAACCGCTGGTGGTGGCCCACCCCAGCACTGATTCAATGCGACCGCGCAGACGACTGGCCGTTTCGGTCTTGCTCTCCCATATCGGTGACAGGCATTTCACGACCAGGCCGGTGTCGATCTCGGCCACGGGCAAATGGCCGAACACCGGACTGGCGTACGTGTTGAGTGTGTTTGTCCATTGGTCGCCATGCTTGGCGTTCTTCCAGCCTGCCTTGTGCGCCAGGATATACGCCTCGGCGCACTGGTCGAACGTCATCATCCTGGCACTGGCCAATGCGCCGGCGATCTGGTTCTGCCTCCTGACCACCAAAGGATTGATGCCGTCGATAAGCAGCTTCCGCGCGTCGAGAGCCTTCTGGCGAGCCTCGGCCAGGCTCACGGTATGCGTCGGCCCCAGGCCCATGCCGAACGGCTTGCCGGCCATCATGTAGCGAAGTAGCCAGGACTTTGCACCGGTGGTGGTAATCTGTAGCGTCAAGCCGCCACCGTCGCCGTGCAACCCCGGCTTGCTCAGCTTGGCGACACTGGAGTGCTGAAAGGCGCTGTTGTCAACGTACCATGAAATTTGCTCCGCCAAGTAAATTGACTATCAAAATGACTATCAAATCATAGCTGGATTTGGCCGGATTGTCCAGGACGGGCTTGGACAACGAATCTACGTATCTTATTGTTATGTTTACTACTTTTGAACCGTATTGGATTGCGTCGGACTACTGGGGAGCGGACACCGCTTCCGCCAGAAGTCCGTGGCCCAAAGCTACTTGAGCATCCATTCTTCGCCGCACTTGCGACATTTTGCCCGCAACCAGACACCGCCACCATGGTTTTCCAACACGGGATCGCCGCCATCGGGCAACGGCGCCGGCCCGGAGGACTCTATCTTGAACTTGCCATAAGCCTGACAGCCCGGGCAGACCGCCTGCTCACCGAGCCGCTCGGCGACCTCCAGCAGCAAGTGATAACGCTTCCAGCTGTACAAGGTGACGGCCAATCCGCCGAGCAGCAGGAGCGCTCCCGACAGGCGCGAAGCTGGAGCCCCGGCCACCTCGAGGCCGCTGACCAGGACGATGACGCCGAGAAACCAGCTGACCAGCCAGGCATGGCATTCGATCAGCTGTCTTTCATACCAGCGCCGAAAGCCGTGAGTCCGGATGCGATCGAGCGAAGCCACTGCACCCTCCCTTAAGGTATCCGCACTCAGCTTAGACGCCATCGAGCGGAGCTGCAACCGGATTCCGGGGAGGGATATCGGCGTCGCCGAACGAGAAGATGCGCCTGACGGGAATCATTCATCGTTATAATTTCCCTGTACAGTCGCCTGCCCCGGAGGCGTGGAACCTGAAGCAAGGATGCGTGTCTAATTGATTGGAGTCATCTCACAGGAGAGTTTCGAAGACCATGGAAAACATCCGCACCTATCCGCAAACCGCTACGCAGGACATTGCCCATCAGCAGAACCGCGTCCTGCGCAATACCTACGCCCTGCTCGCGCTGTCGATGGCACCCACGGTGGCCGGGGCTCTGCTCGGTGTGCAATTGAAGTTCTCCTTCCTCGCCGGCAGCCCGTTCATCGCTTTCATGCTGTTCATGGGCGTGGCCTTCGGGTTCATGTGGGGCATCGAGCGCACCAAGAACAGCGGCATGGGCGTGGCACTCCTGCTCGGCTTCACCTTTTTCATGGGCTTGATGCTCTCGCGCATCCTGCAGGCGGCGCTCGGATTTTCCAACGGCGGCACGCTGATTGCGATGGCGGCTGGCGGCACGGGGGCGATTTTCGTCTCCCTGGCAAGCGTCGCTGCCACCACCAAGCGCGATTTTTCCAATCTCGGCAAGTTCCTGTTTTCAGGAGTGATCCTGCTGCTGGTCGCCATCGTGGCGAACATCTTCTTCCAGATCCCGGCGTTGGCCCTGGCGATTTCGGCGATCGCCGTCGTGATCTTCTCCGCCTACATTCTTTATGACATCAACCGCATCGTGCAAGGCGGCGAGACCAACTACATCACGGCAACGCTGGCGGTTTATCTGGATGTCTATAACGTCTTCGTCAGCCTGCTGCACCTGCTGATGGCCTTTACCGGCGACCGCGACTAGCTCAAAAAGTTATGTCTGCGGCAAAGCCGGAGACGGTATCCCTTGCGGACGGCACCGGCGACACGGCGGCATACGAAAAAACGGCGACCAAGGTCGCCGTTTTTTCGTATGTGCCCACGCAGGATGCAGCGACGATATCCCGCGGCCGGATCAGGGACGGATCATTTCTCGAACAGGGCGATCGATTCGAGGTGGGAGGTATGCGGGAACATGTTGGCCATGCCCGCTCCGACCAGGCGATAGCCCTTTTCATGCACCAGCACCGCCGCATCTCGCGCCAGCGTGGCCGGGCTGCACGAGACATAAACCAGGCGACCCGGACCGCCTGCGGCCGGCAATGCACTGACCAGTGCTATGGCGCCTTCGCGCGGCGGATCGATCATCAGTTTGTCGAGTCGCCCCAGGGCAGCAAAGCTTTCTTCGGTTGCTTCAAACAGGTTGCCGACGGCGAATTCGCAGAGTTCCGCAAGGCCATTGTGTTCGGCATTTTCCTGCGCGCGCCTGACCAGTTCCGCGCTGCCCTCGACGCCAAGGACGCGAGCTCCCATTCGCGCGATGGGCAGCGTGAAATTTCCCAGGCCGCAAAACAGGTCGGCAATCCGCTCTCCGGCCCGGGGTTTCAACAGGGCCATGGCGCGGCGCACCAGCATGCGATTTACGCCGTGATTGACCTGGGTGAATTCGGTCGGATGGAACAGTAACTCGAGACCGAAATCCGGCAGTTCATAACTGAGCAGGCCGGCATCGGCCGGATGGAAGAGGATGACGGTTTCCGGTCCTTTGGACTGCAGATACCAGATGATTCCGTTTGCATCGGCAAACCGGCGCAAGCGGTCCAGGTCGTCGTCGGTGAGCGGCTCCAGATGGCGCAACAGGAGCACCGTGCGCGAACCGCCCACCGCCACTTCGATCTGCGGCATGCGATCAGGCCGGGACATGCCATCGACCAGGGTCTTGAGCCCGGGTATCAGCGCAGACACATGGCCGGGCAGCACCGCGCAGGAATCCATCACCGCCACGTAACTGCTGTGCTTTTCGCGAAAGCCGATCAATGCCCCTCCCTTGCTGGCTACGTGGCGTACCGAGAGTCTGGCCCGCATCCGATAGGCCCAACCAGTGCCGGCGATGGGAGGAAAGATCTGTTCAGGCTTGAGTCGGGCGATGTGCCACAGGGCATCTTCGAGTACACGCTGCTTGGCAGCGGTCTGCCCGGCAAGATTGAGATGCTGCATCGAACAGCCGCCACAGTTGCCGAAATGCGGGCAGGGCGGCGCAACCCGCTGACTGGAGCTACGCAGCACGCTTACGGCATGGGCCTTCTCGTAGCTCCGTTTCCGGCGATAGCTGGCGTATTCCACCAGTTCGCCGGGCAGGGCGCCTTCAATGAAAATCGCCTTGCCGTCAACATGTGCAACGCCGCGTCCTTCGTGATCCATGGATTCGATATGTGCTTGCGGCATGGGAAGTGGCTGGACCCGTTCGGCAAAAGGAGGCGATTATAATCGGCGCATGCAGCTCAGTCCTGTCGTCCCGCGGGGCAGGAAAAAGGCCATGCGCGGGTCCCTCAACGCGAGGCAGACCACCGGTTTGCCGATCAGGAGCAAACACGTCTTCAATCATGAATCCCGTCTACACGCTACTCACCAGTGAAGCCGAATATCGTCAGGCCTGCGATACCGTGCTGGGTCGGGCTGAGCACGAGATATTGATCTTCGATCGCGATCTTCGCAGCCTGCAGCTGGACCATAAACCCCGTCTTGAGTCACTGGTCACTTTTCTGACAACGGATCGCTTGCGCAGAATCCGCGTGGTACTGCATGATCCCGAGCCGCTGCATCGCGCGACACCGCGCCTGATGCAACTCATCGCCCGCTTCTCGCATCTCATCGAGGTGCGACAGAGTCCCGACAACCTGCGCCATCTGGCGGATGCACACCTGCTTGCAGACGACGCCCAGGGCGTTCGTCGTTTCCATGTCGATCAGCCGCGCAGTGCGCTTATTCTTGACGACCCGGCCTATATTCATCCATGGCGACAACGCTTCGAAGAGTTGTGGGGGCTGTCGCATCCGTGTCTGCAGATCAATACCACCGGGCTTTGAGGGAGGAAATTTCGCAGCGTGCCGTCATACGGATTGCCCGGCGAAACGAAATTTTGGTATACTTGACGTTTGTCGGGTCGCACCCGGCATTGTTTTGCCGGTTTTACATCCAAGTTTCTCCTCTATCGATAAAGGAAATCACATGAACAAGTCACTCCTCGTTGCATCGCTCGTCGCCCTCGCCGTTACTGCCTGCGGCAAGTCCGAGCCGCCGCCTGCCGCCGCTCCCGCCGCTCCCGTCGCTCCCGCCGCTCCCGCCGCTCCCGCCGCTCCCGCCGGCATGTCCGGCATGTCCGGCATGGAAGGCCAGAAGGGCATGTCCGGCATGTCCGGCATGGAAGGCCAGAAGGGTATGTCCGGCATGTCCGGCATGGAAGGCCAGAAGGGCATGTCCGGCATGTCCGGCATGGAAGGCCAGAAGGGCATGTCCGGCATGTCCGGCATGGAAGGCCAGAAGGGTATGGCCGGCATGTCCGGCGCCGCTCCGGCTGCCCCCGCTGCTCCGGCGAAGAAGTAATTCTTCACCCGCCTTCGGGCAAGAAAAAAGCCGACCTTCGGGTCGGCTTTTTTTGCGCCGGGCTCAGGCAATTTCGCTTCAAAGATCGCGCCAGGCGAAGCCTTCAGACTGCGTCGCGATACCGATCCAGTCCGGCCCGCAGCCCATCACGGCCGACAAGGCTAGCTGCGCCAGCACAGGGCTGTTGTTTTCCTCGGAGAGATGCGCCGCCACGACATGACGCAGTACGGAGCGATTGACCGCGGACAGCAGCGAAGCCGCCGCTGCATTGTCCAGATGCCCCCAGGGGCCGCCGATCCGACGTTTCAGCGCCGGCGGATAGCTGCCTTGATCCAGCATCCGTGAGTCGTGGTTGCACTCCAGCACCAGGGCGTCGCAGCCGCCCAGCATGTCCACCATGTGCGATGTGACATGGCCCGCATCGGTCAACACACCGAGCCGCCGAGCGCCATCGGTGAGGACAAACTGAACCGGCTCGCGAGCATCGTGCGGAACCGGGAAGGGATGGACCCAAATATCGCCGACGGAAAAGGATTCATGGCTGTCGATGATCGTCATGCGCACATTGGCGTCGACCTCCCGGCCAGCGGCCAGCGTCCCGTGGGTCGCCATGACAGTCCAGCCGAATCTCCCCGCACAGGAAAAAACTCCCCCTATGTGGTCGGAGTGCTCATGCGTGACAAGGACGGCATTGACATCACCGGCGGTCAAGCCCAGCCGTTCGAGTCTGCGCGAAATTTCGCGCGGCCCGAAACCGGCATCGATCAGCACACGGGTATTCCCGGCTTCGACCAGCAAGGCGTTGCCGCGGCTGCCGCTGCCGAGCGAGGCGAAGCGCACCCGGGTTGCCCGGCCCCTGCCTACTTCAACTGTTCGTAGAGCAGGCCGAGAATGCGTTTGGACGTCTCAGACTTATCAACACCGCCTTCGCGGGTCAGTACCTGGACCGTGGTGGACTCGCCCGCCGTCTTGATGTGAATGCGGTATTGAGCCTGATTCGGCTTTTCACCAGAGCTGCCTTTCCAGAACATCAGTTTGGACAGCATCCCGCTGTCGTCACTCTTTTTCTTGTTGTCGGCATCAGGATCGACATAGCGGACAAAATAAAGGCCCTGCGAGCGATCGCGGTCTTCAACGGTAAAACCGACGCGATCCAGCGCCAGGCCGACGCGACGCCATGCCCGGTCGAACGGCTCCTCGAGCAACAAGGCGCCTACGCCATCCGCGGCACGGGAAAGCTTGGCGCGTTCCTGGCGCTGCTCGGCTGCCACCATCGTTTTGGCGCGGGATTCGTCGGCACCCAGGCGGACCATCAGGCGCCCCAGCATCTCGGCCTCAAGTTCGGGATCGGCCGGGCGCGGTTGCCACCGGGTGTCGGTCTTGCCCTCGTTGGTATAGACCTCGTACATGCCGCGATGGCTGATGTAGATCTCGACCTTGTTCGACTCGGAACTCTTTTCAAGGCGGGTACGGAACTTGTCGCGCTCCGCGGTCGAATAGAGGCTGTCAAAGACTTTGCCCAAGGTACCGCGAATGATGTCCTGCGGCAGTTTGGCGCGGTTTTCGGCCCAGTCGGTTTCCATGATCCCGGCTTCAGGAATTTCGACGTTAACCAGAAAGCCGAGTTCCTGCCAGAACTCCTTGACGGCGGGCCAGAGCTTTTCGGTAGAGCCCTGAACGACCAGCCAGCGCTGGGTGCCGGAACGCTCGATGCGCATCGTGTCCACCTGCGGCAGCACATCCTGCGCCGTAGTGGTGCGCGCCTGCCCTGAGCGTTCGCTGGAATAGGCCGAATACGTCGCGGTACCCTTGCTGGCGGAAACATCCGGCACCGCATAGCGCTCGTCGCGGCTTTGCTGCGTAAGGTCGGGAGGGATTTCGAGCGGCGGCAGTTTCCCGGCGGATTTGTATTCGATCTTTTTGGATTCCGGGAGAATGTTGCCGCTGCAACCGGCGAGCACGCCGATCAGCAAGACAGCGACGGACCTTGACAGCATCGAAAATGAACGGTTCATTGAGTATCGGTTTTCCGGTCAGAGAGTGATTCCGGCGTCAAGCATGGCAAGGCGCAGGCGTTCGTGAAATTCGGGGGATAAAGGCGTCATCGGCAAGCGGATGCCGCCGCCGAGCAACCCCATCTGCTGCGCGGCCCACTTGACCGGAATCGGGTTGGCCTCGTGAAACAGGTTGCGATGCAGGCCCAGCAGGCGGAAGTTTGTTTCGCGCGCCGTCGCCAGGTCGCCGGCAATGGCTGCCGCACACATCTGGTGCATCAGGCGTGGCGCGACATTGGCCGTGACCGAGATGGAACCCTTGCCGCCCAGCAGCATCAAGGCGATGGCCGTGGCGTCGTCCCCGCTGTAGACACTGAAGCCCGCCGGCGCACGTTTCACCAGATCGGAACCACGCTCGATATTGGCGGTGGCATCCTTGATGCCGACTATGCCCGGCACCCGGGCCAGGCGCAGCGTTGTTTCGTTCGCCAGATCGGCGACGGTGCGTCCGGGTACGTTGTAGAGAATCATCGGCAGATCGACCGCCTCGGCAATCGCCTTGAAATGGCGGAAGAGCCCTTCCTGGGTCGGCTTGTTGTAGTAGGGCACGACCGAAAGGTGCGCGTCGGCACCGGCTTGCCGCGCAAACTGTGCCAGTTCGATGGCCTCCGTGGTGGAGTTGGCGCCGGTACCGGCAATCACCGGCATGCGCCCGGCGACATGCTTCACCGTGGTTTCGATCAACGCGCAGTGTTCAGCGAAACTCACCGTCGGCGATTCACCCGTGGTGCCGACGATCACGACGCCGTCGGTGCCTTCGCTGATATGCCAGTCGAGCAGACGCTGCAACCCGGGCAGGTCGAGCGAGCCGTCATCCAGCATCGGTGTGAGTAGAGCGGGAATGGATCCCTGTATGGTCTTCATGAACGTATCCGAAACTGAGCGCCCGATCCGGCAGCCGAATGATAAAGAAAGAATGCGGATTTTACCTGATGGCGATCCCGCATCACGCCCTGCAACGAAGGCTTACAAATCAGCCAGCACCTTGATGTGCGTGGCCACGCTGCGCGCCAGTGCGGACAGCACGTAGCCGCCTTCCAGCAGGGACACGATGCGTCCCTTGCCGAATTCGTCGGCCACCTGCTTGATCTGTTCCGTAACCCAGGCATAGTCTGACTCGACCAGCCCCAGCGAGGCCATGTCATCCTCGTAATGGGCATCGAAGCCCGCCGAGATAAAGATCATTTCCGGCTTGAATTCCCGCAGCCGCGGAAGCCATATGTCATGCACCACCTGACGGAAGTCCTCGCCGCGCGTTCCCGCAGGCAAAGGAACATTGCACATGTTGGGCGCAGGATTGTCGGCTCCGCAATAGGGGTAGAAGGGATGCTGGAAAATTCCGGCCATCAGGACGCGCGAATCACCGGCGAAAATCTCCTCGGTGCCGTTGCCGTGATGCACGTCGAAATCGATGATCGCCACGCGCGCCAGCCCCCATGCGTCGAGCGCATGCCGGGCGGCCACCGCGACATTGTTGAAGAAGCAGAACCCCATCGCCTTCGCGCGCTCGGCGTGATGCCCGGGTGGGCGCACGGCGCAGAAGGCATTCTGTACTTCTCCGCGCATCACCAGATCAGTGGCGAAGCACCCCGCCCCGGCCGAACGCAGGGCCGCCTGCAAGGTACCCGGCGACATCGCCGTATCGGGATCAAGATGCACGATGCCGTGCGCCGGACTGCTGTCATGCACGTGATCGATGTAGTCGCGCGGATGAACGCGCAGCAACTGCTCCACCTCGGCCAGCGGTGCGTCGTGGAACTGGAGGTACACGTCAAGGCCGGCGGCGATCAGGCGATCGCTGATGGCGCCAAGGCGATCCGGACATTCCGGATGATGGGCTCCCATGTCGTGCTGCAGACAGTCGCGATGGGTGATGAATGCGGTAATGGTCATGACGGGTGTCTTGCCTGATGACTTACAATATCGCTCGAAAGCATATTATCCCTCAAAGTCCGCGCAAAACTCAGACCCCATGCGACTCCCCGAACTTGACTCGATCCTGGCCGACATCAACCGCATCATTCTCGGCAAGGAACGGCCGATCCGGCTTTCGCTGGCCTGCATCCTGGCACGCGGGCACCTGCTGATCGAGGACCTGCCGGGCGTCGGCAAGACCACTTTGGCCCATGTGCTGGCCCGCGTGCTGGGTCTGGATTTTCAGCGCATCCAGTTCACCAGCGACATGTTGCCGGCGGACATTCTTGGCGTCTCGATCTTCGACCGGGAGAGCGGCACCTTCCATTTCCATCCGGGTCCGATCTTCACCCAGGTGGTGCTGGCCGACGAGATCAATCGCGCCACACCCAAGGCACAAAGCGCCTTGCTGGAAGCCATGGAAGAGCGACAGGTCACGGCCGAGGGGAAAACCCGTGCCTTGCCCGAACCGTTTTTTGTCATTGCCACCCAGAACCCGACTCACCAGATCGGCACCTTTCCCCTCCCCGAATCCCAGCTCGACCGCTTTCTGCTCAGGATTGAACTCGGCTATCCCGATGCTGCGGCCGAACGCGAACTGCTCGCCGGCGCCGACCGCCACCAGATGGTCGCCAGCCTGGGGCCGCGCATTGCGCCGCAGCGCCTGGTCGAGTTGCAGGAACAGGTGCGCGCGGTACATGCGTCAGCCGCCCTGATCGAGTATGTCCAGGCGCTGGCCGCCCACACCCGCACGGCACCGCGCTGGCAGGCTGGGCTGTCGCCGCGCGCCTGCCTTGCATTGCTTGCGGTTGCGCGCGCCTGGGCCCTGCTCGACGGCCGTGATCATGTCTTGCCGGAAGACATACAAGCCGTGCTGCCCGGCGTGATCGGCCACCGCCTGAAGCCGACGGACGACACCGCCCGCGCCGACGTGGAAGCCGTCGCGGCAGCCCTGATCGAGGCAGTTCCGCTACCCTGACGATGCTGGTCACATTGCGCCACCGGCTGCACGAAACATTCGTCCGCTGGGCGCTGCGTGTACGGCCGCCGGAGCCGGCGCCGATCATCCTCACCCAGCGCCGGGTCTATGTCCTGCCGACGCGGGCCGGGCTGGCCTATGCCACTGCCCTGGGCGTGATCCTGCTCGGCGCGATGAACTACAACCTGAGCCTGGGTCATGCGCTGGTTTTCCTGCTGGCCGGCCTGGGCATCGTCGCCATCCTCCATACCTTCCGCAATCTTGTCCATATCGCGCTGCGTCCAGGTCGCTGCGAGCCGGTATTCGCCGGCAGCCCCGCGCTGTTTGCGCTGGTTCTGGAAAACCGGCGGGCGGACATGCGCACCAGCCTGCGCCTTTCCATCGGCGAGCAGGATCCGGTGGAAGTCGATGTCGATGCGCGTACCAGCAGGGTGACCCCGCTCGGCTATCCCACAACGCGTCGCGGCTGGCTGCCGATGCCCCGCGTCACCATCGAGACGACCTGGCCGCTGGGTCTGGTACGCGCCTGGAGCTATGCCGTCCCCGAACTCGACTGCCTGGTATATCCGGCGCCGGCAGCAAAGGCGCCCCCGCTGCCATGGAGCGGCGATTCGGCGCGCGGAACGACTCGCGACGGCCGTGGCGCAGACGACTTTTCCGGGCTGCGCAAGCATCAGGTGGCCGACGCACCGCGCCACGTCGCCTGGAAGGCGGTAGCCCGCCAGCAGGACGGCCCGCTGCTGACCAAACTGTTCGCCGGAGCGAGCTCGCAGCAGATCTGGCTGGACTGGAATGCGCTGCCCGAAATCGCCGACGGCGAACAGCGGCTGTCGATTCTCGCGCGCTGGATGCTCGATGCCGACGCCGCCGGACTGGCCTGGGGCTTGCGCCTGCCCGCGGCGCAGCTTGGCCCCGACAACGGCCCGGCGCAGCTCGCTGCCGGCCTGCGCGCGCTGGCCCTGCACGAAAATGTCGCGCGTTAGCCGTCCCGTCAGCCGACGCCAGGCCTGGTGGCTGCTGGCCAGTGCCATCGCCGCGTCGGCACCGCTGGCACAGCAGGTTCCGCTGTGGCTGTCGCTCGCTGCGGCAGCCGCTTTCGGCTGGCGCGCACTGCTGACGTGGCAACACTGGCGCCTGCCGCCGCGCTGGTTGCGGGTGGTACTGGTCATCGCCGGTACGGCCGGCGTATTCCTGGAGTACCGCACGACTCTCGGACGCACCCCGGGCATCGCGCTGCTGCTGGTCTTCCTGGCGCTGAAACTGCTCGAACTGCGCGCCGCGCGGGATGCCGTGGTGACCGCGCTGCTTTGCTACTTCATGGTTCTCGGCCAGTTCCTGTTCACCCAGACCATCCCGACCGCAATGCTGGCGGGGCTGACCGTTCTGATCACGACCGCCGCCCTGCTGGCAGCCAGCGACGACCGCCCGCCGGCACAGCAGCAACTGCGCCGCGCCGGGCTGATGCTGGTGCAGGCGATGCCGTTCATGTTGCTGCTGTTCCTGCTGTTTCCACGCGTACAAGGGCCGCTGTGGGGCATTCCGCAGGACCGGTTTTCGGCCGTCTCCGGATTGTCCGACACCATGTCGCCGGGTTCGATAGCACAGCTTTCGCAGTCGGATGCGATCGCTTTCCGGGTGCAGTTCAAAGGCTCGGTACCGCCGCAATCGCAGCTTTACTGGCGCGGTCCGGTGATGCCTTCGTTCGACGGGCGCAGTTGGCGGGTAATGCACACCGGGGGCGCCTATACGGACGTTCCCTATGCCGGAATCGGCACGCCGGTGGACTACGAAGTAACGCTGGAACCGCACGGAAAATTCTGGTTGTTTGCGCTGGAACTGCCCGCCACCCTGCCGCCCGACAGCGCCATGACCATCGACTATCAGCCTGTCGCGCGACAGACCGTGCGTAACCGCATACGCTACACGCAACGCGCCTGGCCAGAGGCGATCGCCGGCGTCAATGAATCGCCGCGGCATCCTGCGTGACGCGCTGGCGTTGCCGAAAGACGGCAACCCGCGCATTCGTGCCGTCAGCGCGGCCTGGCGCGCGCAGCATGGCGATGACAGCGCGGCGATCCTCGCCGCCGCGGAGAACTTTTTCAACCGGCAGTTCCTGACCTACACGCTGAACCCGCCGCTGCTGGGCGCCGACATGGTCGATGAATTCCTGTTCGACAGCAAACGCGGTTTTTGCGAGCACTTCGCGGCCGCCTTTGTCTTCGCCCTGCGTGCCGCCGGCGTGCCGGCACGGGTGGTCGCCGGCTATCAGGGCGGCGAAATCAATCCGGTGGATGGCATCCTCGAAGTCCGCCAGTACGATGCCCATGCCTGGACCGAAGTCTGGATCGCGGGGCGCGGCTGGCTGCGCATCGATCCGACGGCAATCTCTGCGCCGAGTCGCATCAGCAACAATCTGGCAGCGGCGGTCCCGACCGGCGAAGAGCTGCCCTTCCTGGCCCGCGCCGATCTGGCCTGGCTCAAGGAATTGCGCTACCGGCTGGACGCCGTCACCAATGGCTGGAATCAGTGGGTGCTGGGCTACAACCCGCAGCGCCAGCGCGATCTGCTGGCCAGTCTCGGCCTCAAGGAACCCGACTGGCGCAGCATGACCGCCGTTCTGTCGGTCCTCTGCGGAGCGGTGATGCTGGGCCTTACCGCCTGGATACTGCGCAATCGCCTGCGCGTCGATCCGGCGCTCGCCGCATGGCGCAGATTCACTGCGCGGCTGGCCCGGCGCGGCATTGCCTGGCAAGCATGGGAAGGGCCGCTGGCCTTCGCCGAACGCGCGGCGCGCCTGGCCCCGAATCATGCCGGCTCCATCATTGCAATTGCGGCCCTGTATGCCCGCTTGCGCTATGCACCGGATCCGCAAGCCGATGACCTCATCGAGTTCAAGGCAAAAATCAAGGCCTTCCAGCCATGACGCGCCTTTTGCCGCTGGTCCTCCTGCTCCTGGCCGGCTCCGGCGCGCATGCAGAAAACCAAGTTTCAGTGGAGGCTAACGTCGGCTCTATCGACGTTAAGCGTAGCGGCCGCAACTACAGCTACGCCGGACGGGAAGACGTGCAGGCCTTCGTGGAGGACCTGCGCAACCGGCACGGCTTCGATGCCGGCATGCTGATTGATCTGTTTGCCCGAACCAAACCCAATGCCGCCGTGATCAAGGCCATCATGCCGCCCAAGGACCCGGGCGTGCGTTCCTGGCATGCCTACCGCGGACGCTTTGTCGAGCCGAAGCGCATCGCCGCCGGGCGCCGCTTCATGCTGACCTATGCCACGGAACTCGCCGCCGCCGAGGAGCGCTTCGGCGTGCCGGCCGAAATCATCGCCGCCATCATCGGTGTCGAGACGATCTACGGCAAACAGCTGGGCCGCTTTCACACCTTCGCCGCGCTGACCACGTCTGGCCTTCGACTACCCGCCGCGGGCGGAACTGTTTCGCAGGGAACTGGAAGAACTGCTGCTGCTGGCCCGCGAGGAAGACCGCAGCCCGCTGAGCTATACGGGATCGTATGCCGGCGCGCTTGGCTTGCCGCAGTTCCTGCCATCCTCCCGCCGGCGTTTCGCCGTCGACTTCGATCAGCGACGGCCGCATCGATCTGACCGCCAGCCGGGCCGATGCGATCGGCAGCGTGGCGAATTTCCTGGTCGAGCACGGCTGGGAACGGGATGCGCCGCTCGCCGTCATCGTCACGGTCAGCGGCGAGGGCATCCAGGCGCTGATCGACGAAGGCATCGCACCGAAACGCACACCGGCACAAATGGAAGCCACCGATGTCCGGATACAAAAAGTCATGTCTCCGACAGCGCCGGAGACGGTAGCCCTTAAAGTCGGCGCTGGCGACACGGCGATTCCCGACCTGCCGGCGGCGTTGATCGATTTCGTCACACCCGCGGCGGCGACCGAATTCCGCCTCGGCTATCGCAACTTTTATGTGATCACGCGCTACAACCGCAGCAGCTTCTACGCGGCGGCCGTCATGGACCTGGCCTCCGCACTGCGCGCCTCAAAGTAACGCGTCAGGCGTCAAGCCGTCGCGCGCGATGCGCTTCCTCAGCTTCGACAAGGCTTCCATCTGGATCTGCCGCACGCGTTCGCGGGTCAGGCCCAGATCACTGGCGATGTCCTCCAGCGTCGTCGGATCCTGGCCGGCGAGGCCATAGCGGCGCTCGACAACCAGGCGCTGACGGTCGGTAAGTTGCGCCACCCAGCCGGCGACCAGGGCCTCGGCCTCCTGGTGGGCAAGATGCGCGACGGGATCTTCGGCGGCCTCGTCGGCCATCGAATCGGACATCGACAACCCGGGGTCGATGTCGAGCGGAGAATCCAGCGAGGCGGAACGCTCGTTGAGCACCAGGAGCCGGCGTATCTCCGCCACCGGACGATCGAGCAGCCGCGCCACATCGTCGAGCATTGCACCGGGCGGCTCTTCATCTGCACCGCGTTCCCGGTCGAGCCGGCGCATGGCGCGCAGGACGATATTGAGTTCCTTGATCACGTAGACCGGCAGGCGCACGGTACGCGACTGGTTCATGATCGCGCGTTCGACATTCTGACGAATCCACCACGTCGCGTAGGTCGAGAAACGAAAGCCGCGTTCGGGATCAAACTTTTCCAGGGCATGGATCAGGCCCAGATTTCCCTCTTCGATCAGGTCGTCGAGCGGCAGCCCGCGGTGCAGGTAATGCCGCGCAATACTGACCACCAGCCGCAGATTGGCCTCGATCATGTGCTGCCGCGCAAGAAAATCGCCGGCATGTGCCGCACGCGCCAGCCGGATTTCCTCGGCAGCCGTCAGGAGCGGCGTGGCGCCGATCTCGTGCAGATAAACCTGCGTGATGTCCTCGACGAACCCGGAGTCGGGCGAATCCGGCGCCGCCTCGGCGGCATCGCGCTCCGGCAGGAAGGCGTCGCCGCTCATGGGCCGACTAACGGGCGGGAAGAAACTTCAGGGGATCGGCCGGCTTGCCCTGACGCCGGATCTCGAAATGCAGGCGCGGGCTTTCGGCATCGGTACTGCCGATCTCGGCAATCTTCTGGCCCTTGGCTACGATATCCTTTTCCTTGACCAGCAGCTTGCTGTTGTGGGCGTACACGGAAAGATAAGTCGCGTTGTGCCGCAACACGATCAGGTTGCCATAGCCGCGCAGGCCGGTACCGGCATAGGAGACAACTCCGCCCGCCGCGGCCAGCACCGGATCCCCTTCCTTGCCGGCAATGTCGACACCCTTGCTGCCCCCCTCGGTGTACTGTGCAAGCAGCTTGCCGTTGGCTGGCCATATCCAATCGACATCATCGCCCGCAACGGGCGGCTTTTCAGCCGGCTTTTCGGGCGGCTTTTCTGCCGCCTTGACTTCCGCCGGCCTGGCCTCGGGTTTGGCTTCTGCCGGCTTTGCCGTCAGATCGCCCTGCCGCGCCTTGGCCAGGGCCTCATCGGACCAGGCCAGCTTGCCGCCCTTGGGCTCGCGCTTGAGGGTTTCAGTATTGGGACTGGGGCTGGAACTTGGGCTGGAACTTGGCCTGGGCTGGCACCGGCCGGCGCAGCCTGCCTTATCTCGACCGGAGCACTGGAAATCACCGGCTTCGTTACCGCCACGGCACCATTGTCAGGCGGCGTGACGCGCAGCTGCTGGCCGATCCTGATCAGGTTGGGGTTGTCGAGATTGTTCCATGCGGCCACGTCCTTGTAGTCCTGGCCGCTGTCCAGCGCGATGCTGTAGAGCGTCTCGCCTTTCTTTACCGTGTGGTACCCGGTGCGGGAATCCGTTGCCACCAGCACCGCCGGCACCGCAAGTTTCTGTTTCGCCGCCGCCGACCCGCCGCCGCGATCCTCCACCGGCGCAGGCGCATGACTCGCGCAGCCGGCGATGACGGGCAGCAGCAAGGCCAGAATCAGGCGCGTGGCGTTCATTCCACTCCCGGCAACAGCGGCACAAAGCGCACCGCATCGAATCGCGTTTCGACAAAACCGTTTTCGGTGCGCTCGACCAGGCTGATAACCTGTTCCGCCGTCCCCAGCGGCATTACCAGCCGTCCTCCCGGCGCCAATTGCACCAACAGCGTCTGCGGCACAGCTGCCGCAGCGGCCGCCAATATGATGGTATCAAACGGCGCCGCCTCGGGCAGTCCCAGATTTCCATCGGCGTGCTTGAGGCGGATGTGTGACAGCCCGATCTGCTTCAGGTTGTGCCGCGCCCGCGCCAGCAAGGGCGCAATGCGCTCGACGGCAAATACCTGCTTCGACAGCACGCCGAGGATCGCCGCCTGATAACCGCAGCCGGCGCCTATTTCCAGCGTCTTGTCCAGTTCGCGACCGGCGATCAGGATCTCGATCATGCGCGCCACCACGAAAGGCTGCGATATCGTCTGACCGAAACCCAGCGGCAGCGCGGTGTCGTCGTAGGCACGATTCGCCAGTGCCGGCTCGATGAAAATATGCCGCGGTACCAGGCCCATTGCATGCAGCACCCGGCTGTCGCTGATGCCCAGCGCACGCAGGCGCTCGACCATGCGCGTGCGCGTGCGCTGCGAAGTCATGCCGATGCCGGTGAGTGTGGCGGTGTTCATGCTTCAGCCGGGCCGCCCCAAGGAAGCGTGCCCCCCCCCTCGGGGGGGGCAGCGAGCCGGGTTTGCGAGCGTGGGGGCCATCATTGATCCGGATTGAGCCAGCCGCGCACCGCAGCCAGCTGTGCGGCATGGGTGAGATCGATTTGCAGCGGCGTCACCGACACCCAGCCGTGCTCCACCGCGTGGAAATCCGTGCCCTCACCGGCATCGGCCGCCGGGCCGGCGGCGCCGATCCAGTAAAGCGTCTCGCCGCGCGGGCTGACCGATTTCACCGCCGGCTCCGCCTTGTGCCGGCGTCCCAGGCGCGTGACGCGGATGCCGCGCAATTCTTTATAGGGAACGTCCGGCACGTTGACATTCAACAGCACCGGTTCGGCAAACGGCGTACGGCTGAAACGCTCCACCAGTTCGCGCGCGACGCGCCCTGCGGTGGCGAAATGTCGCCCCTCGAAGCTGCCCAGGGAAATCGCAATCGACGGCACGCCCAGCAGATAGCCTTCGGTGGCCGCCGCCACGGTGCCCGAGTAAATCGTGTCGTCGCCCATGTTGGCGCCGAGATTGATGCCCGACACCACCATGTCAGGCTGGTGCTCGAGTACGCCGGTAACGGCCAGATGCACGCAGTCGGTCGGCGTGCCGTTGACATACATGTAGCCATTGGCTGCCCGACGCAGGTTGAGGGGGCGATCGAGGGTCAATGAGTTGCTCGCGCCGCTGCGGTTGCGCTCCGGTGCCACGACGCTGATCTCGCCCAGGTCGGCAAGACTGGCAGCCAACTGGACGAGCCCCGGCGCGAGATAGCCGTCGTCGTTGCTGAGCAGAATGCGCATGGGGGTCAGAGCCGGGAAGGTCAAAAAAATACTGTGCCATTTTAGCTCATGGCGACGCAGGACCGATGGCCGGAACAGAGCGGACTATGCCGGGCCATCCCGCCTTCGGGCGCCCGCCGATGCCAGCCGCCACCCGCCGGTCCCGGTTCAAGCTCTCCCCGGTCCTCGGACAGATCGGCCGCGGAGTAGGATTGCGGACAATGGAAATCATCCTGCACGACTCCGCCAACGATATCTCCGTAACCGACTGGGCCCTGCTCGATCACGACGATGACCCGTTCGCCAGCCGCGCCTTCCTCGGCACGGCGGAGAAAGTCGGCGCCGGCGGCACGGCGATGGGCTGGCAGGCGCAGCATCTCGCCCTCCATGAAGGCGAACTACTGCTGGGCTTGCTGCCGCTCTACCTGCGCAGCCATTCCTTCGGCGACTTCTCGCGTGACTGGAATTGGGCCTCGGCCTGGCAACGCGCCGGGCTGGCCTACTACCCGAAACTGGTCAGCGGCATCCCGTACACACCTTCGCCGGGGCCGCGCCTGCTGGTGCGGCGGGGCATCGAACGGGAAGCCGTGGCAACGGCGCTGATCGAGGCCGCGCTGCAAGTTACCCGCCGGCTCGGCGCATCCTCCTGGCAGTGCCTGTTTGTCGAAGAGGCAGACCGCAGGCTGCTGACGGCGGCCGGCCTGCTGCTGCGACGCGGCGTGCAGTTCCATTGGTTCAACCGGGCTTATCGCGATTTCGACGACTTTCTCGCCGGCTTCACCGCCGACAAGCGCAAGAAACTCAAGCGCGAGCGCCGTGGCGTCGCCGAATCCGGCCTGCGGCTGGAAGCCCGGCATGGCGACGAGATTGACGCGCCACTTTGGCAGGTCATCCACCGCCAGTATCGCGACACCTTTGCCCGCTACGGCAATCACCCGGCATTCCCGGTGGAGTTCTTCATCGAAGCGGGCGCCCTGCTGGCACGGCGGCTGGTCGTCTTCATCGCCTTCAGGGATGAAACCCCGGTCGCCTCGGCCATCTGCTACCGCGACGGACAAACGCTGCTATGGCCGCCATTGGGGCACTGTCGATCGACATGCCCGGGCTGCACTTCGAGCTTTGCTACTACCAGGGAATCGAGTACTGCATCCGCCACGGCCTGAAAGCCTTCGAGCCCGGCGCGCAAGGGGAACACAAACTGGCCCGCGGCTTCGAGCCGGTGCCTACCTGGTCAGGATTCTGGATCGCCCATCCGGGCATGCGCCGCGCCGTGGCTGACTTCATCGCGCGGGAAGACTCCGCCATGCAGGACTATGAAGCGGAAACCGCGACCCGCTTGCCGTTCAAGCTGCCGGGCTGACCCACGGACGCGACACGGTTCTGCTTAATGGTTCCCCGAAGCGATGGCAAACATGCGTTCATTGCGCTTTTTCCGCGCCTCTTCGACCGTCAGTCCGACCAGGCTTTCCGGTGGCAAAGGTACATCCCAGTGCTGTTGGAACAGGTCCATGGCCTCCCCGGTATCCATGCGAGCCCGGTAAATCTTCTCCTGCCAGGCAGGGGCGTTGGGCAGTGCAACAAGTTCGACGGATTCGATGCGCATGGGAGGTTCCTCTTGAGGCTGGATTTTTCATCATCCTGCGCCAGGGATAGCTGCCCTGTAATCCCGAAATTGACAGGGAATGTCCTCTTGTTTCGACTTCCCAAACTACCTTGAACCGGTTCCATGCACAGGATCACTCATGAACAAGCCGCAGCAGCGGCAGCGATTCACTTGTCCTGACGAAGCTCGTTCAGCCGCCGGGCGTGGCTCTTGGCTTCCGCCGTATTCATCGCGGAGACCTCGCGACCGAAAGCATCGCGTGCCGCGGCGGTCTTGTGCGTGGCCTGGATACTGCGGATACAGCGCCAGCGCTTGCCGGCCCTGGTTTCGATCTGGCGCATCTCCTCAACGGGATGATGGCTGCCGCAGTGATAGCAGAATTTGGTTTGGTTCGTCATGGGTCGGATTGTCAGTCGTGATTCTTCGATGGTCAAACGCGTTGTTGAGCATTTTCCTGAAAATACACACAACAAGGAAAAAGGGTCTCCGGCAACTGACCGGAAACCCTTGGTATTACTGGTCGGGGCGGCGGGATTCGAACTCGCGACCCCTTGCACCCCATGCAAGTGCGCTACCAGGCTGCGCCACGCCCCGACTGCGCGAATTATAACAAAGGAAACGGCCGCCATCGCTTTGCGCGCCGGGAATTCCGCTGCGCGGGCCGGCGTCAGGCAGCGCGCAGGAATTCAATGATGGAAGCAAGTTCGGCGCGCAGTGGAACCTGGCTGCCGCCGGGCGGCGTCTCCGGCGCATCATGCAACTTTCCGGGACCGCCATCGAGCCGATTGCGCGCACCGCTGATGGTGAATCCCTCCTGATACAGCAGTTCGCGGATGCGCCGCACCAGCAGGACTTCATGGTGTTGGTAGTAGCGGCGGTTGCCGCGCCGCTTGACGGGGCGCAACTGGGTGAATTCCTGTTCCCAGTAGCGCAGTACATGCGGTTTGACGCCGCACAGTTCGCTGACTTCACCGATGGTGAAGTAGCGCTTGGCCGGGATCGGCGGCAGTTCGTCGCGGCTATTGCTGGCTGTTGCCACGCGGGAAAGCCTCGACCGCCGCCTTGAGTTTCTGGCTGGCGTGGAAGGTAACGACGCGGCGAGCCGTGATCGGGATTTCCTCGCCGGTCTTGGGATTGCGTCCGGGACGCTGCGGCTTTTCGCGCAACTGGAAATTGCCGAACCCCGACAGTTTCACGCTGTCGCCCTTCTCCAGGGCGAGACGCACTTCGTCGAAGAAGGCCTCGACCATGTCCTTGGCTTCGCGCTTGTTGAGGCCGACTTTTTCGAACAACAGATCGGCGAGTTCCGCCTTGGTCAATGTCATATCAGATCCACCTGCAATTAGGTTCGCAAGGACGCATTGAAGTCGCGACGGGCGATCGTCAGGAGATCGGCGATTACCGCGTCCACTTCCGCATCCTCGAGAGTACGTTGAGTATCTTGCATAACTATCCGAAAGGCAAGGCTCTTTTCGCTTTCGCCGAGCCCCTTGCCGTGATACACGTCGAACAAAGCCACATCGCGCACGATGGCCGGCGCCGCCGCCCGCAAACCCGCCAGCAGCGGGGCCAGATTCTGGCTTTGCGGCACCGCCAGGGCCAGATCGCGCACCACCGCCGGAAAACGCGATACCTCGACATAGGCCGGGAAACGCGCAGCCAGCAGGTCGTTCAGTTCTAGTTCGAAAATCACCGGGGCCGTTCCCAGCTCGTATTTCTGCACCCAGCGCGGATGCAATTCACCGACAACGCCGACCGGTCGGCCATCGAGCACGACACCGGCGCAACGGCCGGGATGCAGTGCGGGATGCGAGGCCTTGACAAATTCCAGGCGGCGCGGTGCAAACAAGGCCTCGACATCGGCCTTGACGTCGTAGAAATCCACGCGCCGCGTCGCTGCGCCCCACTGCTCGGGCAGCGCCGAACCGGCCGCCAGGCCGGCCAGGCGCAGCGGCTGGGCATAGCCTTGCACCGGACCTGCGCCCTGATCGCGCCTGAAGCAACGGCCCAGTTCAAAAATGCGCACCCGATCCGTCTGCCGCTTGCGATTGGCCGCCAGGGTTCCGACCAGGCCGCCGATCAGCGTCGAGCGCATGACGCCCATCTGGCTGGCGATCGGGTTGGCGAGCACGATCGGCGCCGCGCCCGCGGCGTGGGTGGCGGAGAAATCGGCTTCCCACGCGGCTTCGACGAAGCTGTAGGTAACCACTTCGTGATAATCACGGGCGGCCACCAGGTGGCGCACGCTCATGGCCGTGCGGCTCTGCTCGGTCGCCGGCATCATGGCCATCCGTGCCACGGGCGGCTGCGACGGGATATTGTCGTAACCGTAAACGCGGGCGATTTCCTCGATCAGGTCTTCCTCGATTTCGATATCGAAACGGAAGGACGGCGGCGTGACCAGGAAATCCGTCGCCCTGCCGCTCGACGCTGAGACCCAGACCCGTGAGGATGCTTTCGATGCGCCCGGCCGCGAGCACGATGCCCAGTACTCTTGCGGCGCGCGCCGTGCGCAGGCGTACCGGCTTGCGCGCGGGCAGGTGGGCGGCGGAAACCGCCTCGACCACCGGGCCCGGCCGACCGCCGCAGGTATCGACGATCAACTGCGTGGCGCGTTCGATGGCCTTGCGCTGCAAATCGAAATCGACGCCGCGCTCGTAGCGGTGCGAGGCATCCGACGAAAAGCCCAGCGCGCGGGCCTTTCCGGCGATGGCGGCGGGCGGGAAAAAGGCACTTTCGAGGAACAGGTCGCAGGTGGCATCATTGATGCCGGAATGCTCGCCGCCCATGACGCCGGCCATGGCCAGCGGCTTTTCGTCGTCGGCAATCAGTGCCGTGTCGGCCGTCGGCGTCACCGTCTGTTCATTCAAGAGCAGGAGTTTTTCGCCGGATTCGGGCAGGCGCACGTGGATCGCGCCGGAGAGTTCCGCGTCGTCGAAAGCGTGCAGCGGCTGGCCGAGTTCGAGCATCACGTAGTTGGTGACGTCGACCAGGAAGGAGATCGCGCGGATGCCGCTGCGCTCGATGCGCCGCTTCATCCATTCCGGCGTCGCTGCACGGGCATCGACGCCGCGGATGATGCGCCCGCAGTAACGCGAACACGACGCCGGGGCATCGAGCACCACTTGCCGCGTGTCGGCGACCACTGCGGCAACCGGCTTGACCTCGGGCGCCAGCAGCGGCGCGCCGGTCAGCGCCGAGAGTTCGCGCGCGATGCCCAGCAGGGAGAGGCAGTCGGCCCGGTTCGGCGTCAGCTTGAGGGTGATCAGGGTGATCGTCGAGATCGAGATGGCGGCGGATGTCCTCGCCCACCGGCGCATCGGCGGCCAGCGGCAGCAAACCGCCATGATCGTCGGAAAGACCCAGTTCGCGTGCCGAGCAGAGCATGCCGAAGCTCTCGATGCCGCGCACCCTGGCCTGTTTGATCTCGATGCCCGGCAACCGGGCAAACGCGCACCGACCCGCGCACAGGGAACCTTCATGCCGGCGGCGACATTCGGCGCACCGCAAACGATCTGCAGCGGAGCGGATTCGCCGACATTGACCGAACAGAGCTTGAGCTTGTCGGCATCGGGATGCTTCCCGACGCTGAGCACTTCGGCAACAACGACACCCGAAAAATCGGCGCCGGCGGCACGGCGTTCCTCGACTTCGAGCCCGGCCATGGTCAGCAGATGGCACAACTCGTCGGTGGAGAGCGCGGGGTTGCAGAGGCTGCGCAGCCAGGATTCGGAGAATTGCATGATTTATTGGAACTGCGAAAGGAAGCGCAATTCGCCTTCGAAGAACAGGCGCAGGTCGTTGATGCCATAGCGCAGCATGGTCAGCCGGTCCGGCCCCATGCCGAAGGCGAAGCCGGTGTACTTTTCGGGATCGAAGCCGCCGCAGCGCAGCACGTTCGGATGGACCATGCCGCAACCGGCGATCTCCAGCCAGCGACCTTCGAGCGCGCCGCTCATGAAGGCGACGTCGATCTCCGCCGAAGGTTCGGTGAAGGGAAAGAAGGACGGACGAAAGCGCACCTTCAGATCGTCGGATTCGAAGAAGCGCCGCAGGAAATCGGCGACCACGCCCTTCAGGTCGGCAAAGCTGACGTTCTCGCCGACCCAGAGGCCTTCGACCTGGTGGAACATCGGCGAATGCGTCGCATCGGAATCGACGCGATAAACGCGACCGGGGCAGATCACGCGCAGTTCGGGCATGGTTTCCAGATGCTTGAAACGCTCGGTGTGCGCCAGCATGGCCCGAATCTGCACCGGGCTGGTGTGCGTGCGCAGCAGCACATCGTCCTGCACCTTGCCGTCCTCGCCCAAGCAGATAAAACGTGTCGTGCATCGAACGCGCCGGGTGATTCTCGGGCGTATTCAGCGCAGTGAAGTTATGCCAGTCGGTCTCGATCTCGGGACCGTCGGCGACGTCGAAGCCGATGGAGCGGAACAGCTGTTCGATGCGATCCAGGCTGATGGTCACCGGATGCAGGCTGCCGCGCAGGCTGCCGCGCCCGGGCAGCGTCACATCCAGCGCTTCGGTCGCCAGTTGGGCTTCAAGCTGGGCATTCTTCAACGCCTCGCGCCGTGTCGCCAGCGCCGACTCTATGCGCTCCTTGGCGATATTGATTGCCGCGCCGGCCGTCTTGCGCTCTTCCGCCGGCAGCTTGCCGAGGCCCTTGAGCAGCGCGGTAAGCGAGCCTTCCTTGCCGAGATAACGCGCCTTGGCGTCTTCCAGCCTGGCCGGCTCGGTGGCAGCGGCAAAGTCGGATGTCGCAGAAGCTACGAGTTGATCCAGGTTATCCATTGATCAGGAAGAAGAAGCGGGAGTAAAAAAGGAGGCCCCAACAGCCCTGGGCCTCCTTCTCCGGGTACGGCGGAACTCAGGCCGTCAGCTGGGCCTTGGCCTTTTCGGCCAGGGCGGCAAAGGCCGGCTTGTCGAATACAGCGAGGTCAGACAGCACCTTGCGATCGACTTCGATCGAAGCCTTCTTCAGGCCGTTCATGAAGGTGCTGTACTTCATGCCCAGTTCACGGGCCGCCGCATTGATACGGGCGATCCAGAGGACACGGAACTGACGTTTGCGCTGACGACGGTCGCGGTAGGCATATTGCCCGGCCTTCATCACCGCTTCCTTGGCGATGCGATAGACCTTGCTGCGACGGCCGCGGTAACCCTTGGCGAGGTCGAGAACCTTCTTGTGGCGCGCGCGCGCCGTTACACCACGTTTGACTCTTGGCATGGTGTCTCTCCTTAACCGTTGGGCAGCATGGCGCGGACGGACTTGGCGTCCGAGGCATGCACTTCGTGCACACCGCGCAACTGGCGCTTGCTCTTGGTGGTTTTCTTGGTCAGGATGTGGCGCTTGAACGCACTCCCGCGCTTGATGCCGCCGGAAGCGCGCACGACAAAGCGCTTCTTGGCACCGCTCTTGGTCTTCATCTTCGGCATCGAAGATCTCCCTATTACATGGCTGCCAGGTGTTTCCCGCCTCGGGAACGCTTGGTGACCCGCAACCACTTCTTGTTTCCGCATGCCTGCGCATGCAGAACAAATTTCAAATGCTCAATGCGGCTTTTTCTTGGAAGCCGCCAGCACCATGATCAGCTGACGTCCTTCCATTTTCGGCCACTGCTCGACCATCGCCTGCTGCTCGAGATCGACCTTGATTCGCTCCAGCATGCGCATGCCGATTTCCTGGTGCGCCATTTCACGTCCGCGGAAACGCAAGGTAATTTTTGCCTTGTCGCCTTCGCTCAGAAACTTGATCACATTGCGCAGCTTGATCTGGTAATCGTTTTCGTCAGTACCCGGGCGAAACTTGACTTCCTTCACCACCACCTGCTTCTGCTTCAGCTTGGCCTCGTGCTGCCGCTTGGCCTCCTGGTACTTGAACTTGCCGATGTCCATGATCTTGCAGACGGGCGGCACGGCGGTTGGCGCAATTTCCACCAGATCCACACCGGCCTCTTCGGCCAGTGCCAGCGCCTGACGAATCGGGACTATGCCCAGTTGTTCTCCGCCTTCCCCGACCAGTCGAACCTCGGGGGTGGTGATCTCTTCGTTGAGACGCTGCGATTTATCCTGAGCGATGGTTCAAATCTCCAAAAAATTAAAAAAATCAGACCGATGCGCTTCTGCTGCATTGTTCATGCAACAGACGCTCGATCAAGGCCTGGGGGGACATCTGCCCGAGATCCTGATTGCCGCGGGCACGTAAAGCAACCAACCCAGCGGCCTTTTCCTTATCGCCAACAACCACGATGTAAGGCCGCTTCAACAAGCTATGTTCGCGTATTTTATAGTTTATTTTCTCGCCGCGCAAATCGCTCTCGACGCGCAGGCCCGCCTCGCGCAGCATTTTTGCCACATTTTCGGCGTAATCCGTCTGCGCTTCCGAGATATTCATGACCACCACCTGCACCGGCGCCAGCCAGAGCGGGAAGGCGCCGGCGTGGTTTTCGACCAGAATGCCGATGAAACGCTCCAGCGAACCGAGGATGGCCCGATGCAGCATCACCGGGGTGTGACGGCTGTTGTCCTCGCCGACATATTCGGCGCCGAGGCGCCCGGGCATCGAGAAATCCACCTGCACCGTGCCGCATTGCCAGGAGCGGCCGATGGCGTCCTTGATGTGGAATTCGATCTTGGGGCCGTAAAAAGCGCCTTCACCGGGCAATTCATCCCAGACCAGGCCGCTCGCCGTCAACGCCGCACGCAGTGCGCTCTCGGCCTTGTCCCACAGGTGATCCTCGCCCACCCGTCCGTCGGGGCGCAGGGCCAGCTTGACGGCGACATCGCGAAAGCCGAAGTCGGCGTACACCTTGCGCAACAGGTCGTTGAAGGCCGTAACCTCTGATTGAATCTGGTCTTCGGTACAGAAAATATGGCCGTCGTCCTGGGTGAAGGCGCGCACGCGCATCACCCCGTGCAGTGCGCCCGAGGGTTCGTTGCGGTGGCAGGAGCCGAACTCGCCGTAGCGCAGCGGCAGCTCGCGATAGGAACGCACATCGGTATTGAAGATCTGCACATGGCCCGGGCAGTTCATCGGCTTCACCGCGTAGTCGCGATTCTCCGACTCGGTGGTGAACATGTTGTGCTTGAAATGCTCCCAATGCCCGGAGCGCTCCCACAGGCTGCGATCGAGGATCTGCGGGCAGCGCACCTCCTGGTAGCCGTTGTCGCGATAGACGCGGCGCATGTACTGCTCCACTTCCTGCCACACGGTCCAGCCGTGCGGATGCCAGAACACCATGCCGGGCGCTTCTTCCTGCAGGTGGAACAGGTCGAGCTGGCGGCCGAGCTTGCGATGGTCGCGCTTCTCGGCTTCTTCCAGCATGTGCAGGTGCGCGTCCAGCTCGTCCTTCTTCGCCCAGGCGGTGCCGTAGATGCGCTGCAACTGCTCGTTCTTCTGGTCGCCGCGCCAGTAGGCGCCGGCCACCTTCATCAGCTTGAAGACCTTGAGCTTGCCGGTAGACGGCACGTGCGGCCCGCGGCAAAGATCGATGAAATCGCCCTCGCGATACAGCGAGACATCCTCCGCCGACGGAATCGCGGCAATCAGCTCCGCCTTGTAGTGCTCGCCGATGGATTTGAAGAAATCCACCGCCTTGTCGCGCGGCCAGACTTCGCGCGTGACCGGGAAATCCTTCTTCGCCAGTTCGGCCATGCGCTTTTCGATGGCCTCGAGGTCTTCCGGCGTGAAGGGTCGCTTGTACGCAAAGTCGTAGTAGAAGCCGTTTTCGATCACCGGGCCGATGGTCACCTGCGCTTCGGGGAACATTTCCTTGACCGCATAGGCCATGAGGTGCGAGGTGGAATGGCGAATGATGTCGAGGCCGTCGGCATCCTTGTCGGTGACGATCGCGAGCCGCACGTCGCGGTCAATCGGGAAGGAGGTATCGACCAGCACGCCATCGACGCGACCGGCCAGCGCCGCCTTGGCCAGACCGGCGCCAATCGACGCCGCCACCTCGGCCACCGTCAGCGGCTGCGGGTATTCGCGTTTCGATCCATCGGGCAGGGTGATCACCGGCATTGCGCAACTCCAGAAAAGCAACAGGGCGCACGGTTCACGCGGAAATCACGCGGTGCGCCCTGCAAATCGATTTGTGCAAATTTTATCACAGCGTTTCATCGCGTTACGGCATCATTCCACTCATAAACAGAGGAGACAGGTCATGGACATCGACGGATTCATGGAAAGCTACAAGCGCGCCTGGGAGACGAGCGACGAAAACCTGCTCGCGTCCTTATTCACGCCTGACGGCACTTACCGCAACACCCCCTTCGCAACCCAGCAGGGGCATGACGCCATCAAGCAGTACTGGCAGCGCACCAAGCTGCAGACCGACATACGCCTTACCTACGAAGTGCTGCAGCGTCACGCCACGGGCGGCATCGCCCACTGGCACACCACCTACCAGGTGACTTCGGAAGACATGTTCAAGATGTGGGCGGCATCGACCGGTACCAACATGCTCGCCCGCCAACCGGGTGACCCGTTGCCGCGCCTTGCGCTGGACGGCATGGCCATCGTCGAATTCGATGGCGGCGGCCTGTGTCGCGACTTCCGCCTTTGGTGGCACAGCCGGATCGACGACTGACAGGCAGAATGCAGGGGGTCCGGAGCACGCCGCAAGCAGCGCCAAGAGGCCCGAACTGCTGGCGATGCCCGCCAACTATCCATTGTCATCGCCAGCCCGGGAGATTCGTCCGCTTCCCGCTGCATCGGTAAATTCGATGCGAAGCCGTTGCAGAAGGCTTACTTGAGCGGTTCGAACGACAGCTTTGTCGCCACCCCGTTCTTGTCGGCGTCCTCCGCGGCTTCGACGGGTTTGCTGCCGATTCGCGCCGGGTCGAGCTTCAGGCGACCGGTAAATGCAATGGTGATGGCATCGGCGCGGGCCTTGGCCAGTTCGGTGAGCGCCGACGCCGCCAGCGGCTGCAACTCCACCAGGCGCTCGTGCATGGCCACATAGAGTGCGCGATCACCGGCGCCGCGACCGATCAGGGCGAGCGCGGCATTGACGCGCGCCGCATCGCGGCCTGCGGACTTGCGGAAGGCCTCGGCGAACTGCGCTGCGGCGTCGCTGCCCGCGCGGGCATCCAGCATATTTTCCAGCGCACGCTGTGTCTTCGCACTGTCGAAGGCGACGGGCCCCGGATCCTCGCCCGCCTCCAGCTTCAAGCCCTCGCGCACGACCAGATCAGCCCGTACCGCTCGCGTGCGCAATGCCAGGCTGTCCACGCTCTTGTGATACTGCCCCTGCACCAGCAACTTTAGCTGCGCCCGCTTCTGCAAACCTTCGGCAACACGGCGCAGCTTCTCCTGTTCGGTCGGCAGCAGGCGCGCGCTGCCCGGATCGAACACGATGTCACCCAAGGTTTCGGCGCCGCTGCCGAACAGCGAGGCCAAGGCGCGGAACGGCGCGGTGACGATGCGTTTGAGGACCGTGGTGATCGCCTGCCAGATGACATGGCCGTAACTGAACTCCGGGTTGTCGACGTCGCCATGAACCGGCAGCGAAAGATCGATCTTGCCGTCGCTGTCGGTCAGCAAGGCGATGGCCAGGTCCAGCGGCAGGTTGACCGCGGTCGGACTTTCGACGCGCTCGCCCAGGGTGAATTTCTCCAGCACCACCCTGTTGTCGCCGGCCAGCCTGCTCCTGTCGAGCTTGTACTGCAGATCGAGCGATATCTTGCCGGAAGCGATCTTGCGGCCGGCAAACGTGGCCGCATAAGGCGTCATTTGCGTCATGTTGACATTGCGGAAGACCACGGCGATGTCGGTGAATTTCTTCGGTGCGAACGGCTGGATGGTGCCCTCGGCGCGCATCAGTCCGAATTCCCCGATGCTGCCCTCCAGTTTCAGGTTGGCCCGGGTCTCCACGGAGGAGGACAGCCCGTTCACCGAACCGCCCAGGGACTGGATGTAAGTGGCGAACGGCAGCACCAGGCTGAAGTCGGCAAAATCCATCGATCCACCCTCGATGCTCACGCGATCCACGCTGATCGCCGGTAAGGCGCCCGCCGTTTCCGCCGGAGCCGGAGCCGGGGCCTCAGCCGGGACCTCAGCCGGCGCCGCAGCCCCAGCCGCATCAGGCGCGGGTGCGGGCGCAGCGGCGCTGCGTTTGATGCCGGCAAAATTAGTGGAACGGTCCTTGTTGACCATGAGCCTTGCATACGGCTCGACCAGGCCGACGCGCGCCACGGCGAGCCGGTTCGCGGCGGAGTCGAAATCGATGTCGGTCACCGCCAGGCGCTTCCAGCCCACCAGCCTCTCCCCGTTTGCGGAGGTCTGCAGGTCGAGACCGGAAACGCCGGCCGAGCCGGAGTAACGGATCGTCGGCGGCGACTTCCTGCCGTCGAAAACCAACCGTCCCCCTGCTCCGGCCTTGCCCGAGGCCAGCGTCAAGGTCGTGTCGCGCTTGAGGATGGTGTCGAGCGGCGCCAGTGCCACATCGGCAATTTCGAAGCGCGCGTCGGCGGCCGGCTGCCGCAGGTCAACCGTGCCGTTGGCCTTGACCGTACCGCCCTGCTTGACCCGCAACGACATCTCGAACGGATTGGGATTTTTCGGCGGGAAAGTGACTTTCGACACCGCTGCATTGATCTGTTCGAGATCGTAGTTTATTGCAGGCTCGAAAGTCTGGTCCATCAACGCCACCGCGTATCCGGCGATCTCGGCGCGGTCTACCGCAATGCTGAAGCCTTCTTTTTGCAATTCCTTGATCAGCCGCACCTTGCGCGGGGCGAACAGGCTGACCAGCTGCAATTTTCCGTCTGCGCCGCGCCTGACCCACGTCCGTCCGCCGGACAGCCGGGCCAGCCCGGCGCGTATGGTCTGTTCCTGCAGATTCACAGCGATGCCGGCTATTTCGGCCGCTTCGAGCGTCACCGGCGGATCCTTCTCGCCGATTGCCGTGACGCGGATTTCTTTCAACTTGAAGTCGCCCTTGTCGACGACAAGCTGGAGCGGCTCGCCCATCGAAACATTGGCGGCGAGCGTCACCTCCGCGCGCCCCGCGGTCATGCGCAGCGGCTTGGCGCGGCTGTAGTCGGTCAGGGTCAGCGCCAGCGGGCCGACGCTGACCTGCGGGCAGCGATATCTCCCAGGGCGCAGCCGCCGGCTTGGTGGCCTCCTTCGACGGGGCATCCGCCACGACGGCGGCCTTGCTCCCGGAAGGATTGCTGCGAACCAGCCTGGCCCAGTCGGGGACGCTGTCTTCGTCGAGCACAACTTCGATTGCGCCATCGGCAACGCGGATGTCCTTGAAGGCCAGGCTGCGCTTTGCCAGATCGAAGCTGCCGCCCTCGAAGGCGACGGTCGCCAGCCTGGCGAGCGTGGCGCCGCCGTTCTCCCTGGCGATGACGATGTCCTTCAATCCGAACGCGAGATCTTCGGCCCGGAAATTCAGTGCACCGCCGGAGTAGCCGGCACGATAACGCAGGCCGAATTCGTAAGTGCCCTCCGGCTTCGCGATCGCCAGACGATCCTGCACGAACTGCCACAGCGTCGACAGGCGGGCTTCTTTCAACGAAATCGTGCCGCTGGATTCGATCGGCGCCAGCGACAGCTTGCCCTGCCATTGCAGGCTGCCGCCGTCGGGCAGCCTGGCAGTCAGCGTATGCTCGCCGCGGTGGTCCGGCAGGGTGGATATGTCATGGATCTCGAAATTGATCGGATCGACCTGCGTCCGGGCTTCGGGTTGCAGCATGTGGTCGGTGAACTTGAACGCGCCGCCGCTGATGGCGACATGCAGCAGCAGCAGTCGCGGCATTCCCCCGGCGTCTGGCTGTTTCTCCGGCGCCTTCGCCTGCAAGGTGCTGATCAGCCGCAGGAGATTCAGGTTTCCGTTCGCATCAAGATCGGCGTTGACCACCGGCCGTTCGATGCGGATCTCGCGGAACGTCCATGCCCGGCGCAGCAGGCTGCTGGTTTCGAAATCCACGAACAGGCGCCCGGCCTGCAGCACGGGCAATCCGCTGTTTTCGGCAATGGCCAGGTCATTGACCTCGACGCTGAACAGGAATGGATTGATGTGCACGTCCCCGACCGTCGCCCGGGCGCCCAGATGCTGCTCGACCAGCTTCGGCAACTGCTGCCGGACCAGCCAGGGCGCGGCGACGAAACCGGCCAGCGCATAAAGCAGCAATAGCAGCAGGCCGATGATCGCCAGCCTCGAGGTGGCGATCGCAAGCAGTCGTTTAATTCGCGGTGCGGAGTTGCTCATGGGGTAGCCCCGGTCAGTTGTCAGCGGCGTCCGTTATGGCGAAACCGGACTGCAGTCCGCGTCCGCCGCGGACTTTCCTGTGTTGACTTTTCATCATCCCGATTCCGCATGCCGGTTTTCGCCTTCATGCCGGTGCGTCAAATCCGCCGGTGCAGCGGATTATAGTTGCCGGCGCATCCTGTCGCATCCACCCCAAAAAAGTCGGTGCTGGCGGTACGGCGGCTATCGCTCCACCGCACGTCCACAAAAGGTCCACATACCGAACGCCAGAAACGAAAAAACCGCCCGAAGGCGGCTTGATCGGTGTTGCAACTTCCTGATTTCCTACCGTGTTCTGGTAGGCGCGATTGGACTCGAACCAACGACCCCCACCATGTCAAGGTGGTGCTCTAACCAGCTGAGCTACGCGCCTGTTGCCAAGCGGCCGAATTCTAGCCCAGGCGGAAGTGCCGCGCAACATCCGGGCAGATGCTTTCCTGGCCTGCCCAAACCGCACACGACCATGATGCATGCAGCGTCATGGTGGCAGGCCGGGGATCAGCGCGAACTACAGGCGTCACCCGGCACGCTCATCCCGCAATCGACAACCGCAATCATCGGAGAAATCCCCACTTCCGTCGGAGGAGGACGCGGATTCAGAGCATCTTCGAGGCCCCCGCGTATCGCGATAGAAGTCTGGATGAACCGTTCATCGGCCACATAAAGGTTCCGTATCGCTGTGATCGCCAGCGGGTTTGTCTCCGTGGCAGGGGCAGTGACCTGCAATTGCCCGTCGACATAACTGATCGCATAGTTCGATGAGAGAAGACCGGACGGCGTGATCACGTAGGTCCCGACGGGCGACGAGATGATTGCGGGCGTGAAGAACAGCAGCGAACCGCCCAAATCGCCCAGGCCCTCGCCGGCCACGAACCCGACAAAGGTCGCAGTAAAGGGCGGATTGGGCTCGCCGGCGGGTCTGGTCTTGTCGTCGGCGGTGACGGTCAACGGCGCCGGATTGACCGTCAGCAGGCCGGTCGAGCTGTAGGCGAAGCTGTAGCCGGTGGTCGGCGCCACCGTGCCCGCCGCGACGTTGATCGGGTACGGGGAGCCCGCGACGCCGGCGGTGTTGATCGCGCCGGCCGACGTGAGCAGGGGCGCGCCGGTGAACACATTGAGCGGGGTATCGGCGGTGAACACGGCGGTGCCACCCCACACGTTGTTCACGAAACCGGTGACCGAGAAATTCGCCTGCATCGGCACCGTCACGTCCTGGCCGTAGGTCTTGGTCAGATCGAGCGAGGTGATCGTCAGCGTCGGCGCGAGGTTGAACACGTAGCGGTTGCCCGCGAAGCCCGCGAGCGTCGCCGGCGGGTTCGCACCGTAGGTCGCGTTCCAGATGGCCTGCTGGCCGCTGGCCAGCCCGCCGAAGGTATTGAGCGCCGGATCGGCCGAGTACACGAGCCAACGGCCCGCCGGCGTTGACAGCGCGCCGGGCCCTGACAGGTTCACGAAGTTGCCGCCCTGCGCGGCGATGACGATCGCATCGCCCGCGCCGCCCGCGCTGACCACGCCGTTGAGCGTCAGATTCCCGGTGGCGGTGGCCAGCACGGTGCCCGCCGCGCTCACGGCGCCCAGCGACAGCGCGGTGACGTCGTTCACCACCACGCTGCCGCCGGAATTGATGGCGACGGCCCCGGTGAAGTCGTTCGCCCCGCCCAGCGTGACGCTGCCCGGCGCCGTCAGCGTGGAACTGCCGGTCACCGTCAGCGCCCCGGACTGCGTCACCGCACCCGCCGCCGTGCTCGCCAGGTTCCCCGTCACCGTGGTCGCGCCGTAGGACAGCGTGGTCGAGTTCGTCGTCAGGTCGCCCGAGGTGCCCGATACCGTGAGCCCGGCGCCCGCGGTCAAGCTGGTCGCACCGGTGGTGAGCACCGCATTGAGCGCGTTGGTGTCGGCCACCTGCGTGGTGCCGCCGGTGAGCGTGAGCACGCCACCGAAGTCGTTCGTGCCCGTGAGCAGCGTGATCGCATTCGCGCCGGCGTTGATGTTGCTGGTGCCGGTGACGGCGAGCGCGCCGCTCTGCGTCACCGCACCCGCCGCCGTGCTCGCCAGGTTCCCCGTCACCGTGGTCGCGCCGTAGGACAGCGTGGTCGAGTTCGTCGTCAGGTCGCCCGAGGTGCCCGATACCGTGAGCCCGGCGCCCGCGGTCAAGCTGGTCGCACCGGTGGTGAGCACCGCGCTGAGCGCGTTGGTGTCGGCCACCTGCGTGGTGCCGCCGGTGAGCGTGAGCACGCCACCGAAGTCGTTCGTGCCCGTGAGCAGCGTGATCGCATTCGCGCCGGCGTTGATGTTGCTGGTGCCGGTGACGGCGAGCGCGCCGCTCTGCGTCACCGCACCCGCCGCCGTGCTCGCCAGGTTCCCCGTCACCGTGGTCGTGCCGTAGGACAGCGTGGTCGAGTTCGTCGTCAGGTCGCCCGAGGTGCCCGATACCGTGAGCCCGGCGCCCGCGGTCAAGCTGGTCGCACCGGTGGTGAGCACCGCGCTGAGCGCGTTGGTGTCGGCCACCTGCGTGGTGCCGCCGGTGAGCGTGAGCACGCCACCGAAGTCGTTCGTGCCCGTGAGCAGCGTGATCGCATTCGCGCCGGCGTTGATGTTGCTGGTGCCGGTCACCGCCAGCGCGCCGCTCTGCGTCACCGCACCCGCCGCCGTGCTCGCCAGGTTCCCCGTCACCGTGGTCGTGCCGTAGGACAGCGTGGTCGAGTTCGTCGTCAGGTCGCCCGAGGTGCCCGATACCGTGAGCCCGGCGCCCGCGGTCAAGCTGGTCGCACCGGTGGTGAGCACCGCATTGAGCGCGTTGGTGTCGGCCACCTGCGTGGTGCCGCCGGTGAGCGTGAGCACGCCACCGAAGTCGTTCGTGCCCGTGAGCAGCGTGATCGCATTCGCGCCGGCGTTGATATTGCTGGTGCCGGTGACGGCGAGCGCGCCGCTCTGCGTCACCGCACCCGCCGCCGTGCTCGCCAGGTTCCCCGTCACCGTGGTCGCGCCGTAGGACAGCGTGGTCGAGTTCGTCGTCAGGTCGCCCGAGGTGCCCGATACCGTGAGCCCGGCGCCCGCGGTCAAGCTGGTCGCACCGGTGGTGAGCACCGCGCTGAGCGCGTTGGTGTCGGCCACCTGCGTGGTGCCGCCGGTGAGCGTGAGCACGCCACCAAAGTCGTTCGTGCCCGTGAGCAGCGTGATCGCATTCGCGCCGGCGTTGATATTGCTGGTGCCGGTGACGGCGAGCGCGCCGCTTTGCGTCACCGCACCCGCCGCCGTGCTCGCCAGGTTCCCCGTCACCGTGGTCGCGCCGTAGGACAGCGTGGTCGAGTTCGTCGTCAGGTCGCCCGAGGTGCCCGATACCGTGAGCCCGGCGCCCGCGGTCAAGCTGGTCGCACCGGTGGTGAGCACCGCGCTGAGCGCGTTGGTGTCGGCCACCTGCGTGGTGCCGCCGGTGAGCGTGAGCACGCCACCGAAGTCGTTCGTGCCCGTGAGCAGCGTGATCGCATTCGCGCCGGCGTTGATGTTGCTGGTGCCGGTGACGGCGAGCGCGCCGCTCTGCGTCACCGCACCCGCCGCCGTGCTCGCCAGGTTCCCCGTCACCGTGGTCGTGCCGTAGGACAGCGTGGTCGAGTTCGTCGTCAGGTCGCCCGAGGTGCCCGATACCGTGAGCCCGGCGCCCGCGGTCAAGCTGGTCGCACCGGTGGTGAGCACCGCATTGAGCGCGTTGGTGTCGGCCACCTGCGTGGTGCCGCCGGTGAGCGTGAGCACGCCACCGAAGTCGTTCGTGCCCGTGAGCAGCGTGATCGCATTCGCGCCGGCGTTGATGTTGCTGGTGCCGGTGACGGCGAGCGCGCCGCTCTGCGTCACCGCACCCGCCGCCGTGCTCGCCAGGTTCCCCGTCACCGTGGTCGCGCCGTAGGACAGCGTGGTCGAGTTCGTCGTCAGGTCGCCCGAGGTGCCCGATACCGTGAGCCCGGCGCCCGCGGTCAAGCTGGTCGCACCGGTGGTGAGCACCGCGCTGAGCGCGTTGGTGTCGGCCACCTGCGTGGTGCCGCCGGTGAGCGTGAGCACGCCACCGAAGTCGTTCGTGCCCGTGAGCAGCGTGATCGCATTCGCGCCGGCGTTGATGTTGCTGGTGCCGGTGACGGCGAGCGCGCCGCTCTGCGTCACCGCACCCGCCGCCGTGCTCGCCAGGTTCCCCGTCACCGTGGTCGTGCCGTAGGACAGCGTGGTCGAGTTCGTCGTCAGGTCGCCCGAGGTGCCCGATACCGTGAGCCCGGCGCCCGCGGTCAAGCTGGTCGCACCGGTGGTGAGCACCGCGCTGAGCGCGTTGGTGTCGGCCACCTGCGTGGTGCCGCCGGTGAGCGTGAGCACGCCACCGAAGTCGTTCGTGCCCGTGAGCAGCGTGATCGCATTCGCGCCGGCGTTGATGTTGCTGGTGCCGGTGACGGCGAGCGCGCCGCTCTGCGTCACCGCACCCGCCGCCGTGCTCGCCAGGTTCCCCGTCACCGTGGTCGCGCCGTAGGACAGCGTGGTCGAGTTCGTCGTCAGGTCGCCCGAGGTGCCCGATACCGTGAGCCCGGCGCCCGCGGTCAAGCTGGTCGCACCGGTGGTGAGCACCGCGCTGAGCGCGTTGGTGTCGGCCACCTGCGTGGTGCCGCCGGTGAGCGTGAGCACGCCACCGAAGTCGTTCGTGCCCGTGAGCAGCGTGATCGCATTCGCGCCGGCGTTGATGTTGCTGGTGCCGGTGACCGCGAGCGCGCCGCTCTGCGTCAGCGCACCCGCCGCGTGCTCGCCACGTTCGCCGTCACCGTGGTCGCGCCGTAGGACAGCGTGTTCGAGTTCGTCGTCAGGTCGCACGAGGTGCCCGATACCGTGAGCCCGGCGTCAGCGGTCAAGCTGGTCGCACCGGTGGCGAGCACCGCGCTGAGCGCGTTGGTGTCGGCACCTGCGACGGAGCGACGGATTGACCGTCAGCGCCCCGAGCGGATTCTGCGCCGTGATCGCAACAGACCCGATGGTGGCATTCGCGCGAGGTGTCGAAACTCGCGCCTGCCGGTCACCGTCAGCGCGCCGGACTGCGTCACCGCACCCGCCGCCGTGCTCGCCAGGTTCCCCGTCACCGTGGTCGCGCCGTAGGACAGCGTGGTCGAGTTCGTCGTCAGGTCGCCCGAGGTGCCCGATACCGTGAGCCCGGCGCCCGCGGTCAAGCTGGTCGCACCGGTGGTGAGCACCGCGCTGAGCGCGTTGGTGTCGGCCACCTGCGTGGTGCCGCCGGTGAGCGTGAGCACGCCACCGAAGTCGTTCGTGCCCGTGAGCAGCGTGATCGCATTCGCGCCGGCGTTGATGTTGCTGGTGCCGGTGACGGCGAGCGCGCCGCTCTGCGTCACCGCACCCGCCGCCGTGCTCGCCAGGTTCCCCGTCACCGTGGTCGTGCCGTAGGACAGCGTGGTCGAGTTCGTCGTCAGGTCGCCCGAGGTGCCCGATACCGTGAGCCCGGCGCCCGCGGTCAAGCTGGTCGCACCGGTGGTGAGCACCGCGCTGAGCGCGTTGGTGTCGGCCACCTGCGTGGTGCCGCCGGTGAGCGTGAGCACGCCACCGAAGTCGTTCGTGCCCGTGAGCAGCGTGATCGCATTCGCGCCGGCGTTGATGTTGCTGGTGCCGGTGACGGCGAGCGCGCCGCTCTGCGTCACCGCACCCGCCGCCGTGCTCGCCAGGTTCCCCGTCACCGTGGTCGTGCCGTAGGACAGCGTGGTCGAGTTCGTCGTCAGGTCGCCCGAGGTGCCCGATACCGTGAGCCCGGCGCCCGCGGTCAAGCTGGTCGCACCGGTGGTGAGCACCGCGCTGAGCGCGTTGGTGTCGGCCACCTGCGTGGTGCCGCCGGTGAGCGTGAGCACGCCACCGAAGTCGTTCGTGCCCGTGAGCAGCGTGATCGCATTCGCGCCGGCGTTGATGTTGCTGGTGCCGGTGACGGCGAGCGCGCCGCTCTGCGTCACCGCACCCGCCGCCGTGCTCGCCAGGTTCCCCGTCACCGTGGTCGTGCCGTAGGACAGCGTGGTCGAGTTCGTCGTCAGGTCGCCCGAGGTGCCCGATACCGTGAGCCCGGCGCCCGCGGTCAAGCTGGTCGCACCGGTGGTGAGCACCGCGCTGAGCGCGTTGGTGTCGGCCACCTGCGTGGTGCCGCCGGTGAGCGTGAGCACGCCACCGAAGTCGTTCGTGCCCGTGAGCAGCGTGATCGCATTCGCGCCGGCGTTGATGTTGCTGGTGCCGGTGACGGCGAGCGCGCCGCTCTGCGTCACCGCACCCGCCGCCGTGCTCGCCAGGTTCCCCGTCACCGTGGTCGCGCCGTAGGACAGCGTGGTCGAGTTCGTCGTCAGGTCGCCCGAGGTGCCCGATACCGTGAGCCCGGCGCCCGCGGTCAAGCTGGTCGCACCGGTGGTGAGCACCGCGCTGAGCGCGTTGGTGTCGGCCACCTGCGTGGTGCCGCCGGTGAGCGTGAGCACGCCACCAAAGTCGTTCGTGCCCGTGAGCAGCGTGATCGCATTCGCGCCGGCGTTGATGTTGCTGGTGCCGGTGACGGCGAGCGCGCCGCTCTGCGTCACCGCACCCGCCGCCGTGCTCGCCAGGTTCCCCGTCACCGTGGTCGCGCCGTAGGACAGCGTGGTCGAGTTCGTCGTCAGGTCGCCCGAGGTGCCCGATACCGTGAGCCCGGCGCCCGCGGTCAAGCTGGTCGCACCGGTGGTGAGCACCGCGCTGAGCGCGTTGGTGTCGGCCACCTGCGTGGTGCCGCCGGTGAGCGTGAGCACGCCACCGAAGTCGTTCGTGCCCGTGAGCAGCGTGATCGCATTCGCGCCGGCGTTGATGTTGCTGGTGCCGGTGACGGCGAGCGCGCCGCTTTGCGTCACCGCACCCGCCGCCGTGCTCGCCAGGTTCCCCGTCACCGTGGTCGTGCCGTAGGACAGCGTGGTCGAGTTCGTCGTCAGGTCGCCCGAGGTGCCCGATACCGTGAGCCCGGCGCCCGCGGTCAAGCTGGTCGCACCGGTGGTGAGCACCGCGCTGAGCGCGTTGGTGTCGGCCACCTGCGTGGTGCCGCCGGTGAGCGTGAGCACGCCACCGAAGTCGTTCGTGCCCGTGAGCAGCGTGATCGCATTCGCGCCGGCGTTGATATTGCTGGTGCCGGTGACGGCGAGCGCGCCGCTCTGCGTCACCGCACCCGCCGCCGTGCTCGCCAGGTTCCCCGTCACCGTGGTCGTGCCGTAGGACAGCGTGGTCGAGTTCGTCGTCAGGTCGCCCGAGGTGCCCGATACCGTGAGCCCGGCGCCCGCGGTCAAGCTGGTCGCACCGGTGGTGAGCACCGCGCTGAGCGCGTTGGTGTCGGCCACCTGCGTGGTGCCGCCGGTGAGCGTGAGCACGCCACCGAAGTCGTTCGTGCCCGTGAGCAGCGTGATCGCATTCGCGCCGGCGTTGATGTTGCTGGTGCCGGTGACGGCGAGCGCGCCGCTCTGCGTCACCGCACCCGCCGCCGTGCTCGCCAGGTTCCCCGTCACCGTGGTCGTGCCGTAGGACAGCGTGGTCGAGTTCGTCGTCAGGTCGCCCGAGGTGCCCGATACCGTGAGCCCGGCGCCCGCGGTCAAGCTGGTCGCACCGGTGGTGAGCACCGCGCTGAGCGCGTTGGTGTCGGCCACCTGCGTGGTGCCGCCGGTGAGCGTGAGCACGCCACCGAAGTCGTTCGTGCCCGTGAGCAGCGTGATCGCATTCGCGCCGGCGTTGATGTTGCTGGTGCCGGTGACGGCGAGCGCGCCGCTCTGCGTCACTGTGCCGCCCGCGATCACGCCGAGACTCCCGTTAATCGTCGAGGCCGCCAGCACCACATTGTTCGCCGCCGCCGTGGTGATCGAACTGTTATAGGTGTTGCTAAACGCGATCGAACCAAGATTCGTATTCGCTTGCGTCAGCGTCACCAGCGAACCGTTACCGAGATTCAGCAAGTTCAACCCGAGGAAGACGGTTCCGGCGCGCGCCGCGACCGTCATGTCCTTGCCCCCGAAATTCAGCGCCCCACTCTGGATCAGGTTGTAGTCGTTGATGGCACCCAACGTGATGCCGGGATTTCTGGTCGTGATCGTGAGCGGCCCGCCGATGCTGTTGAGCAGGGTTAGGTTGATCGCGCTCGCCGGCCGCGGGTTCGCAGCGTTGTAGCCCTGGCTCGACAGGTTCACCGTCACCGCCGGACCCGTCGCCAAGTTGAGCAGGCCCTGCGTCAGATCAAAGTTGGGACCCGCCCCGGTCGCCGTGATCGTGGTCGCGTTGTTCAGTGCATTGTTCGTACCGGCCGCGCGCACGTTCGTGCCACCCGTGATGTTCCCGGTCGTGATCAGGTTCATGTTCTGACCCACGTCCACCGTCGCGCCGAAACTCACATCGCGCGCGCCGATATTCAGCGTGAAATCGCCTGCGACGAGCGACGGATTGACCGTCAGCGCCCCGAGCGGATTCTGCGCCGTGATCGCAACAGACCCGATGGTGGCATTCGCCGAGGTGTCGAAACTCGCGCCTCCGGTCACCGTCAGCGCCCCGGACTGCGTGATCGTGTTACCCGCAGTAACACTCAGGTTGCCGCTGATCGTCGAGGCGCCCAGAATAATCGCGTCGGTGTCCCTGAGCGTGACGTTGTTGCCGCTGGTGACCGCCACCGTGCCGAAATTATTAGCGGCGTTGGCAAAAGAAATGTCCTTGGTCGGATCGGCCGCCAGCGTCAGCGTGCCGGCGGTGGCCGTCACAACGCCCGTCGCAGCCAGTGCGCCGGCGGACGCAGTCAGCGTCGTCACCCCATTCGTCGTGACCGCATCGCCATAGCTCTGATCGCCGGTCGTCGTGATGCTGCCGCCGTTGATCAGCGTGCTGCCGCCGGCGTTCGTGGTAAGCGCCGAGAGAGAATCGGTGGCGCCCACCGCACCGGTGAAGGTGGTCGTGCCAATGCTGTTGGCGCTGAGGCTGTAGTGATTGCCCGTAGTGCTGTTCAGCGTGCCGCCGAAGGTGATGTTGCCTGCGCCTGCGTTCAGCGTCGCATCGAGACTGAGCAGCACAGCATTGTTGTAGATCTGGTTGCCCGTGGTGGTGACGACTCCGCCATTGAGGTCGGTGGTACCCGTCGTCGTGATGCTCGCAAGCGGCGCGCCGCCGCCGACGATACCGCCGAAAGTCGTCGTGCCGCTGCTGGTGGTCGCCAGCGCGAAACCGCCGTCGACCGTGCCGTTAAACGTGATGTTGCCCGCGCCGGAACTCAGCGTCGCATCCGCCGTCAGCGTCGTCGCCCCCAGCTTCATCAACGCGCCGGTCGTCTGCAGCGTGCCGCCGATATTGGTCGTCGTCGGGCCGCCGGAGGTATCAACGCCGCCTGTGAACGTGGTCGTCTTGGTGCCTGTCACCAGCGTCGCGGTGCCCGTATTGAGGAAGGTCGTTGCCCCCGCAATCGTGTTGCTCGCACCCGCGAACGACACGTTGTACGGTTGGATCGCCGTCGTCAGCGCCGTCGTCACCGTCGTGTTGCCGTTGAAGGCGATCGTGCCCGTGGTGTTCGTCAATGCGACCGTCGCTGCGTTCAGCGCGCCCGAGAACGTCGTGCCGCCCGACTGCGTCACCGTCACCGTGTTGAGCGCGTTGGTGCCGCCCACCGCGCCGCCGATCGTCGCCGCGCCCGTCGTGTTGATCGTCAGGTTCGAGCTGTTCGCCGTCGTCGTGTTGTCGATCGTGCTCGTATTGATGGTCGTTGCGGCGCCCGCGCCGAGCGTCAGCGTCTTCGTGTCGGCGAGCGCCGCCGCGCCCAGCGTGATCGTGCCGCTCCCGGCATCGAGCGTCGAGTCGCCGGTCACCGTGGTCGCGCTGTTGAGATTCAGCGCCGTGTTCGTCGTCTGCACCGTGCCGTTGAGCACGTTCGCCCCGGCCGTGTGCGTCACTCCGCCGGTGAACGTGCTCGTTCCGCCGCCGCCGAAAGTCACCGTGCCGGTGTTCGAAAACACCGCCGAGCCGCCCACCGTGTTTGCCGCGCCGTTCAGAACGATGTTGAAATTGCTGCCCGAAGTCGTGACGTTGCCCGTCGTCCCCAGGTTGCCGCTGAACGTGATGCTACCGCCCGTCTCGTTGAGCGCCAGTGCCGCCACGTTGCTGGTCGAAGCGATCGTATTGGTGCCCGAGCCCTGGATTGTCAGGTTCTCGCCGCCGCCGGTGATCGCTCCCGTCGTGATCGCCCCGCTGCCGCCGTTGAGCGTTGCCGCTGCCGTCAGCGTGGTGGCGCCCAGCTTCATCGCCGTGTTCGTTGTATTAAGGCTGCCGCCGACGTTCGTCGTCGCCGGCCCGCCGGTCGTATCCACGCCGTTCGCAAACGTTGAGGTGCTCGTACCCGCCACCAGCGTCGCCGTGCCCGTGTTGCTGAACGTCGCGCTGGTGACCGTGTTCGTCACCCCGGTCGCGTTCGAGAACGCCACGTTGTAGGCACTGCCCGCCTGCGCCGTCAGCGTCGTGATCTTCGTCGCGCCCTGGAAGTCCACCGTCTGGCCGGCCTGCGTGTCGACGATCGTCACCGCGCCCGGCGTCACCACGCCCAGCGTGCCGCTGATGACCGCGCCGTTGCTTTGCGTAATGGTCAGCGTGCTGATCGCGTCACCCGAAGCGAGCGTGATCACTCCACCCGTGCCCGAATTGAGACCCAGCGTATTGTTCGCGCCTGAGATCGCGCCAGTGCTGATGTTAGCGCCCGCCAGCACGCCCCCGGCGTTGGTCGTGTCCACGCTCGTCGCGCCACCCAGCAGCACCGGGCCCACCACCCCGAAGCTGCCGCCCGCGGTCAGATAACCGCCGTTGAGTGTCGTCGAGGTCGCGCCGGTGTAGCTCTGCGCGCCGGTCGTCTTCACGTCGTGCAGCGAAATCGTGTTGCCCGACGCCGTCAGCGTCTTGAGCGCCTTCGTCGCACCGACCGCGCTGCTGGCGACCGTGTTGCCGGTCACCGTCAAATCGTGCGTGCCGGCCACTGTGTCGTCGATCGTCGAGCCAAACGTCACCGTCGTGCCCGTCAGGTTCGCGTTCGCACCCACAGTCACCGCGCCATCGTAGGCCTGTGTCGTGTTCGTGCTGATCGCGGTCGCTCCCGCGTTGAGCGCCGTCGTCCCCGTCACGTGCAGGGAGTCGAGCTTGATCGCGCCCACCACGCCGCCGAAGACCGTATTGCCCGTCACCGTCAGGCTGTGCGTGTTCGCCAACGCATCGTCCACCGTCGAGCCGAACGTGATCGTCGATCCCGTCAGGTTGGTGTTCGCGCCCACCGTCAGCGCGCCGTCATAGGCCTGCGTCGTGTTCGTGCTGACCGCGGTCGCGCCGGCGTTGAGCGCCGTCGTCCCGGTCACGTGCAAGGAATTCAGCTTCGTCGCGCCCACCACGCCGTTGAACGCCGCGGCGCCCGTCACCGTCAGGCTGTGCGTGTTCGCCGCCGCATCATTCACCGTCGAGCCAAAGGTCACCGTCGTGCCCGTCAGGTTCGTGTTCGCTCCCACGGTCAGTGCGCCGTTGTAATTCTGGGCGCCGCTGGTGGTAATTGCCGTGGCCGCGGCATTGAGCGTCGCGGCGTCGTTCAATGTCACGCTCGCCGCGTTGATCGTGCTGCCGACGACCGTGCTGCCGTCGGCATTCGTCGTCAGTGCGTTGAGCGCGCTGCCGCCGCCGATCGCACCGGTAAAGGTCGTGGCGTTGCCACCGCTCGAGTTGGCGGTTAGGCTGCGTGCGGTACCGTCCGAATTGATAGTAGAGCCGAAGAAGATCGAGGTGCCGGCAACCGTGGTGTCGCCGCACAGCGTGACCGCACCGGCAAACGACACCGCGCCCCCGCTCGTAATCGTGCCGCACAGCCCGACCGTCAGTTCATTGATGCTCAAGCTGTTGGCGCCGATGGGGCCCACCAGCGACACCGTGCCCGGCATATCCGTCGTCAATACGTTGATGCCGGTAATAACGTTTGCACCGCTGCCGTCGAGCGTGGTGAGCCCGCCGGTATTGATCGTCAGGTCCTGCGTACCCGTCCCGCTGACGTTGGTGACCGTGACGTTGCCTGTGCCGCCAGTGCTCGCCAGGGTCGCGTGCCCCCCGAGCGTGAGCAGCCCGCTTTGACTGATATCGTTTACCACCGTAACGGCGTAGGTGCCGCTCGGATTGGACGCACCCAGCACGATGCTGTTGATGTCGTTCAGAACAACGTTCTGCCCGCTCACCACGGCCACGGTGCCGAAGTCGTTGGCTCCGCCCAATGTGATGTCGTTACCGGCACCCGCCGTCAACGTGGTGGTGCCGGGTATTGTTATGACGCCCGCCGTCTGATTGATACCGGCGCCAGTCAGGTTTGCCGAACTCGCGCTGACGTTTCCTGTCAGCGCCAGGCCGCCTCCGGCCTGCACCAGCACTGAGCCCGTCGAAAATGTGCCCGCATTCGCGCTCGTCACGCCCAGCGTCAACGCATCGGTGTCCCTGAGCTGCAAATTACCGCCGGTAAACGCGACGCTGCTGAAGTTGTTGGTTGCGTTGAACAGCGTGACATTGCCCCGCACGGCCCCGGTCCCGCCTACATCCGTAATCGCCAGCGTTTGCGCCACGCCCAAAGTTACAGGCGCCGATTGGGTCAGGTTATAGGTGCCGGGACTGGTCGCGGTGCCGGGCATCGCCGTATTGAAGCTCGTCTGTCCGCCAAAACTGTTGCCCGCGTTCGTCAGCGTGATTGCCGCTGCCGTGATCGGCACGCCGGTGTTCGTCGAGCCGCCGTTGGTCAGGTAAATCGTGATGTCGCCGGTTCCCGGCAGCGTGAGCGTGGAGATATCGGTGTCGGCGCCGAGCGTGATGCTGGTGCTCCCGGAGCCGCGCAGCGAGCGCGTGCTGCCGCTGATGACGGTGCCGTCGACAATAATGTTGCCGGCCGCATCAGCGTCGATCGTGCCCGCAACCTTCACGGTTTTGCCCACCGGCACATGAATGTCGCCCGCCGTGGTCTGTACCGTCAGGTTGCCGCCGATGTTCGAGTCGCCCGCGGTGAGCGTAGCTCCGGCGATCAGCGAAACCGAACCGATGAGGAGGTTCGCACTCGTATCGAACGCCGCATTACCGGTGACCGAGAGCGCTCCACTTTGCGAAATCAATCCGCCGGCGGTCACCGCAAGGTCGCCGCTGATCGTGCTGGCGCCCAGCACGATGCCGTTCACGTCCTGCAGCGTGACGTTGTTGCCGCTCGTGACGGCGACCGTGCCGAAGTCGTTGCCGGCGTTCGAGAAGGTGGCGTCGCCGGTGCCGAGGTCGAGCGTGAGCGTGCGCGTCGCACCGCTCACCGCGGCAGTATTGCTCGCGCTGCCGTCCGCCCCGGCCACCGTGCCGGTGCCGCCGCGCGTGTTGAAAGACAAGTCGGCGTTGAGCACCACCGCATCGGTAAACGCGATCGCCTTGCCATCGCCGCCGGGATTGCTGCGCCCCGTGCCACCGCGCGAACTGAGACTGCCGGCGAGCGTGATCGTTGGGGTGCCGTCAGTCGCATCGAGCGCGATGGTGCCAGCGTTCCCGCCAAGGCCAGAGCCTCCGGCGATAACCGACCCGCCGTCGGCGGTAATCGCCGCGACCGCCACATCGCCGCCGCTGACAGTCACGTTTCCGCCGGCGCCGGCATTGGCCCCTCTGCTGTCGCCGCCGACCGCAGTGATGGCGCCGCTGACGGCAACACCCGCTGTACCGGTGATCGTGACACTGCCGGCCGCGCCGCCGGTGTCGCCGCCCGCTACCGTGCCTGCGCCGCCACTGGTTGTGATCGCGTCAAGCGAGATGGTCGCGCCGGTAACAAGAACTGCGCCGCCCGCGCCGGCAGGAAGATTTTTGCTGTCGCCGCCCAGCGCGGTGATTGCGCCCCCGACGGTGACATTCGTCGCAGCGGCAAGCGTGACGCTGCCGGCCGCGCCGCCGACACCGGGGGGCCCGGGCGTGCCGTCGCCGCCGCTGGTATTGATCTCTCCGGTGGACACGCTGGAGCCGGCGCTGGAGATGCTGACGGCGCCGCCGTCCGATCCAAACGTCGAACTGCCACCGGTCGCGTCGATCGCCGCAGTAAGCATGGCGCCGGATCCGGAGAGCGTGATATTGCCGCCGGTTTGGCCTGCGCCGCCTGCGGTGCGGATGGTGCCCGTGGTGATCGTCGTGCCGCCCGTTATCGACAGCGCCGACAACGCGTCGATCGAGCCGATCGCGCCGCTTGAGAACGCCCCGGACATGTTCGCCGTCAGCGCTCTACGGGTGCCCAGGGCCGAATCGATCGTCGATGCGAAAGTCGCACTCGTCGCGGTAAACGTTGTGTCGCCGCAGAGCGTCACCGCGCCGGCGACGCTGATGCCGCCGCCGCCCGTGCCGATCGAACCGCAGATCGACGGCGCAGCCTCGTTGATCGACAACGACGCAGCACCGATCGTGCCGGTGAGTGAAACGGTCCCATCCGCATCGGTGGTCAGCGTGCCGATGCCGCCTATCGTGCCCGAGATCGTGGTGAGCCCCAAGGTGTTGACGGTGACGTCCTGCCCGCCGCCCGCAATGTTGGAAAGCGTGATCGCGCCGCTGCCCGTGCTGGTGAACGTCGCGGCGCCGCCCGAAAGCGTCAGCAAACCGCTCTGGCTGATCGCGGTGCCGGCCGAGACGCCGAGCGTGCCCGACACCGTGGATACGCCGAGAATGATGGCATTGGCGTCGGCCAATGACACGTTCGCGCCGCTCGTGATCGCCACCGTGCCGAAATCATTCGACGCGTTTGCGAGCGATGCATTGCCTGCACCCGCCACCAGCGTGAGCGTGTTGCCGCCGGCGCTCACCGCACCCACCGCAGTGATATCGCTGTTGGTAGTGGTGAGCGTTGTGGGGTTGCCCAAGGTCACCGCGCCGTTGTAGGTCTGCGTACCCGTGGTGGTCACTGCCCCGCCGTTGATCGCCGTCGTGCCCGTCACTGTCAGCGAGGCCAGCGGTGTCGTGCCCACCGCACCCGTGAACGTCACCGTCCCCGTGCCTGCCGTCAATGCCAGGTTCTGACCATTGTCGATCGTGCTGCTAAAGCTGATGTTCGCGCCGCCGCCCGCGCTCGTGTCCACACTCGTCGCCCCGCCCAGCAGCGCCGCACCTGTCACCCCAAACGTCCCGTTCGCCGTCGTGACGTAGTTCCCGTTGAGCGTCGTCGAGGTCGCGCCCGTGTAGCTCTGGTTGCCCGTCGTCGTTACGTCTTGCAGCGAGATCGTGTTACCTGACGCTATCAGCGAGGTCAGCGGCGTGCCGCCGCCAACCGTGCCCAGCACGATGTCGCCACCGCCAGCGGTGATCGCCAGCGCCTGCGCACCGTTCACCGTGCCCAGCGTCACATCATTGGCCGCGTTGCTGCCCGTCAGCGTGATCGTGCCACCGCCGGCGGCCAGGCTCGTCGCCCCCGCGCTCACGCCCGCGCCGGCCGCGTTCACCAGCAGCGCGCCGTTCAGCGTCGTGCTCGTCACGCCCGTGTAGTTTTGCGCGCCGCTCGTCGTCACGCCCTGCAGGCTCGCCGTGTTGCCGCTCAACGTGACGGTCGTCAGCGGCGTGCCGCCACCAACCGTGTTAAGCACGATGTCGCCGCCGCCAGCGGTGATCGCCAGCGCCTGCGCACCGTTCACCGTGCCCAGCGTCACATCGTTCGCCGCGTTGCTGCCCGTCAACGTAATCGTGCCACCGCCCGCGGCCAAACTCACGTTGCCCGCGCTCACGCCCGCACCGGCCGCGTTCACCAGCAGCGTGCCGTTCAGCGTCGTGCTCGTCACGCCCGTGTAGTTTTGCGCTCCACTCGTCGTCACACCCTGCAGGCTCGCCGTGTTGCCGCTCAACGTGACGGTCGTCAGCGGCGTGCCGCCACCAACCGTGTTAAGCACGATGTCGCCGCCGCCAGCGGTGATCGCCAGCGCCTGCGCACCGTTCACCGTGCCCAGCGTCACATCGTTCGCCGCGTTGCTGCCCGTCAACGTAATCGTGCCACCGCCCGCGGCCAAACTCACGTTGCCCGCGCTCACGCCCGCACCGGCCGCGTTCACCAGCAGCGTGCCGTTCAGCGTCGTGCTCGTCACACCCGTGTAGTTTTGCGCACCACTCGTCGTCACGCCCTGCAGGCTCGCCGTGTTCCCGCTCGCTGTCAGCGAGGTCAGTGCCGCATTTCCGCCCACCGCGCCCGCGAGAGTGACACCACCCGCCGTGCCCGCCGTCAACGTCAGCGTCTGCGCATTGTCAATCGTGCTGCTGAAGCTGATGTTCGCGCCAGTGGGCGAGCCACCGCCATTGGTGGTATCCACCAGCGTGTTCGCCGACAAGGCCACCGGACCGGTAAACGTTACGCTCTTGCCGGTGGTCACAACGTTATTGTTGAGATCGATCGTGCCTGTCGCGCCACTCGTGTTCAGTGCCACCGCAACCGGCGAGGTCAGCACGCCGGTAGTCGTCACGCCGTTGGCCACATTGTTGCCACCGATCAGGGTCAGCACGCCGGCGCCGCTCAAGCCACCGCCGGTCAGATTCAAACCACCGGCCACCACGGTCAGGATACCGGTGTCCGTGGCCGCGCCGATGGTCAAGCCGCCGCTGGTTGTGATGGTATTCAGCGTCGCCTGCGTGAGCGCCAAGCCGCCTGCCGCACCCACGCCGAGATTGATGTTCGTGGCGGCGGTGTTCGGCCGGATCGAAACCAGCCCGGTGCCCGCATTAATGGAGGTGAAGGTGACGGTGTCGCCCGTGAGGCTCACCGGTCCGGTGGTGGTCACCGCGGCCAGCGTGTCCGTGTTGCCTGAGAGAGTCAGGCCGGTGAGCGGCGTCACGCCGCCTATCGCTCCGGCAACCGCGATCGTACCCGTGCCGGCCGCCACCGTCAGCGTCTGCGCGCCATTCACCGCTCCACTGAAGCTCACCCCGCCCGTGTTGTTGCTCGTGTCGATCGCAACGTTCGCGCCCAGAATCGCCGGGCCCGTCACCGTCACGCTGTTGCCCGCCGTGTTGTCCGTCGTGATGTTCCCGTTCAGCGTCACGCTCGTGGCCCCCGTGAGCGCCACCGTGTTGATCCCGTTGGCCACCGCCGTGCCGATCGCGCCCACCGACACCGTGCTCGCCCCCGCATTGAGCGTCACATCCTCCGAACTGTTGCCGTTGATCGCCAGCGCCGTGATCGCGCCACCCGCGCTGTTCACCACCAGGTTCGAGCCGTTCGCCAGCAGAATGTTGCCCGTGTTGAACGCGATCGCATCCGCCGTCGAAGTGAACGTCGTCGCCGCCCCGGCATTCATCAGCAGGTTGTTGCCCGCCGCCGCCGTGTAGGTCTGCTGGTTCGCGTTGTAGGTCGTGCCGTTGAAGGTGATCGAGCCCGTCGCCGCGTTGCCCACCGCCGTCGCCCCCGTCACCCCCGCACCCGCGCCGCCAATGTTGTTCAGCGCGATCGTGCCCGCACCCGCCGCGCTGTTCACCGTCAACGCCGACAGCGAGGTGACCGCACCAATCGCACCGCCCACGCTCACCGCGCCCGCGCCCGAGGCGACCGTCAGGCTCTGCGTGCCCGCCAGCGTGCCATTCACCGCCGCGCTAAAGCTCACTCCGCCCGCATTGTTGCTCGTGTCGATCGCAACGTTCGCGCCCAGAATCGCCGGGCCCGTCACCGTCACGCTGTTGCCCGCCGTGTTGTCCGTCGTGATGTTCCCGTTCAGCGTCACGCTCGTGGCCCCCGTGAGCGCCACCGTGTTGATCCCGTTGGCCACCGCCGTGCCGATCGCGCCCACCGACACCGTGCTCGCCCCCGCATTGAGCGTCACATCCTCCGAACTGTTGCCGTTGATCGCCAGCGCCGTGATCGCGCCACCCGCGCTGTTCACCACCAGGTTCGAGCCGTTCGCCAGCAGAATGTTGCCCGTGTTGAACGCGATCGCATCCGCCGTCGAAGTGAACGTCGTCGCCGCCCCGGCATTCATCAGCAGGTTGTTGCCCGCCGCCGCCGTGTAGGTCTGCTGGTTCGCGTTGTAGGTCGTGCCGTTGAAGGTGATCGAGCCCGTCGCCGCGTTGCCCACCGCCGTCGCCCCCGTCACCCCCGCACCCGCGCCGCCAATGTTGTTCAGCGCGATCGTGCCCGCACCCGCCGCGCTGTTCACCGTCAACGCCGACAGGGCCGAGAGGTTGCCGATCGCACCAGCCACGGTCACCGCGCCGGTGCCCGAATTCACCGTGAGGGCTCGCGCGCCGCCGGTGGAATCCACCGTGCCGTCGAAGCTAACAAAACCACCCACCCCAACCGGCGCGCCAGCGCCGCCGCTCGCGTCTGCCGTTACCGCGGCGGCATTCAGCAAAGCAGCGTCTTTCAGCCAAATATTGCCGCCGTTTCCGCCCGCGCCACCGCCGAAGCCAGCGCCGCCTGTCGCAGTCAGGTTGCCCCCAAGCGTGATGGACGTGGCCCCACCGGAGTCAAGCGTAATCGTGCCGGCGTTGCCGCCCGCCGCGACGCCAGCGGTGCCGGCACCGCCAGTAGTCGAGATTGCAGCGACCGTAACCGCGTTGGCGGTGCCGGTGACCGCGACGTTTCCGCCCGCACCGCCGGCGAAACCTGCGCCGTTACCGGCGCCGCCAGTGGTAGTAATGAGGCCGGCGCCGAGGCTCACGCTGGTTCCGCTGAGCGTGACCGTGCCTGCATTGTTGCCGATGCTATTGATCCCCGCACCACCCCCGGTGAGAATGCTGCCGCCGCCAGTGGACACCGCGCCCAGCGCGCTTAACAAGACGTTGCCGCCTTTGCCTTTGGCAGCGCCGGTGGTGGTAATCGCGCCTGTGGTCAGCGTGCCGCCGGCGAAAGTGTTGGTGACCGAGACCGCAGTCGGGGCCACCGCGCCGCCGGCGCCCGTGCCGGTCGCAGCACCAGTGCTCGCCGTCAGACTGCCGGTCGTGATGTTGCCCGCCGTGCTGTTCGCAATCGTGATCGAGCCGGCGTCGCCGCCCGCGGCATTACCGCCACCGGTGATGCCACCACTCACATTCATCGCACCAGTGGTGGTGACGCCGTTGGTGGATGTGATCTGCACCGCGGCGCCTGCGCCCCCGGCGAAACCGGCGCCGTTGCCGGCGCCGCCGCTGGCGGTGATGGTGCCGGCGGCCCCCATATTCACACCACCACCGCTGATGGTGACCGTGCCCGCATTACGGCCTGCACTGCCGATACCAGCGCCACCCGAAGTGATGATGTTGTTGTTGGTGGTAGACACCGCGCCCAGCGCGCTTAGCGTGACATTGCCGCCCTGCCCCTTGCTGCCACCGGTGGTGGTGATCGCCGTTGTCGTCAGATTACCGCCGGCTGTGGTGTTGGTGACCGAGATGAAGCCTGCCGTGCCGCCGGTGCCGGTGCCCAGCGCGGCGCCAGTACTGGCACCGAGCGTGGTGGTCGAGACATTGCCGCCGCCGCTGTTGGCGATGGTGATGCTGCCCGCATTGCCGCCGTTGGCGTTGACGCCCGCCGCCGCACCGCCATTGGCGGCAACCGCCGTGGTGGTGACGCCATTCACCCCGGTGACAGAGATGGTGCCGCCGTTGCCGCCGGCCCGGTCGCCGGCCAACGTGCCAGCGCCACCACTGGCGGTGATGGTGGTAGCGGTGAGCGTATTGGCTGAACTAAGTGTGACGTTGCCGGCATTACGCCCCGCGTTGCCCGCAAGCGCGCCGCCGCTGGTGTTGATGGCGCCTACCGCGAGCGTGCCGGTGATCGCCGTCACATTGACATTACCGCCACCGCCGTTGCCGGCACCCGTGGTCGTGAGCGCACCTGCACCCGTGGTCACCGACGTGCCGCTCAAGGTGATGCTGCCCGCCACGCCGCCCAAGCCGGTGCCGGTGGCCGCACCGGTTTGCGCAGCGATGCCGATGGTACCCAAGGTGCCGCTACCGGTGATCGAGACCACCCCGGCGTTGCCGCCGGCCTGATTAACGCCCAAGCCGGCCGCGCCGCTCGCGGTGATCAAGCCGGTGACCGAGCGGTTGACCCCGGTGATGGTGACATTGCCGGCATTGCGTCCGGCAGCGGTCGTGCCGACACCGAGCGCCGCGCCTGAAGTGCCGATGGTGGTAGTGACGGTGACATTACCGAGTGACGACAGCGTGACATTGCCACCGTGCCCGCTGGTATTGCCGGCGGTGGAAATAGCATTGGTGTTGACGTTCTGATTGACGACGCTATTGGCGACGGTGATAAAGCCTTGCGTACCCCCTGCGCCAGTACCCAGTGCAGCGCCGGTGCGCGCGGTGAGCGTGCCGGTCTGGACCGCACCGGCGACACTGTTAGAGATGTTGATGCTGCCGCTGTTACCGCCAGCAGCATTGCCGGCAACGCCGTTGCCGCCACTGACATTCATCGCGCCATTGGCGGTGACACCATTGGTGGATGTGATCTGCACCGCAGCACCTGCGCCGCCGGCGAAACCGGCGCCGTTGCCGGCGCCGCCGGTGGCAGTGATGAGGCCGGCGCCGAGGTTCACGCTGGTTCCACTGAGCGTGACCGTGCCTGCATTGTTGCCGATGCTGCCGATTCCGGCGCCACCGCCGGTGAGAATGCTGCCGCCGCCGGTCGACACCGCACCCAGCGCGCTTAACAGGACGTTGCCGCCTTTGCCTTTGGCGAGACCGGTGGTGGTAATCGCTCCGGTGGTCAGCGTGCCGCCGGCGAACGTGTTGGTGACCGAAACCGCCGTTGGCGCCACCGTGCCGCCGGTGCCCGTGCCGGTCGCCGCGCCGGTCCGCGCCGTAAGCGCCGCAGTCGTGATGTTGCCCGCGGTGCTGTTCGCTATCGTGATCGAACCCGCATTGCCACCGTTGGCGTTGGTGGTCGACGCTGCGCCACCGCTCGCCGTGATGGTGTTGGTGATTACCCCGCCGGTCGAGGTGATATCTATCGTACCGCCGGCGCCGCCCGCATTATTGAACGTCGCCGTACCCGTGCCGCCACTGGCGGCAAGACGACCGTTCGTGAAGTTCACCGCGCCGGCGGTCGCGGTCACCGAGATGGTGCCGGCGTTGCCGCCGCGCGCATTGGCCAGTGTCAGCGCATTGCCGCCGCTGGCGGTAATCAGGGCGGCGGCAGCCCCCCGCATCATGGTGACCGACGAGCCGCTGATGGTGACGTTGCCCGCATCGGTGCCCTGGATGGTGGCTCCCGCCGCCGGCGCGCCACCGCTGGTATTAATCGCATTGTTATTCGGCATCGAAACTGCGCCCAAGGCGTTTAGCACCACATTGCCGCCGTTGCCGCTCGCCCCGCCAGCGGTGCTGATGGAACCGGTCCGGATCGCGCCCGCAACTGCCGTGTTCGTCACCGAGATGCCGGTGCTGACCGCTCCGCCCGCGCCGGTGGTAAACGCGGCACCGGTGCTCGCCGTCAGATTGCCTGTCGTGACGTTGCCCGCCGCGCTGTTCGCAATCGTGATCGAGCCCGCGGCGCCGCCCGCGGCAACACCCGCAACGCCGGCGCCGCCGCTGGCAGCGATCGCACCGGCGGAGCCGGCAATGCCGACGCCATTGGTAGAAGTGATCAGTATTGCGGCGCCCGCACCGCCCGCCTGATTCGCGCCATTGCCGTTGCCGCCGCTGGCGGTTATGCCACCGGCAAGCCCGAGGTTCACGCCGTTACCGCTGAGGGTGACCGTGCCCGCATCGCGGCCGACGCTATTGATCCCGACGCCACCCGAAGTGGTGATGGTGCTGTTGCCGGTGGACACCGCGCCCAAGGCGCTTAACAAGACGTTGCCGCCTTTGCCTTTGGCGCCGCCGGTGGTGGTGATCGCCCCCGTGGTCAGGGTGCCGCCGGCGAAAGTGTTGGTGACCGAGATCGCAGTCGGAGCCACCGCGCCGCCAGCGCCCGTACCGGTTGCCGCGCCGGTGCTCGCCGTCAGGCTGCCGGTTGTGATGTTGCCCGCAGTAGTGTTCGCAATCGTGATCGAGCCGGCGTCGCCGCCCGCGGCATTGCCGCCACCGGTGGTGCCGCCGCTGGCATTCATCGCGCCGGTGGCGGTGACGCCGTTGGTGGACGTGATCTGTACCGCGGCGCCGGCGCCGCCGGCGAAACCGGCGCCATTGCCGGCGCCGCCGGTGGCAGTGATGAGGCCGGCGCCGAGGTTCACGCTGGTTCCACTGAGCGTGACCGTGCCTGCATTGTTGCCGATGCTGCCGATTCCGGCGCCACCGCCGGTGAGAATGCTGCCGCCGCCGGTCAACACCGCACCCAGCGCGCTTAACAGGACGTTGCCGCCTTTGCCTTTGGCGAGACCGGTGGTGGTAATCGCTCCGGTGGTCAGCGTGCCGCCGGCGAACGTGTTGGTGACCGAAACCGCCGTTGGCGCCACCGTGCCGCCGGTGCCCGTGCCGGTCGCCGCGCCGGTCCGCGCCGTAAGCGCCGCAGTCGTGATGTTGCCCGCGGTGCTGTTCGCTATCGTGATCGAACCCGCATTGCCACCGTTGGCGTTGGTGGTCGACGCTGCGCCACCGCTCGCCGTGATGGTGTTGGTGATTACCCCGCCGGTCGAGGTGATATCTATCGTACCGCCGGCGCCGCCCGCATTATTGAACGTCGCCGTACCCGTGCCGCCACTGGCGGCAAGACGACCGTTCGTGAAGTTCACCGCGCCGCCGGTCGCGGCCACCGAGATTGCGCCTGCATTGCCGCCGCGCGCATTGGCCAGCGACTGCGCATTGCCGCCACTGGCGGTTATCAGGGCGCCGGCAGCCCCCCGCGTCATGGTTACCGACGAACCGCTGATCGTCACGTCGCCCGCATCGGTGCCCTGGATGGTGGCTCCCGCCGCCGGCGCGCCGCCGCTGGTCACGATCGAATTGTTAACCGGCATCGAGACCGCGCCCAAGGCGTTTAGCACCACATTGCCACCGTTGCCGCTCGCGCCGCCCGCGGTGCTGATGGAACCGGTCCGGATAGCACCCGCCGCCGCCGTGTTCGTCACCGAGATCGCTGTCGCCGCCACCGTGCCGCCCAGCCCAGTGCCAAACGCCGCACCCGTGCCCGCCGTCAGGTTGCCGGTCGTGATGTTGCTAGCCGCCGTCGTGCTGTTCGCAATCGTGATCGAGCCCGCGTTGCCACCATTGGCATTACCCGCAACGCCGGCGCCACCGCTGGCGTTCATCACGCCATTGGCGGTGACGCCGTTGGTGGACGTGATCTGTACCGCGGCGCCGGCGCCGCCGGCGAAACCGGCGCCATTGCCGGCGCCGCCGGTGGCAGTGATGAGGCCGGCGCCGAGGTTCACGCTGGTTCCACTGAGCGTGACCGTGCCTGCATTGTTGCCGATGCTGCCGATTCCGGCGCCACCGCCGGTGAGAATGCTGCCGCCGCCGGTTGACACCGCACCCAGCGCGCTTAACAGGACGTTGCCGCCTTTGCCTTTGGCGAGACCGGTGGTGGTAATCGCTCCGGTGGTCAGCGTGCCGCCGGCGAACGTGTTGGTGACCGAAACCGCCGTTGGCGCCACCGTGCCGCCGGTGCCCGTGCCGGTCGCCGCGCCGGTCCGCGCCGTAAGCGCCGCAGTCGTGATGTTGCCCGCGGTGCTGTTCGCTATCGTGATCGAACCCGCATTGCCACCGTTGGCGTTGGTGGTCGTGGCACTGCCGCCGCTCGCGCCGATGGCGCCCGTCGTCACGCCGCCGGTTGATGTGATCTGCACAAGGCCGCCAGCGCCGCCCGGCCGATTGCTGCCCACCGTCACGCCCGGGCTGCCATTGGCGGTGATGGCATTCGCACCGGTGGTTACGTTCACGCCGGAGAGCGTGACGTTGCCCGCATTGCTGCCTGCGGAGCTGGCATTGCCGGTGCCCCCCGTAGTGGTGATGGCACCGTTCACCGTGAGTACCCCGGTGGTGGCCGTGGCGGTGATGTTGCCGCCCGCCCCGTTCGCGCCCCCCGTGGTCGTCAGCGCGCCGGTGGCACTCACCGTTGTCGCTTCCAGCGTGATGCTACCCGCCGTGCCACTCGCTACCGTGCCCAACGCGCCGCCGTTGGAGACCGTGATCCCCGTCGTCGCCAGCGTGCCCGCCGTGGCCGAAGTGCCGCCGCTTCCCGTGATCAGGACGTTGCCGGCATTGCCGCCGGCGTTGCCCGCCACGATCGCTACGCCGCCGCTGGCGGTGATCAAGCCGCTGACCGTGCGGTTCCTGCCTTGGATCGTCACATTGCCCGCATTGCGTCCCGTCGCATTGGTAAGCGCGGTCAATGCACCACCGCTCGTGTCTATGGTGCTCGTCACGGTCACTGCGGCCGCCGCTCCGCCGGTCGAGGTGAGCGTCGCATTCCCACCCGCGCCACCCAACTGGCCGCGCGTGTCGATCGCGCCAGTTTGGAGCAAGGTACCGGCATTGTTGGTGACGTTGATGCTGCCCGCCGCGCCGCTCAGCGTCGCGCCCGTCGCCGCACCCACGCGCGCTGTCAGCGCCCCGGTGGTCAAAGTCCCGGATGAATTGTTGGTCACCGCGATCGCGCCCGCGTTGCCGCCGGAGGTCGTGCCCGCACCCCCGGTACCGCCGGTCGCCGTGATTGCGCCAGTGGTTACACCGGTTGTTCCGGTCAGCGTCACGTTGCCCGCATTGCCTCCGGCCAGTCCAGCGCCGCCGGCACCGCCGGTCGCATTGATCGCCGCGGCCGCATTGAGATTGATGGCGCCGGTCGCATTGATTGTCACGGCGCCGCCGGCGGTATTCGCTGCACCCGTCGTGGTAATCGTGCCGGCTGCGGCCGCGGTAACGCCTACGCCGGAGATATCGACCGCGCCGCCGACCGTGGAAAGCAAGGCATTCAGCGCCACATTGCCAGCGCCGGATGAATCCTGGTCCGCGGTCAGCGTCATCGATCCGCCAACGCCGGTTGCCGTCAACGCAGCGTTGACAGTAATGTCGTTGTGAGCTTTCAGGGTCAGCGAATTCGCGCTCGCCCAGGTAACCGCATTCGACACGGTGATGGTGCCGCCAAGTGGTCCGAGGCCGGTGCTGGTGGTGTCTACCGTGACGTTCGTATTAGCCAATGCGGCTTGCAGGTCGGTGTTCAACAGATTCGAGGTATTCGGGTTGCCCGTCAGTACGAAACACGGTCCCGCCGGCGGACAGGTGCCGTTGCTGGTGGCGACGTTGGTAATCGTGATGTCGGTCGGGTCCAGCAGCAACATGCCCATTTCGCCGAACGGTGCAGTGGTATCGACCTTGCCCCGGAAGTCGAGCCAGATTTTTCCGGAGGTCTCGACAAAGCCACCGTCGCCGGACTGCGCGCCGCCTTTCGCGCTGATCGCGCCGTAGAAGCGTGTCGCTTCGTTTGACCATACCGCCACGTTGCCGCCGTTGCCCGTCTGGATCGCGTCCGCGTTGATGGTGGCGGTCGGATCGACGTAGGTCGCGGTTGCGTTCAGCACATTCGGGTTGGTGCCGTGAAAATCGCCGCCGACCAGCACGGTGCCGCCGCCCGCATCGCCCGAGGCATCGATCACCGCGCCGGCCATCAGCCCGACCTTGTCGCCGAGCAGCTTGACGGTGCCGCCGGTCTCGCCGGCGCCGCGTCCGGAGGCATCGATGGTGCCGGACGTAGCCACCACGCCGGTGCCAAGACCTTCGAGGCGGATTACGCCGTTCTGCCGCGAGACGCTGGTGGCCTGGATCAGGCCCGTGTTGTTCACCACCGTCGCGGCGAGGTCGCCGGCGGATCTTGCGGCAAGGATGACGGTGCCGCCGTCGGCCCGGATCAGGCGTTTGTTCTCGACCAGCGCATCGACGGCGGCTTGGTCGACCGCGAGGCTGACCAGGCGGTCGCCGGCGAAATCGAGCGTCACCTGGTTGCCCGCGGCAAGCGCCACGCTGCCCAGGCGCGCGGCGATGACGCCTTCGTTGCGCACTTCGGGCGCCAGCAGGGCGATGTAGCCGCCCGGCGCCGCGTTGAGCGTGCCCTGGTTGACGACCGATCCCGCCGCGCCGGCGTTGGTGAACACATAACGGCCGGCAAGGAAATTGGCGTCGGTGATGTTGAGCGTGGATGCGACTAGGCCGCCGACATCCACCTGCGCGCCTTTGCCGAAAAGCACGCCGCCGGGGTTGACGAGGAACACTTTGCCGTTTGCGGTCAGCCGGCCCTGGATGTCCGAGCCGCCGGCCGAGGTGAGCACGCGGTTGAGCGCGACGGAACCGGAGTTGGGCTGGGCGAAGTTCACCGCCGCGTTGGCGCCGATGTTGAAGGTGGTCCAGTTGAGGATGGCGCGGTCGCTGGCCTGATTCACGTTCAGGCGGTTGCCGGACTGGGCGATGGTCGCGGAACCGGCGACGAGCTGGCCGCCGGTGGGCAGGGCGTTCGGATCGAGGGCATGCGCCGGCAGCGCGCCGACGGTCACCAGCAGCACGGCCATCAGGCGGCTCAGCAGACGGCGCGGGCGCAGGACGAAGCGCCACCTCCGGCCCCCGGTTGTGCGAATCGTTACTTCAGATACGCCGGTTTTTCCTGCCACGTTCATCCTCGATGAGACCGGCCGTCGGTCGGCCCGGTTCCGCCAACTGCTTATATTTAAAGAAACTTTACAACTTGAAGCCAGAAGTGAATACCGCTCTTCCTGCCGTCGGAATCCTTGCCATTGACGTCGCGGCCGGGGTTGTTGCCTATCGGTTGCGCGACGCTGGCGCGGACCGCGAAAGTGCCGGGCTGGTGCCAGTTCATCGCCACGCCATAGTCGGATAGTCCGTAGCGGTTGCTGATGCGTGTGTTGCCTCCCTGCCAACCGGACCACGGGTCCTTGTGCAGGCGGATTTTCCCGTAATCGTAGAAAGCGGAGAGTTGCAGGGAATCCACCAGATTGTGGCGCAATTCCAGGTTGAATATGGCCCCCTCGTCCCCCGCCGCCTCGCCGGTGGGATAGCCGCGCAGGCCGGCGGCGCCGCCGAGCACGAACTTTTCGGAGGAATCCAGGTTCTTCGATGCGAACTGGCCGGCGAGCGACGCATATAGCCAGGTCGCCACGCCGAGATTCTGCAGCCGGGAGATCGAATAGCCGACCTTGCCGTAGCTGCCCTGGCTGCGTGCGCTGGCGGCGTCCACCGCCTTGTTGGGCGCCCAGTCGCCGAGGTCGAGGCGGCCCGATACGGCAGAAAACCAGAAATTGTTCAGTCCGCCGCCATAGACGAAGTCGCGACCGTCGCCATTCAGGCCCAGCGTAAACAGCCGGGTTTTCTTGTCGTCCGTGGTGCCGGCGATCGTCTCGTCGAGGTAGTTTCTGGCGTCGTAGGCGAAGCTGCCGTAGAGGCTGAAATCCCGGCCGCGGACAAAGGGGTATTGGAGGACAAGGGTCGCCGTCTGCGCGTCGCCTCTGGCCTCCAGCGCGTCGAACTCACAACAGAGCTTGTACGTGGTCGCGGAGTAGATCCCGGCCAGACGAAGGCCGGAATAACCCAGCGGAATCTGATAGCCGACCCGGCCAAAGCCACTGTCCGACGACCCGACAAGGCGCAAGGTGAAAAAGTCGCCATAACCGAGGGGATCGTTCAGGTTCAGGGTTCCGCCCAGATGGTACCGGCCGGTGAACTTGTTGCCGTGATTATCGGCATCGAGCGAGCCGGAAACCAGCGGACCTTCGCTCACTTCGGCGGTGATGGTCGAGGTGCCCAGCGCGGTGCCGGGGGAAATCACCGAGCGGACGCTGATGCCCGGCAGATCGTTGAGCAGCAGCAATCCGCGTTCGAGATCGGCTTCGCGAATCACCTCCCCGGGCGGCAGCGCTTGGCGCAGCGTCCGCTCCACCACCTCCGGCCGCAAGCGGAGTTCGGTGGTTGGCTTCAGGCTGACGCGGTCCAGCTTGCCTTCCAGCACCATGATCTCGACGATGCCGTCGCGGATATCCTGGGCGGGAATATAGGCGCGGGCGACGAAGTAGCCGCGCTCCCGGTAGTAGGCGGTAATCATCTCCGCGGCGCGCTGCAGGTCCGCCAGCGAAAGCTCCTTGCCGACAAAGTTCCTCAGCAGCGGCTGCAGTTCGGCATCGGTGAAGGCGGTGTTGCGGGTGAAGCGGAAGCCATTGACGGGGAAAGTGACGCCATCGGGGACGTCCAGCGCCGGCCGTGCCGCTTCATCGACAACCGGCGCAGCGGGCTTGCGCGGTGCGATGGCGGGCAAGCGTTCGGCTTCCCGCTCGAATTGCTGCTGGATGCGCCCGGCATCGGGCGGAACCTGCGCCAGCGCCGCTCCCGACGCGGCGGCGAGCCACGCCAGCGCAGCCGCAACAACGGAAATCCATCGCCGACGAAAATCTGAAATTGCCGCCAATGTCACGCCGGCACCCGATCCGGCGGCGCCCCCAAACCATCGCGCGAGCAGGACGACCGGACAATCCTGTGCGGGAGTTTTCGCGTCACGATCTGGCGTCACGATCTGGCGTCACGGCGCTAAAAAGCGCTTCGCCGCCCCGCAGGCAAAGCAGCACGATTCCCGACGAAATCAGGGGTGCCAATTTCATTTCGCTATTCCTGTTCCGCAGTAACTACAACTACCTGAATATTGGAGTTTCTTGCATGCCAACAGCAAGTGCGCGAGTATAGTCGATAATCCCGCCAGGCTGCTTCTATCGGCCGTCTGAAGTCATGCGACTGTGACTTTTCTCACGGTTTCCGGCTCGATCGGCGGCGCGGCCGGCGGCCATTGCCGGGGCGTATTCAAGGCACCGGATGGGGTAGCATTCCGCTGCATGAGCGCGGCCGGTACCGCCGCCGGAGGATCCCTGCCATGAGCAAACCGCCGCAACTGGAGCAGTTCAGCGCCAGCTACGATGCCGCGCAGGACCGGCTGCTGCTGCGCATCCGCAGCAGCGACGATGCCGAATTCCGTTTCTGGATCACCCGCCGCTACCTTGCCCTGCTGTGGCCGCTGCTGATGAAAATGACTGACGACTTCAGCGCGCGCAAGGCGACCGGTCCGGCAACGCGCAGCACGCTGGCCGAACTGGCCCATGGCGAGGCCGTGAGCAAGGCCGACTTTGGCAGCGCCTACCGCGACGGATCGACTTATCCGCTGGGCGAGGAACCGGTCGTGCTTGGCCGCATCACCGTCAAACCCGTGCAAGGCAATACCCAGACCCTGATCTTGCTGCCGCAGGAAGGCCAGGGCATCAACCTCGATCTGGACGAAAAGCTGGTGCATGTGCTGGCGCGACTGCTGCAGCAGGCCGCCGTCACCGCCGACTGGGCACTCAACCTCGACATCAGCCCCGGCAACGGCGCCGTGCCCGAACCGCTGCACGCCGGCGGACCACGCCTGCTGCACTGAACCGGCGACCGACGCGACCGAGAGTTCCAAAGCGCCGCGGCGTCGTCGCCGACTTTTACGGATTGGCGCCAACACTCCGGACTAAGGTGAGGGTTATGCCTTCAAGGTGCGCCGGCACATCATCCTTGCCCGGCAGGAACCCACGTTTGCCCGGGTTCTCGCCCACAGCAGGTCAAACGACGGGCGCCCGAAAAGCGGCGCCCGTCATGCACCAGCAGCTCAAGCCGCCAATGCGGCCTTGATCTGCTCCAGCGTAGACGGATCGTCGATGGTCGTCAGGTCGCCGGCGTCGCGCCCTTCCGCCAGCGCCTGAATGGAGCGACGCAGCATCTTGCCGGAACGCGTCTTGGGCAGGCCGGTAACAAAATGCACCCGCTTCGGCCGCGCGATGGCGCCGAGGTTGCCGTCCACCACCTTCTTGATCTCCGCCTCCAGCGCCGTGCGCAGCTCAGCGGTAGCCACCCTTGCCGCGTCTTTGACCACGACGAACGCTACCGGCTCCTGACCCTTCAACTGATCATTGACGCCGACCACGGCCACTTCGGCCACGGCGTTGTGTCCCTGCACGGCCTCCTCGATTTCGCGCGTGCCGAGGCGGTGTCCGGCGACGTTGATGACATCGTCGGTGCGGCCGAGGATGTAGTGATAGCCCTCTTCGTCCTTGATGCCCCAGTCGAAGGACGAATATACCTGCGGTTCCTTGAACAGACTGAAATAGGTGCTGACGAAACGCTCGTCGTCGCCCCAGATGGTGGACAGGCAGCCCGGCGGCAAGGGCGGCACGATGCCGACGATGCCCTTTTCATTGGCATCGCAAACCGTGCCGTCTTCACGGAAAATCCGCAGGTCGTAGCCATACACCGGAAAGCTCGGCGTGCCGAACTTGATCCTGGTGTCCTCGATGCCGCGCACCGTGGACAGGATCGGCCAGCCGGTCTCGGTCTGCCAGTAGTTGTCGATCACCGGCAGCTTGAGTTCGCCCATGATCCATTCGTGGGTCGGCTGGTCCAGCGGCTCGCCGGCGAGGAACAGGTGCTTCAGCGACGACAGGTCATACTTGTGCAGCCAGCTGTTGTCGCTCTTCTTCAGGACGCGGACCGCGGTGGGCGCGGAGAACATCACGGTGACCTTGTACTTCTCGACGATCTGCCACCAGATGCCCGGATCGGGACGGATCGGGGTGCCTTCGTACATGATGGTCGCCATGCCGGCGATCAGCGGGCCATAGATGATGTAGCTGTGGCCGACCACCCAGCCGATGTCGGAGGTCGAGAACATGGTCTCGCCCTCGCCGCCGGTGAAGATGTGCTTCATCGATGCCGCCAGCGCGACGGCATAGCCGCCGGTATCGCGCTGCACGCCCTTCGGCTTGCCGGTGGTGCCCGACGTATAGAGAATGTAGGACGGCTCGGTGGACTCCATCCACTCGCAAGGCACGTCGGCATCCATGTGTTTGGCGCGCAGTTCGGCGTAATCGACATCACGACCGGCGACCCGGGGCCAGCCCTTGTCCAGCCCGCGATCGATCATCAAAACCTTCTCGGGCGGAAATTCGGCGAGCTTGCAGGCTTCGTCGAGCAGGTGCTTGTAGGGCACGGCCTTGCCACCGCGCATGCCGGCATCGCTGGAAACGATCAGTTTGGGCTTGGCATCGTCGATGCGGGTCGCCAATGAACCGGAAGCAAAGCCGCCGAATACCACGGAATGAATGGCACCAATGCGGGCGCAGGCGAGGATGGCGAAGGTGGCTTCGGCAATCATCGGCATGTAGATCAGGACGCGGTCACCCTTGACCACGCCGAGCGACTTCATGATCGCCGCCATGCGCATCACCTCGGACTTCAGCTCGGCGAAGGTGTAGCTCTTTTCCTCGTTGGTCTCGGTCGAGATATACACCAGCGCGCGGTCGTTCGGGCGCTTGGCGGCGTGGCGGTCAACCGCGTTGTGGCACAGATTGGTCTTGCCGCCGACGAACCATTTGGCGAATGGCGGGCGCGAAAAATCGCAGATCTGCTGCGGCGGCGTCTGCCAGTCGATCAGCGCCGACTGCTCGGCCCAGAAGGCGTCCCGCTGAGTAAGTGAGCGCTTGTGAAACTCGGTATATGTTCCCATGGCTATCCTCGTAGGCGTTGTTGTGCGGTGGTAAATGCTTGCTGGCGTTGTTTCTTCCGGCCCTCAGACGGCGATATTGACGACGACGCGACCCTTGGCGCGTCCCTGGATGTAGTCGTCGAATGCGGCCGGCAGGTCGGCAAAAGCGATTTCACGAATCATCCGGCCCGGCCCTGGCGCCAGATGGGCCGGCCGCATGTCGGTGGCCAGTCGCTGCCAGACTGCCGCCCGCTGCGACATCGGGCAGTTGACCGAATCGATGCCGAGCAGGCTCACGCCGCGCAGGATGAAGGGCATGACCGTCGTGTTGAGACTGAAACTGGCAGCGAGCCCGATCGAGGCCAGAGCCCCGCCCACCTGCATGGTGCTGGCCATCCAGGCCAGTACATCGCCGCCCAGGTTGTCCACGGCGCCGGCCCAGGTTTCCTTGCCCAGCGGCTTGATCTTGGCCAGGTCGAGCGACTGGCGCAGCAACACTTCCTTGGCCCCCAGGCCTTTCAGGTAGTCGCTTTCGGCCTCCTTGCCGGTCAGGGCAACGACGTGATAGCCCCGTTTGGCCAGAATCTCGATGGCAATGCTGCCGACGCCGCCGGTGGCCCCCGAGACGACCACCGGACCCTTGTCCGGACTCAGGCCGTCGTGTTCCATGCGCACCACGGCCAAGCCCGCAGTGAAACCCGCGGTGCCCAGGGCCATGGCGTCACGCAGTGAAAGGCCGGCCGGCAGCTTGACCACCCAGTCGGCCGGCAGGCGGGCCTTTTCGGCATAGCCGCCGTGGTGGGCGACGCCGATGTCGTAGCTGGTCGCCAGCACCTCGTCGCCGGCCTTGAAGCGCGGATCCGCGCTGGCAGTGACCCGCCCGGCCAGATCGACGCCACCGACGCAGGGGAAGCGGCGAATGATGCGGCCTGCCCCGGTCGCCGCCAGGGCGTCCTTGTAGTTGATGCTGGAATGGGTGACGGCGACGGTGACCTCGCCGGGATCAAGTTGCGAATCGTCCATATCGACGAAGCGACTGACAACCTTGCCCTCTTCCTGATTGATCAGGTAAGCCTTGAAACTCACTGTAGCCTCCTCGAATTTGCGCCCGGTCTTTGCCGGCTTCATTATTTTGGCGTACGGAAGGGGCGAATTATAGCCAGGCGAGGCTTACAGGGCGCTGAATGCAAAACGCCTTGAGGGGGGTTTACAGAAAGTCCGGGGCGAGGCATAGTTCGGCCCCATGCGAGGAATACCCCTTCAAAGAGCAAGAGTTTTACTGCTTGCCGGGCTGCTTGTTGCCCCCTGCGCCTACGCCGACGAACCGATCGTGGTGCCGGCGCCGTTGCAGGTTTCATTCGTCGATCGCGCCACCGCGACGGCGCAGGATGCGATCGATCAGGCCATGGATCTGCTCGGCATCCGCTATCGGCGCGGCGGCAGTTCTCCCGAAGCCGGCTTCGATTGTTCCGGTTTTGTCAGCCATGTATTCCGCGAAGGCCTGGGACTGGCTACTGCCGCGCAGTTCGAAGGAAATGAGCAAATCGGGCGAGCCGATCAGCCGGGATGAACTCCGGCCCGGCGACCTGGTGTTCTTCAACACCATGCGCAATGCGTTCTCCCATGTCGGCATCTATCTTGGCGACGACCAGTTTGTCCATGCCCCGCGTAGCGGGGGCCGCGTCCGCGTCGAGGACCTGAATCAAAGCTACTGGAAAAAGCGCTTCAACGGCGCCCGCCGCGTCAACCCGGATTAGCTGGAATAGCGCCCAGGACGCCAGCCGCGGGCTGGCTTTATTTTTACTTGCAATTGCGAATGATTCTTAATACACTAACAATCATTCCCAACCCTCGCCGGAATTTCGTTCATGAAATCATCCCGCCTGCTCCTCGCCCTGCTTGCCATCGGCGCGATCAATATCGCCGCGGCGCAGGAGAAAGTCCTCAACCTCTACTCCGCCCGCCACTACCAGACGGACGAAGCGCTCTATGCCAATTTCACCCGCCAGACCGGTATCAAGATCAACCGCATCGAGGCCAAGGAAGACGAACTGCTGGAACGCATCCGCAACGAGGGCGCGAACAGTCCGGCCGACATCTTCCTCACCGTCGATGCCGCGCGACTGGCCAAGGCTGACGAACTGGGCCTGTTCGCGCCGGTGAAGTCAAAACTGCTGGAAGAGCGGATTCCGGCCAACCTGCGCAGCCCGGACTGGTTCGCCTTCTCGACCCGCGCCCGCGTCATCGTCATCAACAAGGACGCCGTCAAGGCCGCAGACGTACAGAACTACGAAGACCTGGCCAACCCGAAACTCAAGGGCAAGGTCTGCTCGCGCTCGGGCAGCCATCCCTACAACATTTCGCTGATGTCCGCCCTGATCGCCCACCTCGGCGAAGCCAAAGCCGAGGAATGGGCACGCGGCGTGGTCGCCAATTTCGCCCGCGCCCCCAAGGGCGGCGACACCGACCAGATCAAGTCCGTCGCGGCCGGCGAATGCGGCGTGGCCGTCTCCAATACCTACTACCTGGCCCGCCTGTTGCGCTCGGACAAGCCCGAGGACCGCCGTTTGATGGAGCGCGTCGCCATCATCTGGCCGAACCAGAAAAGCTTTGGCACGCACATCAACATCTCCGGCGGCGGCATGCTGAAGACCGCACCGAACAAGGAATCGGCCGTCAAGTTCCTCGAATACCTGGCCGGCGACGACGCCCAGCGCTACTTCGCCGACGGCAACAACGAATGGCCGGCCGTCGCCAGCGTAACGGTAAAGAATCCGGCGCTGGAAGCCATGGGCAAGTTCAAGGCGGACAGCCTGCCGGTGGCCACGCTGGCAAAAAATGCCGTCGCCGCGCAGCGCATCTACGATCGCGCCGGCTGGAAGTAAACCCATCGACGGCCCCTCGATGCCCGGGGGCCGCCGCTTCGCCGTATCGCCGGAGCCGACTTTTCGTGATCCTGCGTATCGGATCACGACCGGGTCCTGTTCCGGAATTACCCGACAGCGCAAATGCCCCTATAGTGCGCACTTCGCCAACAGGATCAGGAGAACAGCATGTCCAAACCCGAAATCGCCGCAAAAAGCCCTTTCGCCGTCAACGTGGAAAAGGGCAAGGATTACTGGTGGTGCTCCTGCGGCAAGAGCAAGTCGCAACCCTTTTGCGACGGCAGCCACAAGGGCTCCGAGTTCAACCCGGTCAAGTACGCCGCCGACGAGAGCAAGGCCGTGTATTTTTGCGGCTGCAAGCACAGCGGCAAGGGCGCGCTATGCGACGGTACGCACAAGTCGCTTTAACGTGAAACAACGGGATGGTTCGCCGGTGATATCGAGCGTAGCGAGCCAATCAGTAGCCTCCCCCGCGAGGGGGAGGATGGGAGGGGGCGGGCCATGAAAACGGCTAACGCGACTTTCATGCGCCGACGGTGACTGACTACGGGTAGCAGCGTTAGCAGGAACTGACCTCGCTGCGCCCGGCAGATATCTGCCGGGCCAGCAGGATGATCGGCAACAGGCCGACCGCGACAATCGCCAGCGCGGCGGTCGAGGCTTCCGCCAGGCGTTCGTCCGCCGCCAGCGTGTAGGTCTGCGTCGCCAGCGTGTCGAAGTTGAAGGGGCGCATCACCAGCGTCGCGGGCAATTCCTTCATCACGTCGACGAACACCAGCAGTGCGGCGGTCAGCAGGCTGCCGCGCAGCAGCGGCAGATGCACGCGGCGCAAGGTCTCGCCCTGGCTGCTGCCGAGGCTGCGCGCGGCGGCTTCCATGCTCGGCGTAATGCGGCCCAGGCCGGCTTCGACGGATTGCAGCGCAATCGCCAGAAAGCGCGCCAGGTAGGCATAAAGCAGCGCGGCGATGCCGCCGGTCAGGATCAGACCGGGATTGACGCCGGTCATCTGCTGCCACAGGCCGGCCAGCAAATGATCGAGCCGGGTGACCGGGATCAGCACGCCGACGGCGATCACCGAACCGGGTACCGCATAGCCGAGGCCGACGATGCGGCTTGCCAGTCGCGGCAGCTTGTGCCCGTCGCGCGCGGCGAAGCCCAGCAGCAAGGCCAGCAGCGCCGCCAGCGTTGCGGCCAGCGCGGCCAGGGTAAAACTGTTTCTTGCGAGCACCAGAAAACGCCCCGCAAAGCCGGCGCCCTCGTCGCCGGCATCCGCCATGGCAAGCCGCACAAGCAGCACTGCCGGCAAGGCGAAGCCGATCACGACCGGAATCGCACAACCGATCTGCGCCAGCAGGGCATGCCAGCCGGTGAGCACCTGGCGCGTGGAACGACGGCGTCCACTGGTGTCGTGATAGCGCGCCCGACCCCGGCCGATGCGCTCCAGCAGGATCAGCATGGCGACAAAACCGAGCAGGGCGGCGGCCAGTTGGGCGGCGGCAACGCGGTCGCCCAGCGAGAACCACGCGCGGTAGATGCCGGTGGTGAAGGTCTGCACGGCGAAGTAGGCCACCGTGCCGTAATCGGCCAGCGTCTCCATCAATGCCAGGGCCATGCCGGCGGCGATGGCCGGACGCGCCAGCGGGATCGAGACGCGCCAGAAACCCTGCCAGGGATTGAGGCCGAGGGCGCGCGCGGCTTCGATCATGCCGCCGGCGCGTTCGAGAAAGGCAGTGCGCACCAACAAGTAAACGTAGGGATACAGCACGCAGGAAAACAGCACGATGGCGCCGCCCAGCGAACGCACTTCGGGAAACCAGTAGTCGCCCTTCTTCCAGCCGAAACTCTCGCGCAGGCCGGTCTGCAGCGGCCCGACGAACTGCAGGAAATCGGTATAGGTGTAGGCCAGCACGTAGGCCGGCATCGCCATCGGCAGCAGCAGCGCCCACTCCGCGACGCGCCGTCCGGGGAAGTCGTTCAAGGCCACCAGCCAGGCCGCGCCGGTGCCCATCGCGGCGACGCCGATGCCGACGCCGAGGCACAGCCAGATCGAATTCGCCACGTACTCCGGCAACACCGTGGCCATCAGGTGGCTCCAGGTTTCGCCGGTGCCGCCGGCGAAAAGATTGGCGCCGACTGCGAGCACCGGCAGCGCGACCAGAACCGCGAGCGCGAAGGAGAAAGCGGGGAGCGACAAGGATGAGCGGGACACGACCGGCAGATTATAATTGAGACTCATTCTCCACAAGCCGCCATCTACGCGACGATCATGCCCTTGCTCGAAGTCGACCGTGTCAGCCATGCCTACGGCAAGCAAGCCGTGGTGCGTGAGTTGTCCTTCGACCTGGCACCGGGTGAAATCGCATGCCTGCTGGGGTCGTCGGGCTGCGGCAAGACCACCATGCTGCGGCTGATCGCCGGATTCGAAACACCGTCTTCCGGCAGCATCCGTCTCAACGGCACGACCATCGCCAACGAAAAAACCCAGGTGCCGGCCGAAGCGCGACGCATCGGCATGGTGTTCCAGGACTACGCCCTGTTCCCTCACCTTTCGATCGCCGACAACATCGGCTTCGGCCTCGGCAAAGAGTCGGCGCCGGCGAGACGGCAACGCGTCGATGAAATGCTCGACCTTATCGGTCTGGGCAATCGCGGCGGACACTATCCGCACGAGCTGTCCGGCGGCCAGCAACAGCGCGTGGCGCTGGCCCGTGCCCTGGCGCCGCAACCGCACCTGCTGCTGCTCGACGAGCCGTTTTCCAACCTCGATGTCGAACTGCGCGAACGCCTGTCGCTCGAAGTCCGCGACATCCTCAAGCGCGCCGGCATGGCGGCAATCCTCGTCACCCACGACCAGAACGAAGCCTTTGCCGTCTCCGACATGGTCGGCATCATGCGCGAAGGCTGCATCGAGCAGTGGGATACGCCCTACAACCTGTATCACCGCCCCGCCACGCGCCACGTCGCGGATTTCATCGGTCAGGGCGTATTCCTCCCCGGCGAGGTGATCTCGCGCCAGGTCGTCGAAGTCGAACTGGGCCGGCTCGACTCGGATGTGCCGATGGATTGCGGTTCGAGTTGCGCAGAATGTCAGCGCGATTGCCGGCTGGATGTGCTGCTACGCCCGGATGACGTGATCCACGACGACGCCAGCGAGGTCAAGGCCGAAGTCATTGCCAAGTCATTTCGCGGCGCCGAATTCCTCTACACGCTGCGTCTGGCTTCGGGTGCCCAGGTTCTGTCGCTGGTGCCTTCGCACCACAACCACGCCATCGGCGAAATGATCGGCATCCGCCTTGACGTCGACCACGTCGTCACCTTCACCCAAGGCCGATGATCCCCTGGCTGAGCGAAGCGCCCGTATTCCCGCCGCTTGAGACGGCGCTGGCCGAACCGGACGGCCTGCTCGCCGCCGGCGGCGACTTGGATCCGCAGCGCATTCTGGCCGCCTACCGGTGCGGCATTTTCCCCTGGTTTTCCGCCGGCGAACCCATCCTGTGGTGGAGCCCGGATCCGCGCATGGTGCTGTTCCCCGACGAGTTGAAGATCTCCCGCTCACTGGCCAGGACGCTGCGCAACGCGAGCTACGAAGTTCGCCTCGATACCGCCTTCGACGCAGTAATCGGCGCCTGCGCCAACAAACCACGCCACGGCCAGCCCGGCACCTGGATCACGCCGGAAATGCAGGAAGCCTATCGTGCGCTGCACCGCCTCGGCTACGCGCACAGCGTGGAAACCTGGATCGCAGGCAAACTCGCCGGCGGCCTGTACGGCATCGCCCTGGGGCAGGCCTTTTACGGCGAATCGATGTTCAGCCATGTGCGCGATGCGTCGAAGATTGCACTTGCGCATCTGTGCGCCCACCTCAAGCGGCGCGGATTCGGCATAATCGACTGCCAGATGGAAACCGCTCACCTCGCCTCTCTCGGTGCCAGACCGATTCCCCGCCGCGACTTTGCCGCGCGGCTGGACGGGCTTTGCCTGCGCGGCGACGCGCCCGGGCGCTGGGCGCCGGATGCGATCGACGGTCGCTACCGGCGCCAGCCCTGATCCGCCCATGACCCACCTGCGCGACCTGCCGCCTTTCCCGCTGCTGCAGTTCTATGCGACGGCGCCTTACGGCTGTTCCTACCTGCCGGGGCGCATCGCGCGCTCCCAGGTCGCGACGCCGACCCACCTGATCGACAGCGCGACCTACAGCGAACTGGTGCGCGCCGGCTTTCGCCGCAGCGGCGTATTCACCTACCGCCCGTATTGCGATGCCTGCCGCGAATGCCAGCCGGTGCGGCTCGACGTCAAGGCTTTCGTGCCCAGCCGCAGCCAGCGCCGCGCCCTCATCCAGCACGCCGCGCTGACCGCGCGCGAATGCAGCCTGGGCTTTCGCGAAGAGCACTATCAGCTCTACCAGCACTACCAGGCGGCGCGGCACTCGGGCGGCGGCATGGACCAGGACAGTCGCGACCAGTACGGCCACTTCCTGCTGCAGACCCATGTCGACAGCCGCCTCATCGAATTTCGCGAAAACGGCGTGCTGCGTGTGGTCAGCATCATCGACGTCCTTGCCGACGGGCTCTCATCGGTCTACACCTTCTACGATCCCGATGTCACCAACGCGAGTTACGGCACCTTCGCCATCCTCTGGCAGATCGCGCAATGCCAGCATATCGAACTACCCTGGCTGTATCTGGGCTACTGGATTCGCGACAGCCGCAAGATGGCCTACAAGGCCAGGTTCCGCCCGCTCCAAACGTTGCGCCACGGCGAGTGGCAGGCGGTGGAAGGCTAGTCGCCAGTCATGCGAGAACAGATGGATGGTCTCGTCCCCGGATCAAGTCCGGGGCAGGCTATTCCGGCGAAAGCCGGAATCCAGTCTGCGGCAGCGTCTGGATCCCGGGTCAAGCCCGGGATGACGGCCAATATTGCGTCCATCGGTTTCAACCTGACTATCTACTAGACCGGATCAAAAAGTCGGCGCTGGCGACACGGCGACAATCGCCAGTCAGCGCGCCGTCGCCGTCTCCCGCCGTCGATAGCCGCGCCAGGCCGGCCAGATCGCCGCCCCGAGCACCAGCGCGATCGCCAGCAGGGGCCACAGCACCGGACGGTTCCACTCGGAACGGCGCTGCTCGCGCAAGGCGGCATCCACGCGCTGGTACTTGAGCGTGTTGTGACCGACCTTGCTCGGTTTTCTGTTGGTCAGCCACGCATGGCGCAAGGTGTAGTCCTTGGGATGAAAGCCCCAGACCCAGGGCGCATCGTGGCGCAGGATGTCCGTCATGCGGTCGATCAGTTCCTGCCGCGGCTGGCCGTTCTCCATCGCCTTGACGCGCTCGAACAGCCGGTCGTACTCCGGATTCTCGTAGTTCGCCGCGTTCTCGCCCGAATGCTTCACCTTGCCCTGCTTGCCATGCAGCAGGAACAGGAAATTCTCCGGATCGGGATAGTCCGCGTTCCAGCCGAGGTAGAACATCTGCACCGCACCCTTGCGCACCTTGTCCTGGAAGCGGTTGTAGTCGGTGCTGCGCACCACGAGCTGGATGTCGAGCTTGGCGAACTGCTTGTGGAGCCAGTCGATCCGCGCCTTGGCGCCGACCCCGGTGGCCGTCGTGTCGAGGTTGATCACCAGCGGCTCGCCGGTCTTCGCATCGCGTCCGTTGGGCCAGCCGGCCTCGGCCAGCAGGCGTTTGGCTTCGGCGATCGGCTTGCGCCGCGGATGGCCATCGACCCAGTCGTACACGTGGGGATTGATCCCCGCAGCGCCCTCGCGGTGGCCGAAAATGCCCGGAGGAATCGGCCCTTGGGCGGCGACGCCGCGACCATTCTGGAATATCGAGATGAACTCTTCCTGATCGATGGCGATCGAAATCGCCTGACGCAGCTTGCGCGCGCTTTCCGCCGTCTTCGGGTCGGCGCCGCCCACCAGCGGATCGAGCCAGTTGAAACCCATGTACATGCTCGATGTCGCCACCGAGGTGGTCAGCACGATGCCCTGCGTGCGCATGTCGTCCGACAGGGTGATCTCGCCCGCGGTGACTTGCACGGCCTGGTCGAAGGCGTCCGAGGAGATTCCGGAAGCATCGTAATAGCCCTGCAGGAACTTGTTCCAGTAGGGGATCTGCTCCTTCTCACGGGTGAACACCACCTTGTCGATGAAAGGCAGCAACTGGCCGCAATCCTTGAGCAGACCTGTCCCTGGCGTCCTCCGCTTCACCTTCGCAGGGATAGCGTTCCTCGCGAAAATTCGGGTTCCGCTCCAGCACCATGCGCGCATTCGGATTGTTCTCGGTCAGCATGTAGGGGCCGGTGCCGATCGGGTACCAGTCGAGCGTCAGGTTCTTCTCCGCCATGCCCGGCTGGCTGTGGAACTTGTCGGCCTCCCAGGGCATCGGCGCAAAGAAGGGCATCGCCAGCCAGTAGAGGAACTGCGGGTACTTGCCCTTGACGCGGATGCGGTAGCGGTAGCGGTCGATCACCTCGACTCCCTCCAGCCGATGCTGGCGCAGGTCGATCCACGGCTGATCCTTCTCCGCCTTCAGGCGCTTGCCGAAGTCGCCAAGACCGACGATGTACTCCTCCATCAGGCCGAAGATCGGCGAATGCAGACGCGGATGCGCCAGCCGCTTGATGCCATAGACGTAGTCCTCGGCGGTCAGCTCGCGCGTGTCGCGCAGCGCGAAATCGCCGAGGACATTGATGCCGGCGAGCTGTGCGGCGCTGAGCGCGTGATAGGCGTAATCGCCGCCCTCGCCGCGGGCAAAGGCCGGGTGCGGCTGATAACGGATCCCCGGCTTGATGGTGATCACATAGTCGGTGAAGGCGATCTGCGCCGCATCGGCGTCGTCCGGCAGCGACGCGCCCTGGGCATCCAGGTAACGCGGCTGCGGCACCGCTGCGGCAGTGGCCGCGACCAGGGCGTAGGGCCGCTTGAGGTAGTGGTATTGCAGCGGCGGCTCGTAGATCTGCGCCGTGAAGGTGATCTCGTCCTCGCTGTAGGACTGCACCGGGTCGAGATGCTTGGGCCGTTCGGTGAAAGCGCTGTACAGGATGTTTTTGCCCCTGTCCGCGGCCGGATAGGGATCGTTCCAGGCGCTGCCGCAGGCAGTCAGCAGCAGCGCAAAAAAGCAGGGGAAAAAGCTACGCATGAGATCGAGTTTAGCTGATCCGCTATAATCCGCCGCTGGATTCAATCAAGGAAAAGCGATGGGATTTCTCGCTGGCAAACGCATTCTGATCACCGGTCTGATCTCGAACCGCTCGATCGCCTACGGTATCGCCAAGGCCTGCCACCGTGAGGGCGCCAGCCTCGCCTTCACCTACCAGAACGAGCGCGTCCGCGACCGCATCGCCAAGTTTGCCGACGAATTCGGTTCAACGGCAATTTTCCCTTGCGATGTCGGCCAGGATGCCGAGATCGAGGCCGTCTTCAGCGAACTCGGCAAGCACTGGGACGGGCTGGACGGCCTGGTGCATTCCATCGCCTTTGCCCCCAACGATGCGATTGAAGGGGACTTCCTGGAAGGCCTCTCGCGCGAATCCTTCCGCATCGCGCACGACGTCTCCTCCTACAGCTACCCCGCGCTGGCCAAGGCCGCCCGGCCGCTGCTGCTGAAGGGCAACAACGCCTCCGTTCTGGCGCTGACCTATCTCGGCGCCGTGCGCACCATGCCCAACTACAACACCATGGGCCTCGCCAAGGCCAGCCTCGAAGCGGCGACGCGCTATCTGGCCTTCTGCCTCGGCCCGCAGGGCATCCGCGCCAATGCGCTGTCCGCCGGACCGATCAAGACGCTGGCGGCATCCGGCATCGGCAACTTCGGCAAGCTGCTGGCCTACAACGCCCATCACGCTCCCCTGCGACGCAACGTGACCATCGACGAAGTCGGCAACGCCGCGGCCTTCCTGCTCTCCGATCTCGCCAGCGGCATCACCGGCGAAATCCTGTATGTCGATGGCGGCACGCACACCACGGCCATGGGCAACGCCGATCCGCTGCCGGGCTGACACAGCCGGACGCTACCGCACAAACAACAAGGCCCCGCGGTGCGGGGCCTTGTTGTTTGTCCTGCGACAACTCAGAGCTTTTGACGAAATCGTAGCGAGCGGGCCGCAACGGGGTGCGGCCGGAGCACAGCTACCGGAACATATGTCGTTATATGTGAGGGCGAGGCGGGGTTTCGCGAAGCATGCTTCGCGCCGCCGCAGCCGGCCGGCTGTGCAAAGCCGGCCGTGGAAGAGCACCGCCCAAGCCCCGATCCGGCACGCGCAGTAGATTTATTCACAAGCTCTCAGCGGTCCTTGCTCTCCAGCAACGTCTTGTTGATCTTGATCGGGTAGTTTTCTTTCAGACTTGCGGTCCACGCCGCGAACTCTTCCTCGGCCACGATGCGCGCATATTGCTGGGCCAGCGCACGGGCGCGCGGATCATCCTTGCCCGCCTCGTCTGCCTTGGCCGAACTGATCCGGTACAGCGCGTAGCCCCTGCCCGGATAGGGCACACCGGCATGCGCCGGCAGTTTGGCCGCATCCGCCGCAAAAACCGCCCGCACCGATTCGGGCGGCAGCCCCTGTGCCTCGGTGCGGCTGATCCTGCGCACGGGCGACCACTTCAGGTCAACGGCCTTGCCTTGGCCCAATAGCGCCAGTTTTTCTTCGCCATCCTTGATCGCCAGGGCCGCGGCCTCTTCGCGCATCAGGCGTTTCTCGATCTCGCCGCGGACGGCTTCCAGCGGCTGCAGGGCAGCCGGCTTGTGTTCGAGGACCCGCGCGGAGACCAGGGTGCCGGGCGCGACCTCGACCGCCTCGGTGTTGCGTTTGTTCTTCAAACCATCGTCGCTGAACAAGGCGGCCGCCAGTTTCTGGTTGTCGAAGGGTGCCGCCAGTTTGCCGCCTTTGGCCAGCCACTGGGACTGGCGCAGGTCGAGCTTCCATTTCTCGGCGGCCGGCTTCAGGCTGTCGGCCTGCTCGTACACGGTGTTGCCGAATGCTTCGGCCGCATCGGCGTACTTCTTCACTCCCGCTTCGCGCTTGAGCTCCGCGAGGAGCTCCGCTTTCACTTCGTCGAGCGGTTTGACGCGTTCGGGGCGCACGCCGGTGACGCGGATGATGTGAAAGCCGAAATCGGAGCGAACGACATCGGAAACCTGCCCCTCCTTGAGCGTAAAGGCGACATCCTCGAAGGCTTTGACCATGGCGCCGCGACCGAACCAGTCGAGATCGCCGCCCTTCGCCGCCGAACCGGGATCCTGCGAATTGTCCTTGGCGATTTTTGCAAAATCACCGGGAGTTTTGCGCACTTGCGCCAGAAGCTGATCCGCCTTCGTCCTGGCGGCGGCGACTTCCGCCTCCGGCGCACCCTTGTCGACGCGAATCAGGATATGGCTGGCGCGACGCGTCTCGCCTTCTTGTAGCGATCGGCATGCGACGTGTAGTAGGCCTTGACTTCCTCGTCGCCAATGGCGGCCGTGGCCGCCAATGCATCGCGGCTCAACACCACGAACTCGGCACGCACCTGCTCGGGCAATTCAAACTGTTTGCGGTTGGCCTCGTAGTATTTCTGCACCGCATCGGCGGCAAGCTTTACCTGGCCGAGGTAGTTGTCCGGCAGCAGCGGCGCCTCGCTGATTTCACGCTGTTCCATCTGCGTGGCCAGCCAGCGGCCGGCAGCCACCTGGCCGGCGATGCCGGCTTCGGTCACCGGCAAAATCAGTTGCTGCATCGCCATGTCCTGGCGCAAACGCGCCTCGAACATTTCCTTGCTCATGCTCTGTGCCGCAACCAGCGCCTCGTAGCGCTCCTTCGAAAACTTGCCGTTCTCCTGCAGCGAGGGGACTGCGGCAATGAACTGCACCAGTTGCTCGTTGCTGACAAACAGCTTGGCTTTCTGTGCCTGCTCGGCCAGCAAGCGTTGCGTCACCAGCGAGTCAAGCACGGCACGGCGCATTTGCGGCGTCTCGAACATTGCGGGATCGACTTTCCCGCCGAGTTGCGCGCGCATCCGGTCCTGCTGTTCGCGCAAGGCCACCTGCAATTCCTGCTGCGTTATCTTGCTGCGGCCCACGCTGGCAAGCTCCGCATCGACAGCGGCGTTGCGCACGTAGGATTCAACGCCCCAGAAAGCAAACGGGAGCGTGATCAGGGCAAGGAAAACCTGGGTGATTCTCTTGTTGTTGCGAACGATATCAAACATGCGAAGAAAACCCTGAATGCGAAAAAGGCGAACTCCAGTTCGCCTTTGTTCGTGGTGACTGGTGGGTGCTGACGGGCTCGAACCGCCGACATTCTGCGTGTAAGGCAGACGCTCTACCAACTGAGCTAAGCACCCGCTGAACGGTGGTAGCCCCGATCGGGCAACCGGACAGCGATTCTATCAGTTCAAAGCCGCTCAGTGGGTCACCAGGCCGGTCGCCGCGGCGTCGCCTGCAACCACCGCGACAGCCGCTGCCGGAGCCTGTTCGGGCAGCGGCTCGGGCATCCGCTCGAGCGCCAGTTCCAGCACCTTGTCGATCCAGTGCACCGGCAGGATCTCGATCCTGTTCTTGATGGTGTCGGGAATCTCCGCCAGATCCTTGACGTTCTCCTCCGGAATCAGCGCCATGCGGATGCCGCCGCGCACCGCCGCCAGGAGTTTCTCCTTGAGCCCGCCGATCGGCAGCACTTCGCCGCGCAGGGTGATCTCGCCCGTCATCGCCACATCGGCACGTACCGGGATGCCGGTCAGAACCGATACCAGCGCGGTGCAAATGGCAACGCCGGCGCTGGGGCCGTCCTTCGGCGTCGCCCCTTCCGGCAGGTGGATGTGGATGTCGTTCTTCTGGTAGAAGTCATCGGCAATGCCCAGTGCCTGGCTGCGCTTCCTGCACCACCGACAGCGCCGCCTGGATCGACTCCTGCATGACCTCGCCGAGTTTGCCGGTGGTCATGGTCTTGCCCTTGCCGGGCAGGGCAACGGCTTCGATGGTCAGCAGCTCGCCGCCGACTTCGGTCCACGCCAGACCGGTCACCTGGCCGATCTGGTTGTCCTTTTCCGCCATGCCGAAGCTGTAACGACGCACGCCGAGGAACTTGTCGAGATTCTTGCGCATTGACCACGATCTTGTTCTTGCGCGCCTTCATCACCAGCGACTTGACCACCTTGCGGCAGATCTTCGAGATCTCGCGCTCGAGGGCGCGCACGCCGGCTTCGCGCGTGTAGTAGCGCACGATGTCGCGCAGGGCGTCCTCGGTGATGGTCAGTTCGTCGCGCTTGATGCCGTTGTTCTTCATCTGCTTCGGCACCAGGTAGCGCAGGGCGATATTGACCTTTTCGTCCTCGGTATAGCCGGAGAGACGGATCACCTCGAGGCGGTCGAGCAATGCCGCCGGAATGTTCAGCGTATTGGCCGTGGCGACGAACATGACATCGGACAGGTCGAAATCGACTTCGATGTAGTGGTCCTGGAAGGTGTGGTTCTGCTCCGGATCGAGCACTTCGAGCAACGCGGACGACGGATCGCCGCGGAAATCCTGGCCCATCTTGTCGACTTCGTCGAGCAGGAACAGCGGGTTCTTGACCCCGACCTTGGTCATGTTCTGCAGGATCTTGCCCGGCATCGAACCGATGTAGGTGCGGCGGTGGCCGCGAATCTCGGCTTCGTCGCGCACGCCGCCCAGCGCCATGCGGATGAACTTGCGATTGGTGGCCTTGGCGATCGACTGGCCGAGCGAGGTCTTGCCCACGCCGGGAGGGCCGACCAGACACAGGATCGGCGCCTTGACCTTGTCCACGCGCTGCTGCACGGCGAGGTATTCGACGATGCGTTCCTTGACCTTCTCCAGGCCGTAGTGATCCTGTCGAGGATCTTCTCGGCGCGCCGACAGGTCCTTGCTGATGCGCGACTTCTTTTTCCACGGCAGGGCCAGCAGGGTTTCGATGTAGTTGCGCACCACGGTGGCCTCGGCCGACATGGGCGACATCAGCTTGAGCTTCTTGACCTCCGCATTGATCTTGGCCAGGGCTTCCTTGCTCATGCCGGCAGCCTTGATCTTCTTTTCCATCTCGTCGATGTCGGCGCCCTCTTCGCCTTCGCCGAGTTCCTTCTGGATGGCCTTGACCTGCTCGTTGAGGTAATACTCGCGCTGGCTCTTTTCCATCTGGCGCTTGACGCGACCGCGGATGCGCTTTTCGACCTGCAGGATGTCGAGCTCGGTTTCGAGCTGGCCAAGCAGCTTTTCCAGGCGCTCGCGAAACATCGAAGACTTCCAGCATTTCCTGCTTTTGCTCGAGCTTCAGCGGCAGGTGGGCGGCGATGGTGTCGGCCAGGCGACCGGCCTCCTCGATACCGGCCAGCGAGGTCAGGATTTCGGGCGGAATCTTCTTGTTGAGCTTGACGTACTGGTCGAACTGCGCCAGCACCGCGCGGCGCATGGCCTCGACCTCGTTGTCGGCGCGCTCCTCGACCGGAATCAGGCTGATATCGGCGACAAACAGCGCGCGCTGGTCCTCGATGCGCAGCACGCGGGCGCGCTGCACTCCCTCGACCAGCACCTTGACGGTGCCGTCGGGCAGCTTGAGCATCTGCAGGATGTTGGCGAGGCAGCCGATCTCGTACATGTCCTCGGGCACCGGCTCGTCCTTGGCGGCGGATTTCTGCGCCACCAGCAGGATGTTCTTGCCGGCCTCCATGGCGGTTTCGAGCGCCTTGATCGACTTGGGACGCCCGACGAACAGCGGGATCACCATGTGCGGGAATACCACCACATCGCGCAAGGGCAACAGCGGCAGGGATTGGGTCTCTACGGGGGAGGCGGGGAGGCCAGACATCATCGTGTCCTTCGGTTATGAGTCACGCCCACCACATGGGGGCGGCGGGCCGGTATTCAAGGCGGCGTTGCCGCCGGTTAAAAGCTTGCGCGGAAATTCAGTTGGAACCCGACACCTTGGGCTGGTCGGCGTAGATCATCAGCGGCTGGGCGCCGCTTTCGATCGTGCTCTCGTCGATCACGACCTTGCTCACGTTCTCCAGGGTCGGCAGTCTCGTACATGGTGTCGAGCAGCACGTTTTCCAGTATGGAGCGCAGGCCGCGAGCGCCGGTCTTGCGCTTCAGGGCCTTGCTGGCGATGGCCTGCAGCGCCGATGGGCGCACTTCGAGTTCCACGCCTTCCATCGCAAACAGCTTCTGATACTGCTTGATCAGGGCGTTCTTCGGTTCGATCAGGATTTCGCATCAGCGCCGCCTCGTCGAGTTCCTCGCAAGGTCGCAACCACCGGCAGGCGGCCGATCAGTTCCGGGATCAGGCCGAACTTGATCAGGTCCTCCGGCTCGACCTGCTTCAGCATCTCGCCGACATTGCTCGCATCGCGGCTCTTCACTTCGGCACCGAAGCCGATGCCGCCCTTCTCCGAGCGGTTGCGGATCACCTTGTCCAGGCCGTCGAAGGCACCGCCGCAGATGAACAGGATGTTGGTGGTGTCGATCTGGATGAAATCCTGGTTCGGATGCTTGCGCCCGCCCTGCGGCGGAATGCTGGCCACCGTGCCCTCGATCAGCTTGAGCAGCGCCTGCTGCACGCCCTCGCCGGAGACGTCGCGGGTGATCGACGGGTTGTCCGACTTGCGCGAAATCTTGTCGATCTCGTCGATGTAGACGATGCCCTGCTGCGCCTTCTCGACCTCGTGGTCGCACTTCTGCAGCAGCTTCTGGATGATGTTCTCGACGTCCTCGCCGACATAGCCGGCTTCGGTCAGCGTCGTCGCATCGGCCATGACGAAGGGCACGTTGAGCATGCGCGCCAGGGTCTGCGCCAGCAGCGTCTTGCCGGAACCGGTCGGGCCGATCAGCAGGATGTTGCTCTTGGACAGCTCGACGTCGTCGCTGCCCTTTTCCTGGTGGCGGAGGCGCTTGTAGTGGTTGTAGACCGCGACGGCAAGGATCTTCTTCGCCGAATCCTGCCCGATCACGTACTGATCGAGCATCTCGCGGATTTCCTTCGGCGTCGGCAGTTCGCGCTTCGGCCTTGCCCGCCGGCTCGGCGGCGATCTCGTCGCGAATGATGTCGTTGCACAGTTCGATGCATTCGTCGCAGATGAACACGGACGGGCCGGCGATCAGCTTCTTGACTTCATGCTGGCTCTTGCCGCAGAAGGAGCAATACAGCAGCTTTTCGCCACCGCCTGATTTCTTGTCCGCCATCTTCGTCTCCGTCGGTGCGAACGCTCAAGCCTTGGCCGCTTCGGGCGCTTCGTCGCGACTGTTCAGCACCTTGTCCACCAGACCGTATTCCACCGCAGCTTCGGCCGAGAGGAAGTTGTCGCGATCGGTATCGCGCTCGATGCGCTCGATCGACTGGCCGGTGTGCTGCGCCAGCATGCTCGTTGAGCTTCTGCTTGAGGAACAGGATTTCCTTGGCATGGATCTCGATGTCCGAGGCCTGGCCCTGGAAGCCGCCCATCGGCTGATGGATCATCACGCGCGAATTCGGCAGGCAGTAGCGCTTGCCCTTTTCGCCCGCCGCCAGCAGGAAGGCGCCCATGCTGGCCGCCTGGCCGATGCACAGCGTCGATCACGTCGGGCTTGATGAACTGCATGGTGTCGTAGATGGCCATGCCCGCCGTGACGGAACCGCCCGGCGAGTTGATGTAGAAGAAGATGTCCTTGTCCGGATTTTCCGATTCGAGGAACAGCAACTGCGCCACCACCAGGTTGGCCGTCACGTCATTGACCGGCCCGACCAGGAAGATCACCCGCTCGCTTGCAGCAGGCGCGAATAGATGTCATAGGCGCGCTCGCCGCGCCCGCTGGTCTCGATGACCATCGGGCACCAGGCCCAGCGCCTGCGGATCGGGGCCGGGGCATCCTGGCGCCGCCGTTTTGTCGCGAACCGTACATGGACATCTCCGGAGAATCATGCCTGCATTACCCATCAGTTCGTCAAAGGCGAGCGGCCTTCTCGCTGACCTTGGCATTGGCCAGGACCCAATCCACCACGTTGTTCTCCATGCGCCAGGGCCTCGGCCTCGGCCAGGCGCTGCGGCTGCGAGTAGTACCAGCGCACGACTTCCTTCGGGTCCTCGAAGGTTTCCGCGAATTCGTCGACGATGGCGCGCACCTGCTCCGGCTTGGCATGCAGGTCCTTGGCCTTGACCAGTTCGGCCAGCAGCAGGCCGAGCTTGACCCGGCGCGTCGCCTGCTCGGTGAACCAGGACGGCTCGACCGGCATGTTCTTCATCGCCATGCCGCGCTGCTCCAGATCGCGGCGCGCCGCTTCGGCCATCTGCTCGCGATTCCATTTCGACCAGCGCCTTGGGCACTTCGATCGGATTCACCTCGAGCAGCGCATCCATCACCTGCTCCTTGACGCGGGCCTGCAGGCGCTTCTTGACTTCGCGCTCCAGATTGGAGCGCACCTCGTCGCGCATCTTGCCGACGTCGCCATCGGCGACGCCGAGTGTCTTGGCGAAATCGGCATCGATCTCCGGCAGGCGCGCGGCCTCGCACTTCTTGCACGGTCACGTCGAACTGCACGGTCTGCGCCGGCCAGTTCCGCGACCTGGTAGTCGGCCGGGAAACTTGACGTCGAAGGTCTTGCTGTCGCCGGCCGTGACCAGGCCGCTCGATCTGCGGCTTCGAAGTCCGGCAGCATGCGGCCGCCGCCGACCATCACGGAGTAGTCGCTCGGCCTTGCCGCCCTGGAAACTCCTCGCCATTCTTGCGGCCGACGAAGTCGATCACCAGGCGATCATCCTTTGCCGAGGCGCGCTCGATCGGCTGCGTAGGTGGTGCGCTGCTTGCGCAGCACCTCGATGGTCTTGTCCACCTCGGCGTCGGTCACGGCCAGCGTCGGCTTCTCGATTGCCTCGCCGGAGATATCGGCCGGCGTGACCTCGGGATAGACCTCGAAGATCGGCGGTAAATCCCAGTTGCCGGGCGTCGGCGTCGGACTTCGGCTCGATGCGCGGATAGCCGGCAACGCGCAGTTTCTGCTCGCGCACTTTCTCGCCGAAGGCTTTTTCCACCGCCGCACCGATCGCCTCGGAGCGCGCCTGGGAGCCGTATTGCTGCGCAACCATTTTCATCGGCACCTTGCCGGGACGGAAACCCGGCATCTTCACGGTGCGCGACATCTGCTTCAGGCGCTGCTCGACATCCTTGTCGATCTCGGCCAGAACCACCGTCATGTCGATGCGCCGTTCCAGTGCGCTGCTGGCCTCGATTGCAGCGTCCGTCGTTGCCGTATCCGTCATCTCTGTATCCGTCATTGAAGAAACCATTAAAAAAACCGCGCCAGAAGCAAAACGCGTGCAAAACGCGACCAAACCCCGGCGAACCTCCGGGTCTGCGCCCCGAACGCTGGTGCCCAGGAAGGGACTCGAACCCCCACGCCTCGCGGCGCCAGAACCTAAATCTGGTGCGTCTACCAATTCCGCCACCTGGGCGCATGTCGCAACCGGCCGGCAATGCAACGCCGCGCGGCACGACGCAGACCGCGAATTTTACCTGCTTTCAACATTTCTTTCCGGCTTGCGCCGTGCCCGCTGCAGGCCGGTCTCCGGTCCGGCACAGGGCCTGCAGGATGCCGGCCGCGCGCGCCGCAGGATGCGCGCGCCGGCATGGAAAGCCGCATGCGCCGCAGGCTCTGTAGCTATACTCCTGCCGCATCATGGCCGTCGATCACTACGAAAACTTTCCCGTTGCCTCGATTCTGCTGCCGGCGCGCCTTGCGCGAACCGGTGGCGGCGATCTACTGGTTCGCCCGCAGCGCCGACGACTTCGCCGACGAAGGCGATCTGTCACCCGACCAGCGCCGCGCGCTGCTGGCGGAATACCAGGCGCGAACTCGACGCCATCGAACGCGATCAACCGACCGCAGCATCCGGTATTCCTGCGCCTGCGCCCGGTGATCGCGCACTACCGCCTGCCGCTGCAACTGTTTCGCGACCTGCTCGATGCCTTTACGCAGGACGTGGCCAAGGACCGTTACCGCGATTTCGCCGAACTGATGGACTACTGCCGCCGCTCGGCCGATCCGGTCGGCCGCCTGCTGCTGCACCTGTTCGGCCAGGCCACGGCGGAAAACCTGTCGCCGGTCGGACGCCATCTGCTCGGCGCTGCAGCTGATCAACCACTGGCAGGATGTCGGCATCGACGCCACCAAGGGCGATCGCGGCCGAATCTACCTGCCGCAGGACGACATGGCGCGCTTCGGCGTCGAGCGACGACGGCGATTCGCCGCCGTGTCGCCAGCGCCGACTTTCGCGCCCTGCTGCGTTTCCAGGTCGACCGCGCCCGCGCCCTGATGCTCTCCGGCGCGCCGCTGGGCTGGGACCTGCCCGGCCGCATCGGCCTCGAAATCCGCGCCATCGTCGCCGGCGGCCTGCGCATCCTGGATAAAATCGAGGCCGTCGATTACGATGTATTCAACCGGCGGCCCGAGCTCGAAGCCTTCGACTGGCCGCTGATCCTGTGGCGCTCCCTGGTCCGCCCCCTGGACACCAACCGGTAAATCGCCGTGACCCCCGACCAGTACTGCCAGGAGCGCGCCGCCGCCAGCGGCTCCAGCTTCTACTACAGCTTCCTCTTCCTCGAACCGCGCCGGCGCCAGGCCATCACCGCGCTGTACGCCTTCTGCCGCGAGGTCGACGACGTGGTCGACGAATGCCCCGACCCCGGGCTGGCGCGCACCAAGCTCGCCTGGTGGCGCGGCGAAGTCGCCGCACTCTACGACGGGCACGCCCCAGCCACCCGGTGACGCAGGCCCTCGCCGCAGCGCTGAAGGAGTTCCACCTGCCGCAGGAGCAGCTGCTGGAAATCATCGACGGCATGGAGATGGACCTCGAGCAGCACGCGCTATGCCGACTTCAAGGCGCTTGCACCTCTACTGCTACCGCGTCGCCAGCGTGGTCGGCCTGCTCGCCGCCGAGATCTTCGGCTACCGGGACCGCCAGACGCTCAAGTATGCCCACGACCTCGGCCTGGCCTTCCAGCTCACCAACATCATCCGCGACGTCGGCGAGGACGCGCGCCGCGGCCGCATCTACCTGCCGCAGGACGAACTTGCGCGCTTCGATGTCAGCGAGGCCGATCTCCTGCATGCCAACTATTCAGACAACTTCCGCCGCCTGATGGAGTTCCAGATCGAGCGCGCCCAGGCCACGTACCGGCAGGCCTTCGCCCAGCTGCCCGCCGCCGACCGCAAGGCGCAGCGCGCCGGCCTGATCATGGCCGCGATCTACCGCGCCACGCTGCCGAGATCGTGCGCGACGGCTATCGCGTGCTGGACCAGCGCATCTCGCTGCCGCCGCTGCGCAAGCTCTGGCTGGCCGGAAAAACCTGGATAACCAAATGAGCATTCCCCCCGGCCCCCTTTCCGGGAAAGGGGGTGACGCTGGTTCAGCCGCTATCGCGGCTTCCGGGTTGAAACACGCTCCGCCTTGGGGCGGCCGGCGGCGGAGAAAATCGCCGTCATCGGCGCCGGCTACGCCGGCATGGCCGCCGCCGTCGAACTGGCCGCCGCAGGCCGGCAGGTCGAGGTGTTCGAAGCCTCGCGCACCCTCGGCGGTCGCGCCCGCGCGGCGCGGATCGACGGCTTCGACGGTCGACAACGGCCAGCACATCCTGGTCGGCGCCTATACCGAAACCCTGCGCCTGATGCACGCCGTCGGCGCCGATCCCGACGCCTTGCTCAAGCGCACGCCGCTGCGCTTCGAGTTCCCCGGCGAGTTCCTGATGAGCGCGCCGCGCCTTGCCGGCGCCGCTGCATCTGGCCTTTGCCCTGCTCCTGGCGCGGGGCCTCGACTGGCGCGAGAAATGGGCGGCGATCCGCTTCATGCGGGGGCTGCGCGCCGCCCGATACCGCATCGAGCCCGACACCAGCGTGACGAAGTGGCTGGACGCCAACGACACGCCGTCCCGCCAGCGCCGACTCTTGTGGGAGCCGCTGTGCATCGCCGCCCTGAATACGCCGGCCGAGCGCGCCTCGGCGCAGGTGCTGGCCAACGTGCTGCGCGACAGCCTCGGCGGCGTTCGCGCCGCCAGCGACCTGCTGCTGCCACAGGTGAATCTTTCCGCGCTGTTTCCCGAACCCGCGGCGAAGTTCGTCGCACGAGCGCGGCGGCGCGGTGCATCGCGGCCAGCGCGTAACTTCGTTGCGTCGCGAAAGCGATGCCTGGCATATCGACGACGCCGGCCCGTTCGCGCAGGTGGTGCTCGCCGTGGCGCCCTACCACCTGGCCGCCCTGGTGCCGGAACTTGCGCCGCAAGTAGAACATTTCAACTGGGAACCCATCGTCACCAGCTACTTGCGTTATCCCGCCACGGTGCGCCTGCCGCAGCCCATGCTCGGCGTCGACGCCGGCCTCGCGCAATGGCTGTTCGACCGCGGCGCGCTGTGCGGCCAGCACGGCCTGATCGCCGCCGTGATCAGCGCCCGCGGCCGGCACCTGGCCCTGCCCGTGGCCGAACTGGAACGCGGCATCCACGCGGAAATCGCCCGCGTCGTGCCCGGGCTGCCGGCGCCACTGGCGGTGCAGACCATCACCGAAAAGCGCGCCACCTTCGCCTGCGTGCCGGATCTGCAACGGCCGGGCGCGGCAACGGGGCTGCCGGGCCTGTGGCTGGCCGGCGACTATGTTGCCGGCGACTATCCGGCGACGCTGGAAGCTGCGGTCAGGAGCGGCGTCGCCGCCGCGCGGGCCGCGCTGGCCGCCTGATTCAGCTTTCCAGCCGCCCGCCGGACAGCCGCAGCGTGCGCCCGCAGCGGTGCGCCAGCGCCTCGTCGTGGGTGACCAGGATCAGCGTGGTGCCGGCCTCCGAGTTCATGGCGAACATCAGGTCGATGATCTGCGCGCCGGTCGCGGCGTCGAGGTTGCCGGTCGGCTCGTCGGCCAGCAGCAGTTGCGGCCGCATGGCGAAGGCGCGCGCCAGCGCCACGCGCTGCTGCTCGCCGCCGGAAAGATGCTTGGGGTAATGCCCGAGCCGCTCGCCGAGGCCGACCCGGGCCAGCATCGCCTCTGCCGTCGCCCGCGCATCGCTGCGACCGGCGAGTTCCAGCGGCAGCATGGTGTTCTCCAGCGCGGTCAGCGCCGGCAACAGCTGGAAGGACTGGAAGACGAAGCCGAGCAGGCGGCCGCGCAATTCGGCGCGGGCGTCTTCGTCCAGCGCGGCAAGATCCTGCCCGCCCAGATGCACCGTACCCGACGAAGGCAGGTCGAGGCCGGCCATCAGCCCCAGCAGCGTCGATTTGCCCGAACCCGAGGCGCCGACGATGGCCACCGCCTCGCCGGCCGTCACGGCGAAGGAAATCTCGTGCAGAATCGTGAGCGTGCCGTCACCGCTGGGCACGACCTTGCCCAGCGCCGCCACATCGATCACCGCGCCATTCATCAGACTCTTGTCAACCATGTTCAAGAAACTTGCCTCCGGTTTTCTGCTGCTGTTGTGTTGCAGCCTGCCCGCCATGGCGGCGGAAAAGCGCATCCTGGTCTTCGGCGACAGCCTTTCCGCCGGATTCGGCATCGCCGTCGGCCAGAGCTGGCCGGCCCTGCTCGGACAGCGGCTGCAGGCCAACGGTTCCCGCTTCACCGTGGCCAACGCCAGCATCAGCGGCGAAACCACGGCCGGCGGGCGGACGCGCTTTGCCGCGGCGCTGAACCAGTTCAAGCCGGCCGTCGTGATCCTGGCGCTGGGCGCCAACGACGGCCTGCGCGGCCTGCCGGTGGCCGCCATGGAGGACAACCTGGCCTTCATGGTCAAGTTGGCCAAGAAACAGAAAGCGCGCGTGCTGCTGGTCGGCATGCACTTGCCGCCCAATTACGGGCAGAAGTACACCGACGAATTCGATGCCGCCTTCCGCAACGTAGCCAAACGCGAAAAAGTCCCGCTGCTGCCCTTCCTGCTGGAACCTGTCGCGCTGGACCGCAACGCCTTCCAGGCCGACGGCCTGCATCCGACCGCCGCGGCGCAACCGAAGCTGCTCGATCACGTCTGGAACGCCCTGCAAGCGCTGCTCGGTTGATGCACTGTGCCTGAAATCCATGTCTGAAAAACTGCCCAAGGGAGTGGCGACGGTAGCACATCTCGCCGAATTCGACGCCGTCATCGACGCGCGCGCACCGGGCGAGTTCGCCGAGGACCATCTGCCGGGCGCCGCCAGCATGCCGGTGCTGAACGACGACGAACGCGCCCGCGTCGGCACGCTGTACAAGCAGGTCTCGGTATTCGAAGCGAAAAAACTCGGCGCCGCGCTGGTCTCGAAGAACATCGCGCGACACATCGAAGAGCATCTGCTCGACAAGCCGAAAAGCTGGCGGCCGCTGGTGTACTGCTGGCGCGGCGGACAGCGCAGCGGCGCCTTCAGCCACATCCTGCGCGAAATCGGCTGGGATGCGCATCGCCTTCAGGGCGGCTACAAGAGCTGGCGCCAGCATGTCATCGGGCAACTGGCCTTGCTGCCGCCGCAGGTGAAGTTCCGCGTCGTCAGCGGCGCCACCGGCAGCGGCAAGAGCCGCCTGCTGGAAGCCTTGCACGCGCGCGGCGCTCAGGTTCTGCATCTCGAAGAACTGGCCGCGCACAAGGGCTCGGTGCTGGGCAACCTGCCGGGCCGGCCGCAACCTGCGCAGAAGGGTTTCGAGTCGCAACTGCTGGCGGCATTGTCCGCGCTGGACCTGGCGCAGCCGGTGTTTGTCGAAGCCGAGAGCCGCAAGATCGGCCGCCTGCAACTGCCCGACGCACTGCTCGAGGCCATCCGCGCCGCACCGGGCCTGCGCGTCGAAGCCCCGCTTGCCGCCCGGGTCGAATTTCTCCTGCACGACTACGACTATGCGGTGGCCGATCCGGCCTGGCTGATCGAGCGCTTGAACCATCTCAAGGGCCTGCAGAGCAGGGAAACCCTGGAGCGCTGGCAGGCACTGGTCGCCGCCGGCGATTTCCCGGCCCTGGTGGAAGAGCTGCTGACGCAGCACTACGATCCGCTCTATCGGCGTTCGCAGGCGCACAACTACGACTCGTTCGGTGATGCCACCCGCCTCACCGCGGAGCGGCTCGACCCTGGCGCGCTGGACCGGCTGGCAACTGAAATTCTCGCTACATCCTGCTGAAGTGCGCGCGTGGCCGCCGCTTCCCGGGACCCGGACAATGCCTGTAGCCCGCCTGGAACAGGCCGTGTTACACCGGCAGCAAGAACTCCGTACGCTTCGTCGCACACAGGCGTTGCACCACCGCCGGCCGCGGCGTCGCCACTTCTCCCTGCTCGAACGCAACCACCGCCAGCCGTCCGCGCACCACATCCAGCAATTCACCCGGGCGCAACAGAAATGCCGGATTGGATGGCTTGCCGAAACGCTCGTTGCCGGCCATGAACGTTTCGTAGATCAATACACCATCCGCTTCCAGCGCATCCAGCAGCTGCGGAAACAGCGGCCGGAACAGGTAGTTGGTAACGACGATTGCGTCGAACCGGCGCCCGTGATACGGCCAGCAGCCCCCCTCGAGATCGGCCGCACGGGTGCTTATTCCCGGTGCTCCGGCTGAAATTTCGGCCAATGCAGCGGGATCGCGGTCGACCGCCTCGACCCTGAATCCGGCTGCATGCAGGAGCAGGGAATGCCGGCCCCGGCCACAGGCAAGATCCAGAACATCGCCGCCGGACTTGATGTACGGTAGGAAGCGTCCCACCCAAAGTGATGATTTTTCGCTCATATTTGTCAACATGTCATGTATCATTTTGAATCTAAACCAAGCTGCAGGCCGCTTTGCGACCCTATTGAGCTGATGCCCGCGCCACCGGATCCGTTGACCAGCACCGCACAGGACAATAGCGACGCCCTGCGCGAACGGCTTGATACGATCACCAAAGCCTACAGCCGCTTTGTCCCGCGCCAGTTCCTCAACCTTCTGGGCATAGAGGATATCCGCAAGGTTGAACTCGGCCAGCAGGTCGAGCGCAAGATGACGGTGCTGTTCGCCGACATCCGCAACTTCACCGCGCTGTCGGAGACCATGAGCCCGCAGGAGAACTTCAATTTCCTGAACTCCTACCTGATCCAGATGGAGCCGGTGATCGCGACCCATGGCGGCTTCATCGACAAGTACATCGGCGACGCCATCATGGCACTGTTTCCCGATTCGCCGGATCAGGCCCTGCATTGCAGCCTGGCCATGCTGCAACGCCTCGAAGAATACAACGATGGACGCCAGCGCGCCGGCTACCGTCCGATCAGGATCGGCATCGGCATCAATACCGGCATCGTCATCCTCGGCACCGTTGGCGGTGCACGAGCGCATGGACGGCACCGTGATCGGCGACGCGGTCAATCTTGCGGCACGCATGGAGCGCATGACCAAGGAATACCGGGCGTCGGTGCTGATCAGCGAATACACCCTGTACTGCCTGGACCGGCCGGAACTCTGGTCGATCCGCTTCCTCGATCGCACCCGCGTTCGCGGCAAGCAGGGCATGCAGTCGGTGTTTGAAGTTTTCAATTGCGAACCCCCGCCGTTGCGGCAGGCCAAGCAACTGCACCAGAAGCACTTCGACCAGGCCCTCGCCTACTATCATTTCGACGACACCTTCGGCGCCCGCGAGCAGCTCCTGACCTACATCGCGATGGTGCCCGACGACACCGCCGCCCATGCCTATCTCGAACGCTGCGAGATCGCCAACGATGTCCTCGACAATTTGCGGGTCGAATTGCCATACGTCTGGCGCGACGAATACGCCATCGGTCCGGCAAGCGTCGACGCCGCGCACAAGCGCCTGTTGGCAGACATGAATGCTATCGCCAACGCGATCAGCAACGGCGTCCTGAGCCAGACCCCCCCGCTGCTGGCAAACATCAAGTCCTCCGCGTCCCGCGATTTCATGAATGAGCGGCAATTGATGGAGGAAGACAACTATCCCTTCGTCGAGTTGCACTCGCGCCAGCACGAGCGTTTTTTCGAATTTCTTGCCGAATTGCAGCGCGAAATCGAACTCGGGGAGAAGGACCGGGTTTATCTGACTTTTCGCGTCAGGCGCCTGCTGACGGGCTGGCTGGTCAACCACATCCTCAGCGCCGATCGCCACTACGGGCACTACCGGAATACCCGGCACGGAAAGCAGGGCTGAATTAGGCTGTTTCCCCGATTTCGCGAACGTGGAAGGTGTTATGCTGCGCTGCACCATCCAACTCGCCACACCACGCCCGACCGCCGTTGCGGAGCGCCACCATGAATAACGAACGACACTACCTGCACACACTCTTCGAGCCGGAATCGATCGCCATCGTCGGCGCCTCGGAAACGCCCAATTCGATCGGCGTCACGCTGGTCCGCAACATGCTCGACTCGGGTTACAAGGGCAAGCTGTTCTTTGTCAATCCAAAACATGAAACCGTGTTCGGCGAGCAGTGCTATGCCTCGGTCGATATCATCCCGCAACGCCTCGACATCGCGGTGATCTGCACCCAGGCATCCGCCGTGCCGGACATCGTCGACGCCTGCGGCCGCGCCGGCTGTAGAAATGCCATCGTGATTTCCGGCGGCTTCGCCGAAGCCGGGCCGCGCGGCGCCGCCCTGGACCGCGCGACTTTGGAAAATGCCCGGCGCCACGGCATGCGCCTGCTCGGTCCCAACTGCCTGGGCATCATGCGTCCGGGCAGCCAGGTCAACCTGACCTTCGGCCATGGCTTCGCCCATGCCGGCACCATCGGTCTGATTTCGCAATCGGGCGCCCTGTGCACGGCAATTCTCGACTGGGCCCTGCCCAACAAGGTCGGCTTCTCGAACGTGGTTTCGCTGGGTGCGGAGAGCGATGTCGACTTCGGCGAGGTGCTCGACTACATGGTCTCCGACCCGCGCACCGAGAACATTTTTCTCTACATCGAGGGCATCAAGAATGCCCGCCGCTTCATGAGCGCGCTGCGCGCAGCGGCGCGCTGCAAGCCGGTGCTGCTGATCAAGGTCGGCAAGCACCCGGCCGGCGAAAAGGCGGCCCGCTCCCACACCGGAGCCCTGGTCGGCGCCGACGACGTCTTCGACGCCGCGCTGCGCCGCGCCGGGGTGGTGCGCCTGGCCAACGTCGGCCAGATGTACGCCGCGGCCTCGGCCCTGTTCTCGCACTTCCGCCCGCGCGGCAACCGCCTGGCCATCGTCACCAACGGCGGCGGTCCCGGCGTCATGGCCGCCGATTACGCCGCGGACATCGGCATCCCGCTGGCGCAACTCCACCCGGGTACGGTCATGCGCCTGAACGAACTGCTGCCGGCCAACTGGTCGAAGGCCAACCCCATCGACATCCTCGGTGACGCCGATCCCGCCCGCTACGGGGCGTCCCTGCAAGCCTGCCTTGACGACGACGGAGTCGACGGCGTGCTGGCGATCCTGACGCCACAGGCCATGACCGATCCGACCCAGGCGGCGCGCACGGTGATCGATCTCACGCGCCAAAGCGACAAGCCGCTGGTCACCTGCTGGATGGGCGAAGAACAGGTCAGCGAGGCGCGCAAGCTGTTCCAGGGCGCGGGAATTCCCACCTTCCGCACGCCGGAACCGGCGGTCAACCTGTTTTCGCATGTTTCCAACTATTACCGCAACCGGCAACTGCTGATGCAGACGCCGCCCTCGATTTCGGAACAGGCGCCGCCGCGGCTCGAATCGGCGCGCCTGGTGATCGAAACCGCGCTGATGGAAGGACGCAAGGTGCTCAGCGAAATGGAATCGAAGGCGATCCTGTCCGCCTTCCGGATTCCCATCGCGCAGACCATGGTGGCCCGCTCCGCCTCGGAAGCCATGGTGCTCGCCGAAGAACTCGGACTGCCGGTGGTGATGAAAGTCGACTCGCCGCAGATCGCCCACAAGAGCGATTGCGGCGGCGTGCGCCTGAATCTCAACAGCCTCGCCGCCGTGCGCGACGGTTGGCTGGAGATCATGGACGAAGTGAAGAAGAACCGCCCGGACGCCCTGATCAACGGCATTGCAATCGAGCCGATGATCCAGAAGGCCAACGGTCGCGAACTCGTGGTCGGCATGATGCGCGACCAGGTCTTCGGCCCCACCATCGTCTTCGGCCCGGGCGGCACCGGCATCGAGGCCTACAACAGCGAGCGCGCCGTGGCCCTGCCGCCGCTCAATTCCTTCCTCGTCGCCGACATGCTGGCCTCGACCCGGACCACCGCGCGGCTCGGCAAATTCCGCAACATGCCGCCGGTCAACATGGCGGCCATCGAAGCCATACTGCTCAGCGTTTCCGCCATGGTCTGCGAATTGCCGTGGATCAGCGCGATGGACATCAACCCGCTGATCGTGGATGAGCACGGCGCGGTCGCGGTGGACGCGCGCATCACCATCGAGAACCTGCCGATTACCGCGGCTCGCTACGACCACATGGCGATCCATCCCTATCCGTCGCACCTGGTGACCGGCTACCAGGCCAAGGATGGTTCCCAGGTCACGATCCGCCCGATCAGGCCGGAAGATGTCCGTATGGAGCAGGAGTTCGTCAAGGCACTGTCGCCCGAGTCGCGCTACCTGCGCTTCATGAACACCATCCGCGAAGTCTCGCCGGCACAGATGGCCAGGCTTACCCAGATCGACTATGACCGCGAAATGGCCCTCGTCGCCACCATCGACGCCGATGGCGCGGAGAAGGAAATCGGCGTCGTCCGCTATGCCATCAGCCCGGACGGCGAATCCTGCGAGTTCGCCATCGTCGTCGCCGACGACTGGCAGGGCAAGGGACTGGCCCGGCGTCTGATGGGCACGCTGATCGACACCGCACGCGGCGCCGGTCTCAGATACATGCATGGCGATTTCCTCGCCGAAAACTCGCGCATGCTGGCCTTTGTCGCCAGCCTCGGCTTCGTGCTATCCACCCATCCCGAAGACCCCGGCCTCAAGCGCGGGGTGCTGGTGTTGAACTGAGGACTCCGTCGTGGCGCGCTGCCCCTGGTGCGGCACCGACCCCCTCTATGTCGCTTATCACGACACCGAGTGGGGCGTACCGTGTCACGACGAGCGCACCCTGTTCGAGTTCCTGATCCTCGAAGGCGCACAGGCCGGGCTGTCATGGATCACCATCCTCAGGAAGCGCGAAAACTATCGCCGCGCCTTCGACAACTTCGATGCAGCGCGCATCGCCCGCTACGGCGATGCGGATATGGCGCGCCTGCTCGGCGATGCGGGCATCGTCAGAAATCGCCTGAAGATTGCCGCCAGCATCGGCAACGCCCGCGCCACGCTGGAGCTCCATGAACAGGGCGGCAGCCTGGACCGCCTGCTGTGGCAGTTTGTCGATGGCCGCCCGCGCCTCAACCGCTGGCGCACGCCGGGCGAAGTTCCCGCCTTCACTCCCGAGGCCGAAGCCCTGTCCAGGGAGCTCAAGCGCCGGGGATTCCGCTTCATCGGCCCCACGGTCATCTATGCCCACATGCAGGCGACCGGCATGGTCAACGATCACCTCGTCTCCTGTCCGCGCCACGCCGAACTCGCCGATTGACCACTGCCGCGCCATGCGGCGCCCTGCCGGGCAAGAGGCGTGCATCTATTGTGGTTACAATAGAACACGTTCAGCCCACTGGTCTTCTGCTTGCATTGCGTATGCAAATCGGCTTCGAAATCATTCGCGAAATTCTCGAGCACCGCCTGCACCAGAAGGACATCGAGAAACTCCTGCACGGACTCGACGAGGCGGGCAAGGCCGAGCTGTTCTTCCGCATTACCGAGATGCTGCGCCGCACCTCGGCGCTGGCCGACATTGCCAACCGCGTTTCCGACAGCCTTTCCCTCGACGTATTGTTTCCGCGCCTGATGGAGGTGGTGACCGAGGCGCTGAACGCCGACCGCAGTTCGCTGTTCCTGCACGATCCCGAAACCAATGAACTGTTCTCGCGCGTCATGCAGGGCGACGTCATCGGCGAGATCCGCTTCCCCTGCCGGCTCGGCATCGCCGGCTCGGTGTTCACCCGCGGCGAGGCGGAAATCATCGCCGACGCCTACGCCGATCCGCGCTTCAACCAGGAGGTGGACCGGCGCACCGGCTACCGCACGCGCAACATCCTCTGCGTTCCGATCCGCAACAAGAACCGCGAGGTGATCGGCATCACCCAGGTGCTGAACAAGCGTGCCGGCGACTTCGACAGCGAAGACCAGCGCCTGCTCGAAGGCCTGTCGCTGCAGGCTTCCGCCGCGCTCGAGAATGCGCGCCTGTTCGAGAAGGTCGAACGGCAGCAGCGCGAGGAAGCCATGCTGCTTGAAATCAGCATCTCGATCGTCGCCGAGATCCACCTCGATCCGCTGCTGCTGAAGATCATGACCGCGGCAACCTCATTGCTCGACGCCGACCGCGGCACCCTGTTTCTTTACGACGCGGCGAGCCACGAACTGTTCTCCCGCGTCGCCGGCGGCATCACCCGCGAGGAGATCCGCTTCCCGGCGGATGCCGGCATCGCCGGCGAATGCTTCAGCAGCGGCCGCGTGATCAACATTGCCGACGCCTATTCGGACCCCCGCTTCAACGCCGGATTTCGACCGCCACACCGGTTACCGCACCCACAGCATGCTGTGCATGCCGATCGTCGCCAGGGGCGAGCGCAAGATCGGCGTCATGCAGATCCTCAACCGCAAGGGCGGCGCCTTCGGCAGCGCCGACGAGCGGCGCCTGCGGGCCTTCTCGGCGCAGGCCGCCGTCGCCATCGAGAATGCGCAGCTGTTCGAGGAGGTCAACACCGAACGCAACTACAACGAGGCGATCCTGCACAGCATGAACAATGCCGTGCTGACGCTCGACGCCACCGGCATATTGAGGAAGGTCAACGAATCGGCGCGTCGCATCTTGCGCCTCGGCGACGGGGAACTGCTCGGCCACCGGCTGGACGAGATCTTCGTCGGCCGCAACAGCTGGGTGGCGAAAAGCCTGGACAAGGTACGAGCCTCCGGCAATACCGACATCACGGTCGATACCGACCTGTTCATCGACGGCAGCGAGGCGATCTCGGTGAATCTCGCCACGGTGCAGCTGACCAGCCTGCGCAATGAGCCGATCGGCTACATGCTGATGATGGAGGACATCACCCGCGAGAAGCGCCTGCGCAACACCATGTCGCGCTACATGAGCAAGACGGTGGTGGACCAGCTCCTGGAAAGCGGGGACGTCGAACTCGGCGGCACCGGGCGCGACGTCAGCGTGCTGTTCTCCGACATCCGCGGCTTCACCTCGATCTCGGAGCGCCTGGGCGCCAAGGAAACCGTGGCCCTGCTCAACGAGTATTTCACCGACATGGTGGACATCGTCTTCGCCCACAACGGGGTGCTCGACAAGTACATCGGCGACATGATCATGGCGGTGTTCGGCTCGGTGCTGCAAAGCGACGAAGACGCCAGCAATGCCGTCATGGTCGGCAACAGGATGCTGACCGGCCTGCACGCGCTCAACCGGCGTCGCGCCGAGCGCGGCGGCGAACTGATCCGGATCGGGGTCGGCATCAGCACCGGCAACGTCGTCGCCGGCAACATCGGATCCCTGAAGCGCATGGAATACACCGTGATCGGCGACCGGGTCAATCTGGCCGAGCGCCTGGAAAGCGCCAACAAGTTCTACGGCACCTCGATCCTGATTTGCGACGCGACCTGGGCGGCCATCAGGGATCACGCCTCCGCCCGCGAGATCGACCTGATTCGTGTGCGCGGCAGGGATATGCCGGTTGCCATCTACGAAGCGCTGGACCACCACTCCGAAGACAGCTTCCCGCATCGTGACGAGGCCCTGGCCGCCTTCAACGAGGGCTTGATCCGCTACCGCCGGCGCGACTGGGCCGGCGCCGAACATTGCTTCGGCGAAACTCTCGCCGCCAATCCCGCGGACGGGCCATCGAAAATCTACCTTGAGCGCTGCCGGATCTACCGCAACACCCCGCCTCCAGCCGAAGTGGGACGGGGTATGGACGATGCAAAACAAGTAGCAGTGCGAGCGCGGGCGCCCGCATCCCGTGTGCCGGCCCCGAAATGCCCGGATCAGCACCAGGCAAGGACACGATGATGGAACTGTCATCTCTGCTGGCTCATCACGCACGCCTGCGGTCCGACGCGGCGGCCCATGGCCAGCACCGTAAACACCGCCAGTATCTGCAGCAGCGCCACGCCCGGCAGCACGCCGTCGCGACCGCCCGCGTCCAGCAATGCACCGAACGCCAGCGGCCCCATGGCCAGGCCGACGTCGATTCCGGAATAGACGAAGCCGTAGACGCGGCCGAAGGCCGGTGACGCGTTGCCGCCGGCCAGCGAATCAGTGGCGACGCGTCGCACCAGCAGGTCGCGCGAAGGGCCGGCGAGGCCTACGCCGACGCCAATACCGACCATCAGCGGAATCACGCTCCAGCTTGCCGGCAATCCGCTGGCCAGCACCGCAGCGAAGATGGCCGCCGCGACCATTGCCGTGCCGACCGCCAGCTCGTGTGCGCGTACTCGGACGGCGACGAAACCGCCGACCACCATGCCTGCCGCCGAACCCAACAGGTATGCGGTCAATGCCGCCACTGCCGCCGCCGGCGAAAGGCCGTAGATGCCTCCCAGCACAGGCGCCGAAAAATTCTGCAGACCGCTGAAGGCGGCCGTGACCAGCAGAAAGAACATGAAGGCCAGCCAGATCGCCTGGACGCCGAGGAATCCGAAAGTCGTCCCGGCCGCCGTGGCGCCGGCGCCGTGCGTCCCTCCGGGAATTACTGCCACGTCATCATCCAGCAGCGGCCGCGCCATCTGCAGCGCAGCCATCGTGCACAAAGCCGCCAGTGCCGCCACGAGCCCGGCTCCGCGCCAACCGGCCCAGGCCAGCGCCAGGCCCGAAATCGTTGCGCCGAGCGCCCAGCCCAGATTTCCCGCCAGGCCGTGCACCGAAAAAGCGTGGCCCAGGCGCGAAGGCGACACCTTCCTGTTCAGCAAGGAGAAATCTGCCGGATGGAACACCGAATTGCCCGTGCCGGCGAGGACCGCCGCCAGCAGCAGCATCCAGTAGTTGATGGCCAGCGAGAGTGCCACCCCGGAGGCTGCCAACAGGCCCACCCCTGCCATCAACATGCGGCGCGCACCGTAGCGATCGACGAGGATGCCCGCAAAAGCCTGGCCGACGCCGGAGATGCTGAAAAAAACCGTCATCAGGAAACCGGCCGCGGTGTAGCCGAAACCGAAATCCGGCATCAGCAGCGGAAACAACGGAGGTAACAAAAGATGAAACAGGTGCGAGGTGGCGTGAGCCATGCCGACCAGTGCAATCACGGCGGCATCTTTGCGGACAAGGGCAGGGGCGACCATCGGCCGATGCTAACCGAAATCCTCGACTGAAATATCTGCTGACACTCCTTGACAGACCGGGGCAACCCCCGTTGCGGCGGAGGCCCGGTCAGGCTTTCGGCGCGGGACGGATAAAGTTCAGGGCAAGGCCTCGCCCCGCCCGGCATCACTGCAGTTACCAGCGCAATCCGGCGGCAGTTTCGCAGTCAGCAGATACCCGGAAGGTGTTTCCGCAAGAAGGAGTTCATCGCCTGCCGTGACCTCCAGTCTGGACAGTATTTCATCGGGAAGGACCACCCCGAGTTCGCCTTCGACATCGACCAACTCAAGCTGAGTCATACAGGAATCTCCTCTGGCAAGATGAAACTCTTACGCGTACAGAAATCCGAGGCGCTTCGCCGCTTTCGCCAGGGTCTTGTCCTGCGTTGCAAGCGGACACTTCAATCGCGTCGCCAATTCGAGATAGGCGGCATCGTACGTGGTGATGCCATGGGATTCGGCCAGATCGGCTATTTCAACCAGCGGCACCACCCTGCCGTCGGTCGCCAGCGGCAAGCGTGAGGCGCGCGCCAGCAGTCCCCTGGCGTCCTTGGCAGCGATGCGCTTGCGCCTTTGCGCGGTGAGCAGGACATTGGCGAATTCGAGATGCCACAGCGCAGGCACGTGCAAGGAATAGTGCGGCAAGGCGTCGAGCAGGCTTTCGCTCCATGCGTTCGCCTCATCGTCGAGGAACCAGGGAATCGCCGCCGAGCAGTCAATGACCACGGGCGGTTTTGAACTCACCGCCGCCCCGCGGCGATCAGCTCAGGAAGCGTGCTGCCAGGCTTTGCACCGCGGTCGATACCGCGACGAAAGGCCCGCAGGTCGGCGGTCCATTCCGCCAGCGCCGAGACATCGGACGATGCCTCGGGCGCCACCAGGCGCGCCACAGGCTTGCCGTGGCGCGTCACCAGCACTTCCTCGCCTTGCGCGACACGCTCGATGAGTTGCGACAGCTGGGCCTTGGCTTCAAAGATTCCGACGCTCAACATGGGCGACTCCTTGTTTCGACGCGCCCAGTATAACCAGATTTCTTACAAAACTGGTTAGATCGTCGCTTTCCCGAACGTCAGTTGCCCCTTGCTCACCCCGACCTTGACCTGATCCTTCGGCCCGAACTTGCCTTCGAGGATCAGCCGCGACAGCGGGTTCTCGATGCGCTCCTGGATCGCGCGCTTCAGCGGCCGGGCGCCGAACACCGGATCGAAGCCGGCCTCGGCGAGCAGGGCCAGGGCCGCGTCGGATACCTCGAGCGCCATGTCGAGTTTCGCCATGCGCTTTTCCAGGTACTTGAGCTGGATCTTCGCGATGCCGGCGATGTTCTTTTCGTCGAGGGCGTGGAAGACCACGATCTCGTCGATGCGGTTCACGAACTCGGGGCGGAAGTGGGTCTTGACCTCGCCCATCACGGCCATCTTCACCACCTGGTAGTCCGAGCCGGCCATCTGCTGGATCATCTGGCTGCCCAGATTCGAGGTCATGACGATCACGGTGTTCTTGAAGTCCACGGTGCGGCCCTGGCCGTCGGTCATGCGGCCGTCGTCGAGCACCTGCAGCAGGACGTTGAACACGTCCGGATGGGCCTTCTCCACCTCGTCGAAGAGGATCACCGAATAGGGCTTGCGCCGCACCTGTTCGGTCAGGTGGCCGCCCTCCTCGTAGCCGACGTAGCCCGGCGGCGCGCCGATCAGGCGGGCGACCGAATGCTTCTCCATGAACTCGCTCATGTCGATGCGGATCAGGTGATCCTCGGCATCGAAGAGGAATTCGGCCAGCGCCTTGCACAGCTCGGTCTTGCCCACGCCGGTGGGGCCGAGGAAGAGGAAGGATCCATAGGGCCGGCTCTCTTCCGACAGCCCGGCGCGCGAACGGCGGATGGCGTCCGACACGAGGCGCACGGCCTCGTCCTGGCCGACGACGCGGCCATGCAGCTTGTCTTCCATCTTGAGCAGCTTGTCGCGCTCGCCCTGCATCATCTTGCTGACCGGAATGCCGGTGGCGCGCGAGACCACCTCGGCGATCTCCTCGGCGCCGACCTGGGTGCGCAGCAGGCGGTTTTTCGCCGTATCGTCAGCGCCGACTTTCGTTGCCGCCAGATCTGCCGCCTTCAGTTGCGCTTCCAGCTTGGGCAACTTGCCGTACTGCAATTCGGCCAGCTTGTCGAAGGCGCCCTTGCGCTGCAGTTCGGCCATCTGGCCGCGGATCTTGTCGATCTCTTCCTTGATGTGCGCCGAGCCCTGCACCTGGGCCTTTTCGGCGCGCCAGATCTCGTCGAGGTTCGGCATACTCGCGTTCCAGCTTGTCGATTTCGTCCTTGATCAGGATCAGGCGCTTCTTCGAGGCTTCGTCCTTTTCCTTCTTCACCGCCTCGCTCTCGATCTTCAGCTGGATCAGGCGACGGTCGAGCTTGTCCATGACTTCCGGCTTGGAGTCGATTTCCATCTTGATGCGCGCCGCGGCCTCGTCGATCAGGTCGATGGCCTTGTCCGGCAGGAAGCGGTCGGTGATGTAGCGATGGCTCAACTCGGCCGCGGCGACGATGGCCGGGTCGGTGATGTCCACGCCGTGGTGCAGTTCGTACTTCTCCTGCAGGCCGCGCAGGATGGCGATGGTCGCCTCGACCGATCGGTTCGTCGACCTGCACCTTCTGGAAGCGGCGCTCCAGCGCGGCGTCCTTCTCGATGTACTTGCGGTATTCGTCGAGCGTGGTGGCGCCGATGCAATGCAGTTCGCCGCGCGCCAGCGCCGGCTTCAGCATGTTGCCGGCGTCGATCGCGCCCTCGGCCTTGCCGGCGCCGACCATGGTGTGCATCTCGTCGATGAAGAGGATGATGCGGCCCTCGTCCTGCGCGACTTCCTTCAGCACGGCCTTCAGCCGCTCCTCGAATTCGCCGCGGTACTTGGCGCCGGCCAGCAGGCCCGCCATGTCGAGCACCAGCACGCGCTTTTCCTTCAGGGTCTCCGGCACTTCGCCATTGACGATGCGCTGCGCCAGGCCTTCGACGATGGCGGTCTTGCCGACGCCGGGTTCGCCGATCAGCACCGGGTTGTTCTTGGTGCGGCGCTGCAGGATCTGGATGGAACGGCGGATCTCGTCGTCGCGGCCGATCACCGGGTCGAGCTTGCCCTGGCGGGCGCGCTCGGTCAGGTCGAGGCAATACTTGTTGAGCGCTTCGCGCTGGCCTTCGGCGTCCTGCGAACCGACGTTCTCGCCGCCGCGCACGGCCTTCACCGCGTCTTCCAGCGCCTTGCGGTTGAGGCCGGCTTCCTTCAGCAGACGCCCGGCCTCGCCCTTGTCCTGGGTCAGCGCCAGCAGGAACATTTCGGAGGCGATGAACTGGTCGCCGGCCTTCTGCGCTTCCTTGTCGGTGATGTTGAGCAGGTTGGCCAGGTCGCGGCCGATGCTGACCTCGCCGCCGTGGCCTTCGACCTTGGGCAGGCGATCCAGGGCCTTGGTCAATGCCGCCTTCAGCCCGCCGACATTGGCTCCGGCACGTGCCAGCAGGGACGACGTGCTGCCGTCCTCCTGGTTGAGCAGGGCCAGCAGCAGGTGCTGCGGCTCGATGAACTGCTGGTCGTTGCCGACCGCCAGGCTCTGGGCGTCGGAGACGGCCTGCTGGAACCTGGTCGTAAATTTGTCGAAGCGCATGGCGGTAGCCTCAAAGAATTGTCATTCCCTGCAACATGGGGATTGCCGGGCCGATTTCAATCCTCGATCGAGGCGCTCGCGAAGCCCGCTACCCGGCCAGCAGTGCCAGCAGGGCCAGGAGGGCCGGCCCGGCCTGCAGATAGAGGATTCTCTTGCTGACCGTGAAGCCGCCGTATATGCCCGCCACGATCACGCAGGCAAGAAAAAACATCTGGATATGAAGACCCGCGGCTGCGTCCGGATAGATCAGGCCCCAAAGCAATCCGGCGGCGAGAAAACCGTTGTAGAGCCCCTGGTTGGCTGCCAGCACCTTCGAATCTTCCGCCTTCTGTGCCGTGTTGCCGAAGGTCTTCAGCCCCTTGGGCGTGGTCCACAGGAACATTTCGAGGTAAAGGAAATACAGGTGTTCCAGCGCCACCAGCAGCACCAGAGCGATTCCGAGCATTTTCATGATTTGTCCCTTATTGGAAGCTCAAGCCGTGTGCAGTATCCTTCACCCGGGAGCCGGCAACAACTTACGATGACAAAACGACATCTGTTGACTTGGGTCAGAGTCCCGTAAGCCATTGGTAGTACATTGAATCTTTCGGATAACTGACAGGAGAATCATCATGGTAGCCAAGATCGAGCAATTCAGCGAGCTGCACCGCAAGAACATGGAAGCTGCCATGCGCATGGCGCAGCTTTCGATGGAAAATTCGCAGCGCATCATGGCGCTGCAGTCCGCGCTGGCCAAGGAAATGTTCCAGAGCGGCGTCGAAAATGCCAAGGCGCTGACCACCGCGCGCGACCCGCAGACCGCTTTGCAGCTGCGCACCGAGTACGCACAGGAAACCACGCAGCGCATGATGGCCGCGGCGCAGCAGATCGCCGAGATCAGCAACGCCGCGCGCGCCGAGTTTTCCCGCCTGGTGACCGAGCAGCTCGCCACCGGCAGCCAGGACATGACCGAGTCGCTGCAGACCTTCATGAAGAGCCTGCCCGGGCAGACGCCGAACATGATGGAATCCTTCCAGCAGGCGATCGCCACCGCCAACCAGGCCTTCGAGCAGATTTCGAAGGCCTCGACCGCCGCGATGAGCAATGTCGGCGAGACGGTCAAGAAGGCTGCGGCCGGCGCCAAGCGCAAGTAACAAGCAAGGCAGTTGCCAAACAAACGGCTGGCCGCGCAAGCGGTCAGCCGTTTTCGTTATGTACCCGCGGAATTCGGAGACGGTATCCGGAGGATCAGTCCCTTTGCCAGCGTCCGGCCGCGTGGTCGTCGCTTTCGCGGGCATCGACCCAGCGCCCGCCCTGCGGCGGTTTCTTCCTTCTTCCAGAACGGCGCCCGGGTCTTCAGGTAGTCCATGATGAACTCGCAGGCGGCGAAGGCTTCGCCGCGATGGGCCGAGGCGACCGCGACGAAGACGATGCGGTCGCCTGGAACCAGGCGGCCGACGCGATGGATGACCCGCACGCCGAAGATGTCCCAGCGCCCTTGCGCCTCGGCGACGATGGCTTGCAGCGCCTTTTCGGTCATGCCGGGATAGTGTTCCAGGGTCATGGCCTGTACCGCCGGCGCTCCACCGGCGCCGTCCGCAGGGGATACCGCCCCCGGCTGCGCCGGAGGCATAACTTTCTCTGCCTGCTTGTCGGCGCGCACCAGGCCGACGAAACTCGCCACCGCGCCGACGTCGTCGCGGCCGGCCGAGAGGGCGGCGATTTCCGCGCCCGCGTCGAAGTCCGCTTCCTGCACGCTTACGCTCATCTCAGCCCCCGGTGACAGGCGGGAAAAACGCCACTTCGTCGCCCGCCATGAGCGGTGCGTCGAGGCCGACCATCTGCTGATTCACCGCGACGCGCAGGTTCTTCATGTTTGCCAGGGCCGCCCATTGCCCGCCGCGCGAAACCAAGTGGTCGCGCAAGGCGCCGACCGTGGCGACTCCGGCCGGCAAAACCAGCGACTCCGAGCCCGTGCCCAGCGCCTCGCGCAGGCCGGCGAAAAAGAGGACTTTGACGTTCATTGACTGAATGGAACTCAAGGACTTCAAACTCGTCATTCCCGCGAACGCGGGAATCCAGGAATTCTGCAATCGCTGGATCCCGGCCTGCGCCGGGATGACCCCGCCGCGACTATAGCAGTTCGGCAAACGGCAGGAAACGCACCGTGTCGCCGCGGGCAATGGCCTGCCGCGGCGGATTGTCGATCAGGCCGTCGGCCCAGGTGCAGGAGGTCAGCACGCCCGAACTCTGGTTGGCGAACAGGTCCAGGCCGCCGTCGGCGATTGATGCGGGCACGCAGGAACTCGCGGCGCGGATCGCCCTTGCAGTCGAAATCGGCGCGCATCGGCTGCGCGCGCGGCGCCACGATCGATGCACCCTGCGCCTTGAGGATGAAGGGCCGCACCAGCATGACAAAGGTGACGAAGCTCGACACCGGGTTGCCCGGCAGGCCGATGAAGGCCGCCGTGCCTTTGCTTGCCGTGTCGCCGGCGCCGACTTTTCCAAACGCCAGCGGCTTGCCCGGCTTGATGGCGATCTTCCACAGGTCGAGCGCGCCTTCCGCCTCCACCGCCGGCTTGACGTGGTCCTCCTCGCCGACCGAGACGCCGCCGCTGGTCAGGATCAGGTCGTTGCCGGCCGCCGCCGCGCGCAAGGCCGCGCGCGTCGCGTCGCGCGATGTCGGGCACGATGCCGAGATCGTCAACCGTCGCAGCCCAGACCTTCGAGCAGCGCGCGCAGCGTGTAGCGGTTCGAGTTGTAGATGCCGCCGGGCTTGAGCGGCTCGCCCGGCATCGCCAGTTCGTCGCCGGTGGAAAACAGCGCCACGCGCAGGCGGCGGAATACCGGAAGCTGCGCCGCGCCGACCGAGGCGGCGACGCCGACATGGGCCGCCGTCAGGCGCGTGCCGGCGGCCAGTACCTCGCTGCCGGCCGCGATGTCCTCGCCGCGACGGCGGATCCACTCGCCCGTGTGCGGCACGTGGTTCACCGTCACCGCGTCGCCGTCGATGGCGCAGAGTTCCTGCATCACCACGGCATCGGCGCCGGCCGGCAGCGGCGCGCCGGTGAAGATGCGCGCCGCCGTGCCCGGCGCCAGCGACATGGCCGACGCTGCCGGCGGGAATGCGCTGGGCGACGGCGAGTCGCGTGCCCGCCGCAGGAACGTCGGCACAGCGCAGCGCATAGCCGTCCATCGAGGTGTTGTCCAGCGGCGGCACGTCGAGGGTGGAGCGCAGGCCCTGCGCCAGCACCCGGCCCGCTGCCGCCTGGGTCGGCACCGCCTCGGTCTCGCCGACCGGATGGGCGCCGGCCAGCAGACGGCCGAGGGCGTCTTCGAAATCAAGCATGTCTGAATCCCATGTGGCGCAAAATGAAATCGGCGATGGCGTCGCGATCGTTGAGGTCGAGTATTGGCAACCCGGTCGGCAGGCCGCTGCTCGCCAGCGCATCGGGCTCGTCCGTCGCCACGGCGACGATGGTCTCGACCCCGGTGCCGGCGATCAGCGGCTTGCCGACCGAGGGCCGATGCACTTCCAGCTTCGGAATCGGCGTCTGCTTGAAGCCTTCCACCAGCACCAGGTCGCATTCGGAAAAGCGCGCGATCTGCTCGTCCAGCGAAGGCTCCGCCGCGCCGCGCAATTCGTGCATCAGCACCCAGCGCTGGTCGGAGATCAGCAGCACCTCGGAGCAGCCGGCCTCGCGCAGGCGGTAGGAATCCTTGCCCGGATGGTCGATGTCGAAACGATGGTGGGCGTGCTTGATCAGCGAGACCTTCAGCCCGGCCGCCGTCAGGCGCGGAATCAGCTCTTCCAGCAGCGTGGTCTTGCCCGAACCGGAATAGCCGGCGAGTCCGAAGACTTTCATGGCGTCCCCTGCGGCACGGTCAGCACCGGCGCGAAGCCGCCGCCGGGGGTGCGGAAATTGGTGGTCTGCCCCTGCCACAGGCGCGCCGCGATCAGCTGGACATGGCCGTTGTAGACATAGTTGCGCAGGTCGAGCTTGAGTTCCACCGGCGCCTCGCCGACTGCAGGGTGCGCGAGGACGGCGGCACCAGCGCCTGGGCGATGTAGTTGCCGGCCAGCACCTCGTCGAAGACGCGTTTGGTCATCTTGTCGCCGCGATAGGCGGCCTTGCGAGCCGTAGCCCGCGGCCGGCTTGAAGAAGAGCTGCTTGCGCCGCGCCCAGAGGTCGTCGGCGTTCTCGCGCCAGCACCAGTTCGGTGCGCGGGATCTTGTTCGCCAGCGTGGCGCGGGTTTCGGCATCGACGCCCCACTTCGCCAGCAGCGCCGTCATCGGACAGCACCACCAGGTTGCGCTTGTCGGCATACAGGGCGTGGGCCTGCGGGTGCGGCGTGATCAGCGCGGCATCGGCGAGCCAGGCCGCGCGCAGGGCCGCATTGGCCGGCGCATCCAGGGCGAAATCGGTGAGCCGGTTGTAGACCAGGTCGATGCGCGTCGTCGCCGTGCCACAGCGCGCCGTCGCGAAACGCCAGTTCCTGCGGATCGCAGATCACCGCGGCAATTCCGGCATGCTCGAACAGGCGCCGGAACAGCGACGAATTCGGGATAGAGGTACTGCGTCTGCGGCGCTCGTCGACGATCGCGATGCGTTTCGGCGCATCGCCGGCGCCGGCTCTCGTGGCAACCGAGGCCGCAAACGCGCGCCACTCGGCGCGGAACATTTCGAGGAACAGGTGCTCCGGCGTGTCGCCGGCCAGATCGCCCGGCAGCAGGGCTTCGACATCGTCGCAGCAGGCCTTCTGCGCGCGCGCCAGCAGGGCGTTGAGCAGGCCGCCGCCGGCATTGGTGTTGATCTCGATCAGTTGCGGGCCGGATTGCGCCAAGGTGGAAGTCGTAGCCGAGGAACACGCCCGGCGCGGCGCAGCGATGCCGTGCAGCTTTCCGGCGCCCAGGCCAGCACATGCTCGCGCCAGGCGGGCATGGCGACGACGCGCTCGACCGCAGCCACCAACCGCGCCATGCGCTGCACATGTTCGGCGCTGACGAAAGCCACGGACGAAGAAAAGAGGTGCGGCCGCCCCGCCATCACCTCGTCGTGAAAGCCCGGGCTGACGCGTTCCAGCTCCGCCTCCAGTCCCGCACTGTCGAGCGAGACGCAGTGGCAGCCGGCATTCAGCCGGTCGGCCAGTTCGATGCTGGAAGGGCTAGTGTGGGGTTGCATTCTTGACGAAACCCCGAGAAAGGAACCCGTCGTTCCCGCGAAAGCGGGAACCCAGTGCAGGTTGCCACGAAACGCCGCTGGATTCCCGCTTTCGCGGGAATAGCCTGCCCCGGACTTGATCCGGGGACGAAATCTGGTTCATAAGTCGCTCTTTGCCTGCAATGCCGAACTATTCATGCGCCGATTCTACCGGCAGCGCGCGGAGGAAGAAGTTTTCCGCCTCGGCCGCGTCGCGCGTGCGCCGCATCGGCGGCAGCGAGCGCCAGATGGCCTTGCCGTAGGGCTTGCCGGTCAGGCGCGGGTCGCAGATCATCAGCACGCCGCGGTCGTCCTCGTCGCGGATCAGCCGTCCGGCGCCCTGCTTCATGCTGATCACCGCGCGCGGCAACTGGTATTCCATGAAGGGGTTGCGCCCCGCCGCGCGCAGGCGGTCGATGCGCGCCGACAGCACCGGGTCGTCGGGCGGCGCGAAGGGCAGCTTGTCGATCACCACCAGCGACAGGGCCTCGCCGCGCACATCGACACCCTCCCAGAAGCTCTGGCTGGCGACCAGTATCGCGTTGCCGAGAAAGCGGAAGCGCTCCAGCAGTTCGCGTGCGCGAGCCCTCGCCCTGCATCAGCAGCGGCAGCTCGAGGCCTTCGGCGGCGAGCTTTTCCTGCAGCAGTTCGCGGATGCGCCGCATCGCCCGCAGCGAGGTGCACAGCACGAAGGCGCGCCCGCCCGCGGCGCGGATCACCGGCCAGGCGGCTTCCGCCACGGCTTCCTGGTACATCGCGCTGTTGGGGTCGGGCATGCCGGTCGGCGAATACAGCAGCGCATTCTTCTCGTAGTCGAAGGGGCTGCCCCAGCACCGCCGTATCGGCCTCGCTCAGCCCGAGCTCGCCGCAGTAGTGCGAAAAGTTGCTGCCCACGGCCAGCGTCGCCGAGGTGAAGATCCAGGCGCGCGGATGGCCTTCCATCTGGCGCTGGAAGATCGGCGCGATGTCGAGCGGCGTCAGGTTCAGCGACATCGCCTGCGAATAGACCTCGACCCACTTGACCACCTCATTTGCCAAACTCGCACCGCCGGCGACTTCGGGATCGGCGCTGCCGCCACGCCAGCGCTTGAGCGCCGCCGCCAGTTCCTGCGTCGCGGCGCAGGCAGTTGGCGAGGCCCTCGCCGCGCTCGGCCTGCGTGTCGAGGTGGCGCCCGAGCTCCTTCACCGCCGCCGCCAGGCCCTGCAAGCGCCGCGGCGAACTCGGCCTCGCTTTCGAGACGCGCCGCCGGCAGGCGCAGGTTCTCGCCCTTCACCGCCAGGCGCAGGTCGCGCGCCGCCTTGTCCAGCGCCGTCGCGGCCTCCTGCAGCGGCGGGTAATCCTTGGCGGCGACGATGCCTTCGTTGCGCGTGTCGCGCGCCAGTTCGATGATCTGGCGTGGTGGATACGCTCTCGCCGAAGAACAGCCCCGCCACCTCGGGCAACTGGTGCGCCTCGTCGAAGATGATCGTGTTGCAGGCCGGCAGCAGTTCGCCCATGCCCTCGTCCTTGAGCATCACGTCGGCGAAGAACAGGTGGTGATTGACCACCACCACGTCGGCCGCCAGCGCATCCTGCCGCGCCGCCAGCACGAAGCAGCTCCTTCGCGTTGGGGCATTCCTGGCCGAGGCAGTTCTCGCGCGTCGAGGTCGCCACCCCCCATGCCCCGGAATCCTCCGGCACGTCGATGCATTCGGCCTTGTCGCCGGTTTTGGTGCGCTCGGCGAAGCGCGCGATCTTGCGCAGGTGCGCCGCCTCCTCGCGCGAAGCCAGCCGCCCGGCGCTCATCGCGTGTTCCAGATGATAGGGACAGACGTAGTTGGCGCGGCCCTTGAGCAGCGCGATCGTGGCGCCGACCTTGAGCGCCGCGCGCACCGTCGGCAGGTCGCGGTTGAAGAGCTGGTCCTGCAGCGTCTTGGTGCCGGTGGAAACGATCACCTTGCCGCCCGAGAGCAGCGCCGGCACGAGGTAGGCGAAGGTCTTGCCGGTGCCGGTGCCGGCCTCCGTCACCAGCGCCAGGTTGCCCGCGATGGCCGCGGCGATGCGCTGCGCCATCTCCAGTTGCTGCGGCCGCGGGCGAAAGCCCGGCACGGCGGCGGCGAGCGGCCCCTCGGGGGCGAAGATGCGCTTGATTTCGTGGATGGGATCGGACATGGCGGGCGCGGCATGGTAGCACGCGGGAACGGGGCGGCAAGGCGGGAGTCGGCGCTGGCGGGACGCTCAGCCCAGGGGAAAGGATTGATTCGGAAGATCGATGCGGCAGTAATCAATCCGGTCACCGGGAAATGCTTTTTGTGCGGATTGAAAGGACGGGGAATCCAGCGGGCTACCGGGCAGCATGGCGGACGCCCGTCAATCGCCGATTTTTCGTGCCTTGCGCCGGCGGCCGGCCCGGACTGGCATCAGGTGCCGCAGAAGGTACGGTAGCCATCGGTGTAAGCCGCGGGCGCGGCTTCGGCGTAGCGGGCGAGCGCGGGGTCTTCGTCGAAAGGGCGCTGTATGGCTTTCAGCAAGTCTTCGAACGGACCCAGGTCGCCCTCGGCGGAGGCTGCGTCCAGGGCCTCCTCGACGCGATGGTTGCGCGCGATGATCCAGGGATTGACCCCGCGCATCGCCTGCGCGCGCCTCGGTGCAGGCGGGGTCAACGCATCGGCTGGCAGCGTGCCGTCTTCGGCGGCGCAGCGTTCCTGCCAGCGGGCGAGCCATGCCTCCAGTGCCGACGATTCGGAAAACAGCGCGCGCAGCGGCCCGCTCCGGCCTTCGGCGGCATCGGCAAGCCTGCGCCAGGCGAGCGTGAAATCCACCCGGCCGGCCTGCAACAGCGCCAGCCAGTCCGCGGCCAGTTCGGCATCCCGCTTTTCGCCGTCCCCGATCTCCCGGCGCAGCCCCAGCTTGGCGCGAACGCCCTCAAGCCAGTGGCGGCGATAGCTGGTGCCGAAGCCGGCAAGGATCTCGGTCGCCTTTTCCACGGCTTGATCCTCGACGTCCGCCAGCAGTGGCAGCAGCGATTCCGCGAAGCGCGCCAGGTTCCATTGCGCGATCGCGGGCTGCTTGCCGTAGGCATAGCGCCCGTGCCGGTCGATCGAGCTGAACACCGTGTCCGGGTGGTAGGTCTCCATGAAGGCGCAGGGGCCGAAGTCGATGGTTTCGCCGGCGATGCTCATGTTGTCGGTGTTCATCACGCCATGGATGAAGCCGACGTTCATCCACTGCGCGAGCAGCGCCGCCTGTCGTTCGGCGACGGCGCGCAGCCATTGCGCGTAGCGGTCTGCTGCGCCGCCCAGTTGCGGATCGTGGCGCGCGATGCCGTAGTCCGCAAGCTGCCTGACGCGCTCGCGCTCGTCGCGCGCGGCGAAATACTCGAAGGTGCCGACGCGGATGTGGCTGGCGGCGACGCGCGTCAGGAGCGCGCCGGGCAGGGTCTCTTCGCGATACACGGCTTCGCCGGTGGCGATCACCGCCAGCGCGCGGGTGGTCGGGATGCCCAGCGCATGCATGGCCTCGCCGACCAGCACCTCGCGCAGCATCGGACCGACGGCGGCCTTGCCGTCGCCGTTGCGGGAGAACGGCGTGCGGCCCGAGCCCTTGAAGGCGAGGTCGCGGCGGCGGCCATGCCGGTCGATGACTTCGCCGATCAGCAGCGCGCGGCCGTCGCCAAGCTGTGGCGAGAAGTTGCCGAACTGGTGGCCGGCGTAGGCCTGGGCGATGGGCACGGCGCCCTCCGGCAGCGCATTGCCGGAGAAGATCGCGGCAAGCGTCGCTTCGTCGTGCGCGGCGAGGTCGAGGCGAAGTTCCTCGGCGAGTTCGCGATTCAAATACAGCAATCGCGGCGCCTTGACCGGCGCGGGCGGCCAGGCCACGTAGCAGCCGGGCAGTTCGCGGGCATAGCTGTTATCGAGACGGAACAGGTTGTCGGGCATGGCTTGTGATGGTCGGCGGCGAGGCTGGCCACGAAGCTTACTTCAGCTCGGGCCGGCCAAGGGCGCCAGGCTACCGCGGCAGCGGCCCCTGTGGCCGGGCCGAGCTTCGTCGGCCGGCAGGAACCGGTCGGCTGCGGGGCGTCGCGCTGATTCCCGACGACGTGGTGGTGGCCGATGCCGACGGCGCCGTGCCGGTCCCGGCCACGCTGCTGCCCGGGGTGATCACCGAGTCGGTGGAGCAGGAGCGCATGGAAGCCCGGATCGCCGAGGTCGCGGCCGGCGTGCCGCTGCCGGGCCTCTACCCGCCGAACGGGGAAAACCGGGCGCACTGTGCGGCCTGGGTCCGCCGGCAGCGGTGAGCCGGACAGGGTGGGCGTCGCCCGCCCAGGATACCGACCCACACCGGCAGAAAAGTCGGCGCTGGCGGTACGGCGGTTGTTCGGCCAAAACGGCAACTCGATTGAATCAGCCCAGTATGGGCGAATGGCAGCAATGTGGAAATTTGCTGGACTCACACTTTCGGCCAGGAGCCGCCGCTCGACATATTGCTCCATTGCAGTCGTTGCCTGACCTCGACTATTCCTTAACGTAGTCAAATTGGTGTCTTGGGTAAAGCGATTGGCGCGTAGGGTCAAGCGTGATGGTCACTGAGTCGAGATACTTCATTAAAATAACTGCAAATGGGGCCGAATGGGGGTGGAAATCATGACTAAGAAAATGCTCAAAGCGTGTGTGATGATTTCAGTGCTGTTTTTAGCCCTTGGAGGGGCCGCACAAGCGCAAGTGTCGGTCCCTGAACCGACGCAAGACCCTTCGGCACTGTATCGGCTTTTCCGAACTCAAAACATGTTCATGTTTCTTTTGCTCGACACGCGTACCGGACAGATTACGCAAGTTCAGTGGAGCACAGAGACCGAAAAGCGTTTCACTGACCCGCTCAATGTCGTGCCGCTCGTACCTGATGGCAAACCAGGGCGGTTTACGCTTTATCCGACGCAAAACATCTATACGTTCATTCTCCTCGACCAAGTCGCAGGCGATTCGTGGCAGGTGCAGTGGGGGAAAAATCGGCTCATTATTCCAATTGACTGACATTTCCCTCTGAACGCCTGGAATGCTGCGGAATTCCTTGACTAATACAACCCCTGACCAACACGACCGTGGATCTGAACACTCTACTTGCCGCTAAGGACATTGACCCGCGCAAGGTTATCGTCATGCGTCACCGACCACCTGAGCCGCGATTGGCGAAGGTTATTGGATGGCTTGCTGAGGAGAAGCCGGACGTATTCAACGCGTACCAAGCGACGCACGGGCTGACCGTAGAGAATGCGATGAAAAGGATGTCCGGTGACGGCTACCTGGCCTCATTCATTGCCTATGGCGCAGGCAAGGCGCTCTTCATCGGCCTTTATCGCATTGGCGACGCTACGCCGATGACCAAAGGCGAATACGACGATCATCCTGCTTATCGCTATATGTATGAATTTGGGATGTATGGATTCACCCCATCGCCCGATCATCCAAAAATCCTGTTTTTCGATCTTGCACTGACCAAGCATTACGCCGAATGGAAGGGCAAATTGATCGTTAAATGGCCACCTCCGGAGCGGTCTTGGTATCGCCGGGCGGAAAATAACGTCATGTCAGTAATTGCCATTCACGAGGAGAGCGTCCTCAAGGCGGGCATGCCTGACTGGGATGCAATCAACCTGACATGGGATGAATTAAGTCTGCTACCCGCTAATTGGCGGAATGCTCTTTCTCACTGGCGCGGCATCTATTACATCTTCGATGAGTCGGACGGCAAGGGCTATGTGGGGTCAGCTTACGGGGAGTCAAATATTTACGGGAGATGGACTGAATACGCCACGAGCGGTCATGGTGGAAATAAACTCCTTAAGAATCGCGATCCACGCTGCTTTCGCTTCACCATACTGCAACGAGTGTCACCCGATATGGACAGCGAAGACGTTATACGGCTCGAATCGTCGTGGAAGGGGCGCCTACATACGCGTCAGCCGTTTGGCTTAAACGATAATTAATGACCTTGGATCGCACCGCTGAAATCATCCGCCAAATCTACTCACTGGTTGATGAGCTTGAGAGAATCCATGATGGCCGCAAGTTCACACCTGATGGTCACATGGTTGGCAGCATAGGAGAAGCTTACGCGGCCGCGCACTACGGACTTACTTTGCTCAATGCATCTTTCCCCAACCATGACGCGCAGGATACGAAAGGTCAATACTGGCAGATTAAGGCGACAGGCGGTAATAGCGTCGGCCTGCGCGCCTGCCCTGATTGGTTACTCGTCCTCAAACTGAATCGCGACGGCTCCATGACCGAGATTTACAATGGTTCCGGAAAGCCAGCATGGGAAGCTGCCGGGAAAATGCAGAAGAACGGCCAGCGCTCGCTGAGCCTGTCGGCACTGCGAAAACTTGAGGGGTAATGGCATCTGCTACTTGGACAGATCGTGCTGTACGACTGCTCGACTCACTTACCTGCCGCAAGAAATACGAACAGAAGCCATTGGGGTCAGAGCGATTTGACTTTGTGAAATGACTCTGACCCCTTTGGATATTTTCGGTCGCTGGAATTTTCGTTCTCACTAAGTATGGATCCCAATTTCTAGGGGGCGGCTTGATCGGCCTCGCTATTCTCCCCATTTTCCCCGGTATATTTTTTCTCTTTAGCGGCCTTTTGCTTTATTTCGGCTACCGAACGTTGCACGCCGTCATTGCCGTGCGTGCTGGTCTCGTAAGTAGTCTTCATTCGTAAGCTGCCATTCGCTTCACGGTGGCCATGGCTTGCGGCTGGCATATCCTTCTCGCCATCCGCACGCACCCCTATGGCAGCAAACATTCTGTAGCACCCATTCCGGCGTGAAGCTGCTGAACCGTCTCTTCAAGACTTATATCTGCCGGCTGGTTTTCCAAATTGATTGCTCAAAACCCGACATAGGTCTGGCATGATCATGATCCATGACTAAGCGCCTTTTGCTCGTGGACCTTGAGAACGTCCACAAAATTGATCTTTCGCTGCTCGACGAGACCTATACGGCTATCGTTTATGTCGGGGCAAAGCAGAATCCGCCCAAGGCTGCATCGAAGAAGGCGACAGCCCATCGGTTCCAACGAGTCGACTTCCAAAAAATCGAGGGTGCCGGCAAGAACGCTTTGGATTTTCATATTGCGTTCCAACTTGGGCGGACCATCGAAACGGCACCGGATACCGAGTGCGTCGTTCTTTCGGCTGACAAAGGTTTCGATCCGCTGCTGTCTCACCTAAACAAGAACGGACTGAGTTGCCGACGGGTTAGCACGATGGGAGAACTAGTGCCGAATGCGGTGGTGGAGGTGGCGACCGACGATCCAGATCGCACCGTCTGTCCGAAGTGTCTCAAAGCCAGCACCATCGAGCATCACGGAGGCCGCTGGTGCTCGAACTGTGGATCTTTCGCGGTTAGCCCGGACCCAAGCCGGTTGCCTTCGGCAACCCTTGGAAACCCGGATCAACGCCGCGCGCCGCGCGCCGAGCGAACTGAAATCATGGCGACGTGCGGCTGGTGTCATCAGCAAAAGGATATGTCTACAGGCATCTATGACTACGGCGAGTGGATGTGTGGGGACTGCGTTGCGGGCTACCAGTAAGCGGCCATTGGCAAATACTCGCTCCAGTTGCATAGTAGCCTTCAGGGCAGGACTATCACTTACGCATAGCGAATGACTGCTTCCCCGTTTTCGGCATTTCTGGCGAATGGCCGCTCCCGATTTCTTCCGCCGGCAGCAATGGGCACCCTGTACTCATTGGCCTCAGCAAGTTCGCCGCCAGACACCTGCCCTTGGAATTTCGCTGCTCCACAACAGACGGTGACCAACGCGGCTGTCGGCCAGCAAGAGACAGTGGCGCCACTTCTCCATTGCTGACGCTCGCATGGGGTGATTACTCCGAAGCCGCCATTCAATCGGCGCCGCGGATTTCGTCGGTCTGAACTTCACCTATGCAGCGACAGCTGACGGTGACGCAGACCGGTGCATGGCTCAATCATGCGGGGTCACGGGTGGTAGGCGGATTTCCCTCCTTTGAACCCCTGCTCCGCTTCCGATTCTATCGAGTAGGTCACTGTGCTGACCACTGCCAACAAAAAGCCGGCGCGGGGCCGGCTGTCGCAACCTTTCTATGTCACTTATCCGGAACCGTAAGCTTGGTTCCGTCGGTGAAAACAATCATCTGGGGTTGCCAACCAATCTTAAACTTGCCATCTTCAAGATCGGCAAGCTTGCGACAACTGTTGCCCATTCCGAAATAATCCATTGCAACCCAGGTTACAGCCTGCCCTGCCTTAATTGTCTTGTCGTTAGATATTCTGACGCTGCAAATCCTGTCACCAAATAGATCGAATGCAGTAATTTCGCCCTTCACCCCGGCAATGTCCTTGTCCGAGTTATTTTTGTAACCGAAGTTCATTTCGAGTCCGTCATAAACGTGTCCGGTTTTGACCTTCTTCGACACAAGCGTGACCGTGACTGCTTCCTTCATCGGCTTTAGGACAGCTTCTTGCTCCGCCTGAAGCTTTGCTCTCAATGCCTTCTGTTTGGCTTCTTCGATGTCAGCATCAGCCTTGAATTTACGCTGCTCGTCTATGGCTTTCCCGAGGGTCATGCCTTCTGGAATTCCCGGGCTTTCCTTTCCTCCGAACAGCGCCCCTAGTTTTGCTCCGAGAGTGTGGCGCATGATGTAACCGGCTGCGAGTTCACGTTCTTCCGGTGTAAGTTTCTCCATTGCCGGCTTAATGCTTTCCATCTTGTCTAGTTCGCGTGGCAGCGGGGTATCTTTGGGGCCACTACATGCGGCAAGAATAATCGAACACAGTAGGATGGTGAGGCAGGTACGCATGTGTTGCTCCTTGGGTTTGGCGGTCAAATAGGTGACTTGCAGCGTGAAGCTCTTCGCTACTAAGGACTACTTCTTTACCGCTTCCTGTGGTTGGCTATAGTCGGGTTGCTGATAGCTGCCAGCAGCGAAGCCCGTCCCTGACCCTATCTGCGACTGAGAGGCGTGGTAGTCGAGCATCTTGCCGTCAGCGCCGAACATGAACACCACGGAGCTTGAGCGGGAATCTGCACCACCGACTAATGGGCCAATGAACGGGATAAAGCTTTCGGGTCGCGCCTGCGCGTGGGCAAAGACATAAACAAGCGAACGAATGCCAGTTGAATTGACACTGGTACTAATCGGATTCCCAAGCTTGGCGACCACCTCTTCTGCCGTGGTGACACCCTTCTTGAAGTCGGCTAACTGCTCCGGCTTGATTTCACGGCCAACGGTGGCGCAGGCGGATAGGAAAATCAGACCAGCTAGGATCATGCCCTTATTCATTTATGTACCCCTTTGAAGGTGTGGCTTTAGCCCAAGCCGATACTACGCGCTATTGGCCATTGAGCGAAAGGCATAAGCGGATGTGGTCGCGTGTGCGATTACTCGCGAGCGGAACCGGCACGGGAGCGATTGCGGTTCCGGCCCTTTTTGCGGATGGCATCTGCCAGCGTCTGCAATTAGTCTGTAGCGCCTATTCAGGCGAGAAACGTTGCGAACTCCTGCCCACCGTCTCTTCTAGCTGTCAACTGCCTGCTGACATTGGCATACCGCATGACGGCTCTCGTCACTAGGCGGTCCAATGACAGGGGGCAATGATGCTGACGATAAGTCTCAGTGCGTTTCCTTCTGGACGATTCCCACAATACGGTCAATTTCGGCCAATGTTGTGACAAACCACTCCAAGCCAGGTGCGTCTGACTTCCATTGTCCAGACAACTTTAGCAGGCCCTGCACTGTGCGCTCGGTTAGCGAGACCTTTTGTACGGGCCACGACCTCAGAATTTTTGGTGGGCTGAAAATAGCAGAACCCTTGCACTGGTCTACAACACGTTCCTTGACGTCACGGATAGTCATGCCGATCTTGATCGGGAATGGGTCGTCCTTGACGAGTTCAGGAAAAGTGAAGGCGTAAATCCAGCCATCCGTTGTCGCGCCTGCTTCCTCTGCAACTTCTTCCTCGATCCCATCGTCACTATTGCCAACCCCCTGCTCGCCGCTAGGCATCCGATACCAACCGCGCTCAACGAACTCGATAACACTGTTTTCCCTGCCAACGAGTCGGACATACCAGCGAATGGCATCAAAAACTGATTCAGGATTACCGTTTGGCCGTGAATAGGTTGCCTGCTGTTCTTCCTGGGTCAGGTATTCGTTTGTTATCGCCTGAATCATTGGCGAAAGTTGGAATGGCTGGCCGCTCTTAAAATCTTCGCTTTCCGTGATGCGAGGAAGGACCAGATACCGTGAGAAACGGTATCCGAATCGACTTGAAACCGTGTATTCCAACGGTCCGGTAGTTGTCTCGATTGGCTTAAGCGGCATGTCAAATCACTCCTTCGCTCATTGGCAGCGTACATCATGCCGTACTATCGGCAATATCGAAGTCCTAGTTTCTCGCGCGGACGTCATAGGCTGCGGTGCAATTTCTGCTGAGAGAGTCTGCCGACTGTATTACTCGGATACCGGGCCTTAAGAAAACACTTATTCGTCATCACCCATGACGGCTTCCGCTGCGCAGGGGCCGTTGGGCCAATAACATCGCAGCAACATAACGAATGGCAGCTATTCACTTTCGAGGGTTCCCGGCCAGGGTCTGCTTCCATTTTCCTCGGCTGTCTCCAATGGGCACACAGCGGAAATCCAGAGCCGCCTCCCTCGGCGGCTGCGTCATCGCCCCTACAGGCTGATCCTCTCGCCCATAACCGGCAGATGCGGCACGGGCCAGCCGAGCTGATCGTGGATCGCCTGGGCGAAAGCCGCCGAGGCGGCCGCCTCGCCATGCACGACGAAGGCATGCTTGGGCGGGGTGTGGAAGCCGCGCAGCCAGTCGAGCAGCCCGGCTTGATCGGCATGCGCCGACAAGCCGCCCACGGTATGGATCGCGGCCCTGACCGGAACCGGCTGGCCGAAGATATGGACCAGGCGCGCGCCGTCGACCAGCCGGCGGCCCAGCGTTCCCGCTGCCTGGAAGCCGGTGATGAGGATGCTGCATTCGCTGCGCGGCAGGTTCTCGCGCAGGTGGTACTTGATGCGGCCGGCGTCGCACATGCCGCTGGCCGAGATGATGACCGCGCCGCTGCGCACCTCGTTCAGCGCGCGCGAGCCCTCGACATCGGCGACGAATTCCACTTTCATTTTCGCCGGATGCTGCTTCATCCAGGCGATCAGCTCGCGGGTCTCGCTGTCCATCAGCGCGGGATAGTCCCAGGTGATGTGCGTGGCGGCCGTGGCCATCGGCGAATCGATGGTGATCTTGAGCGGCGCCAGGCGCTGGCGGCGCACCAGGTCGGCCAGGATGTAGATGATTTCCTGGGTGCGGCCGACGGCGAAGGCGGGCATGATCAGGTTGCCGTGGGTATGGCGCGTGCGTTCGAAGGTCGCGACGATTTCGTCCTCGGTTTCCGCAAGGGGACGGTGCAGGCGGTCGCCATAGGTCGATTCGATGAACAGCACATCGGCTTCGGGCACGACCTTTTCGGGGTCATGCAGCACCGGCCGGCCGGACATGCCGAGGTCGCCGGAAAAAACCATCCGGCGCGGCCGGCCTTCGCCGCTGACCGTCACCTCGAGCCAGGAGGAACCGAGAATGTGGCCGGCGTCGTGGAAGTTGACCGCGACGGTTTCAGCCGGGTGAATCAACTCCCGATAAGGTGCCGGACGCAGCAGTTTGAGCGAGGCCTCGGCCTGGGCCACGGTGTACAGCGGCGGCTGCAAGGCCGGCCTGCTGCCCTGGCCGCGCCGCCGCTGATGGCGCAGCTGCCACTCCGATTCCTTCTCCTGGATGTGCGCGCTGTCCTTCAGCAGCACATGCAGCAGGTCGATGGTCGCCGGCGTGGCGTAGACCGGCCCGCGATAGCCGAGCACCGACAGCAGCGGCAGCAGGCCGGAATGATCGATGTGGGCATGCGTCAGCAGGACGAAGTCGATGGAGCGGACGTCGAAGCCGAACTTCAGGGCATTGAGGTTCTTGGTGCGCGCCTCGCGCCCACCCTGGAACATGCCGCAGTCGACCAGGAAACGGCAGCTGCCCGTTTCGACCAGCGTGCAGGAGCCGGTCACTTCGCCTGCCGCGCCGAAAAAGCCGATTTTCACTTTGTGTTCCTCCCGTGGGGATCATCATCGGCCTGAATCGGACGGATATCAATCCCGGCGGAAAATTTGTCGGGCGCGGCGGCATGCAAGAGGTCGCAAAGCGCTGTTTCGCTTCCGCACCGGATCATCGATGGCAGAATGCATGATTCACGGAGGGCCCGACCATGACCATCTCGATGTACCAAGCCAGCGCGCCGCGCCTGGCCAACATGCTGCGCAACCTCGACGCCATCCTCGCCAGGGCGCAGGCCCATGCGCTGGCGAAGAAGATCGATCCATCCGTGCTGCTGGCGGCCCGGCTGTTCCCCGACATGCTGCCCTTCGTGAAACAGGTTCAGATCGCCACCGACCACGCCAAGGGCTGCGTCGCCCGGCTGGCCGGCGTCGAGGTGCCGAAGTTCGAGGATACCGAGCAGAGCTTCGAGGAACTTCGGGCGCGCATCGCCAGGATCATCGCCTTCGTCGAATCGTTTTCCGCGGCGCAGATCGACGGCTCCGAGGAGCGCGATATTTCGCTCAGGGCGGGCGGACAGGATATGAGCTTCAAGGGTCAGGCCTACCTGCTCGGCTATGCCATGCCGAATTTCTATTTCCACCTGGTGACGGCTTACAACATCCTGCGTCACAACGGCGTGGAAATCGGCAAGCGCGACTACATCGGCACGCCCTGAGAAGGGACCGATCAATTGTCTAATCGTCATTCCGGCGGAAGCCGGAATCCAGACGGCGGCCGTTACTGGATCCCGGGTCAAGCCCGGGATGACGGCCGGAATGACGCTATGGCGCTTGATTACTGACTCCTCGGGCTTGCCCCTCTGACAAACACCACGACATGCGCTCGACCCGTGCCGCCGCCGCCGTCGCCCGGCTGAATGCGCGCAGCGAAGACCATCACTACACGATGGCTGTGACCGGCAGCGGCCTGCTGATCCTGCGCGAGCGGCTTGGCGGCGAAGACAGCCCGCTTTCGGCGGCGCTGACTCTGGACGAGTTCGTGAAGCTCGTCGATTCGCTGGGACCGAAGAAGGAGGTCCGCATCACCAAAAGCGAGGTGGCGTTCATGAAGCAACTGGTCAGGAAGGATGGGGGGCCGTGATGCGCACTGCCGGGGCGTCCGCACCGGCGGCAATAAGCGGCTGCCCGCAGATTTCAGCGGCTGTGCAGTTTCTCCTGCAACCAGACCTTGATCAGCGATTGATAGGGAACGTCCCTGGCGTTGGCCGCTGACTTGATGGAGTCGAGCAGGTGTTGCGGCAACCGCAATGAAATGGTCTTGGTGGTGGGCTTGAGATTCGGCAGAACCGCTCGCTGCGCCTTTGACCAATCGAGGTAATCGGCCGAGTCGTGCTTTTCCCAGAAAGCGCGTTCTTCGGCTTCATTGGCGAATTGGGGAACTGCTTTAGTCGGCTTCTTCATAAATCGCCCGCTCCTTTCGATGCATGTCTCTCGCCGAGATCACATGAATCAAGCTCGCCGCCTTGCGCAGCGTGAAGGCGATATGCAACAGCCGTCCTTCATCCGTCTTGCCCAAGGCATGGTGCCGTGACTCCTGCCGGCTGTGTTTCTCGTCGGCCAAAAGCAGCAAGGGAACGTTGAAGAAAACCTGCTCCGCTTCCGCCATCGTTACGCCATGTTTCTCGTTCTTCCGGGCGTTGCCATCGTCCCAGTCGAAGCTTGCAATCCTGGCCAGATCAATCATGCGCGTATATTGCTATCATATACTCATGAGTGCAAACAATATGTTGCCGGCGCGACTACCGCAACTCCTCCACCTTGAGCGAAAGTCGGCGCTGGCGACACGGCGAATCGACCTCTTTCTTGCCGGCTGGCCTGCCCGGCTGGATCAGGGTGCGATCTTGCGCCTGAGGGCCTGCGCCGCTTTCTGCGGCAGGTGGGGCATGGAGCGCAGCAGCCAGGGCAGCAGCTTGCGCTTGGCGCCGCTGAGCGACTCGGGTACCACGGCCTCGATCAGGTGCGGGCCCGGGGTTGGCCAGCGCGTACTCGAGCGCCTTGACGAAATCCTCGGCCGTTGTCGGCGCGCACCGCGTGCACGCCCATGCCCTGCGCCATGCGGGCAAAGTCCAGTACCGGAGCCGTGCAGGTCGAGTTGCGACCGCGCCTTCGGGCCGGCCTGCGCTCGGCGCCCACGCGCTCCAGTTCCACGTTCAGCACCGAGTAGGAGGCGTTGTTGAAGATGATGGACGGTGACGTTGAGTTTCTCGCGCGCCATGGTCCACAGCGCCTGGATGGTGTACATCGCGCGTGCCGTCGCCGATCAGCGCCAGCACCGGGCGGTCCGGGCAGGCGATGGCGGCGCCGATGGCATTCGGCAGGCCCTGGCCGATGGCGCCGCCGGTCAGCGTGATGAGGTCGTGGCGCGGCGCGCCGGCGGTCATGGCCGGAGAGCATCAGGCCCGAGGTGATCGCCTCGTCGATCGAGGATGGCGTTCTCGGGCAGCAGGTGGCCCACGGCCTTGCAGACTTTCGCCGCGGTGAGCTTGCCGCGCGGACGGCCGGGACGCAGCGCGGGCTGCAGCGCGGGCGCGCGCCTGCGTCGGCGCCCAGCGCGTCGGCCAGCTTCTCGAGGCTGGCCAGCGCGTCCTGCGCGGGCGTGGCCAGGGTGTGCACGCGTGCAGCTGTCGGGCACCAGGTAGCTCTTCTTGCCCGGGGTAGGCGAAGAAGGATACCGGCGCCTTGGCATCCACCAGGATCAGGTGCTCGATGTCGGCCAGCTGCACGCCGGCCAGCTCGGCCAGGTAGGCGATGCGCTCGACCGGCGGCAGGCCGGCGCCGCGCTCCAGGCGGGTGGGAAAGACTTCGGCCAGCAGCTTGACGCCGCAGTGCGCGGCAATGCGCGCGGCCGCCAGCAGGCCGGGTTCGCGCAGGGCCTGGCCGCCCAGCAGCAGCGCCGCCTTGCCGCCCGAGCGCACGGCAGCCGCGATCGCGCCACTGTGGCATCGTCGGCCGCGGCCGGGCGCGGCGGCGGGCGGCGGGCAGCCGGCACGCCGCCCTCGCCCCACGACACGTCGGCCGGCAGGATCAGCGTGGCCACCTGCCCCGGCAGGCCCGCGTGCGGCGGCGACGGCGTCGGCGGCGTCGCGGCACAGTTCGGCCGTGCTGTCGCGAGGTGCGCACGAATCCGGGCGAGACGTTGCGCGCCACGGTCTCGATGTCGGACTGCAATTGCGCGTCATATTGCGTGTGGTAGGTGGCGTGGTCGCCGACGATGTTGACGCACCGGCACCTTGCCCTTGCGCGCGTTGTGCAGGTTGGCCAGCCCGTTGCCCAGGCCGCAGCCCAGGTGCAGCAGGGTGGCCGCGGGCTTGTCGGCCATGCGCGCATAGCCGTCGGCCGCGCCGGTGGCCACGCCTTCGAACAGCGCCAGCACGGCGCGCATGCCGGGGCTCGTCGTCCAGCGCGGCCACGAAAGTGCATCTCGCTGGTGCCGGGGTTGGTGAAGCAGACGTCGATGCCGGCATCGACCAGGGTTTTCATCAGGGCTTGGGCGCCGTTGGGCATGGCTGTCTCCTTGGGTTTGTCTGCTTGTGTCCGGCCGCTTCAGCGTCCGGCAACGATGGAACGCGCCGCCGCGCGGGCGGTGAGGATGCAGCCGGGCAGGAAGGTGCCTTCCAGCGAGCGCTTGCCGCTGGCGCCGCCACCGCCGAAACCCGGCGGCCTCGCCGACGCAGTACAGGCCGCCGACGGGCTGCCCGGTCGGCATCGAGCACGCGGCTTTGCAGGTCGGTCTGCAGGCCGCCCAGGCTCTTGCGGGTGATGAGCTGCATCTGGATCGCGATGAACGGCCCCGCGCCGGGCTTGTTGCAGCGGCGCGGGCTTGCAGGTGCGCAGCTTGTCCGGCCCCCACTGGCGGGCGTGCAGGATGCGGCGGATCTGGTCGTCGTTGTGCGAGCTTGCTGCCATTGGCGAAGTTGGCGTCGAAGGCATCGGCGGTGGCCTGCAGCACAGCGGGGTCGATGTCGCCGCGAGCAGGTCAGCGCGTTCATTTTGGCCGCCAGCCCGGCGAGCGTGTCGTCGACCAGGAAGTGCGGGCTTTCGCGCTGCATCTGGCGGACCAGGCGGTGGTTGCCGAGCAGCGTTTCCTTCAGGAACAGCGGGAACTGCATGTCGCGGATGCGCTGGTTGTGCTCGGCGCCGGAGATGGCGAATTCCTTGGCGGCGATGCGCCAGTTCAGCAGGTGCCAGGTCCAGGGTTTCTCCTGCGCGGCCACGCGCTGGCACAGCTCGTGGGTGTCGAAGCCGGTCACCAGCGGCTCGGGGCCGATGCGCTCGCCGCGGTGGTCGAGCCACAGGGCCGACTTGCAGGGAATGGTGGACAGGCCATGGCCCTCGAAATGCGGGTAGGGGTGCGGAAAGCCGGCGGCGTAGTTCCACATCTCGCCCGCATGGGTGATCTGTCCGCCCAGGCGCTCGGCCACCCAGTGATGCAGCTTGCCGTCGGCAAACGGGTGCGCGCCGTTGAGCATGGCGGCGGGCAGCGGGCGGTCCTTGGGCCAGTTGGCGCGGTACCTGGTCATGGCTGCCGTTGATGCCGCCCATGGCCAGGACCACCACCGGCGCCTGCAGGCGCACTTCGGCGCCCGGTGTCCTCGTCGACCGCCACCGCGCCCGCGATCCGGCCGGCCTGATGCTCCAGCGCCGGCAATGCGGTGCCGGTGCAGCAGCGTCAGGCGTCCGTCACCGCGGCCGCCGGTGCAGCGCGGCGATCATGCGCAGCGGATCAGTTCGCGCGCCGTGCCCCACACGATGTGGTAACGCGGCAGGCTGTTGCCGTCGCCTTGCAGGCCGCGCTCCACCCAGTTCACGGCCGGCATGAACTTCAGGCCCTCGACCAGCAGCCAGTCGTACACCTCGGCGCGGGAGTGCTCGACGTAGTGGCGCGCCCATTGCAGCGGCAGCTCATCGTCCTCGGCCAGTTCGCCGAAACGCAGCCAGTCGCGCAGCGCCCGTTCGGGGGTGTCGGGAATCTTCATGCGCGGCCTGCAGCGGCGTGCCCACCAGCGCCATGCCGCCAAAGGCCCACAGGGCCAGACCGCCGAAGCGCTCGGGCGTGTCGCGGTCCACCAGGGTGACCGACTGGCCCGCGCGCAGGGCTTCGAGCGCCGTGACGATGCCGGCCAGGCCACCACCGGCCACGATGACATCCGATTGGAGGTGATCGATCATCCAGTCCCTTCCTGTGGCGTCCCGAAACGGGATAGCCCAAGGTTGAAGAGTATCGGGGCCGATCTGATGCCGGTCAATGACTGTTCCTCAACACCGCCGCGCCGCGCAGCTTGATGATCACCACCGGTCCGGCCGGGCCCAGCTTCCGGCGCACGGCGGAGCGCTGCCAGAAGATCCTCGAACGCGACGGCGTGACGCTGAAGATACTGCCTTCCGACGGTTCGGCGGAAAACCTCAGGCGCCTGGCCGACCTGAAACAGCAGGTCGATGTCGGCTTCGTGCCGGGCGGCGCGGCCTATCGCAGTTCCTCCACCTTGAGCAAAAGTCGGCGCTGGCGGGACGCCGATTGCGTGCCGTAGCCGGCGATTTCGCCGGAACTGCCGCTCTGCTCGCCGGTCGAGCCGCCGAGTTCCAGCCATTCGCCGAGGCGGCCGTTGACCGTGGTCACCAGTTGCTGGGTGTTGATGGTTCCGGGCAGCGGACCCGGCGTGTCGTCGCGCGGGCTGACCGTCACGGTCACGCGTTCGCCGTTGAGCTGCGGCACGGCGACGAAGCCGGTGCCGAGGTCGAATTGAACCAGGGTATCCGAGATCAGGACGCCGGCCGGGGTGAACACCCGCTGGCGCAGGGGAATCACCAGGGACTGGCCGACCATGATCGCGGCGCGGCCGCCGTCGATGGTCTGCACCTGCTGCGCGATGTCGCGCCGGTTGCTGCTGTCGGACTGGTAAAGGTGGCCGCGGCCGGAGACCGTCGTGCCGCCGGACCCGGTAATCACCCGCCCGGAAACGCCGGCGCCGCTTTGCGCGCCGCTGTCGGCGCCCTCCTGGCGCACGCTGATCATCAGCCGCCGCGGCGGCGTGTCGAGCGCGGCGACGAGATCGCGAAGCTCGGCCTGGTTGCGCGGCGAGGCACGCAGGAACAGCGTGTCGTTCATGCCGGAAAGCACGCCGCCCGGTTCGACGAAAGGCGCGATCTGCGGCAGCAGTTGTTCGGCGCTGCGATGCCGGAGCTTGATGACCTCCAGTGCCTGGCCCCAGGCCAGGGTGCTGAGCATCAGCAATGCAATGAAGAGTCGTTTCATAAGCACGTGCCCTGACTTTATACTGCCGCCTCTCACCGTCCCGAGAAAGCCCGATCATGAAAATCGAAACCATCGCCGTGCATGGCGGCTACAGCCCCGACCCCACCACCAAGGCCGTCGCGGTGCCGATCTACCAGACCACATCCTACGCCTTCGACGACACCCAGCACGGCGCCGACCTGTTCGACCTCAAGGTGGCCGGCAACATCTACACGCGCATCATGAACCCGACCACCGACGTGCTGGAAAAGCGCATGGCGGAACTGGAAGGCGGCATCGCCGCGCTGGGCGTGGCGTCGGGCATGGCGGCGATCACCTACGCGATCCAGACCATCGCCGAGGCCGGCGACAACATCGTTTCGGTCGGCACGCTCTACGGCGGCACCTACAACCTGTTCGCCCACACCCTGCCGCAGTACGGCATCGAGGTGCGCTTCGCCGACTACCGCAATCCCGACAGTCCTTCAAGCCGCTGATCGACGGCCGCACCAAGGCGCTGTTCTGCGAATCCATCGGCAACCCGCTGGGCAACGTGGTCGACCTCGCCGCGCTGGCGAAGGTGGCGCACGATGCCGGCGTGCCGCTGATCGTGGACAACACGGTGCCGACGCCCTACCTGTGCCGCCCCTTCGAGCACGGCGCCGACATCGTGGTGCATGCGCTGACCAAATACCTGGGCGGCCACGGCAACAGCATCGGCGGCGTCATCGTCGATTCCGGCAAGTTTCCCTGGGCTTCGATCACAAGGAGCGCTTCAAGCGCCTCAACACGCCGGACGTCTCCTACCACGGCGTGGTCTACACCGAGGCGCTGGGCCCGGCGGCCTACATCGGCCGCGCCCGCGTCGTGCCGCTGCGCAACACCGGCGCGGCAATCTCGCCCTTCAATTCCTTCCTGATCCTGCAGGGCATCGAGACACTGGCGCTGCGCATGGACCGCATCTGCGACAACACCCTGGCCGTGGCCAACTATCTCAAGGGCCACGCCAAGGTGAAGTGGGTCAATTACGCCGGCCTGCCCGACCATGCCGACCACGCGCTGATGCAGAAGTACATGGGCGGCCGCGCCTCGGGCATCCTGTCTTTCGGCGTGGACGGCGGCATGGCCGGCGGCGCGCGCTTCCAGGACGCGCTGAAGCTGGTGACGCGCCTGGTGAACATCGGCGACGCCAAGAGCCTGGCCTGCCATCCGGCGAGCACCACGCACCGCCAGCTTGTCGGCCGAAGAGATGAAGAAGGCCGGCGTCTCGGAAGACATGGTGCGGCTGTCGATCGGCATCGAGCACATCGACGACATCAAGGCCGACCTGGAGCAGGCGCTGGCAGCGGTATAAGCCGCCACCCACGACAAGCTGCCTTCATCAAAGCCGGCAGGACGCCTTATCGGGCGTTCCTGTCGATCGGGCGTCAGATCTGCTGACCGTCAAGTGCTTGCCATCAACACGCCAACTCATTCCATCACTGCCACCGCCTCCACCTCGATCAGGATTTCCGGCAATGCCAGCGCGGCAACCCCGAGGAGGGTCGCGGCGGGCGGTTTGTGCGGACCCCATGCCTTGCGCCTGGCCTGGTTGATCAGCTCAATGTGGGCGGGGTTGTAAGCCACCACGTAATTGCGCAAAAACACGACTTGATCGGTGGTTGCCCCGGCTGCCGCCAGCGCCAGCGCAACGTTGCGATAGGCCTCTTCCGCCTGCAGCGCGTAATCCCCCGGGCCGATTACCGCCAGGTCTTTTCCCATGGAGGTTTGTCCGGCGCAGTAAATGGTTCGTCGTGCGCCCTCCACCGTCACCACCTGGGTAAATTCAAAGGGCTGGCTGTCAAACAGGGTATCCGGTTGCAGATGTTCCACTTTCATGATGCGCCTCGTTTCTTGATCCGGGTTGCGTGAAATTCAGGGGATGAGGACGATCGATCCCGTGGTCTGGCGCGACTCCACGGCCCGGTGCGCCGCTGCCGCGTCCTTGAGGGGGAAGCGGGCGTGCACCTTGATCTTTACCGCGCCATTGCGGATCACTTCGAAAAGATCCCGGGCACTCGCCAACAAATCCTCGCGCTTGCGGGTGTGCACAAAAAATGACGGCCGGGTGTAGAAATAGGACTTCCAGATGTCGAACTTCATCAGTTCCAGCGGGGGCGGATGCCCCGAGGAGATGCCATACAGCACCATGATGCCCAGCTCATCCAGGCATTCCAGGGACTTGGTGAAGGTATCTTTGCCCACCGAGTCGTATACCACCGGCAGTCCTGCATTGCCGGTGATGGCTTTGACCTTTGCGACGAAGTCCTCTTCGCTGTAGACGATGGGGAAGTCGCAGCCATGCGCGCGCGCAATTTCCGCCTTGGCGCGGGTACTGACCGTGCCGATCACGGTGGCACCCAGATGCTTCGCCCATTGGCAGATGAGCAGGCCGGTTCCGCCGGCAGCGGCGTGCACGAGTATCGTGTCGCCCGGGCGCACGGCGTAACTCTTGCGCACCAGGTAGCGGGCGGTCATGCCTTTGTGCAGGCCGGCGGCGACGGTGATATCGTCGATATCCGCCGGCAGCTTTACCAGCCTGTCTGCCGCCAGCACCCGCTCCTGACAGTAGCTGCCGGTCGGCATGGTGGCGTAGCCGACCCGGTCGCCGGGAACCAGTTCCGTTACGCCGGGGCCTGTCTCCAGCACCACTGCCGCCGCCTCGATGCCGGGAATATCGGGTAAGGCCGGGCAAGGATAGGCGCCGGAGCGCTCGCCGATTTCTTTCATGTTGACGCCGATGGCGGTATTGCGCAGCAGCACTTCCCCTGCGCCAGGCCGCGGCACCTCAACCTCTTCCCAGCGCAATACATCCGGGCCGCCAATCTCGTGAAAACGGATCGCCCACGTTTTATTCATCGTTCTCTCCTCGGTTGTTGTCACCGCGATCAGGGCATTATCATCGAATGCTCCTGCACTCCGGATGCGCAGCCGTTTCGGCCATGCGCCGCATGCTACAGGAGGGACACACGCCGTGCCTCGTGCAGGAACAGGCGATCAGGAAATCGTTTGGCACACCGCACGGCAGGCACGGGCAAGGCCTTGGAACAGGATGCCACACTCGAGATAGCGACGGAAGGCGCGTCCGACAGCATCGACAAGAGCGGCCTGCCGCACCCTGCGACTGATGGCCGGGCTGCCGGCGTTTCCCCGATGGAGATTCAGACGTCGGACATGCGGGCGGAGAAATCCCAGCTCGCCACCCAGTCCGGATCAATGCGGATCGCTACTTCGTTGGCGGCCTCCCGTGCCAGCATTTTCGCCAGGCGGCTCTGGCTCGGAATGCGATAACGCTCGAGCAGGTCGGCCAGCACCCGGGCACCGCCCGGAGCATCGAGCTTCGCATGGCCCTGGCCGCGCACGCCGCGATAGGGCGGGGCCTCCACGGCGATCTCGAAACCACAGCGCGGATTGTTCCTTAACAGCTCAATGACGCGCGCCTTGTTGTTGCAGGCGCACCAGATGGCGCCGTCGCGATGCAGGAACCACAGCGACAGCACCAGTGGAGCGCCGTTGCCGGCCAGCACGGCGACGCGGGCCGGAATCACGGCATCGGCAAGGAACTGCCCGATGGCGGCGGCGTCCCAGGGGCCTCTGAGTTTCATGCCATGCCCGCTGTTGCTCGCAAACTCCACAGCCTCATCATCATTTTTTTATTCCTTAAAAGCAGAACATACAAGGGCTGGGGATGGGATGGGGTGCGAAGGGCGCATCTTCCCGTTCAGGTAATGACGGTGGGCCGCTCGCGCCCGGTGCGCTGCCGCAGTTGCGACAGTTCGTCGGCGATGCGCAATCAGCGGGGCCAGGCTCAGCTGCGCATCGGCCCTCTGTCGCACCGGATCGACCTCGAAGGCTTCGAGGTAGATGCGCAGCGTGGCGCCTTCGGTACCGGTGCCGGAGAGGCGGAAGACGATGCGCGAGCCGTCGTCGAAGCCGATGCGCAGGCCCTGGCCGGTGGAAATGCTGCCGTCAATCGGATCGGTATAGCTGAAGTCGTCGCAGAACTTCACCGTGTAGTCGCCGCAGACGCTGCCCCGGCAGGGCGGCAAAACGGCGCCTGACCTGGGCCATGATGTCGCTGGCAAGCTCGGTCGGCAGCGCCTCGTAGTCGTGGCGCGAATAGACATTGCGGCCGAACTCGGCCCAGTGGCGATACAAGATCTGCTCCACCGACTGCGCGGCGTCTGGCGAGGATGTTGAGCCAGAACAGCACCGCCCACAGGCCGTCCTTCTCGCGCACGTGGCTGGAACCGGTGCCGAAGCTTTCTTCGCCGCAGAGCGTCACCTTGCCGGCATCCATCAGGTTGCCGAAGAACTTCCAGCCGGTCGGCGTTTCGTAGCAGGGCACGCCGAGTTTCTGCGCGACGCGGTCGGCCGCGGCGCTGGTCGGCATCGAGCGCGCGATGCCGGCGATGCCCCCGGCGTAGCCCGGCGCCAGCGCGGCGTTGGCGGCGATCACGGCGAGGCTGTCGGAGGGCGTGACGAAGAAGCCGCGGCCGAGGATCATGTTGCGGTCGCCGTCGCCGTCGGAGGCGGCGCCGAAATCCGGCGCATCGATGTCGAACATGATCTCCACCAGTTCGTCGGCATAGGTCAGGTTGGGGTCGGGATGGCCGCCGCCGAAATCCTCCAGCGGCACGCCGTTGATCACGCTGCCGGCCGGCGCGCCGAGGCGGCGCTCGATGATCTCCTTCGCATAGGGCCCGGTCACCGCGTGCATGGCGTCGAAGCAGAGCGCGAAAGCCGCCGGCGATGCAGTTCGCGGATCGCGGCGAAGTCGAACAGCGATTCCATGAGTTCGGCATAGTCGGCGACCGGGTCGATCACCTCGACCGCCATGCCGCCCAGCATCTGCGTGCCGCAGCGGTCGAGGTCGATGTCGGCGCCGTCGAGGATGCGGTAGCTCGTCGAGCACCTTGCTGCGGGCGAAGATCGCGTCGGTGATCTTCTCCGGCGCCGGGCCGCCGTTGGCGCGTGTTGTACTTGATGCCGAAGTCGCCCTCGGGCCCGCCCGGATTGTGGCTGGCCGAGAGGATCAGGCCGCCGAAGGTGCGCGTACTTGCGGATCACGCAGGATGCCGCCGGGGTCGACAGGATGCCGCCCTGCCCCACCAGGACCTTGGCGAAGCCGTTGGCGGCAGCCATGCGCAGGATGACCTGGATCGCCTCGCGGTTTAGTAGCGGCCGTCGCCGCCCAGCACCAGCGTGCGCCGGCGGGAACGTCCGCATTTCCAGAATGGTGTCGAACACGGCCTGGACGAAGTTCTCCAGGTAGTTGGGCGTCTGGAACACGGCGACCTTCTTGCGCAGGCCCGAGGTGCCGGGCTTCTGGTCGCTGAAGGGCGTCGTGGCGACGGTTCGGATGTTCATGTGCTTCCTCCCTTTTGCGGTTTCGCCGCGTCCTGCATGGCGAGGATTCTGCAGCCCGCGTTCGACCGCGGCGCGCAGGCGCGACGACGGTTTCCCCGACCGGCGCCTGCGCGCGAAACTTCGAGGCCCAGTTCGCGCGCGATGCGGTTGATGCGCGTCGCGTCGAGCGGCAGGCCGCCGGCATCGATGGCGGCGATCACCTCCCGGCCGGCCTGCAGTTCGCGCGGCAGCTTCGGCTTGCGCCGCAGCCAGGCCTTCAGCGTCCGCACCAGGCGTGCCGCCGGCAAGCGCGCACCCCTAGAGCCACTTCTGCATCGGATAGCCGCCGAACAGCGGCCGCTGCAGCGCCGCCGCGGCGATCTGCCGGCCCCACTTGAATTCCTTGAACAGCACGACGAAGTTCCACATGTCGCGCAGCACCAGGCTCGCGCTCGCGCCAGGACAGCTTCATCAGCGCCTCGGGAAAATCCGCCTCGTGCGGCCGGTCGAAGGCGATCTTCAGCGGGTTCCACTGGTCGCTGCAGCGGCGCACTTCGGAGGCGATCATCTTGCGATACATCTCCTGCACCGGCCGATTGCGCCGCGCCGCCTCGACGATGGCCTCGCCGGAGATCGCGCCGGAATGCAGCGCGCAGCTCATGCCTTCGCCGATCATGTTGAGGAAGCCCGCCGCCTGCCCGGTGAGCAGCACGTTGCCCTTGCCGAAGACGTAGCGGTTGATCAGCGATGGGCCGAAATTCTCGGCGCAGCCTTCGTGGTCGTCGTCGGCCGGCTTGAGCTGCACGCCGTGCTTGTCACGCAGGTATTGCTCGACCACCTGATGCTTCTTCGCGAAATTGTCGCCGCGCTTGAAGCCGACGCCGACGATCTGCCGCCCGTCGCGCGCGTGGCTCCAGGTGTAGTGGCCGAGCCCGGGATGGAACCAGAAATGGAAATAGTCGGGCGAGAGCGGGCAGTCGATGATCTCGTGGAACTTCTGGCCGACGAAGAACCAGGGGATCTGCTTGGGGTAGTCCGGATAGATGGCGCGCACCACCAGCGAACTCGGGCCGTCGGCGCCGATCACCTGGCGCGCGCGGTATTCGATCGCCTCGCCGCCGCGCCGGGCGTGGACCAGCACGTGGTCGCCCTTGTCTTCCAGCCCGGCAAAGGAGGTCTGGTCGTGCACCTCGGCGCCGCTGCGCTGGATCGCCCAGTGGTCGGAATACTTGCGGTGCAGGTGCGGCGTGGTGCCGTGGAAGAAATCCATCGGCATTTCGACGCGGCAGGGAAAATGGAAGGTGACGCCGCGGCAGGAGGTCGGCTCGTGCAGCACTTCGCGCGGCAGCGGGCCGAAGTTTTCCAGCAGGAAGCGATGGCCGCGCGGCGAGAGGATGCCGCTGCAGATCTTGTGGCGCGGCAGTTCCTTGCGCTCGAGCACGACGGTTTCCAGCCCGGCATCGACCGTGCGCTTGGCCGCGGCGGCGGCGGCGAGGCTGGCGCCGACAATGACGACATCGACATTACGCATGTATGCATTCCCTCGTTCAAACCGTCGGCCAGTTCGGCCAGGTGCAGCACCGGCACGTCGGTGACGCGGCGCAAGACCTCGCGCTCGGCCGGATTCTCGACCACGATGCGCGCGGGCCGGCGGCCCTTGAGCATCCAGCGCGCCTCGGCCTCGTCGCACGGCCGGCATGGCGATGCGCTGCAGGTCGAGGTTCATGGCGCAGCCGCTCTCCTTGCGCAAGGCGTCGTAGTGCGCGACGAGGCGCTCATGGTCGGCATGGTAGGCGCGCGCCTCGATCACGTAAAAGTCGGCGCTGGCGATACGGCGCCGGATGGCGCCGGCAGGTTGCCCAGCGCCTCGCCCAGGCCCTGCAGCCGCGCCCCCGGCAGCCATCGGCGCAACTGGCGCAGCAGCAGGCCGTCGCCGACGACCAGCGTGCGGCCGCCGAGCATGTCGAGGAAGCGCCGGCGGCGCGCGCCGGATCGATCGCGCCGCCGGCTTCCAGCGCCAGCGCGATGTCGGCGCCGTCGTCCGTGGCGCAAGGCGCATGCCGAGCAGTTCCAGGACGCGCGCCAGCAGCGCGGCATCGGCGCGCAAGGCGGCTCCGGGCAGCAGCAGAGCGCCCGCCGGCGCGGCTGCCGGCTCGCATCCGCTGCCTGCTGCCAGCCGGCCTGCAGCGCCGCCAGTTCGGGGCGCGGCGGCAGCGTCGCGACGCAGGTCCATGATCATGCCGGTCAGGTCGATGTTCTCCGGGCAGACCGGATCGCAGGCGCCGCACAGCGTGCAGGCATCGAGCACCGGCGGCCAGTTCGGCGCGGTCGGCGCCGTTCTGCCGCGCCTTGGCGAGGCCCTCCGGGCTGAAGCGCGGATCGCGATGCGCTGCGCCACATCGGGCACACCAGCCGGCACAGGCTGCAGCCGCTGCAGGCGGAGTAGTCGCGCGGATGGACGGTCGAATACATCAGAAAATCACGTCGCGGTTGAGGATCATGGCCGGGTCGGCCTGGCGCTTCATGGCCAGGTGGCTGGTCCACCAGCGCGTCGCCGAAGACGCGGCGGATGTAGCCCTTCATCATGCCGCCGAAGCGGTAGTAGCTGGCGCCCAGGTCGACGCCGATGTCGTAGATCGCGTTCTTGAAGGACTGGAAGTGATCGCGGCTATAGACCGCGTCCTTCGATCATCGGCTCGAACTCGCAGCCGTAGGCCCAGCCCTCGGCGTCGGGCGGCACGCAGGACATCTCGTAGTGCGGCTTGTGCTCCGGGCGCAGCTTGATGCCGACGCAGTAGAGCGTGTAGTGCGGGAAGATACTTGCGGCACACGGCGTTGCCGCGTTCCACCGCCTCGATGAACTTGTCCGCCGGTGGTCGCCAGGTCGGGGATCACCATGGTGCGCGAGCCCCAGTGCTTCCACACCGCGCGCGAGAAGACCACGCTGCGGTCCTCCATGCGGCCGTCGCGATGGAATTCGGGACGGCGGAACTCGGGGAACACGTCCTGCTTGCGCCGCAGCAGGTAGAGCGCCTCGCCGAGCTTCCACGGCCGCAGAGGCATAGTGCCCGGCCATGCACAGGGCGAAGCCGAATTCGCCGTGGCCGCGCAGGCGCTTTTCCCAGTTCGCGCTGAAGGCCGCCTCGCGCTCGTCCGAATCGAAGGCCACCAGCAGGTTCACCGCGCAATCCATGATGGTGAGGATGCCGGAATAGTCGCTGGCGTCGTTGCGGTCCAGCAACTGCAGGTCCTCGATCGCCGTCGCGCAGCGACGAGTAGTAGTAGTAGTGCATCGATCAGCGGCGTGTAGGGCCGGACCCTCAGCGTGGCTTCGGTGATCACGCCGAACTGGCCGTAGCCGAGGATCACGCGCTGGAAGAGTTCCGCGTTTTCGCTGTCCGAGCATTCGACGATCTCGCCGGTGGGCGTCACCACTTGCAGCGACAGGGCCTGGTCGGCGCTGCAACCCAGTCGCGCCGAATTGACGTCGATGCCGCCGACGCCCAGCGTGCCGCCTACCGAGGACGTCATGTTGAGCGGCGCCGAGAGGTAGTCGAGGTTCTCGCGGCGCAGTTCCTCGGCCAGACCGTGCCAGTAGATGCCGGCCTCGGTGCGCACCGTCAGCGCGTCCGCGTCGATCTTGAGCACGCGGCTCATGCCGGTCATGTCGAGCAGTACGCCGCCGTAGGCCACGGATTCGCCCTCGGTGGTGAGGCCACCGCCGCGCACCGTGACCGGCACGCGGTGCGCCTGCGCCGCCTGCAGCAGGCCGGCGACCTGTGCCGCGCTGCGCGCCACGACCACGCCGTGCGGCAGGCCGTAGGCCGTGCCGCCGGCATCGGTGGCGAAGATGCCGCGCGTCGCGGCGCTTTCCGCCACCTCGACGCCGGCGGCGCGCCAGCGCGACGACGAAGTCCTGCCAGCCGGCGCCGTTCCAGCGCGCGGGATTGGTCTGCTGGCGCTTGATGCCCTGCAAGGCATCGGGGGCTACCGGGCAAGGGCCGACGGTGCCGGGTTCAACGGGAGGGATTTTCAACGCAAGTGCCCATTCGGAATTCAGCGGGAATCATACCCCGCCCGGCACCGGCAAAGCGCAGCCTGCGCCGCCGGCGGACAACTACCCGACACCGCGGATTTATGGGCCCGTGTATTGCACCAACTGGCCGTCGCGCAACTGGACGCGGGAACCCATCGGGTAGGGGCTGACTTCGCCCTCGAACTCGTAGTCGCGCTGCAAGCCTGTGTCGAACTTGACGCTAACCTTGACCATCTTCTTGCTGCCCGACTGCTTCTGGATCTGATTCCCGGCATAAGCGCCGCCGGCTACCCCGGCCACCGTGGCCACCGTCTTGCCGGAGCCCTTGCCGACCTGGTTGCCCAGCAGGCCGCCGACGACCCCGCCGGCAATTGCCCCCATCGTGCCATCCTCGCCCTTGACCTTGTAACTGTTGACTGCGACAACTACACCGCAATCGACCCGGCACATGTCGCGCGGTGCGCCGGGAGCCGGGCTTGCCGCTGCGGGAGCGGGCATCCGCGCCTGGAAATTCTTGAATTCGGCATAAGACACCTGCCCGTCGCGGTCGCCATCCATGCCATCGAAATTCGCCTCGATGAAGTCGAATTCAATGCCTGACACCTTCCCGAGTTCGCGGCGCGACACCCCGCCGCTGTCGTTCACGTCGGCCTTGCGGAATTTCACCGCAAAATCGTCCTGGACCCTGACCAGGTAACGCCGGTACTCCTCGGCGCTCGCCTGGCCGTCGCGGTCGGCATCGACGGCCTCGAAATTGTTTCTGAGTTGCAGCAGTTGCGGGGAGCCGGTCTTCTCGAGTTCGACCCGGGAAAGGCCCCCGCTGTCGTTGAGATCCGCACGCCTGAAATCGACCAGCCAAGCCTCATCGGCAGCAGTCGCGAGCGGCGCACCCGACAACAGAACGGCGGATACCAGCAGCAGGGCCAGGTTTTTCATACATCCTCCTTCAGGGGCGAACGGGGGAAACCGCACTTCACGACAACGGGCATCTTAGCAAATCGGCAGCGCGTTTCCCAACCCGGCAGCGCGAGGATAGTCGACACCCGCCTGACGGAAGAATTTTGCCGAACGGCGCCCGGCAGAGAACCAGGCGCACCTCGAATTGACGGGCGGATTGACGGGTACAACAAAAAAGCGCCCCGAAAGGCGCTTTTCTGCTTGATGCTTGGCGGAGTGGACGGGACTCGAACCCGCGACCCCCGGCGTGACAGGCCGGTATTCTAACCAACTGAACTACCACTCCGCGTTGGAAGGCGCGCATTGTGCCACAGGCGCGGTGGCGGCGCAACGAATTGGGGGTAATAGTTCTCTGCTGCCGCGAAATCCGTGATTCCCTTGATCCCTGGTCCGGAATGCTTGACTTCGAGTCGCGCTCACGCTGCAATGCCGGTCTCCCCCACCCTGCCTGGAGGCAGTCATGAGCCTGGAATTCATCAACGCCGCCGACCTCGTCGGCCACTGGATCAACGGCCAGGCCGATGCCGGCAGCGGTCACCCGCCGCGGCGACGTGTTCAACCCGGCGCAGGGTAAGGTCGCAAGGCAGATCGCGCTGGCTTCCCGCGCCGATGTCGATCGCGCCGTCGCTGCCGCCCGTGCCGCCTTCGCCGACTGGGGATCGGCGGCGCCGCAGCGCCGTGCCCGCGTCATGTTCAGGTTCCGCGACCTGGTCGAGCAGTACTCGAACGACCTCGCCCGGCTGCTTTCCGCCGAGCACGGCAAGACCCTGCCCGACGCGCTGGGCGAGGTGCAGCGCGGCCTCGAAGTCATCGAGTTCGCCTGCGGCATTCCGCAACTGCTCAAGGGCCAGCATTCGCATGGCATCGGCGGCGGCATCGACCACTGGAGCCAGCGCATGCCGCTGGGTGTCGCAGCCGGCATCACGCCCTTCAACTTTCCCTTCATGGTGCCGATGTGGATGGCGCCGATGGCGCTGGCTTGCGGCAACACCTTCGTCCTCAAGCCTTCCGAGCGCGATCCCTCGCCGTCGATGCTGACCGCCGAACTGCTGCGCGAAGCCGGGCTGCCGGCCGGGGCCTTCAACGTGGTGCAGGGGGACAAGGAAGCGGTGGACGCGCTGCTCGAACATCCGGACGTGCAGGCGGTGTCCTTCGTCGGCTCGACCCCGATCGCAAAATACATCCAGCAGCACGGCATTGCCCACGGCAAGCGCGTGCAGGCGCTGGGCGGGGCGAAGAACCACATGGTGGTGATGCCCGATGCCGACCTCGACGGCGCGGCGGACGCGCTGATCGGCGCGGCCTACGGCTCGGCCGGCGAGCGCTGCATGGCGATCTCGGTGGCGGTGGCCGTCGGCGGTTGCGCCGACGAACTGGTGGCCCGCGTGATCGAACGGGCGAAAAAGCTGAAAGTCGGCGCCGGCGACGCGGCGAATGTGGACATGGGGCCGCTGGTGACCGGCGCCCACCGCGACAAGGTGGCCGGTTACATTGCCGCCGGCGTGGAGGAAGGAGCGAAACTTCTGCTCGACGGCCGCCAGGGACTGACCGGCGACCTGGCGCAGGGCTTCTTCATCAACCCGACGCTGTTCGACCAGGTCACACCCGAAATGAGCATCTACAGGGACGAGATCTTCGGCCCGGTGCTCTGCGTGGTGCGCGTTCCGACCTTCGCCGCCGCCATCGATCTGATCAACCGCAACAGCTTCGCCAACGGCGTCGCCTGCTTCACCCGCGACGGCGGCACGGCGCAGGCCTTTGTCAGGAAAATCGAGGTCGGCATGGTCGGCATCAACGTGCCGATTCCGGTGCCCATGGCCTGGCATTCCTTCGGCGGCTGGAAGGCCAGCCTGTTCGGCGACCACCACATCTACGGCGAGGAAGGCGTGCGCTTCTACAGCCGTTACAAGAGCATCATGCAGCGCTGGCCGGATTCCGCATCCAAGGGTCCCGAGTTCGTCATGCCGGTGAACGAATGAAGCGGAAAACCGGACTTCCATGGGCCGGGCCGACGACAAGCAGGCCGCGGTGATCGCCGAACACGGCGCAGAGTTCGTCCGCGCGGCACGCAAGAAAAGACGGTGAATCACTTCTCGAATACGATCCCGGAAATCCGTTCGGCCTGAGCCTGTCGAAGGCCTGTCGCGGCGATCTGAGGCGCTTCGACAGGGCTCTCCCGAGCAAAGTCGAAGGACTCACGGCGAACGGAACTACATCGATAAAAATGCAAACACCCCTGATCGACTACCACAACGGCATCTACGCCTTCGAGGCCGGCTGCATGCGACCGCTGCCGGTCGCCATCCACCTGATCGAGAGCGACGGCCGCGCCGCCTTCGTGGACACCGCCAATTTCGAAGTCATGCCGCAGGCGCTGGCCGCACTCGCCGCGCGCGGCCTGGGGCCGGAAAGCGTCGATTACGTGATCGTCACCCACATCCACCTCGACCATGCCGGCGGCGCCGGCGTGATGATGGAGGCGTTGCCCAACGCCAGGCTGGTCGTGCATCCGCGCGGCGCACGGCACATGATGGAACCGACGAAGCTGATGGCCGGCGTCGAAGGCGTCTACGGCCGGGAACGCGCGCGAAAAATGTACGGCAAGCTGTTGCCGATCGCCGCCGGGCGCATCATTGAAGCCCGCGACAATACGCTGCTCAAACTCGGCTCGCGCGAACTGCTCTGCATCGATTCGCCCGGCCATGCGCGCCACCACATCGCCATCGTCGACCGCCAGACCAGCGGGATTTTCACCGGCGACGCCTTCGGCATTTCCTACCGCGAACTGGATGTCGACGGCAAACCGCTGATCTTCCCCTCCTCCAGCCCGACCCAGTTCGACCCTGACGAAATGCGTTGCTCCATCGAACGCATGCTGTCCTTCAATCCGGATGCCGTGTATCTCACCCACTTCAGCCGCCTCGCGCCGCCCGCCGAACTCGGCCGCGAGGTGCTGCGCCTGCTCGACCGGTATGTAGCCATCGCGTTGGCGGCCAGCGTCGAGGACGACAGGACCGCCTTCATCCGCGATGGCCTGACCACCCTCCTGCTGAACGAGGCGCACGCCCACGGCAGCCGACTGGGCGACGGGGAAATCCTCGACATCTGCCATCTCGACCTGGAACTCAACGCCCAGGGTCTCGCATACTGGCTTGAAGCCCGGGAACCGGCCTGAACACGCGGCCAGGACCGGCTTCAGCCCTCGAGCGAGTCGCCCCGTCCGGCGACAGATCGCTGCGACAATTTGCCGCAGCGCAGCAAGGCGAGCTTGGGTAATGGGGAAAATTCTTGTCCTGAATCAAATTACCAACAGCTCTGATCGGGTTATCCTCCCACCCCACAGGTTTTGGTTCCGATTGTTTGTTTCAACCGCGCGCTGCAGCGCGCTCAACGTAGAGGGCAAAAAAATGGCGGATAACAACGACGACGACGTTCCTTTCATGCAGAAGCTGCTGGACAACCACTTCCTGCTCCTGTTCCTCGGGGTAGCGTCTCCCGGTCTCCTTTACATCCTGTGGGGCGTGATCGACATCATGAGCGTCCCGCTCGCCAAGTAAGCAATCCAGTCAATCAGGGAGAATCATATGAGTGCAATCCTGCCGCCTTCAGAGCGGTTGTGGTGGAAACAGCCGATCGCCGGGCAAGAATGGGCCTGGATCGGTATCGCCTTCGTCTGGGCCATGATCATGTTCGTGATGATGGTCTATTGGCACATCAACGGTAAGCAGAACCTCTCCAACGAGGTGTACCGGACGACCACCGAGATGTTTCAAGCCAAGACGGATGCCTTCGTCAAGGAAAACACCATCCGTACCGAGAAGAATCTCGCCAACCCCGCCGACGAAATTCCTGTCGTCAAGCCCAACGCCAAGGGCGAAGCCTTCCTGCTGGCGCGCCTGTGGTCCTGGTATCCGATCCTCGAACTCGAAGCCGGCAAGACCTACAAGATTCACATGTCGTCGGTCGACTACAACCATGGCTTCTCGCTGCAGCCGACCAACATCAACATCCAGGTCATTCCCGGCTATGAGCACGTGGTCAAGATGACGCCGACCAAGGCCGGCACCTACGCCATCGTCTGCAATGAATACTGCGGCATCGGACACCACTCGATGCTTGGCCGTATTTACGTGAAATAAGGGGATAAACAGATGGCAACTACTTACCGTACCTGTCCGCGCACCGGGCTGCAGTTCGACCTCGATGCCGACAAACTGATGCGCTGGAATGCCGTAGCCGGCGTGCTCTGGCTGCTGGTGGGCGGCATCACCGCCCTGCTGGTGATCCTGACCCGCTGGCCGGCCATCAAGCTGCTGCCGGCCGACCAGTTCTACATGATCCTGACGGCCCACGGCGTCGACATGCTGATCCTGTGGATCCTGTTCTTCGAAATGGCGGTGCTCTACTTCGCCTCATCGACCCTGCTACGCTGCCGATTGGCCACGCCAAAAGTCGCCTGGCTAGGCTTCTGGCTGATGGTCGTCGGCGGCATCATCACCAACGTCGCCATCTTCCAGGGCGAGTCCAGCGTGATGTTCACCTCCTACGTGCCGATGCAGGCCGCGCCGCACTTCTACCTCGGCATCATCCTGGTGGCCGTCGGTGCCCTGCTCGGGTACCGGCGTGTTCTTCGGCACGCTGGTGGTGGCCAAGAAGGACAAGACCTACACCGGCTCGATCCCGCTGGTGACCTTCGGCGCCTTGACGGCCGCGATCATCGCGGTATTCACCATCGCTTCCGGTGCCGCAATCCTGATCCCGACCTTCCTCTGGTCGGTCGGCCTGATCAAGGAAATCGACGCCGCAGCTGTATCGCATGGTCTGGTGGGCACTGGGTCACTCCTCGCAGCAGATCAACGTCGCTGCCCACGTGTCGATCTGGTACCTGATCGGCCGCCGTGATCTTCGGCGCCAAGCCGCTGTCGGAGAAAGTCTCGCGCTTCGCCTTCCTGCTCTACATCCTGTTCCTGCAACTGGCCAGCGCGCACCACCTGCTGTCCGACCCGGGCATGAGCGCGGAGTGGAAGGTGCTGAACACCTCCTACTTCATGTACTTCGCGGTCCTGGCCTCGATGATCCACGGCTTCACGGTTCCGGGTGCGATCGAAGCGGCACAGCGCAAGAAGGGCTACACCAACGGCCTGTTCGAATGGCTGCGCAAGGCACCGTGGGGCAACCCGGTGTTCTCCGGCATGTTCATCTCGCTGGTCGGCTTCGGCTTCCTCGGCGGCATCTCCGGCGTCGTGCTCGGCACCGAGCAGATCAACATGCTGATGCACAACACCTTCTACGTCCCGGGCCACTTCCACACCACGGTCGGTGACCGGCACCACGCTGGCCTTCATGTCGATCACCTACCTGCTGGTGCCGACGCTGTTCCGGCGCGAAATGATGTTCCCCAAGCTGTGCCAGATCCAGCCCTACCTGTTACGGCATCAGCATGTCGGTCCTCGGCCTGGTCATGATGGGCGCCGGCACGCTGGGCGTTTCCCGCCGTCACTGGGACATGGCCTTCTCCGGCGCTCCGTTCCAGTATGAATGGCCGGGCGCGGCCTACCTGATGATGGGTCTCACCGGCATCTTCGGCGTGATCGCGGTCATCGGCGGCGGCCTGTGGATCTTCGCTCGTGGTGTGGTCCCTGCTGTTCGGCAAGAAGCTCGACGGCGGCACCGACCTCCGACAAGCCGACACCGATCCCCGACCAGACGATTGCCGCCAGTGCCTCCGCGCACCGGCAGCGAGGAGCATATCGGCGTGCCGGGTACGGTGGTACTGGCCATGACGCTGCTGGTCTGCTTCGTGCTCTACTACTTCGTGAACTGGAAGTACCTGTCCGAAGTCTGGGGCTTGAGCTGATCGACACGTAGTACAGGCTCCCGCGCACCCGCGCGGGACCTGCCTGAATCGGGCTTGCGACGCAGGCCCGATTCAAGCAGGCTACGACAGAGAACAACTACGATGGCGCCCTCGAACAAACCATGGAATCGACGCTACCCACCAAGAGAACTTCCGGCCTGAGCCTCCGCACGGCATCGTCGGCGTGTTCAAGCTGCGCATCGGCGTCGTCATCACCTTCACCGCGCTCGCCGGACTGGCCGTCAGTTCCGGCCCCAGCCTGAGCCTGGTGCAACTCGTCACGCTGACGCTGGCGGTGCTGATTTCCTCGGCCAGCGCCGGCGCCTTCAACCAGTATTACGAGCACGACACCGACCCACTGATGTCGCGCACGAAGAACCGCCCCTTCGCCACCGGCGAGATCAAGCACGGCCCGGTCTGGCTGGTGGTCATCTTCGGCCTCATGGCGGTTTCGGTAGTCGCGGCATGGATGGCACTGAATGCCTGGGCGGCGCTGTTCACCTTCCTCGGCGCCTTCTTCTACGCCATCGTCTATACGGTGTGGCTCAAGCGCCGCACCTGGCTCAACATCGTCTTCGGCGGCCTCGCCGGCAGCTGGGCCGTGCTGGCCGGCGCCACCGCGGCCGACCCGCAGGTCGGCGCGGTGCCGCTGGCGCTGGCCTTCGTCCTTTTCCTGTGGACGCCGCCGCACTTCTGGAGCCTGGCCATCGCCTACCGCGACGACTACGCGGCAGCCGGCGTGCCCATGCTGCCCGTGGTGGTCGGCGACCAGCGCGCGGCGAAGGTGATTTTCGCCAGCACCCTGGCGCTGGTGGCGGCCTCGATGCTGCCGCTGGCCTTCGGCCTCGGCGCCATCTACTTCGCCGGCGCCGCAACGGGTGGCTTCCTGTTCATCCAGAAAGCCTGGCGCCTGGTGCAGAACACCAACCGTGCAACCGCCATGACCTGCTTCCATGCCTCACTGGCCCAGTTGACTCTGGTCCTCACTGCTGCGATCATCGACGCCCGCTTTTAGCAGCCTGTCGGACTTGATTCGCGGAATGAATCAAGTCCGACAGGCTGCTTGCCAGACTTCATCCCATGATTTGTTCCATGTTCCGTGCCGCGCTCGCGGCAGTCATGCTTGCCGCTGCGCCAGGAGTCGGCGCTGGCGACACGCCAAAGCAGGCACCTCCGGCAAACCCGACGCCCGCACCCGACCTCGTCGCTGTGCCGCAGGGCGACCGCAGCGGCCTGATGCTCTACCACGCTCGACGAGCAAGGCCGCCTACAAGCTTTCGCAAGCGGCCATCGGCAAGCCCGTCGGTGACCATGTCCTGCTCGACCGCCAGGGCCGGCCGACACGCCTTGCCGACTATACGAGGCAAGCCGCTGCTGGTGAATTTCATCTACACCGCCTGCTTCCAGGTCTGCCCGACGACGACCAAGAACCTGCAGAAGGCCGTCGCAGAACACCGTCGCCGTGCTCGGCGCCGACCGTTTCAACATCGTCAGCATCGGCTTCAACCAGCCCTTCGATTCGCCCGCAGGCGATGAAGGCCTTCGCCACCCAGTACGGCATCAATCTGCCCAACTGGGAATTCCTCAGCCCGGCGCCGGCCATCGTCGACGAGCTGACGCAGCAATTTCGGCTTCAGCTATGTCGCCACCACGGCCGGCTTCGACCACCTGAACCAGGTCACCTTCGTCGATGCCGAGGGCAGCATCGTCCGCCAGGTCTATGGCGAAAGCTTCACCGCGGAGGACATTGCCGAACCGCTCAAAGCCATGATGACCGGCGCACCCCTGCCGCCGCAGACCAGTACCCTGGTGGAACTGGCCGACCGCCTGCGCATCATCTGCTCGGTATATGACCCGCTTACCGGAAAATACCGCACCAATTACGCACTGTATTTCGAGATTGCCGGCTTCATCAGCTTCATGTTTTTCATGCTGTGGGTGGCCTGGAGCTTCATGCGCAAGCGCCGCGAGGAGAAGATTCAATCGGGTTGATGGCAGTCAAGTCGGATGCGCTCCCGACAGGTATATCATCAACTACTAATGGTCGGCAACCGCACCGGCGCCAGGAAAGTCCCCACGTGAGCTTGCACAGCTGTAGCCCAGACCGGTTTCGAACGCATCGAAAACGCCTTCGACGCGTCCTTCGGCGGCGCCGACAATCCGCTGCGGCATCTCGGCGCCCTCGGCCTGTACTTCCTCTGGATCCTGGTCGCCACCGGGCTGTACCTGTACATCGTGCTCGACACCAGCATCGAGGGGGTCTACAGCTCGATCGGGTGGCTCGCGCGCGAGCAGTGGTACCTCGGCGGCATCCTGCGCAGCCTGCACCGCTACGCTTCCGACGCCTTCGTCGTGGTGATGTTCCTGCACCTGCTGCGCGAATGGGCCTACGGCCGCTACCATGGCTTCCGCTTCTATTCCTGGATCACCGGCGTGCCGCTGATCTGGCTGGTCTATGTATCCGGCATCGGCGGCTACTGGATCGTCTGGGACCGGCTGGCGCAGTTCTCCGCCGTCGCCACGGCAGAACTGCTCGACTGGTTGCCTTTCTTCAACGAGCCGATTGCGCGCAACTTCCTCGCCCCCGACTCGATCAACGACCGCTTCTTCACCGTCCTGGTATTCATCCATATCGGCGTGCCGCTGATGCTGATCCTCGGCCTCTGGGCCCATGTCAATCGCATCAGCCGGGTGGATTACCTGCCGTCGCGCCGCGTCATGCTCGCCACGCTGGCGAGTTTCCTTGCCCTGGCTTTGCTCAAGCCGGCGCTTTCGGCGGCGCCGGCGGACCTGGCACAGGTGCCGGCTGAGGTGCCCCTCGACTGGTTCATCCTGTTCCTCCACCCGCTGACCGACTTCACCTCGCCGGCGGCGGTATGGGCGCTGATCTTCGGCGCCACGCTGCTGCTCTTCGCCCTGCCCTTCCTGCCCCACCCTGCTGCTGCGCCGATCGCCGTGGTCGATGCGCCCAACTGCAACGGCTGCAGCCGCTGCCATGTCGACTGCCCCTACGAGGCGATCACCATGGCGCCGCATCCGGACAAGCCGAACCACAAGATCGCCATCGTCGATGCCGACCACTGCGCCGGCTGCGGCATCTGCGCCGGTTCCTGCCCGTCCTCGACGCCCTTCCGCAGCCAGCAGCGGCTGGTGACCGGCATCGACATGCCGCAGCAGCCGGTCGATGCGCTGCGCCAGCAGCTTGAAGCGCAACTGGCGAGACTGCGCGGCGAGCACAAAACTGGTGGTCTTCGGCTGCGACCAGGGCGCCGACGTCCGCGGCCTCGCCGGCGCCGATACCGCCGCGCTGAGCCTGATCTGCACCGGCATGCTGCCGCCCTCCTTCATCGAATACGCACTGCGCAGCGGCGCCGACGGCATCGTCGTCACCGGTTGCCGCGACGGCGGCTGCGATTTCCGCCTCGGCATGGAATGGACGCGCGAACGGCTGGCGCGCAGCGCGAACCGCATCTGCGCGCACTGGTACCGCAGGAGCGCATCGAAATCCTCCCCGCCGCGCGCGGCGAACAGCGACGGCTGGCGGCGGCGGTCGCCGCCTTCAGGACCCGTCTCGAATCCCAAGGAGAGGCCGCCCAGGCCTCCCGCCTACTCCCGGAGAAGCATCATGGATAAACCCGCCGCCATCATCGGCCAGATCGTCCTCTATGGCGCCTTCGCCGCCTTCATCGGCTACTTCGCGACCAACCCGACCTACAAGCAGATCGCCGACGACGTCGCCCTGATCAAGCTCTCGATCAGCCACCTCGGCGGACGCGAGTGCCGCAAGCGCACTCCGGAGGAACTGGCGAAGATGCCGCCCAACATGCGCGCGCCGCTGGAGTGCCCGCGCGGGCGCTCCGACATCAAGCTGGTGGTCGAACTCGACGACAAGCCGATGTTCGAGACCCTGATGCATCCCACCGGACTCTCGCAGCGACGGCATCTCCACGGTCTACAAGCGCTTCGAAGTCAAGGCCGGCACCTACAAGCTCGCGGTGAAGATGAACGACAACCTGGTCAATCCCGGCTTCAATTTCGTCAAGGAAGCACAGATCACGCTGAAGCCGGCCGCAGATCCTGGTGATCGACTTCAATCCCGACAAGGGCGGCCTGTTCTTCCAGCAGGGCAGTGCGGAAAAGCACTGAACACACCCCTCCGAACCTCCATCCCATCTGCGCGGACAACCGACCATGCTGACCTTCCTGCAAAAAATCGTGCGCTGGTTCTTCATGCGCGCCGAGAACCTGTTCAACGTCGCCTTCGGCGAAAAGCTGAACCCCTTCTACCATCTCGGCACCATCAGCTTCTGGCAGTTCTGGCTGCTGATCGGCACCGGCATCTACCTCTACATCTTCGCCGATACCGGCGTGCATGACGCCTACGAATCGGTGGAGCGCATCACCCACAACCAGTGGTGGGCCGGCGGCATCATGCGCAGCATCCATCGCTACGCCACCGACGGCATGATCCTGACCATGCTGCTGCACATGCTGCGGCACTTCGCCTACGACCGCTACCGCGGCTTCCGCTGGTTCTCCTGGGCCACCGGCGTCGCGCTGATCTGGCTGATCTACATCTCCGGCCTCAACGGCTTCATGCTGGTGTGGGACAAGCTGGCGCAGTTCGTGGTGGTCGCCACCGCCGAATGGTTCGACGTGCTGCCGATGTTCAACGGCACGCTGATCCGCAATTTCATCTACCAGGAAAACGTCAACAGCCGCCTGTTCACCCTGCTCGCCTTCATCCACCTCGGCGCGCCGCTGATCGCCGGCGTCATCGCCTGGGTGCATGTGCAGCGCGTGCCGCGCGCCCACGTCAACCCGCCGCGCCAGATCGCCATCGCCTTCACCCTGATGTTCGTGGTGCTGGCCCTGGTCAAGCCCGTCGTCAGCCAGGGCGGCGAAGCCGACTCTGCTGGTGGTGCCGACCAACATCGCCTTCGACTGGTTCCAGATGCCGGTGCTGGCGCTGGTCTATGTCGTCGATCCGCTTTATCTCTGGTTCGGCATCATCGGCTTGTCGCTCCTGCTGTTCCTCGCGCCCTGGCTGCCGCCCAAGCGCATGGGTGCGGCCAAGGCCGAAGCCACAGTGACCTTCCATCCCGACCACCGGGCGGTCACCATCCGCTTCGACGAAACCCTGCTCGACGCCGGCCTGCGCCAGGACATCAACCTGCCCTACGAATGCCGCAACGGCGGCTGCGGCCAGTGCAAATGCACGGTGCTGAGCCGGCAATGTCGACCCCGGCCTCTACCAGCCCAGCGCGCTGTCGGCGGAGGAACTTGCCGCCGGCAAGGTGCTGCTGTGCTGCGCCACGGCGCTGGGCGATGTCGAGATCGAGTATGAATCGCACCGCCGCGCCGGCCGCGATCCGCCAATACACGGCCCACGTGGTCAAGCATGGAAAAGCTTGGCTACGACGTCATGCGCGTCATGCTCAAGCTGCCGCAAGGACAAATGATTCCGTTCAAGGCCGGGCAGTACATCAACATCGTGCTCGACGACGGACAGCGCCGCGCCTTCTCCTTCGCCAATCCGCCGCACCAGCCTGACCTGATCGAACTGCAGATCCGCCTGATGCCGGGTGGCCGCTTCACCACGCATGTCTTCGAGCAGATGAAGGTCGGCGATGCGGTCAGGTTCGAAGGCCCGCTGGGCGATTTCTCGCTGCGCGAATCCGAGCGCCCGATCGTCTTCGTCGCCGGTGCCACCGGCTTCGCGCCGGTCAAGAGCATGGTCGAGGATGCCTTCCATCGCGGCCTCAAGCGCCCGATCTATCTCTACTGGGGCGTGCGCCAGCTGGCCGACCTGTATCTGCCGGATCTGCCGGCAGGCTGGGCGCGCGAGCACGAAAACTTCCACTTCATCCCGGTGCTCTCGGATGCCGCGCCCGAGGACAACTGGCAGGGTCGCACCGGCCTGGTGCACGAAGCCATCCTGGCCGACTTTCCCGATCTCGGAGGCAAGGAAATCTACGCCTGCGGCTCGGTAAGAATGGTCGAGGCCATCTTCCCCTCGCTGAAGACCCAGGGCGCCGAGGAAGGCATGTGCTTCTCCGATGCCTTCACCATTTCGGCGCGGTCGATGGCCTTCCAGCCGAAGGGCTGAAATATCCGGCGCCGTGCCTCCACGGCAGGCTTTGCACAGCCTGCCGGCTTCGCGGGCGCAGAGCAGTGCTCTGCGAAACCCCCGCTGCGCCCAGCGCCGACTTTCTGGCCGAGGGTCGCCGCGGCCCGCGCCGGCAGCAGCGCCGCCCCGGCGACAAATGCGGTAGGCTGTGAATTCACGAAACGCCCGAGCGCCCCTTGCCATGGTCCGTCATCTCCTGGTTCTCGGTTTGCTGCTCCAGGCCACCCCACTGTTGGCGGATACGCTCTCGGACCGCGTCAGCGAGGTCGGCGACGGAGCCACCGCCACCGTCGCCGACAATGCCGGGGTCCGGCACAAGGTTCGCCTCGCTGCGATCGACGCGCCGGAATCCCGGCAGCCCTGGAGCAAGGAATCGCGGCAGCACCTGTCCGGCATGGTGCTGGACAAGGCGGTCAAGGTCGAATGGCGCAAGCGGGATCGCTACGGACGCATCGTCGGCAAGCTGACACTGATAACGCCTCCCTGCGCGACCTGCACGAAAACACTCGATGCCGGACTGGCGCAGCTCGAAGCCGGCCTGGCGTGGTGGGACCGCGAAACCCGGCGCGAGCAGTCCCTCTCGGACCAGGGCTACTACGAGTATGCCGAGTTCGACGCAAAGGCCAGGCGGATCGGTCTGTGGCAGGATCCCGCGCCGATGCCGCCGTGGGAGTGGCGCAAGAAAAACCAGGTCGTGGCGCAACTGCTTCCTGCACCGGAATTTGTCACGCGCCGGTAAAGCACTGCGTCAGGCGTCGCGCGAAAATGCATGATCAAGTCATCCTTTCCCTGAGCCAGCGCCCGATTTCCTGCACTTCCTCGAGGCAGACGGAATGCGGCATCGGGTATTCGCGCCACTCGACGCCATAGCCGCGGCGAAGCAGAAAATCCCGCGCGCGGATTCCCAGTTCCGGCGACACCACATCATCGTCGCTGCCATGCGCGGCGAAAATCGGCACGGCCCGGTTGGCCGCCGTCGCTTCGGTTTCCAGCAGCATCGGGGTCGGGATGTAGGTCGATAGCGCGATGACGCCTGCCAGCGATTCGGCGTGGGTCAGCGCCGTGGTGTAGGCCACCGCCCCGCCCTGCGAAAAGCCCGCCACGAAAATCCGCGCGCAGGGCACGCCGCGTTGGTTCTCCCGTGCGATGAGGCGCCGGATCGCGTGCCGGGAAGCGATGACTCCGGCTTCATCGACCTCGCGGGTATTGGCATCCAGGGTAACGATGTCGTACCAGGCCGGCATGACGTAGCCGCCGTTGCAGGTAACCGGAATTTGCGGGGCGTGCGGAAAGATGAAGCGCACGCCGGGGCCGCCATCCAGGCCCAGCTCCGGCACCACGGGCTCGAAATCCGAACCGTCGGCGCCCAGGCCGTGCAGCCAGATCACGGAATACCGCGGCATGGCGGCGGTCTCGATTTCGATGGCGGGCAACAAGTCGTTCACGTTGTAATCCTTGAGGTTTGCAACAGTCGCCATTGTGACCGGTTAACCGCATCCGGTAGCGCGGTCTGCGCCGCCCCTTCGTCATCCGCATGACCGGCTGGCACCGAAAGGAGATGCAACGCCCGGGAACCGGTCATGTCACCGCCGCGCGCTGGCGGTTGCCGGGCCAATCATTGCGGGTTGATCACCCGTGCCGCACCATCTGTCCGGGCGTCCGCCGCCAATGGCCTTGAACTGACGATTCCGCCCTTGCCGTGTGCCAGGATCCGGTGTTCCGCCTGCTGCAATGCAGCATTATGGGGATCGCCACATAGTCGGGGACTCCGCACAGGCGGCGGGAGCCGATACTGACGGGGCCGGAAGAACAGGGTTTTGAGATGCTGCGGCCAGAGCCAAGCAGCCGTTGAAACGGATAGAATTCGGCGTCAGCAACCCTCACCACAGCCGCCACTCATACCGTGACAAAGATTGATCCGCATACCTCCGAACGACTACTGCGCGAATGTCGTGATTTGCTCGAACACGATTTGGGCGAGTGGATCGACGAACTCGGTCCGGTAATTGCCGGCGAAGTGCTTGACCTCATTGATTCGACCCGTGACGAAGCCAAGAAAGCGGAATATCTGCGCTTGCGCACCGACCTGCAGAACCGCTGGGAGACGCTGACTGCCGCATGTCGCGCAGAGCTGGACAGGCAACTGCAGCCGGTCAACATGACAGAGAACTCTCAAAGCGAAGCGAGCGAAGGCGAAGCGACCGAAGGCGAAGCGACCGAAAGCGAAGCGACCGGGTTTGCGGATCTGCAAATTGTCAGCGACGAGGATCTGACCGAGCAAATCGTCATGCGTGAATTCGTGGGGCGCGTCAGCGAGGCCTGCAGCGAAGAAACCTACGCTCTCGATCAACGTATCGCCTATCTGACCGGACGCGAGGACCAGCACGGAAGCGGCAATCAGTTCGGCCCGGCAACTGTGTGCACAGCTGTCCGCGCCGGCTGCACGGCCATGTACGCGGACCTCGATCAGCACAGCTTGCTGCTGCGCCAATTGGAGCGTCATCTGCGCTCGGAGTTACCCCAGCTCTATCGCGTCATCAACGAAATCCTGGTCCAGGCCGAGATTCTGCCCACGTTGAAGCGCAGTTATCGCCGCTCGGCGCCTGCCGGTATCGAGGCTGAGACGGTCGATGCAACCAATATTTTGAGTGCCATCCAGCGTCTGGTGCAGGCGCGCTCACACGACCCGGGCGGCGCAGGCATGGCTGCCGGCCCGACGACCGGCACGGGTATTCCCGGAAGCGGCCCGCCCGGTGCCGGTAGCGGCATCGGTGGCGAAGCCCTGCCGCCCGGCACGATTGCAGTCAACGCGGCATTATTCGAGTCGCTGCAGGCTCTTCAGGCGGAACCGGCGGCTACCCCGGGAGCGCTGACCAATGTCGTACGCCTCGGACGCGACAGCGATGCGGCGCGCCAGGTACCCCCGCTCGAAGCAATCACGCTGGATATCGTTGCGACGCTCTTCGATCTGATCTTCAACGACGACAAGGTTTCAAGCTCCATCAAGGGCCTGGTCAGTCGTCTGCAGATCCCGATTCTCAAAGTGGCGATGGTCAACCAGCAATTCTTTGCCGACCGAAGCCATCCGGCACGCCGCTTTCTCGACAGCATCTCGGGCATTTCCATACGCTGGGGCCAAACCGTCGATGAAGGCGACCCCTTCTACCTACAGCTGTCCCAACTGGTCGAACGCATCCAGAGCACCTTTGCCCAGGATGCCGATATTTTTGGCACCGCAATCACCGAGCTGACAGCCTTCGTCACCGAACACGAGGCGATGGAAGCCGAAGCCAGCCGTGTCGTCGCTGAAATCGTTCAACGCAAGAATGACGAGCTGCTGTCACAACGCGAGCGACAGGCTGCTGCCCGCGCGACCGCCGACTCGGCGCTGTCACCGCTGCTTGCCGGGGAATTGCCAACGCCTGTCGAACAGTTTCTGCGCGGCCACTGGCGTGACGTATTGCAGCACCATGTCCTCACGTCGGGAACGGACAGCGCCCCATTCCTCGGTGCCCAACGTATCGCCAAAGAACTCGTCTGGAGCGTTGCGCCGAAGAGGGATGCCGGCGATCGAAAACGCCAGGCGGCCTTGTTGCCAAAGATTGTGAGCGGATTGAATCAGGGACTGGAACAAATCGGCGCTCCCGCAGATGCGCGTCGTCTGTTCATGGATGCACTGATGGACTTGACCCTGGCGGCAATTCGAGGTGGCCGGCACGTACAAGAACAGGTCCCGGACCTGGTGGTTTCACAAGCTGCCGTTACCCCGCCACCTGTCGAAGCACCGGTTGCTGAACTGCATGTGACCCATTCGGTGGAAAATGGCGTTCGTCTTGAAGAAGTCTCGCTTCCAGAGGGGGCCGCAGCGACCGATGGCAGTGCCCAGGATCGCGCAAACCAGCGTCGCGTCAAACACCTGGTGCGCGGCGACTGGATCGAGTTTATCGACGACGACGGTCAAAGCAGACGGGAGCGCTTGAGTTGGATCAGCCCAAATCGCTCGCTCTTTCTTTTCAGCAACCACGCCTCCAACTGCGCCATTTCAATTTCACCCGAGGCGTTGGTCCACCGGCTGCATATGGATACCGCCCGACTCGTCGGGGCCGACGGCCCCATGTTCGAACGTGCGCTGGAGGGAGCCATCAAGGCTCTGGATCAACCTGCCCTGGAAATTGCGGGGTAGCTTCAACCGTGCCGGGAGCCCATAAGAAAAACGGCAGCATCAAAGGTGCAGTGGTCGAGTTGAGGTGGAACAACTCGCAATGAGGGTTCACCGGGCCGAAACCGTCTGCAGCCGCCGTCTCGCCAGCGCCGACTATTTCTTCACCGGTGCATGAAACCTCCACCGGATCGCGCAGGACGGAGCACCTTCCTGGCAAGCTCGAAGCCTCCTCAGCCTATCGTATAGCCACCGTCGATCACAATTTCCTGGCCGAAGATGTTCTTTGCCGCATCCGACGCCAGAAACACCGACATCTGCGCGATATCCTCCGGCTGGCCGAATGCACCTGGCATCAAGCGCGCGGTCACATTCTTCGCAACGACATCCAGTACATCGGGCGGCAGTCCTACTGTTCCCCACAGCGGTGTTCCGATCGGACCCGGTGCAATCGCGTTAACCCGGATGCCTTTCGGCGCGAGTTCTGCGGCCAGGGTCTGGGAGAAGGACTTCAGCGCCGCCTTGCTGGCACTGTAGATCGATAGCCCCGGAAAACCTACCTGGGTCAGGAACGTGGTGATGAACTGAACCGATCCACCCTTGCGAATATACGGCAGGAAGAGGCGCACGGTCTCGATGGCGCCAAAAAGGTTCACCGAAAACTGGGTGTTGCAGGCTTCCGCCGTGCTGTTCTCGAAGGAAACGACGCGGGCGATACCTGCATTGGGTACTACGACGTCAACGCCGCCATAGGCCTTGACGGCTTCCGCCACCAGTCGCTTCAGGTCATCTGCACTGGTCACGTCGCCACCGACAGCGAGGACCTTTCCCGGATGCGCGGTTGCCAGTTCGCCGAGGGCAGCAAGATTTCTGGCAAAGGCAACGACAGTGGCGCCGTCCGCCACGTAGTGTTCGACAATGGACCGGCCAATCCCGCTACTGGCGCCCGTGACAACGGCTATCTTGCCTTCCAATCGCTTCTGCATTTGTTTTCCTCGAACAGTTATTCCGGGCGAAATGCTCGGGCCGCAAGTATCCGACAACAACAGTCAACTTCCATTGATAAGAATCAATTGACAATGCGGGAGCCTCGCGCCATCACCGCTTCCACCGCGCCATGGCCTTGAGGCAGACCAGCACGAACATGATGCCGCCGATCACGGCGATCAGGCCGCCGGCGCCCATCATGCCCATGCCGATTTTCTGCGGCAGCGTGGTCAGCGCCTGCTCGGCGCCGGCCACCTTGCGCTGCACGCCGTAGCCGCCCGACCAGGCCAGGCCGAGGATGTGGATCAGTTGCCCGCCGCCATAGACGTATGGTTGCCAGCGCGCCATGCGACCCTCTGCCGCGCCGAAACCCAGTCGCGGCAGCAGCACGTAGGCCATGCCCATGAACGCAAGGGTGACGCCGACCGTGGAGCCGTGGTAGTGCGCCGGAATCACCACGTTGACACCCTGGATCAGGTAGCCGAGCACGCCGCCGACGCCGAACAACGACAAAGGAAGCGATGAAGGCCGACTTGGCCGCGCCCGGCGGCGCAGAGCGAGTACGCCCACAGGGCGAGCCAGCCCGACGAGGATCAGCGGTGCCATGTAGGGATGACCCCAGATCATCAGTTTGGCGAACAACTCCATGTGCGGCAGTTCGCCCGCGGGTATGGTCAGGTAGATCACCGGCACCACCAGCAGGGGCAGTGCCGCGATCCAGAACATGATCGACAGCGCGCCCGGCGCCTCGCGGAAATCGCGGCCCAGCGCGGCGGCGATCGTCAGCCAGGCCACGACCATCAGCAGGGCATGCTGGAACTGCAGCGTGTGGCCGCCGCCCCAGAACAGGACCTCGAAGTAGAGCTTGGCTTCGATCTCCGCGTCGCGCGGAACGATCAGCCAGGACCAGACGAAGGCCGCCAGCGCCAGGAAACCCGCCACCGCGCCGAGGAAGGCGCCGAGCTGCAGCGGCGCGCCGAGGGCAGGCCGTGGCCAGGTCGTCAGCAGCGCACGCAACACGGCGAAGCCGAATCCCGCCCCGCAAAGCCACAGGGACGCGTAGAACACCTTCTGCTGCAGCACCGGGATGTAGTTGTTGAGCACCGGATCGGCGCCGGGCAGGAAGGGCGAAACCGTCATCACCGCCGTGCCGGTCGCCGCCAGCGCGAAGCCGATCCAGCCGAGCCAGGCGAAGCCGTCGCGCCCCAGCGCACTCCAGATCACCGCGGCGAAGGCCATGAACCAGACCGCCACCGAAAGATCGACATGCACCACCAGCGCGGCGCGAAACATGTCCTTCAGCGGAAATACGTCCTGGATGCCCGGCGTGCGCGACAGCACGAGCAAAACGGCCAGCAGACCGGAACCGATCAGCGCCAGCAGCCCCAACCATAACCATGCCCTGGCAAGGGCGTTTGCCGCTCCACCGGAAAGTCTTACGCTATGCGAATTCACTATAACCCCGCGAAAAATGCTTAAGTATACGGCAATGGCCGGCGGCAAACGCGGTACACTGGCAGCCGCACCAACTCCCTCCCGAACTCTCTCCCGTTTTGGATCCCATGAAGCTGCTGTCGACCCTGTTTTTCAGCCTCGCGCTGCTGCTCGCCGGATGCTCCGAGCCGAAGCAATTTGTATCTACCGATCTCTCGATGGTGGACTGGGGCAAGGACTTCAGCCTCACCGACCACAACGGCCAGCCGCGCCGCCTGGGTGATTTCAAGGGCAAGGCGGTGGTCCTGTTCTTCGGCTACACCCAGTGCCCCGACGTCTGCCCCACCACGCTGTCGAACCTGCGCGAAACCATGACCCTGCTCGGCGACGATGCCAAACGGGTACAAGTGCTGTTCGTCACGGTGGACCCGGCGCGCGACACGCCGGAACTGCTGGCCCAGTATGTGCCCGCCTTCCATCCCAGCTTCCTCGGCCTGTATGCCGATGAAAAAACCATTGCCGCGGTGGCCAGGGACTTCAAGGTGTTCTACGCCAAACAGCCGGGAACGACGCCGGGCAGCTATAGCGTCGACCACTCCACCGGCAGCTATGCCTTCGACCCGCAGGGAAAGCTGAGGCTGCTGCTGCGCCACGGCGAGACGCCCGCCAACGTCGCTGCCGACCTCAAGCTGCTGCTGGCCGGCAAATGACCCCCCAAGGAACCCGAATGAAACGCTTCGCAATTCTTCTGCTTGCCGGCCTCACGCTGCCCGCCTTCGCCGCCGAACCCGCCAGGGATGCGGCGAAGCCGCCGATCAACCTGGATATCGGTACTCCGACCGTCACCGTGGTCAAGCACTCCATGGCGCAACGCACCTCGCGCCTGGTGCGCTTTTACGAAGCCGGCGAAATCGGCCTCGGGCAGGACGGTTTCATCTACCTGCGCGACAGCAGCAAGATGACGCTGGCCAGACGCCAGATCGCGGAAAAGCTGATCGACGTGGAGAACCAGGAACGCAAGGCGCTGATCCAGGCACTGGCCGACAGCAACGGCCGGCGCAATGACGAGGCGGAAGTATGGGAACTGCAGCGCGCCCGCTGGCAACAGCAATGGAAGTCCGGTTGGTGGCTGCGCGACGCCGAGGGCAAGTGGAGCAGGAAGCCCTGACTCCTTAGTGAGGAGCTCTGATCGGCGATTGACGGATCGCAGGCGCATCGAGGTACGGCCGCCTCTCTCGACTCGACATCAGCCGCAAGAATCGCCGTGGATTTAGCAGCTAGCAATCCACCCTGCGGGACAACAAGCATGCCGCCGTGGTCTCAGCGCCGACTTCTCAGGAGGTCGTCACTGGGCCCAAGGGTCACACATCGTTCCGTGCTGCGGGGATTGAGCAAGCAGGGCCGAAAAAAACAAAGACTATTTTTCTGACAAGGGCATGATAATCGACCAAATTGCGTAATTTTTCGCTATTCTTGGCTTTTATGATTTTCACCCCAAGGGAGTATCAGATGAAAACGAAAATTGCCTGTTTCGCCGCATTCGGAGCCCTGCTTGGCTTCGGCTCCCAGCTTGCGTATGCCGCACCCGACTGGAGCCAGGTTCCCAAGCGTGACATCCAACTCTTCCACCCTGGTGTCGTATCGCACGAGTGGATCATGAAAAAGTCCAGCCATAGCGGGCGGACCGGTCTCGCCAAGGGCGAAAGCTGCGTCTCCTGCCACGAAGGCAAAAACGGCCTCCTTGATATCGATCTGAAGAAGCTGGCCGGCAAGGAGCTGGAACCGGTGGGCGCGCCGAAGACCATGATCTTCCCGGTTGCCGTGCAGTCCGTCTTCGACGATGCCAATCTGTATATCCGCCTGACTTTCAAGGCGCCAGCCGATTCGGCTGCCGAGGCATCCCGGGAAGATGCGTCGCCCAAGCACGAAGTGAAGGCAGCCATCATGCTGGGCAGCCCGCAGGTCGAGCACGCCACACAACACGGCTGCTGGCTGGCTTGCCATAGCGATGTCCGCTCGATGCCGGGCGCCGATCCGAAGAAAAAGAAGTATGTCGAACACGGCGAACTGGCTGGCGGCGTCTTCTTCGACTACATCCAGTGGAAAAGCGGCGAAGCCGGCAAGGGCGCCACGCAGGTCGACGGCCATGTCACCAACGAGCGGGTAAACAAGGGCGGCAAGTCCCTGGTCAAGGCCGAGGGCGACGTCAAGGACGGCGTCTATACCGTCACATTCACGCGCAAACTCAGCGGCAACAATGCCGATGGCGACCTGACGTTCGCTGCAGGCCAGACCATCCCGTTCGGTGTAGCGATTCACACTGACAAGACAGTGTGGCGTTTCCACCATGTCTCTCTGGGTTATACCCTGGGACTGCGCGCACCTGGCGACATCAAGGCGATCAAGCAGTAAGAGCCGGCCCCGTTTGATTGGACAGAATTTTCACGGAGATAAGTGGAGCCCTGCGGGATAGCGTTATCCACGGCGCGGCCTGCCGAAGGTCCCTCTAGACCGTAGGTGGGCTGCGCGGTGGGTAACGCGGTCATCAGCAGTGGAAGTCCGGTTGGTGGCTGCGCGACGCCGAGGGCAAGTGGAGCAGGAAGCCCTGATCCCTTTCCGCGATCTTCATAGGTGATGCCGACGGCCTGTCGTTCCGATTCGGCGCGAAGTCGTTCAAGGTGCTTCTGGCCGGGGACTCATGCATTGCTGTCCGCCGGTTTGCTCTGCTCGTCGTAGCGCGACAGCGTTGCCCCGGCCGCGGCCAGGTGCTCGCGCAAATACTTGATTTCGGTCTTCCCCAGTTCGTTGCCATGATGGGGATGGTGCACCGTGAATTCATGCCGGTTGAGGAGGACGCGAAAGCGCGCGCCATGCCCCGGTTCGATACTGGCGCCGAGGTGGCGCAGCAGCGACTCGACTTCGCGCCACTGCACGTTGCTGCTGATCGGGTCGTGGAAAATTGCCTGCAGGACGTTGCGGTGCTTGTTGCTCATGGCCGGCCTCCTGGTCGATCGCGATCCTGCAACGATACATCAGTGCGGCGGCAATCGGCCAGCGACTCGATGCACAGCAGGGATGGCAGAGGGACCCGACGTATTCGAGACCCGTCACAAGACCGAGTCGCCCCACAACTATAATTTGCAGCTTTCAAGGCAAACCTCGTCTCATGAAACGCCATCTGACTTTCTTTTCGCTGCTGGGACTTGCCGGCTGCATGCAGCAGGCAAGCGACCAGGAATCCTACCTGCCGCGCTACACGGGAAACGCGCCGTGGACCATCAACGGGGTACGCCCGGGCATGACGCTGGATGAAGTGCGGCAAAAACACGGTGAGCCGACGCGGTCCTTCGGCACGCCGCCGACGGGCTACTCCTGGGAATCGACATCCTGGCGGACGCTTGCCGTGACCGTGGATGCGAACGGCCGCATTGTGCAGGTATCGGGCAATGCCCTGATGGCGGGCGACCAGACCATACTCAGCGGGAGCGTCAGCGATGCCGACGTGAAAGCGGTGCTCGGTGCCGGCGACGTCACCAGTTCCACGCAGCCAGGGTCATTCGTCATCCCGACCCCGGGAAAGGTGGTCGGCACGCATCACCGCTATCGCAACGGCAACGTGACTTTCGGTTTTTCCCTGACGAAAGAGCAAGGTCTGCGTGACATCACGGCCGAGTAGCCGGCGCGCAGATCCTCAGTGGCTGGTGCCTTCCGAACGGTTGATCTTGTTGTAAAGGTTGTACTTGCCGACCGGCTTGTCCATCGGGATGCGCTTGACCTCCTTGAAGGTCGCCGCGTCGAACACGATCAGCGCGCCGCCGTCGGCCTTGCGCTCCCACAAACTGGCCAGCAGGTACTTGCCGTCGCGGGTGAATTCCACATGGGCCAGGGTCTTGCCCGGATCGGTCTTCACTTCGGCGACCTTTTCCAGCGTGCGCTTGTCGATCACCTGCAGCGTGTCCTTGCCCTTCGACATCATTGAATCGGTCCACGCGTAGGGCGTGTTCTCGTGGCTGCGCATGAAAAAGCCCGGGCCCAGCGTCGGAATGGTCTTGACCGTGCTCCAGTCCTTCATGTCAATCACCGTGACCAGGCCCTCCTTGAGGTTGGGGGTAGCCATCACCTTGCGCTCCGGTGCTCCCGGCGACGGCCGGTAATTCCAGGTGATGCCGGATCCAAGGTGCGGCATGCCCGGCAGCTTGAGGTCGGCGATCTTCTTCCTGCACGTCGAGGTGCACCACCTGACCCTTGCCGGCTTCGCGGCTGGAACCCATCAACTCAGAATAATCCTGGGTGAAAAAGAAGTCGTCGAGCGGTTCGGCGAGGAAGCTGCGGCGCGGATTGAGGAAGCCGGGAATGAAGCTGCCCTCCTTGTACTTGAAGTCGTGGATCATGCCGACCGGGATTTCGTCGGCATTCGGGTTGTAGCTGATCTCCCACACCTCGGGCACATCCTTCAGAGCGGCGATGAAGCTCTGGCGCGGCGCGGCGTCGTACACCGCCGAGACACGCGAGCTTTCCTTGCGCTCCTTGTTCCAGACCTCATGGATCTTGAGAAGGTTCAGGTCGGCGTCGAGCAATACCAGCGTATGCGGCAGGTAGTTGGCCACCGCCAGGTACTTGCCGTCGCCCGACACGGCGACGTTGCGCGTGTTGATGCCGGCGCGGATCTCGGCCACCACCTGAAGGTTCCAGATATCGAACTTGGTGATCCAGCCGTCGCGCGAGGCAAAGAACACATAGCGCCCGTCCGGCGTGAACTTCGGCCCGCCGTGCAGCGCGTAGCGGCTGGGGAAGCGGTGGATCGGCTCCAGTTTGTCGCCGTCGAGCAGCGTGATGTGGTGGTCGCCGGTCTCGACCACGATGAACAGGTTCATCATGTCCACGCCCTTGAACACCTCGGCGGGTTTGGCCGGCAGGCTGCCCGGGGCGAAGCTGACGATGCGCGAAGCCCGGATGTCGGCTTCCGTAAAAGTCGGCGCCGGCGACACGGCGGTGTAGATGTAGTCGGCCAGCGCGGCGATCTCGTCCTTGCTCATGCGCTCGGCAAAACCCAGCATCTGGGTCGCCGCGCGGCCCTCGCCGATCACCTTCAGGGCTTCCGGCTTGCGCAGGCGGGCTAGACTTTCCGGCAACAGCGCCGGCCCGGTCAGGCCAAGCCGACCGGGACCATGGCAGGCGGCGCAGTGCTGCTGGTACAGGGCCGGGGCGTCGGCGGCCAGCAGTGGCAGGGAATTTGCCAGCAGCAAGGCCAGCAGGGCAAGATTTTTCATGCGATTCCTATCTCCTCGTCGCTCAGGTAGCAACCGGGGTCTTCCGACCACGGATCGCCGGTCATCTGCTGGGCGCGTACGCGCGTGTTGCCGCCGCAGATATCGAAATGGATGCAGGCGCCGCAGCGCCCGCCGACCTTGCGCGGCTGCGCCTTGAGGCCCGCCATCAGCGGATCCGACGTATCCATCCAGATATCGCCGAAGCTGCGCTCGCGCACATTGCCCAGATTGTGATGCCACCACATCGTGTCGGGGTGCACGTTGCCAAGGTTGTCGATGTTGGCAACATTCACGCCACTGGAATTGCCGCCCCACTGCGCGAGCTTCTGCCGGATGTGCGCGACCTTCTCCGGGAAACGCCGCTGCAACCAGGTGAGCAGATAGACGCCGTCGGCATCGTTGTTGCCCGTGGTGAATTCTTTGACCAGCCCCTTCTGCTGGTAGTTCCAGCAGGTGTCGAACAGCAGGTCCATGGCACTGCGCGTCATCTGGTGCAGGGCGTCGTCCTTGCGGTTCTTGTTGCCGCGCCCGGCGTAATTCAGGTGCGAGAAATAGAAGCGGTCGATGCCTTCGTCCTCGACCAGCTTGAGCAGGCCCGGCAGGTCCCGGAAATTGTCCTGCGTCATCGTGAAGCGCACGCCGACTTTCAGGCCCGCGTCGCGGCACAGGCGGATGCCGGCCAGCGACAGGTCGAAGGCGCCCTGCATGCGGCGGAACTTGTCGTGCGTGGCGCCCAGGCCGTCGAGGCTGACGCCGACGTAGTCGTAGCCGATCTCCCTGATGCGCTCGAACATCGGTCTCGTCGATCAGCGTGCCGTTGCAGGAAAGCGCGGTGAAGAAACCCATCTGCTTCGAACGCGCCGAGATCTCGAAAATGTCCGGCCGCAACAAGGGCTCGCCGCCCGAGAGAATCAGCGCCGGGACGCGGAAGGCCTTGAGTTCGTCCATGACGCGAAACACTTCGCTCGTGCTCAACTCGCCGGCAAAGTCCTTGTCGGCAGAGATGGAATAGCAATGCTTGCAGGTCAGGTTGCAGCGCCGGATCAGGTTCCAGATCACCACCGGGCCGGGTGGCTTGCGCACCGGCCCGATGGGCGTCGGCGCGGCGATTTCCTGCATGAATTGGGAGATTCTGAACATGGCGACATTAGGCGCACCGGGAGTGCCGGGCGCTTTGATACCCGTCAAGCCGCGGGCAGGAAATTCTATGCCCGATCAGGGAATATTTCCCGCGCGCAAGGTACTATTTCCTTCCGCCATACCCGAGTCGGAAGTAATGATTTTCACAGCTGGAACTCTCTCTCGCGTCACTGTGCTGCTCGCTTTTGCGCTCCTGTCCTGTCTGGCTCTTGCCGCAGAACCGACTCTGGGCATGAACGAGCAGCCGATCCATGACGCCGCGCGCATGGGCAATCGAAAGGATGTCGAAGCCATCCTCAAGAGTTCGCCGCAGGCACGCGACGCACGCACCCCGCAGGGCGCCACGCCGCTGCACTATGCGGCAATGAACGCCGACAGCGGCCCGCTCCAGGCGCTGCTGGCCGCCGGCGCCGCGGTGAACGCCCGCGACGGCGAAGGCCGCACACCGCTGCACATGGCTGCATTTTCGACGCGCACCGCGAACGGCAAGCTGCTGCTGCAGGCCGGCGCCGACCCGACGCTGAAGACCGATGCCGGCCGCGATGCCCTGAGCATGGCGCGCAAGGTTCGCGCCGACGAACTGGCCGGCGAGATGTCGCTGTGGATACTCAAGGGCTGCAAGCCGGGCAAGCCGTGCTGAGGGCCGGCCGCGGCGCCCTCCTGCTGCTCGTGGCGGCCGCCGGCGGCACCGCGGCCGTTGCGGAAGAAGCCCTGCCGCCGGTCGTCGTCTACGCCCCCAGCCCCTGCCTGGCCTGCATCGACTGGGCCGACCACCTGCGCCAGAACGGCTTCGAGGTCCGCATAGAGGAAACATTGCAGGCCAACATGCCCAGGCTCAAGCGCTGGCTCAACGTGCCGGCGGAACTCGAATCGGTGCACACGGCGAAGGTCGGCAGTTACTTCGTCGAGGGCCACGTCCCGGCCGAGGACATCAAGCTGCTGCTCAAGGAAAAGCCGCGCGCCCGCGGCCTCGCCGTGCCGGGCCTGCCGCGCGGCGCACCGGGCCGGGAAGTCTCCAATCCCTTCTGCGAAACGGCCTGCACCATCCTCGACAACGCCAGCCAGGAACGCGAAGTGCGGCGCGAAGCCTACAACACGCTGCTGGTCGGGCCGGACGGCAAGACCTCCGTCTTTGCCCGTCACTGAGCCAGCATTTCCGCGTAAAGCCCCTGTGCCCACTGCCGGTCCTCGCCGCGCGGCTGCGGGTCTTCGTGCTGGCGCACCGCCTGGGTGATCAGGCCATCGCCGCGCAGGCGGTACTGGGCGTCGATGCGCATCATCTCCATGGGTTCGACGTCGGTATAGACGTGACAGACGCTGTCCGGCAACTCCGGTGGCGATAGCTGCCCGCGCGAACGCGCGGCGATTTCCGCGGCGGCGATGCGGCCGAGCCGGCTGGCCATGTGGGCGCTCTTCGGGTAGTGCCCGAACAGCGGCGAGGCGCGGCCCAGCAGGTCGCCGACCAGGAACACGCGCTCGTCGCCGATGGCATGCAGGTGCAGCGGATCGAAGCCGGCCCAGCCGTCCGGCTTGCCGGCGGCATCGGTCGCGATCAGCCGATGTCCTGGCCACCGGCTTTTTTTGGCGCCGGCAGAATGCTGGTGGGCACGCACAATGGTCGAGTCGATGAAGATCTGCTCCATGTCAGCGTCACTCTGCATGGCGTGGGCAACGCGCTCAAAGACACCCTTCTCGCGCCAGCGGGAGAATCGCACATATGTCCGGTGCCAATGCCCGAACTCGACCGGAAGGTCGCGCCACGGGCTGCCCGTCCGCATGATCCAGAGGACCGCCTCGACAAAACGCCGCTTGTCCTTGGCTGTGCAACCCCGGTCACTGGCCTTGCCTGGCAGGAGCTGCTCAATGCGCTCCCACTGATCGTCACGCAACATTTTTCGGTCCATCCCGACTCCGCCCAAAAGTCAGGATATGACCACATTCCATTCACTGTGAACAACCCCTCGCTATCCCGGTGACCGTGAACGATTTCTTTCGCCTTGTTTGCGTATGGCATATCAGGATTCAATCAATTGAGAACAGACCCTAACGGCAGTGCGCAAATATAGAGAGGTACGCCGTCACACCTCGATGGTTTTCGATATCCGCGAACCTGACGTTCGGCATACGCGAGGCATAGCGGTCGTTCGGTCCGGAAACTCAGGAGAAAGCATTAGAAACAAGTACATGGAAACAGGTAGAAGTGGCTGAAACCGTAGTGGCATTGCGTATGTTTTGATCGAGATCAAGAACAGTCGTATCTGGTTGGCGCAAATTGTGCGTAGCAGCAGACAAGGTGAAATGAATGCGCAGGTTTGGGGCGTATGCGGGCGTGGGCCGCTACGGTTCGCGGCTGGCGCGAAGAAGCAATTGTGCGGGAGTGAGGTATGCAATTTCGTTGAAGTCTGCGGGCCGGTAGCCGGTTGCCGGTCTTCTCAAGAGCAAAAGGCCTGTTGATGAACAAAATTCACCGAATCGTCTGGAGCTACGCTCGGCAGTGTCTCGTCGTGGTTCAGGAGAACGCCCGCAGCCGGGGCAAGTCCAGCGGCACGGCGGGTTCCGTTACCGAGGCGAGGCCGGCGCCGTGGCGTCGCGTGCTGGCCGCCTTGCTCATGTTCATGCAGGCCCTCTATCCGGCGCTTGCCGCCGCCCAGACCGTCATCCTGCCCGATGGGCGCACCCAGACCACGGTGGCGAACTCCGGCCCCGTATACAACGTCAGCACCGCCACAATGACCGGCCGCAATGCCTTCAATTCCTTCAACGCCTTCAGCGTCGGCGCCGGCAACACCGTCAATCTTCACGTCCCGACGTCGGCCATCAACCTGATCAATATCGTTCGCGACCAGCGGACGGATGTGTACGGCATCCTGAATGCCATCAAGGACGGCCGCATCGGCGGCAATGTCTGGTTCGCCAATCCCCATGGCTTCGTCGTCGGCGCCAGCGGTGTGGTCAACGTGGGCAGCCTGACCCTGACTACGCCAACGCAAGGTTTCGTCGATGACTTCTTCTCGGCCCCCGGTTCGCCGAATCAGGCGTCGGTGACGCAACTTCTTTCCGGAACCGCACCGAGGAACCGCGACGGCCTGGTCTCGATCCTGGGCAAGGTCAATGCCATCGACGGCATCAATCTGAGTGCCGGTGCCATCGACGTCGCCGGTTTCATCTATAGCGGTGCGCGCTTCCTCGGCACGGCGCCCGACTTCAGCGATGTCGTCAATGCCAACGGGCTGGCGTCGGCGACGAACGTGGTCGTCAGGGAAGGCCGGATACAGATCGTTGCCGACGGCGACGTGACGGTGAGCGGCGTGATCGCCACGCCGGGCGGTGTCGGCGTGCGCGGTGGCGATATCAGCGTCAATGCGGGCGGCAACGTCGAACTCAACGCCGGGGCGAACGTTTCGGCGCGCGGCAACGGTGCGAATTCGGCAGGGGGTACGGTCAATATCTGGGGTGACAACAACGCCGTGACGCGCCGTGGAGCGCTGGTCGACGCTTCGGCAGGTACGTCCGGCGATGGCGGTGCCATCGAGTTCAGTGCGAAGAAAACCGTCGAGCTCGCCGGCGGCGAATTCCGTGCCGACGGCACGGGTGGCGATCAAGGCGGCTCGGTGCTGATCGACCCGTGGAACATCATCGTCAGCGCCGACATCCTGCGCGGCGCCGGCGGCTATGGCGCCTTGCCAAGCGGGGCCTCGGCTGCGGGCGCTAGCCTCACGCTGCTTGCCGACAACGAGATCACCGTCAACGAAAACATCACCGTCTCGACGCGCTCGGTTGCTGGTACGACGGCAACCGATCACGCCACCGGTGCGTCCACCGGCAACTCCGGCAACCTCACGCTGGAAGCGGGCTCGATCGCGCTCAAGTCCGGCAGCAAGCTGCTTGCCGGTACCCAAACGGGCAGCAGTTACAGCGGTGGCGATGTGACGCTGAAGGCGACGCGCAACTGGACTGGCGAGGCCAAGATCAGCGTCGACAACGCGACCATCACCGGCCGCAACGTCGCGCTGACGGCAAACGCCACCTACAACGATTCCATCCTTACCTCCTGGCTGCCGGTCGTCGTGCCGGTGACGGTCGCCACCATCGACGTCAATTCAGGAACCATCAATGCCTCCGGTACGCTGAACCTCGGCGCCACCTCGCTCATCAACGTCAGCAGCAGCGGCCTGTCGCCGCTGGGCATGATCACCGCCGTGTCCGCCTCCGCCGTCGACGTCCGCGGCGCCTCGGTCCTCACCGCGGCCGGAAACACCACCCTCGCTTCCAGTTCCACCGTTACGTCGAAAGCCACGCCGGGTGGCCCGAACCCGGCGACGCTGCCGGGCGATGCCGGCGTCGCCATCAACGTCGTCGTCAGCACGGCGAAGACGCGTGTCGGCGATACGAGTTCCGTCACCGTCAGCGGCGGTACGCTCGACCTTACGGCGAAGAATGCCGTTACCGCCACGACCACGGCCGATTCGACGGCCGGCGGCGCGGTCGCCGTCGGCGGCACGCTGGCGCTTTCCGAAGTCACCAGCGTCACGCAGGCCGTCATCGATGGCAGCGCGACGACCAGTTCCAGCGCGCTCAAGGTGGGCGCCGAATCGACCAGTGTCGTCACCACCAGCGCCAAGGCGGCGAGCAAGGGCGCGAAGAAGCAGAGCGCAGCCGAGAAGGCCGCCGCGCCTAGCGAGACCGAGAAAACGCTCGGCAAATACAAGGATCAGACCACCACTTCCGACGGCAATGTCGATGTGGCGGCCGCTGTCGCCATCGCCAACGTGAACAACATCACCCTGGCCGACATCGCCTCCAGCGGCACGCAGACGTCGACCGGCGCCGCAACGGTGTCGAGCAAGGCAAGCAGCACGTTTACCGTCACTGCCGACGGCAGCAGCGCCAGCGGCACCGTCGGTGTCGGCGCGGCGGTCGGCGTCAACATCGGCGTGCTGGTGAATCAGGCGCGCGTGACCGACAACGCCAGCGTCAGCAGCAATGGCCTGACCGTCAGCGCCGTCATGGCGACAGCGGACGGCAAGAACAGTTTTGTCACGACGGCTACCAGCGGCGCCGGTGCAAGCAACGTCGGCGTCGCCGGCGCGCTCGGCGCCAACGTGCTGGTCAATACCAACGTCGCTGCGGTTGAAGGCGACAAGGACAGCAATGGCAGTGGCGCGGCCGTCAACGCCAATGGTGGCGACGTCCTCGTCGAATCGGCGAATGCCTCGGAAAGCAAGTTGACCGTCGGCGCCAGCGTCAAGCCAGCCAGTGGCACCCAGCCGGCTGCCGTTGGCGTCGGTGCCTCGGTCGGCATCAACGTCGGCGTTAACACCACTGTCGCCGAGGTCGGCAATGGCGCCACTATCACCGGCGCGAACGATCTGGACCTGACGGCGAAGGGCATGCCTTCGCTTGCCACTGACGTGACCGGCGGTGCCGCCGGCGCGGATGTTTCGGTGACGCCGGTGGTTGCCGTTACCGTCGCCGTTAACACCACCACGGCGCGCCTGGGCACCGGCAGCCAGCTGAACCTCCTCGGCGCTTACACCAGCAGCGCCGAGCAGACGAGCAGCAGCACGACTACCGCGACCGGTCAAACGCAGGGCAACAACGTCGCCGTCGGCGCCTCGATCGCGCTGAACAATGCGACCGACACGGTCACAGCCGGGAGCGACCGCGACATTGCGGCAAGTGGTGATATCGAAGTCGCTGCCAAATCCATCGCCATGAGCAGCGCGACGGCGACTGCCAGCGTTGCCGGCGGTGAAAAGTTCGACGGCTGCCGATGCCCCACCGGCCAAGCCCGATGGTTCGGCCGGCAAGACGGTCGACGAGAAGGTGACGGCACAGGGCGACGCCGCCAAGCTTGCCGGCAAGAAGACAGCTGATACGGCAGCAGCGAGCTCGCCAGCCTCTGCCGGGCTTGCCGCGGCAGCAGCATCGAGCGACCCCGATACCAAGAAAGCCGCAGAGGCCGCGGCAGCAAACTCGCCGGCTTCTGCCGGGCTCGCCGTGTCAGCAGCCACGAGCGACTCCAAGACAAAGGTTGACCAGACCAAAGCCCCGCCGACCACGGAAGAGAAAAAAGACGACGGCACCAGCAATGGCGGTGGTGTCAGCGTGGCGGCAGCGGTCGGCGTGAACGTCGGCATCAACACCACCACGGCGAGCATTGCCAAGGGCAAGAAAATCAGCAGCACGGGTGGCGCGCTCAAGGTCAAGAGCGCGGCGCAGACCGATGCCAAGGCCAAGGCCGACGGCAGCCAGGTCAATGGCGGCAACACCGATGTGGGTGTCGGTGCCGCAGTCGCGCTCAACGTTGGCGTGGGCACCAATGTCGCGGTGATCGGCGACGAAGCCGACGTCGATACCAAGGGCGTCACGGTACAGGCGGTGATGGCGGTGGTGCCGGCCAAGGGCGCCACCCCGGAAGACAAGACCAGCGAATTCGGTGCCGAGGCCAAGAGCGGAGCCGGCGCCAACAACGTCGGCGTGGCCGGCGCGCTGGCGGTGAATGCCGCGATCAACACCACGGTGGCGGCGATCGAAGGCAACACCGACGGCGATGCCGTGTTCGCCGACGTGAATGCCGGCACGGGAGCCGGAGCGGGCGACGTGCTGATCGAAGCGCAGAGCGCGACCAAGAGCACGGTGGTCTCCGGCGCCGACGTCAAGATGGAAGGCGACAAGGCCAAGGTCGGCATCGGCGCCTCGGTGGGCATGAACGTCGCGGTGAACACCACCGTGGCCGAGATAGCCGATGGCGTCATCCTCGGCGGCGGCAAGGACCTGGATTTGAACGCCACGGCCGATCACGCCATGAGCACCACCGTCACCGGTGGCGCAGCGGGCGCCAAGGTCTCGGTGACACCGCTGGCGGCGGTATCGATCGGCGTGAACACCACCACGGCACGGCTGGGCACGGGAAGCGCGCTGGACCTGACGGGCACCTACAGCAGCAAGGCCGCGCAGACGAATGACGTGACCACGGTTGCCACCGGCCAGACCCAGGGCGACAAGGTTGCGGTCGGCGTATCGCTGGGCCTCGGCGTGGCGGTGGATACCGTCACGGCCAGCATCGAGCGCGACGTTGATGCCGACGCTGGCGTCATTGTTGAAGCCAGTTCCATCGCCCGCAGCAGCACCAGCGCCACGGCCAGCGTGGCCGGCGGCGCCAAGGAAGGTGCCGATGGCAAGCCGAGCACGGCCGACCCGGCCACGCCGGGCAAGACGGTCGATGAGCAGGTCAAGGCCAAGAGCGACGGCGGCAAGGGCCAGGGCAAGGCGGCCGCGGCGGCCGCCCCGGCGACGACACCGCCGGCGGGCGGCAGCGCCACGACCAAACTGGACGACAGCAAAGCCCCGCCGACCACGGAAGAGAAAAAAGACGACGGCACCAGCAATGGCGGTGGTGTCAGCGTGGCGGCAGCGGTCGGCGTGAACGTCGGCATCAACACCACCACGGCGAGCATTGCCAAGGGCAAGAAAATCAGCAGCACGGGTGGCGCGCTCAAGGTCAAGAGCGCGGCGCAGACCGATGCCAAGGCCAAGGCCGACGGCAGCCAGGTCAATGGCGGCAACACCGATGTGGGTGTCGGTGCCGCAGTCGCGCTCAACGTTGGCGTGGGCACCAATGTCGCGGTGATCGGCGACGAAGCCGACGTCGATACCAAGGGCGTCACGGTACAGGCGGTGATGGCGGTGGTGCCGGCCAAGGGCGCCACCCCGGAAGACAAGACCAGCGAATTCGGTGCCGAGGCCAAGAGCGGAGCCGGCGCCAACAACGTCGGCGTGGCCGGCGCGCTGGCGGTGAATGCCGCGATCAACACCACGGTGGCGGCGATCGAAGGCAACACCGACGGCGATGCCGTGTTCGCCGACGTGAATGCCGGCACGGGAGCCGGAGCGGGCGACGTGCTGATCGAAGCGCAGAGCGCGACCAAGAGCACGGTGGTCTCCGGCGCCGACGTCAAGATGGAAGGCGACAAGGCCAAGGTCGGCATCGGCGCCTCGGTGGGCATGAACGTCGCGGTGAACACCACCGTGGCCGAGATAGCCGATGGCGTCATCCTCGGCGGCGGCAAGGACCTGGATTTGAACGCCACGGCCGATCACGCCATGAGCACCACCGTCACCGGTGGCGCAGCGGGCGCCAAGGTCTCGGTGACACCGCTGGCGGCGGTATCGATCGGCGTGAACACCACCACGGCACGGCTGGGCACGGGAAGCGCGCTGGACCTGACGGGCGAGTACAGCAGCAAGGCGGCGCAGACCAGTGAAGCGACCACGGTCGCCACCGGCCAGACCCAGGGCGACAAGGTTGCGGTCGGCGTATCGCTGGGCCTCGGCGTGGCGGTGGATACCGTCACGGCCAGCATCGAGCGCGACGTTGATGCCGACGCTGGCGTCATTGTTGAAGCCAGTTCCATCGCCCGCAGCAGCACCAGCGCCACGGCCAGCGTGGCCGGCGGCGCCAAGGAAGGTGCCGATGGCAAGCCGAGCACGGCCGACCCGGCCACGCCGGGCAAGACGGTCGATGAGCAGGTCAAGGCCAAGAGCGACGGCGGCAAGGGCCAGGGCAAGGCGGCCGCGGCGGCCGCCCCGGCGACGACACCGCCGGCGGGCGGCAGCGCCACGACCAAACTGGACGACAGCAAAGCCCCGCCGACCACGGAAGAGAAAAAAGACGACGGCACCAGCAATGGCGGTGGTGTCAGCGTGGCGGCAGCGGTCGGCGTGAACGTCGGCATCAACACCACCACGGCGAGCATTGCCAAGGGCAAGAAAATCAGCAGCACGGGTGGCGCGCTCAAGGTCAAGAGCGCGGCGCAGACCGATGCCAAGGCCAAGGCCGACGGCAGCCAGGTCAATGGCGGCAACACCGATGTGGGTGTCGGTGCCGCAGTCGCGCTCAACGTTGGCGTGGGCACCAATGTCGCGGTGATCGGCGACGAAGCCGACGTCGATACCAAGGGCGTCACGGTACAGGCGGTGATGGCGGTGGTGCCGGCCAAGGGCGCCACCCCGGAAGACAAGACCAGCGAATTCGGTGCCGAGGCCAAGAGCGGAGCCGGCGCCAACAACGTCGGCGTGGCCGGCGCGCTGGCGGTGAATGCCGCGATCAACACCACGGTGGCGGCGATCGAAGGCAACACCGACGGCGATGCCGTGTTCGCCGACGTGAATGCCGGCACGGGAGCCGGAGCGGGCGACGTGCTGATCGAAGCGCAGAGCGCGACCAAGAGCACGGTGGTCTCCGGCGCCGACGTCAAGATGGAAGGCGACAAGGCCAAGGTCGGCATCGGCGCCTCGGTGGGCATGAACGTCGCGGTGAACACCACCGTGGCCGAGATAGCCGATGGCGTCATCCTCGGCGGCGGCAAGGACCTGGATTTGAACGCCACGGCCGATCACGCCATGAGCACCACCGTCACCGGTGGCGCAGCGGGCGCCAAGGTCTCGGTGACACCGCTGGCGGCGGTATCGATCGGCGTGAACACCACCACGGCACGGCTGGGCACGGGAAGCGCGCTGGACCTGACGGGCACCTACAGCAGCAAGGCCGCGCAGACGAATGACGTGACCACGGTTGCCACCGGCCAGACCCAGGGCGACAAGGTTGCGGTCGGCGTATCGCTGGGCCTCACGGTAGCGGTGGACACCGTCACCGCCAGTGTTGACCGCGACCTCGATGCCGACGCTGGCGTCATTGTTGAAGCCAGCTCGATTGCCCGCAGCAGCACCAGCGCCACGGCCAGCGTGGCCGGCGGCGCCAAGGAAGGTGCCGATGGCAAGCCGAGCACGGGCGACCCGGCCACGCCGGGCAAGACGGTCGATGAGCAGGTCAAGGCCAAGAGCGACGGCGGCAAGGGCCAGGGCAAGGCGGCCGCGGCGGCCGCCCCGGCGACGACACCGCCGGCGGGCGGCAGCGCCACGACCAAACTGGACGACAGCAAAGCCCCGCCGACCACGGATGGCGGAGGCGGTGGTGGTGGCGGAGGCGGAGGTGGCGGAGGTGGAGGCGTGAGTGTTGCCGCCGCCGTCGGCGTAAACGTCGGTGTAGCGACCACCACGGCCAGCATTGCCAAGGGCAAAACGATAACGAGCACGGGCGGCGCGCTCAAGGTCAAGAGCACCGCCGAGACGGATGCGGCGGCGAAGGCGGACGGCAGCCAGGTCAATGGCGGCAATACCGACGTCGGCGTCGGTGCGGCGGTGGCCCTCAACGTGGGCGTCTCAACCAACCAGGCCTTCATTGGTGACAACGCGGTAGTCAGCACGCAAGGCGTGACGGTGAGTGCCGTCAACCCGACGGGTGGCAAGAATGACTTTGGAGCCGATGCCAAGAGTGGCGCCGGCGCGAACAATGTCGGCGTGGCCGGCGCGCTGGCGGTGAATGCAGCGATCAACACCACGGCCGCCTACATCGAAGGCGACAAGGACAGCAGCGGTACGGGCGCCAACGTCAATGCCGGCACCGGCGACGTCCTGATCGAAGCGAGCAATGCCACGACGAACACGGTCAAATCCGGCGCCGACGTCAAGATGGAAGGCGACAAGGCCAAGGTCGGTGTCGGCGCTTCGGTGGGCATGAACGTGGCGGTGAACACCACCGTCGCGGAGATAGCCGACAAGGCCATCCTGAGCGGTGGCAAGGACTTGGATCTGAATGCCGAGGCGGATCACGCCATGACCACCACCGTGACCGGTGGCGCGGCCGGCGCCAAGGTGTCGGTGACGCCTGTCGCCGCGGTCTCGATCGCGGTGAACACCACGGTGGCGCGCGCCGGAGACTCGACGACGGCGCTGGGCTTGAGCGGCAAGCTGTCCGCCCACGCCGATCAAACCGATACCGTGACAACGAAGGCGAACGGTCAGGCGCAGGGTGATGTTGCCGTCGGCGCTTCGCTGGCCGCCGCGGTGGTGGTCGAAACCGTTTCGGCGAGTGTCGAACGCGGTGTCAGTTCGTCCACTGCGATCGATGTCGGCGCGTCATCGGCCTTGTCGCTCAGGACGGAAGCGGTTGCCGGCGCCAAGGGGGCGAAGGCGGCCAAGAAGGATGCGGACGGCAAGGAAACGCCGGAAGCGGGAACCACGGTCGACGAGCAGAAGAAGACCCAGCTCGATTCCGCCAAGAGTCGCAACGACAGCACCAAGACGCTCGACACCGACACCAAGACGCCGAAGGCCGAGACGCCGGAAGTGAACAAGAACGACACAACCGAGGTAAAGAAAGACGGCCCGCCGCAGAAGCCGACAGATCCGCCCACCAAGAACGACAAGAAAGAAGAATCCAAGAAGGTCAGCGTGGCGGCAGCCATCGGGGTTGGCGTCGTCGTGAACCAGGCGACGGCCACCGTCGGCGGCGCCGGACGCAGTGTCAGCACGACAGGCAAGATGGACGTCAAGGCCACTACCGACACGAATTACGAGACGATGGCCACCGGCGAAGCGGTTTCCGACAATATCGGCATTGCTGCCGCCGTCGCCCTGACGGGAACATTCAACAAGACCCAGGCCAACATCGCCGCCGGCACCACCGTGGTCCAGGCTGGCGACATCAATGTCATCGCCACGGCAAACCAGAATCGCGATGCGGCCTTCCGCCTCGACATGGCCGCCGAGGCGGTTTCGGGCGCCAGTGGCGGGGACGTCGCCGTCGCCGGTTCATTGGCCGTGGTCGGCAACTACAACGAGACGCGGGCATCGATCGACGAAGATGTCACCATCGGCACGGTCGGCACGCCGGTCGGCAACGTCACCGTACAGGCCGACGAGACCAGCAAGCTGGCCGCGCGGGCGCGGGCCGGCGCCCTGTCAACGGGCAAGGAGAGCAAGGCCGGCGTCGGGGCTTCCTTTGCCGCGATTCTTGCCTATAACAAGACCACGGCGGCGGCCGGTTATGACACCCTCTGGGGCAGCTTCTACACGCCGACCTACATCTACGCCAATTCGTTGACGGTCGCGGCGGCCAAGCACAAGGTCGAGTTCGCCTCGCCGCTGGACTTCATTCCCAAGTCGATCGGCGGCGTGCAGACCTGGGTGAAGAACTTCGACTTCGACACACTCGATCCGCTCAACTATCTCGGCTCGAACAACTACTACACAGAAGCGGTTGCGGGCGCCGCAGCCAAGGGCGACGCGGCGGTGGCCGGCGCCTTCTCGGTCAACCTTTTCATGAACACCACCGAGGCCTTCCTCGGCAAGAACGTCCATGTCACCACCTCCGGAATCCAGGCGGGAACGCATCCTGAACATCTGGGCGTTGAAGTGGCTGCGCGCTCGGATACCAAGGCCATCGCCTTTGCCGGCGCCGTAGCGGGCGCCAAGAAGGCCGGCGTCGGCATCTCCAATACCGACATCGTCAATTTCGACGAGACCAACGCCTCGATCGGCGGCAGCTCGATTGTAAAAGTCGGCGCTGGCGGCACGGCGACGGACAACGGCGTCAAGGTCACGGCTGACGCATCGCAGGTGGTCGCCAACGTCTCCGTGAGTGGCGGCGTCGGCACCGAAAGCACCGGCGTCGGCGGCGTGCTCGGCATCAATCTTTCCATGAACAAGGCCGAGGCCTCAATCGGCGAAGCGGCGCAGGTTCAGGCCGAGGGCAACGTGACAGTCGCCGCAAGCAACGACACAACCATGGTGATGATCGCCGGCGGTGTCGGCGGCGGCAAGGAAGTCGGCGTCGGCGGCGCGATCGCACTCGACGGCGTGTGGAACCGGACCCTGGCGAGCATCGGCAAGGATGCGGTGGTCGACGCGAAGAAGGCCATCACGGTGGCGGCGGATGCCGATGAGACCGTGGTGAGCGCCGTGGTCAGCGGCGCCGGCGGCGGCAAAGCCGGCGTGGCCGCTTCCGTGTCCTTAAACGTGATCGTGGCGGATACAGAGGCCTTTGTCGGGCAGGGAGCGAAACTCAACACCAGCGCCGGGTTCGAGAATGCCGAGAAAGTCGCCATTACCGCTCGTGACGACACCGTGGTGGTCGGCGTCTCCGGCGGCGGAGCGGGCGGCGGCGATGCCGGCGTCGGCGCGGCGCTGGATACGGCCGTCGTGGTCAAGACGGTGAAGGCCTTCATCGCCGACGACACCAATATCGGCACTGCGGATGATGACTTCAGAGTCGCGACCGTCAAGGCGAAGAAGGAAGTTGCAATCGACGCCGCGGCGACGGAAGCCATTGTTTCCATCGCGGCCGGTTTTGCCGGCGGCGGCAAGGCGGGGGTCGGCGGCGCGGTCTCGATAGGCGTGGTGGCAAACGACGTGCAGGCCGGCGTCGGCAAGTCGGCGAAGGTCGATTCCGATGGCAACGTGCTGGTTAATGCGCAGGACGACGTGACGGCCGTTTTGCTCGCCGGTGCAGGCGCCGGTGGCGGTGATGCCGGCGTCGGCGGTTCGCTGGCCGTGGCGACGCTGCTCGGTAGCACCAAGGCCTACGTCGGCGACGGCGCGACGGTAAACGCGCGTGGCAAGGCCGACGCAGCGACTGTCTATAGTGGCGAAACAGTATTCTCCGACGACAAGGTGGCTCCCGATGGTTTCCTCGCCAAGAAGACCGAGAGTGCCAAGGGTCTTTCAGTAACGGCCTATAACCGCCAGAACCTGATTACCACGGTCGTCGCTGGTGCCGGTGGCGGTAAGGCCGGTGTTGCGGCGACCGTGTCGGCGAATGTTATCGCCAGCACCACCGAAGCCTCGATCGGCCGGAATGCGAAGATCAACGACGTTGCCGACAACAGTACGGCGGCGGGTGCTGACCAGCAGGTGCGCGTCAAAGCAGTTGCTGAGACCCTGCTTGTTGATACCGCCTTGGCCGCAGCCGGCGGGGGTACAGCCGGTGTTGGCGGTAGTGGAAACGTCGGTGTGATTGTTAAAAACACTACGGCCAAGGTCGGCAAGGGCTCGACGATCAAGGCGCGTAAAGCCTTTGAATTGAATGCGGCATCGTCTGATGTGACGGTGGCGCCGACAGCCGGGTTTGCTGGCGGCGGCACTGCGGGGGTTGGCGGCGCGATTGCGGCGACGGCGGTCGCCAATACCACGCAGGCCTACGTTGAAGATGCGGCGAATGCCGGCGAAGCTGCAAAGATCAGTGTCAGTGGCGGCAATCTTGAAGTCTCGGCCGACGAATTTTCGTCGTCGTGGCTGGTCACCGGCACCATTGCCGGGGGCGGCACGGCAGGCGTCGGCGGCGCTCTTTCCGTTGGCGTTAATGCCAGCACGACGAAGGCGCGGATCGGCAACTACGCCGAAACCAATGCCACTGGCACGACCAGCGTGAGCGCAGATTCGCTCGAGAACGTGAATACGATCACCATCGCCGGCGCTGGCGGTGGGACGGCCGGTGTGGCCGGCAGCGTTTCGCTGAACGTCGTTGTCTCCAAAACCGAAGCAGGCATCGGTCAGAACGCCAGGATTAACAAGGATGGGGCGTTTGCAGCGGCCGACCAGAATGTTGATGTCTCGGCAACCGATCGCGTGATCAGCGTTGCTGCGGCCGGGGCTGGCGCGGGCGGCGGTGCGGCGGGTGTCGGTGGCGCGGCCACCGTGACGGTGGCACTCAACACGACCACAGCTTATATCGACAGCGGTGCCGATGTGAGTGCGACGAAGGATGTGCAGGTAAATGCGTCGTCCGAAAAATACATCAATGCGGCGACCGTCGCGGGGGCTGGCGGCGGTGCTGCCGGCGTGGCCGGTGGCGTGTCCATCCTCGCCGTTGGCTCGCTGTTCGACGGCGAAGCCAAGAGCGGCCTGAATAGTACGGATTCTGACGGCACGAGTACGACGACGCAGGCCAAGGCGGATAAGGCAACGGGCAGCAGCCAGGTCGGCGACTCGCTTGGCACTTCGAAACAATCGGTGGAAACCCGGAACGAACTCGATAGCAAGATGAGCAAGCTTGCTGTTAGCGACCACATGTCTGACAGCACCCCGGTTCCCCAGAAGAATACGCAGGCCTACGTCGGATACGGGGCCAAAGTCAAGGCCGGGCGTGATGTAACGGTGGCGGCGAAGGATACGACACTGGCGATCAACGCCAACGGCGCTGGTGCTGGCGGTGGTGCGGCCGGCGTCGCCGGTTCGCTCGGCGTGACCCTGCTGCACGATTCTGCCGAGGCTTTCATCGCCGACGGTGCGAAGGTCGATGCCGACCGTACGCTGTCGGTGAAGGCACAAACCGGGGAGGTCGTCGTCAACCTTGGCGTCACCGGCTATGGCGGCGGCGCTGCCGGCGTCGGCGGCTCGGCGGCGGTCAATGTCGTTACCTCGAATACCTCGGCCTACATCGGCGATGCCGACATCAACCAGGAGGCGACGACGAGCACCGAACGCTCGGTGGAGGTCAAGGCCGACAGCAACAGCAACCTCATCGCGGTTTCCGGTTCCGGTGGCGGCGCCGGCGCCGCCGCGGTCGGTGGCGTGCTCAACGTCAACACGCTGGCCAAGAACACCAAGGCTTTCATCGGCGAAGGCGCGACGGTCAAGGCCGACAAGAACGTGATCGTCTCCGTCGCATCGGCGCAGAACATCGTTGCCGCCGGCATATCGATCCAGGGCGCCGGCGCGGCGGCGGTCGGCGGTGCGGCGACGGTGAATGTCGTCGCCAACACCACCGAAGCCTTCATCGGCTCGGCGCGCGACGACAATACGAAGACGGCCGCAGTCGTCGATTCGGGCGGCAACGTGGTCGTTGCCGCGGCGGACGACACGCTGGTCGTCGCCGTGGCCGGCAGCGGTACCGGCGCCGGCGCGGCCGCCGTCGGTGGTGCCGTCGGGGCCAATGTCATCTCCAGCCAGACGCGTGCCTACGTCGGCGACAACACGGCGATCAACGCGCGCGGCAATGCGGCTGGCGCCAGCGTCGATAGCGGTACGGTCGGTGCGACCGGAACCATGCCGTCGTTGCCAAGCGGCGTCTCCGGCGACATCGATGCCGACCGCGATGGTACGAAGGACGGCGATGTCAGCAGCGGCGCGTCGTTCACGATTGCTGGCGGCGGGGCGAGCACGGGGGTCAATCCGTCCACGGTCAAGGACTCGGAGGGCAACAGCGTCGGCAGTGCGACGGGCGGGCTCGGCGCCAGGAACAAGGAAACGGCCACGGGACTTTCGGTCACCGCGAGCGGCAACCAGAAGATCGTCTCGGCGGCGATGGGCGTCGCAGGCGCCGGCGCGGCCGGCGTCACCGGCACGGCCACGGCCGACGTCATCGTCTCGCAGACCGAGGCGAGCATTGGCGACGGCGCGCAGATCAACCAGAGCGGTGCTGCCGGCACCGGCAACGACGTGCGCGTGCGCGCAGCCGACAACAGCCTCATTGTCATGACCTCCGGAACCATCGCCGGTGCCGGCGCGGCAGCGGTGAGCGGCTCGGCCAATACCGCGGTGATCGCCAAGCAGACGAAGGCGATGATCGGCGACGCCGATGTTAAAGCTCGCGATGTCGCAGTCGAAGCGACCGGCAGGGAAGATGTCTATATCGTTACCGTCAATGCCTCGGTGGCCGGTGCGGCCGGCGTCGGCGCGGCGGCCGGAGTCGGCGTGATCGCCAACCAGACGCAGGCCGGCATCCGGGCCGGGGCGACGGTCGATGCGACCCGCGACATCAAGGTGAAGGCGGAACAGGATTCGTCGCTCGACATCTACACGGTCAGCGGCGCCGGCGGCATCGTCGGCGTCAGCGGCGCCTTCTCGGTCGGCGTGATCGACAACACCACGCGCGCCTATGTCGAGGGCGGAACGGCGCTCAAGCATGCGACGCTGGATGCCGGACGCAAGACCGAAGTTTCGGCGACCTCGAAGGAGGAAATCACCACCGCTACGGTCAGCGCGGCTGGCGGTGGCGTCGGCGTGGCCGGCGCGGTCGGCGTCAAGGTGGTGACTTCGGAAACGACAGCCGAAATCGGCAATTACACCCAGGTCAACCAGACGCGCCTTGGCGGCGCGACGCAGGATGTTCAGGTATCCGCCTCGGATAGCGTCAAACTGAAAGGCGGCAGCGGTGCGGGCGGATTCGGCGCCTACGGTGCCGGTGCCACGGCGGATGTGAATGTGGTGCGCAATACCACTACCGCCTCGATCGGCAATCATGCAGAAGTCCGGGCCGATAACGATATCGGCGTGGCCGCGACCTCGGTCAAGGACGTGCAGTCCGCGGCAGTCGCCGCGGCAGGCGGGGCTTCGGCCGGCATCGCCGGCGCCGTGGCGCTCGCCTTCGTCGGCGCCAGCATCCAGTCAGAGAGCGATGCCAAGTCGGGTATCGGCAATGGAGCCACGGCCGCCAAGGCCGACGAAAAAATGAAGGCCGACAACGTCGGCAGCAAACTCGGCGATTCCGAGCATGTCCAGGACACCAGGAGCGAACTCGCTGCGCGTAGCGCCGCACAGGACGTATCGGGCGAACTGAACGACGCATCGACCACCTCGCGCGACAAGACGCGCGCCTTCGTCGGCAGCAATGCGGAACTCGTCGCCGGCAGCAAGGTTGAGGTGAGCGCGACGGATCGCACACAGCTCGATCTGCGGGCGGTCGGCGCGGCCGGCGGCGCCGTCGGCATCGGCGCTGCGGTCGGCGTCGGCATCACCCACAGCACGACGGAAGCCTTCGTCGATGCATCGAGCACGATCGATGCGGATGGCGACGTGACCGTCGCGGCGAATGCCTTGAACGTCAATGCGAACGGATCCAAGGTCGAAAGCTGGGCCGGTGCCGGCGGCGTGGTCGGTCTGAGCGCCTCGGTCGCCGTCCTCAAGGACACCGGTACGACCCGTTCCTACCTGGGCAACAACGTCAACGTGGTCGACGCTGCCAGGCTCGCCGTGGCGGCAAGCACGGATCGCAAGGCGACGACGGCAACTTACGGCGCTTCGGCCGGCATCGCGGCGATCGGGGCTTCCGTCGCCGTCGCCAGCTTCAAGGGTGCGACCACGGCGACGCTCGGCGCCGGCGTGCAGGTCAACGCCGACGCCGTGGAAGTGTCGGCCAGCGACGACTCTGTGGCCAGCGCCCACAGCCGCGCCGGCTCGGCCGGGATCGTAGCCGGTTCCGGTTCGGTCGCTACGGCCGAGGTGACTTCGACGGTGACGGCTGAGGTCGGCAATTCCGCTGATATCGCCGTCACCGGCGATGTCGACGTCCTTGCCACCAGCCGCGCCAGCACCAAGGCCGACGCGATGGGCGTCAATGTCGGCGCCGGCGCCGTCGGCGCCTCGGTGGCCACCGCCACTTCGAGCGCCAAGGTGCATGCGAAGGTCGGCGAGAGCGCCAGCATCACCGGCGCCAGCTTCGATCTCGTCGCCAAACGCGGCATCAAGGGCGGCGCGCCGACCGCGCAGGCCCATGCGCTGGGCGCCGCCGGCGGGTTGCTGCTCGGCGCCAACGGCAGCATCGCCACGGCACAGTCAACCGGCGAAACGGTTTCTGCCGTCGGCGCCGGCAGCACGATCACGACCAGCGGCACGGCCGCGGTCAAGGCGGAAAGCGCCTCGCTGCAGTCGGCTTCCTCCTTCGGCGTCACCACCGGCCTGCTGTCGCTGGGCGCGAACTTCTCGCATGCAACGTCCGATTCCCTGACGCAGGCCTCGCTCGGCGACAACGTCGCCGTCAGCGGCGGCGGGCTGCAGGTCAGTGCCACCGGCAACGACGGCAACTACTCCCTCGCCATGGCGGGGGCGGGTGGTTTGCTCACCCTGCCGTATTCTGCGGCCTACACGAAGAACACCAGCCGCACTTACGCCACCACCGGCAGCGGCGATGCGACCCGCAAGTTCGATGTCGGCAGTTTCTATCTGGGCGCGACCCAGACCAGCAATTTCGACAGCTGGATCGAAAACATATCCGCCTCGCTGGTCGGGGTGAGCGGGGCGAAGGCGAATAACACCGTGAATGTCAACACGCAGGCGCTGCTGGGCACCTCAGCCTGGGTCGAGGCCGACGACGTGACGATGCAGGCCGGCAACACGATCAACAAGACCAGCCCCGGCGCGAAGATTCCGGGGACCGCCTACAACACGCCGGGTTGGAACGTGGTGTCGAGTTCCGGCGGCCTCGCCGACGTGCCGGCGGCGGAGAGCACGACCACGGTCGTCGCCGATGCGTTGTTGCAGGTGGGCGCCGGTGCGCACCTCGAACAGAGCGGCACTTCGGGGAATATGCGGCTCGATGCCTGGAACAATCTCGCCGTCACCGACAAGGTGAAGATGGCATCGGGCGGCCTCGTTTCGGCCGCCAGCGCCAAGTCATCGATCATGGCGGATGTTCCGGCCAGCGGTTCCTCGCCGGCGATCGTCAATCGGGCCGATGCGTCCGTGGTCGTCGCTCCGACAGCGGAACTGATCAGCGACGGCGACATGGCGCTGGGCGCCCGCACCCGGGCCGATCTCCATTCGCAGGCGGCCGTGGATGTCTTTGGCCTGGTCGGCGTGGCGCCGGAAGGGGCCAGCATCGCCCGCTTCAAAGGCACGAATACGGTCGAAATCGGCGCCGGCGCCGAACTGTCGTCTGCCGGCGACGTGCGTCTCTCGGCCGGGTCGGATACCGCCGACACGCAGAACGATCTGTCCGCCGTCGCACGCACCGACGTGTTCAACAACACGGCGATCCCGGTGAATCGCGACCCGGTGGCCGATGCGGTCATCGACACGCACAGCCAGATCAACCTGAAGGCCGGCAGCCGGATCAACGCGGCCGGAGACGTCATGCTGTATGCCGACGAAGGGCGGACTGCCGCTTCCGGCGTCGGCATTGGCAAGGACATCTACCGCGAAGCGCTGGCGGCCATCGCCAGCGCGATCAGCAATGCCTTCGGCGGCGGCGACGTCTCGTTCGAGACGCGCACCGGCAATTCGGTCAGGCGGGTGAGCAGCGACGTGGCCATCGACGGCGAGGTGCATGTAGGCACCAACCGCCAGCAGCAGCTCGTCATCGGCCTGGACGGCACGGTCACTTACCGGAAGGGCGACATCAACATCATCGACACCGACTTCCGGGATGTGGCCAGCGATATCCAGGCACGCATTCGGGAACTGGACGTGTTGATCGCCAAATATGACGTCAACACACCGGATGCCTCCGTCGCGGTTGCCGCCTATCGCTCCGAAAAAGCCTTCCTGCAGCGCAAGCTGAAGGATCTCGGCTTCCCCGACGGCCAGGTGGCGGCATCGCCGAATCCGGACTTCACGCCGCTCAAGGCGGCGGCGGACGCGGTCACCGGCATGACGACGCTGCGGTCAACCTACGACACGACGAAGACGACGCTGACGACGCAGAACACCAACCTTGCCAACGACAACACGACACTGACCAACAGCAACAATACGCTGACCAACAACAACACGACGCTGACCAACAACAACAACACACTGAACACGGTCACCATTCCGGCCCTTATCGCGGCGCGCGCGGCCCTGGACCCCGATTCGTCTACCTATACGGCCGACTACAACAATCTCACCGGCCAAATCAGCACCGCCCAGAACACGGTAACTGGCAACACCGAAACAATCAACAGCAACAACACGACAATCGGCAACAACAACACGACCATCGCCGGCAACAACAGCACGATCGCGGTGAACACCACGCAGATCGACGATCTGACCACGAAGATAACTTCGCTCGACACGCAAATCGGCATAGTCAACACCGGCATTGCCAACGGCGACTATCCGGACAAGGCATTGAGCGGCCCGGCCTCGAAGTTCCTGACTATCAGCGATGCCAGCGCACGACTCGGCAACATCTACCTGCGCGGCGACCGCGTACATGGCACGGGGATGCTCGACGCACCGGGCGACGCAGCGATCACCATCGACAACTACGGGCCGAATTTCCTGCTGTTCCGCAACCTTTCGATCCCGGCCGATGTCGGCGGCAAGATCTACCAGAACGGCGTCAACGTCAAGGACAATACCGGCATCAACCACCTGAACGGCGCAGCCGGCGGAGCCGCATTCAATATCACCACGGCGGAGTCGAGCGGAGCACCGGCGCCGGCCATCACGATCCGTAGCCACTACGATCCTCTCTCCAACACCGACACCCTGCCGGACAATACGCCGAACGTGGCGCCGGACCTGGTCTTCCAAGGGGATATCAGCAATCCGCGCGGGTCGGTAAAGATCCAGAGCGAGGCCGGCAGCATTCGCCTTGAACAGAAGCGCGACGCGAACGGCGTGTTGCTCGACCCGGTGGAAACCGCCAGCATTCGCGCCAACGATGTCGAGATCGTCACCCGCAACGGCGATTTCGTGCAGAGCTACACGAATACCTTCTTCCATACGGCCGGCACCCCGCTGACGGTGACGCCGGGCAACCCGAACCTGCCGGAAAGCAACCCGGCCCGCTTCAGTTCGATCGCCCGCACGCCGGAAACCAGCGGCAAGGGCATCGTCGCCAATGGCAGCGTGCTGATCGCGGCGCGCTACCTCAACATCAACGGCATCATCCAGAGCGGCATCGCCGAATGGGGCGTCAATGTTCCGGCCGATGCGGCGGTGTCCATCCCCGGCAACGCCACGGCGAGCTTCGCGCAGGCCATGGCCTACTACAACGCGCTTTCCGATGCAGACAAGGCCAAGCCGAATGCAGCGCTGTTCGAGGTCGGCGGCGCCACCGTGTCCGGCCTGAACGCCCCCGAGCAGGGCAAGTGGGAACAGATCCGGGTGCGCTTCAACGCCAAGGAAGATCGCCTCGAACTCGGTGGCGTGCAGGTGCAGGGCGGCTACATCGAGTTGTTCGGGCAGATCTTCAACACCAACATGCACGAAAGCACCGGGCTGTCCGACCTCGCCGGCGGGCAATTGCGCGTGCTCGACGGCTACGGCAAGATCAACGTCAGCAACCTGACCAGCAAGGCCTTGTGGATCAATACGCTGGATACCGGCCGTGGCGCCAAGGGTGAAATCAACATCTCGAACATCGTCGGTTTCGACGTTGGAGGCAGGGCGCTCGTCGCCACGAGCACCTACACCCGCGATCCCGGCGGCGCGCGCAGCGGCAGCTTCTATACTCCGACCACCGGTTTGCGCTATGCGGCGCAGGTTGGGAAGGAAACCGGCTGGACCGACAATTACCGCTACTCCAGTGGCGCCATCATCGGCATCGAGACCTTCCCCACGCAGCTCGACCAATACTGGATCAACCGCGTCTACAGCAACAACGTCGCGATTCCGAACAACGGCGAAATCCTCGGCACGCTCGGCGCCGCACACACCGGGGAATACCAACGCGTCAATCAGACGCAGACAACTTCATCTACCCCCAAGCAAACCGCGAGCTGGTTCGAATGCAACTGGTGGACGCTGTGCGCCTATGGCACCTATTACAAGGAATTCGAGACCACCTCTCTGGCGAAAACGATTACTACCGACAGCCTGAAGGCGGACAACCGCATCGCCATCAAGTTCATCGGCTTCGACAATGGGGCGGTGAACGTCAGCTCGACCGGCGATGTCGTCATCAACGGGGCCATCAGTAACCGCAACGGCAATACCGCGGTCGCATCGGCCGGCTCGATTCTCCAGGGCAAGGACATCGCGGTCGTCGGCGGCAACAATGTCCAGCTGGCCGCAGGCAGGGGCATCGGCAGCAGGTCCGCCACGCTGCAGGTCAATACGAGAGACTTGGGCCGGCTCGACGCGGCATCGGCATCAGGCGATATCCGTATCCGCGAGACCCTGGGCGACATGCGCATCGGCGTTGTCGGCGGGGCGAACGTGGCCAACGTGCTGCTCGAGGCCGACCGCAACCTGGTCAATGCCGATGCGGCGTCGTATGTGCAGGGACGACGCGTCGAACTGGCGTCCGATAACGGCGGCATCGGCGACATTGCCGGCGATCCGCTGAACGTGCGAACGGCCTATTCGGCCGATATGTCGCAATGGCCCGCTTATGGCCTGAAGGCGACGGCACGCGACAGCATCAATATCCGCAACGAGGCTGACACTGCCAATCCCGCAACCTATTCCGGCAATCTGCTGCTCATCTCGGCGGAATCGAAGGCCGGCGACGTGCGCATCGAGACGACCGGCTCGGTGATCGACAACAACCCGTTCGCGACGACCGACACCCGCACCGAGGCGGAGCTCGCCGCGCTGTGGGACGACTTGCGCCTGCGCGGCCCGGATTCGGTCAGCAAAGGTAACGAAGCGGTCGGGGCCTACGAGAACGGCAAGAGCGCAAATTACACCTTGTACTGGAAGATGCGGCTCAGCCAGGCCGATGGCGGCGCGACCTACCAGTCCGACTATCGGCTCATCGCCGCCGAACGCAATGCCCTCTCCTTGTCCGGAATGAGCGAAGCCGAGATCGCCCAGTTCGAAGCGAACCGCAGGACCCAGTATCAGCAGCTTCACACCGAGGTGGGCGGGTTCACCGCAAGCCACGTGGCGGGCTACCGGTATGTCGCCTCCGCGGCGGAAAGCGACCAGATCAGGAACGGGGCGACCTGGAGCGATACGCAACTGGCGCTTTCCGTCGGCGCCGGCCTGCTGAAGAACATAACCGACACGGTAACGACGATCAAGCAGCCGAATGCCAAGGGTCGCAACGTCACGCTGCTTGCCGGTACCGACATCGGCTCGCATGACGCACCGGAAACGATCGACCTGACGGCCGGACTGGCCGCGCTGACCACCGCCCAGAAGGCGGCGCTGGCGGCTGCCGAGCGCGGCGACGCAAGCTTCGACGATCTCGCCAATCCGACCAAGATTTTCATCCAGCGTCCTCGTCCGGTGAATGTCGAGGTCGGCGCTGGCACGCTCAACGCATTCGCCAGTACGGGCCATGCGCTGATCGGTTCCGAGCAGGATCTGCGTATCGACAAGGTGACTGCGGCCGACGACGTCCGAATTAAGACAGCGGGTTCGTTGATTAATGCAGCGTCCGTTTCCGGCGCCGTCAACGTGGTCGGCGACAACGTGATTCTGGAGGCGGCCAACGGAGGGATCGGATCGATTCCCGATGTGGATGGAGCGGTCAATATTCCGCTGCGCCTGAATGCCAGCGGAGACCTTATCGCGAGGGCTGCAAACGATATCTGGATCGAAGCCGAGGGGGGTCTCAAGGTCGATACGATCTATACGCGCAACGACCTGCGGCTCGAAGCGCAAGGATCGATTCTTGATGCGCATACCGGTGAATCAACGATTACGCCGGACAACAATCTGCGCGCCCGGAATATCACGCTGAAGGCAGCGAGTGGGTCCGTCGGTACGGCGACGAATTCGCTCGATGCTGGCGTCAATGCCGACGGGGAAATTACGGCCACTGCGGCAACGACCGGCGAGGGTGTCTATCTCAATGGTCCGTCCGGCGAATACTTCAATATTGGTTCAGTGACTTCCGGTGATGCCGTTTCGCTCAGTTCAGCAACGAGCATGAAGATTAACGGTGATGTGACCGGGCCGGGCCCGATCAGCCTGGTGGCCGGCGGCACCCTGACCCTGACGCCGTGGGCCGACGTCCACGCCACCACGCTGGGCGTCTTCCTGCGGGCGGGCGGACTGGTCATGCAGGATGCGCAGCGCATGATCGACAATGGCGAGACCCTCGATCCGAAGTACGTCGCAGGCGATGCAGCACGCATCCGCGTCGATGTCGGCACCATCGACCTCGAAACCGTCGGCGACGCGCTGATCACCGGCATCGAGACCGGCAACGGCACCGAGAGCGCGATCCGCGTCGCCAGCACTGCGGGCCGCATCCTCGACAACGGCGACACGCGGCTCGACATCATCGCCGACACGGCGCCGGCGGCGAAGCTCACCATCTCCGGCGCGCTGGGCATCGGCGATGATCCGCTCGATGTCAGATTGCTCAACCTGCAGGCGACGTCCGGCGGCGTGGTCGATCTGGCCGCGCAGGGCCCGCTCAACATCGTCGGCATCACCGCCGGAGACCGCGTGCTGCTCAGCGCCACCGGCGACATCACCGGCGATGCGGTCACCAGCACCGGCACCGGCGGCACCAATCCCGACCAGAGCGTCAGCATCACCTCGACCACCGGCAGCGTGACGCTCGCCAGCGTCAGCGGCCAGACCGCTGTCTCGATTGGCGGCCAGGCCGGTGTTGCCGTTGATGTGGTGAATGTCGGCACGTCCGTGCAACTGGCCGGCCCCGTCATCAACGCGGTGGTGAACGGCGGCGCCGGCCCGGTGGGCGGTTCCGTCACCGGCTTCGGCGGCGGCATGGCCACCAGCGTGAACCTGACCCTGTCCGGTGCCGGCGGCTTCGCCCTCGGCAATTTCTGGTCGGCCACGGCCACCGTCGATAACCCTCTCGGCACACTGTCGATCGGCAATGCGATAATCCTCGACCGGGCGACCTTCACCAACCCGCAAACGCTGGTTCTCGTTGATCAACACGATAAAAGCATCCAGCGGGCGGACATCCAGCTCTACACCGGCGGCGATCCCTTCTCCATGTATCTGAAAGACAACAGCTTGACTACCAACAGCTTTGTAATTAATCGCAGCGCCTTGCACGAGGTCATCACGGCCAACGGAAGCAACACCAGCGTGGTCGAGCAGGGGCAGAATGAGCTGGCGCTGGCGGAACGCTCGCGCAGCAACAATCCGGACGACGAGGAAGGGAAACTGAGCGAAGCGCTGGTGTCGTATGAAGGCGTCCCGGTTTCGTTCGAATGCCCGTCCGACAAGGATCCGGGCTGCCTGCAATGAGGTATCGCCGCGTATTGACCGCCGCGACCTGGCTGCTCGCGACCCAGGCCTTCGCACAGATCCCGGCGATACCGAGTGCCGGATCGTCCGGCGCCACCCTGCAACGGCAGATCGAAGAAGATCGACGCCGCCGGGAAGAAGAACGCGAAGCCGCCAGACCGATCACCGAACCCCTGCGGCGGGAGGTGCAGGAAACCCCGGCGGTCCAGCCGGGGGCCGAGTCGGTACGCTTCATGGTGCGCGAAATCCGCTTCACCGTATCCGAACTCCTGAGCCCCGAAGAACTGGCGGCGATTGCCAGCGAGTTTCAGGGCCGCGTGTTGAGTCTCGCCGACCTCCAGCAGGTGGCGGCCCGGGTCAACGAACTGTATCGCAAGAAGGGCATTGTCACCGCGCAGGCGGTGATCCCGCCGCAAGACGTGTCTACCGGCGTAGTGACGGTCCGGCTGGTCGAAGGGCGACTGGGAAAGATCAGCATCGAAGGCAATGAATCGACCCGCGAGAGCTATGTCATCGACCGACTGCGCCTGCAGCCGGCCGATCTCATGGATCTGGGCCGGCTTGAGGCCGCGCTCGTGCGTTTTAACCGCACCAACGATATACAACTGCAAGCCGCACTCAAACCGGGCGAGCAGTTCGGCACCACCGACCTCAACATCGCCGTGACCGAACCGCCGCGCCAGGAGCTGCGCCTCACCGCGGATAATCTTGGCGCCACCAGCACGGGCGTCAATAGAGCGGGACTGTCCTACATCAATCGCAGCCTGCTCGGTTTCGGTGACGATCTTGGCCTGTCGACGACGCACGCCTACGGGCAGGAAAGCTATGCCGCGACCTACGGATTCCCGATCAACACCTGGGGCGGGCGCCTCAACCTCGGCTATTACGACACCTACACCGAGATAAAGAAGGGCTCCCTGGCCAGTCTCAACATCACCGGTAAATCCATCGCCCAGATCGTTTCGCTGCGGCAGCCGACCTACGTCGACTCGTCGGCACAGATCGACGTCATCGTCGGCGGAAAGAAGGGCAGAAACACCAACTGGATCGATAGCGTTTTCCTGTTGCGCACCGAGACCTCGGAAGGCAACGCGGGGATCGAAGCGCGGTTATTTGACAAACAGTCCAACTGGTTTGCCGGCTATATCCGATCCTTCGGCAATGCCCGGGTCACGACCCAGGCCGAGACGGGACCGCGCAACAGCTACACCATCGACCGCGGCGCGCTGCGCTACAACCGCGCTCTCGATTATGGCCTGTCGTTTCGTGGCAATCTGTGGTGGCAGTCAAGCAACCGGGTTCTGCTGCCATCGAGCGAACAGTTCTTCATCGGCGGCGAAGGCAGTGTGCGCGGCTATCCGATTGGCGTCTATTCGGGCGACACCGGCCAGGCGCTGGACCTCGAACTGCACCACCCGCTGCTGACCGCGAGTGCCGCTACCGGCGGCTTGGGCGCCACCGGCTTCTTCTTTTCCGATTACGGGCGGGTCAAACCCTACCGCGCGCCCAACAGCAGCCTTGCCTCCCACGAGGCCCTGACCGGCGTGGGCTGGGGCATGCATGCCGCGGTGGGAAAGAATTTTTACGCAAAGCTGACTTTCGGCTACGGCGCCACCCGGGTGCCGAACCTGCCGAGGAATTACGAGGTCACGCTGCAACTGGTTGCCAGCGTGTTTTGATCGCTGGAACGCCTGGTGGTCGCGCCGAGATGCAGCATATTCGCGCAGCGGCCATTGGTCTCCGCCAGAGGGTCTTGGCATCGGTCGGCTGAGGCCGAACCAGAAACGGCCGCCCATGGCGATCGAGTGGCAAGTCAAGGATCAGTAAGGGATGTACTGAATAAGCCGTCACACCGGCGAAAGCCGGTGTCCAGGGCCTTGATTCCTCTGGATTCCGGCGTTCGCCGGAATGACGATTTGACACTTGATCAGCGCTTCCTAAGCGGTCAGGTCGCTTGCAGATGTCTGTCCGTTCAGGCCGATCAATCGCCGTAGCGCCAGCGCCGACTTTCCGCACGCGGCGCAACGCCGACTCAGGCCGGGTTCCCGCCCCCGACCACGGCCCATTCAAACACCCCGACGACGACGCCCTGCGGATGAAGCTCAATCACCCGCCCCGCCCGTTCCAAGCGTCTCCTCGATCAAGCCGCGTGCCCAGACCAGATCCTCGTCGCGCGGCTGGCGTTCTTCCACCTGGCGCAGGGTCTGGGCGATGAGGCCGTCGCCGCGGCGGCGGTAGCTGGTCTCGATGCGCATGGCTTGCGCCGGGTCGAGCTCGGTGAAGACATGGCAGATGCTCTCCGGCAGCGCCGGCGCGGCGGGCTTGCCCGCGGCCTGCGCGGCGATCGCCGCCGCCGCGGCCTGGCCCTGGCGCACCGCCATGTGGGCGCTCTTGGGGTAGTGCCCGAACAGCGGCGAGACCGTGCCGACCATGTCGCCCACCGGGTACACGCGCGGATCGCCCGGCGCGTGCAGCGCAAACGGGTCCAGCGCCACCCAGTGGCCGGGCTTGCCGTCGGTGCCGCTTTCCAGCAGGCCGGCCTGCTGCGCCAGGCGTCCGGCGCGCTGCGGCGGGATGATGATGGCGTCGTCGAAGCGCAGCTCGTCGAATTCGGTGCGCAGCACCCGGGAAAAGGGGTCGAGCGACTTCACCGCGGCGTGGGTCAGGTGGCGGATGCGATCCGGGTAACGATCGGCAAACGTGCGGTTGAAGCGCGCCATGCCGCCGCCGGCGTCGACCAGGGTCAGGCGCCCGGGGATGCCACGCGCCTTGAGCCACCAGGCGATCATCAGCGCGCGCTCATAGGGCGCCGGCGGGCAGCGCAGCGGACCGGGGGGCACGGTCATCAGCAGTTCGCCGCCCTTGAAGTCATCCAGCTTGCGCCGCAGGGGGTCGAGTTCGGCGGCGATGAAGCCGGCCGGGTAGAGGCGGCGCGTGGCCTCGATGGCGCGCGCGTCATCATTCAGCCAGGGCGCGTAGTCGTAGTCGATGCCGGTGGCGAGCACCAACCAGTCGTAGCCGAGCTCGCCTTGCGCGGTGAGCACGCGGCGCCGCTCGCGGTCGATCGCCGCCACCTCGGCGCGCAGCAGGCGCCAGCCCCGGGCGGCGCCGAGCGCGGCGAGATCGCGGCGCGGCGGCGGTTCGGCGCGCCAGCCGACCAGCCAGGCATTGGACAGCGGCAGCGAGCGGAATTCCGCCTCGCGTTCGACCAGCACCACTTCCAGCGCGGGCGCCAGGCGGCGCAGCCGGCTTGCCGCGGCCAGCCCGCCCCAGCCGCCGCCGACGATGACGACACGGCGCCCGCCGGATGCCGGCAGCAAGTCGGGAGTCGATTGGCCGAAGCATGTGGCGGCGCCGAGCGCGGCGCCTGCGGCAAGGAAGCGGCGGCGGCTGACCATGCGCCGGCCCTGGTGTCAGACCCTAGCGCCCGCCGTCGGCGCCCATCGCGGCGCGGATGCGCCGTGCGATTTCGGCAGCCGGCATGGCGTAGGCGAAACGGGCGACAAAGCGGCCCTGGGTGTCCAGCAACACCATCCCGGCCGTGTGGTTCATGGTGTAGTTCTCCGGCGCGGCGCCCGGCTCGCGTACCTTTTCGTACTGGATGCGAAAGCTGTCCGCGGCCCGCCGCACCAGTTCGGGCGAACCGGTCAGGCCGAGGATGCGCGCATCGAAGGCGGCGGTGTATTCGCGCAGGATTTCGCGGGTATCGCGTTCCGGGTCGATGGTGATGAAAATCGGCTGCAGGCGCTTCGCCTCGCTGCCGAGGAGTTCGAGTACCTGCCTGAATTCCAGCAGCGTGGTCGGGCAGACGTCGGGGCAGGAGATGAAGCCGAAGGTGACGAGCTGGTAGCGGCCGCGAAAATCATCGATGGTCACCGCCCTGCCCTGCGGATCCATCAGCAGGTAACGCGGCATCAGGGCCGCCGGTTCCGGCGCTGCCGGCAGATGCTGCGCGCCCGGCGGCGCATCGGCGCCAAGCACGGAGGTGGCAGCGGCGAGCAGCGCAAGCAGCAGGGCCGCGGCCGGCAGCAGGCGCCTCATGTCACTTCGCCGCGGGCGCAACGACAGGCAGCGCATCGGCGAGTTGCAGCGCCAGCCGGTTGAGCCTGTCGGTCAGGCTCGCCGCATCGGGACAGGTGCCGGCCGCGCGCGTCTGGGCGAGGAAGGCTTCCTGCGTGGCTTCCTCGTAGGCTGCGCCGAAGCGTTGCGTCTTCGGCGCATGCGCCAGCATCAACTCCTTGGCCCGGGCGGCCAGAGCGGCCTCGGAACAGGCCAGCGCCTGTCCGTTCACGCTGCCCAGGGCCTTGACGGCGGCCAGACCGGCTTCGGCGTCGGCGGCAAGGGTAAAAGTCGGCGCTGACAGTACGGCGATTGCGAGAGGAAGAACGAGTCGAAATGGTTTCATGCGAGTTCCTTGGATGAGAGCTTGAATTGTAGGCTGAAGGAAGGCGGGCTACTTCACCTTGGGCGCCGGATCGCGCAAGACAAGATGCGGCGAGGAAAACGGCGCCAGGCGTTCGAGGAAATCGAGCAGTTCCAGCACCGGCGAATTGCGGAAAAATGTCGCCATCGGCGTTTCCATCCAGATGCGGTCGGCGAACAGGTAGACCTCGTGCGGCGTGTCGCCGATGCCGTCATGGTTGCGGTCGAAGCCCTGGTAGTCGTCCCAGGTGTTGCCGCGCCAGACGTTGGCGGCGCCTGCGCCCGGCGCGCTGATGCCGACCGTGGTCAGGTTGTTTTCGAAACGGTTGTCGAAGAAGCGGTGGCCGCCCTCCTCGCCGTAGAAAAACAGGCCGATGACGTTGTGGGCGAAGCGGTTGTTCTTCACCGTCAGCGCGCCGACCGACTGCGGCGGCGCGTCGACCTTGAGGCCTACCGAGCAGTGCAGCACTTCGTTGGCTTCGACCAGGGCGTCGCTGCTCTCCTTGAACACGATGCCGCCACCGCCGGCTGTCAGTGCATGGGCGACGTGGTTGCCGCGCAGGACCAGGTCCGGCGAATACAGCACGATGATGCCGGTGCCGGTATTCGAGAGCCGGTTGTTCTCGACCAGCAGGCGCGGCGAAAAAATGATGTGCATGCCATAGCGGCCATCCGTGAACTGGTTGCCGGCAATCCGGTTGTCCGCCGAGTTGGTGAAGGTCAGGTCGCGGGCGCGGCTGAAGCGATTGCCCTCGATCAGGTTGTGCCGGCTGTACCAGAGCCGGATCGCGTCGCCGCGCATGGCAGGATCGAGCTTCTTGCCGGTGACGCGGTTGCCGGTAATGCGCGAACGATTGACCTGCTTGAGATGGATGCCGAACAGCACATCGTCGATCTCGTTGTCCTCGACGCGATGGTCGTCGCCTTCGAGCAGGATGCCGGCGTCGATCCGGTCGTGCGAGTCGCCGCTGCCGGTCAGGCGCAGGCCGCGCAGCGTCACGCCGTTGGCGGCGACCGAGAGCACGGTGCTCTTGCCGTCGCCGCGGATGACGGCCCGGCGTCCGCCGTCGAGTGTCAGCGGGCGGCCGATGGTGGCCGGCCCCGCATAGGAGCCCGGCGCGAGGCGCAGCGTGCCGCCGGCCGGCGTGGCGTCGATCAGGGCCTGCAGCGGGATCGCCGGCGCGGCGCGGGCCGTGAGCGCGAGGAAACAGGTGAGCCACCAACATCTGGAAATGACAAGCACGAGTCCATTCCTTGCGCCAGACCAGCGACCGCCCGTCAGAGCATCCGGCCCAATGGCGTGGCGAGAACAATGGCCAGCAGCAGGCCATGCACGCTGGCGGAAAGTATCGTCAGTTTCAACGCCGGGGTGAGTTCAGCCGGCTTTGCCGCATTGGCCCAGAGCTGGCGCGCGGCACCGATGCTGGCCAGTGCCGGCAGCAACGCGATCACCGCCAGCACAGGCAGGCGGCCCGAGAGCACCATCAGCAAGGGCCAGCCATACGCCAGTCCTGCGATCAGCACGTAGCCCCAACGCGCCCGCGCTACGCCAAGGCGCACCACGACGGTGTTCTTGCCGGCGCTGGCATCGGCCTTGACGTCGGGGAACTGGTTGATGTAGAGCACATTGGCTACCAGCAGCGCAAAGCCGAGGCCGGCCGCGATCGGGGCGAAGGCGAAACCATGGCGCTGCACGAAATCGCTGCCGACCACCACCAGCAGCCAACCGGCGGTAATGGCGAATTCGCCGAGGCCGCGGCTTTGCAGCTTCAGCGGCGGCGCCGAATAGGACCAGCCGACGACCAGCCCGGCGAGGCCGATCAGGATCAGGCCCGAGGCGCTGACCGCCGTCAGCCACAGCCCCGCAGGAACCACCGCCGCGAGCAGCGCATAGCCGAAAATGCCGGTTGCGCGCACGCTGAGCACGCCGTTCTGGATGAAGCGGCTGCCGCCGGTGAAGGGGAACTGGCGCTCGGTGTTGGCCGCGTCGCAGCCGGATAGCGAGTCGTAGTAGTCGTTGATGACATTGGCACCCGCATGTGCCACCAGGGCGAAGAACAGCGTCGCCGTAGCCAGCGCGGGGCCGACCGGAATGCCGGAAAATGCCGCCGTGGCAAGACCGAGCAGGCAGCCAACAAAAGTTACGGAAAGGAAGGCCGGCCGCGTTGCTGCGAAGTAGCGCAAGAAAGGGTTCGGCATTGAATCCAGGGCAGGTTCCAGCGGCTTCGGCATGAGCGCTTCCTTGTTCAAATCAATGTCATTTGAGGGCGGCCTCGCCGGCGGCATCGAGCTCGCTGCGGTTCATCGCGCCCAGCTTGATCGCGACGATTTCGCCGCGACGATCGATGGCCACGGTGAAGGGCAGTCCGGCACGCGTATTGCCCAGGGCCTTCATCAGCTCGACTGCCCCCGTCCTTGGCCAGCAGCACGGTGTAATCCATCTCGTAGGCCTTCATGAAGTCACGCACGGATTCCGCCTTGTCTTCGAGCCCGATGCCGACCACCAGCAGCCCGCGCTTGCGATACTTTTCCTGGGTCTTGATCAGTTCCGGGATTTCGACGCGGCAGGGAGCGCACCAGCGCGCCCAGAAATTCACGATCAGCGGCTTGCCGCGCAGCCCGGCGAGGGCAACGGGCTTATCGTCGGTTCCGCTCAGTGTCGCGGCAAACAGGGCATCGGTGCCGGCGGCATGGGCCGCGCCTGAAAGCAGTAGCGCGAGGACGAAAAATCGCCGTAGCGCCAGCGCCGTCCGCAAGGGATACCGCCACCGGCTCCGCCGGAGGCATAACTTCCGAACCCTCACGGCAGGTCGCCCCGGCGGAACAACTGATAACCCAGGGTTGCCGCCAGCACGCCGACCACGGTCGGATAGACCAGGGCGAACACCTTGTAGCCGAGGGCGCCGAACAGGTCGAGGATGACGTAGGCCGAGGGCCCGAGCACGATCAGTTGCGGGTCGAACAGCGCCAGTGCGGCGGTGCGAAACACCTGCAGCGGATTGGCCAGCGCCATGGTCACCGCCACTTCGGGCGAGACCTTGCCCTGGATCATGACACCCAGAAGGATCAGGTCGAGGAACAGCAGCAGCGTCAGCCAGACCACGAAGGCGGCGCCCTGCGCCATGTCGGTGCTGCGCGCCAGCGCCGAGATCAGCATGCCGATGCCGAGGAAGCAGGCCGCCATCACCGCCAGCAGCGCGGTGTAGTAGCCGAACATGCCCCAGGGCACCTCGATGCCGCGCACCAGCGCGATCAGCACCGCCAGCACCATGGCGCCGAACACCGGCAGGAAGATCACGATGTAGCGGCCGAGGATCTTGCCCCAGAACCAGGCGGCGAGCGACACCGGCAGGGACAGCAGGTATTCATAGACGCCGGCCTCGCGATCGCCCGCCACGGAGCGCACCGTGGTGATGAGGACGAAGATCGGCAGGATCGCCATGGTGAGCTGGATGTAGGTCACCAGCAGGCGCGACAGGCCGATGAAGCCGAGCACGCGCGATTCGGTCAGGCCGAAGAGGAAGAGCAGCGCGACGATGCCGCCGAAGACCAGCGTATAGACCTGGAACCAGCGCGCGCGCAGGGATTCGACGATGTCCAGTTTGGCGGTGAGCCAGAGTTGTTTGGTAATCACTATTTGCCTTTTGCCAGCACGTGCTGGCGCATTTCGTCAAAGCTTTGCGAGCGCCGCCTCGGCGTAGGCGCGTGCGCTGAAGTTATAGCCCATCGGCGACATTGCCCCGCCGGAGTAGTGCGCCTTGCGCGCATCGAGCCATTTGTCGCCCTTGCCACCGGCATCGGCGACCCACAGGCGCGTTGCCGCTTCCGCCATCCAGGGAAAGTCTTTCGCCTTGTCGCGCATCCAGAATACGGCGCAGCCGATGTCGTCGAACTTGAACACGGTGTTCTTTTCACCGCCGCGCATCTGGGCGGCAAAGCGCCGGTCGGAGATCACCATGCTGCAGCGGACGCAGGTGTCGCGATCCCACTTGATCTCGGCCATGCCTTCCGGCCAGTCGCCCTTGGCGTCGCAGGCGGACAGCGCGGCGGCGAGCGGCGTCAGGGCGAAACCCGCGGCGATGAAACGGCGACGGTCCATCAGTTCGGAGCCCCGGGCGCCGTCTCGCCAGCGCCGTCCGCAAGGGATACCGCCCCCGGCTCCGCCGGAGGCATAACTTTTTGCTCCGCCAGCGAGTAATCGCTGATCAGCGCCACGTAGCGCGAGGTCATGCCCATGAAGCGCAGGCGGTCGGGGCCGGGCACCTCGCCTTCCCATTCGAGGCCTTCGCCCAGATCGCGAAACTTCCAGGCTTGCATGGCCTTGACGAATGCCGGCTCAATGCGCTTGATCGAAATGCGGCAGGCGAAGCGCCCGGAGAGCGACACATCGTCGGCGACGCGGTCATCCAGCACCACCTTGCCCATGTCCATTTCGATGACGCGATTGACCAGCGCCGACACTTCGTTGAGGCGATGGCTGGAAATCAGCATGGTGACGTCCTCCTGCCGCTCGGCGAGGAGTTCGAAGAATATCTTGCGCGCTTCCGGGTCGAGGTTGGCCGCCGGCTCGTCCATGACCAGCAGCTTCGCCTCGCGCCCCAGGGCAATTGCGATCAGCAGCTTCTGCTTCATGCCGCCCGAGAGCTTGACGAAGGGTCGCGCCAGGATCGGCGCCAGATCAAGGCCCAGGCGCTGCGCGAGTTCGTGGATGCGCGCCGGATCGGTGCCGCACAGGGCCGCCGAGAAATCGATGAGTTGCGCCACCGGCATTTTCAGCGGCGGCGGCAGCTGCGGCACAAAACCGATCGTGCCGAGCACCGCGGTGCGCTCGCGGCGCGGGTCGCGGCCTTCTATCGTGACCTGGCCGTCGAAGGTGTATTCGCCGAGCAGGCAGCGGATCAGCGTGGTCTTGCCGGCGCCATTCGAGCCGATCAGCGCGACGCGTTCGCCAAGGCCGATGTCGAGGCTGATGTCGTCGAGCACGCGGATCTTGCGAAAGCTTTTTGCAACATTCGTGAAACGTATCATGGCGGAAAAGGGCTCGGAGCCCGGTTTCAAAGCAGTTTGGACAGGCCCTTGACGTCGAAGCGGAGCGAGCCGGTCGGGCAGGTGTCGACGCACAGGCCGCAGCGCGTGCAGTCGGGTCCGATGGGTATTTCGGTCGCCACGGCGCGCCCCTTGATCACCGTATCGAGCACGTGGGGAACCAGGCAGACCTTGCGGCAGTCGCCTTCGTGAAAGCAGCCGTCGAGCGTGTACTTGATGCGCAACGGCGAGAAGATACCGACCACGCCGTAGGTGAGGCCGATCGGGCAGGCGTAGCGGCACCAGGCGCGACGCGAGAAGAAGACCTCGAACACCAGTAGCGCCAGCACCCAGAGCAGGGCCAGGCCGGGACCGTAGATCAGCGCGCGCGACAGGATGCCGACGGGCGAGATCGATTCGAATACGGTGTAGCCGGTGACCACCGCGAGGAGCGCAAAAACGATCCAGGACAGGGTGCGCAGGCGGCGGTCGATGTTCTGGTCGGTCAACAGTCTTTTCTTCACCAGATAAAGATGGATTTTCTCGGCCCACTCGGCCAGCAGGTGGTAGGGACAGACCCAGGAGCAGAACGTTCGCCCGCCGAGGATCAGCCAGAGCACGAAAACCGTGGCCGTGCCGATGAACAGATTGACGAGGATGTGCTTGTGCGCCAGCATCACCTGCAGCGCGGAGTTGAGGTCGATCAGGTGGAAACCGACGAAGCGCGAGGCGGTCAGCGCACCTTCGAGGATCTGGATATCCCACCAGAACGAGAAGGTGAACATCAGGTTGACGACGATCAGCACCGCCCAGCGCCGCTTGCGCCACTTGTTGGTATGGAGTGCGTGGGCGCGGGCATGCAGCTTCTCGGCGATCAGGTCGCGGTTGCCGCGCTTGTACAAATGAATTGCCTGGGCCTCGGGAGCTATCGCTGTCGGCGTCCTCGCCTCGCGACCGAACATCACCGCGATCTGGTCGAAGAAGCGCTTGCGCAGAATCGCGTTCATGTATTCCACACTTCGCGCGCGTCGATCACGATGCACGTCGGTTCGACCGGGCAGACCATCTCGCAGACACCGCAACCGACGCAGGGCTCATGCACCACCGGCGATTTGCGCTTCGAGCCATTCGGCGCGAACACGGTTTCGATGGAAATCGCCCCCTTGACCGGACATTCGCGCACGCACAGGTCGCATTCGGCCAGATCGTAGGGATGATCGGCAATGCGGATCGGTTTCCAGCGGTCGACATCCATGTAGCGCATGCGGCCCTTGAACGATGCGCCGCGTACCTGGCCCTTGAAACCCTTGCCCTGGATCGCCAGGCAGGCCTCCGGTCGGGTCAAACGGGCGACGCCGATTCGCTCGGCGAGGTTGAGCGTCGGCTCGGCATCTTTTTCCTTGGCCTTGAGAATCGGTGCCGCGGCGAGCTTCGCCCCCTTGCGCACGCCGAGAAAGGCCGGCTTCTTGTACACCAGCGATCCGGTCGGGCAGGCCAGGATGCATTGCACCGCGTCGCAGGAAAAATCGCAGGCCTGCTCGCGCGCATCGATATAGGGCGTGCCGACGCCGAAGCCGTCGACCAGGTCGGCCAGCTTGATCGCCCGCACCGGGCAGACCTGTACGCACTGGCCGCATTTGATGCACGAGGCGAGGAAATCCTTTTCGTCGAGCGCGCCGGGCGGCCGCAGGCGCTTCTTCTGCGCATAGACCAGCGGCAGGTAGCCGGACAGCGCGGCGCCCATGACGCCACCGGTGAGGAGGATGGTGCGCAACCAGCGACGGCGCGCCTGCTGCCTGCGTTCGCGCGAAAGCGGCGGCTTGGCTGTTTCCGGTGATGTCGGTTCGCTCATGTTGCGACTTTGCTCTTGACCAGCTCCGGCTTGATGAAGCGCGGCTTTTCGTCCTTCAACGTCATTTCAGGCGATGAAAACGGCGCCAGTCGTTCGAGAAAATCCAGCAGTTCCATCACCGGCGCGGTCTTGAAGAATTTTGCCGGGGGAAGTTCGATCCATATCTGATCGGCATAGGCATAGAGCTCGTAAGGCGTGTCGCCGACGCCGTTTCGGTCACGATCGAAGCCCTGATAGTCATCCCAGTAGTTTCCCCGCCATTCGTTGAGGCCGGATTTGCCGCGACCGGCCTGCACCACGTTGGTCAGATTGCCTTCGAAAATATTGTCGGTGACTACGTTGCCGCCCAGTTCGCTGGTCAACTTTACCGCGATACCGTTGAAGGCGAAACGGTTGTTGCGCAACCAGATCTTGCTGTCGGGCTGGAACGGCGACAGGTCCGAACCGATGCCGACGGCACAATAAACGATTTCATTGCCTTCGATCACGGCGTTGCTGGCCTCCTTGAAGCCGATCGCCATGCCGGTGGCACTGGTGGCGTGCGAGATCAGGTTGTTCCTCATCACGCCGCCCTCGGTGTACATGAAGTACACGCCGACGGAGTTGTCGTAGAACCTGTTGTCCTCGACCACGTTGTTGTTGGCGAACATGAAGTGGATCGAGTAACGGCTGCGCTTGCCGACATTCCTGCGATAGACGTTGTCGTGCGAGTACCAGGCCACCATGTCGCGCGAATCGACGACCTCATTCCCCTCGATCAGGTTGCGGTCGCTGTACCACAGGCGCAAGCCGTCGCCGCGGACGCCGAGCTCGCGTGGCTTGGAACTGATCTTGTTGCCGCGCAGGACGCTGTCGCTCGATTGCTTGAGGTCGATGCCGAACAGGCAGTTGTCGATCACCAGTTTCTCGATCACATTGCGATGTCCGCGCACGTCGAGGCAGGAATCGTCGGTGTCGTGCGAATCGCCGGAACCGGTCAGGTGCAGGCCGCGCAGCACGGCGCCGTCGGTTTGCAGGGAAAACACCGTGCCCTTGTCGCCGGCATCGATGGTGACCTGCCCGCCGCCTTCGATGATCAGCGGCCTGGTCATCACCACCGGGCCGGAATAGCTGCCGGGCGGCGGTCGCAGGGTCGAGCCGGCCGGGGCCGCATCGACCAGATCCTGGAAGGGTTTCAAGCCGTGCACGCGCTTGTCGCGCTCGTAGAGCGGAAAGATCGGCTTCGGCCGATCGACGCCGACCCTCGGCGCCGTCGACAGATCGGCCGTCGCACCCAGGGCAGGCGGCTTGTCCTCGTCGCGATCAACCGTGCGGGCTATCAGCAGCGATGAAACACCGAGCAGCACGGCCGGCAGCAGGGCCAGCCAGCGTTTCAGCTTCATGGCGGTATCAACCTCCCGATGTGTCGCGCATCTGCCGACGTCGCAGCAGCAGCGCCACGGCGAGGCAAGCGGACGCGACCAGCAGCAGCGCGTAGCCCCAGTAAGGGTAGGAATAGGTCGAGAACTGCGCCACCTTGCCTTCGCCAAACACGGTGGGCATGAAGGGCTTCACCGTGAAGGCGCCCCAGGGATGCATGTTGTGGCCGAAGAACCACAGCCAGCCGGCGTATTCGAGGACGAAGAAGACCGGCATCAGGGCCGGCACCAACACCAGCAGCAGCGAGAAGCCGCGGAATTTTGCAACGCCGGCGACGACGACGGCCATGGCGACGATCAGGCCGACGATGACGCCGGTCGTGATCAGGCGCACGTTGTCGCCCCAGACCTTGATCTTGTCGGGCTCATTGAAGAAGGTGCCGGCCTCGTCCACATAATGGGCGATATGGCTTTCCATATGTCCGAGCATGAACTGATGCACCACCATCCACACCGCCACGGCGACGAAACCCGCGGCAAGCACCAAAATCCGCTTGCGGCCCTCTGGCGCGATGAAACCGAGCAGCATGACGGCAAAGAAACCGAAGAAAAACTTCGCCAGCGGCTTTTCGACCGGCGCGCCGGTCGAGATCGGGAACATGCCGACGTAGTGGTTGATGGTATTCATTTCATGCACGCAATCCAGACCCTCGGCATCCTTGTTGACGTTTTTCTTCGCGTCGAGGATGGGGTTGTAGCGTTCCACGGTGTGGTCGAGGTCCTTCTGCAGGACTTCGTCGGCCATGCGCGTGCCCTTGCCGGCCGCCCGGCAGCCGTTATAGACGCCGTCGAAATGGAAGTGGATGCGGATGCCGTCAGGAAACGCGTCCTTGGGATAGTTGGGCGCCGTCAGCGACACCCACCAGATCGGCGAAAAATAGGAGGCGATCAATGCCGCCAACGCGATCAGGGTCAGGGTCGTGATCAGTCGATTCTGTTTTTTCTGGTCTTGCATGATTTGCTCGATGTCGGGGATGATGCAGTCCGCCTGCGTTCCGCGCTCCGGCGGAGCGCGGAAGCGGCGAATCGATATTATTTCTTCTTGCCGCCCTTGGCCGGCGCCGCCTTGCACATCGAACCGGGCATGGAGAGGCTGGACTGGTAGGCCGAAATCGCCACCAGCTGGTCGTTGGTATAGGGCTTGATGATCTTGACCATGTCGGGATTGGCGTTGCGGCGATGACCATCGCGGATCTCGTTCATCTGACGCAGCAGGTACTTGTAGTGCTGGCCCGCGATGACCGGATAGAACTTGTCCTTGACACCCTCGCCGTTCGCGCCGTGGCATTCCTTACACTGCTTTTCGTAAAGCTCCTTGCCGGCGGCGACCTGCTTGGCGGCATCGGGACCTTCGTACTTGCCGTGGTCGACCGGGATGCACAGGCTCTGGATGTAAGCCGAGGTGTCGGCCAGATCCTGCGGATCGGTCATTTCCTTGGCGAACGGGTACATGGTCGGGTTGTCGCGCAGGCCCATGCGGATGTCGGCCATCTGCTTGATCAGCACCGTGGTGTGCTGGCCGGCGAGCTGCGGAAAGGTGCCGTCGGGCCGTCCCGCGCCATTGGGCAGGTGGCAGGCGCCGCAGATCTCGTAGGTTTCCTTGCCGCGCTTGACGTCACCCTTCTTGTCCAGCGCTTCCTTGAGCTCACCTTCCATCTTCGCCCACTGGTAGTCCTTGGACTCGATGCCGGCGGCCTTGGGCGCGTCGCGCGGACCGGCGGCCAGTGCGAAGGCCGGCACCAGGGCCAGTGAAAGTGCCACGGTGAGTATTTTGTGCATGTCGTTTCCTCTACTTGGTTGGTTAGCCTGGCGCGATGATCCCATTGCGTATATCAGCACTCATTGATGGACATCAAGCACCGAGCGGAAGCCCGGGGCTTTACTTGATTTCCGACAAATATTTCGCGAGCTGCTTGATCTCCTCGTCGGAAACCAGGTGCATCACGCCCTTCATGGCGGCCGAATTGCCGTTGGCGCGCGCGCCGCTCTTGATGTCGAGCATCTGCTTCTCGGCGTACTTGGCGTTCTGCCCGGCCAGCTTCGGATAATCCGGCGTCAGCGGCTTCTTGGCATCCTTGCCGTGGCAGGCGATGCAGGTCTTTTCCATGTATAGGGTCTTGCCATCGGCCAGGGCCGGCACGGCGAACGTAAGCGCGGTAGTGGCCGCGAGAATCAAATTCAGTTTCATGGGTATCCCTTTCGTAAATGAACAGGGGGCAGAATAGTTCTGCCCCCTGGAGACCTGCATTGACCTGCGTTAATTACTTGACCTTCTTGGCGCCATTCTGCTCCAGATAGGTCTTGGCCCGCAACCCCAGGTCGGCGGTCTTGACCTGGTATTGCCAGATCTGCTCGGCCCACAGGTTGGCGTTCTCCCAGTCCTTCTTGGCGGCGAAGCCTTCATGCTTCTCCTTCAGGCCCTTGGTCTTGCCGAGCTGGTCGAAGGCATCCTCGACCATGGCCACGACATCCGGGAAGTCCTTGTAGTTGACGCTGGTGATGTAGGCCACGACGGAGTCGATGATGGCCTGGGTGTCAGCTACCTTCTTCACGGTCGCCTTGTAGTCCGCTTCCGTGTAGTTGCCCTTGGCCAGGGTGGTCTTGGTCGGCTTCCAGCCCTTCGGCTTGACCAGCAGGTAACCCTGCATTTCAAGGTGCAGCGCCGAGCAGAACTCGGTGCAGTAGTAGGGATAGACACCCTCCTTGTCGGCCTTGAACTTGACGGCCACGGTCTTGCCCGGCTCGACCGACGCATGCACGTTGTAGGTCAACACGGTGAAGCCGTGGGTCTCGTCCTGCGCGCGCTCGAGGTTGGTCAGGTTGATCGTCACCTCGTCGCCGACTTCCACTTCAATGGTTTCCGGCGTGATGTGCGAACGGATCAGGGTGGCGAAGACCTCGACCTTGTTGCCCTTCTTGACGATCTTCTCTTCGCCGGCGCGGACCGCGCCCGGATGCGGCTTGTCGGTACGGCTGTCGGTGCCGACCTTGTAGCGCACGGCGGGCTTCAGCTTCTTGGCATCGATGGACACCGCGTAGTGCGGCTCGCCCAGCGGCAGCGGCATGTCATACAGCAACTGCATCTTGTCGCCGCTGATGTCGATCAACTGGTGGCTCTGCGGATGCAGCGGACCGACAGGCACGAAACGATCGATGGCCAGCTTGTTCAGCGCAACCAGATACTTGCCGGCCGGCTTTGTCGAATCGCCTTCCATGGTCATCAGGTGGCCGATGTTGTAATGCACGCTGAGTTTGTCCAGCACCTTGCCTTCGCAGTAGTTCCACTTGGCAACCTGTGAGTCGACATACAACGAAGTGTAGGCGACACAGGGCTTGCTGTCGTACTGGGTATGCAACGGGCCGAGGCCCAACGATACCTGCGTATGCAGTGCATCCTTCATGCCGATCACGGGGATGCCGTAGGGATCCTTGGATTCGAACTTGCCGGCCTTGATGGCGGCCATGATTTTCTCGAAGGAATACACGGACACATGCGTATCAAGCTTGCCGGCAACGACGATGTGCTTGCCATCCGGCGTCACGTCGACTCCGTGCGGTGATTTCGGCTCCGGAATCAGGAACAGCACGCCTTCCTTGACCGCGGTTTCCATCATCAGCACATCGTGGCCGTTGATCTTCTTGGCCTTGCCGGCGGCAACCAGTTCCGCCGCCTTCTTCCAGTTGATCACGTGCATGTAGTCGGTGTCCTTGGCGGAACATCCGGCTTCATACGGGGGACGGCCCTTCTCAATGCCGCCGACGTAACGCTCGGAGCAGAAGGAGTTGGTGAAGGACCAGCCTTCCGACGGACCCTTGCCCAGATCCGACAAGTCCTGCGAATACGGGGGCAACTCGAGCGAGAAGGATTTCTTGGTGTCGATGCGGCCTTCCTTGCGGTCGAATTTCCAGTAGGTCACGCCGCCGCGATACTTTTCATTGAACTCTTCGAGCGGGTAGAACTTCTTGTTTTCCAGCGGCGCCGCATACTGCGCGGCTTCCATCACATACTCGGTATTGCCCGTGACAAATGCGCCGCCGTGCTCGGACTTGAAGATCGGGTTGACCACGATCTGCTTGGTCTCGAAGTCGCGCAGGTCGATCACCGCCAGGCGCGGGTTGGCCTTGTCGTTGATGAAGAGGAACTGGCCGTCGTACTCGCCGTTGGTTTCGGAGATCGCCGGATGGTGGGTGTCGCCCCAGGTGATGTCCTTGCCGTCGATGCGGCCCTGCTTCAGGACGTTCTTCGAGCTTTCGTCGAAGCCGTAGCCCTGCCAGGGTTCGGGAGTGAACACGCCGATGTACTTGAGGATGCGCATCGAGGGAATGCCATAGACGATGACCTGGCCCGACTGACCGCCCGAACTGAAGGTGACGAATTCGTCGCGCTTGCCGGTCGGCACGTAGGTCTTGGCCGCGGCCAGCAGATCCTGCTGGCTCAGCCCGCGCGCCTTCAGCACGTCCTGCAGGGTGTCGGCCGACCAGGCGGTCGCCGTCAGCCCCATCCCGGCTGCAAGCAGCAGCGTGGTGGCTTGCTTGTTGAACTGTTTCATGTATTCGCTCCCATTCCGGTTGATACTGCCCAATCACTGCTTCCCATGCCACCGCAACAATTCGCCGCTGCGGCAATTTGTCGCATATTTGACGCCAGAACAGGTTCCAACAGCTTGACGCAGATCAAATATTGCCACGCATCAATTCATGCGATGCAGGCATAACCAAGCGTGTGAAGACACCGTCCTGAAATTCGTAAAATTCCGCGTACTCAATCTTGCGATGATCGCAGCCCTTAGTGTCACAGTCGTCATCGGCCACCAAATGTCGCCACTGCTGCTGAAACCGACCGGCAACGGACTGCCGTGCCCTATCGGTTCGAAGTAGGGCATCAAGTCCGTCGCCACGGGACCGACCCGGTGCCCGGTGCTGTTCGGCCCGCCGCTGCAGCAGCTTGCGGCGACCGGGATAACCCGCATCGGGAAATTATCCGACACAGATCAAGGAAAGATCCTTGCCATCCCTGCGACAATCCTTCGCCTATCACCCCGTTCATGCGAGCCCGACGATGACGCGTTTCCTGTTGATCATGCTGGCCCTGTCCCTGTTCGGCTCCGCGAACGCCCAGAACCTGGAGAAAGGCAAGGAAATCAACAGCACCTGCGCCGGCTGCCACGGCGAACTGGGCCAGGGCGGATCGCGCGGGGAATACCCGCGTCTCGCCGGTCAGCAGGTCAAGTACCTGGAATCACAGCTCAAGGCGTTTCGCGCCCGCACACGCGTGAATATCCCGATGTATCCCTACACCCAGGAACGCGAACTTCCCGACGAAGACATCAAGGACGTCGCTGCCTACCTGGCCTCCATCGAACTGCCTACCAAATGGCCGGTATTCAAGGACAGCGACGATGCCCTGACGCGCCTGACCCTGACCGAACGCGTCATGATCATCCCGCGGGTGGCCGGCAACCTGGCCAACGGCGAAGCCATATACCAGAAGCAGTGTGTCACCTGCCATGGCAAGACCGGGCTGGGGCGCGGCATGTTCCCGATGCTGGTCGGCCAATACACGAGTTACCTGAAACGGCAGATGGAGATGTACGTCAAGGGTGAACGGCCGCACGACGAGGAAGCAATCGGCGGAGTGCTCAACAAGCTCAGGGAAGAGGACATGCAGGACATCCTGGCCTACATCACCACGCTTCAGGAACAGCAGTAAGAATCGAAAAGCGGCATAAAGGCCCGCCCCTCCCATCCTCCCCTCGCGGGGAGGCTACTATCTGGCTCGCTGCGCTCGATATCGCCAGCGACCCATCCTAGCGTTCGACGTTAACCTCAGCCGGAAATCCGCAGTCCTGTCTTCTTGAGGATTGCGGTGCTGTAGAGAATGTCGTGCGCCCGGCAGGCATCGCCGAGCAGGACTTCAATTTCCGCGACACGGGCGGCGACTTCTTCGCGATTCTGGCTGTGCACCATGGCGAACAGGTTGTAGGGCCAGTCGGGCAGGCGCCGCGGGCGGCGGTAGCAGTGGGTGACGAAGGCCAAGGCGCCCACCTGCGCGCCGAGTTCGTCGATGCGGGCATCGTCGACATCCCATACCGACATGCCGTTGGCCGTGTAGCCGATGGCGTAATGGTTCGGCACGGCGCCGATGCGGCGGATCACGCCGGTTTCCAGCATGCGTTGCAGGCGGGCGATGACCTCGTCGCCGGCAATGCCGATTTCATTGCCGATCGCGTCGTAGGGGCGGGATACGCGCGGCAGGCCGGCCTGGGTGGCGACGATCAGGCGCCGGTCGAGGGCATCGAGTTCAGGCATGGAGCTTCATTTCCACAAAGTACTCGCGTTCCTTGGGGAAGGGAAACACCGGCAGCCCGGTCGCTGTTTCGATCGCCGCTACGGTCCGGGCGATGCCCTCGGGCGTGGCAGTCGCCAGCACGAACCACATGTTCAGGGCGTGCTCGCGGCGGTAGTTGTGCGCCACTTCGGGAAAGGCATTGACCTGCGCGTTGACGCGCTCGAAGTCCGCCTCCGGCACCTTCATCGCGGCAAGTACGAATGCCCCGCCGGCGCGCTCGATCTGGAACATCGGCCCGAAGCGCGTCAAGACGCGGCGCTCGAGCATCGCATCGAGCCGTCGCAGCAATTCATCTTCGTCCAAACCCAGCGTTTCGGCCACCTGGCGATAGGGTTCGCGCACCAGAGGGAAATCGCCCTGCAGGGCGTTGATCAGCTTGCGATCGATGTCGTCCGGCGCCGGGGGCTCAACCAGGGCGTCACGCATTGAGAAGATCGCCCGCCTGGCCTCCGGGCGCAACCGTCTCGGCGAAGTAGCGCGCGCCGCACTGCTTGAAGCGGCGCGTCGAGAACAGCGCCGTCGCCGGAGCGCCGGCGATGGCGGCGAGGCGGTCGATCACCGGTTGCGCATCTTCGCGCGAGCGGCCATGCACCATGCAGTAAAGGTTGTAGGGCCAATCCGGCAGGCTGCGCGTGCGGCGATAGCACAGCGTGACGCCGGGCTCGGCCGCGAGCTGCAGGCCGATGCGATCGACCTCGGCATCGGGCAGGTCGAATACCACCATGGCATTGGCGCGGTAGCCCAGTTCGTGGTGGCGCACCACCACGCCGAAGCGCTTGATCAGGCCTTCGTCGAGCCAGCCTGCGATCCGCTCCAGTACCTCGTCCTCGCCCATGCCTGCACGCTCGCCGAGGTGCGCAAAGGGACGCGACACCAGTTCCAGGCCCGACTGCAGCGCCGCAATCAGCTGCTTCTCCCGTGCATCCGGCTCACGCGCGGGCGTGTCCGGAATTGGGGCGTGATGCTTGTGCGCCGACTTCAGATCGAAGCCGAGGTCGATGTGATATTCCTGTTCCAGCGGGAACGAGAGCACGGCGCAAGCCGTCTCGCGCTCGATGCCCAGCAAAGCGCTCGCCAGCATGCGCTGATCAGCCGCGGTGGCAACGAACCACAGGTTGTAATGGTGTTCGCGCTGGTAGTTGTGGTTCACTTCCGGTCGCGCGCTGACCAGAGCGGCGACTTCCTCGATGCGCTCCGGCGGCGCGGCGAGTGCCGCCAGTGTCGAGGCGCCGATCCGGCGCGGCGCGAACACGGCACCGACGCGGCTGATGGCGCCGCGCGACTGCAGGCGGCGCAGCGTGGCGAGAACCGCCGTCTCGCCAGCGCCGACTTTTCGTCCGACCTCGGCATAAGGCTGGGCGACGATCGGGAAATCGCGCTGCCAGTCGTTGAGCAGCGAATATTCGAGCGGCGTGTAGGGCGAGTCCATGGTCAAAATCCGATGCGTGCGGCGCGGCTGGTGAAGAAGATGCCGGAGGGGGCCTCCGCGGGAATGTCGCCGAGCCGGGCGAAATTGCGCGTGTCATAGATCACGACGCGATTGTCGTCACGCGCCGAGAGCCAGACCGCCTCGCCGCGCGGCGTGAATTCCATGTGCAGCACGGCCTTGCCCGGCTGCAGGGTCTGCACCACCTTGCCCGAGAGCGTATCGATCACCTGCACCCAGCCGTTGTCGGGGAAGGCGAAGTTCACCCAGACCTGGCGCCCGTCGGGGCTGGCCATGACGAACACGGGCTGGCCCTTGACCGCGACACGGCCGGTTTCCTGCCAGGTCGTCGCGTCGGCCACCAGCACCTCGTGGCGGCCTATCGCCGGCAACCAGGCACGTCCGGCGGCCATGGACCAGCCGCGCAGGTGCGGCATCTTGAACACCGGCAGTTTTTCTTCGCCGCGACCGTATTTTTCCAGGATCTTGCGCGAGCCCTTTTCCGGCTGCCAGAGATCGAGCAGCGCGACGCCGTCCTCACCGAAAAGGCCGGCAAGGTAATGGCGGCCATCGGGTGTCACCAAACCGTCATAGGGCTGCTGCCCGGCCGGGAAACGCTGCGTGACAGGCTTCTTCGGATCGGAAAAATCGCTGACCCAGATCTCGCCGCCGTCGAACAGCGCGTAGGCGAACTTGTTTCCCGGCACGTCGGCGAGGCCGACCACCTTGGAGAACTGGCCCGGCGCGTACTCGGCGGGAACCTCGGACAGGAATTCCAGCGTGTCCGCGTCAAAAGCCTTGATCCCGCCCGGCGTGTAGTTCTGCGCGACGACGATGCGGCCGTCCTGGGAGATCGAACCGCCGATGGCATTGCCCGACTGCATGACGCGCTTGACGATGTAGGCGTCGAGCAGGTCGATCTTCGTCAATCCGCCGTCGCGGCCGAAGACATAGGCATAACGTGCGTCGCGCGAATACACCACGGAGGCGTGCGAAAGGTCGCCGAGGCCGCCGATGCGCGCATAGGCGGAACGCGAGGAGGTATTCACCAGCGTGACATGGCCGCTGGCGCGCTCGATCACCAGCCCGAGGTCGCCGGTGCCGCGCACGGGTGTGCCGGCACAGGCGGCGAGCAGCAACGCCAGCAGGCCAAGCAACAAAAATTGAAGTGAATGCCTCATTGCGGAAATCCGGCCATCAGTTTGGCCACGATCCACTGCGCCTCGTCCTCGGCGACGAAGCGGTGCCAGGGCGGCATCGGCGTCCCCGGCCGGCCATAAACGATAGTGGCCACCAGGCTTTCCGCGGGCTTGTCGGCGAGCGTCGCCGGTAACAGCGCCGGCCCGAGTCCGCCCTGCAGGGTCAGGCCGTGACAGGAACCGCAGTCCTGGCGCACCATGTGGATCAGTTCTTTCTGCCGCGCCGGCGAAGGCTCGGCCGCCGCCGCCGCCGACGCCACGCCGGCCAGCAGCAGCACTGCGGCGATGGAGCCGTCGATGCCGCTATTCGACATGGACCACACCCTTCATTTCCGGGTGGGGTCCGCAGGTGTATTCGTAGCGGCCGGGAGCCTGGAAGCGCCGCTCCCAACTTTCGCCGGGGAACATGCGCGTTGATTCGAGCCCGTTTTCCGCCGGGAACAGCACCGAATGACTGGTGCGCCGCTCGTTGTTGACCCACTTCACGGTGTCCCCGGCCTTGATGCGCACTTCGGCCGGGATGTACTTGTACTCCGCCATGCTGACGGTCACCGTCTGCTGGGCGGAGGCAAGGATGGAAAAGAGTGCCAGCAACGCCGGCACTCCTCTCATCAACGGGCCAAGACGGCTCATGAAGGGCACGACCCCTACTGCTTGGTCACCTTGATGTCGCCGTCGGCGCCGATACCCAGCGTGTAGCCCATCGAAACATGATGGAAGCGGCCGCTGGAGTTGTCGGCGTGGATGGCAAAGCCGAAGGGCACGGTCTTGCCTTCGCCCGGGTTCTTGCGGGTGAAGGTCAGCGTGTAGCCGTCCCCGCTCTTGCCGCCCTCGACCTTGGCGCCGGTACTGCCGCCGCTCATCTTGCGCTCGGTGGTGACACTGCCGTCGGAAACCTTGTTGCCCTTGCTCGCCCACTGCACCAGTTCGTAGGCGCCCTCCTTGGTGTACTTGGTCTTCTTGTCGTCGGCGCCGGGCATGCTGCGCGCGTCGTTATGGCAGCTTGCCCAGCAGCCGACCTGGGTGCCCTGCGGCACCTTGGCGTCGCCGAACAGCAGCGTGGCCTTGACTTCGTTGTCCTTGTCGCCCTTGTCGACGCCGCCGGCGGGGGCCTTGAAGCTGAGGCGGATGTACAGGTTGGCGGCGTCATAGGCGGCCTGCACGCCGACCGGGAAGTTCATGGTCTTGGGCGCGCCCTTCGGCTCGAGCTCCTTGTCGGCCATGCGCTTCATGTTGAAGTTGAGGTTGCCCTTTTCCTCGTGGCAGCCGACGCAGCTTTCGCCCTTGCGCATGCCGGCAGTACCACTGTGGTCGGACTTCTTGCTGATCCACTCCATGGGGGTGACGCTGGGATGGAATACCTGGATGTCACGCTTGGGCACCTTGCTCCAGTCGGGAGCGGCGAACGCTGCATGGGTGCCAAGAGCCAACAGGGCGCCGACGACCGCGGTGGAGACGATGGATTTGCTCATTTGTTGCTCCTCTCGAACGATAAGTACAAATAGTAACGCATGACCCGGTCAGGACGATGACTCACTCGTCCTCGTCTTCTTTCATGCCCTTGGGCTTGGTATGGGCGATACCCTTGTGGCAGTCGATGCAGGTCTTCTTCTCGTCGATGCCGATCTTGTGCATCTTGGAGCCGCGCAGCTTCTGCTTCTCGACATCCATGGCGTCGAAGCTGTGGCAGTTGCGGCATTCGCGCGAGTCGTTGGCCTTCATCCGCGCCCACTCGCTTCTCGGCCATCTGCAGGCGATGCGCCTCGAACTTCTCCGGCGTGTCGATGACGCCGGTGATCTTGCCCCAGACTTCCTTGCTCGCCTGGATCTTGCGGATCATCTTGTGCGTCCAGTCCTTCGGCACGTGGCAGTCGGAACAGATGGCGCGCACGCCGGTGCGATTGCTGTAGTGGATGGTCTTCTTGTATTCCACATAGACGTTGTCGCGCATCTCGTGGCAGCCGATGCAGAACTCCAGCGTATTGGTGGCTTCCATGCCGGTGTTGAAGCCACCCCAGAAGAAGATGCCGGAGAAAAAGCCCACCACCAGCAGGCTGAGCAACGAATATTTTGCGCTCGGTCGCCGCATCATCGCCAGGAAGCCGGTGAATTTGTTGTCTGCCATGAAACTATCCCCTATGCCATCGGTGGTTTCTAAAGACCCATATGATAAAGGGGCTTGCGCCCCTTTATCCTTGCTGCCGATCAAGTTTCGATCGCTTAGAAGATGTCCTTCATGGTGTTGTAGACGTTGAACTTGCCGGTCGGGGTGATCATCTTCGGATCGGTAATCACCTTTTTCAGCTTGAGCGTCTTGTCGTCATACACAACGATGGCGGACTGGTCGGTCTTGCCACCCCAGAGCGAGATCCACACCTCGGTACCATCCTTGTTGTACTCCTGATGCACCGCACGACGCAGCGCCTTGGTCACCGGCAGGCCGGAATCCTTGGCAACGTCGATCTTGACCGGCGGCTTGGAGAGATCCTTGATGTCGAACACGTAGTTCACCTCGGCGTTCTCGCGCTCGGGGTTCATCGGCATGTCGGTCCACAGGTGCGTGGAATTCGGGTGCGTCTTGACGAACAGATTTCCCGCGCCCGGCATCTTCAACTCTTCGACGACTTTCCAGTTGTACTGCTTGTACTTGGCGTACTTGGGATCGTCAGTCGGGGTGGAGATCAGCGAAACCACGGCATCGCCCAAGTGACCGGTGGCCCAGACGGGACCGTACTTCGGATGGATGAAGTTGGCACCACGACCCGGGTGGGGGATCTTCTTGGTGTCAACAATGGCCGCCAGCTTGCCGGTCTTGGTATCCACCGCAGCGACCTTGTGCGAGGCGTTGGCAGCGACCAGGAAGTAACGCTTGGTGTAATCCCAGCCGCCGTCATGCAGGAACTTGGCCGAGTCGATCGTGGTTTCCTTGAGGTTTTTGAGATCCGAGTAGTCAACCAGCTTGATCATGCCGGTTTCCTTCACGTTCACAACCCACTCCGGCTTGATGTGCGAAGCCACAATGGAGGCTACGCGCGGCTCGGGGTGATACTCGCCATCCACGGTCATGCCACGGGTTGACACAACCTTGAGCGGCTCGAGCGTACCGCCGTCCATGATCGAGTACTGGGGCGGCCAGTAGCCACCACCGATCAGGTACTTGTCTTCATAACCCTTGAACTTCGATACATCCACCGAGCGGGCATCGGAACCCAGGCGGATCGAGGCAACCGTGGTGGGCTTCTCGAACCACAGGTCAATCATGGTCACCAGACCGTCGCGACCGACGGTATAAACATAGCGACCCGATGCGGACATGCGCGAGATATGCACGGCGTAACCGGTCTTCAGAATGTGCCAGATCTGCTTGGTGTCGCCGTCGATCAGGGCCAGTTCGCCGGTGTCACGCAGGGTGGTGGCGAAGACGTTGGCCAGGTTGATCTTGTTCATCTGCTTGGTCGGACGGTCCTTGACCGGGACGATCAGCTTCCAGGAATCCTTCATGTCCTTGAGGCTGAACTCCGGCGGCACATCCGGGGTGTTCTGGATGTAGCGGGCCATCAGGTTGATTTCTTCCTTGGTCAGGATGTCGTCGTAGTTGACCATGCCGCCGTCGGTGCCGAAGGCGATGACCTTTTCCAGACGCGAGGTGCCCAGCTTGAGCATCCCGCCCTCGCTGACCTTGCCGTCCTTGTCGGTCTTCTTCCAGGCCGGCTCGAGGTTCTTGCCGGTGGCGCCCTTGCGCAACACGCCGTGACATCCGGCGCAACGCTCGAAATAGATCTTCGCGCCCTGCGCCTTTTCGGCTGCCGTCATCGCCGGCGCACCTTCCTGAGCAAACGCACTGCCCATGGCGCCGACAATGGCAGAAACAGCAAACATTCCGAGTAACTTCCGTTTCATCCTTCTCTCCTTTTGAGTGAATCCTGAGCAATCGGGTACTGCGTACAAAAAGCCGTTCTAAACATCAAAAGCCATTCTAATGCAATGGTTGCCAGATTGCTCCCACAACACTCCGGCATCCTTGACTAGCATCAAGTCTCATATCAAAAGCTGTCTGTCGGCCTGAACGGGCTGGCTGATGGATGCATAAGCTCGAAAAATTCACCTCAAAGGCCGAACCTCCTCGAACACGACATGGCTTTGCTATACTCCGCCCCGTTCGTGGTGCCCGTGCATGGTTTTCATGCCGGGTGAAACGGGAAGCCGGTGAGACCCAACAGTCGATTCCGGCGCTGCCCCCGCAACGGTAAGGAAGTGCGGGTTCATCAAGATGCCACTGGGTCACCCCCGGGAAGGCGATGAACCAAGACTTCCAAGCCCGGAGACCGGCCAGGGACAAACCAGCGAATGCGTTGCGGGGTTGCGGCGTGCCGGGGGTTCGTGCCCACCCCGTCCATCACCCTCACCTCCCAGACATTCAATTGCCATTACCGGCTGCGGGGACGCGCGCCGGTGTTTTGGGAGTTTCTTTCATGGTTCGTCATTTCGCCATCGCCGCCTGTGCGGCAATCCTTGCTTCCCCTTGTCTTTCCCTCGCTGCCGATGATCCGGCGGCCGTCGTCGTCACCGCGACCCGCTTCAATGAGGTCGACCCCGGCGTAGCCGCCAACATCAGCGTGATCACCCGCCAGGACATCCGCAACACGCCGGCCACCAACCTGCCCGACGTGCTCAGCACCCGGGCCGGCGTGGATGTGCGCCAGCTCGGCGGCGCCATGGGCCGGGACGCCACGGTCGACATCCGCGGCTTCGGCGCCACGGCCACCAGCAATACGCTGATCCTGGTCGACGGCCTGCGCCTCAATCCGGTCGACCTGGGCGCCATCATCTGGTCATCGATCCCGCTGGAAAGCGTCGAGCGCATCGAAATCATCCGCGGCTCGGGCACCGTACTCTACGGCGACGGCGCCACCGGCGGCGTCATCAACATCATCACCGACAAGTCGGGGCGTGCCAGGGCTGCCGCGACGGCCACGTTGGGCAGCTATGGCTACCGGGGCGCCGACGTCCAACTGGCCAACGGCAACGACAAGGCCTATTACAACCTCTTCGCCAGTCATGCCGACGCCAACGGCTATCGCGACAACGGCCAGCAGGACCAGCAGGCCGCCAGCGGGCGCGTCGGCTGGCTGCTGGACCGCGGCGAAGTCTTCGCCGACTTCGCCGTCTACAAGGAATCCGCCGGGCAGCCCGGCGCGATTTTCAGCGCCGCCTATCGCAACGACCCGACCAGCACACGAACGCCTTCCGACACGACAGAACGCAACGGCTACCGCATTCGTCCCAGCGTATCCTACCGGATGAACGATCGCCTCACCCTCGAAGCAGAGCTGGCGCAGGAGCATCAGGAACTTGATTCGAAGTACGTTAACTTTGCGTCGGCCAGCGACCGGACCCGCGACACCACCGCCTTCACCCCGCGCCTGCGCTGGCGTCACGACCTGGGCGCCCTGCCCAGCGAAACCGTGGTCGGCTTCGACTACTACGATGGCAAGGTCACGGCGGACAACACCGGGTTTGCGAATCAGCATGCATCGCAGGAAAGCTCCGCCTTCTACCTGCAGAACATCACGAAATTTTCGCAAGACCTGAGCCTCACCCTGGGCAGTCGCACCCAGCGCATGAAACAGACAGCCCGGCAGGATGCCTATGCGCCGTTTTTCAGCCCGGCCGTTTCAGGCCGGGCTACGCGCACGAAGACCGCCTACGACCTGGGCCTGAGCTATGCCAGGGACGACTGGCGCGTTTATGGCAAGACCGGCACCAGCTTCCGCTATGCCAACCTCGATGAACTCTTCGGCTTCGACCCGCTTACGGGCCTTCCGGTGTTCGCCGGCGACCTCAAACCGCAACACGGCACAACCAATGAGATCGGCGGCAGCGTCGCGGTCGGTCCGGCAACTATCCGCGGCTCTATTTACCAGCTGGATCTGGACGACGAAATTGGCTACGACGCCTCCCTTTTCGCCAATATCAACTTGCCGAAGACGCGGCGCAAGGGTGCGGAACTCGAAGGCGACTGGAAGATTGCCGAAAGCCTGCAAGCCCGACTGTCCTATGCCTATACGGATGCCGAATTCCGCGAAGGCGTTTACTCCGGAAACGAGATTCCCCTCGTGCCGCGCAACCTCGCCAGCGCCCAGTTGACGTGGAATGCCGGCAGCGCCGGCAGCTATTCCGCCGCCGCCCGCCATGTCGGCGAACGGCGTTACCTCAACGATTTCGCCAATGCCCAGGGAATGCTTTCCGGCTACACGACACTCGACCTGCAAGCCGTGTGGAACCTCAAACCCTGGAAAATCACGGCCAAGCTCATCAACGCGCTGGACAAGAAATACTCGCCTAATGCCGGCTACGATGCCGGCAGAAACGACACCTTTTACTACCCCGCCGATCCTCGCAGCTTCTTCGTTTCCGGACGCTACGACTTCTAATGCCTACCCGCCGCCGCGCCCTGTTTGTCCTTGCCGCCCTGGTCGGGCTGGCAGTGCTGAGCCTGTTCACGGCGCTGGCGGCGGGCAGCATGCCGGTCTCCCTCGCGGATGTCCTCCGTGCAGTCAGCGGCAGGTCCGACGGCCTCGCGGTCGAAGTCATCCGCGGCCTGCGCCTGCCGCGTGCGCTGGCGGCCTTCGCCTGCGGCGGGCTGCTGGCGCTGGCGGGTGCCTTGATGCAGGTGCTGTTGCGCAATCCGCTGGCCGATCCCTACGTGCTGGGGATTTCGGGCGGCGCGGCGGTCGGCGCGCTGTCGGCCATGCTCGCCGGGCTGGCGCTGGCCTTGGTCAACCTGTTCGCCTTCGCCGGATCCTTCGCCGCGATGCTGGTGGTATTCGGCCTGGCCCACGGCGATAGCCAGCTGGACCCGCACCCGCCTGCTGCTGACCGGAGTCATCGTCGCGTCCGGCTGCGGCGCGGTGGTGGCGCTGATCATGACGATCGCACCCGAGGAGGAACTGCGCGGCATGCTGTTCTGGCTCATGGGCGACCTGGGGCATTCCAGCAGCCCCGGACCGGCTTTGGCTGTATTGGCACTGGGACTGGTCGTCATGCTGCCCTTCTCCCGCGAGTTGAACCTTCTGTCGCGCGGCGACACGCTCGCCCGGGCGCTCGGCGTCCCGGTCAACCGCGTCAAGCTCGGCATCTATGTGCTGGCGTCGCTGCTCACCGCCGTTGCCGTGACCACGGCGGGAAGCATCGGCTTCATCGGCCTCGTGGTTCCGCACCTGGTCCGGCTGGCGATGATCAGGCTGGGCTGGGGCAACGACCAGCGCCTGCTGCTGCCGGCATCCGCGCTCTTCGGCGGCAGCCTGCTGCTGCTGGCCGACACCCTGGCGCGCACGGTGATCGCCCCGCAACAACTGCCCGTCGGCGTGCTGACCGCTCTGCTCGGCGTGCCGGTGTTCCTGTTCCTGCTCGGACGCCAGCCGGATGAACAGCGGTGAGCCCGCCATGAATGCACCCCTGCTGGAGGCGCGGCGGCTGGAAGTCAACATCGGCGGCCATCACGTCTGCCGCGCCCTGGACTGGCGCGTCAACGCGGGAGAATCCTGGGCCATCCTCGGCCGCAACGGCGTCGGCAAATCGACCCTGCTCGCCACGCTGGCCGGGTTCAGGGCGCAACAGGGCGGTGATCTGAGCGTCTCCGGCCTGGCGTTGCCGCAGCCCGGCCAGGGTAAGGGCTTGCGCGCTATGGCCCGCGTCCGCGGCTATCTTTCGCAGCACCAGTTCGACCCCTTCGCCTCCACCGTGCTGGAGACCGTGCTGGTCGGCCGCCACCCCCATCTCGGCCGCTGGGACTGGGAGTCGGCCGCTGACCGCCGCATCGCCGAAGCCGCGCTCGATGAACTCGATCTGGGCGGCTTCGCCGATCGCGAAGTGCAAACACTGTCGGGCGGCGAACGCCAGCGCGTGGCCGTGGCGCAGTTGCTGACGCAGGAACCGCAGCTGTTCCTGCTCGACGAACCGCTGACCCATCTCGACCTGTCGCATCAGGTGGCGGTGATGGAAATGTTCGCCCGTCGCGCAAGCAAAGGTGCCGCCATCGTCGCCGTATTGCACGACCCCGGCTTCGCCGCCCGTTACTGCGGCCGGGCCCTGCTGCTGTTCGGCGACGGCGAATGGCTGGCCGGGCCGGCCGGCGAAGTGATCAACGCGACGAACCTGACGCGGCTTTACGGCCATCCCCTGCGCGAACTATCGGCCGACGGCCACCGCTGGTTCGTCCCCCGCTGACGGCGGGTCCCGCAGCCAAGCCGGCGGCGAACCGCCGCTCGGAATGCCGACCCGGGCAATGATGCCCGGCGAAGGCGGCAATTTTTCGCACCGATCCCCCGGCTGACAAATTCCCCTGACGCGCGCCCCGTCTTTCGATAGAGTAGCGAATATCGGCTTCCGGCCAATGAACGAACTCATTCCGATTCGCAACAGGAAACAAGCCATGCCCAACACAGCCAAACCAATCAGCGAAAAAGCCCTGCTGGCCATGCCCGGCAAGTCCTACATGAACGCCGCGCAGCTGCGCTTCTTCCGTGATCTGCTGAGCAGGCAGCGCCAGGATCTGCTCGACAACGCCACCATGACCATCGACCACCTGCGCGACGGCGAGGCCGAAGCCGACCCCAATGACCGCGCCACCATCGAGGAAGAAAACTCCCTCGAACTGCGCATCCGCGACCGCGAGCGGAAAATGCTGCCGCGGGTCGAAGCAGCCTTGAAGCGCATCGACGACGGCCGCTACGGCTACTGCGAAGAGACCGGCGAACCGATCGGCCTGCGCCGTTTGCTGGCGCGCCCGACGACGGCGTATTCGATCGAGGCGCAGGAACGACACGAGTCGCGCCAAAGGATTCAGGGGAAATAATCCGGCACGCGCTGCCCGGCAACAGGAGAACTCATGGTCGGCCCCGCGCTTCGCAAGCCCAAGACGCCCGCAAGGAAACGGCCACCGGTGAAGCGGGTGGTGCAACCGGATGCGCCCGAGCCGGACGACACAGGTCTGGTGGAGCAGATGCGTGCCATGGCCGGCAGAGTGCTCGACATGGGCGCCGCCACGGTGGGCGCCGCCAAGACCCTCCATACGGCAAGCGAAGTTGCAAAATCACTACGCAAGGGCAAGCCGATGGAGGCCGCGGCCGATGTACTCAAGGCCATCATGCCCGGCTTGTCCGAACCCGGCGTCTGGATCAGGACCGGCGCGACGCTGCGCCGCTTGCGAAAGGCTGCCGGGCTCACCATCACCGAAGTCGGCACGGCGATCAACCTCAAGGATCCGTCGCTGATCGAAGCCTGGGAAAACGGCCGCATCGCGGTTCCGTTCGAATTGATCCTGCGCCTGGCGGCCGTGCTCGGCCGCAACGACCCGATCGGCTTCGTCATGAAGTTCACCCGCAGCTCCAACCCGGACCTGTGGCGCAGCCTCGAAGCGCTCGGCGTCGGCAAGCTCTTGATCCAGTCGGCGCGCGAACGCGAGTTCGCCAACATCTACCGCGGTGACGACGAAGCGCGCCAGTTGAACGACCGGGAATTCGCCGAGGTGCTGACCTTCACCCGTGCCGCATTCGAAATGGCCATGGCGTTTCGCGGGCGCGAAGCGCAACAAACGAAAAGTCGCAAGCCGACGGCACGTTGATGCCGCGGCACGCGATCCCACGCTGCGTTTCCTGATCGCATCTGCCGAAAAATCAAGCCTCGACCCGAGGCGGAACTGCCGGCGACGAAACCTATTTTCCGCGCTTGGCGCGCGCCGCTTCAAGATGCATGCAGAGCTTCCCGGCGCCGTCGAGAATGCGCGGCGTGTGGCGCTGCAGCAGGTCGGGGGGGACGAAGTAGAGGTTGTCCCTGGCCACCGCCTCCAGCGTTTTCCAGCGCCTCCAGTCGTCCAGCCATTCCGGCCGCGCATCGCCCATGCCGCTTGCGACGATCACTTCCGGATTGACGGCAATGACCGCCTCCACCGTTACGGTCGGCGCCAGGATGGGCAGGTCGGCGAACACATTGCGCCCGCCGCAAAGGCGTATGGCATCGCTGATGATCTGCTTGCCGTTCACGGTCATCAGGGGCTGCTTCCATATCTGGTAGAAGACGGCCACCGGCGGCCGCCCGCCGTAGCGCGCAGCCAGCGCCGCATGGCGTTCGCGAAACGCCTTCGCCGCCGCGTTGGCCGTCACCCCGGTACCGGTCAACTGGCCGATGCGTTCCAGTTCGCCGGCAATGTCCTCGATGCGGCCGGGCTCGGACAGATGCACGGTCAGGCCCAGCGCGCGCAGACGGCCCACCGCTGCCGCCGCGTTGCCGCTTTGCCAGCCCAGGACCAGATCGGGCTTGAGCGCGACGATGGCTTCCAGATCGAGCGAATTGCCGCCCACCCTCGGCAGGGCCCTGGCCGCCGGCGGATAGTCGCTGAAATCCACGGTGCCGACCAGCCGATCTCCCGCCCCGGCGGCGAACATCAGTTCCGTGATGTGCGGCGTCAGGCTGACGATGCGCTTTGCCGGCGCGGCCAGCCTGATACTGAGGCCGCTGACGTCGGTAACGACGATTTCGCCGCGCGCCGGCAGGCAGGCCAGCGCGCAGAATACCGGCAGGCAGAGTCGCTTCATGCCACTTCCGCCGTGTCGCCGGCGCCGACTTTTTGCCGCTGGCGCAGCCGCTGAAAGTGCCGGCGCTTGCTTTACAAGGTCCATGGGATAATTAATCGATGAATCGTGAAGCATTCTAACGATGGCCGGACAAGTTCAGCATCGGCCCGCACAGGCGACCCCGCCATGAGCAAAAAAACCCATCTTCGCCCCGCCGACGTTCGCGGCTACAGCCGCCTGGCCATCGACGCCACGCTCGGGCTGACCCGCCTCGTCGAAACCATGCACCACAACATCGCGCGCACCCCCGGGCCGCTGGGCAAGTACAGCCAGGAACCGACCCGGGGCATCACCGGGCTGGTCTATCGCACCATACAGGGCACGACACGGCTGGTCGGCAGCGGCATCGACGCCCTGCTGGGCCAGCTCAATCCGCTTCTCGACCAGGAACCGGCGGCGTCATCCGGCAAGCGCGAAGCGGTGTTGGCCGCGCTCAACGGCGTGCTGGGCGATCACCTCGCCGCAAGCGCCAATCCCCTGGCCATACCCATGCAACTGCGCCGCAACGGACATCCGCTGGAATTGACAGGCAAAGGTCTCGCGGCCGGCATTCCCGCGCCGGGCGGAAAGATCCTGCTGCTGGTGCACGGGCTTTGCATGAACGACCTGCAGTGGTGGCGCAACGGCCACGACCATGGCGCGGCGCTGGCTGCAGCGGGCGGCTATACCCCGCTCTACCTGCACTACAACAGCGGCGAGCATGTTTCGCGGAACGGTCACGCCTTTGCCGCCATGCTCGAAACCCTGGTGCAGGCCTGGCCGGTCCCGGTCGAGCAACTGGTGATCGTCGGCCACAGCATGGGCGGTCTGCTGGTACGCAGCGCCTGCCACTACGGCAAACGCGCCGGCCATGGCTGGCTGAAACATCTGCGACAGATGGTGTTTCTCGGCACCCCCCACCATGGCGCGCCGCTGGAACGCGGCGGCAACTGGGTCACTGTCATTCTCGAGCTCAGCCCCTACACCGCCGCGCTGGCCCGCCTGGCGAAGATTCGCAGTGCCGGAATTACCGACCTGCGCCACGGCAGCATCCTCGACGAGGACTGGCAACACGGCGACCGCTTTGCCCATGCCAAATCGGAAAAGGGCACAATGGCGCTACCGTTGGGGGTGCAATGCTTTGCCATGGGCGTTACCCTGTCAAAGGAAGGTGGCGATCCGAAGAAATCACTGCTGGGTGATGGCCTGGTGCCTTTGCCCAGCGCACTCGGCAGGCAAAAAGACGGAACCCGCGATCCGGATCTTCCCGATTCGCATCAGTGGGTCGGCTACGGCATGAATCACATGGATCTGCTGGATGACGCCAAAGTATATGAACAACTGCGAAAATGGCTGTGCTGAAACCTGCAGGCGGATCTGAATAAAAATTGCAGTTCGCATTGTGATTAAATCGTAAAAAATATCAGGAGAAGAGGCTATGGAAAAGATCTGGCTCAAGAGCTATCAGGCTGGCGTACCCGCCGAAGTCGATTTGAACGAGTTCCGCTCGATCGGCGATCTCTTCGAGAAAAGCGTCAAGCAGTACGGGCCGCGCAAGGCCTACATCAACATGGACAAGGCGATCACCTACGCCGAGCTGGACAAGCTCTCGGCCGCCTTCGGCGCCTATTGCCAGTCGGTGCTGAAACTGCAGAAAGGCGCCCGCATCGCGCTGATGATGCCCAACCTGCTGCAATACCCGATCTGCCTCTACGGCGCCCTGCGCGCCGGTTACACGGTGGTCAACTGCAACCCGCTGTACACCGAGCGCGAACTCGAACACCAGCTCAAGGATTCCGGCGCCGAAGCGATCGTCATCGTCGAGAACTTCGCCAGCGTGCTGGACAAGGTCATCGCCCGCACCCCGGTCAAGCACGTGCTGGTGACGCAACTGGGCGACATGCTGGACTTCCCCAAGCGCATGATCGTCAATATCGTCGTCAAGCACGTCAAGAAGATGGTGCCGGCGTGGAACCTGCCGGATGCCATCGAGCTGCGCGACGCGCTGATCGAGGGCGGCCGCTTCCCATTGAAGCCGGTGGAGGTCGGCCACGACGACATCGCCTTCCTGCAATACACCGGCGGCACCACGGGCGTGTCGAAGGGCGCGATGCTGACCCACCGCAACATCATCGCCAACCTGCAGCAGGCCCATGCCTGGGTCGCCGCCGGCGTGCAAGACAATGAAATCATCGTCACGGCGCTGCCGCTGTATCACATCTTCGCGCTGACGGCGAACTGCCTGACCTTCTTCAAGATCGGCGCGACGAATCTGCTGATCACCAACCCGCGCGACATTCCCGGCTTCATCAAGGAGATCGGCAAGTATCCGTTCACGACCATCACCGGGGTCAATACGCTGTTCAATGCCATGATCAACAACCCGGACTTCGCCAAGATCGATTTGAGCAAGCTGCGCCTGACCCTGGGCGGCGGCATGGCGGTGCAGCGCGCCGTGGCCGAACGCTGGAAGCAGATCACCGGCGTGACGCTGATCGAAGCCTACGGCCTGACCGAAACCTCGCCGGCGGCGACCATGAACCCGCTCGACATGCCCGAGTACAACGGCTGCATCGGCCTGCCGATCTCCTCGACCGAAGTTACCATTCGCGACGACGACGGCCGCGACCTGCCCCTGGGCGAACCCGGCGAACTTTGCATCCGCGGCCCGCAGGTGATGAAGGGCTACTGGAACCGCGCCGACGAAACCGCCAAGGTCATCATGGCCGACGGCTTCCTGCGCACCGGCGATGTGGCCGTGATGAACAGCGATGGCTACGTCAAGATCGTCAACCGCAAGAAGGACATGATCCTGGTCTCCGGCTTCAACGTCTATCCGAACGAAATCGAAGACGTGCTCGCCATGCATCCGGGCGTGCTCGAATCGGCGGCGGTGGGCGTGCCCGACGAAAAGACCGGGGAAGCGATCAAGATCTTCGTCGTCAGGAAGGATCCGGACCTGACCGAAGCCTCGATCCTCGAGCATTGCCGCGCCAACCTCACCGGCTACAAGATCCCGCGCCAGATCGCCTTCCGCACCGAACTGCCGAAGACCAACGTCGGCAAGATCCTGCGCCGCGAACTGCGCGACGCCAAGGCCTGACGCGGATACGCACGACGATGAGCGAAATAAGGGTCTGCCGTCCGCACTACACGACACTGAAAAAGGCCCTCAAGGGCGCCGAACACATCGCCGAGGAACTCGGCGAGGAGTTCGGCCTCGACCACGAGTGGGAAGGCAACACCCTGCGCTTTCAGCGCATGGGCGTGGCCGGATATATCGAAGTGGGCAAGATGGACGTCGAGGTCTACGTCAAGCTCGGCTTCCTGCTCATGGCCCTCGGGCCGCGCATCGAGCACGAGATAAACCGCTTCTGCGACGAGAATTTCGGCCCGGTCAAGTAGCCGGCCGGCGGAGAAGCGCGGGTGAAGCAACTGGTGCTGGCGGGCGGCGGTCATGCCCATGTGCATGTGCTGGCGGCGCTGACTTCCGCGCCCTTCGCCGACACGCAGGTCACGCTGGTGTCGCCGTACTCGCGCCAGATTTATTCGGGCATGCTGCCGGGCTGGATCGCCGGCCATTACGCGCTTGAAGACTGCGCCCTGTCGCTCGAGCCGCTGAGCCGCCGCGCCGGAGTCAGGTTCGTGCAAACAGCCTGCACCGGGCTGGACCTCGATGCCGGACAGATGCGCTGCGCCAGCGGCGAAACCATCGCCTTCGACTATCTCTCGATCGATACCGGCCCCGTCGCCAACTCCGGCCAGCCGGCCGGCGCGGCGGCACACGGACTGCCGGTTCGCCCCATCGAAGGTTTCGTCGCCGCCTGGCCCGGCCTGCTGGAAAAAGCCCGGCAGGACGGTTTCAGGCTGGCAATAGTCGGCGATGGCGCGGCGGCGATCGAGCTGGCCTTCGCCATGCAGACGCGCTTTGCCGCCGATGGACCGGGCCGTGCCCGCCTCACCCTGATCGGCAGCAACCCGCAGCCCCTGGCCGGCTTCCCCTTCCTGCTGCGCCGCAAGGCGATGCAGTTGCTTGCCGCGCAAGGCATCGCCCATCTGGGCAGCAGGCGCGCGCTCGCGCTGCTGCCGGGGCGCGTGCAACTCGACGACGGAGCGGAACTTGCCGCCGATGCCGTGCTGCTTGCCACCGGCGCCGCCGCGCCGGCATGGCCGGCCGCCGCCGGGCTGGCTACCGACGAAGCGGGTTTCATACGGGTGAACGCCATGCTGCAAAGCCTTTCCCACCCTTTCGTATTCGCCGCCGGCGACATTGCCGCCTATGCCGACGCCCGGCCCAAGTCCGGGGTGTTCGCGGTGCGCGCCGGTCCGCCGCTGGCAGCAAACCTGCGCGCCATTTGCGAAGGGCAAACCCTGCAAGCCTGGCGACCGCAAAAGCGCGCGCTGTATCTGCTCGGTACCGGCGGCAAGCACGCGCTGGCGGCGTGGGGCGACTTCAGCACTTCCGGCGACTGGGTCTGGCGCTGGAAGGACAGGATCGACCGGCGCTTCATGGCGCGCTTTCGCGCCTGACCTGCCGCCGGCAGGCGATGGCCATGCGCGCAATGCACATGTCCGTTGCGGCGCCCGGGAGTAGCATGCCGGCTTGGCTATCGGAGGATTCCGGGATGGAACACGTCACGCCGCTTTTCCACTACGCCTTTGCGATTTCCGACATCGACCGCGCGCGGGAGTTTTATGTCGGCCGCCTGGGCTGCGGCGAAGGACGCAGCACCGGGCACTGGATCGACTTCGAACTCTTCGGCCACCAGCTTTCCGCGCACCTGGGCAAGCCCGCCGGCGCCGCCTGCGAGGGACAGGTCGATGGGCATGCGGTGCCGATTCCGCACTTCGGCGCGATTCTGCCGCCCGACCGTTTCTGGGACTTTGCCGGGCGCCTGCGCGCGGCCGGCATCGACTTTGTCATGGAACCGGCGCTGCGCTTTGCCGGCAAGCCCGGCGAACAGGCGACGATGTTCTTCCTCGACCCCGACGGCAACGCGCTCGAGTTCAAGGCCTTCACGCGGCCCGAAGAGGTGTTCGCCAGATAGACCGCCGCACCGGCTCAGCAAAAATCCCGGCTCGCCGTCACCAGGCTGCCGAGCAGTTCGCTGTGGTCGAACAGGCGCTTGGCGACGAGGTGCACCACGGCATGTTCGCCTTCGCCTTGTACCTGCAACTGGCCGGCCACGCCCAATAAGCGGCTGCCCAGCAAAAGTCGGCGCTGGCGACACGCCAAATCATTGAAGACCACGATGTTGGCGCTGCCGGTTTCGTCCTCCAGGGTGAGGAAGATGACGCCGGCGGCGGTGCCCGGCCGCTGGCGGCAGGTGACGATGCCGGCGCAGCGCACCACGGCGCGGTCGCCGCGCCCGCGCAGTTCCATGGCCGGGAGGTAACGCTGCGCCGCGAGCCGCGTGCGCAACAGCGCCAGCGGATGGCGGCCGAGCGTGAGGCCGAGGCTGCGGTAGTCGGCGGCGATGTCTTCGCCTTCGCGCGGCGCGGCGAAGCTCACCTCCTCCTCGCGCAGCGCGACACCGGCGAACAGGTCGCGCTGCAGCGGCACGGCGGCCGCGGCCCACGCCGCCTGGCGGCGATGGCCGGCAAGCTGGCGCAGCGCGCCGGCGGCAGCCAGAAGGTCGAGGTCGCCCCGGCCGAGTCCGGCACGATGCGCGAGGTCGGCGAGATCCGCAAAGGGCGCCGCCTCGCGCGCCGCGACGATGCGCTCCGCAGAGGCTGCGGAAAAGCCGCGCAACTGCTGCAGGCCGAGACGCACGACCGACAAACCCGCCCCCTCCAGCGCGCACTCGCGGTCGCTGACGGTGACATCCACCGGCCGCACTTCGACGCCGTGCCGGCGCGCGTCCTGCACCAGTTGCGCAGGCGAATAGAAACCCATCGGCTGCGAGTTGAGCAGGCCGAGCAGGAAGGCCGCCGGTTCGTGGCGCTTCAACCAGGCCGAGACATAGACCAGCAGCGCGAAGCTCGCCGCGTGCGATTCGGGGAAGCCGTACTCGCCGAAACCCTGGATCTGGCGATACAGCGCCCCGGCGAATTCGTCGGCATAACCGCGGCTTTTCATGCCGTCGAGCAGACGTTCGCGGAAGGGTTCGAGGCCGCCACGGCGCCGCCAGGCCGCCATGGCGCGGCGCAGTTGATCGGCTTCGCCGGGTGAAAAGCCGGCGGCGACGATGGCGATCTGCATCGCCTGTTCCTGGAAGATGGGCACGCCCAGGGTGCGCGAAAGCACCGCGCGCACCGCCTCGCTCGGGTAATCCACCGGCTCCAGCCCCTGCCGCCGGCGCAGGTAGGGATGGACCATGTTGCCCTGGATCGGACCGGGCCGCACCAGCGCCACTTCGATGACGAGGTCGTAGAAGCAGGCGCGGCTTCAGGCGCGGCAGCATGGCCATCTGCGCCCGCGACTCGATCTGGAACACGCCGACGGTGTCGGCGCGCGAGACCATTTCGTAAGTGGCGGCGTCCTCGGCCGGCACGTCGGCAAGCTGAAATGGCTGGTCGTGACGGCGTTCCACGGCCGCCAGCATGCGACGTATGGCGCTGAGCATGCCCAGCGCCAGCACGTCGACCTTCATCAGGCCCAGCGCGTCGATGTCGTCCTTGTCCCACTGGATCACCGTGCGTTCCGGCATGGCGGCGTTCTCCACCGGCACCAGGCGGTCGAGCCGGCCGCGCGCAATGACGAAGCCGCCGACATGCTGCGTCAGGTGCCGTGGCATGCCGATCAGCATCCTGGCTACGCCCAGCCAGCGCTGGACGCCGGGATCGGCCGGGTCGAGGCCGACTTCGGCGCAGCGCTGCGGCAGTTCCTCGCGCTTTTCCCACCAGGCCAGGTTGCCGGCCAGGCGTTCGATTGTGGCGAGCGGAAAACCCAAGGCGCGGCCGGCGTCGCGCAGCGCGCCGCGGGTGCGGTAGCAGATCACGGCGGCGGCCAGCGCCGCACGTTCGCGACCGTACCTGGCATAGATGTACTGGATCACTTCTTCGCGCCGCTGATGCTCGAAATCGACGTCGATGTCGGGTGGCTCGTTGCGCTCCTTCGAGACGAAGCGTTCGAACAGCATCGCGGCGCGCGCCGGGTCGACCTCGGTGACGAAGAGCGCATAGCAGACCGCCGAGTTCGCCGCCGAACCCCGCCCCTGGCAGAGGATGCCCTGCCCGCGCGCCCAGGCGACGATGTCGTGCACGGTAAGGAAATAGGGCGCGTAGCTCATTTCGGCGATCAGCCGCAGTTCGTGCTCGACCTGCGCCACAACCTTGTCCGGCACGCCGCCCGGATAACGCCGCGCGAGGCCCTGCGCGGTCAGTTGCCGCAGCCAGGAATCGGGCGTCTGACCGTCGGGCACGACTTCCTCGGGATATTCGTAGCGCAGTTCGTCCAGGGAAAAATTGCAGCGCGCAACGATCTTCAGCGTCTCGGCCAGCAACTCGGGCGGATACAGGCGCGCCAGCGCCAGGCGTTGCCGCAGGTGGCGCTCGCCGTTCGGAAACAGGGCTCCGCCAGCGGCCGCCACCGTGGTGTTCAGGCGCAGGGCGGCGAGCACATCCTGCAGCGGGCGCCTTGAGCGCGCATGCATGTGCACGTCGCCGGCAGCGACCAGCGGCAGTTTCGTGGTGGCGGCAAGTTCGCGCAGGCGCGCCAGACGCTCATGGTCGTCGGGTCGCAGGTGACGTTCGAAGGCGATCCAGGCGCGGCCGGCGAAGTGTTCGCCCAGCCAGCGCGCAGCAGTCTCGCAATTCGCCGTGTCGCCAGCGCCGTCCGCAGGGGATACCGCCCCCGGCTGTGCCGGAGGCATAAGTTTTTCAGGGACCCACAGCGCCAGGCAATCCGGCACGCCGCCGCCATCCCAGCCGGCGAGGTCCGCGCGCGACAAGCGGTAGTTGCCCTTCTGCGCGCGACGACGGCCCAGGGTCACCAATGCCGAAAGGTTGCCGTAGCCGGCGCGGTTCTGGGCCAGCAGCACCAGTTTCATGCCGCAGGCCAGCTGCAGTTCGGTGCCATGGATCAGTTGCAGGCCGGCATCCCGCGCCGCCAGATGCGCGCGCACGCTGCCGGCGAAGCTGCATTCGTCGGTGATCGCCAGCGCCGCATAGCCCAGCTCGACCGCACGCGCCACCAGTTCCGCGGCATGGGAGGCGCCGCGCAGGAAGCTGAAGTTCGACAGGCAGTGAAGTTCGGCGTAGGCCGGCAGGGATGTCATGGCTGGGACGTTAACTGTTTTTTTATACAGTCTAGCGCAAACTCGCCTGACTTGCGGGCAGCAGGCATACTGGCAATTATTCAACCCGCCCTTGAGCGCAGATCCCGCCATGAACACAAACACCAGCGTCGACTTCTTCGACCGCCAGTTCCGGCAGCAGGTCGAGCAACAGGACTTCCAGCTCAACCCCTTCGAACTGGCCGCCCTGCCGCATCTGCACGGACGCGTGCTCGACTTCGGCTGCGGCCTCGGCAACCTCGCCATGGCCGCCGCCGCGCAGGGCTGTTCGGTACTGGCGCTGGATGCCAGCCCGGCGGCAATCGCGGCGCTGCGCCTGCGCGCACAAGACGCCGCACTGCCGGTCGAGGCGATCGAAGCCGACCTGAGGGATTACCGCATCGATGAGGATTTCGACTGCGTGGTGTCGATCGGGCTGCTGGCGTTCTTCGACTGCGCGACGGCCTTGCGCGTGCTGGCCATGCTGCAGGACCACGTACGCCGGAGCGGCATCGTCGCGATCAATACGCTGATCGAAGGCACCAGCTATGCCGACATGTTCGGCACGGCAGATCGCTGCCTGTTTGCGCGCAACGAACTGCCCGGCCGCTTTGCCGGATGGGAAATCCTGCATTCGGAATTTCGCGATTTCGAAGCGCCGGGGCAGACCGTCAAGTCCTTCGTTACGCTGATCGCGCGCAAATCCCGGCAGGAAACCGCCTCTCCGGAACGCCCCGGCAACCCTCGACCGGGCTAGCCGTGCGCCTCGCGCACCGACTGCTCGAGTTCGGTGAATGCCTCGGTGACGTAAGCGCTCAATTTGTCCAGGTCGGGCAACTCGTCGGTCGCGATCAGGCCGAAGAAAAGCTGCCCGGCATAGCTGAACAGCGTGATGTTGAGCAGGTTGCTCGGCGGCAGGGTGCTGATCGGATGCATCTCCTCCATGCGCGCGCCCTTGAGGTAGAGGTAGTCCTTCGGCCCGGGCACGTTGGAGACCAGGGTGTTGCCCATCGGCGGCGTGCGATTGCTGAGCTTCAGCATCTCGGCGATCTGCCCGACCAGGCCGGTGATGATGGTGTAGGACTCGATGGCTTCCGGCGCCACGCTGTCGATCATGGTCCTGACATTGCGCAGCGAAAAACCGATGTTGCGCAGGCGGATGTAGGGATCGTCGGTCGGCGGCGAAAGGTCGACCTGGATGATGCCGATCTTGTTGCCCCCGCCTTTTTCGCCTTCCTGCCGCAGATTGACCGGCATCTGTATCGTGATCGGCCGCCGCAGCCGTACGCCCTGGTCCTGCAGGTAGCGATGCAGGGCGCCGTCGAGGCAGGTCAGGGCGACGTGGTTGAGCGTCGACCGGGTGCTGGCACGGATCCGGTTGACGCGCTCCATCGAAACCGCGGCAGAGGCGAACTGGCGGCCGGCGGTGACCTGTCCGGTCAGCGGCGTGTGCGCGCTGTGGATGAAGGGCAGGGCGATGGCGTTCCTGGTCAGCGTCACGCTTTCCAGCAGCAGCATGGCGGCCAGGCGGCCGATGCCCAGCACGTGCCTGCCGGTCACCGTCGCCGCTTTCCAGGCCGCCTCCAGCATGTCCTGCTTCATTCGCGCACGATGGCCGGCGCCGCGAACGTGCTTGAGCGTCCACACCGGGCGCAGCTCGGTGTCGGCGGCGGACCCGGAGAGACCTTCCTCGGTCCAGCGCGCCATGGTCACCCCGTCGGCGCAGGCGTGGTGCATCTTCTGGTAAATGGCGAAACGCCCTTCGCTGATGCCGTCGATGACATGGACCTCCCACAAGGGCCGCGAACGGTCGAGCATCGGCGTATGCAAATCGGATACCAGCCGGTACAGCTCGGCGCGGCCATTCTTCCCGGCTGCCAGCTTGTGATAGAAAATGTGCTGGTTGAGGTCGATCGATTCGCAGGTCTGCCAGCTCGGCATCGCGGTCAGCGAGAAATTGATCACGCGGTTGAACGGCGCCTCGACCCCGGTGAAACCCAGCAGTTCCTTGTACAGGTTCCTGGCGAAGCCGGCCGCAGCCCTGGGCGGCCGCTTGCAGATCAGCAAGGCGCCGACATGCTTGGGGCTCTCATGCGATTCGGCAATGAAAAATCCCAGGTCGAGCAGGGACAACTTGTTCATCGTTCTTCCTTTGTGCGCTGTTGTGCGCTGTTATGCACTGCTATGCGTCGGTCGGCAAGCCCGCCGCGGTCCGGGCATGACGCAGCCGCAAGTATCCACACTATCGAGGTGTCGCGTCAAACTGCCGCCGGCGGGCGGGGTCAGGCAAACCAGCCGTGCAGGAACCAGCCGCCGGGCGGGCGCGGATCGCGGAAAATCCACAGCCGGCGGCCGGCGCTGTCCTGCGCGATGAAGTAGTCGCGGCGCGCATCAAGGCCGTCCCACCAGCCGGATTCGATGCGTTCCGGGCCGGCCGCCAGCGTCAGCGCGCCGCCGCGTTGCGGGCGGCCATGGAGTTCACGCAGGGCTTCGGGCGGATCGACCAGCCACAAGCGGGCGCGGCGGCGGCGCCACCGGCGAGGATGCCGGCTTGTCGGGAACGGGCCGGCTCGCCAGTTCCGGGCGATGGTCGGCATGGCAGGCCAGGCCCTGCACCGCCTGCGGCCCGAGGCGCGCGACGAGGCGGTCCATGAGTTCGGCCAGCGCTTCGTGGCGCCGGCCGGCGCCGTCGAACAGGGAATGGCTGCAATGCTCGCGCGGCACGACATCGCGCGCATTCAGGCGCAGCGCCAGCGCGGCCGCCGGGAGGCTCAAGGCGTCGAGCCGTTCCTTCAACACGCGCTCGATGCGGGCGACGGCATGCACCGGTGCGCTGAAGGCCAATGGCAGCGCGGTAGTCACGCCATGGCCGTGGTCGATCAGGCATTCGATTTCGCGCACCGCGCCATTCCTCGCCGCCAGCCAGCCGGACAGCGCCGCGATCAGGCGGCGGGCGGCGAACAGCAGCACCGGCGCGGCCTCCACCGGCGCCGGCAGTTCCAGGCCCTGCTCGAAGTGCTCGGGGAAGACGAAGCAGGTTTGCGGATCGGCGATCTCGCCCAGGGCGCGCGCCAGGTCGATGACAAATGGCCTGCCCAGACGGGCGCCGAGGCTGGCGCGCGGCAGGGCCAGCAGGTCGCCGACGCGGCGCAGGCCGCAGCCTTCGACGCGCCGTGCCAGCGGCGGCGCCAGTTGCAACGCGGCCATTGGCACGGCGGCGAGCGCCGCGCGCGTGGCCGGCAGGCCGGGACAGATGACATTGTCACTCGTTCGCGCCAGCCACAACGCGGCCAGCGGCGTGGCCGCGACGGCCAGCTGTGCGTCGAGATCCATGGCGGCGAGATCGGCGCGCACCCGATCCAGCAGCGCCGGCAGGCCGCCGAAGAGGCGCAGGCTGCCGCTGATTTCGAGGCGCAGCGCGGCCGGCGCAAGATTGACGTGCGACGTGTAGCGCCCGGCCCAGCAGGCCAGCGCCGGGGCAGGCAAGGCGGCGACCGGAGTGGCCGGCGCGTCAGGCGGCGACGCGGCTGCGCCGTCGGCTGTCGGCCGCGGCGGGCAATGCAGCGCCAGCCACAACATGGGAAAAATCCTGTGACAAACCCGCGGCACGCCGGACGTCGAGCAGGATCGCCTGCCGCGCCGGCGGTCCGCGCCGCTTCAGCAGTTGTACGCGCAACTGCCTGCCCGCCGGTTGCAGTTGCAGGCGCAGCGGCGCCGGCGAAGCCGCGGCCGCGAGTTGCGCCGGACGGAAGCAGAAGGCCCCGCCGCCGCCCTCGCCCGCCGCCACCTGCAGGCGACGCAGGCTGTTGGCCGGCAGGCCGCCGCGAAACATGCCGTCGAGCCACAACAGGGTGGCCGCCACGCCGCCGCAGCGCAGGGCCTCGACTCCGGCCCACAGCGCATCGCGCGGACGACGCGGAAACACCCGATGCAGGCAGTCGAGCCGGATTCCGGCGGCGGCCCAGGCCGGCGCATGGGCGCAGTGCGGCGGCGCCACCAGCACCACCTCGCCGCCGGCCGCGGTCAGCGCCGCCAGCGCCGGCAGCAGCAGGCCGAGTTCGCCGATGCCCTCGTGCTCCGCCAGCAGTTCGGTCAGGCCCCCGCGCGGCCAGCCGCCGCCGGGCAGTTCGGCATCGAGGACGGGAAAACCGGAGGCAAGAGTCGGCGCCGGCGCCACGGCGAAAGCATCGCCGCGGCGGATGTCGGAGCGCTCCAGCAGTTGGGCCAGCGAAGGATTCATGCTGGAAAATACGGTTGAACCACAGAGACACAGAGGCACAGAGGAAAAGCCAAGCGAGAAAAACAATTCTGTGCTTTTGAAGTTCTCTGTGTCTCTGTGTCTCTGTGGTGAAGCTTTTTCACAGTGTCCGGCCGTCGCGGATCAGGCCGACCGCTATGCCTTCGATGGTCAGCGGCTCCTTGCGCGTATTGACCAGGATGGGCGCGAAATCGCGGTTCGCGGCGATCAGTTCGACCATGTTGCCGCGCCGCTTGAAGCGCTTGACGGTGACTTCGTCGCCGAGGCGGGCGATGACGATCTGGCCGTTGCTGGCCTCGGTGGTGCGATGCACGGCGAGCAGGTCGCCGTCCAGTATCCCCGCCTCGATCATCGACAGGCCGCGCACGCGCAGCAGGAAATCGGCGCGCGGCGTGAACAGCGCGGGATCGATGCGGATGTTGCCGAGGCGGTTCTCGATCGCCAGCAGCGGGCTGCCGGCCGCCACCGTGCCGATCAGCGGCAGGCCGAGCTGCTCGACCAGGCGGATGCCGCGCGCGGAACCGGGTTCGAGCGTGATCGCACCTTTTTTCGCCAAGGCCCGCAGGTGGTCCTCGGCGGCATTGGGCGAGGCGAAGCCGAAGGCGCCGGCAATCTCGGCGCGCGTCGGCGGCACGCTGAAGACTTCCATGCTGTTGCGGATGAAGTCGAGAATCTCCTGCTGGCGGGGCGTCAGATCGTTGGCCATGGGCATGTTCCTGTGACGGTCTTTTGATGTCGGGCATCCATCCGCCTGGCTTCAAAGCAGTACTGGATGGATGTACAGATGCTACTACGGATTTGCCCAAAAAACCACCCGGCGGCCGACCCCGGTCGGGAAGCGCCCCGGCGTGAAGCTGTATGCGACCGAGATTCAGGATAGACTTCCGCCCTTGACGCACGGAGGGCCTCACGGAGGGCCTTTATCATCGTGTTGTTGCCGGTAACCGGCAACAACACGCGCGGCACTCGACATGAAGGACTGATACTCCGGTGACCATGAAAAGCTGGCACGACCCATTGCCGGGATACGCGACCGACGGACTGATCGCCTGCCATGCCTGCGACGGCGTGCACCGCATCGTCACCGTTCCGCCGCGCGGCCGCGCATTGTGCCGGCGCTGCGGCACGCTGCTTTACCGCAACATGCCGCGCAGCCTCGACCGCTCCGCCGCGCTCTACGTCGCGGCGATCATCCTCTTCCTGCTGGCAAATACCTTTCCCTTCGTCGCCCTGCAATATGGCGACCGCATCGAGCAAAGCCTGCTCATATCCGGTGGATTCGCCCTGCAACGCGCCGGCATGGGGGAAATCGGGCTGCTGGTGCTGCTGACCAGCGTGGTGTTTCCCCTGCTGACGATCTGCGGCATGCTTTACCTGCTGCTGCCGCTGCGCTTCGGCGTGCGCCCGCCGTGGATGACGCCGGTGTGGCGCATGGTGCGGACCCTCAGCCCCTGGAGCCTGATCGGCGTCTTCATGCTCGGCCTTCTGGTCTCGGTGGTGAAGCTGCAGGACCTGGCGACGATTGTTCCCGGCGTGGCCTTCTACGCCTTCATCGGCCTGCTGGTCGTCTCGGCCGCAGCGGCGGCGAGTTTCGACCCGGCCGTCCTCTGGCCGCGGCAGGGACCGGCAGCGGACAGTGCCGCGGCAAACCAGGCGGCGGACAGTGCCGCGGCCATGGGCTATGCGAGCTGCCATACCTGCGACCTCCTGGTGCGCCGTCCCGGCGCCGGGACGCGCTGGGTCTGCCCGCGCTGCGGCAGCACCGTGCATGGCATGCGCGCTGCCAACAGCATCGCCCGCACCTGGGCCTATCTTGCGGCGGCGACCCTGCTGCTGGTCCCGGCGAACCTGTATCCGGTGATGACCGTGACCCGCTTCGGCATGGGCGAGCCGAACACGATATTGTCGGGCGTGGTGCATCTGGTCGAAGACGGCGCGTGGCCTCTCGGGCTGCTGGTGTTCTTCGCCAGTTTCATCGTCCCGCTCAGCAAGATCGCGGCGCTGGCCTTCCTGCTGGTCACCGCGCAGCGCGGCTCGGCCTGGCGCCTGCGCGACCGCACGCTGCTCTACCGCGTGACGGAAGTGGTCGGCGCCTGGTCGATGGTGGACATTTTCCTGGTGGGAATCCTGGTCTGTCTGGTGCGGATGGACGGTCTGGCGACGGTGTATCCCGGCGTCGGCGCCAGTTTCTTCGGCGCCGCCGTGGTGCTGACCCTGATGGCGGCGCACAGTTTTGATCCCCGCCTGGTCTGGGATCGCGCGACCGGAACCGGCACGGGGGAGACGCGGTGAAAGAACCCGTGGTGACCGAGCGCGGCGGACCGTCGCTGATCTGGCTGATTCCGCTCCTGACCGCGCTGATCGGCACCTGGCTGATCGTGCGCACCCTGAGCGACCAGGGTCCGCTGGTCACCATCACCTTCCGCACCGCGGAAGGCATCGAAATCGACAAGACCCGCGTCAAGTACAAGAACCTCAGCATCGGCATCGTCGAAAGCGTGAGCTTCAGCCATGATTTTTCGCGGGTGGAAGTGCGCGCCAGGCTGAACAAGGACGCCGCCCAGTTCCTGCGCCGCGACACGCGTTTCTGGGTGGTGCGGCCGACGCTCAGCGCCCGCGGGATTTCCGGCCTCGGCACCTTGCTGTCCGGGTCCTACATCGAGATGGAACCCGGCCAGGGAGCCGCCCAGTCGCTGTTCGTCGGCCTCGAGTCGCCGCCGGTGGTGCATTCCGAGATGGCCGGCAAGCGGATCACGCTGATCGCGCGCCAGCTCGGCTCGATCGACCGCGGCTCGCCTTTGCATTACCAGGGCATCATCGCCGGCGAGGTGCTCGGCCACGAAATGGCCAACGACTACCGCAGCGTGCTGATCCATGCCTTTGTCCGCGAGCCGTTCGACGGCCTGGTGCGCAGCAATACCCGCTTCTGGAACAGCAGCGGCATCGATCTTTCCATCGGGTCCGACGGTATGCGGCTGAAAACGGAGTCGGTGCAGTCGGTTCTGTTCGGCGGGATCGCGTTCGACACGTCCGATCCGCAGGAAGCGGGGGACGAGAACACCGAGGGGCTGGTGTTCACCCTGCACAACGATTTCAAGTCGATCAATGATCATTCGTACACGAGCAAGGTCCGCTTCGTGCTGTTTTTCGAGGATTCCGTGCGCGGGCTGAGCATCGGCGCTCCGGTCGAATTCAAGGGCATCAAAGTCGGCTCGGTCGTCGATGTGCGCCTGGAATACGAGGAACGCAACGCCGCATTCCGCATCCCGGTGCTGGTCGAGCTCGAGCCCGAACGCATCCTGGAGCGCGGCGCCCTGATGAAGCGCGCTCCCCGCGAGGCTTTCCAGGGCATGGTCAAGCACGGCCTGCGCGCACGCCTGCAGACCGGCAACCTGCTGACCGGGCAGTTGTTCGTGGACCTCGTGCTGCAGCCGAAAGCGCCGCTGCGACTTGCCCGCAGCGAACGCCCGGAGCCGGAGCTGCCGACCATCCGCGGCGCAAATCTCGAACAGGCCATGGTTTCGGCGGCGAGCGTCATGGCGAAGATCGACAGCATGGATCTGGTGACCATGGGCGCCGAACTCAACGAAACGCTGAAGGGCGCCAATACGCTGTTCAACGGCCCGCAGTTGCAGAGCGCACTGGCCGACCTGACCGTGTCGCTGGCGAGCCTGCGCACCATCCTGCGCGCGGTCGACAGCCGCGCCGAGCCGATTGCCGCAAACCTCGAACAGACCCTGGTCGCCGCGCGCGCGGCGCTGGAGAAGTCGAAGGCAACCATGGCCCTGGTCGATGGCGCCATCGCCCCCGAATCGCCGCTGTATTTTCACGCGGTACGCCTGGCGCAGGAACTGGCGCAGACCTCGCGTTCGCTGCGCAACCTGGTCGACATGCTGGAACGCAATCCGCAAGCCCTGCTGCTTGGCAAACCGCCAGCGAAAGAACCGTGATGACCCTGCGCCCGCAACTGATGACCGCCTTGGCCGCCCTCGTCCTGCTGGCCGGATGCTCCTCCGGCCCGGCGACACGCTTCTACACGCTGGCGGCCGTCGCCGAGGCGCCGCCCGTCGCGGCGAACGGCGCCGCACCACGGGCCGCCCGGCCCGTCACGCTGGTCATCACCGACCTCCGGCTGCCGCAGTACCTCGACCGTCCCCAGATCGTCACCCGCGGCAGCGACCACCGCCTGCGCATGACCGAACACCAGCAATGGGGCGGCAACCTTCGCGACGACATGACGCGCGTCCTGGCGGAGAACCTGGGACGGCAGCTGCCGGGCCACCGCGTGCTCGCCGCGCCCACCCACATGGCATTGCAGCCGGATTACCGCATCGAGGTGGACGTGCAGCGTTTCGAGCGCGAAGCCGACGGTTCCGTCCGACTCGCCGCGCGCTGGTGGCTCACCCGCGGCCCGGACGGCGCGCTGCTGGCCGGCCCCGGGGCGTCATTCACCGGCGCGCCGGTCGGCGAGGACGACTACGAGGCGCTGGCCCGCGCCATGAGCGCCGTTTTCGGCGACCTCGCCCAAGCCATCGCCGACAGCATCCGCGCGCGCGCGGCGGGTGGCTCATGAATCGGCTCATGAAACCCGCCGCGCTGTCCCTGCTGCTCCTGACGGCCGGCCTCGCCACGGCAGCCGTGGCCCAAAGCGGCCGCGAACTGATCGAGGAATCGCTGCGGCGGCATGCGCCGCCCGCCTCGGTCTATGAGGAGCAGACCCTGATCCTGAGCGATCCCCATGGCCACTACACCGTGCGTACCGCACGTCGCTATGCGCGACGTGACGCAAACGGCACCACCGACCTGCTGGTGATGGAAACACCCGCGGAATCGAAGGGAACGGCAATCTACGTCGACCGCGAGGCGAGCGGTGGCACCCGCCGCGGCACGGCCGCCTCCAGCCCGGTTTTCGGTTCCAACTTCTCGGTGGCCGACCTGGAAGGAGAGCAGGCACGGAATTTCACCTACGAACGCGATGATGACCATGATCTTGACCGGGTGCCGCACTTTGTCCTGCGCGTGCTGCCGGCCGACGAATCCGTCGCCCGTGCCACGGAATATCGCGAGCGGCGGATCTATCTGCGCAAGGACAACCTGTTCATCAGCCGGATCGACTACAAGGACAGCGAAGGGCGCCTGGCCAGGCGCCAGACCTTCCGCGATCCGCGGCCCGATGAAACCGGCGTCTGGCGTCCGGACATGATACTCATGGAAGATCTGCGCGATGGCCGGCGCACCCTGCTCAAGGTCGAGCGCAGGGTGCATTCGCCGGACTACGTTCCGGCCTCCGTGTTCGCCGGCATTCAGGGAAGGCCATGATTCAGGAACCCGACAGCCTGCTGCGGCGTTTCCTGCGGACCGGCATCGATTATCCGCTGGCGAGCCTGGTCTTCCTGCTGCTCGTCAGCCTGCTTGCCGCCTCGGGAATTTCGCGCATCACGATCGACACCGGGCCCGACCGGCTGCTGCCCCGGGAAGGCCCCGAGCGCCAGGCCTACCTGCAGGTCGCGCGCGAGTTCGGCTCCGACAACCGCAGCTTCGTCCTGCTGCGTGACGAGCAATTGTGGACTCCGGCCAAGCTGCAGGCGCTGGAGCACCTGCACCACGAACTGCGGCAGTTGCCCTTCGTCGAGCGCATCGACGACCTGTTCACGACGCGCAGCGTGCAGAGCGTCGAAGGCCGGTTGCAGTCGCAGCCGCTGCTGGTTGTCGCACCAACCAGCGCAGCGGATGCAGAACGCGCACGGCTCGCCGCCCTGGAGGATCCGGTTGCCGTGCGCAACATCATCAGCGCCGACGGCAAGGTACTGGCCATCGGCGTTTCGGTGCGCGAGCGCGAGCGGAACAGCAGCGGACTGCAAATAAACGCTGCGCTGGAGCGCGTGCTGACGTCCGCGCGCGAGCACTTTCCATCGCTGGTGCAGGTAGGGCCGTCGCGCATCGAAGCGGAACTGCGGCAGAGCCTCTTGCGCGACATGGGCGTGCTGGCGCCGGCATCGGCGCTGGTCCTGCTGATTGCCGTGTTCGGCTTTTTCCGCAGCGCATTCGCCGCCGCCACGGCGCTCGTGGTTGCCGCGCTCAGTCTGCTGTGGACATTCGGCATGGCCGGCCATGCCGACATTCCGGTGAACTTCCTGTTCGTGATGCTGCCGTCGCTGATTGCGGTGCTCGGCGGCGTCGTGACCCTGCGCATGATCTCCGGCTACCACCACGGTCTGAACCTGGATGCGGACCCGAACTCGCAGGACAGGCGCGCGCGCGCCACCGAGGTCATGGTGCGCAAACTCGGCACGCCGACCATCCTCCTGGTGCTGACCACGGCGCTCGGCTTTGCCTGCACCGCCTTTTCGGGCATTCCGCTGGTCCGCGATTTCGGCCTCGCCGCCGCCTTTGCCATACTCGCCAACGCGCTGATCACGCTTCTGCTGGTTCCGATGCTTTACGCGGCATTCGGCCCGCGCCACGCCCGGCCGCCGCCATTTTCCGCCGCGGGCTGGTTCTCCGGACGGATGGCGCGCTTCAGCGGCATGCTGCACCTGCGGCCGGCGCAGTGGGTGCTGGCCCTCGCCGCGGTGCTGTTCGCAGCCCTGGTGCAGCAGTCTTCGGGCCTGCGCATCAGCAACGACCCCCTGAGCTTCTTCCGCGCGGACCGCGCCCTGGTTCAGGAGTCGCAGCGCATGCAGGAGGAAATCGCCGGCGCCAGGGTTTTCTACATCACGCTGGACGCCCGTGCCGAGGGAAGCTTTCGCGACCCCGGAAACCTGCAACGGCTGGTCGACATCCAGGCCTTCATTGCCAAGCAGCAGGTCTTCGACCGCAGCCTCTCGCTCGCCGACATCGTTTCGCAAACCAACCAGCAAGCCGCCGGCGGACGACTGGAAGCCTACCGGATTCCGCCATCGCGCAAGCTGATCAGCCAGTATCTCCTGCTGCAGCCTGCACGGTATCTCGATCCCTATGTCAGCCACGATTTCCGGCGGGCCAATATCGTGGTGCGGCACAATGTACGCGACTCGTCGGCCCTGAACCGCCACATCCGCGAGTTGCGCAAGGCCGTCGCGCACTATGCAGGCCCCGGCATGGCCACCGCTGTCGTCGGCGAGAACCTGCAGATCAACGCCGCCGCCGAGCCGCTGCTGCGGAGCCAGGCCGCAGCGCTCGCCGCACAGATGGTCTTCGTCCTGGTCGCCGTATCGCTGATGTTCACTTCGCTCAAGGGCGGGTTCATCGCCCTGCTGCCGGGCGTGCTGACCATCCTCGGGCTTCTCGGCATCATGGCGATCACGGGAATTCCACTCAGCGCGGGCAGCATGATGATGGCGGTGGTGGCGATCGGCATCGCAATCGAGGGCACCATCCACCTGTTCTCGCGCTACACCGAACTGTGCCGCGGCGCCTCCAACTATGACGCGGTGGTGATCGAAACCGTCAAGCGGGAGTCGGCGCCGATGATCGCGGTCAGCCTGGCGCTGGCCGCGGGTTTCGGGGTGCTGCTGTTCTCCGAACTCGCGCCGCTCGCCCAGTTCGGCGCGCTGGCGGCCGGCGCCATGCTGGTCTCGGTCTTTGCCAACCTCCTGATCACGCCGCTGATGTCCCGCATCCGCCTGGTAGGCCTCTACGAGATCCTCGCCATGTCGATGCCGCGCGAGGCGCTGGAGGGCAGCCTGCTGTTTCACGGCATGAACGCCTACCAGATCCGCAAGACGATCCTGCTTTCCGAACTGCGCGAATACCGCGACGGCGAGCACCTGATCGAGCAGGGAACCATGGGCCGCAGCATGTATCTGGTCATCGACGGGCAGATCGAGGTGGTGCGCCACGACGGCGCGGTCGAGGAGCGTCGCGCCCTGCTGGGACCCGGCGAGGTGTTCGGCGAAATAGGCTTCGTGCACGAAGCCTACCGGACCGCCGACGTACGTGCGCTGGGTGCGGTCTCGGTGCTGCGCTTCGACCACGACAGGCTGCAGAGGGACCTGGCCCTTTTCCCCCACATCATGGCCAAGCTCAATTTCAACATCAGCGGCATTCTCGGCAAGCGCCTCGCGGAAATGGTGGAAGCGCACCACGCTTCCCAGCCGCCGGTGGCCGCGGTGCGCGACGACGGCTGAGCGCTTGTGAAGAAATCGTAGCGAGCGGGCCGCAGCGGGGCGCGGCCGGAGCGCAGCTACCGGAACGTATGTGGTTATACGCGAGGGCGAGGCGGGGTTTCGCAAAGCATGCTTTGCGCCGCCGCAGCCGGCCCGCTGTGCAAAGCGGGCCGTGGAAGAGCACCGCCCAAGCCCCGATCCGGCGCGCGCAGTAGATTTATTCACAAGCGCTGAGTTTGGCGTGGTCCAACTGCGTACCGGTCGTTTATAGGATAATTACAACCGGTCGTCGGGAGAGAGTGACTCCCACCGTCACCGCCGAAGGCGCAACCCCCAGGAACCGCTCAGGCAAAAGGGCCGACGACGCAGCACAAATCTGGAGAGCGGCAGCTCATGGCAACAGCGTGAAGCCTGCCCGCCGACGGAGTAAATCTCTCAGGCGCCAAGGACAGATCGGGGACAGGACGGAGCCCCGTCACGCATCTTGCCGCCATCAGTCCGAGGACCGCCATGCCGCTACGTACCCCGCTCTACGAATCCCACCTCGCCGCCGGCGCGAAGATGGTCGATTTCTCCGGCTGGGAGATGCCGATCCATTACGGCTCGCAGATCGAGGAACACCATGCCGTACGGCGCGATGCCGGCATGTTCGACGTTTCCCACATGTGCGCGCTGGATCTCGCCGGCCCGGATGCCACGCGCTGGCTGCGCCACCTGCTGGCCAACGATGTGGCGAAACTGACCACGCCGGGCAAGGCGCTGTATTCCTGCATGCTGGATCACGACGGCGGCGTGATCGACGACCTGATCGTGTATTTCTTCACCCCGGAGCGCTACCGCATCGTGGTGAACGCCGGCACCGCGGCCAAGGACATCGCCTGGATGCGCGGGCAACTGAAGGGATTCAAGGCCGAACTCATCGTGCGCCGCAGGGGCAGCGACGATGCGGTCGCCATCATCGCCATGCAGGGCTCCGATGCGCAGGAGCGCCGCCTCACCGGCACCGATACGGTGGCGATGATCGCCGCGCAGGGTCCCCGGGCGCGCGAGCGATTCTGGATGGCCTTCCCCGACAGCCGCGCCGCGACGGAACCGCTCGGCGTGTTCCAGGCCGCCGAAGTCAGGGACTGGCTGGTCGCCCGTACCGGCTACACCGGCGAGGACGGTTTCGAAATCACCGTGCCGGCCGATGCCGCCGCACAAGTCTGGCAGAAGCTGCTCGACGCCGGCGTCAAGCCCTGCGGCCTCGGCGCGCGCGACACGCTGCGGCTCGAAGCCGGAATGAATCTCTACGGCCAGGACATGGACGGGGACATCTCGCCCTACGAAGCCGGGCTCAAATGGACGGTCGACCTGAAGGATGCCGCGCGCGACTTCGTCGGCAAGTCGGCGCTGGAAGGCAAGAATGCACGGCCGGTGCGCAACCAGTTCGCCGGCCTGTTGCTGCTCGATCGCGGCGTGCTGCGCGCCCACCAGAAAGTCATCACGCCGCAGGGGATCGGCGAAATCACCAGCGGCACATTTTCGCCGACCCTGAGCCAGTCCATCGCCCTGGCACGCCTGCCGGCCGCGGTCGCCATCGGCAGCGAAGTCGAAGTCGAAATCCGCGACAAGCGCCTCAAGGCGCGCGTCGTAAAGCCCGTGTTTGTCCGCAACGGCAGAAACCTGGTTTAGCCGCAGAGGACACATCCTTCGACAAGCTCAGGATGAGCGGAAATACATCAGGGCCGCTCATGGTGAACCTGTCGAACCATGTTTTCTCTGTGATCTCTGTGACCCATGATATTTGGAGGTTTTAAATGAACACCCCCGCCAACCTGAAGTACGCCGCCTCCCATGAATGGGCCCGGCTCGAAGCCGACGGCACGGTCACCATCGGCATCAGCGACCACGCCCAGGAAGCTCTGGGCGACATCGTCTTCCTCGAACTGCCGGCCGTCGGCCGCGTGGTCAAGGCCGGCGAGGAGTGCGCGGTGGTCGAGTCGGTGAAGGCCGCCTCCGACATCTACGCGCCGGTATCGGGCGAAGTGGTGGATGCCAACCAGGCTGCCGCCGACGCGCCGGAATCGGTCAATGCCGATGCCTATGCCGCCTGGCTGTTCCGCATCAAGCCGGCCGACGCCGCCGCCTGCGCGACCGAACTGGGCGGGCTGCTCGACGCCGAAGCCTACGCCGCGACGCTCTGACATGCACGCCGAACACCTTTCCCACCCGCTCACCGAGCTGGAAAATCGCGACGAATTCATCGGCCGCCACATCGGCCCCGACGAACATGCCATTGCCGGCATGCTCGCCTCGATCGGCACCGATTCGCTGCGCACGCTGATCGGCGAAACGGTACCCGCCGCCATCCGCCTGCAGCGCCCGCTCGACCTGCCCGGCGCCATGCCGGAACACGCGGCGCTGGCCGCATTGAAAGCCATCGCGGCAAAGAACGTGGTCAGGAAGTCGCTGATCGGCCAGGGCTATTACGGCACGCTGACGCCGCCCGTGATCCTGCGCAACCTGTTCGAGAATCCCGGCTGGTACACCGCCTACACGCCCTACCAGGCCGAGATCGCACAAGGCCGCCTCGAAGCCCTGCTCAACTACCAGCAGATGGTGGTCGACCTGACCGGCCTGGAAATCGCCAACGCCTCGCTGCTCGACGAGGCCACGGCCGCCGCCGAAGCGATGACCATGGCGCGGCGCATTTCCAAGTCCAGGGGCAATGTCTTTTTCGTCGATGAGGCAACCTTCCCGCAGACCATCGACGTGATCAGGACCCGCGCCGCGTATTTCGGTTTCGAACTGGTATTCGGCAAGCCGGAAGACGCCTCGCAGCGTGACGACGTGTTCGGCGCCCTGCTGCAGTATCCCAATGCGCGCGGCGAAATCGTCGATCTGACGACGAGCATCGCCACGATCAAGGGCAAGGGCGGCGTGGTCGCCGTGGCCTCGGATCTGATGGCACTGGTGCTGCTCAAACCGCCCGGCGAAATGGGCGCCGACATCGCGCTCGGTTCCGCGCAGCGCTTCGGCGTGCCGCTGGGCTTCGGCGGACCGCACGCCGCCTTCTTCGCCACACGCGAGGCGCACGTGCGCTCGATGCCGGGCCGCATCATCGGCGTCTCGAAGGATGCGCGCGGCAAGACCGCCTACCGCATGGCGCTGCAGACGCGCGAGCAGCACATCCGCCGCGAAAAGGCCAATTCCAACATCTGCACCTCGCAGGTGCTGCTGGCCAACATCGCCGGCATGTATGCGGTGTGGCACGGGCCGCTCGGCCTGCGCGCCATCGCCTCGCGCATCCACCGCCTCGCCGCCCTGCTGGCCGGCGCCCTGGGCGTCACGGGGCGCGACTTCTTCGACAGCTTTGAAGTAAAGGTCGGCGCCGGCGCTACGGCGAAGATCATGCAGGCGGCGGTCGCCGCCGGCTACAACCTGCACCGCGTCGACGACGATACGGTCGGCATCAGCGTGGACGAAACCACCACGCGCGAGGACATCGCCGCCTTGTTGAAAATTTTCGGCCACAGCGGCGCCCCGGTCGAGGCGCTCGACGCCGCGCGCCCCTGCGCGATTCCCGTCACCCTGCAGCGGCGCGAGACCGATACTCGCGCATCCGGTGTTCAACACGCACCACACCGAGCACGGCATGCTGCGCTACCTGAAGCGCCTGCAGAACCGCGACCTGGCGCTGGACCACGCCATGATCCCGCTCGGCTCCTGCACCATGAAGCTCAACGCCGCCGCCGAAATGATTCCGGTGTCCTGGCCCGAGTTTTCGCAGATGCATCCCTTCGCCCCGCTCGATCAGGCGCAGGGCTACCTGGAGCTGATCAGCGGACTGGAGAACCAGCTCAAGGCCATCACCGGCTTCGATGCCGTCTGCATGCAGCCGAACTCAGGCGCACAGGGCGAGTATGCCGGCCTCGTCGCGATCCGCCGCTACCAGGAGGCCAACGGCCAGGGCGCGCGCAACATCTGCCTGATACCGAAGTCGGCCCACGGCACCAACCCGGCAACGGCGCAGATGTGCGGCCTGGAAGTCGTCGCCGTCGCCTGCGACGACAGCGGCAACGTCGACCTCGCCGACCTGCAGGCCAAGGCCGCGCAGCATGCGGCGAAGCTGTCCTGCCTGATGATCACCTACCCATCCACCCACGGCGTGTTCGAGGAGGCGGTGAAGGACATCTGCGCCGTCGTCCATGGCCACGGCGGCCAGGTGTACATGGACGGCGCCAACCTCAACGCCCAGGTCGGCCTTTGCCGCCCGGCCGACATCGGCGCCGACGTCTCGCACATCAACCTGCACAAGACCTTCGCCATCCCGCACGGCGGCGGCGGACCGGGCATGGGGCCGATCGGCCTCAAGGCGCACCTCGCGCCCTACATGGCCAACCACGCGGTGCAGAACATCGCCGGCCCGCACGCCGGGCAGCACGCGGTTTCCGCCGCGCCCTGGGGCTCTGCCTCGATCCTGCCGATCTCCTGGATGTACATCACCATGATGGGCGGCACGGGACTCACCCGCGCCACCGAGATCGCGATCCTCAACGCAAACTATGTCGCGGCGAAACTCAAGGACCACTACCCGGTGCTCTACAGCGGCAGCCAGGGCCGCGTCGCCCACGAGTGCATCCTCGATGTGCGCGCCATCAAGGCCGCCACCGGCGTCGCCGAAATCGACATCGCCAAGCGCCTGATGGACTACGGTTTCCATGCGCCGACGGTGAGCTTCCCGGTGGCCGGTACGCTGATGGTGGAACCCACCGAATCGGAAGACAAGGCCGAACTCGACCGCTTCTGCGCCGCGATGTGCAGCATCCGCGACGAGATCCGCCAGATCGAGACCGGGGCATGGACGCTCGATGCCAGCCCGCTCAAGCATGCGCCGCACACCGAAGCCGACCTGGTCGGCGAATGGACGCGGCCCTACACGCGCCAGCAGGCCGTGTTCCCTCTGCCCTGGGTGGCCGAGAACAAGTTCTGGCCCTATGTCAATCGCATCGACGACGTGCACGGCGACCGCAACCTGTTCTGCGGCTGCGTGCCGATGGAGAGTTACCCATGACTACGTCCCCTGTCTTCCTGATACTCACTGTCATCGGCGACGACCGGCCCGGCCTGGTCGGCGAACTCTCCGCCGCGATCAGCGCCCATCAGGGCAACTGGCTGGAATCCTCGATGGCGCAGCTTGCCGGCAAGTTCGCCGGCATCGTCGAGGTAGGCGTCGACGCCGACAAGGCAGAGGCTCTCCAAAAAGCGCTGGGCGAGGTGAGCGGCCTGCGCATTTCCGTCGAGAAGGCCCAGGCCGAAAAGTCGGCGCTTGCCGGACGGCGTCTGAAGCTGGCGCTGGTCGGCCACGACCGCATCGGCATCGTGCACGAGGTTTCCATGGTGCTGGCCAACCACGCCGTCAATGTCGAAAGCCTCGAAACCCACACCTCGAGCGCACCGATGTCGGCCGCCGTGTTGTTCCATGCCGTGGCCGAACTCACGGCCGCGCCGGAGCTCGACGTCGGCGCGCTGACCGGGGAACTTGAACGCATCTCAAACGATCTGATGGTCGATATCACTCTCGACGAAACCATCCGGGCCTAGCCGCATGTACGTCCTGCACATCGCCAACAAGAATTACTCGTCGTGGTCGTTACGGCCATGGGTGCTGATGCGGGCACTGGATATTCCCTTCAGCGAGCGCCTGCACCGCCTCGGCGCGGCAAGCGGCGAAACCTTCACCGACTTTTCACCCTCGGGCAAGGTGCCCTGCCTGGTGGACATCGCCACCGTCGTCTGGGATTCGCTGGCCATCACCGAATACCTGGCCGAGCGCCATTCCGGCGTCTGGCCGACGGACGACAAGTCCCGCGCCTGGGCGCGCTGCGCCGTGTCGGAAATGCACTCGGGCTTCGCCAGCCTGCGCGGCCAGCACGCCATGAACGTCGGCGTGCGGGTGGCCGTAGCGCAGCGTTCGCCCGAACTGCTGGCCGACATCGCCCGCATCGAGCGCCTGTGGAACGAAGGCCTGGCACGCTTCGGCGGGCCCTTCCTGGCCGGCCGGGAATTCACCGCGGTCGACGCCTTCTTCGCGCCGGTGGTGTATCGCTTCCGCACCTATGGCGTGACACCCGGTGGCGCCGGGGCCGGCTATCTGCAGACCCTGCTCGCCCACCCAGCCATGCAGGCGTGGGAGACACAGGCGCTGGCCGAGGATTTCCGCCAGGCAAAGTACGAGGCCGAACTGGCGCAGATCGGCACCGTGACGGCGGACCTGCGCGTGCCGGTCGCCCCGGCGTGAAGACCCCCGAACTGCTGGCCCCGGCCGGCTCTCTGCTGATGGCGCGCACCGCGCTGGATTTCGGCGCCACCGCGATCTACGCCGGCCAGCCGCGCTACAGCCTGCGCGTGCGCAACAACGATTTCGGCACGCTGGAGAATCTCGCCGAGGGCATCGCGCTCACCCATGCAACGCGGCGGCAAGTTCTACCTGGTCAGCAACATCCTGCCGCACAACGCCAAGCTCAAGACCTACCTCGACGACATGGCGCCGGTCATGGCGCTCAAGCCCGACGCGCTGATCATGGCCGACCCCGGCCTGATGCTGATGATCCGCGAGCGCTGGCCCGAGATGCCGATCCACCTTTCGGTGCAGGCCAACACGGTGAACCACGCTGCGGTGAAGTTCTGGCGCAGCGCCGGCGTCACGCGGGTGATCCTGTCGCGCGAGCTGTCGCTCGACGAAGTCGCCGAAATCCGCCAGGAATGTCCCGACACCGAACTCGAAGTCTTCGTGCACGGTGCGCTGTGCATCGCCTACTCGGGCCGCTGCCTGCTCTCGGGCTACTTCAACCACCGCGATCCGAACCAGGGCAGCTGCACCAATTCCTGCCGCTGGGACTACAAGGTCCATGAAGGCAGCGAAGACGCCTCCGGCGACGTCGCGCTCGCCACGCCGCGCCCTGTCGCCGTGCCGCCGGCGCCGACTTTTCAAGGCGCCGCGAAGCAGAGCACGCTGCGCCGCCCCGGCGCCACCTGGCTGCTCGAAGAGAAGGAACGCCCCGGCGAATACATGCCGATCGAGGAGGACGAACACGGCAGCTACATCCTCAATTCGAAGGACCTGCGCGCCATCGAATACGTGGCGAAGCTGGCCGAAATCGGCGTCGATTCGCTGAAGATCGAGGGCCGCACCAAGTCGCCCTACTACGTCGCGCGCACCTGCCAGAGCTACCGCCAGGCGATCGACGACGCCGTCGCCGGACGTCCCTTCGACGCGCAACTGGTCGGCCAGCTCGACGGGCTGGCCAATCGCGGCTACACCGCCGGCTTCTACGATCGCCACCCCGACCGTGACTACCAGAACTACCTCTCCGGCAGTTCCGAATCCAGCCGCAGCCAGTACGTCGGCGACGTCACCGGCTACGACGCCGATGGCCTCGCGGAAATCGCCGTGAAGAACCATTTCGAGGTGGGCGACCGCATCGAAATCGTGCGCCCGGCCGGCAACCTCGAACTCGTCATCGAGGCCATGCAGAACCGCGAGGGCGAACCGGTCACGGTCGCTCCCGGCAGCGGCCACCTGATGCGCATCGCCCTGCCGGCCGGTTGTGAAGGCGCCTTCGTCGCCCGCTACGTCTGATCGGTGTGGAACTACACACGACTTGACGCGCATTAACGATGCGCGTAGCCTATACGCGTCAAACCCATGGAGCACAACCATGAGCGCCCAACCCAAGAAAGCCGCCAACCTGACCGTCCGCGCCGACCTGCTCGAAGAGGCCCGCGCGCGCAAGATCAACCTGTCGCATACGCTGGAAGTCGCACTCGCCGCCGAACTGAAGCGGCAGCGCGAGGCCGAATGGCTGGAGCAGAACAAAGAAGGCATCGCGGCCTACGGCCGTTTCGTCGAAAAGCACGGCGTGTTCTCCGACCGCTTCCGCAACTTCATGCGCGAGACTGATGGCGCACCTCGACGTCTTTCGCAACCCGGACAATACGACGGCAAGCGTCATCCCCTACGTAGTTGATGTCCAGAGCGAACTGCTCGCGGGCCTGCCGACCCACGTCGTCATCCCGTTAGCCTATCCTGAAGCCATCGAGACCCCGATCCTGCGCCTCAATCCGAAAGTCGGCGTCGGCGACACGGCGCTTGTCGCACTGACACAGTACATGGCCTCGGTGTCAAACCGCCTGCTGCGGAACCCTGTCGCCAACCTTTCCCCCCAGCGCGACGAAATCCTCGCCGCGCTGGATTTTCTGTTCACCGGCTTCTAATCCACGCAACTACAAGAAAAGCACCATGGCCCAATACGTCTTCACCATGAACCGCGTCGGCAAGATCGTGCCGCCGAAGCGCCAGATCCTCAAGGACATCTCCCTCAGCTTCTTCCCCGGCGCCAAGATCGGCCTGCTCGGCCTCAACGGCTCGGGCAAGTCGACCGTGCTGAGCATCATGGCCGGCATCGACAAGGACATCATCGGCGAAGCGACGCCGATGCCGAATCTGTCCATCGGCTACCTGCCGCAGGAACCGCAGCTCGACCCGGCCAAGACCGTGCGCCAGGAAGTCGAATCGGGCATGGGCGAGGTCATGGAAGCCCAGGCCAAGCTCGAAGCGGTGTATGCCGCCTACGCCGAAGAGGACGCCGACTTCGACAAGCTGGCCGAGGAACAGGCGCGGCTGGAAGCCATCATCGCCGCCTCGGGCGCCGACACCGAGCACCAGTTGGATCTGGCCGCCGACGCCCTGCGCCTGCCGCCGTGGGATGCCTCGATCAAGACCCTCTCCGGCGGCGAAAAGCGCCGCGTCGCGCTGTGCAAGCTGCTGCTGTCGCGCCCCGACATGCTGCTGCTGGACGAGCCGACCAACCACCTCGACGCCGAATCGGTCGAGTGGCTGGAGCAGTTCCTCACCCGCTTCCCCGGCACCGTGGTCGCCGTGACCCACGACCGCTACTTCCTCGACAACGCGGCCGAGTGGATCCTCGAACTCGACCGCGGCCACGGCATTCCGTGGAAGGGCAATTATTCCAACTGGCTGGAGCAGAAGGAAGCGCGGCTGGAGACCGAAGCCAAGCAGGAAGACGCGCACATGAAGGCCATGAAGCAGGAACTGGCCTGGGTGCGCAGCAACCCCAAGGCGCGCCAGGCCAAGAGCAAGGCCCGCCTCGCGCGCTTCAACGAAATGTCGGAAACCGATTACCAGAAGCGCAACGAGACGCATGAGCTCTTCATCCCCGTCGCCGAGCGCCTCGGCGACAAGGTGGTCGAGTTCCATGACGTCAGCAAGGGCTTCGGCGACCGCCTGCTGATCGACAAGCTGAGCTTCACCGTGCCGCCCGGCGCGATCGTCGGCATCATCGGCCCCAACGGCGCCGGCAAATCGACGCTGTTCAAGATGCTCACCGGCCAGGACAAGCCCGACAGCGGCGAAGTCGTGGTCGGCCCGACGGTGAAGATTTCCTACGTCGACCAGAGCCGCGACTGCCTCGACGGCAGCAAGACCGTGTTCGAGGAACTCGCCGACGGCGCCGACATCATCACCATCGGCAAGCTCGAGATCGGCAGCCGCGCCTACATCGGCCGCTTCAACTTCAAGGGCGGCGACCAGCAGAAGAACGTCGGCAACCTCTCCGGCGGCGAACGCGGGCGGCTGCACCTGGCCAAGACGCTGATGACCGGCGGCAACCTGCTGCTGCTCGACGAACCCTCGAACGACCTCGACGTCGAGACCCTGCGCGCACTGGAAGACGCCCTGCTCGAATTCGCCGGCTGCGCCATGATCATCAGCCACGACCGCTGGTTCCTCGACCGCATCTGCACCCACATCCTGGCCTGCGAGGGCGACTCGCAATGGAGCTTCTTCGCCGGCAACTACCACGAGTACGAGGAAGACAAGAAGAAGCGCCTCGGCGAGGAAGGCGCCAAGCCGAAGCGCATACGCTACAAGCCGATCACGCGCTGAGTGCCGGGTAAAAGTCGGCGCTGGCGGGACGGCGGCTGCGGCCGCGTCACCACGTAGCGCGCCACGCCCAACCCGACCCCCAGAGCGCAGAGGCCCCCATCAGGTACAGGCGCCGGCGCGAAGGGCGCCCGCCTGCCCCGCAGCGCGTCTCCCCGCTGAACCGTCTACAATTCGCCGCCTCCCCCTCGCCACGCCGCCCGTCCGTGACCACATCCGCCTCCGCCCTCGAACTCCTCGCCCCCGCCAAGAATGCCGACATCGGCATCGAGGCGATCAGGCACGGCGCCGATGCGGTGTATATCGGCGGGCCGGCCTTCGGCGCCCGGGTCGGCGCCGGCAATACGGTGCAGGACATCGAGCGCCTGACGGCCTTCGCCCACCGCTTCCACGCGAAGATCTTCATCACCCTCAACACGATTTTCCGCGACGACGAAATCGAGGAAGCGCGCCGCCTGGCCTGGCAGATGTACGAGGCCGGGGCCGACGCCCTGATCCTGCAGGACATGGGCCTGCTGGAAACCGACCTGCCGCCCATCGAACTGCACGCCTCGACCCAGACCGACATCCGCACGCCGGAGAAGGCGCAGCTTTCTCGCCGACGTCGGCTTCTCGCAGATGGTGCTGGCACGCGAGCTGTCGCTGACGGAGATCACTGCGCATACAGGCAAAAAGTCGGCGTGCCAGGCGATACGGCGCCCATCCTCGAATTCTTCATCCACGGCGCGCTCTGCGTGGCCTTTTCCGGGCAGTGCTACATCAGCCACGCCCACACCGGACGCAGCGCCAATCGCGGCGAATGCTCGCAGGCCTGCCGCCTGCCCTACAAGCTGGAAGACAAGCAGGGCCGCATCGTGGCCTTCGACAAGCACCTGCTGTCGATGAAGGACAACGACCAGAGCGCCAACCTGCGCGCGCTGGCCGATGCCGGCATCCGCTCTTTCAAGATCGAGGGCCGGCTGAAGGACATGGCTTACGTCAAGAACTCGACCGCGCATTACCGGCAACTGCTCGACCGCATCATCGAGGATGCGCCCGAGCTTTACTCGCGCGCCTCTTCCGGCCGCTGCAGCTACACCTTCGACTCCGCGCCCGGAGAAGACCTTCAACCGCGGCGCCACCGACTACTTCGTCAACGGCCGCCACGCCGACATCGCCGCCTTCGATACGCCGAGTTTCGCCGGCGCGGCCAGCGGCACGGTAACGCGCATCGGCCCCGACTGGTTCGAGGTCGACAGCGAGGAACACTTCGCCAATGGCGACGGCATTTCCTACATGTCGCGCGGCAGGAAGCTTGCCGGCCTGCGCATCAATGTCGCCGACGGGCAAACGCCTGTTCCCCAACGAGATGCCCGACGATCCGGAAGGCTTCAAGCCGCGGCACCGAAATCCACCGCAACCGCGACCAGGCCTTCGAGCGCCTGCTGGAGAAGGAATCCGCCGAGCGCCGCATCGCCGTCGCGCGTGGAACTCGCCGAAACCGCCGACGGCTTCGCCCTGACGCTGAAGGACGAAGACGGCATCGAGGCCTGCGCCACGATCGCCCACGCCAAGGAGCCGGCAAAGAATCCCGAACGCGCACTGGCCGCCATAGCCGAAAGCCTGGGCAAGTTCGGCGCCACGGATTTCAAGGCCGGCGCGGTGAAGATCGTCCTCGCCGAACCCTGGTTCCTGCCCGCCTCGGCGCTCAATGCCCTGCGCCGCGACGCCGTCGAACGCCTCGTCGCCGCGCGCGAAGCCGCCCGGCCGCGCCCGCACGCGCACCCCGCCGGTCGAACCGCCGGCCATCTATCCCGAACGCGAACTGAGCTATCTCGCCAACGTGCTCAACAGCCAGGCCCGCGCCTTCTACAAACGCCACGGCGTGGAACTGATCGCCGACGCCTACGAGGCCGACACCACGCCCGGCGAGGTCTCGCTGATGATCACCAAGCACTGCCTGCGCTACAGCCACAGCCTCTGCCCGAAGGAGGCCAAGGGCTGGGTCAAGGGCGTCAATGCCGAACCGATGATGCTGGTCAATGGCAAGGAACGCCTGACGCTGCGCTTCGACTGCAAGGCCTGCGAGATGCACGTCGTCGGCAAGATGAAGAAGGGCCGCACGATCAGCATCCTGCCGGTCGCGCATTGAGAAAGGGAACCGCTGATCAAGTCACGTTTCGTCATTCCGGCGAAAGCCGGAATCCAGAAGAATCCTGGTACTGGACACCGGCTTTCGCCGGTGTGACGGCTTATTCATTGCTCCCAATACATCAAGAGTCGGCGCTGGCGATACGGCGATTTCCGCGATGAGACTGGTCCTCGCCCCGATGGAGGGCCTCGCCGACGACGTGCTGCGCGCGGTGCTGACGTCCGCCGGCGGCTATGACTGGTGCGTCACCGAGTTCGTCCGCGTCACCACCACCGCTGCTTGCCGCATTCCTGCTTCACGCGCCTCTCGCCCGAGCTGAAGAACCGGCTCGCGCACCGCCAGCGGCACGCCGGTGCGCATCCAGCTGCTGGGCTCCGACCCAGCGCTGCTGGCCGCCAACGCCGCCCATCTGGCGCTGCTCAATCCCGCACGGCATCGACCTGAATTTCGGCTGCCCGACGCCGCTGGTGAATCGCAATCGCGGCGGCGCCGCGCTGCTCGACGAACCGGAACTCCTGCAGCGCATCGCCGCTGCGGTGCGCGCCGCCGTGCCGGCGGCGATCCCGGTCACCGCCAAGATGCGGCTGGGCATCGAGGACACCGGCCGCGCGCTGGACTGCGCGCTGGCCCTTGAAGCCGGCGGCGTGCAGGAACTGGTGGTGCACGCCCGCACCAAGGCCGACGGCTACCGGCCGCTGGTCCGCTGGGAGTGGATCGCGCGCATCCGTGAAGTGGTCAGGCTGCCGCTGATCGCCAACGGCGAGGTGTGGACCGTCGCCGACTACCGCCGCATCCGCGCCGCCACCGGCTGCAGCGACGTCATGCTCGGCCGCGGCGCGGTGGCCGATCCGCTGCTGGCGCGGCGCATCCGCGAAGGACGCGAGGAAGTTCCGACGGAAGCCGACTGGCGCGAGATCGAGTCCATGGTCGGCGAATTCTGGACCCGCGTTCAGACCAAGGTGACGCCGACGCAGTCGCCGGGCCGCCTCAAGCAGTGGCTGGGCATGATGCAGCGCAGTTATCCGCAGGCCGAACGCCTGTTCCAGGCCGTGCGCGAAGCCCGCCGCGGGCCGGAGGTCAATGCCATCCTGGCGCGCGAAGGCGTGATCGCGGAGCCGCGCGTAGCGACTTGAGCGTTGCTGCGATGGGCTGTTGTCGGCCACTATGCCGTCATTCCGGGGCCGCGCAGCGGAACCCGGAATCCAGTGTCCTGGCTCAAACGCCACTGGATTCCCGCGTTCGCGGGAATGACGGCAACGGGCACTTATGCCGCCCTACTCGACTCGCGAATGACCCGCGCGCCGCCGAGCCGGACGCATCGTCGCCGCCGGCTCATCGGCACAGCACCTACCGCAAAAAGTTATGTCTACGGCAAAGCCGGAGACGGTATCCCTTGCGGACGGCGCCGATGACACGGCGAATCATCACGCCAGGCGGACAATCTGGTTCAGGCATTCGCAGACTTGGGCCAGCGGGCTGTCGGACAGACGTCCAAGCAGGTGCGGCCGGGCGCCGCGCAGGCGCCAATCAAAGAACTTCGGCTGATGGCAAGGCACGTGGCCTGTCTGCCCGACTTCGGCCGCCGCGCCTGGGTACTCCCGCCGCTTACGCCACCCGAGCCAGGAAGCTGCCCAGGTGCTGGTCGACCGTGAGGATGTGCTCGGTGAGCCAGCGATCGAGGAAGGCGATCTCGCCTTCCGCCACCGCATAGCCGGTCTGCGCCAGCTTCGCCTGCCATTCCCGCGCCGCGTCGATCAGCTCGCGGTGCGCCGCCTTGTGCGGCTCGATCCCGGGAAAGCCGTGTTTGAGCATCAGCCGCTCTTCGTGGCTGAAATGCCAGACCGTGCAGTTGATCAGCTCCTCCAGCGTCGCCGCCAGGTACTCGGCAGATTCGCCGGCGGCGACGGCGCGGTTGAGTTCATTGAACAGCGCGATCAGGAGGCGGTGATCGTCGTCGATCTCGGCCACGCCGACGCTGAGGATGCTGCTCCAGACGATGTCCTTCATGTTGCCTCCCTTGACGGCGCCGGCCTCTGCCGGACGCTTGCAAACACTCTACTCCAAGACCGCCCGCCCGGTTAAGCCGCGAAAAAGTTTCCGAAGGGACGCACCGCGCTGGCGCCGGTGCCACGGCGCAACGGGATTGACCGCGAGCCGATCGGCGGGGATACTCCGGCCCCACGACCGGAAACCCGACCCCCTGGTGACGCAATGGAAAGCCCGCACAAAGGCAAGACCGGCCTGACACGGCTGAAGAACGCACTCGGCTATTCGCTGGCGGGTTTCCGCGCCGCCTACAAGCACGAAGATGCTTTCCGCCAGGAGGTGCTGCTGGCCGCGGTCCTGATTCCGCTGGCCTTCTGGCTGCCGGTCGGCAATCTGGGCAAGGCGCTGATGGTCGGCAGCGTGCTGCTGGTACTCATGGTCGAACTGCTCAATTCCGCCATCGAGGCCACGGTGGACCGGATCTCGCTGGACAACCACGACCTCGCCAAGCGCGCCAAGGACATCGGCAGCGCCGCCGTGCTGGTCAGCCTGATCAATGTGCTGGTGGTCTGGGGACTGGTGCTGGCGACATGAAGGCAGAACCCTGCCGGATGACTCCCCGAGAAGCGACCTTATGCGATTCCGCTTGCCTGCGCAGGGGCTGACGAGCACTACCCTGGTATTGCTGGTGGCGGTGTTCCTGACCGCTTTCGGCAACCTGAGCTTTTTCGGCAAGGTACTCAGCACTTATCCGCTCACCGCCGGCAATGCGCCCGCGCTGATCTCGCTTGCCGCAATGGTCACGGCGACAACGGTTTTGCTGCTGGCGCTGACCTGCTTCGGGCGCACGACCAAGCCCGTATTGATCGTCATCCTGCTGCTGTCGTCCCTCGCCGCCTGCTTCATGGACAGCTACGGCATCGTCATCAACACCGAGATGCTGCAAAACGCCGCGCAGACGAACCTGGCGGAAGCGCTGGACCTGCTCAACTTCAGGCTGATCGCCTACTTGCTTGTGCTGGGCGTCATCCCGGCTGTCGTCGTTGCCAGGATTCCCCTGCACCGGCGCGGCATGCGGGTCGAGGCGATCGCACGCGGAAAACTTCTGGCGCTTCTCCTGCTGTTCATGGTCGGGAACGGGGCTGGCATTCGGCGGGTTTTACGCCTCGTTCCTGCGCCAGCACAGGTCATTGCGGTCCTTCGCCAACCCGGGCTATTTCATCTACTCGGCAGTCAAATATTCCACGACCACGCTGGCCGCCAAGGGCGGACAAGCCTTAACCGCAATCGGCATCGATGCGAAGATCCCGGCCAGCGACGTCGAACGCGAGTTGTTCATCCTGGTGATCGGCGAGACCGCGCGCGCGGACCGCTTTTCGCTCAATGGCTACGAGCGCGACACCAATCCGCAATTGCGCCGGGCCAATGCCATCAGCTTTTCGAACTTCCGGGCCTGCGGCACCTCGACGGCCGTTTCGGTACCGTGCATGTTTTCGCTGATCGGCATGGACAGATTCGACACGAAAACGGGAGCCGCCCAGGAAAACCTGCTCGACGTGCTACAGCGCGCCGGGGTCAGCGTGCTCTGGCTGGACAACAATTCCGACTCGAAGGACGTCGCGCTGCGCGTGCCTTACCAGAGCTACAAGTCGCCGGAGGTGAATCCAGTGTGCGACCCGGAATGCCGCGACGTCGGCATGCTGTCGGCGCTGCAGAAGCATATCGACGCACATCCCAAGGGCGACATTTTCATCGTCCTGCACCAGATGGGCAACCACGGGCCGGCCTATTTCAAGCGCTATCCGCCGGAATTCGAAAAATTCACGCCCGCCTGCCAGAGCGCGGATCTCAGCCAGTGCAGCCGCGAGGAAATCGGCAACGCCTACGACAATGCGATTCTTTACACGGATTTCTTCCTCGGCAAGGTCATTGATCTGCTGAAGGACAACAACAGTAAATTCGAAACGGCGCTGCTCTATGTCAGCGACCACGGCGAATCGCTCGGCGAGAACGGCGTTTATCTGCATGGCCTGCCCCCGTCCATCGCGCCCGACGCGCAATTGCATGTGCCCGCGATCATGTGGCTCGGCAGCGGCTTCAATGACGTGGATTTCCCCGCCCTGCGGCGCAAGCGCGACGTCCGGTTCAGCCATGACAATCTTGCCCACACGGTGCTTGGCACCATGGAAATAGAGACGGCGGTCTATCGTCGGGAACTGGACATGCTCGACGGCTGCCGGAAGCATCCTTAAGCTTCGTTTAATCCCCGCTCACTAAGCTGCGAACCATCGTGTTTTCAGAGATCAGCCATGTTGAGCGCCATCAGGAGCAACTTGCAGGCCCGTAATCGCGGGATGACGGTCAGGCACACGGTCGTCGGCTCGCCCCATCGCGCCCGCGCCGAAGCCTTCATTTCCGATATTTTCCAGCGCCACTATGACGCCGAGCTCAGCAGCTTTGCGCCGAACCTGATGCTGCTTGAAAAGAACGACCGCATCGCCGCGGTAGCCGGCTGGCGCTGCGCCGGAACGGAGCGGCTGTTCCTCGAGAATTACCTCGATGCGCCGATCGAGACGGCGGTATCCAGACTGGCCGGCAGACCCGTCGATCGCCAGCGCATCGTCGAAGTCGGCAACCTCGCCGCCGAAGTTCGCGGCGGCAGCGTCGAGGTCATGCTCACCCTTGCCGCGCACCTCGACCGGCTCGGTTTCGAATGGGTGGTGTTCACCGCCACCAGCGAACTGATCGGCATGCTCCGCCGCCTCGGCCTGCCGCCGCTGGCGCTGGCCCCGGCCGACCCCGAGCGGCTCGGAACAGATGCCCGCCTGTGGGGCACCTACTACGCGACCCACCCGGTGGTGGTCGCCGGCCGGATTCGCCTGGCGCTTGAAAAAGCCAAGCCCCGTGGCTGAGTTTTCCTTGCCTGAAGCCAAGGAGTCGCCTGCGTTCAATCCTGGAGAAACGGCACTGCAGCTGCGCTGGCAAACCGAATCGCTGTGGGACGAAGCACGCCGCCTGCGCCTGCTTTGGGACCGTATTCCGCCCGAACTGCATGCCCGGATCGAAGGCGCGCCCTTCTTCTTTCTTGCCACCAGTTCGCCCGACGGACGTTGCGACTGTTCCTTCAAGGGCGGCGGCCCGCGACTGATCCGTATCCTCGACGAAAAGACCTTCGCCTTTCCCGACTTCGACGGCAACGGCGCCTTCATGAGTCTGGGCAACATCCTGCTCAATCCGCATGTCGGCTGCCTGTTCATCGATTTCAGCGACGGCTCGCGCCTGCGGGTCAACGGCCGCGCCGAGGTGCTCGACGTCGGTCCGCTGCTCGCCCTGTTCCCCGGCAGCCCGCGCGTGGTTCGCGTCAACGTCGAACAGGTGGTGCCGAATTGCGCCAAACATGTTCCGCGACTGATTCCCCAGCCAGGGTCCGCAAATTGAAGGAATTGTCATGAGCATCAACTACCGGACCACCCTCAACGTCGAATGGACCAGCAAGTGCAACGCCCTTTGCGCGATGTGCCCGCGCGACAAGATCGAGCATCCGCACATCATGGACAGCGAAACCTGGCAACAGACGCTGGCACGGATCGCACCGGATGAGGTGATTCGCGTCGTCATCGCCGGCTACGGCGAGCCGACCACCCACCCGCGCTTCTTCGACATGGTCGATGGCGTGCGCCGCCACCCGGCGCGCTTCGACATGGTGACCAACGGCCACCTGCTCGACGAAGACAAGATCCGCCATCTCGATGGCGCGCTCGGTCTGCTGCTGATTTCCTTCTCCAGCATCGACCCGGATGTCTACGGCAAGGTCCACGCCAACCTTGATCAAGCGCGGGTGATGGCCAACATCAAGGCCGCAAGGAAGCTGCTCAAGCATACGGCGCTCGGAATCAGCCTGACCCCGATGCCGGAATGCCTGCCCGGCCTGCCCGACACCATCGGCTGGCTGCGCGCGGAAGGCATCGAGTTGCTGACCATGTCGCCGACGCTATACAACCGCGGCGGCAACCTGACCGAGCACCAGCTGGCCACCCGCAAGCTGCGCGCGCTGATCAGGGAGCATGGCCTCCAGTCGCAGGAAATTCCCTTCATTCCAAGCGCGGTCGAAGTCCTGCGGCAATGGCGCAGCAACAGCTTCAAGTGCATCCCGCGCAACATCGATGTCTTCGTCGCGGCTACCGGCGAGTACCTGTATTGCTACAACGACATCAGCCACAAGCACGGCATCGGGCATGTGGCCACCCACGGCATCCATGATGTCCTGGCCCGCCGCCAGGGTATGCCGGTGATCGCCGAACTGTGCGACTCCTGCAACATGCGCGATCGCTACGGCCCGGTCGAACTGGCCAAAGTCGGCGCCTCGCTGGCAGCGATCCGGTTCAAGGACGCGCGCAACGCGATCGGATTCTGACTTGAAAAACGCCATGTCTCACTTTTCCTGGCTGACCGAACTCGCCGCAGCCGACCCGAACCAGGCGCTATTGATCTCCGCTGCACGCCAATGGCGGGCCGCCGAGATCTGCGGCGAAATACTCAGCCTGAAAGAACGCCTCGCTGCGTGCCAAGTGCTCGGCGTCCTTGCCGATAATTCCCCGGCCTGGGTGCTGGCCGATCTCGCCGCCTGCGAAGCCGGCGTCGTCCATCTTCCGCTCCCAGGTTTTTTCGGCGCCGGGCAACTGCGGCATGCGCTTGAAGAAACCGCCGCCGACGTGGTGCTGACCGACCAGCCGGAACGCATCGGCGCGCTCGACATCGGCTTTTCCATCATCGGCAACTGGCAGGGGCTGACCTGGATGCAACGAGTCGTCGAGCCGGTTGCGCTGCCGGCTGGAACCGCCAAGATTTCCTTCACATCCGGCAGCACCGGCACCCCGAAAGGGGTTTGCCTGAGTGGCGACGGCCTGATCGATACCGCGCTCGCCGTTCGCGAGCGGCTGTCCGACCTGCCGCTACGCCGCCATCTGGCCGCGCTCCCGCTGTCGTTGCTGCTCGAAAACGTGGCTGGCGTCTATGCCCCGTTGCTGCGCGGCATGGCCATCCACCTGCCGCCGCTGCAGGATCTGGGCTGGCGCGGCATGGCGGGTTTCGACCCCGGCGCGCTGGATGCCGCAATCTGCCTCGCCGATGCGAACAGCATGATCCTGGTTCCCGAACTGCTCAAGGCCTGGACCGCTTACCTGAATGCCTCCGGGCGTCGTCCCTCGCCTGCGCTGACTTTTGTTGCGGTCGGCGGCGCCCGCGTCGCCCCGGAACTGATCGCGGAGGCGCGCCAGATCGGCATCCCGGCCTATCAGGGCTACGGTCTGACCGAAGGCGGTTCGGTGCTGACCCTCAACCGCCCGGGCGACGATGCCGACGACGCGGGGCGGCCGTTGCGGCATGCGCAGATTTCGATTGCGGCCGGCGAGGTCATCGTCGAGACCCGCGCCTTCCTCGGTTATCTGGGTTCCGAAACCCCCTCCTGCCGGCAATTCGCCACCGGCGACCTCGGCGAACTCAATGCGCAGGGGCACCTGCGTCTGGCCGGACGGCGCAAGAACCTGCTGATCACGTCCTACGGCCGCAACATCTCGCCGGAATGGCCGGAAGCCGCGCTGCTGGCCGATCCGCGCATCCTTCAGGCGGTCGTGGTCGGCGACGGGCAAGCGGCATTGAGCGCGATCCTGGTGCCGATGCCCGGCGCGTCCCCGACCGCGATCGATCTGGCCGTCAGGGGTGCCAACGCAAGCCTGCCCGACTACGCCCGCGTCGCCGGCTGGATTCCCGGCGAGGCCTTTACCGCCGCCAACGGCCTGGCCACCGGCAACGGACGGCCGATCCGCAATCTCATTGCCGAACGTTATTCCGCCGCAATCAACGCACTTCACGCCAACAAGGAATGTCCCGATGTCGTTTTATGAACAACTGACAAGCGCCACCGAAAAGTCGCGGGGCGAACTGCTGGCCGCACCGATCATCGCCGATTGCCTGCATGGCCGCGTCACGCGCGACAGCTACCTTGCCTTCCTCGGCCAGGCCTACCACCACGTGCGCCACACCACGCCCCTCTTGATGAGCCTGGGCGGCCGACTGCCGGAACGCCTGGCCTGGCTGCGCCAGGCGGTGGCCGAGTACATCGACGAGGAAATAGGCCATGAAGAATGGATCCTCAACGATATCGATGCGGCAGGCGGCAATGCCGGCGCGGTGCGGGCAAGCCAGCCCGAGCTGCCGGCCGAGGTCATGGTCGCCTACGCCTACGACCTGATCAACCGGCGCAATCCGGCCGGCTTCTTCGGCATGGTCTTCGTCCTTGAAGGCACCAGCGTCGCGCTGGCCCTGACCGCGGCCGACAAGATCCAGCAGGCGCTGCATCTGCCCGATCAGGCTTTCTCCTACCTTCGCTCGCACGGCACGCTGGACCAGGAGCACACCCAGCACCTCGCCCGCCTGCTGGAAAAGATGACGCCCGACGATCAGGCCGAGGTCATCCATTGCGCACGGATCTTTTTCAAACTCTACGGCGACGTGTTTCGCGCGCTGCCCACGGAAATGCCAACGGGAAACTCGCCATGCAACTGAACCAGGCCCGCATCCTGCTCACCGGCGCCACCGGAGGCCTCGGCGAAGCCCTGGCCACCCACCTGTCAGCTGCCGGCGCGGCGCTTCTGCTGACCGGCCGCAATGCGGATAAGCTGGCCGCGATTCCGCTCGCCGCCGGAACCGAATGCGTCCGCCTGCAGGCCGACCTCACTACTGCGAGCGGGATTGCCGAAGCCGCAGCGGCGGCTCGCCGCTTCAATGCAAACATGCTGATCAACAACGCCGGCGTGGGCGGCTTCGGCCTTCTGGAAAGCCAGGAATGGACAGAGGTCGAACAGATCATGGCGACCAACCTCGTGATGCCGATCCGGCTCACCCATGCGCTGCTGCCCTGGCTCAAGACGCTGCCCGATGCGGCCGTAGTCAACATCGGCTCCACCTTCGGCAGCATTCCCTTCGCCGGCTTTGCCGCCTACTCCTCGGCCAAGTGCGGCCTGCGCGGTTTTTCGCAGGCCTTGCGGCGCGAACTGGCCGACTCGCCGGTCCGCGTGATCCACATCGCGCCGCGCGCGATCGATACCCCGCTCAACTCCGCTGCGGTCAACCGCTTGAATGCCGCACTCGGGAACACCAGCGATTCGCCGGCCAGCGTGGCGGCGCAGATCGTCGAAAAATTGCAGGGCAACGCCGCGGAGAGCCACCTCGGTTTTCCGGAGCGTCTGTTCGCATGGATCAACGGCGCAGCGCCGTCGCTGATCGATCGTGGCCTGAGCGAAAAGCTTGCCACCATCAAACACCACGCCATCAAACAGTAATCCCCGGAAAGGAAATCCCATGTCATACCTGAAACCGCTCCTGCTCTCCGTCTTTCTCCTGTGTGCTTCGGCCGCCCAGGCCGCACCCAACGATGAACTGATTCGCCCGATCCAGGATCGCTGGGCGGAAATCAAGTATCGCTCGCCGGCCAAGCAACAGGCCGAGCTTTATAATGATCTTTCGGAAAAGGTCCGCCAGATCAGCGCCGCCAACCCCAACTTCCCCCCGGCATTGATCTGGGAAGGAATCGTGGTCTCCAGCGAAGCCGGTGCGCGGGGTGGTCTGGGCGGCCTGTCACTGGCCAAGGATGCCAAAAAAGTGCTTGAGGAAAGTTTGAAGCTTGACGAAAAGGCGCTCAACGGCTCAGCTTATACGAGCCTCGCCGCGCTGTACGCCAAGGTTCCCGGCTGGCCGCTCGGCTTTGGCGACAAGAAGAAAGCCGAAGAGCTTTTCCTCAAGTCCCTGAATGCCAATCCGGACGGGATTGACCCGAACTTCTTTTATGGCGAGTATCTGATCGACCAGGACCGTGTTGCCGAAGGCCGCAGCTATTTGGAGAAGGCGCTCAAGGCGGCGCCCCGTCCGGGACGCGAACTGGCAGATCAGGGGCGACGCCAGGAGATCCAGGTCTTGTTGAACAAAACTGCCTTGGCATCCAGATAATGAGGTGCTGATCAAGTGTCATATCGTCATTCCGGCGGATGCCGGAATCCAGAAGAATCCAAGCGCTGGACACCGGCTTTCGCCGGTGTGACGGCTTATACAGTACTGCCCTAATTGAGAATCCTGCTGGTTGAAGACGATGCGCTCCTGGGCGACGGCATACGCGCCGGCCTGATGCTGGCCAGCTATGCCGTCGACTGGGTCAGGGACGGCGAAATGGCGCTGCGCGCCCTGAGCGATCACAGTTACGATGCCTGCATCCTCGACCTCGGCTTGCCCAAAAAGGACGGCATTGCCGTCCTGCGCGAACTGCGCCAGCGCAACAACCGGACCCCGGTGATCGTCCTCACTGCCCGCGACACCAGGAACGACAAGATCATCGGCCTCGACAGCGGCGCCGACCACTACCTGACCAAGCCCTTCGACCTCGGCGAACTCGAAGCACACATCCGCGCCGTGGTGCGCCGCGCCGGCGATGTGGCGCAACCCGTCCTGGTCCACCGCGGGGTCACCCTCGATCCCGCCAGCAAACAGGCCAGCATCGACGGCAAACCCGTGCCGCTTTCCGGGCGGGAATACGCCCTGCTACTCGACTTCATGAGCCATCCCGAACATCTGCGCAGCCGCACCCAGCTCGAGGAAAGCCTCTACGCCTGGGGCGAAGAAGTCGAAAGCAACGCCCTTGAAGTCTATATCCACCATTTGCGCAAAAAGCTCGGCGCCGATTTCATCCAGACCGTACGCGGCCTCGGCTATCGCCTGCGGAGCATGGAAAAATGAAGCGCTGGGCGGTGGCGGGCCGGACCCGCTCCCTGCGCTGGCGCCTGCTGAGTGCGGTCGGCATCGCGGTGCTGCTGTTGTGGCTTTTTACCGGTTGGTTCAGCTACCAGCAATCCGCGCATGAAGCCGAGGAACTGATGGATGGCAGCCTGGCGCAAACGGGCCGGCTGCTGATGGCCATCGTCGAAAACAACGAAGCCCAGCTAGGCCCGCTGGCCGCGCGCCTGGCGACGGTGCGCGGCGCCGAAGACAATGTCTACGAACCCCCGCTCGAATTCCAGATCGGCCGCGGCGACGGCAGCATCATCGCCCGCTCGGCCAACGCCCCCGACCTGCCGGTGCTCGGCGTGCCCGGCTATAGCGACATCATCCGGCCGACCGGGTCATGGCGCATGCTGAACGTCGCCTCGGCAGACGGCCGCTATCGCGTTCAGGTGTCGCAGTCGATCGCCCTGCGCGACATTGCCGCACTCGAAGTCGCGGAACGGACCATCCTGCCGCTGGCCCTGATCTCGCCGATCCTGATCCTGCTGATCTACTTCTCGATCCGGCGCGGCCTGCGCCCGCTCGACACGCTGGCCAACGATGTCTCGATGCGCAGCCCGGAAAACCTCGCGCCTCTCGAAAAAAGACCGGTACCGACGGAAGCCAGGCCGCTGGTCACGGCACTCAATCGCCTGCTGGCGCGATTGGGCCGTACGCTCGAAAACGAGCGGCGCTTCACGGCCGACGCCGCCCATGAACTGCGCACGCCGCTGGCGGCGCTGAAAGTGCAGACCCAGGTTGCGCGGCGCAGTCGCGACGCCACCGGCCGAGACCATGCCCTCGGCCAGATCGAGAACGGCGTTGACCGCGCCACTCACCTGGTCGAGCAGTTGCTGCGCCTGGCCCGGCTTGACCCGCTGAAAAGCGTCGAGAGTGCTATACCGATCGACCTGAAGGCCATCAGCACAGAAGCTGCCGAGCGAGCGCGCAACGCCAACCCGCCGGTACGACAGAGAATCGTCGAGACCTACCCGCCGGGCGACATGATCAGCCATGGCGATGCCGACCTGATCGGTATCGCCATCCGCAACCTGCTCGACAACGCGGTTCGCTACACGCAAGCCGAGCATACGGTCTGGCTGGAAGTCAGCGCCCAATCGGATGGTTATACCCTGTCCGTCCGCGACAACGGCCCCGGAGTCCCGCCGGTAACATTGGCCAAACTCGGGGAACGTTTCTATCGAGGACGCGAAACCAGTACCGAAGGCAACGGCCTCGGCCTCGCCATCGTCGCCCGGGTGGCGGAACTCCATGGCGCGCGCTTCGAAGTCGCCAACGCGCCCGGAGGCGGCTTCGTCGCCAGCCTGGCCAACCTGCCCGCGCACCGTCACGCATCCGCCTGAAGCGCCCGCGAGCCATGGCGGCCGCTCAGTTCCCTATAATGCCGGCTTGTCCCGCCGTCCCGCGTGCGCCAACTTTCAACCTTTAGCTTCCTCAATTGAATCAGAACCCCAGCCGCGCTTCCGATTTCAGCATCGCACTCGTCAATTACAAGACGCTCGATGTGACATCGCTTTGCCTGGACTTGCTGAGCAAGGCCATCGACGTTTCCAGCGTGCCGGTCTGGGTGGTCGACAACGGCTCGAACGACGCCAGCCTCGATTTTCTCAAGACGCTGGACTGGATTCATCTGCTTGAAAGAAAACCGCCTACCTTGGAACCCGGATTTTTGGCGCACGGCTGCGCTCTGGACATGATCCTGGAGCGGGTCACCACGAAATATCTCCTGCTGATGCATACGGATACCTTCATCTACGATCCGGCGATCTTCGATTTCCTGCTGAAAAAATGCGCGAATAACGACAAGGTCGCCGCCGTCGGCAGCATGGAGCCGGTATTGCGCAGCCTTCCCCATACCTTCCTCAGGTACATAAGCCGGGGAGCCAAATACCACTTCAGGAATTGCAAGGTCGCACTCGGCCTGGAAACGAGAAGACCGAAGCTGCATTACGAAACGCATTTGAAGAGCTTTTGCGCCCTATGGAATGCGGACATCATCAAGCAGCACGGCATGACTTTCTCCATGGGAAACCGAAACCCCGGCTATGAAATGCAGAACCGGCTGTCGGACCTCGGGTATAAGTTTGTCGCTGCTTCCCCGCGAGCGATATTCAAATACCTGGATCACGTGGACAAAGCGACCGCCTCAGCAAAAGACGGCCTGAGAATCAACGAGCGCAGATCTGGCAAATACCGGCACATTCTCGAGAAAGCAAAAAGCAAGTCATGACTTCGTCTGAGCGCGGGACCATGAAAGACTATATCGACAAGCGTTGGCGTTCGATCCTGGCCCACAACAAGTTGCAGGATTTCGATGCCCTCTGGCAACTCAAGGCAGAGTGGTTCGAGGCACCCAATCAAAGACGTGGGGGCTGGAGCGGGGTCGCGCGTTGCGAACTGGATTTGCCGGAAGGCGGAAAGTGCGCGATTTTCCTGAAGCGCCAAGAAAATCACGGCACGTTTTCCTGGCAGCATCCGCTCAAGGGTGTGCCGACTTTCCTCCGCGAATATCACAAGATCATGCACTACCGTGCCTGCGGCATTCCAACGATGGAGCCGGTGTATTTCGCCATGCGCAGGACGGCGCAGGGACATCGCTCCATTCTGGCCACCGAGGAACTTAACGGCTTCGTCTCGATGGAAGACCGTGGCCAGGACTGGCTGGCACACGGCGCACCAGTACGGGAAATAAGGCTCCGTTACCTGAAAGTCGTGGCCAACTTGCTGAGCAAGATGCACGCCCACGGCATCCAGCACAATTGTTTTTTTCCGAAGCATGTTTTCACTCGCATGGGTCCGGACGGAGCTGTCGAGGCACGCATCATCGACCTCGAAAAATCCCGCTGGCGGCCGGTCCAGGCTCTTTCCGCCAGGCGCGACTTATATTCCCTAGTGCGCCAGTCGCAACAGTGGAGCAGGACGGACCGCTTGTATTTTTTCAAGTCCTACCTAGGGATCGAGCGCCTGACGCCCTACGCCAGGTGGTTGTGGCGCGACATCGAGGCGCGCTCGCTGAAGAAAAACCGGATCGCGTTGCAGATACGGCATTTCGTCCCCAAGGCCGGGGTCACTGAATGAGCATCCGCCGGATGCAACTGGCCTTCACCCTCTTCAAGTACTTCCCTTACGGCGGCCTGCAGCGCGACTTCCTGCGCATCGCGCTGGCCTGCCAGGCGCGCGGCCATGCCATCCGCGTCTATACGCTGTCGTGGCAGGGCGACATCCCGGCGGGCTTCGAGGTCGTCCAGGTGCCGGTCAAGGCGCTGACCAACCCGCGCCGCTACGCAAAATTTTCAGACTGGGTAGGACAGGACCTGGCCAGGCGCCCCGCCGACCGCGTCGTCGGCTTCAACAAGATGCCGGGGCTGGATGTCTATTACTGCGCCGACCCCTGCTTTGAAGACAAGGCGCAGACCCTGAGGAGCAAAATCTATCGCCTGTCCGGGCGCTACCGGCATTTCGCCGCCTTCGAGCGCGCGGTGTTCGCGCCGCGCAGTCGAACCGAGATCCTGATGATCTCGGGCCTGCAGCAAACGTTATTCGAGAAGTACTACGGCACCCCGGCCGCGCGTTTCCACCTGCTACCGCCGGTTCTTGCTCCCGATCGGCGCGCGCCGCCGAATGCGGCGGAAATCCGCCGCGAGTTCCGCCGCGAATTCATGCTCGGCGAGGATGATCTGCTGCTGGTGCAGATCGGCTCCGGCTTCAAGACCAAGGGCCTCGACCGCAGCCTGAAGGCACTGGCCGCCCTGCCGGCGGAACTGCGGGCGCGTACCCGGCTGATCGCCATCGGCCAGGACGAGCCGCGCCCCTTCCTCGCCCAGGTGCGCCAGCTCGGGCTCGCGGATCGCGTCGAGATACTCAAGGGACGCGACGACATCCCGCGCTTCCTGCTCGGCGCCGACCTGCTGATCCATCCGGCCTATAACGAGAACACCGGCACGGTGCTGCTCGAAGCCGTCGTCGCCGGTCTGCCGGTACTGACCACGGCCGCCTGCGGCTACGCCCACTACATCGAGGAGGCCAATGCGGGCAGCGTGATCCCCTTGCCCTTTGCCCAGATAGCCCTCGAAACGCGCCTCGCCGCCATGCTTTCCGACCGGGAAGCAAGGCGGCAATGGAGTGCCAACGGACTTGCCTTCGCCGCGCATGCCGACCTTTACAGCATGCCGGAGCGTGCAACTGATATCATTGCGGTCCAATCTGTTGAATAAACAGCCCAATTCACCCGAAATACCTCCATGCACGAACACACCCCGCGCCATACCCCGCAGCTTCAAAGTTCTTCCGATCGCTCTTTTGGGTTCGTCTTTGCCGCAGTCTTCCTGATCGTTGCCCTCTACCCGCTGCTCCATGCGGCGGGCATCAGGATCTGGGCAGTCGCCATCTCGGGCCTGTTCCTTCTGCTGGCGGGACTTGTCCCGCAAGTCCTCGCCCCGGCCAACCGGCTATGGACAAAATTCGGGCTGCTGCTGCACCACATCGTCAGTCCGCTTGCGCTGGGCGTTCTTTTTTTCCTCGTCGTCACCCCCACCGGCCTGCTGATGAAGCTCTTCGGCAAGGATCCCTTGCGCCTGCGTTTCGATCCCGCCGCCGACAGCTACTGGATCAAGCGCGATCCACCGGGACCGGCCGCCGACTCGCTCAAAAATCAATTCTAGGAACCGTATATGTCCTTCATCAAGGAACTCTGGGCGTTCATGCGCGCCCGGAAGAAATACTGGCTGATGCCTATCGTCGTCATGATGGTGCTGCTCGGCGCGTTGATCGTCCTCGCGCAGGGAAGTGCCGTGGCGCCCTTTATCTACACGTTGTTCTGACCGCGCTGCATGGTCATCCTCGGCATTTCCGCCTTCTATCACGACAGCGCCGCCGCCTTGCTGAAGGACGGCGAGATCGTCGCCGCCGCGCAGGAGGAACGCTTCACGCGCAAGAAGCACGATCCCGGCTTTCCCGCCAATGCGATCGAATACTGCCTGGGCGAAGCCGGCATCGGCTGGCAGGATGTCGATCATGTGGCCTTCTACGACAAGCCCTTCCTCAAGTTCGAGCGCCTGCTGGAAACCTACGTGAGCTTCGCGCCGCGCGGCTTCGAGTCCTTCCGCATGGCGATTCCGGTCTGGCTGCGCGAAAAGCTCTTCCTCAAGGACCTGCTGGTCAAGGAACTGCGCCGCCATGCGCCGGATACCGACTGGGAACAGCCGGCTGCGCTTCTCCGAGCACCACCTGAGCCATGCCGCCAGCGCCTTCTTCCCCTCGCCCTTCGAGGAGGCCGCCGTGCTGACCATGGACGGCGTCGGCGAATGGGCCACCACCTCGCTGGCCATCGGGCGCGGCAACACGCTGGAAGTCCTCAAGGAAATCCACTTCCCGCATTCGCTCGGCCTGCTGTATTCGGCGTTTACCTACTACACCGGCTTCAAGGTGAATTCGGGCGAATACAAACTGATGGGCCTGGCGCCCTATGGCGAGCCCAAGTATGTCGACAAGATTTTCGATCACCTGATCGACCTGAAGCCGGATGGCTCCTTCCGGCTCGACCAGTCCTACTTCAATTACTGCACCGGCCTGACCATGACCGGCCCGAAGTTCCACGAACTGTTCGGCGGTCCGCCGCGGGCGGCCAGCGAACCGCTGACCCAGCACCATATGGATCTGGCCGCCTCGATCCAGGCGGCAACGGAGAAGATCGTGCTGCAACTGACCCGTTCGATTCGCGCCGAAACCGGCATGCGCAATCTTTGTCTCGCCGGCGGTGTCGCGCTGAACTGCGTGGCCAACGGCAAGGTGCTGCGCGACGGGCAGTTCGACGACATCTGGATCCAGCCGGCCGCCGGCGATGCCGGCGGCGCGCTGGGTGCGGCGCTGGCCGTGCATCACATCCACCTCGGCCAGGCCCGCTCCGCGCACCGGCAGCGACAGGATGCGCGGCTCCTACCTCGGCCCCGAATTCGCGCAGGCGGACATCGAACGGCGCCTGACGGCGGCCGGCGCAAAATTCCAGGTCCTCGGCGACGCGGAGCTCTACCAGGCCGGCGCGACGGCTCTGGCGCGAGGAAAAGGCCCTGGGCTGGTTCCAGGGCCGCATGGAATTCGGCCCGCGCGCCTGGGCGGGCGCTCCATCCTCGGCGATGCCCGCTCGCCGGCCATGCAGTCGATGCTCAACCTCAAGGTCAAGTACCGCGAGTCCTTCCGTCCCTTCGCCCCGGCCGTGCTGCGCGAAGACGTCGCCGACTGGTTCGAACTGGACGGCGACAGCCCCTACATGCTGCTGGTCGCCGACGTCGTGGAAAAGCGCCGGCGCCAGATGAGCGAGGCGGAGCAGAAACTTTTCGGCATCGAGAAACTGAATGTGCCGCGCTCGGACATCCCGGCCGTGACCCATGTGGACTATTCGGCGCGCATCCAGACCGTGCATGCCGAAACCAATCCGCGCTATCACGCCCTGATCTCGGCCTTCAAGCAGCAGACCGGTTGCCCGGTGATCGTGAACACCAGCTTCAACGTGCGCGGCGAGCCCATCGTCTGCACGCCCGAAGATGCATTCCGCTGCTTCATGGGCACCGAGATCGAAGCTCTCGCCGTGGGCAATTGCTTCCTGAAAAAGGAAGATCAGGATCCGGCGCTCAAACTGAATTATGAAACCGCTTTTGAACTCGACTAGTCGCAAACGGCTGGTGCAGGTGCTGGGCTTCGCATTGATCGTGCTGGCCCTCTACGCGATGCTGGCGGCCATGGTGCTGGCGACCAGCCTGGTATTGCTGCAAAAGGGCGTTACGCCCGATGTGCCGTGGATTTCCTCCATCCAGCAAAACCTCTACATGCGCGCCACCCGAAACGTCTGGCAAAGCCAGGCCAGTTGCGTCGACTTCGATGACGATCTCATATACAGGCCGAAGATCGGCGCCTGCCAGTTCAACAACACCGAGTTCAAGACGACCTTGAACTTTTCCGCCGAGGGTCGTTTCACCGGGGAAAAACCGGCAGGTACGGGCATCGCCGTGATCGGCGACTCCCATGCCATGGGTTGGGGAGTGCAGGATGAAGAAACCTTTGCCGCAGAGCTGCAAAAGCTGACCGGGCGCCCCGTGTATAACCTGGCGGTATCGAGTTACGGCACCGTGCGCGAGTTGCTGCGGCTGGAAAAATCGGGCCTGCTGGACAAAGTCGATACGGTCATCATCCAGTACTGTGGCAACGACCTCGACGAAAACAGGCATGGCGAGATTTCCGGAGTCGAGGAAAACCGGAAGAAATTCAAGAAAATTCTCACCGGAAAGCAGAGCTTCATGGGCGTACTGCGCATGATCCGGAAGACCTATGGCTTTGCTTTTTCCTTCCCCTTCAAGCGGATCAAGGCAGTGGTGGCGCAACCAACCCGACCGACCATGACGAGCCAGACAGCCGATGACTTTTCATCCCACTACCAGGCCCTCATGGCGGTTCTTGAAAAACATCCAAGCCTCAAGAACAAGCGTGTCCTGATTTACTACAACAACGGGCATGGGCAACGGTTTCAGTCCTTTCCCAACGGCAAGGACAAACGGCTGCCGAATGTCGAGTTCATCAACGTCATTGTCGATGCCGGAGAATACTATCGCCTCGATGATCACATGACCCCCGCCGGCCACAAGACCACAGCACAGCATTTATTCAAGTCGCTCGGCAGCCGCGAGTAGCCATGAGGTTTGCCGGGCGCACTGAACTGCTGCCGTTTTCGCTTGCCGTAGTTCTGATAGCGCACGCGCTCCTGTTCTACGGTTTGCCCCTGCCGGCACTGGTCACGCTGTGGCTGCTGCTCTCCATATGGCTTTATCGGGCCGGACCCGCCGCCGCCGTGCTGGCAGCATTCTCAATTGCCTTTTTTACTCTGCTACTCAATGTTTTCATCAGTATCAGCGGACTGGAGCGAAGTATTTACTACCGCCCGCATGAACAAATGAAAGCCGATCATGCAGACTTTGGCAGCACCTTCAAACCAAACACGCAGACAAGCATGAATGCATTGTTCGGCGATATCGAAGCCTTGGAGAAGGTGGGTATCAAGGAGCCTCATGACATCGCCTATGTCACCGACAGCCTCGGGTTTCGCAATCCCGCCGATTACCGCAACCAGACCTTCGTGCTGGTGGGCGACTCATTTCTGGCGGGCGCGAACGATACCCAGTCTTGCCTGATCACCGAGCAACTTCGCCAACACCATGGTCTGGACACCTACAACCTCGGCTTTCCCGGCAACATGGACGAATACGTGCAACGCGTCCGCGCATTCCGCAAAGCCAGGGGAAACAATTTCAGGATGGCGCTGTTCGTATTCGAGGGCAACGACTTTTACCCCTTCACCAACAGCCCCGTGGAGGAAAAAACCCTGCTTAAACGCTACCACGCATTTTTCAGGCACAGCAGCCTGTGGCGTTATACGCGCTGGCTGTATTTGCGCACGCAAAAGAAACAGGGCAATCAGAAGAGCAGTCCCTTTGTGCGCAAGATCGGCAAGGATGACCTGGCTTTCCTCAGCAGCGAACCGCCCCTGGCCGGCGGCGCCACGCCGCTCGACGAGTCCCGCCTGCATTTCGTCGATGCGCTGAACATCCTCAAACCCAACCTGGTGCAGATCTTCTTCGTGCCGGTCAAATATCGCGTCTATGCCAAGTGGCTCACCGACAAGCCCTTGCCCAACGCGCAACTGGACTATTTGCGGCAGGCGGCAAAGCAGGCCGCCATCCCCGTCTTCGACCTGACGCCCGCCCTGGCGCAGGAAGCGGAGCGCCTGCTGCCACAAGGCCAATACGTGTATTGGCGCGACGACACCCACTGGAACTGCAACGGCATGCGCGCCGTCACGGCCCCGGTTGCCGGCCAGTTGCGCTTGCATTGAGCTATCGGACCACGACACCGTGCGCCACGAAAACATCACCCGTCTTGAGGAACCCTTCCGCTCGCGTTGGGCCGGACAGGATCCGTTTGCCGCGGCTGAAGCCCTGCAAGGCGAGGTGCTGCGCGCGCTCGAAGGGCGCCGTACCTTGCGCACCGGGATCGATGGTCGCGGCTATTACGTCAAGATCCATCGCGGCATCGGCTGGGGCGAGATCTTCAAGAACCTGCTGTCCGGCCGCCTGCCGGTGCTCGGCGCCGGCAACGAATGGCAAGCCCTTGAGCGCCTCACGACAATCGGCGTCGATACCATGCACGCCGTGGCCTTCGGCCGAGCGCGGCAGCAACCCGGCACGGCGGCATTCCTTCATCATTACCGAGGAACTCGCGCCCACGGTCAGCCTCGAAGATTTCTGCCGCGACTGGCCGCAACATCCGCCGCCGCCGGCGCTGAAGCACGCGCTGATCCGCCGTGTCGCGGAAATGGCGCGGCGCATGCACGGCGGCGGCGTCAATCATCGCGATTTCTACATCTGCCATTTCCTGCTGCATCTGCCGGTCGATGCAAGGGCGCCGCGCCTGTCGCTGATCGACCTGCATCGCGCCCAGGTGCGCCGGAGCACGCCCCGGCGCTGGCGCGACAAGGATCTGGCGGCGCTTTACTTCTCCGCCCTCGAGATCGGCCTGACGCAGCGCGACCGCCTGCGTTTCCTGAAAACCTATTTCGCCCGCCCGCTGCGCAGCGTATTGCACGACGAAAGCGCACCTGCTCAGGCATCTGGAAAGCGAGTCGATCCGCCTCATGGCACGCTACCAGCGAAAATTCGCGCCGGGAACCGGACAGTGAGCCCATGGCGAACAACTGGCGACTGATGCCCGATGTCGATCCGGCAGCGGCGGAGCGCTTCGCCGACCTCGACAGCGTATTCGCCCTCGAAGGCGAGATCGTCGCGCTGGACTCGATGACGCGCACGCTGCGCATCGAGATCAACGGTCGCGGCTACTACGTCAAGCGCTATGCCGGCCTCGGCAAGAAGCCGCTGCGCCGCTGGTTCGCCACGCCGCGCGTGCAACTGGAATGGGAGAACCTCGGGCATTTTGCCGACTGGGGCATCCCCACCGCGCGCCTGGTCGGCTACGGCCTGCAAAGCCAGGGCGGCCGCTTCCTGCGCGGCGCGCTGATCACGGCTGAAATTCCCGACACCACCGACCTGGGCCAGCTCGCCCGCCACGACGACCCGCGCCTGAAAAGTCGGCGCTGGCTGGACGGCGTTTCCCGCCAGTTGGCCGACATAGCGCGCCGCATGCACGGCCGCCGCTTCGTGCATGGCGACTTCAAGTGGCGCAACCTGCTGGTGGACAAGGCCGACACTCTGCATCTGATCGACTGTCCGAGCGGCGGCTTCTGGTGGCCGCCCTTTCTCGAGTACCGCATCGTCAAGGACCTGGCCTGCCTCGACAAGCTCGCCAAGCTGCATCTCTCGCGCACCAGGCGGCTGCGCTTCTACCTCGACTACGCGCAGAAGAAAACCCTCGATGACGGCGACAAGCGCCGCATCCGCAAGATCGCCGGCTTCTTCAGCGGCCGCGACGAAGTCCTCGCCACCGCGGCCTCCCTGCGCGCCGCCGGCCGCAACCCGCTGCCGCACATCAGCATCGCGCTCGAAGACGACCGCGTTGATGACAGTCGAAAGCTGGCAGCGCATCCTGCCCGGCAAGCGCCTGACCGGCAGCGGCGAATGGAAGGGCCGCAAGGTGTTCGCCAAGCTGTTCATCGCGGCACGCGGCAGCGAGCGCCACTGGCAGCGGGAATACCGCGGCGCCGAAACCCTCGCGAGGCACGGCCTGCCGACGCCGGCATTGCTGGCCTCGGGATTCCTGGCCGGTGGCGGGACATTACGTCCTCTACGAGCACCTCGACGACGCGCGCAACCCCGATAGCGGATTACTCGAGGAACTGGAGCGGGTTTTCGCGCTGGTCGGCCGCATGCACGCCAAGGGCCTGATGCAGGAAGATGCCCACCTCGGCAATTTCCTGCTCAAGAACGGCTGGCTATACGTCATCGACGGTGACGCCATACGCGAATCGGCAGCGCCGGCCGACTGCATGGACAATCTCGCCCTGCTGCTCGCCCAGTTGCAGCCGCAGGCCGAAGCCGCGCTGCGGGGCGCCCTGCTGCAGGCCTACCGCAGCGGCAATCCCGGCGTCGCCATCGATGAGGCACAGCTCGCCGCGGCGAGCGTACGTGCCCGCGAAATTCGCCTCGCCGACTATCTCGACAAATCCCTGCGCGACTGCAGCCTGTTCAAGTCCGCGCATCGCGTCGACCGTTTCTTCTCCATCGTGCGCCCGGAAACCGCCCTGCTCGCCCCCCTGATCCACGACCCGGATGCCTGGCTGGAAAAGGGCATGTCCCCTCAAGCGCGGCAGGACCGCCACGCTGGCGCGGGTGGAAGTGAATGGGCGGCAGCTGGTCATCAAGCGCTACAACATCAAGGGACCCGGTCATGCCCTGTCGCGCTTCTGGCGGCGAAGCCGCGCCTGGCATTCCTGGCTGGAAGGGCATCGCCTGGGCTTTCTCGGCATCGCCACGCCGCGCCCCCTGGCGCTGGTCGAGCAGCGCGCCGGCCCGCTGCGCGGAAAGGCCTGGCTGATTGCCGAATACTGCGACGGAGAAAACTTCGCCAGCCGTTTTCACGATCCGGACACGATACCGCCCGCCGCGGACCTCGACGCCATCGGCGCACTGCTGCGTCGAGCTCGTCGCGGCGCGCATCAGCCATGGCGACCTGAAGGCCACCAACCTGCTCTGGTGCGGCGGCAAGCCGCTACTGATCGACCTCGATGCCATGCGCCAGCATGCAGGCGACGCCTCATTCAGGCGCGCATGGCGAAAGGACAGCGCCCGCTTTCTGGACAACTGGCCGCCGGGCAGCGCACTGCGGCGCGCACTGGAATCGGTGTTGCCGCAGCCCTGATCCCGGAGCTTGTGAAGAAATCGTCCCCAAGGGGACTCCCTTCGGGGTGTAGCCATGTCCACTTTGTGCCCACAAGAGACATTCACCGCGTTGGCGGCTCAGAGGCAGGTTACTGAGCGGAGCAGTCGGAAAGACTGACGGCTGACAGAGTGCTCCTCGGCCCTTCCGGATAGTCAGAATTCCTATTTGCGGGTGCTCGAACCTTCCCGAAATTGTTTTAAACTCGATTTCCGTCACGGCCCTGGTGCCATTGGCGATTCATTTCTGACCAGTGTGTTGAGCATCTGCCTTCTATCCTTAAATCTGACCACCAGACAAGAACGGAGAGACTAGATGGAAAAGACCACTATATGGAACAGTGTGCGGCAAATGCACCAAGCCAGTCGAACACCGACTGCTAGCGATCTGGAGTTCATGTGCAAACGGCTGGTAGCACACCTGGAGCCACCAAGAATCCGCAAGGCACTGCCGGCGCGGGCTACCTGCGGAGAGCAGCTCCGAATCGGAATTGACGGCTTCCCCTTACCGGACGTGGATCTATTCGATGGAGAGCTGCGTGCCCGCCGCGGCCCCGCTGGTATGCCTATAGCGTCGTTCCAGGGCCTCAATGGCCCGGCCCTTGCCGAGGCGACCTACCGGTCGAGGACGCGAGAGGTGGTGGTCACGGTTCCAGAACTTGCGACAAGCGGCCCCGTCATCCTGCTGTTCCCATACCGGATGGTGTTTGGGAAGGGCGTACTGAGAGCAGCTGAGAATGGCGATGGTTCTCCGTTCGGCCCATGTCCAGCAGATACTCCCCCCATCCGGCCGGAAGATAGAGTTCACCAATACCCGGTTATCGCCGGGCAGTTGGTGGTGAGTTGCCAGAGGTGTTTCACCGGCGATCCCATCTGCCCTCTTGGTGCGATCAAATATAACGCCGATTGGGATATTTGCGAGGTGGATTGGGACATCTGCAAGGGGCAATACGTGACCCCTGAACTTGTCTTCGTCAATGGGCAATGGGTTGTCATTCGTGGTTCCGAGAATTCCTGCTGGGAGTGCTTCCAGGGCGAAGAAAGCCGTTCCGTGAAATGCCGCCACCGTGCGCTGAAACGGGTTGCACATATTCCTGAAAGCACTCCTACCCTTGACTGCTGCGGCTGCTGTACGGACATCAAGCAGGCCATCCCCGGCATGTGCGTGCGCCAGCTCTGCGTTTTCGGCGCAGTCTCAGGGGGCCACGCCTGCACCTCCTGCACAGGACAGAACGACACGGGCGATGGCTCGTGGGGTGGTGGTTACCGGATCGATTCGGCGAAGTGCATTGGCTGTGGTATTTGCTATCGGAACATCAGTTGCTCGGAACTGTCCATGAAGGCGTTCATCCAACCCCAGTTCTTGTGCGCGTTACGCCTCGATAGCATCGAATTCCATTGGCGGCCGGGTGCTCCACAACTCATCGGTTTTCCGGGTCCGCTATTCCTTGGGGTATTCGGACGGGGGGAACAGGGCCCAATCTTCGACGAGATGGAACTCGATCCATCCATCACCGAGAGGCCCCTTTCAATTGGCCACGGTTACCGTTTCATCGAAAACCTTCGTTTCGCCATCTATCACAAACAAGGCGGCACGCGTGTGCCTGCACTAGGACCGGCTGGGCTGGGAGGCTTCGGCGGGGGAGTTCAACCGATGGTCAGCACAGCTATTGGATGTTGGGAAAGCGGATTGAACGTTCCTGGGAGCCTGGACATCGCCGCTTGGCCATATGGCACTTTTCGAATCCACTTTTCGCCTGGGTTGGCGGCGGCAATTCCCTGGGCGGCTGCAGTGTCGGCCGAGCACCGCAGTGCTCCGGGGTCTTTGCTGGCAACTAGGCAGTCATGAGGGTTTACCTCTGGCATCTCCCTTGACTGTCAATCTGATGCATCCAGTCTGACAATGGCTCCGGCCGGGTGTAACAGCAGAACAACAAGAAACCACGGTTTCTCCGTTTCATGACCGTCGCTAGCGGCCGAGCTCAGGCATGTCATGGCCACCAGACCGAGCGACAGGTTCACAATCTAAGCTGCCTTCTGCCAGATCTAGGTCGGTTCAGCGTCAGACACCTGCCCGTCGCCAGGGCACGCTCAGGGGTCCCAGCGTCGGCTCAGGCCGAGTTGTGTGAATTGGTTTTCCGGCGGGTCTCGAAGTACAGCGGTCGCTCAGATGGCGGCTTTGGGGAAACTACGAGCGGCGGCAGTTGGCCGCACTCAGCCGGATAGCTGCTGCCTCAAAGTGAAGCCTTGTCAGCCGTCTTCAGGAGGAGGGACGGGTATTCCAGCGCGGTGCGCGTGCCCCGGCAAGCTTCCCCCCGACCCTGCCGGCGCGGACCCGCCCCATCGGGCAGATCCGCGGTGCCTCGCCGTCAGGCTTGCGCGGCGTCCACTATCGCATTCAAGGTGGGGCTCGGGCGCATCACCGCTTCGACCTTCGCCGTGTCGGGCATGTAGTAGCCGCCGATATCCACCGCCTTGCCCTGCACCGCTTTCAGCTCGTCGATGATCTTCTGCTCGTTCGCGGCCAGTACTTTTGCCAGGGGAGCGAAATGCGCCTGCAGTTCCTTGTCCTCGTTCTGTTCGGCCAGCGCCTGCGCCCAATACGTGGCCAGGTAGTACTGGCTGCCGCGGTTGTCGAGTTCGCCGGTGCGGGTCGAGGGCCCCTTGCGGTTGTCGAGCAGCTTGCCCGTGGCATCGTCGAGGGTCCTCGCCAGGATCTTCGCCTTGTTGTTGCCGGTCTTGGTGCCGACGTCTTCCAGCGACACGGCCAGGGCGAGGAATTCGCCCAGCGAATCCCAGCGCAGGTGGTTCTCTTCGACAAGCTGCTTGACGTGCTTGGGCGCCGAGCCGCCGGCGCCGGTTTCGTACATGCCGCCGCCGGCCATCAGCGGCACGATGGACAGCATCTTGGCGCTGGTGCCCAGTTCCATGATCGGGAACAGGTCGGTCAGGTAGTCGCGCAGGATGTTGCCGGTGGCCGAGATAGTGTCGAGGCCGCGGCTCGCGCGCTCCAGCGTGTAGCGCATGGCGCGCACCTGCGACATGATCTGGATGTACAGGCCACTGGTGTCGTGCTCCTTGAGGTAGGTGTTGACCTTCTTGATCAGCTCGTTCTCGTGCGGGCGATAGGGGTCGAGCCAGAAGATCACAGGCGTACCGGACTGGCGCGAGCGGGTGACGGCGAGCTTGACCCAGTCGCGGATCGCGCGCGTCCTTGACCTGGCACATGCGGAAGATGTCGCCCTGCTCGACGTTCTGCGCCAGAAGCACTTCGCCGGTGGCCAGATCGACGATGTTGGCGACGCCGTCCTCGGAAATCTCGAAGGTCTTGTCGTGCGAGCCGTATTCCTCGGCCTGCTGCGCCATGAGGCCGACGTTGGGCACGGTGCCCATGGTCTTCGGGTCGAAGTTGCCGTGCCATTTGCAGAAGTTGATCATCTCCTGGTAGATGCGGGCGAAGGTCGACTCCGGCATCACGGCCTTGCAGTCGTAAGGCTTGCCGTCGGCGCCCCACATCTTGCCGCCGCCGCGGATCATGGCCGGCATCGAAGCATCGACGATGACGTCATTGGGCGAATGGAAGTTGGTGATGCCCTTCGCCGAATCCACCATCGCCAGGCGCGGGCGGTGCTCCTGGCAGGCATGCAGGTCGCGCTCGATCTCGTCGCGCAGCGACTCGGGCAGGGTCTTGATCTTGTCGTACAGGTTGACCATGCCGTTGTTCACGTTGACGCCGATTTCCTCGAACAGCCTGGCGTGCTTTTCGAAGGCTTCCTTGTAGTAGATCCTGACGCAATGGCCGAAGACGATCGGGTGCGAGACCTTCATCATGGTCGCCTTGACGTGCAGCGAGAACAGCACGCCGGCCTCGCGGCAATCCTCCAACTCGCGTTCGTAGAACTCGCACAGCGCCTTCTTGCTCATGAACATGCTGTCGATGACTTCGCCGGCCAGCAGGCTGAGCTTGGGCTTGAGCACGATGGTCTTGCCGCTTTTGGTGACGAGCTCCATCTTGACGTCGCGCGCGCGGTCGAGCGTCATCGACTTCTCGCCGTGGTAGAAGTCGCCGTGGTGCATGTGCGAGACATGGGTCTGCGACCACTGCTTCCACTCGCCCATCGAATGCGGGTTCTTGCGCGCGTATTCCTTGACGGCGCGCGGCGCGCGGCGGTCGGAATTGCCTTCGCGCAGCACAGGGTTGACCGAACTGCCGATGCACTTGCCGTAGCGGGCCTTGAGTTTCTTCTCCTCGTCGCTCTTCGCGTCTTCCGGGTAGTCGGGAATCTTGTAGCCTTTGGCCTGCAGTTCGCGCACGCAGGTCATCAACTGGGCGACCGAGGCGCTGATGTTGGGCAGCTTGATGATGTTGGTGTCGGGGTTGTGGGTCAGGCGCCCCAGTTCACCCAGGTTATCCGGGACTTTCTGTTCGGCGGTGAGACACCCGGAGAATTCGGCAAGCACCCGGGCCGCCACCGAGATGTCGCTGCCGACCACGTCCACCCCGGCGGGCGCGGTGAAGGCCTTGATGATGGGCAGGAAGGAATACGTCGCCAGCAGCGGCGCCTCGTCGGTAAGCGTGTAGATGATCTTCGATTTGCCTGCTGCCATTGCTGTCCCCTCGTTATTGGTCTGTAGATTGGTTTGCCGAACGCATCGCCGATTGATTTGGCGATTCGGTCCAAAACGTATTTTAATGGCCCCTGCCGCATTTGCGGAAGGCTTGCCGAATTTTCATGTCGGTCAGCTTGACCGTCTTCACTCGGGCCCGCTGCGCTGTTCCGCAGGCATCAGGGTCACGCTGCGGCCGAAAGACCGTGGCGACTATAATCAGCCGCTTCGGAGGATTTCTTGACCATTCATCGTTTTCCACTTCAGGGCGAGTTCATCGAACTGAACCTCCTCCTCAAGCTGCTGGGCCTGGCGCCTTCCGGCGGCGCGGCCAAGGCGCTGATCGTCGCTGGCGCCGTCACCGTGGACGGCGAGGCCGAGACCCGCATCCGCCGCAAGCTGCGGGCCGGTCAGGTGGTTCGCGTCGCGGACGAGGAAGTGCGCATCGACGGCGAGGTTGTCCGCGATGACCATACAGTGGTTCCCCGGCCACATGACCTCGGCCCGCAAGAAGGCGGCCGAGACCATGGCGCTGACCGACGTGGTGATCGAGGTCTGCGACGCGCGCCTGCCCGAGGCCAGCAGCAACCCGATGATCCGCGAGCTGCGCCTGCACCGCCAGCGCCCCTGCCTCAAGCTGCTTGAACAAGTCCGACCTCGCCGACCCCGTGGTGACCCAGGCCTGGCTCGACTATTACAACAGCCAGCCCGGGGTCAAGGCGGTGGCGATTTCGAGCAAGAAGCCGGGCGAGGCGGCACGCGTGCCCGCCCTGTGCAAGGGCCTGGCGCCGCACCGCAACGACGGCATCAAGCCGCTGCGCATGCTGATCATGGGCATTCCCAACGTCGGCAAGTCGACCCTGATGAACGCGCTGCTCAAGCGCCGCGTCGCCGCCGTCGGCGACGAGCCGGCGGTGACCAAGTCGCAGATGTGCATCGACCTCGGCCCGACCATGAGCATCACCGACACGCCGGGCCTGATGTGGCCGAAGATCAGGCACGACAGCGACGGCTTCATGCTCGCCGCCAGCCACGCCATCGGCCGCAATGCGGTGATCGATTCGGAAGTGGCGATTTTCCTCGCCGGCCTGCTGCTGCGGCACTACCCGGCGCTGCTCGCCGAACGCTATGGCCTCGCCGTCGACGGCATGGACGGCGTCGGCGTGGTCGAGGCCGTGGCGAAGAAGCGCGGCTGCATCGTCAAGGGCCGCCGCGGCGGCGAGCTCGACCTGGAAAAGGCGGGCATGATCCTGCTCACCGATTACCGCGGCGGCAAGCTCGGTCGCGTCAGCCTGGAAAGCCCCGCCAGCCGCGCCGCCATGCTGGCGGCGGGCGAGACCGCGCCCGCACCGCCTGCGGCAGAATAGTCGCGCAGGCCGCCGCTGCGCTTTGTACTTAGTGAACTGAAAGGGCTTTCATGAGCGTCAAACAACTTTTCGATCTCAGCGGCAAGGTCGCCATCGTCACCGGCGGTTCGCGCGGGCTGGGCCTGCAGATGGCCGAAGCGCTGGGGGAAATGGGCGCCCGGCTGGCCATCACGGCGCGCAAGGCCGACGAACTGGCGGCCGCGAAAGCCTACCTCGAACGGCAGGGCGTCGAGGTGCTCGCCGTGGCGAACGATTTGTCGAAGTTCGAGCAGATTCCCGGCCTCGTCGGCAAGGTGCTCGAGCACTACGGCCGGATCGACATCCTGGTGAACAATGCCGGTGCCACCTGGGGAGCGCCGGCCGAGGACTATCCCTTCGATGCCTGGATGAAGGTTATCAACCTCAACATCAACGGCATGTTCTTCCTGACCCAGGAGGTCGGCAGGCGCGCCTTCATTCCGCAGCGCTCGGGCAAGATCATCGTCACCGCATCGATTTCCGGGCTGCGCGGCAACCCGCCGAACATGCCGACCATCGCCTACAACGCCAGCAAGGGCGCCGACGTGAATTTCGTGCGCGCCCTGGCCGCGGAATGGGGCAAGTACAACATCAATGTGAATGCCATCTGTCCGGGATTCTTTCCCAGCAAAATGGCCAACGGCCTGCTGGAGCAGTTCGCCGACCAGATCATCGCCGACACCGCCCTGGGCCGCGTCGGCGGCGACGAGGACCTGAAGGGCGCGGTGGTCTATCTCGCCTCCGAGGCCTCGCGCCACGTCACCGGCCACGCGCTGGTGGTCAGACGGCGGCAGCAGCACCTTCTGAGCCGGCGGCCGCTGCAACCGCGCTGCCGGAAACCGCCGTAGCGCCAGCGCCAGCGCTCTGCGTCCCAAGGGAACTTTTTGCCCAGCACCTATCCGGAGTCCCCGCCATGGAAATGAACCAGAAGATCGTCCTCGCCAGCCGCCCCGCCGCCTGGGTCGAGGAAAGCAATTTCCGCCTCGAGGAATGCGACATCCCGCAGCCCGGGGTCAACCAGGTGCTGGTGCGCAACCAGTGGCTTTCGCTCGACCCCTACATGCGCGGCCGCATGTCGGACGCCAGGTCCTATGCCGCGCCGGTCGCGATCGGCGACGTGATGATCGGCGGCACCGCCGGCGAAGTCGTGCAGTCGAATCACCCGGACTTCGCCCCCGGCGACAAGGTGGTCGGCGCGCTCGGCTGGCAGCTCTTCGGCGTCGCGGACGGCAACGCACTGCAGAAGGTCGATGCCAGCGTGATTCATTTGTCGGCCTGGCTGGGCCCGCTCGGCATGCCCGGCGTCACGGCCTGGGTCGGCCTTTTCGACATCTGCGCGCCCAGGCCCGGCGACACCGTGGTGGTCACGGCGGCCTCGGGCGCGGTGGGCAGCGTCGTCGGCCAACTGGCGAAGATCCACGGTGCGCGTGCCATCGGCATTGCCGGCGGCGCCGACAAGTGCCGCTACGTAGCGGATGAACTCGGCTTCGATGCCTGCATCGACTACAAGGCCGGCAATCTGCGCGGCGACCTGAAAGCCGCCGCGCCCGCGGGCATCGACTGCCTGTTCGAGAACGTCGGCGGCGAGATTTTCGACACCCTGCTGACGCAGATGAAGCCCTTCTCGCGCATCGCGCTGTGCGGCCTGATCTCGCAGTACAACACGGCGCCCTGGCCGCTGCAAGAACATCGGCGCGGTGTTGATGAATCGCATCAGGATGCAGGGCTTCATCGTCTCCGACGACCTGAGCCGCTGGCCGCCGGCCCTGAAGGAACTGGTCGGCCTCGTCGCGACGGGACGCATCAAGTATCGCGAGAGCATCGCCGAAGGACTCGCCGCCGCGCCGGCCGCCCTCATCAGCCTGCTGAAGGGCGGCAACTTCGGCAAGCAGTTGGTAAGGCTGTAAAGGCGAAATCTATTTGCCACAGAGTTCACAGAGAACACAGAGAGAAGCGGAATGCATACCTCACCCGACATTACGCAGCGCTCTACGAGTCACTGGTTTTCTCTGTGACCTCTGTGTCCTCTGTGGCTAAGGGTTTTCTATCCAGGCATCACGATGGAGCAAGCAAGTGACAGACAAGTTCACCGGCACCCGTCCCGTAACAGAGCCGGACGCCTTCGATACCGTGCGCCTCACGGTATGGATGCGGGACCACGTCGCGGGTTTTTCCGGTGCGCTGCAGGTCGATAAGTTCAAGGGCGGCCAGTCGAACCCGACCTTCATGCTCACCGCCGGCGGCCGCAAGTACGTGCTGCGCCGGAAGCCCCCCGGCAAGCTGCTGCCCAGCGCGCACGCGGTCGACCGCGAGTACCGGGTGATTTCGGCGCTGGCCGGCAGCGAGGTGCCGGTGCCGAAGACCTGGGCCCTGTGCGAGGACGATTCGGTGATCGGCACCATGTTCTACATCATGGACTGCGTCGACGGCCGCATCATGTGGGACCCGGCGCTGCCGGGCATGAGCCCGGCCGAGCGCGGCGCGATCTTCGACGAAATGAACCGCGTCATCGCCGCCCTGCACACGGTGGATTACGCCGCCGTCGGGCTGGCCGATTACGGCAGGCCGGGCAGCTATTTCGCGCGCCAGATCGATCGCTGGAGCAGGCAGTACCACGCCTCGCGAGACGGCGAAAAGATCGAGGCCATGGACAAGCTGATGGACTGGCTGCCGCAAAATATCCCGCCGGGCGACGAAACCGCCATCGTGCATGGCGACTTCCGCCTCGACAACACGGTGTTCCACCCCGACGAACCGCACATGCTGGCCGTGCTCGACTGGGAGTTGTCGACCCTCGGCCATCCGCTGGCCGACTTCGCCTACCACTGCATGGGCTGGCGCCTGTCGCCCGGGCAGTTCCGCGGCCTGGTCGGCTGCGACCTCGCGGCGCTGGGCATTCCGTCCGAGGCCGGGTACGTCGCCGCGTATTGCCGCCGCACCGGCCGCGCGCCGATCCCGCCGCGGGACTGGGAGTTCTACATGGCCTTCAACATGTTCCGCCTTGCCGGCATCCTGCAGGGCATCATGGCGCGCGCCCTGCAGGGCAATGCGTCGAGCGCCGACGCCATCGAAGCCGGCAAGCGCGCCCGGCCCCTGGCCGAAGAAGCCTGGCGCCAGGTCGAGCGCCTGCTGGCCGATCACTGAAAAATCATGAAGCATCGCCCCAATTGCCGTCATTCCGGGCTTGCCCCGGAATCCAGAAATGGCGCACTGGATTCCCGCTTTCGCGGGAATGACGATTGATGGCGACTGTGTAAATTCAGCCAACCTGTCCGAGGACACATCATGGATTTCGACTACTCCCCCAAAGTCAGGGACCTGCAGAAGCGCCTCAACGCCTTCATGGACGAGCACATCTATCCGAACGAGGCCGTGTTCGACGAGGAAGTCGCGGCCAACCGCGCCAGGGGCAACCCCTGGATACCGACTGCGGTCATGGAGCAGTTGAAGGAGAAGGCCCGCGCCGCCGGCCTGTGGAACCTCTTCCTGCCGCAATCCGAGCGCGGCGCCGGCCTCAGCAACCTCGAATACGCGCCGCTGTGCGAAATCATGGGCCGCTCGCACATCGCGCCGGAAGCCTTCAACTGCAACGCGCCCGACACCGGCAACATGGAGACCATCGAACGCTACGGCAACGACGCGCAGCGCAAGGAATGGCTGCTGCCGCTGCTGGCAGGCAGGATCCGCTCGGCCTTCGCCATGACCGAACCGGGCGTGGCGTCAAGCGACGCGACCAACATCGAATCGCGCATAGCCCGCGACGGCGACCACTACGTGATCAACGGCCGCAAGTGGTGGATCTCCGGCGCACCCGACCCGCGCTGCAAGATCCTCATCTTCATGGGCAAGACCGACCCCGACAACCCGAGCCGCCACCGGCAGCAGTCGATGGTGCTGGTGCCGATGGACACGCCGGGCGTCACCCGCGTGCGCCCGCTCAACGTGTTCGGCTACGACCACGCGCCGCACGGCCACGGCGAACTCGACTTCAAGGATGTGCGCGTGCCCGTGTCCAACATCCTGCTCGGCGAGGGCCGCGGCTTCGAGATCGCCCAGGGACGCCTCGGCCCGGGCCGCATCCACCACTGCATGCGCCTGATCGGCCTGGCCGAACGCGCGCTGGAACTGATGTGCCGCCGGGCGCTTTCGCGCGTCGCCTTCCACAAACCGGTGGCCGACCAGGGCGTGACGCGCGAGCGCATCGCCGAGGCGCGCATCATGATCGACCAGGCGCGCCTGCTGACGCTGAACGCGGCGTGGAAGATGGATACCGCCGGCAACAAGGTGGCGAAGCAGGAGATCGCCATGATCAAGGTGGCCGCGCCCAACATGGCGCTGCAGGTCATCGACTGGGCCATGCAGGTGCATGGCGGCGGCGGCGTTTCGGACGACTTTCCGCTGGCGGCCGCCTATGCCCACGCGCGCACCCTGCGCTTCGCCGACGGCCCCGACGAAGTGCATCGCAACGCCATCGCCAAACAGGAACTGGGCCGCTACGCAAGCCAATAGATACCGGCCCCGCCGTCCCGCCAGCGCCGACTTTTCAGAGGTAAATCGAAGGCGCTCGCAACAGCTTCAGGTACTCTGGCGCGTCTTTCGCCAGCATCGATAGAGCCAGACGACCGCAGCCACGATGAGGATCAGGCCGATGCCGCGCGTGATTCCGGCGATGCGGCCATCCAGGTGGAGGACGTGCCAGCGGCTGAAAATCTCGGTCCAGTCGTGGTCGCCGCCGACCAGGGGCAGTTCCTGCGCCCGCGCATCGGCCATGTAGCGCGCAACGTTGAACAGGTTTTCCCCGAGCCAGACGATCGCGCCGGCGACACCCGCCAGATTTGCGGCACGATGAAAATGGACGGCTACAGCGAGGGGGAAAGCGAGCTGGAACAGGGTGCCGCCGTAGACCGTCGCCCGCTCACTGAACAGTCCCACCAAGGGATGCCCGGCCTCATGCAAGGCCAGATTCGCGCTGTCCAGTAGCGGCACCCAGCCTTCTTCACCAAACCAATGGAAGGCGAGACATACCGCAGCGAAGGCGAGAACCGCGAAAAGCTGACCCGCGCTGACCACCGGCGTTTCGGGATCGCTGCAGGCATTCCGTTCGAAATGATCGGGAGGATTCATGATGAAGGCGGGCTCAAGGTGTTCGCTCCATCCTGCCTTGCATCGAATGGAATTTCAAGCCCGACCCGGGAACCGGCGGCGTTGTCGTCGTGAGTGCAAAAAAAGCCCGGCAGCGCCGGGCTTTTTCATGCAGCGGGAAATCCGTATCAGAGCATTTCCCAGACCGTGGTGATGCCCTGGCCGCCGCCGATGCACATGGTGGCGAGGCAGTACTTGCTGCCGACGCGACGCGCTTCGTAGAGGGCCTTGGTGATGATCACCGTGCCGGACGCCCCGATCGGGTGGCCGATGGCGATCGCACCGCCATTCGGGTTGGTCTTCTTCGGGTCGAGGCCGAGCACCTTGGCCACGGAGAGTGACTGCGCGGCAAAGGCTTCGTTCGATTCGACGACGCCGATGTCGTCGAGCTTCAAGCCGGCCTTGGCCAGCGCGATGCGCGTCGACGGGATCGGGCCTTCGCCCATGACGTCGTTGGGCACACCGCCGATGCCGTAGGCGACCAGACGGGCCATCGCCTTGTGACCGCCGGCGGCGGCCTTGGCGGCGTCGGCCAGTACCAGGAAGGCGGCGCCGTCATTGATGCCGGAGGCATTGCCCGCCGTCACGGTGCCGGCCTTGTCGAAGGCGGGCTTCATCTTGGCCAGGGTTTCCATGGTGGTGGAGGCCTTGACGTGCTCATCGGTGTCGAACACGACGTCGCCCTTGCGCGTCTTCAGGGTGATCGGCACGATCTGTTCCTTGAAATAGCCGGCGGCGATGGCGGCGGCGGCGCGGCGCTGCGATTCGCAGGCAAACTCATCCTGCATCTCGCGCGTCAAGCCGTGTTTCTTGGCCAGGTTTTCGGCCGTGATGCCCATGTGGCCGACGCCGAACGGGTCGGTCAGCGCGCAGACCATGGCGTCGAGCATCTTGGTGTCGCCCATGCGTGCGCCGGAACGCATCGCCGGCGACAGGTAGGCGCCGCGCGACATGACTTCGACGCCGCCGCCGATGGCGAAGTCGGCATCGCCGAGCAGGATGGCCTGAGCCGAACTGACGACGGCCTGCTGCGCCGAGCCGCACAGGCGATTCACGGCAAAGGCTACCGAGTCCATGGTCATGCCGCCCTGGATCGTCGCGTTGCGCGCGACATAGGCGTAACGGGCTTCGGTGGGAATCACGTTGCCGACGGTGGCGAAGGTGATGGCCTTGGGATCGACGCCGGAACGGGCGATGGCCTCCTTGATGACCAGACCGCCCAGATCGGCCGGCTCCATGCCGGACAACGCGCCCCCGAAAGTACCCACGGCGGCACGAACTGCACTCAGTACTACGACTTCTCTCTTGTCAGCCATTGCAAAACTCCTTTTTTATTAATCAACCGCCGACCCATCCGGAAACCCAGACCAGGGCCAGCACTGCCAAACCGAGTACGAGACTGCGCCAGACGAGGCCTATCGTGCTCTGCATGAAATCGGGGTCGGCATCTTCGCCGAGCCCCAGTTCGGGACGATCGCCGGACTCGCCCATTTCCTGAATCGCGTCGTGCACCGGCATGCCAAGGCGCACGCCGAGCGCACCGGCGCCACTGGCGAGAAGTATACCGGAGCCGGCTTCCGGCCACCTTACAGCCTGCGTGCGCCAACAATGCACCGCATCCTCGAAATCACCCACCACGGCAAACGACGCTGCCGTCACGCGGATTGGCGCCCAGTCGATCAGCGCGAAAGCCTGGTGCGCGAACTGGCCGAACTCGCCGAACTCCATCTCGCTGCGACTGCCCCAGAGTTCGTCGAAGGAATGCGCGAGGCGGTAGAACAAGGCGCCGGCCGGACCCAGCACCACAAACCACAGCAGCGGAGCAAAGACATGTCGATGCGAGGCGAGCAGACCCTGTTCGATGGCCAGGCGAGCTATCTCGCTGGAAGTCAGCCGGTCGCCGGCGCGTCCGCGCCATTGCGCGAGCGACTGGCACGCCTCGCCGGTTTCGCCCCGGCGCAGCGCCAGATGGATATTGGTAAAGAAATGGCTGAACTGGCGAAAACCCATGGTCAGGTAGAGGACGCCGATGCCCAGCAGGAACGCCAGCAACGGCTGGAAGACCATCAGCAAGCCGTGCAGCAGCAACACCAGGGCCGCGGGCAGGGCTACCCCCAGCCCCCAGGCAACGGCGCCGTGGCTGCGGCCGCCGTCGTTGAATTTTTCTTCGAGGAAGCCGGCCAACCGCGCCACCGGATCAAGCACCACGCGCTGTACCGGAAGCGCTCGTACTTGTTCGATCAGCAGGACGATGATGATGGAAATCAGCGACACGGGACTACCCTCCCCCGGCCCCGATCCCACGGCCGGCTTTGCATAGCCGGCCGGCTACGGCAGCGCGGAGCGGTGCTCCGCGAAACCCTGCCTTCGCCCCAAGGCAGGGGGTGACGGTGGTTCGCCGCTGCGCGGCTCCGTGTGTTGGCTGCGCCCCCTTTGGGGCGGCCCGGCGGGGGGCGCTCATGTGCTCGTCTCGGAATACAGGAAGCGATGCAGCGTCACCAGCATGCCGGCCGTCGCGCCCCAGATGAAATAGCCCTGCCAGGGCATGGCCCAGTACTCGTGCCGGGCACCGCGCACTTCGATGCTCTGGCGCTGGTGGTTGGCGCTGTCGAGGAGGAAGTCGAGCGGCGGCTCGAACACCTCGGCGACCTCGAAATCGTCGAGCCTCAGGTTCAGGGGCGGCGTCACCAGGCCGACCACCGGGGTGATGACGAAGCCGGTGCCGGTGCGGTATTCCGGCAGGCGGCCGAGAATCTCGACCTGGCAGGCGGCAATCCCGACTTCCTCTGCGGCCTCGCGCAAGGCGGTGGCCTCGGGCGAGGCATCGCCCTCCTCGCAGCGTCCGCCGGGAAAGCTGACCTGCCCGCCATGGTCGCGCAGATGCGCGGTGCGCTGGGTCAACAGCATGGTGGGGCCGGTCTCGCGCACGATCACCGGCACCAGCACGGCGGCGGGGATCAAATCCACCCCGTCGATCAAGGAAGATTCGCTGACGGGAGACGCGACTCGACCTTCGCTGAATCGACGACGCATCAGGGAAAGCAGGCCTCCGCTAGAATTCGGGCCTGCGTTATCAAAAGACTCCGGCATGAAACCGATCGCGATATTCCGTCATAGCCCCGGTGAGGGTCCGGGCTATTTTGCCACATTCCTCGAACGGCATTCCCTGCCATGGACGCTGTTTCGGGTCGACGCCGGCGTGTCGCCACCGCCAACTTGCACGGAATTTTCCGGACTCTGCTTCATGGGCGGGCCGATGAGCGTCAATGACGAGCTGCCGTGGATTGCACCGACGCTGCAACTGATCCGCGAGGCCGACGCTGCGGGAATTCCCGTCATCGGCCATTGCCTCGGCGGACAACTCATGGCCAAGGCCTTCGGCGGCACGGTGACCGGAAACCCGGTCAAGGAGATCGGCTGGGGCGACGTCGAAGCGACAGACGCGGCCGCGGATTGGATGGGCGACGTGCAACGCTTCGAGGCTTTCCACTGGCACGGCGAGACCTTCACCATCCCGCCCGGCGCTACCCGCATCCTGCGAAGCGCGCATTGCGCCAACCAGGCCTTTGTCCGCGGCCCGCACCTGGGCCTGCAATGCCATGTCGAGATGACGGATTCCATGATCCGCTTATGGGGCCGGCAATGGGCGGCGGAAGGCGTGCCATCTTCGACATCGGTACAGACGCCGGCTCAGATGGAAGAGAACATGGAAGCGCGCATCGCCGCGATGCGCGTCGTGGCGGACCGGCTTTACACGCGCTGGACCGGCGGCTTGCGCCGCGACTGAAAAGTCGGCGCCGGCGCTACGGCGGGTCAGTCGCGGAAGTTACCGTACTGCAGGGGAAAGTCGGTGACCGACTTCTTCACCAGCGCGATCGCTTCCTGCAACAGGTCGCGCTTGGCGCCGGTGACACGCACCGCGTCACCCTGGATGCTGGCCTGCACCTTGAGCTTGCTGTCCTTGATCAGCTTGACGATCTTCTTCGCCAGTTCCATCTCGATGCCGACCTTGATGGTCAGCACCTGCTTGGACTTGTTGCCGCCGACCGACTGCACCGGTCCGTGATCCAGCCGCTTGGTGCTTTCGCGTTCCTTCTTTTCCATTTCCGGAAACAGGATGTCCTTGATCTGGCTGAGCTGGAATTCGGAATCACCGTGGAGCGTGATGAGCTTGTCCTTCTCGTTCAGTTCGACCTGCGCCGAAGTGCCCTTGAAGTCGTAGCGGTTGCCGATGTGGCGCCCCGCCACGTCCACGGCGTTCTTCAGCGCCACCAGGTCGGCTTCGGAAGTGATGTCGAATGAAGGCATATTGCGCTCCCCTGCTTAGGCGAAATGGCAGACGTAGTGATAGGGCTCGCCGCTGACTTCGATGTCGAAGCTGGAATTGCCCGGTACCTGGAAACTCTCGCCCGCGCCGCTGTTCTTCCAGTCCCCGCCCTTGATCCGGTAACGGCAGGCGCCGGCGACGGTTTCCATGATCTCCGGCACGCCGGTGTTGAAGGTCAGCGTCGCCGGCAGGATCACGCCGACGCTCTTCTTCGTGCCGTCGGCGAACTGCACGGTATGGCTGACGCACTTGCCGTCGAAATAGACGTTGGCCTTCTTGACTACGGCAACATTGTCGAATTGCGACATTTCAGATCCCCCACATTTTCTGGATGATGAATTTTGCAACGAAGCCCAGCATGCCGAAGGCCAGAACGAAGAACAGGATGAAGGTGCCGAGCTTGCCTGCCTTCGACTTCCACGCCAGTTCGCCGATGATGAACAGCATGTAGAGCATGAAGGCGCCGAGGCCGAACGTCATGCCGAACTCTGCCAGCTGCTCCTCGGAAATGCCGAACATCGGCGTGTACCTTTATGCTCCCTCAGCCCTTCTTCTTGCCGGCGCGGCTCTCCGCCCGATTCGCGGCAATGCGCATGCGCAGGGCATTGAGCTGGATGAAGCCGTCGGCGTCCTTCTGGTTGTAGGCGCCGGCGTCGTCCTCGAAGGTGGCGATGGTCGGATCGAACAGCGAATCGGTCTTCGAATCGCGGCCGACGACGATGACGTTGCCCTTGTAGAGCTTGAGGCGCACCCAGCCGTTGACGGTCTGCTGGGTGTGGTCGATCAGCGCCTGCAGCGCCTTGCGCTCCGGGCTCCACCAGTAGCCGTTGTAGATCAGGCTGGCGTAGCGCGGCATCAGGTCATCCTTCAGGTGCGCGACTTCGCGGTCGAGGCAGATCGACTCGATGGCGCGATGGGCCTTGAGCAGGATGGTGCCGCCCGGGGTTTCGTAGCAGCCGCGCGACTTCATGCCGACGTAGCGGTTCTCGACCAGGTCGAGGCGACCGATGCCGTGCTTGCCGCCGAGCTGGTTGAGCGCGGCCAGCAGCTCGTGCGGCTTCATCTTCTTGCCGTTGATGGCGACGAGATCGCCGTTGCGGAATTCGAGGTCGAGGTACTCGGCCTGGTTCGGCGCCTTCTCCGGCGACACGGTCCAGCGCCACATCGACTCCTCGGCCTCGGCGGCCGGGTCTTCGAGATGGCGGCCTTCGTAGGAGATGTGCAGCAGGTTGGCATCCATCGAATAGGGCGAGCCGCCCTTCTTGTGCTTCATCTCGACCGGGATGCCGTGCTTCTCGGCGTAGGCCATCAGCTTCTCGCGCGAGAGCAGGTCCCATTCGCGCCACGGCGCGATGACCTTGACGTTGGGCATCAGCGCGTAGGCGCCGAGTTCGAAACGCACCTGGTCGTTGCCCTTGCCGGTGGCGCCGTGCGAGATCGAGTTGGCGCCGGTCTTCCTCGCGATCTCGACCAGGCGCTTGGCGATCAGCGGCCGCGCGATCGAGGTGCCGAGCAGGTATTCGCCCTCATACACGGTGTTGCAGCGGAACATCGGGAAGACGAAATCGCGGACGAACTCCTCGCGCAGGTCGTCGATGAAGATGTTCTTCGGCTTGATGCCCATTTTCAGCGCCTTGGCGCGCGCCGGTTCGAGTTCCTCGCCCTGCCCGAGGTCGGCGGTGAAGGTCACCACCTCGCAGTGGTAGGTGTCCTGCAGCCACTTGAGGATGACCGAGGTGTCGAGCCGCCGGAATAGGCGAGGACGACTTTGTTGTTTTCCGCTTTCTTTGCCGCTTTCATCATTCTTCCCTTAGTCATTCACCCTGCCCAACAGCAGGAATTCCATCAACGCCTTCTGCGCGTGCAGGCGATTCTCGGCCTCGTCCCAGACCACGCTTTGCGCGCCGTCGATCACTTCGGCCGCCACTTCCTCGCCGCGATGCGCCGGCAGGCAGTGCATGAACACGGCGTCGGCCTTTGCGGCGCGCATCATCTCGGCATCGACCTGCCAGTCGGCGAAATCGCGCAGGCGCTCCTCGTTTTCGGCCTCGAAGCCCATCGAGGTCCACACGTCGGTGGTGACCAGGTCGGCGCCGCGCGCCGCATCCATCGGATCGGCAAACTGTTCGAAATGGTCGGTGCCGTAAAGGCCGGCACGCTCGGCTTCGACCTCGTAGCCGGGCGGCGTCGACACATGCACGTTGAAGTCGAACACTTCGGCCGCCTGCAGCCAGGTGTTGCAGACATTGTTCGAATCGCCGATCCAGGCCACGGTCTTGCCCTGGATCGCGCCGCGATGCTCGATGAAGGTGAAGATGTCGGCGAGGATCTGGCAGGGGTGGTATTCGTTGGTCAGGCCGTTGATCACCGGCACGCGCGAATGGCCGGCGAAGCGCTCGATGATCTCCTGCTCGAAGGTGCGGATCATGACGATGTCGCTCATGCGCGAGATCACCTCGGCCGCATCCTCCACCGGCTCGCCGCGACCCAGCTGCGAGTCGCGCGTGTTGAGGTAGATCGCCGAACCGCCGAGCTGGTGCATGCCGGCCTCGAAGGACAGCCGGGTGCGGGTGCTGGCCTTCTCGAAGATCATCACCAGCGTGCGGTCCTGCAGCGGCCAGTAGGGCTGGTAGCCCTTGAAGCGCGCCTTGATCGAGCGCGTGCGCTCGAACAGGTAGTCGAGTTCGTCGCGCGCAAGATCCTTGAACTGCAGGAAATGCCGCGGCATCGCCATGATCAGGTCGCGAGAAACTCTTTGATCAGCGGCACCAGCATGGCAACCAGTTCGGCGCCCTCGGCGTCGCTCATGACCAGCGGCGGCAGCAGGCGCACGACCTTGTCGGCGGTGACGTTGATCAGCAGGCCGGCGGCCAGCGCCCGCGCCGACCAGGTCGCCGCAGGGACGATCGAGTTCGATGCCGATCATCAGGCCGTCGCCGCGCACCTCGACGAATCCGGCGACACCGGCCAGGCCGCTCTGCAGCCCGGCGCGAATCGCTTCGCCCAGCTTGTGTGCGTGCGCCATGCAGGCCCTCGCTTTCGATCACCTCGAGCGTGGTCAATGCGGCGACGCAGGCCAGCGGATTGCCGCCGAAGGTGGAACCATGGTTGCCCGGCTTGAACACGCCGGCGGCACGCCCTGCCGCGAGGCAGGCGCCGATCGGCACGCCGGAGCCCAGGCCCTTGGCCAGGGTCATGACATCGGGCACGATGCCGGCATGCTGATGGGCGAACCAGGCGCCGGTGCGGCCGATGCCGCACTGCACCTCGTCGACCATGAACAGCCAGTTCTTCTGATCGCAGATCGTGCCGCAGCGCGCGCATGAAATCCCGGTGCGCCACATTGATGCCGCCCTCGCCCTGGATCGGCTCGAACAGCACCGCCACGATGTTTGGATTGTGCGCGGCGAGCTGCTCGATTGCCGCCAGATCGTCAAAGGGCACGCGCACAAAACCGGTCACCAGCGGCTCGAAGCCGGCCTGCACCTTGCGGTTGCCGGTGGCCGAAAGCGTCGCCAGGGTGCGGCCGTGGAAGGCCTTTTCCATGACGATGATCGCGGGTTGCTCGATGCCCTGCTGGTGTCCGTACATGCGCGCCAGCTTGATCGCGGCTTCGTTGGCCTCGCAACCGGAATTGCAGAAGAACACCTCGTCCATGCCGGACAGCGCGGCGAGACGATCGGAAGCGGCTTCCGCCTCGCTGATGCGATACAGGTTCGACGCATGCATGAGGCGGCCGACCTGCTCGCCCAGAGCCTTGACCAGTCGAGGATGATTGTGGCCCAGCGTGTTGACCGCGATTCCCGCCAGGGCATCGAGATAGGACTTGCCCTGCTCGTCGAACAGGCGGCAACCCTGCCCGTGGGTAAAGGCGACCGGCAACCGCGCCGTAGGTATTCATCAGATGCGACATGAATGCACTCCGCGTAAACGCAGTTTCAGAAAACGTAGTTTCAGTGTAGGGTAATTCCGGCCTTGTCGGCGTCAAGCACCGCGACCGCGACAAAAGCTCCACGCAAAAAACATACGGCGGCCGAAGAGCAACGCGGCCGCCGTGCTTGATAAACGCCTCTATACTAAGTGAAAAATTTGTCCCTGTACAGAGTACAACAGCGGAGGATACGGCAGTGAGGATGGCGGTATTCAATCAGAAGGGCGGGGTCGGCAAGACCACCACCGCACTCAATCTCGCCGCTGCGCTGGCCAGGGATTCCGCGCCGACGCTGCTGGTCGACCTCGATCCGCAGGCGCACTTGTCGGCCATCCACGGCAAGGCGCTGGGCGAGGCGCACAACAGCGTATTCGCCCTCTACCAGGACAACCGCCCGCTCGCAGAACTCGCCGTCGTCTGGGAAGGCGTCGGCCGCCTGATCCCGGCGCACGCGGAACTGATCAAGGTCAACTCGATATTCGGCAAGGGGCCGACCATCCTCAACCGGCTCAACGCCGGCCTGCAGGCCCTTGAGACCGCCGGCGGCGAAAATACCGCCATGATCGACTGCTGCCCGTTTCTCGGCGTGCTGTCCCTCAATGCGATCTTCGCCTCCGACCGGATACTGATTCCCGTGTCATCGGACTATCTCTCGCTTGCGCGGCGCCTTGCAGATCGAACATACGCTGAAGGCCCTGGAGCCGGTACTCAAGAGGCGCATCGAACGGCGCTACCTGCTGACGCGGTTCGATCGCCGCCGCAAGATGAGTTTCGACATCCAGGAGCGTTTGCGCCAGCAGTTCGGCGCCGAACTGTGCGAAACGGTCATCTCGGAAAACGTGGCGATCGCCGAAGCGCCTGCGCTGAGTCGCGACATCTTCGCCCACCACCCGACGAGCCGGGGGGCGCAGGACTATCTGGCGTTGATGGGGGAATTGCGCGCGGCGCGCTTCATCTGACGGCGCCACATGGAGCCCTGCAGCCTGAAGCCGGCTGCAGCGCGGAAACAGGCTCAACGAACAATGAGATTTGCGACTTCCTCGAAGCTGGCCACCGGCACGCGAACGCTGCCGTGATGGCAAACACAATCGATGATCTGGCAGTTGTGGTAGACCTGCCGCAGCTTGCGCTGGGCATCGATGTTCGTCGCACACCGTGGATCATCAGATTATCGACAACCACGCCCTGCCGGGTCCGGATCCGGAACGCGTATTTTATGAACTGATGGGATTGCATGAAACCCCTTTCACTTCAATGAAGTTGCCTGCAGTATATGCAGTGACTTCGGCAAACTCAAGCTATTTGTCTAATTTAAAGCAACATTTCAATAGCATTATGCAAATAGTGGTATTTTTCGCCGCACAGCAAAGGAAAATCCGCACCAGCGGGACGTTTCAGCGGGAGCCAAACCGGGCGCACCAATGAAAAAGGCCGCCCCGCGAGGAGCAGCCTTCTTGTCGGCGGCGCCTTGGCGCCAGCGGCGTTTAGAGTGCCTTGATCGCCGCCGAGAGACGGCTCTTCTGGCGCGCAGCGAGGTTCTTGTGCACGATGTTCTTGTCGGCGATCGAGTCGATGACGGGCTGCGACTCCTTGAAGACAGCCTGTGCAGCGGTCTTGTCGCCGGCATCGATCGCCTTGCGTACCTTCTTGATTGCAGTGCGCAGAGTCGAACGCAGGCTCATGTTGTGGGCGCGTTGCTTGGTCGCTTGACGGGCGCGTTTGCGGGCTTGTACGGTATTGGCCATGTCTATATCCGGTAGATCTTGGGAAAGCGCGCGATTATAAGGGGGTCTTCCGCCCATTGCAAGCGGCTTCTGCCAGCGACATCTCCGATACCATACCGGCATGAATCTGCTCCGAGCCCTGGCCACCGTCAGCGGCATGACCCTGCTATCCCGCATTCTCGGCTTCGTCCGCGACTTCGTGATCGCCCGCACCTTCGGCGCCGGCATGATGACCGACGCCTTCTTCGTCGCCTTCCGCCTGCCCAACCTGCTGCGCCGCCTGTTCGCCGAGGGCGCCTTTTCCCAGGCCTTCGTTCCCGATCCTCGCCGAATACCGCAATCGTCGCGGCGAAAGCGAGACCAAAACACCTGGTCGATCGCGTCGCCAGCGTGCTGTTCCTCGCCCTGATCGTCGTCAGCGCGCTCGGCATGGTCGCCGCACCGGTGCTGATTGCCCTGACCGCGCCGGGTTTCAGCGCCGACGCCGACAAGTTCGCAGCTGACCGTCGAACTGACCCGCATCACCTTCCCCTACATCCTGTTCATGTCGCTGGTGGCGCTCTCCGCCGGCGTCCTCAATACCTGGAGCCGCTTCGCCCTGCCCGCCTTCACGCCGGTGTTGCTGAACCTGTCCTTCATCGGCATGGCGCTGTTCGCCGCGCCCTGGTTCGACCCGCCGGTACTGGCGCTGGCCTGGGCGGTGCTTCTCGGCGGCGTCCTGCAACTGGCAATCCAGCTACCCGCCCTGGCCAAGATCGGCATGCTGCCGCGCTTCGACCCGGTCTGGCGCGACGAGGGCGTACAGCGCGTCCTCAAGCTCATGGCACCGGCCGTGCTCGGCGTTTCGGTGGCGCAGATCAGCCTGCTGATCAACACCATCTTCGCCTCCTTCCTCGAAAGCGGCAGCGTCTCCTGGCTCTATTACGCCGACCGGCTGATGGAGTTCCCGGCCGGCCTGCTCGGCGCGGCGCTGGGCACCATCCTGCTGCCCAGCCTGGCCAAGACGCATGCCAGCGGCGCAGACGGAGGACTTTTCGGCACTGCTCGACTGGGGCCTGCGCCTGACCCTGATGCTGACCCTGCCGGCATCGCTGGCGCTGGCGATGCTCGCCGTTCCGCTGCTGTCGACCCTGTTCCAGTATGGCGCGTTTTCCGCCACCGACGTGCTGCGCACGCGTGAGGCGCTGGTCGCGTATTCGATAGGCCTGAGCGGACTGATCCTGGTCAAGGTGCTGGCCCCCGGCTTCTATGCCAGGCAGGACATCCGCACGCCGGTGAAAATCGCCCTTGTCACCCTGGCACTGACGCAACTGATGAACTTCGCCTTCATCGGCTGGCTCAAGCACGCCGGACTGGCCCTGTCGATCGGCCTCGCCTCCTGCTTCAACGCCGCCATGCTCTGGCGCGGCCTGCGCCGGCGCGGGGTGTATCAGCCGCAAGCCGGATGGGGAGTGTTCATGCTGAAACTGCTCGTCGCGCTCGTCGTCCTCGGCGCCGTGCTCTGGTTTGCAAGCGCCGGCGATACGGTGTGGCTGGCGATGAGCGGCGGCCAGCGCGCGCTGCAACTGTCGCTGGTTGTCATGGCGGGAATCCTGAGCTACTTCGCGACGCTGTGGCTGCTGGGCTTCCGGCCACAGGATTTCCGCCGCAAGGCGGCATGATCACTCGCCGCGCGCGGCACCTTCGCGGCGCGGATCGACCGCACCGACCCATTGCTCACCGACCCGCATGATGAGGTGCAGGCCGCTGGTCATGTCGACGCGCTGCACGCCATGGCCACGCCTTTCAAGTTCCCGCGCCACTTCTTCATGCACCCGGCTGCGCTCGATTTCCGTGGCGCCGTTGCGATTGCCGACATGGGGCAGGGCAAGCGCCGCGGCCGGCTCATGTTTGCCGTCGAGCAACGCAACCAGGGTACGCGCGACATAGTTGATGATCCGGCTGCCACCGGGCGAACCCAGCACGGCCTGGAGTCGTCCGCCGGCGTCGAAGACAAGCGTCGGCGCCATCGAGGACAGAGGGCGCTTGCCCGGCTGCAGCCGGTTGGCAACAGGCTTGCCGTCGCGCTCGGCGACCAGTGAGAAATCGGTGAGCTGATTGTTGAGCAAAAAGCCGTCGACCTGGATGCGGCTGCCGAATGCGCTTTCGATCGAGCTCGTCAGGGCCACCGCATTGCCGGCCCGATCGACAATCGAAAGATGCGTCGTCGCCGGCAGTTCCGGAGCATCGTCATCCGCCTGCGAGCGGCGCTCCGGAAGGTCTCCCGGACGGGCAATCCCCATGCTGCGCAGGGGATCGATCAGGCGCGCCCGTCGATCGAGATACGCCGGGTCCAGCAGCGCACGCTGGGGCACCGCAATGAAATCGGGGTCGGCCAGATAGCGTGCCCGATCGGCGTAGACGAGCCGCCCGGCTTCGGCGAAAAGATGAACCGCGTCGGCGGTATCGGGATCCGACAAGGGCTTGCCGCGGTCCAGCAAACCCAGCAACTGCAGGACGCCGACGCCTCCCGACGAAGGCGGCGGCATGCCGCAGATGCGCCATTGGCGGTAAGGGGCACATACCGCATGACGCTGTACCGGCCGGTAATCCTGCAGATCCAGCGCCGTCAAGGCGCCCCCGCGCTGCCTGACAGCGGCGGCTATACGATCTGCGCCTCCGCCGTCGTGCAAGGCTTTCGCGCCCGTCGCCGCGATCGCCCTGAAGGTGCCGGCGAGTTCGGGGTTGCGCAGGATTTCGCCGACCGGCCTGGCGTCGCCATTCTCCCGATAGTAGAGCGCACGCGCCGCCGGATCGAGCCGCAGCAAGGAATCGTCGCGCAGCAACTGATGCAGGCGCGGCGAGATGGCAAAGCCGTTTTCCGCGAGCCGTATCGCAGGATGCAGCAGACGTTCCCATTTCAGCTTGCCGTCGCGCCGATGCGCCGCTTCCAGCATTGCCACCAGCCCCGGCACGCCGACCGCATTGCCCGTCGCCAGAATCTCGGAAAACGTCGCCGGCGTGCCGTCGGGGCGTCGTGAAAAGTCGGCGCTGGCGCTACGGGGAGCCGTCTCGCGGCCATCCCAGGCCGATACCCGGCGATGCGTCGCATCCCAGTGCAGCATGAATCCGCCGCCGCCGATGCCAGACGATTGCGGCTCGACCAGATTCAACACCCATTGCGCGGCGATCGCGGCATCCAGCGCATTGCCACCCAGCTGCAGAATTTCTGCGGCGGCATCGGTGGCATGGGCATTCGCCGTAACGACCATAAAGCCGGCGCTGGCCACCGCCGGTACCGGCGCAAAACCGCTGGCCGCTTCCGGCTGCACCGTCTGCGCGCCCGCCATGCCGGTGCCGGCCAGAACGGCCAGCACCAAGAAAAAACGGGCAGCCCGCAGGCTGCCCGTCAGTTCGATCATGAGGATCGGGATCACACCACCAGCGGCAGGATCAGCAGTGCCACGATGTTGATGATCTTGATCAGCGGGTTCACCGCGGGGCCCGCCGTATCCTTGTACGGATCGCCCACGGTGTCGCCGGTCACCGCAGCCTTGTGCGCCTCGGAACCCTTGCCGCCGTAGTGGCCGTCTTCGATGTACTTCTTGGCGTTGTCCCAGCAGCCGCCGCCGGTGGTCATCGAAATGGCGACGAACAGGCCGGTGACGATGGTGCCCATCAGGACGCCGCCCAGGGCGCGCACGCCTGCGCCGACACCGTTCAACGGGGGCATGAGGAAGTTCATGACGACGGCGACCACGACCGGAACCAGCACCGGCAGCAGCGACGGGATCATCATTTCCTTGATCGCGGCCTTGGTCAGCATGTCGACGCAGGTGCCGTATTCCGGCTTGGCCGTGCCTTCCATGATGCCCTTGATCTCCTTGAACTGGCGGCGCACTTCGACCACCACGGAACCGGCGGCGCGACCGACCGCTTCCATGCCCATCGCGGCAAACAGGTAGGGCACCATGCCGCCGACGAAGAGGCCGATGATGACGGCCGGATCGGACAGGTCGAAGGCGAACTTGATGCCGGGCTTGAGCGCTTCCAGGCCATGCGTGAAGTCGGCGAACAGCACCAGCGCGGCGAGGCCGGCGGAACCGATGGCATAGCCCTTGGTCACCGCCTTGGTGGTGTTGCCGACGGCGTCGAGCGGATCGGTAATGGCGCGCACGGAAGGCGGCAGTTCCGCCATTTCGGCGATGCCGCCGGCGTTGTCGGTGATCGGACCGTAGGCGTCAAGTGCGACGACGATGCCGGCCATGGACAACATTGAGGTGGCGGCGATGGCGATGCCGTAGAGGCCGCCCATCGCATACGAGGCCCAGATCGCGGCACAAACGGAAAGCACCGGCCATGCAGTGGACTTCATCGACACGCCGAGACCGGCGATGATGTTGGTGCCGTGACCCGTGGTCGAGGCTTCTGCCACGTGCTGCACCGGCTTGAACTCCGTGCCGGTGTAGTACTCGGTGATGTACGACCATCAGTCCGGTCAGAACCAGGCCGATGACCGCCGCACCGTAGAGGCGCATATGCGAGCCGCCGCTGATGTTCATCACGCTGTCGAGCAGGTGATCGTCGATCAGCATGGTAGTCATCGGGTAGAAGGCAACCAGTGCCAGCACGACCGGCAACCGCCAGGCCACGATAGAGGGCGTTCATGATCTTGCCGCCGTCACGGGCCTTGACGAACATCACGCCGATGATCGAGGCGATGATCGAGAAGCCGCCCAATGCCAGCGGATAAATGACCGCCTGTTCGGCAAAGGCCGGATTCGCCTTGAGCAACAGCACGCCCAGCAGCATGGTGGCCACCGTGGTCACCGCATAGGTTTCGAACAGGTCGGCCGCCATGCCGGCGCAGTCGCCGACGTTGTCGCCGACGTTGTCGGCGATCACCGCCGGGTTGCGCGGATCATCCTCGGGAATGCCGGCTTCCACCTTGCCCACCAGGTCGGCGCCGACGTCGGCGCCCTTGGTGAAGATGCCGCCGCCGAGTCGGGCGAAAATCGAGATCAGGGAGGAACCGAAACCGAGGCCGACCAGCGGATGGATGATGTCTTCCAATTTGATGGCGGGGCCACCCATCATCTTCAGCACAGCGTAGTAACCGGCGACACCCAGCAGGCCGAGACCGACCACCAGCATGCCGGTGATGGCGCCGCCCTTGAAGGCCACGTTCAGCGCCTCGTTGAGGCCGACAGTTGCCGCCTGAGCCGTGCGCACGTTGGCACGAACCGAAACGTTCATGCCGATGTAGCCGGCAGCGCCGGACAACACAGCACCAATCACGAAACCGATGGCGGTCTTCGCCCCGAGGAATACAAGGATCAGCACGGCAAGCACCGCGCCGACGATACCGATCGTCGTGTATTGACGGTTCAGATAGGCTTGGGCGCCTTCCTGGATAGCTGCCGCAATCTCCTTCATGCGGTCGTTGCCCGCCGGTTGCGCCAGAATCCACTGGCTCATGATCCAGCCATAGGCGATTGCCGCCACCGCACAGATCAGTGCAAACATCAGTCCTGCTGACATAGAACCCCCCTGATAATTGATGAACTAAACAGATAATTTTATCACGCCATCCAGATTGCACAGCCACAGGCGCGACAACTTTTATTTCTTCAGACTTAACCGATCCTTCACCGCTGGCGGGTCTTGGGGTGCAGCCTTGTACTCCAAGCTGTCTTCTCCATGTTTTTCAGTATGCGCAAGTCTCGACTGTCAATATTAAAATCTGCTGATGGACAAATCCGGCTGATGGATGCCGACCGCGCATAATGCCGGATATAGTGGATCCCGAAGCGCCGGTACGCAGACCGCATGGGCTGGGTGCTGGAAACAGATTCGCTCCCATTTGCGATTATCAATCCAGTCTGATCAATCGAAAGGAAGTCAGATCATGCCGCACGGGAAGGTATTAGTCGCTCAGGGTGGGGGACCCACCGCCGTCATCAATCAATCGATGGCCGGCGTGGTGCTCGAAGCCCGCAAGTTCCGCAACGTCGAACTCGTCTATGGCGCCTACCACGGGGTATCGGGCATCATCAACGAGGATTTCCTCGACCTCACCCAGGAGACCAGCCATAACATTGAAATGGTGGCCAGCACGCCGTCCTCGGCGCTCGGGTCGACGCGCGACAAACCCGACCTCAAGTATTGCCACGAGATATTCGAAGTTCTCAAGGCGCACGGCATCGGTTACTTCTTCTACATCGGCGGCAATGATTCTTCCGACACGGTACGGATCGTCAGCGAGGAAGCACGGCGGGCCGACTATCCGTTGCGCTGCATCCACATTCCCAAGACCATCGACAACGATCTGGTCGGCAACGATCACACGCCGGGGTTCCCGTCGGCGGCCCGTTTTGTCGCCCAGGCCTTTCAGGGGGCCAATCTGGACAACGCTGCCCTGCCCGGCGTTTATCTGGCCGTGGTGATGGGCCGCCACGCCGGGTTTCTGACCGCAGCCTCCGCGCTCGGCAAGAAATTCCCGGATGACGGCCCGCATCTGATCTATCTGCCGGAACGTGTCTTCGAAGTCGATAAATTTCTCAGCGACGTCAAGAGAACATATGAAAAATATGGCCGCTGCGTGATCGCCGCCTCGGAAGGCATCCATGACAAACAGGGCACGCCGATCATCACGCAGCTGAGCAGCCATGTCGAGCGCGATGCCCATGGCAACATCCAGCTTTCGGGTACCGGCGCGCTGGCCGACCTGCTCTGTGACGAGATCAAGAGCAAACTCGGCATCAAGCGCGTACGCGGCGACACCTTCGGCTATCTGCAGCGTTCATTCATGGGCTGCGTTTCGGATGTCGACCAGCGCGAGGCGCGCGAGGTCGGCGAGAAAGCCGTGCAATACGCCATGTGGGGCGATCGCGACGGATCGGTCGCGATCAAGCGCACCGGCTTTTATTCCGTCGATTATCAGTTGGTCCCGCTGGACAGCGTGGCAGGGAAAACGCGGGTCATGGAAGACGAGTTCATTGCCGCCAACGGCACCGACGTCACCGATGCCTTCCGGCTCTACCTGCGGCCCTTGCTGGGTTCCGGCATGCCGGACGCGTATCGCTTGCGGCTCAACAAGGTCGACAAAATCCTTAAACCGGGGAAATAAACCGGCCCGGAACAGCACGGCCGCAGGTAAGTCCGGCGGCCGGGAATCAATCTCCGAAACTGATCCCCAGGTCCCTTGCCGGTCTGGACGGTATCGCTGTCCAGGGGAACACCCTTCATGCGACCGGCCACTTCCGAGAGGGCGACGTAATTCACATTCGGGAATCCGAGAGCCACCATGATCCCGGATTGCCCCTCGTCGAGGGCTCTGACTGCGGCGGTGCCAAAGCGCATCGCGGCAAGGCGATCAAAAGAGGTCGGACTGCCACCGCGCAACAGGTGGCCCAGCACGACCACCCGGACATCCTTGCCGGTCCGCTCCTCGAGTGCCTTTGCAACGCGCTCGCCGACGCCTCCGAGACGCTCGGCATGGCCGATCCCGGAGGGCTCCAGAATCTCCCGGTGTCCGTGGATGGGCTCGGCGCCCTCGGCGACCAGCACAATCGAATACATCCTGCCCTCGCTATCCCGGGCGCGGATCTTGGCCGCCACCTTGTCCACATCAAAGGGAATCTCGGGGATCAGGATGGCGTGGGCGCTACCCGCAATGCCGGCATGCAGTGCGATCCAGCCCGCATAACGCCCCATGACCTCGACCACCATCACCCGCTGGTGGCTTTCGGCGGTGCTGTGCAGGCGATCCAGGCACTCGGTGGCAAAGCCCACGGCCGAATCGAAACCAAACGTAGTGAAGGTCTTGTCCAGATCGTTGTCGATCGTCTTGGGCACTCCCACCACGCGCAGGCCCTTCTCGTGCAAGGCGTTGGCGATGGTCAGCGACCCGTCGCCACCGATGGAAACCAGGGCATCGATTTCCTTTCTGGCGAAGAACTCCAGAATGTCCCCCGAAAGATCCATGTCCTTCGTTGTGCCGTCTGGCATTTTCATGGGGAAATGCAGGGGGTTGCCCTTGTTGGTGGTACCCAGGATGGTGCCGCCCAGATGGCCGATGCCGCGTACCTTTTCCCGCGTGAGACGGAACACGCCGCCGTCGGGATAGCGTTCTGGAAAAAGTATGCCGTTGAAACCTTCGTGAATGCCGTAGCACTCCCAACCCCGATTGGCGGCGGCGATCGCCACCGCCCGTATGACAGCGTTGAGACCCGGAGCGTCACCGCCACCGGTACAGACCGCTATGCGTCGGATGTGACTGGACATGTTGTCTCCTTATCCGGCCCCGAGGCCTGTCGCCTCTTCAACTCAGTGCGGCAAACACGGCGCTCTTGATCGCATCGAGCGAACCGACCCCTGAAACCTTGCGATGCCGTGGTGCACCCTTGGCGCCCGTGTCGGACCACTTCGAGTAATACTCGATCAGCGGTTGTGTCTGGCTGTGATACACCGCAAGGCGCTTCCTGACCGTCTCTTCCTTGTCGTCGTCGCGCTGGATCAGCGCATCGCCGGTGGCATCGTCTTTGCCGTCGACCTTCGGCGGATTGAATACGAGGTGATAGGTGCGTCCCGAGCCCGGATGAACGCGACGACCGCTCATGCGCCGGATGATTTCATCATCACTGACGTCGATCTCCAGCACGTAATCCAACTCAATGCCCTGCGCACGCAATGCTTCGGCCTGTGGCAGCGTGCGCGGAAATCCGTCGAACAGGAAACCCTTGGCGCAATCGGGCTGCTTCAAACGCTCGGCGATAAGGCCGAGGATGATGTCGTCGGACACCAGGCCGCCGGCATCCATGACCTTTTTTGCCGCCAAACCCATCGGCGTACCGGCCTTGACGGCCACGCGCAACATGTCGCCCGTTGAAATCTGCGGAATCCCGAATTTCTCCGTAATGAATGCCGCTTGCGTTCCCTTGCCTGCACCCGGCCCACCCAACAGAATCAATTTCATAGCTGGCTCCCCAAGTAAAGTTTATCTTAATGATTTAAAAGCTTTTTTTATGATTTTTGAACCGAGCAAAACTTACTCCGAATCCTTGCCGGCGTCAAACGATCGGCGCACGCGTTCCAGATCTTCCGGCGTATCGACTCCGGGGGCCGGCGCGTGATCGACGCTGACGACCTGAATCGGATAACCGTGCCACAGCGCGCGCAACTGCTCCAGCGACTCGCAACGCTCCAGGGGAGAAGCCGCAAGCTGACCGAAGCGACGCAGAAAACTCACGCGATAGGCATACAAGCCAATGTGCCGCAGGGCCGGAAGATCAGCGGGAAGCGCATCGCGCCTGTGCGCGAACTGGTCACGATCCCACGGAATGGGGGCGCGACTGAAGTAAAGGGCGCGCCCGCGCGAGTCGCACACTACCTTGACCACATTGGTGCTGAAAAAATCTTCGACAGTGGCCAGGCGGTGGGCCGCAGTCGCGATCGCTGCATCAGGCTCACCTTGCAAGGCGCCGGCCACGGCCTCGATCAGGGAGGGTTCAAGCAGCGGTTCATCGCCCTGGACATTGACCACGATGTCGGCGTCGTCCCACCGCAAGCGTTCGGCCACCTCGGCGATCCGGTCGGTACCGCTGGGGTGATCCGCACGCGTCATTACCGCCTCGAAGCCATGCTGCCGAACCGCGGCAACGATCCGCTCATCATCCGCGGCCACCCAGACACCATCGCTTTGCGCACGCCGTGCGGCCGACGCCACGCGCACGATCATCGGCTTCCCGGCGATGTCGGCCAGGGGCTTCCCCGGCAGCCGCGTCGATGCATAGCGTGCCGGAATGACGATGCGAACAGCCATCAGACTTCTTCTGTCCCCAGTTGCCGCGCCTCATCCTCGAGCATCACCGGAATATCGTCCTTGACCGGGTAAGCCAGCCTGCATCCCTTGCACACCAGTTCGGCGGCGGCCTTGCGATTCTCGAGCGGTCCCTTGCAGACGGGGCAAACAAGTATTTCAAGCAGGCGGGCGTCCATTGAGTTTCTCCAGAACAAATGCGGCAAGGTCGGGCTTGACTTCGGCCGTCACGGGCAAGACCCAGACCGGCAGAGGCAAACGAAGTCGGGCCAATTTTACGGCATCCTTTTCCGTGGTCAGGATGGCGTCGCCCGCAAAATCCATTTCCTCCGCGCAAAAGTCATGATGGTCGGCGAAAGGGTGTGCGGAAAACGCCAGTCCCATACCGTTCAGGTGATCGAAAAAGCGCTGGGGGGCACCGATACCGGCCACCGCGTGCAGCATCGCTCCGGCCAGGTCCGTAGCGTTGCACGTTGTCGAAGGCTCGTCGAGACGGTGAAAACGCTCACCCGGAAGACGCATCGAAAATGTCGGCCGCGAAAAAGTCGGCGCCGGCGACACGGCGATGCCGTTGAGAACCAGCGCATCCACCTGCGCCAGGCGCGAGACCGGTTCCCGCAGCGGGCCTGCCGGCAAGGCCCAACCGTTCATCGTGCCGCGCTCGTCCACCAGGGCAATCTCGACATCCCGCTCCAGGCGATAGTGCTGCAGGCCGTCATCGGCGATGATCAGATCGCATTCCGGATGGCGCGCAAGGAGGCTGCGTGCCGCAGCCACCCTGTCGCGGCCGACAAACACCGGGCAGGCGGCGCGCCGGGCGAGCAGCAATGGTTCGTCGCCCACCACCTTTGGATCACTGCCGGCAGTGACCTCGAGGACATGACCGCTGTCGCCGCGGTAGCCGCGACTGACGATGCCGGGATGGCGTCCGCGCGCGCGCAAGGCGAGCGCCAGATGGATCACCAGCGGAGTCTTGCCCGTACCACCGACCGTAATATTGCCGACAACCAGCACCGGTACCGGCATTCGCTCACGGCGCAAGATGCCCATCCGGTACGCGGCCCGTCGCACGGCGACAAGGCCTTTGAAGATCAGCGAAAGCGGAAACAGCAGACAGGCTGGCAGGCCGCGCCGCCGCCAGACGGCGGCGACTCCGCCGGGCTCAGCGTTGCGCCTGCTGGGTGGCAAAGGATATGTGCGACAGCCCGGCCTGCTGCGCCGCCTGCATGACATCGATCACGCTCTGGTGCGCAGCCTTGGCGTCGGCGTTGATGATGACGATCGGTTCCTTGCCGCTGCCGGTAAAACGCCGCATCGCGGTGGCGATGGACTGGATGTCGCGGCTACCGATTGCCGCCTTGTTCACCATGATTTCGCCGGCCGCAGTAACCACCACATTGATTTCGTTGGGCTGCTCCTTGTTCTGCGGCGCTTCGGCGGTGGGCAGATTGATTTCCAGCCCGGAAAACTTGGAATACGTGGTGGTGATCATGAGGAAGATCAGGATCACCAGGAGCACGTCGATCATCGCGATCAGATTGATCTCGGGTTCTTCGCGCTGCCGTCCTCGCTGGAAGTTCATCGCGTCTGCCCTTACCTGCGTTCGCCCTGCAGGACTTCGACAAGTTTCACCGCTTCCTGCTCCATATCGACCAGGAAACCGTCGACCTGCGCCCGGAAGTGCCTGTAGAAAATCATGGCCGGAATCGCGATGATCAAGCCGAAGCCGGTGTTGTAGAGCGCCACCGAAATGCCATGCGCCAGTGCCTGCGGATTGTTGCCTGCGGCAGTCGATGAGCCGAAGATCTCGATCATGCCGACGATCGTGCCGAACAGGCCCATCAAGGGCGCAATCGTGGCGATGGTACCCAATGTCGTCAGGAATCTTTCCAGTTCATGGGCCACGCCGCGCCCGGCTTCTTCAATCGACTCCTTCATGATCTCTCGTGAGCTCTTGGCATTGCGCATGCCGGCAGCCAGTACCCGTCCCAGCGGCGAATGAGCCTCCAGGCGCGCCAACTGTGCATCGGAAATTCCGCTCTGGCGGTAATCGGCGACAGCGCTTTGCAGCAAACCGGGGGGGACGATCTTGGTGCGGCGCAGTGCCGCGGCGCGTTCGATGATGAGCGCGACCGCGATGACGGAAACGAACAGCAAGGGCCAGATGGGCCAGCCGGCAGCCTGGATGATGGAAAACACGTGGACGACTCCGGTAAGCGGGAAAGCGCGAACTTTAGCCCGAGTGGGACGATTCGGCAATACAAAAGGATGTCATCCTGAATTCCGCAATAGAAGCGGAAACCCGTATTCAGGATGCTGGTGACCATCAGGGCGTGTGCGGCAGTTTTCCGTTACCGGAAAAACGGGGGTCTGTGCAGGCAAATTTATCCACAGAATCTGTGGATAAATTTGTGGATGATCTTGTGACAAGCAAGCTGAACCGGCCGTTCTCACGGGCTTTCCATTTTTTGAGCAATTTTTAGACAAAAAAACCTCCAATTAATCAAGGCGCTGCGCCAGCGCTCTGCAATTGTGCGCCCGTCCCGGCCTTGTCGGCGGGGCTGCCCCGAAATGTGGATGCTGTAGAATTTCCTTTCTCGTTCATCTTTGCCAGAACGCATCCAGTCCATGCCCGATCCCGGCACCGTCGTCAGCATCAGCGAACTCAACCGACGCGCACGCGCGAGCCTGGAGAAGGAGTTTCCTCTGCTCTGGGTGGCGGGCGAAATTTCCAACCTGACCCGGGCCACCTCCGGCCATGTTTACTTCTCGCTGAAGGACGAAGCGGCCCAGGCACGCTGCGTAATGTTCCGCTCGCGCGCAACGTCCGTTCCCTGGCGCCTGGAAAACGGGCAGCAGGTCGAGGCGCGTGCCCTGGTCTCGCTCTATGAGCCGCGCGGCGACTTTCAGCTCAACATCGAGGCGCTGCGGCGCGCCGGACTGGGGCAACTGTTCGAAGCCTTCGCCAGATTGAAGGCGCGACTGGAGGCCGAAGGCCTGTTTGCGGCCGAGCGCAAGCGCCCGCTACCGCGCTTTCCGAATCGCATCGGGATCATCAGTTCGCCGCGCGCCGCCGCTTTGCGGGATGTGCTGGTGACACTCAAGCGTCGCGCACCGCATCTGCAGGTGATCCTTTACCCGACCCTGGTGCAGGGCGGCAGCGCCGCCGCTGACATTGCCAGGGCGATCACCGTGGCCGGCCGGCGCAATGAATGCAGCGTGCTTCTGATCGTGCGGGGTGGCGGCAGCATCGAAGACCTCTGGGCATTCAACGAAGAAGTCGTCGCACGGGCGATTGCCGCCAGTACGCTACCGACTGTCAGCGGCGTCGGTCACGAGACCGATACCACCATCACAGACCATGTCGCTGACTTGCGTGCGGCGACGCCGACCGCGGCTGCCGAACTTGCCACCCAGGGATGGCACGAAGCGGCTGGCGAAATCGCCGATCTTGAAACAGCACTGGGCCGGGCAGCGCAGCGTCATGTCGCCCGCGAACAGCAGCGACTGGATCACCTTTCGCTGCGCCTTGTCCATCCGGCGACACGCCTGGCGCAGGCGCGCGACAGGCTGGCGCTGCTCGGATCGCAACTGGGTGCGTCCCTGGCCCGCGGCCTTGGCCGCCATCGGGATCGCCTGAATCGCGCCGCCCTCGGCCTGGGACGGAATGTCCCCGGCACCGAAAGATGCCGCGGAGACATCGGACTGCTGGCGCAACGCCTGGATTCGGCCATCCGCGAACAGCAGCGGCAGCGGCTGAGTGCGCTGGACAAGCTCGCGGCGGCACTCTCTCATCTGAATCCCGAAGCAACCCTGGCAAGAGGTTTCTCCATCGTCCGCGACGCCGGAGGCAAGCTGGTAACGGACGCTTCCGGCCTGCATCCAGGCCAGACAGTAAGCCTCCATCTGGCGCGCGGCAGTGCCGAAGCCGCTATCCTCACGAGCAGCCCGGATCAAGGTCCGGTTGCCACCTGATCTATTCTTGACTATAGTAGTCAACTTTACAGCTTTTCACCCTCACTGCAACAGGAGAACCACAATGGAACACACCCTCCCCCCCCTGCCCTACGCGATGGATGCACTGGCCCCGCACATTTCGAAAGAAACCTTCGAATACCACTATGGCAAGCACCATCAGGCCTATGCGACAAATCTCAATAACCTGATCAAGGGCACCGAGTACGAGAATCTCGACCTCGAAGCCATCATCAAGAAAGCCCCGGCCGGCGGCATTTTCAACAACTCGGCCCAGGTCTGGAATCACAGCTTCTTCTGGAACAGCATGAAAGTCGGCGGTGGCGGCACGCCGACCGGTGCCCTGGCCGATGCGATCAACAAGAAATGGGGCAGCTTCGACGAGTTCAAGAAAGCCTTCCAGGCCTCCGCCGTCGGCAATTTCGGCTCGGGCTGGACCTGGCTGGTGAAAAAGCCGGACGGTTCGGTGGATATCGTCAATACCTCGGGCGCCGGCACGCCGCTGAACACAGACAACAAGGCGCTGCTGACCATCGACGTCTGGGAACACGCTTATTACATCGACTACCGCAATGCGCGGCCCAAGTTTGTCGAAACCTTCCTGGCTTCCCTGGCGAACTGGGATTTCGCGGCAAGGAATTTCGGCTGAGCAAGGCAGTAGCGCGACTGAGTCGAAGTCAGCGAAGGGCGCCGCGAGGCGCCCTTTGTCATTGGATCAGCGGGGAGCCGGCATGGAATCCAGAATCACGGAACTCGAAATCAAGTTGGGTCTCAGCGAAGATCATCTTGAAGAACTCAATCGCACGATGTTTCGCCAGCAGCAGCAAATCGACCTGCTCCAGGCGCAAATACGCGAGTTGTACCAATTGATGCATTCGGAGGCGCCCGGCGACCCGCGAAACCCGCGCGACGAAATCCCGCCGCACTATTGAAGACGACGTTTTAGCGCCCTGCGGGCGCCTTGTCGATTCCGGTGATCGCAACTCCAGCCCCCAGACCGCGACTCCTGAACCAGCCCAAGTTCATTTCCAGGGCATAGCGCGCGGGCTTGGCGGCGCAATGGTTGTCCTCGGTTTTGGGCTGCATCTCCTCGACATTGAGGATCCGGCCTTTTTCGTCAAGGAAGGCCACCGACAGCGGCAACAGCGTATTGCGCATCCACATGCAGTGTTTCGCACTGTCTGTGAACACGAACAGCATGCCGCGATGGGACGGCATCGAGGTGCGCAACATCATTCCGGTTTGCCGGCTCTCCGGAGTGGCCGCGACCTCCGCTTCGATCCGGTGCATGCCAGCGGACAACTCGAGAAGCGGCAACTGCGGCTGTTGGGCCCATCCGGGAACCGCAATGGAAATGAATATCGCCGAAAACGCTGCCCGCAACAGCATCAAAATTCCTCGCAAAGACATGGCCAGGTGGCCTTTTGGTAACGAAACAGGTCAGGAAAACCATGCGCCGAGTCGGTCGCAACGCATGGAATACTATACCAAATCAACAGCTTGACTCGTTTTTTCGGATCCATAGGCGAAAAAAATGGCAGGTTTCCCTGCCATTTTTGTCCCGAAATGCGGGAATTACTTCTTGGCGGCCGGGGCGTCAGCCTTCTTGCCTTCCATGCCGGACATGCCGGACATGCCCTTCTGGCCTTCCATGCCGCTCATGCCGGACATGCCCTTCTGACCGGACATGCCAGACATGCCTTTCTGGCCTTCCATGCCGGACATGCCGGACATACCCTTCTGGTCAGCCTTCTTGGCCTTCTTCTCTTTCTTGGCCTTCTTGCCTTCCATGCCGGACATGCCGGACATGCCCTTCTGGTCCTTCTTGCCTTCCATGCCGGCCATAGCCCTTCTGGCCTTCCATGCCGGACATGCCGGCCATGCCCTTCTGGCCTTCCATACCGGACATGCCCTTCTGGGCGGCCGGAGCAGCAGCCGGTTTGGCAGCATCAGCAGCGAAAACGGAAGTTGCAATCAGGCCGGCAAACAGGGTAACGAGAAGCTTGCTCATGGTGTATCCTTTAATTTGAGTTTAGGTAGGGTGCTGTTAACACCACGGTTTTTCGAGGCGTCATGGACATTAACGCACTGCTTTGGATCCGGTTGACCTGACAATTCAACTTCACGCCACTGCCTTGGCGCCAACCCTTCCAGTGTCCAGTCGCCCACCGCCCAGCGAATCAGCCGCAAGGTAGGAAATCCGACCCGCGCCGTCATGCGCTTGACTTGACGGTTCTTGCCTTCCCGCAGAACGATTTCCAGCCAACTGGTCGGGATTGCCGCGCGATGCCGGATCGGTGGATTTCGCTGCCAAAGCCCCTGAGGCTCGGCAATACGGCGCACCTGACACGGCCGCGTAAGGAAATCGCCAAGATCGACCCCCGCGGCGAGTTGCTGCAGCGCAGTATCAGTGGGCAGTCCCTCAACCTGAACCCGGTAGACCTTCGCAAGCTTGTGGCGAGGGTCGGCAATCCGTGCCTGCACGGCTCCATCATCGGTCAATACGACCAAACCTTCGGAATCGGCATCGAGCCGGCCGGCGGCATAGACCTTGGGGATTGGAATATAGTCCGCCAGCGTCGGGCGCCCCGCCGAGTCGGTAAACTGGGTCAGCACGCCATAGGGCTTGTTGAACAGTATCAGGCGACTCAAACCGTTTGGCCGCCGCCAAGACCGTTGCAGAATCGCAGCGAGTCGGGATAGGGAAAGAAATCCTGCATCAAGCCCTTGCGTATCTGTTCCTGCGTGTTCTGCCAGAACCCGGCATCGAACAGATCGGCGTGGTAGCGCATGAACGCTTCCCGGATCTTGTCCGAAACCAGCAGGAAGGTCTCGAACTCCTCGGGAAACACGTCCATCCTGGAAACCGAGTACCAGGCTTCGCCCGACATTTCCGCTTCGAAATTCGGCGGCGGGGGAATACGCCGGAACTTGCAATCGGTCATGTACTCGATTTCGTCGTAGTCGTAAAACACCACGCGACCGTAACGCGTAACGCCGAAGTTCTTCCAGAGCAAATCGCCGGGAAAGATATTGGCGATCGCCAGTTCGCGGATCGCATTGCCATACTCACGCACCACCTCCTCGATCAGGTCATCGCGCCCGGCTTTCTCGGCTTTCTCGAGGTAAAGGTTAAGCGGTTCCATGCGCCGCTCGATGTAAAGATGCTCGATGATCAGGTCGTCGCCATCCTCTTCGATCAGCGATGGAACTTCCTTGTACAGTTCATCGATCAGTTCCTGCGAAAAACGCTTGCGCGGCAAGGCAACCTTGGAGAACTCCAGTGTATCGGCCATGCGGCCGACGCGATCCACCTGCTTCACCAGCTGGTACTTGCGCCGCACGGTGTCGTGATCGACCTCCTTCGAACTGCCGAACACATCCTTGATGACCTTGAACACATAGGGATAGGACGGCAAGGTGAAAACCAGCATGACCAGCCCGCGGATACCCGGTGCAACGGTGAACTGGTCGGCGGAATGATGCAGATGAAATATCAGGTCGCGGAAAAACATGGTCTTGCCCTGCTTTCCCAGTCCAAGCATGGTGTACAACTCGGAGCGCGGCTTGTTGGGCATGATCGAGCGCAGAAACTGGACATAGCCGGAGGGCACCTCCATGTCGACCATGAAGTAGGCTCGTGACAGGGAGAAAAGAACACCGATCCGCCAGGCATCGAGAATGATGGTGTCGAGACAGAGCTTGCCATCCGGCGAGTGAAGCACCGGAACCGCGAACGGATACTCGAAAGCGCCGTTCACGGCCTTGCCGATCACGTAGGCACCCTTGTTGCGATAGAAGGCCGAGTTGAGCACCTGTATCTGCAAGTTGGCCTCGCGCGCCGGGATGGTGCCGAGATGAGACCCGATGCCGCGCAAGATGAAATCGACATCGCGATCCAGATCGTCGAACTCCAGAGTCCATTTGAAATCCAGAAACACCTGGCGGATCGAAGCGCGGAAGCCAGCCTGGTTGGGATAGTAACAACGGTAGGTTGGCGGATCGGACTCGATGTACTCGGTGGAAACCGCCGGCCGCACAAAAATGAAATCGTTGTGGAAATAGGTACGATGCAGAATCTGGCAGAACACCGAATTGAAGAAAGTTTCCGCCAGTTCGGGCTGCTTGTGGTTGGTCAGCAAGCCAATGAATTGAAGCTTGGCCTGTTGCCAGACGGCATCACTCAAATCGTCGGCATGGAACTCGCGATGCAGCCTCTCGGTGGTTTCCCTGATGCGATCATCGTAGAACTGGATACGATCGCGCACCGCCTGCTGGCCCTCCTGCCAGCGTGCCAGCTCAAAGCGCTGCTTGGCGAGCGCGGAACTTTCATGAAAGAGACGGTAGTGTTTGTTGAAGCCGTCCACCAGAACGTTGGCGATGGATTCGGCGATCAGGTCATCAGAGGCGCCGGCAGGCATGGTGGAAATCCCTTTGAACTCAAGCCTTGCAATTCTAACAGCGGGCACTGCAGCATCCGGGCCCGGCGGGCGACTGGAGTACGGTGCGCTTTTGGAGGATAATCAGCGGCGATTCATCCCGCATCCTTCTCGATCCTCAACAACCATCAATAACGGAGCAGGCATGAGCACTTCCCTGATCAAGGTTCCCGCACAGGGCCAGAAAATCGTTCCGGGTCAGCCGATCCCCGACAATCCCGTCATTCCCTTCATCGAGGGTGATGGCATTGGCGTGGACATCACGCCGGTGATGCAAAAAGTGGTCGATGCAGCGGTGCAAAAGTCCTACGGCGGCAAGCGAAAGATTTCATGGATGGAGGTGTATGCCGGCGAAAAGGCAACCCGCCTGTATGGCCCGGATGTCTGGCTGCCGGCAGAAACCATTACGGCATGCAAGGAGTATTCAATATCCATCAAGGGACCGCTGACCACCCCGGTAGGCGGCGGCATCCGTTCGCTCAACGTGGCCTTGCGCCAGGAGATGGACCTGTACCAGTGCGTGCGCCCGGTACGCTACTTCAAGGGCATCCCCTCGCCGCTGAAGGACCCGAGCAAGACCGACATGGTGATTTTCCGCGAGAACACGGAAGACATCTACTGCGGGGTTGAATGGCAGGCGGAATCCGCGCCGGCCAAAAAGATAATCAAGTTCCTGCAGGAGGAGATGGGGGTGACGAAGATCCGTTTCCCGAATACTTCGGGCATCGGCATCAAGCCGGTGTCGCGCGAAGGAACCGAGCGCCTCATGCGGGCGGCGGTTAACTATGCGATCGCCAACAAGCGCAAGTCGGTCACGATCGTGCACAAGGGCAACATCATGAAGTACACGGAAGGCGGCTTCCGCGACTGGGCCTATGCGCTGGCGAAAAATGAATTCGGCGGTGCGGAAATAGACGGCGGGCCGTGGCTCAAGTTGCCCAACGGCATCGTCATCAAGGACGCCATCGCTGACGCATTCCTGCAACAGATCCTGTTGCGCCCGGCCGAGTATGACGTCATCGCCACGCTGAACCTGAACGGCGACTACATCTCCGATGCACTGGCAGCTCAGGTGGGCGGCATCGGCATCGCTCCGGGCGCCAACATTTCGGACCTGTACGCCTGCTTCGAAGCGACACACGGCACGGCGCCGAAATATGCCGGCAAGGACTACGTGAATCCGGGTTCCCTGATCCTCTCCGCCGAAATGATGCTGCGCCACATGGGCTGGACGGAAGCCGCGGACCTCATCATCAAGTCGATGGAAGCCGCCATTGGCGACAAAGTCGTGACTTATGACTTTGCCCGTCTGATGGAAGGCGCCAAGGAAGTGAAATGCTCGGCGTTCGGCCAGGCAATGATCGACCGGATGTAAAGCGCAACACAACCAGCTGTTGCAAACCGAAGTTTCAGTGGAAGCCGACGCCGGCTGTATCGGCGGTAAGCGCAGCGGCCGCTACCAAAAACAAAGCCCGCCCGACTTTTACGTCGGCCGGGCTTTGATTTTCCGGTACCGGAATTAACCGGGCACCGAAAAAAGCGAGGACATCAAGGCTTCTGGATGTTCGACGCCTGCTTGCCTTTGGGGCCTTGCACCACGTCAAAAGTCACCTTGTCACCTTCTTTCAGGGACTTGAAACCAGCCATATTGATGGCTGAGAAATGTGCGAACAGATCTTCGCTTCCGTCATCCGGGGTAATAAAACCAAAACCCTTGGCGTCGTTGAACCACTTAACAGTACCAGTTGCCATGTAACTTTTTCCTTAATCAAAAACGAACGAATCGGCCACCGCTGCGGGCTGCAAAACACCGCACCCCGGCCGGGGCATGTTTGAGGTTCAAGCTCGGAATAGCAGAGGGGGCCAAGCGGAGTTTCAGAGGAGCTGCAATTTGACAGACTGTGAGACGACCGTAGGTCACTGCGGGGGAGTTTGAACTAAACACCGTTCGCGTTTTACGCACATTGTCAAGCAGCGTCAACAACTTTCGATGTTGCATTGCACATTCCCGCCTCTTGCATATTGGACGATCGTCCCTAAATACGGTCGCATCGGCGCCCTATTCCCATCTTTTTCGTGGTGTTGAACTTTGCGGGAATCACATTAGAATCCGGTCATGGTTACACGCAAGCAAGTCGGTCCGGAGAGTGGCGCGGCACTGGCGCCCGAGCAAAGCCGGACCAAGCCGCCGCCGATGTACAAGGTAATGCTGCTCAACGACGATTTCACTCCGATGGATTTCGTGGTGGTGGTGCTGGAAAAGTTTTTCGGTTTGTCGCGTGAGCAATCGACGCAAGTCATGCTCAAGGTGCATCGTGAAGGGAAAGGTGCCTGCGGCGTGTATCCTCGCGATGTGGCCGCGACAAAGGTTGAGCAAGTAGGCGAATATGCCCGCAGACACCAGCACCCGCTGGCTTGCGTGATGGAGGAAAACTGATGATTGCCCAGGAACTGGAAGTCAGCTTGCACATGGCCTTTGTCGAAGCGCGGCAGAAGCGCCACGAGTTCATCACGGTTGAGCATCTGCTGCTGGCACTCCTTGACAATCCCTCGGCGGCGGAAGTCCTGCGCGCCTGCGCGGCGGACATCGAAGGCCTGCGCAAGGAACTCCTGACCTTCATCAACGAGCACACACCGACGGTAGCCGGCAGCGACGAAATCGACACGCAACCGACCCTCGGCTTCCAGCGTGTGATCCAGCGTGCAATCCTCCACGTCCAGTCTTCGGGGAAGAAGGAAGTCACCGGTGCCAACGTATTGGTGGCCATCTTCGGCGAAAAGGACTCCCATGCGGTGTTCTTCCTGCAGCGCCAGAATGTGACGCGCCTCGACGTTGTGAATTTCATTTCCCATGGCATCACCAAGACGCCGCAGGCAAGAAGCAAGGAAGACCCGGCCGAGACCGAAGCGGAGTCGCAGGAAAAGGGCGGTGCGCTGGAAAGCTTCACGCAGAACCTGAACCAGCAGGCGTTGACCGGCAAGATCGATCCATTGATTGGCCGCGACAAGGAGCTGGAGCGGGTAATCCAGACCCTATGCCGCCGGCGCAAGAATAACCCGCTGCTGGTTGGTGAAGCGGGCGTCGGCAAGACGGCCATCGCCGAAGGACTCGCCCGCCACATCGTCGAAGGACGCGTACCGGAGATTCTTGCCAATGCCACGGTTTATTGCCTGGATATGGGCGCACTGCTCGCCGGCACCAAGTATCGCGGTGACTTCGAACAGCGTCTGAAGGGTGTCCTCAAACAACTCGCCGACAATCCGAACGCCATCTTGTTCATCGACGAGATCCACACGCTGATCGGAGCCGGCGCGGCTTCGGGCGGCACGATGGATGCGTCGAACCTGCTCAAGCCCGCATTGTCGTCCGGCGCCCTGAAATGCATCGGTGCTACCACGTACACCGAGTTTCGCGGCGTGTTCGAAAAGGACCACGCGCTGTCGCGTCGCTTCCAGAAGATCGATGTCAATGAGCCGTCGGTGGATGAAACCGTCTCGATTCTGCGCGGCCTCAAGTCCCGCTTCGAGGAGCATCACGGCGTCAAGTATTCTGCCGCAGCCATTTCCAGCGCGGCGGAACTGGCGGCCAAGTACATCAACGACCGCCACTTGCCGGACAAGGCCATCGACGTGATCGATGAGGCCGGCGCTGCACAGCGCATCCTGCCCAAGTCGAAGCAGAAGAAAACCATCGGCAAACTCGAGATCGAGGATATCGTGGCCAAGATTGCACGCATTCCGCCACAGCACGTCTCGGCCGACGACCGGTCGGCACTGAAGAATCTCGACCGCGACCTGAAGAACATGGTGTTCGGCCAGGAGGCCGCGATCGACGCATTGGCCAGAGCGATCAAGATGTCACGCTCGGGGCTCGGCGACCCGCAGAAGCCGATCGGCTGCTTCCTTTTTTCGGGGCCCACCGGCGTCGGCAAGACCGAGGTGGCACGCCAGTTGGCCTATGGCATGGGCATCGAGCTGATCCGTTTCGACATGTCCGAATACATGGAGCGCCATGCAGTGAGTAGGCTGATCGGCGCACCGCCCGGCTATGTGGGCTTCGATCAGGGCGGACTGCTTACCGAAGCGGTGACCAAGAAACCGCATGCCGTACTGCTGCTCGACGAAATCGAGAAGGCCCATCCTGAGGTATTCAACATCCTCCTGCAGGTGATGGACCACGGCACCTTGACTGACAACAACGGTCGCAAGGCGGATTTCCGCAATGTGGTGATCGTCATGACCACCAATGCCGGCGCCGAGGCCCTGCAGAAGACCAGCATCGGCTTCACCGCCAACAAGGGCCAGGGCGACGAGATGGCTGATATCAAGCGCATGTTCACGCCGGAGTTCCGCAATCGGCTGGATGCCATCATCTCCTTCCGAGCACTCGATGCCGAGATCATCCTGCGCGTGGTCGACAAGTTCCTCATGCAACTTGAAGGCCAGTTGCACGAAAAGAAGGTCGAGGCAATTTTTACCGACGCGCTGCGTGCCTGGCTGGCAGAAAGGGGCTTCGATCCATTGATGGGTGCGCGACCCATGGCTCGCCTGATCCAGGACACGATCCGCTCCGCACTGGCCGACGAACTGCTGTTCGGCAAGCTGGTTCACGGCGGTCGCGTCACCATTGACGTTGACGAGCACGAGAAGATCACGCTCGACTTTCAGGAGACGGTCAGTACGCCGCCAATTGCGTCCGCAATCTAGCCTTGCGCAGCGCGCACCGGAGTCCGCATCTCGAGCTTTGCTCATTTTCGATCACGCCACACCCATGGACCTGCTGACCACCGATCTTTGCGACGCCCACGAAGACAAGGTACGCGTCGTCGAGCCCATGTTCAGCTGTTTTGGCGGTCGCACCGCTTTTTTCGGTCGCATCGCTACACTCAAACTTTTCGAAGACAATTCGCTGGTCAGGAAGGCACTTGAATCTCCCGGAGAGGATCGCGTGCTGGTAATAGACGGTGGCGGCAGTCTGCGCCGGGCGCTGGTCGGGGACCAACTCGCCGCGCTGGGCGTCAAGAACGGCTGGGCCGGCATCGTCGTTTATGGCTGCATCCGCGATTCGCGCGCAATCGCCGAAATGGACATCGGGGTGTTTGCGATCGACACCCATCCGCTGAAAACGGTGAAGAAGAATGTCGGCGAAGCGGATATTCCAGTCAGTTTCGGCGGTGTCACCTTTATTCCAGGCGAATGGCTGTATGCAGACGAGGACGGGGTAATCGTCAGCAGCACAGCACTGCTTTGACCGAAGTCTTATATAAGATATATATCAACAAAGCCAAATACGCTTTGTTTTGCGAAATACCCTCCACATTGCGCAACTTAATATTCAATTAGCTGTTAAATAACAAGAAACTTTTTATACAAGTCTTATATAAGACTATTGCTGCAACGCAAAATCCTCTTTATACTGTCGTCGCTGCTCCCGTTTTTGAGCACCCCCTTCGACAAACCCCTCTAGAGGATTGAACATGACTGATCGCAAAGCACAAGCCGCCGCCCTAGCCAGGGACTGGGCCGAAAACCCCCGTTGGAAAGGCATCAAGCGCGGATATAGCGCCGACGACGTGGTACGCCTGCGCGGCTCCTTCCCCATCGAATACACGCTGGCGCGTCGCGGCGCAGAGAAGCTTTGGGATCTGGTCAACAACACCCCTTATGTCAATTGCCTTGGGGCATTGACCGGCGGCCAGGCGATGCAGCAGGTCAAGGCCGGCATCAAGGCAATCTACCTGTCGGGTTGGCAAGTCGCCGCCGACAACAATTCCTACGCCTCGATGTATCCCGACCAGTCGCTCTACCCTGTGGACTCGGTGCCGAAGGTGGTCGAACGCATCAACAACTCCTTCCGCCGCGCCGATGAAATCCAGCATTCGAAGGGTGTGAATGCCGGCGACAAGGGTTACATCGACTATCACGTGCCGATCGTGGCCGATGCTGAAGCGGGTTTCGGCGGCGTGTTGAACGCCTTCGAACTGATGAAGGCCATGATTCGTGCAGGGGCCGGCGGCGTGCATTTCGAAGACCAGCTGGCTTCCGTCAAAAAGTGCGGCCACATGGGCGGCAAGGTGCTGGTGCCGACGCAGGAAGCCGTGCAGAAGCTGATCGCCGCCCGCATGGCCGCCGATATCCTCGGCACGCCGACCATCATCCTGGCCCGCACCGATGCGGAAGCCGCCGACCTCGTGACCTCAGATTTTGATGAGAACGACAAGCCCTTCATCACCGGCGAGCGCACCTCGGAAGGCTTTTACAAGACCAAAAAGGGTCTTGGACAAGCCATCAGCCGCGGTCTGGCCTACGCGCCCTACGCCGACATGGTGTGGTGCGAAACCGGCACGCCGGATCTGGCGTTTGCCAAGGCATTCGCCGAGGCCATCCGCGCCAAGTTCCCCGGCAAGCTGCTGGCCTACAACTGCTCGCCGTCGTTCAACTGGAAGAAGAATCTCGACGATGCCACCATCGCCAAGTTCCAGCGCGAACTCGGCGCCATGGGCTACAAGTACCAGTTCATCACCCTGGCCGGCATCCACAACATGTGGTACCACATGTACGACCTGTCGCAGGACTACATGGCGCGCGGCATGACCGCCTATGTCGAGAAGGTACAGGAGCCGGAGTTCGCCGCCCGCGACCGCGGCTACAGCTTTGTCTCGCACCAGCAGGAAGTCGGTACCGGCTACTTCGACGACGTCACCACGGCAGTCCAGGGTGGCGCGTCATCGGTCACCGCTCTGCACGGTTCGACCGAGGAAGAGCAGTTCCACTAAGCAGCAAACAGCCGCCAACAAGAAAGCCGCAGCGGAAAACCGCTGCGGCTTTTTTTCTGGGCTAAAGTGGCGCCACGCGACTTGCCCGCAAACAACTCACATGTCCGCACCCCATCAATGACGGTTCGGTTTCCCGGAAAGGGTTCATCCATGCTGTGGTCTGCTTTGCAGATTGCCTTGCTGGTCTATCTGGGTCTTGCGGCGTTGATCTATTTCAAGCAGTCCTCACTGGTCTTCCTGCCGGAAATGGATCGCGGCTTTCGTGCCAGCCCGGCAGATATCGGCTTGCCATTCACCCCGCTGAGCCTCGCCACCACCGACGGCGAAACCCTCGATGGCTGGTTCGTGCCCGCCGGGACGAAGCGCGCATCGCGCGGTCTGGTGATTTTTTTCCACGGTAATGCGGGAAATATGGGCCATCGCATGGATTACCTGCGGATGTTCCACAATCTCGGGCTGGCGACCCTGATCATCGACTATCGCGGTTACGGCCGCAGCAGCGGAACGCCATCGGAAGACGGTACCTACCTCGATGCCGCAACCGCATGGCGCCACGCTACCGAAGTTCTCGGCTTCGCTGCAAACCGCATCGTCCTTTATGGCGAATCGCTGGGCGGCGGCGTCGCGGCGCAACTGGCGGTCGCAAATCGCCCCGGCGCACTGATTCTGGCGTCGACCTTCACCTCGGTACCCGACATGGGTGCCGACCTCTATCCGCTACTGCCGATACGACTGCTCGCCCGTATCCGCTACGACACTTTGGCACGCCTGCCGCAGATTGCCTGCCCGGTGCTGGTCATCCACAGCCGCAACGACGACATCATTCCCTTCGCCCATGGGCGAAGGCTGTTCGAAGCTGCGCGCCAGCCAAAGCAGTTTCTTGAAATCGCGGGCGGTCACAACGAGGGTTTCGTCTTTGGCAAGGAGCACTGGATCAAGCAACTGGAGGGATTCCTGCTGCAGGCCTTGCCAGATCCGGATCAGGCACCAGCCGCAGCTGCCCAATAGGCCGGATCGCGCCAGGTCGCTTTGAGCAGATCGATGAACAGCCGGACGCGCAAAGGCAGATGCCGGCGCTGAGGCACGACGGCGTATATGCCTACCGGTGGCGCGGCGTACTCATCAAGGACTGTCACCAGGCGTCCCGCGGCAATATCCGCCCCCACTTCCCACAACGAACGCCAGGCCAAGCCCTTGCCGGCCAGCGCCCAGTCGTGCAACACGGCGCCGTCGTTGCATTCCAGGCTGCCACTGACTTTGACAACCCGAACCTCTCCGTCCACACGCAAGGTCCATCCGCGCTGCTGCCGTAGCGACAGGCAGTTGTGCTCACCCAGTGAAGTCGGCGCTGGCGGTACGCCGAATTTCGCCCTGTAGGCCGGACTGGCGACCACCACGCGCTGCATTTCTCCCAGTCGGATGCTGATGAGGGATGAGTCGGCCAGATCCCCGATACGGATTGCGCAATCGACGTTCTCGTCAACCAGATCGACAAGCCGGTCGGACAAGTCCAGCCGTACGGTGACTTCAGGATTGCCTTCGATGAAACGCGTCAGCAACGGCGCCACATGACGCCTGCCGAAACCCGCAGGCGCCGACACCTTGAGGTGTCCTCCGGGACGAATGCCGCCCAAACTTACCGCGCCTTCGGCGTCGGCCAGTTCGCGCAGGATACGCTGGCAATCCTCCAGAAACGCCGCACCCTCGAAGGTGAGTGAAATCCTTCGCGTCGTGCGCAACAGCAGCTTGACGCCCAGCCGCTCTTCCAGGGCATCCAGGCGCCGACCGACAACAGCCGGGGTGACACCCTCGGCACGCGCGGTCGCCGACATGCTACCGCGACTTGCGACACCAACAAAGGCAGAAATCTGCTTGAATTGATCCATTCGATACTATTAGTCCACAATCAATTGATCGAATCATAGCTTCTCTATCGAAACAGGCAAGAATAGAATCTGACCATCGTCCTACCCCACCCCAAGGAGCCCCCACATGAACCTGCCTGCCGGTATCCAGATCACCGCCCCCGTCACCGCCGACTACGCGAAAATCCTCACGCCCGAAGCCATGGCGCTGGTCGCCAAATTGCACCGCGCCTTCGAGCCGCGCCGCCAGGAATTGCTCAAGGTCCGCGTCACCCGGCAAGCCCGCATCGACGCCGGCGAAATGCCCGATTTCCTGCCCGAAACCAAGCACATCCGCGAAGGCGACTGGAAGATTTCGCCCCTGCCCAAGGCCCTTGAACGCCGCCACACCGAGATCACCGGCCCGGTCGAAGCCAAGATGGTGATCAACGCCTACAACTCCGGGGCGGACAGCTACATGACCGATTTCGAAGATTCCAACAGCCCGAAGTGGGACAACCTGATCCAGGGCCAGCTCAACATCTACAAGGCGATCCGCCGCGAACTGAGTTTCAGGAACGAGGCCGGCAAGGAATACAAGCTCAACGACAAGGTCGCCACCCTGCAAGTCCGGCCGCGCGGCTGGCATCTCGACGAAAAGCACGTGCTGATCGATGGCCAGCGCGTCTCCGGCGGCATTTTCGATTTCGCACTGTTCCTCTTCCACAACGCCAAGGAGCAACTCGCCCGCGGCGCCGGCCCCTACTTCTATCTGCCGAAGATGGAAAGCCACCTCGAAGCCCGCCTGTGGAACGACATTTTCGTCATGGCGCAAAACGAGATCGGCCTGCCGCAGGGCACGATCAAGGCCACGGTGCTGATCGAGACGATCCTGGCCACCTTCGAGCTCGAAGAAATCCTTTATGAGCTGCGCGAGCACAGTGCCGGCCTCAACGCCGGACGCTGGGACTACATCTTTTCCTGCATCAAGAAATTCAAGCGCAACAAGGATTTCTGCCTGGCCAATCGCGGCGCGATCACCATGGAAGTGCCCTTCATGCGCAGCTATGCGCTGGCGCTGGTCAAGGCCTGCCACAAGCGCGGCGCCCCGGCCATGGGCGGCATGAGCGCGCTGATCCCGATCAAGAATGACCCGGTGGCCAACGAGAAGGCGCTGGCCGGCATCCGCCACGACAAGACGCGCGACGCCAACGACGGCTTCGACGGCGGCTGGGTGGCCCACCCGGGGCTGGTGTCGATCGCCGCCGAAGAGTTCAAAAAGGTGCTGGGCGAGCGCCCCAACCAGTGGGAAAAGCAGCGCGACGAAAACTTCGGGCCGAAGGACTGGCTCAACTTCCAGCCCGAACAGCCCATCACCGAAGCCGGCGTGCGCAACAACATCAACGTCGGCATCCATTACCTCGGCAGCTGGCTCGCCGGCAACGGCTGCGTGCCCATCCACAACCTGATGGAAGACGCGGCCACGGCCGAGATCAGCCGCTCGCAGGTGTGGCAGTGGGTGGTCAGCCCCAAGGGCAAGCTGGATGACGGCCGCAAGGTCACCGCCGACATGGTGCGTGGGATCATCCCCGAGGAACTGGCCAAAGTGAAAGCGGTCGTGACCGCCCAGGGCGAAAAGACCGAAACCTACGACCAGGCGGCAAAGATCTTCGAGGAGATGTCGCTGGCCGACAACTACCCGGAATTCCTCACGCTGCCGCTGTACGAAGCGATGGAATAGGAATCGTCGATAAGCGCCGGCAAAAAGTCGGCGCTGGCGATACGGCGACAACGCGGCGCACGGGCATCCCGTGCGCCGTTTTTCTTTCGGGCAGTCCGTCCGTGATGGCCGCCAACGCCCTGATCTGTTTCCCCGATTTCGGGGGAGCAATAGACGCTGCACATTAGCAAAGTCTGAAAAAGGCTTGCTCGATAGGCTAATCACTTTTTTTGCTCGCTTACGCGCGCACGGCCTGCAATAATTCCCCTGTAACCAATAGTGACGTTATTCAATCGTTGCAGTGGGGGAGATGGGTAAGGCGGGAGCAGACGCCAGTTCTTCGCGAACCGGCGTTTCGTGTTTGGCCGATGCTCTGCGCCTTGCCGTTTCCATTGACTCAAAATCAGACGTTGGCCGCTCGCGGCCGACGAATAATTTGGATTTGGACAATGGCAGACGAAACTCAGCAAGCCGAAGGCAAAAAAGGATTCTTCAAGCGCCTTCTAAACCCGCCGAAATGCTCGATGCTGCGCATGATCGTGATCGGCATCATCGGCGGCGTGATGATCTGGGGCGGCCTCAACATGGGCATGGAGTACACCAACCGCTCCGACTTCTGCATGTCCTGCCATGAAATGACGATTCCCTTCGAGGAACTGAAGAAGACCGTCCACTACAAGAATCGCAGCGGCACGACCACACAGTGCGCCGACTGCCATGTCGCCAGCAGCAAGACGCCCACCGATTACATATTCAAGTCATTCCAGAAACTGATGGCGGCCCGCGACGTGATCGGCCATATCAAGGGAACCATCGATACTCCGGAAAAGTATGAGGCGCACCGCCTGACAATGGCCGAGCGCGTCTGGGAACAGATGAAGAGCCGCGATTCGAAGGAGTGTCGCAACTGCCACGACTTCAAGACCATGGACCCGGCAAAACAGAAAGACCGGTCTGTGGCCAAACACGAAGGGGCCATCGAGGACGGCAAGACCTGCATCGAGTGCCATCAGGGCATCGCGCACACGGATCCCCGTCGGAAGGCGAGCAAAGCGCCCGAGCAGCAAGCCGCCGCGCCCGCAGCGCAGGCGGCACCGGCCGATTCGCCAAAGCCTGAGGAGAAGCCGGCCGCCGCCGCACCGGTGGTGGCCGCCGCCACCACCGCGATGAGCACGGCCGTGAATGCGGCTGCGACCGCGGCTGCGACTGCCGCGACGGCGGCTGCGCCCGCCAAACCGGCTAAAACCGAATCCGCTGCCGCCCCGAGCACCGGGACCGTCGCCGCCGGTATCGATTGGACCAAGGTTCCTGCGCGCCCCATCAAACTCTTCTACCCGGGCCAAGCGTCGCTGGAATGGGTGATGAACAAGGCCGACCATTCCTCGGTCACCGACATCATCGAGAAAAAGCGCGCGTGCGCCAAGTGCCACTCCGGCGACGCCAACGAAGTCGGCAACGCGATCGTGGCGGGCAAGCCGGTCGGCGTGTCGAAGACCGTCCTCGAACCCAGTCCGCCGGCGGGCAAGGTCGGTTTCATTCCGGTCGACTTCCAGTCCACCCATGACGACAACAAGATCTACTTCCGTTTCGAATGGGTACCGCCGAAAAACATCGGGAACAAGGCCGATCCGAAGAACGAGGTCAAGCTGACCATGATGTTCGACGGTGGCGGCACCGTGCCGGGCGCCGAGATCAACGGCTGCTGGAACACCTGTCACACCGACCTGCGCAGCATGAAGGATGCGGCCGATGACAAGAAACTGAAATACATCAAGGGCGCCGATCTTGCCAGCGGCAACTTCATGGACTTGCTCCAGTACCGCAGCGGCAAGGGCGAGAAGCCGATCGACGGCTGGATCGACAGCACGCGTCACATGGACGGCGGCAAGACCCAGTTCAAGGCGGAGGGCAAGAAGGAGGGCAACAAGTGGGTCGTGGTCATGGAACGCACCCTCGCCGCGTCCGGCGGCAAGGGCGACCACGCCATCGTTGCCGACAAGGTCTACAACTTCGGCTTCGCCATTCATGAGGATTTCAGCAACGCACGTTATCATTACGTGTCGCTGGGCTACCAGTTTGGGCTCGACAAGGACGACGCGGCAACCAAGAATTACATCAACGTGCAGAAACAGTAGTACGGCAGCATCCCTTAAAATCTAGGAGGAAGACAAGATGACAATGAAGTTGAAAGGATGGGCGCTGGCAGGCAGTGTCCTTGCGATGTCAGCGCTGGCGCAAGCCGCTCCACCCTCACCAGCCATGCTGGCAAATGCCTGCGCCGGTTGCCACGGCACCAACGGCGGCAGCGCGGGTCCGACCATGCCCAGCCTGGCGAGTCAATCGAAAGAGTCCATCGAAGTCGCCATGAAGAAGTTCAAGAGTGGCGAGCGTTCCGGCTCCATCATGGGCCGCCTGGCGAAGGGTTACAGTGATGCCGAGATCACCGCCATGGGCGAGTTCTTCTCCAAGCAGAAACTCCACGTCACGACCCAGGTCGTCGATGCGGCCAAGGTCAAGAAGGGCGCCAGCCTGCAGGAATCCAACTGCGGCCGTTGCCACATCGAGGACGGCAAGGAAGGCAAGGATGACACGCCGGTGATGGCGAGCCAGTGGCTGCCGTACATGCAGATTCAGATGGCCGACTATCTGTCGGGCAAACGCAAGATGCCGGAAAAAATGAAAGAGAAGGTCGATCCGATGTCCAAGGAAGACCTGGAAGCTCTCTTGCACTTCTACGCCAGCGTTAAATAAGGGAGAACATGACATGACACTGGATCGCAGAAGTTTCCTGAAACTGGTCGGCGCAGGCGCCGGCGCCGCGGGATTGCCGATGATCGGCCGTGCCGCGGAATTGATGCCCAAGGGCGCCAAACGTGTCGTCGTGATCGGTGGCGGCTTCGGTGGCACCATCGCCGCCAAGTACATCCGCATGATGGACAAGAGCATCGAAGTGGTGTTGATCGAGCGCAACGATCATTTCGTCTCGTGCCCGTTCAGCAATCTCTACATTGGCGGCATCCTCACCGATATGGGCGCGCTGACCATCAAGTACGACAAACTTGCCGCCAATCACGGTATCAAGGTCGTGCAGGCCGAAGTCACTGCCATCGACCCGGCCGCGAAGTCAGTCACGACATCCAAGGGCACGATCGCCTATGATCGCCTCGTGGTTTCCCCCGGCATCGATTTCCGCCTGGAAGAAATGAAGGGCTACGATGCCGCCGCGATGGAAAAAATGCCTCACGCCTGGAAGGCCGGTCCGCAGACCATCCTGTTGCGCAAGCAATTGGTGGATATGAAGGATGGCGGCACCGTGGTGATAACCGTGCCGCTGGCACCCTACCGCTGCCCACCCGGACCTTACGAGCGTGCCAGCATGGTTGCCCACTACCTGAAGAAGAACAAGCCGAAATCGAAGATCATCGTCCTCGATGCCAACCCGGACATCGCATCCAAAGCCGGTTTGTTCAGGAAAGGCTGGAAGGACAACTACGAAGGCATCATCGACTACCGTCCGGCCAAGAAGGTCACCGAGGTCGATGCCAAGGCGATGGCGGTCATGGTCGAAGGCCTCGAGGAAGTCAAGGGCGATGTCATCAACGTCATTCCTCCGCAGCGTGCAGGACAGATCGCCGTCGCCGCCGGATTGGTCGGCGATGACAAGAATTGGTGCCCGGTCAATGTGAATACCTTCGAATCGACCAAGCAGGCCGGCATCCATGTCATCGGCGACGCCGCCATCGCGGGCGCCATGCCGAAGTCCGGCTACTCGGCAAACTCCCAGGCCAAGATCTGCGCAATCAACGTGGTGGCACTGATCAACGGCAAGGAAACCACCGAACTGTCGGGTATCAATACCTGTTACAGCTACATCACCGACAAGGAAGCCGTAAGCGTCGCCGCGGTGTACACGGTCAAGGAGGGCAAGATCATTGCCGTGCCGAATTCCGGCGGCGTTTCGCCGGCAGACTTCTCGGCCGCCAAGATCGAAGCCGTGTATGCCGAAAGCTGGTTGAAGAACATCCTGACCGAAATGTCAACCTGATCGTTGCTTTCTCGCTCCAAACAACAAACCCCGCTACGGCGGGGTTTGTTGTTTTTTACGCCACAAAAGCCGGCGCTTGCCGGCCCGCGAAGCGGAATCCCCGGCAGACAGAGTCCGGGACGGCGGCAAACGCTATTGCAGTCCGCCGATGTATACCGAGACAGCCTTGGTTTCCAGTTCGGTAAGTTTCGCCGCAATCGAATGCATGATCGAGTTGTCGTTGGTACGCGCGCGCTTGTTGAATTCCTTCAACTGGACTTCTATATAGGCCGGATGCTGCCCGGCCAGACGCGGTAGTTGCTCGGTGCCGAAACCCTTCGGGCCATGGCATGAGGCACAGGCCGCCACCCCGGAAAAGTTGTTGCCGCGCTGATAAATGATACTTGCCCACCCCCGCCAGATCGACATCGCCCGGCTGGCGCCCGCCGGCCTTCTTGCTTGCGAAAAACGATGACAAAGCGGCGATATCCTCGTCCTGCAAATCCTTCGCCATATCGGTCATGGTGTCGCTCTTGCGCCGTCCGTCGCGAAAATCCTTCAACTGCTTGTTCAGATAATCCGGATGCTGCGCGGCCAGACGCGGATAAATGGCGCTGGCACTTTCGCCTTCCGGGCCATGACACAGGGCGCACCGCGTAGTGATGATCTCGGCGACGCGCGGCGGAACGGCAGACGCCGGCGGCGCCGCGACAAGTTGCAGCGGCAGGATTCCAGCCGTGACCGCGAAAAGTAGTTTGGCAAAAGCTTTCATGGGATTTCCTCCTTGTGTGATCAAATATCTATCCGGCAACACCGGTGCTGCCGAAGCCGCCGGCGCCGCGCTCGCTGGCCGGGAATTCGTCCACGACGTTGAAGGCCACCTGCACCACCGGCACCACCACCAGTTGCGCCAGGCGATCCAGCGGGTTCAGCGTGAAGGTATCGTGGCCGCGATTCCAGGTCGAGACAAAGACCTCCCCCTGATAGTCCGAGTCGATCAGCCCGACCAGATTGCCCAGCACGATGCCGTGCTTGTGACCCAGACCCGAGCGCGGCAGGATCATCGCCGCCAAGCCCGGGATCGCCAAGATGAATGGCAATGCCCGTCGGCACCAGAATGGTTTCGCCCGGGTGGATCTTGATCGCCGTTTCGATGCAGGCGCGCAGGTCGATCCCGGCCGATCCGGGCGTCGCGTATTGCGGAGCGTAGCGCATCGTCCTTCAGGCGGGCGTCGAGAATCTTCAGATCAATGCTGGCCATGCTGCCTCTCCATCAGCGCGGCGATATGCGCGACGATGCCGCGCGCCACTTCGGACTTGTCCGCAGGCGGCAGGACATGCGCGCCGCGCCGCATCGAACAGGGTCACCGCATTGGTGTCGCCGCCCAAGCCGTCCTGCACCAGATTGCCGACCACCAGCGCGAGCTTCTTGGCGACGCGCTTGCCTTCGGCGTACTTCGCCAGGTCCCGGCTCTCCGCCGCGAAGCCGACGCAAAACGGCGCATCGGGCAGTGCGGCAACTTCGGCGAGAATGTCGGGGTTGGCTTCCAGTTCCAGCGCAAGGCTGGCGGCGCCCTTCTTGATCTTGTGCGAGGAAGCTTTCTGCGGCCGATAGTCGGCTACCGCCGCGACGCCGATAAATACGTCCTGCCCGGGTAATGCCTGCATCACCGCGTCGCGCATCTGCAGGGCACTTTGCACATCCGCCCGACGCACGCCGCGCGGTGTGGCGAGCGCAACCGAACCGGCAATCAGGGTCACGTCTGCGCCCGCCTCCACACAGGCACGCGCCAAAGCGAAGCCCATTTTGCCCGAACTCGAATTGGTGAGGCCGCGCACCGGATCAAGCGCTTCGAAGGTCGGCCCGGCGGTCAGCAAGACACGTTTGCCGGCAAGGGTTTTGGCTTGCAGCGAGGCATAAAGATCAGCGAACAGTTCGCTTGCCTCCAGCATGCGGCCAGCACCCACCTCACCGCAGGCCTGTTCGCCATGCGCCGGACCGAGAACACTCACACCATCCGCTCTCAGCTGCGCCACATTGCGCTGCGTCGCAGGGTTTTCCCACATCTGGCGGTTCATGGCAGGGGCCACCAGCAGAGGACAATCGCGCGCCAGACAAAGCGTGGACAGCAGGTCATCGGCAAAACCGTGCGCCAGCTTGGCGAGAAAGTCGGCCGTCGCCGGAGCCACCAGCAGTGCCGCCGCGCCGCGCGTGAGGTCGATGTGCGCCATGCCGTTGTCCATGCGCTCGTCCCACAGCGCCTGCCATACGCGGCGCCCGGTAAGCGCCTGGAAGGTTGCGGCGCCGACGAACTGCGCTCCGGCCGCCGTCAGCGCGACATCGACGGTCGCACCCGCCTTGACCAGCAGACGCACCAGTTCCGCCGCCTTGTAGGCCGCCACGCCGCCCGTCACCCCGAGCACAATGCGTTTGCCCTGAAATTCAGTCATGACATTAAAATCCCGCCAATCGGCAACCAAGCGGGGATTCTAAACCATGGCCATACGCGATTGGCCGGCAGGCGAACGGCCGCGCGAGCGGCTCGCCCTGCAAGGTGCAGCGGCCCTGTCGGACGCCGAACTGCTGGCGATCTTTCTGCGCGTCGGTGTCCGCGGCAAAAGCGCGGTCGATCTGGCTCGCGAACTGCTGGCAAGCTTCGATGGCGACCTGGCGCGTCTTGCCGCCGCCAGTACGAAGGATCTTGCCCGCCTTCCCGGCATCGGACCGGCCAAAGCCGCCCAACTCGCCGCGACACTGGAACTGGCGCGCCGTGCGCTCGCCGGATCGCTGAAGGCAAAGGACGCAATGGCCTCACCCGGGGCGGTTCGCGACTGGTTGCGCCTGTCGCTGGGCAGCCTGCAGCACGAGGTCTTCGTCGCCCTGTGGCTGGATGCCCAGAACCGGCTGATCGTCAGCGAGGAACTGTTTCGCGGCACGCTGACGCAAACCAGCGTTTATCCGCGCGAAGTCGTCAAACGGGCGCTGGCACATAATGCCGGCGCGGTGATCCTGGCGCACAACCACCCCTCGGGTCTCGCCGAACCCTCGCGCGCCGACGAAGTACTCACTTCCTCATTGAAGCAGGCCTTGGCGCTGATAGACGTCAAACTTCTGGATCATTTCATCGTGACCGGGGGCGCAGACCCTTTGTCCTTCGCCGAACGCGGATTGATTTGAAATCGGAGATTCAGTGCAGGCCAATGCCGGCTTTATCGGCGTCAGGAGCAGCGGCCGAATCCAAAAAAGAATTGAGTTTTGGCCCGATTGTTTGGTAAACTAGCCGGCTTCGCAAAATCAGCACTCAGGAGCACCACATGTCTCGCGTATGTCAAGTGACGGGCAAGGCCCCGATGGTGGGGAACAATGTATCCCACGCCAACAACAAGACCAAGCGTCGCTTTCTGCCTAACCTGCACAGCCGCCGCTTCTGGATTGAAACCGAAAACCGCTGGGTCAGCCTGCGCGTGTCAAACGCCGGTCTGCGCACCATCGACAAGAAGGGCATCGACGTTGTCCTCGCCGAGCTGCGTGAGCGCGGCGAGCGCGTCTAATCAGGAGAAAGCATCATGGCAAAGGGCGGACGCGAAAAGATCAAGCTGGAATCCACAGCCGGCACCGGGCACTTCTACACGACCACGAAGAACAAGAAGACCACCCCGGAAAAGCTGGAATTCCTCAAGTATGACCCGAAGGCGCGCAAGCATGTCGCCTACAAGGAAGTGAAGCTGAAGTAATTCAGGCCTTCCGCAATAAAAAACCCGCTGCGGCGGGTTTTTTATTGGCTGTTCGCCCTTGTGTCAGATTGCGTAGCACCGCAGGCGCAGTGAAAACTCTTCCAGTTGGCGAATCCCGCTTTCCTCTGCACGCACCACCCAGTCCTGCAACTGCGCCACCAGCTGGTCGTGCGATGCAGCGGAGCGGGCCCACAGCGCTTCCAGTTCGGCACGCATGGCATACGCCGTGGTCAGGGTTTCACTCCTGGCAAGCAGGGCGGTCAGCCGCTCTTTTTGGTGAGCCGGCAACGCTGCACCATCCTGACCCAACAGACGCTTCATCATGCGGCCTTCCCGCGCATCGATCCTTAACTGCTCGAATTCCTCGGCGGCCAGCTGACGAAGGGCCTTCAGGTATTTCGCCAGCACGTCATAGCGATGTGTCACCACCGCTTGCAGCATATCCAGATCAATGGCGGGACGAAGCGCCCCGAACCGCAGCGTCGGCGCCACCTTCTTCACTCGCGCCAGGCCCAGCATCTCCATCAGGCGGATATACATCCAGCCGATATCGAATTCATACCACTTGTTCGACAGTTTGGCGGAGGTAGCGAATGCGTGATGGTTGTTGTGCAGTTCCTCGCCGCCAATCAGAATGCCGAGCGGAAAAAAGTTGGTGGAGGCATCGGCGCAAGCAAAGTTCCGGTAACCCCAGAAGTGGCCGATGCCATTCACCACGCCGGCCGCCCAGAAGGGAATCCAGACCATTTGCACGCCCCAGATCAACGCCCCGGGCCAGACGCCAAACAAGGCAACATCAATGCACAGCATGAGCGACAATGCCCATTTTGTATGGCTGGGCATAGACCTTTCGCTCCAGCCAGTCATCCGGCGTGCCGTGACCGTAGCGCTCCATGGTGTCGGCATTGCGCGATTCCCTGACATAGAGAAACACGCCCGTCCACAACACCCGATTCAGGCCGAGCACCTGCGGGCTGTGCGGGTCGGCTGCCGTCTCGCACTTGGCGTGATGCTTGCGGTGAATCGCCGCCCACTCCTTGGTGATCATGCCGGTCGTCAGCCATAACCAGAAGGCGGAAGAAATGGCTGGGAATCGGCCCCAGCTCCAGCGCGCGATGGGCCTGATGCCGGTGCAGAAAAATGGTGACTCCGGCGATCGTGACGTGGGTCATTACCGCGGTAACAAGCACGTAGCCCCACCAGGAAAGATCAAGAATTCCGGAGTACATGAAGGTCGCCTTTAAGAATTATGCTGGGTTTGCGCACCGGAAGATATCCTTTGTCAATGTTTTGCCTTGCCGCGCGCCGGATCGGCATCGGCAAGACGGAAATCGATCTTGTTCGCCTCCATGTCGACGCGGGTCAGCTGCACGCGCACCCGGTCGGACAGGCGGAAACGTCGACCGCTGCGCTCGCCGACCATGGCATGCGATTTTTCGTCGAAATGGAAGTAGTCCTGTCCGAGTTCCGAGACATGCACCAGGCCCTCGACGAACACGCCATCCAGCGCGACGAAGATGCCGAAGGGCACCACCGAGGAAATGCTGCCGTCGAAAATTTCGCCGATGCGGTCCTTCATGTAGAAGCACTTCAGCCAGGCCTCGACATCGCGCGTGGCATCGTCGGCGCGGCGCTCGGTCATCGAGCAGTGCAGGCCGACTTCTTCCCACGCATTTGCCCGCCGCGGGCTCGTATCGCCGTGCCGCCAGCGCCGACTTTATGGCGCGATGCACCAGCAGATCGGGATAGCGCCGGATCGGCGAGGTAAAGTGCGTATAGCTCTCGTAGGCCAGGCCGAAGTGACCGACATTGTCCGGGCTGTAGATCGCCTGGCGCAATGATCGCAGCATCACGGTCTGCAACAGCTGCCGGTCAGGGCGCTGGCCGATCTTTTCCAGCAGCTTGGCGTAGTCCTGCGCCTTGGGCGCATCGCCGCCGCCCAAGCTGGAATCCGAAGGTACCGAGAAAATCCCGCAGCTTGACCAGCCGTTCCGGCGTCGGCCCTTCATGCACGCGATAGAGCGCAGGGATGCTCGTGCTCGCGCAGAAACTCCGAGGCGCAGACGTTGGCCGCCAGCATGCACTCCTCGATCAGCTGATGCGCCTCGTTGCGCTCGTAAGGCTCGATACGCTCGATCTTGCCGTGGTCATCGAAGATCATGCGCGTTTCGACCGTTTCAAAATCGATGGCGCCGCGCTTCACGCGCTCCTTCGACCAGCTGCCGGTACAGCGCATCCAGCGCTTCCAGGTGCGGCAGCAAGGCAGCCCAGCCGCTTGCGGCGCCGGTCCGTCCTTGTCGTAGAGGGCGGCGGCGACCTCGGTGTAGGTCAGGCGCGCATGCGAGAACATCACCGCCGGATAAAAGCGATAGCGGCTGATCGCGCCCGTGGCGTTGATCGCCATGTCGCACACCATGCACAGGCGTTCCACCTGCGGATTGAGCGAACACAGGCCATTGGAGATCTTTTCCGGCAGCATCGGAATCACGCGCCGCGGGAAATACACGGAATTGCCGCGGGCATAGGCGTCCGTGTCCAGCGCGCCGCGCGCCGTCACATAGTGCGAGACATCGGCGATCGCCACGACCAGGCGAAAGCCCTTGCCCTGGCGTTCGCAGAACACCGCATCGTCGAAATCCCTTGCCGTCTCGCTGTCGATGGTCACCAGCGGCAGCCCGGTCACGTCTTCGCGGCCCTTCCAGTCCGACTTGCGCACCACGTCGGGCAACTTTTTCGCTTCTGCCAGCGCTTCGCTCGAAAACTCGTAGGGAAGTTCGTGCTTGCGCAGCGCGATCTCGATTTCCATGCCGGGATCGGCGTAGTTGCCAAGGACTTCGACCAGGCGGCCGATCGGTTGCGAATGCTTGCTCGGCTGCTCGATGAGTTCGATCATCACCACCTGCCCCGACTGCGCCTTGAGCGCCTTCCTGGCGCCCTTCTCGGGCGGAGCCAGCAGGATGTCCTGGCTGATGCGCTTGTTCTCGGCGACGACAAAACGCACGCCATGCTCCTCGATCACGCGCCCCACGACGAAGCGGTTGGCCCGCTCCGTCACTTCGACGATCTTGCCTTCGGGGCGCCCCTTGCGATCGACACCGATGACCCGTGCGATGGCCTTGTCGCCGTGCAGCACCTTGTCCATTTCCTTGGCGGAAAGGAACAGGTCGGCGCCGCCTTCCTCCGGAACCAGAAAACCGAAACCGTCGGGATGACCGGCGACACGGCCGCGCATCAGATCGGCCTTGTCCGGAATCAACCAGTCGCCGCGCCGGTTCTGCATCAGCTGCGCTTCGCGCGCCATGGCTCCCAGCCGGCGCTGGAATGGCTCCAGTTCGAACGGCTGGATATCGAGCAGTTCGACCAGGCGCCCGAACTCCAGCGGCACGCCCTGCTCCGTCAGCGTCTGCAGGATGTATTCGCGGCTTGGCAGCGGCTGCTCGTACTTGGCCTTTTCGCGCTCGAACTGCGGATCGGCGCGACGAATTTTTGAAAGCTTGCGGGTGTTATGCGACTTGTTTGACAATCTGCTCTTTTCCTTTAGAATTCGCGCCTCGTTTCGCGCCTGCCCAGGTGGCGGAATTGGTAGACGCACTAGTTTCAGGTACTAGCGGTGAGAGGCGTGGAGGTTCGAGTCCTCTTCCTGGGCACCAAGCATGTGATGCGATGATGAAAAAAGCAAGGGCCGCCGGGTTTTACCCAACGGCCCTTGGCTTTTCGTGCGGCTCGTCACTTGAAACGGGTGCCGCAAGCACAATGGTTTCCTCGCGGTCCGGTCCGGTCGAAATCATGTCGATCGGCACCCCGCACAGGGCTTCCATGCGCTTGATGTAGGCTCTGCGCGTCCTTCGGCAGGCCGTCGAAGGTCTTGACGCCGACCGTGCTTTCCGATTCCAGCCCGGCATCGACTCGTAGACCGGTTCGCAGCGTTCGAGGTCGTCGGCGCCCACCGGCAGGATGTCGGTGAACTGGCCGTCAAGCTTGTAGCCGGTGCATATCTTCATTTCCTCGATGCCGTCGAGCACGTCGAGCTTGGTCACGCACAGGCCGGAAACGCCGTTGATCTGGATCGCGCGCTTGAGCGCGGCCGCGTCGAACCAGCCGCAACGGCGGGCGCGGCCGGTCGTGGCGCCGAATTCGTGGCCCTTGGTCGCCATGTGCTTGCCGACCGGATCCTGCTTGTCGAGTGCGTCGTAGAGTTCGGTCGGGAACGGGCCGCTGCCGACACGCGTGGTGTAGGCCTTGGTGATGCCAAGCACGTAGTGCAGCATGCCCGGTCCGACGCCGGCGCCGGCGGCCGCCGCACCGGCAACGCAATTGCGACGAGGTGACGTAGGGATAGGTGCCATGGTCGATGTCGAGCAGGGTGCCCTGCGCGCCCTCGAACAGCAGGTTGGCGCCGTCCTTGTGGGCTTCGTAAAGCGCACGCGGCACGTCGGCGATCATGCGGGTCAGGCGCGGCGCCATGGCCATCGCGCCGTCGAGCACCCGCTGGAAATCGACCGGCTCGGCGCCGAAGATAATTCTTCAGCACGAAGTTGTGGTAATCGAGCACTTCGGCCAGTTTTTCGGCAAAGCGCTTCGGCCGCAGCAGATCCTGCACACGCAGGCCGCGCCGCGCGACCTTGTCCTCGTAGGCCGGACCGATGCCGCGTCCGGTGGTGCCGATCTTCTTGGCGCCCTTGGCCGCCTCGCGCGCCACGTCGAGCGCCTGATGGTAGGGCAGGATCAGCGGGCAGGCCTCGGAAATGCTTCAGGCGCGCGTCGGCATCGACTCCCGCCAGCCTTGAGTTCGTCGAGTTCCTTGACCAGCGCCTCGGGCGACAGCACGACGCCGTTGCCGATGTAGCAGGTGACGCCCTCGCGCAGGATGCCGGACGGCACCAGGTGCAGCACCGTCTTCTTGCCGCCGATGACCAGCGTATGGCCGGCGTTGTGCCCGCCCTGGAAGCGCACCACGCCCTGGGCGTGGTCGGTCAGCCAATCGACGATCTTGCCCTTGCCTTCGTCGCCCCACTGGGTACCGACGACCACGACGTTCTTTGCCATTTCAGTCTTCCTTCAGGGATTCAATGATCCAGTTATCGCCGCTGCGCACCAGAATCCGGTCGCAGCCGGCTTCGCGCCACGTGCCGTCGTGCCCCGGCAGGGCCAGCACCACGCGCTCGCCCAGGGCGCGCAGGCGCAAGGCCTCGGCGTGCATGGCATCATCCTCGGGCCAGGGGGCGAGAATCGCGCCGCGCGGCTCGCCGTCCGGCGACAGGCGCGCAAGTTCGCGCAAGTCCATGGAAAAGCCGGTAGCCGGTCGGGCACGACCGTAGGCCCGGCCGAAATCGTCATAGCGACCGCCCAGGGCCACGGCGCCGGGTTGCCGGCGACAGTAGGCGGCAAAGGCTACCCCGCTGTGATAGTGGTAGCCGCGCAAATCGGCCAGGTCGAAGCTCAGCGGCAAGCCGGCGAGCGCATCGGCAAGACGTTGCAGTTCGGAAAGCGCGGCAGTGATTTCGGGCAGCGCCGGCAAGACCTGCGCCGCGCGCGCCAGCACCTGGCGGTCGCCATACAGCTCGGGCAAGGCCAGCAGTGCCGAGCGAACCGGATCGGCCACCCCGCTCACCAGTTCGCGCACGGTCGGCACGTCCTTGCCCTGCAGGGCGCCGAACAGTTCTTCCTCGGCTTCGGGCGCCAGACCAGCCGACTTGGCAAGGGCGCGGAAAACCGCGACGTGGCCGAGGTCGAAACGCGAAACCTTGTATGTCGCATCGACCCAGGGCCGCAGCCAGCAGACGAATCACCTCGATGTCGGCCTCCAGCCCGGCATGGCCGTAGAGTTCGGCACCGATCTGCAGGGGCTCGCGCGTGGCATTGAAGCCGGCCGGCAGGGTGTGCAAGGCGCTGCCGCAGTAGCACAGCCGGGTGACACCCTTGCGGTTCAGCAGATGCGCATCGATGCGCGCCACCTGCGGCGTGATGTCGGCGCGCAGACCCATGCTGCGACCGGAGAGCTGATCGACCAGCTTGAAGGTGCGCAAATCCAGATCGTGGCCGCTGCCGGTAAGCAGCGATTCGACATACTCAAGCAAAGGGGGGATGACGAATTCGTAGCCGTTACCGGCAAATTCGTCGAGCAGGCTGCGCCGCAAAGCCTCGACACGCGCCGCATCGCGTGGCAGGACGTCTTCGATCGCTTCAGGCAGAAGCCAGCGCCGGTTTGTCATCGCGATCAGCGGAATAGTGTGAGCAGGACCACGCCGACCAGCATCGAAGACAGACCGATGAAGCGGATCTGCCCGTCGCTCAGTTCCGTCACGCGACGGAAGGTTTCGCGCCAGACTGCGCGGCGCCAGAAAGGGCAGGAGGCCTTCGATCACCAGCATCAGGGCGAAAGCCAACAGCAGGAGATTGAGCATCGCAAACCGGTACCGATCCGAATTACTTGCCCTTGCCGCTGTTCTTCAGGTACTTGAAGAATTCGGAATTGGGTTCGATCACCATGAGGTCGCTCTTGTTCCTGAAACTGCCGCGATAGGCTTCGAGGCTGCGGTAGAAGGCATAGAACTCCGGGTTCTCGCCGAAGGCACGGCCATAGATCCCGGCAGCCTTGGCATCGCCCTCGCCCTTGATCTTCTGCGCATCGCGATAGGCTTCGGCGAGGATCACCTCGCGCTGCCGGTCGGCATTGGCCCTGATCTTTTCGGCCTCGGCGGCACCTTCGGCACGCAATTCGCTGGCCACGCGCTTGCGCTCGGTTTCCATGCGGCGATAGACCGACTCGGAAACTTCCGGCGGCAGGTCGACCCGCTTCAGGCGCACGTCGACGATTTCGACGCCGATCGCACGCATTTCGGCATCCGCCTTCTTCTTCACCACGACCATGATGTCGTCGCGCGCACCGGAAACCACGTCATGCACCGTGCGCCGGCCGAACTCTTCGCGCAAGCCCGCATTGACGGTCTGTGACAGTCGCGTTTTGGCCAGAGTCTCGTCGCCACCGACCGAAATGTAGTACTGCTTGACGTCGTTGATGCGCCATTTGACGAAGGAATCCACCAGCACCGGCTTCTTCTCGGCGGTCAGGAAGCGCTCCGGCTCGGGGGCGTCGAGCGTCAGGATGCGCTTGTCGAATATGCGCACGTTCTGGATCAGCGGCCACTTGAAGGCCAGACCCGGCTCGGAAACGACTTCCTTGATCTCGCCAAGCTGGAAAATGATTGCGAACTGCCGCTGATCGACCGTGAAGATCGTCATGGCGAACAGCGCCAGCAAACCGAAGATGAATGAAGCAACGAAAGAGAGATGGCGCTGCATCAACGTTCTCCCCGTTCGCGCGAACCCAGGTTGCCCCGCGTCCGGGCATCGCCCGGTGCGGTGCGCTCCGTCTGCGGCGGCGCGTCCGGCGTCGCGGCGGTGGCGGCCGGATTGACGCGCGGGGCCTGGACTACGTCGGCTGCCGCCGGTGCAGCAGTTGCGGCGCCCGCCGCCTGCATCAGCTTGTCCAGCGGCAGATAGAGCAGGTTGCCCGACCCCTTGGCGTCGAGCATCACCTTGCTGGTATTGGCGTAAACCTGTTGTACGGTTTCGAGATACATGCGGCTGCGCGTCACTTCCGGCGCCTTGCTGTATTCGGCGAGGATCTGCTTGAAGCGCGATGCATCGCCCTCGGCAGTGACGATGATGCGCTGCCGGTAGCCGGTGGCTTCCTCCATCAGCCGCGAGGCCGCGCCGCGCGCGCGCGGGAATCACGTCGTTGGCGTAGGCCTGGCCTTCGTTCTTCTGCCGCTCGCGATCCTGTCCGGCCTTGACGGCGTCATCGAAGGCGGCCTGCACCTGTTCCGGCGGCTGGGTGCTCTGCATATTGACCGAGCGAACCAGAATGCCGGTCTTGTAGCGATCGAGGATGTCCTGGATCAGTTTCTGCGTATTCGCGGCGATCTGGTCGCGCCCCTCGTAGAGCACGAAGTCCATCTTGTTCTTGCCGACCACCTCGCGAATCGCGGTTTCCGCCGCCTGCATGACCGCATCATCGGGATGGCGATTGTTGAACAGGTAGGCCTGCGGATCCGACAGCAGGTACTGCACGGCGAACTGGACGTTGACGATGTTCTCGTCGTCGGTCAGCATCAGCGCCTCTTTGAGCACCTTGTTCTTGTCCGAGCCGCGATAGCCGACTTCGACGGTGCGCACGCCGGTGACATTGACAATTTCATTGGTCTGGATCGGCCACGGCAAACGCCAGCGCAGGCCCGGCTCGGTGGTTTCCTTGAAGCGGCCGAACTGCAGCACCACGCCGCGCTGCGAGGCATCGACAATGTAGAAGCTGCTGCCCAGCCAGACCACCGCCACCAGCATCAGGATGATGCCGATGCCGCCGCCGAACTGCCTGGGGCTGATCGAGGGCATGCGGTCGCCGCGCATCTGCCGCCACCATCCGCCGCCATCACCGCCACCGCCCTTGTTGCCGAACAGTCCGGACAAGCGGCGATTGAAATCGCGCCAGAGTTCTTCGAGATCGGGGGGGCCTTGATTGCCGCCGCCGCGTTTGCCGCCACCTGGCTGATTACCCCAGCCGTGGTCGTTGAGAGACATGAGGATTCCGGCTATCACGTGTGTATGTTTTGGGTAGTGGAAGAAGGGAAACAGTAAAAGAAGTCTCAGGCTGCGGCGGCGGGAAGGTCATGGTGTCGAACTGCCACCTCGGCCAAAGCCTCGCGCAACAGGGACAAGCCCGCTCCGCTGCGGGCACTGAGTCGAACGGCAGAAATGTTACCACAGTCGTCACGCTCGATTGCGGGGCTGGCCGCGGTCAAATCGATCTTGTTCCACACCATGATCTGCGGCACGTCGAGCGCCCCGATCTCGTCCAGCACCGCAGCCACGGCCTGAATCTGCTGGTCGCGGTCAGGGCTGGCGGAATCGACCACATGCAGCAGCAAATCGGCCTGTGCGGTCTCTTCCAGGGTGGCCTGAAATGCCGCCACCAGGGCATGCGGCAGATCGCGGATGAAGCCGACGGTATCGGACAGGACAATCGGCCCGGCACCTTCGACGAAAACCCGCCGCGAGGTGGTGTCCAGCGTGGCGAACAGCTGGTCGGCGGCATAGGCGCCGGCCCGGGTCAAGGCATTGAACAGCGTGCTCTTGCCGGCGTTGGTGTAGCCCACCAGTGAAATGGCCAACACCTCGCCGCGGGTGCGGGCACGCCTGCGCACGGCACGCTGGCGTTCCAGCTGTTTCAGGCGATCCTTGAGCAGGGCCACGCGCTTGCCGAGCAGACGACGGTCGGTTTCAAGCTGCTTTTCACCGGGGCCACGCAGACCGATGCCGCCCTTCTGCCGCTCAAGGTGGGTCCAGCCGCGCACCAGCCGGGTAGCCAGATGCTGGAGTTGCGCCAGTTCGACCTGCAGCTTGCCTTCATGGCTCTTGGCGCGCAGGGCAAAGATGTCGAGGATCAGGCTGCTGCGGTCGACCACGCGGCACTCGAGGGTCTTCTCCAGGTTGCGCTGCTGCCCCGGCGCAAGCTCATGGTTGAAGAGGACGACATCCGCCCCGTGCAGGCGCACCGCATCGCCGATCTCGGTGACCTTGCCCTTGCCGGCAAACAGCGCCGGATCCGGTCGCGCCCGTTTTCCCGACACCACCGCCAGCGGTCGCGCGCCGGCGCTGGCGACCAGCAAATTGAACTCGGAAAGGCGCTCGGCGAAATCGCCTTCGCCGAAATCAAGCTGTACGAGCACTGCTTTTTCGCCGCTGGCGGGACGTTCAAACATCAGGGCGAGGCCTTCCCGGCCATCGCCGGCAGCGACGCGGGGTGATCAATCGGCTTCGGCTTCCGCGGCAAAATTGACCGGGCGCGCAGGAACAACCGTGGAAATGGCGTGCTTGTACACCATCTGGGTCACCGTGTTCTTGAGCAGAACCACATACTGGTCGAAGGATTCGATCTGCCCCTGCAACTTGATGCCGTTGACCAGGTAGATGGAAACCGAAACGTGCTCGCGACGCAGCGTGTTCAGAAACGGGTCTTGTAACATTTGCCCTTTATTGCTCATGGTGGTGATCCCTTTAGGATTGTTGGTTTTTTGAGTGAATTACTGTAATCGATTTTGCCTCGCCGTGCCACCGGCGCCGACTTTTCACTTTTCGCGGCGCAGCTTTGCCTTCGCCGGCCGGCCCTCGACGGCAAAGGGATTCTTGCTGGTCTTGTACTGAATGCGCAGCGGCGTGCCCTGCAGCTTGAAGGCCTCGAGAAAGTAGCGTTCAAGATAGCGGGTGTAGGAATCCGGTATGTGCTCCAGCGCATTGCCGTGAATCACGATGATCGGCGGATTGCTGCCACCCTGATGGGCGTAGCGCGGCTTGGGGCGGATGGCGCCATGGCGCGGCGGCGTCTGTTTTTCTATGGCGGCGATCAGCACGCGAGTCAGTTTCGGCGTCGACATCTTGGCCATTGCCGCGGCGTAGGCCTTGTCCACCGAAGCCAGGATGCCGGCGATGCCCTGCCCTTTGAGCGCCGAGACATAATGCACGCGGGCAAAACCGAGGAAGTTCAGCTTGCGCGCGATGTCCAGCTTGATCTGCTCGCGGCGATAGTCGTCCACCGCATCCCACTTGTTCACCGCGACCACCAGCGCCCGCCCGGCATCGATGATGAAGCCGGCGATGTGTGCGTCCTGGTCGGAAATTTCCTGGGTGGCATCGACCATCAGCACCACCACGTTGGACTCCTCGACCGCCTGCAGGGTCTTGATCACCGAAAACTTCTCGATGGTCTCGAACACGCGACCCTTGCGCCGCAGGCCAGCCGTATCGATCAGGGTGTAGGCGCGGCCGTTGCGCTCGAACGGTACCTCGATCGCATCGCGCGTGGTGCCGGGCATGTCGAAGGCGATCATCCGCTCTTCGCCGAGCAGGGTGTTTACCAGCGTGCTCTTGCCGACATTCGGCCGGCCGGCAATGGCGACCCGCGGACCGTCCCCTTCGTCATCCGCCTCGCTGTGGTCCGGGAAAGGCGCCAGCGCCAGTTCGATCAGTTCGCGCACACCCTCGCCGTGCGCCGAGGAAATCACGCAAGGATCGCCGCAACCCAGTTCGTAAAACTCCGCAGCCACCACGGCGCGATCCATGCCCTCGCCCTTGTTCGCGGCCAGCAATACCGGTCGCCCGCTGCGGCGCAACAGTTCCGCAATGACTTTGTCCTGCGGTACCAGGCCGCTGCGCACATCGACCAGAAAAATCAGCACATCGGCCTCGGCAATCGCCGCCTCGGCCTGACGCGCCATTTCGAGCACGATGCCTTCCTTGACCTGCGGTTCGAAGCCTCCGGTGTCGACCACCAGAAAAGGCTTGCTGCCCAGCCGGCCATGCCCGTAGTGGCGATCCCGGGTCAGGCCCGGCTGGTCCGCCACCAGCGCATCACGCGAACGCGTCAGTCGATTGAACAGGGTCGACTTGCCGACGTTCGGCCGGCCGACAATCACCAGGGTAGGTTTCATACCCGGCCGCTGCCCACGGCTCCGACGGCATGAAGAGTCACCGGGATGCTAACGGACATCCAGCGCATACAGGCCGCCATTCGCGGTCTGCACCAGCATGCCGCCGCCGAGGCGTACCGGTTCCGCCCGCACCGCACTGCCATCGGTCGCGGCGCGCGCCGCAAATGCCCCATCCTCCTGCCGCAGCAGATGCACCGTCCCCTGGTAGTCGGCGACCGCCACGCGGCCGCCGGCCAGCGCCAGGGGGCGCGACACGCCGCGCCGGGCCAGCTTGTCCTGTTTCCAGATGCTGGCCCCGTTGTTGCGATCCAGCGCGTGTACCGCGCCCTTGTCATCCGTAACATAAACGTAGCGATTGTCGATATCGAGCCCGACGCTGGATGACATGTCGCGCGACCAGAGCGTATTGCCGGTGTTGCTGTCGAAGCAGGCGGCACGTCCCTGGAATGCCGCGGCGCAGACCATGGTACCGCTGATCACGGGAGAACTGGTGACATCGGCGACGCGCTCCAGTTCGGTGGCGCCCTTGGGCAAGGCAACCGTCACTTCCCAAACGGCGGCACCGTTGTTGTTGGCGATTGCCACCAGCTTGCCGCCGGGGAATCCGGCCAGCGTCACCTTTCCGACCACGACCACGCCGACGTTCGAGCGCAGCGAGAGCGCAGGCATGCTGCGCTGATAGACCCAGCGCCGCTTGCCATCGGCGACGTCGAAGCCGAATATGCGCGAATCGCCTGAACGGACGATCGCCAGCCCGTCGGCCACCGCCGGCGCGGCCAGCACTTCCGAACTCACGCGCGCCTTCCATGTCTCGCGGCCGGTGGCCGCGTCGAAGGCCAGCACTTCGCCTTTGGGCGTGCCGACCACTACCAGCTTGCCATCGCTGCCGACGCCACCCGAAATCGGCTGGCCGGCGCTGATGCGCCAGATCTGGCGTCCGCCGTCGAAGCGGGCCACGGCCCCGTCGCGGCCGGCTGCATAGACGCTGTCGCCAACGACCACGGGCGAGAAGGTGAAGGCACCGGCACTGCCGACGTTTTCCTTCCACAGGATCATCAGCTCCGCAGTAGGCTGGATGGCTGCGAGTTCCGCCGGTTTGACCTTGGGGTCACTGGACCCAAAGGGATTCAGCTTCTCCATCGACGAGCAGGCGCCGAGCAACAACGCCGACACAAGCGCAAGCAGGGGCAAGGACGTGCGTTTCACTTGATCGCGCCCAGTGAATCACGTTTGGTCTGGATGACTTCCTTGTAACCGCCGCGCTGCCGGATCTCATCCTCCTTGGCCAAAGCGTCAAATTTTGTCAGGGCGAGATCATAGGCATTGCGTGCCTCGGCGGATTTTCCTTGCGCAGCAAAAATGTCACCGCGCAGTTCCGCGAAACGGGGCACAAATGCGGCACCCGGCTCGGCGGCAAGCTGCTTCATGGCGTCGTCAAAGGCCTTCTCGTCGAGCATCACGGCTGCCAGTCGCAAGCGTGCCAGGTCGCGCAGGCCGGCATCCTTGGCATTTTCCGCGGCCCAGGCCAGCTGGACGCGGGCATTCTTCATGTCTCCCGCATCGACCTGCACCCGCGCTGCCAGCAGCGCCCCCATGCCGGCATAGCTCGTGACAGAGTACTTGTCGATCAGCTCGCCGGCCAGCTCGCGCGCGCGCTTGGCGTCCCTCTGTGCCGTCGCCGTTTGCAGCGCCGAAAATATTGCTGACGCCTGCGCCGCCTGCTGTCGCTGCCACCAGTTCCAGCCTTGCCAACCGGCCACGGCAAGCGCCACGGCAAGCAGAATGGCGGTCACCAGGTTGCCGTACATCTTCCACCAGGTTTTCAGCTCGTCGAGCTGTTCCTGTTCTTCCAGATCATAAGTTGCCATTGTCGTCTTCCATGGGGAAAAGAATATCGCCGAGGTGCTCGGCCAGGTCATCGAAATTTACGCGCATCTGTGCTGCCGGGTGGTCGAAGCCGGAACGCAGAAGCTTCACACTGACCGCGTTCGCCGCCGTCTCGTCATCGCCGACTATCAACGCAACCTGCGCGCCGGAACTGTCGGCTTTTTTCATTTGCGACTTGAAGCTGCCGCCGCCGCAATGCAGGTGGATCGCAAAACCGGCGCCGCGCAGGGCTTCGGCGACGCGAAAGGCAAAGCGTCCGGCGGCTTCGCCCTGATGCACGAGATAGGCATCGGGCGCCGGGGTTTCGTGGCGATGGCCCTGGTCCTGCCATAGCGCGAGCAGCCGCTCGATGCCCATGGCGAAGCCGCAGGCCGGCGCAGGCTTGCCGCCCAGCTGCCCGATCAGGCCGTCGTAGCGGCCGCCGGCGCAGACCGTACCCTGCGCGCCCAGTTGATCGGTAACCCACTCGAATACGGTCAGGTTGTAGTAGTCCAGCCCGCGCACCAGGCGCGGATTGATGCGATAGGGAATCACCGCATCCTTGAGCAGCTGCTGCACGCCCTCGAAATGCTTGAGGGATTCCTCGCCGAGATAGTCGATCAGCTTCGGCGCCGCCTCGACCAGAGCCTGCATGGCCGGATTCTTGGTATCGAGGATGCGCAGCGGATTGCTGTGCAGGCGGCGCCGGGCCTCGGCGTCGAGCTGGTCGTGATTGCGCTCGAAGTAGGCGAGCAGGTCCGCCCGGTGGCGTGCGCGCTCGTCGCTCTGCCCGAGCGAGTTGATTTCGAGGCGGATGCCCTCGAGCCCGAGGTCGTCCCACAGGCGCGCGCACATGGCGATCTGTTCGGCGTCGATGTCCGGTCCGGCAAAACCCATGGCCTCGACGCCGACCTGATGAAACTGGCGGTAGCGGCCCTTCTGCGGCCGTTCGTGGCGGAACATCGGCCCCATGTACCACAGGCGCTTGGGGCCGTCGTAGAGCAGATTGTGCTGCAGCACGGCGCGCACGCAGGAGGCCGTGCCTTCCGGGCGCAAGGTCAGGCTCTCGCCGTTGAGGGCATCCTCGAAGGAATACATCTCCTTCTCGACGATGTCGGTCACGGCGCCGATGGCGCGCGCGAACAGCGGCGTCGGCTCGACCATGGGCATGCGGATCGGCCGGTAACCGTAAGCAGCCAGCCAGTCGCGCACGGACTCCTCGAACTGCTCCCAGAGTTCGGCTTCGGCCGGCAGGATGTCATTCATGCCGCGGATGGCTTGCAATGTCTGGCTCATGAAAATCTGTTTGCCACAGAGATCACAGAGGACACAGAGAAAGGCGTTTCCCTCTGTGATCTCTGTGTCCTCTGTGGCTAATGGTTTTGCCTCTCGGGATATGTTGTCTTTACATAGTCGTCGACGATCTTGCGGAACTCCGCAGCGATGTTGTCGCCGCGCAGCGTGACGACGCGTTCGCCATCCACATACACCGGCGCCACCGGGGCTTCACCCGTACCGGGCAGTGAAATGCCGATGCTGGCGTGCTTGCTTTCGCCGGGGCCGTTCACCACGCAACCCATCACGGCCAGCGTCATGTTCTCGACGCCGGCCCGCGCCAGGCGCCATTCCGGCATGCGTTCGCGCACGTAACTCTGGATGTCCTGCGCCAGTTCCTGAAACACCGTGCTGGTGGTGCGTCCGCAGCCGGGACAGGCCGCGACCAGCGGCGTAAAGGCGCGCAAGCCCATGGTCTGCAGGATTTCCTGGGCGACGATGACTTCGCGCGTGCGGTCGCCGTTGGGCTCGGGCGTCAGCGACACGCGTATGGTGTCGCCGATGCCTTCCTGCAGCAGCACGCCGAGCGCCGCCGTCGAGGCCACGATGCCCTTGCTGCCCATGCCCGCTTCGGTCAGCCCCAGATGCAGCGGGTAGTCGCAGCGCGCCGCCAGTTCGCGATAGATCGCGATCAGGTCCTGCACGCCGGACACCTTGCACGACAGCACGATGCGGTCGCCCGGCAGTCCGAGCTGCTTCGGCCTGCGCCGCGGATTCGAGCGCCGAAGTCACCATCGCCTCGCGCATGATCTCGGTGGCATCCCTGGGCTCCGGGCGCCTGGCGTTTTCGTCCATGATGCGCGCCAGCAATGCCTGATCGAGGCTGCCCCAGTTCACGCCGATGCGAATCGGCTTGTCGAAACGGCAGGCGATTTCGATCAACCTGGGCGAACTGCTCGTCGCGCTTCGCACCCTTGCCGACATTGCCCGGATTGATGCGCAGCTTGGCGAGCGCTTCGGCGCATGCCGGGTGTTCCGCCAGCAGCTTGTGGCCATTGAAATGGAAATCGCCGATCAGCGGCACATCGACGTTCATTTGCGCCAGGCGATCGCGAATCTTCGGCACTGCGGCGGCGGCCTCGCGGGTATTGACCGTGATGCGCACCAGTTCGGAACCGGCGCGCGCGAGTTGCGCCACCTGCATCGAGGTGGCGAAAACATCCTCGGTATCGGTATTGGTCATCGACTGGATGACCACGGGTGACGCTGGCGCCGTACCGCCAACGCCGACTTTTCCCACCATGACGAGACGGCTTGCGCGCCGCGCTGCGGAACCGCTGGACATCGCGCTCATTCCAGGCTGAACCGGGCGACCTCTTCGCGGGTGTGCGGCTTGAGATCGATACTGCGCTCGCCGATGAAGACACGGACAGCGGAAGCCCTGCCGATCCAGATCTGGAAGGGAGCCTTGCCCTCGACGTTCTGCCGCGTCCCCGCCGGGTACTCACCGACGAATACAATTTTCTGCCTGGCATCACGGATCTCGATCCATGAACGATCATCGAATTCAACACGCAAACCGGCGAATGGATGCGTGCCCGAGATCTCGCCGGCGGCAACTGGCGGGCTCTCGGCAATCACTGCCGGCGCCGGCTGAACCACGGGGACGATCGAGGGAGCCGAAACACTACCCTGACTCACCGCAGCCGAACGGCCTGACACGGCGCGCAGAAAGCTTGACAGTCCTCCGTCCCCCGACAAAGTGGCGAGCCAGTACCCTAACAACGCCAACAGCAGGATCGCGCCCCCGGCGACGATGAATCCGGGCGATACCCGCTCGACGATCGTCGGCTGCTCCGCTCCACCCATGTTGGTCGGTGGGCGCACATCCGTCTCGGCAACCGGCACCGCCGGATCGAGCTGCGTCAACAAAGGCGCGGGGTCGAGCTTCAGAAACCTGGCGTAATTGCGCACCATGCCGCGCACCGAAGTAGCGCCCGGCAGGCTGGCGTAATCATCCCGCTCCAGCGCCTCGATCTGGTGCGCACTGAAACGGATGACTTGCGCGACATCGGCAATCGACTGGCCGCGCTCCTCCCGCGCCCGACGCAGAACGGCCCCCGGAGTACTCGACTCGATCGCGACAACGGTCTCCGGGGGCTCTGCCTGTTGCGCTTCGCCGGATTCGGTGCCGGGGCCTTCGCTCGCTGGCACCTCAGTCATATTGCCCCTGCGACAACAAGCCTTGTTCCGGGGAACCCGGGAAACGCCGACGCAGTTGCGTCGCGTAGCGGACCTCCGCCTCGCGGTTGCCCAGCTTGCGCTCGATGCGCAAGGCCATCCAGATCACATCGGCCGTCGGCTCCATGGTCTTTTCGATATCCGTGGTCCATTGCTTTGCCTCGCTGTAGCGCCCCTGCCGGTAGGCGATTTCGGCCAAACCCAGACGTGCCTGGTTGTTGTCCGGAGCCAGGCGCAATGCCGTCGAAAGGAACTCCTGGGCCGCCTTGTCGTTCTTCACGCGAAACGCGCAAATGCCGGCATTGGTATAGGGCTTGGTCGGCGTGGTGTACAGCGGGTTGTTCGCCGCGGCCATGAAATAACTGATCGACGCTTGCTCGCGACCGTTCTGACAGAGGAACCAGCCGTAGTTATTGCTTATTTCGGGATCCCCGGGGGCCAGACGCAACGCCTTCTGAAAGCTGTCCTCGGCCAGACGTGGTTCGTTCAGCACCATGTGGGTCAGGCCGAGCAGGTTATAGGCAGGCGCATAGTTCGAGTCCACCGAAAGTGCAATGCGCGCCTCCTCGAGCGCGGTCGCCGAACGGCCATCGAGCAGGTACAACGACCCGAGCTCGGTATGCACCTTTGCTCTTACCTGCTGATCGCTCACCGCTGTCTGCGTCGAGGCCGCCTGCTGTGCTCCCTGCCCGGAACCCGACCCGGTCGCCGTGCAGCCAGCCAGCACAATGATCAAACCCAGTGATGCGGCAATTTTCTTGTTCATAAGTGCAGTTCCACTCCAGCAGAAATGCCAGCCGAATCGGTGGCGAAACCGGCGCTGCGCGAGACGCGCCGCGATTTGTCCTGCACCTTGCCGGCGAGTTGTCCGCAGGCGGCATCGATGTCGTCGCCGCGCGTCTTGCGCGTCGTGGTGACGATACCGCCATTGATCAGGATGGCGGCGAAGCGCCTGACCCTCTCGGCCGGCGAACGATGAAAGCCGGAAGCAGGAAACGGATTGAAGGGGATCAGGTTGAACTTGCAGGGAACATCCCGTACCAGATGCAGCAGCGCCCGGGCATCGGCATCGCTGTCATTGACCCCATCGAGCATGACGTACTCGAAGGTGATGAAATCGCGCGGCGCATGGACCAGATAGCGCCGGCAGGCGGCCATCAGTTCCGCCAGCGGATACTTGCGATTGATCGGTACCAGCTTGTCGCGCAGGCCGTCGGTCGGCGCGTGCAGCGATACCGCGAGGGCGACGGGGCAGGCTTCGGCCAGCCGGTCCATGGCCGGCACGATGCCCGAGGTGGACACCGTGACGCGCCGTCGCGACAGGCCGTAGGCGTTGTCGTCCAGCATCAGGCGCAAGGCCGGCACCAGGTTGTCGAAGTTGGCGAGAGGTTCGCCCATGCCCATCAACACCACGTTGCTGATGATGCGTTCGCCAGCCTTGCCGGGCTCAAGATCCTGCCCCAGCGCGCGATTGGCTTGCCAGAGTTGGCCGATGATCTCCGCCGTTGTGAGGTTCCGGTTGAAACCCTGGCGACCGGTCGAGCAGAACGCGCATTCGAGCGCGCAGCCTGCCTGCGAGGAAACACAGAGCGTGCCGCGATCGTCCTCCGGAATGAAGACGGTTTCCACGGCATTGCGGTTGCCGACGTCGAACAGAAACTTGCGCGTGCCGTCGTCGGACAACTTGTCGCTGATAGTCGGCGCCGGCGACACGGTGGCCGTCGCCAGAAGTTTCTCGCGCAGCGACTTGGCGATGTCGGTCATCGCCAAAAAATCGCCCTCCCCTCGTTGATGCATCCAGCGCAACACCTGGCGCGCGCGGAAGGGCTTTTCACCCTGCTGCGCGAACCAGGCGGTCAGGCCGTCGGCATCAAAATCGAGGAGGTTGACCGGCATTTCGGATCAGCGTGAATAGACGTTGAGCGCGGGAAAGAAATAGGCAATTTCGACGGCCGCAGTTTCCGCCGCATCCGAGCCATGGACCGCATTGGCGTCGATGCTGTCGGCGAAATCGGCACGGATGGTGCCGGCCTCGGCCTTCTTCGGGTCGGTGGCGCCCATCAGTTCGCGGTTCTTGGCGATGGCGCCTTCGCCTTCGAGCACCTGAACCATCACCGGGCCGGAAATCATGAATTCGACCAGGTCCTTGAAGAAGGGACGCTCCTTGTGCACGGCATAGAAACCCTCGGCGTCCTTGCGCGAAAGGTGAATCATGCGCGATGCGGCGATCTTGAGACCGTTGCTCTCGAAGCGGGAATAGATCTTGCCGATCACGTTCTTGGCAACTGCATCGGGTTTGATGATCGACAGGGTGCGCTCAGTTGTGACATTTGCAGCCATTACTTTCTCCAGAACAGGTTGAATTTCAAGTTTTGATCGGACATCCCGGCAGGGGATGGCGTCCGCAGCGAGGTGCCACAGCACATAAATAGCTAACTTGATATTTTAGCTCAGTTTCTTCCCCCGAATCCGGCTGACACCCGGTCTGGCCCCACAAAACGAAGCGAAGCCGAGTTTCAGTGCAGGCTAATGCCTGCGAAAGCAGGCGTTATGCCGCAACTAAAAACAAAGGCCCGGGGTCACCGGGCCTTTGTCATCGAGGCAAGGCAGCGCTACATCATGCCCAGGGTCTTCGGCAGCCAGGTCGAGACCGCCGGCACGTAGGTGATCATCATGAGGAACACCAGCATGGTCAGCAGCCACGGCCAGACCGCCTTGGAGCAGTCGGTGAGGCCCATCTTGGCGACGCCGCTGGCCACATACAGGTTGAGCCCCACGGGCGGCGTGATCATGCCGATTTCCATGTTCACCGTGATCATCACGCCGAAATGGATCGGATCGATGCCCAGCTTCATGGCGATCGGGAACAGGATCGGCGCCGTGATCAGGATGATCGACGACGGCTCCATGAAACTGCCCATGACCAGCAGCAGGATGTTCACCGCGATCAGGAAGCCGATCACGCCCATGCCCGAATGCCTGGCATCCAGTCGGCGATGCGCCTGCGGAATCTGCTCGTTGGTCAGGATGAAGGAGAACAGCACGGCGTTGGTGATGATGTAGAGCAGCATCGCGCTCATGTTCGCCGAGTTGAGCAGCACCTTCGGCACGTCCTTCATGCCGATGTCCTTGTAGACGAACACCGCGATGAAGAAGGCGTACACCGCGCTCATCGCCGCCGCCTCGGTCGGGGTGAACAGGCCGCTGTAGATGCCGCCCATCACCACCACGATCAGCAGCAGTCCCCAGATCGCCTTGCGGAAGGCATCCCAGCGCTCCGCCCACGACCGCGGCTGCTCGCGCGGGTAGTTGCCCTTCTTCGCCACATACCAGGTGGTGAAGCCGAGCATGAACGCCAGCAGCAGTCCGGGAATCACGCCGGCCATGAACAGCGCACCGATCGAGCTGTTGGTCGACACGGCATACATCACCATGACGATCGACGGCGGGATCAGGATGCCGAGGCCGCCGGACGAGGCGATGACGCCGACCCCGAACTTCTTCGGGTAGCCCGCCTTGACCATGGCCGGCAGCAGGATCGAGCCGATCGCCACCACGGTCGCCGGCGAGGAGCCGGACACCGCGGCGAACAGGGCGCAGGCAAACACCGCGCTGAGGCCCAGGCCGCCGCGCAGATGGCCGACCATCGAGGTGGCGAAGTAGATCATGCGCTTCGCCACGCCGCCATGGGTCAGGAAGTTGCCGGCGAGGATGAAGAACGGGATCGCCATGATCTCGAACTTCTCGATGCCGGTGAACAGCTTGAGCGCGACCGCCTCGAGCGGCGTGTTGGTGAATGCGAAGAGGAAGGTCAGCACCGTCAGGCCGAGCGAGATGGATACCGGCATGCCCGACAGCATGAGGAAGGTGAGCAGGGCAAAGATGATCAGGGCGCTCATTTGGCGTCTCCCTTGTCGCCGCTCGCCGTACCGTCAGCGCCGACTTTTGCTGCGGGATCGCGCTTGTCGTGCGTCAGGTCATGCGGGTGCAGGTCATCGTCCATCAGAGTGACTTCGGCGGGAATCGTGTCTTCATCGATGCCGTCAACGTGGCCGTGATCGTGCTGCGGCAGTTCCCCGGTCTTGATGAAGCTCACCGTGACCTGGAGGAAGCGGAAACACATCAGGGACGATCCAAGCGGGATCGCGGAATAGACGATCCAGGTCGGCCATTCCAGGTCGGGCGTGGTCGGCCCGGCGTACAAATCCTTGCCGGCGATGCCCAGCGCGTTGAAAATGGCGTAGTGGGCGCCGTTCTCCCAGACGAAGTGCCCGCCCAGGGTCGCGACGATGCCGGTGAACAAGGCGCCGGCCAGCATGCCGAAGACGATGAACTTGGCGCGCATGCGTCCCGACAAGGTGTTGATCAGCACATCGACGCCGACGTGGATGCCGGTCCGCACGCCGTAGGCGGCGCCGAACTTGGCCATCCAGACGAACATGATGATGCACAGTTCCTGCGCCCAGGTCAGGTTGACCTGCAACAGCCAGTCCTGGACGCCCGGAATCGGCAACCCGGCCGCGTAGCGGTGCATGACCGCGACAAAAATGATCAGCGTCGCCGCGCCGATGAGGAAGGTGATGATCCATTCCTCGAGGTGGTCGAGTACTTTCACGGAAGACTCCTCTCAGGCCGTCGCGAACCGTCCGCGACCGGCTGAAAACTCTTGTCCTGACGCCGCCCGGCGGGCGGCGGATGGCCCCGGGCGACGCCTGCGCCGCCCGGGAGTTTCAGCCGATTACAGCTTCGACGGATCGAAGTTGGTGGCCTTGTAGATGGCGTCGATGTTTTCCTTGCCGATGCGGCCGGCCATCTCGGCGTGCACCTTGACCATGGCCTTTTTCAGCGCCAGCTTCTCGGCGGCGGTCGGCACGTGGATCTGGCTCTTGCCCGACTTGCGCACTTCTTCCATGGCCTTGTCGTTGTCTTCCTTGGCGATGTCGTTGGCGTACTTGGTCGACTCCTTCATCGCCTGCTCGAGCTGGCCGCGCACGTCGGCGGGCAAACCGTCCCAGAACTTCTTGTTGGTGATGACCGCATAGCCGAGATAGCCGTGGTTGGTCATCGAGACATGCTTCTGCACTTCATGCATCTTCTGCGTGTACAGGTTGGACGGCGGATTCTCGGTGCCGTCGACCACGCCGGTCTGCAGCGCCTGATAGACCTCGGAGAAGGCCATCTTCTGCGGAATCGAACCGACCGCGCGCATCTGCGCGTCGAGCACGTTCGACGACTGGATGCGCATCTTCAGGCCCTTGTAGTCTTCCGGGTTCTTGAGCGGCTTGTTGGCGCTCATCACCTTGAAGCCGTTGTCCCAATAGGCCAGCCCCACCAAGCCCTTGGTCTCCAGCTTCTGGAACAGCGACTTGCCGACCGGTCCGTCGGTGATAAGGTGGAGTTCCTTGTAGTCGTCGAACAGGTAAGGCAGGTCGAACAGTTCGAACTCCTTGACGCCGAGCGGGCCGAACTTGGCCAGGGAAGGTGCCAGCATCTGCACCGCGCCCAGTTGCAAGGCTTCCATTTCTTCCTTGTCTTTGTAGAGCGTCGAGTTGGCATAGACCTCGACCTTGACCTTGCCCTTGGTCAGCTCGCCGGCCCTCTTGGCGAAGAACTCCGACGCCTTTCCCTTGGGCGTGTCGGCGGCAACGACGTGGCTGAACTTGATGACGATCGGGGCCTGAGCCAAGGCGATCATCGAGAACGTGGCGGCGACGAGGCCGACAAACATGGTGCGAATCTTCATTTTCCATCCTCCTGGTTATTTAGTGGTGCGCAAAAGAATACCATTCCGCCAGTTGCGGTGTGGCGAATTTTCCTCGCCCCAGCCAGCCGCGACTATTGTGGATTTCCGCAAACACGCCGCCCGATGCTCCCGGCCGCGCTAATATCGCGGCGTGAACCTTGGCCCGCCTCCCTCCTCGCCTGAGCGCACCAGCCGTTGGCGCTGGCTGTGGATTCTGCCGCGACTGGCCTTCGTCCTGTTCGTCGGCGGCGTCGGGCTCCTGCTCTGGATGTCCGACCAAGCCGACAGGGAGGAGAAGCGCGCCACGCTGACCAGCGACATACTTTGGCTGGAACAGAATCTCCGCTTCCACCTGGCGCGCAACGAAGAGCTCCTGGGCCGCATCGACCTTGCCCATACCGCCAGTGCCAAGGCCTTCGAATCCTTTGCCCGCACCTTGTTCGGCTCTGAAAGCGGCCTGCGGCAGCTGATCTGGCTCGATGCCGAGGGACAGGTCCAGCGGGCTCATCCCGCCACCATGGATCCCGGCGTGGCCGGCGAAACCCTGGAGGTCTCGCCGTCGCGGCAAAGCTTCCGCCTCGCCAGGTCGCTGGGCAAGCCGGTCTACAGTGCGGCGTACCCCTTCTTCACCGACGACTGGCAGTTCGAGGTTCATGTTCCGGTTTCGCGCGAGGGCCGCGTCGTCGGCGTCGCAGTCGGGGTGTACCGGATTCGCGAGATCCTCGGCGACAGCGTGCCCTGGTGGCTGGCCGAGCGCTATCGCATCAGCATCCTCGGCGACACCGGCAAGGTGCTCGGTACACGCTCCAAGATTGAATCCGCAGTGACCGAAGAGGGCTATCAGGTCGCCTTCGACCCCCCCGGCTGGGGCCTGACCATTCACGCGGTGCCCTACCATGCACCCCGACCGCTGGCCAGCATCCTGTTATCCGCCAGCCTCGTCATCCTGGCGATGATCGTGCTGTGGAGCCTGTGGCTCCTGCGTCGCCATGTGCAGAGACGGCAGGTGGTGGAGGAGCAGTTGCGGCAGGAGCACGCGTTCCGCAAGGCCATGGAAGATTCACTCGATACCGGGATGCGGGCGCGCAGCCTCGACGGCGAAATCATCTACGTCAACCCGGCCTTCTGCCGCATGGTCGGCTGGTCTGCGGCGGAACTGATCGGGCGCCGTCTGCCGATGCCTTACTGGGCAGACGACTATCTCGACGAAACCCGGGCCATGCATGATCGCGTCCTTGCCGGCGAAGGCCCGGAGGAAGGGTTCGAACTGAAGTTCAAGCACCGCAATGGAAATCGCATCGATGTGCTGATTCACGAGGCGCCGCTGATCGATGCGCGCGGCCGGCAATTCGGCTGGATGGGTTCGATGGTGGACATTACGGAACGAAAGCAGGCCGAGGAACGCGCGCGCCACCAGCAGGACCGGCTGCAATCCACCTCGCGCCTGGTCGCCATGGGAGAAATGGCGTCGAGCATCGCGCATGAGCTGAACCAGCCGCTGGCAGCGATTTCGAGCTATTGCACCGGGGCGGCCAACCTGCTGCGCAACCAGACGCCGGCGACCGAAGTGCTGCCGGCGCTGGACAAGGCAGTAGAGCAGGCGCGTCGCGCCGGACAGGTCATCCGCCGCATCTACAGTCTCGCCCGCCCGGGCGAAAGTCACTTCGAGAAAGTACATCTTGCCGAGCGGGTTAACGCTGCCTTGGCACTGATGGACAGCGAGATCCGCCAGACGGGCATCCGCATCGCGCTTGATCTTTCGCCGCAAGCCGTGGTCGATGGCGACCCGGTGCTGCTCGAACAGGCGCTCTTCAACCTGCTGCGCAATGCGATCGAATCCATGCGCGATACGGCGCCTGAGCAACGACAGCTGGCCATTGCACTCACCTGTGCAGAAGGTTACGCCAGCCTGACAATCGCCGATCACGGCTGCGGAATCGAGGCCGGCGTCGCCGGGCAACTGTTCGACCCGCTGTTCACCACGAAGTCCGAAGGCTTGGGCATGGGACTGGCAATCTGCCGCTCGGTGGTGGAAAATCACCGCGGCCGCCTTTCGTTCGAGGCCAGCCCGGAAGGAGGAACCCTATTCCACGTCCTGCTGCCCCTGGCGCCGAAATGAGCGGTCCCACTACGCACATAGTCAACGATGACCCCGCGGTGCGCGACGCGCTGCAGTGGTTGCTGAAGTCACGCAGTGTTCAGTCGCAGAATTGGGGATCGGCGGAGGACTTCCTGACCTTTGCCGGCAGCGGGCTTTGCGGCTGTCTGCTGCTGGATGTCCGTATGCCGGGAATGAGCGGCATCGAATTGTTCGACCGGCTCCGCGCACTGAATTGTCGCCTGCCGGTGATTTTTCTCACCGGGCACGGCGACGTGCCGATGGCCGTTCAGGCGCTTAAAGATGGGGCCTTTGATTTCATTGAAAAGCCCTACGATGACAATGCGCTGGTCGACAAGGTACTTGCCGCCCTGGAGCACGACGTCAAGCGCTGCGCCAGGGAAGACTCGATCCTTTCGGTACAGCGGAAGCTCGAACAACTGACGCAACGAGAGCAGGAAGTCATGCATCAGATCCTGGCGGGCAAGTTGAACAAGGTCATCGCCGACGAACTCGGTATTGCCATGCGCACCGTCGAAGTCCATCGTTCGCACATTTTCGAGAAAATGCAGGTTCGCTCCGCCGTCGAGTTGTCGCAGATCCTCGGCCTGCTTGGAAACAAACCGGGCGCGGAGGACTAAGCCGTGAGCTTGAAGTGCAGGCTCCCGGCCTCGCACCACAGGGAATAGCGGGAAAGATCCAGGCGCGGATGCCGATCCTTGCCCGCGGTGCGCAACTGGCGTACAAATTCCTTAAGGCGCCGCTCATCGGGTGGCTGCACCTTGTGCCATCCCAGCATTGCGCGCAGCAGGTTCCTCGCACGTGCATCGGATAACTGTCGAAACAGCGCCAATGGCAGGGGAAATTCGGGCCGGCTGGCGCCGAGATCCAATGCCGCGAGATCATCGAGCAGCGCGTCTGTCTCGCCGAAATGCCCCGCCGCGGCCGCAAGTTGCTCGCTTGCCCTCGGAAAGCGCGACTCGATCGCCGGGATCAGTTCGCGCCGCAGGAAGTTCCTCGTGTATCGGAGATCGGCATTGCTTTCGTCCTCGATCCACGCCAGGCGATGGGTTCGCGCATACTCGAGCAGGACTGCGCGCCCGAGCCCGAGCAGCGGACGCAGGGTGCGCCCCCGCGACTCCGGCATTGCGGCGGCCCCGCGCACTCCGGTTCCGCGCAACAGGTTATGCAGGATCGTTTCGGCCTGATCATCCGCATGGTGCGCCAGGAGAACCCAGTCGGCGGACTGGGCAGACAAGGCCTCGTGGCGCACCCTGCGTGCCGCAGCTTCGAGTCCTTCGCCCGATAGTGCCGGGACCTCTACCCGGAGCACGGTGATCGGGATGCCAAGGCCGCCGCAGACTTCTGCTACAGGAATCGGCCCAGGCGTCGGCATTACGGCTGAGGCCGTGATGAACATGAAGTGCGGAAAGGTCCAAGCGTGCCTCACTGACCAGGCGACTTGTCGCGTGCAGCAATACGGTGGAATCCAGTCCGCCGGAAAACCCCACGGTGACAGACTCACCTGGCCTGGCATGGCGGGAAAGGCAGGCGGCTATCGCCTGCACGACTGCCTCAGTGGATGGCTTGTTCCTTGAAGCGGCCATAACTCATCAGACGTTCGAAGCGCCGCTCGATGAGTTCGCCGGTGGAAAGGCCCGCGAGTTGCTTGAGTGCTTCCTGCAGGGCCTTCTTGACGCTTTGTGCCATGGCACGGTGATCACGGTGAGCCCCTCCTACCGGTTCATTGATGATGCGATCGATCAAGCCCAGGGACTTGAGTCTCGGCGCCGTGATCCCCATCGTCTCCGCCGCATCGCCGGCCCGCTCAGCGCTTTTCCACAGGATGGAGGCGCAACCTTCGGGTGAAATGACCGAATAGGTCGAGTACTGAAGCATCGCAACGACATCGGCTACGGCAATCGCCAGGGCGCCGCCGGAGCCGCCCTCGCCGATGATGGTGGCGATCAAGGGGACTTTCAGTTCGGTCATGACCGCCAGGTTGCGACCGATCGCCTCGGACTGACCACGTTCTTCGGCGTCGATCCCCGGGTATGCGCCCGGTGTGTCGACAAAGGTAAAGACAGGAATGCCGAATTTTTCCGCCAGCCGCATCAGACGCAACGCCTTTCGATAGCCTTCCGGGCGGGGCATGCCGAAATTTCGATGGATTTTTTCCTTCGTATCACGGCCCTTCTGATGGCCGATCACCATGCAGGACTGGCCGTTGAAACGCGCCAAGCCGCCGACAATGGCGTGGTCGTCGGCATAATTGCGATCGCCGTGGAGTTCCTCGAAGTCGGTAAATACGAGATCAAGGTAATCGAGCGTATAGGGCCGCTGCGGGTGCCGCGCAACCAGGGCACACTGCCAGGGTGTGAGTTTGGCGTAGATTTCCTTGGTCAGACTCTGATTCTTCGCGTCGAGACGGGAGATTTCCTCCGATATATCGACCGCAGAATCGTCCTGCACAAAACGCAACTGCTCGATCTTGGCTTCAAGTTCGGCGATCGGCTGTTCGAATTCGAGAAAGCTTGTTTTCATCGGAATATTTTAACAGGGCCTCGGCGCTTCGCGGCATCCGGCTCCGGTTCGCGCAGAAGGAGAAGCCCCGCGCTGATCCCCGAAAGCAAAAACCCTCCACCGGCAATCCGGAGGAGGGTTTTATGGGGAAGTCTGGCGTTGACCTACTTTCTCACACGGTGAAGTGCAATATCATCGGCGCGGTCTCGTTTCACGGTCCTGTTCGGGATGGGAAGGGGTGGTACCAAGACGCTATGGACACCAGACTAAAAGCTAGGTGCTACGGGATGGGGCGAATTAAGCCTTGGGCCGGAGCACATGATTCGGGAGAAGTAAGTGTTGGATTGTGATTGCCTGTCTTTGGTTACTGCTTATAGACACAGAGCTTCGGTATTGCATTGAGCTCAATGTTATAGGGTCAAGCCTCACGGGCAATTAGTATCAGTTAGCTTAACGCATTACTGCGCTTCCACACCTGACCTATCAACGTCCTGGTCTTGGACGACCCTTCAGGGGGGTTGAACCCCCGGGAAATCTCATCTTGAGGCGAGTTTCACGCTTAGATGCTTTCAGCGTTTATCTCTTCCGGATTTAGCTACCCGGCGATGCCACTGGCGTGACAACCGGTACACCAGAGATCCGTCCACTCCGGTCCTCTCGTACTAGGAGCAGGCCCCCTCAAATTTCCAGCGCCCACGGCAGATAGGGACCAAACTGTCTCACGACGTTTTAAACCCAGCTCACGTACCACTTTAAATGGCGAACAGCCATACCCTTGGGACCGGCTACAGCCCCAGGATGTGATGAGCCGACATCGAGGTGCCAAACTCCGCCGTCGATATGAACTCTTGGGCGGAATCAGCCTGTTATCCCCAGAGTACCTTTTATCCGTTGAGCGATGGCCCTTCCATACAGAACCACCGGATCACTATGACCTGCTTTCGCACCTGCTCGACTTGTGGGTCTCGCAGTCAAGCCTTCTTTTGCCATTGCACTATGAGCACGATGTCCGACCGTGCTTAGAAGACCTTCGTACTCCTCCGTTACTCTTTGGGAGGAGACCGCCCCAGTCAAACTGCCTGCCATGCACGGTCCCCGATCCGGATTCACGGACCAAGGTTAGAACCTCAACGACACCAGGGTGGTATTTCAAGGTTGGCTCCACTGGATCTAGCGACCAAGTCTCACAGCCTCCCACCTATCCTACACAAGTCCCGTCAAAGTCCAATGCAAAGCTACAGTAAAGGTTCATGGGGTCTTTCCGTCTAGCCGCGGGTAGATTGCATCTTCACAAACATTTCAACTTCGCTGAGTCTCAGGAGGAGACAGTGTGGCCATCATTACGCCATTCGTGCAGGTCGGAACTTACCCGACAAGGAATTTCGCTACCTTAGGACCGTTATAGTTACGGCCGCCGTTTACCGGGGCTTCGATCAAGAGCTTGCACCCCATCACTTAACCTTCCGGCACCGGGCAGGCGTCACACCCTATACGTCGGCTTTCGCCTTTGCAGAGTGCTGTGTTTTTATTAAACAGTTGCAGCCACCGATTCTCTGCGACCTCATCACGCTCCACCCGCAGGGGCTTCACGCTACCGAGGCATACCTTCTCCCGAAGTTACGGTATCAATTTGCCGAGTTCCTTCTCCTGAGTTCTCTCAAGCGCCTTAGAATTTTCATCCTGCCCACCTGTGTCGGTTTGCGGTACGGTCAATCACAGACTGAAGCTTAGAGGCTTTTCCTGGAAGCAGGGTATCACTCACTTCAGAACCGAAGTTCCTCGTCATCACGCCTCAGCTAAGCCGCACGGATTTTCCTATGCAGCACGCCTACACGCTTAAACCGGGACGTCCAACACCCGGCTGAGCTAACCTTCTCCGTCCCCCCATCGCATCTGTGATCGGTACGGGAATATTGACCCGTTTCCCATCGACTACGCCTTTCGGCCTCGCCTTAGGGGCCGACTCACCCTGCGCCGATGAACGTTGCGCAGGAAACCTTGGGCTTTCGGCGAGGGTGCTTTTCACACCCTTTATCGCTACTCATGTCAGCATTCGCACTTCTGATATCTCCAGCATGGTTTACACCACACCTTCGCAGACCTACAGAACGCTCCCCTACCATGTGCTTACGCACATCCGCAGCTTCGGTGCATGGTTTGAGCCCCGTTACATCTTCCGCGCAGGACGACTCGATCAGTGAGCTATTACGCTTTCTTTGAAGGATGGCTGCTTCTAAGCCAACTTCCTGACTGTCTATGCCTTCCCACTTCGTTTTCCACTTAACCATGGCTTGGGGACCTTAGCTGGCGGTCTGGGTTGTTTCCCTCTTGACGATGGACGTTAGCACCCACCGTCTGTCTCCCATGCTCGCACTCACCGGTATTCGGAGTTTGCTATGGCGGAGTAGATCGCAATGACCCCTCCAACCATTACAGTGCTCTACCCCCGGTGGTGATACATGAGGCGCTACCTAAATAGCTTTCGGGGAGAACCAGCTATTTCCAGATTTGTTTAGCCTTTCACCCCTATCCACAGCTCATCCCCTAATTTTTCAACATTAGTGGGTTCGGACCTCCAGTACCTGTTACGGCACCTTCATCCTGGCCATGGGTAGATCATCTGGTTTCGGGTCTACGCCCTGCAACTAAAGCGCCCTTATCAGACTCGCTTTCGCTACGCCTCCCCTATTCGGTTAAGCTCGCTACAGAACGTAAGTCGCTGACCCATTATACAAAAGGTACGCAGTCACCCCTTGCGAGGCTCCCACTGTTTGTATGCATGCGGTTTCAGGATCTATTTCACTCCCCTCCCGGGGTTCTTTTCGCCTTTCCCTCACGGTACTGGTTCACTATCGGTCGATTACGAGTATTTAGCCTTGGAGGATGGTCCCCCCATCTTCAGACAGGATTTCACGTGTCCCGCCCTACTTGTCGCAAACTTAGTCTCGCTGGCAGGTTTTCGCGTACGGGGCTATCACCCACTACGGCCAGCCTTTCCAGACTGTTCCACTAACGCACCAGTTATCTCTTGCAGGCTGTTCCCTGTTCGCTCGCCACTACTTAGGGAATCTCGGTTGATTTCTTTTCCTCCGGCTACTTAGATGTTTCAGTTCGCCGGGTTCGCTTCCACTGACCTATGTATTCAGTCAGGGATACTCCTTGCGGAGTGGGTTTCCCCATTCGGATATCTGCGGATCAAAGCTTGTTTGCCAGCTCCCCGCAGCTTTTCGCAGGCTACAACGTCCTTCATCGCCTGTAATCGCCAAGGCATCCACCACATGCACTTAGTCACTTGACCCTATAACATTGAGCTCCGGTTCCCCGGATCTCTCCTCTACAGGAGCAACCAAAGTATTACTTTTCCAGATTCCCGCGCCGGTTCAAAGGACGGGAATCGTGAAGATACAATCACAACCCATGTGCCACCCCTTCCAGGGTGACACAACCTTACTTCTTCCGAATTTTTAAAGATCCAACAACCGCTTACTCATAAGGAGTAATGACTACAGAGAAGCCCCTCGCTTCCACGTACTCATTACGCTTCATGTGCCGCCTGCGGCCCAAACGTGCCACCAGATTCTTGGTGGAGGATGACGGGATCGAACCGACGACCCCCTGCTTGCAAAGCAGGTGCTCTCCCAGCTGAGCTAATCCCCCCTGCGCTGGCCTTCGATAAGCGGCGCATTGCGGCGTTTCTCGCATCCTTGCATAGCTTCCGCTATGCGGCGGACACTCGCGCCTTGCACTGCTTGCTTCTCAAAGCCCATCGACTCTGGTCGGGTCTGGTTCATCGCCCCGTTGCGGCTACTACATTGGTCTGCGAGAACCAAGCGAGTCAAGGCGGAGCCTCGCGCCGCATACGCATCTGTATGCAAGCGAGGCGGCAACGCCGAATTGCGCCGGTTATCACAGACCAATGGTGGGTCTGGGTGGGTTCGAACCATCGACCCCCGCCTTATCAAGACGGTGCTCTAACCAGCTGAGCTACAGACCCGCTGTTTGGGTTCTAAACAACCGATAGGTTGTAGGTGCTCACCACGCCTTTGCTCTAGAAAGGAGGTGATCCAGCCGCACCTTCCGATACGGCTACCTTGTTACGACTTCACCCCAGTCATGAATCCCACCGTGGTAAGCGCCCCCCTTGCGGTTAGACTACCTACTTCTGGTGGAACCCACTCCCATGGTGTGACGGGCGGTGTGTACAAGACCCGGGAACGTATTCACCGTGACATGCTGATCCACGATTACTAGCGATTCCGACTTCACGCAGTCGAGTTGCAGACTGCGATCCGGACTACGATCGGCTTTGTGGGATTGGCTCCCCCTCGCGGGTTGGCGACCCTCTGTACCGACCATTGTATGACGTGTGAAGCCCTACCCATAAGGGCCATGAGGACTTGACGTCATCCCCACCTTCCTCCGGTTTGTCACCGGCAGTCTCATTAAAGTGCCCAACTGAATGATGGCAATTAATGACAAGGGTTGCGCTCGTTGCGGGACTTAACCCAACATCTCACGACACGAGCTGACGACAGCCATGCAGCACCTGTGTTCAGGTTCCCTTTCGGGCACATCCACCTCTCAGCAGACTTCCTGACATGTCAAGGGTAGGTAAGGTTTTTCGCGTTGCATCGAATTAATCCACATCATCCACCGCTTGTGCGGGTCCCCGTCAATTCCTTTGAGTTTTAATCTTGCGACCGTACTCCCCAGGCGGCGAACTTCACGCGTTAGCTGCGGTACTAAGAAAGTCTCCTTCCCCAACACCTAGTTCGCATCGTTTAGGGCGTGGACTACCAGGGTATCTAATCCTGTTTGCTCCCCACGCTTTCGTGCATGAGCGTCAGTGTTGACCCAGGGGGCTGCCTTCGCCATCGGTGTTCCTCCACATCTCTACGCATTTCACTGCTACACGTGGAATTCCACCCCCCTCTGCCACACTCGAGTCCTACAGTCACAAACGCAGTTCCCAGGTTAAGCCCGGGGATTTCACATCTGTCTTATAGAACCGCCTGCGCACGCTTTACGCCCAGTAATTCCGATTAACGCTCGCACCCTACGTATTACCGCGGCTGCTGGCACGTAGTTAGCCGGTGCTTCTTCTTCAGGTACCGTCATTAGTAGCCCGTATTAGGGGCCACCGTTTCGTTCCTGCTGAAAGAGCTTTACAACCCGAAGGCCTTCTTCACTCACGCGGAATGGCTGGATCAGGGTTGCCCCCATTGTCCAAAATTCCCCACTGCTGCCTCCCGTAGGAGTCTGGACCGTGTCTCAGTTCCAGTGTGGCTGGTCGTCCTCTCAGACCAGCTACGGATCGTCGCCTTGGTGAGCCTTTACCTCACCAACTAGCTAATCCGATATCGGCCGCTCCCATCGCGCGAGGCCTTACGGTCCCCCGCTTTCACCCTCAGGTCGTATGCGGTATTAGCACAGCTTTCGCTGTGTTATCCCCCACGACGGGGTACGTTCCGATATGTTACTCACCCGTTCGCCGCTCGCCGCCAGGGTTGCCCCCGCGCTGCCGCTCGACTTGCATGTGTAAAGCATTCCGCCAGCGTTCAATCTGAGCCAGGATCAAACTCTTCAGTTCAATCTGTCTTTTTTACTACTCACTCAAACGAATCTCAGAGGTTAAACTTTTACATTTAACCTTACTGTTATTTCGTGCAAGTGCTTGCTTCTCATACTCATTAGCATCCAGCAGCAGCAGATTCATCACTTCGTGCTTTCGCACTCCGCTCAGAACTCAGCCCAGGTCTTTCAACCCGGACCAGCAATCGCCTCTTCGATTTCGAGACGACTACCCGCCACCACCTCCAGCACAGCAAGCACCTACACCTATCGGTTGTTTGGTTTTTAAAGAACTTCCGCCTTGTTCGGGCGGCTCCGCAATCAGCAGAGAGGGGCAGATTATAGGGAGCCATTTCCGATGTGTAAACCCCCTTCACGAATTTTTTTTGGCTCACACAAAAAAATGGCCGAGTTTCAATGCAGGTGAAGACCGGCACTCCGCGCATTGGATGGAAACTGGAATCATCTTTCTGCCGGCATCGT
>CAWDRW010000006.1:0-335580 GCA_963804805.1 uncultured beta proteobacterium
GCAGGCGGCCATGGACGCCTATCGGGCGGCGCATCCCTGGCTGACCGCTGGAATCTTTTTTGTGATCTATGTGGCGGTGACCGGACTGTCGCTGCCCGGCGCGGCGCTGATGACCCTGGTCGCCGGGGCGATGTTCGGCCTGCTGTGGGGCACGGTGATGGTGTCCTTTGCTTCGACGCTGGGCGCGACCCTGGCCTTTCTCGCTCGCGCTTCCTGCTGCGCGACTGGGTGCAGGGGCGGTTCGGCGAGCGCCTGCGCGCGATCAACGAGGGCGTCGGCAAGGAGGGCGGCTTCTACCTGTTCACGCTGCGCCTGGTGCCGGTGTTTCCGTTCTTCGTGATCAATCTGGTGATGGGACTGACGCCGATGCGCACCTGGACCTTCTACTGGGTCAGCCAGGTCGGCATGCTGGCCGGCACCCTGGTCTATGTGAATGCCGGCACGCAGCTGGCCGCATCGATTCGCTGTCGGGGATCCTCTCGCCGGCGCTGTTCGGCTCCTTCGCCCTGCTCGGCCTCTTCCCGCTGATCGCGCAAAGATCGTCGACTGCATCAAGGCGCGCAAGGTCTATGCCGGCTGGACCAGGCCGACGAGGTTCGATCGCAATCTGATCGTGATCGGCGGCGGCAGCGCGGGCCTGGTCACCGCCTACATCGCGGCGGCGGTGAAGGCCAAGGTCACGCTGATCGAAAAGCACAAGATGGGCGGCGACTGCCTGAACACCGGCTGCGTGCCGTCCAAGGCGCTGATCCGGTCGGCGAAGCTGCTGTCGCACTGGTCGCGCGCCGAGGAGTTTGGCATTTCGCGGGCACGAGCGCCGAGTTCGATTTCGCCGACAGTGATGGAGCGCGTGCAGCGCGTGGTCGCAAGACGTCGAGCCGCATGACTCGGTCGAGCGCTACACCGGGCTCGGCGTCGATGTGCATCGAAGGCAGAAGCGAAAATCACCTCGCCCTGGGCAGTCGAGACGTCGACGCGCAGCAACGGCGCACCGAGCGCACTCGACGCACGCGCAGCATCGTCATCGCCACCGGCGCGCGCCCGTTCGTGCCGCCGATTCCCGGCATCGAGGAGGTCGGCTATCTGACTTCGGACACCGTCTGGGACCTGCGCGAGCTGCCGCGACCGCCTGGTGGTGCTCGGCGGCGGGCCGATCGGCTGCGAACTGACGCAGGCCTTCGCCAGCGCCTGGGCGCCAGGTGACCCAGGTCGAAATGGCGCCGCGTCTGCTTGTCCGCGAGGATCCGGAAGTCTCGGAGCTGGTCGCCGCAGCGCTTCCGCGAGGAAGGCATCAACGTGCTGCCTGCAACCACAAGGCGCATGCGTTCGTGGTCGAGAACGGCGAGCAGATCCTGATCGCCGAGCATGCCGGTCGCGAAGTGCGCATCCCCTTCGATGCCGTGCTGGTCGCCGTCGGCCGCGTCGCGAACATCACGGGCTACGGCCTGGAGGAACTCGGCGTCGCTGACGCCGCGCACGGTCGAGGCCAACGAGTATCTTGCAGACCCGCTATCCCGAACATCTACGCCGCCGGCGACGTCGCCGGGCCGTACCAGTTCACCCACACCGCCGCGCATCAGGCCTGGTACGCGGCGGTCAACGCGCTGTTCGATCCGCTTCAAGAAGTTCAAGGCCGACTACTCGGTGATCCCCTGGGCCACCTTCGTCGATCCCGAAGTGGCGCGCGTCGGACTGAACGAGACACGAGGCAAAGGAGAAAGGCATCGCCTACGAGGTCACCCGCTACGGCATCGACGACCTGGACCGGGCGATTGCCGACGGCGAGGCGCACGGCTTCGTCAAGGTGCTGACCGTGCCGGGCAAGGATCGCATTCTCGGCGTCACCATCGTCGGCGAGCACGCCGGCGACCTGATCGCCGAGTACGTGCTGGCGATGAAGCACGGCATCGGCCTGAACAAGATCCTCGGCACCATCCACATCTATCCGACGCTGGCCGAAGCCAACAAGTACGTCGCCGGCGACTGGAAGAAGGCGCATGCGCCGCAAGCCTTGCTGGCCTGGGTGGAACGTTTCCACGCTTGGCGGCGGGGAGGCTCAACATGAAATTGCGCACGTTGCTCATTGGCTTCTTCTCGTCGCATCGGCCACGCTGTCCGGGCAAAGTTTTGACCACAACCATGCCACTTGGCACGCGCTGCTGTGAAGCACGTCAAACCCTTTGCCGGCGGCAATGCCAGCGCGGTCGATTACGCGGCGCTGAAGAACAGAGGGCGCCACTGCAGGACGTATCTCGCCATCGCTATCGGCGGTCGGCGAGACTGTCTACGGCAAGTGGAGCAAGCCGCAGCGCCTGGCCTTCCTGATCAACGCCTACAACGCCTTCACGGTCGAACTGATCCTGACGAAGTATCCCGACCTGGAGTCGATCAAGGACCTCGGTTCCGTATTCCAGTCACCGTGGAAGAAGAAGTTTTTCAGCCTGCTCGGACAGGAGCGCAGCCTCGACGATGTCGAGCATGGCCTGATCCGGGCCCCGGGCGCCTTCGATGATCCGCGCATCCACGCCGCCGTGGTCTGCGCCTCGATCGGCTGCCCGATGCTGCGCGCCGAGGCCTTCACCGCGGGAAAAGCTCGACGCCCAGCTGGACGACGGCATGCGGCGCTTCCTGGCCGATGCCTCGCGCAATCGCTTCGATGCCGCTTCGGGCCGCCTGCTGGTGTCGAAATCTTCGACTGGTACGGCAAGGATTTCGAGAAAGGCCACAAGGGCTACGATTCGCTGAAAGTAATGTTCGCCACGCCATGCAGTCCAACTCGCGGCGACGTCGAGGCTGCAGGCGAAAGTGCGCAGCGGCGACTACAGCGGAGTTTCTCGACTATGACTGGAAGCTCAATGACAGCCGCCGGCCGGCGGTTAAGGGCTGGCAAGCCAACCTTGGACCGGTGGGACAGTGGATCGGCGGCAGGCTGGCGCGCTGGCTGAGCGGCCAGGCGCACACCTGCAGTTCGTCGCCGGCGACCGACATCACTCTGCTGGCGACCACGTTGCAACCGGGTGACGTGCTGCTGGTCGAGGGCAGCAGCCGCTTCAGTACGGCGATCAAATACCTGACCCGGGTGCACCTGGTCGCACGCCGCGCTTTACGTCGGCGATACCTGGGGAACGCGACAAGGACGGTACTCCCTTGTGCTTCGTCGAGGCCGATATCGTCGACGGGGTTCGCGCTGTCGGCTTTTCCGTCTTCGAGGGCTCGCATTGCCGGATCTGTCGCCCGGTCGGGCTGACGGACGACGATCGTCGGTGCCTCATCGACCACGCCTGCGGGTGCATCGGTTATCGGTACGATTTGAAGATGTCGTCGATCTCGTCCGTTACCTGATTCCGACGCCACCGGTTCCGTCAGAGCTGGCGACGCAGCCTGTTGGCCCTGGGCAGCGGCGATCCGACCCGGGCCATCTGCTCGACCCTGATTGCGCAGTGCTTCCAGGCCGTGCGTTATCCGATTCTGCCGCATATCTCCAGCCGTTCCACCGATAGCCCGGAATGCCCCGGCTGCCGCGCCGAGGTACTCAAGATTCGGCATCACAGCCTGTTCGTGCCACGGGACTTTGACGTTTCGCCTTATTTCGAAGTCGTCAAGCCGACGTTGGTTGCTGGCTTCGACTATCGCCGTGCTGAATGGGCCGAAGCTGACGGTGGCACGAGCGGAAGGCGCGGTATGAATGGCGTACGGCACATGCTCTGCGCTTGCATGACACTGTTGCCGCTGCCGGCCGTTTCCGCGCCGGTCTGGGTCGGGGATTTCAGCGTCGCCGGATGCAACGATTCCGGCGCCGTGGCGCATCGAGCGACCAAATCCGCAGGTGCCGCCGACGAGCTACCGCACCGGTTCGTGGGACGGCGTTCATGCCGTCGAGGCCCATGCCGTCAGCAGCATGGCGCTGCTGGCGCGTCCGGTGGCGATCGACCTGGTGGCGACGCCGGTCCTGTGCTGGCGCTGGCGCATCGATGCGCCGGTGCAGAGCGCCGACATGACTCGGAAGTCCGGCGACGATTACGCCGCACGCGTTTACCTGAGCTTCGAGGTGGCGCCCGACCAACTCGGCCTCGGCGACGCGCCTGGGCCTCGGCCTGGCACGTAGCATTTACGGCGATCAGGTGCCCGATGCTGCGATGAACTACATCTGGGACAACCGGCATGCCATCGGCACTTGGCAGCCGAATGCCTACACCGAGCGCGCGCGCATGCTGGTCTTGCGCTCCGGCAGCGCATTCGCCGGACGTTGGGTCGATGAACGCCGTGACGTCAGCACCGACTTTCGAACTGCCTTCGGCTACGCGCCCCTGAGGCTGACTGGCGTCGCCATCGCCGCCGATACCGACAACACCGGCGAGGAAGCGCGCTCCGGCTTCGCCGATTTCCGCTTCGTCGCGACCGCGGGCGATTGCCCATCGGCGTGAGACATGACGGTTTCGACGGCTATTTGTAATTACTTCGCGCAAGGATCACAGCGATGAACATGAAACGGATGCAGAATTTCAGCGTACCTGCGGCAGGCGCTTCCTCGCTTTACCGGACAGGCCTGCCGTGGGAATCCGCGCGTGAATAGCCGTGTCGGCGTGGCCATCCTGGCCCGAGCACCGATTCCCGGCCAGGCCAGACGCGGCTGATTCCGGCACTTGGCGCCGACGGCGCGGCGCGTCTGCAGCGCTGGATGCTGCAGCGGACCGTAGCGATGGCCCTCGTCGCCGACGTCGGTCCGGTCAGTCTGTGGTGCGCTGGCGATCCCGCTCATCAGGATTTCGCGGTTTGCCGTGCCTTCGGCCAGGTGACGCTTCGCCGCCAGCCCGAGAGCGACCTTGGCGAGCGCATGCTGAAGGCAGTCGAATCCGCGTCGACATCGGCTGGAACACTGGTGATCGGTACCGACTGCCCAGCATTGAGCGCCGCGCATCTGCGCAAGGCGGCTCGAGCGTGGACGACAACGATGCCGTTGTGATCCCTGCCGACGACGGCGGCTATGTTCTCATTGGCATGAAGGAGCCGGCGCCGGAAGTGTTTGCGGGGATAGCATGGGGCAGCGAACGCGTCATGTCCCAGACCCGGCAACGCCTGGCTGCGATGGAGTGGAGGTGGAGCGAACCAGCCATGCTGTGGGATGTCGATCTGCCGCAAGACCTCGAACGCCTCTATGCGAGTTATCCTGACGCCATCGCAATCCAGAGTGGTACTGAAAAGTCTTGTGAATAGCGACACCGACCGGCTCGAAAACGACCAGACCTACCTTTTGGCCTTGCGCCACGACATGCTTCGCTTCGCCCAGATCCAGTTGCGAGACCTACATCTGGCGGAGGATGTCGTCCAGGAAGCACTGGCAGCCGCATTGACCGGGAAACGCGAGTTCGAAGGACGCTCCGCCCTGAAGACCTGGGTTTTCGCGATTCTTCGCAACAAGATTGTCGATGCCATTCGCGTGCGCAGCCGATCGGTCAATGTCAGCGCACTGGCGGATGAGGCGACCGGGCTCGACGAAGCATTCGAATCTCTGTTCAAGCCCAATGCCCATTGGCACCCCGAGGCAAGGCCGCGCGACTGGGGCGATCCCGAAGCGGCGCTCCACCAGGATCAGTTCTGGACCGTCTTCGACGCATGCCTGAATGCCCTGCCGCCCAACACCGCACGAGTTTTCATGATGCGGGAATTTCTGGAATTCGATACCGACGAGGTATGCGCCGAGCTGCACATCAGCATCAGCAATTGTCACGTCATTTTGCACAGGGCCAGAAACGGTCTGCGTCGCTGCCTGGAGCAATCCTGGTTTGCAGGAGAGGAAACATCATCATGTTGAGCTGCAAGGAAACCACCCAACGTCTGTCCGAGGCCCAGGATCGCGATTTGAGCCTGTCCGAGAAGCTCCAGTTGAAAATGCATCTCGCCATGTGCGGCGGCTGCAGGAATTTCAGCAAACAGATGGACTTTCTGCGTGCCGCGTGCAAGCGTTATACGGACAAGGGGACACCGGATGAGCGCCGGCCGGATTAAGCCAAAACTTGCCGGCATCCAGGGTCGAAGCAAGATACCCGGCGCCGTGCGTTTGCGCATCCGTTTCCTTAGCGCACTGCTGATTGCCGCCAGTCTGCTGGCCGGTCCGGTGTACGCCGCCGACTTGGCGTCACAAAAGCATCCCGATGTAATTGCGGCAACGGTCAAGGCACGGGATGCCGATACCTTCGACTTCGATGTCACGGTGTCGTCGCCCTACGATACGCCACAGCGCTACGCGGATGGCTTTCGAGTGACGGACAAGGGTGGAGAAGTCTACGGCGAGCGAAAATTGTGGCATGACCACGCTACCGAACAACCCTTTACCCGTGATCTCCATGGCGTCAGGATTCCGCGTGCGGTTCGCAGCGTCATGGTCCAAGCCCGCGATCAGAAGTTCGGTTACGGCGGTAGAACACTGGAGTTGATATTGCCGGGACGCTAAGCGTAAGCCGTCATTTGAAAGATCGAATGCAGGTAGTGCCTATGCGAACAAAGCTTCGAAGATCAGGTGATGCCTAACCATTGACTGCGACCGACCGGTCTACGCTCCAGAACCGCCGTCCACAAACGCACAAATTTGCGAGGTCCAACGACCGCAATTGGCCGGGTGCCGCGGTACACCAGTGGCCGGTTCAGAGCAGCGAAATCGCATTGACAGCTTGCCGGTACCGAACTTGGCGGGATCACTGTGCACTGCGTGCCCATTTGCGACACTCGGCACCGCATCCATCGATAGTCCGCTTAGCTTTCCTTAGCTGTCACATGCGCTCTTAAGTGGTAGCCGATTTAGCAACCACGTTCACGCCACGCCCCCGAAGCCCACCAACACGACAAGATTGGCACATGCCTGTCTGGACATGACGGGGTACCTTCATTCCTAATGTCAATGCACGGCAAGGAATATCCATTCCGAAATTTCTTGGTTCGCTTCTGGCTGGCGAGTCAATAAAGTCTGCCCATCCCAACCGATAGAGGCAAACACCATGATCCGCTCCACCTTCCTGGCGGCACTGCTCGGCATCGCACTGAGCGCACAGGCCGCCGACGTCAGCCTGCTCAACGTCTCCTACGACCCGACGCGCGAGCTCTACCAGGACTTCAACGCCGCCTTCGCCAAGCACTGGAAGGCCAAGACCGGCGACAACGTCACCATCAAGCAGTCGCACGGCGGCTCCGGCAAACAGGCGCGCGCGGTGATCGACGGCCTGGAGGCCGACGTGGTGACCCTGGCCCTGGCCTACGACATCGACGCGATCGCCGAGAAGGCCAAGCTGCTTCCCGCCGACTGGCAGAAGCGCCTGCCGCACAACAGCTCGCCCTACACCTCGACCATCGTCTTCCTGGTGCGCAAGGGCAACCCCAAGGGCATCAAGGACTGGAACGATCTGGTCAAGCCCGGCATCGGCGTCATCACGCCCAACCCCAAGACCTCGGGCGGCGCGCGCTGGAACTACCTCGCCGCCTGGGCCTATGCGCTGAAGCAGCCGGGCGGCAACGACGCCAAGGCCAAGGATTTCGTCGGCAAGCTCTACGCCAACGTGCCGGTGCTCGATTCCGGCGCGCGCGGCTCGACCACCACCTTCGTCGAGCGCGGCATCGGCGACGTGCTGCTGGCCTGGGAAAACGAAGCCTACCTGGCGGTCAAGGAACTCGGGCCCGGACAAGGTGGACATCGTCGTGCCTTCGCTCGTCGATCCTGGCCGAGCCGCCGGTGACGCGTGGTCGACAAGGTCGTCGACAAGCACGGCACGCGCAAGGTGGCCGAGGCCTATCTGGAGTACCTCTACTCCGAGGAAGGGCAGGAGATCGCCGGCAAGCACTACTACCGCCCGATCGACACGAAGGTCGCGCCGAAGTACGCCAAGTCCTTCGCCCCGGTGAAGCTGTTCACCATCGACGAGGTCTTCGGCGGCTGGCAGAAGGCGCAGAAGACGCACTTCGACGACGGCGGCAGTTTCGACCAGATCTACAAACCGGTGGCACGCTGATCCCTCGCCGTTGGACCGACGACTCTTGTGCCGCCGGACAAGAGTCGTCGCGGTCAGACCTCTAGGTGCTGGTAGAGCACGGTCGATAGGTAGCGCTCACCGAAGGACGGGATGATCACCACGATCAGCTTGCCCTTGTTTTCGGCCCGCTTCGCAACTTCCAACGCGGCGCAGACCGCGGCACCCGACGAAATGCCGACCAGCAGACCCTCGTCGGTCGCCAGCTGGCGTGCCGTGTTCAGTGCCTGGTCGTTGGTGACGCGGAACACTTCGTCGTAGATCTTGGTATTGAGGATGGACGGCACGAAGCCCGCTCCGATGCCCTGGATCGGGTGCGGGCCCTTGGGACCGCCGGACAGCACCGGGCTGGCGTCGGGCTCGACGGCGATGATCTTGATGCCGGGCTTGCGCGCCTTCAGCACCTCGCCGACGCCGGTAATGGTGCCGCCGGTGCCGATGCCGGAAACGAAGATGTCGACCTTGCCGTCGGTGTCCTTCCAGATTTCCTCGGCCGTAGTCTTGCGATGTATCTCCGGATTGGCGGGATTCTCGAACTGCTGTGGGATGAAGTAGCGCGGATCCGCCGCCGCCAGTTCCTGGGCCTTTTTGATGGCACCACCCATTCCGTCCGGTCCCGGCGTCAGGATCAATTCCGCACCGTAGGCCTTGAGGATCAGGCGGCGCTCCCGGCTCATGGTTTCCGGCATTACGACGTTCGTCTTGTAGCCGCGCGCAGCGGCGACCATGGCGAGGCCGATGCCGGTATTGCCCGAGGTCGGTTCGAGGATGATGGTGTCGGCCTTGATCTTGCCCGCCTTCTCGGCGGCGTCGATCATCGCCACGGCGATGCGGTCCTTGACGCTGTGTGCCGGATTGAAGAACTCGAGCTTGAGGGCAATCGTGGCGTCGATCCCGGCGTTGATGCGGTTGAGTTTGACCAGCGGCGTATTGCCGATCAGCTCGGTGATGTTGTTGGCGATGTTCATTGCTTGACTCCTTGCTGTTGAATTCGGTGCTGCCGTTTCAACGCGTGACGTGCGGCATTGCGAGCGCCAATGCGCAACAGGAGCGGGTAGAGCGCATTCAAGGCCAACAGTGTTGCAAAGCGCCAGCCCATGAATCTATCCGCGGCTTGCATTGTCGTGCCCTGGCCGGCTGACCTGCCAGCCCCATTGTTCCAGAAGATACTGCGCCTGCTCAAGGCGCCGCTTGAGCCGGTCCTTCCGGTCCGACTTCGCCGCCTCGCCAGTGACCTGCGGGCGCAGGTCGTAGCCTTGGCCTGCAAGCCAGCTCAGCACGTTCGCCAGACCCTTGACGCCGAGGCCCTGGGCCGATTGCAGGCGATCCAATCCGAGGCGAGCGACATCCTGCGGCCTGAATTCGGCGCGGTTCAGGAGGCGGCGCAGAACATTTGTTTCACGGCGGGACAACTCCACGCTCACGTCAGGCAAACCTTTTCATGGATTGGGCGCACCCACTTTAGAGGCGTCCGCGACGGCGGCCAACCAAGATTTTGCGCAAAGCATATTCGCGCAAACGGAAAGCCTTACAGCCCCGGATCGGCGCTGCTGCCCTTGATGGTGGCCTCGATCACGCGCCGGGTCAGGTGCGGCGCCAGCAGCTCGATGAATTCGTAGTCGTAGCCGCGGAGCCAGAGGTCGCTGCGGAAGGCCAGGCGCGTGGTGTTGGTGTCGAACAGGTGATTCGCCGCCAGCGCCGCAAGCGCACTGTCGCGCTGGGGATCAAAGGCCATCTCGGCAATGATGCCGACGCCGAGACCGAGTTCGACATAGGTCTTGATCACGTCGGCGTCGATCGCGCTCAACACGACATTGGCGATCAGGCCCTGGCGCTCGAAGGCGCGGTCGATGTGCGAACGCCCGGTGAAGCTGGCGTCATAGGTGATCAGCGGATATCGCGCCAGCGCGGCGAGCGTCAGCGCTTCCATCTGCAACAAGGGATGACCCTTGGGCACCACGACCTTGTGCGACCACTGGTAGCAGGGCAGGGTGACCAGTTCGGGGTGCCGGTCGAGTGCTTCGGTGGCAATGCCGATCTCCGCCGTGCCGTCGAGCAGCCATTCCGCGACCTGGCCGGGGCTGCCCTGATGCACATGCAGGCGCACATCGGGATAGTGCCCGACGAAGTTGCGGATCACCGGCGGAAGGGTGTAGCGGGCCTGGGTGTGGGTGGTGGCCAGCGTCAGTTGCCCCTTGCCTTCGGCGGAGAAGTCAGCGCTGGCGCGGACTAGGTTGGCGGTTTCGGCAAGAATGGTTTTTGCCTTGTCGAGCACCACGCGACCCGCCGAGGTGATCCCGGTGAGGCGCTTGCCGCTGCGCTCGAAGACGGTGACGCCGAGTTCCGTTTCGAGCATGCGGATCTGCTTGGAGATCCCCGGCTGCGAGGTAAACAGTGCGGCGGCGGCTTCCGAGACGTTCAGACCGCAGCGTTCGACTTCGACCAGATAACGAAGCTGCTGAAGTTTCATGCCGAAAAGTATATACCCAAAAGATCTTAACAAAGATCAAAAAAGTATTTTTCAGGCCTATAAGAGCTGTTTACGATGCACTGCAATATGAAAACCCGCCGTCGGCCATGTGGCTGCGGCATTCCCGGGAGTGCCAGATGTACCGCTATGACCAGTACGACCATGCCATCGTCCGCGCCCGCGTCGCCCAGTTCCGCGACCAGACGCAGCGCTACCTGGCCGGCAGCCTGAGCGACGACGAGTTCCGCCCGCTGCGCCTGCAGAACGGCCTCTACGTCCAGCGCCACGGCCCGATGCTGCGCCTCGCCGTACCCTACGGCCTGATCTCGGCGCCGCAACTGCGCAAGTTCGCCGACATCGCCCGCCGCTACGACCGCGGCTTCGGCCACTTCACCACGCGCCACAACCTTCAACTGAACTGGGTACAGCTGCCCGAGGTGCCGGACATCCTGGCCGAACTGGCCGAAGCGGAACTGCACGCGATCCAGACCTCGGGCAACTGCATCCGCAACGTCACCACCGACCACTTCGCCGGCGTCGCCGCCGACGAGATCGCCGACCCGCGTCCGTGGGCCGAGATCCTGCGCCAGTGGTCGAGCTTCCACCCGGAGTTCGCCTACCTGCCGCGCAAGTTCAAGGTCGCGATTTCGCGGCGCACGCGAAGATCGCGCCGCGATCCAGGTGCATGACCTCGGCCTGCAGGTCGTCGACGAACGAGGCCGGCGAGATCGGCTTCAAGGTCTATGCCGGTGGCGGCCTCGGCCGCACGCCGCTGCTCGGCCAGGTGGTGCGCGAATTCCTGCCCTGGCAGCACCTGCTGACCTACTCCGAGGCGCTGGTGCGCGTCTTCAATCGCCACGGTCGCCGCGACAACGCCTACAAGGCGCGCATCAAGATCCTGGTCAAGGCGCTCGGCGCCGAGGAGTTCGCGCGCCAGGTCGAGGAAGAATGGTCGCACCTGAAGGACGGCCCGTCGACCCTGACCGAAGCCGAAGTCGACCGCGTCTCGGCGCAGTTCGCCGCGCCGGCCTACGAAACCCTGGCCGACGGCGACCTCTGCCACCTGGCCCACCTGCGCGAAGACAAGGCTTTCGCCCGCTGGGTCGAGCGCAACGTCCAGGCGCACAAGGTGCCGGGCTATGCCGCGGTCACGCTGTCGCTGAAGAAGCCGGGGGCCGCGCCGGGCGACGCCAGCAGCGAGCAGATGGAAGCGGCCGCCGAACTCGCCGAGCGCTTCAGCTTCGGCGAAATCCGCGTCTCCCACGAACAGAACCTGATCCTCGCCGACGTGCCACAGCGCGAGCTCTACACCGTGTGGCATCGCGCCAAGGCAGCGGGCCTCGCCATCGCCGACCGTGGGCCTGCTGCCAGGACCTGATCGCCTGCCCCGGCGGCGACTTCTGCGGCCTCGCCAACGCCCGCTCGCTGCCGATCGCCGCCGCGATCCAGGAGCGCTTCGACGATCTCGATTACCAGCACGACATCGGCGAACTGGAACTCAACATCTCCGGCTGCATGAATTCCTGCGGCCACCACCATCTCGGCGCGATCGGCATCCTCGGCGTCAACAAGAACGGCGAGGAGTGGTACCAGCTCACGCTGGGCGGACGCCAGGGCAATCAAGCACGCATCGGCGAGGTGATCGGCCGTTCCTTCGCCGCCGCCGAAGTGCCGGATGTCGTCGAACGCCTGATCGGCGTCTATCTGGCGCAACGCCACGCCGACGAGCGCTTCATCGACACCTTCGACCGCATCGGCGACGGAGCCCTTCAAGAATGCGGCATATGCCCAAATCCCATTTCACAGAAGGAGAGTCGTCAATGGCTAAGCAAGATCATCAAGGAACGTCGCCTGCAGGACGACGAGTGGAAAGTGGTCAACCTGGTCGACGGCGAAGCCGCGATCGACGTCTGCCTGCCGGTCGGCCCGTTGCTGGTACCGCTGGCGGTATGGAAGGCCAAGAAAGCCTGCCTGATCCATCGCGAGTACGAGCACGGCACACCGCTCGGCATCTGGCTCGGCCCCGAAGACAGGGCTGGAAGACATTGCCGCCGACGTCGATGACTTCACCGTGATCGCCGTGCATTTCCCGAAGTTCGCCGACGGTCGCGGCTATTCGACCGGCCGCCTGCTGCGCGAACGCTACGGCTTCGACGGCGAGTTGCGCGCCTTCGGCGACATCGGCCGCGACCAGATCTTCTTTCTGAACCGGGTCGGCTTCGACAGCTTCGTGCTCGGCGAAGGCCGCAGCGCCGAAGATGCACTGAAGGCCTTCGACGACTTCCCCGAAAGCTATCAGGCCGGCAGCGACCAGCCCATCCCGCTGTTCCGCCGACGAGCGGCGTAATTCACACGTTTTGCAGAGGAAAGCATGATGCACGAGATTCCATTCCCGATCTGGCCGACGCCGAACTGGTCGGCATCGTGGCCGAAAAAGCCGTCGCTGGCAATGCGCTGCCTGCGCGACGTCGCGCGCGACTACGCGCCGGTCGTCTTCGCCAACAGCCTCGGCGCCGAGGACATGGTGCTGACCGACATGATCTGGCGCGAGGACCTCGCGATCGACATCTTCTCGCTCGATACCGGCCGCCTGCCGGCCGAGACCTACGAGCTGATGGCCAAAGCGCGAACATCACTACGACAAGCGCCTGAAGGTCTTCGCGCCGCGCCACGACGCCGTGCAGGATTATGTCGCCCGCAACGGCATCAACGGCTTTTACGATTCGGTCGAAGCGCGCAAGGCCTGCTGCCATGCGCGCAAGGTCGAACCGCTGCAGCGCGCGCTGGCCGGCAAGCAGGCCTGGATCACCGGCCTGCGCGCGGCCCAGTCGCAAACGCGCGACAAGCTGCAAGGTGGTGGCCTTCGACCACGGCAACAACCTGGTCAAGATCAGCCCGCTGGCCGACTGGAGCGAACGCGAAGTCTGGGTCTACCTGCGCGCCAACGGCGTGCCCTACAACGCGCTGCACGATCGCGACTTACCCCAGCATCGGCTGCGCGCCCTGCACGCGCGCCGTGCAGCCCGGCGAGGATGTCCGCGCCGGCCGCTGGTGGTGGGAGAACCCCGGAAACCAAGGAGTGCGGACTGCATCTGGTCGACGGCAAGCTGCAGACGGAGTGACGGCATGAACGCACCGGTCTTCGATCCTGCCACGACCCGCAGCCACAGCCTCGACCATCTCGACTGGCTGGAAGCCGAGGCCATCCACATCCTGCGCGAGGTGGCCGGCCAGTGCGCCAATCCGGCGCTGCTGTTCTCCGGCGGCAAGGATTCCATCGTGCTGCTGCGCCTGGCCGAGAAGGCCTTCCGCCCGGCGCGCTTTCCCTTCCCGCTGCTGCACATCGATACCGGCCACAACTATCCGGAAGTGATCGATTTCCGCGACTGCCGCGCCTGCCAACTGGGCGAGCGCCTGATCGTGCGCTCGGTCGAGGATTCGATGGCGCGCGGCACCGTGGTGCTGAAATCGGCCGACGAGTCGCGCAACAAGCACCAGTCGGTGACCCTGCTCGAAGCCATCGAGGAATTCGGCTTCGATGCCTGCATCGGCGGCGCCCGCCGCGACGAGGAAAAGGCCCGCGCCAAGGAGCGCATCTTTTCCTTCCGCGACGAGTTCGGCCAGTGGGATCCGAAGAACCAGCGCCCGGAACTGTGGGATCTCTACAACGCCCGGGTGCACAAGGGCGAGAACATCCGCGTCTTCCCGATTTCGAACTGGACCGAACTCGACGTCTGGCAGTACATCGAGCGCGAAGAGCTGGAACTGCCGTCGATCTACTTCGCCCACACGCGGCCGATCGTGCGCCGCAAGGGACTGCTGCAACCGGTCACCGAACTGACGCCGGCCCGCGAAGGCGACACGGTGGAGGAACTGCGCGTGCGTTTCCGCACGGTCGGCGACATCACCTGTACGGCCCCGGTGGAATCCGACGCCGACATCGGTGGCGAAAATCATCGCCGAAACCGCCACCACCACGATCACCGAACGCGGCGCGACCCGCCTCGACGACCAGACGTCCGAAGCCTCAATGGAACAACGCAAGAAAGAGGGTTACTTCTGATGAGTGCGATCGAGCAACTGCCCGAGTTCGGCAGCCCGGTGAACAACGGCCTGCTGCGCTTCCTCACCTGCGGCAGCGTGGACGACGGCAAGAGCACGCTGATCGGCCGACTGCTGTTCGACACCAAGGCGATCCTCGCCGACACCCTGCATGCGATTGCGAAGACCTCCGAAAGGCGCGGCCTGGAAGCAGTCGACCTCTCGCTGCTGACCGACGGCCTGCAGGCCGAGCGCGAACAGGGCATCACGATCGACGTCGCCTACCGCTATTTCAGTACCGGCCGCCGCAAGTACATCATCGCCGACGCGCCCGGGCCACGAGCAATACACGCGCAACATGGTGACGGCGGCATCGACCGCCGACCTCGCCATCATCCTGATTGATGCGCGCAAGGGCGTGCTGACCCAGACCCGGCGCCACTCCTATCTCGCCCACCTGCTGGATATTCCGCACCTGGTGGTGGCGGTGAACAAGATGGACCTGGTCGACTACGACCAGCCGACCTTCGAGCGCATCCGCGCCGACTACCTCGACTTTGCCGCGCGGCTGGGCATCGGCGACGTGCAGTTCATTCCGCTGTCTGCGCTCAACGGCGACATGCTGGTCGAACGCGGTGGCCGCCTCGACTGGTACACCGGGCCGACCCTGCTCGACGTGCTGGAAAACGCGCCGCCGGCACATGCCGGGCGCGACGAGGGCTTCCGCTTCCCGGTGCAGTACGTCTGTCGTCCGCACGCATCGGCCGACCACAAGCTGCACGATTTCCGCGGCTTCATGGGGCGCGTCGAATCCGGGGAGATTGCAGCAGGCGAGGAAATCATCATCCTGCCTTCCGGTCAGCGCAGCCGCATCAAGGACATCCAGCTCGGCGGCAGGTCTTTGGCCGTTGCCCGCGCCGAGCAGTCGGTGACGCTGTTGCTGGAGGACGAGATCGACATTTCGCGCGGCGACATGATCGTGCGTGCCGCAGACCACAATGCGCAACGTGCGGCGCTGGCGGTGCGGCAACTCGATGCCATGCTCTGCTGGCTATCCGAGACCCCGCTCGATCCGCAGCGCAAGTACGTAATCCGCCAGACCACCCGTGAGACCAAGGCGGCGCTGTCCGGGATCGAATACCGAGTCAACATCAACTCGCTGGAACGTGTCCCCGCCGAAAAACTGGCGATGAACGACATCGCCCGCGTCGGCTTCAAGCTGGCGCAGCCGTTGTGCGTGGACCGCTATGCCGACAACCGCACCACCGGCGCCTTCATCGTCATCGATGAGGCCACCAACAACACGGTCGGCGCCGGAATGATTCTTTGAAGGTGGGTGCGCCGGTTGGCCTTGAAAGATTCTCACCCCAAAACAAAAATGCACACGCGAATGAAAGATGTATAAACAAATTCACATTTGGTGAAGGTGCTTGGAGAAAGGTGCTGTGCCATACGAGATAAAGTGGGATTCACACGGAGCTCTCAGGAGGTTTTGGGGCTTCGTAACCAGTGACGACATTCGCCGCTCATTCAAAGAGCTGCACGGCCATCCTAGCTACAACATGATGCGTTGCATATTGCATGACCATAGCAAGATGACTGGGCGCGATTGGGGCAAGGATGATGTGCTCTTGCTTAACGCAAATCACTTGAGTGCTTCCGTTCGAAACCCAAGACTCATCGATGTGGTCGTAACGACGGATAAAGATTTCGTCGCGTTTATGAAAGAGTCTTCTGTAACCAAGCTATTGCCCAACCCGATTCAGTTTGTTGAGACGCTTGCTGAAGGTCGCAAGCGCTACGACGGGATAATTGCGTCGCAAGATTCTTCGTAGGACGGCACTCCAGACGGCTGTGCTAGCGGCGGCGCCGCTAAGAAGTACGCACAAAGCAGTTGGTCAATAGTTCATCGTATTTGCGATACCAATGAGCGCCCTTGGCCAGAGGCGGAACACTCCTGCGCTCAGACGAGGTTAATCTCGTCCTTGCCGGGCGAGAGCGCGGTGCGCACCGCGGTTTCAGTGAGGGCCGGCGCGCACAGTTCGATGAAACGGTAGGCAAAGCCGCGCAGGTAATGCCCGCGGCGTACCCCGATGCGGGTCACGTTTACGGGGAACACATCTTCCCCGTCCAGCAGCGCCAGCCCCTCGTCCTTCTTTGGATGCCAGGCCATCGAGGCGACGATGCCGACGCCCAGGCCCAGCTCGACATAGGTCTTGATCACGTCGGCATCGAGCGCGGACATCACGATGTCCGGCGCCAGCCCTGCATCGGCGAACGCGCGGTCGATCCGGCCGCGGCCCGTGAAGCCTTCGTGATAGGTGATCAGCGGCTGCTCGGCGAGATCGGCGAGCGTGAAGCGGCCGCTGGCGGCGAGAGGATGGTCGCGCGGCACGATGGCCGCATGACGCCACTCGTACCAGGGAAAAACGACCAGGTCTGCTTCCCCGTCCAGTGCCTCGGTGGCGATGCCGATGTCGGCGGTGCCCTGGCGCAGCATGGTGGCAATCTCCGTGGGGCTGCCTTGATGCAGGGCCAGGTGTACCTTGGGGAAAGCCGACTTGAACTTCCTCACCACTTCCGGCAGCACGTAGCGCGCCTGGGTGTGCGTGGTGACCACGGTGAGCTGGCCGACGTCGCGGCTGGAAAACTGCTCGGCAAGGCGCTTGATGTTGGTCGCATCGAGCAGCATGCGCTCGACGATGCCGACCATTTCCTTGCCCGGGTCGGTGAGCCCCGTCAGGCGCTTGCCGCGGCGGATGAAAAGCTCGACGCCGAGTTCGTCCTCGAGGTCCTTGATGTGCTTGGACACCCCGGATTGCGAGGTGTAAAGGGCATTGGCGACTTCGGTCAGGTTGAAGTCACGTCGCACCGCTTCGCGGATGATGCGCAGTTGCTGGAAGTTCATGCTGCTCGATCGACTGTGGAGAGTACGGGTTTAGCCGGGTCATTCACCGCATGCAAGACGTAGCCGCGATGGCGGATCTTGGCCTCGACCAGCCAAGCCGGGCCGTGGTCGTCGAGGTTGACGAAGTCTGCCACAAACGGCGTGCCGGGTTGTTCGACGACTTCGCGCGGCGTACCGATCTGTTCGACCCGACCCTGGTTCATCAATACGACGCGGTCGGCGACCTCGAGGGCTTCTTCCTGGTCGTGGGTAACGAAGATGCTGGTGATGTGCAGTTCGTCGTGCAGTCGGCGCAACCACTGGCGTAACTCCTTGCGCACCTTGGCGTCGAGCGCGCCGAAGGGCTCGTCGAGCAGCAGCACGCGCGGCTCCACCGCCAAGGCGCGCGCCAGGGCGATGCGCTGGCGCTGGCCGCCGGAGAGTTGCGGCGGGTAACGGTCGGCCAGCCAGGCCAGTTGCACCAGGTCGAGCAGTTCCATGACCTTGTTCCGGATCGCGGCCTCGCACGGACGCTGCTTCCGTGGCTTGACCCGCAGCCCGAAGGCGACGTTTTCGAAGACGCTCATGTGACGGAACAGTGCGTAGTGCTGGAACACGAAGCCGACCTGGCGCTCGCGTACATGCGTGTCCGAGGCATCCTCGCCTTCGAGCAGGACGGTGCCGGAATCCGCGCCCTTCGAGGCCGGCGATGATGCGCAGCAGCGTGGTCTTGCCGCAGCCCGAGGGGCCGAGCAGGGCCACCAGTTCGCCGCTGGGAAATTCCAGCGAGACGTCGTCGATCGCCTTGAAATTGCCGAAGGACTTGCGGATGTTCTTGACTTCGATGCTCATGCGGGGCTTCTCCGTGGTGGCTGCCAGTTGCCTTGGCGTGCTGGTATTCGATGAAGGTCTTGATCGTCAGCGTCACCAGCGCCAGCAAGGCGAGGATCGAGGCGACGGCAAAGGCGGCGGCGAAGTTGTATTCGTTGTAGAGGATTTCGACGTGCAGAGGCAGGGTGTTGGTCAGGCCGCGAATGTGGCCGGAGACCACCGACACGGCACCGAATTCGCCCATGGCGCGGGCGTTGCAGAGGATCACGCCATAGAGCAGGCCCCATTTGACGTTGGGCAGGGTGACGCACCAGAAGGCCTGCCAGCCGGTGGCGCCGAGCACGATGGCAGCCTCCTCCTCCTCGCGGCCCTGGGCTTCCATGAGCGGAATCAGTTCGCGGGCGACGAAGGGGAAGGTGACGAAGACGGTGGCCAGCACGATTCCGGGCACGGCGAAGATGACTTTCAGGTCGTGTTCCGCCGCCCACGGTCCGAACCAGCCCTGGGCGCCGAAGATCAGGACCCAGACCAGACCGGCGATGACCGGCGAGACCGAGAAGGGCAGGTCGATCAGGGTGATCAGGAACTGCTTGCCGCGGAACTCGAACTTGGCGATGGCCCAGGCGGCGGAAACCCCGAACACCAGGTTGAGCGGCACGCTGATGGCGGCCGCGAGCAGCGTCAGGCGGATCGCCGAAAGTGCATCGGGATCGGTCAGTGCCGTGAGGTAGGTTCCCCAACCCTTGCGTAAGGCCTCGAAGAAGACCGCGACCAGCGGCAACAGCAGGAAGATGGCGAAGAAGCCCAACGATAGGGTCAGTAGGGTCCAGCGCAACCACGGCGCCTCCCGCGTGGCGGGACTGGCCTGGTAGTCGAACTGACCGAGGGCCCCGGCGGGTGCGTGCAAGGCGGCGGCGACCCCGGCCATCAGGATTTCCTCCCAGGGTTGCGGGTGGGCACAGAGGCTTTCCAGCCCTGCAGGGCATTGATCGCCAACAGGAGGCTGAAGGATAGCATCAGCATCGCCAGGGCAATCGCGGTGGCGCCGGCGTAGTCGTATTGCTCCAGCTTGGTGATGATCATCAGCGGGGCGATTTCCGAAACCATGGGCATGTTGCCGGCGATGAAAATCACCGAACCGTATTCGCCGACGGCCCGCGCGAAGGCCAGCGCAAAGCCGGTCAGCAGCGCCGGGGCCAGGATGGGCAGCAGGACCAAGCGGAAGGTCTGCCAGCGGTGGGCGCCGAGGCAGGTGGCAGCTTCTTCCAGTTCGGTTTCGAGGTCTTCGAGGATGGGCTGCACGGTACGCACCACGAAAGGCAGGCCGATGAAGATCAACGCCACCAGCACGCCCAGCGGAGTGAATGCGACCTTGATGCCCCAGGGTTCGAGCAGGGAGCCGATCCAGCCGTTGGGGGCATACAGCGCGGTCAGCGCGATGCCGGCCACGGCGGTGGGCAGGGCGAAAGGCAGGTCGACCAGGGCGTCGATCAGCTTCTTGCCGGGGAATCGGTAGCGCACCAGGCACCAGGCCAGCATCAGTCCGAACACGGCATTGATCGCCGCGGCGAGCAGCGAGGCGCCGAAGGACAGCTTGAACGAGGCGAGCACGCGCGGCGCGGTAGACGATGGCCCAGAACTGCTCGAAGCTCAGGCTCAAGGTCCTGAGCAGGATGGACGAGAGCGGAATCAGGACGATCAGCGACAGGTAGGCGATCGTATAGCCCAGCGTCAGGCGCAGGCCGGGCAGGACGTGAAAACGGCGCGGGGAGATAAGCAATAACATGGCAAACCCGGGGAAGGCGAAACGATGGACAAGTCTAGGCAGCGATGTTGCGAAGCGGAAATAAGGATTTCAGCTTTGCTTATGCGCAAAATGGCTGAAAGAGTCATCCCATATCCATTTCCTGCATAAGCTTGGCATTTCATGTTGCTTCCCAGCCAGGCAGCGTGTCCGCAAAATTCCGGCTTGATTCGATTACGCACCGGGATGCCGCTCCGGCAAAGATATTCAGCATGAAGACTGTTCCCCCTGATCTCCTGCCACTGCCGCGGGGGCTCGAAATCTCCACGCTCGCCGACGGCACCGCCGTCGGCCGCTTCCTGCGCACCGACCTTTCCAGCGTGTTCCAGCCGTTGATCGAGAGCGGCAGCGGACGTTGCGCCGGCCACGAAGCCTTCGTCCGTGCCCACGGCCAGGGCGAACTCGACATCACGCCGTGGAACCTGTTTTCCTTGGTGGCGAACGACGAGGCCCTGGTGGCCTTGGACCGACTGTGCCGCACCGTCCATGTGCTGAATTTCCTGCGCGTCCCGGATCTGCCAGGCAGGCTGTTCCTCAACGTGCACGGTCGCCTGCTGGCCGCCGTGCGCGAGGATCACGGCCACACTTTCCGCCATGCGCTTGACCAACTGGAACTGGATCCAAGGCGGATCGTGATCGAGACCCCAGAAGGCGCGAACCTAGACCGCAAGTTGTTAGCCCTAGTGCTTTCCAACTACCGCCTGAACGGTTTTGCCGTGGCGGCAAATACGACAGGTATCGCGGACATGGAATCACTATTACGAATGGTGCGTCCGGATTTCGTAAAGATTGACGCCCGGCAAGTGCTAAAGCCGGAAGCGACGCAGCGGGTTATCGCGATTGCCCGGGACAACGGCACGCGGCCGATATTCATGCGCATCGAATCCGAAGACCAGCTCGAATTTCTCCTGGCGGTACCGGATGTAATGCTCCAAGGAAGAGCGATTGCGCGGCCAAGTGCCCTGCCCGGGGTGCTTATGGAGCATCGGTTCACGCTCTAATGCTTTGTCGCAAGCGGTTATATGGGGCAGTATTCAATGACCGCTTCGGTTCGGACAACGGACGACCGAGGCCCCACTTCTTCTGTTGAGTGAATGACTCTTGCTGGCCGATTGCACTCAATCACCACCGGCCGGTTCGGAGCATCCAAACTACTTGCCTAAGCAAATAGGTTACGCCTTACCCGCTTTGAGCCACCTATACGAGGCGCGTCTCAGACCTGTCTTGCCATCCATTCCATCGTGAACCACAGTCGTACCGTCCATGCCAAAGGCGTTACCCTCTCCATGGAAGCCATGCAGACCGTCGAGGACCGCTTGCAACGAAATCCCAATCTGCCCAAGTGGGACATCCTGATTCAGTCCGCTTTATGGTATTCACTCTTGCGGAAATCGCCTTAGGCGGCATTGCCGCGCAAGGAAATAACGTCGGCTCCAACCCTCAGCTTGTCGAGATAGTCAGCCCATAGCTGCATCATCGCTTTCCGTGCCGGCAGAAACTTCGTCCGGTTGTACGCTGATCCAAGAGCATCAGGTACTTTGTGGGCTAGTTGATGTTCGATCACTTCCGGCGATATTCCATGCACTTCGTGAAGGATCGTTCGCGCCATTGCCCTGAAACCATGCCCGGTAATCTCTGTCTTGGTGTCGTACCCCATGCGCCGCAATGCGGCGTTGACCGCCGCCTCGCTCATCGCTCGTCCATTGCTGCGAGCGCCGGGGAATACAAACTCGCCGTGTCCTGTCAGTGCATGGAGTTCACGCAGGATCACCACGGCCTGAGATGCCAGCGGTACAAGGTGAATCTTCGGCTCTTCCGTTTTCTTGGTCTTGCTCACCAAGAATTTCCACTCGGCTTTGTCCAGATCAAAGTCAGCCCACTTTGCTTGCCGGAGTTCGCCAGGGCGCACGAAAAGAAACGGTGACAGCCTTAAAGCGCATTTGACGATGAAGGTGCCGTTGAACCCGTCTATTGCCCGGAGGAGTTCCCCCACCTTGACCGGATCGGTAATCGCCGCAAAGTTCCCGCCTATCGCCGTCGGTAGCGCACCGCGCAGATCAGGAATCGGGTTGTAGCTGGCGCGGCCCGTCTGGATCGCATAACGAAACACACCGCCGCAATCCTGTTGCGCTCGCTTCGCTGTGTCTTTCGCGCCCCGGTCGCTGATTCGTTTGAGTGTCGTCAGGACTTCCACGGCAGTGAGTTCGGCAATGGGTAGCTTGCCTAACCACGGGAAAACATCCCGCTCAAGCCGCGCCATGATCTTGTCGGCGTGAGAATCCACCCATTCCGGTTTCATCTTGGTAAACCATTCACGGCCGATGGCCTCGAAGCTGTTAGCCGACAGCGCCACCTTCGCAGCCTTCTGCACCTTGCGATGTTCGCCAGGATCTACACCGTCAGCCAACAGCCGCCGGGCCTCGTCGCGTTTCTCCCTTGCCCGGATTAGAGGAACGTCAGGGTAAGTGCCGAAGGAAAGCAGTTTTTCCTTCCCGTCAAACCGGTACTTCAGTCGCCAAAGTTTCCCCCCGCTGGGGCTGACTAGGAGATGAAGCCCCTTCTCGTCAGCGACCTTGAACTGTTTTTCGGCGGGTTTGAGCTTGCGTATCGCTGTATCGGTCAAAGGCATGGCGGCACCTCATGATTAAGACCCCGAGTCGCGTCAAGAAATGCGCGGAGTTGGTTTGTTTCCGCCGGGGTGAGGGTCAATCGCCGGCTTCCCAGTCGAAAGTAAAGCGCGCCATCGTTGTCCAGCATGAATCGCATGGCAGATTCTTGGCGCGCTCGTTCGTCACTTATTTCGGCCCGTTCAGTTTTGGCTTGGTCGCTTGGGTTCACATCCTGCGACAGCATGGCCCGGAAGGCATCCCGCCTTGACCTCGCCTCATCCAAAGGAACCTCCGGATAGACCCCGCACGAGAGGGTGTTTTGCTTGCCGGCCCAGCGATATCGAAATCGCCAGTAACGCCCGCCGTTTGGCTGGATCAGGAGATACAAGCCTTTGCTGTCAGTCACCTTGTAGGGGGTAGCCCTCGGAGCCAGAGCTTCCAGTATTGCTTTGTCCAGTGCCATTTGGGGGTGTCCATTCCAAATAAATTCAATCCACCCCCAGAAATTACCCCACTTGGGGGTGGCTTGCAATAGCCCGGCCTGGCCCGCTTAGGCATGAAAAAAGCCGGAAACCCTTGCTGCTACTGGAGTTTCCGGCTTTCCTTGGAACGCTTTGGACTATCTGATGGTGGAGGTGAGCGGGATCGAACCGCTGGCCTCGACGTTGCGAACGTCGCGCTCTCCCAACTGAGCTACACCCCCATCGAGCGCTGCGGATTATAGCAACCGCCATTGGTCAGGGGAAGTTGCCTGCACGCAAACCGCTCTCAGGCAAGGCTCACCTCATCCACCGTGCATTTGGTCACGCCCAGAGCGGTGCGCACCACCAGCGGATAGGCGCTGCCGATGAAGGGACCGAAACTGGCGATGTTGTAGCCAACCACGAGGCCGGGTATGTTGCCGACCAGAACCTCGCGCCCGACGACGAAACCCAGGTTGATGGCGGCATTCACAGCGGACCCGATGCTGCGACCCGCCGGTTCGGAGTCCTGTTGAACTTTTCCCGGGCGCGAGCCCTTGCGCACTTTGGCAGCCATGGCTTCCTCCTCTTGGCGGGAAACCCGCCTGGTGGAAAATTATCGGCCGTCGCGGGAAAATTTCAGGCCTTGATGACCGTTATTTTCTTCCCCTATTTCGAACCGGCCGCGGCGCGGCGCAGGCGGTCGCTCACCGCCCGCCATGCCTCTTCATCGGGTGGCGCCGCGACGAGGATCAGGTCGCGGCCCAGCGCATCCAGCTCGCGCAAGTTCGCGTAGAGATCATGGGCAAACAGCGCAGGGTCGGCACTGGCCGGGCGCCAGACGATGTCTGGATGATCAAGCACGACTGGGGGCGCGGCCAGCACGGCGATGCGCAGGCCGGCAGCCAACGCACGCTGCGCCGTCGCGGCAAGATCCGCCGCCGCGACCAGTTGCAGTTCGGTGCCCGGTGCATAGTGGGCTTCGAGGCTGCCCGAAACCCGCGGCGCGTTCTGCGCCCCGCCAAGTTCCGGCGGGTAGCCGAGAACAGTCGCGATGGCCGCGGCATCCAGCATGCCGGGCCGCAGAATCCGCACCGCGGTGCCGGACAGATCGAGGATGGTGGATTCGATGCCGACCGCGCAGGGACCGCCGTCGACAATCATCGCAACGGCATCGCCGAGTTCTTCGCGCACATGCGCCGCCGTGGTCGGGCTGACGCGACCGAAGCGGTTGGCCGAGGGTGCGGCCAATCCACCACCATTCGCGCCGCCGAATTCGCGCAACAGTTGGAGGGCCAGCGGGTGATCGGGCACGCGCAGACCCACCGTGTCCTGGCCGCCGGTGACCGCATCCAGCACCGACGGATGGCGCTTCAGGATCAGCGTCAGCGGGCCCGGCCAGAATGCGGCCGCGAGATTGTGTGCCAGCTCGGGAATGTCGATGGCCCAGCGGTCGAGATGCGAGGCATCGGGCAAATGCACGATCAGCGGATGATCGGCGGGACGCCCCTTTGCGGCGAATATCCTGGCAATCGCATCGGGATTGGCGGCATCCGCGCCAAGGCCGTAAACCGTCTCGGTGGGAAAGGCAACCAGTTCGCCGGCGCGCAGCAATGCCGCCGCGCGCGCGACCTCATTTTCCGGCACTGTCATCCTCGATGCCGATCAATCGCCGTGCCGCCAGCGCCGACTTTTGCACTTGCTGCGCGTCGGCGCCGATCACGGTGAAATGCCCCATCTTTCGCCCCGGACGGGCATGGTGCTTGCCGTAGAGATGCAGTTTGAGCTCGGGTATGGCCAGCAGTTGCGCCCAGTCGGGCTCGTGGGCATGATGCGGGTCACGCAGATACCACAGGTCGCCGAGCAGGTTCACCATCACGGCGGCGGAATGCGCGCGCGCCTCGCCCAGCGGCAGCCCGGTCAGCGCCCGCACCTGCTGCTCGAACTGGTTGGTGATGCAGGCATCGATGCTGTAATGCCCCGAGTTGTGCGGCCGCGGCGCCATTTCGTTGACCACCAGCTGCCCGCGCACCACGAAGAACTCGACGGCCAGCGTGCCGACATAGTCCATTTCCTGCGCGATGCCCTCGGCGAGTTCCTGTGCATCGCCGGCCATGCATCCGGTGGTGCGTGCCGGCACGATGGAGACATCGAGTATGCCGTGGCGATGGCTGTTTTCGGCGACGGGAAAGCACTTGGCCCGGCCCGCTTCATCGCGCGTCAGAACCACGGAAACCTCGTAGTCGAGCGGCAGCATCTGCTCCAGCACGCAGGGCTCGTTCTTGAGTTGGCGGAATGCCAGCAGCGCCTCGTCGCGACTCGCGACCCTCACCTGCCCCTTGCCGTCGTAGCCGAAACGGGCGACCTTGAGGATGCCGGGGAAAAGACCGTCATTGGCCGCGGCGATATCCGCGTCGCTGCGTATGTCGGCGTAGGGTGCATGCGGAAAACCGTGCTGCCTGAGAAAGCCCTTTTCGGCGCTGCGATTCTGGCTGATGGCGACGGCGGAGGCAGAGGGCCGCACCGGCAGGAACTTCGACAGATAGGCCAGGCTGCCTGCCGGCACATTCTCGAATTCGGTGGTCACTGCGGCGCAGGTTTCGGCCATCGCGTTCAACGCATCCGGATCGTCGTAGGCAGCCACCAGGTGCCGGTCGGCGATGCGCCCGGCGGGACTTTGCGCATCGGGATCGAGCACCACCACGCGATAGCCCAGTTCGTGCGCGGCAATGACGAAGAAGCGGCCCAACTGGCCGCCACCGAGCATGCCCAGAGTGGCCGGCGGCAGGATCATGATGAAATCAAAGGCAGCAGAAAGGCCCGCCCCCTCCCGTCCTCCCCCTCACGGGGGAGGCGACTAATTTGCTCGCTGCGCTCGATAGTCACTGGGTGCCAGCTCGATGAAGTCTGCGCTAGCGCTTGATGGCGCGAAAGCCTATGTCACGGCGACACTGCATGCCGTCGAAAAGAATCGGGTCGAGTACTTCATAGGCGCGCTTCTGCGCCGCCTTGACGTTGTCACCCAGGGCCGTGACGCAGAGCACGCGCCCGCCCGCGGTCACCACCTCGCCCTTGTGTTCCGCCGTGCCGGCATGGAACACGTGACTGTCCTCCGTCGGCGCCGGCAGGCCGTGTATGGCGTCGCCCTTGCGCGGCGTCCCGGGATAATTGGCGGCGGCCATGACCACGCCGAGCGCGACGCGGCGGTCCCACTCGGCTTCGACTTCGTTGAGACGGCCGTCTATGGCGGCGTCCACCAGTTCGACGAAGTTGCTCTTCAGCCGCATCATGATCGGCTGCGTTTCCGGGTCACCGAGGCGGCAGTTGAATTCCAGGACGCGCAGGCTGCCGTCGGGCTTGATCATCAGGCCCGCATAGAGGAAACCGGTGTAGACGATGCCGTCCGCGGCCATGCCGTTGATGGTCGGCATGATCACCTCGCGCATGACGCGCGCATGGATTTCCGGCGTCACCACCGGCGCCGGCGAATAGGCGCCCATGCCGCCGGTGTTCGGCCCCTGGTCGGCATCCTTGAGCCGTTTGTGATCCTGGCTGGTGGCCAGGGCCAGTGCATGGCGGCCGTCGGCCATGACGATGAAACTGGCCTCCTCGCCGTCGAGGAATTCCTCGATCACGACGCGGGCGCCGGCGTCACCGAGCTTGTTGTCGGCCAGCATCATGTCGACGGCGGCGTGCGCTTCCGCAATGTCCATCGCCACCACCACGCCCTTGCCGGCGGCCAGTCCGTCGGCCTTGATGACGATGGGCGCGCCCTCGGCATCGATGCAGGCGTGCGCCGCCTTGATGTCGGAAAAGGTGCTGAATTTCGCCGTCGGAATGTTGTGCCGGGTCATGAAACGCTTGGCGAAATCCTTCGAGCTTTCCAGTTGCGCGGCGGCCCTCGTCGGGCCGAAAATGCGCAGGCCGCGGGCGCGGAATACATCGACGATGCCGGCCGCCAGCGGCGCCTCGGGCCCGACCACGGTCGCATGCACCTTTTCGCGCTGGGCGTAGTCGGCCAGCACGTTGATGTCGGTGATCGGCAGGTTCTCCAGTTCCTGCTCGCGCGCCGTGCCGGCATTGCCCGGCGCGACATAGACCTTCTGCAAACCCGGCGCCTGGGCCAGGCGCCAGGCCATGGCATGCTCGCGTCCGCCGGAACCCACCACCAGAATCTTCATGGTTCAGTGACGGAAGTGGCGGAAGCCGGTGAACACCATCGCCAGATTCTGCTCGTCCGCCGCGCCGATGACTTCGGCATCGCGCACCGAACCGCCAGGCTGGATCACCGCCGTCGCCCCGGCCTTGGCCAGCACGTCGAGACCGTCGCGGAAGGGGAAGAAGGCGTCCGATGCCGCGACGCAGCCGACCACGGTCAGGCCGTTGTTCTCGGCCTTGATCGCCGCGATGCGCGCGGAATCGACGCGGCTCATCTGGCCGGCGCCGACGCCCACCGTCATCGCGTCCTTGCAATAGACAATGGCATTCGACTTGACGTACTTGGCGACGCGCCAGGCAAACAACAGATCAGCCATTTCCTGCGCGGTGGGCGCGCGCTTGGTCACCACCTTGACGTCGGCCTGGACGATGCGCGCCTCGTCGGCGCTCTGCAGCAGCAGGCCGCCGCCGACGCGCTTGTAGTCGAGCAGGCCGGCCACCTTGCCCAGCGGAACCACCAGCACGCGCAGGTTCTGCTTGGCGGCGAACACAGCGCGCGCCCCGGCGGTGATTTCGGGCGCGATGATGACTTCGGCGAACTGGCCGGCGATGGCTTCCGCCGCCGCCTTGTCGATGGCGACGTTGAAGGCGATGATGCCGCCGAAGGCCGAGGTCGGATCGGTCTTGAAGGCCTTGCGATAGGTCTCCAGCGCATCGGCGCCGACCGCGACGCCGCAGGGATTGGCGTGCTTGACGATGACGCAGGCCGCCGGCGCGATGGCGGCGTCGAAGGCCTTGACGCATTCCCATGCCGCATCGGCATCGGCGATGTTGTTGTAGGAAAGCTCCTTGCCCTGGATCTGCTCGTAGCTGGCGATGCTGCCGGGGACAACGCTGGTCTCACGATAGAAGGCGGCCTGCTGGTGAGGGTTCTCGCCGTAGCGCAGGGTCTCCACCTTGTCGAACGCCAGTTGCAGCTTTTCCGGAAAGACGCCGGGCTTGTTTTCTTCGTCGAGCGAGGTCAGCCAGTTGGCGATCGCCGAGTCGTAGCGGGCGGTGTGCGTGAAGGCCTTTTTTGCCAGGGCAAAGCGCGTCTTCCAGGACAGCGCGCCGCCGGACTTGAGCTCATCGAGCACCGGTGCGTAATCCTCGGGATCGGTCAACACGCCGACGCCGCCCTGTTCGTTGCCGTGATTTTTCGCCGCGGCGCGGACCATGGTCGGGCCGCCGATGTCGATGTTCTCGATCGCATCGTCGAGCGTGCAGCCGGGTTTGGCCACGGTCTCGCGGAAGGGATAGAGATTGACCACCACCAGGTCGATCGCCGGAATGCCGTGCTGCGCCATGACGGCCAGATGCTCCGGCAGGTCGCGCCGGCCGAGGATGCCGCCATGCACCTTGGGATGCAGGGTCTTGACGCGGCCATCGAGCATCTCGGGAAAACCGGTGTAGTCGGAGACGTCGGTGACATCGAGGCCGGCATCACGCAGCAACTTGGCGGTGCCGCCGGTAGAAAGAAGCTTGATGCCGAGTTGAGCCAGACCGCGGGCAAAATCCACTGCGCCGCGCTTGTCGGATACGCTGATCAGCGCCTGTGTAACTTTAGCTCCGGCGTAACGCCCGCTCGCGCGGGCATTAGCCTGCACTGAAACTTCGCTTTGCTCAGTTTTCATGAAAACCCCGGGATAACGTGAAGTACTTGGTAAGGAGCCCCCTGTGACAAACGCGCGTAGCGCGCCGAACGGTAACCCCCCGTGAGGGGGGAAGGGGGGCGGGCGAATAATTGGCTTTTAGTTACGGCCGCGGCGCTTAACGCCGATGATGCCGGCGTTAGCCTCCACTGAAACTTTGTTTTCGCGTGTTTCATCTTCAGCGGGTGGCGCTCGGTGCCATGAGCGTTAAAGCAATTCGTGTTCGACCAGCATGCGGCGCAAGGTACCGCGACTGATACCCAGCATGTCGGCAGCGACGGTCTGGTTCCCGTCCGCCTGCTTCATCACCACCTCCAGCATCGGCCGTTCCACGCATTTCAGGACCATGCCGTACACGGCATGCGGCGCCTGCCCGTCGAGATCGCGGAAATAGCGGTTCAGGCTGCGCCGCACGCAGTCGTTGATTTCGCTGCTCATGCCGCCTTCATCTCCTCGTTGCAGTCGCCGTAACGCAGGCGCTCGTTCGCCGCCGCATGGCCGAGAAAGAACTCGTCGGCGGCGTCCAGTTGCTCGCGCACCGTCTGCAACTGGTTCATGGCGTGACGAAAATGCGCCGCGCCGACCAGGCCCCTGGTGTACCAGCTGATGTGCTTGCGCGCGATGCGCACGCCGGTCTCTTCGCCGTAGAAGCCGTAGAGCTCGGCCAGGTGCCCGCGCAGGATGCCGTGGATCTCAATGGCGCGCGGTGGCGGCAGTTCCGCGCCGGTCGCCAGGAAATGTTCGATCTCGCGGAACAGCCAGGGCCGGCCCTGCGCCGCGCGGCCGATCATGACGCCGTCGGCGCCGGTGTAGTCGAGGACGAAGCGGGCCTTTTGCGGCGTATCGATGTCGCCGTTGGCGATCACCGGAATCTTCACCTGCGACTTGACCAGGGCAATCGTGTCGTATTCCGCGCAACCCTGATACTGGTCGGCACGGGTGCGGCCGTGGATGGCGATGGCGCGGATGCCGGATTCCTCGGCGATGCGGGCGATGCCGGGTGCATTGCGATTGTCGCGGTTCCAGCCGGTACGGAACTTGAGCGTCACCGGGGTATCCGGTACCGCGGCGACAACCGCTTCGAGTATTTTCGCCACCAGCGGCTCGTTCTGCATCAGGGCCGAACCGGCCATGACATTGCAGATCTTCTTCGCCGGGCAACCCATGTTGATGTCGATGATCTGCGCGCCGTTGTCGGCGTTGTAGCGCGCCGCCTGCGCCATCATCGACGGATCGGCGCCGGCGATCTGCACCGAGATCGGGTCGACCTCGCCTTCATGGTCGGCGCGGCGCCGCGTCTTGGCGCTGCCGTAAAGCAGGGAGTTGGAGGTCACCATTTCGGACACCGCAAGTCCAGCGCCGAGCGTCTTGCACAGTTGACGGAAAGGACGATCCGTAACTCCGGCCATGGGCGCGACAAACAGGTTGTTGCGCAACTGAAAGCCGAGGAAGTCCATGTCGGGAAAAAATGCGGATGGGTGAGGGCGCGATTTTAGCGCAAACGGCGTTGGCGGTAATCGAGGCTTTTTATCGAGTACCGCGAAACATCAGAGCTTGTGAAGAAATCGTAGCGAGCGGGCCGCAGCGGGGTGCGGCCGGAGCGCAGCTACCGGAACGTATGTCGTTATACGTGAGGATAGCGAGCACCGCCCAAGCCCCGATCCGGCACGCGCAGTAGATTTATTCATAAGCTCTCACGGCCAGGCGCGGGCACCGAAGATCATGCGTTTCGCCACGAAGCCGCGCAATGCCGGCAGCAGGTCCAGGGCAAGAAGGCCGGCACCGCGCACATGCCTTAGCGGCGCGAAATTCGAGGCGAAGCCATCGATCAGCAGGTCGGTGAAGGCGATAGCGCCGCGCCGGTCCGCCTGGCGGCTGCGCGCATAGGCGGCAAGTACTTGAGGCGCACCCGGATCGGCTGCGGCACCCGCGTGCTGCGCCAGTTCCCAGATGTCACGCAGCGCCAGGTTGAAGCCCTGCCCCGCCACCGGATGCAAAGTCTGCGCCGCATTGCCCAGCCAGACCTGGCGCTCGCCTGTCGGATTCCGGCGGTAGCGCAGGCCGAGAGGGTAGGCAAGCCGCGGCGTGGTCGCGGTAAAACGGTGGCGCATGCCGAAGCGCTGCTGCAACAGCGAGAGAAACGCGGCGTCGTCGAGCGACTTGACCTCGTCCAATACTTCATCGGCGCAAGTGAGCACCACGGAATAGTCTTCGCCCAGCGGCAACAGCGCCACCGGACCTTCGTCGGTGAAACGTTCCCAGGCGACATTGTGATGCGGTGCTGCCACACCCACATTGCACAGCACGGCATGCTGGCCGTAATCACGCATCTTGCCGGCATCGGTGGCGACGGCACCTTCGGCAAACGCGGTGAGCTTGAAGTGCGCCGTATCGCCAGCGCCGACTCTTGAACTCTCGCGGTAGACAATTCCGGCAGCACCCACCGCGGCGTCCAGCGCGGCTATCAAATCGGCTGCCGGCAACACCCAGCCCAGGGCTGTGACCTCCAGCTCGGTTGCACGCAACACCGTGCGACCGAAACCGCCGCGCTGCGAGATGTGGATGGCTTCGATGGGTGTTGCGGAAAGCCCGGACCAGACGCCGAGCCAGTCGAGAATCTGCCGTGCGCCATCGGACAAGGCCAGCACTCGCGGATCGCGGCGCACTGCGGCACGTTCACGGGCCTCGAAGATTTCGGCATCAATGCCGTGGATTTTCAAGGCCAGACCCAAGGCCATTCCAGCAGGTCCACCGCCGACAATCGCAACCTGATGGTTGCGATTGTCGGTGGTGGTGCCACAAATTGTTGAGCTATCCCCCCTACCCCCTTTCCGCGAAAGGGGGTGACTAGTCTGGCTCGCTTCGCTCGCAGGGCTATCGTCCGCCACGGGCATCCCGCATCAGGGCTTCGATATCGGCGATCTTTTTCGGCGCGGCGGCGGTGATGATCTCGCAGCCGCCGGCCGTCACCACGGCGTCGTCCTCGATGCGCACGCCGATGTTCCAGAAGGCCTCGGGCACGTCGTCGGCCGGGCGGATGTAGCAGCCGGGCTCGATGGTCAGCACCATGCCCGGCGCGAGCGGCGCCCAGTGTTCACCCTCCTTGTATTCGCCGGCATCATGCACGTCCTTGCCCAGCCAGTGGCTGGTGCGGTGCATGAAGAAGCGCTTGTAGCTCTCCGACTCGATCACGGCATCCGGCGACCCGGACAAGAGCTTCAGGTCGAGCATGCCCTGCGCCAGAACTTTCAACGCGGCCTCGTGCGGCGCGGCGAAGGTGGCACCGGGTCGCACCGCCGCAATCGCCGCGGCCTGCGCGTCGAGCACCAGAGCGTAGACATCGGCCTGCGGGCCGCTGAAACGCCCGTTCACCGGAAAGCAGCGCGTGATGTCGGAGGCATAGCCGCCGAGTTCGCCGCCGGCGTCGATCAACAGCAGGTCGCCGTCGCGCAGGACCCGGTCGTTGCCGACGTAATGCAGCACGCAGGCATTCGCGCCGCCGGCAACGATCGACGTATAGGCCGGATATTCGCAACCGAGGCGGCGAAACTCATGCAGCAGTTCGGCCTCGACTTCATACTCGAAACGGCCCGGCGCGACAAAGCGCATGGCGCGAATATGGGCGCCGGTCGAAATCTCCGCGGCGCGGCGCATGACGGCAAGCTCGGTGTCATCCTTGACCAGGCGCATGGCGTCGAGTTCGGCGCGCACATCGCGTATCGCCGCCGGTGCGCGCTTGCCGGTGCGGCTCTCGGCACGCACCTTGTTAAGCGCGACAGCGACACGGCCATCCCATCCGGCATCGTGGCCGATGGAAAACCACAGTGCCGGCTGATCGGCGAGCAACTCGGCCAGCTTGCCGTCGAGTTCGCCGATGGCATGAGCGGCATCAAAGCCGAAAACTTCGCGGGCGCCGTCCGGTCCGTGACGGAAACCGTCCCAGATTTCCCGCTCAAGATTTTTCTCGCGGCAGAACAGGATCGATTGCGGCGCCGCATCGCCGCGCCCGACGACAATCACCAGCGCCGCTTCGGGTTCGGTGAATCCGGTCAGGTACTGAAAATAGCTGTCGGCGCGGTAGGGAAACTGCGTGTCGCGATTGCGCGGCTGCTCCGGCGCCGTGGGGATCAAGGCAACGCCACCGCCGCCGCGAATCATGCGCTCGATCAGGAAAAGTCGGCGCTGGTGGCACGCCGCGAAACTGTGGCCGGCGCGGAGCAATGAAATGTCCATCGCCTGATTATATGTCCCCGCGCGCAGGCGCCGGGGACGGTATCCCCTGACGGGATAGCGAGCGCAGTTCGGTGCGTAGTTCGATGTCGAGTTCCGCAAGCCTTTGCGGCGTACCGACATCCACCCAGCGCCCGGCATGCAGTTCGCCGGAGACGCGATGCTCCGCCATCGCCGCGCGCAGCAACGGCGCCAGTTTCGCCGGCTGCCCGCGGCGGATGCCGGCGAAGACTTGCGGGCGATAGACGCCGATGCCGGAGAAGGTGCAACTCTGCGCGCCGCCGCCGGTCGCGGCGTCGGCGCCGACTTCGCGTCCGCGGAGAGAAAAGTCACCCTGCGGATGCTGCGGCGGATTGGGCACCAGTACCAGGTGCGCAAGATCGCCGGGGTTCAGTGCCGTGCTCGCCAGCGCCAAATCCCAATCGCACCAGATGTCGCCGTTGATCACCAGGAAGGGCTCCTCATGGCCGAGCAGCGGCAACGCGTTGGCGATGCCGCCGGCCGTCTCCAGAGCTCCTTCGGACTCGGGCGAATAGGCAATCGACAAGCCCCAGCGCGCACCGTCGCCGAGCACGTCCTCGATCTGCGCACCGAGATGCGCGTGATTGATCACCACCTCATGCAGCCCTGTCCGCGCCAGGCGCTCCAGATGCCAGACGATCAGCGGCTTGCCTCCGACCGGCAAGAGAGGTTTTGGCGTGAGATCGCTCAGGGGTCGCATGCGCTCACCGCGCCCGGCCGCGAGAATCATGGTCTTCATTGGGCGCAAGCCCAATGAAGACCATGATTCTCGCTATTCGCGAGCAGGTGTTGACTATCCCCCCGGCCCCCTTTCCTGGAAAGGGGGTGACTAAATTGGAGTCCGCGCCGGGCGCGGACTGATGAGCTACTCACTGCGCCTCCCGAGGCTACCGGCGTCCATGGTGTAACCAAGCACGGTGATCTTGTCCTCGACTTTGTCGAGGAGTTTGCGCAGCGGCGAAAGTTCAGCATAGCGCTCACAGGCCTTGCGCAGGTAGCGCGCCACCAGCGGCAGGTCCTTGAGGTAGCCGTCCTTGCCGTCGCGGTGACAGAGCCGGGCAAAGATGCCCAGCACCTTGACGTGGCGCTGGACGCCCATCCATTCATAGTCGCGGAAGAATTCGCCGAAATCCGCGGCGACCGGCAGTCCGCCCTTGCGCGCGGCTTCCCAGTAGCGCACCAGCCAGTCGAGGGCAAGGTCTTCGTCCCACTCGATGTAGGCATCCTTCAGCAGCGACACCATGTCATATGTGATCGGTCCGTACACGGCATCCTGGAAATCGATGATGCCCGGATTGCCGGCGCCGGCGCCATCGGTGCGCATCAGGTTGCGCGAGTGATAGTCGCGATGGACGAAGACTTTCGGCTCGGCAAGATTTACCGTCAGGATGCGATCGAAGACGGTCGCACAGATTCCGGCGCTCGCTCTCGGCAAGGTCCATCTGGTGGTGCCTTGCCAGGAACCACTCGGGGAACAGCTCGAGTTCCCGGCGCAACAGCGTGGCGTCGTAGTCGGGCAGCACGCCGGGCCGGCTGGCCAGCTGGATCCTGATCAGTGCGGTGATGGCATCCGCATAAAGCGGCGCGGCATTGTCCGCATCCAGCACCTCCAGATAAGTCGTGGTCCCGAGGTCGGAGAGCAGCAGGAAGCCCCGTTCGAGATCTTGCGCCAGGACTTCCGGGACGTGGACTCCGGCCGCGTGGAATAAGCTGCTGCACGCGCAGCCAGGGGCGGCAGTCCTCGTTCGCCGGCGGCGCATCCATGACGATGCGCGTCGTGCCGTCATCCAGCGTGGCGCGAAAATAGCGGCGAAAACTGGCATCCGCCGAGGCCGGCACCAAGGTGAAACGGCATCCCGGCCACAAGCCGGCAAGCCACGTTTTGATTTGCTGCTGGCGTTCCATGTCGAAGGTGCGGACGATGCCTGGACAGGCGCAAAAGCTCCGCCGGAGAGCGCGTTGCGCGGGCACGAAGTGTTAGAATCCGCGATTCTAGCATCGGCCGACAAGAGCTTCCCCGGCGTGCCGCACGCCCCTTCACCGCTGCGTCGTTTCGTCACCGTTGCACTTACTCGCAGATACAGCATGCCTCAATCGCATCGCGGACAATTCGGCCCCGGCTCACTGCTTGCCTTGCTGGTGCTGGCTGCAGGTTCCGTCGTGGCGGAACCGCTGCCGCCCTTGCGCGTCAATCCCGCGCTGCTGGGTGCCGGCACGCCGCCGCCCGCGCCTGCCGTTGTCGAACCGGCCGTCGTCGTCAGGCCGGTGGCCCCCGCCCCGCGCGTGGCGGAGGCGCCGCCGCCGGCACGCGTCGATCTGACCGCCGAGCAGCCACGGGCCACGACTGCTCCCGCGCCGCAACCGGCGCGCGGCACTCCGCCGGCAAAGCCCGCCGCTGCCGCAAGCGTCAAGCCGGCTTCGGCCCTGCCCGCCCCCGTGCCCGCAGCTTCGCCCGCGATGCCGCCGGTGATCGCCGAAGCGCCGCGCCGCCCGCCGGAACCGAAGCCGCAACCCCTGCCGCAGGCAGCGCCGGTGGAAGCCATCCAGAAGCCGCCAGAGCCGCCGCAGGTGGCCGAACGTACGCTGCCGCCGCTCTATTCGGCCCACGTCGCGGCCGGCGATCTGCCCGACCCCCTCCTTGTGTCCTCGCCGGTCATGATGCCTTGGCTGCAGCGTCCGGGAGAGGTGCTGCCGACCTTCATCGCGGCTGACCAGATCGCCGGCCGGATCGACGTCGAGCTCGTCGCCGACGGCAACGCCGAATTGCGCAAGCGCAATTCCAGCCTGAAGAGCGACCGTCTGACCTACCGCCAGCCGATCGCGGAGGTCGAAGCCGAGGGCAACGTCCGCCTCTCGCACGACGGCGACAATGTGCAAGGACCGCGGATGCGCATGCAGATGGAGGAAAGCACCGGCTTCTTCGAGCAGCCCGAATACAGCATCCGCCGCATCAAGACCGGATCGGCGCCGACTTTGTGGACCGGCACCGAAGAGCGCAAGTCAGCCAACCCGTTGACCGCGATCATCAAGACCGGTGCGCTATGGACCGGCGACGAGGAAGCTTCGGCGACGGACCTCACCACCGGGCATGGTTCGGCCGCCCGCATGGATTTCGAGGGCGAGGGCAAGTACCGCCTGACCGACGCCACCTACAGCACCTGTGCGCCGGTTGCCGGCCGCGATCCGGACTGGTTCGTACGCACCGCCGATCTGCGCCTCGACTACGATGCGGAACAAGGCACGGCGCGCGACGCCACCCTGGTTTTCCTGGGGACGCCCATCCTCTATTCGCCCTGGCTGAATTTCTCGCTGAACAATGAGCGCAAGAGCGGGCTGCTGACTCCCACCGCCGGCTCCACCAGCAAAGGCGGCATCGAGTTCACCCAGCCGTTCTACTGGAACATCGCACCCAACATGGATGCGACGGTCGCGCCGCGTTACATGGAAAAGCGCGGCATGCTGTGGAACGGCGAGTACCGCTATCTGCAGCCCGACTACAGCGGCACGGTCCGTGGTCAATATCTGAATCAGGACAAGCTCGAGGACGACAAGCGACGCTCTTCCTATTCGCTTGCACACCGGCAGAACCTGGGCTACGGTTTTTACGGGACACTGGACTTGAACGGCGTATCCGACGATACCTTCTTCAGCGACCTCGGCATCGGTTCGGGCGTGGTGTCGCGCACCAACCTGCTGCGCCAGGGCACGCTCAGCTACAGCGGCGGCTGGTGGTCGGCCAACCTGCTGGCGCAACGATTCCAGACCCTGCAGGACCCGGACCTGCCGCCCGTAACGGAGCCGTATCGGCGCCTGCCGCAGCTTACGGTCAATGCCAATCGCGGCGACCTGCCCTATGGAATGACGTTCGCATTCAAGGGCGAATACGTCGACTTCCGCAGCGGTGAACCGGCAACCACCGAGGGCAAGCGGGCCATCATGTACCCGCAGTTTTCCCTGCCCCTGCAAACCGATATCCTCAGCATCACGCCGAAGGTCGGGCTGCATACCACCCGCTACGATATCGGTACCCAATACAACAGCAACGGCAACGGCCAGGTCATCGGTGGACCGGACACGATCACGCGTCACGTGCCGCTGTTCAGCATGGACTCGGGAGTCGTCTTCGAGCGCGACTTCGCATGGCAGGGCAAGTCGCTGACGCAGACGCTGGAACCGCGCCTCTACTACCTGTACGTGCCGAACCGCAACCAGGACCGGATCCCGATATTCGATACGGGCATCACCGACTACAACTTCGCCCAGACCTTCGCCGAGAACCGCTACAGCGGCGGCGACCGCATCGGCGACGCCAATCAGCTGACGGCCATGCTATCGACGCGCCTGCTGGATCCGGAAACCGGCGCCGAAACCCTGCGCGCCGCTCTCGGCCAGCGCTTCTATTTCACCGACCAGAAGGTCGGGCTGCCGGCCACCGCGACATCGCCCGCCGAAGAATTGCGCACCGACCGCTACGCCGACCTGCTCGGTTCCTTCTCCGGCCGCATCCTGCCGAAGACCTATGCCGACGCCAACCTGCAGTACAACCCGCAGGTGCGCCGGATGGAGCGGTTCAACGTCGGCGCACGCTACCAGCCCGAAGCCGGCAAGGTGCTCAACGCGGGCTATCGCTACACGCGCGACCAGCTGCAGCAACCCGGTTTGAGCCAGATCGACGTCTCGGGGCAGTGGCCGCTTGCCGGAGGCTGGCACGGAGTGGGCCGCATCAACTACTCGATCAAGGATAGCCGCATGGTCGAAACCGTCGCCGGCCTCGAGTACGACGGCGGCTGCTGGATCGGCCGCGTGGTGTTCCAGCGCCTGGCAACGCAGGAGAATGAATCCAACACCTCGTTCTTCGTTCAGCTCGAGTTCAACGGCTTCGCAAAAGTCGGTGCCAACCCGCTCGAAATGCTCAAGCGCAACGTCCCCGGCTACGGTGTGATCAACCAGCAAAATTCCGAGTCCCCAAACCATACGCCATGACATTCCGCATTCTTCTGCTCTGCCTGCTCTCCAGCCTTGCAGTCATACAAGCCCACGCCCAGGCGCGGCGCGCCCAGCCGCTGGAAGTCGACCGCATCATTGCCGTGGTCAACGACGAGGCCATCACCGCCTACGAACTGCGTGCCCGCCTGGTCACGGTGGAACGCCAGCTGCGCGACCAGAAGGTGCAGTTGCCGCCGCGCGAAGTGCTGGAGAAGCAGCTGCTCGAACGCATGATCACCGATCGCGTGCAGTTGCAGTTCGCCAGGGAAACCGGGCTGCGCATATCCGACCTCGAACTCGATGCCGCCATGCGCCGCATCGCCGACGGCAACAAGCTCTCAATGCAGGATTTCCGTGTCGCGCTGGAGAAAGACGGTATCGCCTGGGCCAAGTTCCGCGAAGAGATTCGCGAAGAGATTGTCCTCTCGCGCCTGCGCGATCGCGAGGTGCAAAGCCGCATCGTCGTCTCCGATGGCGAGATCGACAATTACCTGGCGAACCCCGATGCGGGCAGCGACAACATTGAGGTGCAGACGGCCCACATCATCCTGCGGGTGCCGGAGCAGGCGACGCCGGACCAGTTGATGCGTATCGGTGCGCGGGCGCGGGCGGCGCTGGACCAGATTCTCCGCGGCGACGACTTCGCCAAGGTGGCCGCCAGCTATTCCGATGCGCCCGACGGCCTTTCCGGCGGACTCATGGGCGCCCGCCCGCTCGACCGCCTGCCGGCGCTCTATGCCGATGCCGTGAAGAAGCTCAAGCCCGGCGAAGTCAGCGACATCCTGCGCAGCCCGGCCGGCTTTCACATCGTCAAGCTGATCGGCAAGACCGGCGGCGGCGCCAAACCCGCGGCGACGCTGAAGCAGACCCGCGCCCGCCATATCCTGATCAAGGTCAATGAACTCGTTTCCGAAGCCGAGGCGAAGCGCAAGCTGGTCGCACTCAAGGAACGGATCGACAACGGCGCCGATTTTGCCGAGCTGGCGCGCCTGCAGTCCAACGATCTTTCCGCCGCAAAAGGCGGCGATCTCGGCTGGCTGTTCCAGGGCGACACCGTTCCCGAGTTCGAGGCGGCGATGGATGCGCTGAAAATCAACCAGATCAGCCAGCCGGTTCAGTCACCCTTCGGCTTCCATCTGATCCAGGTGCTGGAGCGTCGCACCGAAAATGTCACCGACGAACGCCAGCGGCTCGCCGCACGGCAGGTACTGCGCGATCGCAAGGCCGACGAGGCCTATCAGGACTGGGTCCGGCAAATCCGCGATCGCGCCTATGTCGAGTACCGCGTCGAAGAGCGTTAGCCGTTTTCCGCTGCCGGTGATTGCGGTCACCTCCGGCGAACCCGCTGGAATCGGACCCGACATCTGCCTGCGACTGAATGAGCGCGAGTGGCCGGCGCGGTTGGTGGTGCTGGGCGACCGCGATCTGCTGGCCGCGCGGGCGCGCCAACTCGGTATCGATGCCGGTCGCATCGAGATCAGGCACATCCCTCTGCAAAAGCCGGCGCTGGCGGGACGGCTCGATCCGGCCAACGCCCGCTACGTGCTCGACATTCTCGATGCCGCGCTCGCCGGCTGCCTCGACGGCGAGTATGCGGCGATGGTGACCGCCCCGGTGCACAAGGGCGTCATCAATGATGCCGGCATTCGCTTTCAGCGGCCATACCGAATACCTGGCCGAACACACGGCGACGCCGCGCGTGGTGATGCTGCTGGCCGGCGCCGGATTGCGCGTCGCACTTGCCACCACCCATCTGGCGCTGAAGGATGTCGCCGCCGCCATCACGCGCGACGATCTGGAAATCACCATCCGCATCCTCCATGCCGACCTGAAATCCAAGTTCGGCGTTGCCGCGCCGCGCATCCTCGTCGCCGGCCTCAACCCGCATGCCGGCGAAGGCGGCCACATGGGTCGCGAAGAAATCGAGGTCATCGGCCCGGTATTGGAAAAGCTGCGCAGCGAGGGAATGGACCTGGTCGGCCCCCTGCCGGCGGACACGCTATTCACCAAAAATGTCCTCGCCGGTTCCGACGCGCAACTGGCGATGTACCACGACCAGGGCCTCGCCGTGCTCAAGTATGCGGCCTTCGACGAGGGCATCAATGTCACGCTCGGCCTGCCGGTCATCCGCACTTCGGTGGACCACGGCACGGCGCTCGACCTCGCCGGAACGGGCAAAGCCTCGCCGACCAGCCTGTTCGCCGCGATCGATGCCGCGATCGACATGGCGCAGCGCAGGACCGCGCCGCCCGCAGGGCCGCCCCAAGGGCGGCGCAGCCAAAACCCGGAGCCGGCGCAGCCGGCGAACCACAGTCACCCTCTCCCTAGGGGAGAGGGCCGGGGTGAGGGCTGATCATGTGCCAGCTGCTCGGCATGAACGGCAACACGCCGACCGACATCTGCTTTTCCTTCGAGGGCTTTCGCACCCGCGGCGGGCTCACCGATGTGCACAAGGACGGCTGGGGCATCGCCTTCTTCGAAGGGCCGGGCTGCCGGGTCTTCCTCGACGTCGAGCCGTCGGCGCATTCGGCCGTGGCCGAACTGGTGCGCCACTATCCGATCCATTCGAAGAACGTCATCGCCCACATCCGCAAGGCGACCCAGGGCCGCATCGCGCTGGAGAACACCCATCCCTTCCAGCGCGAGCTGTGGGGCCGCTACTGGCTCTTCGCCCACAACGGAAACCTCAAGGAATTCGCCCCGATCCTCGACGGCAGCTTCGTCCCGGTCGGCGACACCGATTCCGAACTGGCCTTCTGTTTTCTGCTGCAACGCCTGCGCGCGGAATTCGGCGACGCCATGCCGCTGCGCAATCCGATGTTCGATTTCCTCGCCGGCATCACGCGCGAAATCGCCGCCCACGGCGAGTTCAATTTCCTGCTCAGCAACGGCAACTGCCTCTACGCGCACTGCGCCACCAAACTCGCCTACATCGTGCGCCAGGCGCCCTTCGCCGTCGCCCACCTGAAGGACCAGGACGTCAGCGTCGACTTCAGCGCGGTGACCAGTCTCGACGACCGCGTCGCGGTGATCGCCACGCTGCCGCTGACCGACAACGAAGCCTGGACCACGATGGAAGCCGGCACCCTGATGGTATTCAACGAGGGCATGCCGGCGGCCGAGGCGCGCACTGCATGAAAACGACGGCCGCCTAAGGTGAGCAGACAAGTTGAGGGGCATAGCGCCCGCCATCGTTTCGGCCAGAACTTCCTGGTATCCGACGGCATCATCCGCAAGATCGTCGATGCCGTCGCGCCACGCGCCGGCGACACCGTGGTCGAGATCGGCCCGGGACTGGGCGCCCTGACCGGACCGCTGCTGGAGCGCATCGACCGGTTGCATGTGGTCGAAATCGACCGCGACCTGATCGCGCGCCTGCGGCAGCGCTTCCCGCCTGAGCGACTGAGCATCCACGAGGGCGACGCGCTCGAATTCGACTTCGGCGCATTGAAGACGGCCGGTCCGCTGAAGATCGTCGGCAACCTGCCCTACAACATTTCCAGCCCGCTGCTGTTCCACCTGGTGCCGTTCGCGCCGCTGGTGTATGACATGCACTTCATGCTGCAGAAGGAGGTGGTGGACCGCATGGTGGCGGCGCCCGGCAGCAAGGACTTCGGCCGCCTGTCGGTGATGCTGCAGTATCGCTACCACATGGAGCGCCTGTTCATCGTGCCGCCAGGCGCCTTCAATCCGGCGCCGAAGGTCGATTCGGCCATCGTGCGCATGATCCCCATCGACTTCTCGAAAGTCGGCGCCGGCTCGCTCTGCGTACCTGGAATTCCGCTTCGCGGGCAGGTAACGGCGACCGACCCGGCACTGTTCGCCAGGGTGGTCACCGCTGCATTCTCGCAGCGGCGCAAGATGCTGCGCAACACCTTGCGCGACTTCATCGGCGAGGCCGATCTCGCCGCACTGGGCATCACGCCCACGGCGCGCGCCGAAGACATCGCCGTGGCCGACTACGTGCGCCTCGCCAACGCCCTGGCGGATCGTGGCCGCCACTGAGCCGCCGCCAATAATTGCCGTCATCGGCGGCGGCCCGGCCGGCCTCATGGCCGCCGAAGTGCTGAGCGTCGCCGGACTGCAGGTCAATGTCTTCGACGCCATGCCCTCGGTGGCGCGCAAGTTCCTGCTCGCCGGTCGCGGCGGGCTCAACCTGACGCACGCGGAAGCGCCCGACATCTTCGTCACGCGCTATGGCAAGCGCCGCGCAGAAGTCGGTCGCTGGCTCGACGAATTCGGCCCGCAGCAACTGCGCGACTGGGCGCATGCTCTCGGCATCGAAACATTCGTCGGCAGTTCGGGCCGCGTATTTCCCCAGCGAGATGAAGGCCGCGCCGCTGCTGCGCGCCTGGCTTCACCGCCTGCGCGCCGCCGGCGTGATATTCCATGCGCGCCATCGCTGGCGGGGCTGGGATGACGAAGGTGCGCTGCGTTTCGCCACGCCGTCGGGTGAGAAAAAAGTCGGCACTGACGCCACGGTGCTGGCGCTGGGCGGCGGCAGTTGGGCGCGACTGGGTTCGGATGGCGCCTGGGTGCCGCTGCTGGCGGCGCGCAGTGTCGCGGTGCGAAGCCTGCGGCCGGCCAACTGCGGCTTCAACGTGGCGTGGAGCGAGCACCTGCGCCGGAGCTTTGCGGGAACGCCGGTAAAGAACGTCAGCGCCAGGCTCATGGCACCGGACGGATTGGTGACAAGCCGGGAAGGCGAATTCCTCGTCACGGAAAACGGTGTCGAAGGCAATCTGATTTATGCGCTTTCGGCGCCGCTGCGCGACGCCATCGAAACCACCGGGAGTGCCACGCTGAACGTCGATCTGGCGCCGGGACGCGAGTTGCCGCGCCTCACCGAAGACCTGGCGCGACCGCGCGGCCGCGATTCGCTGGGCAACCACCTGCGCCGGCATGCCGGCATCACGGGCGTCAAGGCGGCGCTGCTCCACGAATATGCGACGCCGGCCGATCTCGCGACTCCGGAACGGCTCGCGGCGATCCTAAAGTCACTGCCGCTGCGCCTGGTTTCGCCGCGTCCGCTCGACGAAGCCATCAGCAGCGCGGGCGGCGTCGACTTTGCCGCGCTCGACGAAAACCTGATGTTGCAGGCGCTTCCGGGAATTTTCTGCGCGGGCGAAATGCTCGACTGGGAAGCCCCGACCGGAGGCTACCTGCTCACCGCCTGCTTTGCCAGCGGCCGCGCCGCGGGGCGGGGCGTGCTGCGCTGGCTCGGTCAAGCGCAAGCGGAAGTGCCGCGATAGTTCAGCCTTGCTGCTTCTTCACCGCGCAGGTGCTGAAACCGAAGATCGCGTAGGGCGGGCACCAGCCGATGGCACCGGTCGCCAGAGGCACGACGCCGATCCACGCCCACACCGGACCGCCCATGGCTGCCCAGCCGACCAGCGCCAGACCAACAACAATGCGAATCACGCGGTCGATGCCGCCAACGTTCAATTTCATGGTGTTCTCCTTGAGGGGTTATGCAACAGTAGAGGCATTACAGCAGTTGCGCCGCCGCCTGACTGTAACCTAAGTCACAGAGGCCACCTTGCGCAAACCCGCGGCGTCGAGTACCTCGACCTGCTCGCGACCCAGCTTCACCAGACCCTGCTCGGCGAAGCCCTTGAGCAGGCGGCTGACCATTTCGCGCACGCTGCCCAACTCATCGGCCAGATGCTGGTGCGTGGCGTGCACCACGCGCCCCTTGCCCAGCAGCAAGGCCGCCAGGCGCTGGTCGAGCTTGCGGAAGGCCACCTCTTCGACCAGTTGCATCAGTTCGGCCATGCGCTCGGAGAACAGCGCGAAAACGAAATCGCGAAACACCGCCTCGCCCAGCATCTCGTCGAACAGCGGGCGCGGCAGCAGCGCCAGCGTGGTCGGGCCTTCGGCCACGCCGCGCGCGTTGTAGTCGGCGTGGCCGAGCAGGCAGCTCGAACTGATGATGCAGCTCTCGCCGGCCAGCACGCGATATAGCGGCAGTTCGCGTCCGCCGGCGCTGATCTTGGCGACGCGAATCGCGCCGACCAGCACGAAGGGGAAACCGCGGCAGGGTTGGCGCTCGTCGAAGACGATGGCGCCGGCGGGAACGGCGACGGTCTGCAGCGAGTCGGCAACGCGCTGCAGCATGGCGGCGGGAAGTTTTGCCAGCACCGGATAGAGCGCCACCAGTTCTGCGGGCTTCATGGCGCAGGAAGCTCCAGCGTGGCCATCACGGGCGCATGGTCGGAAGGACGTTCCAGCTTGCGCGGCGCCTTGTCGATGATGCAGGCGCCACAGGCCGCCGCGAGCGGCTTTGACAACAGGATATGGTCGATGCGCAAACCGCGGTTGAGACGAAAGCCCATCTGCCGGTAGTCCCACCACGAATAAAGCTTGGGCGCCTGCTCGAAAAGGCGGAAGGCATCGGCCAGGCCCAGCCCGACAAACCGGCGGAACGCCGCGCGCTCCGGCTCGCTGCACAGGATCCGGTCCTTCCAGGCGACCGGGTCATGCACGTCGCGATCTTCCGGCGCGATGTTGTAGTCGCCGAGCAGCGCCAGTTGCGGAAAGCGCTGCAGTTCGTCGCGCAGATAGTCCGCCAGCGCCGCCAGCCAGCGCAGCTTGTATTCGTACTTCTCGCTGCCGACTTCCTGCCCGTTGGGCATGTAGGCGCAGACGACGCGCAGGCCATCGACCGTCGCCGCCACGACGCGCTTCTGCTCGTCGGCAAACTCCGGAATGTCGAAACGGACGTCTTCCAGCGTGCCGCGGGCGAGGATGGCGACTCCGTTGTAGGTCTTCTGCCCGTTGTGCGCGGCCCGGTAGCCGGCGGCTTCCAGTTCGGCATGGGGGAAGACCTTGTCCTCCATCTTGGTTTCCTGCAGGCAGAGCACATCGGCCTGCGTCGCCGCCAGCCAGTCGAGCACGTGCGGCAGGCGCACCTTGAGCGAATTCACGTTCCACGTGGCGATCTTCATGCGTCGATGATACCCGAGCGAACCCACTGTCTATAATCAAAGTGAAGGCCCGGCCGATCCATCAAACGGAGGTGCGCCATGTTCGATTCGCCGATTGAAGCCTGCCCGGTATGCGGTCAGATCGTGACGCTGGATCAGACCAAGGTCGAGTGCGCCCGCGAGCACCATTGCGACAGCAAAACCGAGTGCCCCTTGCAAAAGTTCTTCACGGGGCTGGATTTCAGCGCCGCGCTGGTCAAGGGCAGCCTGCGCGAAAAAGGCTACTGAGCGTCGGTAAAAGTTATGTCTGCGGCAAAGCCGGAGACGGTATCCCTTGCGGACGACGCTGGCGACACGGCAATTCAGGCGGGCGATTTACGCAGCCGTTTTACGCAAGCTCGGCCATGCCGTTGTGCCGCAGCAGGGCATCCGGTTGCGGATCGCGGCCACGGAAGGCGCGGAAGGATTCGAGCGCCGGACGCGAACCGCCGACGGAGAGGATTTCGCGCCAGAAGCGTTCGCCGGTGTTTGCGTCCAGCGTGCTGCCGGAGGTTTTCGCGGCTTCCTCGAAGGCTGCGTAGGCGTCGGCCGAGAGGACTTCGGCCCACTTGTAGCTGTAATAGCCGGCCGCGTAGCCGCCGCCGAAAATATGCGAAAAACTGTGCGGAAAGCGGTTCCATTCCGGCGGCGGCAGCACCGCCACTTCGCTGCGCACGGTCGCCAGCAGATCCATGAACTTGCGACCTTGGCCGGGCACGAACTCGCTGTGCAGCAGCAGGTCGAAAAGGCCGAACTCGATCTGGCGCAGGATCTGCAGGCCGCTCTGGAAATTCTTCGCGGCGATCATCTTGTCGTAGAGCGCGCGCGGCAGCGGCGCGCCGGTTTCGGCATGGCCGGTCATGCCGCTGAGCACATCCCATTCCCAGCAGAAGTTTTCCATGAACTGGCTCGGCAGTTCGACCGCATCCCATTCGACGCCATGGATGCCCGACACCGGCAGTTCGTCCACCTGGGTCAGCAGATGGTGCAGGCCGTGGCCGCATTCGTGGAACAGGGTGATGACGTCGTCGTGGCTGAAGGTGGCTGGTTCTATCACCCACCGGCGCCGGGAAGTTGCAGTTGAGGTAGGCCACCGGCGTCTGCACGCCGCCAAGGATGCGGCGACGGGTGATCGCCTCGTCCATCCAGGCGCCGCCGCGCTTGGTTTCGCGCGCGTAGAGGTCGAGGTAGAAGCGGCCGATCATTTTTCCGGCACGCTCGATGCGGAAGAAGCGCACTGACGGATGCCACACCGGCGCGGTGTCGGGCGCAAGCTTGACGGCGAACAGGGATTCGATGACGCGGAACAGCCCGGCCAGCACCTTGGGTTCGGGGAAGTACTGCTTTACTTCGTCGTCCGAGAAACTGTAGCGCTGCTGCTTGAGCTTTTCCGAGGCCCAGGCCAGGTCCCAGCTTTCCAGCGCTTCCATGCCGAGTTCCTGCCGCGCGAATTCGCGCAACTCGGCGACATCGCGGGTGGCGAAGGGGCGCGCCTTTTTCGCCATGTCGCGCTGGAAGGCCGCGACCTGGGCCGGGGTGTCGGCCATCTTGGTCGCCAGCGAGACTTCGGCGAAATTCGCGTAGCCGAGCATCTGCGCTTCTTCATGGCGCAAGGCCAGCAGGCGCTCGATCAGCGGGCCGTTGTCGCGCTCCGCCGGGCCGAACTCGGAGGCCCGCGTCGCGTAGGCGCGGTACATGCGCGCGCGAAGTTCCCGGTTGTCGCAGAACTGCAGCACGGGAATGTAGGACGGGGCATGCAGGGTGAACTTCCATCCTTGCTTGCCATCCTTTTCGGCAGCCGCCTTTGCGGCCGCCTTCGCATCCTCGGGCAAACCCCTAGGTCCCGGCTTCGTCCTCAACCCATTCGGCATGGGCGTTGGTCGCATCCAGCACATTCTCGGAAAACTTTGCGCCCAGCGCCGACAGCTCTTCCTGGATTTCCTTGAAGCGCGGCTTCTGCTCTTCAGCCAGTTCCGCCCCGGAGAGCCGAAAATCGCGCAAATCGTTTTCGATGATGCGACGCCGCGCCGGCGCCAGCGCAGCAAATTCTGCACTGGCGGCGAGCACCTTGAACTTGGCGAACAGCGCCAGGTTCTGCCCGAGGTCGGCGTAGAAGCCCGACACTTCCGGCAGCATGGCGTTGTAGGCCTCGCGCCAGGGCGGCACGTCATTGACCGAATGCAGGTGGCCGACGATGCCCCAGGCGCGCGACAGGCGTTCGCCGGCATCGAGCATGGGCTGGACGAAGACATCCCAGGTCGCCGCTGTTTCCGGCGCGATCAGGCGCTCGATCAGGCTGCGGTTCTCATCGAGCAGCTGGCGAATGGCGGGAGTGACGTGTTCGGGCTGAACAGTATCAAAGCGGGGCAGCCCGCTGAAATCGAGCAATGGGTTCATGGTCTTGAGATGGGGGTGAAAAAGGGGACTGCAATGCCTCGTCGTTGGCTGCTACTCGACGAGGTCTTTATAGGCGTGAAAACTGGCGTGTCCGAGCCAGGGCATGACAAGCACCAGTCCGACCAGCGCCGTGGCGAAACCGAGGCCGCTGAGCAGCATGATGATCAAGGCCCAGAGCGCCAGCGGCAGCGGGTTCTCGGCAACGGCATTGACACTGGTCACCAGCGCACAGAGCAGCTCGCAGCGACGGTCCACCAGCATCGGCATCGAGACCACGCTGAGGGCGAACACCACGGCCGCGAGCAGACCGCCGGCACCCATGTAGATGACGAACATCAGGTAGTGCTTTGGGTTCACCAGCACCTCGATCATCATCGCCAGAGGCCCCAACTCCGGTCCCGTGTAGAACACCTCGACGATCACCGCCGACGCCAATTGCCAGAGGGTGCCGGCCAGAATCGAGAGCAGGCCGAAACTGACCAGTGCGGAAGGGTTGCGCTTCCAGGCCACCATCGAATCGGCCAGCGTCGCCGGCTCGTTGGCAAGATAGCGGCGCGAGAGCTCATAGAGCCCGGCCAGGAGCATCGGTGCGACCAGCAGGAAACCGGTGATGGCTGCGGCGAACAGGAAGGCCAGATCCGCCGTGACACCCAGTATCACGGCCCCGGTCACGGCGATGGCAATGCCATAGAACAGGCTGGCCGCAGGCTGCCGCCAGAGGTCTGCCCAACCTTGCCGCAGCCACTTCAGCGGCGCGCCAAGACCTATCCGGCGCACCTTGGGAAGGTTCGAAAAAGTTATGTTCCCGGCAGACCCGGGGCCGGTATCCCCTGCGGACGGCGCTGGCGAGACGGCTACGGGATCGTTCATCGGCCGAGAATGGCGAACAAGATCAGATCTCGTGCGGGCCTGCGAGGCGCGTCAGCGCCTCGAGATAATTGGCCGCGGTCTTGGCTATGATGTCCTGCGGCAGCTTCGGGCCCGGCGCCGTCTTGCCCCAGTCCAGGGTTTCCAGATAGTCGCGGACGAACTGCTTGTCGAAACTGGGCGGGCTGCTGCCGGGCTTGTAGCGGTCGGCCGGCCAGAAGCGCGAAGAATCGGGCGTCAGCACTTCATCAATCAGATACAGGCGGCCTTCCTCGTCCTGGCCGAATTCGAACTTGGTGTCGGCGATGATGATGCCGCGCACGCGGGCGAAAGCGGCAGCCTCCCGGTACAGGCGCAGCGTGGTTTCCCTGACCGTTTTCGCCAGATCGGCGCCGATCAGTTTCTCGACCTTGGCGTAATCGATGTTTTCATCGTGGTCGCCCATCTCGGCCTTGGTCGCCGGCGTGAATATCGGTTCCGGCAACTGCTGGGCCATTTGCAGGCCGGGCGGCAAGGGAATGCCGCAGACCGCGCCCGTCGCCTGATAGTCCTTCCAGCCCGATCCGATCAGGTAGCCGCGCGCCACGGCCTCGATCGGCAGCGGTTTCAGGCGCTTCACCACCAGCGCCCGGCCGCGCACCTGGGCTTTTTCCTCTTCTCCGGCCACCACCGTCTCGGGGTCGATGCCGGTCAGTTGGTTGGGCACCACGTGGGCCAGCTTGCCGAACCAGAAATTGGCCACGGCGGTGAGCACGGCGCCCTTGCCCGGAATCGGATCGGGCAGGATCACGTCGAAGGCCGACAGGCGGTCCGTGGTGACGACCAGCAGCTTGTCCTCGCCCACGGCGTAGATGTCGCGTACCTTGCCGCGGCCGAGCAGCGGCAGGCTGGTGATGGTGGATTCGAAGACGAGTGGAGTGGAAATGGGCATGGTCTGTTGGGAACGGCAGAGTTATTCGCGAACGTAGGCTTTTCCGGGATCCTTCTCGGCGTCTTCGCGGTAGGGGTAGCGGACATGGCCGTAGCGGATCGCCAGCACAGCCACGGTCAGCAGGAGGATCGCGGCAGTCACCGCCAGCATCCGCCATTCGGACATTGCCTTGAGGTCAAGGATCAGGTAGCGCGCCAGGGCGACCATGCCGATATACAGCGGAAAGCGCACCGGCAGCTGCCCCGACTTGACGTACTGGCCGATCATGGCCAGTACTTCGAGGTAGAGGAACATCAACAGCAGATCGGCCAGGGAAACGCGGCGCGCCTCGACCATCACCATCGCCTCCTGAACCATGGCGATGGTCGTGGCAACGGCAACCACGAGCAGCCCGGCATACTCGATAACGTCGAGGCTGCCGCTGAAGACCTTGCGCAGGTGATCGAAAGTACGGGACTTGTTATCCATGGGAGACCGGATGAAAAAGGCCGCCGGAATGCTCCGACGGCCCGAAACTTTACTCCAAAACGGTTTTCAGAGCTTGAGAAGAAATCGTAGCGAGCGGGCCGCAGCGGGGTGCGGCCGGAGCGCAGCTACCGGAACATATGTCGTTATATGTGAGGATAGCGAGCACCGCCCAAGCCCCGATCCGGCACGCGCAGTAGATTTATTCCAAGCTCTCACTTCACGATCGCGTTTAGCTCGCCCTTCTTGTAGCGCTCCGCCATCTTCTCCAGCGATATCGGCTTGATCTTGCTCGCCTGGCCGGCACAGCCGAAGGCCGTGTAGCGGGCCACGCAGATTTCCTTCATCGCCTTGCGCGCGGCAGCGAAATACTTGCGCGGATCGAAGTCCTTGGTGTTCTCGGCCAGATACTTGCGGATCGCGCCGGTGGACGCCATGCGCAGGTCGGTGTCGATGTTGATCTTGCGCACGCCGTGCTTGATGCCCTCGACGATTTCCGCCACCGGCACGCCATAGGTCTCGCCCATGGTGCCGCCGTACTGGTTGATGATCTTGAGCCAGTCCTGCGGCACCGACGACGAGCCGTGCATCACCAGGTGGGTATTCGGGATGCGGGCGTGGATTTCCTTGATGCGGTCGATGCGCAGCACCGCGCCGGTGGGCGGGCGGGTGAACTTGTAGGCGCCGTGCGAGGTGCCGATGGCGATCGCCAGCGCATCGACGCCGGTGGCCTTGACGAATTCGGCGGCCTCGTTGGCGTCGGTCAGCAACTGGTCGTGCGACAGCACGCCTTCCGCGCCATGGCCGTCTTCCTTCTCGCCCATGCCGGTTTCGAGCGAGCCGAGGCAACCCAGTTCGCCTTCCACGGAAACGCCGATGGCGTGGGCGATGTCGACTACGTGGCGACTGACGCGGCTGTTGTACTCGAAGCTGGCCGGGGTCTTGGCATCTTCCATCAGGGAGCCGTCCATCATCACGCTGGAGAAGCCCGAGCGCATCGACTGGATGCAGATCGCCGGGCTCGCACCGTGATCCTGGTGCATCACGATCGGGATGTCCGGGTGGGTCTCGATCGCCGCCTCGATCAGATGGCGCAGATAGGGTTCGCCGGCATATTTGCGGGCGCCGGCCGAGCCCTGCATGATGACCGGGCTGTTGGTTTCGGCAGCGGCTTCCATGATGGCCTGGATCTGCTCCAGGTTGTTGACGTTGAAGGCCGGCAGGCCGTAGCCGTTTTCGGCAGCGTGGTCGAGCAGTTGGCGCATGGATACTAGGGGCATGGCATTCTCCTGGGAATGAACTTGGTGTGACTGGTTTGACGGCCTATTGGTTCGAGCGGTGCTCGCCCACCTTGACGATCTTCATGGTGTTGGTGCCGCCTGACTTGCCGATGGGCTCGCCGATGGTCAGCACGATCAGGTCGCCGATCTCCACGGCACCGCCCGCAATCAGTGCCTCCTCGGCGTCAAACAGCACCTGGTCGCGATCATGGCCGCTCTGCGGCACCATGAGGGGAAACACCCCCTTGAAAATGCTGACCTTGTAGCGTGTCCGTACTTCCTGGGTCAGGGCGTAGATCGGAATGCCGGTGTTAACCCGCGACATCCACAGCGCGGTCGAGCCCGACTCGGTCAGCGAGGCGATCGCCTTGACTTTGAGATGATGTGCGGCGAACAGTGCGGCCATGGCTATCGACTGGTCGATACGGGTAAATACGCGATTAAGGAAATGCGTGTCGAGCGGAAAATCCGAAGACTTCTCCGCTTCGACGCAGATGCGCACCATGGCTTCCACGGACTGTATCGGATAATCGCCGGTTGCGGTTTCCGCCGAGAGCATGACGGCATCGGTACCGTCGAGCACGGCATTGGCCACGTCCGACACCTCGGCGCGGGTCGGCACCGGGCTGTGGATCATCGATTCCATCATCTGCGTCGCGGTGATCGAAAACTTGTTGAAGTCGCGCGCGGTACGGATGATGCGCTTTTGCAGCGCCGGAACCGCGGCATCGCCCACCTCGACCGCCAGGTCGCCGCGCGCGACCATGACGCCATCGGTGGCTTCGAGGATATTGTTGAGGTTTTCGATGGCCTCGACGCGTTCGATCTTGGCCACCAGCAGCGCATTCGACCCGGCCGCCTGCAGCAGGGCGCGCGCCAGGCGCATGTCGTCGCCCGACTTGGGAAAGGACACCGCCACATAGTCGATGCCGAGGCTCGCCGCGGTGCGAATGTCCTCCATGTCCTTGGCGGTCAGCGCCGGCGCCGTGAGGCCGCCACCCTGCTTGTTGATGCCCTTGTTGTTCGACAGTTCGCCATCGTGGCGGTTGCGGCAAAGAATCTCGGTGCCCTGGATCTGCAGCACATCGAATACGGTACGGCCGTCGTCGAGCAGCAGCACGTCACCCGCCCGCACGTCCTTGACCAGATCCGGATAGTCGAGCCCCACCCGCCCCTCGTCGCCCAGGGTGCAGGCCGCATCCAGAATGAATTCCTGGTTGGCCTTGATCTGGACCGGCCCGGACGCAAACTTGCCGATGCGAATCTTGGGGCCCTGCAGGTCCGCCATGACGCCCACCGTGCGCCCGGCGTCATGAGCCGCGGTACGCAGCGCATCGACGCGCTGGCGATGATCGTCCGCCGTGCCATGGGAAAAGTTGATGCGAACCACATCCACCCCGGCGGCCACGAGCGCCCGCATGCGCTCCGGACTGCTCGAGGCCGGACCGAGCGTGGCAACGATCTTGGTCGAGCGCTGACGGGAAACGGTCATCCAGCGGCCCGCTGTTCGAGCATCTCCACTGCCGGCAGCTTCTTGCCTTCGAGGAACTCGAGGAAGGCTCCGCCAGCCGTGGATATATAGGAGACCTTGTCGTAGATGTCGTACTTCTGGATCGCGGCGATGGTGTCGCCGCCGCCCGCGAGCGTGAACGCCTTCGTATTGGCGATGGCCATGGCGATCGCCTTGGTGCCTGCGCCGAACTGGTCGAATTCGAAGACGCCGACCGGGCCGTTCCAGACCACGGTGCCGGCCTTCATGATGATGTCGACCAGTTCCTGCGCCGACTTCGGACCTATGTCGAAAATCATGTCGTCGTCGGAAACCGCGCCGGCATCCTTCGCCACGGCCGGCTCGGCGGCATCGAACTTCTTGCCGCAGACCACGTCGACCGCGATCGGGATGGTGGCGCCGCGCGCCGTCATTTTCTTCATCAGGGCCTGGGCCGTGGGCACCAGGTCGTCCTCGCACAGCGATTTGCCGACGTTTTTGCCCGAAGCCTTGAGGAAGGTGTTGGCGATGCCGCCGCCGACCACCATCTGGTCGACCTTTTCCGACAGGGCTTCGAGCACGGTGAGCTTGGTCGACACCTTGGAGCCGCCGACGATGGCCACCATCGGCCGCGCCGGGGTCGCCAGCGCCTTGGTCAGGGCTTCGAGTTCCTCGGCCACCAGCAGGCCGGCACAGGCGGCCGGGGCATACTGGGCGACGCCGTAGGTCGAGGCCTCGGCGCGATGCGCGGTGCCGAAAGCGTCCATGACGAACAGATCGCACAGCGCCGCGTATTTGCGCGCCGTAGCTTCGACGTTCTTCTTCTCGCCCTTGTTGAAGCGGCAGTTTTCCAGCAGCACGACTTCACCGGCGGCAACTTCGAATCCGCCATCGACCCAGTCGCGGATCACGCGCACCGGCTTGCCCAGCTTGGCGGTCATGACATCAGCCACCGGCTTGAGCGAATTCTCATCGGCATACACGCCCTCTTCGGGGCGGCCGAGGTGCGAGGTCACCATCACCTTGGCACCGGCCTTGAGGCAGAACTCGATGGTCGGCATCGACGCCGTGATGCGGGCGTCCGAGGTCACCTTGCCGTCCTTGACCGGCACGTTGAGGTCGGCGCGGATGAAGACGCGCTTGCCCTTGAGATCGAAATCGGTGAGGCGTTTGAATGTCATGGAATAAAACCTTTCATCACAGAGACACAGAGACACGGAGAAACCCAAAAAAAGCTTTCTCGTGTTTTTTCCTCTGTGTCTCTGTGCCTCTGTGCTTAGTGGTGTTTGAATGAATTACTTCGCGACGTGCTCGACAAAACGCAGCATGTTGCAGGTGTAGCCGTACTCGTTGTCGTACCAGGCGACGACCTTGACGAAAGTGCTGTCCAGCGCGATGCCGGCGTCGGCATCGAAGGTCGAGGGCAGGGAACTGCCGCGGAAATCGGTGGCGACCACTTTCTCTTCGGTGTAGCCCAGCACGCCCTTCATCGAACCTTCCGAAGCGGCCTTCATCGCCGCGCAGATTTCCTTGTAGGAGGCTTCCTTGATCAGTTCCACGGTCAGGTCGACCACCGAAACGTCGGAGGTCGGCACGCGGAAGGACATGCCGGTGAGCTTCTTGTTGAGTTCCGGAATCACCACGCCGACGGCCTTGGCCGCACCCGTCGAGGACGGAATGATGTTTTCCAGGATGCCGCGGCCGCCGCGCCAATCCTTGTTGGACGGACCATCGACGGTCTTCTGCGTCGCCGTGGCGGCATGCACCGTGGTCATCAGGCCGCGCTTGATGCCCCAGGTGTCGTGCAGCACCTTGGCCACCGGCGCCAGGCAGTTGGTGGTGCAGGACGCGGCGGAGACGATCTTCTCGCCGGCGTACTTGGTGTGATTGACGCCATAGACGAACATCGGCGTGTCGTCCTTCGACGGCGCGGACTGCACGACTTTCTTGGCGCCGGCGTCGATGTGCTTCTGGCAGGTGTCCTTGGTCAGGAAGAAGCCGGTGCATTCGATGACGATGTCGGCGCCGATCTCGTTCCACTTCAGGTTGGCCGGATCCTTCTCGGCGGTGAGGCGGATCTTCTTGCCATTGACTACCAGGGTATTGCCGTCGACGGCGATGTCGCCCTTGAAGTTGCCATGCACCGAATCGTACTTCAGCATGTAGGCCAGATAGTCGGGCTCGAGCAGGTCATTGATGCCGACTACTTCGATCCCGGGGAAATCCTTGGCGATGGCGCGGAATGCCATGCGGCCGATGCGGCCGAAACCGTTGATGCCAACTTTGATAGCCATTTGAAACTCCTGGTAGTGATTAACGTGAAATAACTCGTTCGGAGCGACCGGTGACAGTCGAGCGCGGCGAGCCGACTAGTAGCCCCGCCCTGGGGCGGGGATGGGGGTGGGGGGCCTTCAATTTGCCTTTAGCGTGTTTCATCTTCAGCGGGCGGCTCTCGGTACCATGAGCGTTCGCGTTAAATAAGCTTCTCGACCGCCTTCACGACGTTAGCCGCCGTGAAACCGAATTCCTTGAACAATTGTCCCGCGGGCGCCGACTCGCCGTAGCGGTCGAGGCCGATCACGACGCCGTCGCAGGCCGACGTACTTGTACCAGCCATCGGTGACGCCGGCTTCGATGGCGACGCGCGGCACACCCTTCGGCAGCACGGACGCGCGGTAGGCCGCATCCTGGCGATCGAAGGCATTGGTGCAGGGCATCGACACCACGCGCACCGGAATCTCGGCTTCCATCGCGGCCTGCGCCTTGAGCGCGATCTCGACTTCGGATCCGGTGGCGATGATGACGGCCTTTGGCTTGCCGTTCTTTGCTTCGGAAATGACGTAGCCGCCGCGTGCAATGTTGGCCAGCGTCGCCGCGTCGCGCGGCACGAAGGGCAGGTTCTGGCGCGACAGGCAGAGCGAACTGGGGCCGGTGAGTTTTTCCACCGAGGCCGTCCACGCCACCATGGTTTCCACCGTGTCGCAGGGACGCCAGACATCCATGTTCGGAATCATGCGCAGCGTCGCGGTCTGTTCCACCGGCTGGTGGGTCGGGCCGTCTTCGCCGAGGCCGATCGAATCGTGGGTGAACACGAAGATCACGCGCTGCTTCATCAGCGCCGCCATGCGCAGGGCATTGCGGGCATATTCCGAGAACATCAGGAAGGTGCCGCCGAAGGGCAGGACGCCGCCATGCAGCGCCATGCCGTTCATGATCGCCGCCATGCCGAACTCGCGCACGCCGTAGGAAATGTAGTTGCCCGTGCTCTTGCCGGAAACGGCCTTGCAGCCGGACCAGTTGGTCAGGTTGGAGCCGGTCAGGTCGGCCGAGCCGCCGAGGAACTCGGGCAGGGCCGGGGCCAGCGCGTTGATGGCGATCTGCGAAGCCTTGCGCGTGGCGACGGTTTCGGCCTTGGCGTTGGCGCCTTCGATGGCCTTCTTCGCGTGCTCGGCCCAGTTGGCCGGCAGTTCGATTGGCCATGCGGCGCTTGAACTCGGCGGCTTCCGCCGGAAAAGCCTTGGCGTAGGCGGCGAACTTGCTGTTCCAGGCGCCCTCGCGCTCGGCGCCTTTCTTCTTCGCATCCCAACCGGCATAGACGTCCTGCGGAATCTCGAACGGAGCATGCGCCCAGCCGATGTGCGCGCGGGCGGCGGCGATTTCGGCATCGCCCAGAGGCGCGCCATGGACATCGTGGGTGCCGGCCTTATTGGGCGAACCGAGGCCGATCACCGTCTTGCAGCAGATCAGCGACGGCTTGTCGGTAACGGCCTTGGCGGCTTCGATGGCGGCATTCAGGGCGACCGGATCATGGCCGTCGACGTTCGGCACCACGTGCCAGCCATAGGCCTCGAAGCGCTGCGGCGTGTTGTCGGTGAACCAGCCTTCGACGTGGCCGTCGATGGAAATGCCGTTGTCGTCCCAGAAGGCGGTCAGCTTGCCCAGGCCCCAGGTGCCGGCCAGCGCGCAGGACTCGTGCGAGATGCCTTCCATCAGGCAGCCGTCGCCGAGGAAGGCGTAGGTGCGGTGATCGACGATCTCGTGGCCGGGTTTGTTGAATTCCGCGGCCAGAAGTTTCTCGGCCATGGCCATGCCGACGGCGTTGGTGATGCCCTGGCCGAGCGGACCGGTGGTGGTCTCGACGCCGGCGGTGTAGCCGTATTCGGGATGGCCCGGTGTCTTGCTGTGCAACTGGCGGAACTGCTTCAGGTCGTCGATCGACAGATCGTAGCCGGTCAGATGCAGCAAGGCATAAATCAGCATCGAGCCGTGGCCGTTGGACAGCACGAAGCGGTCGCGGTCGGCCCATTTCGGATTGGCCGGATTGTGGCGCAGGTGGCGGTTCCACAGCACCTCGGCGATTTCCGCCATGCCCATGGGCGCGCCCGGATGGCCGGAATTGGCCTTCTGCACCCCGTCCATGGCAAGGGCGCGAATGGCGTTGGAAAGCTTGGAGCCCACGGACGCGGCTGCGGTTGCGGAAGTCGGAGTAGTCATGGCGGTATCGAATTTGAAGTGACGGGATGGGTTCCGTCGGGGTAGCCCGGTATTATCGGCGAAACCGGGCGGATCGCGCTAGGGAGAAAGCCAGGTGCTTGATTCCTTGACGGTCAGGCCCGCTTGCGGTTTTCCATCATGCGCAGGATCAGGGGCGTGAAGATCAACTGCATGGCCAGTTCCATCTTGCCGCCCGGTACCACGATGATGTTCGGCCGCGACATGAAGGAGTTGTGGATCATCGACAGCAGGTAGGGAAAGTCGATGCCCTTCGAATTGGCGAAGCGGATCACGACGAAGCTCTCGTCGGCGGTCGGAATGTCGCGGGCGATGAAAGGGTTGGAGGTATCCACCGTCGGCACGCGCTGGAAGTTCACGTGGGTGCGCGAGAACTGCGGCGTGATGTAGTTGATGTAGTCCGGCATGCGGCGCAGGATCGTATCCACCACGGCCTCGGTCGAATAGCCGCGCGCACTCTTGTCGCGGATGCAGCTTCTGGATCCACTCGAGGTTGACGGTAGGCACCACGCCCACCAGCAGGTCGGCATGCTGCGCGACATTGACCGTGTCGGTGACGGCGGCCCCGTGCAGGCCTTCGTAGAACATCAGGTCGGTACCGCCGGGGATGTCTTCCCATGGCGTGAACTCCCCCGATTGCTGGCCGTAGGGTGCTGCTTCGTCGGCATTGTGCAGATACTTCCTGACCTTGCCCTTGCCGGTTTCACCATAGGTCTTGAACAGGCCGGCCAGTTCCTCGAGAAGGTTGGCTTCGGGACCGAAATGGCTGAAATGGTTGTTGCCGGCCAGTCGTGCCTCTTCCGCCGCCACTTTCATGGCCTTGCGGTCGTAGCGATGGAAGGAATCGCCTTCGACGATGGCGGCACTGAGCTTTTCGCGGCGGAATACCAGGTCGAACGACTTGGTGACCGTGGACGTGCCGGCACCGGAAGACCCGGTAATGGCGACGATGGGATGCTTGACCGACATGGAAGTCTCCTGAATGACTGTTTATTGGGTCCGGAACAGCGAGCGGGTTGAAAACAAGGGCGAATTGAAGGTGTCCGGTTCCTTGCCGCTGGCATAGTCGGCGTGGTAGGCGGCGACGCGCTCGACTTCGTTCTTCGAGCCGAAGATCAGCGGCACGCGCTGGTGGAGTTCCGTCGGCGACAACTCCATCACGCGCTCGCGACCGGTGGTCGATTTGCCGCCCGCCTGCTCGATGATGAAGGAGATCGGATTGGCCTCGTAGAGCAGCCGCAAACGGCCCGGCTTGGTGGCGTCCTTGCTGTCCTTCGGGTACATGAAAATGCCGCCGCGGGTCAGGATGCGGAAGGCTTCCGCCACCAGCGAGGCGACCCAGCGCATGTTGAAATCCCTGCCCCGGGGCCCCGTCTGGCCGGCCAGGCACTCGGTGACATAACGCTGCACCGGGGGCTCCCAGAAGCGCGAGTTGGAGGAGTTGATGGCGAACTCGTGGGTATCGTCGGGAATCTTCATCTGCGGATGCGTCAGGATGAAGGCGCCGATGTCGCGGTCCAGGGTGAAGCCGTCGACGCCTTCGCCGGTGGTCAGCACCAGCATGGTCGACGGGCCGTAGAGCGCGAGGCCGGCGCAGACCTGCTGCGTGCCGGGTTGCAGGAAGTCTTCGAGCGTGGCGTCCTGCCCGGGATTCGGTGCGCGCAGGATGGAAAAGATGGTTCCCACCGTCAGGTTGACGTCGATGTTCGAACTGCCGTCCAGCGGATCGAAGACCAGCAGGTACTTGCCGCGCTTGCAATGGGCGGGGAGGACGTACACGTCTTCCATTTCCTCCGAAGCCATGCCGCTCAAGTTGCCGGACCACTCGTTTTCCTGGAGCATGACGTCGTTGCTCATGACATCGAGCTTCTTCTGCACCTCGCCCTGGACATTGACCGACGCGCCGTCGGTGCCGGCATTGCCCAGCGCGCCGATCAGGGCGCCCTTGTTGACCTGGTTGGAGATGATCTTGATCGCCGTCGCCAGGGAGTTGAGCAGGCTGGAAAACTCGCCCGAAACGCCCGGATGCTTGTGTTCCTGCTCGATGGTGTAGCGGGTCAGTGTCTTGCGTCCCTGGTGCATGGGTCCTGCTCCTAACTTTCATGACAGTGATAGTCACCGCCGATGATGAAACACGTTAAAGGCGAATTGAAGACCCGCCCCTCCCATCCTCCCCTCACGGGGAGGCTTTTGGTCAGCTCGCTTCGCTCGACTACTACCAGTCGCTCCGAACGAGTTATTTCACGTTAAGGCAATGCCGGATCGCCTGCCGCGCATTGCCGGCCCGGATAACCCTGCTTGGATGCCGGACAATGTAATCGGATCAACCTATAAGCGCCATTCACTTTTTCTTATCCTGTAAATAAGCCCGTTGTTTCGCCTTCCGCCCCTCCGGAATGCACGCACCGCTGCGGCAGCGGCACACCGCGGCAACCCTGCCAACGGGCTGTTCAGCGGGTCAACTCCATGTACAGGCTGGGCAAGGTCTCCGGCAGGCGCTCGATGCGGTCCAGCACGCGCCAGCGCTTGCCGAAAATGTCGCGCACGTACTCGTCGGCTTTCGGATCGAGACTGAGGCAGAAGCTGGTGACGCCCTTGGCGGCCAGTTCCTCGACCGCCTTGCGCGCGTCGCTGCGCAGGTGGTCGGGTTCGGTAACGTCGATGTCGGCCGGCTCTCCGTCGGTCAGCAGCAGCAGGATCTTCTTGTCGGCGCGGCGATGCTCGAGGTAGTGGCCGGCATGGCGCAGCGCAGCGCCCATGCGTGTCGACCACCCCGCCTGCATGGCCGCCAGGCGGGCTTTGACCGTGTCGTCCCAACGCTCGGAAAAGCCCTTGATGTGCTGGTAGCGCACTTCGTGGCGGGTATTCGAATGAAAACCGGCAATCGCATACGCGTCGCCGAGGTGGGCTATGGCCCAGGCCAGCAGCGACACGGCTTCCTGGCTGAGTTCGAGGATCGTCTGATTGCTGCTGGCCACTTTCTGGTTGAGCGACTCCGACAGGTCGAGCAGCAACAGGACGTCGATGCTGCGACCGTCGGTGCGATGGCTCATGTTGATGCGCGGGTCCGGCGTCGCGCCGCTCTTGTAGTCGATCAGCGAACCCAGCGCCACGTCGAGGTCGAGGTCGCTGCCCTCCTCCTGGTAGCGGATGCGCACCTTGTCCTGCGGCTTGAGCAGGTCGAGCAGGCGCTTGAGGCGCTTGGCCAGTGCGGAGTGCTTTTCCAGCAGGCGGTCGATGTCCGCCGGATTCCCCGACGGGTGCAGCGCCTCATAGACACTGGCCCAGTCCGGCCGGTAGGTCTGGCTGGCCACATCCCATTCCGGATAACGGCGCGGCGGCAGGGACAGAACCTCGGCCGGCTTCTTGTTCTGCTTGTCCGGATCGTCGAAGAACTCTTCGTCGTCGCTGTCCTCGATGTATTGCCACAGGTGGCGGTTGTCGTCGCGGTAGTCGATCACCGTGTTGTCGAAATGGACGCGGGCGAACTGGTCGCTCTGGCGCCGCGTGCGGGCCACGTAGGACAGCGCCAGATCGGCGATCTCGCGCGTGCTGGAGACGCCCGAAGCGAGGGTGTCATGGAAGCGCGCAACGAAGTCGAGCAGTTGCGGATTGCTGTAGGGGTGTTGCGGATCGAGCAGGGCGCGGGACAGCATGGCGAGGCGGTGGCGCAGGCAGGAGGTGGTCTCCGGGTCGCAGTCCGTCTCGCCGGGAACAGGGTGCAGGGCGAGAAAGATGCGCCGCAGGCCGGGGTATTCGCGGATCAGCAGGGTCTCGACGCGGCAGTCCTCGAAGAATTCCACCGCCATGCGCTGGAAGGGGCTGTAGTTGTCGGCGATGATGGAACTGCTCCAGCGGCGGTGGCCGACCATGTGGGCCAGCACCGCGCGGTAGCGGTCGAGGCCGCTGGCATCCGCCACATCGTCATACACATCCGGCACGCGCATGCCGAGCTTGTCGTAATAAGGGATGGGCTTGCGCAATTCATCGAAAGCGGTCGAGTACGGCACCAGTTGCTCGCTGTCCCGCCACAGGGCCCGCAGGTAAAGCTCGAGCGGACGTTCGACATCGGCGAACAGCGTGCCGTGGCGCTCGCGTTGCACCACGGCACGACTGTCGGCGGAATCAAGGCGGAAGTATTCCTCCTGCCGCTCAGGATGCTTCGAGTAATTGCGGATGCCGTAATCGGTCCAGTTCTTCAGGCCGGCCGTGGACAGGAGGCCCAGCAGGCGCGGCGCCTGCTCGAAGAAATGCGGCAGGCCGGGGCTGGGAAACGTGGTGTGGTGGCCGTGGATCGAACCCGTGGTGCGCGCCATCAGGTTCAGCGCGATGTCGATGTAGACCTCGATCTGCTCGGCCGATTGCAGGCGCCGGGCCACAGCGGCCAGGGTTTGCAGGAAAGGTGTGATGGCACTTGCTGTTGGGCGACTTCTGCATGGCGCGGATGGCGCCCATCACTTGCGGCAGCAGCGGCTCCTGATCGCCGCTGGCCGCGGCGGCGACCGCCGGCCATTCTTCGAGGAAGGCCAGCAGCGGCTCGGGCCCGCGCCCGAGCTTGCCGATGACGCGCGCCGCCTCCAGGTAGGCATCGAGTTGCGTCTTGCCGAAACCCGCGAGCGCAGCGTAAATGCACTCTTCGAAGACATCGGCAACAGGCGCAAAACCGCAGTCCAGCGCCTGCCAGGCCGCCTGCACCTGGGGATGCGCGTAACTGCGGCTGCGCGCATCCGGCACCTGTCGCACGCCCGTGGCCATCGCCCGTTAGCCTCGCTTAACGCCGTATCGCCAGCGCCGACTTTTCAGGGAAAGCTCGCATCGACCGCGTGGTCGAGCGTGGCGCGGATGTCGGCATCGTCGGTGATCGGTCGCACCATGGCCATGCGGCAGGCGTCCGCAGGCTGCGACGCCGCGTTTGATCAGGGTTGCGGCATAGACGATGAGGCGCGTCGAAATGCCCTCGTCGAGCCCGTGCCCCTTGAGGTTGCGCGCCGTCTGCGCGATCTTGACCAGCGTTGCCGCCGTGGCGGCATCGAGGCCGGATTCCTGCGCCACGATCTGCGCTTCCAGACTTGCCTCCGGGTAATCAAAATCGAAGGCGGTAAAACGCTGCTTGGTCAACTGCTTCAAATCCTTCATCAGCGACTGATAGCCGGGGTTATAGGAGATGACGAGTTGAAAATCCGGATGGGCTTCGATCACTTCGCCCTTCTTGTCCAGCGGCAGGGTGCGCCGATGATCGGTCAGCGGATGGATCACCACCGTGGTGTCCTGGCGCGCCTCGACGATCTCGTCGAGATAGCAGATCGCCCCGATGCGTGCGGCGGTGGTCAGCGGACCGTCGAGCCAGCGCGTGCCGCTGGCATCGAGCAGGTAGCGGCCGACCAGGTCGGAGGCGGTCATGTCCTCGTTGCAGGCCACGGTGATCAGCGGCTTGCCCAGCTTCCAGGCCATGTATTCGACGAAGCGCGACTTGCCGCAGCCCGTAGGACCCTTGAGCATGACCGGCAGGTGCGCGGCGTAGGCGGCCTCGTAAAGCATGACTTCCCTGCCCTGCGCCTGATAGAAGGGTTCCGTCCTGACGAGATATTGTTCCTTGTTCGACATGGCCTTATCCGATCAATTCAGTCAAGTATGCGAGTCCAAAAAACCCCGCCGTGGCGGGGTTGACCCCGCCGTCATGCCCGCGCAGGCGGGCATCCAGAGATGCTACTGGATTCCGGGGCAAGCCCGGAATGACGAATGAAATTTGTTACTTGTGCACGCCGAGCTTTTCGCGCCAACCGGGGAAAATCTTGTCGGCATCGCCGGGGAAGGACTCGAAGGCGCGGGCAAATTCCTTGTGCTCTTTCGCGAATTCGATCGGATCGGCGCCCGACTTCCAGCACTCGTAGGACTGGCGCAGGGAAATCGCGCCGGCCGCCGGGCTGTCGATGTGGCCGTAGGAACCGCCACCCGAGGTGTTGATGACGTTGCCGTGGCCGAGGTTCTCGAAGAAGCCGGGTAGGCGCAGCGCGTTCATGCCGCCGGAGATGATCGGCGTGGTCGGCTTCATGCCGTACCACTCCTGATGGTAGTAGGGGCCGTCGGCGGAATCGCGTTCGATCATGTAAGCAATGTTGCGGTCGTCCTGGGCGCCTTCCATTTTGCCGTAGCCCATGGTGCCGACGTGGATGCCGGAGGCGCCCTGCAGGCGCGACATCTTGGCCAGCACCAGCGCGGTGTAACCACGCAAGGCGGACGGCGAAGTCACCGCGCCATGGCCGGCACGGTGATAGTGCAGGTACTGCCCGGGGTACTGCCGGCGCGCGGTGGTCACCATGCCGGGGCCGCCGACATAGCCGTCGACCAGGAAGGCCACCTTGTTGGCATCCGGGCCGAAGGCTTCGAGGATGTAGTCGGCGCGCGCACACATTTCGTAATGGTCGTCGGCGGTGATGTTGGCCGAGAAGATCTTGGCCTGGCCGGTCTCGTCCATGGCGCGCTTCATCGCGTCATAGACCAGCGGGATGACCTTCTTGGTCGGGCAGAACACCTGGTTGCCCTGCGGCTCGTCGTTCTTGATGAAGTCGCCGCCCAGCCAGAACTGGTAGGCCGCCTTGGCGAAGGGCTCGGGGCGCAGGCCGAGCTTGGGCTTGATGATGGTGCCGGCGATGTAGCCGCCATTGACGCGCGGACGGCCGAGGATTTCCCAGAGGTCGGTGATGTCCTTGGACGGGCCATCGTACAAGCGCAGCAGTTGGCGCGGCACCCAGAAGTCGTGCATCTTGAGGCACTTGACGTCGCCCTGCCCTGGTTGTTGCCGATCGCCAGCGTCAGGAAGGACACCAGCATGGCGCGGCCGTCGGTGATGTTGCGGTCGAACAGGTCGATCGGGTAGGCGACTTTCATCACGCCCTCGGGCTTCGTCGATGAAATACACCAGCGCATCCACGCCCTTGGTGAAGTCGTCGGTGGTGCAGACTTCGACGTTGGTGCCGGTGGACGACTCGGCGGCAATGTGCGAAGCCGTCGCAAGGTAGCCATAGCCGGCGGCGGGCTGCATGTGATAGGCGACGAGCACATGCTTGTCACCCTTGATCAGGTCTTCTTCTTTAAGGCTCAGGTCGGCGTAGCGGTTTGATTGGTCCATGCGGTTCTCCTTTGACGTTGTTCGTTCAGATAACTGGTGCAGCGGATGGATGGCATGTTAGTCATGCCGCTTCATAAGTGAAAGTCACAATTTTTTATCACTACCATAAGCATGGCTATGCCAGTGCCGAAGCAGCGGAATGCTCACTTCGCCGAGATCGGGCAGCAGGGCCAGCGCGCCGGAAAAATCGTGGTCATCGGTGTAGGCGGTGCGCGTGATCACGGTGGCGAGCCCGGCGGTGCGGCTGGCCTTGAGGCCGTTGGCGGAATCTTCGATGGCGAGGCAGGCCGCAGGCGGCAAGGCCAGTTGTGCCAGCACCCACTGGTAGATATCCGGCGCCGGTTTCTTGTGCGGCACCGTATCGCCGGCGCCGACTATTTCGAACAGCGCAAGCAAGTCGGGGGCAAGCAGGGCAGCGATGTTTTCCGGCGTCGTCGTGGTGGCGATGGCGAGGCGCAGTCCGGCGGCGCGGGCTTCGCGCAACAGGCGCTCGATGCCCGGACGCAGGGGAATGCCCTGTGCGCAGAGTTGCGCATAGTGCCGCGTCTTGGCGGCATGCAATTCCTTGATGCGCGACTCGATGTCGGCCAGTTGCAGAAACTCCGGCTCATGGCGTTCGCAGAAAAAACGGATGCGCTCCTTGCCGCCGGTCACCTCCAGCAGTTCGCCGTAGAGCGCCTCATCCCAATGCCAGGGAAGGCCGGCTTCGGCGAAGGCGGCGTTGAAGGCCGGACGATGGCCGTCGCGTTCCGTATCGGCCAGCGTGCCATCGACATCGAAGATAAGGGCTTCAAGCATGGATGCCAGCTTAACTTTCCGCCACCCATAAGCACAAGTCATGGTTTCTTATGGCAGTGATAAGATTGAGCAAACGCGAAACCGCCCATTCGGGCCTCGGGAAAGCCCATCAGCCATGAAAAACGTCACCCTGCGCCAGCTCAAGATTTTCGAGGCGGTGGCCCGCCACCTCTCCTTCTCCCGTGCGGCAGAGGAGCTGCATCTGACCCAGCCTGCGGTGTCGATGCAGGTGCAGGCGCTGGAAGACCAGGCCGGCCTGCCGCTGACCGAACAGGCCGGCAAGAAGGTGCGCCTCACCGCTGCCGGCGAAGAGCTGGCGCGCCAGGCGCGACGCATTGCCGAGCAGTTGCGCGAAGCCGGCGAGGCACTGGCGGCACTGAAAGGGGTCGAAGCCGGGCGCCTGAAGATCGGCGTCGTCAGCACCGCGAAATATTTCGCGCCCTCGCTGCTGGCGGAGTTCCGCCGCCGCCATCCGGGTGTCGAACTGCAACTGACGGTCAACAACCGCGGCGCCATCGTGCGCCATCTCGCCGACAACGCCATCGACCTGGCCATCATGGGCACGCCGCCGAACGAATTCGAAACCGTGGCGAAGATTTTCGCAGAACACCCGCTGATCTTCATCGCCGCGCCTGACCACCCGCTGGCGGGCAAGCGCAACATCGACGCGAAGCGGCTGGCGGAGGAAACCCTGCTGATCCGCGAACCCGGTTCGGGTACGCGCGGCGCGCTGGAGCGCTTTCTGGAGCAGCACAAGGTAACACCGGGGGCAACGATGGAACTCGGCAGCAACGAAACCATCAAGCAGGCGGTCATGGCCGGATTGGGGCTGTCCTTCATTTCGGAACATACCATCGGCATGGAGCGCGCGATCGGCCGCCTGGTCATGCTCAATATCAGGGACACGCCGGTCAAGCGGCAATGGCGCCTCGTTTATCGCACCGACAAGCGCCTGATGCCGGCAGCCACTGCCTTTGTCCAATTCATGGACAGCGAAGGCTCGCGCCTGATTGAAACCCAGGTCGGCAGGCAGGCGCCGGCCGCCATGACTGCCGCGCCGAAAACGGCACGAGCTGCCGGCCGCAAGCCCGGCTGAGAGGAAATACGGCGGGCTATTTTTTTGCCGCGGCACTCCACAGCGTTGCCGTCACGCCCAGTTTGGTCAGGAAAGCCTTGACGTGGTAGGGCCCGACGCTAAGCCGTTTGCCGCCCCCGGGGACTGCGCTGATGAAGATGTCGGCGATCTGATCGTCCGACAAGTTGGTCGCGCCGGCGGAATGCCAAACGCGGACATGGTTGCAGTCGTCGCGATCGATCAGGAGGGCCTTGTCGGTCTTTGCCTCGAGCAGGCTGATCGTCACGCCTTCGCCGGATTCAAAGACGCGCGCAGGACCGGCGCTGGTCTGCGTCACTTCGCCGCCCCCGGGCTTTGCAGTGACCTCGAGTTCCATGATTTCATCATCGCTCAGGCGACTTTCGCCTTCGGTATGCCAGACCCTGAAGCCGCCTCCGGCCTGTAACTGGATCAGCAGGACGTTGTCGGCGGCATTGGCCGCAGACATTGCCATCAGCGCGGCCAGGAACAGGATGATCCTCATGCAACGGTCCACTTGATCGAACAGCCAATGCCGGGGGTCTGCTGTGCCGGCCCGGTGCCGGTCAAGGCAACCTGGCGCATGGCCTCGAACAGGTCGCGGCGCACGTCCTCGGGTGCCGCTTCCTTGCGCGATTCGTCGAGCCGGCCGCGGTACTGCAGTTCCAGCCTGGCGTTGTAGCCGAAGAAATCCGGCGTGCACACCGCGCCGTAGGCTTTCGCCACCTCCTGCGACGCATCCAGCACATAGGGAAAGGGAAAGGCCAGGTCGCGCGCAATCGCCACCATGTTGTCCCAGGAATCCTCGGGGTAGTCCGTCGGGTCGTTGCTCATGACGGCAATGCTGCCGATGCCCAGCGCGGCGAGTTCCCGCGTGTCGCGCACGATGCGGTGGATCACGGCCTTGACATAGGGGCAGTGATTGCAGATGAACATCACCAGAAGGCCGTTCGGGCCCCGCGCGCCGGCGAGGCTGTGACGCCGGCCGTCAACGCCGGGAAGGTCGAAATCGATGGCCGGGCGGCCGAAGTCGCAAACCGGCGGCGAAAGGCTGACCATGCGCTGTCTCCAGAATTTAGTTTCGGCCGCTTCGCTTAACGCCGATAATTCCGGCGTTAGCCTGCACTGAAACTTTGTTTTGATGATAATTGAAACATGATACCGAGATTCTTCTGCCCCTTCCCGCTGCACCCCGGCGCCACGGTCGAACTGCCTGCCGAGGCGGCCCACCACGCCCTGAAGGTGCTGAGAGTCGGCGCCGGCGACACGGCGATCCTGTTCGACGGGCGCGGCGGACAGTGGCGCGCCACGCTGCATCCGGCCGGCAAGACCCTGCGCGCGACATTGAACGCGTTTGAGGACCACGACCCGGAACCCCCGCTGGCGCTGACTCTGGTGCAAGCCCTGCCCGCCGGCGACAAGATGGATTTCGTGGTGCAGAAGGCCGTCGAACTGGGGGTCGTGCGCATCCAGCCGGTGGCGGCAAAGCGCAGCGTGATCCGGCTTTCCGGCGAACGCGCCGAGCGTCGCGTCGAGCACTGGCGCAGCATCGCCATCGCCGCCTGCGAGCAATCCGGGCGCAACCGCGTCCCGGCCGTCGCAGCAATCCTTGATCTGCCGCAATACCTTGGCATCGCAGCGCGGGAAAATGCATTACGCTTCGTCTGCGCGCCGGGGGGTTCCGGCTCCCTGCGCGACCTCGCCGTGCCGGCCGCGCCAGTCAGCCTGCTGGTCGGCCCGGAAGGCGGTTTCGAGGAAGGCGAATTGTTGGCGGCGCGCGCCGCCGGCTTCCATCCCCTCGGATTGGGGCCGCGCGTGTTGCGCACCGAAACCGCCGGGCTTGGCGCCGTGGCGGCGATGATGGCACTTTGGGGAGATTGGTGATGTTCGAATCAGCGGAAATCGGTCACAAGATCGACAAGGACACTTACAAGAAGGCAGTGCCGGCCCTGCGCGCCGCCCTGCTCGACGCCCAGTTCGACTTGAAGGAAAACGGCAAGATTCCGGTCATCGTTCTTGTCAGCGGTCAGGATGGCGCCGGCAAGGGCGAGACCATCAACATCCTCTACGAGTGGATGGACCCGCGCTTCATCTCGACCCTGGCCTTCTCGGCGCCAACCGACGAGGAGCGCTCGCGGCCGTTCATGTGGCGCTACTGGCGCGCGCTGCCGCCCAAGGGCCGCGTCGGCATCTTCGCCGGTTCCTGGTATTCGAGCCCGATCCATGATCGCCTCGACGGCAGCATGAGCAAGGCGGACATGGATGCGCGCATCGACCAGATCAACCGCTTCGAGGCCATGCTGGTCAATGAAGGCGCGCTGGTGCTGAAGTTCTGGTTCCACCTGACCAAGGACGGCCAGAAACGCCGCCTGAAGGCGCTGGAAAAGGACCCGAAGACCGCCTGGCGCGTCACCAAGTGGAACTGGGACCGCCTCAAGACCTACGACAAACTGCAGGATGTCGTCGGTCACGTCTTGCGCATGACCAACACGCCCTGGGCGCCCTGGATCATCATCGAGGGCGAGGACGACCGCTATCGCTCGCTGACCACGGGCAAGATCCTGCTCGAGGCGATTCGCCACCGCCTGGACAATGCCGGCATGCAGACCACGCCGGTGGCACCGCCGATCCGGGTGAACATCGACGGGCGCAATGTGCTGTCCGAACTCAACCTGAACAAGAAGCTGACCGAGAAGGAATACGAAGAGCAACTGGCTAAATGGCAGGGCAGGCTGTCCGAACTGGTACGCGATCCGCGCTTCAAGGGGCGTTCCGTGGTGTGCGCCTTCGAGGGCGCGGATGCCGCCGGCAAGGGCGGCGCCATCCGGCGCATCGCCGCTGCAATGGATGCGCGCGACTACCAGATCATTCCCGTCGCGGCGCCGACCGAGGAAGAGCGCGCCCAGCCCTACCTCTGGCGTTTCTGGCGACACATTCCGCGCAACGGCCGGGTGGCGATCTTCGACCGCACCTGGTACGGCCGCGTGCTGGTCGAGCGCGTCGAGGGCTTCTGCGCCGAGGCGGACTGGCTGCGCGCCTATACCGAGATCAACGACTTCGAGCACGAACTGTCCGAAGCCGGCGCCATCGTCTGCAAATTCTGGCTGCAGGTCAGCCAGGAAGAGCAGTTGAAGCGTTTCAAGGAACGCGAGAAGATCGAATTCAAGCGCTTCAAGATCACCGAGGAAGACTGGCGCAACCGCGAGAAATGGGATGCCTACCAGCAGGCCATTTGCGACATGGTGGACCGCACCAGCACCGGTACCGCGCCGTGGACGCTGGTCGAGGCCAACGACAAGGGCTACGCCCGGGTCAAGATCCTGCGCACCCTCTGCCAGAGGCTCGAAGCCGAACTGGAAGGCAAGGCGGTACCGACCGAAAAGCCGGAAAAGCCGGCCAAGGACGACAAGGAGGACAAATCCGGCAAGGCCGGCAAGGCGGACAGGAAGCCGCCGCCGGCATCGCCGGCACCCCCGGTCAAGGCGGCGGCGCCCGTACCGAAACCGGCGCGGCCCAAGGCGCCGCCCGCAGCCAGAACCGTCAGGCGGAGAAAGGGCAAATCCGCCCCATGACACTGGAAACCCGCAGCAGTCAGCCCGACACCGACGCCCGCCTGGTCGCCTGGGTGCGCCAGGCGGCGCCCTACATCCATGCCTTTCGCGGCCGCACCTTCGTCATCGCTTTCGGCGGCGAAGTGCTCGAAGCCGGCGCCGCGCAGGCGCTGATCCATGACATCGCGCTGCTCGACAGCATGGGCATCCGCCTGGTGCTGGTGCATGGCGCGCGGCCGCAGATCGATGCCGAGATGCAGGCGCGCGGCCTGACGCCGAAGTTCCACAAGGGTTTGCGCATCACCGACGCCGAGGCGCTGGAGTGCGTCAAGCGCGCCATGGGCGTCACCCGCATCGAAATCGAGGCGCTGCTCTCGCAGGGGCTGCCCAACACGCCGATGGCCGGCGCTTTCCTGCGCGTCACCGGCGGCAATTTCATCACGGCGCGCCCGGTCGGCGTCGTCGACGGCATCGACTTCCAATACACCGGCGCCATACGCAAGGTCATCGCCGAGGAAATCCAGGCCGACCTGGCGCAGGAAAACGTGGTGCTGATTACGCCGATCGGTGCCTCGCCCACGGGTGAAATCTTCAACCTGGCCTGGGAGGAAGCCGCCGAGGCCGTTGCCGTCGCGGTCAGGGCCGACAAGCTGATCTTCCTGTGCGACGCGCCGGGGCTGGTCACGGCCAAGGGCGCCCTGATCGATGCCGTCACCGCCGACGAAGCGCAGAAACTCGCCGCCAGGCACCTGGCGGCGCAGCCGCCGGAAATCGCCCGCGTCCTGCCCAGCGCCATACGCGCCTGCCGCGCCGGCATCGGTCGCGTGCATTTCCTCGACGCGCGCGCCGACGGTGCGATGCTCATGGAATTCTTCACCCGCGACGGCGTCGGCACCGTCATGACCAGCGCCCCGCTGGCGCGCCTGCGCGACGCCACCATCGACGACGTCGGGGCAATACTGGGCCTGATCGAGCCGCTGGAAGCCGACGGCACCCTGGTCAAGCGCGGACGCGAACGGCTGGAAATGGAAATCACGCGCTTCTCGGTGGTGGAACACGACGGCGTGATCGTCGGTTGCGCCGCGCTCTATCCCTTCTCGACCGAGAAGGCGGCCGAGCTCGCCTGCCTCGCGGTGATGCCGGATTTTCGCCGCAGCGGCTACGGCGAACAGTTGTGCAACCACATCGAGGCCCGCGCCAAAAAGCTGAAACTGAAGCGCCTCTTTGTCCTCACCACGCGCACCGCGCACTGGTTCATCGAGCGCGGCTTCGCCGAGGCCGGCGTCGACGAGCTGCCGCAAGCGCGGCGCGAACTCTACAACCTGCAGCGCCGATCGAAGGTCCTCGTCAAGTCGCTTTAGCGGAGGTCACATGCTCAAGCTGAACGTAAACGGCAAGCTCCACGAAGTCGATGTCGAGCCGGACATGCCCTTGCTCTGGGTGCTGCGCGACCACCTGGCCCTGCCCGGCGCCAAATACGGCTGCGGTGTGGCGGTATGCGGCACCTGCACGGTTCTGGTCGATGGCGCGGCGGTGCGTTCCTGCGTCATGACCGCGGCCGCGGCCGTCGGCAGGAAAGTAGTGACGATCGAAGGTCTGCAGGCGGGCGGTCTGCACCCCTTGCAGGAGGCCTGGATCGAACACGAGGTGCCGCAGTGCGGCTACTGCCAGACCGGTATGCTCCTGTCCGCAGTGGCCTTGCTCAAGGGAAAGCCCCGACCCACCGACGCCGACATCGACCGGGCAATGACCAACCTGTGCCGCTGCGGAACCTATCCCCGGGTACGCGAGGCGATACATGCGGTCGCCGGCAAGTCGGCGCCGAAGAAAGCCTAGGGGGCCGCGATGAAAATCGATCGCCGCGGTTTTCTCAAGGCGTCCGTCGCATTGGGCGGCGCTTTCTCGCTCGAGTTTTCCTTCCCGCTGGCGGCGATGGCCGCGCGCGGCATGCCGGCCCCCGAAGTCAATGCCTGGGTAGTGATCCATCCCGATGACCGGGTCGTGGTGCGCATTGCCCGTTCGGAAATGGGACAGGGCACCTACACCGCGCTGGCGCAGCTGGTGGCCGAGGAACTGGATTGCGACTGGGCCAAGGTCAGTTCCGAGTTCGCCTCACCCAACGAGCACATCCGCAGGAAGCGTATCTGGGGTTCGATGTCCACCGGCGGCAGCCAGGGCGTGCGCGGTTCGCAGGACTATGTGCGCAAGGCCGGAGCCGCCGCGCGCATGATGCTGATCGACGCCGCCGCCGCGCGCTGGAAGGTGCCGGCTGCCGAGTGCACGGTTGAACGCGGCGTCATCACTCACGTGCCGAGCAAGCGCAGCCTGCGTTACGGCGAAGTGGCGGCCGAGGCGGCAAAGCTGCAGCCGCCAAAGGACATCGCCCTGCGCGACCCGAAAGACTGGAAGATCGCCGGCAAGGCCATGCATCGCTTCGACATCCCCGACAAGGTCATGGGCAAGCCGGTGTTCGGCGTCGACGTGGCGCTGCCCGGCATGTTGCACGCCTCGATCGCGCAATGCCCGGTATTCGGCGGCACGCTGAAGAGCGTGGACGCAGTCCGTCGCCGGGAAAATGCGCGGCGTGAAAAAAATCGTGCGCGAGACCGATTTCGTCGCCGTCGTCGCCGACAGCTGGTGGCGCGCCGACCAGGCGCTGCAGGCGCTCAAGATCGAGTGGGATGCTGGCGCCAACGGCAATGCGTCCACCGCCAGCATCATGGCCATGCTGCGCGAGGGCCTGGCCGACCCGAAACTGCCGCAGGCACGAAAAGTCGGCGCTGCCGATACGGCGCTGGCCGGCGCGGCGAAGGTGATCGAGGCCGAATACTCCTCGCCCTACCTCAACCACGCCACCATGGAGCCGCAGACCTGCACGGCATGGCTGAAGCCCGAGGGATTCCTCGAGGTGTGGACCTCGACGCAGAACGGCGAAGCCTCGATGACGGCTGCCGCCGAGACCGCCGGGCTGCCGCTGGAAAAGGTGGAAGTGCACAAGATGATGCTCGGCGGCGGCTTCGGCCGCCGCGGGCCGCAGGATTACGTCGTGCAGGGAGTGAAGATCGCCATGGCGATGCCGGGCACCCCGGTAAAGCTGATGTGGTCGCGCGAAGAAGACATGCAGCACGGCTTCTACCGGCCGGCGAGCATCGTGCGCATGAAGGCGGGGCTCGATGCCGCGGGCAATCTCGTCGCCATGCATACGCGGATCGCCTGTCCGTCCATCCTCAAGGTACTGATGCCGCAGGCACTCGGCGCCGATGGCATCGACTTCACGGCGGTACGCACGCTGAGCGACATGCCCTATGCGGTGCCGCACCAGCAGGTCGACTACGCCATGCGCAACGGCCACGTTCCGGTCGGCTTCTGGCGGGCGCCGGGCCAGCAGAACGCCTTCTACCGCGAGTGCTTCATCGACGAACTGGCCGGCGCGGCGGGCAAGGACCCACTTGAGTATCGGCTGGCGATGCTGAAGCCGGGCGACAAGAACCGCCTCGTCCTCGAAGCCGCGGCGAAGGCGGCGGGTTGGGGCGGCGCCTTGCCGGCCGGCATTCATCGCGGCCTGGCCATGGCTGACGGCTTCGGCAGTTACGCCGCAATGGTGGCGGAGGTGTCGGTCAGCACGAAGGGAGTGGTCAAGGTACAGCGCATTGTGGTCGCCATCGACTCGGGCTACGTGGTGAACCCAGATACCTGCCGCGCCCAGGCGGAAAGCAATGTCATCTACGGCCTGGGCAGCATCCTCTACCAGGAAAACACCGTGAAGAACGGGCGCATCGTCGAATCCAACTTCCGCGATTTCCCGCTGCCGCAGATGTCGGAAATGCCCAAGGTAGAAACCGTGCTGGTTCCCAGCGGGGGCTTCTGGGGCGGGCACGGCGAGCCGGCCATCCTGCCGCTGACCCCTGCCGTGTGCAACGCGATCTTTGCCGCCACCGGCAAGCGCATCCGTTCGCTGCCGCTCAAGCACCACGACCTTCGCAGCGCATAGCGAGCGCTAGCCGAACAAGGATCTGCGCTTTACATGAAACTCGATGCCAACTCCGTGTAAACTCGCCGCATCCGCATTTTTTTGAAAGGAAACACCGTGGCACGCATGGTCAATTGCATCAAGCTCGGACGCGAGGCGGAAGGCCTCGACCTGCCGCCCATGCCCGGCGAAATGGGCAGGAAACTCTGGGAGAACGTTTCCAAGGAAGCCTGGCAGCAGTGGATCAAGCTGCAGACCATGATGATCAACGAGAACCGCCTGAGCCTTGCCGACCCGCAACACCGGAAGTATCTGGCCGAGCAGGTGCAGAAGCACTTTTTCGGCGATGGCGCCGATCAGATCGGCGGCTACGTGCCGCCGAAGGCGTAAGGCGCCGGTCAGATGTTCCCGAGCTGGCGGGCGACTTCCTTTTCCATCGCCTCCAGCCCGATGTGGCGCACGTCGCGACCCTTGACCAGGTAGACGACGTATTCCGAAATGTTCTTCGCGTGATCGCCGATGCGTTCGATCGCCCGGGCGACGAACAGCAGGTCGAGCGAGCTTGAAATGGTGCGCGGGTCTTCCATCATGTAAGTGATGAGCTGGCGCATCGCCGCCTTGTAGCCGGCATCCACCTCGCGATCCTGGCGCACCACCTCGGCCGAGGCATTCACGTCGAGCCGGGCAAAGGCATCGAGCGCCTTGCGCAGCATGGCAACGGCGATCTCGGCCGGTGCGCGCAGATCGACGCTGGGTACCACGCGGATGTCGTCGCCATGGATGTCGCGGGCCATTTTCGCGATCTTCTTGGCTTCGTCGCCGATGCGCTCGAGGTCGGTGATGGTCTTGACCACGGTCATGATCATGCGCAGGTCCACCGCCGCCGGCTGGCGCCGCGCGATGACGTGGTTGCAGGCCTCGTCGAGCTCGACCTCGTGACGGTTCACCTGGCGATCGTTGGCGATCACCTGCTCGATCAGCGCCATGTCGCCGGACTCCAGCCCGTCCATGGCACGGATCACCTGCTGCTCGACCAGCCCGCCCATCGCCAGCACGCGCGTGCGCAAGCCCTCGAGATCGGCATCGAATTGCCGGCTGATATGTTCCTGGTTCATGCCGTGACTCCTGTTCGCAATCCAACCACTATAACGGCTGCGTGTGACGGAATTGTTTCAACGGGCGTAAGTTTGCACGCCGCCGGCCGTCGCCAGCAGCAGCACGTCGGCACCGCGTTCGGCAAACAGGCCGTTGGTGACGACACCGACGATCTGGTTGATACGCGTTTCGAGGCCGACCGGATCCGTGATGGACAGGCCGTGCACGTCGAGGATCAGGTTGCCGTTGTCGGTGATCATCCCCTCGCGCAGCTTCGGCGTGCCGCCGAGTTTCGCCAGTTCGCGGGCGACATGGGCGCTCGCCATCGGGATGACTTCAACGGGCAGCGGAAACTTGCCCATGACCGCCACACGCTTCGACGCATCGCAGATGCAGACGAAGGTATCCGCCACGGCGGCGACGATCTTCTCCCGTGTCAGCGCCCCGCCGCCGCCCTTGACCATCGCCATGCCGTGATCGATCTCGTCGGCGCCATCGACGTAGATGCCGATGCTGCCCACGTCGTTGAGGTCGAGCACGCGGATGCCGTGGCCTTGCAAGCGCTTCGCCGTGGCCTCGGAACTCGCCACGGTGCCGCCGAGGCGATCCTTGATCGCCGCGATTTCGTCGATGAAGAAATTCGCCGTGGAGCCGGTGCCGACTCCGAGTATCGCGCCGACCGGCAACCGGTCGGCAACATGGTCGCGCGCCGCGCGCGCGACCGCCTGCTTCAGTTCGTCCTGCGTTGCCATGCTGTCCCCCTGAAAACGAGCCGAAGGCGAGATTTCGCCTAAAAAGATGCCCGGTCTGGCCGGGCTCGATGACTGGAACGAAGTATACGCCGTCCCGCCAGCGCCGACTTTTCCGGGATGACGGGATAGTGCCCGATTGCCGTCATTCCCGCGAACGCGGGAATCCAGCGGCGTTTGAGCAAGGACACTGGATTCCGGGTTCCGCTTCGCGGCCCCGGAATGACGGTTGCTGGCCGTTATGAGACCGCCGTCCCGCCAGCGCCGACTTTCTACAGGCGCGCCAACGCACCCGCAGAACTAATTTTCAGCGCTTTTTCATTGGCGGCAAATCGGTGCAACTGCCGTGCGCCACTTCGGCGGCCATGCCTATGGTCTCGCCCAGGGTCGGATGCGGGTGGATGGTCTTGCCGATATCCACCGCGTCGGCGCCCATTTCGATGGCCAGCGCGACTTCGCCGATCATGTCGCCGGCATTGGGGCCGACGATGCTGCCGCCGATCACGCGGTGGCTTTCCTCGTCGAATACCAGCTTGGTGAAGCCGTAGTCGGCGCCGTTGGCGATCGCGCGGCCGGAAGCGGCCCACGGGAATTTGGCGACGCTGACCTTGCGCCCCGCCTTCTTCGCTTCGTCCTCGCCGACGCCGACCCAGGCCACCTCGGGATGGGTATAGGCGACGCCGGGAATCACCGTCGCGTCGAAATAACTCTTCTGTCCCGCCGCCACCTCGGCCGCGACATGCGCCTCATGCACCGCCTTGTGCGCCAGCATGGGCTGGCCGACGATGTCGCCGATGGCGAAGATGTGCGGGCACGCCGGTGCGCATCTGGCTGTCGACCGGAATGAAGCCGCGCTCATTCACCGCCACACCGGCCTTTTCCGCGCCGATTTTCCTGCCGTTCGGTGCGCGTCCGGCCGATTGCAGGATCATGTCGTAGCGCTGTGCTTCGGCCGGCGCCTGCTCGCCTTCGAACTTGACCCAGAGGCCGTCCGGCTTGGCATCCACGGCAACGGTCTTGGTCTTCAGCATCACCTTGTCGAAGCGCCTGGCGTTCTGCTTTTCCCAGACCTTGACCAGGTCGCGGTCGGGACCCTGCATCAGGCCGTCGAGCATCTCGACCACATCGACTTTCGAACCCAGCGTCGAGTACACCGTCGCCATTTCGAGGCCGATGATGCCACCGCCGATGACCAGCATGCGTTTGGGCACCTTTCCGTCAACTGCGCGCAGTTCCAGCGCACCGGTGGAATCGACGATGCGCGGATCCTTGGGAATGAATGGCAGGTGGAAGGCCGCGCTGCCGGCGGCGATGATGCACTTCTGGAAGCGGATCACCTTCTTCTCGCCGGTCTTCTCCTGTGCGCTGCCGGTCATGGCCTCGACTTCGAGATGGTTGGCGTCGAGAAAGTGGCCGTAGCCGCGCACGGTGTCGACCTTGCGCGCCTTGGCCATGCCGGCGAGGCCCCCGGTGAGCTTGGCGACCACTTTTTCCTTGTGCGCGCGCAGCTTGTCGATATCGACTTTGGGTGCGGTAAAGCTGACGCCGAGGTCGCTCGCATGCTCGGCCTCCTCCATCACCGCGGCGACGTGCAGCAGCGCCTTCGACGGAATGCAGCCGACGTTGAGGCAGACGCCGCCCAGCGTCGCGTAGCGCTCGACGATGACGGTCTTCATGCCGAGGTCGGCGGCGCGGAAGGCGGCCGAATAGCCGCCGGGGCCGGCGCCCAGCACCAGCATTTCGCATTCGAGATCGACCTTGCCCGCGAATTTGCCAACAGCGTTGCCGGCAGCGGCAACCGGAGCCGCAATAGTCGGCGGCGGCGGAACGGCGGCGGGTGCAACCGCGGCGGGAGCCGCAGCAGGCGCAGCCGCCGTGGCGCCAGCGCCGATTTTTACCAATGCCACCAGCGTGCCCTCCGCGACCTTGTCGCCGACCTTGATCTTCACTTCGGTGACCACGCCCGACACCGGCGAGGGCACATCCATGGTGGCCTTGTCGGATTCCAGGGTGATCAGCGAATCCTCGGCCTTAACCGTGTCGCCGACCTTGACCAGCACCTCGATGACCGGCACATCCTTGAAGTCGCCGATGTCGGGAACCTTCACTTCAACGACGTCACTCATTTGGCTTTCCTTCCAGTTTGAACTCATGGACCACGATCGGCGGTCCGGATGAAGTATCGAATTCGATGCCGGCGGCGACGCCGGCCCGTGCTATTTCGGCGGCCGACAGATCGCCGTCGTAGAGCGCATGCATCGCGCCCAGCGCGAAACTGCGTCCCGAGCCGGCGGACCAGACGCGGTCGAACTCGAACACCTCGCGGTAGGAATACACGCCGTAGATACCGGTGGGGTTGGCGATCAGCGCGGTGATCTGCGAACTTTCGTAGGGGTCGTCCTCGTCTTCCTTGGGATTGAGGAAGGCATGTTCCTTGAGCACCGGATGCAGGCGGCGAAAGGTCTCATACACCTCCATGCGCGAACCGAGCTTGACCTCCTCGAGTTTGGAGAAGGCTGAGAGCAGCACCAGGTGATGCGCCGAGGAGCCGCAGATGCCGATCTTCGAGCCGGCAATGTCGAGGATCTTGTCGTGCTCGCCCTTGTAGTTTCGCGAAAGGCGCGTGTCGCCGAAGGTGGTGAGGCCGTCGCCGGCAATCGCCACGGCATCCCCCTTCTTGACCACGGTGAGCGTCGTCACAGCATGCTTCTCCGCATGTCGGCCAGGAGCTGCGCCAGATAGACGTTGAAGCGCGTCGCCAGCGCGCCGTCGATGACGCGATGGTCGGCGGTCAAGGACAGCGGCAGCGTCAGGCGCGGCACGAATTGCTTGCCGTCCCACACCGGCTTCATGGCCGACTTGTTGACGCCGAGGATGGCCACTTCCGGCGCATTGACGATGGGCGCGAAATAGGTGCCGCCGATGCCGCCGAGGCTGGAAATGGTGAAGCAGGCGCCCTGCATGTCGGCCGGCTTCAGCTTGCCGTCGCGCGCCTGCCTGGCCAGCTCGCCGCTTTCCTTCGCCAGTTCGAAGACGCCCTTGCTCTCGGCATTCTTGATCACCGGCACCATCAGTCCGTTGGGCGTGTCGGCGGCGAAGCCGATGTTGAAGTACTTCTTCATCACCAGGCGCATTTCGTCACCTTGGCCGTCGATGGACGAGTTGAACTCCGGGTACTTCTGCATCGCCTTTACGCAGGCCTTGATCAGGAAGGCGAGCATGGTCAGCTTGGCGCCACCGGCCTTTTCGTTTTCCTTGTTGATCTGCACGCGGAAGGCTTCGAGGTCGGTGATGTCGGCGTCCTCGTGATAGGTGACGGCCGGGATCATGGCCCAGTTGCGCGACAGGTTGGCGCCGGAAATCTTCTTGATGCGCGACAGCGGCTGGACTTCGATGGCGCCGAACTTGGCGAAGTCGATCTTCGGCCAGGGCAGCAGATCGAGGCCCCCGCCCGGATGCCGCCGCCGCGGGCGCTGCCGCAGGCGGTGCGCTGAGCACGCCCTTGACATAGGCCTGGATGTCGCCTTGCAGGATGCGACCCTTCGGGCCGCTGCCCGGCACCTTGGCGACATCGACCCCGAGTTCGCGCGCGAAGCGGCGCACCGAGGGGCTGGCATGGGCGGCCGTGCCCGGTCAGGCGCTCGGCCGGCGTCGGCATGGCGACGCGGGGCGGGGCGGAAATCGGTTCGGCTATCGCCCGGACGGGAATCCGACGGCGGCACCGGCAGCCGCTGCCGGCGCTACCGCAGCGGCCGGCGCGGTTGCAACCGAGCGGGCAGCAGGCGGGAACTGCAGCTGCCGCGGCAGCGAAGCCGCTGCCGCCGTACCGCCGGCGCCAGCGCTCTGCGTCCCTCCGGGAACTGTTACCAGCGCCAGCACGCACGCCTTCGGCCACCTTGTCGCCGACCTTCACTTTCAGTTCGGCGACGACGCCGGAGACCGGGCACGGGAATGTCCATGGTCGCCTTGTCCGACTCCAGGGTCATCAGCGAGTCCTCGGCCTTGACCGTGTCGCCGACCTTGACCAGCAGTTCGATGATCGGCACGTCCTTGAAGTCACCGATGTCGGGCACGCTGGACCTCGACTACCGAGGCCGCGGAGCTTGCGGGAGCCACCGGGGCGGCCGGGGCCGGCGCTACCGGCGCGGCCGGCGCAGCCGCAGCCGCAGCCGCAGCGGGAGCGGTCGCCTGACCTGCGGCGGCGCTGTCGATCAGGGCGACCAGGCTGCCTTCGGCGACCTTGTCGCCGATCTTCAGCTTGAGTTCGGTGACCACGCCGGAAACCGGCGACGGCACATCCATGGTCGCCTTGTCCGACTCCAGGGTGACCAGCGAGTCCTCGGCTTTCACCGTGTCGCCGACCTTGACCAGCAGTTCGATCACCGGCACGTCCTTGAAGTCGCCGATGTCGGGGACTTTCACTTCGACTATGTTGGCCATGGCTTACACCTTCACCGGGTTGGGCTTGTTCGGATCGAGGCCGTATTTCTTGATCGCCTCGGCCACTTTCTCCTTCTTCACCTGGCCCGTCGTCGGCCAGCGCGGTCAGCGCCGCGACGGTGATCCAGTGGCGATCGACCTCGAAGAAGTGGCGCAGCTTCTCGCGCGTGTCGGAACGGCCGAAGCCGTCGGTGCCCAGCACCGTGTAGGGCGCGGCACGAACGGGCCGGATCTGCTCGGCGAAGGCGCGCACGTAGTCGGTCGCGGCGATCACCGGGCCGCGCGTCTCGGCCAGGCAGGCGCCGACGTGCGAGCACGCGCGGCTTCTCGGTCGGGTGCAGCAGGTTCCAGCGCGCGCAGTCCTGGCCGTCGCGCGCCAGTTCGTTGAAGCTGGGGCAGGACCAGAGGTCGGCTTCGACGCCCCAGTCCTTCTTCAGCAGCGCGGCGGCGGCAATCGACTTCCATGAAAATGGTGCCGGAGCCCAGCAGTTGCACGCGCGGACCGTTGCTGGCGGCGCCCTTGCGGAACTGGTACATGCCCTTGAGGATGCCTGGCGCCGCGCCTTCCGGCATGGCCGGATGCTCGTAGTTCTCGTTCATCACCGTCAGGTAATAGAACACGTCTTCCTGCTCGGTGACCATGCGGCGCAGGCCGTCCTGCACGATGACGGCGACTTCATAGGCGAAGGTCGGATCGTAGGAAATGCAGTTCGGGCACGGCGCCGGCGAGGATCTGCGAATGGCCGTCCTCGTGCTGCAGGCCTTCGCCGTTGAGCGTGGTGCGCCCGGCCGTGCCGCCGACCAGGAAGCCGCGCGCGCGCTGGTCGCCCGCGGCCCAGACCAGGTCCATGGTGCGCTGCATGCCGAACATCGAATAGCAGACATAGACCGGGATCATCTGCACGCCGTGGGTCGAATAGCTGGTGCCGGCGGCGATCCAGTCGGCCATGGCGCCGGCTTCGTTGATGCCTTCCTGCAGGATCTGGCCGTTCTTGGTTTCCTTGTAGAACATCATCTGGTCGGCATCCTGCGGCACGTAGTTCTGGCCGTCCTGGTTCCAGATGCCGATCTGGCGGAACAGGCCTTCCATGCCGAAAGTGCGCGACTCGTCGACCACGATGGGCACGACGCGCTTGCCGATGATCTTGTCCTTCAGCATGACGTTGAGGCCGCGCACGAAGGACATCGTGGTGGAGAATTCGCGGCCCTCGCCGCCGGCCTTGAGCAGGGCGTCGAAGGCCGACAGCGGCGGCACCGGCAGGGCCTCGGCCTTGGCGCCGGCGCGAGGGCAGGTAGCCGCCCAGCGCCATGCGCCGTTCGCGCATGTAGTTGAGTTCCGGCGAGCCCTCGGGGAAGTTCAGGTAGGGCAGCTTTTCCAGGTCCTCGTCCTTCACCGGCAGCTTGAAGCGGTCGCGGAAGGCCTTGATCGAGGTGGTGCCCATCTTCTTCTGCTGGTGGGTGATGTTCTGCGCTTCGCCGGCCTCGCCCATGCCGTAGCCCTTGATGGTCTTGGCCAGGATCACGGTCGGCTGGCCGTTGTGCGCCACGGCGGCGGCGTAGGCGGCATAGACCTTGTGCGGATCGTGGCCGCCGCGGTTCAGGCGCCAGATGTCGTCGTCGGACCAGGTGGCGACCATCTTCAGCAGTTCCGGATACTTGCCGAAGAAGTGCTCGCGCACATAGGCGCCGTCGCGCGCCTTGAAGGTCTGGTAGTCGCCGTCGACGCATTCCATCATGCGCTTCTGCAGCAGGCCCGTCTTGTCCTGCGCCAGCAGCGGATCCCAGTAGCTGCCCCAGATCACCTTGATCACGTTCCAGCCGGCGCCGCGGAAATCGGATTCGAGTTCCTGGATGATCTTGCCGTTGCCGCGCACCGGGCCGTCGAGGCGCTGCAGGTTGCAGTTGATGACGAAGACCAGGTTGTCGAGGCGCTCGCGCCCGGCCATGCCGATGGCGCCCATCGACTCCGGCTCGTCCATCTCGCCGTCGCCCATGAAGGCCCAGACCTTGCGGTTGTCGGTGGGGATCATCTCGCGGTGCTGCATGTACTTCATGAAGCGCGCCTGGTAGATCGCCTGCAGCGGGCCGAGGCCCATCGACACGGTCGGGAACTGCCAGAAGTCCGGCATCAGCCAGGGGTGCGGATAGGAGGACAGGCCCTTGCCGTCGACCTCGCGGCGGAAGTTGTCCATCTGCTCCTCGCGTCAGGCGGCCGAGCATGAAGGCGCGGGCATAGGTGCCGGGCGCCGAATGGCCCTGCGACAACACCAGGTCGCCGCCGTGCTTCTCCGAGCGGCGCATGCCAGAAATGGTTGTAGCCGATGTCATAGAGCGTGGCCGCCGAGGCGTAGCTGGCGATGTGGCCGCCGAGGCCGGAGTCGTCCTTGTTGGCCCGCAGCACCATGACCAGCGCGTTCCAGCGCGCATAGGCGCGGATGCGGTGCTCGATCTCGTAGTCGCCCGGCGTGACCGGCTGCTGGTCGGGCGGAATGGTGTTGATGTATTCGGTGTTGGCGCTGTAGGGCATGTTGATGCCCGTCTGGTGGCCCAGCGCGATCAGTTGTTCGAGCAGGAAATGCGCGCGCCCGGGACCTTCCTGGGCAATTACGGCTTCCAGTGCCTCCAGCCATTCACGGGTTTCCTGCGGGTCGGCGTCGGACGACGCGAGTTGGGGCGCGGACATGACTACTCCTCCTTCTGTTGTTTTTGGCGTTCGCCGGACATCACCCTGCGAACCGTTCTGCTGTTCGCAGCATAGACCTAGTTTATGTCTCAACCTATGCGTTACTTTTCCGCATTGTAAGACAATACTTCACAATGCGCAATACGGGGTTTCCACAATCAAAAAGCAAAAAACCGCTGCCGGGAAGCTTTCCCCGGCAACGGTCTTCAGTCGGTCAAACGCAGTGACTCAGGTTTCGTCGTTATGTCGCCGCAAGGCGGCCTTCTGCCGGGCGCGGCTGGCGCGCTTGTCCTGCCGCTGGTGGGCGCCGCCCTTCTTCAATAGCGGATCGATGGCTACCGGATTGCGCGGCTTGAGCGGGCGCAGCGTCCTCCGTCTGGCGCGCTTCATCGCGGATGGAACTTGACCACGGCGCGACCGTCGGCGATCTGTCGTGGCCCGGGCTTCCAGGCATGGCCATAGACGATTTCAAAGCTCGCCGGCAGGCGGCCGTCGGCATCCCGCGGCCAGGCGGCCAGCAGACGGCGCCAGTCGCGCCAGCCCTGCTGTCCCAGCAGCGCGTCGCGCACGCCGAGGTGGCGCTGGTCGGCGAGGAAGGCGCGCGGCGAAGCATAGGTCAGCGTGATCATTTCCATGTCCATCACCGGATCGCCGAAACCGGCGGCGACCAGCATGTCGCCCAGGTCGTGCATGTCGAGAAAGCGTTTCGCCGTAGCGCCGGCACCGACTTCTGCGGCCGCACCGCGCAACTCCTTCAGGGTATCGGGACCGAGCATGGCGAAACTCAGCAGTCCGCCGACCTCCAGCACGCGGTGCAGTTCGCGCAAGGCCGGCAGCGGATCGTCGAGCCAGTGCAGCATCAGGTTGGACCAGGCCAGGCCAAGCGTATTGGCAGCCAGCGGCAGTGCGCGCACGTCGGCATTGAGCAGGCGCGGGCCGCGTCCGCGTCAGGCGCTGCAGGCGCGGGGTGCGGGAGCGGACGACGCGCAGCATGGGCAAGGCGTAGTCGAGGGCAAGGGGCAAGGCCTTGCCGTAGCGTTGCTGCAAATCGCGAATGCCGTCGCCCGTGGCGCAGCCGATGTCGGCCACGCGCTGCGGAGCGATTTTTACCAGGTCGAGCCGCGCCCCCATGCGAGCGCCCACTTCGCGGGCGAGGACCGCAGCCGAGTCGTAGGTCGCCGCCGCCGCGAAGTCGCCGCGCACGACGATCAGACGGCGTTGAGCCCCAGCCGCGCGAACAGCGCCTCGTCGCGGTCGGCTTCGGGATTGCCGGCGGTCAGCAGCTTGTCGCCGTAGAAAATCGAATTGGCGCCGGCGAGGAAGCACAGCGCCTGCAACTCGTCGCTCATTTCCTGGCGGCCGGCCGACAGCCTGACCATCGAGCCGGGCATGGTGATGCGCGCCACGGCGATGGTGCGGACGAACTCGAAGGGATCGAGCGGCGGCGCGTTTTCCAGCGGCGTGCCGGGCATCGGCACCAGCTCGTTGATCGGCACCGATTCGGGCGGCGGGTTCATGTTGGCCAGTTCGACCAGCAGCGAGGCGCGCTGGCGGCGCGTCTCGCCCATGCCGACGATGCCGCCGCAGCAGACCTTGATGCCCGCCTCGCGCACCTTGTCGATGGTGTCGAAGCGCTCGCTCTGGGCGTGGGTCTTGATCGACCTGGCCGTAGAACTCCGGCGCGGTATCCAGGTTGTGGTTGTAGTAGTCGAGGCCGGCCGCCTTGCAGCCGCTCGGCCTGGCCGTCCTTGAGCATGCCCAGCGTGACGCAGGTCTCCAGGCCCAGCGCCTTGACCGCGCCGATCATGTCGGCGACGCGATCCAGATCCTTGTCCTTCGGCCCGCGCCAGGCCGCGCCCATGCAGAAGCGCGTGGCGCCCTTGTCCTTGGCGGCCTGCGCGGCGGCGACCACTTCCTCGGTCTCCAGCAGGGCTTCCTTCTCGACCTCGCCGTGGTGCGCCGACTGCGAGCAGTAGCCGCAATCTTCCGAGCAGCCGCCGGTCTTGATCGACAGCAGCGTCGAGCGCTGCACGGCATTGGCGTCGTGATGCTGCCGATGCACTTCCTGGGCGCGGAACAGCAGATCGTTGAAGGGCAGTTCGAACAGGGCGACCAGGGCCTCGACGGTCCAGCGCGGGGCGGGAACGAAGGCGGCGGCGGCTTGGGCGGTGGCAGTGGCGGTGGCGGTCATCGCGGGGGACTCGCTAGAATGCGGGGAGGCGCGAATCTTGGTGGAAGGAGCCGGGCTTGTCAATTGTGGGCACTGCGGCAGCAAAGCTGAAGAAAACCGTACAAAGCGCCGCAAACGCCCTGTTGCCGCAGGACTGTTTCCTCTGCGCCGCGCCCGCCGGCGACCGCCTTTTGTGCGCGGCGTGTGTCGCCAGCCTGCCGCGCCTGACGTCCGAGCGCTGCCCGGTCTGCGCGTTGCCGGCGCCGGGGTCAGCCGTCTGCGGCGCCTGCCTGAAACAGGCACCGCATTTCGATGCGACGCAAGCCGTGTTCCGCTACGAGTTTCCGGTGGACCGCCTGATCCAGTCGCTCAAGTACGCTCACCGTCTCGCCGGCGCCGACTTTCTCGGCAGCGAACTGGCGCAAAGCCCCGTCCCCTTTCGCCCCGACCTGATCCTGCCCGTGCCGCTGTCCCCGGCGCGCCTGGCCGAGCGCGGCTTCAACCAGGCCCTTGAAATCGCCCGCCCGCTGGCCCGCGCCCTGGGCATGCCGCTCGAGACCAGCCGCGTCCATCGCCGCCGCGACACCGCACCGCAGGCCAGCCTGCCGTGGAAGGAGCGCAAACAGAACATCCGCCACGCCTTCGAATGCGAACTCGACCTGACGGGGAAGACGGTGCTGGTGGTCGACGACGTCATGACCACCGGCGCCACGCTCGACGAACTGGCGCGCACGCTCAAGGCGCACGGCGCGGTGCGGGTGGAGAACTGCGTCCTGGCACGGGCGCTGAAGGACTGACGAGGCACGCACCGGTAGCATGGCCTGAGGCCGAACGAGGAACAAGGCACCTCACGCCGAGTGCCGGAAAGAAGTGGCATGCCACCAACACTCTTGCTTTAAACCGTGACAGACTTGGCATCAAGTATCCAGTTTTCTTGATATATTGTTATTATCGCTACATAACTGAACTATAGGAGACCCAAATGAAAAAGCTTCTACTCGTTGCAGCCACCTCCATCATGGCGTTAATTGTTCCGAGCGCAAATGCGCAAGGCGTTGCGAATTTCACCGTATCGGCGGACTTGACTTCTGCATGCCGGATCAAAACCGGATCTGACAACCAAACAATTAACGTTGGTGCATACACTGCCTTTTCAGCCACCGCCCCAACTGCCTCGGTTAATATCGATTTCGAATGTACGCGAACCCTGGCGAGTATCACTGGTGATTTCGACGATGACGCCGGTACCCAAACGTCAAATACGGGCGGGGCGCAGCCAAGCGGCGCAGGTGTGCTGAGCAACGGCCTCAACTACACACTGGCAACGGTAGCTTCTACGCCTGTCGCTGGTACCGCTGCCGATGCAACGACAATCGGAACGGCAATGGAAAGACGGTTTGCGGTTACCGCAACGATTCCCTTGGGACAAGCGGGTACGTGTACTACTGGCACTTGTGCCGCTGGCACTCAGGCCCGGACGCTTACCCTGAACTTCTGACCGTCGCCATTCGAACCGGTGCTGGAGGAGTGTGCTGGCGAAAGAGGAACTTGCAGAAATGAATTCGTCTAGACGCCCGGGATTTAGATTGGCGAAAGGCGGCCTTTCATTCCTGGCCGCGGCGGTGTGCTTGGCTTGCCTTCCTTCCGGAGCCTCGGCGGCGGCAAGCGCGAACTTTACCGTCGCGGCCACTCTGGTATTGGCAAGCGTCCAGCCACCTGCTTCTGGTTTTTGTACGTCCGGCCCATCGAAGTCCACCTTCGGTGCGGTGGTGACCGTGGTTTGCAAAACGGGCGCCGTGGTCAACGTCGAAGCTCCGAATACAGCCCTATCCTGGACAATATTGCACGGCGGCGCCTACCGTTACATGCATATTGCCGAACATGAAGTGCCGGGGCGTCGCTTGGCGGGCGGCGTTGACAGCTATACTGGTCCCGGTACCATCACTTCATGGCGTATGGTCAGCTTGGCTGACCGCGATTACCTCGAATTCCAAATAGGCTGGTAACGATTCAGATACCCTCATGAGCGTGTTCCATTTCAAGGGCCGGAGTTCTCTGGCCGCCATGTCGCTGTGCCTGCTTTGCACCACGTTCAGCATTCCCGCCCTCGCCGGGGACTTCACCGTCACGCCGGTACGCATTTACATGACACCGAAGGACCGCGCTACCGCGATCACCGTAACCAATGACGGTGATACCGAACTGGTCATGCAGGCCGACCTGTTCCTCTGGAAACAGACTCCGGATGGAAAGGACGAACTTACCCCGACGGATGACATTTTCCTGGCGCCACCCATTATCAAGGTAGCGGCCAAGTCGCGTCAGGTCGTGCGTCTGGCCCGAGTGGGTGCCGCAAGACCGACGGAGCAACTCACGTATCGCATGATCGCTCGGGAAATTCCCGAAGCAAGGCCACCTACCGAGGGTAACGAAGTGCAACTCGCGCTGGCCTTCAACATGCCGGTCTTCATTACGCCGCCGCAAGCCAAACCAATAATCAACTGCACTGCGTCCAGAGTCGCTGCGGACTCTGTCGTGGCCACGTGCGAAAACTCGGGGAACGCGCATACGCATCCTGTTTCCCTGCTGCTGCACGGCGGCAACGGAGACACGCTGGCCAAGGATGACGTCGGCGGATATATCCTGGCAGGAATCCGGCGCGGCTTTGTGCTAAAGCGCGAAGGCGGAAAAATCGCCGCGGGATCGGGGAAATTGGCCGTGTCCTTTGCCGACGGAAGCAAGCAGAGCTTCGACGTAAATATCGGCGACTAAGCCGCAGATGCCGGCGATGCATCCCGGGACAATCTGCAGGCGCCTGGCGCTGCTTTTCGCGATCGGCTATTGCACCTGCCTTCAGGCTCAAAGCCCACCCGCACCCACTGCCGACCGTATGCTGCCGATGGAAGTCACCGTCAATGGCAGCAAGGGCGGCGTCTGGCTTTTTCTGGAACGTGGCGGTGCGCTCTACGCACCGCGCGAAGCCTTTGATGAGTGGCGGCTGAATCTCGATCCCGAAGCGAAGGGCATTACGTTCCGGGGTGAGGATTACCGGCCCCTGGCGTCGGTGCCGGGTTACCGGTCGAAGATCGACTTCGCCAACCAGTCGCTGGACCTTAATTTTTCGGCCGAGGCCTTCGCCGCAACGCGCCTGGGCCTGAAGGTGTCGCCCACGCTTTCAATCACCCCGGCCGTGCCGAGTTTGTTCCTGAATTACGACGTCAGTTACCAGCGCTCGGACTATCGGGGGGCTTCAACTCTGGAAGACCTTGGCGTAATCGGCGAAATCGGATTCTCGTCCGATTTTGGCGTCCTGACCAACAGCTTCGTGGGCCGCGACCTGACCGGCAAATCCCTCGCCAAAGACGAGAGTCGCTTCCTCCGCCTTGAAACTACCTTGACCATGCACCGTCCGGAGAAGAACCTGACCTTCACGCTAGGCGACACCGTCACCCGCCTGGGACTGCTTGGATCGAGCGTTTACTATGGCGGCATTCGCTTCGGCACCAATTTCGGTCTGACACCCGGCTTCATCCGGCAGCCGCTGCCCACCCTCAGCGGCATCTCGGCGGCCCCCTCCACCGCCAACCTGTTTGTCAACGACGTGCTGCGCCAGACCTCCAACATCCCGACCGGCCCGTTTACCATCGATAACTTCCCTGCCCTCACCGGCGGCGGCGAGGCTCGCCTGGTGGTGCGCGACCTGCTCGGGCGAGAAACCGTGATCACGCAATCATTCTTCACCAGCAATCAGTTGCTGGCGCCCGGTCTCGACGACTGGAGCGTCGAGGTGGGCAAGGTACGGGAAAACCTGGGTGGCGCCAGCAACGACTACGGGCCAAGCTTTGCCCGCGGCTTCTGGCGCCATGGCTACAGCGACACGCTCACCCTGGAAGGCATTGCCCAAGCGACGTCCCGGCAAAAAACGCTCGAACTCGGCATGCAGTTTCCTGTGATGGCTGAATGGCTCGGCAGCGCAGCCCTCACCACGAGCCACTTTTCAAGCTTGGGAAGGGTTCAGCAATGGCTCCTCGGGGTCGAGCGGCAGGGGCTGCACAGCAGCATCTTTCTGCAGGCAAGGGGCGCTTCGAAGACCTTTGACAGTCCGGGCCAGGACCCCCGACTCGACGCGAAAATCCTCCGCTATCAAGGCCAAAGCCAGGAGATCATCCCCGTCAAGCAGCAACTGACCGGCAACTGGAGTTATGGCAGCGACAGATGGGGCACCTTCGGGATCGGCTTTGTTTCGACGACCCCCTTCAGCGACGTCACCATCGGGCGGGACCGTCTTGACACCATGACCGCGAACTATTCGGTACGGGTTGGCAAGGAGGCGACGATTAACCTGACCGCCAGCCGCTCCCGGGGCGCCTACGATGGTTCATCGCTGGGCTTCACCCTGGTGATGCCGATCGAGAAAGGCCCGATCTACGTCGCATCGGCCAACCGCACCGACGGAGTAACGGATTTCTATCTTGCCGCCAGTAATAGCGCCACGCCTGAAATACCGGTGAATTGGCGCGTACTGGCTGGAGAGCAGCAGAACCGTCGGCACGCAGAAGCCGGCGTGCAGTACCTCGGCCGCTACGGCTCCCTCACGGGCGACGTCAGTTCCTCCACCGACCAGACCACCGTGCGCCTGACCGGCACCGGCGGTCTGGTGCTGACGGAGGGCCAGCTTTTCGCAACGACGAAATCAATGGAAAGCTTTGCCCTGGTCGAAGTTGCCGGCTACGGCGATATCGGCGTCGGCCGGGGAGGTAACAACGTGCTGACGCGCACCAATGCGGATGGCTATGCCCTGATTCCTGGCCTGATGGCCTACCAGGCCAATTCGGCGCAACTGGCGGCCAACGATCTGCCGGTCAGCGCGGAACTCGATTCCATCGAACAGCAGGTGGTGCCGGCCTGGCGCACCGTGGTCAAGGCGAAGTTCCCGGTGCGCAGCGGGCGCGGCGCCTTGCTGAGGATACAGTTGGAAGACGGCGAACCGGCGCCGGCAGGCGCAATCGTGAACATCGAGGGCGATAATTTGGAATTCTACGTCGCCCGCCGCGGCGAGGCTTTTGTCACGGGCCTGCAACCAATCAACCGGGTCGTGCTCAAATGGAAAGATCGGCAATGTGCTTTCGACGTCGCCCTTCCCGCCGAATTGCCGGACGAAATCCCGCGCGTCGGGCCATTGCTTTGCAAAGGAGTAGCGAGATGAAACCCGGAGTCGCCCTGTGGTTGCTTGTCACCCCTATTCTGTTGAGCCCGACACTGGCGCAAGCGCGGGCATGCGCCACCCTGAGCATGACCGTCACGTCTCCCGGCACCATTGTTTACGCGCCTGCCAGCATTACGGACAAGTCCTATGCCGCCTCGGCAACCGTCACCTGCAACCGGACCCCCGGGGGGGGGGCCAACGATACGGTCACTGTCCGTCCTAACACCGCCAGCGGAATACTGACCACCACTGCGCCGGCGGCACCGACCATTACGTTCCACCTGAATCAAAACGCTACCGTGCCCTGTGCTTTAGGAACCAAATGGAGGAACGGCGCGCCGTTCAGTCTCATTTTTCCGAACGCACCCAGTCCAAATCTCCCGCAAACGGTGAACTTCTATGTCTGCGTCCCGAGCGGGCAAGCCGGACTACTTCCACCAGAAGGCAATTACACCCACAACCAAAACTTGACGGCGAATCGGGGCGGGCAGACGGCGAACGCCAACCTCGCCACGACCATTTTCGCTCCTGCATCCTGCAGCTTCCAGACAACCCCCGGAACCATAAATTTCGGCTCCTATGCTGCTTTCGGCTCCGCGCGGACCGCCAACACGAGCTTCAACATGCGCTGTTCCACTGGTCTCTCCCACAGTCTCAGCGTCGGTGGAGCGGCGGACGGAGGGGGTGTGGTCGGCGGCAACAGTCTCCGCTACACGCTGGGCATCAGCGTCACGATCGCCGGCGGCGGGACGAACCCCCTGACCGTTGTAGGCAACGGTGCTGCACAGACCTATTTCATCAATGGCACCATGCCGGCGGGACAGGCCGGCAGCTGTGCTGCGGCAAGCTGCGCGAACCAAACGCAAGCGCGCACCCTGACCGTGACCTACTAGGCCTAAAAGTTGGCGCCGGCCCCACCGAACCCAGCAAAGCCACCACGTGTTCCACGTCGTCCTCGTCGCCCCTGAAATCCCGCCCAACACCGGCAACGCGATCCGCCTGTGCGCCAATACCGGTTGCAGCCTGCATCTGGTGGAACCGCTCGGCTTCGACCTCTCGGACGCGCAACTGCGCCGCGCCGGGCTGGACTACGCCGCGATGGCCTGCGTCACGGTGCATGCGGACTGGGCTGCCTGCCGCGCCGCGCTGGGCGATGCGCGGCTGTTCGCGCTGACGACCAAGGCCAATCGCCGTCACGCCAGCGCCGACTTTTTCCCTGGCGACGCCTTCGTCTTCGGTTCCGAATCGCGCGGCCTGCCGGCGGACGTTCTGGCCGGCATCGAGGAAAGTCACCGCCTGCGCCTGCCGCTGATCCCGGGCAACCGCAGCCTCAACCTCTCCAACGCCGTGGCGGTGATGGTTTACGAGGCCTGGCGGCAGCAGGACTTCGCCGGCGGCGGCTAGCGCCTTATTCGTGCTTCGGATCGCGGCCATCAGTTGCTCGACGGCGGCGACAGGCGTGATGCGGCCGTCGAGCACGGCGGTCACGGCGCGCGTGATCGGCATGTCGATGCCGAGTTCGGCGGCGCGGCGGGCAACTTCGCGCGCGGCAGGCACGCCTTCGGCGACATGGCCGAGTTCGCGCACGATGTCGGGCAGCGCCTTGCCCTCGGCGAGCAGGAGGCCGACGCGGCGGTTGCGCGAGAGGTCGCCGGTGCAGGTCAGCATCAGGTCGCCCATGCCGGCCAGACCCATGAAGGTTTCGCGCTTGGCGCCGAGCGCCTCGCCGAAGCGGGTGATCTCGACCAGGCCGCGCGTGATCAGCGCGGCGCGGGCGTTGTTGCCCAGACCGAGGCCGTCGCAGATGCCGGTGGCGATGGCCAGCACGTTCTTCACCGCGCCGCCGACTTCGGCGCCGACCAGGTCTTCGTTGGCGTAGATGCGCAGCTTGCCGCCGTGCAGGCTTTGCGCGGTTTTCGCGGCAAAGCGGCGTCGGCGGCGGCCAGGGTGATGGCGGTGGGCAGGCCGCGCGCGACTTCGAGGGCAAAACTCGGCCCGGTCAGCACGCCGCAGGCAACGTCGCCCATCACCTCGGCCACCACCTGGTGCGGCAGCAGGCCGCTGCCGGCTTCGAGGCCCTTGCAGACCCAGAGGAAGGGCGTGGCCGGTGCCGTGGCCTTGAGTTGCAGGAGCATGCGGGCGCAGGCCGGCCAGCGGCGCGGCGAGTATCGCCAGATCGGCGCCGGCGAGCGCGGCGGCGAAATCTGCGGTGACCTGCAGGGCGGGCGGAAACGGGCAATCGGGCAGGTAGCGGGCGTTTTCGCGGCGGCTTGACATCTCCGCCACGCGCGCCGCGTCACGCGCCCACAAGGTCACCGATGGCGCGCGGCGAAGGCGATGGCCAGCGCCGTGCCCCAGGCGCCGGCGCCGAGTACCGCTATCCGCATAATGGACGTGAAATGTGAAACCTGAAACGTGAAACGTGAATCGTGCTGGGGGTCGCTGCTTATTCACTTTTCACCTTTCAGGTTCGCCGCACTTCACCTACAGGCCCCAGACTTGCGGCGCCTTGAGGAAGCCGCTCTGGCCGTCGCGATGCTTCACCTTCGCCCAGCCGCCGGGCGCGGTCTCGACGAATTCCAGCACCACGTCGCGTTCGGCCTCGAATACCAGCGCCGCCTTGTCTTCGGCGGCGGCGCGCACCTGGGCGCGCTCGGCGCGGACGATGACATTGCGCTTTTCCGCCAGGTATTTCTTTTCGACCCAGGCCAGGTCGCCGCGACTGTCGCGCACCTTGGACCAGCCTTCGAGGCTGACCACCAGCTCCACCGGCGTGCCGGCAAGCACCACGAACAGGGGGTTGGACTTGACCGAAGGCGCGTCATACACCGGCGCCGCTTCGACAAGCGTCCGGTAGTCCAGCGCATGCGCGGGCGACGCCAACGCCGCGAGTCCGAGCAAAACGGGGATTAGTCGCCGCGGCGCCATCTATTGCAGCTGAATCTTGCTTTCGGCCTGCTGCTGCTCGATCAGGCGCTGCTGGTAGAGCGACTCGAAATTGACCGGAGCGAGGATCACGGGCGGGAAGCCGGCGCGATTGATGGCGTCGGAAATCGTTTCGCGGACATACGGGAAAAGAATGTTCGGGCAGGCCACGGCCAGTATCGGTTCCATGTCCTGTTCCGGCACGTTGCGAATCTGGAAGATGCCGGCCTTGACCACCTCGACCAGGAAGAAGGTCTTCTCCTCGTGCTTGGCGTTCACCGTGACCGTCAGCGCGACTTCGAACATGCCCTCGCCGATCGCCGTTCGCCGCGCTCTGGATCTGCACCTCGATGCTCGGCGTTTCGCGCTCGAGGAAAATCTGCGGCGCGTTGGGCACTTCGATGGAGAGATCCTTGACGTAAATTTTTTCGATGCTGAAAACCGGTTGCTCGTCGCTCATGATGAATTATCGGGGTTGAGGGGAAAGGGGGTGATTCTACGCGGCCAGCAGCGGATCGAGCTTGCCCTGGCGCTCCAGGTCATAGAGATCGTCGCAACCGCCGACATGGGTTTCGCCGATGTAGATCTGCGGCACGGTGCGCTGGCCGGTCTTCTGCATCATTTCCGCGCGGCGCTCGGGCTCGAGGTCGACGCGCACCTTCTCGATGTCGGTGACGCCCTTGCGCGTCAGCAGTTGCTCGGCGCGCACGCAGTAGGGACAGACGGCGGTCGAATACATCAGGACCTTGGCCATGCTGGGCTCCGTGTTCAGATCTCAGGATTTGGTGGTGAGGGGCAGGCTCGAATCCCGCCAGCCGGCAATACCGCCGCCGAGGCTGTAGACCTTGTCGAAGCCATGCTTCTTGCAGTTGCCCGCAGGCCGACGATGAGCGGTTGCCGGTGGCGCAGACGACGATGATCGGCTTCCCCTTGAACTTGTCCAGTTCGGACAGGCGCTTGTCGAGCTGGGCCAGGGTGATGTGGCGCGCGCCGGTGATGTGGCCGCTGACTCCACTCGCCGGTTTCGCGCACGTCCAGCACCAGGGCGTCTTCGCGGTTCATCAGCAGCGTCGCCTCGGCGGGCGAGAGGTGCGATACCGTGCCGCCGGCGATCATCGGCCATAGCAGCATGCCGCCGCTGACGCAGGCCAGGGCCACCCAGATCATGTTCTCTTGCAGAAATTCCATTTTCGTTTAATCCCTGTGAGCCGGAACGCCGCAGAACACCTCGCGCATCAGGGCGATGAGCTGCAGCGTGCGCTGGTCGGCGATGCGATAAAAAACCCGGTTGGCGTCCTTGCGGGTCTGCAGGACGCCCTTGTCGCGCAGAATGGCGAGGTGCTGCGAGATGTTGCTCTGCGATGTGCCGACGGCTTCGACGATGTCCTGCACGCAGGCTTCCTGGTCGCCGACGACGCAGAGGATTTTCAGGCGCAGCGGATGCGAGATCGCCTTCAGCGCCCGCGCCGCGGTTTCGATGTGCTCCTGCTTGCCTATCAGTTCATTGATTGCTGTATGCATGCCATGCCGGCCCCTGATGTGTAACGTCGCCAGCGTCTCTTGGCTGGCGGCAAGTGCGAATATTATAGAATACTGTTTTGATCTGCGTTGAGGCTTTCTCCATGTACAAGATCGTTTTGCTCCGCCACGGCGAATCCGACCTGGAACCAGGAAAACCGCTTCACCGGCTGGACCGATGTCGGCCTTACCGAAAAAGGGCTGCGCCGAGGCGGTCGCCGCCGGCCAGTTGCTGAAGAAGGAGGGCTTCGCCTTCGACATCGCCTACACCTCGGTGCTGCGCCGCGCGATCAAGACGCTGTGGACGCGTGCTCGACGAAATGGACCGCATGTGGATTCCGGTGCAGCACTCGTGGCGGCTGAACGAACGCCACTACGGCGCCCTGCAGGGGCTGAACAAGGCCGAAACGGCCGCCAAGTTCGGCGACGAGCAGGTGCTGGTCTGGCGCCGCGCCTACGACACGCCGCCGCCGCCGCTGGCCGAGGACGATCCGCGCCTGGAAACCGGCAACCCGCGCTATGCCGACCTTCCCGCCGCCAGATTCCCGCGCACGGAATGCCTCAAGGACACCGTGGAGCGCTTCCTGCCCTACTGGCACGAAACCATCGCTCCGACCGTCAAGTCGGGCAGGAAGAGTGATCATCGCCGCCCACGGCAACAGCCTGCGCGCGCTGATCAAGTACCTGGACAAGGTGTCGGATGCCGACATCGTCGGCCTCAACATTCCCACCGCGCAGCCGCTGGTCTATGAGCTGGATGCCGACCTGAAACCGATCCGCAACTATTACCTGGGCGACGCCGAGGCGATCAAGGCGGCAATGCAGGCCGTGGCAAATCAGGGCAAAGCCAAGGCGTGAATCGCGGACGCGGGATTTGCGTCAAAGCGCTTTGCCTAGCCGCATTTTTCGCCCCGCCGTCTTACGCCGCCAGCGTCGATGCGAAGAAGGACGAACTGCAGGAGCTGAAGAGCCGCATCGAATCCCTGCGCCGCGACATGGCGAAGGCCGAGGAATCGAAAACCGACGCGGCCGACCAGTTGCGCGAAACCGAATCGGCGATCTCGGACGTCAACCGGCGCCTGCATGAGCTGGGCAGCGACCGTTCAGCGCTGAAAGCCGAACTGGCTGACCTTGAAACGCAAAGCCGGCGCCTGGACCGCCAGGCCGGCGCGCAGCAAAACCAGCTGGCGCGCCTGCTCAACCGCCAGTTCGTCGGCGGCGATTCGGATGCGCTGAAACTCCTGCTGTCGGGCGAGAACCCCAACCAGGCGGCGCGCGACAAGTACTTCCTGACCCAGCTCTCGCGCGCCAAGGCCGACCTGATCCAGCAATTGCGTGCCGTCGCCGCCGAAAAAAAACGCCTCGCCGACGCGGTGCGCGAACGCCAGGCGCAGCTGGCCGAGATCGAACGCCGGGAACAGGAAAGCCGCGCGCAATTGCTGGCGCGCAAGAAGCAGCGCCTGACAACGCTGGCCGCCATCGGCGACCGCCTCAAGGCGCAACGGCGAGAGATCGACACCTTGAAGCGGGACGAGCAGCGGCTGTCCAAACTGATCGAAGGCCTGGCCCGGATCGCGGCGGCGAAGAAGGTCAAGCCGCGCGCCAAACCGGGTGATGCCGCGCCGGGCGGCGCCGGGCGCGCAGCCAGGGCGCCGCAGCTGAAAAGCCATGACCCGGGCAATGTCGGCGGCGCCTTCGCCGCCCTGCGCGGCCATCTGCGCCTGCCGGTCAAGGGAACGATTTCCGGTCGCTACGGTCAGCCAAGGCCGGAGGGTGGCGCGACCTGGAAAGGAATTTTCATCCGCGCCGCCGAGGGGGTCGAGGTCAGGGCCGTGGCGGGCGGGGCCGTGGTGTTCTCGGACTGGCTGCGCGGCTTCGGCAACCTGCTGGTCATCGATCACGGCGACGATTTTCTATCGGTATATGGCAACAACGAATCCCTGCTGGCGGCGGTGGGCGCCAGCGTCAAGGATGGCGAAGCGGTCGCTACCGTGGGAAACAGCGGCGGCAACCCCGACTCGGGTTTATACTTCGAGTTGAGGCATCGTGGCCAGCCGTTCGACCCCTTGAAATGGGCCAGTAATCGCTAGTGTGCTTTACGGGAGTGGCGCTTGATTTTCGAGCGCAGCGAGCCAACCAGTAGCCCCCGCCCGGGTGGGGGGCGGGGGTGTTCAAATTGCCTTTATGTTCTTCGGAGTTCCTATGAGCAGCAAGCTGAAACAAGTCGGTCTGGTGGTTTCCGGTCTGATCGCCGGCATTTTCATCAGCCTGAATTACTCCGCCAACGCGGGCAAGGAAGCGGCTGCCACGGCGCTGCCCATCGAGGAGCTGCGCAGCTTCGCCGATGTCTACAACGCCATCAAGCAGGGCTACGTCGAACCGGTGGAAGACAAGAAGCTGATCACCCATGCCATCAGCGGCATGCTGGCGAATCTCGATCCGCATTCGGCCTACCTGGACGCCGACTCCTTCAAGGATCTGCAGGTCAGCACCCAGGGCGAGTTCGGCGGGCTGGGCATCGAAGTCGGCATGGAAGACGGTTTCGTCAAGGTCGTGGCGCCGATCGACGACACCCCGGCGCAAAGGGCCGGCTTGAAATCGGGCGACCTTATCATCAAGCTCGACGACACCCTGGTCAAAGGGCTCACGCTCAACGATGCCGTGAAGAAAATGCGCGGCAAGCCCAAGACCCAGATCAAGCTCACCGTCGTGCGCAAGGGCGAAGCCAAGCCTTTCGAAGTCACGCTGACGCGCGAGAAAATCAAGGTGACCAGCGTCAAATCCAAGCTGCTCGAAGGCGGCTACGGCTATCTGCGGGTCAGCCAGTTCCAGGAAGAAACCGCCGCTGACGTGGTGAAGCACCTCGAAAAACTGGCGAAGGCCGACAAGGACGCCAAGGGCGATGGCATCAAGGGACTGGTGCTGGATCTGCGCAACGATCCTGGCGGCCTGCTCAACGGCGCGGTCGGTGTTTCCGCCGCCTTCCTGCCGGCCAAGACGCTGGTCACCTCGACCGACGGCCGCACCGAGGACGCCAAGCGCCGCTACCTGGCCAGCCCGGAGGATTACCAGCGCGGCCACAAGGATGACTTCATGAAGAACCTGCCGGCTTACGCGAGGACCACGCCCATGGTGGTGCTGGTCAACGCCGGCTCCGCCTCCGCCTCGGAGATCGTTGCAGGCGCCTTGCAGGACCACAAGCGCGCCGTGGTGATGGGCACCCAGACCTTCGGCAAGGGCTCGGTGCAGACCGTCCTGCCGCTGTCCAACAACGCCGCGATCAAGCTCACCACCGCGCGCTATTTCACGCCCTCGGGCCGCTCGATCCAGGCCAAGGGCATCACGCCGGACATCATCGTCGAGGAAAGCGCTAACGGCGGCTCGCGCGAACGCGTGCGCGAGGCCGACCTCGAACGCCACCTTGGCGGCGAGAAGGAAAAGCCCGCCGAGCCGGCGCCGATCAAGCCGCAGACCAAGAGTAAGAAGGACGGCAAGGACAGCAAGGCCGACGAGGCGGACGAAACACCGCAGGCACCGCTCGAATTCGCCTCGCTGAAAGACTACCAGTTGGGGCAGGCGGTCAATCTGCTGAAAGCCTGGCAGATCATCAAGCGCTAGGATTTCTTCACAAGCTTCGACTGCGGGACGGGAACGATGAGCAGGATGACTCCGGAAAGGGCCCGCGAGTTGCGCGATGAAAAGCGCGACGGCAAGCCGCGCAACCGTCCGGCCGCCTTTGTGCCGCAACCCGGCACGCGCAAGCACCGCGAGCTGCGCTTCGATCATCAGCATCCGGAACATGTCGAGGAGGCGCGCAAGCTGCTGGCCGGACTCGACGGCATGGAAATCGATACCGGCATCGCGCCTTACAGCCTGTCGATCTGGTACGAAATCAGCGACTACTCGCTGGAAGGACTCGAGGCCGCGCTGGTACGCCAGGGCTTTCACCTCGACAACAGCGTCTACAGCAAGCTGATGCGCGCGGTGGTGTATTTCTGCGAGGAAACCCAGATGCGCAACATGCGCGTACCCGCGCGCCTGATCAAGAAATCGCACGATGTTTACTCCAAGGCCTGGGAACGCCATCCCCACGGCGACCATGACGAGACGCCGCCGGAATTGAGGCAGGAAAAGGTGACCGACGAGCAGCTGCTACGCTACAGCCGCCATATCCTGCTGCCGCAGATCGGCATCGAAGGCCAGGAGAAAATCGTCCAGGCACGCGCGCTGGTGATCGGCGCCGGGGGCCTGGGTTCGCCGGCGGCCTTGTACCTGGCCTCGGCCGGTATCGGCACCCTGGTGCTGGCCGACGGCGACACGGTCGACCTGACCAACCTGCAGCGCCAGATCCTGCATCGCAGCGATACGGTCGGCATGGAAAAGCCCGAATCCGGCAAACGCACGCTGGGCGAGCTGAATCCCGAATGTCATGTAATCGCGCTCAGCGAACGCCTCTGCGGACCACGACTGGAAGAGGAAGTCGCTCTGGCCGACATCGTGCTCGACTGCTGCGACAACTTTGCCACGCGCCATGCCGTCAACCGCGCCTGCGTCAAGTTCGCGCAAGCCGCTGGTATCGGGCGCCGCGATCCGCTTCGACGGACAGGTGGCGGTCTTCGATTCGCGCCAGGCGGACGCGCCCTGCTACCACTGCCTGTTTCCCGAAGGGCAGGATGTGGAAGAAGTGCGCTGCGCGGTGATGGGCGTTTTCGCGCCGATCACCGGCATGATCGGCACGCTGCAGGCCGCGGAAGCCCTCAAGCTGGTGATCGGCTGCGGCAGCAGCCTCGCCGGGCGCCTGCTGCTGCTGGACGGCCTCGGCATGGAATGGCGCGAGATCCGCGTGCCGCGCGATCCGGGCTGCGCCGTCTGCGGCGCGTGAAGTGCCCGTCACCGGCGCCCGAATCGGCGCCGGTGCACGCGTCATCGGCTAGCCGGCGAGCGGCGTGAACTCGTACCCGGTGCCGCGTGTGGCCAGGGTGCCGATGGCCGAACCCGGCAAGTGATAGCCCGCCACCAGCATCTTCTCGGCGATCACCATGTCGGCAAGTTTGCGCCGCGTGATGCGTGCGGCCTCGGCATCCATGTCGAACATCACGGCCCAATCGGGATTGCGCACGAACAGCGACGCGACGTTCGTGGTATCGGCCCAGTAGAGCAGTTTCTGTGCGCCACCGTCGACGGTGAACACGGTATGCCCCGGCGTATGGCCGAAGGCGGCGATCGAGCGCAAGCCCGGCAGCAGTTCGGTCCCCGGCTCGAATCGCTTCAGCGTATCGACGATGGGGCCGAACACGCGGCGCACGGCATTGAAATTGCCCTTCATCGCCTCCGGTGCCGCCGCCATCTTGGCGTCGTCCATCCAGAAGCCCCACTCCGGTGCCGGAACGAAAATCTTTGCCTTGGGAAATGCCAGCGCGCCGGCCTTGTTGCGCAACCCGTTGATGTGGTCGCCATGGAAGTGCGAGAACACCACTGCCGTGATCGAGTCCGGCGCGATGCCGGCCTTGGCCATGTTCTCCAGCAACTTGCCGGCGGTGGCGGCGCCGAACTCGCCGTTGCCGCAATCGAACAGCACGCGCTCGTTGCCGATGTCGGCCACCACCGGCGTAAATGGAACTTCGAGTTTGTCGATCGGCAAACCGGCGTCGGCCAGCGCCTTCTGCACCTCGGCAAACGCCACGTTGCGGACGAACTTGTCGTCCAGGGGGCGGACAAAAAAGCCGTCATGGATGGTCATGATCGTCGCCTTGCCGAGCGTGACGCGGGTGATGCCTGGCGCCAGCGTCGCGGCCTTGGCAGCGGCCGCAATGGCGGACAGCGGGCGAGCCAGCCAGGCCGCACCCAGCGCCATGCCGGCGCCGAGGAAATGTCTGCGGGACAGTGTCATCTTGATCTCCTGAGCATTGAAATGGGAAAGAGGGCTTATTGTAGGGGGGATTCGCCGACAAAAAAGCCTTGCGCGCCGTCCCGCCAGCGCCGACTTTTTCGAGGACATGTCATGCGCGGGAACTAAACCAGCCGGCGGTGGCGGATGCGGCCCGGGGCGTGGCTCAGGACCACCGAAAACGCCAGAACGAACCAGAACAGGATCAGGCGCGCAGGTTCCCAGAGCACCATCAGCGCCACCAGCGCAATCTTGAGCAGGGTGCCGAGGCCCTTGGCCTGGCGGAAGTAAACCGGGTTGGCCCAGGCGTCGAGGGCGATGATGCCCAGTCCCGAAACCAGCATCAGGCCTCCCCACTTCCCGGCGTCACCGGCGCCGCCCAACACCGCCGCAGAGATACCCGCCAGCCCGACGATATGGAACACGCGCAGGATATTGATCAGCAGGCCGCGGCCGGGAAAATCGCGATGGCCGTCATCGACCTTCGGCTCAGGCAAGGCGCGCCCGGATGCGAAAGTCGGCGCCGACGCTGCGGCGCTCGATGATGTTGAGCCGCATCGCACCGGCCAGATCGGTGAGTTCCGCCAGGCCGAACATGCCGCGCGCGGCATCGCCGAGCAGGATCGGCGCCTGGTAGATCAGCAGTTCGTCGACGCAGCCTTCGCGCAGCAAGGAACCGTTCAGGCGCGTGCCGGCCTCTGCCAGCACTTCGTTGATGCCGCGCCGGCCGAGTTCCTGCATCAGGTCGGCGAGTTCCACCTTGCCCCGCGCATTGGGCAGGATCACGATCTCGGCGCCACGCGCACGCAAGGCGCCGCCGCGCTCGTTGTCCTGCGCCGCGGCGATCAGCACATTGCCGCCTTCCAGCACGGCGGCATCGGGCGGCGTTTCGAGCCGGCTGTCGATCACCACCCTGAGCGGTTGGCGCGTGGTCGGCACGTCCCGACGGTAAGCCGCGGGTTGTCGTCCTTGACCGTACCGATGCCGGTCAGTACCGCGCAGGATCGCGCGCGCCAGGTGTGGGCGTCGCGCCGCGCATCGGGGCCGGTGATCCATTGCGAGAGGCCGTTGTTGAGCGCGGTCTTGCCGTCGAGGCTGGCCGCCACTTTCAGCCGCAGCCAGGGCCGCCCGCGCGTCATGCGCGAGACGAAGCCGATGTTGAGTTCCTGCGCCTCGGCAGCCAGGAGTCCGCTGGCGACCTCGATGCCTGCCTTGGCCAGCCTCGCCAGCCCCTGCCCGGCCACCAGCGGATTCGGATCCGGCATCGCCACCACGACGCGGACGACGCCCGCCTCGATCAATGCGTCAGCGCAAGGTGGCGTGCGACCGAAGTGGCTGCAGGGCTCGAGCGTGACGTAGGCGGTGGCGCCTTTCGCCGCCCCGCCAGCGCCGACTATTTCATTCAGCGCGACGGCTTCCGCATGCGGCAGGCCGGCTTTCTCGTGCCAGCCCTCACCGATGACGCGACCTTCCCTGACGATCACGCAGCCAACGCGGGGATTGGGTGTAGTGCCGTACAAGCCGCGCTGCGCCAGTTGCAGGGCGCGCGCCATGAAGGTGTGATCGGCGGCTGAAAAGTTCATGCGGCTCTCATGTACCGCAGTCGATCACGCGCCGATCACGGTTTGGCCCGGGGCTGCCGCGGCTTCTTGATCTCGCGGATGGCTTCGGAAAACTCGTTGACGTCCTCGAAGTTGCGATACACCGAGGCGAAGCGGATATAGGCCACCTTGTCGAGCTTCTTCAGCTCGCGCATCACCAGTTCGCCGATGCGATCGGACGCCACTTCGCGCAAGCGCCAGTTGCACCAGTTTTTCCTCGATGCGATCCAGCGCCAGGTCGATGCTTTCCGTGGTGACCGGGCGCTTCCTCATTGCCAGCATCATGCTGGCCTTGAGCTTGTCGCGATCGTAATCGGTGCGGCTGCCGTTCTTCTTCACCACCTGCGGCAGTTGCAGTTCGACCCGTTCGTAGGTGGTGAAGCGCTTGTCGCAGGACAGGCAGCGGCGGCGGCGGCGCACGGTGTCGCCGTCTTCGTTCTCCCGTGTATCGACGACCTGGGTATTAGGCTCGGCGCAATACGGGCATTTCATGTATCGCTCCCGGAGAGCGATACATGAAATGCCCGGTGGGCACAGTGTTGGCCATCCCCCCAGCCCCCTTCCCGCGGAAGGGGGTGACCAGTCACCTCCCCCACTTGGCGGGGGGCGAAGGCGGGGTTTCGCGGAGCACCGCTCCGCGCCGCCGAAGCCGGTAGGCTGTGCAAAGCCTGCCGTGGGCCGCTGGGAGGGGGTGCCCTCCCGGGAATGGGTGTATGGCGTTCAGCCATACACCGGAAACTTCTTGCACATGACCGCCACCTCGCCGCGCACGCGCGCCAGCACCGCTTCGTCATGCGGCGCATCGAGCACGTCGGCGATCAGATTGGCCACCTGTTCGGCCTCGATCTCGGTGAAGCCGCGCGTGGTCATGGCCGGCGTGCCGAGGCGGATGCCGCTGGTGATGAAGGGCTTCTGCGGATCGTTGGGGATGGCGTTCTTGTTCACCGTGATGTGGGCCCGACCCAGCGCCGCCTCGGCGTCCTTGCCGGTGATGTTCTTGGCCTGCAGATCGACCAGGAAGACATGCGACTCGGTGCGCCCGGAAACGATGCGCAGGCCGCGGCTCTTGAGCACCTTGGCCATGACCTGGGCGTTGCCGATCACCTGCTCCTGGTAGTCGCGGAACTCGGGGGTCATCGCTTCCTTGAAAGCCACCGCCTTGGCCGCGATCACATGTTCCAGCGGGCCGCCCTGCAAACCCGGGAAAGATCGCCGAGTTGATCGCCTTTTCGTGCTCGGCCTTCATCAGGATCAGTCCGCCGCGCGGGCCGCGCAGGGTCTTGTGCGTGGTCGAGGTCACCACGTCGGCGTGCGGCACCGGGTTCGGGTAGAAGCCGGCGGCGACCAGACCGGCATAATGGGCCATGTCCACCATGAAAATGGCGCCGACCTCCTTGGCCACTTTGGCGAAACGCTCGAAGTCGATCCGCAGAGCATAGGCCGAGGCGCCGGCGATGATCAGCTTGGGCTTGTGCTCGTGCGCCAGCCTTTCCATCTCGGCGTAGTCGATTTCCTCGTTTTCGTCCAGACCGTAGGGCACCACGTTGAACCACTTGCCGGACATGTTGAGCGCCATGCCGTGGGTCAGGTGGCCGCCGGCCGCAAGGTTCATGCCGAGGATGGTGTCGCCCGGTTTGAGGAAGGCCATGAACACCGCCTGGTTGGCCTGCGAGCCGGAGTTCGGCTGGACATTGGCGGCATCGGCGCCGAACAGCTTTTTCGCCCGATCGATGGCCAGTTGCTCGGCCACATCAACATGTTCGCAGCCGCCGTAATAGCGCTTGCCCGGATAGCCCTCGGCGTACTTGTTGGTCAGCTGCGAACCCTGGGCTTCCATCACCGCCCATGAAACATAGTTTTCCGAGGCGATCAGCTCGATGTGATCTTCCTGGCGGCGATTCTCGTTCTGGATGGCGGCCCAGAGTTCGGGATCGGTCCTGGCAAGGGTGTTCTGCTTGGCAAACATGGCGGAATCCGGAGATGGATGGGAAGGTGCGGATTTTAGCACCCGCACCCGGCCGGCCGCCAACCGCCCGCTAGCCTCTGACCTCGTCGAGCGCCCGGGTCAAATGCCCGCAATCGGCCCAGGAAACCAGGCGCCAGCCCGAGTCTTCGCGTTCCAGCCAGTTGAGGGCGGCATTCGGCAACGTGAAATCGCGCGGCGCGTCGAGCGCGCGGCCCATGGCGGCGCGATAAACAATGTCGAGCACGCCGCCGTGGGTGAAGGCCAGCACGTTTTGCCCGGCGTGGCGTGCCGCCAGCGCATCGAGCCCGGACGTTACCCGGGCGGCAAAGGCGATCAGGGATTCGCCGCTGTCGAAATCGTAGTCGGGCGTGCGCGCCTGGTGATGCTGATGGACGTGCGGCAACTGCTCGCGCGCCTCGCTCACGGTAACGCCCTGCATCACGCCGAAATGCCGCTCGCGCAAAGTCGGCGCTGGCGACACGGCGATCTGCCGCTCCGCCACGGCGATCTGCGCCGTGTTCCAGGCGCGCAGCAGGTCGCTGCTGTAGACCGCCGCGAAGGATTGCCCGCGCAGGCCTCCGGCGATTGCCCGGGCCTGCGCTTGGCCTGCTGCGTTGAGGTCGATGTCGATCTGCCCCTGGACCCGCCTCTCGGCGTTCCAGTCGGTTTCTCCGTGGCGGATGAGGCAGAAACGGGTTGCTGGCGCCTGAGTCATGGCGCCTATTTTAAGGCTTGTGGCGGGCGTCGCTGCGCAGTATGCGCGTCAGATTCTGCCGAATATAGCCGATGTGGTTGGCTGCGGCGTCCAGCGCCTGTCCGGCATCCCCCTGCTCGATGGCCCGCCAGACCGCGCGATGCTGGTCGAGCAGGGCGTCCCGGGCCGCGGGAACCTGCATCAGTTCGCTCAGGTTGCGCCGCAGGTTGTCGCGCATCAGGCGCAACAGGCTCGCCGTCAAGTGGCCGACGATGACATTGTGCGAGGCTTCGGCGATGGCCTGATGAAACGCCAGGTCGGTATCGACCTGAAGATCCAGGTCTTCGCCGCCGAAGGAATCTTCGAGTGCCGCGAGGCATTGCCGCACGCGCTCGCGGTCGGTGGCCGTGGCCCGCGTCGCCGCGCATTCTGCGGCGCGCCCTTCCAGCATGTTGCGAAACTCCAGCATGTCCTCATGCACCGCCGGATGGTCGCGCAGGATTTCCTCCCACGGATTGCCGAAACTGGAATCGAGGCGATCGGTGACAAAAGTACCCCCGCCCTGCCGGCTATCCAGCAATCCGCGCGCCGCGAGTTTCTGGATGGCTTCACGCAGCGAGGCGCGCGAAACGCCCAACTGCACCGACAAGTCGCGCTCCGAAGGCAGGCGGTCACCGGGCTTCAAACGACCCTCGAGCATCCTCTGTTCAATCTCCCGCGCGACCACGTCGGCCAGTCGCGGTGCAGTCATTTTTGCGTCCATTACAAAAATATAACACTGGTCTGACCACAATATCAACAGGAAACAAATTTTCAAAAAGATATTCGATAAGGCTGTTGACAGTAGTGATTACGGTCTTTATCATTTTACAAGCTTTGGTCTGACCATTGATCCACAGCCGGCTCATCGATGAGCGCAGACTGAAACGGCTATTCCTGGCGACCCGCTCAAGATGCTGACGCAATCAGGGAGAAGTTCTTGACTCAAAAAATGTTGACGGCTCAGGTTAAGATGCTTCAAAAACACGTTCGCGCCGGACAAGGCGATGCTCTGCCCGGCCAAAAAACAGTCTTGGAGGTCGGCGCATGAATGCCATGCTGAAAATGTCGCAACTGATCGATGGCCTGAATGGCCGTCTCGGCCGCGGCCTGATGTGGCTTATCCTCGCCGCCGTGCTGATTTCGGCCGGGAATGCCATCGTGCGCAAGGCCTTCGACATGAGTTCGAACGCCCTGCTGGAAATCCAGTGGTATCTGTTCGCCTCCGTTTTCATGCTCGGCTCCGGCTTCGCCTTCCTCAAGAACGCCCATGTCCGCATCGATTTCATCTCCAACCATCTTTCTGCGAAGACCCGCAACCTGATCGACATGGTCGGCATCGTCGTCTTCCTGCTGCCGCTGTGCTACATGCTCATCACGCTGCTCGTGGCCGCTGTTTGCCAATGCCTGGAACAGCGGCGAGATGTCGCAGAACGCCGGCGGCCTGATCCGCTGGCCGATGTACGGCCTGATTCCCCTCGGCTTTACCCTGCTGGCGCTGCAGGGCCTGTCCGAATTGATCAAGCGCGCCGCCTTTCTCAGCGGTGCCGGTCCGGATGTCATCAGCCACGTCGAGACCGCGTCCAAGGACGAAATCGGCCACGAGATCGAAGAGCACGCCGCCCACGTTCAAGAGGAAGTCCGCTGATGGAATTCATCGCCCAAAACTTCGTGCCGCTGATGTTCGGCGGCCTGCTGCTGTTCCTGCTCACTGGCTTCCCGGTGGCTTTCGCGCTCGCCGCGACGGGCTTGTTTTTCGGCTTCCTCGGCATGGAAGCCGGGCTGTTTCCGCCGGTGCTGTTCCAGGCGCTGCCGCTGCGCATCTTCGGCATCATGCAGAACGACACACTGCTGGCGATTCCCTTCTTCACCTTCATGGGCATCATTCTCGAAAAAAGCGGCATGGCCGAGGATCTGCTCGAGACCATCGGCCAGGTGTTCGGCCCGGTGCGTGGCGGCCTCGCGCTGGCGGTGATCTTCGTCGGCGCGCTGCTGGCCGCCACCACCGGCGTGGTTGCCGCCGCGGTGATCTCGATGGGCCTGATCTCCTTGCCGATCATGCTGCGCAACGGCTACAACCGCACCATCGCCACCGGCGTCATCACCGCCTCGGGCACCCTGGCGCAGGCGATTCCGCCCTCGCTGGTGCTGATCGTGATGGCCGACCAGCTCGGCCGCTCGGTCGGCGACATGTATGCCGGCGCCCTGGTGCCGGGCCTGCTGCTGGTAGCCTGCTACGCCCTGTTCATCATCTTCATCGCCATCGTAAAACCAGCCTGGGTCCCGGCATTGCCGCCCGAAGCTCGCATCTACAAGGAAGCCAACGGCTCTTCCGGCCACCGCTCGCTGCTCGTGCTGTTGGTGATTGCCGCGGCGGCTGGCTTCGCCTGGAGCCAGGTCCATGACGGCCTGATCCGCGGCTGGACCGGCCGTGAAAATGCGGCGCCGGGCGACGAGGTGCTGATCCTGTCGATGACCATCGCGTCCTTTGTGGCCCTGGCGCTGGCCATCGTCAACCATGTGCTCAAGCTCGGCCTGCTGTCGAAGCTGTCGGAGCGCGTGACCTTCGTCCTGATCCCGCCGCTGGTGCTGATCTTCCTCGTGCTCGGCACCATCTTCCTCGGCCTCGCCACGCCGACCGAGGGCGGCGCCATGGGCGCGCTGGGCGCCTTCATCATGGCGCTGGCGCGGCGCAAGCTGGAAATGCGGCTGCTCAAGGAAGCGCTGGAAAACACCACCAAGCTGGCGATCTTCGTCCTCTTCATCCTGATCGGCTCCACGGTGTTTTCCTTCACCTTCAACGCCGCCGACGGCCACATTTTCATCGAGCATCTGTTCAGCAAGATGCCGGGCGGCGCCATGGGCTTCCTGATCGTCGTGAACCTGCTGGTTTTCATCCTCGGCATGTTCATCGACTTCTTCGAGATCGCCTTCATCGTCGTGCCGCTGCTGGCCCCGGTCGCCGAAAAGTTGCTGCCCGCGCTGCTGCCGGCCGGCAGCGACGCGCTGATCTGGTTCGGCGTCATCATCGCCATGAACCTGCAGACATCCTTCCTCACGCCGCCTTTCGGCTTCGCGCTGTTCTACCTGCGTAGCGTGGCGGCCAAGAGCGACTACAACGACCGGGTAACGGGTCAGCGCATTCCGGCCGTGACGACCGCGCAGATCTACAAGGGTGCGATCGCCTTCATCGTCCTGCAGGTGGCCATGGTCGCCTCGGTGGTGCTCTATCCGAACTTGGTGCTGGGCAGCCTGGACAAGCCGCCGACGGCCGGTACGCAGACCATCCAGCTCGAGGCGACGCGCGTGGACGAACAGGCCGCGCCGGCCGACGGCAAGGAAGAGACCGCAGAGAACAAGGAAAAACGGCAGAAGGAAGAGGAAGCCGAATACGATCCCGCAAAGGCCTTGATGCGGTCGATGAACAAGGACAAGAAATAGTTGTAGAAGTTGTGGTGTAGTATCCGGCGACATGCCATTCGGGCAGCGCCGTTTTGGTTGAACAACAAACGAGGAGATTCATACATGGAACGTCGCAAATTTCTGCAAAACGCCGCCGGTACTGGATTGGCCGGCATCCTGGCTGCCGGTGTCGCACCTGCGGTTCATGCCCAGGCCCCGGCCATCAGCTGGCGCCTGGCGTCGAGCTTCCCCAAGGCGCTCGACACGATTTACGGCGCTGCCGAAACCTTCTCCAAGGCGGTCTCCGAGAGCACCGGCGGCAAGTTCACCATCTCGGTCCATGCCGGCGGCGAGCTGATGCCTGCCTTCGGCGTGGTGGATGGCGTGCAGCAGGGCACCGTCGAATGCGCGCACACCGCCCCCTACTACTTCTTCGGCAAGGATGATACCTTCGCCATCGACTGCGCGATTCCCTTCGGCCTCAACAGCCGCCAGATGACCGCCTGGATGTACGAAGGCAACGGCATGAAGCTGATGCGCGAGTTCTACAAGGACTACAACATCGTCAATTTCCCGATGGGCAACACCGGCGCCCAGATGGGCGGCTGGTACCGCAAGGAGATCAAGACCCTGGCCGACATCAAGGGCCTCAAGATGCGCATCGGCGGCTTCGGCGGCAAGGTGCTGTCGGCCATCGGCGGCGTGCCGCAGAACATCCCCGGCGGCGAAATCTACCAGGCGCTGGAAAAAGGCACCATCGACGCCACCGAGTGGGTCGGCCCCTACGACGACGAAAAGCTGGGCTTCTACAAGGTGGCCAAGCACTACTACTACCCGGGGTGGTGGGAAGGCGGTCCGCAGCTTTCGCTCTACATCAACCAGAAGGCATGGGATGCGCTACCGGCAGACTACAAGGGTATCGTCACCGCGGCCGCTTCCCACGCACACGTCGACATGCAGGCCAAGTACGACGCGAGGAACCCGGCGGCACTGAAGCGCCTGGTGGCCGCGGGAACGCAGCTGCACGCCTTCGACCCATCGATCATGAAGGCCGCCCATGACGCCGCCATGGCACTGTATTCGGATCTGTCAGCCAAGAATCCGAAATGGAAAAAGGTCTACGAGGACTACGCCGCGTTCCGCGACGAGCAGAACCTCTGGTTCAGCTTCACCGAAGCGAACTTCGACAACTTCATGCAGCGTGGCCGCTTCGCCAAGGCCAAGGCCGCGGCACCGGCACCGAAAAAGAAGTAAGGGAGATTCGTCCGGCCGTCCGCGGCCGGCACTCAGTACAGACCCCGCTGCGGCGGGGTCTTTTTTTGCATTCAGCGCAGGGCGAGACGCCAGAGCGAGGTGGTTTCGGCGGCGCGCGCGGCATGCAACGGATCGCTAGTGTCAACTGACCGCGAATGGCTCGGCCTGACATCCATCCGTCCCGACACTTTGAGGCCGCTGGTCTCGATCGTCGCCAGCAATTCCTCGCGCGTGCGCAGGCCCAGATGCTCGGCAAGATCGGAAAGTATCAGCCAGCCCTCGCCGCCCGGTTCCAGATGATCGGCAAGCCCGCCGATGAAGCCCCGCAGCATGCGGCTTTCGGGATCATAGACGGCACGTTCCAGCGACGAATTGGCGCGAGCCGGCAGCCAGGGCGGATTGCATACGATCAGCGGCGCGCGGCGCGGCGGAAACAGGTCGGCTGTCAACACCTCGACCCGCTCCGCCAGGCCGAGTCGCGCCAGGTTTTCCGCGGCGCAGGCCAGCGCGCGCGGATCCTGATCGATGGCGACGATGCGTGCCACTCCGCGCCGTGCCAGCACGGCTGCCAGTACACCGGTGCCGGTGCCGACATCAAAGGCCAGATCGCATTGCGGCGGTAGCGGCGCTTGCGCCACCAGATCGACATACTCGCCGCGCACCGGCGCGAACACGCCGTAATGCGGATGAATGCGCGCGCCCAGTGCGGGGACTTCGACGCCCTTCTTGCGCCATTCGTGGGCGCCGATCAGGCCCAGCAGTTCGCGCAGCGAGGCGACGAAGGGTCCGGTCGCCGGTCCGTAGGCCTCGACACAGGCTTGCGCCACATCGGGCGCCCGCCGCAGCGGAATCCGGTAATCGTCATCGAAGGGCAGCAGCAGCATGCCCAGTTTGCGGGCGCGTTGCAACTGGGCCAGGCGGTACTTATGGAAAAATTCCGGGAAGGATTCCGGCAGGGATTGCGTACCCGTGGTCGGCGCCGCAGGCTTGCGCGGCTTGCGCTCGATGCGCCGTGCCCATGGCCTGCAGCAACTGGCGCGCATTCTGAAAGTCGCCGCGCCAGAGCAGGGCCGTGCCTTCGCAGGCCAGGCGGTACGCCTCGTCCGCGGTGATGCGGTCATCGGCGACGATGAGATTCTTCGGCGGCGCTGTGCCGCCCTCCGACTGCCAGCGCAGCGAACGCACCGCGCCGTCTTCGGTCCAGGTAATGGCCGGAGAAACACTCACTGCGCTTTGCCGCTGCGGAACGGCTTGTCTTGCACCGGCACGATCGACACCTCGATGAAGATGGAATGGACGCATGGTACGTTGCGGGCGAACGTCTGTAAATTTTCAGCGGGCGCCGGTCATGGATGGCCGGGCCGCCGTACCGCCGGCACCGGCGCTGTGCGTCCCTTTGGGAACTTTTCTGGTTACCTCTGAGCGAAGCTCTTGCGGTAAAGTCGCAATCCCTGCCAACGCCCTTGCCGCGATGCCGCCACGCCTGCTGTTCACCATTGTTTTCATCGAAGGCTACTGCTCGCTCGGCGCCGAGATCATCGCCTTGCGCCGTCTGATACCGCACGTCGGCAGTTCCATCGTGGTCACGGCGCCGACCATCGGCCTGTTCCTGCTCGCGCTGGCGCTTGGCTACTACTCCGGCAGCCGCGTCGCGGCGAACTACCGCAGCGTGGTGGCGCGCAATTTCCTGATCTCGGCCGCGCTGCTGGGCGGAGGCCTCGCCGGCGGCAGCGTCAACGCCATCTTCGCCGCAGGCCCGGCCGGCATGGCCTACCTGGTTTTCATCGGTGCCATCCTCTGCCCGCTGGCCTGGCTGCTGGGGCAGACGGTGCCGATCCTGACCAACCTGATGCGCGCACAGCGCAGCGGCGAAGCGGCCGGGCGCGCCCTGTACTGGTCTACCCTCGGCTCATTTCTCGGTTCCGTCACACTGTCCCTGGTGGTCATGCAACTCTTCGGCGTCTGGGCCGCGGTGCTGCTCGGCGCCTTGATGCTGGTCGCCGGCGCCGCACTGGTGCAGCGCCCGTCACCGCTGACGACGGGCTTGCTGGTGGCCGTGACCGCGCTCAGCGTGACTGCCAACTTCGGCGACCGCCAACGCGCCGATACCGCCTATGCCGATTACGCCGTGGAGTCCGTGCAGCGCGAAGGCATGCTGTCGCCGCGCGCCTTCGTGGTCAACAACCAGCACGCGTCGGTGATTGACAGCAGCGAACCGGCGCAGTATGCGCGCTATGTGCAGCACCTGCGGCGCATCCTGCTCGAGGATCTGCGCTTCAGCGATCGCGACATCCTGGTGCTGGGCGCCGGCGGCTTCACGCTGTCGCACCGCGAGCCATTGAACCGCTATACCTACGTCGATATCGACCCGGCGATCCGCACCATCGCCGAGCGCGACTTCCTGCGTGAGCCGATCCGCGGCGAATTCGTCGCCACCGATGCGCGCCGCTTCGTGGTCGATACGACGCGCCGCTTCGATGCCATCGTGGTCGATGTCTACAGTTCCCGCACCTCGATTCCCGGCCATCTGGTGACGCGCGAGTTCTGGCGCGATACGCGCCACGCCTTGAAGCCCGACGGCGTCATGCTGGCCAACCTGATCCTCGACGGCCGGCTCGCCAGCCCCTACGCGCGCAACCTGCTGGCCACCATCGAGAGCGCCTGCGGCCGCTGCGCCGTCGAGGTACTGTTCAAATCGGCGCCGCTCAGCAACGTAATCGTTACCTGCTTCGCCGGCGAGACCGGCACGGCGGCCAGGCTATACGTCGATGAACGCAATCTGGCCGACATCGACAGCGCCCGCTCGCCGTAACGGACCGCCCCGCCCAACTCGCCGTGTCGCCGGCACCGACTTTTTACGGGCCTGATAGCCCGTTCCGGCAATACGACTCCAATGGACCCGTTCGGCCTGAGCCTGTCGAAGGCCCATCGTGGCAAGGCAAAGGCGGTTCGACTTGCTTGCGTTTCGACAGGCTCAACGCGAACGGACTCAATCAGTGCTTCCCTAGCTTCCGGCTATCGTCATGCGCTCGATCAGGATCGATCCGACCTGCTTCGAGCCGCGAACCTCGATGTCGTTGCCGATGGCAACGATGCCGCGCAGCATGTCGCGCAGGTTGCCGGCAATGGTGATCTCCTCGACCGGATAGGCGATCTCGCCCTTTTCCACCCAGTAACCGGCGGCACCGCGGGAATAGTCGCCGGTCACGTAATTCACGCCCTGGCCGAGCAGTTCGGTCACCAGCAGGCCGCTGCCCATTTCGCGCAGCAGTCCCTTGAGGTCGTGCCGGCCCGGTTGCACCAGCAGGTTGTGCGCGCCACCCGCGTTGCCCGTGGTCTGCAGCCCGAGCTTGCGCGCGGAGTAGGTGGACAGGAAATAGCCCTGCAGCACGCCGTTCTTCACCACCTCGCGGTCATGCGTGGCGACGCCGTCGTCATCGAAGGGCGATGAGGCGAAGCCGCCACGGACATGCGGCCGCTCGCTGATCCGGACGAAATCGGGAAACAACTGCTGGCCCATGCTGTCGATGAGGAAGGAGGTCTTGCGGTAGAGCGCGCCGCCGGAAATCGCATGGACGAAACTGCCGATGAGGCCGGTTGCCAGCGGCGCCTCGAAAATCACCGGGCATTTGCGCGTCTTCAGTTTGCGCGCGCCGAGCCGCGACAGGGCGCGCCGCGCGGCGTAATCGCCCACGGTCGCCGCATCGGGAAATTTCCGCGGATCGCGCTGCGAGACATACCAGTCGTCGCGCTGCATGTCCTCGCCTTCGCCGGCGATCACCGAGCACGAGATGTAGTGGCGGGTGGCGGCGAAGCCGTCCATGAAACCGAGGCTGTTGGCCGAAACGAATTGCGACTGCTGCGCCGAGACGCTGGCGCCTTCGGAGTTTTTCACCAGCGGGCTGACGGCAAATGCCGCCTGCTCGCATTGACGCGCCAGATCGATGGCGTTCTCAACGGAAATATCCCAGGGATGGAACAAGTCCAGATCCATTTTCCCGGTGGCCAGCAACTTCGCGTCGGGCAGGCCGGCACAGTCGTCCTCGGCGGTAAAGCGCGCGATCGACAGCGCCGCCTCGACCGATGCCCTGACGGCCGCCGGCGAAAAATCCGAACTGCTGGCATGGCCGCGCCTCTGGCCGATATATACCGAGACGCCGAGTCCCTTGTCGCGGTTGTACTCGATGGTTTCGACTTCCTGCCGGCGCACGCTGACGGACTGGCCGAAACCTTCCGAGACATCCACCTCGCAGGCGGTGGCTCCCTTGCCTGCAGCGTGGTCGAGCACCGTTTGCGCCAATGCGCGCAACGCCTCTTGAGAATGAGCGAAACCCTGGGACATGCGAAGGAACCGGTCTGGTGGCGAAGTTATAATGATAACCGTGGAATTTGACGATAACGAACCGGACGCCTATTCCGGCCCCAGTAAATCCCAGCGCAAGCGCGAAAGCACGGCCCTGCAGGATCTCGGCGCCGAGCTCGTGGCGCTGTCGAAGGAGCGCCTGGCGAAGATCGACATGCCGGAACGTCTGCGTGATGCCCTGCTCGAAGCGCAGCGCATCACCAAACACGAGGCGCGGCGGCGGCAGATGCAATACATCGGCAAGATCATGCGCGATGTCGATGCGGGGCCCTTGCGCGCGGCGATGGATGAAATCAACGGCATCTCGAAGGCGGCCACCATCCGCCAGCACCAGCTTGAACGATTGCGCACGCGCCTGATGGAAGACGAGGCGGTGTTCAGTGAAGTCGCCCGCGATTACCCCGGGGCCGACATGCAGCACCTGCGCCAGTTGCGCCGCAACGCGCTGAAGGAATCACAGCAGGGCAAGCCGCCGCGCGCCTACCGCGAATTGTTCCGCGAACTGCGCGCGCTTGAAGTCGCCGGCGAACCCGACGATGCGGCCGACTTCGACGACGCCTGACCGGTTTGCCGCCGGGCCGCCCCAAGGCAGACCCGCAAAAAACCGGCGAGCACAGCGAGCCAATGTCACCCCTTCTCATGGAGAAGGGGCCGGGGGATAAGTCCTAATTGCTAGGCAAAATCCTTTTGCGGCGCGGCCGTCGCGCTGCTGCTTGACGTCAGGATGGTCAGCATCGCCTGCGCGTGTTCCGCGGCATCGCGCCCGAGGCCTGTCAGGTAACCGCCATCCGCCAGGGTCAACAAACCCTTGTCGTGAAGGCGCCGCGTGGCGGCAATGACATCCGGATCGGCGTTCTTGTGCACCTTGATTCCCTGCTGGCTGGTCTCCAGGTCGAAGCGGATCAGGGTGTTCAGCTCATGGACAAGATCAGGCGTGTAGGGCATGACAAACCTCGCTCTGTGAATTGTTCGGCAAATCCGGACTGACGCCATTCTAGCTTCCCGATCCGGCGGTGCAGGCATTTGGCCAAACGAAATCTCTTGCGACCCATGAACCGGGGGCCGTGACCGACAAAACGACCAGCAATACGGGCGATGACTGACTGCCCATCTGAGCGCGGACGTATCAGAAAGGAAAAAAGCCAGGCAGCGCCTGGCTTTTTGTTTTCGTTGCGCCCAACTTATTCGGCGGTCGGGGCCTCGGCCGCGTCGCCTGCGGGGCGGTCCAGCAATTCGACGAAGGCCATCGGCGCGTTGTCGCCGACGCGGAAGCCCATCTTGAGGATGCGCAGGTAGCCGCCGTTGCGGGCGGCATAGCGCGGGCCGAGCACGTCGAACAGCTTGCCGACGATGTCGCGGTCGCGCGTGCGATCGAAAGCCAGGCGGCGATTGGCCAGGCTGGGCTTCTTGCCCAGGGTGATCAGGGGCTCCACCACGCGGCGCAATTCCTTGGCCTTGGGCAGGGTGGTCTTGATGGCCTCGTGGCGCAGCAGCGATACCGCCATGTTGCGCAGCATCGCCTGGCGATGTGCCGAGGTCCGATTGAGTTTGCGAAGTCCGTTACCGTGACGCATTTTGATTCCCTCGTTTTTTGCGGCCACCGCGCTATGCAAGCGGCCGGTTAATGGTTATCGAGTATTGGTTACAGTGCAGCAGGTGAAGCAGTAAAACCCCGGGCCGAGGCCGGGTAACAAAAAATCAGGAAAGCTTCTCCAGTCCGGCGGGCGGCCAGCTTTCGAGCTTCATGCCCAGGGTAAGGCCGCGCGAAGCCAGCACTTCCTTGATTTCGTTGAGCGACTTGCGGCCCAGGTTCGGAGTCTTCAGCAGTTCGGTTTCGGTGCGCTGGATCAGGTCACCGATGTAATAGATGTTCTCGGCCTTGAGGCAGTTGGCGGAACGAACCGTCAGTTCGAGGTCGTCCACCGGACGCACCAGAACCGGATCCACGGAGGTCTGCTTGGGAGCCTCCGCAGACATCGGCGTACCCTCGAGATCGGCGAACACCGACAGCTGCTCCATCAGGATGCGGGCTGCGGTACGCACGGCTTCTTCGGCATTGTCGATGGCGCCGTTGGTCTCGATGTCGAGAATCAGCTTGTCGAGGTCGGTGCGCTGTTCGACGCGGGCGGACTCGACGGAATAGCTGACGCGGCGCACCGGGCTGAACGAGGCGTCGAGCATGATCTGGCCGATGGCGCGGTTCTCGCGGGCGATTTCGCGCTGGTTGGCCGGAACATAGCCGCGGCCGGATTCGACGCGGATCTGCATGTTGAGCTTGCCGCCTGGAGCGATATGGGCAATCACGTGGTCAGGATTGACGATCTCTACGTCATGGGTGGTTTCGATGTCGCGCGCCGTCACCACGCCTTCGCCGTTCCTGGAGAGGGTCAGCGTAGCCTCGCGACGGTTGTGCATCTTCAGCACGACGCCCTTGAGATTCAACAGCACATCGACCACATCCTCACGCACGCCATCCAGCGTCGAGTACTCGTGCAGCACGCCTTCGATCGACACCTCGGTCGGGGCAACGCCCTCCATGGAGGACAGCAGGATGCGGCGTAGGGCGTTGCCCAGCGTGTGGCCATAGCCTCGCTCGAACGGCTCCATGACCACACGGGCATGCAGCGGCGAAAGCTGCTGGACATCGATACTGCGGGGCTTCAGAAGTGTGTGCATGTGCATTCCTTCAAATGTACGACGCCTGGCGTCCGGTGGACGCCAGGCGCAAAACTAACTGTTAGCGTGAATACAGTTCGACAACCAGGCCTTCGCTGATCGACGGCGGCAGGTCTTCGCGCGCAGGGTATGACTTGAAGATACCCTTGCCGGCTTTTACATCCACTTCGAGCCATACGGGGAAGCCACGCGACTCGGCGGCTTCCAGCGCGGCCTTGGTGCGCAGGTGGCTGCGAGTGCTGTCGAGCAACTGGATGACATCGCCGGGGCGCACGTTGTAGGAGGGGATATCCACGCGCTTGCCGTTGATCAGCACGCCGTTGTGGCGAACCACCTGCCGCGCTTCCGCGCGCGACACGCCGAAGCCCATGCGGTATGCCACGGTGTCGAGACGGCCTTCGAGCAGCTTCAGCAGGTTTTCGCCGGTCTGTCCCTTCTTGCGCTCGGCATCGCCGAACACCTTGCGGAACTGCCGCTCGAGAACGCCGTAAATGCGACGGATCTTTTGCTTTTCGCGCAGCTGCGTGCCGTAACCGGACAAGCGCTGCCCGGACTTTTGGCCGTGCTGGCCGGGCGCGTAGGCACGGCGCTCGACGGAACATTTGTCAGTGAAGCACTTCTCGCCTTTGAGGAACAGCTTCTCGCCCTCGCGACGGCACTGGCGGCACTTGGCATCTAGGTTGCGGGCCATGGTGTCGTATCCTTATTGCCTTAGATGCGGCGGCGCTTGGGCGGCCGGCATCCGTTGTGGGGAATCGGGGTAATGTCGGTGATGCTGGTGATCTTCATGCCGAGCGCATTGAGCGCCCTCACTGCCGATTCGCGCCCGGGGCCGGGGCCCTTGATGCGAACTTCGAGATTCTTTACACCGCACTCCTGGGCCGCCTTGCCGGCAGCTTCGGCGGCGATCTGGGCGGCGAAGGGAGTCAACTTGCGCGACCCCTTGAAGCCGGCACCGCCGGAAGTGGCCCACGACAAGGCATTGCCCTGGCGGTCGGTGATGGTGATGATGGTGTTGTTGAAGGAAGCATGAACGTGCGCGATGCCTTCGGCGACGTTCTTCTTGACCTTCTTGCGAACTTTGGTTGCGGTCTTAGCCATGTATTGGTTCCTGGTTTACTTCTTGCCCATCGAAATCGCCTTGCGCGGGCCCTTGCGGGTTCGCGCGTTGGTGCGGGTGCGCTGGCCGCGCACCGGCAGACCGCGACGGTGACGCACTCCGCGATAGCAGCCAAGATCCATCAGCCGCTTGATGTTCATCGTCGTTTCGCGGCGCAAATCGCCTTCGACGGCGAACTTGCCGACCTCTTCACGCAAGCGATCCAGTTCGCTGTCCGTGAGTTCCTTGATCTTGGCCGAACGCTTGACGCCGACCGCATCGCAGATTTTCTTTGCGCGGGTACGGCCAATACCGTAGATCGCGGTCAAGGCGATCTCGGCGTGCTGGTGATTCGGAATGTTAACGCCTGCTATACGAGCCATGTGCTTACCTGTTCGTCGCCGTTAGTGAATGCGGTTTGGTGGGCTAGCTGAAAAACGCGAACCGTAGATTATATCTGATCTGAGGCGCTCTATCAACCTTGACGCTGCTTGTGACGCGGATCGGTACAGATGACCCTCACCACGCCCTTGCGCCGGATGACTTTGCAATTGCGACAGATACGTTTGACCGAAGCCAGAACTTTCATTGGAGTTCTCCGGAAATATTGTCAGACTATTTGGCGCGAAACACGATACGGCCTTTGGAAAGGTCGTAAGGCGTAAGTTGCACGGTGACCTTGTCGCCGGGAAGGATGCGGATATAGTGCATGCGCATTTTCCCGGAGATATGGCCAAGAACCACATGCCCGTTTTCGAGTTTGATCCGGAACGTGGCATTCGGGAGATTCTCGACGACCTCTCCCTGCATTTCAATTACATCTTCCTTCGACATGGATCAGCGGGCCGGGAATCCGGCTCCCTTGAAGTTTGCCTTTTTCAGAAGACTTTCATACTGGTGCGACATTACATAGGCTTGCACCTGCGACATGAAGTCCATCGTCACCACGACGATGATCAACAGGCTGGTGCCGCCAAAATAAAACGGCACGTTCCACTTCAGGATCAGGAACTCCGGCAACAGGCAGACTGCCGTGATGTAGATGGCACCCGCCAGAGTAAGGCGCATCAGGATCTTGTCGATGTAGCGGGCGGTCTGATCGCCGGGACGAATGCCGGGGACAAAGGCACCGCTCTTTTTCAGATTGTCCGCAGTCTCCTTGGAATTGAAGACCAACGCGGTATAGAAAAAGCAGAAAAACACGATCGCAACGGCGTAGAGAATCACGTAGATCGGCTGTCCGGGCGACAGCGTCGCGGCGATGTCCTTGAGCCAGGTCATGCCCTCGCTGGCGCCGAACCAGCTGGCGGCAGTGGCCGGGAACAGGATGATGGACGAAGCAAAGATGGGCGGGATGACGCCCGACATGTTGAGCTTCAGGGGCAGATGGGAACTCTGCCCGCCATACACTTTGTTGCCGACTTGCCGCTTGGCGTAATTGACCAGAATCTTGCGCTGGCCCTTTTCAACAAACACCACGAAACCGGTGACCAGAACCGCAACGGCGCAAATGAACAGAGCCGACAGGGCATGCATCGCACCGGTGCGAACCAGTTCGAAGAGGCCACCCAGCGCGCTCGGCAAACCAGCGACGATGCCGGCGAAAATGATGATCGAAATACCGTTGCCCAGACCACGCTCGGTGATCTGCTCGCCCAGCCACATCAGGAACATGGTGCCGGTAACCAAGGTCATGACTGTAACGAAGCGGAACATGAGGCCCGGGTCGAGAACCAGCCCCGCTTGGGATTCCAGCGCGATCGCCATGCCCAGACCCTGAAACAATGCCAGACCTAGGGTGCCGTAACGGGTATATTGAGTAATTTTGCGCCGTCCGGCCTCCCCCTCTTTTTTCAGTGCCTCAAGCGAAGGCACTGCGACCGTCATCAGTTGCATGATGATCGACGCAGAAATGTAGGGCATGATGCCAAGCGCAAACAGGGTAAAACGCGACAGCGCCCCACCGGAAAACAGATTGAAGACGCCGAGAATTCCGCCCGCCTGCCCCTGAAACAACTCAGCAAGCTTTACCGGATCGATTCCGGGCACGGGGATGTGCGCTCCAATCCGGTACACCACGAGCGCACCCAGCAGGAACCAGAGCCGGTGCCAGAGATCGCCAAACTTTCCGGACTTGCCTAGAGTTGCTGCCTGGGTTGCCACGTGATCCGTCCTCGTCCGCTATCAGGCAGCGGCGATGTCTGCTACTGAGCCGCCGGCCGCTTCGATCGCGGCACGGGCGCCCTTGGTCGCGCCAACGCCCTTGAGCGCGATCTTGCGATTCAGTTTGCCCGACAGGATCACCTTGGCGGACAAGGCGTCTCCCGCAATCACGCCGGCCTGCTTCAGAACGAGCAGATCGACTTCTTCGACCGGAAGTTTGTCCAGTTCGGACAAGCGCACTTCGACATTGCGGTTGGCGGTCAGGGACACAAATCCCCGCTTCGGCAATCGACGCTGCAGCGGCATCTGGCCGCCCTCGAAGCCAACCTTGTGGAATCCGCCGGCGCGCGACTTCTGGCCTTTGTGTCCACGCCCGGCGGTCTTGCCAAGACCGCTGCCAATGCCCCGCCCGACACGCTTGGAAGCGTGTTTCGAGCCGGCGCCCGGCTTCAGGTTGTTAAGTTCCATGCTCATCGCGATATCCCCTTAGCCTTCGCACTTCAGCAGATAGGCGATCTTGCGGATCATGCCGCGTACCGCCGGCGTGTCCTCAAGGACGGCCGAACTATTGATCTTCCTCAGGCCGAGCCCGCGTACCGTCGCACGGTGATCCTGTTTGGTGCCGATGACGCTCTTTACCAGCGTGACCTTGATCGTCTTGTCAGCCATGGTTTACTCCAGAATTTCTGCCAGAGCCTTGCCGCGCTTGGCGGCAATCTCGGCCGGGGTGCTCATGGCCAGCAAGCCATGCAGCGTTGCGCGCACCACGTTGTAAGGATTGGTCGAGCCGATGGTCTTGGCAACCACGTCGGTAATGCCCATGACTTCGAACACCGCGCGCATCGGGCCGCCAGCGATGACCCCGGTACCCGGAGACGCGGGGGACATCAGCACCGTGGTGGCGCCATGCTTGCCCTTGACCGTGTGGTGCAGAGTACCGTTCTTGAGGCTGATCTTGGACATCTTGCGCCGAGCTTCCTCCATCGCCTTCTGCACGGCGACGGGGACTTCGCGGGACTTGCCCTTGCCCATGCCGATGCCGCCGTCACCATCACCAACCACGGTCAGCGCGGCGAAACCGAGAATACGGCCGCCCTTGACGACTTTGGTAACGCGATTGATGGAGACCATCTTCTCGCGCATGCCGTCGTCGCGTTCTTCCTGGACCTGCTGCTGTTTCCTGCCTTGCGGTTTGGCCATGTCCGTCTCGCTTAGAACTTGAGACCGCCCTCACGGGCGGCTTCGGCCAGCGCTTTGACGCGGCCGTGGTAATGAAAACCGGAACGGTCGAAGGCTACCTGGCTCGATGCCGGCCGCTTTGGCCCGCTCGGCGATGAGCTTGCCAACCGTCTTGGCTGCATTGACGTTGCCGCCGTTCGGAACCTGGGTCCGGATTTCCGGCTCCATGGTCGAAGCGGCGACGAGAACCCGGGTACCGCAACCGGAGAAAATCTGCGCGGAGATGTGCAAGTTGCTGCGATGCACCGCAAGGCGCACCACCTTGAGCTCCGCAATCTTGGCGCGGGTTTTGCGCGCCCTGCGCAGACGAGCCTGTTTCTTTTCCATGATTCAGCGCCTCGGTTATTTCTTCTTGGTTTCCTTGATGACGACCACTTCGTCGGCATACCGGACACCCTTGCCCTTGTAGGGCTCCGGGGAACGGTAGGCACGCACTTCAGCGGCCACCTGACCAACCACCTGCTTGTCGATCCCCTTGATCAGGATCTCCGTCTGGGTCGGCGTTTCAACTTTGATGCCATTTGGCATATCGTGCGACACGGGATGCGAGAAGCCCAAGGTGAGGTTCAGCTTGGCTCCCTGAGCCTGGGCGCGATAGCCGACGCCTACCAGTGTCAGCTTCTTCTCGAAGCCCTTGGTCACGCCGATAACCATGTTGTTCAGCAACGCGCGCATCGTGCCTGACATGGCGCCGGAATTCGGGGCACCCTCGACGGCACGGCAGAGCAGCTTTTCACCATCTCTCTCGATCGTGACGGCCGGCAGGAGGAACTGCTTCAGCGTGCCCAGCGGACCCTTGACCGCAACGTCGGTGTCAGAAAGCGTCACTTCGACGCCCTTGGGCACATCAACGGGATACTTTGCAATACGTGACATGACAGCGGCTCCTTAGGCGACGATGCAGAGAACTTCGCCACCCATGTTGCCTGCCCGCGCGCGGCGGTCGGTCATCACGCCTTTCGGCGTGGAGACAATGGCAACACCCAGCCCGTTCATGACACGGGGCAAATCGTCCTTGCCCTTGTAGACACGCAGGCCCGGCTTGGAAACGCGTTCGATGCGCTCGATCACCGGGTGCCCGGCATAGTACTTGAGCGCAATATCGAGTTCGGGCTTGGCCCCGCTCTCGCGGATAGCGAAATCATCGATGTAGCCTTCGTCCTTCAGCACCTTGGCAATCGCCACCTTGAGCTTGGAGGAAGGCATGGAAACGGACAGTTTTTCCGCCATCTGCGCATTGCGGATGCGGGTCAACATGTCGGCAACTGGATCGGTCATGCTCATATCGCTCTCCTTACCAGCTTGCCTTGGTCATGCCGGGCACTTCGCCGCGCATGGCAACCTCGCGCAGCTTGTTACGGCACAGACCGAACTTGCGGAACACTCCGCGCGGACGCCCGGTCAATGCGCAACGATTGCGCTGACGGGACGGGCTCGCGTTGCGGGGCAACTGCTGGAGTTTCAGGCGCGCATCCATGCGCTCCTCGTCCGACAGCTTGACGTTGTTGATCACGGCAAAAAGTTCGGCGCGCTTGGCTGCATACTTCGCAACCATCTTGGCGCGCTTTTCTTCGCGGTTAATAAGAGCTAGTTTCGCCATACGTCCCTCAATTCTTGAAGGGGAACTTGAAAGCGGCGAGGAGTGCCTTCGCTTCCTCGTCGTTCTTCGCGGTGGTGGTGATGCTGATATTCATGCCCCGCAAGGCATCGATCTTGTCGTACTCGATTTCGGGGAAAATGATCTGTTCCTTGACCCCGACGTTGTAGTTGCCACGCCCGTCAAAACCCTTGCCCGAGATGCCCCGGAAGTCGCGGATACGCGGCATGGCAATGGTGACCAGGCGATCAAGGAATTCGTACATCCGGTTTCCGCGCAAAGTCAGCATGCAGCCGATCGGATAACCCTCGCGAATCTTGAATCCGGCGATGGCCTTGCGTGCCTTGGTGACCACCGGTTTCTGACCCGCTATCTTGGTCATGTCGCCGACTGCGTTATCCAGCACCTTCTTGTCACCTACCGCCTCGCCCACGCCCATGTTCAGGGTGATCTTGGTAATGCGCGGGACTTCCATGATGGACTTGTACGCGAACTTCTCGCGAAGTTCGGGAGCCACCGTCTGTTTGTAGTATTCCTGCAATCGCGCCATGACTGATCCTTACGCGTCAACAACTTCGCCGTTCGACCTGAACACCCGAACCTTGCGGCCATCGTCGAGTTGCTTGAAGCCGACGCGGTCCGCTTTCTGGGTGGCCGGATTGAACAGCGCCACGTTGGAAATATTGATCGGCATTTCCTTCTCGACAATGCCGCCCTGATTACCCTTGAGCGGGTTAGGCTTGGTATGCTTCTTGACGCGATTGATGCCTTCAACGAGCAGGCGCTCCGCATCGAGGCAGTTCAGCACGACACCTCGCTTGCCCTTGTCTTTACCCGTGGTAACGACGACATCGTCACCTTTGCGAATTTTGTTCATGATCAAGTCCTCGGATGCCGGTTCAAAGAACCTCGGGAGCCAGCGAGACGATCTTCATGAATCGCTCGGTGCGCAGCTCGCGTGTGACCGGGCCGAAGATGCGCGTGCCGATCGGTTCCAGCTTGTTGTTGAGCAATACGGCTGCGTTGCCATCGAACTTGATCAGGGATCCGTCGGCGCGACGAACGCCCTTGGCCGTGCGCACCACTACCGCGCTATAGACTTCGCCCTTCTTGACACGACCACGCGGCGCGGCATCCTTGATGCTGACCTTGATGACATCACCAATGCCGGCATAGCGGCGCTTGGACCCGCCAAGCACCTTGATGCACATGACCGAACGTGCGCCGGTGTTATCGGCGACATCCAGCAGAGACTGCATTTGAATCATTATTTCATCTCCAACTTAATCCGCGATTGACTCAAGTCCCGCGATCAGTCTTGGAGCCCGCTAGGGGCTGGGATGCCGGGAAGAGTGAATACCCCGGCGGAGCAAAGAGGCGGGATTCTACAGCCCGCCACGGTGTTGTCAACCACTATTTCCGTATTGCAGAACGTCCGGCCCAACAAGATCCGGTCAGACCGCGCGCGCCTTCTCGACAACCTTGGCGACACGCCACGCCTTGGTCTTGGAGATCGGCGCGCATTCCTCGATCTGTACCAGATCGCCGGCTGCCGTCTCCATTCCTTCAACGTGCGCGTGGTACTTTTTCGAACGCGTCATGATCTTGCCGATCACAGGGTGCTTCACCTTGCGCTCGACCAATACCGTAACGGTTTTCTGCATCTTGTCCGAAACAACGCGCCCCTGGAGGGTGCGCCGCACGGTTTGAGTGATCGCATCCGTCATTTCGCCGCCGCCTTCTCACGCTGTATGGTTTTGACGCGCGCAATATCCTTGCGCACCTTACCGACCTGGCTGGTATTGGTCAGTTGTTGTGTAGCCACCTGCATGCGAAGACCGAATTGCGCCTTGCGCAAATCGAGCAACTCCTTTTGCAGATCCACGTCGTTTTTCGCTCTCAGCTCAGTTGTCTTCATGGCTTATCCCAAATGGCGGGTGACGAAAGTGGTCTCGAGCGGGAGCTTGGCCGCTGCCAGGCGGAAAGCTTCGCGCGCCAGCGTCTCGTCCACGCCATCCATCTCGTACAGGACCTTGCCCGGCTGAATCTCGGCAACCCAATACTCAGGGGAGCCCTTGCCGTTACCCATCCGAACCTCAAGCGGCTTCTTCGAAATCGGCTTGTCCGGGAAAATGCGAATCCAGATACGACCACCGCGTTTGATATGACGCGTCATGGCACGACGCGCTGCTTCGATCTGACGGGCTGTAAGGCGCCCCCGGCCGATGGCCTTGAGGCCGTATTCGCCAAAACTCACCTTGGCGCCACGGGTAGCGAGCCCGGTATTGCGGCCCTTCTGTTCCTTGCGATATTTTCTGCGGGCAGGTTGCAGCATGTTTTACTCCTTGCCTTCTTTCGCTGCGCTATCGGCACCCTCGGCCTTGGCCGGGGCCTTGCGAACACGCTTGACGGGTGCCTTGGGCGCTGCAGCAACGACTTCCGGCTTGGCTTCCGGCTTGGCTTCTTCAGCCTTTTTGGCGGACGTCCGGCGTGCGGGCTTGGCTTCGCCTTCGCCTTCGACTTTGGGCTTGCCTGGACTACGCCGCGGCTTGCGCTGGTCGTCAACGATCGGCTCCGGGGCGGCCAGCAGTGCTTCGCTGCGCGACAGAATCTCGCCCTTGAATACCCAAACCTTGATGCCGATGATGCCGTAGGTGGTCTTCGCCTCGGAAGTACCGTAGTCAATGTCGGCACGCAGGGTATGCAAAGGCACACGGCCTTCCCGATACCATTCCCGGCGTGCAATCTCGGCGCCGTTGAGACGCCCCGAACTCATGATCTTGATGCCCTGGGCACCAAGGCGCATTGCATTCTGCATCGCGCGTTTCATTGCGCGGCGGAACATGATGCGCTTTTCGAGCTGTTGCGCTATGGAGTCGGCGATCAGCTGGGCGTCGGTTTCCGGCTTGCGGATCTCTTCGATATTGACGTGCACCGGCACGCCCATCTTGCGCTGGAGTTCCGCCTTGAGGTGTTCGATGTCTTCACCCTTCTTGCCGATCACCACACCGGGGCGAGCGCTATACACGGTTACCCTTGCGTTCTTGGCCGGGCGCTCAATCACCACGCGACCAACAGACGCGTGCGCCAGTTTCTTTTTCAGGTATTCGCGAACCTCAAGGTCTTCCTTGAGCATCTGCGGAAAATTCTTGCTGTTGGAATACCAGCGCGAAGTCCAGTTGCGCGTGACCGAAAGACGAAAACCGGTCGGATGAATCTTTTGTCCCATGTGTCCTCCTTAATCGCCAACAGTCACGAAAATGTGACAGGTAGGCTTGAGGATGCTGTTGCCGCGTCCCTTGGCTCGCGCGGTAAAGCGCTTGAGCACAGTGCCCTTTTCGACATAGATCCGCGTGATCTTCAGTGCATCGATATCCGCGCCGTCATTGTGTTCTGCGTTGGCGATAGCCGACTCAAGAACTTTCTTGATGATTCCGGCGCCCTTCTTGGGCGAAAATGCCAGAATGCTGAGTGCCTGATCTACCGGCTTGCCGCGTACCAGATCGGCAACAAGACGACCTTTTTGGGCGGAAAGTCGGACGCCGCGCAAGTTTGCGTTGGTTTCCATCATCGCTCCTTACTTCTTGGCGACGGCTTTTTTGCCGCCGGTGTGGCCCTTGAAGGTTCGCGTCAGCGCGAACTCGCCAAGCTTGTGACCCACCATGTTTTCCGACACATAGACCGGAATATGCTGCTTGCCGTTATGCACGGCGATGGTCAATCCCACGAAGTCCGGAAGAATGGTCGATCGACGCGACCAGGTCTTGATCGGGCGCTTGTCGTTGGAGGCGCGCGCTGCATCCACCCGCTTCAGCAGGTGGGCGTCAATGAACGGGCCCTTCTTGATAGAACGTGCCATCTCTTACCTCTTACCTTTCGGCCTGCGTTGGACAATCATGACGTCCGTGCGCTTGTTGTTGCGGGTACGGTAGCCCTTGGTCGGCTGGCCCCAGGGACTCACGGGAACGCGCCCTTCTCCGGTGCGCCCTTCGCCACCACCATGCGGGTGATCGACCGGGTTCATGGCCACGCCGCGAACCGTCGGACGGATACCGCGCCAACGCATCGCACCGGCCTTGCCGATCTTGCGCAGGCTATGCTCTTCGTTGCCTACTTCACCGATCGTCGCGCGGCACTCTATGTGGATGCGGCGGATTTCGCCGGAACGCAGCCGGATCTGTGCGTAAGAACCTTCACGCGCCAGAAGCTGCACTGAAGTGCCGGCAGAACGGGCGATCTGCGCCCCTTTTCCCGGCATCATTTCGACGCAATGGATTGTCGTGCCGACGGGAATACTGCGAATCGGCAAAGCGTTGCCCGGCTTGATCGGGGCTTCGGAGCCGCTGATGATCTCCTGACCGACGACCATGCCCTTGATGGCGATGATGTAACGACGTTCGCCATCCGCGTAGAGCACCAGGGCGATATTGGCGGAACGATTCGGATCGTACTGAAGGCTCTCGACCTTGCCCGGAATCCCGTCCTTGTCGCGGCGGAAATCGATAACGCGGTAAAGCTTCTTGTGGCCGCCACCCATGTGCCGCGTGGTGATATGACCATGTGCATTGCGCCCGGCGGTCCGGGTCTTCGCTTCGACCAGCTTGTCGTGCGGACGACCCTTGTGCAGATTCGGGTTAACGACCTTGACGACACCGCGACGACCGGGTGAAGTCGGTTTGACTTTTACGAGAGCCATTTAAGCCGCCCCCCCTTCAGCAAAGTTGATTTCCTGACCCGGCTTCAGGCAGACAAAAGCCTTCCTGATGTCGCTGCGCCGACCGACGGTGCGACCGGAGCGCTTGACCTTGCCCTTTAGATTGGCGATCTGGACAGACTTGACTTCGACCTTGAACAGCATTTCGACGGCCGCCTTGACTTCAGGCTTGGTCGCGTCGGGTGTCACGATGAACACCACCTGCTCGTTCTTGTCGGCAATGTAGGTAGCTTTTTCGGAAATCTGCGGAGCTACCAGCACCTGCAGCAAACGTTCCGGATTGAAGTTCTTGCTCATGCCAGCATCTCCTCGATCTTGGCCACGGCACCCTTGGTGAAGATCACCTTGGGAAAACGCACCAGGGATACCGGATCAGCCTGATGCGCTTCCAGCACCAGTACATTCGGCAAGTTGCGGGATGCCAGCGCCAGGTTGTCGTCCAGACTGTCCGTCACGAGCAGCACGGAATCCAGACCCATGGCTTTCAGTTTCTGGGCAAACAGGCGTGTCTTCGGCGCCTCGATGGCGAAATCATCAATCACCACCAGTTTGTCTTCGCGGGCCAGCTGCGACAGGATCGCCGCCAAACCGGCGCGATACATCTTCCGATTGACCTTCTGGGTGAAATTCTCTTCCGGCGTGTTCGGGAAAATCCGGCCACCGCCACGCCAGATGGGCGAGGATGTCATACCGGCACGTGCACGGCCTGTTCCCTTTTGGCGGAATGGCTTCTTGGTGCTGTGATGCACTTCCTCGCGGTCTTTCTGCTTGCGATTGCCCGCGCGGGCATTGGCTTGATAGGCGACCACCACCTGATGTACCAGCGCCTCATTGAATTCGCGACCAAACAGCGCATCTGACGCTGTAATGGTAGATGCGGCCTGACCCTGGGCGTCAATTAATTTAAGTTCCATGTCATCCCCGCTCTTTCGACGCCTTGATGGCCGGAGCGACAATCACGTCACCCCCCTTGGCGCCAGGCACTGCACCCCTGACCAACAGGAGTTGGCGCGCCTCATCGATGCGGACGACTTCCAGATTCTGCTGTCGTACGCGCGACATCGCCGAGGTGTCCGGCCATTTTCTTGCCGGGAAACACGCGCCCCGGATCCTGCGCCATGCCGATGGAACCGGCAGAATTGTGCGACAGGGAATTGCCGTGGGAAGCCCGGTTCGACGAGAAATGGTGTCGGGTAATTGCACCGGCAAATCCCTTGCCGATCGACGTGCCACTCACATCGACTTTCTGACCGACACTGAAAATGCTTGCGGCGACCACGTCACCCGGCTTGAAAGCGGCCAGTTGATCGGGCGCGACACGGAACTCCCTGAGAACTTCACCGGCTTCGACGCCGGCCTTGGCAAGGTGACCCGCTGCCGGCTTGCCTACCCGGCTGGCGCGACGCTTGCCAAAGGTCACCTGAACGGCGGCATAACCATCCGCCTCAGGTGTCTTTATTTGTGTGACGCGGTTATTCGACACATCGAGCACCGTCACCGGGATGGAAGAACCATCTTCGGCGAAAACGCGCGTCATGCCGACCTTGCGTCCAACAAGGCCTAGACTCATTTTATTCTCCTAAACCCCAGCTACGATTGGCCGGGCCGACTTCGGAAATTCAGCGGCAAACGACACCGCGACAGGCGCCAAAAAGCAGGCGCCCCTGATACGAATTACTGCAACTTGATCTCGACATCCACACCAGCGGGAAGATCCAGCTTCATCAGTGCATCGACCGTCTTGTCAGTCGGATCGATGATGTCCATCAGGCGCAGATGGGTGCGAATCTCGAACTGGTCCCGCGAAGTCTTATTGACGTGCGGCGACCGCAATACATCAAAACGCTCAATACGCGTCGGCAGCGGCACCGGGCCGCGCACTACAGCGCCAGTGCGCTTTGCCGTCTCGACAATCTCAAGCGCCGACTGGTCGATCAGGCGATAGTCGAACGCCTTGAGGCGGATGCGTATCTTTTGGCTTTGCATGACAAATCCTTAAAGAGCAGGGTCGCAAATCGCGAAAGGGCAAGATTTTATCGCCCTTTTCGCCGTATTGCAACAAATGTTATTCGATGACCTTGGCAACGACACCGGCGCCGACGGTACGACCGCCTTCACGGATGGCGAAACGCAGACCTTCTTCCATCGCGATCGGGGCAATCAGCTTCACCGTCATCGCAATGTTGTCGCCCGGCATGACCATTTCCGTACCGGCCGGCAACTCGATGCTGCCCGTGACGTCGGTGGTGCGGAAGTAGAACTGCGGACGGTAGCCGTTGAAGAACGGCGTGTGACGCCCGCCTTCGTCCTTCGACAGGATGTACACCTCGGAGGTGAAGTGGGTGTGCGGGGTGATGCTGCCCGGCTTGGCCAGCACCTGGCCACGCTCGACTTCTTCACGCTTGGTGCCGCGCAGCAGGACGCCGACGTTGTCTCCGGCCTGGCCCTGGTCCAGCAGCTTCCTGAACATTTCAACGCCGGTACAGATGGTCTTGGTGGTGGGGCGGATGCCGATGATTTCGATTTCTTCGCCAACCTTGACGATGCCGCGCTCGATACGACCGGTCACCACGGTGCCGCGACCGGAGATCGAGAAGACGTCTTCGATGGGCATCAGGAAGGGCTTGTCGATGGCCCGCTCGGGGGTCGGGATGTAGCTGTCCAGGGCGTCGGCCAGGGCCATGATGGCCTGTTCGCCGAGTTCGCCCTTGTCGCCTTCGAGGGCCTTCAGGGCGGAGCCCTTGATGATCGGGATGTCGTCGCCGGGAAAGTCGTATTTGCTGAGCAGTTCGCGCAGTTCCATTTCGACCAGTTCGAGCAGTTCGGCGTCATCGACCATGTCGCATTTGTTCATGAATACGACCATGTAGGGCACGCCGACCTGGCGCGCCAGCAGGATGTGCTCGCGGGTCTGCGGCATGGGGCCGTCGGCGGCGGAGCAGACCAGGATGGCGCCGTCCATTTGCGCGGCGCCGGTGATCATGTTCTTGACGTAGTCGGCGTGTCCCGGGCAGTCAACGTGCGCGTAGTGACGCTTCGTCGTCTCGTATTCGACGTGCGCGGTGTTGATGGTGATGCCGCGCGCCTTCTCTTCCGGCGCCGCGTCAATCTGGTCGTAGGCTTTCGCCTCGCCGCCAAACTTCGCCGACAGCACCGAGGTCATCGCCGCCGTCAACGTCGTCTTGCCATGGTCTACGTGACCAATCGTCCCCACGTTTACGTGCGGCTTCGTCCGCTCAAATTTCGCTTTCGCCATGTCTGCTTTCCTTAAAGAACGATGGTTGGTCGATCACTTCTTGTTGATAACGGCTTCGGCGACATTCTTCGGCGCCTCGGTGTAGTGCTTGAATTCCATGCTATAGGTAGCGCGGCCCTGAGACAGCGAACGAAGCGTGGTTGAATAGCCAAACATCTCGGCCAGCGGCACTTCGGCCTTGATCAGCTTGATGCCGCCGACCTGATCTTCCATGCCATGAACGATGCCGCGACGGCCGGACAGATCGCCCATGACGTTGCCCATGTAGTCTTCCGGCGTTTCCACCTCGACCGCCATCATCGGCTCCAGCAATACCGGACTGGCCTTGCGCATGGCGTCCTTGAAAGCCATGGACGCCGCCATCTTGAACGCGTTTTCGTTGGAATCGACATCGTGATAGGAGCCATCAAACAGCGTCACCTTGACATCGACCACCGGGAAACCGGCCAGAACGCCGTTGGGCAAGGTGTCCCTGAGACCCTTTTCAACCGCAGGTATGAATTCACGCGGCACCGAGCCGCCCTTGATCATGTCGACGAATTCAAAGCCCTTGCCCGCCTCATTCGGCTCCAGTTTGATCCAGACGTGGCCATACTGGCCGCGACCGCCCGACTGTTTGACAAATTTGCCTTCCTGCTCCACCGACTTGCGTACAGCTTCGCGATAGGCCACCTGTGGCGCACCGACGTTGGCCTCAACGCTGAATTCGCGGCGCATGCGATCGACAAGAATCTCCAGATGGAGCTCGCCCATGCCGGAAATAATCGTCTGGCCGGATTCTTCGTCGGTACGCACCCGGAAAGACGGATCTTCCTGCGCCAGGCGATTCAGGGCGATACCCATCTTCTCCTGGTCGGCCTTGGTCTTGGGCTCGACGGCAACGTGGATCACCGGCTCGGGGAACACCATGCGTTCCAGCGTGATGACATGCGCCGGGTCGCACAGGGTTTCGCCCGTGGTGGCCTCTTTCAGGCCGACCGCAGCGGCGATATCGCCGGCAAACACTTCCTTGATTTCCTCGCGCTGGTTGGCGTGCATCTGCAGGATTCGGCCGAGGCGTTCCTTGCGACCCTTGATCGGGTTGTAAATCGTGTCGCCGGTCTTGACCGTGCCGGAGTAGACGCGGAAAAAGGTCAGCTGCCCGACATAGGGATCGGTCATGATCTTGAATGCCAGTGCGGCAAACGGATCAGTATCGTTGGGCTTGCGCTCACCCGGCTGCTCGTTTTCAAGTATGCCGTTGACCGGCGGAATATCCGTCGGAGCCGGCAGATACTCGATGACGGCGTCCAGCATCGCCTGAACACCCTTGTTCTTGAATGCAGAGCCGCACAGCATGGGCACAATTTCAGCGCTCAGGGTACGGGCACGCAATCCGGTCTTGATTTCTTCTTCGGTCAGATCGCCGCTCTCGAGGTACTTGTTCATCAATTCCTCGGACGCCTCGGCAGCGGCCTCGAGCATCTTCTCGCGCCATTCGTCTGCCTTGGCTTTGAGGTCCGCCGGAATCTCGCTGTAAACGAACTTTACGCCCTGGCTTGCCTCGTCCCAAACGATGGCCTTCATCTTGACCAGATCGATCACGCCTTCGAACTTCTCCTCGGCACCGATCGGTATCTGCAGCGGGATGGGATTGGCCTTCAGGCGCATGCGCATCTGGTCATGCACCTTGAAGAAGTCGGCGCCCTGGCGGTCCATCTTGTTCACGAATGCCAGGCGCGGCACACCGTAGCGGTTGGCCTGACGCCAGACGGTTTCGGACTGCGGTTGAACGCCACCCACGGCGCAGTAGACCATGCAGGCGCCATCCAGCACACGCATGGAACGCTCCACCTCGATGGTGAAGTCGACGTGCCCCGGGGTATCGATGATATTCACGCGATGCTCGGGGAAATTCGCGCCCATACCCTTCCAGAAACAGGTGGTGGCCGCCGAGGTAATGGTAATGCCGCGCTCCTGCTCCTGCTCCATCCAGTCCATGGTGGCTGCGCCGTCATGGACTTCGCCGATTTTGTGGTTCACCCCGGTGTAGAACAAAATACGCTCGGTGGTGGTGGTCTTGCCGGCGTCGATATGTGCCGAAATACCAATGTTGCGATAGCGCTCGATGGGAGTCTTGCGGGCCACTTGATTTACCTGCCTTATCTAAACCAAACCGCCATGACGCCTCGTTTCACAAAGCGACAGGGCGGCGGACAAAAACGAAAGCCACGCCGGTCACCCGGCGAGACGCGACACTACTTAGAAACGGAAGTGCGAGAAGGCCTTGTTGGCTTCCGCCATACGGTGAACTTCTTCGCGCTTCTTCATCGCCGCACCGCGCCCTTCGGACGCTTCAAGCAACTCGGCGGCAAGACGCTGACCCATCGACTTCTCGCTGCGCTTGCGTGCCGCTTCGCGCAGCCAACGCATGGACAAGGCCATGCGCCGCGACGGACGCACTTCAACCGGCACCTGGTAATTGGCGCCGCCGACGCGGCGGCTCTTGACTTCAACCAGGGGCTTTACGTTATTTACCGCCAGAGTGAACACCTCCAGTGGATCCTTGCCGCTCTTGGTCTGGATCTGCGCAAACGCGCCATAGACGATGCGCTCGGCAACAGACTTCTTGCCGCTGTCCATCAACACATTGACGAACTTGGAAAGATCGACGCTGCCGAATTTCGGATCAGGCAGGATGTCACGTTTGGGAACTTCACGACGACGGGGCATGGTATCTCCTTAAGACCCGGATCAGGCGGCCTTGGGCCGTTTTGCGCCGTACTTGGAACGGCTTTGCTTGCGATCCTTGACACCCTGGGTATCCAGACTGCCTCGCACAATGTGGTAACGCACACCCGGCAGATCCTTGACTCGACCACCGCGAATGAGCACCACCGAGTGCTCCTGCAGGTTGTGGCCTTCGCCGCCGATATAGGAAATAACCTCGAAGCCATTGGTCAGTCGCACCTTGGCGACCTTCCGCAGCGCCGAGTTCGGCTTCTTCGGGGTAGTGGTGTATACGCGGGTGCATACACCGCGCCGAGCCGGGCTGTTGCCGAGCGCCGGCACCTTGCTTTTCGACTGCGGCGCCTGACGTCCTTTGCGCACGAGTTGGTTAATGGTAGGCATTTAAGTGTCCTGAATGCTGTGCGAAAAGCACCGCAAAATTGCAAAAAATCGACCCCTGCCGAGGGCAAAGAGGCCGGATTATAGAATGGTCCCCTGCGAGCGTCAACCTGCTTGCGCATCCTCCGCTGCCGCCGGGGTGGCTTCCGCTGCAACCGGCAGGTCAAACAGGTTTTGCGCCTCTGCGCCACTCTTTGACTGCCCGCGGCGCGTGCGGTGGTAAGCCATGCCGGTGCCCGCCGGTATCAGACGACCGACAATTACGTTTTCCTTGAGCCCGCGCAATTCGTCGCGCTTGCCCATGATGGCGGCCTCGGTCAAGACGCGCGTGGTTTCCTGGAAAGACGCGGCCGAGATGAAGGAGTCGGTGGACAAACTGGCCTTGGTGATGCCGTGCAGCATGAAATCGTACATCGTCGGCGTCTTGCCCGCTGCAATCAGCTTGTCATTCTCGTCCAGTACCGCAGCGCGTTCGACCTGCTCTTCCTTGATATAAGTCGAATCGCCGGGATGAGTAATGACCACCCGGCGCAGCATCTGGCGCACGATCACTTCGATGTGCTTGTCGTTGATCTTGACGCCCTGCAGGCGATACACGTCCTGCACTTCATCGATGATGTAGCGGGCAAGTTCCTCGACACCCTTCAGGCGCAGAATGTCATGGGGATCGGCCGGACCGTCGACAATCACTTCGCCCTTGTTGACCACCTGTCCATCATGGGCCATGACATGCTTGTCCTTGGTGATCAGGTACTCATGCGCCGTGCCGTCCGGCTCGGTAATCACCAGACGCTGCTTGCCCTTGGTGTCCTTGCCGAAGGAAACGGTGCCGGTGACCTCCGCCAGAACGCCGGCATCCTTGGGAATGCGAGCTTCGAAAAGCTCTGCAACGCGTGGCAAACCGCCGGTGATGTCGCGCGTCTTGGATGACTCTTGCGGGATCCTGGCGAGAATGTCGCCAACTGCAACAGGCTGGCCATCCTTCACAGTAATCAGCGAGCCGACCTGGAAGGTAATGGTTACGATATGGTCGGTGCCATGAATCTTGACTTCCTGACCCGACTCGTCGATCAGCTTGACCTGCGGACGAACGCCCTTGGACGCCTTGGCACCACGCTTGGGGTCGATGACGACAAGCGTCGACAGGCCCGTAACTTCGTCCATCTGTTCGGCGACGGTTGCGTTCTTCTCGACATTCTCGAACTTGACCGTGCCGGCATACTCGGTAACGATCGGACGGGTGTGCGGATCCCACGTGGCCAATTGCGTTCCGGCCTTCACCGCCTTGCCGTCGTCGGCCAGCAGGGTTGCGCCGTATGGAACCTTGTGACGCTCCCGCTCGCGGCCGTTGTCGTCGGTAATCATTACCTCCCCTGAGCGGGAGATGACGATCTTCTCGTTCTTTGGATTCGTGACGTAACGCATGGTCGCAGTAAATCGGATCACGCCCGAGCTCTTGGCCTCGATGCTGCTTTGCGCCGCGGAACGTGATGCCGCGCCACCAACGTGGAAGGTACGCATCGTCAGCTGGGTACCCGGCTCGCCGATCGACTGTGCGGCGATAACGCCAACCGCCTCGCCGGCATTGACCAGGGAACCGCGACCCAGATCGCGGCCGTAGCACTTGGCGCACAGACCGTAACGGGTTTCGCAGGACAGCGGGCTGCGTACGCGAACCTCATCGATGTCCAGCAATTCAATCGCATCAACGGCATCTTCGTTCAGCAGATAGCCGGCGGCGAACAGCACATCCTGCGTATCGGGGTGGATCACATCATTTGTGGTGACGCGTCCAAGAATGCGCTCGCGCAGAGGTTCGATCACTTCGCCGCCCTCCACCAGAGCCTTCATGGCGAAGCCATTCTGGGTACCGCAATCGTCCTCGATCACCACCAGGTCCTGGGTGACGTCAACCAGACGGCGGGTCAGATAACCGGAGTTGGCGGTCTTCAACGCCGTATCGGCCAGGCCCTTGCGCGCGCCGTGCGTCGAAATGAAGTACTGCAGAACGTTGAGGCCCTCGCGGAAGTTGGAGGTGATCGGCGTTTCGATGATCGAACCATCCGGCTTGGCCATCAGGCCGCGCATGCCGGCCAGCTGGCGGATCTGGGCGGCAGAACCACGCGCGCCCGAGTCGGCCATCATGTAAATGGAGTTGAAGGATTCCTGGCTCACCTGCTTGCCATCGGCGCCTGTCACCGTCTGATGGGCAAGCTGGTCCATCATGGCCTTGGCCACCTGATCGCCGGCACGACCCCAGATATCGACGACCTTGTTGTAGCGCTCGCCGACGGTCACCAGACCCGAGGTGTATTGCTTTTCGATTTCCTTGACCTCGGTTTCTGCGGCCGCTATCAGGCTGTGCTTCTGCGTCGGCACCAGCATGTCATCGACGCAGATCGAAATGCCGGCCCGGGTCGCCAGGCGGAAGCCTGCCTGCATCAGCTGGTCGGCGAAGACCACGGTCTCCTTCAGGCCGCAGCGACGGAAGCTCTCGTCGATCAGCTTGGAAATTTCCTTCTTCTTGAGCGGCTTGTCGATCACCTTGAACGGCAGGCCGCGCGGCAGGATTTCGGACAGCAGGGCGCGACCAGCGGTAGTGGAATAGCGGGTGGTCTTTTCCTGCCACTGCTTGTCGGCGTCGAGTTCGTATTCACGAATCCGTACCGTGATGCGTGCATGCAGGTCGATCTGGCGCGAGTCGATGGCGCGGGTTATTTCGGAGATATCCGTGAACATCATGCCGTTGCCGCGCGCGGAAACATTCTCGCGGGTGGCGTAGTAGAGACCCAGCACCACGTCCTGCGAGGGCACGATGATCGGCTGTCCGTTGGCCGGCGACAGGACGTTGTTCGAGGCCAGCATCAAGGTGCGGGCCTCCATCTGCGCTTCGAGCGAAAGCGGGATATGAACAGCCATCTGGTCGCCGTCGAAGTCGGCGTTGAATGCCACGCAGACCAGCGGATGCAACTGGATCGCCTTGCCTTCGATCAGGGTCGGTTCGAAGGCCTGGATGCCGAGCCGGTGCAGCGTCGGGGCACGATTCAGCATCACCGGATGCTCGCGGATGACTTCTTCAAGAATGTCCCAGACCACCGCAGTTTCGGCTTCGACTTCCTTCTTTGCCGCCTTGATGGTGCTGGCAATACCCATCTTTTCGAGACGCTCGAAGATGAAGGGCTTGAACAATTCAAGCGCCATTTTCTTCGGCAGGCCGCACTGATGAAGCTTGAGTTGCGGACCAACGACGATGACCGAGCGACCCGAGTAATCGACGCGTTTGCCGAGCAGGTTCTGGCGGAAACGGCCGCCCTTGCCCTTGATCATGTCGGCCAGGGACTTCAGCGGGCGCTTGTTGGCGCCCGTCATGGCCTTGCCGCGGCGACCGTTGTCGAGCAGCGAGTCAACGGCCTCCTGCAGCATGCGCTTTTCGTTGCGCACGATGATGTCGGGGGCCTTGAGTTCGAGCAGGCGCTTGAGGCGATTGTTGCGGTTGATGACGCGGCGATACAGGTCGTTCAGGTCCGAGGTGGCAAAACGGCCGCCATCCAGCGGAACCAGGGGACGCAGGTCCGGCGGCAGTACCGGCAGCACTTCGAGAATCATCCATTCCGGCTTGATGCCCGACTGCTGGAAGCCCTCGAGCACCTTGAGCCGCTTCGAAAGCTTCTTGCTCTTGGCTTCGGATCCGGTAGTCTCCAGTTCCTGGCGCAGGGTCTCGACCAGACGGTTGAGGTCAAGGGTACGCAGCAGTTCGCGTACGCCCTCGGCACCCATTACTGCGGTGAAGTCGTCACCGTATTCCTCGACCTTGGCCAGGTAATCATCTTCAGTCAGCAACTGCGCACGATTGAGCGGCGTCATCCCCGGATCGACGACGACAAAGGCCTCGAAGTACAGGACGCGCTCGATATCGCGCAGCGTCATGTCGAGCACCATGCCGAGGCGGCTCGGCAGACTCTTGAGGAACCAGATGTGCGCGGTCGGCGATGCCAACTCGATGTGGCCCATGCGCTCGCGACGCACTTTCGACTGGGTAACTTCAACGCCGCATTTCTCGCAGATCACGCCACGATGCTTGAGGCGCTTGTACTTGCCGCACAGGCACTCGTAGTCCTTCACCGGCCCGAAGATCTTGGCGCAGAACAGGCCGTCGCGCTCGGGTTTGAAGGTGCGGTAGTTGATGGTCTCCGGCTTCTTGACTTCGCCATAGGACCAGGAGCGGATCTTGTCCGGGGAAGCCAGACCGATGGTGATCGCGTCGAATTCCTCTTCGGCCGCCAGGTTCTGCTTGAACAGGTCTGCAAACAGGCTTTTCATGTGTATTTTCTCCTAGGGGCTTTGGCGGCTCAGTAACGCTCGAGATCGATATCGATCGCCAGCGAACGGATTTCCTTGACCAGCACGTTGAAGGATTCCGGCATGCCGGCATCGATCTTGTGCTCGCCCTTGACGATGTTTTCGTACACTTTGGTGCGGCCGTTGACATCGTCGGACTTGACGGTGAGCATTTCCTGCAGCACGTACGCGGCGCCGTAAGCCTCCAGTGCCCATACTTCCATTTCACCGAATCGCTGACCACCGAACTGGGCCTTGCCACCCAGAGGTTGCTGGGTAACCAGACTGTAGGGGCCGGTGGAACGGGCGTGCATCTTGTCGTCCACCAGATGATGCAATTTCAGCACGTGCATGTAGCCTACGGTGACCTGGCGCTCGAAGGATTCGCCGGTGCGACCGTCAAACAGCTCGACCTGACCATTGCTCGGCAACCCGGCCAGTTGCAGCATGGCCTTGATTTCCGACTCATTGGCACCGTCGAACACCGGGGTGGCGAAGGGCACGCCGCCCTGAAGATTTCCGGCAAGCTCGACCACTTCCTTTTCGGTAAGGCCGTCGAGGTCTTCGCTGCGCCCCGATGCGTTGTAGATCTTGTTCAGCAGTTTGCGAATTTCCGCGGCGGCGGCCTGCTTCCTCAGCATCTCGCCGATCTTCTGGCCGAGACCCTTGGCTGCCCAGCCGAGATGGGTTTCCAGAATCTGGCCGATGTTCATCCGCGAGGGTACGCCCAAGGGATTCAACACGATATCCATCGGCGTGCCGTCGGCCATATGCGGCATGTCCTCGATCGGAACGATCTTGGAGACCACGCCCTTGTTGCCGTGCCTGCCGGCCATCTTGTCGCCGGGTTGCAGGCGGCGCTTGACGGCGAGGTAGACCTTGACCATTTTCTGCACGCCGGGCGGCAGTTCGTCGCCCTGGGTCAGTTTCTTTTTCTTCGCCTCGAACGCGACGTCGAAATCCTTGCGGGTCTGCTCCACGCTGTCGCGCAGGTTTTCCAACTGCTGCTGGGCCGTTTCATCCGCAAGGGATATGTCAAACCAGTGATAGTGCTCGACCGACTCGAGATAGGTCTTGGTGATCTTGGTGCCCTTGACCAGTTTTTTCGGGCCCTTGCTGGCAATCTTGTTGGTCAGCAGCTTCTCGATACGGGCGAAGGTATCGCGCTCGACGATCCGCATCTGGTCAGCCAGATCCTGCTTGTAGCCTCGCAGCATGTCGTCGATGATCGACTGGGCACGCTTGTCGCGCTCGATACCTTCGCGGGTAAACACCTGGACATCAATCACGGTGCCGATCATGCCGGACGGCACGCGCAGGGAAGTGTCCTTCACGTCGGAGGCTTTTTCACCGAAAATCGCGCGCAGCAGCTTCTCTTCCGGAGTGAGCTGCGTTTCGCCCTTCGGTGTGACCTTGCCGACAAGCACGTCCCCGGCTTCAACCTCGGCACCGATGTAAACAATGCCCGATTCGTCAAGGCGACCGAGCTGCGATTCGCCGAGTGTGGCGATATCCCGAGAAATTTCCTCGGCGCCCAGCTTGGTGTCGCGGGCGACGACCGTCAGTTCCTCGATATGGATCGAAGTGAAGCGGTCATCGGCCACCACACGCTCCGAGATCAGGATCGAATCCTCGAAGTTGTAGCCGTTCCAGGGCATGAAAGCGACCAGCATGTTCTGCCCGAGCGCAAGTTCGCCAAGGTCGGTGGAAGCACCGTCGGCCACCACGTCACCCTTGGCGATCAGATCGCCGACTTTGACGATGGGCCGCTGGTTGATGTTGGTGTTCTGGTTGGAGCGGGTGTACTTGATCAGGTTGTAGATGTCGACGCCGACCTCTCCGGCCACGGTTTCCGAATCATTGACCCGGACCACGATCCGGTTTGCATCGATGTAATCGATCACGCCGCCACGCAATGCCTGAACCGCGGTACCCGAGTCGACCGCCACGGTGCGCTCGATGCCGGTACCCACCAGAGCCTTCTCCGGGCGCACGCAAGGAACCGCCTGGCGCTGCATGTTGGCGCCCATCAAGGCACGGTTGGCGTCATCGTGCTCAAGAAACGGGATCAGCGAAGCAGCCACGGAGACGATCTGGCTTGGCGCCACGTCCATGTACTGAACCTCGGGAGGCTCCTTCAATTCGAATTCGCCCTTGAAGCGACAGGACACCAGGGCGTCGCTGAGCCTGCCCTTCTTGTCGAGTTGGGCATTTGCCTGGGCAACAACGTACTTGCCCTCCTCGATCGCCGACAGATACTCGATATGGTTGGTCACATGGCTGTTTTCCACCTTGCGGTAGGGCGTTTCCATGAAGCCGTATTCGTTGGTACGCGCATACAGTGCCAGCGAGTTGATCAGACCGATGTTCGGACCCTCCGGTGTTTCGATCGGGCAGACGCGGCCGTAATGGGTCGGGTGCACATCGCGCACTTCGAAGCCGGCGCGCTCGCGGGTCAGGCCGCCCGGGCCGAGGGCCGAGACGCGCCGCTTGTGCGTGATCTCCGACAGCGGGTTGGTCTGGTCCATGAACTGCGACAACTGGCTGGAACCGAAGAACTCCTTGATCGCGGCCGAAATCGGCTTGGCATTGATCAGGTCGTGCGGCATCAGGTTGTCGCTTTCCGCCTGGTTCAGACGCTCCTTGACGGCGCGCTCCACGCGCACCAGGCCGGCACGGAACTGGTTTTCGGCGAGTTCGCCAACCGAGCGCACGCGACGATTGCCCAGATGATCGATGTCATCCACTTCGCCGCGGCCGTTGCGCAATTCAACAAGGATGCGCACGACATCGACGATATCGTCGTTCGACAGCGTGCCCGAGCCCTCGATTTCATCGCGACCGACGCGGCGATTGAACTTCATGCGGCCGACGGCCGACAGGTCATAGCGCTCGTCCGAGTAGAACAGGCCGTGGAAAAGATTCTCCACGGCGTCTTCCGTCGGCGGCTCGCCGGGGCGCATCATCCGGTAGATGGCGACGCGCGAGGCCCACTGGTCGGCGCTCTCGTCGATGCGCAGGGTCGACGAGATGTAGGCGCCGCGATCGAGATCATTGACGTAAAGCGTCGGGATCTGCTCGATGCCGCCCGCCGCCAGTTTCGCCAGCAAGTCCTCGGTGATCTCGTCGTTGGCGTTGGCCAGCACTTCGCCGGTCTCCGCATTGACGATGTTGCGGGCGATGATGCGGCCGATCATGAACTCGTCCGGAACGATGATTTTCTTGATACCGGCCTCGGCCATGTCACGGATGTGCTTGACCGTGATGCGCTTGTCCTTGGCGACAATGACCTTGCCTGCCTTGTCGAGGATGTCGAACTTCGCCACCTCGCCGCGCAGGCGTTCCGGGACCACTTCGAAGAGGATGCCCTTCTTCGAAAAATGGAAAGTGTCGAATTCAAAGAAGGTCGCCAGAATCTGCTCGTGCGTCATGCCGATGGACTTGAGCAGGATGGTCACGGGCATTTTGCGGCGGCGATCGATGCGGAAATACAGGATGTCCTTCGGATCGAATTCGAAATCCAGCCAGGAACCGCGATAAGGAATGATCCGCGCCGAGAACAGCAACTTGCCGGAACTGTGCGTCTTGCCCTTGTCGTGCTCGAAGAAAACCCCCGGCGAACGATGCAGCTGGGAAACAATGACGCGCTCGGTGCCGTTGATGACGAACGAGCCGGTAGTCGTCATCAGGGGAATTTCGCCCATGTATAGCGGCTGGTCTTCCTTGACTTCCTTGACTGCCTTGGTGTCGCGATCGAGCAGTTCGAGACGGACCTTGGCGCGCAGCGGGCTGGCGAAGGTCAGGCCCCGCTGCTGGCATTCCTTGACATCGAAAGTCGGCTCGCCCAGCATGAACTCGACGAAGTGCAGGCGGGCATTCCCCGAATGCGCAACAATCGGGAAAATCGACGTGAATGCCGCTTGCAGGCCTTCATTGCGACGCTGGGCAGGAGGTACGTCAGCCTGCAGGAAGCGCGTGTAGGACTCGATCTGAGTCGCCAGAAGGAAGGGCACGTCGAGGACGTTGGCCCGCTTGGCAAAACTCTTGCGAATGCGCTTTTTTTCGGTGTAGGAATACGCCATGGTGGCTCCGTTCAGGATTCAGACGTCGAAGGTCAAAAGACAGGGCTGAGGCACAATAAATTCAGCACTCTCGTGTAACCCCCGGATCAAATGCGATGGGGTGAAACTGAATTGCTGCAACACATCCGTTTCTGCAAGCACAAACGCGGGTCGGCGGCCAGGCCGCCAACCCGCGATCGAACCGCAATTACTTGATTTCGACCTTGGCGCCGGCTTCCTCAAGCTGCTTCTTGAGGGCCTCGGCGTCAGCCTTGTTGATGCCTTCCTTGACAGCCTTCGGTGCGCCATCGACCAGATCCTTGGCTTCCTTGAGGCCGAGGCCCGTGGCAGCGCGAACGACCTTGATCGCTTCGACCTTCTTTTCACCCGCAGCCAGCAACATCACGGTGAATTCGGTCTGTTCTTCCACGGCAGCCGCGGCAGCAGCCGGAGCAGCGGCGGCAACAGCAGCCGCAGCGGCGGAAACGCCAAACTTGACTTCCATTTCCTTGATCAGCTCGGACAGATCGAGAACGGTCATGCCAGCGATGGCATCGAGTATTTCAGCTTTGCTTACAGCCATGATTACAACTCCTGAATGAATGTTTGGATCAATAAAAACTTCAGTTTCAGTGAAGGCTCATGTCCGCGCATGCGGACGTTATGCCGGAACTAAAAACGATTACGCAGTCTCTTTGGCGTCGCGCACGGCGGCGAGACCCCGGACAAACTTCGTCGGGATCTCGTTCAAGGTGCGGACGAACTGGGTGATCGGTGCCTGCATGGTGCCGAGGAGCTTGGACAACAACTCCTCGCGGCTCGGCATCGTCGCCAGCGCCTTGACACCAACTGCGTCCATGACGTAGTTGGGCATTGCGCCGATTTTGATGGTGAGCTTTTCATTCCCCTTGGCAAAGTCGTTGAGCAGCTTGGCAGCAGCCACCGGATCCTTGGAAATTCCGTAGATCAGGGGGCCCGTCAGCTTCGCGGACAGACCTTCGAACGGCGTGCCTGCAATGGCACGACGAACCAGGGTATTTTTGACCACACGCAGGTAAACACCGGACTTGCGTGCGTTGGCACGTAGCACGGTGAGATCAACCACTCCGAGACCACGGTACTCTGCGACGATGATCGACTGGGCATTCGCGACTTCCGCGGACACTTCGGCAACTACCGTCTTCTTGTCGTCAAGATTGAGACTCACGGTCAACTCCTAAAAAACCCCAGCGCCGAAAACTCGGCACTGGCGATACGGCGACCTTCATTCAGGAACCGGAGTTCCGTCATCGGGTAACGCCATCTACGCCGGCTTTGCAACGATGCTCCGTTGCCGCGATTAAGTCCTCACGGACACCTGCGGTCTTTGACAACCTGCCGCGCCATTCGCCAACCGCGCGAACAACGCAGCAGCCCAAAGTTCTTCATGCCCCGCCGGGCCGCCCAAGTGGCATACGCCCCCCTGTGGGGGGCAGCGAGCGGGGTTGCGAGCGTGGGGGCATTACGTCGCCGACAGGCTGGCCTGATCGACGCGGACGCCGGCGCCCATGGTGCTGGACAGCGACACTTTTTTCAGATAATGCCCCTTGGACGCCGCCGGCTTGGCCTTTTGCAGCGCCGCGATAAGGGCCGACAGATTCAGCTTGAGCGCGTCAACACTGAACGATGCGCGGCCGATGGTGCAATGGATGATGCCGGCCTTGTCGGTGCGGTACTGCACCTGACCCGCCTTGGCGTTTTTCACCGCGGTGGTGACATCCATGGTCACGGTGCCGACCTTCGGGTTCGGCATCAGGCCGCGCGGGCCCAGGATCTGGCCGAGGGCGCCGACCACTTTCATGGCATCCGGCGTCGCGATCACGATATCGAAATTCATGTTGCCGGCCTTGACGTCGGCGGCAAGATCGTCGAATCCGACCACATCGGCGCCGGCAGCCCTGGCATCCTCGGCCTTGGCGCCCTGCGCGAACACGGCGACGCGAACAGTCTTGCCGGTACCGGAAGGCAACACGACGGAGCCACGCACCAGTTGATCGGACTTCTTTGCATCGATCCCGAGATTTACGGAAACATCGATCGACTCGTCAAACTTGGCGGTCGCGCATTCCTTGACCAGAGTCAGCGCATCGCCGACCGGATAGGCCTTGTTACGATCGACCTTGGCGAATACCGCCCGGGCCCGCTTGGATGCTATTGCCATGATTACAGGCCCTCCACGGTAATGCCCATGCTGCGGGCGGAACCCGCGATGGTGCGCACAGCCGCTTCGAGATCAGCGGCTGTCAAATCCTTCATCTTGGCCTTGGCGATGTCCTCGGCCTGCGCCTTGGTGATCGAGCCCACCTTGTCGGTATGCGGCTTCGGCGAACCCTTTGTGATGCCGGCAGCCTTCTTGATCAGAATGGTCGCCGGCGGCGTCTTCATGATGAAGGTGAAGCTCTTGTCCGCAAAGGCGGTGATCACCACGGGAATCGGCAGGCCCGGCTCCAGACCCTGGGTCTGGGCGTTGAAGGCCTTGCAGAATTCCATGATGTTGAGGCCGCGCTGGCCCAGTGCCGGACCAATGGGAGGCGAGGGATTGGCCTTGCCCGCGGGCACCTGCAGCTTGATGTAACCGATTATCTTCTTTGCCATGAATGGCTCCTATCTACGTGAGTCCTAGCGCGCGGTCGACAAATTTTTCATTCATCTACTGGCGCTCCTCTTGCCGCGGATACAACAAAACTGCGCGCCGCGGCGCCGCAAAAAACTAGGCCTTTTCGACCTGCGCAAACTCCAGTTCCACCGGCGTGGCGCGACCAAAAATGGTCACCGAAACACGCAAGCGGCTCTTTTCGTAATTGACTTCCTCGACGTTGCCGTTGAAGTCGGTGAACGGGCCTTCCTTGATGCGAACCATCTCGCCCACCTCGAACAGCACCTTTGGCCGGGGCTTTTCAACACCCTCCTGCACCTGCTGCATGATCTTGTTGACTTCCTTTTCGGAAATCGGCGTCGGCTTGGTCGAAGTGCCGCCGACGAAACCGGTAACCTTGGGCGTGCTCTTGACGAGATGCCAGGAGTCATCGTCCATGTCCATCTCGACCAGCACATAGCCGGGGAAGAACTTCCTCTCGGAAATGCTCTTCTGGCCGTTTTTCATTTCGACGACTTCTTCGACCGGCACCAGAACCTGGCCGAACTTGTCCTGCATTCCGGCGCGGGTGATGCGCTCGACCAGGGCGCGCTGCACCGATTTCTCGAAACCGGAATAGGCGTGAACGACATACCAGCGTTTTGTCATGATTTTTTCCAGCCCAGAACCAGGTCGTAGAGCACCCATTCAAGGCTCTTGTCAGTCAGCCAAAGCATGATCGCCATCACCAGCACGAAGGCGAACACGATGCCGGTGGTCTGCAGGGTTTCCTTGCGCGACGGCCAGACAACCTTCTTGGTCTCCACCACCGCTTCCTGGGAGAACTCGAAAAAGCGCCGCCCCGGCTCGGTAAACCACGCGACCGCAGCGCCCGCGCCCAGACCCGCGAGCACCGACAGGACGCGCAGGATCATCGGCTGTTCGCCGAGGAAGTAGAAACCGGCCACGCCGGCGGCCAACAGCAGCAGCGCCAGCATGAACTTGAGTTTATCGGCCATAAATAGTCAGTTAATGCGCAAATGCTTCAATTCAGTGGCAGGGGCGGAGGGAATCGAACCCCCAACCTGCGGTTTTGGAGACCGCCGCTCTGCCAATTGAGCTACACCCCTGCAGCAGAGACTGCAGGGCGGCACCCCGATTCCGGAGTGCCGCCCACTTGTAAAAGCTGCGCGTTGTTATTCGATGACCTTGGCAACGACACCGGCGCCGACGGTACGACCGCCTTCACGGATGGCGAAACGCAGACCTTCTTCCATCGCGATCGGGGCAATCAGCTTCACCGTCATCGCAATGTTGTCGCCCGGCATGACCATTTCCGTACCGGCCGGCAACTCGATGCTGCCCGTGACGTCGGTGGTGCGGAAGTAGAACTGCGGACGGTAGCCGTTGAAGAACGGCGTGTGACGCCCGCCTTCGTCCTTCGACAGGATGTACACCTCGGAGGTGAAGTGGGTGTGCGGGGTGATGCTGCCCGGCTTGGCCAGCACCTGGCCACGCTCGACTTCTTCACGCTTGGTGCCGCGCAGCAGCACGCCGACGTTGTCTCCGGCCTGGCCCTGGTCCAGCAGCTTCCTGAACATTTCAACGCCGGTACAGATGGTCTTGGTGGTGGGGCGGATGCCGATGATTTCGATTTCTTCGCCAACCTTGACGATGCCGCGCTCGATACGACCGGTCACCACGGTGCCGCGACCGGAGATCGAGAAGACGTCTTCGATGGGCATCAGGAAGGGCTTGTCGATGGCCCGCTCGGGGGTCGGGATGTAGCTGTCCAGGGCGTCGGCCAGGGCCATGATGGCCTGCTCGCCGAGTTCGCCCTTGTCGCCTTCGAGGGCCTTCAGGGCGGAGCCCTTGATGATCGGGATGTCGTCGCCGGGAAAGTCGTATTTGCTGAGCAGTTCGCGCAGTTCCATTTCGACCAGTTCGAGCAGTTCGGCGTCATCGACCATGTCGCATTTGTTCATGAATACGACCATGTATGGCACGCCGACCTGGCGCGCCAGCAGGATGTGTTCGCGGGTCTGCGGCATGGGGCCGTCGGCGGCGGAGCAGACCAGGATGGCGCCGTCCATTTGCGCCGCGCCGGTGATCATGTTCTTGACGTAGTCGGCGTGTCCCGGACAGTCAACGTGCGCGTAGTGACGCTTCGACGTCTCGTATTCGACGTGCGCGGTGTTGATGGTGATGCCGCGCGCCTTCTCTTCCGGCGCCGCGTCAATCTGGTCGTAGGCTTTCGCCTCGCCGCCAAACTTCGCCGACAGCACCGAGGTCATCGCCGCCGTCAACGTCGTCTTGCCATGGTCTACGTGACCAATCGTCCCCACGTTTACGTGCGGCTTCGTCCGCTCAAATTTCGCTTTCGCCATGATAATTACCCCAACAAAAATGCACTAAAAAATGGTGCCCTTGGCGTGGATCGAACACGCGACCTCTCCCTTACCAAGGGAGTGCTCTACCACTGAGCTACAAGGGCTGAATCCCTTTTGCAACACAACCTGGAGCGGCGAGCGGGAATCGAACCCGCGTAATCAGCTTGGAAGGCTGATGTTCTACCATTGAACTACCGCCGCCCGCCCTGCTTGTCCGTTTTTGCTTGCCGCCGTGTAACTGTCTGTTTCCATTGACTGCTGGTGGAGGGGGAAGGATTCGAACCTTCGAAGGCAGAGCCGTCAGATTTACAGTCTGATCCCTTTGACCGCTCGGGAACCCCTCCAGATGAACCCGTGATTATCTCCAAATTCGGCGGTACCGTCAACGAATAAGTCAACCCTCGCTATTCGGGCAGTCCGCCGGCCGGCCCCCTGATGCTGCAGCGCGGCAGACACCGCCGATCGCATCCACCCTGCGCCGCTCTCAAATGAACATGGGCGCGGCGTAGAATCCGGCGACCATCCCCAACGCCGGAGATCGCCATGAATGCCCCCGCCGACCGACCCCCGTTGTCGCAGGAGCTGGCCGCAGCACTCAGCTCCCGCTTTGGCGCGCGCTTCTCCGTTGCCGCCTCGGTCCGCCTCCATCACGGCAAGGATGAGTCGTCGCATACGCCGATGCCGCCGGATGCGGTGGTTTTCGCCGAAACCACGGCGGAAGTCGCCGAAGTCGTCGCCTTGTGCCACCGCTTCCGCACACCGGTGATCGCGTTTGGCACCGGCACCTCGCTCGAGGGCCACCTGCTGGCCGTGCAAGGCGGGGTCTGCATCGACCTGTCGGCGCTCAACGAGGTCATCGCCGTGCGCCAGAATGATCTTGACGCCACGGTGCAATGCGGTGTCACGCGCAAAGCCCTCAACGCAGCCCTGAACGGCACCGGCCTGTTCTTCCCGATCGATCCCGGCGCCGACGCCAGCCTCGGCGGCATGGCGGCGACGCGCGCTTCGGGCACCAACGCCGTGCGCTACGGCACCATGCGCGAGAACGTGCTGGGCATGACGGTGGTGCTGCCCGACGGCCGCATCCTCAAGACCGGCGGGCGGGCCCGCAAATCGGCCGCAGGCTACGACCTGACACGGCTGATGGTCGGCTCCGAAGGCACGCTGGGCATCATCACCGAACTGACCGTGCGCCTGTATCCCCTGCCGGAGGCCATTTCCAGCGCTGTTTGTGCTTTCCCGACCTTGTCGGCGGCCGTCCAGACGGTGATCCAGACCATACAACTCGGCGTACCGGTGGCACGCATCGAACTGCTGGACGCGCTGGCCATTACCGCCATCAACCGCTACAGCAAGACGTCCCTGCGCGAAGAACCGACCCTGTTCTTCGAGTTTCACGGCTCGCCCACGGGCGTCAAGGAGCAGGCGGAAACGGTGCAGGAGATCGCCTCCGATCACGGCGGCCAGGATTTCGAGTGGGCGACCCGCCCCGAGGATCGCAGCAGGCTTTGGCAGGCACGGCACGACGCCTATTACGCGGGCATCGGCCTCAAGCCCGGCTGCCGCGCCCTGACCACCGATGTCTGCGTGCCGATCTCGCTGCTGGCCGCTTGCATCGACGAGACTTATCTGGATCTCGAGGCGAGCGGCCTCACCGCGCCTCTGGTGGGCCATGTCGGTGACGGCAACTTTCATCTGGTGCTGCTGGTCGATCCGGACAACGACGAGGAACTCGCCCGCGCCAAGGGCTTCGCCTCGCGCCTGGCGCAGCGCGCGATCCGCATGGATGGCACCTGCACCGGCGAGCATGGGGTCGGCATCGGCAAGCAGGCTTACATGGTGCTCGAGCACGGCGACGTCGCGGTCGAGCTGATGCGCACCATCAAGCGCGCCATCGATCCGGACAACATCCTGAATCCCGGTAAGATTCTCCCGCCGCCCTGATCCGGGGCGGCGAGGCACGATGCACGACCCACAAGGTCACCGCATCTCCGAGGTCCACAAAATTCAGGAGCAGCCATGAACGCACCCTTGCGCAACATCACCCTTGAGGACAAATACGCCCTCAGCCAGGGCCGGGTATTTCTCACCGGCACCCAGGCACTGGTCCGCTTGCTGCTGCTGCAGCGCCAGCGCGATGCCCTGGCCGGGCTGAATACCGCCGGCTACGTTTCGGGCTACCGCGGCTCGCCGCTGGGCGGCCTTGACCAGGCCCTGTGGAAAGCCCGGCCGCATCTGGCGACGAACCAGGTGGTTTTCCAGCCCGGCGTCAATGAAGACCTCGCCGCCACGGCGCTGTGGGGCACGCAGCAGGTCAACCTGTCGCCCGGTGCCAAACACGACGGCGTGTTCGGCATGTGGTACGGCAAGGGACCCGGGGTGGATCGCTGCGGCGACGTCTTCAAGCACGCAAATTCGGCGGGCACCTGGAAGCACGGCGGCATACTGGCGGTGGCCGGCGACGATCATGCGGCCCGTTCGTCGACCGTGGCGCACCAGTCGGAACATGCCTTCAAGGCGGCGATGATGCCGGTGCTGGTGCCAGCAGGAGTGCAGGACTATCTCGACCTCGGCCTGCACGGCTGGGCGATGAGCCGCTATTCGGGCTGTTGGGTGGGCTTCAAGGCGGTGGCCGATACGGTCGAATCTTCGGCCTCGGTGGATATTTCGCCCGGCCGCGTGCGGATCGTGCTGCCCACCGATTACGCCCTGCCGACGGACGGCCTCAATATCCGCTGGCCCGACGACCGCCTGCTGCAGGAAGCGCGGCTACTCGACCACAAGCTGTACGCCGCGCTGGCCTATTGCCGCGCCAACCGGCTGAACCAGGTGGTCATCGATGCGCCCAACCCGAGGCTCGGCATCATCACCACCGGCAAGTCCTACCTCGATGTGCGCCAGGCGTTCGACGATCTCGGCATCGACGATCAGCTTGCCGCCGAAATCGGCATCCGCCTGTACAAGATCGGCATGGTCTGGCCGCTGGAACCGGAAGGCGTGCGCCATTTTGCCGAAGGGCTGGAAGAAATCCTGGTGGTCGAAGAAAAGCGCCAGCTGATCGAGTACCAGTTGAAGGAGGAACTCTACAACTGGCGCGAGGACGTGCGCCCGCGCGTGATCGGCAAGTTCGATGAAAAGGGGGAATGGGCTCTGCTGCCGCAGGGCAACGGCCAATACTCCAACGGCCGCTGGCTGCTGCCCGCCGCCGGCGAACTTTCGCCGGCGCAGATCGCCCGCGTCATCGCCGACCGCATCGGCCGCCACTTCACCTCGACGCGCATCCGCGACCGGCTGGCGATCATCGAGGCCAAGGAACGCGCCGCCGCGCCGGTGATCCCGATCGCGCGCACGCCCTTCTTCTGCCCGGGCTGCCCGCACAACAGTTCGACCAAAGTGCCCGAGGGTTCGCGCGCGCTGGCCGGCATCGGCTGCCACTTCATGGTGCTGTGGATGGACCGCGCCACGACCACCTTCTCCCACATGGGCGGCGAAGGCGCGGCCTGGATGGGCCAGGCGCCCTTCACCGAACAGCGCCATGTCTTCGTCAATCTCGGCGACGGTACCTACTTCCATTCCGGATCGCTGGCGATTCGCGCCGCGGTGGCCTCGGGCGTCAACGCCACCTACAAGATCCTCTACAACGATGCCGTCGCCATGACCGGCGGCCAGCCGGTCGACGGCAATTTGACGGTGCCGCAGATCGCGCATCAGTTGCATGCGGAAGGTGTGCATCACGTCGTCGTCGTCACCGACGGCACGCCGCGCGCCTACGGCCACCCCGACCTGCCGCACGGCGTGCCGATCCGCGATCGCGACGAACTCGATGCGATCCAGCGCGACATGCGCGAATGCCCCGGCGTCTCGGCCATCATCTACGACCAGACCTGCGCCGCGGAAAAGCGCCGCCGCAGGAAGCGCGGCAGGATGATCGATCCGCCGCGCCGCCTGTTCATCAACGAAGCCGTCTGCGAGGGCTGCGGCGATTGCGGCGTGCAGTCCAACTGCCTCGCCGTGGTGCCGGTGGAAACCGAATTCGGCCGCAAGCGCGCGATCGACCAGTCCGCCTGCAACAAGGATTACTCGTGCGCGAACGGCTTTTGCCCGAGCTTCGTTTCGGTTCTCGGCGGCGGCGTGAGGAAGGGCCGCGGTCTGGCCGGTTCGGGTGGCGACGATTCATTCGGCGTACCGCCGGCGCCAGCGCTCTGCGTCCCTCCGGGAACTCCTGCATCAACGGTAAAGCCCTACGGAATCCTTGTCACCGGCGTCGGCGGCACCGGGGTGGTCACCATCGGCGCGCTGATCGGCATGGCGGCGCACATCGACGGCAAGGGCGTCACGGTGCTCGACATGACGGGACTGGCGCAAAAGGGCGGCGCGGTGTTTTCCCATGTGCGCATCTGCGATGATCCGGAAGGAATTCACGCCGTGCGCGTGGCTACCGGTGAAGCCGACGCGGTGATCGGCGGCGACATGATCGTCACCGCTTCGCCGGACGCGCTGACGCGCATGCAGGCCGGCCGCACGCGCGTGGTGGTGAATTGCGCGGAAACCCCGACGGCAGACTTCACGCGCAATCCGGACTGGCAGTTTCCGCAGGCGCGCATGCAGGCCCTGATCGGCGAAACGGTCGGCAGCGGCGCGGCGCATTTCATCCAGGCCTCGGATCTGGCCCTGCGCCTGCTCGGGGATTCGATCACCGGCAACCTGTTCCTGCTCGGCTACGCATGGCAGCAGGGCATGGTGCCGGTATCCGCGGAGGCCATCGATCGCGCCATCGAACTCAACGGCACGGCGGTGGCGATGAGTCGCGCCGCTTTTCTCTGGGGCCGGCGCGCGGCACACGATCCGGCGGCCGTGACCGCCTATGCCCGGCCCAAGGTCGCCGTCCCGCCGGCCCCAACTCTTGGTGAAGTGATCGCCATGCGCACGAGCTTTCTCACCGATTATCAGGATGCCGCCTACGCCGAACATTACCGGCTTCAGGTAGAGAAAGTCCGCGTCGCGGAAGCCGCGATCAATTCCTCGCAACTCACCGAAGCCGTCGCGCACAATCTGTTCAAGCTGATGGCGATCAAGGACGAATACGAGGTGGCGCGGCTGTATGCCGAGACCGACTTCGTGCAGAAAATCAGCGAGGGTTTCGAGGGCAGCTACACGCTGCGCTTCCATCTGGCGCCACCGTTGCTGGCACGTCCCGATCAGAAGACCGGCAAGGTGAAAAAAATGACTTTCGGCCCCTGGATGCTCACTGCATTCAAGTGGCTGGCGAAGGCTCGCCGTTATCGCGGGTCGCGCTGGGATGTCTTCGGCCGCAGCGAAGAGCGGCGACTGGAGCGGGCTTTGCTGGCCGGCTACGAATCCGATCTGGCCGCCTTGCTGCCGAAGCTGGAACGGACGACACTGATCGACGCGATAGCCCTCGCCAGGCTACCGGAAAAGATTCGCGGCTTCGGTCATGTCAAACGACGCAGCATCGATGCCGCAGGGCCCGAGCGCGCTGCCTTGCGGGCGCGGCTGGGGCTGACCTGAGGCGGTAGGCAGAGATTGAGATTCATGCAGCTAGAGCCCGGCCATGGCCAGGACGGCTTCGGCGCGCAAAGCGGCACTGCGGTAAGATCAAGCGACTAACCGGGGAGTAATGACCATGACCACAACGCCGACTGATCCGATGGAGTTCCTGAAATCCCTTTGGGGCAATAACGGGATGCCCCTGCCCGGCCTGGTCACGCCGACGCTGGACACCAACGAACTGGAGAAGCGCATCGCCGATCTCAAGGCAGTCGAAGGCTGGCTCAAGAACAACCTCGGCATGCTGCAGATGACCATTCAGGGGCTTGAGATGCAGCGCGCGACGCTGTCTGCCCTGCAGGCCATCAGCCAATCGGCGAGCAGCCCGGAAGCCCAGGCCAACCCCTTTGCCAACCCTGCGCTGTGGCCGTGGAATTTCATGCAGGGCAGCGGCCAGTCGCCTGCCGCGGAGGCTTCGGATACCCCGGAAAAGGCCGAACCGACCGCGGCGAAATCCGGCAAAGCGAAGTAGCGCGGGAAGGGCCCGGCCCGGACCAAGCACCGACAGCGGCCGTCCGGCAAGCGGCGGCGGCCGCTTGCGCAATCAGTCGTACTTGCGGCTGTCCTCGATCACCTTGCCGTCGTTCGGCAGGCTGCCGACGGCCGACAGCCTGACGTCGGCGCGCAGCTTGGTGATATCCCGCACGCTCTCGGCAATGGCCGTCTCCATGCCCGCTTCGACCTTGCCGACCTCGCAGTTCAGCGTCATCTGGTCGGTGCTGTCCGGATTCGTCACCACCAGCCGCGCCCGGGCGATTGCCGGGTGCCGCTTGATCACGGCGGCGACCTGCTCCGGATGGACGAACATGCCCTTGATCTTGGTGGTCTGGTCGGCGCGCCCCATCCAGCCCTTGATGCGCATGTTGGTCCGTCCGCAGGGCGAGATTCCCGGCAGCACGGCGGAAAGATCCCCGGTGCCGAAACGGATCAGCGGATAGTCGGTATTGAAAGTGGTCACCACCACTTCGCCGACCTCGCCCTCCGCCACGGGGTCACCCGTGCCCGGACGGACGATTTCCACGATCACGCCCTCGTCGATCACCAGACCCTGCCGCGCCTCGGTTTCATAGGCGATGACGCCCAGCTCAGCCGTTGCATAGGCCTGGTAGCCGACAACCCCGCGCGCCAGCAAGGCGTCGCGCACCGGCGGCAGAAAAGCCTCGCCCGAGACCAGAGCCTTGGTCAATGACGGCAGCTTGACGCCGAGTTCGTCGGCCTTCTCCAGCAGGATGCGCAGGAAGGACGGCGTGCCGACATAGCCGTTGGGGGCCAGGTCGGCCATCGCCGCCACCTGCTGCTCGGTCTGCCCGACGCCGGCCGGAAACACCGTGCAGCCCAGGGCATGGGCGCCGGCTTCGAGGATCCAGGCGCCCGGTGTCATGTGGTAGGAAAAACTGTTGTGCACCAGGTCGCCGGCACGAAACCCGGCGGCGTACAAGGCACGCGCCGTACGCCAGTAATCCGCGACGCGGCCTTCCGGTTCGTAGATCGGACCGGGCGAGGAAAACACGCGCCCGAGCTTGCCCCAGCCCGATGCCGCCAGGCCGCCGAACGGCCGCCGCGTCTTCTGCAACTCGATCAGGTCGCTCTTGCGCACCACCGGCAAGGCGGCGAGGGCTGCCGTCGAGGTGATGGCCGCCGCATCAACATGCTTAAGGGATTCGGCGAAGTAGGCCGTATTGGCCTTGGCATGCGCAATCTGCTGCGGCAGCCGTGTCGCCAGCGCCGACTTTCGCTCGTCGGCAGTGCGGGTTTCGAGGGCGTCAAAATACTTCGACATGTCACGGAGCTCCGAGGTTTGATGAGGTCGCAAAGCGCGTCGCAGGGCAAGGCGCGAGGCGGCGCCGTGTGCTAAACGCACACAAGCCGCCGAGCAACGCCGCCATGCGGCGCGATCTGCGGCCGATTAGGCGAGCCAGCGTTTGCGGCGGCGGTAATGCTTCGCTTCGCGGAAGCTCTTGCGCTCCCCCGAGGAGATGCCGAGGTAGAACTCCTTGACGTCCTCGTTGTTGGCCAGGTCCTTGGCGGCGCCTTCCATGACCACGCGGCCGTTTTCGAGGATGTAGCCGAAGTCGGCATAGCGCAGGGCCATGTTGGTGTTCTGCTCGGCCAGCAGGAAGGTGACTTTTTCGCGCTGGTTGAGGTCCTTGACGATGGCGAACACCTCGTCGACGATCTGCGGCGCGAGGCCCATCGACGGTTCGTCGAGCAGGACCATGGTCGGGTTGGCCATCAGCGCGCGGCCGATCGCGCACATCTGCTGCTCGCCGCCCGAAGTGTAGGCGGCCTGGCTGGTGCGCCGCTCCTTCAGGCGGGGGAAATAGTTGTAAACCTTCTCCAGCGTTTGCGCCACGGCGGCCTTGCCGTCACTGCGCGTATAGCTGCCGGTCATCAGGTTTTCTTCGATGGTCAGGTGGCCGAAGCAATGCCGGCCTTCCATGACCTGTACCACGCCGCGCTTGACCAGGTCGGCCGGCGTCAGCGCCTCGATGCGCTCGCCGCGGCACTCGATCGAGCCCTTGGTCACTGCGCCGCGTTCACCGTGGAGCAGGTTGCTGACGGCACGCAGGGTGGTGGTCTTGCCGGCACCGTTGCCGCCCAGCAGGGCGACGATGCTGCCTTGGGGCACCGACAGCGAAACGCCCTTGAGCACGAGGATCACGTGGTTGTAGATCACCTCGATGCTATTGACGTTGAGAAGTATGTTGGCGGTAGTCATGTGTGCTTTCGAATGGCGAGGGCCATGGTCGGAAACCGGGGTCCGGACGGGGTAAACCACACCCCGCCCGGAAGGTCCCTCAGGTCACGTGCTGCTTACTTCTTGCAGTCTTCCGCGGTACGCCGCACGATTTTCTTCTCTTCGGCATACCTGCTGGCGGCACTGATCACCATCGGGCGCAGAACCTTCTCGTCGCCCTGGTACCAGTCCGACGTGGGGAAGTACCACTTCTTGCCGTCCCAGGTATGGATGCGCGCCCATGCCGAACCCATGTGGTCGAGGCAGGAGGTCTGCACCGGACGCATCATGCCGCCAAAGCCCATGCCTTCCAGCGTCTTCTGGTCGAGGTTGATGTTCTCCAGACCCCAGCGCATCTGCTCGCCGGTGATGCGCTTGCCCTTGCCGAAACGGCCCTGTGCCGCGCGCACGCCTTCGACCGCCAGCATGGACGAGATCAGGCCGCGCATGTAAAGCACCTGGCCGACTTCTTCCTTGGGACCGGTACCCTGGCCCTTGGCATGCAGTTTTTCGAGGATTTCCTTGACCACCTTGGAACCCGTTTCGTTGCCATGCTGCAGGGCCAGCGCGTTGTAGCCCTTGGCGCCGTCGCCGACGTCCTTGACATCGGGCTCGGCACCCGCCCACCAGATTCCGTACATCTTTTCGCGCGGATAGCCGGTGGCCTGCGCTTCCTTGAGCGAGGTCGAGTTCATCACGCCCCAGCCCCAGAGGAAGACATAGTCGGGCTTGTTCTGGCGAATCTGCAGCCAGGTGGCCTTCTGCTCGACACCGGGATGCGCGACGGGCAGCAACTGAACCTCGAAACCATGCATCTTGGCACGCTCCTGCAGCAGCGCGATCGGCTCCTTGCCGTAGGGGCTGTCGTGATAGACCAGCGCGATCTTCTTGCCCTTGAGCTTGTCGAAGCCGCCTTCCTTCTTGGCGATGTGCTGTACCAGCACGTCGGCACCCATCCAGTAGGTTCCGATCAGCGGGAAGTTCCAGGCGAACACGGAACCGTCCTGCGACTCGCTGCGGCCGTAGCCGGCGGTGATCAGGGGAATCTTGTCGACCGGCGCCTTCTCGGTCAGGGCGAAGGTGATGCCGGTGGACAGAGGCTGCACCACCGTGGCGCCGCCATGCTTGCCCTTCAGGCGCTCGTAGCATTCGACACCGCGGTCGGTGGCGTAGCCGGTTTCGCATTCTTCCCAAATCATCTTCACGCCGTTGACGCCGCCGCGCGCATTGGTCAGCTTCAGGTAGTCAACGTAGCCGTTGGCCCAGGGCACGCCGTTGGGCGCGTAGGCGCCGGTGCGGTAGGCCAGTACCGGGAAGAACTGCTCCTCGGCCGCAAATGTTGCCGGCGCGGTCAGTGCAGCGGACAGACCGATCGCGGCAAGCGAAGCGGTGACAGCAAGTTTGCGTAGTTTCATTTTCTCTCCTCCTAGGATGATTTAGTGTTTCACGAGCAACAAACCAGAACTTCGATGCCGGACCATCTTACCCGCCGGCTTCGCCTCTGTCTCTCAATGGGGGAAGGGCCACAGCCGCAGCTTCTCCCTCCCGGTCGACCACAAGCGGGCAATGCCGTGCGGTTCGACGATCAGGAAAAACACGATCAGCGAACCGAAGATGATGATTTCGACGTGCGACACCAGCGCAGTCGAAATATCGAGTCCCAACAGGCTGCCCACCAGCGGCAGCATCTGGTTGAGGAAGATGGGCAGGATGACGATGAAGGCCGCACCGAAGAAGCTGCCGGAAATCGCGCCGAGGCCGCCGATGATGACCATGAACAGCAGTTGCAGGGAGCGGTCGATGGAGAATGCCGCCGGCTCCCAGGAGCCGAGGTTGACGAAACCCCACAAGGCTCCGGCAACGCCGAGGTAGAACGAACTGACGGCGAAGGCCGTCAGCTTGGCGTACATCGGACGGATGCCGATCACGGTGGCCGCCACGTCCATGTCGCGGATCGCCATCCATTGCCGGCCCAAGTTGCCGCGCAAAAGATTCTTCGCCATGACGCTGAAGGCGACCAGGATGCCGAGGCAGAACAGGTACTTGTCGGTCGGCGAATTGATGGTCCAGCCGAACAGGCTGATGTCGGCGACCTGCACCGACCCGGACGACGAATTGTTGGTGAACCACTTGATGCGCAGGAAGGCCCAGTCCCAGAAGAACTGCGCGGCCAGAGTCGCAACCGCAAGGTACAGGCCGCGCACACGCAGGCTCGGCGCACCGAATACGATGCCCGCCGCGGCCGCCACAAGGCCGCCCAAAAGGATCGCGGCCAGCGCCGGCATGCCGTCGATGCGGATCATGAAATTGTAGGCGGCATAGGCGCCCACCGCCATGGAAGCTCCCGCGCCGAGCGTGATCTGTCCGCAATAGCCGACCAGGATATTCACGCCGAGGGCCGCCAGCGACAGGATCAGGAAGGGGACCAGGATGGCGCGGAACATGTACTCGTCCACCAGCAGCGGAACCCCGATGAAGGCGAAGGCCACGAGCGCGATAATCGCCCAGCGATCCTGCGGAATGGCGAATGCCTGCTGGTCCGCCTTGTAGGTAGTCTTGAACTGGCCGTTTTCTCTATAAAACATCCATCGTCCCTCGAATCAGACGCGATCGAAAAGAATTTTAGTTGCGGCCGCTGCGCTTAACTTGCTACGCAGGTTAGCCTTCACTGAGAAATCCTTGATCATGTTCATACCCGATCAAAAAGTATTTCTAGTTGCGGCCGCTGCGCTTAACTTGCTACGCAGGTTAGCCTTCACTGAGAAATCCTTGATCATGTTCATACCCGATCAAAAAGTATTTCTAGTTGCGGCCGCTGCGCTTAACTTGCTACGCAGGTTAGCCTTCACTGAGAAATCCTTGATCATGTTCATACCCGATCAATGATCTTCTCGCCGAACAGGCCTTGCGGTCTGAACAGGAGGAAGACCAGCGCCAGCATGTAGGCAAACCAGATCTCGATGCCACCGCCAACGTACGGCCCCAGATACACCTCGGACAGCTTTTCGCCGACACCGATGATCAGGCCGCCGATGATCGCGCCCGGCACCGAGGTCAGGCCGCCGAGGATCACCACCGGCAAAGCGCGCAAGGCAATGGTCGACAAGGAGAACTGCACGCCGAGTTTGGAGCCCCAGATGATGCCCGCCACCAGTGCGGTGATGCCGGCGACGCACCAGACGATGACCCAGATCCGGTTCAGCGGGATGCCGATCGACTGCGCCGCCTGGTGGTCGTCGGCCACGGCACGCAGCGCGCGGCCGGTAGACGTCTTCTGGAAAAAGATCGACAGCGAGATCACCAGCAGGGCCGCAATCAGCGCGGCGATGAAGTCCTCCTTGTTGATCAGGATGCCGCCCTCGAAAACGCTTTCCAGCATCATCACCGGCTCCTTGGGCATGCCGACGTCGATCTTGTAGATGGCGCTGCCGAAGATGGTCTGGCCAAAGCCGTCAAGCACATAGGCGATACCCAGCGTGGCCATCAGCAGCGTCGCGCCCTCCTGGTTGACCAGGTAGCGCAGCGCCAAACGCTCGATCAGCCATGCCACGACAAACATGATCACCACGGCCACGGCGAAGGCCAGCACATTGGCAATGAACAGGTTCTCGATGCCCAGCCAGGCCGGAATCCATTCGGAAAATCGCGCCATGGCCAGTGCCGCGAACAGCACCATCGCGCCCTGGGCGAAATTGAACACGCCGGAGGCCTTGAAGATCAGCACGAAGCCCAGCGCCACCAGCGAGTACAGCATACCGCTCATGAGGCCGCCGAGCAGGGTTTCCAGGAAAAAGGCCATTGGTCAGGTTCCTTGACGTGAAATACGATCGCGAGCGCCGCTGGTGATATCGAGCGCAGCGAGCAAGCTAGGTCCCCCGCCCCGGGGCGGGGGGCGTAGGCGGGATTTCGCAAAGCACTGCTTTGCGCCGCCGCAGCCGGCTGGCTGTGCAAAGCCAGCCGTGGAACGGGGGTGGGGGGCAACTACATGGCCACTGAGTTTCATGATCGTGAGCATCATGAAACTCAGTGGCTGGCGCCGAGATAGGCGCTAATGACATTCGGGTCGGCACGGACTTCGTCCGGGGTACCTTCGGCGATCTTCTTGCCGTAATCGAGCACCACGACGAAGTCGGAAAGGTCCATCACCACTCCCATGTCGTGCTCGATGAGCAGGACGGTGGTGCCGAACTGGTCGTTCAGGTCGAGGATGAAGCGGCACATGTCCTGCTTCTCCTCCACGTTCATGCCCGCCATGGGTTCGTCCAGCAACAGCAGTTGCGGCTCCATGGCCAGGGCCCGCGCCAGGTCGACGCGCTTTTGCAGGCCGTAGGGAAGGCGCCCGACCGGCGTCTTGCGGATGTGCTGGATTTCGAGGAAGTCGATGATTTCCTCGACCTTGGCGCGATGCTCGAGTTCCTCGCGCTGCGCCGGTCCGAACCAGATGGCCTGCTGCAGCATGTTGGCCTTCATCTTCAGGTTGCGCCCGGTCATGATGTTGTCGAGGACCGACATGCCCTTGAACAGCGCGATGTTCTGGAAGGTGCGGGCGATGCCCTGTGTCGCCGCCTCGTAGGGACGCATCTGCTGGCGCACTTTGCCGAGAAAGGTAATGGCGCCCTCCTGCGGATGGTAGACACCGTTGATGACGTTCAGCATCGAACTCTTGCCGGCGCCGTTGGGACCGATGATCGACGAAATCTCGCCGCGCTTGATCTCGAAGCTGACCCCGGTGATGGCCTTGACGCCGCCGAAGCGCAGGCTGACATTTGCCGCGCGCAGGAAAGTTTCTTCCGTCCCGCTCTGCATCTCGCGCTGGCGCTTGCGCATCTCGCCGAGCGCCAGCAGGGCCTGGTCGCGCGTGTCGTGGATGTTGGAGCGGAAAGATTCCCGCCCGGCGCTTTGCCGGATCGCCTCGCGCGTCTGCGCCTTGGCATCAACGCGTACGCTACCGCTGCCATGAGCAATATTGGTGCCCTTGCCGCGCTCGGCGAAGCGATCCCAGGCTTCCGGCGCGATCACGCAATCGGTATAAATCACCAGGAAGAACCAGCGCCGGCCGGTCGCGGCCAGACGCTTGTCCACTTCATCGTAAAACGCATCAACCTGCGCCGCATCGGCAAAGGTCAGGCTGGAGAAATCCACCTCCATCGTTGCAATGGCGTCGTGGAAAGTAATTCGCTGCGCAGAGGTCCTGTCAGTCATAAGTCGTTCGCCGTTTTCGCTGCTGCTGGTCTACGCCGCTTTTTTCAAGCTGGCGGGAAAGGTCTTCGCTTCGCAAATCTTGAGATCCGCCGCCACCTTGCCGGTGCGGCCATCCTCGAACTTGACCTGGGTTTCGATGAACTGCGAAGTCTTGCCGGTGTACAGGGCATCAATCAGGACGGCATACTTTTCCGCAACAAAACCGCGCCGTACCTTGCGGGTGCGGGTGAGTTCGTCGTCATCCGGGTCGAGTTCCTTGTGCAGCACCATGAAACGATGGATCTGCGTATCCGCCACCATCGCATCGTGCGAAAGGTCGACATTGACCTGTTCGACGCACTCCCGGATCAGTTCCAGGACCTCCGGCTTGCCGGCCAGATCGGTGTAGCCGGAATACGGCAGGCCGCGCCGCTCCGCCCAGTTGCCGACCGCGCCCATGTCGATATTGACGAAGGCGCAGACCATGTCGCGGTCGTGGCCGAAGCAGACCGCTTCCTTGATGTGCGGGAAAAACTTGAGCTTGTTCTCGATGTAGTTCGGCGCGAAGATCGCCCCGTGAGCCAGCTTGCCGACGTCTTTGGCGCGGTCGATGATCTTGAGGTGACCGTCCTCGTCGAAGAAGCCGGCGTCGCCGGTGTGGAACCAGCCTTCGACGTCGATGGCCTCCGCTGTATCCTTGGGGCGCTTGTAGTATTCCTTGAGCAGCAGCTTGCCGCGCACCAGCACCTCGCCGTTGTCGGCAATCTTTACTTCGACCCCCGGCGCCGGCTTGCCGACGCTGTCGAACTTGATTTCGCGATCCGGCTGCAGGCATACCGCGGCGCAGGTCTCGGTGGCGCCGTAGAGCTGCTTCAGATTGACGCCGATGGAACGATAGAAGCGGAACAGGTCGGGGCCGATGGCGGCACCGGCCGTGTAGGCGACGCGGATGCGGCTCATGCCGAGCACATTGCGCAGCGGACCATAAATCAGCACGTTGCCGAGCGCATAGAGCAGGCGGTCAGAGGTGGATACACCGGATTTGGCGTCGAGGATGTCCGCACCGCAACGCTTGGCCACCGCCATGAAGTAGTGGAACATGCTGCGCTTCATGGCGCTGGCATCCTCCATGCGGATCATCACCGTGGTCAGCAGGTTTTCGAACACGCGCGGCGGGGCGAAGTAGTAGGTCGGCCCGATCTCGCGCAGGTCGGTCATCACCGTGTCGCCCGACTCGGGACAGTTGATGGTGAAGCCGGCCACCATGGCCTGCGCATAGGAAAACAGGTGGTCGCCGACCCAGGCCATCGGCAGGTAGGAAAGGATGTCCTCCTGGTCGGTGAGTTTGTCGAAGCCGACACCGCTTTGCGCGGCGGCTATGAAAGTCCCATGGGTCAGGCAGACGCCCTTGGGCTTGCCCGTGGTGCCCGAGGTGTAGAGCATCACGGCGACGTCTTCGGTGCTACCCTTGGCCACTTCGGCGGGAATGAAGTCCGGCTGGTTCTTGTCGTGCACCTTGCCCATCGCTATGACTTCGTCCAGGCCCTGCAGCCAGGTCTGGGTGTAATGGCGCATGCCACGCGGCATCGTCGTAGAGGATGTGCGCGAGATCAGGGCACTGGTCCTTGATCTCGAGCAGCTTGTCCACCTGTTCCTGGTCCTCGACGATGGCGAAGCGGATCTCGCCGTCGGTGAGGACGAAGGCCATCTCGGAGGCGACCGCATCCTGGTACATCGGCACCGGTACGCCGCCCAGCATCTGCGCCGCGCACATCGACCAGTACAGACGCGGGCGGTTGTCGCCGATCAAGGCCAGGTTGTCACCGCGCTTGAAGCCGAGTTCGGCCAGGCCGCAGGCGATGGCGCGCACCTCTTCGGCAACTTGGCTCCAGCTCCAAGTCTGCCAGATGCCGAGATATTTCTCGCGCGTCGCCGGGCGATCGCCGCGGGTAGCCGCGTGGTTCAGCAGCAGACGGGGAAACGTATCGAGCGAGTTCGAGCCTCGCCCCGATGGGGATGCAGCCATGCGTTCTCTCTCCTCCAGCAAATACCGATGCGGACCCGCTGTTCTCGCGATTTGTCCGCTGCAGCGATTGAGTCTAAGCCATTCAGCTGCCTATAATTGTCGCGTGCCTGACAATTGTCAAATATCCGGGATCCCGCTCGAAGATATGCTGCGCCGCACAAGTTGGGCGCAGTCGCTGTCTGTCGCGGATTTCGCGCGCGCCCGCGAAGGCACGGTTGAACGCTTTGTGCCCACTGCCGGCTTCGTCTGCCGCAAGGGCGAGCCGGTGGAGCACTGGCTCGGCATCATCGACGGCCTGGCCAAGATGTCCAGCGACTGGGCCAGCGGCAAGACCGCCAGCTATACCGGCATCGCCGCCGGCGGCTGGTTCGGCGAGGGTTCCATGCTCAAGGCCGAGCCGCGCCGCTACGACGTCGTCGCGCTGCGCGACACCCGCGTCGCCTGCATGAAGCACGAGACCTTCCACTGGCTGCTCGACCACAGCATCCCCTTCAACCGATTCGTCATCAACCAGATCAACGAACGACTGGGGCTGTTCATCGGCCTGCTCGAATCGGAACGGCTGGCCGACATCGATGCCCGCGTCGCCCGCGCCATCGCCGCCTTGTTCCATCCGGTGCTGCAGCCCGGCATCGAATCGCGCATCGCGATTTCCCAGGGCGAGATCGGCTATCTCGCCGGCGTCTCGCGCCAGCGGGTCAACCGCACCCTGCGCACGCTGGAGGAAGGCGGATTCCTGATCGCCGAGTACGGCGGCATAAGGGTGCTGGACCTCGACGGACTGCGCCGCTTCGCCGGCTAGCATTCCATCGGCAGTACAACTCGAATGAAACCGTTCGGCCTGAGCCTTGAGCCTGTCGAATGGTCGAAGGCCAGCAGCGGCGCGACTTTCACGGTTCGACAGGCTCACCGCGAACGGTAATCTGCTTGGCGGAACGATCGGCTGCACATTGAAAAGTCGGTGCTGGTGATACGGCGGCGTATCGCCAGCACCGACTTCCCGCTACCGATCAGTACTGGTAAAAGCCGCGCCCGGTCTTGCGCCCCAGATAACCCGCGGCGACCATTTCCTTCAACAGCGGTGCCGGGCGATACTTCGAGTCGTTGAAGCCTTCGTAAAAGACATTCATCACCGCCAGCATGGTGTCCAGGCCGATCATGTCGGCCAGCGCCAGCGGCCCGATCGGCTGGTTGCAACCCAGCTTCATCCCGGCATCGATCTCCTCGGCCGATGCCAGCCCCTCCGAGTAGACGAAGATCGCCTCGTTGATCATCGGGCAGAGGATGCGGTTCACGACGAAGCCCGGATTGTTCTTCACGGTGATCGGCGTCTTGCCCAGCGCCTTGGCCAATGCCTCGACCTGCGCATGCGTCTCGTCCGAGGTCTGCAGGCCGCGAATCAGTTCCACCAGCGCCATCAAGGGCACCGGATTGAAGAAGTGCATGCCGATGAACTTGTCCGCACGGCCGGTCGCGGCCGCAAGCTGGGTAATCGAAATCGATGAGGTGTTGCTGGCGATGATGGTCTCGGCGCCGATCACGGCCTCGACGTCCTTGAGGATCTTCAGCTTGAGGCTGAAGTTCTCGGTCGCCGCCTCGATCACGATGTCGACGCCTTTCATGTCGGCCATCTGCGTCGTCGGCTTGATGCGCGCCATCGCCGCCGCCTTCTGCTCGGCCGTCATCTTCTCCTTCTTGACCAGGCGGTCGAGGCTGCCGGACACGGCGGCGATGCCCTTTTGCACCGCGGCGTCGTTGATATCCAGCATCACCGCGTCGATGCCGACCACCGCGCACGCCTGCGCGATGCCGTTGCCCATGGTTCCGGCACCGATGATGCCGACGGTTTTGATTGTCATTGCCTGCTCCTTTGGAAAAATATGGTCGATGGGGTTGATTTTATCTTGCCGCGGGAACCATGCGACAGCATGGCGACTCGCTTCGTTCAAGAGCGTGGGCCGGCTCAGTGAACCACCTTCAGCGAGGGGCCCTGCCGCAGCTTGATATTGATCACCAATACGCGACTGCCCAGCATGACCACACTTCCGGTGTGACGATCGTTTCCGGTATCGCTGTACTCGAAGCCGTAGACGCGCTGGATGCGCAGCACGCCTTCGCCGTCGCGGGCGAAGCGCAACCGCGCAATGGCCACGGTGTCGTCGAGCAGCAGCAGGTCCTCCGAAACGCAGGCCGCCTTGGCGGCGGCTACCGCCGCCTCGCGCGCCTTGAGGCTGTCGAGCCACAGCCAGGCTGTGGCGATTAGCAGCAGCAAACCGAGAAGATCGAATACATCCATGTCCGGAGACTAATACAGAGTAGGGTTGAAAGCGACAGACGCAGGGCTGCCGGTCATCCCGGGCTTGACCCAGGATCCAGTAACGGCCGCCGACTGGATTCCGGCGTTCGCCGGAATGACGCAATTGCACTCGATCAGCACTTTCCTGGCCGAATTTACGGTGCCGCCGGCACCGTCCGCAAGGTATACCGTCTCCGGCTCGGCCGGAGACATAACTCTTACATGCTGCGCCGGTACTGCCCGCCGACCTCGTACAGGGCATTCGAAATCTGTCCCAGCGAGCAGCAGCGCACGGCTTCCATCATCACCGCGAAGACGTTGCCGTTGTCGATCACGGCCTGTTTCAGCCGGGCCAGGCAAGCTTCCGACTGGCCGGCGTTGCGCCCCTGGAAATCCTTGAGGCGCGTGAGCTGGGACTGCTTCTCGCCTTCGGTCGAACGCGCCAGTTCGATCTCGCTGGCGACTCCCGACCCGTGGGGGTTGAGGAAGGTATTGACGCCGATGATGGGGAAGGAGCCGTCGTGCTTCTTGTGCTCGTAGTGCATCGACTCTTCCTGGATCTTGCCGCGCTGGTAGCCGGTTTCCATGGCGCCGAGCACGCCGCCGCGGCTGGCGATGGCCTCGAATTCTTTCAATACCGCCTCCTCCACCAGGTCGGTCAGTTCTTCGATGATGAAGGCGCCCTGGTTGGGGTTCTCGTTCTTCGCCACGCCCCATTCGCGGTTGATGATGAGCTGGATGGCCATGGCGCGGCGCACGCTTTCCTCGGTCGGCGTGGTGATGGCTTCGTCGTAGGCATTGGTGTGCAGCGAGTTGCAGTTGTCGTAGATCGCGATCAGCGCCTGCAGCGTGGTGCGGATGTCGTTGAAGTCCATTTCCTGCGCGTGCAGACTGCGGCCGGAAGTCTGGATGTGGTACTTGAGCTTCTGGCTGCGCTCGTTGGCGCCGTAGCGGTTCTTCATCGCCACGGCCCAGATGCGGCGCGCGACGCGGCCGATCACCGAGTATTCCGGGTCCATGCCGTTGCTGAAGAAGAAAGTCAGGTTGGGCGCAAAGTCGTCGATGTGCATGCCGCGCGCGAGGTAAGTCTCGACATAGGTGAAGCCGTTGGCCAGCGTGAAAGCGAGCTGGCTGATCGGGTTCGCCCCGGCTTCGGCGATGTGGTAGCCGGAGATCGACACCGAGTAGAAATTGCGGATCTGGTTATGGACGAAGAACTCCTGGATGTCGCCCATCATCTTCAGCGCGAACTCGGTCGAGAAGATGCAGGTGTTCTGGCCCTGGTCTTCCTTGAGGATGTCGGCCTGCACCGTGCCGCGTACCGACGACAGGGTCCATTCGCGGATTTTCGCGGCTTCGTCCTCGGTGGGCTGGCGCCGGTTGTCGGTGACGAACTTGCCGATCTGCTGGTCGACGGCCGCATTGAGGAACATGGCGAGGATCATCGGCGCCGGACCATTGATGGTCATCGACACGGAGGTCGCCGGGTCGCACAGATCAAAGCCGGAGTAAAGCACCTTGAGGTCGTCCAGCGTGGCGATCGAGACGCCGGAGTTGCCGACCTTGCCGTAGATGTCGGGGCGCGGATCGGGGTCGCAGCCGTAGAGCGTGACCGAATCGAAAGCCGTGGACAGGCGCTTGGCCGGCATGCCTTCGGAAACCTTGAGGAAGCGCTTGTTGGTGCGGAAGGCGTCGCCCTCGCCGGCGAACATGCGCGTCGGATCTTCGTTCTCGCGCTTGAAGGCAAACACGCCGGCGGTGTAGGGGAAGGAACCGGGCACGTTCTCGCGCATCAGGAACTTGAGCAGTTCGCCCTCGTCGTCGAAGCGCGGCAGCGCCACCTTGCGGATCTTGGTGCCGGACATGGTTTCGAAAATCAGGCCGGTGCGGATTTCCTTGTCGCGGATCTTCACCACGTACTCGTCGCCGGCATAGGCCTTCTTCATGTCCGGCCACATCGCCAGCAGCTTGCGGGCATGCGGCGTGAGCTGGCCGTCCTTCCATGCAATCAGTTCGTCGAAGTCGCCTGCTTTCTTGCCGCAACCCTCGAAGATGGCCTTTGCCGTTTTCAACGACTGCCGTTCGCGCGCCAGCCGGGCCTGCTCCCCGATCTGGCGGTGGTAGCCGCGCAGCGTGTCGGCGATTTCGGCCAGGTAGCGCACGCGATCCGCCGGCACGATGGCGCGCCCGGCCGAGGAATGCCTGACCTTCACCACCGGCAGCAGGCCCTTGCCGAACTTGAGTCCGCGCTCGGCCAGGCGCGGCACCAGCGCCTGATACAGGGCGGTCACGCCGTCGTCGTTGAAGCGCGCCGCCATGGTGCCGAACACCGGCATGTCCTCGGGCTTTTCGCCGAAGCGTTCGCGATTGCGCTGGTACTGCTTGCGCACGTCGCGCAGCGCGTCTTCCGCGCCCTTGCGGTCGAACTTGTTGATGGCGACGAAGTCGGCGAAGTCGAGCATGTCGATCTTTTCCAGCTGCGAGGCGGCGCCGAACTCGGGCGTCATGACGTAGAGCGAGACATCGACCAGCGGCACGATGGCCGCGTCGCCCTGGCCGATGCCCGAGGTCTCGACCACGATCAGGTCGAAGCCGGCCACCTTGCAGGCGGCGATGACGTCGGGCAGCGCCTTGGAGATTTCGCTGCCGGTGTCGCGCGTCGCCAGCGAACGCATGTAGATGTTCGGATGCTGGATCGCGTTCATGCGGATGCGGTCGCCCAGCAGCGCGCCGCCGGTGCGCTTGCGCGAAGGGTCGATGGAAATCACCGCGATGCTTCTGGCGTGTCGTTCTGGTCGAGGCGGAAGCGGCGGATCAGTTCGTCGGTCAGCGAACTCTTGCCCGCGCCGCCGGTGCCGGTGATGCCCAAGAGTCGGCGCCGACGACACGGCGGCGGCCTTGTCGTGCAGCGCCTTCTTCGCCTTCTCCGGCCAGGCGCCGTTCTCCAGCGCCGTGATGATCTGCGCCAGGTTGCGCAGGCGCTCGGCGCCGTCCTTCACTTCCAGCGCCTTGAGGTCCTGCGGTGCGCGCTTGCTGATGTCGAGGTCGCAGCGCATCACCATGTCGTTGATCATGCCCTGCAGGCCCATCTTCTGGCCGTCCTGCACCGAGTAGAGATGTGCCACGCCGTAGTCGTGCAGTTCCTTCATCTCGGCCGGCACGATCACGCCGCCGCCGCCGCCGAAGACCTTGATGCTCTGCGCCGCCGCGCTGCTTCAGCAGGTCGATCATGTACTTGAAGAACTCGACATGGCCGCCCTGGTAGGACGACACCGCGATGCCCTGGGCATCTTCCTGCAAGGCCGCATTGACGATCTCGTCCACCGAGCGGTTGTGGCCGAGGTGGATCACCTCGACGCCGGTCGCCTGCAGGATGCGCCGCATGATGTTGATCGAGGCGTCGTGGCCGTCGAACAGCGACGTCGCGGTGACGAAGCGCACCTTGTGCTTGGGTTTGTAGGGCACCAGCTTGGCGGCAATGCTCAGATCGGTCATGGCGACATCTCCAGGATGGGCGGCAGAGTTTGCATGATAGGCAATGGGACGCCGTGCCGCCATGACACAAAACGACGATAACTATGCATAATCTGCCATTATGACCGTCAAACCCACTCCTCCCCGGAAACCTGCCAGAGGCCCCTCAACGGTCGCCATAGGCTTCGTCAGCGGTATTCTGTCTGGGATTTCACGGACCGGGCTGGCGGCTGAAAGCCTGCTGGAACATGCAGGAATTGCCACGCATCTGCTGCATGACCGCAACGCCCGCATCCCGGTCGCGCGTTACGCCGCGCTCTACCGCCTGATCAACGAAAGCCTCGACGACGAGGGCTTTGCCCTGTTCTCGCGCCCCCTGCACCGCGGCAGTTTCGAGTTCCTCTGCCGCGCCGCGCTCTCCGCGACGACGCTGGCGGAAGCACTGGAACGCATCGCGCGCTTCCTGCGCGTGGTGCAGGACGATCTCGACGTGGCACTGGAAACCAGCGGCCGCGCCGCCGTCATCGTCATAGGCGAGGAACAGGCGCTGCCCGTCGGCCCGGCCGGACGCGTGTTCGCCTTCGAATGGCTGCTGCGCATGATCCATGGCCTGGCGGCCTGGCTGGTGGCGCATCCGCTGCCGCTCGACGAGGTCAGCTTCCCCTATCCGCCGCCGCTGCACGCCGCCGACTACGAACTGGTGTTCGCCCCGCGCTACACCTTCGACGCGCCGCGCCTCGAAGCGCGCTTTCCGGCCGAGTGGCTGGCCCTGCCGGTACGCCGCGACGAAGCCGCGCTGACGCTATTCCTCGCCGACGCGCCGGCCAGCATCACCACGCTCTACCGTCGCGACCGCGCGCTCGCGCTGCGCGTGCGCGAACACCTGCGTGCGGCCCTGCCGGATCAGCCGGGCCTGCCGGCCATCGCGCACCGGCTGTTCCTTTCGCCGCGCACCCTGCACCGCCGCCTCGAAGACGAAGGCACCAGCTTTCGCGCGATCAAGGACAGCCTGCGCCGCGAGCTCGCCACCGACTGGCTGACCAAGACCGTGCGCCCCTTGAGCCGCATCGGCGCCGACCTCGGCTTTGCCGACGCCGCCGCCTTCTATCGCGCCTTCACCGCATGGACCGGCAGCGGCCCGCGCGAATACCGGCAGCGCCACGGGCCCGCCGGAACGGCGTCAAAACGTCCGGGCTGAACGGCCGCAATTCTGGCCGGGAATTCCGTTGCCGACCAGCCTCAGGCGCGGCAGCCACGAAATTCATTCGTCCTGCGGGTGGTACTATGGTTTTTTTGCCAGTGGGGCGGCCCGATCGTGACCAACAGCAATCTCCACGAAATACCGATTGCGCTCGATATCGGCATCGCCGAAATCGACTCGCAGCACCGCCAGTTGCATACGCTGCTGGAACGCCTGAAGCAGTCGACAGACAAACGCTACGGCTTCGCGTCGGACGCCATTCTCGCGGAACTGGTGATTCAGACCCGGATCCATTTCGCCGTCGAAGAAAGCCTGATGCGGCTGCTTTCCTTTCCCGACACGGAAGATCATGTCGAGGAGCACCGGAAACTGACCGAACAACTCGAAAAGCTGAGAAAACGCGCGCAGGACTTCGAGGTCGCGGACGGGCTGACGAGTTTCATCCAGACCTGGCTGGTCGATCACGTCAATCATTTCGACCGCGAATTCGTCGGGCATTTCCTCGCCAGAGGCGTCGACCACCAGGCGTCGCCTGTGACGCGCAAGCCGCCCGCCTGAGGCGGCATCTTCTATCCGTTGCGGCCCGCCCCCAGCCGCCACCCCTTGACCAGCGCATAGATCGCCGGGATCACCATCAGCGTCAGCACCGTCGAGGAGATCATGCCGCCGATCATCGGCGCCGCAATGCGGCTCATGACTTCCGAACCGGCGCCCGCTGCTCCACATGATGGGCAGGAGGCCGGCCATGGTGGAAACCACGGTCATCAATTTGGGCCGCACGCGCTCCACGGCACCTTCCATCACCGCGCCGTAGAGGTCGCCCGCGTCCGCTCGCCGTCCCGCCAGCGCCGACTTTTTCTGTGCGGCTTCCCAGGCATGGTCGAGGTAGATCAGCATCACCACGCCGGTTTCGGCGGCGACGCCGGCCAGGGCGATGAAGCCGATCGCCACCGCCACCGAAAGGTTGTAGTCGAGCAGCCACATCAGCCAGACCCCGCCGACCAGGGCGAAAGGCACCGAGAGCATGACGATCAGGGTTTCGGTCAGGCGCCGGAAGTTGAGGTAGAGCAGCAGGAAGATCAGCAGCAGGGTTACCGGCACCACGACCTTGAGCTTCTCGATGGCGCGCTCCATGTACTCGAACTGGCCGCTCCAGGCGATGTAATAGCCGGGCGGGAACTTGACCTTGTCATTGACCGCCTGGCGCGCCTCGGCGACATAGCCGCCGATGTCGCGCTCGCGGATATCGACGTAGATGTAGGCCGAGAGCAAGGCGTTCTCGGTGCGGATCGCCGGCGCGCCCTTGACGATGGAAATCTTCGCCACCTGGCCCAGCGGCACCATCGCCGCCGGCCCGCCCATTTCACCCCCGATCGGCACCAGCACTTCGCGCGCGATGGCCTGCGGATCGGCGCGCAGCTCGCGCGGGTAGCGCACGCTGACGCCGAAGCGCTCGCGACCTTCGACCGTGGTCGTCACCATCTCGCCGCCCAGCGCCGTGCCGATGACGTCCTGCAGTTCGCCTACCGACAGGCCGTAGCGCGCCAGGGCCGCACGGTCGGGCTCGATGTCGAGGTAGAAGCCGCCGGTGATGCGTTCGGCGTAGGCGCTGGTGGTGCCGGGCACGGCCTTGACCACGCCCTCGATCTCGCGCGCCAGGCGCTCCATCTCGACCAGGTCCTTGCCGAAGACCTTGATCCCGATCGGCGTGCGGATACCGGTCGACAGCATGTCGATGCGCGCCTTGATCGGCATGGTCCAGGAATTGGCGACGCCGGGAAACTGCAATGCCTTGTCCAGCTCCGCGATCAGCTTGTCGATGTTCATGCCCGGCCGCCATTCCGACTCGGGCTTCAGGTTGATCACGGTCTCGAACATTTCGGTCGGCGCCGGATCGGTCGCCGTGTTGGCGCGGCCGGCCTTGCCGATCACCGAGGCCACTTCGGGGAAGCTCTTGATGATCTTGTTCTGCGTCTGCAGCAGTTCGGCGGCCTTGGTGATCGACATGCCCGGCAAGGATGTCGGCATGTAGAACAGCGTGCCTTCGTTCAGCGTCGGCATGAACTCGCTGCCCAGCTTCGAGGCCGGATACACGGTTGCCGCCATGGCGACCAGGGCGATCACGATGGTGCTGCCCTTCCAGCGCATGACCCAGGCGATGATCGGCCGGTAGAGCCAGATCAGAACGCGGTTCACCGGATTCTTCGCCTCGGGGATGATCCTGCCGCGGATGAAGAACAGCATCAGCACCGGTACCAGCGTCACCGACAGCAGCGCCGCGCCGGCCATGGCGAAGGTCTTGGTGTAGGCCAGCGGCGAGAACAGGCGGCCCTCCTGACCTTCCAGGCTGAAGACCGGCAGGAAGGACACCGTGATGATCAGGAGCGAGAAGAACAGCGCGGGGCCGACTTCCTTGCAGGCGGCGATGATGGCAGCAGCGCGCGATTCCCCCTCCTTCAATCGTTCCAGGTGCTTGTGCGCGTTCTCGATCATGACGATCGCGGCATCGACCATGGCGCCGATGGCGATCGCGATGCCGCCCAGGCTCATGATGTTGGAATTGATGCCGAGTGCGCGCATGGCGATGAAGGCAATCAGGATGGCGATCGGCAGCATGATGATCGCCACCAGCGCACTCCTGACATGCAGCAGGAACACCAGGCAGACCAGGGCGACGATGATGAATTGTTCGATCAGCGTCCACTTCAGGTTATCGATCGCGCGGTGGATCAGCTCGGAGCGGTCATACACGGTCTCGATCGTGACACCGTCAGGCAGGCCCGGCGCGATCTCGGCCAGCTTTTCCTTGATGCCCTGGATTACGTCAAGGGCATTCTGGCCGTAGCGCGCCATGGCGATGCCGGACACCACCTCGCCCTCGCCGTTGAGTTCGGCGATGCCGCGTCGTTCGTCGGGGCCGAGTTCGACGCGGGCGACATCGCGCACCAGCACCGGCGTGCCGCGCTCGGATTTCACCACCAGGCCTTCGATGTCGGCCACGCCGCGCAGGTAGCCGCGGCCGCGCACCATGTACTCGGTCTCGGCCATCTCCACCACGCGGCCGCCGACATCGCGGTTGGATTCGCGGATGGCCTGCACCACCTTCATCAAGGGCACGCCGAAGGCGCGCAGCTTGACCGGATCGACCACCACCTGGTACTGCTGGACGAAGCCGCCGATGCTGGCGACCTCGGCCACGCCCGGCGCCTTGGTCAGCTGGTAGCGGATGAACCAGTCCTGAATGGTGCGCAGTTCGGCCAGCGACTTGTCCTTGGCCAGCAACACGTACTGGTAGACCCAGCCGACGCCCGTGGCGTCAGGCCCGAGCTGCGGCGTCACGCCTTTCGGCAAACGTCCGGCGGCGAAGTTCAGGTACTCCAGCACCCGCGAACGCGCCCAGTAGATGTCGGTGCCATCCTCGAAGATCACATAGACGAAGGAGGCGCCGAAGAAGGAAAAGCCGCGCACCACTTTCGACTTCGGCACCGAGAGCATGGCCGTGGTCAGCGGGTAGGTGACCTGATCCTCGACCACCTGCGGCGCCTGGCCCGGCACCTCGGTGTAGATGATGACCTGCACGTCGGAGAGGTCGGGCAGCGCATCCAGCGGCGTCTTCAGCACGGCATGAATGCCGGTCAGGGTGACGAAGACCGCCATGATGACGACGAGGAACTTGTTCTTCGCCGACCAGCCGATCAGGGCGTTGAGCATTTCAGTGGCCCTTGTGCGGGTCTGCAACCGTCGGCGCTGCAGCCGGCGCGATCGGCCTTGTCTGGGCCTTCGCCTCCATCTTGGTGATCACCCATTCACCGGGGCCGCGCTCGACGAACTCGATGTCGATCGGGCTGCCGGCCTTGAGCTTGTCCGTCAGCGATGGGTTGGCCAGGATGAAGTCCATGGTCATCGCCGGCCAGCTGAGGCTGGCGATCGGCGCATGGGTCACGGTGACGGTGCCGTTCTTGGGGTCCAGCGCTTCCAGCGTGCCGGTGGCCTGATGGCTGACCGATCCCTTTGCCGCCTGGGTCGGCGCCGCCGCCAAACCGCCCAGCGCCGCCTTGAGGTTGCTTTCGGCATCGATCAGGAAGTTGGCGGCGACGACCACCGCATCGCCCTCGGCGATGCCTTCGCGCACCTCGACGTATTCGTCGCTGCGCGCGCCGAGCTTGACCTGGCGTGGCTCGAAGCGTCCCGCCGCCTTCTGTAGCAGGACGATCTGCCGCGTGCCGCTGTCGATCACGGCCGACAGCGGTACCGTCACCACCTTGTCGCGGCCGCCCACGGCCAGTTCGACGCTGGCATACATGGCCGGCTTCAACAGGCCGCCGGGGTTGGCCAGTTCGATGCGCACCGGGATCGTCCGCGTCTCGGCCTTGAGCGTGGGGTAGATGTAGGCGATGGTGCCGCTGAAGCTCTTGTCGGGATAGGCGTTGATCGCGACCTTGACCTTCTGCCCGGCCTTGATCTGCGCGATGTCGCGCTCGAAAACATCGGCCAGCACCCAGACCGACGAGACATCGGCGATCTGGTAGAGCATCTCGCCCGGCATGAAGCGCATGCCGGCGACGGCCTTCTTCTCCAGCACCACGCCGCCGACCGGGGAACGGAAAGTCAGCGTGCGCTTTGCCTCGCCGCCTGCGGCCAGGGCATTGATCTGCTCCTCGGAAATATCCCAGTTGCGCAGGCGGACGAGGCTCGCCTCGGCCAGCTGGCGCATGCCGGACTGCATCTCGGCGCCGGCGTCCTTCAGCGCCGCGACACCCTTCGCCGCCACCATGTACTCGCGCTGCGCCGAGACCAGCTCGGGGCTGTACACCTCGAACAGCGGCTGCCCCCTCCCCACCGGCTGCCCCGTGGCATTGACGTGGAGGCGTTCGACCCAGCCTTCGAATTTCGGCGCCACGTTGTGCAAACGGCGCTCGTCGATCTCGACCCGGCCGGTGGCCGTCACCTGCCGCGCCAGCTCGCGCAACGCGGCGATTTCGGTTTTGACGCCGAGCTTCTGCACCTTCTCGGTACTGATCTTGATTTCGCCCGGCGCCGCACCCTCGTCTTCGCCAGCATAGACGGCGATGTAGTCCATGCCCATCGAATCCTTCTTCGGCACCGGCGAGGTGTCCGGCAGGCCCATCGGATTGCGGTAATGGAGCAGCTTGCGCGCCGGTGCCGCGGGCGGGGTGCCTGACGCGGCCGGGGCGCCGGCACTCGCCGTGTCGCCGGCGCCAGCGCGGTGCGTCCCGTTGGGAACTTTTCCGCGTGCACCCGCCCAGTACCCGACGCCCAGCGCCAGCATCAGGGCCACGACCACGCCCAGCGTTTGGTTTTTCATAGTTCTTCTCCCACCATCTTCTCGATCTCCGCCAGGCGGATCTGCTGGTCGCCGCGCGCCTTGACCAGCTCGCCGCGGGCGCGGCGCAGTTGCCGATGGGCATCGAGTACCGCGGCAAAATCGGCGCGGCCGTTCTCGTAGGCGGCGAGCGCCGCGTTCAGGTTCACTTCGGCCTGCGGCAGCAGCCCTCCGCCCACCAGCGATTCCAGGCGCCGGGCGACTTCGAGGCCGGCGAGGCTTTCACTGAGTTCGGCCAGCGCCTGGTTGAGGTTGCCCTGGCGGCGCAGGCGCGCCGCGTCGACCATCAGTTCCGCCTCGCGCTCCTGCGCGCGGCGACTCTCCTGCTGCAGCGGAATGTTGAGCTCCAGCATCAGTTCCCACTCGGCGACGCGTTTGCCGACCTGGGTTGGCGAGACGCCGAAACTGACGTCGGGATAGCGGTTGCGCTCCACCAGCTCACGCCCCTTCTCGGCGCCGGTGATGCGTGCATCGTCCGCTGCCAGTTGCGGATTGTTGGCCTTCAGCCGGGTCTCGAGCGCGGTCATTTCCAGCCTGGCCGGCGGCGGCAGCGGGCGCAGTTTTTCGGGCGGGCGCAGGGTGAGGTTTTCGGGACGGCCCAGCAAGGCCCGTATCCGCGCAGCAGTCTGCTTGCTCTCGCCCTCGAGCATGACCAGATCCGTTTCCATGGCAATGATTTCGGATTGCGCGCGCAGGGCATCCTGCTGGCTGCCGAAGCCGCTGGCATAGCGGGTGCGCGATATCTCGGCGACGCGCCGCATCAGGTCGAGGTTTTCCTGCGCGTAGCGGATGCTGACCAGTTGCACATGGTGCTGGACGTAGCCCAGCTTGATCCGGGTGGCCAGTTCCATCCAGCCGGCGCGGGCGCGCGCCTGCGCCTCGTCGGCGCCGGCACCGGCGATGTCGCGGCGCAAATCGCGTTTGCCGAACCAGGGCACGGACTGGCTGAAGATGTAGCGCGTGCTGCCGATCCGCGGCGGCAGCACATTGGAACTGGCGTCCTTGCCATCGTTGGTGATATCGCGCAACTCGGTGCGGAACATCGGATCGGGCAAGGCACCGGCCGGCTCGATGCGCTCCGCCGCAGCGGCCGCCTCGGCACGCAGTGCGGCGAATTCGGGATGGCGGCTGCGGGCGAACTCGAGCAGGCTCTCGACCTCGCCGCCGATCGGCTGCCCGGGGGGCTGGGCATGAGCGGTCGCCACCGCGACCGACAGGACCGCCGCCAGCCGCATGAGATGGAAGGCCATGGCTCTACTTCGCGGCTTCGATGCTGTAGACGGTCAGTACGCTCTTGACCTCGGCGGAACGAAAACGGATCTTGTCGCCCTCCTTCCACTGTTTCAGCATGGCCGGATCCTTGGCCTTGAAGCTCATGGTCATGGGCGGCATCTTGAGGTTGGCGATTTCGCCATGGGCGATGGTGACCTTGCCCGCAGGCAGATCGATCTTCTTGATCACGCCGTCGGACTGAGGCAGGTGGCCTTCATGGGCCTGGGCATGAACGGAAAGGGAAAGCAGCAGCAGCGTTGCCAGGGCGGCAAACAAACGTACAAAGGATTTCATGGGGAATCTCCCGGATAGCGACGAACCATGGCGATCCCGGGCCGAAGCCCGGGCCGCCAACCCGACTGGATGTCAGGCGACGCTTCGAGGAGGATGCTGCGGGGGTTCGGCGATGTGGCTGCGCGGTGCCATGACAGCCGGCAGCATGTAGCGGTTTTCGGTCGGGATCAAGCCGGCCAGGGGGTCGGCGCTGGGCAGGAAGCCCGCACTCGCGAGATGGCAGTTCTCGCAGTTGTCGCAAGCCTCATGATGCGCGGCCTGACCGGAATCGACCACTTCATGGCAGGGCGCCGGCAACTCGGCCGCCGACGCCGCATCATGGCTCATGCCGCCGGTCGCGGCCTGCTCCTGCGCATGCCGGCACTGCGACATGGACAAGGCCGCCATGGTCTGCACGGGCAGCCAGAGCGCGGCAAAAAGCAGCAGGAAACGGGCGAAACGCTGTGTCATGGCGCGAAGACTACGCCTCGCCAGCCTTCTGCGCAAGCCGGGCCGGATTCATCAATCTTCCTCTTCCTGCGGCCGGAACGCGGCAGCCAGTTTCTGCTGCACTTGCGGCGGCACCTGGGCGTGGCGGGCGAACTCGATGCTGTAGGCGCCCTGGCCGCCGGTCAGCGACTTCAGGCGCGAGGCGTAGTCGGTGATCTCGGCCAGCGGCACTTCGCCGGTGATCGAGGCCGTGCCGCCGGGACGCGGATTGGTACCGGTGATCTGGCCGCGCCGGCTCGACAGGTCGCCGGTCAGGTCGCCGATCGCCGCTTCCGGGGCGACGATCTCGATGTTGACGATGGGCTCCAGCACGATCGGGCCGGCGGCGCGGACCGCTTCCACGGTGGCCTTGCGCCCGGCGGTGACGAAGGCGATGTCCTTGCCGTCCACCGCATGGGTCTTGCCGTCGTACACGATGACGCGGATGTCCTGCGCCGGAAATCCGGCGATCACGCCATCGCCCAGCGCCTGGCGCACGCCCTTCTCGACCGAGCTCATGAATACGCCGGGAATCACGCCGCCCTTGACGCGATCGACGAACTCGAAGCCGGCGCCGCGTTCCAGCGGCTCGATCTTCAGGTACACCTCGCCGAACTGGCCGGCGCCGCCCGACTGCTTCTTGTGCCGGCAATGTCCCTCGGCATTGGCGGTGATGGTTTCGCGGTAAGGGATCAGCGGCGGCCGGGTGTCGAGTTCGAGCTTGAACTGGGTCGCCATCTTTTCCAGCTTGTAGCGCAGATGCATTTCGCCGAGGCCGCGGATCACGGTCTCGTGCGTCGTGGGATGGCGTTCGACCTCGAAGCACGGGTCTTCCAGCTCCAGCTTGTGCAGGATGTCGAACAGGCGCTGCTCGTCGCTCTTGCGTTCTGGTCTCGACGGCCAGGCCCTGCATCGGCCTCGGAAATTCCAGCGGCTTGAGGTGGATGTGGTCCTCGTCGTGCGAGTCGTGCAGCACGGCATCGAAGTCGATCTCCTCGACCTTGGCGATGGCGCCGATGTCCCCCGGCATCAGCGCGTCGACCTCGACGTAGTCCTTGCCCTGCAACTGGTAGAGATGGGCGACCTTGAACGGCCGCTTGCCTTCGCCGACGAAAAGCTGGCCGTCCTTTTTCAGCGTGCCCTGATGCACGCGGAAGATCCCGACCTTGCCCATGTAGGGATCGGCGATGACCTTGAAGACGTGGGCCAGCACGTGCTTTGACGGATCCGGCAAGGCGGCGAAGGCCTCGGCATCCTGACCCGGCTCACCCTTGTAGAACGGCGGCGGATTGCCCTCGGCCGGATTCGGCGCCAGCGAGGCCAGCACGTGCAGCAGTTGGCCGATGCCGGCGCCGGTGCGCGCCGAGGTAAACAGGATGGGGATCAGATGCCCTTCGCGCAAAGCCTTTTCGAAAGGCGCGTGGAGATCGGCCGCACTCGGGTCCTTGCCTTCTTCAAGATAGCGCGCCAGCAGCGACTCGTCCTCCTCCACCAGCTGGTCGATCAGTTCGCGGTGGGCGTGGGCGACCGAGTCGAAGTCCGCGTCGCCGCTGTCGTGCTCGAGCACTTCGACCACGTCCCGGCGGCCATGCGCCGGCAGGTCGAGCAACAGGCATTGCTTGCCGAAGCGCTCGCGGATCTCGGCCACCAGGCCGGGCAGGTCGACATTGTCGGCGTCGATCTTGTTGATCACGATCATGCGCGCCAGGCCGCGCGCCTGCGCCGCCCGCATCATGCGCTCGGTGGCGAGTTCGATGCCGGTCTGGGCGTTGATCACCACGATGGCGGTTTCGACGCCGGCCAGCGCGGCGATGGCCTGTCCGGCGAAATCGGGGTAGCCCGGGGTGTCGATGAGGTGGATGTGTACGCCTTCCCATGCGAAGTTGACCAGCGCCGAGTTCAGCGAATGCCCGGCCGATTTTTCCTGGGCGTCGAAGTCGCAGACGGTGCTGCCCTTCTCGACGCTGCCCCTGGCGGCGATGGCGCCGGCATGGAACAGCAGGGCTTCCGCCAGCGTGGTCTTGCCGGCACCGCCGTGGCCGACAAGGGCCAGGGCGCGGATGGATTCGGTGGTGTAGCTGGCCATGATGCAAACTCCATTTTTGCTTGAATTGGGCCGAATTTTACCCCTTCGCATCGCTCCGGCTGCAGGCCTGGTGATCGCGCGAGGGGATGCGCCAGAGCCAGATGCCGGTGGCAATGCCGATGCAGGCCAGCAAGGCCTGCAGCCAGGGCATGGCAGACAGCGTCCAGATCGACGCGCAGATGGTCAGGCTCATCAGCGTGATGGCCAGCCACTTGACGCGCCAGGGGATGCTGCGATGGTGACGCCACTCCGCGATAAGCGGGCCGAAGGTAGGGTTGCGCAGCAGCCAACGGTAGAAGCGCTCCGAGGCGCGCGCGTAGCAGGCGGCGGCGACGAGGATGAAGGGCGTGGTCGGCAGCCCGGGCACGACGATGCCGATGATCCCAAGCAGCAGCGCGATGCTGCCCAGGGCCAGCAGCACCATGCGCACCAGCAGCGAGGGATGCAGTTCCGCCTCCGGAATATGCCAGGGCTTGTCCGGCTCCGTCATCCGTTCAGCGCTCGTTCGATGAAATGCCTTGGCACCGTGGTCCGCGGCACGCGCTGCGCGAACCAGCCGCGCACATCCTGGTCGAGGCCGATGCCGTGCATGTAGTTGTAGAGCGCCTTGTTCAGCGCAATGCCGAGCGCATCGTGATCGACGCCGGTCGGATCGATGAAGCCGACGTCGTTTTTCGCGAAGTCGCCCGGCGGCAGCGGGCGCAGCGTCACGCCATAGTCCCCGGGATGGAGGCCGACCGGCGAATGGACGGTGCAGGTGAAGCGATGGAAGAAACCCGACTGGATGCAGCCCGCGGCGAACAACTGGCGCACGTATTCCAGCGCATCGACGGTGTCCTGCACGGTCTGCGTCGGGAAACCGTACATCAGGTAGGCGTGCACCAGGATGCCGGCCTCGGTGAAGGCATGCGTGACGCGTGCCACCTGCGCGACCGAGACGCCCTTCTGCATGAGTTTCAGCAGCCGGTCGGAGGCCACTTCAAGGCCGCCGGAGACGGCGATGCAGCCGCTGTCGGCCAGTTCGGCGCAGAGCTCCGGCGTGAAGGATTTCTCGAAACGGATGTTGCCCCACCAGGAGATCGCCCGCTTGCGTTTCTGCAGCTCCGTCGGCGAGCGCGCGCAAGGCCTTCGGCGGCGCGGCTTCATCGACGAAATGGAAGCCGGTCTGCCCCGTCTCGGCGATGATGGCCTCGATGCGGTCGACCAGGGTCGTCGCCGCGACCGCCTCGTAGCGCGAGATGTAGTCGAGCGAGACGTCGCAGAAGCTGCACTTCTTCCAGTAGCAGCCGTGGGCGACCGTGAGTTTGTTCCAGCGCGCGTCGGACCACAGCCGATGCATGGGGTTGAGCATGTCCAGCAGCGACAGGTAGCGGTCCAGCGGCAGGCCGTCCCAGGTCGGCGTGCCGGCATCGGCGAAAGGGATGTCCGGCTCTTTGGCATCGACGTAGCGCACGCCGTTTTCATCGCGCAGGTAAGTGCGGACCAGCTTCTCCCGCGGCCGCTTGCCCGAAAGATGCTCGAGCACGGCCAGCAGCGGGCGCTCGCCGTCGTCCAGCGTGATGTAATCGAAATAGTCGAACACGCGCGGCTCGGCGAGTTCGCGCAACTCGGTATTGACGAAGCCGCCGCCGAGCACGGTGACGATGGCCGGATACTGCGCCTTGATCGCCTGCGCGATGCGGAAGGCGCCATAGACGTTGCCGGGGAAGGGAGCCGAGACCAGCACCACGTCCGGTGCGTGCCGCCTTATGGCCTCCAGTGTCAACTCGCGCAGCGTGCCGTCGACCAGGTTTTCCGCCGCCGCCAGCGCCTGCGCCAGCGGATCGAATGAGGCCTGGCTTTGCGCCAGCGATTCGGCATAGCGGACGAACTCGAAGCGCGCATCGACGGCCTCGCGCAGCACGTCGGCGACATCGTCGAGGTAGAGCGTGGCGAAGTGCCGCGCGCGGTCCGTCACGCCCAGCGCGCCGAAGGCCCAGGCCAGCGGATCACCGCCCTCGTCATCGACGTAGGCCTCGAGCGGCGCGAAACGCGGACCCTCGGGCAGGAAGTTGCGCCCGGCGATGCGGTGCGCGATGGACGGATCGCGCCCCTGGAGGAAGGCCACCGCCACTTCAATGGTCGCCAGGTAGCGCTCGAAATCCCGCGTGAAGGCCAGCACCCGCGGCGTGCGCTGTTTGGCGGGCAAGGTCTCGATGCTCGCACGCAGCGCGTGCAGGCCGTCGGGCGAAAACAGCCGCAGCACCAGGGCGAGGGCCAGATCCTCCTGCACCGCCGTATGGCCGCGCGAACGCAGGAAGCCGGTCAGGTAGGCCGTCGACGGATAGGGCGTGTTCAACTGCGTCATCGGCGGGATGACGGACAGCACGCGCAGCGGCTTGCCTGTCATGTCAGATGGGCTCAAGGAGTTCCAGCCCTTCGTTCCTGGCGTTGCTGACCCTGGTGCTGACCGGATGGGCGCGCATGCCTGCGGCCGGCGCCGGCGCCAGCCATTGGCTCAGCGCGCCGACATCGCGATACGCAGGATCGAGCCATGCCTCGAACTGCCCGGGCGCCAGCAGCACCGGCATGCGATCGTGGATCGGCGCCATCAGGGCATTCGGCGTCGTGGTGATGACGCAGGCGGAAACGATGTCCTGCCCCTCGGGTGACTTCCACGCGGAGAGCAGGCCCGCCATGGCGAAGAACTCGCCGTCATCGGCGGGACGGATCAGCCAGGGCTGCTTGGGCGCCTTGCCGTCTTCGCCCACCGCCTGCCATTCGTAGAAACCGTTGGCGGGAATCAGGCAGCGATGGCGCTCGAAGCTGGCCTTGAAGGACGGCTTCGCGGCGACGGTTTCGGCGCGCGCATTGTTGAGCTTGAGGCCGATGGCCGGGTCTTTCGCCCAGCGCGGAATCAGCCCCCACCTGACCAACTGCCCGACGCGGCCCACCCCGGGCCGATCGCGGACCACCAGGATCTCGCTTTGCGGCGCGATGTTGTAGCGCGGCGCCCATGCCGCGCAATCGCGCAAATCGAAATATTCCGTGAGCCGGGATTGGGGACCGTAGAGAACGTAGCGTCCGCACACGGGAACAGGATCAAGCGAACGCCAGCGCGCTGCCGCGCCCCGTGCAGGCGGCTGCAATCGCCGTGTCGCCAGCGCCGACTTTCATCGTGTGGCTAACCCAGCATGAGATTCGGCAGGTAGAGCACCGTGGCGGGGAAGACCCACATCAGCAGGATGCAGACTGCGAAGGAAATCATGAAGTACATCACGCCGCGGAAAATGGTGTGGATCGGTATCTCCGGCGCAAGCCCATGCACGATGAAGACATTGACGCCCACCGGCGGCGTCACCGCGCCCATGGTGGTGACGATGGTGAGGATCACCGTGTACCAGACCGGATCGTAGCCCAGCGCGACGCCGAGGGGAAAGAAGATCGGGATGGTGACGACGAGGAAACCCAGCGCGTCCATCAGCATGCCGCCGACGAGGTAGATGCCCAGCACCACCAGCAGGATGACGAAGGGCTCCACCGGCAGCGCCGAGGCCCATTCGGCCAGCTCGAAGGGCAGGCGCGAGACGGTGAGGAAGCGGCCGAAGAGCACGGCGCCGGTGATCAGCAGCACCACCATGGCCGAGATGCGCACGCTCTCGATGATGGACTGGACGATGCCCTTGAAATCCAGGCTGCGTTGCACCAGGCCGATCGCCAGCGCGCCGAAGGCGCCCGCCGCCCCGCCTCGGTGGGCGTGAACCAGCCCAGGTAGAGGCCGCCGATGACGAGGGAAAACAGCAGCAGCGCCTCGACCACGCCCGACAGCGCGACCAGCTTTTCGCGCCAGCTGGTCTGCGGTCCCAGCGGGCCCAGCGCCCGGTTGCGCATGCACATGAGCACGATGGTGAGCAGGAACAGCACGGTCAGGATCAGGCCGGGGATGACGGCGGCGAGGAACAGGCGCAACAAGGACTGCTCGGTCTGCACCGCGATCACGATCAGCACCACGCTGGGCGGGATCACCACGCCGAGCGTGCCGCCGACAGCGATGGCACCGGAGCTCAGCGCCGGGTCGTAGCCGTAGCGGCGCATCTCCGGCATGGCGATGGTTCCCATGGTCGCGGTAGTCGCCGAATTCGAGCCGCAGATCGCCGAGAAGCCGGCGCTGGCGGCCACCGTGGTGCAGGCCAGGCCGCCGGGCATGCGCCCGACCCATGTGTAGGCGGCCCGGTAAAGGCGCTCGGTGGTACCGGCGCGATAGGCGAACTGACCCATCAGCACGAACAGCGGAATCACCGACAGGCCGTAGGAGGAAAACTGCTCCCAGACATTGGTCGCCGCGAGATGGGTCGCGGCGGTCACCGAAAGCAGATAGGCGTTGCCGAGCAGGCCGGCGGCGAGCATGGTGAACGCGATGGGCATGCCGAGCAGCATCAGCAGCGACATCAGCACCAGGCCGATCACGGCCACGATCAGGGGATCCATTTTCCTTTTCCTCTTTCAGTGGCGCAGTGTGGCGCGCAAAGCCGCGACCGAGCGCAGGAAATCCACCAGCAGGGCCAGCATCAGCCCGGCGCAGCCGGCCGCCACCAGATAGACCCAGGGATAGACGATGACGCGCAGGGTTTCCGAAAGCGAGCCGGTCTCGTGCAGCACGCGGCCGTAGCGCGCCACGTAGAAGGCCACCACGGCGAAGAGCGCCAGCGAGATCAGCGCCATCAGTGCATCGGTGAGCGCCCGGCTGCGCCGGCCCAGCTTGACCACGAAGAGCTCCATCGCGACATGGCCCTTGTGACGCTGCACCGTGCCCAGGGCAAGGGCCATCGCCGCCGCCGACAGCCAGCCGATCACCTCGTAGGAACCGGCCAGCGTGACGCCGAAGCCGCGCATCACCATGTCAACCACCGAGAACAGCATCATGGCGCCCAGCATTGCCGCCGCCGCCCAGGCCAGTCCTTCGTTGAGGAAGGCGCTGGCCCGGTCGAGCAGGCGGGTCACGCCGCCGGGTGCGGCGTCAGCGCCCGGCTGCACTGCGGAACTCATTACTTTTTGACCAACTGGTCGCGCAACTCATGCAGGCGCTTGAGATAGGCAGCCGCGGGCAGCCCCTTGCCGCTCATCTCGGTGACCCACTCCGCTTCCATCGGCTTCAGCTTGCCGTCCCAGCGCGCGCGTTCGTCGCCGGCGAGCGACACCACCTGCAGCTTGTGGTCCTTGACGGCCCAGGCCATCGCCACGCCGACGTTCTCGTTGTCGTGGTAGTTGCCGGTCCAGGCGGGCATCTCTTCGGCGAGCTCGTCGATCACTTTCTTCACGTCGGCCGGCAGCTTGTCCCACTTCTTCTGGTCCATCACCGCGGCGAAGGTCACCACCACCGTCGGGTAGTCGGTGACGAACTTCAGCGACTCGGCCAGCTTGAAGTCCTGCAGCACTTCGCGCGAGGTCATGGCGCCGCTGATGACGCCGGTCGATACCGCCTGCGGCACTTCCGGCATCGGCATGCCGATCGGCGCCGCGCCGAGGGCCTTCAGCACCGGCACGCCGGTGCCGGCGGCGCGCAGCTTCATGCCGGCGAGGTCGCCGGCGTTCTTCACCGCGGTCTTGCTCATGATGTAGCCCGGCTCGTTGGTGAACATCGCGATCACCTTGAAGCCTTCGTACTCCTTGGGCTTGAACTCCTTGGTCAGCGCCCACAGCACGCGGCTGGCCTGGGTGGCGTTGCTGAAACCGACCGGTAGCGCGACGCCCGAGGTCAGCGGGAAGCGACCCGGATCGTAAGAGGGCGAGCCCAGCCCGATGTCGGCCACGCCCTTGGTAACGCCGTCGTACATTTCCTTGGCGCCCAGCAATGTGCCGCCGGGAAAGGTCTTGACGTCGACCTTGCCGTTGGTGCGCTTGGCGAGCTGTTCCGCCCAGTGCGTCATCTGCCGCGCCGGAAAGGTCTTGGCCGGGGCAAAGAAGGCGTAGGTCAGGGTGATCTCGGCGGCCGAAGCGGCTTGCGGCAGTGCGGCGCCTAAGACGCCGGCGGTCAGCGCGGCGATGATTGTGGAAAGTGTTTTGCGGCGATTCATGCTGTCTCCTCCTTTTTTATGCGCGTGCGGCCGGCCGCGCGACGGTCGTTATCCTGCTTTTATACCTGATATTGGGCACTTCGATGCCGAGTTCGTCGGTGATCACCACGGCGGCATCGAGCTCGACACGGGTCGGCAACGTATTGCGGCAGCGTCGCGGCGGGGCGACCCAAGAAATCGCCAAGCCGGTCGCACGACCGGTAGTGGCCGGTGAAAACCGGGTAGCGCGAGCACATGTTCAATTATCCTCCGGCAATCGGCGGCACAAGCGACACCTCGTCGTCATCGGTCACCGCTTGACTTCTGTCGGCATAGTGCTGATTGACGGACACCATGACCACCGCGATGAATTCGAAGGCTTTTTCATACGGCCCCCCTCGCGTCGCCAGCCAGTCGAGCAGCATGCCGACGTTCTTCACCTCGGCGGGCAGCGCGATCTGTTCCTCGTCGCAACCCACGCTGTGCCGAAGCCAGGCAGAGTATATTATTTTCATCTGATTTCAGCTTGCCACCATGGCGCGCAAGACCTGCTTGACCACCTTGCGCATTTCATTGCGTGGCAAGGCATCGACAAACAACACGTCCTTCGGATGCTTGAAGCGACCCAGCTTGCCGTTGAACCAGGCCAGAACATCGCTTTTTTGCAAATTGCTATCCGGCCTGGCCACGACCACCGCAACCGGAACTTCACCCCAATGCGGATCCTTGCGCCCGACGACGGCAACTTCCAGCACATCGGGATGCATTATCAGCACGTTTTCGAGTTCGGTCGGATAAATATTCTCGCCTCCGGAAATGATCATATCCTTCTTGCGGTCGATGATGTGATAGCAACCGTTCGGGTTGACGAAGCCGATGTCGCCGGTGTGAAACCATCCTCCCGCGAGGGCACTTTGCGTGGCTTCCTCGTTGTTCCAGTAATGCGACATCATGTTCTTGCCGCGAACGAGGATTTCGCCGGGTTCGCCCGCTTCGCAGTCGGCGCCGCTGGCGTCGACGATGCGGATTTCGCAATGCATCGCCGGAAATCCGATCGAGCCTTCGGTAGCGAAGGCGTTGGCGATGGTCTGGTGGATGGCAATCGGAGCGGTCTCGCTGGCACCGTACATGTTCAACAGCGGAACGCCGTGGTCATGCCAGTAGCGCGTCATCTCGTCGGGAATGAAGCAGGAACCGGTCAATACCGCGCGCAAACTCGATATATCGGAGGTTTCCCAGTCCGGCAGGTCGCGCAGGGCCTGCATGTGCGCCGGGAGGAAGATCGTCAGGGTCGGCTTTTCGTTGACGAGACAGTCGAGTACCTGCTGCGGCTCGAAAATGCGATGCAGGATAACGGTCGCCCCGACGTAGAGACCCGTGGTGGTCTGGACGTTCAGTCCGCCAACATGGAACAGCGGCAGCATGGTCAGGATCAGATCCTCGCTGGTCATGCCATGCAGCAGAGTGCTATTGAAGGCGTTGTACTGTATTGCCTCCTGCTTCAACACGGCACCCTTGGGAAAACCGGTGGTACCCGAGGTGTAGATAATGAGCAGCGGGCTGTCCGGACCGATTCCCGGATAGTGATCTTCCCCGTGTGCAAGCTGCAACAGGTCGGCAAGCCGCGGCCAGCAGTCAACTCCCCCCGCGCCCAGTGCAACGAATCGGCAACCCGGCAATTCGCCATAAAACTGCTCGCACTGCTTCATGTAGGGCGTGTCTACGAAAACCGCCGTCGCACCGCAGTCCTGAAGCATGATCAGGTGTTCCCGTGGCGCCAGCCGCCAGTTGAGCGGCACGAATATCGCGCCAAGGCGCGCGCAGGCAAAGACCAGAACCAGCGTTTGCGGATGGTTTTGTCCCAGGTAGGCGACGCGGTCGCCCGGCTTGATCCCGAGCTCGTTGCGCAACATCCTGGCACTGGCTCTTATTGCATCATTGAACTGCGGGTAAGTCATCTCCCCGCCTTCGAAACGCAGCGCGGTTTTGCCCGGCGTTGCCCGCGCCCATTTTTCGATCCAGTCTGCAACGTTCATCTTTCGATCCTGGCGACGATGCGGCGTTTTCGTTCGAGGCTGGCTACTTGCCGGCCTGGCGCTTCTCGTGGATGGCCCGCGCCACTTTCTCCGGCGACAGCGGCGGGTTGTAAATGCGGACCCCGGTCGCGTTGTAGAGCGCGTTGGCCACGGCCGGAGCGATCACGATGGTCGGCAGTTCCGAGATGCCCTTGGCGCCATAGGGGCCCTCGGCGCAATTGCTCTCGATAAAGTGCATATCCAGCTCAGGCATGTCCGGCGCCGTGATGAGTTTGTAATCGCGGAAGCATGGATTCTTCAACATGCCCTTGTCCAGCAGCATGTTTTCGCTCAGGGCGTAGCCAAGACCGATGGCAATCCCGCCCTCGATCTGGCCTTCGAGACCCATGCGGTTGATGACGCGACCAACGTCCTGCGCTGAAGTAACCTTGTCCACCTTGATTTCGCCGGTCAGCGTGTCGACGGTGATTTCGGCGATATGGACCGCGTGGGAATAGGCGGCGGAGTGGTCGGAGATGTGCTTCGCGCCTTCCGGCTCGCTCTTTGGTTCGTAGTAGTCGGTGACCATCACCAGTTCCGGCTCGGCCTGGAAGTGCATCTGGCGCAGCAGGCGGTCGAGCTTGATGAGCGGGGTGCCGCACTTGTCGCGCACCACGGAACCGCCGCGCAGTTCCATTGTGTCCGCCGGCTCGCCGAGCATCTTCGCGGCTGCGTTGAGGATCTGGGCCTTGGCCTTGCGCGCAGCGCGGCGCGTGCCATTGCCGGCGATGAAGGTGGTGCGCGAAGCGTGCACGCCTACGTCCCACGGCGCAATGTCGGAATCGTTATTGGCAATGGTCACATGCTCCAGCGGCACGCCCAGTTCTTCGGCGACAATCAGCGTGATGACCGCGTCGATGCCCTGACCGATTTCCGAGGCGCCGGTGATGACCGTAACCCGGGCAAAATCGTCCACCTTGAGAATGGTGCCGATGCCGTCCGACTTGTGAATCTTCGCGCCGCCGGCGTTGTGGATCGAAGAGGCGAGGCCGATGCCTTTCTTGTAGCGACCGGGCTTGTCCCGTTCCGCGGCGTACTCCTTGCGCTTGCGACTGTAGTCACTGGCTTTTGCCGCCGTCTCCAGGCATTCCACCAGCGCACATTCGCGCAGGAAGGATTTCTGCGGCGTGATCTCGCCGGATTTCTGCGAGTTCTTCAAATGGAATTCCAGCGGCTCCATGTTCACCATGTCCGCCAGCATGTCCATCTGTTGCGCGGTGGCAAAGGTGGTCTGGACATTGCCGTAGCCGCGGAACGACCCCGCGTAGGGGTTGTTGGTATAGATCGCCTGCGCCTTGAAGTCGACCACCGGAACCCGGTAATGACCCGAGGTGGTGCGCATCATGATGACCGGAATGGTCGGGCCCCAGGAGGTGTAGGCGCCGTTGTCCAGCAGCACGTCGGCGGTGCGGAAGGTGAGCACGCCGTCGCGGGTGCAGCCGGTGCGCATATGGATCACCGCCGGCTGACGGGTGGGCGAGGCTTTGAATTCCTCTTCGCGGGAATAAATCACCTTGACCGGACGGCCGGTTTTCCTGGCCAGCAGGGCGGCGATCGGCTCGTAGGGGTAGACGTCGAGCTTGGCGCCGAACGCGCCGCCGATCGGAGGCTGGATCACGCGGATATCTCCCGGCTGGATGCCCAGCGCCGGGGCGAGATCCAGTTTGTAGTTATACGGATACTGGGTTTGCGTCCAGATCGTCAGCTTGCCGTTGGTGTCGAAATCCGCGATCGCGCAGGAGGTGCCCATGCAACAGTGCGTGACATGATGCGGGCGGAAGACATTGTCGACGACGAAATCGGATGCCGCCTCGGCCGCCGCCAGGTCTCCGTGCTTGAATTCGAAATACAGGCTCTTGTTGCCCGGGAAGTTGTCGTGGATCAGCGGTGCATCCGGCTCGCGCCCCGCTTCCGGCGAAAAGACGCCGGGCAGATCCTCGAATTCCACCTTGATGAGGTCCAGCGCCTTGAGCGCGATTTCCTCGGTTTCGGCGGCAACCGCGGCGATTTCATCATGCTCGCAGCGCACCCTGTCCTTCAGGGCGACGTTGTCGCGCACGAAACCGAACTTGAGGCCGCTGGCGTCCTTGCCGGTGAGTACCGCGTGCACGCCCGGCAGGGCCTCCGCCGCCGAGGTGTCGATGTCGAGAATCTTCGCATGCGGGCGGCCGCCGAACAGCACTTTGCCGATCAGCATCTGCGGCAGCACCATGTCGTTGATGTAGCGGGTCTTGCCCGTGGCCTTGTCGGGCGCGTCGGGCTTCTTGACGCGCTGGCCGATCAGGGACTTCTTTTCGATGGCTGGAGTAGTGACTTTCTGGTCCATGGCTTGGTTCTCTCTAAACGTTTCCGACCCTGTGTGGGATGTTGCGACGTTCAGCCGCGTCCGCAACAATTCTTCTCGACCACCGCATCCACCGCGTCGAGCACCTTGGTGTAGCCGGTGCAGCGGCAGAGGTTGCCCTCGAGACCGCGTTGCGCTTCCTCGCGGGTCAGCCTGGGGTTGTTCTCGGTGAGGTAGTCCGCCTGCATGATCATGCCCGGCATGCAGAAACCGCACTGCACGGCGCCGTGTTCGACAAAGGACTTCTGCATCGGGTTCATGCCTTCCGGCGTCCGCAAACCCTCGATGGTGACGACCTCGCGTCCGTCGCAATCCACGGCATGCATCAGGCAGCTGTTCAGGGTCTTGCCGTCGACCTTGACGGTGCAGGCGCCGCACTCACCCTCGCCGCAGGCGTATTTGGTGCCGGTGAGCCCGAGCACGTCGCGCAGCATGGCCAGCGTTTTCATGGTTGCCGGCACCTTGACCGACACGGGGCGGCCGTTGAGCGTGAATTTGATTTCAGTTTCCAAGGACATGATCCAGTACCTCTTCAGTGAAGACTTGAACGAGATGCTCGCGATACCAGGCGCTGGCACGCACATCGTCGATGGGCCTGGCATCGGCGCCGGTCGCGGCGACCGCGGCGCGGATGCTGGTCGCATCGAGCGGCTTGCCTTCGAGCGCGGCCTCGACATTGCGGGCGCGCAGGGGCGTCGGCGCCACCGAACCCATGGCGACTCGAACGTTGCGGAAGACGCCGTCGGCGAGGTTGCCGCCGATGCCTACCGACACGGTCGAAATCTCGAGCGCCGGGCGCGGGCCGGACTTGCGGAACCAGCCGACGAAATCCGCCGCCGGCTTCTTGAAGACCACCGCCGTCAGCAGTTCCTCGGGCTTCTTGACGCTCTTGCGCGGACCGAGGAAGAAGCTCTCCAGCGGCACCGCGCGCGTCTGCAGCGCGCCGTTGGCCCAACTCGCCAATTCGACCGCAGCGTCGAGCACCAGAAGCGGATTGATCATGTCGCCGGCGGGAGAAGCATTGCAGATGTTGCCGCCCACCGAAGCCGCGTTGCGGATCTGGTCGCTGGCAAAGCGCTCGGCGGCCTCGGCCAGGATCGGCGCCACCCTGGCGATCAGGGGGTCGTGCCGGATTTCGGTCACCGTGGTAGTCGCGCCGATACGAATGGTGTCGCCTTTTTCCGCGATACCGCTCAAACCCTCGATGCGGCGAATGTTCATCAGCGTGGCGCTGTATTGCTTCGCGCCCGAGTCGGTTTGCGGCGTGAGGTCCGTGCCGCCGCAGAAGACGGTGACATCGCCCGCTGCCATCGCCTTCACCGCCTCGCCCACGCTGCGAGGCGCCAGATAAGTCGTTATTTCCTGCATTGTCCGCTCTCGTTTCTCAAATTGACGAAAAGTTCGTTATCCGGCCTGTCGTACGCGTTACGCTCCGGTGCCGTCTTGCAGCACCACCAGCGCATCCACCACCACGGGCTTCCCCTTGCACACCATGACCGGGTTGCAATCGACTTCGGCAACCATCGGGTCCGCGACCAGCAAATCGGCCACGACGCCAACGATCCGCGCCAGCGCGTCGATGTCAACCGGCGGGCCGCCACGGATGCCTTGCAGCAACTTGCGCCCTGACAACTGCACTACCGCTGCCGCGACTTCGCCTTTTTCCGGCGGCGCGAGGATCGCGACGACGTCGCCGAAGATTTCCGCCGCAATGCCGCCGATGCCGATGGTGACCAGCGGGCCGAAGCTCGGATCGCGGTAGCCGCCGACGATCAGTTCCAGTTCGGCGCCAATTTGCTCGGCGAGCAGGACGGTGCCGTCGCCGGCGGCGGCAAGCTCGTCCCAGGTCGGGCCGACGGACTGTGCATTTATGCCGAAGCGCACCAGGCCGCCCTCGGTCTTGTGCGCGACACCGGAGGCCTTGGCGACGACCGGCTTGCCCAGCGCGACGACGAACTCCTGCGCTTGCGCGCGCGAGGTCGACAACAGTTCTTTCGGGTAAGGCAGGCCTTCGAGGCGTCGCTTGCTTTCCCATTCGCTCAGCGTTTTCATGCCTGGACTCCCGACGCCAGTGCGTTGACGGCGCGTTCCGGCGAGGGAAAACGCAACACGCCCGCTCCCGCCATCTCGGCTTCGACGCCCGGAGCATCGAGCACGAAGCCGCAGGTGGGCTTACCGGTGGCGGCGACGCCGCGCGCCACACCGGTGCCGAAGGGTTTCAGATCCAGGCCACAATTGATCGCCACCACGCCTTCGACCGCCGGATCAGCGTAGATCGCTTCGATGGCCGGTATGTAATTCTCGATGGGGCACTGGGGTGTCAGATCAATGGGATTGCCCAACGCGGCAAATGACGGCACCAGGGCACGCAGGCGTTCCATGGTGGCAGGGCTTAACGAGGGCAGCACCAGCCCGGCGCGTTCCGCCGCATCGGCAGCCAGCACCGACGGCCCGCCGGAAATCGTTACGATGGCAATATTGCGCACCGTCTTCTTCCGCAGTCCGACCGCGGCGGCGTCCATGGCGTCGAAAAACGTTTCGGTGTCGGCGGCTTCGATCACGCCGGCACGGCGCAGGCCGGCCCGAACCGCGGCGTGGCTGCCGGCCATGCTGCCGGTGTGACTGGCCGCCGCCTTGGCGCCCGCCGCCATCTTGCCTGCCTTGAGGATGACCACAGGCTTGCGAGCCGTTACCTTGCGGGCCACCTCGACGAAGCGCCGGCCGTCGCCGAAACCCTCTACAAACATGCCGATAGCCGTTGTCTGCGGATCCTCGCCGAGCCATTCGAGCGCATCGGTGATGGCGACATCGGCGGAATTGCCCACGCTCAGGAAGCGCGACAAGCCGAGCCCGCTTGCGCGCATGTGGCCGAAGAACATGCCGCCGAAAGCTCCGGACTGGCTGACGAAGGACAAGCCGCCGGCGGTGGTCGGAATGCGCCAGAAATAGGAGCCGTTGAGCCAGCGATCGCCGCCCAGATGACTCACCACACCCATGCAGTTGGGACCGACCAGCCGCATTCCGGCGGACTTGGCGATTGCCACCAGACGATCCTGGACGGCGCGCCCTTCTGCTCCGGTTTCGCCAAAACCGGACGACAATACAATCGCGGCACCGGTGCCTGCGGCGGCGGCATCGGCAACAGCCGCCTCGACCCTCTTGTCCGGCACTGAAATCAGAGCCAGGTCAATCGGCCGATCGAGCCTTGCCACCGCCGGGATGCCGTCGATGGTCTGCGCTTCCGGATGCACGGCGATGACTTCGCCGGCACCGTTGGCGGCATTTTTCAGCAGCGTGTTGCCGAGCTTGCGGCTATCGGCAGCCGAGGCGCCGTACACCGCGATCGACTTCGGATTGAACAGGCTATCCAGACTCATTGCAGGCGACCTCATTTTTCGTTGCGGCAGCGGCGGTGGGTCAGGAATCCAGAAGCCGCTGCGACATAAAATGCTTCAACACCTCATTGGCGCCGCTGATGATCGGCAGCACCATCGCATCGCGCACATATTTCTCGATCGGGTAGTCCTTCATGTAGCCTGATCCACCGAAGATCTGCATCGCCTTGATCGTGACACGCCGCGCCATTTCAGCGGGGTACACCTTGGCCATGTTGGGCGGCAGCATGCCTTCTGCGGACATGCGGTTTGCGCTTTGCCACGCGACGCGGCGCACCATCAAGCGGGCCATTTCAATATCCGCCTTCATGTCGACCAGCATCTGGCCGACCGCCTGGTACTTGCCGATGGGCTGACCCCAGATCTCCCTTTCCCTGGCGTATTGCAAGGCATGCTCATACGCGGCGCGGGCGACACCCACGGCCATCGTGCCGGTGCCGACACCGTTGGTGTCGTAAATGGCATTGATGGTCTCGAACCCGGCACCTTCTTTGCCCAGCATGTACTCCCTGGGCAAGCGCATGTTCTCGAAAATGAGCTCCCCGTTCATCGAGGCCCGATGCCCCATCTTGTCCTCGATGGTCCCGATTGAAAAACCCGGGGTATCGGCGGGAAAAAAGAACACGGAACAGGACTCGGAATTAGCCTTGCTGCTGTCGCTGCGCGCGAGCAGACCATACAGCGTCGACACGCTGGCGTTGCTGGAGAAGGCCTTGCTGCCATTGATGACGTAATGATCGCCGTCCCTGATCGCCCTGGTCCGGGTACCCAGCTTCGGATCCGGAAGAGGGCAGAATATCTCGGTGCCGCCGGAAGGTTCGGTGGCGCCGAAACAGATCAGGTGCGTCCCGCTCGTATCGTTGGCGATCGGTACCAACCAGCGCTCGCACTGCTCCTTGCTGCCCATGCGGGCGATCATTTCCGACATCGACATGACAACATGAAAGGCATTCGCCATGCCGATATCGCCGGCTGCCAACTCTTCCAGCAGTACGGCGTAATCGAGCGTGCTGCCGCCCATGCCGCCGTACTCCTCGGGAATCAGCAGCGAGTGGAATCCCAGCTCGAAGCCCTTCCTGATGACCTCAAGAGGAAAGGCCTGCTTTGGATCGGCAATGCGATCCACGGCGGCGGCGACAGGTTTGATCTCCTTCTCGGCAAAACGCCGCGCGACATCCTGTAGCTGCCGCTGTTCCTCGGACAACTCGAATCCAATCATGGTCCTACCTCACGTCCGGTCGTGTGCGCGACACACTTCGACGATCAGATCAGGCCGGCTTCGGCCAGACGCGCATCGACCTGGTTGCGCATGTAGTCGGACAGCACCTCGAAGGGCGGGCGCACCGGGCCGCCGGGCAGCCCAAGCTTCTCGGCCCAGTACTTGAGGCCGGCCAGCGGGAACACGCCCTTGCCCATCAGGTAGGCAATCTGCGTCTCGTGGAACAGGACGCGCAGCGGCGACAGATCGTTGTAGATCTGCATGCCCTCGGCGATCTTGCCGGCCTTGAGCAGCTTGGTGTACTGCGACACGCGCGGCTTGGCCGGGGTCTGGAACAGCGCGCCGACGAAGTTGCAGAACTGCATCGCGGTGTCCGGCATGTAGCGCATCTGCTCGGGCCAGTAATCCTCGAACGGGTCGCCGATGACGATCAGGTCGCCCGCCGCCTTGTAGGCCTTGAGCGTTTGATCGATGCTGCCCATGCCCTGTTTGATGCCGCAGATGTTCGGAATCTTTTCGGCGAGTTCCTTGATGAACTCGGGGGTCAGCACGTAGCCGGAAGGACGGGTGTTGTAGAGGCAGATGCCGATGTTGACGCGCTCGGCAAGGTACTCGTAGTAGCGCAGCACGCCTTCGTTGGAGGACGAATTGGAATACGGCGTCACATGCATCAGTGCGTCGATGCCGACGGCCTCGGCATGCCTGGCCAGTTCCACGGCGGCCATGATGCTGGGGTGGCTGGTATTGGCCAGCAGCGGCACGCGGCCGGCGACCGCCTCGACTGCCACTTCGTAGATCTTCTTGCGCTCTTCGACGGTGAATGTCAGCCACTCGCCGCAGGCGCCGTCGCAGGTGATGGAATCGACGCCCATCTCGATCTGGCGGTTGATCCAGGCCTTGGTGCCGGCGTAATCGATGCTGTAGTCCTTGTTCAGGGGCTGGATGATGCCGCCGTTGATACCTGGCAGATTCTTGCGCGCCCACGCCTTGGCTTCGTGCTTCTGGTACTTCATTTACCTTCTCCTCTAATTCAAAGGACTTCGTTTTGTTATTGAAGACTGCATCGTTCAGGTCATTGGAACATGAATATTCATACAAATATTGACTGCACGTGAAAATCGTCTTGATTAATAGCGCACAGCCGCCAACAAGCAATTGCCTTGCCCAAGGCGCATGAAGTTTCATATAATTATACTTGGATGTGCAGTTGCAGAAATCCGTTCGACCGGAAGTGCCGCTGCCCGCAATCACAATGCAATCATATACGTGGAGTGCTGTTGTGATGACAACAAAGACCATGGCGCAAGCTTCCGCCGATGCATCAACGACGGCTCGTTTTCTCGACGAATACTTGCCCTATTGGTTGGCGCAAGCCAGCTACTGGATCTCCAGCGAATTCCACCGCGAAGTCGCAGAGGCGGGTCTGACGGTCGCCGAATGGCGGGTTCTGGCCAGCTTGCATGGCAGCTCCGGCGAAACGATAGGCACGCTTTGCCGCCTCGCATTGCTCAAGCAACCAACGCTGTCGAAGCTGGTGCAACGTCTTGAAGCGGAAGACCTGGTAGCGCGCCGAGACACCGATGGCGACCGCCGGCAGACCATTGTGACAAGTACTGCCAAGGGTCGGGCGCGGGTCGCCGCGCTGGTTGGCAAAGCCCGGGCGCATCAGCAGGAAGTGCTCAAGCCGTTCGGTGAAAACAATTCCCGCGAGTTGATCCGCACCCTCAAAGATCTGGTGCGCCAGCATGAGCACACCGGCTTGTTTGATTCGAAATAGGCGCGTTCCGGCCGCTGGCGAGCGGCTCAGTACGTGATGTCGTACTGCCCGAGATCGACTTCCTTGAACTTGACCCGGGTGAATAGTTTGCGGTCGGCTGCGAACGGCACCAGGGCGTCGATGCCGATCTTGGTGACCGTGCCGCCCCGGCCGTCGGCATTTACCTTGACGATGGGATTGAGGATGTGGCCATCCTGGGCCGGCAGGATGACCAGATCCGTAGCGACATCGCAGCGCGTGGTGATCGCCCAATCGACATCGACCGCGTCATACAGGTTGACGTCGGTATCCACCACCACCACCCTCTGCAGCGAGCGAAATGCCTTGAACGTCTCGGTGATCACATCCTTGCCGATACCGGCGCGGGTATTCGCCACCTGCACCACCGCCTGGTAAAAACCGCAGCCTCCGGGCGGCAGGTACACCGCCTTCAATTGCGGAATTTTCGCCTGCACCGTGCGGAAGATCGCCGCCTCGGCCGTCAAGCCGACCGCGTTCCAGACTTCCTGGCCGGAGAGCACCGTATGAAACACCGGCTTGCGCCGCCGCGTGATCTTCTTCACCTTCATGACATAACGCTTGTCGCGGCCGCCGTAATAGCCGGTGACTTCGGCGAAGGGCGCTTCCCATTCACGGACACCCGGCAGGATCTCGGCTTCGATGACGAACTGCGCGTCGGCATAGGCCGGCACATCGACGGTTTGCGCCTTCATCCAGTGAATGGCCTGCCCCGCCAGATGGCTGGCAATGGCCGGCTTGCCGTCGCCCAGCCGCGGCAGCGACGAGACGATCCAGGGCGCCAGCCCGACGCCGTTGTTGATCGTCACCGGCAGCGTCTCGCCACGCCGCTCCGCGATGGCGACGTACTCTTCAAGATGACGCCCCGGATCAATGAGGAAAGTCAGCCGGTCCTTGCGGGTCATCTGCATGCGGTGAATCGCCGCGTTGATGCCGCCGGTTTCCGGATGACGGGCGACGACCAGCGAGGAATCGAGGTAGCGCCCGCCGTCCTTGAGGGCATGGACCGGCATCGGCAGGACGGACAGATCGACGGTTTCCTCGATCACTTCATTGGCCGGGGCGCGCTCCAGGGTTCTTGCGGCGAGCGCGCCCTTGTTCTTTTGCCATTTGCCGACCGCCTCGGCGATGCGAAACGGCACCTTCTCCTTGGCGATGCCGAACAGCGAACCGACGATGGCGCGGTTCCACAGCAGCCCCGTGAACACCGGAAATGCGTGGCCCTTGACGCGCTCGAACAGCACCGGCTTGCCGCCTTCGAGCTTGCGGGCGATTCCCGCCAATTCAAACTTCGGGTCAACTTCCGAGCGCACGCGGATCAGGTTACCCGCCGCCTTGAGTGCAGCGATGCAGACGCCCATATCGCTCAGCGGCGTCGCCACACTCGATTTTGAACGCTGATTTCTCACTATCCCACTCCTTTTTGTTAGGTGCTTACTCGACGGTAACAGACTTGGCGAGATTGCGCGGCTTGTCCACGTCGGTCCCCTTCACCAGGGCGACGTGATACGACAGCAATTGCAGCGGCACCACGTGCAGCACCGGCGAGAGCAGGCCGTAGTGCTCGGGCAGGCGCAGCACATGCACGCCGGGCTCTTCATCGACCGCGGAATCCGTATCGGCAAAGACGTAGAGTTCGCCGCCGCGCGCGGCGACTTCCTTGAGGTTGGACTTGAGCTTTTCCAGCAGGGCGTCGTTGGGTGCGATGCTGATCACCGGCATGTCCGCGTCAACCAGCGCCAGCGGGCCATGCTTGAGTTCTCCGGCCGGGTAGCCCTCGGCATGGATATAGGAAATTTCCTTGAGCTTCAGCGCGCCTTCCAGCGCGATCGGGTAGTGATGGCCACGACCGAGAAACAGCGCATGGTGCTTGTCGGCGAAACGCTCTGCCCAGACCTTGATCGCCGGTTCGAGGGCCAGCACCTTCTGCACGGCGACCGGCAGGTGGCGCAGCGCCCTCAGGTGCCCGGCTTCCTGCCCGGGGTCCAGGCGCCCGGCCTGCTTGGCCAGCGTCACGGCGAGCAGGAACAGGGCGGCGAGCTGGGTGGTGAAAGCCTTGGTCGAAGCGACGCCGATTTCGGGGCCGGCGCGGGTCAGGAAGCGCAGCGCGCATTCGCGCACGATGGCCGATTCGGCGACGTTGCAGATCGCCAGGCGTGCGGCCCATGCCCAGCGCCCGGGCATGCTTGACCGAGGCCAGCGTGTCGGCGGTTTCGCCGGACTGGGAAATCGCCACTACCAGTTGCTCGGGATCCGGCACCGAAACGCGGTAGCGGTATTCGCTGGCGATTTCGACGCTGCAGGGAATGCCCGCAAGCTGCTCGATCCAGTAGCGCGCGACGAGGCCGGAATGGTAGCTGGTGCCGCAGGCCAGGATCAGCACCGAGCGCACGCCGGCCAGCATCTCCGGTGCGGCAACGCCGAACAGGTTGGGGCTCAGGGTCTGCGCGCCGCCGATCATTTCCAGCGTGGCCGCCAGGGCCTGCGGCTGCTCGAAGATTTCCTTCTGCATGTAGTGCGTGTAGTCGCCGAGTTCGACATCGTCGGCCGAGAGCGTGCTTTCATGCACCGGGCGGTCCGCCGGCACATTGGCCGCCGTGCCGTCAGCGCCGACTATTCGGATCGCATCGCGCTTCAGTTCGGCGACATCGCCGTCCTCGAGGTAGATCATGCGCCGCGTCACCTGCAGCAGGGCCGAGGCGTCCGACGCGGCGTAATTGCCATCCTCGCCCAGTCCGAGCAGCAGCGGCGCGCCGTGGCGGGCGACGACGATGCGGTCGTCCCCTTCCCGCAGCACGGCAATGGCATAGGCACCGACCAGGCGCGCGGTCGCCAGGCGCACGGCCTCGAACAGGTCGGGCGTCGATTTCAGCGTTTGCCGGATCAGGTGGGCGATGACCTCGGTGTCGGTATCCGAAGTGAACACATAGCCGCCTGCCGTGAGCTCCTGCTTCAACTCGGCGTAGTTCTCGATGATGCCGTTATGCACCACGGCAGACGCCGGCGGAGACATGCGGATGTGCGTTGCGCTCGGAAGGCACGCCGTGCGTGGCCCAGCGCGTATGGGCGATGCCATGGTGGGCGACCTGCCCTGCTGCCTGCTCGGCCAGTTCGGCGACGCGGCCGACGCTGCGCAGGCGGGTCAGGGTCGGATTGAGCAGTGCCAGGCCGGCCGAATCGTAGCCGCGATACTCAAGCTTCATCAGCCCTTCGATCAGCACCGGGACGATGTTGCGCGCGGCAACGGCTGCGACGATGCCGCACATGGCTTAATCCTTCTTTTTTGACCGGCCGCTTCCAGCCGGGAATCGACATCTGCTTCGCACGCGAAACCGTCAGCTGGTCCGGCGGCGCATCGCGGGTCAGCGTGGTGCCCGCGCCCAGCGTGGCGCCGCGACCGACGGTGACCGGCGCGACCAGTTGGGTGTCGGAGCCGATGAAGGCATCGTCCTCGATCACGGTGCGGAACTTGTTGGCGCCGTCGTAGTTGCAGGTGATGGTGCCGGCGCCGACATTGACCCGGCTGCCGATGGTGGCGTCGCCGATGTAGGCGAGGTGGTTGGCCTTGGAGTGGTCGGCGATGCTGGAATTCTTCACTTCGACGAAATTGCCGATATGCACGTCGCGGCCGAGCTCGGTGCCCGGGGCGCAGCCGCGCAAAGGGGCCGACGATGCTGCCGGCGCCGACCACGGCATCCTCGATATGGCAAAAGGGTGCAATCCGCGCGCCGGCGCCGATGCGGCAGTTCTTCAGCACGCAATTGGCGCCGACTGGACACCGTCGCCAAGCACAACCGGCCTTCGAACACGCAATTGACGTCGATCCCGACGTCGCGGCCACAGACCAGTTCGCCGCGCACGTCGATGCGCGCCGGATCGGCCAGCGTCACGCCCTGCTCCATCAGATCGCTCGGCGACGTTGCGCTGGATGCACGCGTTCCAGCTGCGGCGAGCTGCAGCTTGCTGTTCACGCCCTCGGTCTCCCACGCGGCATCGGGATGGGCGGTGACCACCGGCATGCCCTCGGCAACCGCCAGCGCCACGATGTCGGTCAGGTAGTACTCGCCTTGGGCGTTGCGCTTGCCCAGGGTCGGCAGCCAGCGCGCCAGGGCAGCGGTGGGCGCCACGAGGATGCCGGTATTGATTTCGCGGATCGCACGCTCGGCATCGTCGGCATCCTTTTCCTCGACGATGCGGGTAACTTTTCCAGCCGACCCGGACGATGCGGCCGTAGCCGCTGCGGGATTGTCGAGATGCGCGGTGAGCAGTGCCAGCGAGTTGCTGCCGGCGGCGGCGATCAGACGCCGCAGGGTAGAGGCGCGGGTCAGCGGCACGTCGCCATACAGCACCAGAGTAAAAGTCGGCGCCGGCGATACGGCGACGGCAAGATGCGGCAGGGCCTGCATTACCGCATGGCCGGTGCCGAGCTGCGGTTCCTGCAGCGCCCAGGCCAGGTCGGGCGCATCGAGGGCGTCACGCACCTGTTCGCCGCCATGGCCATAGACCACGCAGATCTGCTGCGCGCCGAGTTCGCGCGCGCGTGTCGATGACATGCGCCAGCAATGGCTTCCCCGCCAGCGGGATGCAGGACCTTGGGCAGGTCGGAGTGCATCCGCTTGCCCTGCCCGGCGGCGAGGATGATGACGTTCACGGCCGGCTTACCGCGGCAGCGTGCTGGAACCCATCAGGAACTGGTCGACGCTGCGCGCGCACTGGCGGCCTTCGCGGATGGCCCAGACCACCAGCGACTGGCCGCGGCGCATGTCGCCGGCGGCGAACACTCCCTGTGACGCTGGTGCGTAGGCCTTGCTCGCTTTCGGTATCGGCGCTGGCGTTGCCGCGAGCGTCCTTCTCGACACCGAAGGCATCGAGCACGCCGCCCACCGGGCTGATGAAGCCCATGGCGAGAAAGACATAATCGGCCGGAATCTCGAATTCGGATCCGGCGCACCTCGCTCATCCTGCCGTCCTGCCATTCCAGGCGCACGGCCTTGATCGGCCTTGAGGCGGCCGTTCTCGCCGACGAATTCCTTGGTGCCGATGGCCCAGTCGCGCGCGCAACCTTCGTCGTGCGACGACGAGGTGCGCATCCTGCAGCGGCCAGTAGGGCCAGGTCAGCGGCGCCATTTTCCTGCTCCGGCGGACGCGGCATCAATTCGATCTGGGTGATGCTGGCGGCGCCGTGGCGATTCGAGGTGCCGACGCAGTCGGAGCCGGTATCGCCGCCGCCGATGACGACCACGTGCTTGCCCTTGACGTTGATCGGATTCTTGCTGCCACCCGACGACTTCCTTGTTCTGCGGAATGAGGAATTCCAGCGCGAAATGCACACCGGCGAGTTCGCGTCCCGGGAACCGGCAGGTCGCGCGGATATTCGGCGCCGCCGGCCAGAACGACGGCATCGAAATCCTTCTTCAGTTGCGCGGGGCTGATGGTCTTCTGCGCGTCGTTGACGACGCCCTTGGGCAGCGCGGCGCCGGTGACCATGGTGCCGGTGACGAACCTGACGCCCTCGGCCTTCATCTGCGCCATGCGCCAGTCGATCAGGCGCTTGTCGAGCTTGAAGTCGGGGATGCCATAGCGCAGCAGGCCGCCGATGCGGTCGTTCTTTTCGAACACCGTGACGGCATGGCCGACGCGCGCCAGTTGCTGCGCAGCCGCCAGTGCCGGCCGGGCCGGAGCCGACGATGGCGATCTTCTTGCCGGTCTTCTTCGCCGCCGGTTGCGGCACCACCCAGCCGTTTTCGCCGGCCTTGTCGATGATGGCGCGCTCGATGGATTTGATGCCGACCGGCGTCTGCGGAATGTTCAGCGTGCAGGCCGCCTCGCAGGGCGCGGGGCAGATGCGGCTGGTGAATTCCGGAAAGTTGTTGGTCGAATGCAGGATATCGATCGCCTCGCGCCAACTTGCCCTTGTAGACCAGGTCGTTCCAGTCCGGGATCATGTTGTTGACCGGGCAGCCGTTGTTGCAGAACGGGAATGCCGCAATCCATGCAGCGCGCACCCTGGATCTTGGCCTGCTCGTCCGTCAGATGCGGAATGAACTCGCGGTAGTGCTGCACCCGCGTCTCCGCCTTCTCATAGCTCTCGGAAATGCGCTGGAATTCGAGGAATCCGGTGGGCTTGCCCATTACGCTGCCTCCTTGCAGACGGGCTGCTTCCAATCTCCTTGAGCGCGCGCCGATATTCGTTCGGGAACACCTTGACGAACTTGCCGCGGGCCTTGGCCCAGTCGGCAAGAATCTCCTTGGCCCGCTCGCTGCCGGTCAGCTTGCGTGCTCGTTCGATCATCTGCTTGAGCTGCGCCTCGTCGCTGCGATTGCGATGGCGCGTGCCGTCATCGGCCTGCTCGGCCTCGGGCAGCACCTTCTCCAGCGCCACCATGGACAGGTTGCAGCGCTTGGCGAACATGCCATCTTCATCATACACATAGGCGATGCCGCCCGACATGCCGGCAGCGAAGTTGCGCCCGGTGAGGCCGAGCACGGCGACCGTGCCGCCGGTCATGTATTCGCAGCCGTGGTCGCCCGTGCCCTCGACGACCGCCTGCGCGCCGGAGTTGCGCACGCAAAAGCGCTCGCCGGCGACGCCGCGGAAGAACACCTCGCCCTCGGTGGCGCCGTAGAGCACGGTGTTGCCGACGATGATGTTCTCGTTCGGCACGCCGCGGAAGCCTGCTGGCGGCCGCGACGATGATACGGCCGCCGGAGAGGCCCTTGCCGACGTAGTCGTTGGCTTCGCCGGTCAGGTCGAGCGTGATGCCACGCGCGAGGAAGGCGCCGAAGCTCTGGCCGGCGGTGCCGGTCAGCCTGACTGTGATCGTGTCATCAGGCAGGCCCGGCGTGCCCTTAGCGCTTGGCCACCTCGTGCGACAGCAGGGTGCCGACGGTGCGGTTCTGGTTGCGGATCGGCGATTCGATCATGACTTTCTCGCCGCGCTCGAGGGCCGGCGCCGCCTTGGCGATCAGCCCATGGTCGAGCGCGCGCGACAGGCCGTGATCCTGGCTCTCGCAGTGACGCTGGGCAACACCGGCCGACTTCTTCGCGGCGGTGGAAGATTCGCGAGAAGTCGAGGCCGCGCGCCTTCCAGTGGTCGACGCCCTTCTTCATGTCGAGCAGGTCGGAACGGCCGATCAGCTCGTCGAACTTGCGCACGCCGATCTGCGCCATCAACTCGCGCACTTCCTCGGCGACGAAGAAGAAGAAATTGACGACATGTTCGGGCTGGCCGGAGAAGCGCTTGCGCAGCACCGGATCCTGGGTGGCGACACCGACCGGGCAGGTATTCAGGTGGCATTTGCGCATCATGATGCAGCCTTCGACCACCAGCGGTGCGGTGGCGAAACCGAACTCGTCGGCGCCAAGCAGGGCGCCGATCACCACGTCGCGGCCGGTCTTCATCTGGCCGTCGGCCTGGACCCGGACGCGGCCGCGCAGGCGATTCAGCACCAGCGTCTGCTGGGTTTCGGCCAGACCAAGTTCCCACGGCGTGCCGGCATGCTTGATCGACGAGATCGGCGAGGCGCCGGTGCCGCCGTCATGGCCGGCGATCACGACGTGATCGGCCTTGGCCTTGGACCACGCCCGCGGCCACCGTGCCGACGCCGATTTCGGAGACCAGCTTGACCGAGACGCAGGCCTCGGGATTGGCATTCTTCAGGTCGTGGATCAGTTGCGCCAGATCCTCGATCGAGTAGATGTCGTGGTGCGGCGGCGGCGAAATGAGGCCGACGCCGGGTACCGAGTGGCGCAGGAAGCCGATGTACTCGGAGACCTTGTGGCCCGGCAACTGGCCGCCTTCGCCGGGCTTGGCGCCCTGCGCCATCTTGATCTGCAGCTGGTCGGCGTTGGCCAGGTACTCGGCGGTGACGCCGAAGCGGCCGGAGGCCACCTGCTTGATCGCCGAGCGCAGGGAATCGCCCTCCTTGAGCGGGATGTCGCGTTCGATCTGGGCCTGTGCCGATCACGCTCGCCACCGTCGCGCCAGCGCCGACTTTCTGGAAGCGGCGCGGATCCTCGCCGCCTTCGCCGGTATTCGACTTGCCGCCGATGCGGTTCATGGCGATGGCCAGCGTGGTGTGCGCTTCGGTCGAGATCGCGCCCAGCGACATGGCGCCGGTGGCGAAACGCTTGACGATTTCCTTGGCCGGCTCGACTTCGTCCGAGCGGCACCGGCGGTCCGCGCCGGGCTTGATCTCGAACAGGCCGCGCAGCGTCATGTGGCGCTTGCTCTGGTCGTTGATCAGCCTGGCATATTCCTTGTAGGTCTCGTACTTGCCGGAACGCGTCGCATGCTGCAGCTTGGCGATCGCATCCGGCGTCCACATGTGCTCTTCGCCACGAATGCGGAAGGCATATTCGCCGCCGACATCGAGCATGCTGGCCAGCACCGGGTCGTTGCCGAAGGCGGCGGCATGGGTGTTGAGCGCTTCGAGCGCGACTTCCTTGAGGCCGATGCCCTCGATCTTGGTCGGCGTGCCGGTGAAGTAGCGGGCGACGAAATCGGACGAAAGGCCGATCGCCTCGAATATCTGCGCGCCGCAGTAGGACTGGTAGGTCGAGATGCCCATCTTGGACATCACCTTCATCAGCCCCTTGCCGATGGCCTTGATGAAGCTCTTCTGCGCGTCGTAGGCGCTGAGCTTGCCCGGCAGTTGGTCGGCGATCGCCGTCGAGGCTCTCGAAGGCCAGCCACGGATGAATCGGCCTCGGCGCCGTAGCCGGCGAGCAGTGGCGAAATGATGCACTTCGCGCGCCGCGCCGGTTTCGACCACCAGGCCTGCATCGAGGTGCGCAGGCCGGCCTTGACCAGGTGCTGATGTACCGCGGAGCAGGCCAGCAGCGCCGGAATCGGCGCCCGCGTCGCATCGACTGCGCGGTCGTGAAAGGATGATGACGTTGTAGCCCTCGCCCACGGCGCGTTCGGCGCGGGCGCAGACCTGGTAGAGCGAGTGGCTCAGGCCGGCCGGTCCGCCATCGGCGGGGGTGGTGATGTCGACCACGCATGGAGCGGAAGACGCCCTTGGTCAGCTTGTCGATCTGCTTGCAGCTTGGCGATGTCGGCCGGCGGCGAGGATCGGCTGGTGCACTTCCAGGCGCGGCATCGGCTCGGTTTCATCGATGCCGAGCAGGTTGGGCTTGGGACTGACCAGCGAGATCAGCGACATGACGATTTCTTCGCGGATCGGATCGATCGGCGGATTGGTCACCTGGGCGAACAGCTGCTTGAAGTAGTTGAACAGCGGCTTGTTCTTGCAGGACAGCACCGGCAGCGGGCGTGTCGTTGCCCATCGAACCGGTGGCCTCCTCGCCGTTGATGGCCATCGGCTCGAGGATGAACTTGAAATCCTCCTGCGTGTAGCCGAAGGCCTGCTGGATGTCGAGTAGCGGTCGCGGCCAGCGCTTCCCGCGACTTGACATCGGGCAGGTCATCCACGAAATAGCGCGACTCCTCGATCCAGCGCCGGTAGGGCTTGGCCGTGGCGAGTTGATGCTTGACTTCATCGTCGCTGATGATGCGGCCCTGCTCGAGATCGATCAGCAGCATCTTGCCCGGTTGCAGACGCCACTTCTTGACGATGCGCTCCTGCGGAATCGGCAGCACGCCGGTTTCCGAGGCCATGACGACCAGATCGTCGTCGGTCACCAGATAGCGCGCGGGACGCAGGCCGTTGCGGTCGAGCGTGGCGCCGATCTGGCGGCCGTCGGTGAAGGCCACCGCGGCCGGGCCGTCCCACGGCTCCATCAACGCCATGTGGAATTCGTAGAAGGCGCGGCGCTCTTCGTCCATCAGCGGATTGCCGGCCCAGGCTTCGGGAATCAGCATCATCATGGCGTGGGCCAGGCTGTAGCCGCCCATCACCAGGAGTTCCAGCGCGTTGTCGAACGACGCCGAGTCCGACTGCCCGTCGTAGATCAGCGGCCAGATCTTTTCCAGGTCTTCGCCGAACAGCGGCGAGGAAATCCCGTGCTCGCCGCGCGCGAATCCAGTTCACGTTGCCGCGCAAGGTGTTGATTTCGCCGTTGTGGGCGATCATGCGGAAGGGGTGCGCCAGATCCCAGGTCGGGAAGGTGTTGGTGGAAAAGCGCTGGTGCACCAGCGCCAGGGCCGTCACCACGCGCTCGTCGCGCAGATCATGGAAGTACTCGCCGACCTGATCGGCCAGCAACATGCCCTTGTAGACCACGGTGCGGGTCGACATCGACGGCACGTAGAACATCTTGCCGTCAGGCAGCTTGAGCGCCTGCACGCGATGGCCGGCTTCCTTGCGGATCACATACAGCTTGCGCTCCAGCGCGTCGATATCCTTGACGTCAGGGCCGGCGCCGATGAATACCTGGCGGATCACCGGCTCGATGTCCGCGCCGCCTGGGCCAGGCCGGAGTTGTCGCAGGGGACGTCGCGCCAACCGAGCAGCACCTGGCCTTCGTAGCGCACGGTGCGCTCGATGGCCGCCTCGCAGGCGCGACGGCTTTCGGCATTGCGCGGCAGGAACATCATGCCGACGCCGTAGGCGCCTGCGGGCGGCAGGGTCACGCCCTGACGGGCCATCTCGGCTCGGAAGAAACCGTCCGGAATCTGGATCAGGATGCCGGCGCCGTCGCCAAGCAGCGGATCGTAGCCGGTGGCGCCGCGATGCTCGAGATTCTTGAGGATCTGCAAGCCCTGCTCGACGATGGCATGGCTTTTCTGGTTCTTGATGTGGGCAACGAAACCAACGCCGCAGGCGTCATGTTCATTGGCCGGATCGTAGAGACCCTGGCGCTGGGGGAGGACCATCTTGTCTTTCCTCGGAAATGCAGCCGGCAAAAAAGCCGGGGTGATGCCTCTCCCCGGCCTTGAATGGTCCGCCGGTTAAGGCGGACGACGGGCAAATATACCGCCAAAAGCCGGCAAATTCAATACGCTGCAACGCAGCAATGCAAGTCCTGCCCGTCCGGCCTATCCGCCGCGGGAAGTCACGGCAGGGGCCGTCGCGCGACAGCAAACGACCCGCTGGCTGACGATGTCCGCCCGCAACTGGTAGCCATCGCCCATGTCCAGCACCCGCAGGGCGGGAGCAAAGCGCGCGTCATCGGGCAACAACTCCGCCAGACGATTGGGCTGTACCCGCAATAACTCGGCGTTGAGGAAGCATCCTGGCCGCTCGGGATGCAGCGCTACATAGAAAATCCCGGTTTCAACCAGATCCTGGAAAAAATGCGAACCGAAGGACAGCTCGGGCTGCAATCCGCCGGCGGAAAATGCCACCTCACCTATCGCCGTCATGGCATTGATCTCGGCAAACCGCACCGGAACGCCGAGGCGCAGGGTCGAGGTGCCCCAGCGTCCTGGCCCCAGCAACAGGGTCGGCACGGCATCCCGCCCCACGACCTCTCGGTTGAGGCGGCCGATGATGCGCGCCAGTTCATACTTGTCCGACTGGCTCATGCCCATGAAGGCCTCGGGATCGACGGCGATCACCCGCCCGATCGGCTGCACGATGCTGCCGCCCATGAAGTTGCCGCTACTGCTGAACAACGTGTGAACCGGACTCGCCACCTCGATCTCGACCCGCTTGGCCTGGATGCCGCGCGTCTGCAGTGGGCGGCACTGGATCAGGTTGACATGGAGTCGGCCGTCGCCGGTGTAGGTGCCGGTAAACTCCACGTCGATCGGATACTCATACGCCTGTTCGAGGGTCTGCAGCAGGCGCCGCATGGTGACGGCAAAGCCGGTCTCGGTCAGGAGCCGGTCGAAGGTCACCAGCCAGCCGGCCGGATCCCGCTCGGCGAAGAGTTCCAGCGGCAGGGTGGCAGCTTCCGCCTGCAAGGCCGCCAGCGGCACTGTGCGCCAGGAGTTCTGCGCCAGATCGAGCACATCGACATCGTGCTGGGTGAAGCGGCGCCGGTTCTCCGGATCGTTGAGGGGAACCACCAGCGGCTGGTCGAGGGAAACGATGCGCGGATAGTCGCCCTCGACCCGGTCTACGGCGCGGGTACCGAGGCCGACCACCAGGCGCAGCATTCCGGCCTCCGGGTCGATGTCGTGACGCCAGACGAAGGTGTTGTAGGAGATGCCGACGCCGGCGAATGCCGGAAAAAAATGATCGCCATGGTAGGCGCCCGATACGCGCTGCACCAGCAAGGCCATCTGCTCTTCCTGGCGCGCCAGGCCGCGCTGCAGACGGTAGGCCAGCGCCTCCTCGCTCAGGGTGCTGGCATACACCATCCGCACCGCTTCGAGGAACTGCTCCAGGCGGTCTTCAGGCGAGCCTTGATTGACGCAGAAGAAGCTGTCGTACTTGCCGGCGAAGGCGTTGCCGAATCCGTCCTCCAGCAGGCTGGACGAGCGCACGATGATCGGATACTGGCCGAAATGCTCCAGCATTTTCTGGAACTCTCGCAGGATTTCGACGGGGAAGCTGCCCTGCCGCAGAGCTTCCCGCAACGGCGCCGCCCCACTTGAATAGCCGGCTTCACTGCGCTGCCACATGAAAGCCTGCCACCAGCCGTTGCTGACGATGTAGGAGTGGAACAGATCGGAGCCGATGAAGAACGAGTCGTGGGGTTCGAGGACATCGCCCCAGCCCGATTCCGCATCCGCCTCGAGGATCGCCCGCGCCAGCAGCATGCCCACCGACTTGCCGCCGATGAAACCGGTGCCGATCAGCCGTCCCTTGATGGCAAGGAGATCGCCCAGCGTGAAATGCCGGCGCGCCAGCGCCAGCATCCGCTCGTCGCGCCCGATCAGCAGGCGGCACAGCTGCTCCACCATCGCCTGCCGCCGCGGATCATCGGCCGCGGAAACTTCCAGCTCCGCGGCGCGGATGAACAGGCGCTCCCATGAATCGAGATGGCGTCCGGCGTCGTCGGGAACCCGGCTGGCGAGCCGGTCGAACAGGCTGGTTGCCTCGCAACTGGTCGTGATCGGAATGAACTGCCCGTGCTCGTGGCGGTGCGGCAGGAACATGGTCGGCGAGTAGCGCTGCCATACCTTGAGCGGGTGCAGATAGAGCGTGCCGCCCTCGTTGTAGAGGTCGATCAGGAGCTGGGTGGTGGTGCGGATTGCATCGACGGTGGCCGTGGAATGAGCGCTGCGGCGCAACGCGAAATGCGCCACGGTATCGAGTTCGAACAGGTAGGGGCAGGTGACGCGAAAGAAATTGCCGATCATGCCGTCGGTCGCCCAGGCATCGAGCAGGTCGGACAGGCAGTCAAAGACGTAGAAGACGTCGCGCCCTTCGGCGGCGAGGATGGTATGCAGGCGGACGGTGAAGGACTCGAAACCGCGCAGCGCGTCAAGGTCGTAGACTGCGGCGACCTCGCTCGCTTCCAGCACCGGCGCGTGGGAGCCGAAGCGGACATAGACCACGCGCCGCCCGGCGGCTGTCGCCGCCGCGACGAAGGTCGCGACGAAGCCCCGGTAGTCATCGACGCTATCCACGCGCCAGACTACGTTGTCGCCCAGGCGCAGTCCGCCGAGAATGGCGTCGAGGCCCGGCAGGCCGCTGCTGACGAAGCGGCGCGGATCAGGTTCGGGAGGCATTGCGCGCGTCATGCCGGATCAGGTCCCGGACAAACCGGAGTTGCAAGGTTGCGGGAATCGGACAACGGAAACACACACGGCGGAACCCCTTGCAGGGTTCCGCCGTGTCGCTGACCCACCACGGGTTCATCCGGATATTCCGGCGCTGAACACCGATCAGATCAGGCCATGCGCCACCATGGCCCGGGCGACCTTGATGAAGCCGCCGATGTTGGCGCCGAGAACATAGTTGCCCGAAGCACCAAATTCCTCGGCCGTTTCCCAGGCCGTGGCATGAATGCCGGTCATGATCTCGTCGAGTTTCTTCTCCGTAAACTCGAAGGTCCAGGAGTCGCGGCTGGCATTCTGCTGCATTTCCAGCGCCGAGGTTGCGACACCGCCGGCATTGGCGGCCTTGCCGGGGCCGTAGGCAATCTTCGACTCGAGGAAAATCTTCACGCCCTCCGGTGTCGTCGGCATGTTCGCCCCTTCGCCGACCGCGATGCAGCCGTTCTTGACCAGGGTCTTGGCATCCTTGCCGTTGATCTCGTTCTGGGTGGCCGAAGGAAACGCGATTTCGCAGGGAACTTCCCAGATATTGCCGCCGGCGATGTACTTCGCATCCTTGTGATAGCTGGCGTAATCGGCAATGCGCCGCCGCTCGACTTCCTTGAGCGTCTTCACCAGGGCCAGGTCGATGCCCTTTTCGTGCACGATGATGCCGTTGGAATCGGAGCAGGCGATCACCTTGGCGCCGAGCTGGTTCAGCTTTTCGATGGTGTAGATGGCGACGTTGCCGGAACCGGAAACGACGCAGGTCTTGCCTTCGAGCGAGTTTTTGCGCGCCTTGAGCATCTCGCGCACGAAGAACACCGTGCCGTAGCCGGTCGCCTCGGTGCGCACCAGCGAGCCGCCCCAACCGATGCCCTTGCCGGTCAATACGCCCGATTCGTAGCGGTTGGTGATGCGTTTGTACTGGCCGAACATATAGCCGATCTCGCGGCCGCCGACCCCGATGTCGCCTGCCGGAACGTCGGTATGTTCACCAAGATGCCGTGCAAGTTCGGTCATGAAGCTCTGACAAAAGCGCATGATTTCGCTGTTTGACTTGCCCTTCGGATCGAAATCGGAGCCGCCCTTGCCGCCACCGATCGGCATGCCGGTCAGTGCGTTCTTGAAGATCTGCTCGAAACCGAGGAACTTGATGATGCCGAGGTAAACCGAGGGGTGAAAGCGGATGCCGCCCTTGTAGGGTCCGAGGGCGCTGTTGAATTCGACGCGGAAACCGCGATTGATCTGCACTTGGCCCTTGTCGTCCTGCCATGGCACGCGAAAAATGATCTGGCGCTCCGGTTCGCAGATGCGCTCGATGATGCGCTGTTCGGCAAAGTCCGGGTACTTGACCAGCACCGGTCCCAGCGACTCCAGCACTTCCTTGACGGCCTGGTGGAACTCTTCCTCACCCGGATTCCTGGCCTTGACCTGTTGATAGATGGCCTCGATCTTTTCTCCCAATACCGCCATGACTGCTCCTCTAGACTAAAAATCTCTTTACTGTGAAAGATCGCATATGCCGACCCCTCCGCCCGAAATTGGTGCAACTCGCTCGCCCCAAACTGGTGCAATCGTACTATCAAAGGGAGAGGAATTGGTTGTCGGGCATCAAGGATTTACCGTCGCAACGTAGCCTTGCCGATCCGGGTGCCGAGGTGGCGTGATGAATTCGCGATCGCCTCTGCGGATGACTCTGGCGATGGCGGGGCAGGGTCAATCGCCAGGCTCGCCGGCGGGAATGTCGCAAGGAAGGCGCCTGCGAACCTGATTACAGCTCGCCGACGGAAAACAGGCGGCGGTGCTCTTTCATCGAATAGCGGTCGGTCATGCCGGCGATGTAGTCCGCGGTGGCGCGCGCGATGTTCTCTGCCGACGCCATCTCCTGGTACTGGGGTGGCAGCAGTCGCGGATCGGCAACGAAGGCTCCGAACAAATCACTGATGATGCGGCGCGCTTTCGCCGTCATGCGCAGCACCTGATAGTGCTGGTACAGGTGGTCGCGCAGAAAAGCCTTGAGCGAACGATTTTCGGCCTTCATCGTGTCGGTGAACGCAATCAGCGACGGTGCGGCATGGACATCCTCCAGCGCCGCCGGCGCTGCAGCGGCAATCCGCCGCGCCGACTCGGCCAGCAAATCGGTGACCTGGGCGTCGATCATGCGCCGGATGGTTTCATGCACGCGGCGCCGGCCGGGCATCTGCGGGAACTCGGCATCGGCCTCGGCCGCGTGTCGGGCGAACAGGCTGACCCCTTCGAGTTGCTCCAGCGTCAGCAGCCCGGAACGTAACCCGTCGTCGACGTCATGGTTGTTGTAGGCGATTTCATCGGCCAGATTGCAGATTTGCGCTTCCAGCGACGGCCGGCGACCATCGAGAAAGCGCCGGCCGAGTTCTCCGAGTTCGCGCGCACGCGCCGGGGAGCAATGCTTGAGGATGCCCTCGCGGGTCTCGAACATCAGGTTGAGGCCGTCGAAGGCCCCATAGCGCTCTTCCAGCCGATCGACGATGCGCAGGCTTTGCAGGTTGTGCTCGAAGCCGCCGTGGCCCTGCATGCATTCGTTCAATGCATCCTGGCCGGCATGGCCGAAGGGGGTGTGGCCGAGGTCGTGCGCCAGGGCGATGGCCTCCGTCAGGTCGTCGTTGAGATGCAGGGCGCGCGCGATCGAGCGCGCGATCTGGGCGACCTCGATGCTGTGCGTGAGCCGGGTGCGGAACAGGTCGCCTTCGTGGTTGACGAACACCTGTGTCTTGTATTCCAGGCGGCGAAACGCGGTGGAATGCACGATGCGGTCGCGGTCGCGCTGAAATTCGCTGCGCGCCTTGGGCCGTGGTTCGGCGACGGCACGGCCGCGGCTGGTGCCGTCGTTGACGGCGTACGGGGCCATGTCAGGCACGACAGCAGATCTCTATGGCCGCGACAATTTCTTCCTGCGGCGCATCGGTGCAGGTCACGGCTTCGCCGAGCGTCTTGAGCAGTACCAGGCGCATGTTGCCGGCGATGACCTTCTTGTCGTGAGACATCAGTTCGAGGTAACGCGCGACTCCGAGGTCCGGCCCGCGCACCGGCAAACCCGCGCGCTGCATCAGCTTGCGGACCCGATCGACTTCGGCGCCTGACAGCCAGCCCAGGCGGCGGGAGAGTTCGACTGCCATCATGGTGCCGGCGGCAACGGCCTCCCCATGCAACCACTGGCCGTAGCCCATGCCGGTTTCGATGGCGTGACCGAAGGTGTGGCCCAGATTAAGCAGCGCCCGACCACCGGCCGCAGCCGTCTCGAATTCATCGGCGGCCACCACTTCGGCCTTGTTGGCGCAGGAGCGCTCGATGGCGTGCGCGAGGAGATCGCCGTCGCGGGCCAACAGGCTCTCCATGTTGGCCTCCAGCCAGGCCAGGAAGGGCGGGTCGCGCATCAGGCCGTACTTGATGACTTCCGCCATTCCTGCCGAAAGTTCGCGTCCGGGCAAAGTCCGCAGCGTGTCGGTATCGGCCAATACCAGTTTGGGCTGCCAGAAGGCGCCTATCATGTTCTTGCCGCGCGGATGATTGATCCCGGTCTTGCCGCCCACCGACGAGTCAACCTGCGACAGCAGGGTGGTGGGAATCTGGACAAACGGCACGCCACGCTGATAGGTCGCGGCGGCAAAGCCCGCAAGATCGCCGATGACGCCGCCACCGAGGGCGACCACGGTGGTGCCGCGGTCGCAGCGAGCGGCCAGCAGGGCATCGTAGATAAGGTTCAGCGACTCCCAGGTCTTGTGCGCCTCGCCGTCGGGAAGGATTATCGGCGTCACGCCAACGCCGGCTTTCTCGAGACCGCCGGCCAGGAGATCGAGATACAGGGGCGCCACAACCGTATTGCTGACCAGCGCGACGCGCGGGGTGGGCAAAAAAGGCAGGATCAGGTCGGTACGGGAGAGCAGGCCGCCGCCGATCAGGATCGGATAGCTGCGATCGCCGAGCGCGAGGTTCAGGCGGCGCATTGCTTCTGCAACTCCCGCTCCACCTGCTTGACAAGGTGGCTGATGCTGCCGCCCAGGCTATTGATGATGATGTCGGCGACCTCGCGGTACAAGGGGTCGCGCTGGGCGAACAGTTCCTCGATCTTCTGCATTGGATCGGCGACCTGCAACAGGGGCCGATTGGGATCCAGACGGGTGCGCTCGAACAGCAGGCGTGGCGTGGCGTGAAGATAAACAACCAGGCCGCCCTGCTTGAGCGCCGCGCGATTCTCCGGACGGAGTACGGCGCCGCCGCCGGTGGCGACGACCAGGTTGGACTGGCTGCCCAGTTCGACAAGCACTTTTGATTCCCGATCGCGAAAGCCCTGCTCGCCCTCGATGTCGAATATCAGCGGAATCCTGACGCCGGTACGCGCCTCGATCTCGTGATCCGCATCGACAAAGGAACGTTGCATGCGCCTTGCCAGTTGCCGACCGACCGTCGTCTTGCCCGCGCCGGGCATGCCAACCAGATAAATGTTGTTGTTTGCACTCACGACTGGATTGTAGCAGTGCATCCGCCGGCGAATGCCGTCCCCGATTTCGCTTTGCGCGGCGGGACATATCCCACCGGGGAATACCGTCCCCGCGTCCCGCGGCGACACAAAAGCAAGGGGCCGACCGGCCCCTGCTGACCGGAGCTGAACCCGGCCTATCGCTGCGCGAGTGCCTCGTTGATTATGCGCGGCGTAACGAAGATCAGCAATTCAGCGCGCGCCTGGCTCTTCGTTGTGGTCTTGAACAGGTTCCCTACGTAGGGCAAATCACCGAGGAAGGGAACGCGGTCCTGGACCTGGAGATCGGACTCCCGCGCGAAGCCGCCGATCACCACCGTTCCGCCATTTTCGACAATCACATTGGTGGTAACCGTGTTGGTATCGAGGCTGCCGGTCGTCGCATTGGTGATCGTGCTCTTGGCGATATTCAGATCAAGGCTGATGCGGTTGTCCGGATTGATCGACGGCGTCACACCCAGAGTGAGAGGGGCGGAGAACGTCTGGTAGATCGGCAGGCCCGTTGTTGCATTGACCCCGCTGAGAATGGTCACCTGCTGGGTGTTGTTGATCGTTGCCGCCTTGCGGTTCAGCGTGATAACCCTGGGGGAAGACACCGTCTTGTTGCGCGAATCAGCCTCTGCAGCCTGCAATTCCAGCGCGACCAACTTGCTGCCGGCGTTGTTGAACAGCATCAGGCCGATATTGGCAGCTCCAGCAAGCGCGTAGCTCGGCTTGAAGATGTCGGTCGATCGCGTCAGGACCGGTGTGATCGGCACTCCAAAGGTATCGACGTTGGAAAAACTGCTCGTGGTCCCGGGTGCCCAACGGGTTCCGGTTCCGAACAACTGGTGCCCGCCTTGGTTGCCGAGGATGTTGGCATTGGCCAGCCGCAAACGCATGCCCAGCGAACTGGCAAAACCAGTGGATGCTTCGACAATGCGCGCCTCGATCATCACCTGCTTGGGCGGGATATCCACGCTTCGGATCATTTCACGAATGGCGTCGACCACAACCGCCGTATCACGGACAAATACCTGGTTGGTAGTCTCGTGGGCGGTGATGCTGCCCCGTGCGGCTGAGCATGCCCCTGGCCGAGCTGGCGGGCGCCGCTGCGCCTGGCGCGGCGGCGGGGGTGGCGAAAGCGGCAGCCCCGACCGCCCCGACCGACGGCGACAGCACCCCGGCAGCGGGCGCTGCGCCACCGGCAGGAGCGGCGGGAGCAAAGCTGCTGTTGCACCAGGGCGATGATGTCGCCGGTCTTGACGTAGTTGAGCTTGAAGGTTTCCGCCACCAGCGGCGCGACATCGCTAGCCCGGGTGGCCTCGTCGGCATTGTCCTGGTCCCGCTTTTGCAGCACGGCCCGGTCGCCGAAGAGAATGATGTCATTGCGTACCCGCATCCCCGCATTGACTTGCGCCATGATGATTTCCAGCGCTTGATCATAGGGAATGTTGTCAAGGTTTGCGGTCACCGTTCTTCCGGTCAACGAAGGGTCGATCAGCACATTCTTGCCCGAAATGTCGGCCAGGGTGCGCAAGACCATCGTGGCATCGGCGCCAAAAAAGTTGATTGAAATCTTTTGCCCCTGCTCGCCGGCCTGAACCAGCTTGTTGGCGTCATCCGCCGGTACCGGCTTGACTTCAATGGTCAGCTGGTTGTTTGTCAGATGCGCCTGATGAAACCAGCGGCCGCGGGCGTTGACGTCAAGGCGCGTCAGATTGCCGAGCGCGCGCGACGTGATGGTCGTTACCGGCGTGGCGAAGTCGTTTACGTCGCGGCGGTTCTGCAGACGCTCGGGCAGTTCGACATCACGCAATTCCACGGTGAGCCCGGTTCCCACGCGACGGATGTCGATCGGTACGGTGCCGTCCGTCAGATCCACGGTGATCAAGGCCTGGCCTTCTTCACCACGGCGGAACACGATGTCGCGAATGGCGGCGGCATCAGCTGCCGGGAACTGCTTCCCGGCCGCATTCGCCGGCGAGGTCGATGCGGATTGCTGGTAGGCGCTCGGCGCCGGCTCATTGCTGGCCTGAACACCCTGCCCTTGCAGCTTGACAAAAAGGACGTCGCCGACAATCTCGGTAGAGAACTTGGTCGGCCGATACAGGTTGAGCACCAATCGGGTCAATTTATCCGACTGGACCAGATTCAGGCTCTTGAGATCGCCCTCGGCCACCTGTTGGGTGGACTGACCGGACTTGTTGTCGGTGTCGGGGAAATCGATCACCACACGCGGCGGATCAATGACGCTCCAGTTTCCCGGCAGCGTCTTAAGCGGTGCAGCCATCTGTACTTTGAGCAGGACTTGATCGCCGTCGCGCCTGACTTGGATCTGTTTGATGGAGTTGTCGGCCGCTAGTGAAACGCCGGAAAGTCCAAGCCACAAGCCCGCGAGTGCAACCGCGGTAATTTTAATATTTCTCATTGACGTCCTCCTTCTTTCGGCACCATGAGCAGTTTCTCCTGCGCTACCCATGCACCGCTCACATCCTTTACGGATTCGAGTACCGTAATGCCATCTTTGGTAATTGCCGTGATCTTGCCGAAGTTGCGACCCATGTAGTCGCCCACGCGCACATACTTGGGCTTGTTCGGCGGCGGAGTCTGAATCAAGGCATAGGGTACGGCTCCCGACGTTATCACTCCGACCAGCCTGAGATCTTCTATGGGAAAGATTTCGAGCGGTTGTTGCGGTCGCGTACGATCCGGCACAGTCTTGTCCGCCGCGGCTTCCAGCGTCACGATCTTGCCTGGGGCAAACGGCGGCGTAAGTGACTCGGTTTCATAGGATACGACCGGAAAAGCGGTTAATTCCGGCAACGGCGCCACTCTGCCTTTCATGGTTTTGGCTTCTTCGCGCATCCACTGCCGCAGATCCTGATGCTCTTCGGTAGCGCAACCCAGCAGCAGCAGTGGAAACAGGAAAAGAAGTCCGTGAAACTTCATTTCTTGCCCCCCTTGGCGGCTTGCTGAGCCTTCTTCTGACTGGCCAACTCCGCTTCGTCAAGGTAGCGGAAGGTCTTGACCGTTGTTTTCAGCGCCAGTGTCCCGTTCGGATTCGCGCTCACATTGAGATCATTCAAGGTAACGATCCGCGGCAGCCTGGCGATATCTCCAGTAAATGCCCCGATGTCATGGTATGTGCCGATAAGGTTCAGTGAAATCGGCACTTCGGCATAGAAATCCTTGGGAGCCTCTCCACCCGGCTTGAAGAGTTCGACGGCCAGACCCCTGCCCTGGGCGGCCTTGTTGATATCGACCAGCATGTCACCCATCTCGGCCTTGTTGGGCAACTGCTTGAGCAAGGCGCCAAACGAGCGGTCAATCTCTACCAGCTGGCGACGGTACTCGTCGAGGTTTACGGCCTGCCTCTTCTTGTCCAGCCAGTCTTCCTTGTGCTTGACTTCCTGCTGTCTCATGACTTCCAGTTCCTCGAGCTGGACGCTCCATCCGATGGCCCCAAATCCCCACGAGGCTGCCAGCAAACCGGCAAACAGACCGAGCAGTATGACTATGCGCGGTGCCAGGGGCCACAAGCCCGGATCCTTTGGATCCAGGGTTTTGAAATCCATGACCAGTTGCTGAAAATCGATCAGCGGCGGTTTGGGCCCGGTCGTTTCGGCCTTGGCTCCCTGCTTCTCCGCCAGCTTTTCAGCGGTGGTCTTGCGCTTGAACAAACCGGCAATCGAGGGGGGCAGAGCAGGCAGTTTCATCATTTCTTCCCCGGCGCCGCAGTCTGACGGGTAATCATCGTGGTGATGTTGAATGCATTGAGGCGGCGATTGGCGACCACTTCGGCTTTGGTCTCAACCAGCGTCGAGCGCTCAAGCAGAGGCGATTCGTCGAGATTGTTCATCAGCGTCGTGATCCGCGCGTTCGACTGGGCGTAGCCGGAAATGGTGATTTTTTGCCCGGTTTGCACCAGGGTGCGCAAGTAGATGCCCTCCGGCACCTGCTTGGCCAGTTCATTGAACAAGTGGACTGTTTCCGTGCGGTTGGCCTGCAGCGCCTCGATGACCCGCTTGCGCGAGAGCAGCGCGTTGGTCTGCTCCTGGATCTTCTTTATTTCGTCGATTTCCTTGTCCAGGCTGGCGATTTCGCGCTTGAGGAATTCGTTCTTCTCGTTCTGCAAGGTAATCTCGCGATTGATTAGCGAGAAACCGAGGAACCAGATCACGGCGGCCAGCACCGAGATCAATCCAAGCAGGACATAGAACTGCTGTCGCCGCCCCTTGCGCTTCGCCTCGCGATGAGGAAGTAGGTTGATCCGGATCATTGATCGAACTTCCTGAGAGCCAGTCCGCACGCCACCATCAGCGATGGCGCGTCTGCAGCAAGCTGCCTGGCACGAATCCGCGGCGATATGGCCATCCCCGCAAATGGATCGGCCAGCAGGGTGTTGACATTGGTGCGCTGACCGACAATCTCGGCAACGCCTGGAACGAGCGCCGAGCCGCCGGCAAGAATGATGTGATGCACCTCGTTGTACGGCGTGGAGGTAAAAAAGAACTGCATGGCGCGAGCGACTTCCTGCGCCATGCCTTCAATGAAGGGGTGGAGAATTTCCGCTTCATAGTTGTCTGGCGGCGTACCTGAACGCTTCAGGTTCTCGGCTTCATCCGGACCCATGCCATAGGCACGCATGATCTCATCGGTAAGCTTTGCTCCGCCGAACGCCTGCTCTCTGGCGTAGAGCTGCTGATCATCCTTCATGATGGTGATCTTCATGGCCGAGGCGCCGACGTCCACCAGCGCCACGATCTGGCCCGCCCCCTCGCCAGGGAGCTGCCGGATCACCAGTTCATAGGCGGCCTGGGTCGCGTAGGCCTCGACATCCATTACCACCGGCTTGAGTTCCGCCGTTTCGGCGGCGGCCACGCGGTCTTCGACCCGCTCCTTGCGCGAAGCGGCCAGCAATACCTCGACGTCATCGGGACTTCCCGGCGCCGGACCGATCACCTGAAAATCGAGATTGACCTCCTCCAGCGCAAACGGAATGTACTGGTTGGCTTCCGACTCGACCTGAACCTCCATCTCCTGGTCGCGCAGGCTGGCCGGCAGCGTGATCTTTTTCGTGATGACCGCAGCGGTCGGCAAGGCCATGGCGACAAATCGCGTAGACGTGCCGAGCCGCTTCCAGCAGCGCTGCAGGGTATCCGCCACAGCCTCGATCGATGTCAGATTGCCATCCACCACGGCATCTTTCGGCAGGAGCTCGATCGCGTAGCGTTCAACCTGCGGCTGGCCCTTGCCGGCATCGACCAGTTCGACCATCTTGACGGCAGTCGAACTGATATCCACGCCGATCAGCGGACGCAGCTTCGGGTTAAAGATCGACTTCAGGGCCGCAACATCGATCTGCAAAGGATTTATCCTTTAAAAATATTACGTTACGAGGCATACAGATAATTTACTTCAGATGCTAGCAGCAACTATATCGGCTGTAAAGCAAAATTATTAACAATGGGCTGGCGCAGCGTGTCTCCGGCACCACAGCTATAATTCTCCGCGCCGTCCTCCGCCCCGTCCATTCGTGCCCATTCCCGCCCTACCCGCCCCCGCTCGCTGGGTACTGTATTTCCTGCTCCTGATCGTCGGCGCCGTATTAAGCGTGGCCGCTCTTGCCGGCATCGTGCTGATCCTCGCCTATCCGCAGCTTCCCTCGGTGGAGGTGCTGACCGACTATCAGCCGAAAATTCCCCTGCGCATCTATTCCAGCGACGGCCACCTGATCGGCGAGTTCGGCGAGGAGCGGCGCAACTTTGCATTCTTCAAGGATGTCCCCGCCGTCATGACGCAAGCGATTCTTGCGGCCGAAGATGAACGTTTCTACCAACACCCCGGCATCGACACACTCGGGGTCTTACGCGCAGCGTATTCCAATTTTATCGGTGGTGGCAAGCGCCAGGGGGCGTCAACCATCACCATGCAAGTGGCGCGAAACTTCTTCCTGTCCAGCGAAAAGACCCTGACGCGAAAACTTTACGAGATGTTACTGGCTTTCAAAATAGAGAACAATCTGGGAAAGGATCAGATCCTCGAGATCTATATCAACCAGATTTACCTCGGACAGCGGGCATACGGTTTTTCGGCCGCCGCGCAGATTTACTATGGCAAGGCCCTGAAGGACGTCACGGTAGCGGAAGCCGCGATGCTGGCCGGACTGCCCAAGGCGCCCTCGGCCTACAACCCGGTAGCCAACCCCAGGCGGGCGCAGTTGCGCCAGCGCTACGTCCTGCGCCGGATGCACGAATTGAACTTCATCGACGATGCCCAATGGAAGTCTGCGCAAGCGGAAACCCTGCGCATCAAGCGCGACGTCAACGACTTCGGCGTCCATGCCGAGCATGTTGCCGAGATGGCGCGGCAGATCGCCGTCGAGCGCTTTCCCGATGAGGTCTACAACCGCGGCCTGCGCGTAATCACCACCATCAATCGCGGCGAACAGCAGGCCGCCTACCTTGCGGTACGGCGCGGCGTCATCGATTACGACCGTCGCCACGGTTATCGTGGCGCCGAAGCCTACGTCGACATGAACGACATCAGCTCGGACCAGGACGAGGAACTCGAAGAGCTGCTGACCGAGTTCGACGACAGCGACGACCTGCTCCCGGCCATCGTCCTCGAAGCCGGCCCCAGGCAGGTGCGGGTCTATCTGCGCGGCGGCGAGGTGCTCAAGATCGGCGATGACGGCCTCAAGTTCGCCGCGCGCATGCTGGACGACAAGGCGGCACCGAACAAGCGCCTGCGACGGGGCGCGGTGGTTCGCGTGCAAAAAGCCGAAAAGGGCTGGCAGATCACCCAGTTGCCGGAGGTCGAGGCGGCGTTCGTCGCCGCCAGCCCGGTCGACGGCGCGATCCGGGCACTGGTCGGCGGATTCGATTTCCATCGCAGCAAGTTCAACCACGTCACCCAGGCATGGCGCCAGCCCGGCTCCAGCTTCAAGCCCTTCATCTTCTCCGCCGGCCTGGAAAAGGGTTACACCCCTGCCTCGGTGATCGCCGACGAGCCCGTCTCGATCTCGGCCGAAGAAACCGGCTCCCAGGCCTGGGAGCCAAAGAACTACGACGGCAAATACGAAGGCCCGATGAGCCTGCGCACCGCGCTGGCAAAATCCAAGAACATGGTGTCCATCCGCCTGCTGCGTTCCATCGGTACCCATTACGCGCAGGACTATATAACCCGTTTCGGCTTCGATGCCGACAAGAATCCGCCGTATCTGACGCTGGCACTCGGCGCCGGTGCCGTGACGCCGTGGCAGCAACTCGCGGCGTATTCCATATTCGCCAACGGCGGCTACCGTATCCAGCCCTACATCGTGCGCCAGATTGTCGATGACAAGGGCACCGTACTGGCCGCCATACAACCCGCGCTGGCCGGCGACGAATCGCTGCGCGCGATCGACGCACGCAACGCATGGCTGATGGACAGCATGATGCACGACGTGGTGCGGCGCGGCACCGCCACCCGCGCCGGAGCGGCGCTCAAGCGCAGCGACCTGGCGGGCAAGACCGGCACCACCAACGACTACATCGACGCCTGGTTCTGCGGCTACCAGCCGACCGTGGTCGGCATCGCGTGGATCGGCTTCGATCAGCCGAAACGCATGGGCAACGGCGAAACCGGCGGCGCCGCCGCGCTGCCGATCTGGATCGGCTTCATGGAGCACGCCCTGAAGGGGGTTCCCGAAAGCTGGCAGGAAACCCCCGAAGGGCTGGTGACTATCGTCGCCCATGATCCGTCGGGCAAGACCGGCAAGGAACTGATCTACAAGGAGCACCTGCCGGCCCCGGCGGCGGACACGGAGAGTGAAGGGCCGAAGCAGGAACCGGCACCGGTGCAGGACGCCAAGCCGAAGCCGGTGGAAAAGATCACCGGCGAAAAGGCGGCAGCGGAAAAACCACCGGCCGAAAAAACCCTGCCGCCGAAGCCGGCAGAGAAGAAAAACTAGAGCGCGATCAGCACACCGGCCTGTTCGGAAACGGTGCGCGACAGTGCCGCCAGCAGTTCCTCGCCGTCCCGCGTACCCAGCCAGCGCCCGCCTTCGGGCCGGAAGTGATACCCCCCCGACTTGGCCGCCACCCAGATTTCGCGCGCGGCGCCATGGCGATTGACAATAATCTTCGAACCGTTCCCGAACTCGATCTCGATCACGCCGCCGGGCCCGGTTTCGAAATCGAAATCGGCCACACCGTTTTCGCTCGCCACTTCCAGCGCCGCCTCGATGCGTGCCAGTTCGGCGTCGGCCGCTGCCATGAATTCCCGTTCATCCATCGCGTCTTGCCTTCAGGGGATAGAAACAGGAGACAGGATACAGAATGTCATTGCGCTGCGCGCCGCTTATACTTGCGCCTTCAGCCCCCAGCCCCATGAACCTTATGCGCCCCCTGCCCCGCCTCGCCGCCCTGCTCGTCGTTGCCGCCGCCGTTGTCACCCTGGCCGGCTGCGGCACCAAGACGCCGCTCAGGCTGCCACCCCCGGAGAAACCCGTCGCATCCGGTACCGCGGCGCCGGCGCCGCTTCCCGCACCCGCCCCTGCCGACAAAGGCTCCGGGGCCTACTGATGGGCCTGACCACGCCGGGCAAAGACGGGCTGCAGGTCGAGTCCGTCGCGTTAAGCGAGGTTGCGGCGCGCTTCGGCACGCCGTGCTACGTCTACTCGCGCGCCGCACTCGGCGCCGCCTATGGCGCCTACCGCGACACGCTGCAGGCGCACGGCCTGCTGGACCGGTCGCTGGTCTGCTACGCGGTCAAGGCCAACTCCAACCTCGCCATCCTCAATCTGTTCGCACGGCTCGGCGCCGGCTTCGACATCGTCTCCGGCGGCGAGCTGGCCCGCGTGCTCGCCGCCGGCGGCAAGGCGGAGAAGATCGTGTTCTCCGGCGTCGGCAAATCGCGCACGGAAATGCGCACGGCGCTGGAAGCCGGCATCCACTGCTTCAACGTCGAATCGGCCAGCGAACTCGAACAGCTCAGCGAAGTTGCCGGCAGCGTCGGCCGCCGCGCGCCGGTGTCCTTGCGCGTCAATCCCGACGTCGACGCGAAGACCCATCCCTACATTTCCACCGGCCTCAAGACGGCCAAGTTCGGCGTGGCTTTTGGCGAGGCTTTCGACCTCTATCGTCCGCGCCGCCTCCCTGCCGCATATCGCGGTGAAGGGCATCGATTGCCACATCGGTTCGCAGCTGCTCGACCCGGCGCCGGCGGCGGAAGCTGCCGACAAGGTGCTGGCGCTGGTCGATCGCCTTGCAGCGGCCGGCATCAGGCTGGAACACATCGACCTCGGCGGCGGCATGGGCATCCAGTACCGCGCTGACGAACCGGCGCCGTCGGCGGCCGACTACCTCTGCGCCGATGCTGGCAAAACTCGCCGGACGCCGCGAGAAGCTGCTGTTCGAGCCGGGCCGCTCGCTGGTCGGCAATGCCGGCCTCCTGCTGACCCGCGTCGAGGTGCTGAAGCCCGGCGCGGAAAAGCACTTCGCGGTGGTGGACGCGGCGATGAACGACCTCATGCGTCCGGCGCTGTATGACGCGTGGCATGACATCGTGCCGGTGGCAAAAGTCGGCGCCGGCGACACGGCGTGTGGCCCCGCAATGCCCTACGAAATCGTCGGCCCGGTCTGCGAATCGGGCGACTTCCTCGGCCACGACCGCGAACTGGCACTTAACGAGGGCGATCTGCTCGCCATACTTTCCGCGGGTGCCTACGGCATGGCCATGGCCTCCAACTACAACAGCCGGCCGCGCGCCGCCGAAGTCATGGTCGATGGCGATAGCATGCACCTGATCCGCCGCCGCGAGAATGTCGCGGAGCTCTTCGCTCTTGAAACGGTCCTGCCCTGATGCGCCACGCCCTGCTCGCCTGCCTGATTCTTGGCCTCCTCAACGCCTGTGGCCAGAAAGCCGAGGAAAAGAAAACGGTGCCGCCGCCCGCGCTGATTACCGTGACCCAGGCGATCAAGGGCGATTTCGAAGTCGTGCTGGAAACACTCGGCACCCTCGAAGTACTCGCCGACCCGAAAATCGGTGCCGAAGTCGCCGGACGGGTGACGCAGGTCCTGGCGCGTACCGGCACCCGCGTCAAGGCCGGCGATCTGATGGCGGTGATCGATGCGGGTGACGTCGCGCTGCAGAACAAGGCCGACGAAGCCGAAGCGCGCCGCATCGAGGCGCTGGCGAAACAGCAGGAAAAACACGCCGAGCGCCAGCAGACTTTGATGGACAAGGGCTTCCTGTCGAAGAACGCCGGCGAGGATGTGGCCGCCCAGCGCGCCGCGCTCGCCGCCCAGCATGAAGCGGCACGGGCGCGCGCCGACAACAGCCGCCGTTCGGCCGGCAAGATGCAGGTGCGGGCGCCGATCGACGGCATCGTCGAAGTGCAGATCGTCTCGCCCGGCGATTACGTCAAGGTCGGCGATCCGCTGTTCAACCTGGTCTCGCCGAAAAAGCTGCGCGCCCACCTGCCCTTCGCCGAAAGCGTCGGCCCGCGCCTGAAACTCGGCCAGGAAGTCAGACTGGTCTCACCGCTGGCGCCGGGCAAGGTCTTCGCCAGCCGTATCAAAGACATTCGTCCAGGCATCGTCGAAGGCAGTCGCACCCTGGACGTGCTGGCCGACCTGGACAACGACGGTAGCCTGCGCGGCGGCGGCACGGTCAATGCCGCAGTGATCGTCTCGGCCAAGGCCGAAGCCCTGACCGTGCCCGAACAAAGCATCGTGCTGCGCCCTGCCGGCAAAGTGGTGTATGTCATCGCCGAGGCCGACGGGCAGAAGAAGGCGCAGCAGAAACCGGTCAAGGTCGGCGCCAAGCGCGGCGGGCGCATCGAGATCCTCGAAGGCCTGGCCGGCGGCGAAACCATTGCGCTGGACGGCGCCGGCTTCCTCACCAACGGCGCGGCGGTGGCCATCAAGGAGCCTGCGAAGACTGGCGGCGCCAAAGACGCCGCCAAACCCGAAGCCAAATGACCCTACCCGAGCTTTCCGTCAAGCGCCACGTCCTGGCGTGGATGGCGAATGCCGTGCTGGTGCTGTTCGGCGTGATCGCCTTCACCCGCATCGGCATGGATCGCCTGCCCTACATCGAATTTCCGGTTATCTCCGTCACCACCGCGCTGAAGGGCGCCAATCCCGACATCGTCGATTCCAGCGTCACCAACCTGATCGAAGGCGCGGTCAACAGCGTGCCCGGCATCGAACACATCCAGTCCACGTCCTCGCCCGGCGTCTCCGTGGTGAACATCACCTTCGGCCTGGAAAAGAACGTCGACGTGGCCTTTACCGAGGTCCAGTCCAAGGTCAATCAGGTGCTGCGCCGCCTGCCCAAGGACGTCGATCCGCCCGTGGTCGCCAAAGTGGAAACCAACGCCTCGCCGATCTTCTGGATGGCGGTGCAGGGCGACCGCACCCAGCAGCAGTTGAACCAGTACGCGCTCAACGTCATCAAGAAGAAGCTGGAAACCATCGACGGCGTCGGCGAAGTGCGCCTCGGCGGCCGCCGCGACCGCACCATCCGCGTCAACCTCTTGCCCGACCGCATGGCCGCGCTCGGCGTCTCGGCGCAGGACATCAGCGATGCCTTCGCCCGCGAGCACGTACAACTGGCCGGCGGCTTCGTCGTCGGCGAGACCACCGAGCACCTGGTCAAGCTCGATCTCGAATTCCATACCCTGGATGCGCTGGGCGGACTGGTGGTCGGCTACCGCGGATTGTCGCCAAACGCGGCGCCGACCGCCGCGCCGATCCGCCTTTCCGATATCGCCGAACTGGAGGACGGGCTGACCGACAACCGCCAGTTGGCGCGCTTCAACGGCGAGACGACGGTCGGCATGGGCGTGGTCAAGGTCACCAACGCCAATACCGTCGCCATCGTCGAGCGCATCAAGGAAAAGCTCGCCAACGAAATCGAGCCGCAACTGCCGCCGGGCATGAGAATCAGCGTCGTCTCCAACGATGCCGTGTTCATCCTCGAAATCGTCAACTCGCTGAAGCAGCACCTGATTGAAGGCACGCTGCTGGCGTCCTTGGTAGTCTGGTTTTTCCTGCGCTCGATACGCTCGACGCTGATCGTCGCCCTGGCAATCCCGGTCTCGCTGCTGGGCGCCATCGCCGTGATCTACTTCTTCGGCTACACGCTCAATTCGCTGACCATGCTGGCGCTGCTGCTCCTGATCGGCGTCGTCGTCGACGATGCCATCGTGGTGCTGGAAAACATCTTCCGCCATCGCGAGGAAATCGATCCCGAGCCGGTGGCCGCCGCGATCAATGGCAGCAAGGAAGTGGTGTTCGCCGTGATCGCGGCGACGCTGTCCCTGGTCTCGATCTTCGCCCCGGTTATCTTCCTCTCCGGCATCATCGGCCAGTTCTTCCGCTCCTTCGCCGTGGTGGTCACCTTCGGCGTGCTGGTCTCGCTCTTCGTCTCGCTGACCCTGACGCCGATGCTCTGCTCGCGCTACCTCAAGGTGGAAAAGCAGCACGGGCGCATCTACCACCTGTTCGACCGCGTGCTGGGCGGCCTCGACCGCATCTACGTCACGCTCCTCGACCGCGCCCTGCGCCACCGCTGGCATGTCGTCGCCCTCACGGTCGCCGTGGTCGGCTCCTCGGCTTTCTTCTTCATGAACGTGGGCAAGACTTTCACCCCCGACGAAGACGAAGGCCGCTTCCGCATCTCGCTGCGCACGCCGCTGGGTTCCAGCATCGACTACACCGACGGCAAGCTGCGCGAGGTCGAAGAAGTGCTCGGCCGCTATCCCGAAATTCGTACCGAGTTTGCCCTGATCGGCCTCGGCACCGCCGGCCAGGTCAACCAGGGCACGGTCGTCGTGCGCATGGCGCCGCGCGAAGAGCGCAAGCGCAGCCAGCAGGAAGTGATCGCCGCTGTGCGCCGCGACCTGGCTGAAATACCCGGCGCACGCGCCTTCGCCTCCCCCTTCTCCATCGTCGGCGGCGGCCAGCGCGGCGAACCCCTGCAGTTCGTGCTGGCCGGCAACAACATCGACGAAATCGGCCGCCTCTCGCGCGAGTTGCAGCAAAAGCTCGCCACCGTACCCGGCCTCGGCCGCACCGACAGCGACATCCAGCTCGACCTGCCGCAACTGGTCTTCGTCCCCGACCGCCTGCGCATCGCCGCGGCGAACCTGTCGTCGAGCGACGTCGCACTGGCGGTGAACATGCTGACCGGGGGCGTCGACATCGCCAAGTTCAACGACGAACCCGGCGACGGCCAGCGCTACGACATCCGTGTCAAAGCCAAGCCCGGCGAATTCACCCAGCCGGCCGACTTGTCCAAGATTTTCCTGCGCAGCCGCGACGGCAAGATGGTGCGCCTCGATTCGGTGGCCCGTTTCGAAGAGAAACTCGGGCCCGCTGTGATCGGCCGCTTCGACCTGCAGTACGCCGCGACGTTCTATGCCACGCCCTCAATCCCGCTCGGCGAGGCTGTCGAGGCAGTGCGTCGCGCTGGCCAGGAAATACTGCCCGCCGGCTACCAGGTGCGTTTCATCGGACAGGCCGAGGAATTCGGCAAGACCATGAAGTACATGGTGTTCACCTTCGCCCTGGCGCTGATGCTGCTCTACATGGTGCTCGCCAGCCAGTTCAATTCATTCATCCAGCCGGCCATCGTCATGCTGGCGCAGCCGCTGGCCGTGGTCGGCGGCGTCGCCGCGCTGTGGGCCACCGGGCAGACGCTGAACATCTATTCGATGATCGGCCTGACGCTGCTGATCGGCCTCGTGGCAAAGAATTCCATCCTGCTGGTCGACCTCGCCAACCAGCGTCGCGAGGCCGGCATGGCGGTCGATGCGGCCCTGCGCAATGCCTGCCCGATCCGCATGCGACCGGTGCTGATGACCTCGGCCACGGTGATCCTGGCACTGGCACCGGCCGCGCTGGGCCTCGGCGCCGGCGCCGAAACCCAGCAGCCGCTGGCCATTGCGGTGATCGGCGGCATGATCTCGTCCACCTTGCTGACGCTGGTGGTGGTGCCGGCGGTTTATTCGCTGATCGAGGGCAGAGCGGAGGCTCCAACCTGAAAAGTTCCCGCAGGGACGCAGCGCGCTGGCGCTGGCGACACGGCGACCGCGATGGCCGCCGCGCAGGATTCCTGCTTCAGGCCTTGTCCAGCGCACGCCGGATCAGTGTGTCGGCTTCAAGCGCCAGCTTGGTCAGTTTTTCGTCGCCGAGTATCCGCATCATGCCGGACGGCGCGGCGAGTTCCAGCGAGATCTTTCCCGGCGCGATTTCGCGCACCACCGCATTGCACGGCAACACGCTCGCCACGTCGCTGTTGGCGGTGTAGGCCTCGTAGGCCAGGTTCGGGTTGCAGGCGCCGAGTATCACGGTCGGCACGATGTCCTTGCCGGTCTTTTCCTTGATCTTGCTGTGCATGTCGATGCGCGTCAGGATGCCGAACCCCTCGGCGCCGAGCGCCTTGGTGATGCGCTCGACCGCATGGTCGAAGGAGTCGGCGATCTCGCGTTTGAAATTTATGGTCGTCATGGTGGTTTCCCGTGGAAACAGGCTGGTGGAAAGGGGCGGGGATCGCGTCCCCGCGCGTTCAATTATGAGACCATTTCCCCGGCGCCCGATCAAGCCGCCCGATGTCGCGATAAGCCTCCGGCCGGTATCCTTTGCTACCCGCCCCAGGGAAAGCTCCGGCGCGGCGGCAGTCGCCCGCCGGCCCGGCCCAGCGCTTCGGCGAGGCGCAGGCCTTCATTCCATTTGGCCATGCGCTCCGAGCGGGCGAAGGAGCCGACCTTGAGCTGCTTCGCGCCCCAGCCCACGGCGAGATGGACGATGGTGACATCTTCGCTTTCGCCCGAGCGCGCCGAGACGATGCTTTCCCAGCCGGCGGCACGCGCGGCTTCCAATGCCGCGCGGGTTTCGGACAGCGTGCCGGCCTGGTTGGGTTTGATCAGCGCCGTGTTGCAGGCGCCCTGCGCAGCAGCAGCGGCGATGCGGCCAGCGTTGGTGCAGATGAAATCGTCGGCGACGACCTCGACCTTGTCGCCGGCGGCGGCGGTGAATTTGCGCAGGCCGGCCGCGTCGTCTTCCGCCAGCGGGTCTTCGATGGCGACGATCGGATAGCGCGCCAGCCAGCCCAGCAACATTTCCGCAAGGCCGTCCGAATCGATGCGCCGCCCGTCGCGCGCCAGCGTGTATTCGCCCTGGCGGCCGAAATCCGTGGCGGCGATGTCGAGCGAAATCGCCACGTCCTGTCCCGGCGTGTAGCCGGCGCGCTCGATCGCGCGCAGCAGAAAATCCAGCGCGGCTTCGTTGCTGTCGAAGGCCGGCCACCAGCCTCCCTCGTCGGCGACGCCGGCGAGCAGGCCGGCTTCATTCATCAGCAGGCCGGCGCAGCGATACACCTCGGCGGTCCATTCCAGCGCCTGCGCGTAATCGGCGGCGCCCACGGCGATGACCATGAAGTCCTGCACGTCGACGCGGCGCCCGGCATGGGCGCCGCCGCCGAAAATCTGCACTTCCGGCAGGGGCAGGAAAAAATCCCCGCGCCCGGCGCCGAGGTAGCGCCACAGCGGCAGGCCCTGCGAAGCCGCCGCGGCATGGGCGATGGCCATCGAGGTGGCGACGATGGCATTGCCGCCGAGGCGCGCCTTGTTCGGCGTGCCGTCGAGCGCGACCAGCGCGGCGTCCAGTCCGGCCTGGTCGCCGACCTCGCGCCCGGTGAGCATGCCGGCAATCTCGCCATTGACTGCCGCCAGCGCGCCCTGCACGTCATGGCCGCCGAAGGCCGCGCCGCCGTCGCGCCGGTCGACCGCCTCGGCGCTGCCGGTGGAGGCGCCGGCCGGCGCGATGGCGCGACCTGTCCTGCCGTCCGCCAGCGTGATTTCGGTTTCCACCGTCGGGCGGCCGCGGGAATCCCATACGCGGCGACCGCGCACCGACTTGATCAGACTGCTCATGTTTCGAGTTCCTTTTTCCAGGCCCCCAGCACGTCCGCCAGGCGCGACGGCGGCGCGACGAGCAGGGCGCGCGCGCAACGCCGCACGCGATCGCGATCGGCCTCGCCTTGAATGTACTCGACCGGCGACTTGCCGTCGACGCGGGCGAGGAACAGGCCGGGCAGGAGGCTCGCGGCGCGCTGCTCGATGGTCGCTACCGGCTCCCAATCCACCCGTTCCAGATAGGCCTGCGTCATGGCCTCGAAACAGGCGTGGAAGCCCTCGCGGGCCGCCGGATTCCACAGGCATTTGAGCAACATGTGGTTGAGGCAAAAGGCCAGGTCGAAAGCCGGATCGCCGATGCAGGCGCATTCGGCATCGAGGAAGACCGGCCCGGCGGGGCCGAGCAGGATGTTCTTCGGACTGACGTCGCCGTGGATCATCGCCAGGCGCGTGGCGCCGGTGCGCCGGCTGAGGCCGAACAGCACGTCGCGCAGGTCCGGGTGCGCCGTCGCGGTGGCTTCGAGATAGGGTTCGAGGCGAATCGCATGAAAGATGTCGTGGCGCGGAAACTGCGCCGCGACCTGAGGATTGTTCGCCGTGGCGGCATGAATGCGCCCGAGGCGGCGGCCGACCCCGGCGGCGTCCGCCGCAGCGGCCCGCCCGTCGCGCAGCTCGCTCTTCCACAGGCGATGGTCGTCCGGGCTGAGATAAGTCATGGCGCAGCACATTTCCGCGGTGTCATGAAACAGTATTTCGGGCACTGCGCCGGGAACGATGCCATGTGCGATGCGCATCCACGCCACTTCGTAGCGGTTGCGCTCCACCGGGGCGTTCCAGTCGGCGGCGACCTTGAGCTTGGCCAGGGCGCGCTTGACGCAGAATGTCCGCTCGGATGTCGTGACTTTCCAGATGTCGGAAGAGACGCCGCCGGTCAGGGCTTCGAAGCTCGCTTCCGCCGGATCCGCAATCAGCCCGGCCCGCAGCAGGGCATCGATCAGGCGGCCGTCGGGCTGCAAGGCGATCATGGCCGGTTCGCTAACGCAGTACCCAGGCCAGGGTCAGCGGAATAACCGCCAGCGAAGCCATGTTGCCAATCAGAACCATCGACGCGACGCGGTCGGGTTCCTGATGGTAGCGTTCGGCGAAGATGTAGTTGAGCACAGCCGGCGGCAACGCGCCGAACAGGATCAGCATGGCGGCATCCCTCCCCGTAAGGCCCAGCACCAAATTCATCAGCAGCGCCACCAGCACGCCGGCCAGCGGCGATGTCAGCGCACCGACGATGCTGATCTTCCAGTCGGCATGACGGCTGTCGGTGAGGCGTACGCCCAGGGAAAACAGCAGCAGCGGTATCGAAACATCGCCGAGCATCTTGACCCCCAGCCACAGCGGTTGCCACAAAGGAAACTGCAACAGGCTGATCGCGAGGCCTGCCAGCGCTGCGGCAATCACCGGCACCCGCCACAGGTTCGACAACCTGGCGCGATGGTCGAGCAGCCAGGTACCGAGCGAGTAGTGCAGGAAATTCTCGATGAAGAACAGTACCACTGCGGCCGGCAATGCCGCCTCGCCGAAGGCCAGCACCATCAGTGGCAGGCCCATGTTGCCGGAATTCTTGAACATCATCGGCGGCACGAAGGTGTTCGGCGCCACGCCCAGCAGGCGCGCCACCGGCCAGGCCAGCAGCCCGGTGCCGAGCACCACGACGGCGGCACCGATCAGCAACGGCAGGTTCTGCGTGATATCGAAGGATTTCGAGGCCAGCGCGGCGAACACCAGCGCCGGAAGGAAAATATCCATGTTGAGCTGATTGGCGAAGGCCATGTCGGGTTTCTTCAAGCGGCCGTAGGCATAACCCACGGCAACAACCGCATAGATCGGGAAGACGATGCCGGCGATGCGTTCCAGCAGAGCGATCACAAAACGTAGCGCGAGAGGTCTTCGTTCTGCGCCAGTTCGCCGAGCTTGGCGTCGACGTAGGCGCCGTCGATGGCCAGCTTCTCGCCGCCGCGCTTGCCGGCGTCGAAGGAGATTTCCTCGAGCAGTTTTTCCATCACGGTGTAGAGCCGGCGGGCGCCGATGTTCTCGGTTTTTTCGTTGACCTGGAAGGCGATCTCGGCCAGGCGCTTGATGCCGTCGGCGGCGAATTCCAGCGTCACCTCTTCGGTGGCCAGCAGGGCCTGGTACTGCCGCGTCAGGCAGGCGTCGGTCTGGGTGAGTATCCGCTCGAAGTCATCGACCGACAGCGAGTCGAGTTCGACGCGGATCGGGAAGCGGCCCTGCAATTCGGGGATCAGGTCGGAGGGCTTGGCCAGGTGGAAGGCGCCGCTGGCGATGAACAGGATGTGGTCGGTCTTGATCATGCCGTACTTGGTCGACACCGTGGTGCCTTCGACCAGCGGCAGCAGGTCGCGCTGCACGCCCTGGCGCGAAACCTCGGCGCCGTGCGCCTCGGCGCGCGAAGCGATCTTGTCTATTTCGTCGAGGAAGACGATGCCGTTCTGCTCGACGTTCTTCAGCGCGTCGGCCTTGACTTCCTCGTCGTTGATCAGGCGCGCGGCCTCTTCGTCGGCCAGCGATTTCAGGGCATCCTGGATTTTCATCTTGCGCTGCCGCTTCTTGCCGCCGCCGATGTTCTGGAACATGCCCTGGATCTGCTGGGTCAGGTCCTCCATGCCGGGCGGGGCGAAGATTTCCATGCTGGCCTGCGGTGCGGCGACTTCGATTTCGATTTCCTTGTCGTCGAGGTCGCCTTCGCGCAGCTTCTTGCGGAATTTCTGGCGCGTGCCGCTCGACCGACGTCCTCGGCGCCGTCTCGCCGGCGCCACGTCTGCGCCCTGCGCGGACTCTTGCCGGCGGCAGCAGCACGTCGAGCACGCGATCCTCGGCGGCGTCCATGGCGCGATCGCGGACGACGCGCATGGCCTCTTCGCGGGCATCCTTGATCGCCGTCTCGACCAGGTCGCGGATGATGGTGTCGACATCGCGGCCGACGTAGCCGACCTCGGTGAACTTGGTCGCCTCGATCTTGATGAAGGGCGCGTTGGCCAGCCGCGCCAGGCGCCGCGCGATCTCGGTCTTGCCGACGCCGGTGGGGCCGATCATCAGGATGTTCTTCGGCGTGATCTCGGTGCGCAAGGGCTCCGCGACCTGCATGCGCCGCCAGCGGTTGCGCAGGGCGATGGCCACGGCGCGCTTGGCGCGCGACTGGCCGACGATGTTCTTGTCGAGTTCGGAAACGATTTCCGCGGGAGTCATCGAGGACATTCGGGAAACCTCACTCCAGAGTTTCGATCAGATGATTCTGGTTGGTATAGATGCAAAGATCGCCGGCGATTTCCAGTGACTTCTTGACGATTTCGGCCGGCGCCAAGCTCGGTGTTCTCCAGCAGCGCGCGCGCCGCGGACTGGGCATAGGCGCCGCCGCTGCCGATGGCGACGATGCCGTATTCCGGTTCGAGCACGTCGCCGTTGCCGGTGATGATCAGCGAATGCTCGCTGTCGGCGACCGAAAGCATGGCCTCCAGACGGCGCAGCATGCGGTCGGTGCGCCAGTCCTTGGCCAGTTCGACCGCGGAGCGCAGCAGGTTGCCCTGATACTGCTCGAGCTTGGCCTCGAAGCGCTCGAACAGCGTGAAGGCGTCCGCCGTGCCGCCCGGCGAAGCCGGCCAGGATCTGTTCGTTGTAGAGCCGCCGCACCTTGCGCGCGGTGGCCTTGACCACGATGTTGCCCAGCGTCACCTGGCCGTCGCCGCCCAGTGCCACGCTGTTGCCGCGGCGCACGGAGAGGATGGTGGTGCCGTGATATTGCTCCATGGAAATCCCTGCCGGAAAAATTAGATGGCGCGGGCGCGCAAGGCGGCAACGTCCGTCGAAACCGAGCGTCTCCAGATACGCCGCGACCAGCGTGCTCAAACCGACGATTCGCAGCTTCTTGCCGGCAGCATGAAGGCGCGTCAGCACATCCAGCAACAGCCTGGCGCTGCCGGCATCGATGCGCACCAGATTGTGTGCATCGATATCGAATTCGGCGCTGCCGGCCAGCGCTGCTTCCAGCGGCGCAAACTCGGCGGCGGTGGCGCCCAGCATCTGGCCTGTGCAGAACGAAGCCGCCGGGCTTCGGTTCATCCGGCTCGATATATCCGCGGCGACGCCGCAGTTCGCGCCGGAAGCGCTTCCCATGAGGGCGGCGAAACCTCGAAGGTAACGGCGTAGTTCACCGCTGCCTCCTCGAAGGCTTCCTGCCGGAATGCCTGCTGATAAAGCTCCAGCAACAGCAGCCACATCGCTTCGTGCCGGCGTTCGCCCGGCACCAGCTTCGCAGCCAGAATCTGCGCCAGATGTTCGGGGCTGCCGAATATGAATTCCTTCTTCGCCCTTTTCAGGGCGGCCATCGCGCGCATCAACAGCGTGGCGCCGTCGTTGTCGGCATCGACCAGCTTTGCCATGTCCATGCGCACCATGGTGCTGGTGGCCGCCAGTGTCATGGTCTGTTTCAGGACGTCGCCGATGCCGGCATCCAGCACGCCGCTCAATGCAACATGGGCTCGCCCGCCGATGGTCTCGCTGGCCGTGTGCGGGCCTTCGACCGCGGCACTCCAGGTCGGCGGGGATTTTTCGAAGCGACGCGCAAACGCCAGGGCCAGCGCGTCAAAGGCCGGACGGCGGCCGAGCACCTGCAGCAGTTCGAACAGGCAGCCCCAGGCACGCAGGGCGGCATCGCCGAGGTTTTCACCGCCCTTGATCGCAGCCTCCAACCGGCGCAGGGCATCCAGTTCCTGGCCTGCGGCATACATCGCCACGGCCTCTTCCAGTGCCGGCGGCAGCGGCACGCGCGCCGGCCGCGGCGGCGCTGGCGGTGGGGCGGGGATTTCAGGCGCAGCGGGTTCCTCGGGCCGCGTATCGAACGCGCCGGGCACCGTGAAATCGAGGGACATCAGATCATCGTCGTCTTCGTCGGCCACTGATCTGGAGCACTAAAGCTTTGGTCTTAGGGGCGAGCAGTATAACCCGCCGGCCTGAAGAAGCTGAGCCCGGCAAGGGTCAGCAGGCACAGGCAGCAGACCACCGTCGCGCCGGCTGGAAGGTCGACGTAGAGCGAAAGACCGAGACCTGCGGCATAGCCCGCGGCGCCCACCAGACAGGCAATGAAAATGCGCCGCGCACCGGTGAACGCCTGGGTCGCCACCGCCGGAGCGATCAGGCTGGTGAACACCAGCAGCACGCCGACCAGTTGCACCGATGCGGTCACCGTGACGGCGAACAGCAGGTAGAAGCCCAGCCTCGGCCAGCGCTGCGCCGGGCCGAACCACAAGGCCAGAACGCCGGCGTAAAGGACTGCCACCGGCCACAATTGCTGCCAGCTGACCCACAGCAACTGTCCCGCCAGCAGGTCGCGCAGATGTTCGCCGCCCTGCGGATGGCGGGCCAGCAGCAGGATGCCGGCGGCGGCGGCAAAGACGAAAACCAGGCCGATCAGCGCTTCCTGGATGTCCGGCCAGCGGCGCTCGGTCCAGGTCAGCAGCACCGCGCCGGCACCCGCCGCCAGGCCGGCCGCAAGCTGGGTAACGAGAACGCTGTCATGCGCGTCGAGGCCGGCCAGGCCCGCGGCGATGACGCCCAGGGCAGCGACCTGGGCGATGGCCAGGTCGATGAAGATGATGCCCCGGCGCAGCACCTCCGCGCCGAGCGGCACATGGGTGGCGAGCACCAGCAGGCCGGCGACGAAGGGCGCCGCCAGCAGGCTCCAGTCGAATCCCGTCAGTTCAGCGCTCATTGGACTACCCTCCCCCCAGCCCCGATCCCACGGCCGGCTCTGCATAGCCGGCCGGCTGCGGCAGCGCGGAGCAGTGCTCCGCGAAACCCTGCCTTCGCCCCAAGGCAGGGGGTGATGGTGGTTCGCCGCTGCGCGGCTCCGTGTGTTGGCTGCGCCCCCCTTGGGACGGCCCGGCGGGGAGCGCTCATTTCAGGGGCACCAGCAAGCGCGCCACGGTATCGTCGAACAGAGCCGTCAGGTCTTTCGCCTCCGGCGTGCCGCCGACGGTGAAGGGCAGCACGACGATCGGCAGCTTGGCTTCGGCCGACAGCCACTCGGCGGGACGCGCCGAGTTGTAGGCGGCGCGGATCACCATGCGCGGATGGCTGTTGGCGGCCTGCTGGCGAACTTGTGCCAGATGCGCCACGGTCGGTTCTACACCCGGCTTGGGCTCCAGCGTGCCCACCTCGCGCAGGCCGAGCCAATCGAACATGTAGGTCCAGGCCTTGTGCTGGGTGATTACCGCCACGCCCTTGAGCGGTGCGGCCGCCTTTTCCCAACGCAGAAGATTGGCGCGCCAGCGTTCGGCAAAGGCGCGCCAGCGGCTGTCGATAGCCGGCGGCATTGGCCGGATCGAGCTCCTTCATGCGTTGCGCCAGGGCCTCGCCGACCTTCAGGAAATTGCGCGGATCGGTCTGGATATGCGGATTGCCGCCGGCATGCACATCGCCGTCGGCGCGATCCAGCCGCGCCGGAATGTCGAGCATCGCGACATAACGCGCCGCCTCGAAGTAGCCGGGCTGGCCGGACTGGATGCGGCTGATTGCCGGATTCGCGCTGCACCACCGGCAGCCAGCCGATCTCCAGCTCGGCGCCGGTGGCGATCAGGAGGTCGGCGCTGCGGGCGCGGGCGATCAGCGAGGGCCTGGCATCGATGCGGTGCGGATCCTGCAAGGCGGTGGTGGCGACGAAGACCTGCACCTGGTCACCGCCGATTTCCCGCGCCAGGGCGCCCCATTCGGGCACCGTGGCGAAGACCTTGAGCGCCGCCGCGGCAGGCATGGCGACAAGGGCGAAAAGAACCAGCAAAAGACGTTTCATGACCATGGGCTCCTAGAACTTGTGGGCGCCGTGGGCACCCAGGCTCATGATGTACTGTAAGGTCACCTGGTTGTCGGTGACGCCCTGCATCGACTTGTCGTACGCATACTGCAGGCGCAGGCGCGAGAACTCGCTCCAGCTGTAGTCCGCCATCAGGCTGCTGCGGCTCGGGTTGTAGCTGTTGACGACGAGGTTGGCGGCGTTGACGCCGAAGTCGCGATCGCCGGAATCGAGGCGGTCGTAGCGCAAGCCCGCGCGCCAGTTCGGCGTGAACTGGTAGACGCCCTGCAAGTACCAGCCGGACTGGCGGGTCTTGTAGGAGCTCAGGACGCTGGCGCCGACGGCCCCCGGATCGCAAGCGTTGCCGACCAGATCCTCGTCGAGACAGTTGAGCGTACCCTTCTCCTTGCGCTGGAACCATTCGCCCTGCAGCTTGAAATTGCGGTATTTCGCATTGCCTTCCGGCGCCCATTTCCAGACGAAGTCGGCGATCCAGGTGCGCGAATCGCCGTCGAACACGCCCTGCGCCTCGAGCCCGCCGACATCCTCGAAATGGGCCTCGCGGTCCTTGGCCGTGGTGCGAAGGTAGGAAACCCCGGCGCGCCAGTTGTTGCTGGCACCGACATCGCCGCCGACGTGCGCGAAGATCGCACCGTTGTTGGTGCCGTTCTTGTTGCGGTCCGTGCCCGGGAATTCGGCGCCGCGCCCGAACTCGGCGCCAAGCTCGATGAAGGTCTCGGTGGGTGCCACCCACTTGAGCTGGAGGCCGTCCTGGGCATAGCTTGCGTGCTCGCCGAACATCACCGTGTACATCAGCGGCGCGTCGGAAAAGTCCCAGGCGTGGGGATGCTGTTCGTTGAGGTAGCCGATCCCGGAACGGACGCGTCCACCCTTGAGCCCGATGCCGTGGCCGATGCCCAGGGTCTGGACCCAGGCCTCCTCGACCTCGACTTCGTCGTCCCTCACGCCGAGCATCAACTGCCCGCGCCACCACGGGTCAATGTTGGCGCCGAAGACCAGCTCGCTGTGGTCGAGCGAAAAGCCGCGCTGGTTGGCCTCGCCCGAACCGCCGCCGTGGTCATGTCCGGCGGCGGGCCAGAAGCCGGTGATGGTTCGCTCCGGGACCTCCTTCATGTCCTTGTAGCGGCCCTGCAGGATCAGCGAGATCTCCGGGTTGAAGGCATTGGCCGGCGCCGGACGCGCGGCGGCCTGCTGGGCGCTGGCCTGTGCCTGGGTGGCGCTGACCTCGGCCTTGACGGCCGTTGTTTCGGCTTTTTCCAATCGAGATTCCAGCGCCTTGATGCGCTGTTCGTAGGCTTGTTTCATTTGCGCGATTTCCTCACGCAGGGATTTCAGGTCGGCATCGGCGGCCGACGCGGGAATACTGGCCAGCACGCCGGTGGCGCCCAGCACGATCAGGGATGTGCACCTCATGGTTATCTCCAAAACGACAAAGCCAATGACAATGGCAACGGCGGCCGCGACAAGGCGGCGGCCGGCTGAATTCAAGGGTCAGATTGGAAGAGCGGGCGGGGCGCGGCTGCGATATGCCGCCGGAAAGGAAAAAGTCGGCGCTGGCGACACGGCGGCAAGCGCGTGCGCCTGGCGCAAAGTGCCGCCAGGAAATGCATGCAGACTCGCCGGGGGCGCCGGCACGCTGCCGGCGAAGGCGAGGCAGTCGGTACAGAAAGGCGCCCCGGATTGATCCGGCGTTTCGTCGCCATTCGCCGCCATGGCCTGCCCGGCCGCCTCGCCGGCGTGCGCGTGCAGGAGCCCGACCTGCTGCGTCGCTAGCAGCAGCAGAACCAGCAGGCTATGCCCGAGCATGCGCATCGCTGCGGAACCGGAAGCTGCGCCGGATCAGACGCGCGCGGCGCCCGGCGCGTGCGGCGAGCAGCCGGCGCACAGGCCGCGCACGTCGTAGGCGACCTCGTTCAGGCGGAAGCCGCGCGGCAGCTTCGGCGGCGGCGGCGGTTCGGCCTTGAGGCAGAACACCCCGCCGCAGCCGGTGCAGCGGAAATGGATGTGATTTGCATGCTGGCGCTGCGCCCCGGCGGCAGAAAAACGGAACACGCCGCGGGTATCCACCGCCTTCAGCGCCAGGCCGCAAGCCACCAGCGAATCCAGGATGCGATACAGCGTGACGCGGTCCATCGCGGTTTCGCCATCGGCGCCGAGCTGCGCCTCCATCTCGCCGTGGCACAGCGGCTGGCGGGCGCCGTGCAGCGCCTGCAGCACGCGCACCCGCCCCCGGGTCACCTTGATGCCGGCGGCACGCAGGAGATCGGCGGGGTTTGACGGAATGCTTGCGCCGGCCATGGCCGAATGAAACCACAGATCGGCCACAAATGCAACAATGTTGCATTTGTGGCATTGTTATGCTTGAATGGCGCCGCCCGTTTCACCACGCCTGCGCCAACCGCTCCGATGAACCTGCCGCTTCTCACCCAGATCGTCCTCGCCTGCCTGCTCGGCGGCATCCTCAGCCTGGCGGCGGCTGCGCTTGTCCTGTTCGGATTGCCGAAAAAATATTTGTCGTATGCGGTGAGCTTTTCCATCGGCGTACTGCTGGCGACAGCGCTATTGCATCTGCTGCCGGAAGCCCTGGAGTCGGGGCTCACGCCGCACGAAGTCTTTCCCGTCCTGCTCGGCGGCATTCTTGGATTCTTCGCCCTGGAAAAGTTTGCCATCTGGCGTCACTCCCACGGTACCGAAGACGAGCATGTGAACGGCGAGGAATGCCAGGACCATACCCATGCCCACCATCATGCCCGAGGCGAAGCGATAGGCATTCTTGTTGGCGACGGTTTCCACAACTTCACCGATGGCCTGCTGATCGCTGCAGCCTTCATCGCAGATCCGGCACTGGGCTGGGCGGCCACATTTGCCGTAGTGGCCCACGAGGTGCCGCAGGAGGCAGGCGACTTCGCCATCCTGCTGGCCGCCGGCTGGCAACGCGACCGCGCCCTGTTCTGGAACGGCGTGTCCAGCCTCGCCTCGCTTGCTGGCGGAATCAGCGGCTACTTCGCGCTGGAGTTTGCGCAGGGCTGGGTGCCCTACATCATCACCGTTGCCGCGGCCAGCTTCACCTACATCGCCATCTCCGACCTGATGCCGCGTCTCAAGCGGGAGCAGAGCGGCGTAGGCTGGCACGGCCTGCTGCTCGCCGGCGGCATCGCCGTCATCGTGTTCGGCGCCGGGCATACGCACTAATTCTTTGTTGAGATGGAGGAAATACCCATGATCCGTACCGCCCTGTTCGCCGCCGCAGCGGCACTCTCTTTCTCCGCCGCGGCCCAGAAGGCCCATCTCCATGGCGAAGGCAAACTTGATGTCGCGATAGAGAAGGACACGATCACGCTGAACCTCGAATTGCCGCTCGATGCGGCCGTCGGCTTCGAACGCGCGCCAAAGAACGACAAGGAGAAAGCCGCCCTGGCCTCGATGGAGAAGACTCTAAAGGATGCAGGCTCACTGTGGTTGCCGACCGCAGCCGCAAGCTGCTCGGTGCAGACAGCGGAGGTCGTCATGCCAAAGTTCGACGGCGGCGAGCATGCGGATGCCGACGCCCGCTATGTCTTCCGCTGCGCCAATCCCGCGGCGCTGAAAGGGATCGAAACCAGCATCTTCAAAAGCTTCAAGCGCCTCTACCGGCTTGAGGCGCAACGCGTGGGGCCGAGCGGCCAGGGCAAGCAGCGGCTGACACCCAAGAGCCCTGTGCTGAACTGGTAAGCTCGGGCTCATGAGTGCGCTCAAGATTACCGATCTGCTCTATCGCTGGCCGCGGCAGGCGACAACCTGCCTCGACATTCCCCGCTTGGAGGCCGCCCAAGGCGAGCGCATTTTCCTGCACGGTCCCAGCGGCAGCGGCAAGAGCACCCTGCTCGGCCTGCTCGGCGGCGTCGCCGTGCCGCAAGCGGGAAGCATCGAACTGCTGGGCCAAAACCTCGCGCAACTCGGCAGCCATGCCCGCGACCAGTTCCGCGCCGACCATATCGGTTTCCTGTTCCAGCAGTTCAACCTGCTGCCCTGGCTATCGGCGCTCGACAATGTGCTGCTGCCGTGCACCTTCTCGGCCCGCCGCAAGCAGCGCGCCGGTCCCGGTCCGCGCAGCGCCGCCGAGAGCCTGCTTTCCCAACTCGACCTCGCTTCCGATCTTTGGCACAAGCCGGCCGCCGAACTCAGCGTCGGCCAGCAACAACGCGTCGCTGCCGCGCGGGCGCTGATCGGCCGGCCCGAAATCCTGATTGCCGATGAACCGACTTCGGCGCTGGACGCCGAACGGCAGCAGATCTTCATCGACCTGCTGCTGCGCGAGGCGGCCGCTGTCGGCGCGACCCTGGTCTTTGTCAGCCACGACCGGCGACTGGCCGCGCACTTCGACCGGACTGTCGCGCTGGACGAGATCAACCGGGCCGGCGCCGGAGCAAGCGCATGAAGGCGGTCCTGCGCCTCGCCGCCCTTTCGGCCTGGAGCCGACGACTGACGCTGGGCCTGACGCTGGTCGCCATCGTGCTGGCCACCACGCTGCTGCTGGCGGTGGAGCGGATCCGTGTCGACGCACGGCAGAGCTTCACGCAGTCCGTCTCGGGTGTCGACCTGGTGGTAGGCGCCCGTACCGGCGCCGTGCAACTGATGCTCTACGCCGTGTTCCACTCCGGCTCCGCCAGCAACAACATCGGCTGGAACAGCTACCAGGCCATCGCCGGCCACCCGGCGGTCGACTGGGCGGTGCCGCTGTTGCTGGGTGACTCGCATCGCGGCTACGCGGTGCTCGGCACCAGTCCCGACTATTTCCGCCATTTCCGCTTCGGCGATCACGAGGCATTGCGTTTCACCGCCGGCGGGCCCTTCGCCGGCGTCTTCGAGGCCGTGGTCGGCAGCGAGGTCGCGGCGCGCCTGGGCTATGCCCTCGGCCAGGAAATCACGCTCAGCCACGGCTTCAGCGAGGCCGGCATGAGCGAGCATGGCGACAAGCCCTTCCGCATCGTCGGCATCCTCGCCGCGACCGGAACGCCGGTCAACCGCACCGTGCATGTCGGCCTCGAAGCCATCACCGCGCTGCACCTGGACTGGGTCGGCGGCGCGCCCATGCCGGGTCTCAACATCCCGCCGCAACTGGTTGCCAAGTTCGACCTGCAGCCGAAGGAAATCACCGCCGCGCTGGTCGGCCTCAAGCAGCGCAGCGACGTCTTTCGCATGCAGCGCTTCGTCAACGAATTCCGCGGCGAGCCGCTGCTGGCGGTATTGCCGGGCGTTGCCCTCGACGAGCTGTGGCAGGCGATCGGCATGGTGGAGAACACCCTGCTCGCGATCTCGGCGCTGGTCGTCGTGGTAGGCCTCGCCGGCCTGACGGCGACCCTGCTGGCCGGGCTCAACGAGCGCCGCCGCGAACTGGCGATCCTGCGCGCGCTGGGCGCCGGGCCGCGCGATCTGTTCCTGATGCTGACCGCCGAAGGCCTGCTGGTAACCGCGCTCGGTGCGCTGCTCGGACTGGCGCTGACCAGTCTCGGCAGCAGCCTTGCCGCACCCTGGCTGCTGGAACGCTTCGGCGTCGTGCTCGGCGCCCGGCTGCCGGGATCCGGGGAACTCGAACTGCTCGGGCTGGTCATTACCACCGGGCTGATCGCCAGCCTGATCCCGGGCTGGCGTGCCTGGCGCATGTCGCTCGCCGACGGCCTGACGCCGCGAATCTAGGAACATCCATGCGCAAACTTTTGCTGTTACTTGCTCTCTGCGTGACGCTGCCCTTGCAAGCCGCCGACACCTACAAGGAGATCACCTGGGATGCCCTGGTCCCCAAGGACTGGGACCCGACGCAGGATCTCAAGGCCTTGCTCAGCTCGGGCAAGCTGCTGGATTCCGACCCGCGCGCGATGGACGCGCTGGAAAAGATGAAGGTGCTGTGGGACAGCGCGCCGACCGAAGCTTCGCTGGCCGGCATGCGCGTCCGCCTGCCGGGTTTCGCCATTCCACTCGAAGCCAAAGCCGACAAGGTCACCGAGTTCCTCCTGGTGCCCTACTTCGGCGCCTGCATCCATAGCCCGCCACCTCCCGCCAATCAGATCGTTCACGCAATCTCCGCCAAACCGCTGAAAGGCATGCGCAGCATGGATGCGATCTGGGTGCATGGGACCCTGAGTCTGCATCGCGCCGACACGCCATGGGGCAAGGCCGGCTACCGCCTGGCCGTGGACAAGATCGCGCCCTACGAGGAAGCGAAGAAGAAGTAACGCCGTCATCTCCACGGCCGGCTTTGCACAGCCGGCCGGCTGCGCGGGCGCGGAGCAGTGCTCCGCGAATTCCCCGCTGCGCCCAGCGCCGTCCGCAAGGGATACCGTCTCCGGCCCGGTCCGAGACATAACTTTTCAATCCACCTGCAGCAGCAAGCCCTTGAGGTACTCGCCTTCGGGGAAGGCAAGGTCGACCGGATGGTCGGCGGCGCCGTGCAGGTGCTGCACCACGCGCGCCGTGCGCCCGGCATCGAGCGCGGCGCCGGCGATGATCTTCTGGAACAGTTCGGCGCTGACGCCGCCCGAGCAGGAGTAGCTCATCAGCAAACCTCCGGGCGCCAGCAGTTGCAAGGCCTGCAGGTTGATGTCCTTGTAGGCGCGCCCGGCGCGCTCCGCTTGCGCGGCGGTGTGGGCAAACTTGGGCGGATCGAGGATGATCAGGTCGTAGCGCTCGCCGGCGGCACGCAGCGTGCGCAGCTCGGCGAAGACATCGGCCTCGCGCCATACGGCGCGCGCCGCATCGAGCTGGGGATTCAGCGCGAGGTTGCGCTGCGCGGTGGCCAGCGCCGGGCTTGAACTGTCCACCGACACGACCTCGCGTGCGCCGCCGGCCAGCGCCTGCAGCGAGAAGCCTGCGGTGTAGCAGAAGCAGTTGAGCACGCGCCGGTCGCGCGCCAGTTCGGCCACGCGCCGGCGGTTCTCGCGCTGATCCAGGTAGAAGCCGGTCTTGTGGCCGGCGAGGATGTCGACGGTCATGCGCACGCCGTTTTCCCCGATCACGATTTCATCGCCGGGCGCGGTGCCGTGCAGCCAGCCGGTGACCGGCTCCAGGCCTTCGAGCTTGCGCACCTCGACGTCGGAACGTTCGTAGATGCGCGCGCAACCGGTGGCCTTCTGCAAAGAGTCGGCGATGGCGGCACGCCACTTGTCGGCGCCGGCCGTGGTCAGCTGCACCACGACAGTGTCGCCGTAGCGGTCGGCGATGACGCCGGGCAGGCCGTCGGATTCGGCGTGGATCAGGCGCAGGCCTTGCTGCCCGGCGAGTTCCGGCAGCGCGGCGCGGCGCGCCACGGCCGCCGCGACGCGACGCTTGAAGAAGGCGTGGTCGATAGTCTCTTGCGGATCGAAGCTCCAGACCCGGGCGCGGATCTGCGAGGCCGGGCTCCAGGCCGCGCGGCGCCAGCGGGCGGCCTTCATGGGAAACCACATCGACGGTGTCGCCCGGCCGCGCGCGGCCCTCGAGCTGCGCGATGGCGCCGGAGAACAGCCAGGGATGGCGGCGCAGGACGGATTTGTCCTTGCCGGGATGAAGGGTCAGGGTAGCCATGGCGCAGTTTACATTTCAGCGGGCATCATGCCCCGCAATCCGTTCCCGAAAGTGCAGCAGGTATCGACATCTCAGGCGCGCAGCTTGCGCCAGGGCGCGCCGCCGAATTCCTCGACCAGGAAATCCACCATGGCGCGCACCTTGGGCGACAGGTTGCGCCCGCTGGGATAGGTGGCGAACAGCGGTACCGGTTCGACGTGGTGCCAGTCGGTCAGGATGGGCACCAGGGCGCCGCCGCGAATCGCCTCGCTGACCACGACATCGGTCAGGCGCGTGATGCCGACCCCGGCGACGGCCAGTTGCAGCACGGTTTCGGCATTGTTGGCGACGACATTGCCGCCGACATGCACGACGCGAATGCCGTCGTCGGTATCGAAGGGCCAGCGGCGCAGCGCCGGCAGGCTGGTGATCCACAGGCAGTTGTGCCGTTGCAGGTCGTCCGGCGTGCGCGGCGTGCCATGTCGCTGCAGGTAGGCGGGCGCAGCGCAGATCACACGTTCCAGGTTGCAGATGCGGCGCGCCACCATCGACGATTCGTCCAGCGGCCCGATGCGGATGGCGAGGTCGACGCCTTCTTCCATGGCTCCCAGCGGCTGGTCGCTGATGGTGATGTCGATCTCGACCTCGGGATGGCGTTGCTGGAAGCGCGGGATGCCGGGCGCCAGCTGATGCATGCCGAAGGCCGAGCCGCAATGCAGGCGCAACAGGCCGCGCGCGCTGGCGCCGGCTTCGGTGACTTCGGCTTCGGCCTCGGCCATGGCGGCGAGAATCGGCCGCGCCCTGGCGTAGAAGGCTTCGCCTTCGGCCGTCAATTGCAGGCGGCGGGTGGTCCGCTGCAGCAGGCGGGCACCGAGCCGGTCCTCCAGCCGGGTCACCAGTTTGGACAGCGCGGACGGCGTCAGGCCCAGGTCCCGGGCGGCAGCAGAAAATCCGCCGGTCTCCACGGCACGCACGAAAGCAGTCATCTCTCCAGCACGATCCATGGGCCTATTATGGAATATTTTTCACCAATGTTGTTCCTTTTTTAGTGATTGTTATTGGATTAATAAGTAATTACATTGCAGGCCATGCGGTGCTGCACCGCATCATTAAAAAGGAAACGACATCATGCTCCCCCTCGACGCCATTGCCATCGAACAAGAAGCCCGCCACATGCGTACCATCGAAATGCAGCGGATGTATGGGCAACTGGGCAAGCGCCTGCGCATCTCCGGCGGCGTGCTCGCCAACCATGCCCGCGCAGGACTAATCGCCCTTGGCGGCGCGCTGCATTCGCTATCCTCGAGGATCCAGCACAGCGCTGTGCGCAAGGTCGCCAACGGCCATTGGAGCCGCGCCGGGGCCTTGGGCCGGCCCCTGCAAGCTCCGGCTATGCCGGTTTCGGGCCCTGCCGAGCGCCCAATACCGCGCCGGCGGTAACGGCGGCCAAGCCGGCCAGGGAAAGCAGCGACAGCGGTTCGCCCAGCACCGGCACCGCCGCCAGCGCAGACAAGCCCGGCACCACGGCCATCATCAGAGCCACCGGCTGCGCCCCGATCTGGCGCACCGCGAAGGTGTACAGCAGCATTGCGACAAATACCACCAGCACGCCCTGATACACCGCCTGCATGGCAATCTCGGCCGCCGGTGCCTGGCCCAGGGTGCTGGGCAGGAACAGCCACCACAGCGGCAGATACACCACGGCGCTGCCCAGAGTGGTCGCCACCGTCGCCGCCAGCGGCGACATCGGATAACGGCGCAACAACAGGGTAAACACCGCCCAAGCCGACGAACCCGTAAGAAACAGCGCGTCGCCGAGCAGTTGCAAACCGGTGAGACGGGCGCCGTGCGACAAGGTATCGGCGGCGGTCAGGACGATCCCCGCAAACACCAGGCCGAGTGCGACGCGCTGCAGCCGCGACGGCGCCTGCCTGTGCCACAGCCAGGCGATGACCGCCGTGGCAAAGGGCAAGGCGCCGGGCATCAACACCGAGGCATGGGCCGCGGGCGCCAGGCGGAAGGCCGAATACACCGTGACCGCATAACCGATGCCGCCGAAGACGCTGAACAGCGCGATCACCTTCAGCGGCGGCAGGCTCACGCGCGACAGGAAAAACAGGGCGATCAGCCCGCCGACGCCGAAGCGCAGGCCCGCCACGTCCCACCCGGTCAGCATGCCCTTGCCGCCGGCGCGGGACACCAGGATGAAGCCGGTCCAGATGCAGATGGTTGCCGCGACCGCGATCCATCCGGCACGGTGGGAGGAAGAAGTCGCGGTCAAGTGTGGGGCTGCGTGCTCAGGCCAGCTTGCGGTATTGGCCGCCGTGAAAAATCAACGGCGGCTTTTCCGCGCGCTGAAAGCTCTTCCACATAGCCGACCAGGATGATGTGGTCGCCGCCGGGATAGCGCAACTCGTTGCGGCATTCGAACCAGGCACAGCAACCGGACAGCAGCGGCGTCCCGCCGGCGCCGACTTTTGTCTCGATGCCGGCGAACTTGTCGTTCTGCGACTGCGAAAAGCGCTGCGACAAATCGGCCTGGTCGGCGGCGAGGATATTCACGGCGTAATGGCTGCAGGCCTCGAACACCGCCAGGGACGGCGACTGCAGGCCGAGGCTCCACAGCACCAGCGGCGGATCGAGGGAAACCGAGGCGAAGGAATTGATGGTGACGCCGACCGGCTGGCCGTCGCGGCCGCATGCGGTGACCACGGCGACGCCGGTGGCGAATTCGCCCAGCGCGTCGCGCAGGCTGCGGCTGTCGGGAAAAGGCGGGTACTGCGGGTTCATCGGGGCTACTCGCGAACAGGCTCTAAAATCGGGGAACATCACATTATCGGGAGCACCTGATGGGCATCGCCAAACGTATCGGCACTCCGCTTTCTGATTCCGCCACGCGCGTCATGCTGCTGGGATGCGGCGAGCTTGGCAAGGAAGTCATTATCGCATTGCAGCGGCTGGGTTGCGAGGTGATCGGCGTCGATCGCTATGCCGATGCCCCCGGCATGCAGGTGGCGCATCGCAGCCACGTCGTGACGATGACCGACGGCGCCGCCCTGCGCGCGCTGATCGAAAAGGAAAAGCCCGACCTGGTGGTGCCCGAAATCGAAGCCATCGCCACCGCGACGCTGGTCGAGATCGAGCGCGAAGGCGTCGCCGGGCACTTGCCCGAAGTTCATACCCACCGCCCGCGCCGCGCAATTGACCATGAACCGCGAGGGGATACGTCGACTGGCCGCCGAGGAACTCGGGCTGGCCACCTCGCCCTACAAGTTCGCCGACACGCTGGCCGAGTTGCAGGCCGCCATCGACGGCGGCATCGGTTTTCCCTGCGTGGTGAAGCCGGTGATGTCATCGTCCGGGCAAAGGCCAGTCGCTGCTCAAGAGCCAGGCCGACGTGAAGATCGCCTGGGACTACTCGCAGGCCGCGGGCCGCGTCGGCGCCGGACGCGTCATCGTCGAGGGCTTCATCGATTTCGAGTACGAGATCACCCTGCTCACGGTGCGCGCGGTCGGCGCTTCCGGCGAAGTCGAAACCTTCTTCTGCGATCCGATCGGCCATGTGCAGGTCAATGGCGATTACGTCGAATCCTGGCAGCCGATGGCGATGACGCCGGCAGCGCTGCAGAAGTCGCGCGACATCGCCCGCGCCGTCACCGGCAACCTCGGCGGACGCGGCATCTTCGGCGTCGAGCTGTTCGTCAGGGCCGACAAGGTCTGGTTCTCCGAAGTCAGCCCGCGCCCGCACGACACGGGCCTGGTGACGCTGGCGACGCAACGCCTGTCGGAATTCGAATTGCATGCGCGCGCCATCCTCGGCCTGCCGGTCGACACCGAGCCTGCGCCGCCCCGGCGCCTCGGCGGTGATCTATGGCGGCCTGGAAGAAAAAGGCATCGCCTTCGAAGGCGTCGCCGACGCGCTGCAGGTGCCCGAATCCGACCTGCGCCTGTTCGGCAAGCCGGAGAGTTTCATCAAGCGCCGCATGGGCGTGGCGGTGGCGAATGCCGACACCACGGACGAAGCGCGGCAGCGGGCCAAGCTTGCGGCCATCCTGGTGAAACCTGTCAAGGGGTGAGCATCCCCGCAGGGCCGCCCCAAGGGGATGCCGCCAAGGACATGGAGCCGCGCCAGCGGCGAACCAAGGTCACCCCCTTCCCCGGGAAGGGGGCTGGGGGGATGGCTGAATTGTCGCCCGCGGCGCGCGGCTTCGCCGCGCGCCTGATCCGCTGGCACAAGCGCCACGGCCGCCACGATCTGCCGTGGCAGAACACCAGCGACCCCTACCGCGTCTGGCTGTCGGAAATCATGCTGCAGCAGACCCAGGTGGCGACGGTGATTCCGTATTACCGGCGCTTCCTCGAGCGCTTCCCGCAACTCGCCGATCTCGCCGCCGCTCCGGTGGCGGACGTCATGGCGCTGTGGAGCGGACTCGGCTACTACGCCCGCGCGCGCAACCTGCATGCCTGCGCGCAGGCCGTGATGACCCAGCACGGCGGCAAGTTCCCGCGCGATCCCGCTGTCATTGCACTGCTGCCGGGCATCGGCCGCTCCACGGCCAACTCCATCGCCACCATCTGCTTCGGCGCCCGTGCGCCGATCCTCGACGGCAACGTCAAGCGCGTGCTGTGCCGCGCCTTCGGCATCGAAGGCTTTTCCGGCAGCGGCGCGGTCGAAAAACGCCTCTGGGCGCTGGCCGCAGAACTGATGCCGGCGCGCGCCGGCAGCATCTACAACCAGGCGCAGATGGATCTCGGCGCCACGGTCTGCACCAGGGCCGCGCCGCGCTGCGAAACCTGCCCGCTCGGTGACCTCTGCGTCGCCCGCGCCACTGGCCGCACCGCCGAGCTGCCGACGGCAAAACCACGCCGCACGATTCCGCAACGTGAGGCCACGCTGCTGGTGCTGCGGGATGACGATCGCGTACTGCTGGAAACCCGGCCGCCGGCCGGCATCTGGGGCGGACTGCTGTCGCTGCCGGAACTGCCGCAAGGCGCCGATGCGCGGGAATGGGCAGAACGGCGCTTCGCCTGCACGGTGATCGCCGCGTCACCGGCGCCGGCGCGGTGCGTCCCTTTGGAAACTTTCGTGCATGCCTTCAGCCACTTTCGCCTGCACATTGCGCCGCTGCTGCTGCAGGTGAAGCCGCGTCCCGCGGCAATGGAGCCGGGCTGGCAGTGGCTGGACCTGAACGCCACCGCAGACGCCGCGCTACCGGCGCCGGTAAGGCGCATCCTCGACGGGCTTCAAACGTCAGGCAGCAAACCCTTGCTCTCAAGGAAGCGATAGATGATTTCCAGGCGGTCGATGCTGTCGTCCATCTCCAGCAGCTTCTGCTTCGCTGCACCCGGGATAGGCAGCACTTCCGCATAGCGCATGCCCAGCCAGCCGGCGTCGAAGAAACGGTGCGGTTCAGCCGGGGCGTCGAGACGCGCCGGCCGCCATCTCGTCGACGATGGCACGCAACAGCGGCACCAGCCGTGCGTAGGCGCCGGGCACCGGCAGCACGGGCGGCGCGGCAATCAGCTCGATCTCGCCCCTCAGCAGGCCGGAATCCTCGACCCAGTGGCGCAGCAGGCGAAAGCGTTCGCCGCCCTGGGCGATGATGTCGAGCACGCCCAGTTGCTGCATGTCCCAGTCGGCGATGTGCGCCAGCGTGCCCACCCGATGCGGCGCGGCGGGCTTCTTCCCGGCGCGGGCCACCTCCTCGCCCACGGCGATCAGGCAGATGCCGAAGGACGTCGATTCCTTCAGGCAGACCTTGGCCATGTCCATGTAGCGCTGCTCGAAAATCCGCAGCGGCAGCCGCCCGCCGGGGAACAGCACCGACTGCAGCGGAAACAGCGGAATGATCACGGGCCGGATTCTCCGCGGGTGCCGTGGCGACGGGTATGGCCACGGGTATGGCCAACAAGCGTGCCGCGACCAGGCCGTTGATGGTACCGAAGAGCAGTGCGGCCGTGGCGAACAGGGGCAGCAGGTAGAACACGCCGTCGTGCGGCACCAGCCAGACGCGGGCCAGCGCAATCTGCCCGCCGATGTGGGCGAAGGCCGCCAGCACGCTGATCGACACCGGGCCGAAAAGACGCGGCGGCAGGTGTTGCGCCAGCGCCAGCACGCCGAGGCTGCACAGCGCGCCGGCCAGCGCCAGGAAAAATCCCGGCGCGAGAAACTGGCCGATCACCAGGCTGCCGGCCACCACGCGCAGCAGGCTGACCCAGGCCGCGTCGCGCCAGCCGTAACGCACCAGCACCACCAGCACGATGATGTTGGCCAGCCCCGGCTTGATGCCGGGCAGCGGACTCGGCAGCGCCGCCTCGGCGACGGTCAGCGCGATCGCCGCCGCCGCGTAGCGCGCGATGCGGTAGTCGTCGGCGCTGACCGGCAGCTCAATAGTTGAGGGTGTCATAGCTGGTGTTCTTGCCGCCGCGTCCGGAGAGTTGCAGCGTGACGTGGTTCGGCGCGCAGATCGCCACGGCATTGGCGCGCGTCAGCCAGCCCTGCTGCACGCAATACTGGCGCGGGCCGGGATCGGACAGCACGCGGGCGCGGCCGGGCTGCACCTCGATCACCGTGGTGCCGATGGCGCCGGTGACTTCGTACTTGCGCGCCACATTCAGCGCCAGTTCGGTCACCAGCTGGCCGTCGCGCTTGACGATGGCACGGTCCGCCACGCCGCCGCGCCACAGCAGCGGATAGGACGCCGCCACCACTGCCGCGGCGCAAACCAGCAGCAGCCAGTCGCCGGGTTTCAGCAGCGCGCGCCAGGGCAAGTGGCCGCCGCCCGTCGCCTGCGCCAGCATCTCGCGCAGGCCGTCGGGGATGCGCTCCGTCATTCGATCAGGCTGCGGTGCCGCACCAGCACCCGCGCCGACCCGCGAAAATGCGCGGCGAGCCTTTCGGCCAGATACACCGAGCGATGCTGACCGCCGGTGCAGCCGATGCCGACCGTCAGGTAGGAGCGGTTGTCGCGGACGTAGGCCGGCAGCCAGTCGCCGATGAAGCGGCGCAGGTCGGCTTCCATGCGCGCCACTTCGGGCTGCGCCTCGAGAAAGCGGATCACCTCGGCGTCACGTCCGGTGAGCGGGCGCAGCGCCGGATCGTAATGCGGATTGGGCAGGCAGCGCACGTCGAACACCAGGTCGGCATCGAGCGGAATGCCGTTCTTGAAGCCGAAGGACTCGAACAGCAGGATCAGGCCGCTGCGTTCATCCAGCGCGGCGAAGTCCTTGATGCTGGCGCGCAGTGCATTGGGCCGCAGGTTGCTGGTGTCGATGTGGTGGCCGAGCGACGCCAGCATCTCCAGCGCTTCGCGTTCGCGGGCGATGGCCTCCTCCAGCGTGACGTCGTCGCCGGCCAGCGGGTGGCGCCGGCGCGTCTCGGAAAAGCGCTGGATCAGCACATCGTTGCGCGCATCGAGGAAGACGAAGCGCAGCGTCGACGCCTTCCGCTTCGCAGTTTGCGCAACTGCGGCGGCAGCGCCGCGATGCTCGCGCCGCCGCGCATGTCCACCGCCACGGCAGCCAGCTCATGCCCCTCCAGCCGCAGATGCGCGACCAGGCCGGACAGCAGCGGCGCCGGCAGGTTGTCGACGCAGTAGTAGCCGACATCCTCCAGCACATTGAGGGCGATGGATTTGCCGGAACCGGAAAGGCCGCTGATGAGGACGACTTGCATGGGCGAAAGGATAGCGGATTCCGGATGGGCGGTGCGCGGCGAGTTCCCTTGCGGCGCGAAGGGAAATGCCGGGACTCGCCCCGGCGGGCGAGGCACTTTCTTGTGATGCGACAAGAAAGTACCCAAAGAAGCGCACCCCGCCTCCCCGGCCCTTCGGGCTACCCTCGCTGCGGAAGGCCCGCCGGGCCGGTCGCTAAACTCGCTTCGCTCGGACAACGCGACCGGACTACTCCCGGCGAACCTTCCTCGCTCGGCGGGTCAGAGGAGAAGGAAAGCCACCACACGTGATAGGCTTTCGGAAAATCAAATTTCACGCTGACCCCTTATCGCCGACCCTTATCGCCGCTTCTTATCGCCGCTTATCGCCGACCCCAAATCGCCGGCAGAGTGACCATTTGCCAATAATTGCCGATATACGATGTTGATGAGAGGAAATTCAGAAAAGCGAGAGCGCATTGGTTGTGACCCAAACTGACGACCAATTCGCCGACATCTGGATTGGGCCAGAGTATCCGCGCCAGCGAATCCTCGTCTTGGGCGAATCTTGGTATGGCAACTGGGCCGACAACACAGATCGAGGCTACATCACTCTCTACCTCGCCGGAGATGTCGCCGACGCGATGTACACAAAGATGGCGAATGCTTGCGGTCGCAGCAAGGCAGACTTCTGGAATAGCATCGCATTTACGAACTTCGCTGAGCGTGTCGGCGACAGACGTGAGGATAGACCGACCAAAGAACATTACGAGGTTGCGGCGGCGCGGCTCACGGCTTTGTTGGAGCATCTTCGGCCGCGCGGAGTTTGGGTGTTGGGAAAAGGCCAAGCGGAGCATTCTGTGCCGGTCATCGAGCAAGCCGGAGTTCCTTACGACGTGTCGGTGCATCCGACCGGCTACGGCGTGAAGAATGCGACGCTAGGCGAGAGTTGGGCGCGGCTGATGAGGACGCAAGGAGAACAATATGAACCGCACCGCTGAACTCATCCGCAGCCTCTATGTCATCACGTCGGAGATGCGCCAAATTCACAACCGCAAATTCCCGCTCGATGGTCTGCTTGTTGGCGACATCGGCGAGGCGTGGGCCGCTGTAAATCTAGGCCTCGAATTGTTGCCGCCGGGAACGTCCTTGCACGATGCCCGCGATCCAGTAACCGGCAAGATGGTGCAGATCAAGACGACACAGAACAACGGCACCTACATGAAGATTGGTTACGAGGAGTTGCTTGTGTTGAAGCTGCACCCCGACGGCAGTTGCGCCGTCATCTGGCACGGCGACGGCGCAACTGCATGGGCGCACGGAAACAAGGAGCAGGTAAACGGCGAGCGGCAGATCAGTTTCTCGAAGCTGGCAAAACTCCCCCAAACAGGACGTTTCGCCGTGCTCTAGAGTTGCTAAACGGGTCGGCTTCGGATTTGTTTTCATCACGACCTGCCACGCGAGACGGTTTGCATTCCCCTCTGCCCCGCCGAGCGAGGAAGGTTCGCCGCAGCTAAACTGGTCAGCTTGAATTTAATCTGAACACGCCACAATAGGCGACGGCTTTCATCCCCTCTGACCCGCCGAGCGAGGAAGGTTCGCCGGGAGTAGTCCGGTCGCGTTGTCCGAGCGAAGCGAGTTTAGCGACCGGCCCGGCGGGCCTTTCGCAGCGAGGGCAGCCCGAAGGGCCGGGGAGGCGGGGCGCGTTTCTTTGGGTACTTTCTTGCCGCGCAGCAAGAAAGTGCCTCGCCTGCCGGGGCGAGTCCCGGCGCGGCCACAAGATACCTGGATTCCGGCCTTCGCCGGAATGACGAAGCCAGAAAGTCGGCGCAGGCGATACGGCGGTAAATTAAAACCGACCTCTGGATTCCGGCATGCGCCGGAATGACGGAACACCGAAAGTCGGCGCTGGCGACACGCCAAGTTCAGCCGCGTTTCTCCGGAATCAGCATCTCCGCCACGTCCGCACGGCCGGGATTGAATGTATTGACGACGTGGTCGCTGGGCCAGCCCAATGCCAAGCCCGCACAGCAGCTTGTAAGCCGGCGGCACGTCGAAGGCTTCGCGCACGGGGCCGGCCCAGGTGCCGAGCGCGCCTTCGGCGCAGGTGCCGAGGCCGCGCGCCTGCGCCGCGAGCATCAGCGATTGCAGGAAAATCCCGGCGTCGAGGACGGAATAGGCGCCCAGCTCCTGGCGCACGAAGACGAAGAGCACCACGGGCGCGCCGAAGAACTCCCAGTTGCGGCGCATCTGGCGGTGGCGCGCGGCGCTGTCTTCGCGCGCGATGCCGAGAGTGGCATACAACCCGAAGCCGGTCGCGCGGCGCCGCGGCACGAGTTCCACCGGGTATTCGAAACGCGTATCGAAGTCGCCGTCGGGCAGGGCCTTGCTGCGCGTCAGGAAGGCTGCGAGCTTGCCGAGCACACCGCCGGCCTGCAGCTTCGTCGCGGCATCGAAGCGCTCCAGCAAATGCTGCTTGAGGCGGTCCTTCAGCTCGCCGCCGGCGACGGCGATCTTGTAGGGCTGGGTGTTCGACCAGCTCGGCGCCCAGCGCGCATCGTCAAGGATGGCCTGGAGCAGTTCCGCCGGAACCTCGCGGTCGGCAAAGTCGCGGACGCTGCGCCGCTCGCGCAGAAGCCGGGCCAGGGTTTCGGTATCCCCGTTGTCGGCCATCGCCAACTCTACGGCGCCATGGTCGGCAGAATCCAGCCGTCGCGCACTTCGACGGAACGCGAGCGCAGCAGTTCGCCGAGCAGCCAGGAGGCGAAATCCTCGTCGGACAATTTGAGGATGCTCCGGTTGACGCTGTCGAAGAAGGGCACGCTCTTCAGGTAGGCCGGCAGCTCGTCCTCGCGCAGGCGCTGCAGGTCGAGCAGGTTGAAGGTGAAGCAGGCACGCACGGCGTTGCGCCCGACGCGGGAGGAATCGGCCTCGAAGGATTCGAGGCGGCGCAGGGCGCGCGCAATCGCGGCGTCGAAATCGTCGAAGGGCGCGCCATGTCCGGGTATGACGATATCGACACCGAGACGACCGATCATTTCCAGCGTGCGTGCGCGTTGCCGGCAGGGCATCCTTCCTGCCCATCACTTCGCCGAAGATGATGCCGAAGCCGTCCTGCCACAGCGCGTCGCCGGAAATCAGGATGCGCTTTTCGGCGCAGTAGTAGACCAGCGCTTCCATGTCGTGGCCGGGCGCGGGCAGCGCCTGCCAGACCATGCCGCCCATTTCGAATTCGCTGTTGGCTTCGATCACACCGTCGTGGGCGAAGCGCTCGCCGCGCTGCTTCGCGGGGTCGAGCATCATCGCATCGGTATCCCACTCGGCGACCATGCGTTCGATGCCGGCGGGGATCACGATCTTGCAGCCGAAGGCCGCTTGCAGCGCGGCATTGCCGCCGATATGGTCGGAATGCGAATGGGTGTTGATCAGGCGGCCCAGCGTGACGGCCCCGCGCCGTGCCGGACCTTGTCCGCCGGGGATTCGGCTTCGCCGGCCAGCGAGCGCCGACTTTACGAGCTCCACGGTTTGCGCCGCATGGCCGACATAGCCGGCATCGACCAGCGTGGACGAGCCGCCCTCGAAGAACAGGATGTTGTTCGATGACAGCCAGCCGCGCTCGATGACCTGAATCGAGTCAGGCAGCTTCATGTCGAAAACCTATTTGGCCACAGAGGACACAGAGATCACAGAGAGAACCGGTTCTGATCGTCTCTGTGATCTCTGTGCCCTCTGCGGCTTGATGTTTGGTTTGGATTTCATGTGTCGCCGCAAGTACCCGCCAGGTCGGCCTCGGGATCGCGCCGGCCGCGCCGTTGCGCCACGGCAACCAGAATCAAGCGCCTCTCGTCATCGCCGGCATTGGCCCAGCGGGCGATCTCGTCGATGGTGCGCAGGCAGCCGGCGCAAAGGCCTTCTTCCATCCTGCAGACATCGATGCAGGGCGAGGCCGCGGCCTCAGGCATCGGCGGCTGCCATCGCGCGCCGGGCGAGGATGGCCCGCGCCACGCGCGACACGGGTTCGCGCTTGAGCTGTTTGGAGATCCAGACACCGGTATCCACCAGCGCATCGAGATCGATGCCGGTATCGATGCCGAGGCCGGACAGCAGCCAGACCACATCCTCGGTCGCGACATTGCCGGAAGCGCCGGCGGCATAGGGACAACCGCCGAGGCCGGCAACGGAGCTGTCGAAAATGCCGATGCCCATCTGCAGCGAGGCGTAGATGTTGGCGGCGGCCATGCCGAAGGTATCGTGATAATGACCCGCAATTTTTTTCAGGGGAACGCTGGCGCGCCACGGCCTTGATCATGGCGCGGGTCTTTTCCGGCGTGCCGGCACCGATGGTGTCGCCCAGGCTGATTTCATAACAGCCCATTTCGAGCAGCGCCTGCGCCACGCCGGCCACCGCCAGCGGCGGCACTTCGCCTTCGTAGGGACAACCCAGCACGCAGGAGACGTAGCCGCGCACCTTGATGTCTTCCGCCTTGGCGGCTTCGACGATGGGGCGGAAGCGGTCGAGCGACTCGGCGATCGAGCAGTTGATGTTCTTCTGCGAAAACGACTCGGAGGCCGCGCCGAACACCGCAACTTCCTTCGCCCCGGCGGCCAGCGCCGCCTCGAAACCCTTCATGTTGGGCGTCAGCACCGGGTAGCTGACATCGGGCAGTTTGTCGACGGCGGCAAACACTTCCGCGTTGTCGGCCATCTGCGGCACCCACTTCGGCGAGACGAAGGCCGTAGTCTCGATGCTCTTGAGCCCGGCGGCACCCAGCCGGCGGATCAGTTCGACCTTTACCTTGGTTGAAACGGGCGTCTTTTCGTTCTGCAGTCCGTCACGCGGACCGACTTCAACGATGCGTACTTTGCTGGGGAGAGTCATTCTATTTGGCGGCTATTTTTGTCAGCCTCGAATTCTACTAGCTCGGCACCGTCGCTGACCTGCTCGCCGACATTGAAATGAAATGCCTTGACGGTGCCGGCAGCGGGCGCCGCGATCGTGTGTTCCATTTTCATGGCTTCGAGTATCAGCAGCGGCGCCCCCTTTTCGACCCTGGTGCCGACAGGGGCGATCAGCGCGATCACCTTGCCCGGCATCGGCGCGGTCAACCCGCCCTCGGCTCCGCCGCCGCTGCCGGCATGGAACAGCGGGTCGATGGCGGCGAAGACGAAGGAAACCCCGTCGATGAAGACATGACGCTTCTCGTTGGCGGAAACCACGGTGACATTGATGCGACGGCCGCCCAGGTCGACGCGCAGTTCGCTGCCGCCGGTGAAGCGTCCCGTGGCCGTGACGGTCTTGCCTTCGAATTCGAGCACGAAGCTGTCCCCGGCATAGCCGGCATTCACCACCTTTTCGGTTTCTCCGGCGCGCAGCCGGATCTCGCGCCGCGCATTGCCGTTCATGCGCCAGCCGTCGCGCGCATGCCAGGGCGAAAACGGATCACGGCTCTCGACGGCTTCCGCGGCGGCGTACTGCTGATCGTGGATCAGCTCCGCCAGCGCCGCAACCAGCCAGGCTTCGGCCGGCGGCTCGGTGCTTTCGGGGAAGAGAAAGGCGCGCTCGCGCTCGATCAGGCCGGTATCGAGATCGGCCTGCGCAAAGGCCGGGCAGGCCACCAGGCGCGAGAGGAAACCGATGTTGTTCGACACGCCGACCACGCGGTAGTCGGCCAATGCCTGCAGCATGCGCGCCAGGGCGCGTTCGCGGGCATTGGTGTCGGAGCCGTCCCAGACGATCAGCTTGGCGATCATCGGATCGTAATGCGGCGAGATCTCGTCGTCCTGTTCGACGCCGGTATCGACCCGCACGTTGAGGGTTTCCGCCGGCGGCGCGAGGTGGATCAGCTTGCCGATCGAGGGCAGGAAACCCTTGTCGGGATCTTCGGCGTAGATGCGCGCTTCCAGCGCATGGCCGCGGATCACGAGCTGCTCCTGGCGCAGCGGCAGCGTCTCGCCGGCAGCCACTTTCAGCTGCCACTCGACCAGATCGAGGCCGGTGATCATTTCGGTGACCGGGTGCTCGACCTGCAGCCGCGTGTTCATCTCCATGAAGTAGAAGGTGCCGTCTTGATTGACGATGAACTCGACGGTGCCGGCGCCGACGTAACCGACCGCCCTGGCCGCATCCACCGCCGCCTTGCCCATGGCGGCGCGACGCGCCGGCGGCATGTCGGGCGCCGGCGCTTCTTCCAGCACCTTCTGGTGGCGGCGCTGCACCGAACAGTCGCGCTCGAACAGATACACGCAGTTGCCGTGGCTGTCGCCGAAGACCTGGATCTCGATGTGGCGCGGGCGCTGCAGGTACTTCTCGATCAGCACGTGCTGGTCGCCGAAGGAGGACGCGGCCTCGCGCTTGCAGGAGGTCAGCGCCTCGAGGAAGTCCTCGCTCCTGTCCACCGCGCGCATGCCCTTGCCGCCGCCGCCGGCCGCCGCCTTGATCAGCACCGGATAACCGATCTTGTCGGCTTCCTGCCTGAGGAAGTCGGGTTCCTGATTGTCACCGTGATAACCCGGAGTCAGCGGCACGCCGGCCTTCTCCATCAGCTTCTTGGCTTCCGACTTGGAACCCATGGCACGGATCGCACTCACCGGCGGGCCGATGAAGACGACGCCGTTCTTCGCGCAGGCTTCGGCGAACTCCTCGTTCTCGGAGAGGAAGCCGTAGCCGGGATGCACGGCCTGGGCGCCCGTGGCCAAGGCCGCGGCGATGATCTTGTCCGCCACCAGGTAGGATTCCCTGGGCGGCGGCGCGCCGATGCAGACCGCCTCGTCGGCCATGCGCACATGGCGCGCGCCGGCATCGGCCTCGGAATACACGGCGACGGTGCGGATGCCCATGCGCCGCGCGGTCTTGATCACTCTGCAAGCGATTTCCCCGCGATTGGCAATCAGTATTTTTGTAAACATGGTTTCAGCCCCGGGCGACCCAGTTGGGTTTGCGTTTCTCGAGGAAGGCGGTCATGCCTTCGCGCCCCTCTTCGCTGGCGCGCACGCGCGTGATGCGTTGCGCGGTGTCTTCGATGACTTCCGGCGAGAGCGGCTTCCATGCCACCGCGCCGATCAGTTTCTTGCACTCCGCAACCGCCATCGGCCCATTGCCCAGCAGCGCGTCGACGATCTCGCCCACGGCTTCGTCGAGCGCCGCGTCGTCCGTTACCATCTCGTGCAGCAGGCCGATGCGGTAGGCCTCGGCGGCCGAGAAGCGCTCCGCCGTCAGCATGTAGCGCCGCGCGTAACGTTCGCCGATGGCGGCGATGACATGCGGGCTGATCACGGCGGGGATGATGCCGAGCCTGACTTCGGTCAGCGCAAACTGGGCATCGAAGGTGGCGATCGCAACGTCGCAGCAGGCGATCAGGCCGACGCCGCCGCCGTAGGCCGGGCCCTGGACGCGGGCGATGGTCGGCTTCGGGCATTGCGCCAGGCGGCGCAGCATCTCGGCCAGCGCGCGCGAATCGCGCAGGTTTTCATCGCTCGAGTAGCCGGCGGCGCGCTTCATCCAGTTGAGGTCGGCGCCGGCGCAAAAGCTCTTGCCGCTGCTCGAAATCACCAGCACGCGCACGGCCGGATCGGCCGCCATGCAGTCGATGGCGTCGGACAGTTCGGCGATCAGCGCGTCGTCGAAGGCATTGTGCCGCTCGGGCCGGTTGAGGGTAATGATGCCGACCCCAAGGTCGATTTCGGTAAGTGATGTTGGTGTACATTGAAACCTCACTTCCTGCCACAGAGGGCACAGAGAACACAGAGAAGGACAGATCCAGACGTTTTTCCTCTGTGCACTCTGTGTCCTCTGTGGCTAATGGTTTTACAAATGGCCTTACATTCTGAACACGCCGAACTTGGTCGGCAGGATAGGTGCATTCAATGACGCGGAAATTCCAAGACCCAGCGTGCGTCGCGTTTGCGCCGGGTCGAGCACGCCGTCGTCCCAGATGCGCGCCGTGGCGTAGTAGGGATGGCCCTGGGTTTCGTACTGGTCGCGGATCGGAGTCTTGAACTTCTCTTCGTCCTCCTTGCTCCACTCCTTGCCGGACAACTCCATGCCGTCGCGCTTGATGGTGGACAAGACCGACGCCGCCTGTTCGCCGCCCATCACGCTGATCCGCGCATTGGGCCACATCCAGAGCATGCGCGGGCTGTAGGCGCGGCCGCACATGCCGTAGTTGCCGGCGCCGAAGCTGCCGCCGATGATCATGGTGAATTTCGGCACCTGGGTCGTCGCCACGGCGGTGACCATCTTCGCACCGTCCTTGGCGATGCCGCTGTTCTCGTACTTGCGGCCGACCATGAAGCCGGTGATGTTCTGCAGGAACAGCAGCGGGATGCCGCGCTGGGAACAGAGCTCGATGAAATGCGCGCCCTTCTGCGCCGATTCGCCGAAGAGGATGCCGTTGTTGGCGACGATGCCCAGCGGATAACCATGCATCCGGGCGAAACCGGTCACCAGCGTGGTGCCGTAGCGCGACTTGAACTCGTCGAAGCGCGAGCCGTCGACCAGGCGGGCGATGACTTCGCGCACGTCGTAGGGCTTGCGCGTATCGAAGGGAATCACGCCGCCGAGTTCGGCCGGATCGTAGAGCGGCTCTTCCGGAGCGGCGATGTCGAGCGACACGGGCTTCTGCCAGTTGAGGTTGCCGACGATGCGGCGCGCGATCGACAAGGCGTGGTGGTCGTTCTCCGCCAGATGATCGCAAACGCCCGAGATGCGCGTATGAACGTCGCCGCCGCCGAGGTCCTCGGCGCTGACCACTTCGCCGGTGGCCGCCTTGACCAACGGCGGGCCGCCGAGAAAGATGGTGCCCTGGTTCTTGACGATGACCGACTCGTCGGACATCGCCGGCATATAGGCGCCGCCGGCCGTGCAGGAGCCCATGACGATGCCGATCTGCGGGATGCCCATGCGCCGACATGTTGGCCTGGTTGTAGAAAATGCGGCCGAAGTGGTCGCGGTCGGGAAACACCTCGTCCTGCGTCGGCAGGTTGGCGCCGCCGGAATCGACCAGGTAGATGCAGGGCAGGCGGTTCTGCTGGGCGATTTCCTGCGCGCGCAGGTGCTTCTTCACCGTCAGCGGAAAGTAGGAGCCGCCCTTCACCGTCGCGTCGTTGGCGACGATCATGCACTCGACGCCCTTGACGCGGCCGATGCCGGTGACCACGCCGGCCGAGGCGACATCCCCGCTGTACATGCCCATCGCGGCGAGTGCCGAGAATTCAAGGAAGGCCGCGCCCGGATCGAGCAGGGCGTTGATGCGCTCGCGCGGCAACAGTTTGCCGCGCGCCTTGTGCTTGGCCGCGGTCTCCGGCGAACCGCCGCCCGAGACCGCGATGGTTTTCTCGCGCAGGTCGGCGACCAGCGCGCTCATCGCCGCCGCGTTGGCCTTGAATTCCTCGCTGCGGGTGCTGAGTCTGGATTTGATGACGGACACTAGAATCCTCCCGTGGCGAGCCACTTGTCGATTTGCGGCAGGCGGTCGGCACCCCAGAAGGGTTCGCCATCCACCATGAAATAGGGCGCGCCGAACATGCCCTTGGCGATCGCCGCGTCGGTTTCCTGCTTGACGCGATCCTTGATCTCCGACGTGGCAATGGCCGCCGTGAAGGCCTCGCCATCGATGCCGAGGCCGGTCGCGATCTCCAGCACGACCGGGCCTTCGCTGATGTCGCGGCCCTCCACCCAGTAAGCGCGGAACACGGCGTGCGCAAATTCCCTTGCTTTCCCGCAGTCCCGCCCGTGCAGCCAGTAGTAGCCGCGCGCCGCGATCAATGTGGCGAGCGGAAATTTCGGCGGGAACGTGTAAGGCACACCCATGAAACGCGCCGAACGCTCGATGTCGCGCTTGCTGTATTCGCCCTTGAGCGGCACGGTCAGCAAGAGCGGCAGGCCCGAGGCCTTGAAGGCGGCCCCGAGCATGACCGGCCGCCACTTGACCTTGCGCCCGTGCTTCGCCGCGAGATCGTCGATGCGCTCGCTGGCGAGATAGGAGTAGGGCGAGGAAAAGTCGAACCAGAACTCAATGGGCTCAGCCATGGTCTTCTCCTGTTAGCGACTAAAGCTTATGAAGAAATCGTTGCGAGCAGGCCGCAGCGGGGTGCAGCCGGAGCGCAGCTACCGGAATGTACGCGTTTGTACATGAGGATAGCCGCAGTTGCCAAATGAGCCGCCCAAGCCCCGATCCGGCACGCGCAGTAGATTTATTCATAAGCTTCGGCCGATGACGAGACGCTGGATGTCCGACGCGCCCTCGTAGATCTGGCAGACGCGCACGTCGCGGTAGATGCGTTCGACCGGGAAGTCGCTGACGTAACCATAGCCGCCGTGGATCTGGATCGCGTCGGAACAGACCTTCTCGGCCATCTCGGAGGCAAACAGCTTGGCCATCGAGGCTTCCTTGAGGCAGGGCCGGCCGGCGTCGCGCAGGGCGGCGGCGTGATGCACCATCTGCCGCGCGACTTCGATCTGCGTCGCCATGTCGGCCAGCCGGAAATTCACCGCCTGGTGTTCGAAGATCGGCTTGCCGAAACTCTCGCGTTCATGGGCGTAGTGCAGCGCCGCCTCGAAGGCCGCGCGCGCCATGCCCACCGCCTGCGCCGAGATGCCGATGCGGCCGCCTTCGAGGTTCGACAGGGCGATGCGGTAGCCCTGGCCTTCCGCGCCGAGCAGGTTTTCCGCCGGAATGCGACAGTTCTCGAACAGGATCTGCGCCGTGTCCGAAGCGTGCTGACCGAGCTTTTCCTCGACCCGCGCGACGATGTAGCCCGGTGCGTCGGCCGGCACGATGAAGGCCGAAATGCCCTTCTTGCCGGCGTCCGGACCGGTGACGGCGAAGACCACCGCGACTTGTGCGTTCTTGCCGGTGGTGATGAACTGCTTGACGCCGTTGAGCACCCAGTGGTCGCCATCCCTGACTGCCTTGGTGCGGATCGCCGCCGCGTCCGAGCCGACATGCGGCTCGGTCAGGCAGAAGCAGCCCAGCCATTCGCCGCTAGCCAGTTTCTTCAGGTACCTTTCCTTCTGCGCATCGGTGCCGAAAGCATTGATCGGGCCGCAGACCACGGAGTTCTGCACGCTGATGATGGTCGATGTCGCGCCGTCTCCGGCCGCAATTTCCTCCAGCGCCAGCGCCAGCGAAACATAGTCGAGGCCGGCGCCACCCCACTCTTCCGGCACCACCATGCCGCAGACGCCGAGGTCGCCCAGCGCACGCAGTTCCTCGCGCGGGAAGTGCGAAGTACGGTCCCATTCGGCGGCTTTCGGCGCCAACTGATCGCGCGCGAAATCGCGCAGCATGTCGCGGATCTGTTCCTGTTCGGAAGTAAGCAGCATGTTCAGCAGAGCTCGATGCCGACCGCGGTCGCTTCGCCGCCGCCGATGCAGAGGCTGGCGACACCACGCTTCTTTCCCTGCTTCTTCAGCGCGCCGATCAGCGTGACGATGACGCGAGCGCCGGAAGCGCCGATCGGGTGACCGAGGGCGCAGGCGCCGCCATGCACATTGACTTTCTCGTGCGGCAGCTTGAGGTCGTGCATCGCCGCCATGGTCACCACGGCGAAGGCTTCGTTGATCTCCCAGAGATCGACGCTGTCGACGCTCCAGTTGTTCTTCGCCAGCAGCTTCTTCATGGCGCCGACCGGGGCGGTGGTGAACAGACCCGGCTCCTGGGCGAAGGTGCTGTGGCCGACCATCGTCGCAACCGGCGTGAGGCCGAGCTTGGCTGCGGTCGAGGCGCGCATCATGACCAGCGCCGCCGCACCGTCGGAGATCGACGAGGAGTTGGCGGCCGTGACCGTGCCGTCCTTGCGGAAGGCCGGCTTCAGCGTCGGGATTTTTTCAAGTTGCGCCTTGAAGGGTTGCTCGTCCTTGTCGATGACGACGTCGCCTTTCCGGCCGGACACGGTAACCGGGGCGATTTCCCAGGTGAAGCTGCCATCCGTGTTTGCCTGCTTGGCGCGCGTGGTCGAGGCGATGGCGAACGCGTCCTGCGCCTCGCGGGTGAATTTGTAGCTGCCGGCGCAGTCCTCGGCGAACGTGCCCATCAGGCGGCCTTTGTCATAGGCGTCTTCGAGGCCGTCGAGGAACATGTGGTCCTTGACCTCACCGTGGCCCAAACGGAAACCGCCGCGCGCCTTGGGCAAGAGATAGGGCGCGTTGCTCATCGACTCCATGCCGCCGGCGACCATGACGTCAACGCTGCCGGCGACGAGCATGTCGTGGGCGTACATCGCGGCGCGCATACCGGAGCCGCACATCTTGTTCACCGTGGTGCAGCCGGCGGCGAGAGGCAGGCCGGCGCCGAGGCTGGCCTGCCGCGCCGGCGCCTGGCCCTGGCCCGCGGGCAGCACGCAGCCCATGATGACTTCGTCGACCTGTTCCGGCTTGAGACCGGCGCGCTCGACCGCGGCCTTGATCGCAACGCTGCCGAGCTGGGCACAGGTCAGGGAGGCGAAATCGCCCTGAAAACCGCCCATCGGAGTACGGGCAACGGAAACAATCACGATGGGATCGGACACTTGGAACTCCTGTATGAACAATAGCGGTTTCGGTGAAGGCTAACGCGAGCGCAGCGAGGGTTAAGCGGCGAAGCCGCGGCCGAAGCCAAAGCCGCCCATGGGCGTGCGGGCAGCAGCAACTATGACTATCGGATCGGACACGGTGCTTCCTTTCAGATCAGGGTGGAGAGCGCGGTAGCGTAGCGCTCTGAAATTTCATCCGCGGCGCCCACGGTAAGGCCGAGATCGCGCATCAGGCCGTCCTTGAGGCCGTAGATCCAGCCATGGATGGTCAAAGTCTGGCCGCGCGCCCAGGCATCCTGCACGACATAGGTCTGGCAGACGTTGGCCACCTGCTCCATCACGTTGAGTTCGCAGAGGCGATCGTGTCGGCGTTCCGCCGGCATCTGCTCGATCAGGTTCACGTGTTTGGCGCGGACGTCGCGCACGTGGCGCAACCAGATGTCGACCAGGCCCACGCGGTCGCCATCGAGCGCGGCCTTGACGCCACCACAGCCGTAGTGGCCGACGACCATGATGTGCTTGACCTTGAGCACGTCGACGGCGAACTGGATCACCGACAGGCAGTTGAGGTCGGTATGCACGACGACGTTGGCGACATTGCGATGGACGAAGACCTCGCCCGGCAAGAGGCCGACGATTTCGTTGGCCGGGACCCGCGAATCCGAGCAGCCTATCCACAGCAGTTCGGGTGTCTGCAGGTGCGAAAGCTTCTCGAAATAGCCCGGATCGACCTCGCGCATCTTGTTCGACCAGGCGCGATTGAAGTCGAACAAGTGGTGCAGGCTGCGGTTGTTGATCGCGTCCTCGGACCAGTTCTCGAGGTCGAGAGCAAGAAACTGCGTGCCCTCGACGGCGGTCTGGTAATAGGCGGGCGCTTCGTCGAAGCCCAACTCGCGGTAGAGCTTGACGGCGATGCGCATCGCCGGCAGCGTATCGAGCAGGATTTTGCGATAGCCGAGCTGGCGCGCGGTACGGATGGCCGCCAGCGCGAGGTCGCGGCCGACGCCGAGGCCGCGGAAATCCGGATCGACATACAACCGTTTGAGTTCGCAGACGCCCTCCGCCAGCGGCCGGACGCCGACGCAGCCGGCACCCTTGCCATCGATCACGGCATAGAACAGGCGACCTTCGGGCGCCGCGTAGCGACCGGGCAAGGTCGCCATTTCCTCGTCGAAATTCTGGTAGGACAAATCGACGCCGAGCCAGGCCGCGTAATTGCGGAAGAACTGGCGCACCTGCTCGAGTTCGGCGACATGCTCCGCGCCGAGTACGCGTATCGCCGTTCCGCCGGCGCCGAGTTTTTGGGAAGCGTTAAGTGACATTTGGCTCTCAGACATTGAAGATCAGGCAGGTTGTGCTGGCATGGGCATAGAGCTTGCCGTCGGCATCGACCAGCTTGCCTTCGGCCGTGCCGATCTGCTTGCCGGCGTGGATCACGCGGCCTTCGGCGCGCACCGGGCCGACGCGGTCGGTCAGCGCACGGATGTAATTCACTTTCAGTTCGATCGTGGTGTAGCCCTGGCCCGCTTCGAGCGTGGACTGGATGGCGCAGGCGACGCAGGAATCCAGTAGCGTGGCGTGGAAGCCGCCATGCACGGAACCGATCGGGTTGTAATGGCGATGCTGCGGCGTGCCCTGAAACACCACGCGCCCCTTCTCGGCTTCGACCAGGCAGAAGCCCAGGGTATCGCTGATCGGCGGCCGCGGAAACTCGCCGGCGATCATTTTCTGGAACAGTTCGAGGCCCGAGCATTCGCGCAGGTTTTCCAGCGTCAGGCCGCCGGTGCCGGGCGAACGCGCCAGCACTTCGTCGTACAGCTTCTGCCACTCCTGGCGCTTTTGTGCGCTCATCACATGGTCTCGTTGTAGAGCTCGCGGCCGATCAGCATGCGGCGGATCTCGCTGGTGCCGGCGCCGATCTCGTAAAGCTTGGCGTCGCGCCAAAAGCGGCCGACCGGGTATTCGTTGGTATAGCCGACGCCGCCCAGGGCCTGGATCGCCTCGCCCGCCATCCAGGTGGCCTTTTCCGCCGAATACAGGATGGCGCCGGCGGCGTCCTTGCGCAGCGTGCGCGCATGGTCGCCGCGGTCGCAGGCCTTGCCCAGGGCATAAACGTAGGCGCGCGTGGCCTGCCAGGTCGAGTACATGTCGGCCAGCTTGCCCTGCATCAGCTGGAACTCGCCGATGCTCTGGCCGAACTGCTTGCGTTCGTGGATGAAGGGCAGCACCACGTCCATGCAGGCGGCCATGATGCCCAGCGGCCCGCCGGAGAGCACGGCGCGTTCGTAGTCGAGGCCTGACATCAACACTTTGGTGCCGTTGCCCTCGCCGCCCAGCACGTTCTCCACCGGTACTTCGCAATCGTCGAAGAACAGCGGGTAGGTGTTCGAGCCGCGCATGCCCAGCTTGTCGAGGTGCTGGCCCTTGCTGAAACCGGCAAAGCCCTTTTCGACGATGAAAGCGGTCATGCCGCGGGCGCCGGCATCGGCATTGGTCTTGGCATAGACCACCAGCGTGTCGGCATCGCCGCCGTTGGTGATCCACATCTTGGAGCCGTTCAGCACGTAACGGTCGCCTTTAAGTTCGGCTTTCAGCTTCATCGATACCACGTCCGAGCCGGCGCCCGGTTCAGACATCGCCAGCGCGCCGACGTGCTCGCCGGAGATGAGTTTGGTCAGGTACTTCTGCTTCTGCGCTTCCGTGCCGTTGCGCCGGATCTGATTGACGCAGAGGTTGGAGTGCGCGCCGTAGGACAGGCCGACCGAAGCCGAGGCGCGCGAAATTTCCTCCATGGCCACCATGTGGGCGAGGTAGCCCATGTCGGTGCCGCCGTATTCCTCGCCCGCCGTCATGCCGAGCAGGCCCATGTCGCCGAACTTCTTCCACAGGTCGGCCGGGAACTCATTCACCCGGTCGATCTCCGCGGCGCGCGGCAGGATCTCCTTCTGCGCGAAAGTCCAGACGGCGTCGCGCAGCATGTCGATGTCTTCGCCGAGGTCGAAGTTGAGTCCGAGCATCATTTTTCCTTTTTGGCGTGCATGGTCATCAGGGTTTGCTGCATGGTCGCGCAATGGGTGGCGCGGCCGTTCTTGATCGCATACACCTCGCCGCGCGTGATGACGAGATTCCTGCCGGACTTCAGCACCTGGCCTTCGGCAACCAGAAAATCGCCGTCGGCGGGCGCCAGCAGGTTGAGCTTGAACTCGACGGTCAGTACTTCGGCGCCGGACGACATCAGGGTGAGCCCGGCATAGCCGCCGGCGCTGTCGACGATCGTGGCCGTCACGCCGGCGTGGAAAAAACCGTTCTGCTGGGTCAGGTCGTCGCGAAAGGGCAGGCGGATTTCACAATGCCCGGGGGCGAGGGCGACCATTTCCGCGCCGATCAGCGCCATCACGCCCTGACGGGCGAAGCTGCCACGCACCGTCGCCTCCCAGTCGGGATTGCGCGATTCATGAGTTCTGCTGGCGGGACGTACGGTATGGGGCATGAAATCTCCGACCGGGGCTGCAGGGTGTAAATGGTAGTTGACGTTAACGTCAACGTCAACTAGCGCGAGGATTTCTTTGGCGGAGCCTTTGCGGCGGATTGATCGGCCTTCAGCATCTCGCGGCACTGCCGCTCGAAACGGGCGATTTCCTTGAGCACGGCCTGGATGTCGTTGCGTTGCTGCTCGAGGGCCGCACGACGCTGCGCCAACACGTCGAGGAAGGACAGCAACTGGGTCGACTCGTCCTCGACCGTGTCGTACATGTCGATCAACTCCTTGATCTCGGCCAACGACAGGCCCAGCCGCTTGCCGCGCAGGGCCAGGTTCAGGCGGGTCTGGTCGCGCTTGCTGTAGATCCGGTTGCCGCCCTCGCGCGCCGGGGACACCAGTCCGTGGGACTCCCAGTAGCGGATGGCGCGGGTGGTGACGCCGAAATCGCGCGCCAGTTCGGTGATGGTTTGGGTTTCGCTCATGGTGGCGGGCCGACATGCATTCGATGCTGCACTGCACATAAAGCCCTGAAAATTGGATATGATGGCAGACCAACTGTCAACAAGTTAAGCAGATTTCGCCCACCGATGCAAAGAACCCGGCACAGAGATACGGCTTGAACGCTCCCATCGCCTACCCGCACGAGACCGCCCCCGCCCCCGGCACGGCCGTGCCTGTCGCCCCCGGCATCGAATGGCTGTGCATGCCCCTGCCGTTTGCGCTGAACCACATCAACCTCTGGCTGCTGGCCGACGGCGACGGTTACGCCGCGGTGGATACCGGCTTCTCTCTCGATCCGGTCAAGGAAGCCTGGAAGTCGGCGCTGGCCGGACGCCGACTGACGCGCTGCATCGTGACCCATTGCCACCCCGACCATCTCGGACTGGCGACCTGGCTGGAAGAAGAAACCGGCGCCCCGCTGTGGATTGCGCAGGGAGAATATCTGGCGGCGCACATGATGGCGGAACAGATCGCCGGCTACTCGATCCGGTCGATGGTCGAGTTTTTTCGCCAACACGGCCTCGACCAGGCGCGCATCGATGGCCTGGTTGCGCGCGGCAACGGCTACAAGCGCGGCGTCCCGGCAATTCCCGCCACCTTTCACCGCCTGTTCGCCGACCAGTTGCTGAAAATCGGCGACCACGACTGGCGCACCATCGTCGGCCATGGCCACGCCCCGGAACACATGAGCCTGTATTGCGCGGAACTGGGTGTGCTGATTTCCGGCGACATGCTGCTGCCGCGCATTTCAACCAATATTTCGGTGATGGCCAGCAACCCGCACGGCGATCCGCTCGGGCTGTTCCTCGCCTCGATCGACGGCTTTCGCTCCCTGCCGGAGGACACGCTGGTGCTGCCTTCGCACGGCCGGCCCTTCCGCGGCCTGCACGCGCGCGTCGATCAGCTGCACGCCCACCATGCCGAGCGTTGCGAGGTGCTGCTGGCTGCCTGCAAGGGCAATGCGTGCAATGCCGCGGAACTGATCGCCGTGCTGTTCAACCGCGAGATTCCCGACCCGCATCAGACCATGTTCGCCATGGGCGAAGCCATCGCCCACCTGAATTACCTGGAACATGCAGGAAAAATGCAGCGCATCGAAGAGAACGGCCTGGTCCGTTTTGTCAGCAGTTAACCCGAAGGAGTCCCCATGTCCGCGCATGAAAAACCCGCATTGCCCGATCCCAAGGAAATCGCCAAGACCTATGCGGAAGTCGCCCAGCGCGCTTCCAGTCTGATCGCGGCACACACCAAGCGCCAGATGAAGAAGGGCGCTTCGGCTCCTACCGACGAACTGGGAATCGCCCGGGCCTTCATGGACATGATGGCGCAGATGCTGGCCAGCCCCCACAAGATGGCGCAGGCGCAGATGAACCTGGTGTGGGATTATTTTTCGCTGTGGCAGCACTCGATGCTGCGCTCCATGGGCATGGAGGGATCGCCGGTGGCGGCGCCGAAGAAGGGCGACAACCGCTTCAAGGATGCGCACTGGGAAGAACATTTCCTCTTCGATTTCATCAAGCAGAGCTATCTGATCAGCGCCCGCCACATCCATGACGCGGTCAGCAATGTCGAAGGCCTCGAAGACATCTCGAAGAAGAAGGTGAACTTCTTCACCCGCCAGTTCATCGACGCGCTGTCGCCCTCCAACTTTGCCGCGACCAACCCCGAAGTGCTGCGCGAGACGGTCAAGACCCACGGCCAGAACCTGGTCAAGGGCTTCAACAACCTGCTGCGCGACATCGAGGAGGGCGATGGCCAGCTGCGCGTCAAGATGACCGACCCGTCGGCCTTCGAGATGGGCAGGAACGTCGCCACGGCAAAGGGCAAGGTGGTGTTCCAGAATGAAATGATCCAGCTGATCCAGTTCAATCCGAGCACCAAGCAGCAGTACAAGCGGCCGCTGCTGATCATCCCGCCCTGGATCAACAAGTACTACATCCTCGATCTGCGCGAGAGCAATTCCTGGATCAAATGGAGCACCGATCAGGGTCACACGGTGTTCGTCATCTCCTGGGTCAATCCCGATGCAAAACTGGCGCAGAAGAGCTTTGAGGACTACGTGGCCGAAGGCGCGCTGGCGGCCATCGATGCCGTGTGCCAGCAGACCGGCGAAAAAGAGCTGAACCTGATCGGCTACTGCCTCGGCGGCACCCTGCTCGGTTCCACCATGGGTTACATGGCGGCGAAAAAAGACAAGCGCATCGCCTCGGCGACCTTCTTTGTCGCCCTGCTGGATTTTTCGATCCCCGGCGAACTCGGCGTCTTCATCGACGAAGGACAGATTGCGAGCCTGGAAAAGAAAATGGAAGAGCGCGGCTTCCTCGAAGGGTCGGAAATGGCCGGCACCTTCAACATGCTGCGCTCCAACGACCTGATCTGGTCGTTCGTGGTCAACAACTACCTGATGGGCAAGGATCCCTTCCCCTTCGACCTGCTCTACTGGAATTCCGATTCCACGCGCATGCCCTACAAGATGCACAGCTACTACCTGCGCAACATGTACCTCAACAACCGCCTGCGCGAGCCGGGCGGCATCACCCTGCTCGACACCCCGATCGATCTGTCCAAGGTCAAGACGCCGTCCTATTTCATTTCCACCATCGAAGACCACATCGCGCCCTGGCGCGGCGTCTATCTGGGTTCCACGGCGCTCGGCGGCCCGGTCCGTTTCGCGCTGGGCGGCTCGGGCCACATCGCCGGCATCGTCAACCCGCCGGCGGCCAACAAATACGGCTTCTGGACCAATGACGCAAAACCAAATCCGGAAACACCCGACGAATGGTTCGATGGCGCCAAACAGCACGAAGGCTCCTGGTGGACCGACTGGCAGAAGTGGGTTACCGACCTCGACGACACGAAGGTGCCCGCCCGCGACCCCGCCAAGGGCAAGCTCAAGGTGCTGGAAGACGCGCCCGGCTCCTTCGTCAAGTTCCGCCTGGATTCGCAAAAGAAAGCGAAGTGACCGGAGTTGATCCGGAACGTAAAGCGGGCGCGGAGTCGCAAGGCTCCACGCCCGTTTTTTGTTGCGGCCGCTGCGCTTAACACCGATCAAACTGATGTTAGCCTTCACTGAAACTGCGTTTTCATCTGCCTCGCCGAAACGGGTGGTGCTCGACACCAATGTGCTGGTCTCGCTCTATGTTTTTGCCGACAGCCGGTTCGCTCCGCTGCGGGCACGGATCGATAGCGGCGAGTGGCTGGCCGTCACCAATGACGCCTGCTTCGGCGAGTTCCGCCGCGTGCTGGGCTACCCCATGTTCGCCCTGTCCGGCGAACAGCAACAGGACGCGCTGGATGCCTACAGCGCGAGCGCCACGCGCTGCGACGGGCTGCAACAGACGGCTGTCGCCGATCTGCCGCGCTGCAGTGACCGCGATGACCAGAAGTTCCTCGAACTGGCCCGCGACAGCAGCGCGGACTGGCTGGTCACGGCGGACAAGGCTCTCTTGCGCCTGGCGCGGCGCGACAGGCTGCGCGGCCTGTTCCGCATCCTGAGCCCGGTGATGGCGCTGACGGAAACCTGAAGAGTTCCGCCGGGACGCACAGCGCAGCGCCCGATTTGCAATCCCCTTGGCTACCGCCACGCCGGCGGTTCGGCCCAACGCGGCTTGTTCGCAGTTGTGGCATTCTGCGCTTTGCTCGTTCGCCCTCAGCGGCGGAGAAACGCCATTCATTGGAAAGGTTGTCGAATGCTGCTCTCGACTTATCGATATACACCCGCCGGCGGATGGGACAAAGCGCTGGACTCCGCGCTGGATTCCGACAGAACTTTGGTGATCGTTTTTGGCGCATCCGATGCGGGCGATCTGACATCGGGCATTGCCGACCTTGGCCGGGCTTTCCCGCGATCGAGCCGGATCGGCTGTTCGACCGCGGGCGAGATATATGGCCGTTCGCTCGAGGACAACACGCTGGCAGTAGCCGTGATGAAATTCACCCATACGACTCTGCGCGTGGCGACCAGCGAAATCGTCGACCCCGATGATTCCTTCCGGGTCGGTTCGCGCCTGGCAAGCACTCTTGCCGCCCCCGACCTTAGAGGAGTATTCGTGTTGTCCGATGGCCTCGCGGTCAACGGCTCGGAACTGGCCAAGGGCTTGTCGCAAAACCTGCCGCAAGGCGTCGTGGTGACCGGCGGCCTCGCCGGCGACGGGGATCGCTTCAAGAAGACATGGGTGTTGGTGGACAAGGCACCACGATCCAACCATGTGGTGGCGGTGGGGCTATACGGCGAACACGTGGGCATCGCCCATGGCTCCCGGGGCGGATGGGACGTTTTCGGGCAGGAACGCGAGGTCACGCACGCCGAAGGCAATGTGCTCTATACCCTGGACGGACAGCCCGCGCTGACCCTGTACAAGAAGTATCTCGGCGAGCGCGCGGCAGGCCTGCCGGCTACCGGGTTGTTGTTCCCGCTGGCGATACGCAATGATCTCGAGGAAGACGGCCTGACGGTCCGCACCATACTTGCCGTGAACGAAGCCGACAATTCCATTACATTTGCCGGCGATATCCCGCAGGGTTGCCTGGTGCGGCTGATGCGCGCCAATTTTGAGCGGCTGATCGACGGAGCTGCCGGCGCCGCGGGACAAGTTGCGCCCGGAGATCATCACGGCGGCCCCCTGCTTACCGTGGCCATCAGCTGTGTCGGACGCCGGCTGGTGCTGGCCCAGCGTACCGAAGAGGAGATCGAAGCGGCGTTTGACGGCTTGCCGTCCGGCGGCGACATGATCGGTTATTACTCCTACGGCGAACTGTCTCCGCTGGCGAGCGGACGCTGCGATCTGCACAATCAAACCATGACGCTGACCTCGTTTTACGAAAAATGAACCAGGATCTGAACCAGATCCTGGCCCGGCAACTGCGCAAACTCGGCCTGGATGCGCAGCGCCCTCCCGATGCCGAAACCTGGGCGAAGTTGTTGTCCGTCATCGACCGGACCTATCACGATGCCGACCAGGACAGATATACGCTTGAGCGCTCGCTGGCGATCTCGTCGGAAGAGATGCAGGCCCTGTATCGGCAGCAGAAGTCTTCTTTCGAAGCACGCCTGCGCGCGTTATTCGGGACGATTCAGGATCTGGTCTGGCTCAAGGACCCCTACGGCGTCTATCTGGCCTGCAATCCGATGTTCGAGCGCCTTCTCGGCGCAACAGAGGCGGAGATCGTCGGCAAGACCGACCATGACTTCGCGGGCAGGGGGCTTGCCGATTCGTCTCGGGAAAGCGACCGCATCGCCACGTCCAAGGGCGGCCCCAGCGTCACCGAGGAATGGGTGAGCTTCGCTGACGACGGGCACAGATCCTTGCTGGAAACCATCAAGACGCCGATGCACGATGAGTCCGGACGGTTCATTGGCGTAATCGGCATTGCCCGTGACATCACGGAGCGCAAGAGCATCGAGGAAAAACTGCTGCAGCGGAACAACATGCTCTCCGCCATCATCGAGAACTTCCCCGGCGGCATCTCCCTGTTCGACGCCGACCTGCGCCTGGCGGCGCACAACGACAAGTTCCGGAGCTTGATGGATCTTCCCGATTCGCTGTTCGAGAAACCGGATTTGCATTTCGAGGACTTCATCCGCTTCAACGCGGAACGCGGCGACTACGGCCCCGGCGATGCCGAGCAGCAGGTTGCCGCCATCGTCGGCCGCGCCCGCAATTTCCAGTCGCACCGGATCGAGCGCGTACGCCCCAACGGAGTGGCACTGGAGATTCGCGGCGAACCGCTGGCCGATGGCGGTTTTGTCACCATCTACATCGATATCACCGAGCGCAAGCTTGCGGAACAGCGCCTCCGTGTCGCCGCGACCGCTTTCGAGTCGCAGGAAGGCATGACGATCACCGACGCGGCGAAGGTGATCCTGAGGGTCAACCGGGCGTTTACCAAAATTACCGGTTACAGCGCGGAAGAAATCGTGGGCAAGACGCCGAGCCTGCTCAGTTCGGGCCGCCACGACGCGGCCTTTTATGCCGCGATGTGGGAAAGCATCGCGCGCACCGGATCATGGCAGGGTGAAATCTGGAACCGGCGCAAAAATGGCGAGGTGTATCCCGAATGGCTCTCCATCAGCGCCGTGCTGGATGAGCATGGCCAGGTGACCAATTACGTCGCCGCCTTTTCCGACATCACCTCGCGCAAGGCAGCGGCAGAGGAGATCAACAATCTGGCCTTCTACGACCTGCTGACCCAGTTGCCGAACCGCCGGCTGCTGCTCGACCGGCTGAAACAGGCGCTGGCGTCCAGTACCCGCAACGACAGGCATGGTGCGCTGCTGTTCATCGACCTGGACAACTTCAAGACCCTCAACGACACCCTCGGCCACGACATCGGCGACCAGCTGCTGCAACAGGTCGCCCGGCGCCTGGCCACCTGCGTGCGCGAAGGCGACACCGTGGCCCGCCTGGGGGGCGACGAATTCGTGGTGATGCTGGAAGACCTGGGGCGGAACGCGCAGGAAGCCGCCGCTCAGACCGAAATCGTGGGCGAAAAAATGCTCGCCACGCTCAGCCAGGCCTACCAGCTCGGCAGTGCGGAACATCGCAGCACCGCCAGCATCGGCGCCACCCTGTTCATGGACCATCAGGGGACCATCGATGACCTGCTGAAGCGGGCCGACCTGGCCATGTACCAGGCCAAGGCCGCCGGCCGCAATACCCTGCGCTTCTTCGACCCGGAGATGCAGGCCGTGGTGACGACGCGCGCGGCGCTGGAAGCCGACCTGCGCGAGGCGGTGGTGACGGGCCAGTTTCTGATTCATTATCAGGCCCAGGTGGTCGGCGAGGGACGCCTGACGGGGGCCGAGGCGCTGCTGCGCTGGCAGCATCCGGAACGCGGCCTGATGCCGCCGGCCGAGTTCATTGCCCTGGCCGAGGAAACCGGCCTGATCCTGCCCCTGGGCCAATGGGTGCTGGAAACCGCCTGCGCCCAGCTGGCCACCTGGGCCGGCCGACCCGGCATGGCCCATCTCACTGTGGCGGTGAATGTCAGCGCCCGCCAGTTTCGCCACCGCGATTTCGTCGAAGAGGTGCTGGCGGTGCTGGGCCGCACCGGCGCCAACCCGCAGCGGCTCAAGCTGGAACTGACCGAGAGCCTGCTGGTGGATGACGTGGAAGATGTCATCGCCAAGATGACCGCCCTGAAAGCCCGCGGGGTCGGTTTCGCGCTGGACGACTTCGGCACGGGCTATTCCTCGCTCTCCTACCTGAAGCGGCTGCCCCTGGACCAACTGAAGATCGACCAGAGTTTCGTCCGCGACATCCTCACCGACCCCAACGATGCCGCCATTGCCAAGATGGTCGTCGTCCTGGCCGAGAGTCTGGGTCTGGTGGTCATTGCGGAAGGGGTGGAAATCGACGCGCAGCGGGACTTCCTCGCGCGCCACGGCTGCCACGCCTACCAGGGCTATCTGTTCAGCCGCCCATTGCCGCTGGAGGAGTTCGAGGTGTTTGCGAAGCGGCCTTGATGCCTGTCCGGCGAGCGCCCGGGGGTGGGGACCGGGCGGTCGCTGCGCCTGATGCCGGTGCTTTCCACGCCTGAACCGAACAAGATTGAACCGAACAAAAAGATCGGGCGCCGTGAAGGCGCCCGAATGAAGTGAGAAGCTCCTGCGGATTGCCCCTTCCTTGCGGAAGGGACAGGGGGTTGATCAACCGTGGTAGGCCGACTCGCCGTGCGAGGTGATGTCCAGACCTTCGCGCTCTTCGTCTTCCGGCACACGCAGGCCGATGAAGATGTCGACGATCTTGTAGCAGACGAAGGCCACGGTACCGGACCAGATCAGGGTCACGCCGACGCCGTGGCCTGGATCATGACCTGACCCATGATGTCGTAGTTGTCCGCGACCTTGTTCGCCACGTAGTCGTAGATGCCGCTGCCGCCCAGGCTGGGCGCCGCGAAGACGCCGGTGAGCAGCGCGCCGAGGATGCCGCCGACGCCATGCACGCCGAACACGTCGAGCGAGTCATCGGCGCCGAGCAGCTTCTTCAGGCCATTGACGCCCCACAGGCAGATCACGCCGGCCGCGAGGCCGATCACCAGGGCGCCGACGACGCCGACGAAGCCGGCTGCCGGGGTGATCGCCACCAGGCCGGAGACCGCACCGGAGGCCGCACCCAGCATCGAGGGCTTGCCCTTGACCAGCCATTCCGCCACCATCCAGGAGGTCGCCGCCATCGCGGTCGCCAGCCAGGTATTGACGAAGGCCAGCGCCGCGGTGCCGTTGGCTTCGAGCGCCGAACCGGCGTTGAAGCCGAACCAGCCGAACCACAGCAGCGAGGCACCGATCATGGTCATGGTCAGCGAGTGCGGCGCCATCGAGTCCTTGCCGTAGCCGACGCGCTTGCCGACCATGTAGGCGCCGATCAGGCCGGCGATGGCGGCGTTGATATGCACCACCGTGCCGCCGGCGAAGTCGAGCGCGCCCTTCTGGAACAGGTAGCCGGCGGTGGCGGTGGCCTTGTCCGCGGCTTCAGCCGTGGTGTAGGCATCCGGACCGGTCCAGTACCAGACCATGTGCGTCATCGGCAGGTAGCTGAAGGTGAACCACAGCACCATGAACAGCAGCACCGCGGAGAACTTGATCCGCTCGGCGAAGGCGCCGACGATCAGGCCGCAGGTGATGGCCGCGAAAGCGCCCTGGAAGGCCACGAAGATGAACTCGGAGATGACGACACCCTTGCTGAAGGTGGCGCCGACCGAATCCGGCGTGATGCCCTTGAGGAACAGCTTGTCGAGGCTGCCGAAGAAGGCGTTGCCCTCGGTGAAGGCGATGCTGTAGCCATAGACGGCCCACAGCACGCTGATCACCGAGAAGGTGACGAACACCTGCATCAGCACCGACGAGCATGTTCTTGCTGCGCACCAGGCCGCCGTAGAACAGCGCGAGGCCGGGGATGCTCATCAGGATGACGAAGGCCGTGGCCACCATCAGCCAGGCGTTGTCGCCGCGGTTGGGCACGGGTGCGGCGGCGGCGGGAGCCGCCGCGGAAGCCGCGGCCGGTGCGGCAGCCGGGGCAGCGGCCTCCATGCCGGACATGCCGCTCATCCCCGACATTCCCGACATTCCAGTCGGCTTTTCGTCGGCAGCAAGTGCGCCGCCGGCAAGGCCGACGGCAAGTACCGTCAGCAGGATTGCGATAAGTTTTCTCATTTCAGCTCTCCCTTACAGGGCTTCCTCACCGGTCTCACCGGTGCGGATGCGGATGACTTGTTCGACGTCGAAGACGAAAATCTTGCCGTCGCCGATCTTGCCGGTGCTGGCTGCTTTTTCGATGGTTTCGATGACCTGGTCCAAATGGTCGTCGCGGATGGCGGCTTCGACCTTGACCTTGGGCAGAAAATCGACGACGTATTCGGCGCCGCGATAGAGCTCGGTATGACCTTTCTGCCGGCCGAACCCCTTGACCTCGGTGACGGTGATCCCCTGCACGCCGACGGCGGCAAGGGCCTCGCGTACCTCGTCAAGCTTGAACGGCTTGATGATGGCGGTGACGAGTTTCATGGCTGATTCCTTTGTAGATTGGAGGAGGTTGGGTAACGTTTGAAACATCCCGCCGACGCCGGCCGGGTCGGCGGCGGGATTGTTCAGATGCCTGTGCTTAGAACGACTTGCTGACGGAGACGACGGCGATGCCGCGACCGGCATCCTTGGTGTCGTTGCCGCTGCTGTTGGCGAAGCAGTAGAACTGGCCCTTGTTGCAGCTGCCATCGGCGTTGGTGTCTACGTAAGACAACCCGACGATCCAGCCGCTGATGTCCTTGGTCAGGCCAATTTTCCAGTCGGTGTAGCTGGCATTTCGCATGTTGTCGAAGTCAAGATAGCCGACGTGGCCGTTGACACCCCAGCCATTGCCGAGATCATAGGTTGCGGACAGGTCAAAGTACTGAGTACCGTCGGTGCTCGGTGCCGAAAAGTAGTCATCGACCGAGTAGAAGTACTTGGCGGAAAGAAATTTCCAGGTCGCGCCCACATAGAGTTCAGTGTTGCTGACGCTACCGCGGTGCACACGGCCGGACTTGTTGTTGGCCGGCGAAAACGGCGTGCCAACTCCGGCATCGCTGCCCGGATAGTAGTAATAGATGGCGCCGACATCGAAACCGAAGTCGCCGGCGCTGAACTTGTAGCCACCGTAGAAATCCATTTCGAGGTTGGCATCCGGGAAACCGGCGCCTTCGCTGACATTGGAGTTCCAGTTACCCAGATAGAAGCCACTCGAGTGCGAGTAGTCGATGCCGCCCTGCAAGGCAGGCTTGCCGAAGGTCTGGTCGATGCCGCGGAAACGGTAGCTGGAGTAGATGCCCAGATTGCCGGTGATGGTGTGCGGGCTTGCCGGCGCGGCGGCCGCAGGTGCGGCGGCCTGGGCCATGACGACGGAAGGAAGGAAAACGAGGCCGGCAACGGCGGTGGCGATGAGAGTCTTGTGCATGGTAGTACTCCTGGGAAGAATTAAAAAATTTACAACCTGTTCTATGCAGAGACCGTGCCAATTACTATTTTTATTGTTTTTCATAATGTTGCGAACATCATGCGGCGCAGCATCAGCGACCCTGCACCAAACCGAGCCCTGAACAGACCCGCAACGCACTATGGTGGTGCAGCGCTATTGGCGGCTCCGGTCCGGAACCTCGCTGTGCTAGACTTTCCCGACTTCCGCAAAAAAACCAAACATCATGCTGAATCCCAAGTTGCTCGATGAAATGTCCGCCCGCGTGTCCTCCCTCTTGGCGGCGACGCCGGCCGGCGACATCGAGAAGAACATGCGCACCGCACTCGCCGGCGTGTTTGCCAGACTGGATCTGGTGACCCGCGAAGAATTCGACGTGCAGCGCGAAGTGCTGAGCCGCACCCGGGCGAAACTCGAAGCGCTCGAAGCGAGCATCGCCGAACTCGAAGCCCGCGGCCGGAAGTCCCCGCCCGACCCGGCAGCACAGTAAAAGCCTTAATGTCGCTCGCCGTTCTCCGCTCGCGGGCGCTGGCCGGCCTCGCCGCACCGGAAGTCACCGTCGAAGTCCATCTCGCCGCCGGTTTGCCCTCATTTACCCTGGTCGGCCTGCCCGACACCGAAGTCAAGGAAGCCCGCGACCGCGTACGCGCCGCGATCCAGAACTGCGGCTTCGAGTTTCCGCAGCGGCGCATCACGGCCAACCTCGCCCCGGCCGACTTGCCCAAGGAATCGGGCCGCTTCGACCTGCCTATCGCGCTGGGCATCCTGATCGCCTCGGGGCAGATCAAGGCACCCGATCTCGATACCCATGAATTCGTCGGCGAACTTGCGCTCTCCGGCGACTTGCGCGCGGTGCGCGGTGCCCTGGCCATGTGCGCCGCGATCCGCCAGGAAGCCGGGCCGCAGCACACCACTGGGCACAACACCGCGCGCGCTTTCGTGCTGCCGCTGGAAAGCGCGCCGGAAGCCGCGCTGATCGAGGGCATGAGCATCCTGCCGGCACGGAACCTGCTGCAGGTCTGCGCCCACCTCGCCGGCCGCGAAATGCTCGTGCCCTTCGCCGTGCCGCCGGGCCAACGCTCTGCGTCCTTCGGAACTTTTGCCCACTACCCGGATCTGGCCGAGGTCAAGGGCCAGGCCCAGGCCAAGCGCGCGCTGGAAGTCGCCGCCGCAGGTGGCCACAGCCTGCTGATGAGCGGCCCGCCCGGCGCCGGCAAGTCGATGCTGGCGCAGCGCCTGCCGGGCCTGCTGCCACCGATGACAAATGCCGAGGCGCTGGAGTCCGCCGCCGTGCACTCGCTGGCGGGAACATTCCGCCTCGCGCACTGGAACCAGCGCCCGTTTCGCGCCCCGCATCACTCGGCGTCGAGCGCCGCGCTGGTCGGCGGTGGCGGCACGCCGCGTCCCGGCGAGATTTCACTCGCGCACAACGGCACGCTGTTTCTCGACGAACTGCCCGAGTTCCAGCGCGGCGTGCTGGAAGCCCTGCGCGAACCGCTGGAAACCGGGCATATCAATATCGCCCGCGCCGCACGCCGCGCCGAATTCCCCGCACGCTTTCAGCTGGTCGCGGCGATGAATCCCTGCCCCTGCGGCTGGCTCGGCCATCCCGCCGGCAAGTGTCGCTGCACGCCCGACCTGGTGGCGCGCTACCGCGGCAAGCTGTCGGGGCCGCTGCTCGACCGCATCGACCTGATGCTCGACGTGCCGGCCGTGGACGAAGCCGATCTTTCCGCGCGCGGCGACGGCGAAACGTCGGCCACGGTGCGCGGCCGGGTAACGGCGGCGCGCGTCGTGCAGATCGAACGCCAGGGCAAGCCCAATGCTCTGCTCAGCCCCGATGAAGTCGACCGCCATGCGCGCCCGGATGCAGCCGGCGCGCAACTGCTCAAACAGGCCATGGCGCGCCTGTCGCTCACCGCGCGGGCTTATCATCGCATCCTCAAAGTGGCGCGCAGCATCGCGGACCTGTCCGGCGCGCAACAGATCAGTTCGGCGCACGTGGCCGAAGCCATTCACTACCGGCGCGGCCTCGCCGATTGATGAAACAAAGGGATACCGTTCGCCCTGAGCCAGTCTTTCCGATCATCCTGAGCCTGTCGAAGGAAGGGCCCTTCGACAGGCTCAGGGCGAACGGTATCATCATCAGAAGCGGCGAAAGTCGCCATGATCGTTAGGAGCAGTACTCATGAAATACCGCATCATCCCCGTCACCCCGTTCGAACAGAACTGCACGCTGCTGTGGTGCACCGAAACCATGAAGGGCGCCTTCGTCGATCCGGGCGGCGACATCGAACGCCTGACCGATGCCGCGGCGCGGCTGGGCGTCCACGTGGAAAAGATCCTGCTCACCCACGGCCATATCGACCATGCCGGCGGCGCCGGCGAACTGGCGCAGCGCCTGGGCGTGCCGATCGAAGGTCCGCAGCGCGAGGAAAGCTTCTGGATCGACCAGCTCGTCGCGCAAAGCCGCAGCTTCGGTTTTCCGCCGGCGCAGGCCTTCACGCCCGATCGCTGGCTCGAGGACGGCGACACCGTCACGGTCGGCAAGGAAACCCTGCAGGTGCTCTACACACCGGGCCACACACCGGGGCATGTGGTTTTCTTCCACGCGCCGTCGAAGCTCGCCCTGGTCGGCGACGTGCTGTTCGCCGGCAGCATCGGCCGCACCGATTTCCCGCGCGGCGACTACCAGACCCTGATCGGACTCGATCAGGCAGAAGCTGTGGCCGCTGGGCGACGATGTCGAATTCATTTCCGGCCATGGCCCGATGTCAACCTTCGGCGAGGAACGCCGCAGCAACCCCTTCGTCGGCGACCGCGCCTGATCATGGCTCCCGCCTCCGGCCTCTTCCGTCGCGGCCGCCAACCCTGATCACGCCGGGATGTTCGTGTCGGGAAAATTTCAATTCCGCTTTTTCAACCACGAAAAGTTCACAAGGAGAAACCACCAATGAGCATTGGCGCCGAGTTCAAGGAATTTGCGATGAAGGGCAACGTCGTCAACCTCGCGGTCGGCGTCATCATCGGCGCGGCGTTCGGCAAGATCGTCGATTCGCTGGTCAAGGATCTCATCATGCCGGTCATCGGCAGGATCATCGGCGGGCTGGACTTCTCCAGCTACTTCATCCTGCTGGCGAACCCGCCGGCCGACTACAAGGGCGCCATGACCTACGACGCGCTGAGCAAAGCCGGCGTGCCGCTGTTCGCCTACGGCAACTTCATCACGGTGGCGCTCAACTTCATCATCCTGGCCTTCGTCATCTTCATCATGGTCAAGCAGATCAACAAGCTGAGGAAGGACGCCCCGCCAGCAGCGCCGGCACCCACGGCCGAGGACGTGCTGCTGCTGCGCGAGATTCGCGACTCGCTGAAAAATTAGCTCACGGGCGACGTGCGGGCCCCGCGGTTTCCACCGGAAACGCTGAAACCGCCGTACTATCCGAGCCATCGTCCAAGCGGCGGGCTTCGCGGGCTTTGACGATGTCGGGCAAACGGGATCCCGGCGGCCCGGCTCGACGCATCCGACTCGCCGTGTCGCCAGCGCCGATTTTTGCACCCCGGCCGCGCGCGCCGCTGTGGCACAATCGGCGGCGTCCGCCGCTGCGCCAACGCGAACAGAACCAAGAACAACATGACTGTCCGCAACCTCGAATTCCTGTTTCATCCCAAGTCCATCGCCGTGGTCGCCGAGCCTGACGAGCCGGGAAACTATGCCGAGGTGGTGCTGCGCAATCTGGCGGCCGGCGGGTTTGCCGGGGCGGTGGCGACGGTCGCGGCGAAGAAGCGTTCCGTGTTCGGCCTCGGTGCGCGTCTGCACATCGACGAGATCGGGATCGCGCCGGACCTGGCGATCGTTTGCGCGGCGCTGCCCGACGTGCCGCAGATCATTGCCAAGCTCGGCGCCCGCGGCACCCGCGCGGTGATCGTCGGGCCATTGCTGCGCGACACGCTGAGCGACAGCCAGGTACTCGAAGCGCGCAAGGCCATCCTCGACGCGGCGCGCCCCTGGCTGATGCGCGTGCTCGGGCCGGGCAGCGGCGGCGTGATCGTGCCCGCCAGCGGCCTCAACGCCAGCGTGGCGCCGGTGACGGCGGCGCCCGGCAAGATTGCCCTGATCACGCAGTCGGCCGCCATCGCCGCGGCCGTGCTCGACCGCGCCGAGAGCAAGAACGTCGGCTTTTCCTCGGTGCTGCACCTTGGCACCGGGATCGACATCGACCTCGCCGATGCGCTCGACTGGCTGGCGGCCGACCCCGACACCGAAGCCATCCTGGTCCAGTTCGACGCCGTCGCCGGCGGGCGCAAGTTCATGTCGGCGGCGCGCGCCGCGGCACGCAACAAACCGGTGGTGGCGATCCGTGGCCGCGGCGGCCGCGGCGGCGAGGGCCAGCGCACCGCGAGCCGGCCCTTCACCGCCGACGACGTTTATGAAGCGGCGCTGCGCCGCGCCGGCTGGGTGCGCATCGATACCCTGGAGGACCTGTTCGACGCCGCCGAGGCGATGGCGCGGGTGCGCCCGATGACCGGGGAGCGCCTCGGCATCATCGCCAACGGCCGCGGCCTGGGACGGATTGCCGCCAACGCCCTGCTGCGTTCCGGCGGCCGGCTCGCGACGCTGACGCCCGATACGACGCAGCAGCTGGCAACACTGCTGCACGCCGGCGTACCCGCCGCCAATCCGCTGGCCCTGCCGGCCAACATCACGCCGGCCAACTGGGCTGCCGCGCTGGCCCTGGTAATCGCCGATCCGGCGACGGACGCGGTGCTGACGGTTTGTTCGCCCTCCCCGTTTGCACCGGGCGCGGAGGTGGCCGCCGCCATTTGCGGGGTCGCGCAGCACACGGAGCGCAACGTGTTTACCTGCTGGGTCGGCGGCAATGCCATGCAGGAGGCGCAACGCATTGCCGCCGCGCACGGGGTGTTGAGCCACGACTCGCCGGAAAAGGCCATCGCCATATTCAGCGGTATCGTCAATTACGAACGCAACCGGAACCTGCTGGTGCAGATGCCGCCGTCGGTAGCCGAGGATTTCAGCCCGGATGACGCGCGCGCGCACGGCATCATCGCCGAGGCGATCGGGCTCGGCGCCGATGTCCTGCCGTCGCGCCTGGCGCGCTCGCTGCTCGAGGCCTTCGGCATCGACGCGCTGGAGTACCCGCTGGCGGGCAGCGTCGATGCGGCGATCCTGACCGCCGACGAAATCGGCTACCCGGTGGATCTCGGCCTGGTGCTGAGCGGCAGCGGCGACTTCCACGCGATGGCCACGGGATTGCGCTCGCCGGCCGACATCCGCGCGGCGGTGCGCAATCTGCGCGGCAATGCGCGCGAGCAACGCCGCGGCCAGCGCGTCAGCGGCTACCGCCTGCGGCCCGGTGCCGCTGGCGGTGCCGGCGTCGCGCTGCGCCTCGGCGTAGCCGACGATCCGATTTTCGGCCCGGTGATCTTCCTCGGCCCGGCCTCGGGCAGCGGGCGCGCCGACGACCTGGTGGTCGGGCTGCCGCCGCTGAATCGAACCCTGGCCGAAGGACCTGGTGGGGCGCAGCGGCTTTGCCGGTGACGCCGCCGGCGCGCAGCGCGTCGCGCTGGAAGCGGCGCTGGCTACCGCCCTGGTGCGCCTGTCGCAACTGCTGACGGATATCGACCAGGTGACCGGCATCGAGCTCGATCCGCTGCATGTCGAAACCACGGGTGTGGTGGCGTTCGATGCGCGCATCCGCATCGAACGGCGCGGGCGCCGGCTCGGCTTCCGCCGTTTCGCGATCCGCCCCTATCCGCGCGAGCTGGAACAGGCGCTGGAATGGCAGGGACACCGGTTGCTGATCCGGCCGATCCGCCCCGAGGATGAAGCCACGCTCGCCGACCTGATCCTTTCGCTCAAGCCGGAAGATGCGCGGATGCGCTTTTTCGGCACCATGCGCAAGCTGCCGCGTTCGCAGCTCGCCCGCTTTACCCAGATCGACTACGACCGCGAGATGGCCCTGGTGGCGATCGAGCGCGACAGCAATGGCGTCGAGCGTTCGCTGGGCGAGGTGCGCGTCGTCGCCGATCCGGACAACGCCATGGCCGACTTCGCCATCGTGGTGCGCTCCGACATGAAGGGCAAGGGGCTCGGCCGCCTGCTGTTGCAGAGCGTCGTCGATTACTGCCGCAGCCGCGGCACCGGCGAGTTGCGCGGTGAAACGCTGAGCGGAAACCTGCGCATGCAGCACCTGGCGCGCGACCTCGGCTTCACGCTGAAGAGTGGGGCCGACATGGGTATCGTCGAACTGCGCCTGCTGCTGCACCAGGCCGGGCAACAGCCGCCGCCGGCCGGCTGAGTCGCCTCAGGCTCTGGTGTCGCCCGGCGGTCTTCCCGTGTGCATCTGGATCCGCCCGACGAAGACAATGGCGATGCAGGTGGCGCCGACGGCCAGCCAGCCGACCTTGTCGTAGCCGACGATGCGCCCCGAGGCATCGACGGCGATCATCGCGCCGCCGATCCAGGACGCGGTGCCGGAAGCCAGTTGCTGCACGGCGCCGTTCATCGAGAGGAAGGTGCCGCGCAAGCGCGGTTGCACGGCCGAGGTGATGATCGCCATGGCCGGCACCATGCGCCCCGTCACGAAGATGAAGAACACGGTCGACCAGAAGACGGCGATCCACAGCGCCACCGGCCACAGGTGGGTCTGCACCAGCAGCGGCAGCATCGAACACAGCGCCATCGCACGGTAGACGCGGACCTTGCCGCGGGCATCGGCCAGGCGGCCGACCAGGCGCGAGGTGAAGAAGGTGGCGCAGCCGCCGCACAGATAGATCAGCGGAATGTCTTCCTGGCGGACGCCGACATTCGCCGTCAGGTAGATGGTGATGTAGGGAATCACGCTGAAGCCGGAGACCATGATCAGGGCCATGAACAGCAGTGCCCGCAGGTGGTTGGCATCGCGCAACACGGCCGCCATGGCCGCCAGCGGATGGGCGCGCTCGGTCTCGCGAGACGGTGGCCGTCGGCAGGTGCCCGCGCAGCACCGGCAGCATCTTCCAGCCGAGCAGCAGAAGCCCGCAGGACAGCAGCGCGATCAGGAAAAACGGGAAGCGCCAGCCGAAATGGTTGGCCAGGTACAAGGACAGCGGGACGCCGGCCACGGTCGACAGGGAGAAGGCCGACATGACGGTGCCGCTGGCGCGGCCGCGCCGCTCGAAGGGAATCAGGTCGCCGATCATGGTCTGCACCATCGCGCCGAGCACGCCGCCGAAGGCGCCTGCCGTGCCGCGCGCCGCCAGCAGCGTCCAGTAGTCCGGCGCCAGGCCGCAGGCCAGGGTCGCCACGGCGAACAGGCCGAACATGGTCAGCAGCAGGCGCTTGCGCTCGAAGCGGTCGACGAACATCGACGCCAGCAGGCCGGTGAAGGCCGCGGAAAACGTGTAGGCCGACACCAGCAGGCCGAACCCATGGGTGCCGACGCCGAGTTCCCGCATCAGTATCGGCCCCAGCGGCATCATGATCATGAAGTCGAGGATGTGCGCGAACTGGATGCCGGCCAGCGTGATCAGCAAGGCGCGCTCGCGCGCAGGATCGAGGGGTTCAGGGGACGACGGATGGTTCATGGCGGGGCCGGGGTGGATGTTTCGCGACAGGAGCGGCACGGGGATTCTCTCCCATATACCCGCGGCAAGGCGAATCCGGCATTGTCGGCGAATGGCCGGGCGGACAAGCCGGTTTGGCGATCCGGAAAGTAGGCGGTGACTCGCTCTGCGTACCTGGGCTTACGCTTTATGTCCCGAAGGGACGGTATCCCCTTGTGGGACGCGTGCAGGTAACGGCAATTCCCGCAAGCGTGAAATAATGCCTTGCGGCGACACTTCCCTTGCCATATAAAGGAACCGTCGATTCTGAAACAAGGCAAACCTGTCAAAAGGCAGGGACGCAAAATCACCGGCCTACCGGACGCCAAGCCTGGCGCCCCACGGCAGCGGGATCACCAGGAGATCGTTATGACAACATCCATCAGCCGAATCCCCGATTCCGTCAAATCGCAATCCGGGGCCATTGCCATGCGCGCACTTCGGACGTCAGTCGCAACTGCGGGGGGAGGCGCCATGAACTTCAATCTGCCCGATACGGGGAACGAACAAAGTCCCGCCTTCCTCAACGCGTCCGACTGCGCGAACTGGCTGGTGCGGGTGCCGCTGGCGAATGCCTCGCTGGCGCAGCCGATGCTCCTGCGCCAGCTCAATTTGCTGCACCGCTATGCCTTGCCGGCGAGCGAACGCTTTGCCATCCTCGAGGCCCTGCGCCGCCCGGTCTGCGAGGTGCAGGCGGACGCGGCGAAGAGTTTCGCGAGCCGGCCCCTGCCCTTCGCGCAAGCCGAGCAGGCCGCCCTGGAGCGCACGCTCGACGTCTGGCACATGCTGGCGCTGGGCTACCTGCGTTGTTTCGCTGCCTTGTGTGATACCGAAAACGGCCGTAGCAACGGAATGCCCGCATTGCTGGCCCAGCGCACGCTCTCGGTATTCGCCGACTGGCAGGTGGATATGTGTCGCGGCGAGCAGTTGCCGGATGCCTCCTACTGGCGCAAGCTGCACCAGATCTTTTCCGCCGCGGAAAGCCTCGGTATCGCCGCAGTTGCCGTAAACGATACGGCGCGTCACGGCAGCGCGCAGACCAGCGCGCTGGCGGCCTATGCGGAATGCCAGTTGCTGAGTACCGCCGGCCTCTATCAGCTTCCGGCGCGGCACCTGGCCTGGGTCGCCCGCTGGGCGCGGCGCTGGGGCGCCAAGCTGAGCCTGCTCAAGGTGCCACCGGAAGATATTCGCAACCGTGCCGTGCCGCTGTGGGTGGACCTCGACTCCGAACATCCGCCAAGCCATGCGTCGCAGCCGACCGGCAACGGCCGCTGGCTGGAAACCACCGAGCTCAGGAAGAGCCTGCTGGCGCGCATCGCCATGCTGGAGCAGGGCCGTGCCCCGGCCGAGCTCCAGCTCGGCGACGATGTCACCCAGCCGGCGGCCGGCCAGTTGCTGCAGCGGGTGCTGCAGCAATGGTGCGCGGGCGGAACGCCGCGGCGCGAACCGCGGCATGCGGCAAGCGGCGCTTGCCGCATGGTGGCCGGGTTCGAAGCGGCGCACTTCCACCTGAGCGGCCGCCAGGCATTTCGCGCTCCCTCCCGCGACGATGCCACGCTGCGCCGCGAGCGGGAAGAGTTCGAGACCTTCGGCGACCGCCGCCACAGCGCGGAAACCAATGCCGAACAAGACGATTCGCATGTCGAAAACTGGCAGGTCATGGATGACTGGCGGGTGCTGAACGAATCGGCCGCGGGACTGTGCATCGCCCGACCGCTGCGGGAAGGCGTGCGTGTCGGCACCGGCATGTTGATTGCCGTCAAGGTGGCTGGCAGTCAGCGTTTCGCGCTGGCCAGCGTGCGCTGGGCCTTGCGCGGAGCGAACGACTCGCTGCTCGCCGGCGTCCAGTTGTTCCCCGGCGAGCCGCGCCCCGTGACCGTTCGCAGCGTCGAGCCGGGCGAGAAAACCGTTGCCTGGCGCCAGGGCTTCATGCTGCCGGAAATCGCCGCATTGCACGTGCCGGCCAGCTTGGTGGTTCCGGCCGGCACCTTCAAGCTCGATCGCCGCGTCGAAGTCATGGTGGATCACCAGGCACAAGTATTGAAGCTGTTCCGTGTCCTCGATCGCGGCATCGAATTCGAGCGCTGCGACCTTTACGCCCCCGACTGAAAGACGCCGCGTGCGCGAAGCCGGCACGTTGCTGATCGATGGCGGCGCGGCGGTCGAGGTGCTGCTCTTCGATTTACGGCCACACGAATTGCCGCGACGCTGAAAGGCGGCGAATCCGTGCAGAATGGCGGCTTTGATATCACGGAGTCCGCCATGCCTGTTCGCCTTCTGGCTTTCTGCGGCAGCGCCCGCAAGGAATCCTGCAACCGCCGCCTGCTCGCCGCGGCGGTCAGCGCGGCGCGCGGCGCCGGCGCCACGGTCACCGAATTCGATCTGCGCGCCGACCTGCTGCCGCTCTACGACGGCGACCTCGAAGCGCAACACGGCCTGCCGCCGGCGGCGCGCGAGCTCAAGCAATTGTTCGCCGCGCATGACGGCTTCCTGATCGCCTCGCCCGAGTACAACGGCTTCTTTTCGCCGCTCTTGAAGAATGCGCTGGACTGGGTTTCGCGGCCGGCACCGGATTTGCCGGCGCCCTATGCCGGCAAGACCGCCGGCCTGCTGGGAGCATCGCCCGGGGCGCTGGGCGGCATCCGCTGCCTGCCCCATCTGCGCCTGTTGCTGAGCAATCTGGGCGTCACCGTGGCGCCCGCGCAAATGGCGCTGGGCCGCGCCGATCAGGCCTTTGCCGCCGACGGCAGCCTGATCGACGCCAATCAGCAGGGAATGCTGGACAAGACGGTTGCCGACCTGATCCGGCTGACGGCGGCGATCAAGGTTTGAAAAGCAGAAAAGTTATTTCTCCGGCCGGGCCGGCGACGGTATTCCTTGCGGACGGCGCCGGGCGTAGCGGGGAATTCGCGGAGCACTGCTCCGCGCCCGCGCAGCCGGCCGGCTGTGCAAAGCCGGCCGTGGAGATGACGGCGATTCAGGCGAGTTGCCGCCGCAATTCGGCCAGATAGCGCATCCCGGCGATCGCCCGGCTGCCGTACCAGGAGACCATTTCGCCGTCGACGCGGGTCACCGGCCGCCGCGCCAGCGCAGCCGCTTCCGCCTCGTCGCGGGCGCTGAAGGCATAGGGTTCCGAGGGCAACAGCACGCGGCGCACGTCGGCCAGCCACGGTGCATCCCAGGCGAATTCGGGAAAGCGCAGCGGGGCTTCGACGGGAAGCGTGTCCCAGCCCGCGGCGGCGAGCATGGCGGCAATGTAGGTATCGCGCCGCACGGTCATCCAGGGGTCGCGCCAGATCGGGTAGAGCACGGCCTCGCGCGGCAGGCGCGCGGCGACCGCGGCGAGTTCCTCCCGCGCCCGGCTGAACCCGGCGGCCAGCCGGGCGGCTTCGTCATCGCGGCCGAACACGCCGCCGAGCAGCGCATACAGGGCAAGGTTGTCATCCACGGTGCGCGGATGCACGACGACGACCTGCGGCACGAATTCCATGATTGCCGCCACCGCTTCGCGCCGGTTTTCGTCGATGTCGGCGATCAGGTGCGTCGGCGCCAGGCGCCGCACCACGTCGAGCTTGACGTCCTTGGTGCCGCCGACCTTGGGCACCCCGCGCAGCATTTCACGCGGATGGACGCAGAAGCCGGTGCGGCCGACCAGGCAGGCGCCGAGACCGAGGTCGCAGACGAGTTCGGTCAGGCTCGGCACCAGGCTGACGATGCGCGGCACCCCGGCATACCACCGGTGCTCGCATCCGAGCGCATCGACCAACGGCATCACAAGTCGAGGCCGCGCGGCTTTCTTCCGGCGCGGGCGCACAGGGCATCGAACAGCGGATCGGGCAGCAGGCGCAGCAGCTTGGCGACGATGCCCATCTGCCACGGGATCACGGTGTAGCGGGTGCCGCGCTCGATGGCGCGGGCGAATTGCCGCGCCGCGGCGTCGGCGGGCATCAGGAAAGGCATGGGGTAGGGATTAACGACGGTCATCGGCGTTGCGATATAGCCGGGCGCAATGGTGACCACCTTGACCCCGCTGCCGTGCAATTCGACACGCAGCGCTTCCAGGTAGGCGATGCTCGCCGCCTTCGACGCCGAATAGGCGCCGGCCCCCGCCAGGCCGCGAATGCCGGCCACCGAGGCGATGCCGGCGAGACGTCCGCTGCCGCGCGCCTTCATCGCCGCGATGAAGGGCTGGAAAGTTTGCGCCATGCCGATGACATTGGTTTCGAAGATGCGGCGCAAGGCCGGCAGGTCGCCGGCTTCAGCGGCCAGCGTGCCGCTCGAAACGCCGGCATTGGCGATGACGATGTCCGGAGCGCCGTGGCGGGCGATGAAATCCGCGGCCGCCGCCTGAAGCGCCGCGGCATCGGCGACATCCAGCGGGTAGCAGCTGTGGTTGCCGGGAAGTTCCGCGGCCAGCGCGGAAAGTCGGTGCCCGCGACGCGCCGCCAGCCCCAGCGTGGCGCCGCTCGCGGCGTAATGGCGGGCCAGCGCCGCGCCGATGCCGCTGGAAGCGCCCGTCAAAAAGACACGCACTTGTGTAGTGTTGCGATCTTGATGGCGCATGCAAAAACGCTACACGTCATTCCCGCGAAAGCGGGAATCCAGCGGCGTTCCGTTCACGAACAAAGTCACTGGGTCCCCGCTTTCGCGGGGACGACAATACCTTGCTCATATGTCGCTCTTTGCGCGCAATGCAACACTAGCGGTCGCCTGGGAACAGCGCCTGCACGCCATCCCTTCATCGCTGCCCCTACTCTGTTTGTTTGATGACCGTGCCCTGCACACCGGTTTGCGCCAACAGCGCCCGCGCCCGGTTCATTTCGTCCGGATCGCGGAAGGGGCCGACGCGCACCCGGTGCATGATCCCCTTCTCGGGAATGCTGACTTCCTGCACGCTGGCTTCGAGCCCGGTAAGCGCGAGCTTGGCCTTGAGGTTGTCGGCATCCGCCGGCTTCTGGAAGGCGCCCACCTGGAGGAAATAGACGGTCACGGGCGCCGACCTGGCCTCGACGGGCGGCGTGACGGCGGCCCCCGGCGCAAGCTTTGGTTCGACGGTGCCGGGGACGGCGGTCCCGGGCGCAGCGGTTCCAGGGGCGTCGGTCCCGGGGACGGACGCGGCCGGCTTCTTGCCTTCAAGCAGGTCATAGAACTCGAAGCGCCCGGAGGGCTTGTCACCGGCCTTCCCCGGCAGCGGCACCGGCGCTGTGGCCGTGCCGCCGGGCGATCCCGGCTTGTCCTTGTCGGCCTTGGGTGCACCCTCATATTTGTTCAGGAAGGGCAGGGTCGCCTTGTTCAGGTACCAGACCACGCCGAAGGCGATTGACACGCCGATCACGAGGCCGATGAAAACACCCAGCAGCGTGCCGCCGCCGCTCTTCTTCTGCGCAGCGCGCGGCTTGGCGATGGTGCGCGAGGTTTGGTCGAATTTGCCGAATTTGCCCATGGTTACATGCTCACCGGTTGTGAAACTCCCAGCAGGGAGAGTCCGTTTTGCAGCACCTGGCGCGTCGCCAGGGCCAGCGCCAGGCGAGCGGCACGGATCGCCGCGTCGTCGACCAGCACCCGTTCGGCGTTGTACCAGCTGTGGAAATCGCCGGCCAGGTCCTTGAGGTAGAAGGCCAGGGCATGCGGCGCATAGTCGCGCGCCGCCTGCTGGATCAGTTCGGGGAATTCGGCCAGCCGCGCGCACAGCGCGAATTCGCGCTCGTGCTGCAGCGGCGTCAGGTCGGCCGCGGCCAGCGCCGTCGGGTCGCCGCCCCACTGCGCCAGCACCGAGCAGATGCGGGCATGAGCGTACTGCACGTAATACACCGGGTTGTCGTTGCTCTGCGACTTGGCCAGGTCGAGGTCGAAATCCAGCGCCTGGTCGCACTTGCGCAACATGTAGAAGAAGCGGCAGGCGTCGTTGCCGACTTCCTCGCGCAACTGGCGCAGCGTCACGTAGTCACCGGAGCGGGTGGACATCGAGACCTTCTGCCCGTCGCGGAACAGGCTGACGAACTGCACCAGCGTCACGTCCAGCCGCGCGGCATCGGCGCCGGAGGCGGAGAGAGCGCCCTTGACGCGCGGGATGTAGCCGTGATGGTCGGCGCCCCAGACGTCGATCACCTTGTCGAAGCCGCGCTCGAACTTGTTCAGGTGGTAGGCGATGTCGGAGGCGAAGTAGGTGTAGAGGCCGTTGTCGCGCTGGACCACGCGATCCTTCTCGTCACCGAAGGCGGTCGACTGGAACCATTTGGCGCCGTCCTGCGTGTAGATGTGGCCGGACTTTTCCAGCGCCGCGACCGCGCGCGCCACCATGCCGGTGTCGTAGAGGCTGCGCTCGGAGAACCAGACGTCGAAATGCACGCCGAACTCTTCGAGGTCGGCGCGGCAGTCGGTCAACTGCTCGTTCAGCACATGGCTGTGGATGTAGGCCCAGTCTTCGCCGAGCAGATCCTTGCCGGCCAGGATCAGGCCGTCGAGCCGCGCCTCGGCATCCTCGGCGCCTTCCACATGGGGCGGCAAGCAGGCCAGCACGGCTTCGGCCGGATGCACGTAGCGGTCGCCGTGCGCCTGTTTGATCTGCTCCGCCATCTCGTGCACGTAGCCGCCCTGGTAGGCGTTGGGCGGGAAGGGCACCGGCTCGTCGAACAACTCGAGGTAGCGCAGCCAGGCCGACACGGCCAGGATGTCCATCTGCCGTCCGGCGTCATTGACGTAGTACTCGCGCGTCACCTCGAAACCGGCAAAGGCCAGCAGCGATGCCAGGCTGGCACCGAAGGCCGCGCCACGGCCATGGCCGACATGCAGCGGCCCGGTGGGGTTGGCCGAGACGAACTCGACCTGCAGGCGGCGCGCGGCGCGGCCGTTCTTCGCCGGGCCGCGGCCAAAGCCCTGGGCGGCGGCGAGCACGACGGCGACCACGGCGGTGCGCGCCGCGGGAGTCAGGGTGAAGTTGATGAAGCCGGCGCCGGCAACCTCGGCCTTCGTCACGTGGGGCGAAGGCGGCAGTTCGCGCACCAGGCGTTCGGCGATCTGGCGCGGATTGGTTTTCAGTTCGCGCGCCAGCTGCATCGCCAGGTTGCTGGCGAAATCGCCATGGCTGGCCTGCTTCGGGCGCTCGAGGATGATTTCAACCAGGCCTTGCGCCGGGGCGACGCTGGCGAGCGCGGTACGCAGCAGGCCGGCGAGATGTTGGCGGACGTCGAAGGCGGGGGCGTGCGCTGGATGCTGTCATGTCGGGAGTACGCAGGGTCTTTCCGGGGCGGTCCGGGTGTTTCCGGGTGTTTCCAATGAGCCGTGAATTATACTGCCCGTTTATTGTCCGCTCCGGCCCTCCGTGCGCATCTTCCGACTCATCCGTATCGCCCGCGTTGCCTACCTCTACGGGCTCGACAGTCTGGTGCTCGAGCACGAGACCGAACCCGGCCTGCGCACCCGCCTGCTGGCCGCGGCGCAGGGCCTGATGTTCTGGCGCGACCTGTCGGCCCCGCGCGCCGTGCGGCTGCGCCAGGCGCTGGAAGACCTGGGGCCGATCTTCGTCAAGTTCGGCCAGTTGCTGTCGACCCGGCGCGACCTGCTGCCGCTGGACATCGCCGACGAACTGGCGAAACTGCAGGACCGCGTGCCGCCCTTCCCCTCGGAACTGGCCATCGCCGAACTGGAAAAGGCCTACGGCAAGCCGGTGGATCGAGGTCTTCGCCTCCTTCGATCGCGAGCCGGTGGCCTCGGCCTCGGTGGCGCAGGTGCATTTCGCCGTGCTGCCGGACGGCCGCGAAGTCGCGGTGAAGATCCTGCGCCCCGGCATCCAGCCGGTGATCGAGCACGACATCGCCCTGCTGCAGGTCGCCGCCAGCCTGCTGGAAACGCTCTGGGCCGACGGCCGGCGCCTCAAGCCGCGCGAAGTGGTGGCCGAGTTCGACAAGTACCTGCACTACGAACTCGACCTGATGCGCGAGGCGGCCAACTGCTCGCAACTGCGGCGCAATTTCGAGGGCTCCGACCTGCTGATCGTGCCCGAGGTGCATTGGGACTGGTGCAGCACCAGCGTGATGGTCATGCAGCGCATGCACGGCACGACGATTTCGCAGATCGACCGCCTGCGCGAGAAGGGCGTCGACATCCCGCGCCTGGCGCGCGCCGGCGTCGAGATCTTCTTCACCCAGGTGTTCCGCGACGGCTTCTTCCATGCCGACATGCACCCCGGCAACATCTTCGTCGCCACCGAGGGGCCGCGCAAGGGCCAGTACATCGCGCTCGACTTCGGCATCGTCGGCACGCTGTCGGAAGTCGACAAGAACTACCTGGCGCAGAACTTCCTCGCCTTCTTCCGCCGCGACTACAAGCGCGTCGCCGAGGCGCACATCGAATCCGGCTGGGCGCCGAAGGACACCCGCGTCGACGAGTTCGAGGCGGCGATCCGCTCGGTCTGCGAACCCATCTTCGACCGGCCGCTGAAGGAAATTTCGTTCGGCCGCGTGCTGCTGCGCCTGTTCCAGACCTCGCGCCAGTTCAATGTCGAAGTCCAGCCGCAACTGGTGCTGCTGCAGAAGACCCTGCTCAACGTCGAAGGCCTCGGCCGCGAACTCGATCCCGATCTCGATCTGTGGAAGACCGCCCTGCCCTACCTGGAACGCTGGATGGGCGAGCAGCTGGGCTGGCGCGGCCTTCGAAAACAACATCAAGCGCGAGGCCGCGCAACTGGGCGCGCGCTGCTGCCGGCGCTGCCGCGCCTGGTGCACCAGGCGCTGACCGCGACCGCGACGCCGGCGCCCAACCTCGAACTGGAAAGCCTGGCCGCCGAAGTGCGCGGCCTGCGCCAGCTGCTGTGGCTGGCGTTCGCCGTCGCCGCCGGTGCGCTGGCGTTCGCCGTCCTGCGATAATTCGGCAAGCCGATACTTGCCACAAGGCACCAAGGACAAACCGACTGCTCCGAAAGGCCGGAGGCATAAGGTCAGCGGTACTCCTGGCTTCTCGGTGTCTTGTGGCTCACTTGAATCGCTCTTGGCGCGAGCAAGAGGATTTCCGATGCTGCTCTGGTTCGTCGTTCTCTATCTGATGGTGTCGGTCGGCATCGGCCTGTTCGCCGCCACCCGCGTCCATAACGCCCGGGATTTCGCCGTCGCCGGCCGCAGCCTGCCGCTGCCGGTGGTGACGGCCACGGTGTTCGCCACCTGGTTCGGCGCCGAGGCGGTGTTCGGCGTCTCGGCCACCTTCGTCAAGGACGGCCTCGGCGGCGTGGTCGCCGACCCCTTCGGCTCCTCGATGTGCCTGATCATCGCCGGCATCCTCTTCTCGCGCTACCTCTACAAGCTCAACATCATCACCCTCGGCGACTTCTACCGCATGCGCTACAACCGCACGGTCGAGGTGATCACCACGATCTGCATCGTGCTCTCCTACCTGGGCTGGGTGGCGGCGCAGATCAAGGCGCTGGGCCTGATCTTCTTCGTCGTCACCGACGGCGCCGTCTCGCAGAACGCCGGCATGATCCTCGGCGCCGCCATCGTGCTGACCTACACCATGTTCGGCGGCATGTTCTCGGTGGCGATCCTCGACTTCGTGCAGATGGCGGTGTCGATGGGCGGCCTGCTGTTCATCGCCTGGATCGTCAGCGGAAAAGTCGGCGGTGGCGCCACGGCGGTGATCGACCACGCCGCGCCGGCCGGCAAGCTGGACTTCTTCCCGGCGCCCGACCCCTGGCTGTGGCTGACCTTCATCGGCACCTGGATGACCATGATGCTCGGCTCGATCCCGCAGCAGGACGTGTTCCAGCGCATCACCTCGGCGAAGAGCGCCAACATCGCGCTGTGGGGCTCGATACTCGGCGCCTCGATCTATTTCTGCTTCACCTTCGTGCCGATGTTCATCGCCTACTCGGCGACGCTGATCGACCCGGTCCTGTTCGCCGACCTGCTGGAGAAGGACTCGCAGCTGGTGCTGCCGACCCTGGTGCTGCAGCACACGCCGCTGTTCGCCCAGGTGCTGTTCTTCGGCGCCGTGCTGTCGGCCATCATGAGCTGCTCCTCGGCGACGCTGCTGGCGCCTTCGGTGACCTTCGCCGAGAACGTGGTGCGCGGCTTCTATCCGGACATGGGCGACCACCAGTTCCTGCGCGTGATGCGCGGCTGCCTGGTCGTGTTCACCTGCATGGTGCTGGATTTCGCGCTCAAGTCCGAGGCCTCGATTTTCAAGATGGTCGAGAACGCCTACAAGGTCACCCTGGCCGGCGCCTTCGTGCCGCTCGCCGCCGGCATCTTCTGGCGCCGCGCCACCACCCAGGGCGCGCTGGCGGCGACTTTCGGCGGCCTGATTTCCTGGATCCTGATCGAGGTCCTGATCGGCGAGGCCAGCCTGGTGCCGCCGCAGCTGATCGGCCTCTTCGTTTCGATCCTCGGCATGGTCGCCGGCTCGCTGCTGCCGCAGTGGGTCGGCCACCGCCAGCCGGGCCACGATCTGCACGCGGTCCTGCATCACCATGCCGCGGCGCAGACGCATCACGCCGAACCCGAACACCGGCATTGATGCCCGGTGAGCGACAAGCAGTCCCTCTATGAACTGCTCGGCCTGAGCGACAAGGCATCGCCCGAGGACATCCAGCGCGCCTACGCCGCGCTGTGGCAGGCGCTGGATGCGCAGCCCGAGAGCGAGGACAAGCTCAATCGCATCGCGATCCTCGCCGACACCCGCGATATCCTGCTCGACCGGCGGCAGCGCGCCGGTTACGACCGCCGCCAGCGCGACCGCCACGAGGGGAAGGGCAGGCAGTCCGCGGCCCCGGCATCGCCACGCTGGTCCAAACCCGCGCTTGCCGCGCTGCTGATCGCCGCGGTCGGCTATCCGGCATGGCGCTATGCGGCCCCGCCGCCTGTCGCGCTCGGCGACCCGGCGCCGCCGGCCGCGCCGATCGCGTCACCGCAGGCCGCGGCAGCCGATGGCGAGCTGGAAGCGATCAGCGCCGACGTCGCCAGCCTGCTGCCGCCGGCGGGCGCCGGTGCTCAAAAAACGGGCGCGCTGTCGATGCCGACAAATCCGCCGGCCGCCACGGCCGCCCCGCCCCGGCAACTGTTTCAGGACTCGCCCGACGCATCGACGCTGGCGAAGTTCTCCGCTTCGACCTACCTCGTCATCGGCGGCGCCAGCCTCGGCACCGGGGTGGCGATCGAAGGCGACAAGCTGCTGACCAATTGCCACGTCATCGCCCCCAACGTGCTCAAGGGGCCGCTCTACGCCGTCAATCCGGCGACGCGGCAGAAGACCCTGATCGTCGCCGCCGCCTTCCTGATCACCGAGGATGCCTGCGTCGTCCATGCGCCGGGTCTCGATGGCAAGCCGATCGCGATGGGCAATGCGGCCCAGCTCGCCAGGGACGCGCCGATTTACAACATCGGCTTCGCCCAGGGCCGGCTGATCGCCTCGGGAGGCAAGCTGCTCGGCGTCATCAACCGCCACGGCCAGACCTACCTGGTGTCCTCCAACTACTGCGATAGCGGCGTCTCCGGCGGACCGCTGGTGGACGCCGAGGGACGCCTGGTCGGCCTCACCTCGGGCGGGCCGAAGAACCGCAGCTTCTGCCTGTCGCTGACAGCGGAAACGGCGCGCCGGGTGCTCGACCAGACCCTGATCGCGATCGACGCCTTCCCCCCCAACTACCTGAGCAATCTCCGGCGTCACTGGTAGGTCTTGTACCGCAGCACCCAAGCCGGCAGAATCGGCCTTGTGGCAAACGGCGCGCGCACCCACCTGACCCTCTACCTGACCGGCAGCTACCTGCTGCTGATCATTTACGCGAGCTTGTATCCCCTGACCGGCTGGCACGACAGCGGCGGCGATCCCGCCGGCTTCCTCGGCGCGGCCTGGCCGCGCTACTACACGGGCTTCGATCTGGCGACCAACATCGCCGCCTACCTGCCCTTCGGCTTTCTCTGCGCCGCCACCTTGCGCCGCCATGTGGCACCGATGCCGGCCTGGCTGCTGGCGACCCTGCTCGGCGGCGCGCTGAGCCTGGCCCTGGAGCTGCTGCAGAACTTCCTGCCCAACCGCATCCCGTCCAATCTGGATCTCGCCTGCAACACCGCCGGCACCCTGCTCGGCGGGTGGCTCGGTGCGCTGTGGGGCGCCCGCATGCTGGACCAGGGACGCCTCGCCGGCCTGCGTCGCCAGTTCATGATGAATGGTTACGGCGCCGACGCCGGCGTGCTGCTGGTTGCAGCATGGCTGATGACCCAGCTTTCGCCCGAATCGCTATTGTTCGGCAGCGGCAATCTGCGCCAGATGCTCGACCTGCCGCCGGTCCAGCCCTTCCTGGCGGAACGCTTTGTCAACCTGGAAACCCTGATCGCCGCCGCCGGCCTGCTGGCCGCGGGACTGATCGTTTCGATGCTGCTGCGCCGCCATGCCCGCTGGCTGACCCTCGGCCTGCTGCTCGGCGCGGTGCTGACCAAGACGGCCGCGCATGCCTTGCTCATGGGGCCGGCCGCGGCCCTGGGCTGGATTACGCCCGGCAACAGCCTCGGACTGGCGATCGGACTGGTACTGTGGTTCAGCGCGACTTTCCTCGGTTTCCCGCTGCAGCGCGCCGTCGCCGCGCTGGCGCTGCTGCTGGCCACCGTCATGGTTAACGTCGCACCGGAGAACCCCTATCTGCTCAACACCCTGCAGCTCTGGAATCCCGGCCAGTTCCTGAATTTCAACGGCCTCACGCGATTGGTCTCTTCGCTGTGGCCATTCCTTGCCCTGCCCTGGCTGATGATCTACCGTCCGAGGAAAAATGAATCCGATTACTGACCTCACCACCCTGCGCGATGCGCTGCGGGCCTTTTGCGCCGCGCGCGACTGGCATCGCTTCCACACACCGAAGAACCTCGTCATGGCGCTCAGCGTCGAAGCCGCCGAACTGGTCGAGCATTTCCAGTGGGCCACGGCCGAGGAAAGCCTCGCCCTCGATCCCGGAAAAGCGCGCCGCGGTTGCCGACGAAATCGCCGACGTGCTGATCTACCTCACCGAACTGGCCGACGTGCTGGGCATCGACCCGATTGCCGCCGCGCGCGCGAAGATCGTCAAGAACGCGGCCAAATACCCGCCGCCCCTATAATTCAACGGCGCAAACCTGCTAGCCACAGAGGACACAGAGATCACAGAGAAGAGCAAGGACAACGTCAGCAAGACGCCCTTCATGGTTATCGGATTGCTTGTTCGTTGGTTATTCTCTGTGTCCTCTGTGGCCGATTGATATTTCGACTCTTCCTTGCCTGAAACCCTACCCCATGAGCCATTTCAAGCACCACGTATTCTTCTGCACCAACCAGCGCGCCGAGGGCGACACCTGCTGCAACAACCATGGCGCGGGCGACATGCGCGCCTACGCCAAGGACCAGGTCAAGGCGCTCGGCGCCAGGGTGCCGGGCAAGGTGCGCATCAATGCGGCCGGCTGCCTCGACCGCTGCGAAGAAGGACCGGTCATGGTGATCTACCCCGAGGCGGTCTGGTACACCTACGTGGACCAGGAAGACATCGACGAGATCATCGACCAGCACCTGGTGCACGGTCAGGTCGTCGAGCGCCTGAAGATCTGAACAATGTCGCGTCACGAACGCATCCTGGTCGACGGGCCGGACGGCAGGATCGAGGTCTTCGTCGAAGGCCACGAAAATCCGCAGGGCATCGCCCTGATCGCCCATCCGCATCCGCTGTTCGGCGGCACCGCCGACAACAAGGTGGTCACCACGCTGGCACGCGCCTTCCGCGAGCGCGGCTGCATCACGCTGCGGCCGCAGCTTTCGCGGCGTCGGCGGCTCGGAAGGCGAACACGACCACGGCGATGCCGAGACCGACGACCTGCTGGCGCGTGCACGACTGGGCCCGCGCCCGCTATGCCGATGTCTGCGGCTCGGGCGGCCTGCTGCCGCTCTACCTCGCCGGCTTTTCCTTCGGCGCCTACGTCACCACGCGCCTGGCGAAGCGGCTCGCCGCGGCCGGCGATCCGGCCGCAACGGCTGGTGCTGGTCGGCACCGCGGCCGGCTTCGTCGAGGGCATGCGCCGCTACGAAACCGAGGCGGTCGCCGCCCGACACGCTCGTGATCCACGGCGCGGAGGACGAGACCGTGCCGCTCGCCAACGTGCTGGCCTGGGCCGAGCCGCTGGACCTGCCGGTCGTCGTCGTGCCCGGCGCCGACCACTTCTTCCACCGCAAGCTGCACCTGATCCGCGACATCATCCAGCGCGCATGGACCGGCGCGCGTCCGTGAGCGCTGAGCGTCAGCCGCCCTGCGCAAGTCCTACGACGGCCGCGAAGTCGTCGCCGGGCTCGACTTCGAGCTGCAGCGCGGCGAATGCTACGGCCTGCTCGGCCCCAACGGCGCCGGCAAGACCACCACGCTGCGCTGCTGCCTCGGCCTGACCGCGCCCGATTCGGGCGAGATCACGCTGGTCGGCGAACCGGTGCCGGCGCGCGCGCGCGAGGCGCGCATGAAGGTCGGCGTGGTGCCGCAGTTCGACAACCTCGACCCCGACTTCACCGCCGCCGAGAACCTGCTCGTCTATGGCCGCTACTTCGGCATGAAGGATGCCGCGATCCGGCCGAAGATCGCGCGAACTGCTCGAGTTCGCCGGCCTCGCCGGCAAGGAAGACGCCAACATCCGCACGCTGTCCGGCGGCATGAAGCGGCGCCTGACGCTGGCCCGCGCGCTGGTGAACGACCCCGAACTGCTGCTGCTCGACGAACCGACCACCGGCCTCGACCCGCAGGCGCGCCACCTCATCTGGGAGCGCCTGAAGCGCCTGCAGGCGCAGGGCAAGACCATCCTGCTGACGACGCACTTCATGGACGAGGCCGAGCGCCTCTGCCAGCGCCTGGCCATCATCGACGACGGCCGCATCATCGCCGAAGGCGCGCCGCGCGAGCTGATCCGGCAGCACATCGAGCCGCAGGTGGTCGAGGTCTATGGCGAGGATGCGCCCGGCTGGGCGGCAGCGCGAAGCGCAGGCATTTTCGCGCCGCGTCGAAGTCAGCGGCGAGACCGCCTTCTGCTACGTCGAAGACGCCGCGCCGCTGCTCGCCCACCTCGCCGCCTGGCCCGCGCTTGCGCACCCTGCACCGGCCGGCGAACCTGGAAGACGTGTTCCTCAAGCTGACCGGCAGGGAACTGCGCGACTGATCCCGTTACGGCCGGCCTCGGCGTCGCGCCCGGATGCGGACACGTTCGGTGCAACGAAACAAAAGTCGGCGCTGGCGGCGCGGCGAGCGAAACTGGATCAGATCGACTGCGAATGACGCAGTATCGTGATTGGGAGTACGGAATGAAAATGGAATGTGACGCGGACCCCTGTTGCTCTTCCTATTGCTCTGTTGGCAAAGGCCGGACCATGCGTTGTTTCATACGGCTGACATTGCTTTTTGCCTGGTTGGGGACCGCGAACGCACTGACGCCACCGCCGGACAGCTCCCGCGGCTTTTTTTCAGGCGAATGGGCAGGAACTGGAGAGCACGGCAGCTATTGCTATCTGGCGCTGAGTGACGATGGTTGGGGATGGGCGTTGATCGATGGCGGCGCGGGTAACTGGTCTGGCGCTCGAATGCAATGGCGCAATAGGCAACAGGCGCTTCAGGTCGAAAAAATCATCCCTTTAGCCGCCTCCACCCAACTGCGCATCATGCCACTGGAGAAATTTTCGCTCAGTGGCGGATTCAATCAATCCTTGAAGTTGCATTGGAACGATCAGTCCGGTGGTTGCCAACTGCAAAAGATCGAAACAACGGCACGTCACCTTGCGCGGGCTCGCAGCGCAATCGAGGGACTGCGGTCAGGCAAGAGCATGCGATGAAGCACGGGAACCCCTTCTGGTGGGCCGTCCGCGCTTCATGGCCTTTACTCGGGGGAGCATGGGGCGCCTGGCTGGGCTTGGGGGGTTACCTTCGGCTTCCCGAAAATGCAGACAGCTTCGCGACGGTTTTCGCGTCCATGTTTTTTGGCTTTTTCGCCTGGGTCGGCCTCTTTGCCGGCATGGCATCAGGGGCACTGATCGGCGGTTTGGTTGAAAGGCTACTGCGGCGTTCTGGCGCAGGGATTGCCGGCGCGGTGTGTGTGGCAACAATCGTGAATGCGTTGGTTCTCTGGCAAATCGTCGGCTTCGTTCAATCGCAGTACCCCGGATTGCGCCCCCCTGTCGCTGCGCGCGCCGTCACTTCGACGACCGAGCTTCCTTCCCGGAATCCCTGTGCACATCCGCCTCCTGCGCCTTCCAGGGAGCGTGAGATCTGGAACTCTGAATGCCGATGATGTGTCGAGTTCCGGGAAAGTCGTTCTAACTCACCCTGGCCCCTTTTCTCCCCTTTTCTCCCTTGCGGATTTTACGTAACGAGTCGCGGCCGCCTTTTACCCAACGCTTCCCTGCGCCGTCTCACAGGCGCCGACTTTCGGCACATCTCGTTGATACCATTTTGGTATCATGCTACAGTAACGCATGCGGATCATTGCGCTATCTACGCTACGTGCCTTCTGGCAAAGGCACCCGGATGCGGAACTTCCGTTGCGGGCCTGGTATGCCCTGGCGAGCCGGGCGCACTGGAAGACGCCGGCCGACATCAAGGCGGCGTATCGCAACGCCAGCTTCGTCGCCGATCGCCGGGTGGTGTTCAACATCAAAGGCAATGACTACCGGCTGGTGCTAGCAGTTCGCTACGACCACGGGCTGATGTATGTCCGCTTCGTCGGCAGCCATCGGCAATACGACAGGATAGACGTGGAAACGATTTAGCGTGAAGCAGCTCGTTCGGAGCGACCGGTGATAGTCGAGCGAAGCGAGCAAATCCGCCGCCGCGAGCCCCCCCTGGGCGAGCATCGCCTCCCCGGCGCGCGAAGGCGCCGGGTCGTCGCCGACCGTCCGCAGGGCGAGGGGCACGGCCAGGCGCAGGCCAGCGTAACGCAGCACGAGGTAGGCGACCGGGATCAGCCAGTCGAGCCCGACCGGGGGCCGCCAGGACGCGCCGGCCAGCACCAGGATCACGACGAGGGCCGGGCTTCTCGACCCTCTCGAGCACCGGCGCCAGCTCGGCCGCCCGCGGCGACAGGAGCGAGACCGTGAGCCCGGCGGCGGCGCAGACGAGCAGCGGCGACACCTCCATCCCGGCGGCGAGTCCGGCGGCGAAGGTGACCACCCCGACGGTCGCCAGGAAGGTCCGCTGGTCGTCGTCCTCGCGGCCGATGAAGAGGGCGAAGAGGAGGCCGCAGACCGCGCCGACGGCCAGCGTGAGGGCCAGCCACTCGGTCGCGGTCAGCCTGAGGAGGTTCGACACGTCCCAGGCGCGGGCGAGGTCGAGGATCACGCCGAAGGCGCAGAGCGCCACGAGGCTCGAGGCGAAGGTCACTCCCTCGCAGCAGGTCGGTGACCGGGCCCCGGCTGCGGAAGAGGCGGGCGCCGCGGTCGAGGACCTCCACTTCGCTCATCGCCGCCGCGCAGCCGAGGCTCGAGCGCCAGCCACAGCGTCTCCGGGCCGGGTAGAGCCGAGGCGGACGCCGTTCGAGGCCCCAGATTCCCGCCGCGACCACTCCGCCGGTGACGACGAAGACGAGGGCCCCGCCCCCGAGCACCGCGCTGCCGTGGACCCGTCGTCGCAGGTCGATCCCGAGGACGAAGCCCACGATGCCGAGGACCAGGGACAGGAACGGGTCCAGGGCGTGGAGCGTCTCGCGGCTCGCCAGGCCGCTCACCAGCGGACCGAAGAGGAGCCCCACCAGGACGTACTCCGACGCCGGAGAGGATCAGGTGTCGAGAGGCCACGCCCCGCGCCAGGCGGCTCGCGGCGACGCCGAAGACGAGGATCAGGACGAGGGCGACGGTCGGCGGCACGGGATGTCTCACCCGATCTTACTGGACCCGGTTGGCGGGCACCCGGCTGGCAGGCACCCCGGCGAGGTGGAACGGGCGGCCCGGTCGATCGAGGGCGAGGGAGAGACGGACCCCCGCGGTCTTTGCGAAAGGCCCGGCAGGAGCGAGAATCGTGTCGCGGGGGCCCCCCGCCGCGATGACGGTCTTTCGCTCCCGCGGAACGGAGACCACATGAACGCGCGCATCGCGACTCTCCTGGCGCCCGTCGCCCTCTTTCTCCTGCCCATCCGTAGCCCTGCCGATGAGGCACCGGCGCCGCCGGAGCCTCGTTTCGAGCGGGCCGTCTCTTCGACGAGCAAATCGAGCCGGGAAGAGCGGACGGTCTTCCGACCGGACACGCCGAGGATCTACGTCGTCTACCGCATCGCCGACGCAACGAAGGGGACCCGGCTCCGGGCCGTCTGGTACGCAGAGAAGGTCGAGGGGCTGGCCGAGAACGCAATGGTCGCCGACCTCTCGACCGAGACCGGCGCAGGGAAGCGCTTCATGGGCAGCTTCTCGTACTCCCGCCCGCCGAAGGGCTGGCCCAACGGCCTCTACCGCGTGGAGCTCTTCCTGAACGACAAGCCCGCGAGGGCCGTCGTCTTCCGGGTCGATTCCAAGGCCCCGTGAGGACCGGCGGCGCGCGCCGCTCCCCTCCGCCCGGCAGGTCCGGCTACCAGCGCAGGAGGGCCGCGGCGGCCGAGCCGTTCGGCATCCGGTCCGCAGCGACCTCGAAGACCTCGCCGCCACGCGCGATCACCGCTTCGGCGACGTCGTCCAGGACGTCGTCGTCGTTCTTCCTTCCTGGCGGCCGTGGAGGACGACGGCGCCGGTCTCCTGGTCGAGGCTCCCGAAGAGGAGGTGGCCTTTCTGGACGAAGAGCCGGCGGACGCGACCCCTCACGGCCGCCTTCGCGACCTCGGTGAGGACGTCCGTCGCGAGCGAAGAGCCCGCGGCGCGGTCGTAGTCGGCGAGGAGCTTTCGCTCGTCCTCCTCGAACGCGGCCCGCGCGACGGGCCAGGCCGCCTCGTGGAGGCTCTCGGCCGACGCGTTCTCGAACGAGCCGGTCACGCCCTCTGCGAGCGTGAACGAATAGCGGCCCGACTCCCTGTAGAGGGGCAGCCACTGCTGCGGACCCGCCAGGACGAGCGGCGCGCGCTCGTCCCTCAGTGCCGGCCAGACGGCCCGGTCCACCGCGCGGAAGAAGCGTTCGACCTCCTGCTCGCGCCCTTCCCGGGGTCCGCCACGGCCGTGGTAGATCGATGCGTCACCGGACGAGTGCGCCTGGAGACCTGGACCGGGGGCAGCCTCGCCGAGCACGTCCTCGAGAGAGATCGGGAGGCCCGGCGACATCCACCGGACCGAGCCCGAAGGAGGTCCCCTCCCAGAGGCGGACACCCTTCTGGCCCAGGACGAGGACGAAGTATCGCCGGTTCGCCTGGAGGAACCGGACGAGCGGCCGGACGTGGAAGCTGTCGGCGACGACGCAGAGCTCCGGGACCGGCATCGGCAGGCTGTATCGCCTGAAGGTGCCCGGGGCGCTGTTCACCGCCAGGCCCTCGAGCTGGCCTCGCCGAGAACGCCGGCTCAGTGCAGGGCCTCGACCGGCGAGAGGATCGAGGAGAGCTCTCTTCTTCGGTGGACCCTGCGGCCAGGAGGCCGCGGGCCTTCCTGACGAGGTTCCGGAAACGGATCGGGTCCTGCGCCGAGTCGGGCGCGTGCCGATGGGTCGGGAGCATCAGCGAGAGACGCGGCCGCCCGTGCGTGCCGACGAGGGTCAGCAGCTCCTCGCGATTGATGACGGACATCTTCGCCTCCTTTCGGCCGGGCCGTCAGGCCTCGGCATCCTCAGTCGCCGGGGGCTCACCCGCGGCGCGAACGACGAGCACGGAGCACGGCGCCGACCGCACGACCGCCTCGGCGACACTGCCGAGGAGGAGGCGGGCCAGCCCCGTCTTGCCTGTCGTCCCGATCACGACGAGGTCGACGTCCCGCGCCGTCGCCATGGCCAGGACGGCGGCCGCCGCGGGTCCGTCCACGACGACGACCTCCGCATCGGGGGCGCCGGCGAGCCCGACCGCCGAGGCCAGGCTGTCGAGGGCGAGAGCGCGCATTCGCTCGACGAGCTCCGTGGGTGGAGGGAGGGGGCCGCCGCCGAAGGCCGCCGTCGTCTCGACGAAGAGGCCCGGTGACAGCTCGAGGGCGTGCAGCGCGAGGAGGCGGCCGCCCGCCTCGCCCGCTTCCGCCGCCCCCGCGGAGAGGGCGGGCAGCGACGGGTCCGAGAGGTCCGTCGCGGCGAGCACACCCCGGCCGCCGCCCGGCCGCACGACGAGGACGGGCACGGAGGCGTGCCGGACCACTCGCTCGGCCACGCTCCCGAGGAGAAGCCGCTCGGGGGCCGACCGCCCCGACGCCCCGACGACGACGAGGTCCGCGCCCCAGTCCTCGGCCGCGGCGACGACCCGCGCATCGGGCGGTCCCTCCGCGACGAGGATCTCGTACGAGGAGGGCTCGAGCCCCGTGACCCGCGAGACCTGCTCGGCGACGGCGGCTGCGGCGGGGCTCGTCAAGGCCTCGGCAGACGTCGGCTCCGGCAGGTTGAGCTGCGGGAAGAGCACGCTGGCCCGAAGCGCGTTCGGGACGACGTGGCAGACCGCGAGCTCCGCTCCGCGTTCACGCCCGATCGCCGCCGCCCTTCGAACGGCGGCGTCGGAGCCGAGCGAGAGATCCGTGGCGACGAGGACTCGACGGTACTTGCTCATTTCGACCTCCTCGCGGGCCGGCCGCGCCCGGCCGAACGCTGATCGCGACGGTAGCGACGCGCCGATGGGAGTGCTCGCTCTTCCCGCTCGCGGCATTCGTGGAGGATCCTCTCGAGCGGTAGGCGTCCGCTCCGCAGGCGCCGCCGCCCGGTGAGCCGGGAGAGCACGACGAGCTCGACCTTCACGAGGAGCGCCGCGCCCGGTGCCGGGGCGTCCGCGGCCGGCCTTTCCATCTCACGAGCTTCTCGTCGCGCGGCCGGAGGAACGGCGCATCCCGCGGAAAGTACTTTGAGGTCCAAGGTAGTAGCGGCGTATGCCGCGCTCCAGCATCCGTCCCGACACGCGCTTTCGCAGGTGGCAGCCGAGGAAGTCGAAGCCTTCCTTGCCATCGGCCAGCTCCACTCGCCTCGTCTTCTCCGGGTGCAGCTTCAGCTTCAGCCGCTCGAGGATGAGCTTCACCCTCCGTTCGGCTTCCTCGCAGGCCTCCGCCGTCTCGCACATCACGACGAAGTCATCCGCGTAGCGCACCAGCCGCCCCAGATGGACGCACTTGCGCTCCCACACGGAGTCGAGGAAGTGCAGGTAGACGTTCGAAAGCAGCGGCGAGATCACCCCGCCCTGCGGCGTCCCCCGAGTCCGTCTCGTGGAGCCGCCCCTCTTCCATCACACCCGCCTTCAGCCACTGCCGCAAGAGCTTGAGCACTCGTCGGTCCGAGACTCGCCTTCCCACTCGCTTCATCAGAAGCTCGTGGTCGATGCTTCCGAAGAAGTCCACGATGTCCGCGTCCAGCACGTGGTTGCCCCCGCTCGCTCCGTGCTTGCGCAGGGCCTCCAGTGCGTCTGTCGCGCTCCGGCGCGGCCGGAATCCGTGAGACGAGTCGAGGAAATCCGCCTCGAAGATCGGCTCCAGTACCAGCTTCGCCGCCATCTGGACCACCCGGTCCCTCACCGCCGGTATCCCAAGCGGCCGCCTTTTCCCATCGGCCTTCGGGATGTACCGCCGCAAGACCGCTCGCGGTCGGTACCTTCCTGCGCCCAGCTCGGTCTGAAGCTCCACGAGGAAGCTCTCGATTCCGCGCTGCTCGAGGTCGGCGATCGTCTCGGCATCGACGCCCGCCGCTCTTCCGGTCCTTCACCCGCTCCCACGCCATCCTCAGGACGTCATCCCTGTAGATGCGGTCGTACAGCGCGTGGAAGCGCCGCCCCGGCTGCCGCTTGGCAGCCCTCCACAGCCGTCTCTGGAGTCCTCGCACTTTATCGACGGACAACGGCCCGCCGGGGTGGTTGGACCGGCTCTCGCCGGTCATGCCCTCGCGCTTACCCCCAGTTCCGGCTCGACCACCGCAGGGGCCCTTCCCTCCCGTGGCGTTCTTCTTCACCACGATCCCAGGTACTACGACCCCCTCGGACTCCCGCTGCGCAACGCTCGACTTCACCTTCGGCTTATACGAGCCGTTTCGCCCCGACTCGGGCCGCGCAGACGGGCCTCTCCTGTTCCGCACATCCCCTTCGACACGTGCCGCGCCCCCTACCCCGGAGGGACCTGCCACGCGTTCTGCTCCGGACTCCTGCGCGGCCGGTTTCGCCTTCGCCGTGAAATGCGCGGCTCGGCTCCCCCGTTGTTTCTCTGTCGAGGCGGCAGGCTTCACTTCATGTTGCAGCCCGCGTCGTCGCTCCCTCCTGTTCGGAGGCTTTCGATGCCCCGCTCGGGTCACCGGGATCTCTCCCGCTGCCCCAGGGGCCTGCTACCAGATGCTCCGGCGCCTTCTGGACGGGACTCTCACCCGCTGAGAACGTGCAGCTCGCCTTGTCGCCATTTTCGGCTATTCTCGGGACAGGAGGACATCGATGCGGAAGATCCTGTGCGCGACCGACCTGAGCTCCGGCGCCGACGAGGCGCTGCGACAGGCGGACGCGCTCGCCCGGCTCACGGGCGCTTCCCTCGAGGCCATACACGTCGTGCCGAGCCCCCTTCGGAGCTATCCCCTCTTCCCGCAGCTCCACCAGCGCGAGGCGTCGGAGCTGCCCGGCCTCATCGAACGGGCCGCGGAGCTCCTCGGCGATCGTGTCGCGGCGGTCACCGGCCGGGAGCCGGATGATGCGTCCCTCGTGGTCCGCGACGGCGTCCCCTACGCCGCCGTCGTCGAGCGCGCCGAGGAGACGGGCGCCGACCTTCTCGTCGTCGGGGCGGCCGGCGCCACCGGGGGGCGCCCGCTCGGCGACGTCGCCGAGAAGGTCCTGCGCAACGCGCCCTGCCCCGTCCTCGTCGCTCGCGCCACGGCCGGCGCCGAGGCCGTCCTCGCCGCGACCGATCTCTCGGACCCGTCTCTGCCGGCCCTCACGGAGGCCGCACGCGTGGCCATGCTCCGCGACGTACCGCTCACGGTTCTCCACAACGTCGACGTCATGGCAGCGGACGTCGCGTTCGGGCTGGCCGTACCCGGCCTGCCCATCGCCCCCGAGAATCGATCCGAGGGGCTCGTCTCGGAGGCGCGGGCGCACCTCCTCGACGCGCTCGTCCGGAGCGGCGTCGCGGCCAGGACGATCGTCACGACGGGAGACCCCGCCGCGTCGATCCTGAAGGCCGCCGCCGAGCTCCCGGCCGGTCTCCTCGTCATCGGCACGCGCGGGCGGACGGGGCTCGCGAGGCTCCTTCTCGGGAGCGTCGCCTCCGAGGTGGCCCGCTCGGCGACCTGCCCGGTCCTGGCGGTGCGCCTCGGTTCCCCCGCGCGCAACGGGCCCTGACGGCCGCCCGCGCCGCCGACCCCGTCGAACCTCAACCGTCCCGCCGGGGGACGACAAATCTCGGAAGGAGTGCCGGATGAACGTCCCGATCGGGATCCGCAAAGAGGACAAGAACCGCTGGGAGCGTCGGGCGCCGCTGACGCCCGACCACGTCTCCGAGCTGGTCCGCGAGCACGGCATCGCCTTCCGCGTCGAGCCCTCGGACCTGCGCGCGTTCGACGACGCGGCGTACGGGGCCGCCGGGGCCGAGGTCGCGGGAGACCTCGACCCGTGCCGTGTCGTCCTGGGGGTGAAGGAGATCCCGGTCGAGAAACTCCGGCCGGGCCGGACCTACGTCTACTTCTCCCACGTCATCAAGGGGCAGCGCTCGAACATGCCGATGCTGAGGCGCCTCCTCGAGCTCGGGTCGACGCTCATCGACTACGAGCCGATCACCGACCGCAGGGGCCGACGCCTCATCTTCTTCGGCAGGCACGCCGGGTACGCCGGGATGTTCGACACGCTCTGGGCGCTCGGGCAGCGCCTCGCCGCCGAGGGCTTCCCCACGCCGCTGGCGGACGTGAGGCTCGCGCACGAGTACGCCGGCCTCGACGACGCCCTCGAGAAGCTCTCCCGCATCGGCGACCGGATCCGCCGCGAGGGGCTGCCCTCGGGCCTCAGGCCGCTCGTCGTCGGGTTCACCGGCTCGGGCAACGTCTCGAAGGGTGCGCAGGAGGTCTTCGACCGGCTCCCGTTCGAGGAGATCGACCCCGAGGAGCTCCGGTCCCTCCCCGAGGACCGGGACCGCCCGCGCAACGTCCTCTACAAGTGCGTCCTCGAGCGGTCTCAGCGGGTCGCGCGGATCGCGGACGGCGGGTACGACGAGGCGGAGTACCGGCGGGAGCCAGGCCTCTACCGGACGGCGCTCGGCGAGCTGCATTCCCCACCTGACCGTCCTCGTCAACGGGATCTACTGGGAGCCCGGCCGTCCCCGGATCGTCAGCCGCGACCAGCTCGAGGTCCTCTGGGGCGCCGACCCGATGCCGAAGCTGCGAGTCCTCGGCGACATCACGTGCGACGTCGGCGGGTCCATCGAGGCGAACGTCGGGGCGACGAGCCCGGGCGACCCCGTCTACGTCTACGACGTTCGGACGGGCGAGGCGCGCCTGGGCGTCGTCGGACGCGGCCCGGTCGTGATGGCCGTCGACAACCTCCCGTGCGAGTTCCCGAGAGAGGCCTCGGAGCATTTCGGAGACAGCCTCCTGCGGTTCGTCCCGGCCCTCTCCCGGTGCGACTGGGACGCTCCGCTGGAGGACCTGGCCCTCCCGCCGGAGCTGAAGAAGGCGGTCGTCGTCCACCGCGGACAGCTCACCCCGGGATTCCACTACCTCGAGGCGGCTCTCGCCGAAGGCTGATGCCGAAGAACGTCCTCGTCCTCGGCGCCGGGATGATCTCGCCGCCGCTCCTCCGGTACCTCCTCACGCGGACGCCCCACTGCCTCCTCGTCGGAGCCCTCGACGTCCGCCGGGCGGAGGCGATCTTCGAGGACTACGGGCGCGGCCGGGCCGTGACGGTCGACATGGAGGAGCCCGCGTCCCTCGACCCGCTCGTCAGGGAGGCCGACGTCGTCGTGAGCCTCCTCCCCGCTTCGTACAACCCGGCCATCGCGCGCCGCTGCATCGAGAGGGGCGTCCCGTTCGTCAACACGTCCTACGTCTCCGCCGGCCTGGAGGAGCTCGACGGCGAGGCGCGCCGCGCCGGGGTCCTGCTCCTCTCGGAGATCGGTCTCGACCCGGGGATCGACCACATGTCGGCCGTGAGGCTCGTCCGGCGCGTGAAGGCCCGCGGAGGCTCCGTCGTCCGCCTCACGAGCTGCTGCGGCGGGTTCCCCGCTCCCGACGCGAACGACAACCCTTGGGGGTACAAGTTCTCGTGGTTCCCGAAGGCCGTCCTGCTCGCCGGGAGGAACCCCGCGCGCTACCTCAGGAGCTCCGCGGCCGTCGAGGTCCCGGGCCCCGAGCTCTTCTCGCGCTCCTGGCCGTACGAGATCGAGGGCCTGGGCGTCTTCGAGGTCTACGCGAACCGGGACTCCCTCCGTTATCGCGACGCCTACGGGCTCGGCGACGCCGACGGGCTCTTTCGGGGCACGATCCGCCATCCCGGTTGGTGCGCGACGATGAAGGCCGCGGTCGATCTCGGCCTCCTCGACGTCGAGACCCGGGGATGGCCCGAGGGGACGACCTATCGCGACGTCGTGACGCGCCTCCTGCCCCCCGGCCGGGAGCCCCTCGTGGAGCGGCTCGCGGCCAGGCTCAGGATCGGCGCGGACACCGGCGTCCTCGCCCGGTTCGAGTGGGCCGGACTCCTGTCGGACCGGCTCGTCCCGTTCCGAAGCGCCTCTCCGATCGACCTCTTCGCGGACCGTCTCCTCGCGGTGATGACCTACCGCCCGGGCGAGCGGGACATGGTCGTGCTCGAGCACAAGCTGACCGCCTCGTTCCCGGACGGCCACGTCGAGGAGATCTCGAGCGGCCTCGTGGCGACCGGCGAGCCGTGGGGCGACTCGGCGATGTCGAGGACCGTCGCTCTCCCCGCCGCCATCGCGACGCGGCTTCTCCTCGAAGGGGCCATCGGCGCGACCGGACTCCAGATCCCGACGATCCCGGAGCTCTACAACCCCGTCCTGGAGGAGCTGGCAGGGTTCGGACTGCCCCTGGTCGAGAAGCGCCACAACAGGTTCGTCGGTCCCCTCGACGAGCCCGCTCCGGCAGCATCCTGATCCGCGGACGCCCGCCTCTGGACGGCCCCCCTCGTCGCGCTCGAGATGCAGCACCCACACGTCGGAGTTGCCGGCCCGGTCCGAGCCGAACGCGATCCGCGTCCCGTCCGGCGACCAGGCGGGGCGCGTGTCGTTGGCGGGGCCTGACGTCAGTCGGGTCAGGGCGCCGTCGGACAGCGAGAGGAGCCAGATGTCGCCGTTGCCCGAGCGGGAGGAGTGGAACGCGAGCGTGCTTCCATCCGGCGCCACCACGTCGAATGCACCATCTCCAGATCGGTGGTGAGAGCGTGCGGTGCTCCGCCCCCGGCGGCGATCTTCCAGACGTTCCAGCGCCCGCCGCGGTCCGAGGCGAACGACAGCGAGGTCGCGTCGGGCGACCACTTGGGCTCGACCTCCTGAGCCGGATCGCGCGTGAGCTGCACCAGAATCCCGGGGCGCGGGGGTCCGGCACCGGCCTCGAGGGCCGAGAGCCCGTCGGCAGGCCCGCCACTCGGGCTGGCCACAGCGCTCAGGGCGAGCGAGATCGCCAGAGGCAGGGAGAGAGCATCCCGTCGCATCACCGGCCCACCTCCTGCCGCCCGACGTCTGTTTTCGCCGAGCGCCACGCGGGTTTCCCGTCGGCGCCGGCCCCCGGGGGAGTTCCCCTTCCAATTGAGCCCCGTCCCGGCGGCTGAGGCGCCGCAGCTCGCCCAGCGTCGGCTCACGCGAGCCCGGGAGCCGGGCACGGCCTCCCCGCCCTCTGCAAGCGCTTCGAGAAAGCCCACGACGACTTCCGCTCGATCCTCGCCAGGCCCCTCGCCGACCGCCTCGCCGAGGCCTCCGCGGAGCGGCTCCACAAGCTCGCCCGCGAGGCGTGGGGATTCGGACGAACCGAGTCACCTTCACCCGACGACCTGATCCGCGAGCGCTGCCGCGGAATCCGTTCCGCCCCCGGCTACCCCGCCTGACCCGACCACACCGAGAAGCGGACCCTGTTCTCGCTCCTCGACGCCCCCCTCTCGCGCCGGCATCACCCTCACCGAAAACCTCGCGATGCTCCCGACGGCCTCCGTCTCCGGCCTTCTCCTTGCGCATCCCAAGGCGCACGACTTCGCCGTCGGTCGCCTCGGCCGCGACCAGGTCGCCGACTACGCCCGCCGCAAGGGCTCTCTCTCCTCGGAGCGGCCGCTCGCTCATCTCCGTCTCCGGCTGCCTCGGTGTCCTTCTCTTGGCCCGACCCGCGCCGTAGAAGGGCCGAGCTCATCCGCAGGGTCTACGAGATCGATCCCCTCGTCCGTCCCCGCTATCCCGACCGGATGCGCGTGGTCGCCTTCATCACCGAGGGGCGCGACATCCACCTCATCCTCAGCCACGGCCCGACACCCCGACTCCCGCTTGATGCGCCGGGAAAATCGCCCCGAGGCGTCGCCGGGATGCCTCGCCGACTGGGGCGTAGACGTGTGCGGCGAAGACGGGCGTCAGAACCGTGAAGACGAGCCGCTTCGTCTCCGGCGCGACCTCCTCAGACAGCACTTCTTGTACTTGATCCCGCTGCCGCACGGGCAGGGGGAGTTGCGGCCGAATTGGGGACGGCCGCGCTTGATCTCGCGGGCGATCGCCGCCACCCGAGAGGGGAGGTTCTGGTTGAACACCCGGGCGAGCGCGGCGTACAGCTTCGGGTGCTTGCGCTGCATCACGCCCGGCCGTTCGAAGAAATACTCCGTGGCCACCGCGAAGAACTCGGCCTCGTTGGTCAGAGCGTAGTCGTCGATGTCCGACTTGCCGCGGCGGATCTCCTCCATCTTTCGCCGCACCAGCTCGACCCACGGGCCGATCGCCTGACGGTCCAGGCCGACGCCGGGCAGGCCGTCCACGGTGCCGTCCGACTTGTCCACCAGGTGGGCGAACTCGTGCAGCCCGACGTTCCGCTTGTCGGAGGGGTTGCGAAAGCCCTGCAACAGGTCGGGCTCGGAGAGGATCATCATCCGGTTCATCGCCCCGGTGCCGACCATCCCCAGCGTGCGGTGGCCGTCGGAGTCGCCGACGCTGAAGTCCTGGTCGAACCGCGTCGGGTAGATCAGCACTTCGCTGATCTGGTCCCACTCCCACTCGGGGAAACCGAAGATCGGGATGATCGCGCTCGCCGCCACGAGCACGCGAGTCGTGTCGTCGAGGTCGGTCCTGATCCCGGTGATCCGCTTCTCGCCGAGGAACACCTGGAGCTGCCGGCGGAACCGCTCGCGCTCGGCCGGCTCCAAAGCCCGGTAGAAGACGACCTCGCGCTCGAGCACCGCCTCCCACTCCGCGGGGAACGGTTGCTTCAGGATCCGGCGGCGGCGCCGGACCTTGCCCGTCATCCCGACGTACAGGCCGTAGGCCAGCACCGCCGACACGACCACAACCAGCCACGCCGGCATCTCGGGAGACCGGAGCGCAAACCCCGGCAGCAGCAGCAGCGCGAACGTGCCGACGGCGAACGCCGCCGCCGTCCGCTTCGCGCGCCGCTCCCAGCGGGTCAACAGCCCGCGGTGATCTGTCGTCGTGACGCCGGCCATTCCGCGAGTCTAGCCCGGACGTTTCGTGGAACCCCGAGGACGGGAGCGGCGGGACCCGCCTTCGGGCCGCTCTCTCGAGCAGTGTTGAGACACACACGAGCAGCTGACGGCGACGCCCGGTCTCGCCGCCGGCGTGTCTGATCTGGGGCGGCGAGACGACGGTCACCGTGAAGGGGAACGGGAAAGGGGGGCGGAACCAGGAGCTCGCTCTTGCCTTGGCGCTGGCACTCGACGGAGTGCCTGGCGTGTCGCTCCTCGCCCTGGCAACGGACTGGTCGGATGGGCCGACGGACGCCTCGGGCGCCATCGTCGACGGGACGACGGCCGCCGCCTTCCGTGCCGCCGGGATCGACCCAGCCCGTTCCCTCGCCGAGAACGACGCCTATCCTGCCCTCGCCGCCTGCGGGGCGCTTCTACGGACGGGGCCGACGGGGACGAACGTCAACGACCTTCTCGTTATCCTCGTCGCGGATATCGGTTCTCGCGGCTGAGGGGGCCGAGATCCCGCGGCTCGAGACGGCGGAGGGACGGGCTCGTTCGTTCCAGGAACCGGCGCTACCAGCGCAGGATGGCAGCGGCTGCTGCGCCCTGAGGCATCCGTTCGGCAGCGACCTCGAGAACCTCGCCGCCGCGAGCGAGGACGGCCTCGGCGATGTCGTCGAGGACGTCGTCGTCCGTCGGACCCTCCTGGTGCCCGTGGAGAACGACGGTACCGGTGTCGCGCTCCACGCTCCCGAACAGGAGCCGGCCTTCCTGGACGAAGAGCCGCCGCACTCGACCATGCATCGCTGCCTTCGCCACCTCCGTGAGGATGTCCGTAGCGAGCGGAGAGCCGGCGAGGTGGTCGTAGGCGGCGAGCGCCCGCCGCTCCTCCTCCTCGAAGACGGCTCGCGCGACAGGCCATGCGAGCGCGTGAACGGCCTCGGGCGAAGCGTCGTCGAGGCTCCCTGTCGCACCCGAGTCGACGATGTTGGAATACCGGCTGATTTCTCGGTAAAGCGGCAGCCACGGCGCCGGTCCAGCGAGAACGAGCGGCGCGCGCTCCTCACGGAGGGTCTGCCACAAGGATCGATCCACGGCCCGGAAGAACCGGCCGATCTCTTCCTTGCGGTCTTCCCCGGGTCCGCCGTGGCCGTGGTAGACGGGAGAGTCACCCGAAGCATGCACCTGTAGCCCGGGGTCACGCTCGGGTGTGCCGAGCGCCTCCTCGAGGGAAGTGGGCAGGCCCTCGACCTCCACGGGACCGAGTCCATAGGAGGTCCCTTCGTACAGGCCGACGTTCTTCTGGCCGAGGACGAGGACGAAGTAGCGGCGATTCGCCTGGAGGAAGCTCACGACCGGGCGGATGTGGAAGCTGTCGGCGGCGACTGCAAGCTCCGGCACCGGCATCGGCAGGCTGTAGCGTGCGAAGTAGCCCTGCGCGCTGTAGATCGCGAGCCCATCGAGCTGGTGGCGCCAGAACCCCGGCTCGTCCAGCGCCTCGACGGGCGAAAGTATCTCGTCGACGATCTCCGGAGGCGTTCCCTCCGAGAGAAGGCCGCGAGCGGCCTTCAGGAGATTCCGAAACCGGATGGGATCCTGCGCCGTCTCGGGCACGTGGCGATGCGTCGGCAGAAGGAGCGTGAGGCAGGGCCGCCGGTGTGGGGAGACGAGATTCAGCAGGTCGTCACGCGTGAGCATGGTCGCGCTCCTCTCGCAGGCGGACTGCGAGCACGGAACAGGGGGCGTGGCGGGCCACCGACTCCGCGACGCTTCCGAGAAGGACCTCTGCAGCGCGCTCCACGATGACGCCGTACGGGACTCCGTCGCGAACGGTGGTCGAGAACTCGTCGTGCCCGCGGCCCGTGACCGCCGCGACCCTCTCCGCGAGCACGGCGGCGGCCCGCTCGACGAATTGGGGGAGTTCGGACACTGAACGCTGGTAGAGCCGGGGAAAAAGTGGATCGCTGCGCAGCGGGCTCGGTATGACGAGGAGGGGCTCCAGCCTCGCGCCGTGGAGGCGCGCGAGGGCGCTGGCCTGCCGGAGGGCCTCGTCGGCGCCTGTGCTGAGATCGGTGGGGCAGAGGATGGTGCGCATCGGTCACCTCCTCAAAGCAGGATACAGCGGGCCAGGGGATTGCGGCGTCCGGTGCCTTGCAAGCCCGTGCACTTCTGCTCCGGCTCCAGCGAGCTCTCGACTAGCATGTAGCCTTTCACCCAGTCGAGCCGCGGATGGCCTTAGGAGCAGAGATGGAGCTCGGGACCTTGCTTCGACACCTGGAGGCGATCCTCTCGTTCCCGCTTTTCGAGATCGGGACCTCGACCATCACGCTCCGGAAGCTCGTGCTCCTTGTCGCTGCCGTCGGAGTTCTCGTCTGGGTGACGGGCAAGCTCAGGAAGTGGGTCACGGACCGGCCTCTCGCGACCCGCGGCGTGGACCTCGGGGTCCGGTACGCCATCAGTTCCATCGTCAGGGACTCCGTCATTCTTCGTGAGGTCGCGCGGGCAACCCCAGGTGTCCTCGCCGGACCTTTCCCGGACGTACTTCTCGGGGCTTTCGGAGAGAGCTCCCTGGATTTCCGGCTCCGAGTGTGGACGGCGGACTACACGACGCGCCCGATGATGCTCCAGAGCCAGCTCAACTTCGCGATCGACCGTGCCTTCCGGGAGCACGGCGTCGAGATCCCCTTCCCCCAGCGGGACCTGCACCTTCGGAGCGGCCGGTTCGGCATGGCGGCGGATCCCTCCGTTCGGCGGGGAAGGCGGGAGGGGACAGAAGCAGTCGCGGTCGGGCTCGGCTCGGCGAAGGCGGTGCAGGCGGCGGGGGAGAGCCCGATGGAACGGCGCGACGACGAATGACCGGGGGCCGGGACTCGTGGCCACCCGAGATGCGATGAAAGAGAAGTCGTGGGCCGTATGGCGTCTTGGAAAGCCGGTCCGACCTGCGACCGGCATTCTTCTCGCCGTTGCCGCCATCTCGTGCATTTCGTGGGCCGATCGATCGACGGGAGCGAACGCGAGCCTGCTCGCTCTCTACGCGATCCCCGTCGCGCTCGTCGGGTGGAGATTCGGCCGACTGCGGGGCCTCGCGACGGCTGCCGTCGCCGGAGCAGGATGGACGGCTGCCCACGGGGCCTTTGGCGGTCCGGCTGCCGAGCTGCTGGTCTGGAACGCGCTGAATCGCCTCGCGGTCTTCGCATTCATCGCCTTCGCGACGGACCTCCTGGCACGCTGGTCGTTTCTCGCCGACACAGATCCGCTGACGGGTCTGCTCAACCGACGGGCCTTCGTGGATCGTCTCCGGAAGGCCGCCTTGCGCGCTCGGCGGCTGGAGACTCCGCTCGCCATTGCGTTTCTGGACCTCGACGACTTCAAGGCCGTCAACGACAGGTTCGGACACGCGGCGGGGGACGCCACCCTCGTGCTGACCGCAAGGGCCCTCGAGGCCACGATACGGGCCGGCGACGTCGCGGCCAGGCTCGGGGGAGACGAGTTCGCGGCCATCCTGTGGCGATCCTCTCCAGCCGACGCAGAGCACGTTGGCAGGCGACTCCACGATGGAATCGTCGCAGCGCTGTCGAGCTCGCCGGAGACGGCGAAGGTGAGCGCGAGCGTCGGGGTGGTCTACTTCCCCACGTGCCCGGCCGACGTTCGCGCGGCTCTCGCACAGGCCGACGGGGCGATGTACGAGGCCAAGAGGGGTGGGAAGGGCAGGGTCATCTTCCGTTCGGGAGCGGGGCCGGAATAGGGACGAAACCCAGGCGGAGTTCGGTAGGTCCTCGGGCGCGGGTCGGAACCGGGCAGGAGCGCCCTCCGCGGCGCGGGGTCAGGCGGCGGCTGAAATAGAATGGGTTGGTGACTCCGTCGGCGTTTCTCTGGCTGCTGGGCGCTCTCCTCGTTCTCTCGTACGCCGCGGACGTCCTCTTCCACCGCACACGCGTCCCGGCGGCCGTCCTCCTCATCGCTTTCGGCGTTCTCCTCGGGCCGGTCCTGAAGGTCCTCCCGGGCGCCGAGTTCGTGAGGGCCGCTCCGTACTTCGGGGGCCTCGCACTCGTCACGATTCTCCTCGAGGGTGGCATGGGCCTCGACCTCGACGAGTCGATCCGGGGTGTGGCTGCGGGAGCGCTCCTCTCGGTCTTCAGCTTCGTCCTGACGGGCGGGACGATCGCGCTTCTCGCGCACGGGCTCCTCGGGCTCCCCGGCCCCTCGGCGGTCGCGCTCGGCTCGCTCCTCGGGGTTCCCTCGAGCGCGGTGGTCCTTCCCGTGCTCGGCACGCTCGGGCTGGGCGAGGAGCTGCGGACGCGACTCGTCCTGGACGCCGCCATGGCGGACGTCCTCGGTATCCTCGGCGTGGAGATCGCGATCGGCGCGATGGGCGGGGCGTCTGTCCCGTCGCTCGTCCTCAGGTCCACCGTCGTGGGGTTCGCCGTGGGCGCGGCCGTGGCCGTCGGTGTCGGCCTCGTCTGGAGCCGATACCTGCGGTGGGCCAGCGGCACGGGCGGCCTTCGTCTCGGCGAGGCGCTGACGTTCGGCGTCGCCCTCCTGCTGGACGGCTCCGTGAGCGCCATGGGCGGCGCCGCGGCCGTCGCCGTGGTCGCGTTCGGGATCGTCCTCTCCAACGAACCGGTCCTGTTGAAGCGCGCCTTCCGGCGGGAGATGCCGGAGCAGGACGTCAGGAGCTTCGAGGAGATGCGCGAGGCGATTCACCGCTTCATGCGTCAGACGACGTTCGTCGTCCTCACTTTCTTCTTCGTCTTCCTCGGCGTGGTCGTCGAGTGGAAGGGAATCTCGCTGAAGACGGGCGGCGCCGCACTGGCGTTCGCCGGCATTTGCGTCCTCGGACGCCGTGCGGCGGTCGTGGCCGTGAACAGGGTCGGCCTCCTGCCACTGGGCGCGGGTGAGACGAACGACGTGGCGGCCCTCTTCCCGAGAGGCCTCGTGACGGCCGTCCTGGCCTTCGAGGTGATGGGGGCAGGCCTCCCGGGCTCCGAGACTTTCACCCTCTTCGCCTTTGTCGTGCTGGTCGCCACGAATCTCGCGATGGTTTTCTCGTTCCAGGCCACGCGACGCGGGCCGGCGACCGCCACGGTGGACGCCAGCGTCGCCTGACCCGTGCCCGGCCCGGGCTGCTATCGTTCCCGCGATGCCTGCTCCGCCGCACCACCACCACTCGCAGTCGGCGGTGACGAAATTCATCCGTCCCGAGGAGATCGAGGCGCTTCTCGTGCCTTGGGTCCCCGACCCGACGAACCGGCGTTTCCTGACCCGCTGCCTCGTCGAGGAGGGCCCTCTCCACCACCGCGGAGCGAACTTCGTCCTCCTCAAGCTCATCTCTGACCTCGCGAACGCGATGGGAGCGGGGGACGGGCGGACCCCGCCCGGAGACGGGCTCCGCGTCCAGATGCGCATTCCGCCGCACCTGAGGCAGGAAGAGAGGGAAGAGACCGCCTACCCGATCCGGCTTCCGGTGGCGGCGGTGGAACGGCTCGCTTCGCGCGGGACCCGCGACTTCGACGCCATCGTCGACTGCCTCGCCGACGGCCCGCCCCAGCACGCCGTCGCGAACGTCGTGATGGTGACGCTGCTCCACGATCTCCTCGACGTCGCCGGGAGGAGATGAGCCTCTTCGGCCCGGGACTCGAGGACGCCTTCCGGGCCGCGGTCGCCGAGCTCGGGATGTGCAGTGCCGCGCGCCTCTACGTTCGCGAGGCGGCCGTCTCCGGGAGGGACGCGCTCCTCGAGCTGCGAGACCGCCTCGGCCGGCCCTTCCCGATCCTCGACGCCGTCTCCTCCGCGGCGCTCGAAGGGCGGCCGTCCCGCGGGCCCGACCCGGGGCCGGCGCTCGAGGCCCTCGGCGGGCTCGGGAAGATTCTCGTGGCCGGCTTCGAGGCCGATTTCCTCGACACTCTGCTCCCCGAGCTTCCCGCGCCCCGGGTCCGTGTCGGCCTGGTGCGAACCGCGACCCTCGAGGGCGACTGGGCGAGGATCGCCGACAACTTCGGGGGGCGTCTCGAGCTCGTCGAGCTGGCCGGCCTCGCAAGCTGGGCCGGCTCTCGAAGCGGTCTCCTGACCTTTCTCTACGGCGTGGAGGGCGCGGTGACCCACGTCGCCCCGGCGTGGCTCCGGATCGCGGGGGACGACGTGAGGCCCATCTTCCGCGAGCTCGTCGGCTGGGACGTCCTCGGGCGCCCGATGAGCCTCTACCCGCGCTGGCTCACCGAGGTCCCCGCGGCGAGCTTCACGAGGCTGGTGTGACGCCTGCCGCCTTTGCCGCGACGGCGATCCTCGTCCTCACCATCCTGTTGCAGGCGGCGTGGCCCGCGCGGCGCCTCGTCCTCGTCGCCTTCGGGGCCGCGCTCTCCTGTCTCGCCGTCAGCCTCTCGGGCGTCTCGACGACCCGGAAGCTCCTCGCCGGCGTTCCGTGGGACGTCCTCGTTCTTCTCGTCGGCCTCGGGCTCGTCACCGAGGTCCTCGTCTCCTCGCGACTCTTCGGTCTCGTCGCCGTGAGGGTCGCACGCGCCACGGGCGCCGCGCCGCGCCGACTCGCCTTCGTCCTCGTCTGCGGGATGTACGTGGTGAGCGGACTCATCAACAACCTGACGGCCCTGATGCTCGTCCTGCCGATCATCCTCATCCTCTTCCGGCTCATGGGGGTGTCGCAGCGTTACGTCACCTGGACGCTCGCGACTCTCCTCGTCGCCTGCAACCTCGGCGGTGCCGCGACGCCGATTGGGGACTTCCCGGCGATCCTCCTGCTCGGTCGCGGGGCGATGGAGTTCGGGGACTACCTCGTCCGGGCGGCGCCGCTGACCATGGCGGCCCTGTCGGCGCTGCTGGCCGTCGTCTTCGTGCTCGTTCGGCCCGAGAAGGGACTCGCCCAGACTCCGCTCTCGGCCCGGGTGACGGTTGCGACGCTCTCGGCTTTTCACAGGGGGGTGCGGCTCGACAGGCGGGCGTTCCTCTCCGGCCTCCTGCCGCTGACGGGCATGGTCGCGGCGTGGCTCCTCCTCCCGGCCTCGACGGGGGTCGGGCCGGAGCTGATCTGCTGGATCGGGACCGGTGCGGCCCTCGTTGCGGCTGGAAGTCTCGGCGAGAGGCTCGCCAGGACGCGGGTCGACGTCGAAGCGACCCTCTTCCTCCTCTGCCTCTTCGTGATGGTTGGCGCGGTCGGGGAGACCGGGGTTTTCCAGGACGCTGCCCGCCTCCTCGCTTCGCTGCCGTTGTCGCCGAACGCCCAGGTCGCCGCCTTCCTCGTCGCGGCCGCGCTTCTGACGGGCGTCTTCTCCGCCGGGCCGAGCATGGCCGCGCTCCTTCCCGTCGCCGACGCCCTGGCTCGCGCGCACCCCCCGGAGGCAATCTACGTCGGGCTCGCGCTCTCGGTATGTGCCGGGAGCTCGCTCTTCTGACGGCGGCGACGGCCGGACCGCTGACGCAGGCCCTCGTCGAGCGTGCCGGTCTCCGCGGCGAGGACGGGAGGCCCGTCCAGCTCGGCTTCTTCACGTTCGCGCCGGTCGGTCTCCTCGGCTTCGGGATCACCCTCGCCGTGGGGCTCCTCGCGACGCTCTCGAGATTGTAGGGGCCTCGAGGGTGCCGCCGGGCGCAGGGGGGACGCGGGCCGGGAGCATTCTGCGGGCCTTCTCGGCCTGGGACCCGCGGGCGGCCGGGCCGGGCGTTCGGATACGGCGGGCCCATCGGCGGAGCGCCTTCGTCGGATGCGCTCCGGACGGGAGCGGAGGTCCCGAAGGTCGTCGAGGCTCCCGTCCGGTGCGTGCGCGACGGGAGCGAACGCCCGGGAGGACCTCGTCCGGGAGGCCGCGCGGCGGGAACGAGAACCCGACGGCCTCGGCCGGCGAGGCCGTAGCCCGCGAAGCCCCGGCCCCTCTCGTTCCCTCGGCCCGAGAGCGTGGCGCCGGACGTCGTTTCGCGGGACGCCGGGAGCGCGGGACGGCTGGCCGCCCTATGATTTGACCTCAAACGATTGGCGGACTATGGTCGGACCGAGATGACGGCCTCTCTCCCCGGCCCCCCGCAGGCGTCGCGCCGCAGGCTCATCCTGCCGTTGGCGATCCTGGCCCTTCTCTCGATCCCGAGGGCGCTTGCGGGAGCGGATCGGCCTCCACCGGCGCCCGCCGCCGGAGAGGGCGGCCCAGGCTCGCCGCGCGAGGCGGTCGTCTCGTACCTCGAGGCCGCCCGGCAGGGCCGTTGGGACGCCGCGGCCGAGGCCCTCGAGCTGCCACCCGACCTGTCGACCGATGGGCCACGGCTGGCCAGGCGCCTCAAAGCCGTCCTCGACAGGCACGCCTGGATCGATCCGGCGGAGCTCTCGGAAAGCCCCGGCGGCAATCTGGAGGACGGCCTGCCGCCGAACGTCGAGGAGATCGCCCGGATTCCGGGTCGCTCAAGTTCCTTCGATCCGGTTCGCCTCGTGCTGCGGGAGGGACCCGAAGGGCCCCGGTGGCTTGTCTCGCCGGCGACGGTACGCCGCGTGGACCGCTGGTACGAAGATCTCGGGCAGAGATGGCTCCTGGAGCATGCTCCGGAGGCGCTGCTCCGGCCGGGCCCGAAAGACCTGCTGGTCTGGCAGTGGCTCGCGCTGCCCCTCGTCGCGGCCGTCGCCCTCGCGATCGGTGCGTTCCTTGCGCTGCTGACGCGCGCGCTCGTCGGCCGGCTCGCGGCGCGGACGGAAACGACGCTGGACGACACGATCCTCGCGAGGCTGCGCGCGCCGATCACGATCGCCTGGACTCTCGCGGTGGCGGCGGTGCCGCTCGCCTACCTCGGCCTATACGAACCAGCCGAGCGCTTCCTCGACGGTGTCCGGAGGACGGGCCTCTTCCTCGTTCTCTTCTGGGGGGCGCTACGGACCGTCGACGTCCTGCAGGCGGCGGTCGGCTCCTCCCCCTGGGCCTCGCGCCGTCCCGAGGCGCGCGCGCTTCTCCCGCTTTCCGCGAGACTGGTGAAGACCTTTCTCGTCGTCCTCGCCGGCGTCGCATTGCTCGGTGCCCTCGGCTACCCGGTGGCGAGCCTCGTCGCGGGCCTCGGCATCGGCGGCATCGCGGTCGCGCTGGCGGCCCAGAAGACGGTGGAGAACCTCTTCGGCTCCCTGTCCATCGGGGTCGACCAGGCGCTGAGCCAGGGAGACTGGGTGAAGGTGGGGGACGTCTTCGGTGTCGTCGAAGCGGTCGGCCTGAGGTCGACGCGGATCCGGACGCTCGACCGGACCCTAGTGACCATCCCGAACGGAGGGCTCGCCGACACGAAGATCGAGTCGTACACGGCCCGGGACCGGCTCCGGCTCTCGGCGACGATCGGCCTCGTCTACGACACGACGCAGGAGCAGATGAAGGTGGTCCTGGAGGGATTCGAGCGCGTGCTGCGTCAGCACCCGAAGATCTGGGGGGAGAACGTCGTCGTCTTCTTCACCGGCTTCGGGGACTCGTCGCTGAACGTCGACGTGATGGCGTGGTTTCTCACGACGGACTGGGGCGAGTTCCAGCGGATCCGGCAGGAGGTGTTCCTCGCGTTCATGGGAGTCGTCGAGGCGGCGGAGAGCTCCTTCGCATTTCCGACGCGCACCGTTCACGTCGTGCCGGCTTCCGGGGCGGCTGCGCCGCCGCCGCGGGGCTGAAGGGGCGCTCCGGCGGAGTCGGCGAGGAGCGTACCGGACGGGGCCCGGCGAGGGCGGGCCGGGAGCCGGACGGGGTCGGGGGGCACGAGGCCGCCTGGAACGCGGCGTCTGGCCTCCGGAGGAGCGAAAGGAGACCGGGGACCCCGCCGAGGGAAAGCGAAAAATACTTTGAGCTCAAAGGATTCTTCGGTAGGATCGGGGCATGAGACCACCTCGCGCGCTCCGCCCGTCCTCCTCGAGCCCGTCGCGCGTCTGCGTCTTCGGCGAGGCCCTCGTCGACGAGCTGCCGGCGGGGCCCGTCCCCGGCGGTGCCCCGCTGAACGTCGCCGCTCATGCCGCGGCCTTCGGCCTGGAGCCTCTCCTCCTGACGCGGCTCGGCGCCGACGAGGCCGGAGCCTCTCTCCGCGCGTGCCTCTCCGCGGTCGGCGTCCCAACCGATGGGGTTCAGGAGGACCCCCGGAGGTCGACGGGTCGGGCCATCGTCTCGCTGCGGGGTGGGGTGCCCCGGTTCGAGATCCCCGCGGGGGCAGCCTTCGACGCGATCGACGGCGAGACGGCCGCCCGTGCCGTCTGCGAGTGGCGGCCCTCGATCGTCGCCTTCGGCACGCTTGCCCAGAGGGAGTCGGTCTCGCGCGCCGCGCTGAGCAAGGTCCTCTCCGCGACGAAGGCGCTCGGCCTCGTCGACCTGAATCTCCGCGCTCCCTGGTATGACGGCTCCGTCGTCTGCCGAGCCCTCGCCGCCGCCAACGTGGTGAAGGTGAGCGACGAGGAGCTCGAGGAAGTCCGCCGCCTCCTCTGCCTGACGCTCCGGGACCCGGAGGCTCTCTCGGCCGACATCGTCAGGCGCTTCCACCTGAAGGCGCTCTACGTCACCCGCGGAGCGAAGGGGGCGTACGTCGCCGCAAGAACCGGTGGAGACGTGGTGAGCTTTGCGGAGGTTCCGGCCGCCTCGCCCGCAGGACCCGTCGTCGATACCGTCGGCGCCGGGGACGCCTTCACCGCGACGGTTCTCATCGGGCTCGTCCGCGGGTGGACCGCCGAGGAGAGCCTGCGTCGCGGCGTCGAATTCGCTGGCGCCGTGACCCGAATCGCCGGCGCCATCCCCTCCGATCGGGGCTTCTACGTCCCCTTCCTCGAGGAGTGGGGAGGGATCGCGGCATGACGGACGGCCTCTATCTGCTTCACCTGAGCGTTCACGGTCTCGTCCGCGCCGCAGCGCCGGAGCTCGGCCGCGACGCGGACACGGGCGGACAGGTCGGCTATGTTCTCGAGCTCGCGCGGGCTCTCGCGCGGTCTGCGCAGGTCGCGCGCGTCGACCTCGTGACGCGTCTCGTCGAGGACCCGGCCGTCGGACCCGACTACGCCATCCCGGAGGAGGCGCTGGCGGACAGGGCGCGGATCGTGAGGCTCCCGTTCGGGCCGAAGCGCTACCTTCGCAAGGAGCTTCTGTGGCCGCACCTGCCGGCCCTCGTCGACCGTTGCGCGGAGTTCCTCCGGGCGCAGGAGCGCCTGCCGCACCTCATCCACACCCACTACGCCGACGCAGGCTACGTTGGCGTTCGCCTCTCGCAGCTTCTCGGGATCCCGCTCGTCCACACCGGCCACTCCCTCGGCCGGACGAAGCGCTCCCGGCTCCTCGCCGCCGGGCGCGTGGAGTCGAACCTCGAGAGGCAGTTCCGCTTCTCGCACCGGATCCAGGCCGAGGAGGAGATCCTCGAGAACGCCCGGCTCGTCCTCGCGAGCACCCGGCAGGAGGTGGACGGCCAGTGGGGCGAGTACGAGAACTTCCGCCCCGGCCGCTTCGCCGTCGTCCCGCCCGGGGTCGACACGTCCCGCTTCTCGCCCCCGTCCGCCCTTCGGTCGAGGACCTCCTTCCCGGGAATCGACCGCTGGCTCCGGGAACCTCACCTTCCACTCATCCTTGCGATCAGCCGTCCCGCGCCGAAAAAGAACCTTCCTGCCCTCGTCGCGGCGTTCGGGCGCGACCCGCTGCTGCGTGAACGCGCGAACCTCGCGATCCTCGCTGGCGTGCGCGAGGACGTCGCGACGACCGAGGAGGAGGCCCGGGCCGTGTACACCGACCTCCTCCTCGCCGCGGACCGGCACGACCTCTGGGGTTCGATCGCCCTCCCGAAGCGTCACGAGTCCGGAGACATCCCCGACGTCTACCGACTCGCCGCGCAGCGGAAGGGAGTCTTCGTGAACGCCGCGCTGACCGAGCCTTTCGGCCTGACACTGCTCGAGGCGGCCGCGAGCGGCCTCCCGGTCGTCGCGACGGCGGACGGCGGGCCAAGGGAGATCCTCGCGAACTGCCGGAACGGCCTTCTCGTCGACCCATGCGACGTCGACGCTCTCTCGCGGGCGCTCCGCGAGGTGCTCGCCGACTCCTCCCGCTGGAGCCAGTGGGCGCGCAACGGGCTCCGGCGCGTGCACGACACGTACTCCTGGGAGGGGCACGTCGAGCGGTACCTGTCGCTTTGCGTCAGGCTCCTCAGGAGCGAGCGCAAGGCACTTCGGCGCCGTCACGCGGCGCTCCGCACGAGCCCGCTCGCACGCCTCGCGGACGCCTCGTTCGTCCTCGTCACCGACATCGACGACACGCTCGTCGGCGACGAGGAGGCCCTCGAACGCCTCCTCGCCTGGCGGAAGGCGAACGCGCCGCGGGTCGCGTTCGGAGTGGCGACCGGACGCTCCTTCCCGAGAACGCTCGAGATCCTCGCGGCGTGGAAGGTACCCCTCCCCGACGTCCTCGTGACGGCGGTCGGCACCGAGATCCGGTTCGCGTCGGACCTGAAGCCCGACCGCGCGTGGGAGAGCCACATCCGGCACGGATGGAGGCGCGACGAGGTCGTGCGCGCACTCTCGTCCGTGGCGGGCCTGAAGAAGCAGCCCGAGGCGAACGACGGCCCCTACAAGGCGAGCTGGGACGTCGTCCCCGGGCGGAGCGTCGACCTCGAGGCGATCCGCCGCCACCTCCGGGCGCGGGGCCTCGCGGCGCGTCTCGTCTTCTCGCAGGGGAAGTTCCTCGACGTCCTTCCTGTCCGCGCCTCCAAGGGGCTCGCGGTCCGCTTCCTCGCGCTCCGCCTCGGCCTTCCGCTCGAGTCCTTCCTCGTCGCGGGCGACTCCGGGAACGACCTGGAGATGCTCGTGGGGGACACGATGGCCGTCGTCGTCGGCAACCACAAACCCGAGCTCGAGGAGCTCCGCGGCCGGGACCGGGTCTACTTCGCGTCGGCGCCCTACGCCGGCGGAATCCTCGAGGGGATCGCGGGCTACGGCTTCGCGACGGAGGAACCATGCTAAACCGTCTCCACGACTTCGCGTCGCGGCACCCGGATGTCTTCGTCCTCCTCATGGAGCGGTACCTCGCCGAGGGGCGGAACGTCCTGCTCCGCTCGGATCTCGTCCGGGGATACGAGGAGGTCCGGGCCTCCTACGCGGCCCTAGACCTCTCCGGGACGGCCCTCGCCGAAGCCATCGCGGCGGCGCAGGAAGGGATCTTCCGCGCGCCGTGGGCGACATTCGCCTTCCGGACCGGGCCGGGGACCTTCTGTTTCGCGCGAATCCACGCGGACCGGCTCGTCCCGGAACCGATCACGGGGCCGGAGTTCCACGCCTTCAAGGAGGGCCTCATCTCAGGCGCGGGCGAGGAGGAGCCGCTCGAGCTCGACTTCGGCCCCTTCGCCCGCGGCTTTCCCCGCCTGACGGAAACGCGCTCGATCGGGCAGGGCCTGTCCTTCCTGAACCGCCACCTCGCAAGCCAGCTCTTCCGCGACGGGGGAGCGGGGTCCGACCGCATCCACTCCTTTCTCGGTCTCCACACCCTCGAGGGGCGTTCGCTCCTCCTGCGGGCGCCTTTCCCCGACACCCCGGCCCTCCGGACGGCGCTCCGGAAGGCCTATGTCCTCCTTTGTGCGGCGGACCCCGCGACCCCGTGGACGGAGCTCGAGGAGCGGCTCGCCGGCCTCGGCTTTGCCCCCGGCTGGGGGGCGACGGCGGGCCGCGCCGCCGAGACGATGAGCCTCCTCATCGACCTCTTCGAGGCGCCGTCGGCCGAGCTCCTCGAGACGTTCCTCGCGCGCGTCCCGATGATCTCCCGCGTCCTCGTCCTTTCGCCGCACGGCTGGTTCGGCCAGTCGGGCGTCCTCGGCCTTCCGGACACCGGCGGGCAGGTCGTCTACATCCTCGACCAGGTCCGCGCCCTCGAACGCGAAATGCGGGACCGGCTGGCCGTCCAGGGCGTCGACGTGGAGCCCCGCATCGTCGTCGTCACGCGCCTCATCCCCGAGGCCGGCTCGACGGGGTGCGACCAGCGACTCGAGCGGATCGACGGCTGCCGGAGCGCGGTCATCCTGAGGGTCCCGTTCCGCGAGGCGGACGGGAGCGTCGTCCGCCCCTTCCTCTCCCGCTTCCACGTCTGGCCCTACCTCCACCGCTTTTCCCACGAGGTCGAGCGCGAGGCCGCGGCCGAGCTGGGCGGCCGGCCGGACCTGATCCTCGGGAACTACTCCGACGGGAACCTCGTCGCCGCCCTCATCGGGATGCGCCTCGGCGTGACGCACGCGACGATCGCCCACGCGCTGGAGAAGACGAAGTACCTCCTCTCGGCCCTCCACTGGAAGGAGATGGAGGCCGAGTACGCCTTTTCGGTCCAGTACACCGCCGACCTGTTCGCGATGAACAGCGCCGACTTCATCGTCACGAGCACCTACCAGGAGATCGCGGGGACGGCGGATGCGGTGGGGCAGTACGAGAGCTACTCTTCCTTCACCATGCCGGGCCTCTACAGGGTCGTGAACGGCATCGACGTCTTCGACCCGCGCTTCAACATCGTCTCGCCGGGAGCCGACGAGGACGTCTATTTCCCGTATTCCGAAAGCGCCCGCCGCCTCTCGGCGCTCGCCCCGAGGATCGAGGAGCTCGTCCTCGGCGAGCCGGGTCCGACGGCGCGGGGCCGCCTCGTCGCGCCGGAGAAGCCGATCGTCTTCACGATGGCCCGGCTCGACCGGATCAAGAACCTGACGGGCCTCGTGGAGTGGTGGGCGGCCGACGAGCGCCTCCGCCGCCTCGCGAACCTCGTCGTCGTCGGCGGCCACGTCGACCCGAACCTCTGCGCGGACGGCGAAGAGCGCGACCAGGCGCACCGGATGCACGACCTGATGACGCGCCATGCCCTCGACGGCGAGGTGCGCTGGATCGGGCGCCGGCTGGAACGCCACCTGACGGGGGAGCTCTACCGCTGGGTTGCCGACCGGAGGGGCGTCTTCGTCCAGCCCGCGCTCTTCGAGGCCTTCGGCCTGACGGTCGTCGAGGCGATGGTCTCCGGGCTTCCCGTCTTCGCGACGTGCCACGGAGGTCCCTCCGAGATCATCGAGAACCGCCGCTCGGGCTTCCACGTCGACCCGAACGACGGGGCGTCCGCCGCGGCGCAGATCGCCGACTTTCTCGAGCGGTGCGCGGTGGACCCCTCCGCCTGGACCCGCGTCTCGGAGGCCGCCGTCGCGCGCGTCGCGGCCCGCTACACCTGGAAGCGCTACGCGGAGAGGATCATGACGTTCTCCAGGATCTACGGCTTCTGGAAGTTCGTCTCGGGTCTCGAGCGACAGGAGACCGTGCGCTATCTCCAGACGCTCGACCACCTGCTGCTGCGGCCCCGCGCCGCAGCCGTCGGCGGAGGCCACGGCTGAGCAGCGACCCTCCGACGATGGCGGACGCGGGATGAGCCGGCAGAGGTGCTGGACGGCGGCGATCCTCGCCCTTCTCCTCTCGGTTCCGGCATGCCGCCCCGCCGACGAGATCGAGGGCGCGGGCGTGACGCTCCGGATGCTCGTCCCCGCAAACGAACGTCCCTTCTGGCTCCCTCTCGCCGACAGCTTTCGCCAGACCCGCCCGGGCGTGAGCCTCGAGCTCGAGGAGGGGCCGGTTCCGACCGACCTGCGCGAGAGCCTGACGACCTCGGCACTCCTCTCCGGCGACGGCGCCTTCGATCTCGTCTACCTCGACGTCACCTGGACACCGAAGCTCGCCGCGGCCGGCTGGCTCCGGCCGCTGGACGACGATTTCGGAGAGGAGGAGCGTGCGGAATTCCTTCCGCAGGCGCTCGAGGCGGGGGTCTACCGCGGTCGCCTCTACAGACTCCCGTTCCGGACCGACGTCGGCCTTCTCTACTACCGGGCCGACCTCCTCGCCGCCGCGGGCATCGCCCCGCCCCGGACCTTTGCCCAGCTCGAGGAAACGGCCCGACGCCTCCAGTCGCCCCCCGACCGGTGGGGCTTCCTCTGGCAGGGGGCGCAGTACGAGGGGCTCGTCTGCTTCTTCCTCGAAGTCCTCCACGGCCACGGCGGCTTCTGGATCGAGCCGGAGTCGCTCCGGGTCGGCCTCGACCGCCCCGAGGCCGAGGCGGCGCTCGCCTTCCTCGTCCGGGCGCGCGCGCCGGGCGGCATCAGCCCGCCCGGCGTTGCGGCCTACCGCGAGGAGGAGACCCGCCAGCTCTTCCAGGGTGGGCGGGGCGTGTTCCTCCGAAGCTGGCCCTACGTCTGGCGTCTCGCTCAGAGGGAAGGCTCTGCGGTGGCCGGCAAGGTCGGTGTCCTCCCCGTGCCGACGCTCTCGGGCGCGCTCGGCGCCGGGACCCTCGGAGGCTGGGGCCTCGCCGTCGCCCGTTCCTCGCGGCACCCGGCCGAGGCCGTCGCCTTCCTCCGCCACGCGACCAGCCTCGAGAGCCAGCGTCTCTTCTGCGCGCCGACGGGCTTCGCCCCGGCTCGCATTGATGCCTGGTCCGACCCCGCCCTCCTCGCGGCGAACCCGTTCCTCGCCGATCTCCTTCGGATCCACGCCGGCGCCAGGGCGCGCCCCGTCGTCGCGAGGTATGCACAGGCCTCCGACATACTCCAGAGGCACGTGACTGCCGCGCTCGCCGGGCTCGAGACGACGCGCGAGGCCCTCGCGGCCGCCGCGCGCGAGACGCGCCTCGTTCTCGGGGAAACGCCGTGAAGGGCACCCTCGCGCGCCGCTCGCTGCACGAGCGGGTGCTCCTCCTTCTGCCCGTGGTCCTCCTCCTCGCCCTCGTCGTCGGCGTCCCGGCACTCCGCGTCGTCTTCCTCGGATTCACCCGGACCGAGCTCGCCGACGGCATCGTCTCCTCCTGGGCCGGCTTGGCGACGCACGCCCGGACGTTCGGCGACGGGCGCTTCCTCTCCGCCCTCCGGAACACGGCGCTCTTCACGGGGCTCTCCGTCCTCCTCGAGGTGTCGCTCGGAATGGCGCTTGCCCTCCTCCTCGACCGTCCGTTCCGGGGTCGCGGGACGCTCCGCGCCGTCGTCCTCGTCCCGTGGGTCCTTCCAACCTCCGTCATGGCGCTCGCGTGGGCCTGGATCTTCCACGACACGTTCGGCATGGCGAACGACCTCCTCTCGCGCCTCGGCCTGATCGACGCACCCGTCGCCTGGCTCGCCCAGCCCGTCACCGCTATGGCGGCTCTCGTCGTCGCCGACGCCTGGAAGACGACGCCGTTCGTCGCCCTCATCCTCCTCGCGGGGCTGCAGGGGGTCCCTTCCGAGGTCCTCGAGGCGGCCCGCGTCGACGGAGCGGGCAGCTGGCAGCGCTTCCGGAGGATCACCCTCCCGCACCTGGTCCCGTCGCTCGTGGTGGCGACGCTCTTCCGTTCCATCCAGGCGTGGGGCGCCTTCGACATCGTCTACGTGATGACCGGGGGCGGCCCGGGCGGCTCCACGGAGACGCTCTCCCTCTACGCCTTCCAGAGCTGGTTCCGCTATCTCGACTTCGGCTACGGCGCGGCGATCGCGGTGCAGGGGATGCTGGTCGCCCTCTTCCTCGCGGCCGTCGTCGTGAAGCTGGCCTCGCGGAGGGAGACGGCATGAGGCGCCGCCTGCTCGCCACCGCGCTCCTCTCCCTCGCGGTTTCGCTCGCCGCGGCCTGGAGCCTTCTCCCGGCCGTCTGGCAGGCGCTCACGGCCGTGAAGCCGGAGGCGCAGATCACGTTCTCCCCGGCCGTCTGGCTCCCGAGCCCGCCGACGGCCGAGCACGTCCGCGCCCTCCTCGAGAGGAAACCGTTCGCGCGGTACCTCGCCAACAGTGCCGGTGTCTCCATCGCCGCGACGCTCCTCGCCCTCGCGGTTGCCGCCCCTGCGGCCGCCGCGCTCTGCCGGATGCCGCCCCGCGTGCGGAACCGCTGGCTCCTCGGCCTCCTTCTCGTCTCGCTCTTCCCTCCGATCCTCCTGCTCTTCCCCCTGTACGAGGGGGTGCGCCTCCTCGGCCTGATGAATTCCCCGTTCGCACTGGTTCTGCCGTACGCAGCCTTCGGCGTCCCGCTCGCCGTGTGGGTCCTCGAGGCGGGTCTGCGCGAGCTGCCGCGCGAGGTGGAGGAGGCGGCGACGCTCGACGGGCTGGGACCGCTCGGGAGGCTCCTGCGCGTCCAGCTGCCGCTCGCGGCGCCGTCCCTCGTCGCGGCCGGCCTCCTGACGTTCATCGCGTCGTGGAACGAGTTCCTCCTCGCGTTGAGCTTTACGACGCGGGACGCGAGCCGTACCGTCACCGCCGGCATAGCTAGCGTCTCCGGGGCCTCTCTCTACGAGGTGCCCTGGGGGCAGCTCTCCGCGGCCATCGTCCTCTCCACGCTTCCCGTCGTCCTGCTCGTCCTACTCTTCGAGCGGAGGATCTCGGGCGGGTTGACGGGGGGCGCGGTCAAGGGATGACCGCGCCCGCGCACCCCCGGCAGGAGGCCCGAGTGCGGCCTCTCGAACCGTGCAACAGTTTGACCTCCAACGACTGCGTGCGACCCTATACTCTGGATCTCGGACAAGAGGTACGAATGACGAAGGCGATCCGAAAACCCGCGAGAATCGACGTCGAGGGAGCCCGTCTCGGAGAGGCCCTGGAGTTCCTGCGGCTGATCTGGGCCCTGGACCACAACCTCCAGTCCCGGTCGAAGCGAATGCTGGCGACGATCGGCCTCACGGGGCCGCAGCGGCTCGTGATTCGAATCGTCAGCCAGTACCCGGGGATCCTGGCGGGGGAGCTCGCGGGAGTGCTCCACCTCCACCCGAGCACGTTGACGGGAATCCTCGAGCGGCTCGAGGGGCGCCGCCTCCTGGTCCGACGAACCGACGAACGGGACCGGAGGCGAGCGACGCTCGAAGTGACGAAGCTGGGGAAGCGACTGGACGTGCCTTCGGCCGGCACCATCGAGGCGTGTGTCGAACGGGCTCTCGCCGGGTTTCCGCGGGCGAAGCTCGAAGCGACGCGCGAAGTGCTCGCAATGCTGACCGACGAGCTCTCCGCGAGAGGGGATCTGAAGGACGCGATGCGCCCGTCGAGCCGACGAGTCCGGAGGGCCCCTTGACCTCCTCGTCTTCCGAGGGCCTGAGCGAGGCGATGGTAACGGCGGAACGGCCGAGGTGCGTCGAGTCTTGACGAATCCCGAGGCCTGTCCAAATTGCGGGGCGCCGCTCGCGGCAGGCGCTTGTCGAACCTGCAGCAGCGAGCGCGGCTTCCGCGTCGTGAGGCGGGAGATCGCGATCCTGATCCTGGTGTCGGTCGGGGCGGTACCCGCGTATTTCCTGACACGCGCCGTGGCCGCGTGGAACAGGCAGACGGACGCTCGAATCGCCGGTGAATGGTACAGACGGGGTCAAGCGGAGCTGCGAGCGGGGGACACGAGCGCGGCGACCGAGTCGCTCCGGCGTGCGTCGGTCCGCGATCGCGGCAATCCAAAGATCGCCCTGGCGCTGGCCCAGGTCCTGGCGGCCGGCAACCGCGACGGCGAAGCGCGGGTCGCCCTGCTGCGGATGAACGAAACCTCGCCGAACGACCCCGAGGTGCACCTGGAGCTCGCGAGGCTGTCGGCGAAGGGTGGAGATGTGCGGGACGCGCTCCTTCACTACCACGAGGCGCTGAACGGACTGCGGGCGGGGCCGGAGGCCGAGGGGCAGAGCCGGCGCATCCGGATGGAGCTCGTTCGATTCCTCCTGGATCACCGTGAGGGGCGCAGGGCTCTGTCCGAGCTGCTCGTCCTCGCCGCGGACGCCCCTTCGAACGCGGATTCGCACTCCGAACTGGGCCGACTCTTTCTCGAGGCCGGTGATGTCGCGCGCTCTCTCGAGCAGTTCGTCGAGGCCTCCCGCCGGGACAAGCGGAGCGCTCACGCGCTCGCCGGTGCCGGCGAGGCTTCCTTCCTGCTCGGCGACTACCGGTCGGCTCGACGGTTCCTCGACCGGGCGCTCGACCTGGACCCGGGAATCTCGAAGGTCGCCGGCCTCCTCGAGACCACGAGACTGATCCAGACGGCAAATCCGCTGGCAATGCGGCTTCCGTCCGACGAGCGGATGAAGCGCCTTCTCGCCGGCCTCGACCAGGCCGCGAGACGGCTCGACAGCTGTCTCGGGCAACAGGGCGGACTTTCGGCACCCCAACGCTCCGATCTCGAGCAGCTCCGGGCGGAGGTGGAGGCGATGCGAGTCGCCCTCGGAGCGAAGGGCCGTCCGCGCGGCCCAGACCTCGTGCAGGACGGCGCGGAACTGGTCTTCAGGGTCGAGGAGGCGGCCAGCCGGTCGTGCGGAGAGCCGACGGGGCTGGACCTGGCTCTCCTCCTGATCGGGCGCAAGCACGGAGGGTCGGGATCTTGAACCTCGGCAGCCGGTCGATCGCCGAGAAGCTCCTCCTGCGCGAGAACCACGTCTTCCTCGTCCTGACGATTCTGCTCGGAGTCGTCGGGGGCCTTTCGGCGGTCCTGTTCTCGCTCGCCATCGACGCCACCCGGAACGTTCTGTTCGGGGGCGAACCTTCGACCTGGCGTCTCCTGGCCGTCCCGACGCTCGTCAGCCTCGTCACCGGGTACCTGCTGGCGAAGTTCTTCAACGACGCCCGCGGCAGCGGTGTTCCACAGACCGAGGCGGCCTACCACCTTAAACAGGGGGTGATCCCGGGGCGCGTCGTCATCGGCAAGTTCCTGACCGGGGCTCTCTGCGTCGGATCCGGGCACTCCATGGGCCGCGAAGGGCCGTCGGTGCAGATCGGAGCCGGCATCGCGTCGGTCCTCGGCCGGTGGCTC
>CAWDRW010000007.1:0-1346357 GCA_963804805.1 uncultured beta proteobacterium
AAGAACACCAGGCCGGCGATGATGGCGACAATGCTGAAGGCGTCGAGCATGGCGCTCACCTCGCGCCCTCCTCGGCGTCGTGGTCGGGAACTTTCTGATCCTGGCGCAGCGCGAACTTGACGAAGGCGATCGACGCGAAGGCCGATAGCAGCGCCAGGGTCAGCGCCACGTCGAACATCGCTCCGTCGCCGGAGGCCGCACCGAACAGCAGTAGCGCACCGATGGCGCCGGTGCCCAGCAATTGCGCGGCCATCATGCGCTCGGCGCGGCCCGGCCCGCGTGCCACGCGCACCAGGCCGAGGGCCACCATCAGCACGACGAAGGCCCCCGCCGAGAGCAGGAAATCAGCCATCGCGCGTCCCCGGTTGCAGCGCCTTGGCGTAAGCGCGCTCCTCGGCGGCCAGTTGCTCGACCACCGATTGCCGCGTGTCGAGGCAGTGGAACGTGATCGTGCCTGGTGTTTCGCCGCTGGCCAACGAGCCGGGCATCAGGCTGGCGATCAGCTCGAAGGCGTTGCGCGCCGCGCCGCGCGGCAGCCCTACGGGATAGTCGACGAAGCCCGGCTGCAAGCGCAGCCGCGGTGCGAAGGCGCGACGCGCGACATCGATGCCGGCCACCAGCGACTGCCACAGGAAGCGCGGCAACAACAGCAGCAGCAGGCCCAGACGCACGCGGCCGCTGGCCGGCGGCAGCAGCTTCAGGCTGGCCCAAGTGGCCGCTGTGCTGGCCAGCAGGCCGACCACCAGGTTGGCCGGCCTGGCGCTCTGGTCGACGACGATCCACAGCGCAAAGTACAGTAGCGCGCGCACGACCAGCGCGCGGGTCAGGCTGCCGCCGGGCAAGGCGCTGACGGGACGATCCTGCGCGCTGCGCGCTTCGGAATGAGCGCTGCCCGGCGCGCTCATGCGCCCTGCTGCGCCACGGCGCGCGCACCGTGCAGGCTGACGGGCATCACCGCCAGCCGGTCGTACAAGCGGGCGTCACCCAGGATCGGCCACCATTCGTGGAGAAAGATCTCAGCGGGTCGCCACAGCGCGACCCAGCCGCCGATGACCAGGCTCTCCTTGATCAACGTGGCATAGGCTTCGCGGCTGAACAGGCTGTACGCCGCTTCACCCGCCAGCATCATCACGCCCATGAACGCAACGCCAATCAACAGGCTGATGCGGCCGGTACGGAACAGTTGACGCAAAATCTTTCGGGTGGCCACCGCCCGGCCCATGAAGTAATCGTTCACCGCGTCACGCAGCATCGATCCGTCATCGTCACTCGTGGGCTGCTGCCCCAGGCGTACGACCAGGCTCAGGGGCCGGCCTTTCGGCGCTTCGCGGGCCCAATCGACGATGTACTCGGCTGCCCTGGGGTCGAGGTCGCGCTTGCGAAACGGCGCCGGGTCCATCGAATTGAACATCTGCCGCGTGTCGGCCAGGTACAACTCCAGCACGGTGCTGTCAGCGACTGCGTCAGGCCGGCCGGCCTGGTTCGCGGCCGGCTTCAATGCATCACTGTGCATTTGCGCTCAGCCGGCCTCAGCCGCAGCGTTGGCGGGCGGCGGCACCGCGTCTTCCTTGCCGAACACCGCCATGTACACCGTGGGCAGGAAGACCAGTGTCAGCAGCGTCGCCACCAACAGCCCGCCCATGATGGCAAAGGCCATCGGCCCCCAGAACACGGTGGGCGCGATCGGGAGCAGGCCGAGCACGGTGGACATCGCGGCCAGCATCATCGGCCGAAACCGGTTGGTGGCCGAGGTCAGCACGGCGTCGCGCACGCTACGGCCGGCGGCGCGCTCCTCCTCGATCGAGACGATCAGGATCACCGCGTTCTTGGCGATCATGCCGATCAGCGCAAGTATGCCGAGGATGGCGACGAAGCCCAGCGGCCGGTTGAACACCAGCAGCGTCAGCACCACGCCGATCAGCCCCAGCGGCAGGATCGCCACCACCATCGCCAGGCGGCGGAAGCTGACCAGCATGACCATCATCGCCAGCAGCATCAGCACGATCATCAGCGGCACCACCGCGAACACCGAGGCCTGCGAGATCTGGCTCTCCTCGAACAGGCCCCCGGTCTCGACCTTGTAGGGCTTGGTCAGCTTGGCGCCGAATTCGGCGATCTTCGGTGCCAGCGCGGACACCACGTCGTCGGGCAGCACGCCAGGGTTGATGTCGGCGCGCACCGTCAGGGTCGGCACCCGGTCGCGGCGCCACACCACCGGGAACTCCTGCTCCTCGACGAAGGTCGCGAACTGCTGGAGCGGCACCATGCGCCCGCTTGGCGTGGGCACCTGCAGCGACGCCAGCGTCTGGAACGAGGCGCGTTCACCATCGGCGGCACGTACCACTGCGTTGACCAGATAGATGTCGTCGCGCACCTGCGTCACCGGCGTGCCGGAGATGGCGGCGTTGAGCACGCCGGCAATCGCGGCCGAACTGACGCCGAGCTGCCGGGCCTGATCCTGGTTGATCTTGACGCGCAGTTGGCGGGCGGGCTCCATCCAGTCGAAGTGCACGTGCCGCGTGCGCGCGTCGGCGCCGACCACGTTGCGCCAGCTCCAGCGCAAGACGCCGCACCTCGTCCTTGTCCGGGCCCGACACGCGGTACTGCAGAGGCCAGCCCACCGGCGGCCCCAGCTCGAGCGGCGACACACGCGAGACGACGCCGGGGAACTGCTCGGCGAGCACCTTCTCGAGCTTGACCCGCAGCCGCTCGCGCGCCTCGAGGTCCTTGGTCACGACGACGAACTGGCCGAAGAAGGGGTTGGCCAGCTGCACGTCGAGCGTCAGGATGAAGCGGATCGCGCCGCGACCGACGTAGCTGCTGAAGTGGTCGACGTCGGGGTCAGTCTTCAGGATATCTTCCAGCCGCTTGACCTCCTGCTCCGTCGCGAAGATCGACGCGTTCTGGCGCAGTGTCAGGTCCACCGTCAGTTCGGGGCGGTCGCTGGACGGAAAGAACTGCCGCGACACGTGGCTCGACAGGTACAGCGCGGCGACGAAGGCCGCGAGCGTCACGCCGATGGTCAGCCATTTCATGCGGATCGCCCCTTGCAGGAAGGCGCTATAGCCCGCCACCAGCTTGCCCGGCTTGGCCTCGGTCTGTTGCTGCTGCGGCGGCTTGAGCAGCGCCTTGCCGATCAGCGGCGCGAAGATCACCGCCACCAGCCACGAGACGATCAGCGAGATGGCGACCACCGAGAAGATCGAGAAGGTGTACTCGCCGGCCGAGCTCTTGGCGAAGCCGATCGGCACGAAGCTGGCGATCGTGACCAGCGTGCCGATCAGCATCGGCGCGGCCAGCGTGCGGTAGGCAAAGGTCGCGGCCTGGTCCGGGGTGTCGCCGGCGCCCAGCCGGCGCAGCATCGCGTCGACCGTGGTCATCGCGTCGTCGACCAGCATCCCGAGCGCGATGATCAGCGCACCCAGCGAAATGCGGTGCAGGTCGATCTGCGCCACGTTCATGACCGCGAACACTACGGCCATCGTCAGCGGAATGGCCAGCGCCACCACGGCGCCCGGCCGCACGCCCAGGCTGACGAAACTGCACACGAGGATGATGACGATGGCCTGCCACAGCGAGGTCATGAAGTCGTTGATCGCGATAGTCGACGGTGACCGCCTGGTCGGCGACCAGCACCGGCTCGATGCCGACCGGCAGGTTGGCCTTGATCTCGGCCATCTCCTTGCGCACGTTCTCGCCGAGCGCGAGGATGTCGCCGGCGTCGCGCATGGCGATGGCCAGGCCGATGGCCGGCTTGCCGTTGACGCGGAACATCGGCTGCGGCGGATCGCTGAAGCCACGGCGCACCGTGGCGATGTCGCCGAGGCGGAAGATGCGGTCGCCGACGACGATGTTCACCGCCTCGATGTCGCGCTCGGAGTCGAAGGCGCCGGACACGCGCAGGAACACCCGTTCCTGCTCGCCCTGGATCGTGCCGGCCGGGCGCACCAGGTTCTGCGCCTGCAGCGTGGCGACGATCTGGTTCAGGTTCAGGCGCAGCCCGGCCAGTCGCTCGGTGGAGAACTCGATGAAGATCTGCTCGTCCTGCGCGCCCATGACCTCGATCTTCGATACGTCGGGCAATTGCAGCAGCCGCGAGCGCGCCGCCTCGACGTGGTCGCGCAGTTCGCGGAAACCGAAGCCGTCGGCGGTGAACCCATAGATGATGCCGAAGGTGTCGCCGAAGTCGTCGTTGAGGGACGGCCCGAGCACGCCCTGCGGCAGCGTGTGGCGCATGTCGCCGATGTTCTTGCGCACCTGGTACCAGATGTCGGGAATCTTGTGAGGCGGCGTCGATTGCTTCAGGTTGACAAAGATCGTCGTCTGCCCGGCGGTGGTGTAGCTGCGCAGGCGGTTGAGGTAGTCGGTCTCCTGCAGCGTGCGCTCGAGCCGCTCGGTCACCTGCTTAATGGTCTCGTCCACCGTCGCACCGGGCCAGGCGGCGGCGACGACCATCGTGCGCATGGTGAACGCCGGGTCCTCGCCACGGCCCAGCTTGAAGAAGGACATGACGCCGGCCACCACGGCCAGGATCATCAGGAAGACGACCAGCGAGCGCTTGTTCAGCGCCCATTCCGACAGGTTCGGTCCGATCACGAGCGGGCCTCCGCTACGCGCACCTTCTGTCCCGGGCGCAGAGCCTGCGCGCCGGCGATGACGACGACGTCGCCTGGGTTCAGCCCCGCAGCCACCTGCACGGTTTTGGTGTCGCCCCCGCCCAACTGGACGTTGCGCAACGATACGGTGCTCGAAGCCTTGTCGACCACCCACACTGCGGTCTTGCCGTCGGCGCGTACCAGCGCCGAGGCCGGCACCTCGATGGCCAGCGCCTCGGGCAGTTGCATCTTGCCCGTAACCGTGCTGCCCAGGCGCATGGCCGGCGGCGGGTCGATCAGGCGTACGCGCACGGCGAAGGTGCCAGTCACCGGATCCGCGCGCGGCGCGACTTCACGTATCTGGCCGGCAACCGTCACCCGTGGGTCGTCGGTCAGCACCACCGTGATCTTTGGATTCTTCGGCGCGGCGTCCTTGATGCGGCCCGGCACGTCGAAAACCGCGTCGCGCGCGCCCTCGCGCGCCACTTGCACGATCATGCGTCCGGCCGAAACGACTTCGCCGGGCTCCGCTCCGCGTGCCGTCACGACGCCGGCCACGTCGGACAGCAGCCGCGTGTAGCTCAGGCGGTTCTGCGCCAGGCTGACCTGCGACTGCACCGATTCGACCTGCGACTCGGCCGTCTGCAGCAGCGCCACGGCCTGGTCGAAGGAAGCGCGGGGTACCGCGTCCTGAGCGACCAGGTCGCGCATGCGTGCGTGGTTGGTGCGCGCCTCGACCAACTGTGCCCGCGCTGCGGTCAGTTGTGCACGCACGGATTGCAGGCTGCTTTCCTCGTTCTGCGGATCGAGCCGGGCGACGAGCTGGCCGGGTTTTACGCTGTCGCCGATGTCCACCATGCGCTCGATCAGCCGCCCGTCGATGCGGAACGACTGGTTGATTTCGGTCTGCGCCTGCACCGTTCCGGTCAGCGACACGCTGCCACCGGCGGCACGGTTTTCGACGATGGTCACGCGCACCGGGCGTATCTCCGGCGCCGCTTCTTCCGCAGCGCGCTGACAGGCCGGCAACATGGCCAGGGCAGCGAGCGCAATGATCGCGCTCCTTGTGGGCAGATGGGCAATTCGCCTGGTGGCGAGGTTTACGGACACAAGCTTCTCCTTCACGATGTTTCGCCTGATTTACGGGCGGCCTTGAGGCCGGCAGGCGATTATTTTTTCATGGTGCTGAAAACCGCGCAATTTGCCGTAATGATCGTTTCGTGCAGATTATACCGCCGGGCCGGTACGCTCCTCCCGGTGCTGCCGTTTCATTCGCTCCCTTGTTCGGACTTGCTACGCAGCAGACCTGTGCCGACGCGGACAAACCTGCGGATCAGGCTGTAAGCGCGCCGAAGGGATTCGGCCAGCTCGCGGTCTGCCTCGACCAGATCATGTCCTGGAACGGCGAGACCTCGCTTTTTGACATCGGTGTGCCGGTGGCGCTGGTGATCGCGGCGCTGAACATTTACCTGTGGGTCGCGAAGGCCGGCAAGACGCAGCAGTTTGCGGATTGTGATTCCAGACTGACCCGTTCCGATCGGCGAAGTGATGCCGTTGCGCCAGCGCCAGTGCTTGGGGTGCAATGCGGCGGGCCCTTCTGCAAATCGCAACGCATGCCATGCCGGCCCAAAAGCGGTTATAGACGGCTACACCCGGCGCCAGCCATACTCCCCAAAAGCCCGTTGGATTTGCTATCCTTCGTCGTCACCCGCAACCTCATTGGAGTTTACCGATGTCCAGAACCGCATTCGCCTACACCTCGATGGCAGCTAGCCTGCTTGCCCTCACGATGATCCCGGCCACGGCGGAAGCGCAGTCGCGCGTCCAGTACGGGCGCATCACCAACGTCGTTGCCACCACGGTGAACAACCAGTCGGCGCAGACTGCCGGCACGCTCGTTGGCGGCCTTGCCGGTCTTGCAACCGGTAGCGGGCAGTCCGGCAGCAACCGCGCGCTGCGAACACTCGGTGGTGCGGCCGCCGGTCGGGGTGTCGGTACCGTTGCCGGTCGTGAGCAGGCCTTCGAGTACACGGTTCTGATCGGCGGGAAGACAACGGTGCGCATCGTTTCCGATCAGGTGGGCAAGCGGGTCGGCGATTGCGTCGCGGTCGAGCAGGGACAGTTCAACAACATTCGCCTGGTGTCCGACGCCCGCTGCGCGGCGCCCGCGCCTGCACCACGCCCTGCGGCTGCTGCGCCCGCTGCGGCACCGGCTCCGGTTGCAGTGCCTGCCGCCGAAATGGAGGCGGCCACTGCCTGCGAGCAGGCCAAGCAGCAAGTGCTGAACGCAGCGACTGACGACGCTTTCGCGCTCGCCGAGCGCCGCATGCGCCTGCTCTGCGGCGAGTGAGGCCGGGGGCACGAATCGCTTGGAGGCAGGCTGGATGACCCTGTAGTAGCGGGTCATGTGTAACGGCGTGAGTGCTGAATCAGGACGGATGTGTGCGCCCTCCTGAACCGTAGCCGCGTCGATCCAGCAGACCGCATCCCCGAACCTGCATATCGGTGACCGCGTACGGGTCACCAGCAACGGTCCGGAACTGCTGACGCGCGGGTAATGGGTCAGGGCTCGCTTAATTATGAATAGAGGTAACTATATGGGCAAGTTGAGTGCTCTGGCGACTCTGGTCTTTTTTCTGGTGACACCAATTTCGTCGATGGCTGCGGGGGAGCGCTTGATCTGTTTCGGCAACGAGCCTTCGTGGGGCCTCCACTTCAGCGAAGGTGGCGCGGCCCGCTTCGTGGTTCCGGACAAGCAAGCAGTCACCTATCGCGGGACCGAGACGCGCAACGAACCGCTCAAGGAATCGGCGTGGCGCGGTAAAGCCATTGGCCAGCGCAGGGGCGGGGAACTCGTGGCTTTTTTGCGCGAGGCGACCTGCAGCGATGGCATGTCGGACACCAAGCACCCCGTAACGGCGAGCGTTTCACTGCCCGATGGACGACTTTACGCCGGGTGTTGCCGGGTTCCGGATGCGGCACCGGCAGCGGTCGCGGCGATCGAGGGGGTGACCTGGCGACTCGTCAGTCTCCCGGGCCATGACCTGGGCACGCTGGGCGGGCCGGGGCGTCAAGTCACTGTGCGCTTCGAGGCCGGTCGTGTTCAGGGCTTTTCCGGCTGCAACCGTTTTATGGGTGGCTACACGGTTGACCGCGATCATCTCAAGCTGGGACAACTGGCAGGAACGCTGATGGCGTGCCCGGGTGCCGGGATGGCAGTCGAGAGCGCCTTCAGGGCATCACTGGCCGGCACTCTCCGTTATGCGATCGCCGGCAACCGTCTGACCTTGACGCCGGCATCCGGGGCGCCACTGCTCTTTGATCTGGAGCCCATGGCCACGCTTGAAGGCGTCAAGTGGGAGGTTACCGGCTTCAACAACGGCCGCCAGGCGGTAGTGGGCACCGTCCTCGGTACGACGCTCACCCTCTCTTTTCAGAGCGGTACCGTGGCGGGAAGCAGTGGCTGCAACACCTATCGGGCCTCCTACAAGACCGACGGCAAGCGCATCTTCATCGGACCTGTGGCGGCGACGCGCATGATCTGCGACGGCAAGGGTGTCATGGAACAGGAACGGGAATTTCTCGCGGCCTTGGAAACGGCAACGAAGTGGACCATCGAGAGCGGCATGCTGGATGTGCATCGCGCCGACGGTGAGCGGGTTCTGACGGCCAGCGAAAGCGTCAAATAGGCATTCTGGCACCACTTCAGATCATGTGTTACCTGTCCCGGAGGCAAACGAAATGAAAGGGCGCACGCTCTGGTTCATCGCTTTGACCGTTCTCTCCCTGGTTGCGGCGTTTCTGTTGCCGGCGGTCCGGCAACCGCTCGATTACCATGATTTTGCCGATCATCGGCATGCGCTCGGGATCGAAAATTTTCTCGATGTCGTTTCGAATGCAGGTTTCCTGATCGCCGGGCTTTGGGGGTTTTTCATCATCCTTGGCCGGCGCACACGTTTCGCGTCTGCGAGCGAGCACTGGCCTTACACCGTTTTCTTTCTGGGGCTGGTGTTGACCGCGCTCGGGTCGGCGTATTACCACCTCGCGCCTGACAACGAGAGCCTGTTCTGGGATCGTCTGCCGATGACCATCGCCTTCATGGGCCTGGTCTCGAGCCAGATCGTCGACCGGATCAGCGTCCGGGCGGGTCTTTTCCTGTTGCTGCCGCTGCTGCTGCTCGGCGTGGCTTCCGTCATCTATTGGCGGGCGACGGAGCGCATGGGCGCCGGCAATGTCATGCCCTATGCCATTCTTCAAGGCTATGCGGTGATTGTCCTGCTGTTGCTGGCCGTTCTGAATCCGTCACGCTACACCCGCGGCAACGATATCTACTGGGTATTCGGCTGGTATATGCTGAGCAAGCTCCTGGAGACCTTCGATACCGAGGTTCTGGCGCTTAACCATGTCATCAGCGGCCACACGCTCAAGCACTTCGCCGCCGCCGCCGCCGGTTTTACGGTATGTTACATGCTGTTGCGCAGGACGTTGAAGCAGCGCCAGGTGGCGGCGGGCCATGGCAGTTGAACCAGGCGGTCCAGAGAAGGTACAAATACCAAAAAGAGGAGAGATCAATGCGTTACGTCTATATTTCGTTGATTGTGGCGATCACTGCGGTCGTCCTGCTGTTCAAGATACAGAATTTCACTGCGGTAACGGTTTCGCTCCTCGGTGCGAGCGTGACAATGCCCGTATCACTATTGATTGCCGGCGTTTATGTTCTCGGAATGCTGACCGGAAGCGCCTTGCTCGGCTTGCTGCGCAGTTTCCTGACGGGCGCAATGCGCAAAGCCGATTGACGCGTCCGGTTCTGTTCGATTTATCCACGTTGCTTGATTGAAAGGAAGGTTGGTTATGAGTAATTTCTGGGATTTTGTCTGGCTGATTATGTTGACGTTCGTGTTTGTGGCGTACCTCTTGATTCTGTTTCAACTGGTTGCCGACCTATTCCGGGATAATGAACTGGGCGGCGGCTCCAAGGCGCTGTGGGTGATCTGCCTGGTTTTCGTGCCGATGCTGACCGCGCTGGTGTACCTGCTGTTCCGCGGCAAGGGCATGGCGGAACGGCAGCGCGCCGCAATGCAGCGGACGAAGGCCGACACCGACGCCTACATCAGGGGGGTGGCCGGCAAGTCGCCCGTCGAGCAGATTGCCGATGCGAAGGTGCTGCTTGATGCCGGCACCATCAGTCCGGACGAATTCGCAAAGCTCAAGGCGAAGGCACTGACCTGATTTCCCCGTTCAACGGGAGCAAATTGCGTTGGCGCTGGGCGTCGCTGGCCATCGCATGCCTTGCCACCCGCCGGCGCCACGGACCCCTTAGCTGACACTAAGGTCTCTAAAAAATGACTACCGCAAGAAGCTTCCATGTCTTCCCTTAACGGCTTCCGCTGCCCTTTCTCAAACCCGGAGCAGTGATGCTATTCCGGCCTACCTGAGTAGTTACAGATCACCCGTCTCAATCCGGCCAAGCCGGATTACTTCGCCACCGGCTGGACGCTGACGGCAAGGGCTTCGAAATACGAAATCGAGACCTGGTCGCCGACTTTCAGCGTTTTCAGCATGGCCTGGAATTGCGGGCGCTTGACCGTGACCTTGAGCGGATGCTGCTGCGGCAGGGTGGCTTCGTGGAAAGTGACCACGTTGGTCGCGGTGTCGATGGAATCGATCACCACGGTCTTGGTGATGACCTTGCCGACCGCGGCGCCGGGTCGCTGCCCGGGCGCCATCCGGAGCATTTCTGCGGTCACGGTCGGGCTGGACGCCGGGGTGCCGGGCGGATTGATCTGTGCGGCCACTCCCTCGTAAAACTCGATTTTCACCAGATCGCCCGGCCGGACCTGCGGCAGGTTCCGAACTTCCTCGTCGACCTTCAGCACAAAGGGTTTGCCATCGGCGCCGATGAGCGTGACCATCCGGGTCGCCAGGTTGACGCTCTTGACCGTGACGGACACGGTGACGAGATTCACCACGATGGCGGCATCGCCCGTGTCGCTTACCATGCCGCCTTCGTCGGCCGTGACGTTCGGCTTGGCTTTGGACGGGGTTGCGGCCGGCTTGTCTTCGTAAGTTGCGCAGGCCGACAGCGTCAGGGCAAGAACGAGGGCGGACAACAATGCGGTTTTTTGAGCTTTCATGGATTCCCTTTCGATTGAACAGTTGTGGTGATGGCTTTTGCAGGCACATGCCGGGCGGATGAGGTCAGGCAGTAGCCAGCCTGTCTGAATACGATAATCCGCAAGGACCACGCCATGTTCCGGCGTCCGTCTCGATCCAGCGCTATTTTTTCAATGCTAGCACAGCGATGAAGGCCAGGCATTCAATCCATTCCCAATCCCGGATACAAGGAAAAATGCACGCCTTGACGCCCTGCATTACGGCGCTTTTGCTTTACCTCAGCGGCTCGCCCGCTCAGCGCGATATGGCGTAGCCGATACGCACGCTCCACGACTCACGCTGGTTGTAGTCGAGCAGGTATTCGCCGTAGCCGGTGAAATACTGCGCCATCAGGTAGCCGGACAGGCCGGAAGACAACTTGTTGAGCGGATAGGTGCCTTGCAGGTCGGAGCTGAACGCATTCGACCTGGTTCCCTTGCGCAGGGTCCAGGCCGCCTGCCAATCGTCGTTCTTGCCGTAGGTAAAGCGGAAGTCGCCGTAGCCACGGTACTTGTTGATATCGGAGTTCTCGCTCTTTTCGATGTAGGCGTAGAGCTTGGGCGAGAACGTCCAGTAGAAATCGCGCGTGTCGCCGAAGCTGAAGTACGGTCGAACAAACAGGGTGTCGATGCTGCGTGAGTCGATGCCGTCCTTGCCGTTGGATTCGTGCTCGTAACCGGCTGCGATGCCAACCGCATTGCCGCCGACGCGCCAGTCGGTATTGGGGATGTAGTAGAAGAAGCTGGGAATATAGTTGGTGTCGAGGAAGGGCTTCGAATCCGCAGTCAGATCCCAGAACGCGGTCTGCGTGTAGGCGAAGTACAGGTTGTCCAAGAAGCGGCGCGAGTTTTTGTCGGCCGGTTCGTAGAGGCGCAGCTTGAAGCTCAACTGAGCTTGCGCGTTGGCATCGCTGCCGCCGCCGGCAACGAAGAACATCGGTTCGTGAAAGCTCAGGCGGCCCTCATCCTGCCGGTTGGGGTCGTTTTCGGAGCGCACGTTCAGGGTTGTGACCGGCGCTCGCTCGCGCGTTGCTCCCTCGTCGGCCAGCGCAATGCGTTCGCCGCCGCTCGCCGGCGGCAGCGCGGGTTGTGTCCCTGCCCTTGGCGTCGCGAGCTGCACCAGCATGGCTGGAGCGTCCATGTCGACGGCGTCGACGCGAACCCGGCCGCGCAGATTTGGTGGCACCTCGCCGACATAGTCGATGCGCCTGAATTCGCCCAGGCGCAGATTGATCTGGTCGGGCACCGGCGTCTCGCGACGCAATTCCACACGCGCCACAGCGCCCAGGTCAGGCGTCAAATTGACGCGAAGCACCTCGGGCAGGGAATAGGAACGCGATTCGGCCTGACCGGTCACCATCAGCGAAAGCTTGAACGGCACGGCGGGGTCGATGGTGCGGCTGGGAGCAACGAGGTTAATGTCGGCCCGCGCCAGCGTCGGCGCGAGAGCCGGAACCAGGCTGAACATCAGGACAAGCAGCGGAGCCGGAAGCAGGCGCCTCGGTATGTTACGCAGATCGTGGTTCAACGGTTTTCCTTTGCATGATTTCAACGAAAGAATAAGGAAGGATAGGCATTTCAACGACTCAATCTTAAGAATTAAGAATTGTCGCGTCTCGGACGTAGCATACCAGTCAGCACTGATTTTCGTCACCAGATCGCATCTACGCGGGCGAGCCAAACGCCTTCGCTACCGGTGCCAGTCGCAACAGTTCGCTCGTAGCGGTATCGACCGGCCTGCTCAACACCATATCAATTCACGAAGTCGAGGCGGTGCTGGCGCATGAAGTGGCGCACGCCGCCAACGGCGACATGGTGACGCTGACTCTGGTGCAGGGCGTGGTGAAACTGCTCAGGCTATTTTTTGAAATGTTCGTACCAATTGCCGCGAGCAACTTCTCCCCTCTCCCCTTGCGGGAGAGGGGCCGGGGGAGATGGGTTGCCATGGCAACATGCGCGTCGACCGCCCCCCTCTCCCGCAAGGGGAGAGGGAGCGTTCTCTCGCTCTGCAATAGGTATGTCCATCGCCGGAATTCGCCTCAAGGTGCGGGTCGGCACCCGGACTTGCTGAACGAGGTGCGGGCGGCGTAACAGTCCCACAAGGAGATTCCCCGCGGGGCATAAGCCGACAATCGTCGGATGCGTCATACTCTGGCGTCGGGTTATGCTGCGAAGCAAGTCCTCCTGCGGGACGCTACGCCAACCCGACCTGTCAAATTGCGAGATCAAGATACTTGATCTCTCACAAAATCGGGAAGCATTCATCTCTGGGAGCAAGGCAAAAATGCCGATGAAACCGATGAGTTCAATGACACCGCTTCAACCACTCGCCTGGCTGGCGCGCTGCGCGCTGCTGGTCCTGGCGCTGGCGCTCGCCGGCTGCGGCTCGCTGCCGCGCAATGGCGTACCCGGCGAATTGATGTCCGAGGCCACCATTCCAGGCATGCCGGACGTGCGTGCGCCGGCCGGTTTCCCAAACCCGGTCATGGAACGCGACATGGCCAAATCCTTCGCCCAGGAGTCGGCCAGCGACTTCCCGGCTAACGCACAGGGTATCGTGTTCCATCCACACCTTGCACTGTCGGGTGGAGGCGCCAACGGAGCCTTCGGTGCCGGCTTTCTGAACGGCTGGTCGAGCACCGGCAAGCGCCCGACCTTCAAGGTCGTCACCGGCGTATCGACCGGCGCACTGATGGCGCCGTTCGCGTTCCTCGGGCAATCCAGGGATGAGGCGCTGCGCGATTTCTATACCACCACGCGCTCGCGCGACATTTTCTTGCTCGGGGACTTCCTGTCGACCGTCAGGGAATTGTTGTTCGGCGAAAGCATCGCCGACACCAGCCCGCTCGCCGCGCTGATCGAGCGGCACATCGACGAGACCTTCCTGCGCGAGATTGCGCTGGCGCATCAGAGCGGTCGGCGCCTGTACATCGGCACCGTCGATCTCGATTCGCAGCGCTTCATCATCTGGAACATGGGGCTGATCGCCATCAGCGGCCATCCCGATGCGCTGCCACTCTTCCGCAAGGTCATGCTGGCGTCGGCCGCCATTCCCGTTGCCTTTTCGCCGGTATTCTTCGAAGTTGAAGCCGCCGGTCGCCGCTATGACGAAATGCATGTCGATGGCGGCGTGGGCGCCCAGGTGTTCTATACCGGTGGGGTGTTCAGCTCGCTTGAGCTGCGCGAGAAGGCCGGTCGCGACACGGTGCGCGAGGACATCTATGTCATCCACAACGGCCGACTGGCCGCAAATACGGCGACCACACGGCGCTCGGTTCCGGACATTGCGCGACGCACGTTCCGGGCTGCCGGCAGGTCAGCCGTCGTCGGCGACCTCTTCCGCATCTACGCGCAGGCGCTGCGCGAACGCTCCGGGTATCACTGGATCACCATTCCCGATGGTGTTAACCTCTCCGGCGAAGAAACCTTCGATCCGGTGGTGATGCAACAACTCTACGACATCGGTTACGAGATCGCCCGTGCCGGACCGCCCTGGAATATCTTGCCGCCTGGCGTTCGCGGCGAGGCGGGCGGGATAGTGGAGGGTGCAAATTAAGCCGGCTCGGGTCGCTGCGCAATAACGCAGCAGCGATGCCTGTGCTGCAACGCCAATGGAGACGATACAAATGGGTGTAAAGAGGGTTTTTAAGTGGCTGTTGATCGGGGTCGTCGTCATCGGCGCGGCCATGTTCACGTTGCGCTCGTATCGGGCGCTCAGCGGCCCGCCACTGCATCCCTGGCACACTTACGTGCCAAGCGAGTTGCCGCCGGGCGAACTCGATGCAGCCGACTGGCCTCGCTATCTGGCACAGGAAGGCAGGATCTTCGAAAGTGTTCGCACCGAGGTCAGCCAGAAACTCGATGCCGACGAGCGCGTCCCGATCAACCGCTACTTCGAGGAAAGTCCGATCTATCCGGCGCACTTCGCCCAGGACTGGAACCGATCGTATGTCATGGAACCCGACGGCCAGCCGCTCGGGGTCGTGGTACTGCTGCACGGGCTGACCGACTCCCCCTACAGCCTGCGGCATATCGCGAAGCTGTATCGCGATCGCGGCTTCGTCGCCATCGGCATGCGCCTGCCGGGGCACGGCACCGTGCCGGCCGGCCTGAGCAAGGTGCGCTGGGAAGACTGGATGGCGGCCACGCGGCTTGGGGTTCGCGAGGCACGCCGACGCGTTCCCGCCCCCGCGCCGCTGCACCTGGTCGGTTTTTCGAACGGTGGTGCGCTGGCCATGAAATATGCGCTCGACGCGATCGAGGACCCGAAACTTCTCCGCGCCGACCGCCTGATACTGGTCACGCCGATGATCGGGATCACGCGCTTTGCACGCTTTGCCGGCCTGGCCGCCCTCCCCGCACTGCTGCCGCCGTTCGCCAACGCGGCGTGGCTCAGCGTCGTTCCTGAGTTCAATCCCTTCAAGTACAACTCGTTCCCGGTCAACGGCGCGCGCCAGTCGTATCGCCTGACCGATACGCTGCAAAGCCAGTTGCAGCGCCTATCGCGTGCCGGCCAGCTCGGTGGCCTGCCGCCGGTGCTGACCTTCCAGTCGGTCGTTGATTTCACCGTCAGTACGCCGGCGATCCTGACGGCGCTGTACTCGCTGCTGCCCGACAATGGCAGCGAGATCGTTCTTTTCGACGTGAACCGGACCGTGAAATTCGGACCTCTGTTGCGCCCCGCCGCCTATGTCGCGCTCGATCGCTTGTCACCGACGACCCCGCAGCCGTATCGCTTCACGTCGATCATGAACGCCAACGCCGACAGCGCTGCCACGATCGAGCGCAGCATCGCGCCGGGCCAGTTGCAGGCAGCGGATCGCGCACTGAAACTGCCCTATCCACCTGGCATCTTCTCGCTGTCACACCTGGCGATCCCGATTCCGATGGACGATCCGCTCTACGGGCTGCAGCCCGACCCGAAGCTGCGCCCCGAGTTCGGCTTCAGTCTTGGCACCATGGGCGCACGCGGCGAGCGTGGCGCGCTGATCGTCGATCAGGATTTCCTGACGCGCCTGTCGGCCAACCCGTTCTTCCCGTATCTGCTTGAACGCGTCGATGACGGCATCAAGCGACCTTCAGGGCCGACGGGACGCAACCTCGCCGCGAGCACAACGCCAGGCATCCCGGTGCGCCTCGAAGCCCTGCTGTCCACCTTCCTCACTGACGACCCGCAGGCGCAGCCGTTCGGCGGCCCTTAACCGAACAATCCGCGCCTGCCGCGAGGCAGGTCAACGCTCTCGATCGTCTGCCTACAGCGGGTTGGTGCAGACGTCGGCTCCGTCGCGCGGCAACGGGCCCAGGGTGAACCACTCGATCGGGAGGAGGATCGGCGACGCGATCAGTCGCACAACCGATTCAATCAGGTCGCGCCGCGCGATGCCGATGCGAAAATCGCTGAGCGTTCCGCTCACCCGCAAGGGGGTTTGCAGGCGAAACAGAGCGAAGCCCTTCGCGCGCGGGCGAAAAACGAACGCCAGTTGTTCGCTCGCCAGGTTCACGCTGCCCACGCCGCGAACGCGCACCCGGGTCGTATCTATGATGATCTCGTCGTCGCTCAACTGGCCGTCCTTGAGGACGAAGCGGCCAACGACACAGTTCACGCGGGCGTCCCCGCCCGGATCGACAAGGGGCACCAGCGCAAGCACGAGATTCACCGACCACAGGCTGAAGATGCCACTGCGCAATTCCGTCGGCCAGACGGTAACGTTCAATTTTCCCTCGGCGTGATGCATGATCGTGTTCAGTGACGGTGCCCTGCCCGCAAGTTCCAGATTCAGGCTGACGAGGCCCCGGACACCGTCCGTCCGGCCCAGGCGTCGGGCGATGATTCCGTAGTCGAAGCGTTCGACGTAAGCGCCAGCGGTGAGCTCGACCTCGGACAGGGTCGGGTCGTACTCAGCGGCGAGCCGCAGCGTTCCCCCGGGGATATTGACCACGGCCGGGCCGAGGTAAACACGGCCGTCGACAACCTGGACGCGCAAGGATCCGTCGGCCAGCCGGTCGCTTCCGGAAAGCACCTCCTGTACGTCCACATCGAGGTAGGCATCGAGCCGGCGCAGGAACCCGACGCCCAGCAGTCGCTCGGTCTGCCCGGCCACCTTGCTTGCCCTCTGGCGCAGGGCTTCGACCGTGATCGCCTGCGGCGGTGCATCGGCCAGGCTCTCCGGTAGCGGGAAGTCGTCGAGTTGAATGCTGGGCGCGCTCACCCGCACGTCGAGACGCGGTCGTGGCCCGCCCACATCGAGTGTACCGTTTCCCTTGAGCCGGCTCTCGCCGACGCGCACCTGTAGCCCCTGCAGTTCGTAGCCGCTCGGCGTCATGCGCAGCGGACCGCGCAGCGACCAGGGACCCCACGCCGGAAGTTCAACCCGCGCCAGTGCGTTGAGCGTATCGAGCCGCTCGCCGCTCATCTCGAAGGTGAGCTGACCGGAGCGCCCGAGCGGCAGTGCCACCTCGCCCTCAAGCGTCAGGCGCGCACCCGCCGCCTGCGCCGCCAGCGAAAATGGGAGATGCGTCGCATCGCGCAGCAGGTCCGCGAGCGTTCCGCTGCTGAGCCTGACTTCGAGCGCCGTCTCGTCGAGCGTGCCGTCGACCCGGACCCGGATCGGCTCGCCCGCTGGCGCACCGATCATTGCTTCGCTGACGCGGATCTCGGCGACCCGGCGTTGCAAGGCACCGAGCACGCTGATGCGGCCGCCGATCACGCGCGCCTCGAAGGCCGAGAGCCTGGCGAGATCGCGCAGGGTGTTGCCGCGCCCGCGCAGGGTGAGTTGCAACTTTTCCGCGCGCCCGTCGATGTCCTCGGCGGCGCCGATGTCACGCAGCAGTGCACCGATATCGATTTCCCCTGTGGAGAGATCGAGCCTTGCTTCAGGCGGCTCACTGCGCAGGTCGAGGGCGACAAGCCCGGTGAGCGTTTTGCCGGCAACCTTGCCGCTGAGCGCCGCCGGCTGCAGACGCCCATCGCGAACGCGGGCGACGACGCCGACGTCCACCAGATCGGTGCGGCCGAGCAGCACATGCTGCAAGGCCAGGTCAAGGTCAGCGTCAGCGAGGTCAGCGGCGTCGGGGAAAACCGGCAGGTCGCTGCTGCGGACGGTGCCGGCGCGCAGCGTCGCCAGTTCCGGCACATCGATCAGCGCACCGCGCACAGACGCGACGATGGCCGGCCGATTGCCGGCGCGGGAGCGCCGGGCGTCGATCGCCAGATCGCTGCGACCGAGCTTTAACCTGGTCTGCTCAAGGTACCATGCGTCACTGGCGATCCGCACGCGGCCGCGCAAGGCGACGGGCAGTTTCGATTCCGGCGCGACACCCAGCCAACGCGCTAGATCGCCGGTGCGAGGGACCTGAAAGTCGAAGTTCAGGGCCGTTTCGCGCGTCGCATTCGGGCTTGCGAGCGAACCCTCGAGACGCAGCTTCGCCTGTGCCGCCGCGATCTCGATTTCGATCGGCGTCGCCATCTCGCGCAGCATGTCGGGCAGTGTTCCGCCGCGCAACGAGATTTTCGCTGGCTCGCCGAGCAGCGTCCCGCGCGCGCTGCCGCGCAGGCGTTGCCCACGGCGCAGCGCCAGGTTCAGCGTGTCGAGCGTGCCGGCCAGCGGGCGAGCGCCCGCGGAGTTGCCATAACTCAAGCGTGCGTTCGCCACCGTCAGCGAAAGCTCAAGATCGCGCACCAGTGCGCCAAGCGTTTCGCCACGTCCGCCGAGGCGCAGGTCGATCTGCCCGAGCCTGCCTTCGCCATCGGTAGCGCCCGTCAGCTCCCGCAACAGGCCGCCAAGTGCGGCATCCTGCGCTGCGAAGCGCAGCGCCAGAGTCGGCGTCGGTGCCGCCGTATCGAGGTCGAGGCGACCCGAGAACGGGATGCTGGCCATCGTCGCGTTGATCGGCACCCGCACGCCGCTGGCGCCGGCGCGTAGAGCGAACTTGGCGTCGCGAATGTCAACGGGCAGGCCGAGCCAGCGGCCAACGCGCAAATCGACTTTGACGTCGAGCGGCACGAGATCGCGCAGGGGCAGCATCTGCCGCTGCAGTGCTGCGTAATCAAGAGTTTCGTCCGCTGCGCCCTCGCGGCTGGCGAAGAACGGGCGCAAGTCGAGGTTGGCGACACCGAGCGCGCCGCTGACGCGCGGCCGGGCGCCGCCAAAGGCGAGTGTGAGTTGCCCGGCAAGCTCGTTCGTCGCAGCGGTGTCGCGCAATTCAGCGGGGGCATCAGCCGGCGCGAGCGCCACGGCACCGGCGCCGAAGTCGAAGCGTGCTTCGCCCTTGCTCGCGTCGATGGCGCCGCTGGCGTGCAGTCGCATACCGGGAGATTCGGGAAACTCGGGAAAATCGGGAAATTCGAAGTCGAGCGTGAACGGCCACGGTCCGGAGGCTTCCTGGAGCGGGCGGAGAGGCCCGCCCTCGGCCGTCAGAGCAAATGGAAACTGCTTGCCGATGCGGCCACGCACCGCCAGGCGCAATGCTTCGTTCCACCCTCCGCTCGCGGACAGTTCGTCCAGATCGAGGGAGCGGTGCGTCGCCGAGCGTGCATCGTGGTAGTCGATGGCGAGCCGGTGCAGTGTAATCTGCCCGACGTCGATCGTGCGCCGTGCGCGATCCGCAGTACTTTGCTGCTCCGGCGCCCAGTTGTTGCGCCCGTCGCTTGCTCGCTCGAGCCACAGGCGAACATCGCTGGCCTCGATGTTGCGCAGGTGCAACTCGCCGCGCAGGGCGTCGAGCAGATCAATGCGTACGCGTGCCTGCGCGAGCGCAAGGAACTCCGGCGCAGTGAATGCGGACGGGTTGAGGATGCGCACAGCGCCGATGTGCAGTTCCGCCGCGCGGCCCAGCGACAGCTCGAACGGCCCCTCCAGGATGACCGGGCGTCCGAGTGCAGCGGACACCCGCTCTGCGGCAGCGTCGCGCCAGCGCGAAGCGTCGATCGACACCCCGGTCACCGACAACACGACGATGGCGACGAGCGCGACGGCGAGCGGCACGGCGACGAGCGCCGTGATCGAGACCAGAAACCAGCGCCAGCGGATCATCGCAGCCGGCGTACCGAATGCCGATAGGGAGCGCGCTCAGGAATGAAGAGAAATTTCAACTGGATAACCCGAAAATACCAACAGTAGCCCAAAGTATCCTTGCCTTCCATTGCACGGTCAATGCCGGAATTCCGGCTTGCGCCGGAATGACGATGAATTTCCAGAACAAATTTACCTTGCATGGCAAGTCAGTTCAGTAAGCGTTCGCAACCTGTCGCCAAGCTGTTAACATGCGCAGTCTGCTTTCCGCTGTCCATCTTGAATGACTCTTTGAATCAGGAAAAAATGAGCGCTGATACTACTGCAATGCACAAGACCTCTGTGGCGACCCGGCCCGGCCCGCGTCGAAAACCCGTGCTGGTTGACCTCGCCCTGCAAGGCGGAGGCTCGCATGGCGCGTTCACCTGGGGCGTGCTCGACCGGCTGCTCGAAGAGTCGTGGCTGACTTTTGACGGCATCTCGGGCACATCGGCGGGGGCCATGAACGCGGCGGTGATGGCTAGCGGGTATGCGCAAGGGGGCGCTGATGGCGCGCGGATCGCACTCGCTGAGTTCTGGAAGAAGGTATCGGACGCTTCAAACTACAGCCCGTTCCGTCGCGGCCCGCTGGAGATGCTGAGCGGCCAATGGACGCTCGAATATTCGCCCATGTTTCTTGCTGCCGAACTCGCGGCCCGCATCTTTTCACCCTACGACATCAACCCTGCCGGCTACAATCCGCTGCGCCAGCTTCTGACCGAATCGGTCAACTTCGCCGCCCTGGCCAGTTCACCCATCCGGCTGTTCATCACCGCCACCAACGTGCATACCGGGAGAGGGCATGTGTTCCGCAATGCCGATATCACGCCGGACGTCCTGCTCGCCTCGGGCTGCCTGCCAACGATGTTCCAGGCGGTCGAGATTGACGGCGAGTTTTACTGGGACGGCGGTTACTCCGGCAACCCGACGATCACGCCGCTGGTTCGGGAATGCAAATCGCACGACACCATCCTGGTGCAGATCAATCCGATCAATCGCTCCACTGTCCCGCGCTCGGCGCGCGACATCCTCGACCGCCTGAACGAAGTGTCTTTCAACTCGCCGTTGTTGAAGGAACTGCGCATGATCGCCCTGTTGCACAAGGTCGCCGACCCAGGCAAGGGCGAAGGTGCGCTGTGGGCCGAGATGCGCATCCACCGCATCGCCACCGACGCGATGGCAGGATTTGGCGCCACCTCCAAGATGATTTCCGAGTGGCCTTTCCTTTGCGAACTGCGCGACTACGGGCGACAAGCGGCCGGGCTGTTCCTCGAAACGCACGGAAACGACCTCGGCAAGCAGTCCACGCTCGATCTCGACGCCATGCTGGAGACGCTCTGAGCATGGGTTTATTCGGCATCCTGCTCGGCCTCGGGTTGCTCGTCTGGCTGGCCTTTCGCGGCTGGAGCGTGCTTGGTCTGGCGCCAGTCGCCGCGCTGATCGCCGCGGCTTTCTCGGGCGATCCGCTGCTCGCCAACTGGACGCAGACCTTCATGGGTTCGGCGGCCGGCTTCATCGCGCAGTTTTTCCCGCTGTTCCTGCTCGGCGCGCTGTTCGGCAAGCTGATGGACGACACCGGCTCGGTCACGGCCATCGCGAATTTCATGACCGACAAACTCGGGCCGGGCCGTTCGGTGCTGGCCGTCGTGCTCGCCGGTGCGCTCGTCACCTACGGCGGCGTCAGCCTGTTCGTCGCGATGTTCGTCATCGCGCCCATGGGCCAGGCCCTGTTCCGCGCCGCAGAGATTCCCAACCGGCTGTTGCCGGCGGCGGTGATGTTGGGCACCGCTACCTTCACCATGTCAGCGCTGCCGGGCTCGCCGGCGATCCAGAACGCGATCCCGATGCCCTTCTTCGGCACCACGCCCTTCGCCGCGCCGGGGCTCGGCTTCATTGCGGCGGGCATCATGCTCGGCTTCGGGCTGTGGTGGCTGGGGCGCGGCGAGGCGGCCGCGCGCCGGGCCGGCGAAGGTTTTTCCGGCGCGCCTGCAGCGGCGTCGGACGCGGCACACGACCCGCTGGTGCGCGAGCGTGCCAGTACCGCCTACTCGTTCGACCCGGCCGAGATCGAGCACGGCACGCACAGCACGCACCTGCCGGGCATCGGCGTTGCCCTGTTGCCGCTGATCGTCGTCATGCTGGTCAACCTGACGATGTCGCTGCTGGTGCTGCCACGTCTCGACACCAGTTACCTGGCAGAACTGCGCTGGGGCGAAACCTCGCTGGCCAGCGTCGGCGGCGTGTGGTCGGTGATCGTCGCGCTATCGGCGGCAATCTTCGTGCTGTTCGTTTTCAATCGAAGCCGTCTGCCGGCACTGCGCGAAACGGTGGACGCCGGCCTCAATGCGTCGGTGCTTCCGGTGATGAGCGTGGCCAGCCTGGTCGGCTTCGGCGCCGTGGTCGCCGCGCTGCCCGCTTTCGAAATGGTGCGCGACTGGGTTCTCGGGATCGACGGCGGCCCGCTGGTCGGGCTGGCATTGGCCACCAACGTGTTGTCAGCACTCACCGGGTCAGCATCCGGCGGACTGACCATCGCGCTCGGCGCACTCGGCGAGACCTACATGCAACTCGCGGCGACCTACGGCATCGACCCGGCGCTGATGCACCGCGTGGCGGTGATCGGCGCCGGCTCGCTCGACAGCCTGCCGCACAATGGCGCCGTCGTGACCCTGCTCGCCGTCTGCGGCGCAACGCACAAGGAAAGCTACTTCGACATCGTGATGGTAGGCATTGTCGGCGCCCTGCTCGCGCTCGTTGCGGTCATTGTCCTCGGCTCCGCCTTCGGTTCGTTCTGACTTCGTCTGGCCAGGTGCCGCACTGCAGTAACTGTCAAGCCAAGGAAACGCCATGCTGACCCAACTTGATCCCTCATCACACTGGCTTGTCGGCCAGATCGCCGGCATCCATCTCTTTACGATGATCGGGGGATTGATGATCGGCGCGGCGGCGGTGTTGCTCTATATCACCATCGGGCGGATTGCCGGCGTCAGCGGCATTTTCTTCACCGGGCTGAATGAGGGCGGGCTCTGGCGCTGGCTGTTTCTCGGCGGCATTGTGGCCGGCGCCGGACTGTCAGCGTACTTGTTTCCCTCATTGAACATCGTCAGCCGCCCGCATCCGGGATTCTGGCTATTGATTTTGTCCGGCCTGCTGGTTGGCTGGGGAACCCGACAAGGCAGTGGCTGCACCAGTGGCCACGGAGTCTGCGGACTCGGGCGTCTGGCGCCACGTTCGCTGGTAGCGGTTCTTGTCTTCATGGCTGCCGGCATTTTTACGGCGAGCCTGTTGCGCCACTGGCTGGGGCTGCCGGCATGAAAACGAATCTCTCGGCACTGGCTGCGGGGATCCTGTTCGGCATGGGGTTGATGTTGTCGGGAATGACCAATCCCGGCGAGGTGCTGGGCTTCCTCGACTGGTCCGGTGTCTGGAGCCCTGACCTGATCGGCGTGCTGGGTAGCGCCGCCCTCGTCTCCCTGATCGGCTTTCAGTTTGTGCGACGCATGGAAAGGCCCTGGTTTGAGGCTGAGTTTCCGGCATTGCCAAAGAAATCAGTGGATCGGCCACTGCTCGTTGGCGCCATGCTCTTTGGCGTCGGCTGGGGGCTGGCGGGCTATTGTCCCGGCCCGGCGCGTGCCGGACTGGCGCTGGGCAACGAGGAGGTGTTGGTGTTTCTCGGTGCCATGCTCTGCGGCGGGCTACTGCAACAAAAGTGCTCGCGAAACCTGAATGACGGATAAATCATGGCGCCGCCCGCGGATACCTTTTTTGCCCCTCGTCATGGGTATCGCGCGCTTGCCCTGCATAGCAGAAGAATACTTTTCGGCGAGTTCCTTTCGTCTTTTCGTCATGCAACAACAAAACATTTCGGGTAACATCTTGCGTTAACCCTTTCCTGGACGAGGGCACCAAAAACAGTAACAAATCACCCAGGAAAACCGTTGCCAGGAAGTTGATGCGTCAATACGCTTGTCCATACCGCTTTCATCACCAAAAAGCAGGAGCACACCCAATGAAATCCACAGTCAGTACCAGGATAGCCCTAACCCTCGCCCTCGCCTTTGCCACTGCTGCCCACCCGGTTCTCGGCGCAGGCGATGGTAGCGGCGCGGCCAAATCCGGTGGCCCGGCGCTGGCACAAGGCGCGGCGGTGGGCAACCCGCCGGCGCAGGTCAAGCACTTCGACCCGAATGGCCGCCCGCCGTTGACCTTCACGCTCGAACTGCGCAAAGGCGTCGCGGCCACGCTGCCGTTTGCCGACAAACGTGATTTCGAGGAGGCCAAGAAGGGCTTCATCGCCGAACCGCCGTACACGAAGATCATGGCCGATGCCGGCCACGTAGCCTGGGACATGGGCAGCTACCAGTGGCTGTTGCAGGGCAAGGACTTTCCCAGCATCCACCCCTCGCTGCAGCGCCAGGCCGTTCTGAACATGGCCTACGGTCTCTACGAGGTCGTCCCAGGAAGAATCTATCAGGTACGCGGTTTCGACCTGGCCAACATCAGCTTCATCAAGGGCGACACTGGGTGGATCATCTACGACCCGCTCACGGCTGCCGAGACGGCGCGAGCGGCCCTTGCGTTCATCAACGAGAAGCTCGGCAAGCGGCCGGTGGTCGGCGTCGTTTACTCGCACTCACACGGAGACCACTTCGCGGGCGTGCGTGGGGTGGTGGACGAGGCCGACGTGAGGAGCGGCAAGGTAATGCTCATCGCGTCCGACGGCTTCATGGAGGCGGCGGTCTCCGAGAACGTGTTCGCCGGTACCGCCATGAACCGCCGAATGCAGTGGCAGTACGCGGTGCTGCTGCAGCGCGGTCCGCACGGACATGTCGACCAGTCCATCGGCAAGAACGTCGCGGCCGGGAGCCCCGGTCTGATCGCACCAAACCGCCTCATCTCGAAAGACTTCGAGGAAATCACCGTCGACGGCGTGAAAATGGTGTTCCAGAACTCGCCGGATACGGAAGCGCCGGTCCAACTGAACACCTACTTCCCGCAATTCAAGGCTTTCTGGGCCGCGGAAATCGTGACCGGCACCATTCACAACATCTACACGACCCGCGGGGCCGCGGTGCGCAACGCGCTGAACTGGTCCAAGGAGATCAACGAGGCGCTGTACAAGTTCGGCGGGGAAGCGGAGGTGATGTTCGCCTCGCACAGTTGGCCGCGCTGGGGCAACGACCGCATTCAGGAGGTGCTGCGCGTCCAGCGCGACGCCTACGCCAACCTGAACAACCAGACGCTCCACTATGCCAACAAGGGCGTCACCATCAACGAAATCCACAACGTCTACGAAGTGCCGAAAAGCCTGCAGCAGAGCTGGGCGGCGCGCAGCTATCACGGCGACGTGCAGAACAACGTGCGCGGCGTGGTCAACCGTTTCCTCGGCCACTTCGACGGCAACCCGACCAACCTTGTCCCGCTCTCGCCCAAGGACTCGGCGCCGCTCTACGTCGAGATGATGGGCGGCTCGGCGAAAATCGTCGCCAAGGGCAAGGCGCTGATCGCGCAGGGCAAGTATCTGCTCGCGACCGAGATTCTCAACAAGCTGGTGTTCGCCGAGCCGCGCAACCAGGAAGCCCGCCGCCTGCTGGCCGACGCCTTCGAGCAACTTGGCTACCAGGCCGAGAGCACCAGCGTGCGCAACACCTTCCTGCAGGGCGCGTTCGAGCTGCGCAACGGCCTGCCCGGCGGCGTGCCGGTCCGTTCCGCCGTCCCGGACGTCATCCGCGCGATGTCGACCGAGCAATGGCTCGATTTCGTCGGCATCAGCATGGATCCGAAGAAAGCGGCGGGGATGCGCTTTATCATCAACTTGGCGACGCCAGACAACGGAGAAAAGTTCGTCGTCGAGCTGAGCAACGCGACGCTGACGTCGATCAAGGGCTTCCAGGCACCCAAACCGGACCTCACCGTCACGATCAATCGCGCCGACCTCAACCAGGTGATGATGGGCGTGTCGTCGTTCGACGACCTGATCAAGGCCGGCAAGGCGAAATTCGACGGTAACCGCGCGGGCTTCGATCAGCTACGCTCGATCCTCGTGCCGTTCACGCCGGACTTCGAGATTTTGCCAGGCACCGCACCGAAGACACCGGCCAAGGGGCTGGCGCCGTTTGCGCTACCCGACGCGCTGGAGACCGACTAAGCCTGCAAGGCATTCGAGATACCTGACCGGCCTTCCACCGAATTGGCCGAATGATCGCAACATAACCACAGGCGTGTGGCGGGCGCAGTGTGTGGCCCGCCTCGCGGCTGCACATTATCTTGTCCTGATTGGCAAGGAGCCTCAGCCCGTCATTCCGGGGCTGCCCGCCAGGGCAGAACCTGGAATCCAGGGAGTTTCCAGCCGCGTTTCCTGGATTCCGGGTTCCGCTTCGCGGCCCCGGAATGACGGGCTAACCGATAAATTGTTCGCCGGCTGAGGATCATTGCTAATCAGGTCAATTATTGAGCCTGTGTCTCGGCCCGATGTGGTCTGTAACTGCCATCATGATGTTGCACCCCATGGCCTCACAGAGAGCCTTGGTAGGTGAGTACCGTGCCGGTGACGGCAGCCCAAGGACTCACGTCCCGATCGGCCCACCGTCCGCCTTGCGGATTGCCACGGTGGCGGAGCGCGGCCGCCCGTCCGGCTTAAAGTCGGGCCAGTTCGAATAGCGCATCGGGTGCGCCGGGTCGCTGTGCAGGTTGGGGAGTTCCAAACCGTCGCTGCGAGGCGAAAGGGGCTCGCCCGGATGCTGGATGTTGATGAACATCGTGCGCCCGTCCGGAGTCAGCGCGATGCCGGTGATCTCGCAGCCGACCGGGCCGGTCAGGAAACGCCGCACTTCGCCGGTGGCAGGGTCGCAGGCCAGCATCTGGTTGTTGCCGAAGCCCTGCATCTCGCCCCGGTGCTTCTCATCGGACGACACGTCGGTCTGGATCCAGAGCACACCGCGTGCGTCGAACGTGAGCCCATCGGGGCACGCGAAAATATCCCCGTGGATGTTGCCGCGCGCATCACGCCGCTCGTTCGCCGGGTTGCCGGCCAGCACCAGGTGCTTCCAGCGGAACACGGCCGCGTCGAAGTCGCCGTCCTCGGTCCACTGGATGATGTGGCCCATGGTGTTGTTGGCGCGCGGGTTGGCGGCATCCACCGCGGGACGATTCGGCATGCCCCGCCGGCTGTTGTTGGTCAACGTGCAGTACACGGTGCGTGCACCCTGGTCGATCGCGATCCACTCCGGTCGGTCCATCTTCGTCGCACCGAGGCGGTCGCTCGCCTGACGGCTTCGAATCAGCACCGCTCCTTGATCCGCGAAACCGTTGTCGGCCGTCAGCGGTCCCTGACCCTGCACCAGCGGCAGCCAGCGGCCTGTGCCGTCGGCATCGAAGCGCGCGACGTACAGCGTGCCGTGATCGAGCAGCGTGGCGTTGGCCTTCGCGCCGCCCGCGGCGATGCTGTCGCGGCTGACGAATTTGTAGATGTACTCAAAGCGCGCGTCTTCGCCGGAGTACACCACCGCGCGGCCGTCGCGGGTCGTTGCGACCCATGCGCCCTCGTGCGCGCCGCGCCCGAGCGCAGTGCGCTTGACCGGCACGCTTGCCGGATCGTAGGGATCGATTTCAACGACCCAGCCGAAGCGGTGGAATTCATTCGGGTGCCGTTTTGCGTCGAAGCGCGGATCGTGTGCACCCCAGCGCGAGAGGCCGCTCCTGAGCAGGCCCCAGCGCGCCTGATCGGCATCACGCTTGTCCGGGCCGTCGAAGTAGAACGCCCAATTCTCCTCTCCGCTGAGGTAGGTGCCCCAGGGCGTCAGGCCGGCGGCGCAGTTGTTCAGCGTGCCCAGCACCGTGTGGCCGTCGGGATCGGCTGCGGTCTTCATCAGCGCATGCCCGGCCGCGGGCCCGCCGAGGGCAAACGGTGTGCGCGCGGTGTAGCGCCGCGCGTAGTTCGACGGCCGCACCATCTGCCACCGGCTGTCGGTGAATGTCACCTCGATCACCGCGATGCCGTGTGCCGCCTGCGCCTTGCGCACTTTCTCCGCAGTCCAGTTCTTCTTGCCGTCCGGAAACAGCAGCCCGTCGTCGGTGTACTCGTGGTTCATCACGAGCAGGCCGTGCGTGCTGCTGCCGTCGAGCGGGTAGTAGTGGATGCCGTCGTGGTGCATGCCCATCTGCAGCGCCTGGTCCGCCGCGCTGTTGCTTGCATCCCAACGGAACGCCGGCATGTTCCCGGGCACGCCGACCGGCTCGCCCCACGCGGCGAAGCCCACTGCCGCGTAGCCTTCGGGCACGAGCACCGCGTCCTTCTTGCTCACCTGTACCGACTTGAAACCGATGCGCGGCCCGCCGCCCGCAGCCGCCCGCGCGGACAGCCACGGCGCGAGCGCGCCGACCGTCAGCGCGCCGATGCCGCCCAGCAACAGAACGCGGCGCGCCGGGTCCGAGACTTCGTGGATGGACGGGTTGGCGCTGCGGTTGCTGTCTTCCATCCAATCGAAATCTTTGGCCATCAACCCAACCCTTGCGGCAGCGAAACTTTCTATTTCACCTCGACGATATTTCCCATCTTCCACGAGCGGTCGAAGAACGCCTTCGTCGGCGAGTACCAGCGGAAGTAGGCGAAGAAACCCTTCTTCGGATTGGTCTGTACCCAGTTGGCCTCGGGCACGCCGTCGGGCTTTTTCGGGGAGAACACCAGGCGCACGGAGCCGTCCTTGTTCTTGACCAGCGGCTGGCGGCTGTTGACCTCCGTCTTGCCCTGCGGATTCACGATCATGCAGCGCGTGTCGTTGTCATACAGCACGACCGACCAGAAGTTCAGCATCGGCACGTCGCGGGGCACGACCAGTTCGTAGGTCTTGCCGCCGTCCAGCCACTGCCCGACGTCGTCCTTGTAGGCCGCGAGGTACTGAATGCCCGCGTCGACAAGCTTCATCGTACTGGCCTCGGTGACCGTGATCGCCTCGTAGGTGTAGGCGGTCCGCGCATCGATCTCCATGTGACTCTTGGCCATCTGGTCGAGCGGGCTCTGCATGAACAGGATGTACTGCCACTGCGACTTGGGATCGTCCGTCCAGTGCTTGACGGGATCGCGCTTCAGGAAGCTGTTGCCCATCGCCCAGGTTTCGCCGACGAACGCCGCTTGCTCCAGCAGTTTCTTCTGCGCGTCGGTGGGGTTGAATGGCTTGCCCTTCTCGATGCCAAGGTTCTTGAGCCCTTGCAAGACGGCCATGTCGCGCTCTTCCACCGGATTGAGCTGGATCGCCTGGTGCACCACCTTCCAGTACTCGATCCCCCGCGGCTGGTGGCCCTCCCAGTTCCGGTTCGGCGCTTCGAAGACCCGGATCGCGGACTTCTTGCCCAGGCCGTGGATCTTGTGGGCATTGAGGATGCGCTGACCTTCCTTCGGATCCGGGGTCAGGATGCGGGTACCGACCATGACGGTGTTGGTCTTGGACGTGATCACGAAATCCGCCCCATGGTTCTGCGGGACCTTGGTGCCTTCCAGCACGATCAGGAACTTGCCGCCCTTGCCGCGATCCGGGCCGACCATGCCGGTATCCGAGACCGGCCGCTGCCAGAGGTCGATGACGCCGCCGCCGGTCGGCCCGGGGGGCACCTCGTACATCAGCAGACCGCCGGTGTCGCTCAACTCCGCAAAGGTGATGACATAGGTCGTCGTGTCGTTCGCGGTGATGATCGGCAGCTTCTGCTCGGTGGTCCGGTACACGATCAGGTCGCCCGCCTTGCCGCCGAGGGCGCCGAAGTGCGCGTTGCGCCACTGAATCATAGCCACGGACGGCACGAAGTGGATGTAGGCCTGCACGGCGCGCTGGTAGTCGACCTCCTCCTTGATGCGTCGAACGGTCTCGTCAGTCGGATAGCCATTGGCTTCGAACTCGAGGACACCGGAGCGGGTTTCCTGGCGACCCTGCAACTGGGCGTTGGCGACGGGCATCCACGCGGCAAGCGCGCAGACAGATGCGATCACGAGATGACTTTTCAGCTTCATTGGGCAGAACTCCTTTGGGGGGGCGACGTCAGCGCTTCGTGACCGGCGGCGGCAGCCAGTCACCGGTCAGGATCGGCGCCTTCGGCGAATAGTGCCGGATCAGGAGATAGAACGGACCCTTCGGCGCCGGGAGCCAGTTGGCCCGCTCGCGCGGGTCGGTCGGCTCGTCGGCCTGCAGGAAGATCTCCATCGATCCGTCTTTGCCGACCGCGGTACCCGGCGTGCGGTCGCCGACCGAGTAGCGATTGATGGCATTGGGCACGAAGAGCTGGTTCGCGGCCGAGTACATCGTCAGCGACCAGAAGGCGTTCACGGGCGGCGGCTGCGTGAAGCGGACCACGTAGCGATTGCGGCCGTCGAGCGCCGCGCCGCTGCCGTCCTTGAAGGCCACGTCGTAAGTGCTGACCTCCTTCGGATTCCACAGCAGGCCGAGCATCGCGCCCGACGCCGCGATCATCGGCTCGCCGCTCATCCGCTTGTCGAGACGGACGATCTGCCAGTTGTTGACGATCGGCACGACGCGCGGCATGCGGTCTGCGATGATCTTGTGCGCGTCCGCGGCCGCCCGTTCGAGGCCGCGCCGCGCCTGTGGTGACAGCTTGTCCCAATCGAACTTCGTCGCCGGGTCCATCTGGATCTCGCGCAGCCAGCCCGCCATCGCCTCGTCCACGGGATGGCCGATGCGCGGCGACAGGCGAAGCAGTGTGTTGAGGGTGGTGAAGAACTCTTTTGCGTTGGTCATTTCGTTGCGGGTGAAGCGCGGGAAGTCGGCTGCATCCGGCTTGGGCCGCGTGACGTTGGTTGCACCCCACTGGCTCAAGGGAACGAGCCGGACCTGTTTCTGCAAGGCGACTGCCGCCGGCAGATCGGCCGCGCCATTCACGGCGAAGCGCGGAAGCATCCAGCCGAGCGGGGTGCCCATGTCGATCCGCTGCACGCCCGCGGGCAGCACGCCCTGCCACCCGGGCGGGCACAAGGCGAAGGCGCCGCCGCGCGCCCCCAGCGTGTCCCACGACGGGGCGGCATCGAAGTCGTGCCGCATGTCGCTGATCGGCATCCAGTACTGCCGGTTGGTCGGCGGGATGACGAGGATCATCGGTTCCTTGCGCAGGTCCAGGAAGGCGCGCAGGTAGATCGTGTCCTCGTTCGCCGTGACGACCCAGTCGTCCTTGCTCGTGATCAGCCGGTCGAAGACGAAGAACTCATTTACGGTCCGGTCGTGACCCCGCTTGGGATCGAACGACGTCTCCCAGAGCGTCCGGTAGAGGTCCATCATCGGGAAGCCATAGACGTACGTCTGCACGCCTATGTTGTAGGCGAGGGCCTCGTCCTGCGCAGGCTCGGTCGCCCGGGCGGGTGCCAGTGCGGCAGTCGCCAACAGCAGTCCTGCCAGCATTAATCCCGCCAACCGCGACGCTCTCAACATGATTGTTTCCATAATGGTCTCCACGATCGTCACTTTGGTTTGCAAGCAGGCGACCTGCAATGCAAGCGCCTGCAGATCCGTGCCTTCAGCGTTTCACCGGCGTCGTCGCGGGCAGCACGTATCCGCCATTCAGTACGGACGGGTCAGGACGGTATACCCGCATCATCGTGTTCCAACCGGGCGGGATGTCGAGACGGTTGGCTTTGTCGCCGCATACCTCCTTCGAACCGAAGTAGGCCGTAAAGGTGCCGTCCGGGTTCAGCTTCACCGTGCTGCTGTTCAGCACCGAGTTCTCGTAGGCGATGAAGCCCTTCTCGTTGTAGACCGTAATGGACCAGAACGCGCGGTTCTTCGGGACCGGGAAGGTGGCGGTGCGACATTCATCGACCGGATGGCCGCCGGAGTAGGTGATGTAGGTGGCCTCGACGGCCGGCAACAGGCCCCAGCAGCAGGCTGCGCCGTAGAGACGCTGCTCGGGATCGGCCTTGCCGCGCGGCAGCATCGCCTTCTCCATGTTGGGGAAGCGACGGGAACCGGTTTCCAGCTCCGCCCGCACGGCATTCAGGCTGGCCGAGTCCCAGTTGCCCGGAACGAAAGGCCGGGCCGACTTGGCGTTGATCGCGAGCTTGTCCTGCCAGGCGTTGATGAGCGCGATTTCTTGTGGGTCGTTCGGGTTGTAGACCTGGATTCTGACGGCGGCAGCGATGTGCCCGCTATTGGCGGGCAGCGGATGCGTGCCGGGCTTGCTGATCACGCCGAGGTCGTAGTGGTCGTTGTCCATCAAGTGCAACGACATGTAGCGGCCGTCCGGGCTCGGCGGCAGCGTGATCGTGCCGCCCTTGCTGGCGTCGATCACCGCGCCGGCATACAGCGTGTCCCGGTTCATCCGTACTATTATTTGTTTGTTTAGTGGCGTGGGTGTGCGGATGATGAAGAGGCGGTTCACGCCGCCGGCCAGCTTCGGAATGTCGGCGAACATGCGGTCCGTCTCGGCGCGGACGAAATTCTCGCGCGTGACGATGGTGGCGGCGGGTGCGGCTGCGGCTGCGGCTGCGTCTAATGGAATAGCGATGGATGAGACGCCAAGCGCCAGCGTAGCGACGGCTGCAATGAGGTTCATGATCTTATGTTGCATGACGTGGCATCTCCTATCTTCAAGACGTTTTTAGGGTGACGCGCATATGACGCCGAACGACCGGCGCGTGAGCCGCGGCGGTCGCGAACAACAGGCCGGCCACGATTGAAAGGGCGGTTCGTTGCACTATTGACATGGCTGGCTCCTGGTTGTCATTGCGGGCGGTGCGCGACGCGACCGCTCGCGATTTCTCGAGTATAGCTCGGCGCTTCGGCTAACGATCAACACTTTCGGCAGGTGAAGCGCTCTGACCAATGGGGTTGGGGGCGACCCGCCCCGCAGTCAGGGAAGCGCGGCGCCGTGCAGGGCCGTCCGTCCATTTCCCATGCGCGGACTTTTGATCAGGGCGGCGTGCATTTATACTTCGTCGCTCCCGCCTTTTCCCACCGAGTGGCAGCGTTCTGACCAAGGAGTCTTCATGCGCTACGTCTATGCCGGCCTGATAATTGTGGTGACGGCTGTTGTTCTGCTGTTTAACTTCCAGAATCTCACTTCCGTCACGGTTTCGCTGTTCCGCATGAGTCTGACCATGCCGGCTTCACTGCTGGTGATTGGCGTTTACATTCTTGGCATGGTGTCCGGCACGCCGACCGGCTCACCCCACGCGGCGAAGGCCACTGCCTCATAGCCGTCGGGGACGAGCACCGTGTCCTTCTTGCTCACCGGCACCGACTTGAAGCCGATCAGCGGCTCGCGGACGCTGGCGGCGGCCCACCCGGCCAGCCATGGCGCAAGCGCGCCGACCGTCAGCGCGCCGATCCCGCCCAGCAGCACGACGCGCCGCGACGGGTCCGAGATTTCGTGGATGGAAGCATTGGCGCTGCGGTTGCTGTCTTCCATCGGGTCGAAATCTTTGGCCATCACTTGATACTGGGTCGTCCGGCCCCGCCGGCGGGGGGCAGCGGCCGCTGCCTTTCTGCCGCCCTACCGCTAGTGCTCGAAGTCGTTGCCGGCCTTCATTCCCTTCATTACGGACTCCACCGTGCCGGGGGGCATCAGGTGGCTGCGATCGAGCACGCGGTCGAGCTGGCTCAGCGGATCCGCAGCCGACGCCGGGCGCGTGCCGAGCACGAAGGCGGCGAGCTGCTGTCGCGTGAGTGTGAGGTGCGTCGGTGCCGCGGCTGCTGAATCGGTGATCACGAGCACGCCGTTGCGCAGTTCTAGCCGCCGGATGCGCGGGTCGCCTTCGACGGCGAGCGTCAACGTCTGGCGCAGCCCCTCGGCCTTGCGCGGATCGACGAGGTAGCGCACGAACTGCAGGTTCTCGTCCACGGATGCCGCGACCAGCGCCTGCGCGGTGGGCGTACCGAGGAACTTGCGGATCGCGTCAACCGTCAGCGGCTGGCCCTTGACCTGCATTCCGCCTTCGATCTGCAGCGCCTCAGTCAGGTAGAAGCCGCGCGCGTTGGCCGATGAAGTGCGCTGCCCGAGCTGGCGCGCCGCCGCCGCGCGGAGCTTGCGCGCCTCGGCGTCGTTCGCGTCGAGGTCCAGCAGCAGCGACGTCAGCCTGAGCGTCCACCGCCAGTTGGCGAGCCCGCCCTGCGCGTTGGCGCTTGCGGCGGCCTTCCGAACGGCGGCCTGGCCGCCCATCATCTGCACAGTGCGTGCCGCCTCCTCGCTTTCCGACAGCGGGTTGATGTCGTAGACGTTACCGCCGAACCAGCCGAGCGTGCCGTTGTAGACCTGCCGGACATGACTCTCGACCTGGCCGTAGTTCTCCCAGTCCCCACGCAGGTTGCCCGGCACGTAGACCTGCTCGGCCGCCTGTCGTCCGTCCCGGCCGTGCGCGATCTGGCGCAGCGTTTGGTCGTGAATCAACTGCACCCCGTCGAACGGAGCGCTGCACGGCGTCGCGCACCGCGTCCTCGCCCTTGAGGGTGGGGCCGTGCACATCGAGCAGGATCTCGGCGCTCTTCGACTCCATCCAGCGCGCGTCCTGGATGAACACCGACGGATTGCGATACGGTCCGCCGCGCAGCGTGTACACGTTGAAAATGCCTCCGGGCACCATGAAGTTGATCACGATCATGCGTTTGCGCGGAAAATAAAAGCCGAGACTGTCGCTCGTGTCCGAGCGGGCGGGAGCGACCTGCACCGGCTCGCCGGCGACGACGACATCGATGACGCGACCATTCTCGAAGAGTCGCGTGGGCGCCTGGTAGCTGGACCCGGCCAGCAGTTTCTCCGGCGGGAAGCCGAGCTTGTTTGGAAACGCGTCCGGCCCGCTCTGCGGATGGAACACACCGAACTGCGCGCTGGCACGGGCCTGGTAGATGCCGCTGAGGACGCTGATGCCACTCGAGGTGTTGCGGTTGCGGTCCAGGTGCTCGTGGCCCCAGACCTCGGCACCCTCGTCGAGCCACGCACCGATGCCGTTGCCGTAGTGCCAGTGGGTCAGGAGGATCGCGGCGACCTTCACCTTGCGGCCGAGCGTCTGCTCGAGCATCGCGCGCATCTCGGCGGCCGCCTGCGTGTAGTCACCGGTGTCGACGATGATCCAGCCGGCCGCGGCCTCGATCGCGAAGACGCTGCCGAGCCCCCAGCCGCGCATCGCGTATACGCCGTCGGTGACCTTCTCGACGAGCTTCGTGTTGCCGATGCCCCACTTGTCGTTGGCGAGCAGCGCGGCGCGCGTCGTCACGGCGCCGTTCGGCCCGACGACGGTTTCGCCGCGCAGGGACGGGCTGCTCCAGGACGGCGCCGGTTGTGCCCCGCGTTTCTCCGCGGCTGCGTCTGCCGCGTGGGCAAGGGAGCATGCTCCAAGTACCAGCGTGGCGATGACACCAACAAACTTCAGGGCCGTAGGTTGCATGATTTGGTTTCTCCTAGCTTCAGGTGGTTTGGAGGGTGACGTGTATAGGATGTGACGCCGGATGCCAACGAAGCGCGGCTAGTGTTCCAGACCGTCGTTGTACTTCAAATCGCCTTTCGCATCGAGCACCGGTGGGACGGCCATGGCTGGCGGCATCAGCCGGCTTCGATCCAATAAGCGATCCAGCTCGGCCAGCGGCTCGCCGCCCTTGGCCGGCGCACCTTTGCCGATCACGAAGTCGGCCAGCTCGCTGCGCGTCACGTTGACGTGACGCGCACCGCGGGAGGCGACCGGCAATATCACGAGCACGCTGTTGCGCAGTTCAATCTGCCTGATCTGCGGGTCGCCCTCCGCTGCCAGCGTGAAGACCAGCCGCTGGCCCTCGGCCTTGCGCGGATCGACGAGGTAGCGGACGAACTGCAGGTTCTGCTCGACGGGGACGGCCGCCAACCGGTCGGCGCGCGGCGCGCTCAGGAACTTGCGGATCCCATCCAGCGTCGCCGGTTGTCCCTGCACGAGGAGCTTGCCCTCCATCTGCAGCGCCTCGGTGGTGTAGAAGCCCCGCGCGTTGGACGAGTCGGTGCGCTGGCCGAGGGCGCGGGCGGCCGTCACGCGCACCTTTCGGGCCGCCGCATCGGCGGGATCGAGCTTCAGCAACAGCGAGGTGAGCTTGAGTGCCCAGCGCCAGTTTGCGAGCCCGCCGTCGGCCACCGCCTGCGTGGCCATCTTCCGTACCGCGGCGCGGCCGCCCATCGCCTGCACCGTGCGTTCCGCTTCTTCCCGGACCGACAGCGGATTGATCTCGTAGACGTCGCCGTCGAACCAGCCGACGTTGCCGTTGTAGATCTGCCGGACGTGACTCTCGACCTGCCCGTAGCCCTCACGCTCCTCGCGCAGCTTGCGCGGCATGTAGATCGTCTCCGCCGCCTCGCGGGGACCGAGGCCGCTGGCGATCAGGCGCAGTGCCTGGTCATGGATCAACTGGACCGAGTCGATGGAGCGCTCCAGCGCCTCCCGCACGACCTTCTCGCCCCGGAGCGTCTGATTGTGGATGTCCAGCAGGATCTCGGCGTTCTTGGACTCGACCCAGCGCGTGTCGTTGACCAGGATCTCCGGATTCCGGAAGGCACCGCCGCGCAGCGTGTAGATGTTGAAGATGGTTTCGAGGACGAGGAAGTTGGTCACCATCAGCCGGCGCTGCGGGAAGTAGAACGCGACGCTGTCCGTCGTGTCCGAACGATTCGGCGCGACCTGGATGGGCTCGCCGGCGATGACCACGTCGATGACCTTGCCGTCTGGGAACAACTTCGTCGGCGGCCTGTAGCTCGACACGAGCAGGAACTTATCCGGCGTGAAGCTGAGAGCGTTCGGGAACGCGTCGGGGCCCGTCGTCGGGTGGAACACGCCGAACTGCGCGGTCGCGCGCGACAAGAGATAGCCACCGATGACGCCGATGCCGCCGGAGGCGATTCGGTTGCGGTCCAGGTGCTCGTGCCCCCAGATCTCGGTGCCCTCGTCCAGCCACGCGCCGGTGCCGTCGGCGTAGTGCCAGTGGGTCAGCAGGATGGCTGCGACTTTGATCTTCTTGCCGACCGCGCGTTCGAGCGTCTCGCGCATCTCCGCGGCGGCTTTGGTGGAGTCGCCGGTATCGACGATGATCCACCCGCTCGGCGCTTCAATGGCGAAGCTGTGTGCGATGCCCCAGCCCCGCAGGGCATACACGCCCGCGGCGACCTGCTCGGCGACTTTCGTGTCCGTCACGCCCATCCGCGGGTTGACGGTGAGCGCCGTGCGGGTCGTGATGGCGCCGTTCGGTCCCGTGACCGTTTCGTTGGTCAGCGACTGGCTGTGCCAGGACGGCTTCTTCTGCGCCGTGCCTTCCTCTGCGGCTGCGGCTACCACAGGAGCAAGAGAGCATGCCACAAACGTCAACGTGGCGACGACTCCCAAAACCTTCATGATATTGCTTCGCATTACTTATGTCTCCTATGAGATCAGTAAACTGCTTCTTGGTGCAGCGACCGCCGCTACCATACCACGACGATACCAGACCATCATCAATCAGGCGCTCCACCAGGCCATGACTGGCGAACAGTTTGAATCCACGCTCCGCCGGGTGATCCGCGAAGAACTGCATACGCCATGAGGTAATAAAGCTAAAAGGGTCAGCTTCGCATTCTTTCTTTTGGACAATGCTGTGTGATGCTGACCCCATTTACGCTGCGGGAGAGGATGGGGTGAGGGCCAAACACGCGCCTTCATGGGCGCGGGGGGGGCGAAGTAAAGTGTTGGCAACACCCGTCTCTCCGTTCGGCCTGAGCTTGTGGAAGGACCTTGCTGGCGCCGGCTATGTGGTTCGACAGGCTCACCACGAACGGCAATTCCAAACACTGTAAACGCTGCCAGAAAACTGATCCACTTAGACAGGATGTGCTGATCGAAAATTGACCCGGGTGTTCCACTAGTCCTGCCTAATTTTTAGGCAGGAGACAAAAGGTGATCACCATGGAAATGTTGGGCAACATTCGACGGGTGCATTTACGCGACAAACTGTCGCCGCACTGCAGCCTGAATCTGTGGCTTGCGGGTTGTCATGGTCATCCTTGATTGATTTACACGGCCTTACCTCGGAAACAGCAAGGTCATAGTGAGCCGGAATCCCCATCCCTCTGGTGCCGTATTCCCACCTGCCGCCCAGTAGCGCACGCCGCCGCCAACTTGCAGCAATTGATCGCCAACTCTCAGCAATTGGGCCACGTTGAAGTTGATCGGCACGGTCCACTGCTTTGCCTTCCAGTCGTAGGTGGATTCCGTATTCAGCGAAAAGGTTGTCCTTGTCGGTGTGATGTAAGTAACGAACGGCTGAATAAACGTGGCGCTGATGTCCGGATCCGCATCTTTACCGCCCACCGACCAGATGTGGTTGGCAAGCGCGCCGAAACCCCAGGCGCCCTGCTGTCTGAGCGCCACGCCGGTGGGGCCGATCCCCCATTTTTCGGGACCCAGCAATGAATTACTGGCCGTGGGCAGCAGGAACACCGGACCAGCCCCCCAGATGACTCCGCTCGCCGTCGGCCGCGCCGGTGACAGGAACAGGCTCTGGACGATGTTGCCGACACCGGACTGACTGCCTGCTCCAGGAAAGACGTCCTTCTGATCGATCAATGGCACGATGGTGCGCGAAATCAGATTCCATTCGGCATTGAGGGAGATCGGAATCACGGGCTGTACGTTGAGCAGGTAGCGCCGACCGTCGTTCGCCGGGCCCATGTCGCGGTCATGGTTTAGCTGAAACGGAACGCTGATCAGCGCCGCGACCGGATTGGCGAGCTGCCTGGCCAGGTCGTCTTCGGTTTCGGCGAGTGCCGACATGCTCGACAGTCCGGTGCAAAGCACGGCCAGAGCCATCGGCAGAGAGGGATTGGAATTGATCGTCATTGCTTTTTCCTTGCGGTTGTAGATAAGCCAAGGCTGCGCAGTGGGCACCCGCAATCGATGACGGATGCCCGCCAACTCGCTATAAGTCACCCACCGAGTTCTGCCAAGCTAAAAGAAGCCAAAAGGGTCAGCTTCGCATTCTATCTTTTGAGCAATGCTGTGTGATGCTGACCCCATTTACCTCGCCATTTACCTCGGACCCCATTTACCTCGGTTAGCTCGTCATTCCGGGGCTGTCCCCCAGGGCAGAACCCGGAATCCAGGGAATTTTCAGCCGCGTTTCCTGGATTCCGGGTTTCGCTTCGCGGCCCCGGAATGACGGGCTGAGGCTCCTTGCCAATCAAGTGCCGCCTTGAGGTATTCAAGCGCCAGCTCGCGGTCTTCACGAAGCTCGGCCACCTCACGCTCGTGATGAAAAACCGCTGCGCCAACTGTTCATGCTTGTTTCCGAAGCGTCTCGGAAGGACGTTCCCCGTACAGAAAAGCATACGCACCGGCGAACCGGCCTAGATCCCAGAATCCCAGTCCAAAGGCAATCTGGGTGACGGTCGTCTGGTCTTGACAGCTCAGGCGAAGCCGCCGCCGAGCCTGATACAGACACTGGATGCGAAGGTAGCCTCGCAACCTGAACATCCAGTCCGGGGCGAGCTTCGCGCGCTTTCCGTAGGGCGGCTGCAGCGCCAACTGGATCGACGAGAAGCTCCCCTGGCGCAAGACCGGCCGGAGCTTCGAGAAGGTCAGGAAGCCCTCGTAGCGGAATTCGGCGAAAGCCGGAATTCAGGAGATTTCCTGCCGTGCTTCCTGGATTCCGGCTTTTGCCCCGAAGGAAATACCCTTGGGGTGCGCCGAAATGACGAATTGTTCAGACGAACAGATTCGGTGCTGCCAGCGCGCTCAGAACTTCCAGTTGAAGTTGGCCGACATATAAAGAATGCCGATATCGTCGTACGATCCCACCAGGTTGCCCCGGCCGCCGAGAACGACCGGCAGCAGCGCCTGCTTGTTCACGTCACCGGTACCGCCGTAGATGTACTCTGCGGCGAGGCCCCACCCGAAAGTCTTGTCGACCTGGTTCTGGCCGCCGATGCCGAAGCGCCAGCCCTGGTTGGTCGGCAAAATGGGCGTTACGTCGCCTGACTGAAAGGCCGAATCATAGGCGATACCGAAATTAAGCCGCCATGGCTCACTGATCCGGTATTGCGCGCCGACTGCGACGTGCCAGGTGTCCTTGAAATCGAGATCGGTGGTGAGGCTGGTCGGATTGTTAATGTTCGCGATGCCGATTTCGACATCGCCGAATTTCGACCATTGCTGCCAGCCGATGTTGCCGAGCAGCGCCAGGCGGTCATTCACCGTATGGAACACACTGCCCATTACCTGTTGCGGCACCGTGACGCCCAGATCGACAGTGGTCCCGTTCAAACCCCGCGCATTAAGCAGCGCAGTCAGCAATGGCCCGGTACCGCTGAACCGCGCTTGCGGCTCGAAATCGAGTTTGACCCGCGAGCTGTAGGTCAGGCCGAAACGGGTGCCGGGGGTCGCCTCGTACATCAGTCCGAGATTGCCGCCCCAGCCCCAGGTGCTGTCGCGCATGCTGAGCTTGCCGTCGGCGCCGAAGATGTTGTTTATTCCCGTCTCGTTTTTCAGATAGCCGTACATCGCATTGACGCTGGCGCCAACCGAGAGCTTGTCGGTGACGCGAAAGGCGATCGAAGGCAGCAGCGAAGCACCGATCAAGGTCGCCTCCTTTACGTAGTAACGCCCGGGCCAGTTGTCGTCATACTTGACCGAAGCACCGAAATTGCCTGTTGCGGCCAGGCCGACTTTCAGATCGGGCGAGACGCTGTAACTAAGAAACAGTCCGCCGCCCGGAAACCAGCCATTGTTGCCGATGACTTTGCCGCTGCTGTTATTGCCGAGTGCGGGCGAACTGGCGCCGCTGTTGGAGAACTTCATGTCGCTGTAGAGCAACTGCGTGCCGAGCTGAACCTGGGTGCCGTCAAGCCGTACCATGCCCGCCGGATTGGTCAATACCGTGGACGCGTCCTGCGCGCGCGCGGCGTAGCCGGCGGCGGCGAGGCCCACGTCCTCGGTGCCGACTTCATAAACGATTATGCCGCCGGCTATTGCATAGCCGCTGGCGAGCACGCCAACAGAGATGGCCATGGCGGCAAGCAAGGCCTGCTTTGCGCGCGTACTGGCGGGAAAATGATTCATTGAAACCCCCTGACTAAACGATCATCGGTGGCCAGCAACCCAGCATCGCCGGCCAACAAATTAACAAATCAAACTAACGGGCCAGGATCTGGCGACACTGCACAATATGCAAGCTGCCGGCCCGCCGGTCCCCCTCACGCCCTGCCCCTCTCCCAAAGGGCGAGGGGAGGTTCAAGAGTCGCTGGCGCGACTTTCACGCTAAAGGCTTTGAAGGATAGCAAATCCAACGGGCCTTCGGGGGGGTAGGGCTGACGCCGGGTGTAGCCGTCAATCACCGATCTGCTTTTGAGGAGGGCAGATCAAGGTCTTCCACTCGATAACGACGAAACCCGATGGAGCTCCGCCTGTTGATTCGCTGTCGCTATTGCCTTCCGCATGCGATTTCCCACGCGACCTGGGCAGGGGTATCGGGTTGCAGGGGAAGCGCCGGATAACCCAGGAAATACCCGCCTGCCGGGGGCGACGTGCCGCTCGGCTCTCCCCGACCCATTTGCCCCCCGTAATACATCAACTTCACTTCTCTCGATGTCAGCCGGGCACAGTCATATTCCACCAGCATCATCGACGACCGGTATTTGACGCCCAGAAAGTCTTTATCCATCCTCGAGTCGGTCACGCTCCACATCGTGGCCTTGTCCCTGACTCTCTCGACAGTGGCCGGGTCGGCATATACAGCCGCGTCCGAATATCTGAAAATCAGCACCCAGTCAGCCATTGCACACGGACTAACCGCTGCCAGCAGCAACAGGATCGTTTTCTTCATCGATCATTTCCTCGTCGACTGACCGGCTATTTTCCACCACTGCAAATCGGTATCCGCTTCGGCATACTTTAGGGAAGCGCTGAATAAGCCGTCACACCGGCGAATGCCGGTGTCCAGTGGCTTGATTTGCCTGGATTCCGGCGTTCGCCGGAATGACGATTTGGTACTTGATCAGTGTTTCCTTAGTCCATCGAACGAAGGAACACTCGCCGCGAAGCTTGCGGCTGCTTTTTGCCTTCCACGATGGTTCTTGATAGAGTTGAAACATCAAGCATGGCGACAATCCTCCGTTGCCACCGAACCGCCATCGCACCCGACACCGCGGAGAACAGAATGATCATTCTCAAACCATATCGCATTGCCCTGCTTGTTGCCATGTTTTCCGCTGTGCCGACCGTCGCCGTGGCGCAGGCCATCAAGCTGCTGACCGAAGATGCCTATCCGTTCCAGTACCTGGAAAACAAGAAACTGACCGGCATGGCGGTCGAAGTTGTGGATCAGGTCTTCAAGCGCGCCGGCATCGCCCACAAGGATGAAATGCTGTCATGGAAGGACGCCTACGACCGGGCCCAGGTATATCCCGACACCTGCGTCTACAGCACCTCACGCTCCGAAAACCGCGAAAAGGTTTTCAAGTGGATCGGGCCGATCGTTGAAAACAAGTGGGCGGCGTTCGCCAAGAAGGGTTTCAAGGGAACACTGGCGCGACCCGAAGACCTTGGGGATTACCGCGTGGGCGTGCTCCAGGGCGACGTCAAGGAACGCTATCTCAAGGATCTCAGGGTAACTTTCCGCGTTCCGGAGGCCGACGATGCAAGGAATCCGTCGAAACTCACGCTCAACCGGACAGAACCGGACAAGATCGACCTCTGGGTCACGGGTTACTACTCAGGCGCCCATATCGCCGCGAAAACCGGGGTAAAGGATGTTGTTCCGGTCTGGGTGTTCCAGACCTCGGCAAACTACCTGGCCTGCAACCTGAGCCTGCCGCAGGCGACCGCGGACAAGCTGCAGAAGGCGCTCGACGCGATGAAGAGTGACGGCAGCCATGCAGCGATCCTGGCCCGTTACGAGGCGAAGATCAAGCCGCAATAACGGGATCCCCCCGCCGACGGGACAGGCACGCCCTGCCCGACATCGCTTCACAGCGGCCGGATTGTTTTCCCGCGGACATCCAACCATACGCATTCGCCATTCTTGCGCTTCATGCGGAGTATGGCGCTGCGCGGCAGTCCGGCGATATGCCGCGTGATCACATCCATGGTCCAGCCGTGCGTAATCGCCAGAATCCGCTTGCCGGAATTCGGTTTGGCGATTTCGATAATCGCGCCCAGCACGCGGTCGGCAAACTCATCCGTCGACTCGCCCTGCTCGAAGAAGGTCGCCGGATTCCTTTTGAGAATCTGCTGCAGCAGCACCGGATTCAATTCCGCCAGTTCCGCCTTGGGAATGCCCTGGATGGCGCCGAAATTCCGCTCTTTCAGCCCGTCATGAAGTTCAGGCGGTGCCAGCCGCAACGAGCGGGCGACGATCTCCGCGGTTTCGCGCGAGCGAATCAGGGGGCTTGAATAGACCTTGGAGAACCCGGAATGGACGAAGCCGGCCACCATCTCGTAGGCCTGCCGCCTGCCCAGGTCGTTGATCGGAACGTCGAGCCAGCCCTGCAGGATTCCGGAGACATTCCAGTCGGTTTCGCCATGCCGCGCGACGCAGATGTAGGTGGCGGCAGGGGTGGAATTCATGGCTTGGAGTGAAGCGCTGTTCTGACAGGGAAACGGTTGCGGGATTAAATCCGGAATTGGTCCGCCCGGCGGGATTCGAACCCACTACCCCCGGCTTAGAAGGCCGGTGCTCTATCCAGATGAGCTACGGGCGGATGCACTGCGTGCGCGAGGAGCGAGTTTAGCGCAGGACGGAACAAACGGCGCCGGGAGAGGCATAATCGCAATTGTCACCGCCAGGTTCCCGAGTACTCCCATGGCCACAGAACAGACTTACTGCTACCACTGCCGCACACACCACCCGCGTAACGAGATGCGGCTGATCGTTACCAAGACCGGAAAGCGCTGGCGGTGCATCCGCAGCATCGAAGCCACCCAGCAGGGCGCGGAAGCCCGGGAAGCCTATGGCCGCCAGGTCTCGGAGATCAACAAGGCCGAATCCAAGAGCCGGGCACAGCGGATGAACAACCTCCTGCAGGAAAAGTAATCCGCATGGCCGGGACCTCGTCAGGCAAGCTCGACCGCATCGTCGCCGATGCCCGCCGCACGGCGGACGCGCGCGATCAGGGCTATCGCGAACAAGCCCTGAAAATCTACCCATGGATCTGCGGCCGCTGTGCCCGCGAATTCACCCGCAGCAACCTGCGCGAACTGACCGTGCATCACCGCGACCACAATCACCAAAACAACCCGTCCAACGGCAGCAACTGGGAGTTGCTCTGCCTCTACTGCCACGACAACGAGCACCAGCGCCAACTCGAAGCCGCGGGGGGCGCTGCCGGGATTGCCGGTAGCGGAGCTGACGCGGCGACCCACTCGCCCTTCGCCAACCTCAAGTCGATGCTGGGAAACAAGGGCAGTTGAAAAGTCGGCGCCGGCGGGACGGCAAAAGCCAGTTGCCATCCCCTTAACATGCCGTGCAGAAACTCAAGGTAATCCGGTGCGATTGCTATCGATGAACGGCAAGAGAAAGCATCGGGTCACGCTGCCGCCGGCCGGAAAGGCGGAGGAACAGGTCCTCTTCAATCCTTTTTCGCGGCGCCGACTGCCGCTTCCGGAGGCTTGTCGGATGGTGCAGCCGACGCCGGCGGATTCTGCCGGTCAAGCCAATTGAGTACTTCCCTGGCCTGGGCAACTCCATTGCCTTCGGCCTTGACCAGCAAGGCGCGCGCCTTTGCGAAATCCTTTTTGTCACCGGCACCAATGGCCCACAGCCTTCCGGCGTTGAACTGAGCCGACCCCAGCCCCAGTGCCGCTGCACGTTCGTACCAGTGCAAGGCTTCTTCCGGATTCGGCGCGGTACCGCGGCCCATCTCGTGAATCTCGCCCAGGTTGTTCTGTGCGTCGGCATCCCCCTGCTCAGCCGCCATTTTGTAGAGCCGGGCGGCCCTGGGCTCATCGACCGGCCCTCCCTGGCCGTTCATCAGCAGATAGGCGAGGAGTGTCTGCGAACGCGATCGGCCCTGACTGGCAGATTGCGCCAGCCAGGAACGGGCACAGACATAGTCCTGATCTGTCGCGCCGAAATCTCCCGCACACCGGCGGCCCATCCATTCCTGCGCAGCCGCATGCCCTCTCACGGCAGCACGTTCCATTTGCACCCGGGCCTTTTCGGGCGAGGCTTGCATCAGGCATTGAGCGGAATGCCAACCGGCGGACGCCAATTGCTCCGCGGCGATCAAAAACTCGGCACACGATTTGTTTACATCCTTTTCCAGCAACACGCCGTGCTCGAGAAGAAAGCCCGTGGCCTGGCGAGCCATCAAATCACCGCTCTGCGCCATTTTCTGCACATGCCGGCCCGTGTCATGCAAGTCCGCGCCCAGTTTCTGCGCGAGTTCGCCGGCTCTCCCGGTATCGCCTACCGCCTCTGCACGCAATAATGCGTCAATCAGAACCACCGAAGTGCGGGCCAGGCGATCTCTTGCCTTGATATCGCCGGGATTGTCAGTCACGGCCCGACGTGCGGCGGCTAATTCCTCATCCAGATTGCTTTCATCCACGAAAACTTGACTGGCCGCGAGCGTAGCGCTTGCAGGGCGGATGGGCTTTGCCGCTTTAGCCTGCGGTTTGGCTTTGGCCTGAGGTTTGGCCGCTGTCGCCAGGGATTTGACCGCTGTCACCTGAGGTTTGGCCTTCGTCTGAGGTTTGGCCTTCGCCTGCGGTTTGGCCTTCGCCTGGGCCTTCGCCTTCGTCGCGGCTTTGGCTTTAGCGCTTGCTTCAGCCGTGGGCTCTGTCGGCTCCGCCGCGTGGGCTGGCGCAAGCGCCAGCCAGACCATCAGCGGGAGCCAAACCAAGGCCCAGGCCGGCTTCATGCCCGGCCGGAACCGGATCGGGTGACCAGTGGCGGGATCAGACGCCGGGCAATCACCTGCAGCGTTTTCGGGTTCGCCAAGCCGGCAACCTGCCCTCCCCGGAGTCCATGAAACGCCAGAACAATCACGGCCTCCGGCACACGATTCGAATGGTCATGCACCTCGCGATGCCCCGGATGGTCGATCAGGCCCCTGCGCAGCGCGAAAATCATCAATCCCATGGCAAAGCACTCCGCAACTACCGGAGCCGGAATAACCACAAGCCACTGCCCCCGTGCCACGAACTCAAGCATGCCGCCCCTTTTTCAAGCCTGACCGCCATTGCCTGCAGCGAATATGAAAAAGAAAATCCGCTACCGGCGAATATTCTATTCCCTGATTTCCCGAGGCTATTGCCGCAAAAAGAAGAAGAAAAAAGGGTTTCGGTCTTTCGACGGAAACCCAGGATCCTTAAATGGTCGGAGTGGAGGGATTCGAACTCTCGACATCTTGCATCCGAATCAAGTGGTTGCAGGTTTCTTCGGCCGGAGGGATGTGTCCGGAACACTCTGTAGGCTTGGTCTCGCGGACATATCGAACGAATTGTCATTCCTGATAGTCACCGAAAGCGCTGCTGTCCGGTAAATAACAGGTAATGCTTTCCTTGGGCGCGACCGATCAGGATCAAGCGTCTCCCGCCGCTGGTTTTGCGGCGTTACCGCCAGCCTTGAGCGGTTGGCTATAGCTCATGTCGCTAGTCATCACATGTCCCAGTGAAAAACCGAGGATAAACCGCATTACCGACCAGTTGGGGGACAACACCGAACCCCCGGGAGAATCGTCATCGTCAATGAGAGAATCGAAGTGTTCGCGCATTTCCTGCAATTCCTTGAGCATGGCCCGATGTTCCGCCACATGTTGCTTAAGACCGGAGTAGCGGATCCCGGCGAGGAGTCGTTCCTCGTAGATGAAATGAGCGCGAAGCAGCTTCAACAGGGTGTCTACGGCCACGCGCAGTGTTCCAAGCCTTACGCCATCACGCCAGCTTTCGTAAATCTCTGCGCCAAAATCATAGATTTCCTTATGCTGGGCATCGATTTCGGGATGACCGATCGAGAGGTGATCTCCCCACTGCATCAGTTGATTGATGGAATGATCCGGCAATTGGGTTCGACCAACATTTTCTTGCTTAGCAGCCGACATGATGGGGTCTCCGAGTTTGAATTTGCAATTCCCAATCGGGACCACGGTAATTGCAGAATAGATACAGCGCGGAAGATCGCAGCGTTTCGGTAGCGTTCATCAGACATCGAGCGCCAGTTGAGCGACGCGCTCCAGGTTGCGTTCGAGCTGGACCTTGCCGCCCACATACTGCTTCGGCCAGACGACATCCTTGACGCCCTGTTCGGCCGCGGCATGCAGCGTCCAGGCCGGGTCGGCCAGATGCGGTCTTGCCAGCGCGCACAGGTCGGCGCGGCCGGCGGCGATGATGGTATTGACGTGGTCGGCCTCGAAGATGTTGCCCACGGTGATGGTCGGCACATGCAGTTCGTTGCGGATCTGGTCGGAGAAGGGCACCTGGAACATGCGGCCATACACCGGCTGTTCCTCCTTGACCACCTGGCCGGAGGAGACGTGGATGATGTCGGCGCCGGCGTCCTGGAACAGCTTCGCCACCTGCGTCGCGTCGTCCGGGGTGGTGCCGCCCGGCGCCCAGTCGTGGGCGGAGATGCGCACCGACATGGGCTTGTCCTGCGGCCAGACTTCGCGCATGGCCTTGAACACTTCCAGCGGATAGCGGCAGCGGTTCTCCAGGCTGCCGCCATACTCATCCTGGCGCCGGTTGGTCAGCGGCGAGATGAAGGAGGACATCAGGTAGCCGTGGGCGGCGTGGAACTCGACCATGTCAAAGTCGGCGCTGGCGGCACGGCGCGTGGCGGCGACGAAATCGGCCTTGACCCGGTCCATGTCGGCACGCGTCATTTCACGCGGCACCTGTGAGCGGCCGGCGAGGTAGGGCAAGGCCGAGGGCGCGATCAGCGGCCAGTTACCGGCGGGGAGCGGCTGGTCGATGCCTTCCCAGGCCAGCTTGGTCGAACCCTTGCGCCCGGCGTGGCCGATTTGCAGGGCCATTTTCGCCTGGCTGTTGGCATGGACAAAGCCGACGATGCGCTTCCATGCGGCCTGCTGCTCATCATTCCAGATGCCAGTACATCCCGTCGAAATGCGGGCATCCGCGGATACGCAACTCATCTCCGTCACGACCAGCGCCGCCCCGCCCATGCCGCGACTGCCGTAGTGGATCAGGTGAAAATCGCCGGGCATGCCCTCGACCGCCGAATAGGTGCACATCGGCGAGACCACGACGCGGTTGGCCAAGGTCATGCCGCGCAAGCGGAAAGGCGTGAACATCGGCGGCAGCGGCGTTGCTCCGGGGGGCGTCGGCACACCACATTTCTCGGCAAACCAGCGGTCGTAGTCCTCGGTGTAGGCCGGGTCGCGCAGCTTCTGGTTTTCGTGCCCCACGCGCTGACTCCCGGTCAGCAAGCTGAAGGCAAACTGCTCGGGTTCCATGCCGACATAGCGCCGAACGCTTTCGAACCATGTCCTGCGATTGCGCGCCGCGCTCTGCAACTTGAGCGCCTCGCTTTCCCGCTCGGCCTGGTAACGCGCTAGCCGCGCCGGCACGCTGCCCTGGGTGCTGTTCAACACCTTGACCAGGGCCGCGGCGTCCTCCATCGCCAGCTTGGTGCCGGAGCCGATGGAGAAATGCGCCGTGTGCGCCGCATCGCCCAGCAGCACGATGTTGTCCTTGAACCAGCGTTCGCAGAATACGCGATTGAATTTCTGCCACACGGCCGAGCCGCGCAGGTGCTTGGCATTGGAAATCAGGTGCTCGCCGGCCAGCATGTCGCCAAACAACTCCTCGCAGAAAGCGATCGACTGATCCGGATCCAATTTGTCGAGTCCGGCCTTGAGCCAGGTTTCCTCGGGCGTCTCGACGATGAAGGTGGCCCATTCGTCGTTGAACTGGTAGGCATGCAGGTTGAACCAGCCCCAGGGCGTTTCCTTGAAGACAAAGGTGAAGGCATCGAGTTTTTTCTTGATGCCCAGCCAGATGAAACGGCACTTGCCCTCTTCGATGCGCGGATTGAAGTGCTCGGCGTACCGGGTGCGCGTGCCGGAATTGACGCCGTCGGCACCGATGACCAGATCATACTTGTCCGCGTAGTGCTCCGGCTCCCTTATCTCGCTGCCCAGTTCCAGCGTTATGCCGAGCTCCCTGGCCCGCGCCTGCAGGATCTGGATCAGCTTGAGCCGCCCCATGCCGGCGAAGCCATGACCACCGGACGTCAGCTTGCGGCCCTTGATGAAGACATCGACATCGTCCCAGTGGTGGAAATTGCGCTCGATCTCGGCGAACAGTTCCGGATCGCTTTCCCTGAAACCCGTCATGGTCTCGTCGGAGAAGACAATGCCCCAGCCGAAGGTGCTGTCCGCCGGATTGCGCTCGATCACCGTGATGCTGCATTCGGGATTGGTCTTCTTCATCAGGATGGCGAAGTACAGACCGGCGGGGCCGCCGCCCAGACAAACGATGCGCATGGTCTGCCGCCAGCGCGTCGTGGTCAGCTTTCCTTTCCAAATCAAGCTTTGAGCCATTGTGTTTCTCCAGACAATCGGTGGTGGCCTTCAAGCCGTCACGGCGCGCCCTCGGCGCGACAAGGCTTCAGGCGTTGGGCAGTATTCCGCGCTCGATGAAATCGTCCTTGACGAAGGACAAGTCCAGCTTGTCCAAGGTCTCCGCAGTCGGGATGCCATCGTTGGTCCAGCCCTTGAGTTCGTAGTAGCCATCGAGCAGTTTTTGTTCCGTTTCGGGATCGCGGTGCTTCCAATGGTCGGCGGGAGGCGCCTCGTCCACTCGGCGCAAGCCGCGGCGGATGTTGATGGCGCGGATCAGATTGCGGTTGCGCGCGGCCGCCTGCCATAAGCCCTTGGCATCCAGATTCATCCCGGCGGCCAGATTGATGAGCTCCGGCAGGTTGTTGATGTGATACGGCGAGCGACCGCCAAACTGGTTGCGGAACGAGGACAGGAAGGCACATACCCCCACGGCGTCATCGACGTAATGCATGATTTCATTCCAGTCCGCGATGTTGACCGACGCCTCGAGGGGCGGATGCGTCCGCGGTTCCCACTCAAGCAACCACTTCTTGAAGCGCTCGTCCGGAACGGCCGCCCAGCCGGAAACATAGTCTTCGCGTTCGGCCTTGTCGGCAATCGGAGTTTGCGGAAACGAGCCCTCGGTCTGGTTGATCGCCATCTTTTCGTTCGTGGCGTACATCACGAAATAGGGATGGTTGAGCATGGACAGCTTGATCGGCACCTGCTCAAACTTCTTCATGGTGTTGTGATCGTAGGCCTCCGCCCCCTTGCCGATCTGACGGGCGGCGTGATAAACCCCGTTGGCCAGGATGTCGCCGATCCCTTCCCGACGGGCGATCTTCTCCACCAGATAGTAGAAGCGGTCGGCCCCGGTGGACGGAAAATCCGGCAGATCCGCGTCGGTCAAGATGCCGGCCTCATACAATTCGATGGCGAAGGCCATGACCTGCGGCGTGGCGTAGGCATCCATGCCGTATTCCTGGGTGATGGCAATGATGTCGTAGTCAAACTCGAGTCCCTCGTAGGCCGCCATGGCATAGGTAAGCTTGCTGTAACACTTCTGCGAATAGGGGCGGCGGCCGGGGGTTTTGATCGACTGGTGGCAATCCTTGGGACAGTTGTAGCAACCGGTCCAACGCTGGCGCAGCCGCTCCTCGGTCGCCAGCCACTCGTCCTCGACCTCCTTGTTCCAGAAATCGCGCCGGCGCGCCCGTGCGTTGCCCCACGCAAAGTTGTCCACGTGGAATTGGTCGCCCTCGCCGTGAGCCATGCTGTCGCCACAATGCGGGTTGTCGTGAATCTCCCGGACCATGCGATTGCAGATCTTGAACAATTCCTCGGGATTGGCCGTATAGATATCCTTGGTGCCACGTACGGCGATGGCCTTCAGGCGCTTGTCGCCCATGATGACGCCCACTCCGCGCGAGGCGCTGGAATTGCCATGCTCGATGGAGGCCATGTAGCAGCGGTTCTCGCCCGCCAGGCCGATCGACGCCACCTGTATCTTCGAGTCGTTGAGCTCCTGTTTCAGGATGTCCGCCGCCTCCTGTGCGCCCTTGCCAGCCAGGTGTGTGGCGTCACGAATTTCCACCTTGTCGTTGTTGATATACAGGTAGACCAGATTTTTCGCCTTCCCGCGGATAATGAGCCGGTCATAGCCGGCATGCTTGATTTCGACGCCGAAGAAGCCGCCCATGATGGAATGGGAATAGCGGTCGGTCTGCGGCGATATGGTATTCACCAAGGTGCGGTTGGCACCGACCACCGGCGTGGAATTGAGCAGACCAGAACTGAAAATGAGCAGGTTATCGGGAGAAAATGCGTCGACTTCGGGCGGCACGCGCTCCCACAGGATTCTTGCCGCGACACCCTGTCCGCCGAGATAATCTTTCGTCCACGCCGGGTCTGTGGGCTCGCGCTCGATGCCGCCCGTGTCAAGGTCGATTTCCAGGTTGTATCCGGCTTCAGAGTATTTCATCTTGTCTCCTTTCGCGGGGAGTGCAACGCCGCTCCCCTCTTTGGTATAGCAACGGGAATATCCAGTTACAGCGCCGCCGTCAGTTCCGGCACGGCGGCGAACAGGTCGGCGACCAGGCCGTAGTCGGCCACCTGGAAGATCGGCGCGTCCGGGTCCTTGTTGATCGCCACGATCACCTTCGAATCCTTCATGCCGGCCAGGTGCTGGATCGCCCCCGAAATGCCGATGGCGATATACAGCTGCGGGGCGACGATCTTGCCGGTCTGGCCGACCTGGTAGTCGTTGGGCACGAAGCCGGCATCGACCGCGGCACGGGATGCCCCGAGCGCGGCCCCCAGCTTGTCGGCCAGCGGTTCGAGCAGTTGGTGGTAGTTCTCGCCGCTGCCCATGCCGCGACCGCCGGAGACGATGATCTTGGCCGCCGCCAGTTCCGGTCTTGCCGACTTGGTCAGCTCGCGGCCGAGCAGTTTCGACTGGCCCAGGTCGGGACCGGCCGTCGTGGCTTCGACGGCGGCACTGCCGCCCGAATTCGCGGCGGCATCGAAGCCGGTGGTGCGTACCGTGATGACCTTGGTCGCGTCGGACGACTTGACGGTGGCCAGCGCGTTGCCGGCGTAGATCGGGCGGACGAAGGTATCGGCATCGACCACGCTGATGATTTCCGAGACTTGCGCCACGTCGAGCAGCGCCGCCACGCGCGGCAGGGTGTTCTTGCCGTTGCTGGTCGCCGCGGCGAGGATGTGGGTGTAGCCGCCTGCGTTGGCGACGATCAGGGCGGCGAGGTTCTCCGCGGTCTGGTCGCCATAGTGGGCGGCATCGGCAACCCTGACCTTGGCCACGCCGGCGACCTTGGCGGCCTGTTCGGCGACTGCGCCGCAGTTGGCGCCGGCGACCAGGACGTGGATCTCGCCGCCGATCTTCACGGCGGCAGTAACGGCATTGAGGGTCGCCGTCTTGAGGACGGCGTTGTCGTGTTCTGCTATGACGAGAATACTCATGGTACGGCCCTCCCCCCGGCCCCCTCGCCAAGCGAGGGGGTGACTTTGGTGCGCCGCTGCGCGGCTTCGTGGATTGGCTGCGCCCTCCTTGGGGCGGCCCGGCGGAGTGCGCTCATGCGATCACCTTGGCTTCGTTCTTGAGTTTGTCGATCAGCGCTGCAACATCGGCCACCTTGATGCCGGCGCTGCGCTTGGGCGGCTCAACGACCGTCACGGTGGCCAGTCGCGGGGCGACGTCCACGCCGAGGTCGGCCGGCTTGACGATCTCCAGCGGCTTCTTCTTCGCTTTCATGATGTTGGGCAGCGTGGCGTAGCGCGGTTCATTCAGGCGCAGGTCGGCGCTGATGACGACCGGCAGGCTGACTTCAATGGTTTCGAGGCCGCCGTCGACCTCGCGGGTGACCGTGGCTTTGCCATCCGCAATGACGACCTTGGAGGCAAAAGTGGCTTGCGACCAGCCCAGCAGGGCAGCGAGCATTTGCGCGGTCTGGTTGGCGTCGTCGTCGATGGCTTGCTTCCCCAGAACAATGACCTGGGGATCTTCCTTTTTCGCCACCGCGGCCAGCAGCTTGGCCACGGCCAGCGGCTGCAGTTCGACATCGGTTTCGACCAGGATGGAGCGATCGGCGCCGATGGCCATCGCGGTGCGCAGGGTTTCCTGGCAGGCGGTGACGCCGCAGGAAACGGCGATCACTTCCGTGGCCACCCCGGCCTCCCTCAGCCGTATGCCTTCTTCCACCGCAATTTCGTCGAAGGGATTCATCGACATTTTTACATTGGCCAGATCGACACCACTGCCGTCTGCCTTGACGCGAACCTTGACGTTGTAGTCAACCACGCGCTTGATTGGGACTAGAATTTTCATGAGTACTTCCTTTGCGTCACTAAGCAATTTGTTCGTTACGAAATCTTCAATGCCTGTCGTTGCACTGCCGGATCGCCCTGACCCGGTGTCCTCCAATCATCCTTCCCGCCACGGAAATGCCGGGCCAAAAGGCACGATGACGGAAATCCCCCCTGGCGCCCCACGCGACCTACGTCGTCACAGGTGCCGGCATGATTGGAATCACCCGTGATCTGGGCTTGAGCGGCTTCTCGGCCTTGAGCGCCTTGCGCTGACCCGGAAACGCCAGGGCCTCGGTCAGCAGGTAGGCGGCCTGGGCATAGGACGTCGGGCAGATGGTGAAGCATTCCTGGCAGTCCCAGCATTCCTTCTTCGCCACTTCCGGAATGAAGCTGATCTCGCGCCGGGCGCCGTTGTCGATGAAGCCGACGGCGTTCTTCTGCTTGACCTCGTTGCAGTAGCGCACGCACAGGCCGCAGACGATGCAGAATGATGCGTCGCGCTCGAAACGATCACGGTCGGCGCCGTATTCCTCGGCCAGCTTGATCAGTTCCGGCGCATCCGGCGCGTGGGCCATCAACTCCTCGACCAGCACCTTGCGAATCTTGTCCACCTTCTCGGAGCGGGTGCGCACCACGATGTCCTTGGCCACCGGATAGACGCAGGAAACGACGTAGCTGGTCCAGCCGCGCGCTTCGACTTCGACCATGCACAGGCGGCAGCCGCCGAAAGCCTCCAGCTTTTCGTGATGGCACAGCGTAGGGATGTGGATGCCTTCCTGTTGCGCCGCCTGCAGGACCGACATGCCGGCCCTGGCCTTGACTTCCTTGCCATCGATGCTCAGGACGATGTCGCTCATTTGGCTTCGCTCCCGCCGGCGATGCGTGATTCATACTCGGGCTTGAAATAACGGAACATGCTCTTCAGCGGGTCGCCCGAGGTCTTGCCCAGCGCACACAGGCTGGCCACGCCGGTGACTTCGATCAGATCCTTCAGGAGTTCCAGATCACCCTTCCTGCCCTGACCCTCGGTCAGCCGGGTCAGGATCTGCAGCATCTGCTGCATGCCCTCGCGACAGGGCACGCACTTGCCGCAGGACTCATTGACCAGGAAGTCCATCAGGTAGCGCGCCACCTCGACCATGTCTGTGTCCTCGTCCATCAGCAGCAGCCCGCCGGCGCCGATCGGCGCACCCAGCTTGGACATGCCGTCGAAATCCAGCGGGGCGTCGATCAGGTCGGCCGGGATGGAGCCGCCCATGGCGCCGCCGAAGTGGATCGCCTTGAGCGTCTTGCCGTCGCGCACGCCGCCGCCGATGTCGAACACCAGGGTACGCAAGGGCGTACCCATCGGCACTTCGACGATGCCGCTGTTCACCACATTGCCCGACAGGGAGATCAGCTTGGTGCCCTTGCTCTTCTCCGAGCCGATGCTGGTGAACCACTCGGCGCCCCTGCTGATGATCTGCGGCACGTTGGCCCAGGTCTCGACGTTGTTGAGGTTGGAGGGCTTGTCCCAGATGCCGTTGACCGAGGTACGGATGTACTTCGGCCTCGGTTCGGGGGCATTGCCTTCGATCGAGCGCATCAGGGCGCTGGACTCGCCGGAAACGAAGATGCCGACGTCGAAATGCAGTTCGCATTCAAAGTCGAAGCCGGAACCGAGAATGTTGGTGCCCAGCAGGCCATATTCCTTGGCCTGGGCCAGCGCGTTCCTGACGTGCTTTTCCAGCAGCGGCATGTCGTGGCGGGTATACATGAAGCCCTTCTGCGCGCCGATGGCATAGGCGCCGATGATCAGGCCCTCGAGGATCTTGTGCGGGTTGCCGGTGAGCATGGCGCGGTCCATGAAGGCGGCGGACTCGCCTTCGTGGCCATTGACGATGACGTACTTGGTCTTCTCCGGCGCCTTCTTGGTGGTCTCCCATTTGGAGCCGGCCGGAAAGCCACCGCCGCCACGGCCGCGCAGGTTGGCCTTCTTGACTTCGTCGAGGACCTGGTCCGGCGTCATCGTGGTCAAGGCCTTGACCAGCGCGGCGTAACCGCCGACCGCGAAGTAGTCGTCGATCTTCATCGGGTCGATCTTCGGGTTGTCGCCGATCAGGAGACGCGTCTGGTGCTTGTAGAAAGGCACCTCGTTCATGTGCACGGCCTTGGCGCCGGTGTTCGGATCCTTGTACACCAGGCGCTCGACCACCTCGCCCTTGAGCGTGGCGGCGATGATGTCCGGCACGTCCGCGGGCTGTACCTCGAAGTAACAGACATCGTCGGGGCCGGCCACGACGTTCGGCCCCTTCTCGCAATAGCCGTGGCAGCCGGTGGTCCTGATCTCGATCTTGTCGCCCAGCTTGGCGGCCGCGGCGACGAAGGCGGCGGCCACCGCCGCCGAATCCATGCCGTCGCAGGCCGCGCCGGCGCAGACCGCGATGCAGGGTTTGGCGGGATCTCGTTTGGCCAGGAGTTCCGCCCGGAATTTTTCCAGTTCTGCCGCTGAATTTAGCTTTGGCATGGTCATTCCTACTCGTATTGTTTCAGGACGTCTTCGATCTTTTCCGGCGTCATGCGGCCGTAGTGCTTGCCGTCGACGATCAGCTCCGGCCCGATGCTGCAACTGCCCAGGCAGGCACCGGTCTGGTAGGTGAAGCGGGACTCGGTATCCGTCTCGCCGTCCTTGAGGCCGGTGAGTTCTTCCACCTTCGCCCGCAGCTTGGCCGCGCCGCGCAGATGGCAGGTCATGCCGGTGCACACATGCACCTCGTGGCGTCCTTTCGGGGTCAGGCTGAAGGCCTTGTAGAAGCTGGCGATCTGCATCACCTGGGCGAAGGGCACTTGCAGGGCATCGGCCACCCTATCCATCACGTCCCTGGGCAACCAGTGGTTCTCGTGCTGGATCTCGACCAGGGCGTGGATCAGCGAACCCGGCTGGCCGCGGTATTTCTCGATGATGCCGTCGATAGTGTTTTCGGACATTGTTCCACCCATGTTGGCTTGTTGGTGATCGGCTTCAGGCAGCGAGCGCGATCTGCGCCTGATTGCCGTCAAGACGGACGATGCCCTGTTTCGACATGAGCTCCAGATGGGCGGCGACTCGTGCGGGTTCGAGGCCGAGTTTCTCTGAGATGCCGCCGGGTGAGGCTTCTCCGGCACGTAGCGCGCCCATGATGCGGGCCATGGCCAGCTTGTCCAGGATCAGTTCCTTGAACAGCCGGTCGTAGTCCGGCCGGGCAAAGAACTCCTTGTAGCCGTCTTCCGTCCGTTTGGGCACGCGAAAGCGCTCCCGTTCGACCAGCTTGTAATAGGGCACCAGTTGCGTCGCCGCTTCGAGTCCGGCCTGCAGGCTGGCGACGTCGCGCCCTTCCGAGGAGCCGAAGGGGCCGAGGCTTTTTACCTTGGCGCCAAACTCGTTCATGATCTCGGCGAAGCGTATGCCCTCGCCGGCGGAGACCCATTCCAGGCGCAGCCGGTCGGGATTGACGCCGATGTCCTCGAGGATGCGCTTGGCGACGAAGCTGTTGCCCAGCGCGTCGTAGTTGCCCTCGGGGTTGTAGTGGCAGTCGCCGAGGTGGCAGCCGCCGATGAACACCCCATCGGCCTTCTTGGCGAAGGAACGGAAGATGAATTCGAGGTTGACGCGGCCCGAGCACATCAGGCGGATCACCCGCAGATAGGGCGGGTACTGGAAGCGCGAGACGCCGCACAAATCGGCGCCGCCGTAGCAGCACCAGTTGCACAGAAAGCCGACGATGATCGGTTTGAATTCGGAGGGGCCAGCCATGCTCGTTCCTTATTGGTTGCGTTGCATTGTCGTGCCGCTGCGCTCTAGACCAGTTCCAGCGCGGCGTCGATCTGGTTGAACACTTCGTCGTCGGTATAGTGGGACAGGCTGATGGCCGCGGTCGGGCACTTGGCCACACACAGTCCGTCGCCCTTGCACAGCACGGAGTTGACCACCGCTTTCTTGCCTCGCGGTGTGTCCATGAAGTCGATCGCGCCGTAGCTGCACACCGAGATACACGCGCCGCAGGAAACGCAGTCCATGCCCTTTACCGCGCAGACCGCGCCCGAGGCGACGACGGTGCCTTTGGACAGCATGGTCAGCGCCCGGCCCGCCGCGGCATAGGCCTGGCTGATGGTCTCCGACAAATGCTTCGGGTAGTGCGCCGTACCGCAGAGGAACACGCCCTCCGCGGCAAAATCCACCGGCCGCAGCTTGACGTGGGCTTCCTGGAAGAAGCCGTCCGGCGATAGCGGCACCTTGAAGTAACGGGCGATGTCCTTTGCATCCGCCGGGGGGATGACCGCTGCGGAAAGAACCAGCTTGTCGACATCGATCTGCAGTTTCTTGCCGAGCACGTGATCGGTGGCCGTGACACGGATATATTCGCGACCGCCTTCCTGAATGGCCTCGACCACGGGCTTATCGTCTGCCTCGTAGCGAATGAACTGGACGCCCTTGTTGGCGGCCTCACGGTAGTAGTCTTCCTTGAAACCGTAGGTGCGCATGTCGCGGAACAGCACGTAGATCTCGGCCTTCGGCCTCAACGCCCGCATCTTCAGCGCGTTCTTCATGGCGCCGCTGCAGCAGACACGGGCGCAGTAGTTGCGGTCCTCGTTGCGGCAGCCGACGCACTGGATCATCACCATACGTTCAACGCTGTTCAGACTCAGGTCCTGCGCACCGATCTTTTCTTCCAGTTCGAGCTGGGTGATCACGCCCTCGTTCTTGCCGTACAGATACTCGATCGGCTTCAACTCCTGAGCGCCGACGGCGACAATGGCAACGCCGTGCTTGATGCTGCGCACCCGATGCTTGGCCTTGACTTTGGTCTCGAAATTGCCGACGTAGCCGTTGACCGCCATGATCTCGGCATCGGTGACCACGTGGATGTCGCGGTGCTGGTAGACCTTGCTCTTCAGATCGGCGAGAAAAGGCTGCACCTCCATGCCCTCGGCCGTGTAGTGCAGGCGGTTGGCAATGCCGCCCAGCTCGGAGGACTTCTCCAGCAGCCATGTTTCGTGCCCCTGGTCGGCCAGTGTCAGGGCGCTTGTCATGCCGGCCACGCCGCCGCCAATCACCAGGGCGACCTTATCGACTGGCAACTGGTACTCGCCAAGCGGCTCGAGTGTCCCGGCGCGCGCCACCGACATGCGCACGATGTCCTTGGCCTTCGACGTTGCCGCCTCCGGTTCCTTGGAGTGCACCCACGAGCAGTGCTCGCGGATGTTGGCCATGTCGAAGTAGTACTGGTTGACGCCGGCCTCGCGCAGTGTGTCGCGGAACAACGGCTCGTGCGATTTCGGCGTACAGGCGGCGATCACCACGCGGTTCAGCCCCTTGTCGCGAATGGTTTCGGAAATGGCCTGGGCCGTGTTGGTGGCGCAGGCGAACAGGCTCTCCTCGACGTGCACCACGTTGGGCAGACCTTTGGCATATTCGGCGACACCCGGCACGTCAACCACGCGGCCGATGTTGGCGCCGCAGCGGCAGACGAAGACGCCGACTTTGGGCTCCTCGTTGGCGGTGTCGCGCTCCTCGGGATAGGTACGCTTCGTTCGACAACAGGCCGCGGCGAGACTTCAGCAAGTGCGCCATCTGGGCGCCGGCCGCACTGGCGGTATAGACCGATTCGGGAATGTCCATCGGCCCCATGAAGGCGCCGCTGATGAAAATGCCGGGACGGCTGGTTTGCAGCGGGTTGAAGGGCTCGACCTTGCAGAATCCCTGCGGGTTCAGTTCGACACCAAAAATCCGCGCAAACTTCTGTGCATCCTTGGGCGGATTGATGCCCACGGAAAGCACCACCATCTCGAACTCCTCTTCTTCCACGCCAAGGTCGGTCGCATAGCGTATGGTGACGTTCTTTGTGACCGGATCTTCGCCGCCGATCGAGACGTAGCTGCGAATGAACTTGACGCCCGGCAGGCGCTCGGCACGCTGGTAAAAGCGCTCGAAATCCTTGCTGTAGGCGCGGATGTCATTGTGGAAGATTCGCGCTTCCAGATCGGGTACGTGATCCTTGGCCAGGATCACCTGCTTCTGCGTGTAGGCGCAGCACACCGCCGAGCAATAGGTGTTGCCGCCCGGCACCGTCTGGCGCGAGCCGACGCAGTGCAGCCAGGCAATCTTGTGCGGATGCTTCCTGTCCGATGGACGCAGAATATGCCCCTCGTGCGGGCCGGTGGCGGACAGCAAGCGTTCGAAATCGAGGCTGGTGACGACGTTCTCGATGGTGCCATAACCATAGTCGCCGCGGATCTTCGGGTCGAAGGTGTCATATCCGGGCGACAGCACGATGGCGCCGACCTTGAGTTTTATCTTTTCCGGCTTCTGGTTGAAGTCGATGGCGCCCTTCTCGCCGCACACGCCCTGGCAGATGGTGCAGGACTTGTCCTTGAGGTAGAGACAGCTGTCGTCGATGTAGGTGACCAGCGGCGCGGCCTGCGAGAAGTAGATGTGAATCGCCTTGTTGAGCGACATATCCTGGTTGAATGGATCGGGCACCTTGACCGGGCAGTACTCGGTACACGCTCCGCAGCCGGTGCAGGAGTCGGCGATGACGTAACGGGGCTTCTTTGTCAGGGTGACCGTGAAATCGCCCGCCGCGCCTTCGACGGCATCGACTTCCGTGTAGGTCATGATCTCGATGTTCGGATGCCGGTCGCACTCGATGAACTTGGGCGACTCGATGCACATCGAGCAATCGATTGTAGGGTAGGTCTTGTCCAGCTGCGACATCTTGCCGCCGATGGTCGGTGCTTTTTCAACCAGGTAGACCTTGAATCCTGCGGTGGCCATGTCCAGCGCCGCCTGGATACCGCTGATGCCGCCGCCGACGACCATGACGTCGCCGATGCAGTCGTCGCCGGGACGCTGGGTGCGCTGCCTGAGCATTTGCTGGATTGCGAGAGGTTCCATGTGTGTCTCCTCGGCTAAAGCGCGTCGCGGATGATTTCGGTGATGTCCTTCACCTCGATACTGGCGCCGCCATCCGGCCGGCTCAGCCGGCTGTCTTCGAAATTGGTGATGCAGTAGGGGCAGCAGGTCGCCAGCACCTCGGCGCCCGCATCCACGGCCTGGGCCAGACGTATGTTCGAGAAGCGCTCGTCCTTGGGCGTTTCCATCCAGATGCGACCGCCGCCGCCGCCGCAGCACATGCTGTTCATGCGCGACTCGGCCATCTCCTTCAGGTGCAAACCCGGAATGCTCTTCAATGCCTCGCGCGGCTGGTCGAAAATTCCGTTGTGCCGACCCAGATAACAGGGATCGTGGAAGGTCACCGTCTTGTTGATGGGCTTGGTCAGCTTGAGACGGCCTTCATTAATCAGCTGGAAAATGAATTCGGAGATGTGCATGACATCGAAATGCACATTGAATTCGGGATACTCATTCTTGAAGCTGTGATAGCAGTGCGGTGAAGAAACGAGAATCTTCTTGACGCCGTTGTTGATGAATTGGTTGATGTTGCGCCGGGCAAGGGTCTTGAAGAGAGTCTCGTCGCCGGTCTTGCGTATGCTTTCGCCGCAGCAGCTTTCGTCCTTGCCGAGGATGCCGAAATCAACGCCGGCGGCTTGCAGGATCTGCACCGTGGCGGTGGCGATCTTCTTGGCGCGCGGATCGTAGCTCAGATAGCAGCCCGGCGAATAGAGTATTTCCATACCCTCGGTGTAGCGTTTGACGCCCAGGTCCTTGGCCCATTCGGCCCGCTTGTCGCGCTCCTCGCCAAAGGGATTGCCCTCGGCCCGAAGGTTCGCCGCCACGCCGGGAATCGGCGCGGCCGCGCCCGCGAAAACGTCGAACTCGGTAGCGACCCGGCGCAACGCCATCCCCGACTCGACCTGCTTCACATCGCGGGGACAGACCATGGGGCACTTGCCGCAGGTGGTGCAGCGCCAGATATCCTCGTTGTCGATTTCGGTCAGTCCGAGCGCCGCTTCGCGCACCAGCTTGCGCATGCTGAACTTGCCGACCCGGCTCCAGGGGCAAACCGTGTCGCACATGCCGCACTGGTAGCAGTTCTGGAAAGCGCCTCCACCGTAATTCTTTATGACGTCGATAATTTCTAGCTGGGGGGTTACGGTTTCCATGCTTATGCACCTGTTCCGTTGTGAATCCTAGAGCTTCGCCACCTTGGCGACCGCTTCCAACAATTTCTCCAGACCGAATTTGTCGATCATCGCTTCGACGCTGGTTTCGGCCTCACCCAACTGCGGCGCCTGCTCTTCGACTTCTTCCTCGCGCTCTTCGTAGATCAGCGTTCCGTTGGGGCACCACTCGACGCACTTCGGCATTTTCAGCGGCGGGATGTCCTCGCACATGTCGCACTTCAGCGGCAGGCCGGAATCGGGTTCCTTGAACAAATCCCGCGACGGACACGAGGCGCGACAGAAGTCGCAATTGCTGTATTCCCTGCCGTCGATCACGTACTTGTTCTTGCCGGTGCATTCGGACGCCGTGTATTCCCCCGCATAGACCGGCAGGAAGATGTTCTTGACCGGATCGCGCACGACCTGGATGCGCGCCCGCTTCGGGTTGCTGCTGCTGTAGCGCGGTCTGGCGTGGAAGGCCGAGCAGGCCATTTCGCAAGCCCGGCAGCCAATGCAATTGTCGGCATTGATGGTGATGTACTTCTTGATCTTCTTGACCTTGGCCATGGTCATACCTCTTTCAAGGACGGGGAAGGGAATGCGCGAATTCAGGAATTGGCGGCTTCGAGTTCGCGCCACTTGTAGTCGATGACCTCAAGCAGCACGCCGTTCATTTTTTTCGGGTGCACGAAGGCAAATTCGCAGTCGCGGAAGGGGCGCAGGCCGCCGATCATCGGATAGCCCATGCCCTTGATTTCCTCCACGGCTTCGCGGGTGCTATCGACGTTGAAGCTGATCAGCATCACCCCTTCGCCGCGCTTCTCGATGAACTTGGCGACGTCGCCGTCCGGCGTTGTCGACTCCATCAACTCGAAGCCGACGCCATCCAGCCAATAACGCGCCACCCGGATCTTCTCCGGTTCGTCGACATAGGCGTCGTCCGGAGCGGTCTTGCCGAGCATCGGCTCCCAGACCTTGCGGGCCTCGTCGAGGTTGCGGACAGCGATGCAGATGTGATCGAGTTTGTTGACCTTCATTTGATTCTCCTCGTTTGGGTGCGCGTGGAATCGTTTCGACCGTTCCCACCCCGGCGACGGCCTTATACGGGCCTTGCCGCAAAGCAGAATTCGGTTGGCGTTGATGGCGGGTATGCCGCAATTCTTAAATCACTTCTTGATCCTTAGCCATTGCTATACACCTCTATCCAAGACAAGAAGCCAAACAGATCGGAAACCTGCAACAGTCGCTCTCCATGCGAGTTCTCGCCTAACGGGAGCCACTACGAAAACAATATTCTGGTATTAGGGTACCTGATTACCTTTCTAGTGTCAACAATTTGCAGCTTCGAATCGAGTTTGAGTCTGTGCGGAGAGCAAGAATCCAGTGGGGTGTGATCGCGCGCACTGTCCGGCGATTTGGCTACGCACTGACGTCGGCAAGCGGTTAAGCGCCAGCATGCCCAGGATCGGATCAGGCGAAAACTGGCAAGCAGAGTGAGGTTTCGTTGGCGTAGCTGCAACGCGTACATTAGAAACGTGCAATGAACCTCTCGCACTTCATGCAACGTCTGTACCAGCGCATCGACTCGACCGCGTCCACGCAGCGCTGCCTTGATAAAGAAGGCGCCCACACCCAGCGCCCCCAAACTTGTCGAGCCGGTCCGCGTCCTACACGATGCGACAGGGACCGATACACGGAACACGGTTATCGTACAGGGCGCGCAAAGCCTTAAGCACAGCCCCGATTTCGCCGCGATCGACCCCAAATGCCGTCAGCATCGTCTCCGTCAGAAGCGCAGCATGCTCTTCTTCCGGTACACCGTCCCTGTGGTATTCGCCCTCATGAAACTTGCCTGCATCATGGTAGAGCGCCACGAGGGTCGGAAGAAAAGAATCGACCTCTTCCATTTTGGATAGTTTATGGGCGATGGCCGCCGTCCGTCTGGTGTGGTCCAGCAGGAATTCCGATGGAGCTTGACTAGTCTGATCGTTGAATTGCGCCTCTGCCACGACAAGCATCATTTCGATGTTGGCGTAAAGCCCGGGATAGCGGGACTCCAGAATATTGGACACCTCATTCATTGCAGTTTTCTAGGCTTACTTGGCTCTCTTAATGTGTTTGGAATAAGCCGACCAGCGCGACCGGCAGCCAAGCGACTATCGTGGCTGCTCACGCGCTGCTCCACTATCAATGGATGGTCATGCCGCCGTCGGCGGCGAGTATCTGTCCCGTAACGTAGGCGGACGCGTCCGAGGCGAAGAAAATAAACACCGGCGCGATCTCCTCGGGCTCGGCCCAGCGACCCAGGGGAATCCTGTCGAGATACTTGTCCTTGAATTTCTCGTCGGTGCGTATCACTTCGGTCATCGGCGTCGCGGCCCCGGGCGCAATGGCGTTGGCGGTGATGTTGTAGCGCGCCAGTTCCTTCGCCGTGCTCTTGGTCATGCCGAGGATGCCGGCCTTCGCCGCACTGTAGTTGATCTGGCCGATGGTGCCGAGCACGCCCGCCGCCGAGGTGACGTAGATGATGCGGCCGTACTTGCGCTCGATCATGCCGCCGACCACGGCCTGCAGGCAGTTGAAGGCGCCGGTCAGATGCACGCCGATGACCTGGTTCCACTGCTCGATGGTCATCTTGTTGAGCATCGCGGTGCGGGTGATCCCGGCGTTGTTCACCAGGATGTCGATGCGCCCCCAGGCGGCATTCACCTGCTCGGCGGCCATCTCGACCTGAGCACGATCCGAGACATCGCAGGCGACGGCCATCGCCTCGCCGCCGGCGTCGGCAATTTCTCTGGCCACATGCCCGGCGCTGTCCAGCGTCAGGTCGATGACTGCCACCCTGGCTCCCTCGCGGGCATAAGCCTTGGCCACCGAGGCGCCGATACCCTGCCCGGCACCGGTGACAAAGGCTACCCTGTCCTTTAGTTGCATGTTGTGGCCTCGACTGGAAACAATAAAATCAGTTCAGCCACAGAGGACACAGAGAAAACCATGATGCATGTCTCGCCTCTCTCTGTGTTCTCTGTGACCTCTGTGGCGGCTTGCGGTTTTCAGGCCTTCGGCTTGGCCATCACCTGCTCGGCGAACTTGTCGTCGAACAGCGCGCCCTCGGCCACCAGTTGGCGGAACTTGATGAAGTCGATCACATCCTTGCCGGTCGGCTTCTTCGCGTCGAAGGCATTGAAGCCGAGCCAGGCTTCGTGGTTCATGTTGGCGGCGAGCCAGTGGCGGTTCGGCAGCTTCATCTGGTCCCAGAAGAACTTCTTCTTGCCGCGGATGCCGTCGATGGAATTGATCAGGCAGTTGGGGAACAGGTTGGCAAACTTCCATACCAGGCGATTGACCTCGGCGTCGAGCAGCTCGAAATCGGTCTTGCACTCGGCGATCAGCGCCTTGGCGGCGGCGACTTTGTCGCCCGCGACGGGCTCGCCATAGACGATTTCGCCGTCATCGACGAAGGTATCGGTGCGCACCAGCGGGTTGCGTACCCACTGCCCGTCCTTCTTCAGCACCGGCACCGCCTTGGTGACGAGGCCCTTGGACTTCATCTTGTAGGCGGACCAGGTCTCGCAGGAGATGCAGTTGTACATCGCATCTTCCATCGAGAGGAACCAGGGCAGGAAGTCGGTCGAACCGCCGACCGGGGCTGAGCCGTGCTTGGGGCCGGCCTGGCCGAAAACGGCCATGTCGGAAGTCACCGTAATGTCGGTGGCCATGCCGATTTCCTGGCCGCCGGCGACACGCATGCCGTTGACACGGGAAATGACAGGCTTCTTGCAGTTGAGGATGCCGTCAACCATGGCATTGAACAGGTCCATGTACTCGCCGTATTCATTGGGTCGCTTGGAGTAGTAGGACGCGTACTCGGCAGTGTTGCCGCCGGTACAGAAGGCCTTGTCGCCGACCGCGGTGAACACCACGGCGACGATCTTGCGATCGCTCGATGCACGCTGCATGCCGGCGATGACGCCCTTCACCATGTCGGTGGTGTAGGAGTTGTACTGGCTCGGATTGTTGAGCCAGATCCAGGCCGAGAACAGGCCGGACACCGCGGCGCCCTTGTCGTCCAAGACCGGACGCTCTTCGTAGATCACCGTCGGCGCTTCCTTGCCGAAGTGGCTGTTGTCGATGAGCTGGTGATCCTTGAGATCGTTTTCCCTGCGTAGCCATTCCAATGCCATGTTAGTTCTCCTGAAAATTATCGAAGCGACCACCAAGACACCAAGAACACAGGAAGCACCAAGAAAGCAAGACAAGCTCATTCCTGAAAAGGTTTCCTTGGTGTCCCTTGGTGTTCTTGGTGCCTTGGTGGTGAAGATTTTCATCAAAAATCCGGGGTCAGGATCACGCGCCGCTTGAGCTTGCCGTGGTGCGCTTCGTCAAAGACCTGTTCGATCTGGCTCATGGGCCGCGTTTCGACGAAGGGTTCGAGCGCTATCCGGCCGTCAACGCACATTTCCAGAACCTTCGGGTCATAGTATTGGGCATCGGGACTCCAGGTGCGCATCGTTTCGGCCTGTTTCTCGAAGGACATAAGCTTGAAGTCTGTCATGAATGGTTTCCTAGTGGATTCCTGATTGCTGCCAATTAATCAATGTCACTTATCGTGTCGCCGTTTGCCAGTGTGCAACCGGCCTGTCGCCGGCGCCGCTCTTCCCGGCCAACTTCCCGCAAACGATAGGGACAGACGGTACCGCAGTCGGCGCAGCAGACTTTGCCGGAGCGGTTGATATGCCAGAGATCGGCACCGCAGATTCCACAGTTGTACCTTGCTTCCAGCACCAATCGGTGCTCCTGCGCGGTCCCGAAATCGATCACCAGTCCCATGGTCAGCACCTAACAAGCTTGTCCATCGCGCCGGTAATCGCCTCCGATGGCATTGCGCCGTATTGCTGCGTGTAGGTCATCCTTATGCCCAGGCGAATCGCGTCATCAAGGTTTGTACCGAAGTGCTCGATGATGTATTGCGTCGCTTGTGAGAGTTCGCCGGTATAGACAACTACAGTGTTGTTGACAACATTGAACATGATCACCTCACCGTTGCCAGTCAGGTAGTTGCAGAAATTCCATAGTGATACACGCCTTCAATTCGATTTATTGAGCATGACGTCCAATTAAACGGATGCTAGTTCCGACGGTCATCGTCACAAGCTTCATTCATAACAAAACCGACAGAACGGGCCAAACTCAAATCCTTGCAGACACATCGCGAATTGGTCCTTGACGTTAAACACGTAAACGAGTACTATAATACTACTTTAGTAATTTATTTCTGTCAAGGGGCAGTTGTTATGCGACCCAACAATTGCGAAGAGTCCGGTGCGACTTGTGATTGGCTCAATGCAAGACCCCACTGATTCAAGACATTTTGCGCAGGATTGGAATGCCGGCAAAGTCATGGTCGCCTTCAATTGGGATAGGTCTGTTCATTGGATAACGCGCATAAACCCAGCGTCTTGAAGCAGGAGCTTCGAAACAAGGTACTTGTCCTGCGCATCAACAATCCTCCAGTCAATGCGCTGAGTGCAGACTTGCGTCGTGAGCTTTTGGGAGTGATTCAGGAGGCCGATACCAATGACAAGATTGAAGCGGTCTTGATGGTTGGCTGCGGGCGATACTTTATCGCTGGAGCAGATGTCCGCGAATTCGGCAAACCGCCCTTACCGCCCTTCCTGCCTGATGTCTGCACTCGAATCGAGGCATGCAATAAGTTGGTAGTAGCAGCCATACATGGAGCAGCTCTAGGCGGAGGCCTCGAAATCGCACTTGCTGCCCATTACCGGCTAATCGCAGCTGACGCCAAAGTTGGATTCCCTGAGGTTGAATTGGGACTGCTGCCGGGTGCCGGTGGCACCCAGCGGGCGCCCCGCTTGATTGGCGCCAAAGCCTCGCTCGATTTGATGCTCAGCGGGCGGCCCTTGGATGCCAGAGATGCTCATGAACTGGGCTTGGTAGACCGGATCGTGTATGGCGAGGACATGCTGGCGGAAGGCCTTGCGTATTTGAAGGAATTGCTTGCTGCGCACGCCCCGGTGAGGCGCAGTCGGGATGCCGGTGGACTGGCGGACCACACTAAGAGCCGAGCCGCAATCGAAGCCGCGCGTTCGGAAACGACCAAGGTATCGCGCGGCTTATTCTCACCGCTGAAGATAATTGAAGCCGTCCAGGCCGCGCTTGAGCTACCCTTCAACGAAGGTCTGAGCCTCGAACGTAATCTGTTCCTGCAATGCATCGATAGTCCGCAGCGTGCAGGCTTGATTCATGCTTTTTTTGCGCAGCGCGAAGTTTTCAAGGCACCAGAGACACGCAGTACAAAGGCGCGCTCGATAAACACTGTTGGTGTGGTCGGTGGCGGCACGATGGGGGCAGGCATCGCAGTGGCTATGCTGGACGCGGGTTTTCCTGTCACGATGATCGAGCGCGATGAAGAGTCGTTGGCGCGGGGGCGCACCCATGTTGAAAAAGTCTACGATAGCCTGGTTGCCAAGGGTCGCATAACGCAAGAAGCAAGGGCCGATGTCCTGACCCGTTGGACTGGAAGCACGTCGTACCTCGCGCTGGCGCACGCCGATCTGGTAGTTGAGGCCGTATTCGAGGAGATGACGGTCAAGCAGGCTGTCTTTGCTGAACTCGACCGTGCCTGCAAACCAGGCGCGATCCTGGCTACCAATACGTCCTATCTTGACGTTTCGGCTATTGCCGCGAGCTGCTCACGAGCGCCTGACGTGCTGGGACTGCATTTCTTCTCTCCGGCAAATATCATGAAGCTGCTGGAGATAGTGGTTCCAGCGGGCGTTGCTGCTGACGTTGTGGCGACCGCCTTCGCACTCGCAAAAAAACTGCAGAAGGTGCCGGTGCGTGCGGGGGTGTGTGACGGTTTTATTGGCAACCGGATCTTCGCCGTCTATCGCGCGGCGGCCGAGCACATCATGGAAGATGGCGCGTCGCCCTATCAGATTGATCGAGCGGCTCGCCACTTTGGTTTTCCGATGGGACCGTTTCAGGTTGCAGACCTGGCGGGGGGCGACATTGGCTGGGCGGCGCGCAAGCGCCGCGCCAATACGCGCGACCCGAAAGCACGTTATGTGCAGATCGCGGACCGTATTTGCGAGCGCGGCTGGTTTGGCCAGAAGACCGGGCGAGGTTTCTATCGCTATCCGGAAGGTGTCCGCACCGGTGTCCAAGATCCGGAAATCGAGGCAATCATTGACGCCGAACGGCTACGCGCGGGCATCAAACCCAACTCCTTTACCGACCAAGAAATCGTGCGCCGCTTAATGGCGGCCATGATCAATGAAGGCGCCAATGTCGTGCATCAGGGCATCGCGTTACGTCCGCTCGACGTCGACATCACTTTCCTTTTCGGCTATGGCTTTCCACGCTATCGGGGTGGCCCCATGAAGTACGCCGACACCGTGGGACTGAGCTCAGTACTCGCCGACATCCGCGAGTTTGCCCAACAGGATACGCTGTTCTGGCAACCGTCGCCCTTGCTGGTTAAACTCACCAACAATGGTGCCGACTTTGCTAGCCTGAATCAATCCGCTTAACGCAACAAAAGCTGGCTTTTTGTCTTGACCATTAGCGCACAATCCAAATGCATCGTCGAATGTTTGACCGCGTCACAGCGATGCCCATCCTCAGCCACATTTTTTAAGAGAATGTGTCAGAAACGAAGACATGAGTCTGGGAGATGACAAGTACAGCACACGACCACAACAACCGGATCAGGACGATGGTTTCTTGGTAACCGCGTGGTGGCGGTCCTTTTCCACAATTCTTAGCAGCGTATCGATGGTGATGGAGCGGAACGTGGCTTCGGCAATCGCGTCAACCTCGGATAGCACAACTCCGATAGCCCGTCCGACGTCGGTTTGCGTCTCCCCGGCTCGAGGCGCAGGCCTGCCGATATCCTCGAAGCAGTCGATAACATCCATAAGCGTGAGCCGTCTCGAATTGGCCGCGAAGCGATAGCCACCGCCAACGCCACGGGATGAATCCAGAAAACCCGCCCGCCCGAGCATACGTAACACCTTCGCAAGGTGATGCGCGGACACTCCATACTTTTCTGCAATCTCGGGCCCGGCGATCTGCTTGTCCGGATGCGCCGCAGCCTCAACAATGCTGTACAGGGCAAGCATGGTTTGGGTCTGTAGTTTCATGCCGCTCTGCCTCTCACGGCAGATCGCACTCCAACGGAATGACTGGCGCTGCCATCATGCCTTGGCTGCGAAAAAACGACAGCATCAAACTGTTATTCCGTCCGGCAATGGTCCGAACCTTTTCAACGCCGGCGCGATTAAAGCATTCAAACAATGCGCCGAGCAGCGCGCTGCCAATTCCGTGCAATCGCTTGGTACTGCTCACGCCCATGCCAAATATCCAGCCGCACGATGGCGCGCCGAATTCCCAGTCCCTCACTTCACCAATGATGAATCCGTAAATGACTCCACCCACTTCGGCCACGAGAAAGAATCGCTGCTGCCGCTTGGAACCATAGTGGCCGAAAAGCTCATGCCAGTAGTCGGTTTTCTCGATACCAGTAGCTTCGGTATCGATCGCAATCACCCCGATGATGTCCGCAGGCTTGACAGGACGTATCAGAACGCCTGGCAAAGCCGAACCTTTCGGGTTAGCGCCTGGAATCTTGGACGGACGCTTCGCTTCCGGTTCAGTCATGAGTGATCAAATTCAAGTAATAAGAATTATTTTACCACCTTACATCTATTATTAATAACGATGCCTTGAGAACCTGTCAATCGCCATCCCTAAAGCGGCATCGAAAATATTCCGCACAGACGAAAATCACGTACGTTTGTACCGGCTTCTTTAAATCGATCCAGGAATACGCGGAGATGACCGTTTTCTCTTCACGGCCAAGCGTGACTGCAAAGCCGCAATCATCGTTACGTTGAACCGCCGCACGATTGATTCATTGACGCAAAGATAGAAACCAGCAACAAGTTGTTGCGCCTTTGCATGGAAACCAGATTCCGGCGAAATCCTGCCTGGACGATCTAGCTTTCAACGCTTGCCGTCGCGGTTTCGTTGCCGCCGACATGAGAATTATAGGTGGCAGAGACTCTCATGGCCTCATCATAGATTCCCGTCAGCATGCTGATCAACTGGGTGGATTCAGCCAGTCTGCGATCAATAGCATCAATAACTTTCGTTTGATCCGTTAAGGCTCGCTGTCTAAAGTGGGCATACTTCTTGATGAGATTTCGCGCTTTTTCCGTCAATTCGTAAGCTTGGATATTTCCTCCCGTCACACGGGTCTTCGCAACCAACTGGTAGGACTCCAATTTGCGAAGACTGTACTGAATGTTAGCGACCCCCTCGGCATTCATTTTACGAGCCAGCAAACCCGAGGTTATAGGGCCATCCTGCAGTCCCATAACATGTAAAAGTATCAGTTCCGGAAAGGACAGTTCGCCAAGTCCAGAGATATGCGCAATCTGCATGCAATACCGCTCAAAGGCCTGCTGAAAACGAATAGTGGCCCATTCGAATTCAGTTTGCATTACATCATGAGGGGTTAGCCCCATATCCCAATTCCGGTGCCCCAAAACTATTTGGGCTTCAGTCAAGTGGCTTCCGCTCGATACTCTTTTCATGTTTTTCCTGGCCAACTACTATTTCAAAGGTTCCCGCACAAAGGTCAGTCGCCGGGAGATATGTCATGCAATGTGTAGGCTGTAGAAGTTCGACCAACTTCATCATATAAGCCAGTAAGCATGCTTACTGTCTTTGCGGAATAGAGCAAGCGCGCTTCAGCATTCCCGAGTTGAGCGACATGCGTAATCAATAGCTGCCTGCGGAGGCTTGCGAATTCATCGCAAAGGCGGCGCCCTTTATTGGTCACCGTCAGATTTGCATTTTTCCCGGCGGCCCCCTCAGCCTTCATTATCAGGCCACCCGCCAAGAGCTTTCTCAAGCTATATTGCACATTCTGGATATCGTCACGATTCAGCAAGCTAGCAATCATATTGGCTGGCTTCGGGCGATCATGCAGTCCCACCATATTCAGAATCAATAACTCCGACACGGTCATGCCTTGGAACCCGAGCATACTTAGAGCGGTTAGGCTGTACCGGTCAAATGCCTGATACCAACGCAACAGAGCCCACTCGAGTTCGGTAGTAGCCGCCTCGAGGGGAGTTGTCGCCAGATGCCAACCAGTTACCGGAGTGATGCTGTTCTCCGTGGGCAACTCATTCGGATTGTTGCTCTTTTCCATGATTTTTGACCTGAGTATGACCTTTGTCCGGCCAAGCCGACAATCACGCTTAGACCGGTTCTACCGTGCATAAACCGATAATCGAGCGCTAAAGCTGCTGATTATAACTTCACAAGCGGTTCTGCGACTCAGATGCTCCACACAACGGCTACCGTATCAAAGGCTTGAGAACTCGTTGAATAGGTCGCGGTAGGCTTCAAGTTATGCAGCCAAGATCCGACGAGTATAGATGCCGCCCTACGCTTCAATGTATCAAGGCAAGACAGAATAAGGACGCCATTTGTCCCTCCACGAACGAGGCGACGAGGCAACTTTTCCAACACCCAATGGGCCTGCGGTATCGCGTTCGGTTTGAGGCATTACGACATCAATTTGCGTATTTCGCGTGATCGTGACCGGTGATTCCGCCAAAGCGTGACCGACGTTTCACGGAAGCGTGACCGCGATTTCGCGGTGATCGTGACCGATGGCAGGTGTGCTGTATGGATAGTTGAAGGTAGCCTCGCCGCTTTTTTGAAAGCGAGCGGGCATGCCCCAGGACAGACTATCCATGCGCAAGATACGAGACGTACTCCGATACCGGCATAGCACCGAGCTGAGCCTTGAAGCCATCGCTCGGGCGCTCAACATTTCCAAAGGCGTCGTCGCCAAGTACCTGAAACTGGCAGCGGATGCCGGATTGGGCTGGCCGCTGCCCGCTGTGATGGCTGGTTTCGAGTCGGGATATAGAACTCGTAACAACTCCCATCAATGGGGGAACTGATTGGAACCAATAAAAAACGCTCCCCCGCGACCCCGCAAAAACGGGGGAGGCGGGGGAGCGGGTACCTCAGACTATCTTAGCGACCGGCAGCCTGCAGAGTCTGCAGCGTGAAGTCGTTGGCAGTCTTGCCTGCCGGATTGGTTTGCCAGGTCGGCGTGTCGACCAGGAACACGGTGGCATGGTTGCGCTGGAAGTCGATGACCGCGCCGCCGCTGGTGCGGACATCGAGGAAGCCGTCATCCGCCTTGGCCGGGAAGGAATGGAATTCCATGAACTTCCAGAATTCGCCCTTGCGGTTGTAGGCCTCGCCGTAATAGATGCGCGGATACTTGGTATCGACGTAGACGACCTTTTTACTGTACGGGTGCTCCGCTGGCGTGACCGCCTCGATGACATATACTTCGCGCGGCTCAAAGCGGTTGTTGTTCATGTTCCAGAACGGTGCCTTGTTTTCCAGTACCGGATATTTTTCGGCGAAATCCTTGCCGTTCTTGTTCCACAGTGGAGTCTTGCTGTTGGCCACGGCCAGCACCATGCGCTTGCCCACCATCTTGTAGCTCGGATACCAGCACGGACGCGCGTTGAAAACTTCCAGGTCGTCCTGCAGCTGGTCGGACGAACCGATCGGATCCATCCAGGCGCCGCCGGACAGGCGGCGAATGCGGCGCACCGCCGGTATGTAGGCCCAGACGTCGTTCACTTCGGCCGAGTCCTTCATCACGGTGAAGGTGCCCAGACCCTTCATGTCGGCAGGTGCCTTGAAAAAGAGCAGCTGACGACCGCGCTCGCTACCGTCACCTTCTACGGCCTTGCCCGACAGGCGGCCCTTCATGTTGTAACGGGTAAATTCCGCCACCGGTTCAGCGTGCACGCCCTTGGTGCCATCAATAAGTAATTGTGTCCAGAACGGCACATGGGCCACATCGCCCGCGAGTTGGCCGAGGTGCCAGTTCCACATGACCTTCTCGGCAGCCTCCGGATCATTGGTCGCGATGCTGGGGAAAGGCTGACCGGCTTCCCAGCCATCGACCCTGCAGGTGGCCTTGTTGATCTTGGTCTTGCCGGCGTTGGCCTGCGAGGCCTTGACCCACTTCGGATCGAGCGGGACTTCCTTCGACTTGGCCAGCGGCAGACGCCAGCCGTTGTTCTTGATGCGCCATTCCATGCGCTCGGTCAGCAGGCTGGCAATGGTGTGGCCCTGGAACGTGTCGTTCTTGACCTTGTCGATGTTGTCGGCTCCGATCACTGTGCCTTCTGGCAGTTCGGCGGCCGCCAACGGCAATGCGGCGAGGGCTAGAGCGGTGGCAAGGAAGGTTTTCTTGAACATTTTCATGGATTTTCTCCTTAGGTCTTCAGAACTGATAGGTCAGGCTGGTATAAAGCTGATCGCGATTGTGGAAGTAGCCGAAGAGGCCGGCCTTGTCGCAATTGGACTGGTTGGGCGCACCACCGCACTTGCCGGCACTCATGTCACGCCAGCGACCACCATCCCAAAAATAGTTGTACTCGACCTTCCATTTCACATCTTTTGTTAGTTCGACTGCCACTCCGGGCACGAAGAACCCCCCCTTGTAGGTCAGGTCGGTACCGACGACAACGCTCGGCTGGATACGGCCGCTGTTATAGCTCAGTGCAAAGATGCCGGTCAGAAGGAAGGAGTGTTCCTTGGTACGTGCGCCCCAGCCGACGGAGTTGAGCAGGCCGTCATCCTTGTCGAAGTCCTGAATCCACTTGTCAAAGAGTTGAGCGGAGAAGAACATCGGTTTTTCGGCGCCAAGAACATCCTGAACGAAGGACAGGTTCTTGTCCATGCGTGCCATCCAGGCGACAACGTTCTTCTTCTTTATGCCGTCGAAGCCGGGAGCGACGACGGACGATGCCAGGGAGTTACAGAAAAGAATGCCACACCCGGCTTGACCATTGATGTTGTTGAACTGGTAAGGGGCATCCTTGATATAGGCCCATTCGGTGCTGAACACCGCATCAGCCACAGGAACATAGCCGGAAGCGGTGAAGCCGAAGACATCGACCTTGGGATAAATGACTTCGCCGAAATCAAATCCCGATGGGGCCGGTCTAGTATTGGCTGCGCCGAGCGTCCTGGGCACGAAGAACGTACCGCCGGTAAAATCAGTCGAACCGGCATTCATGATCGGCATCTGCCAGAAGGTCTTCAGGTAGGACACCGAATAGTTGAAGCTGTCGGCGGTACCGTTCCAGCGGATGCCGCCGGTCACGTCCTCGTAATCGCCCTCTTTGTTTTTGAAGTTGTAGGGGTCGATGTTACGGAAGTCAACCCCGGCATAGGGTTGACTCGACCAGCGACCGCCATAAATATCGAGCTCTGTGCCGATATCCGTCTTGCGATCCCAACCCGGACGAACGAAGGCTTCGATAGCGCCCCTGGCTTCTGGCACATCGATATTGGTCTTGAGCATGATCAGCGGCTTGCGGGTTTCCTCGTTGGCCGGCTCAAGGAAGGAGCGCCAGGTCCAGTTGAAGCCGTGCACCATATCGTTGGCGGCAAAGAAGTCAGTCTCGCCCCAGACGATCTGCTGCCTGCCGAAGCGGAACTTGATGCGGTCAGTCGCCTGCCAGTTGACGTAGAGTTCGCGGATATCGGCATCGTTGTAGATATCCATGATGTTGCCGGTACCGCCCGGGTTTTTATAGTTATTGGCGCCCATATCTTCCAGGTGCTCGAGGAAACTCGTCTTGTATTCCCGCGTAGCGCGCACCTTGGCGACAACCGTCAAGTCTTTGGTGGGTGTCCACTCCGTATTGACCCGTGCCGTGGCGCGGGCCATCGACATCTTGCCTTTGTCGTCGTAATTGGGCGTGTCCTTCCAGTTCTTCATGTTCCAAGAGAACTCGGTACGAAGGTAGCCGTCAACCTTGAAGGTATTGTCCTTGGCTGCGACCGAGGGTTCGTCCGCGGCAACGGCAGTCATGCTGGCGGCCGCCAGCGCAACCGCAATCGCCAGTCGAGCCTTGGGCAAGGGAGGCATAATGCTATACATACGGGTTTTTATCATCTAAGTCTCCTTCGGTGGTTGAGGCAGTTGAACTGCCATGTGGTTTAACGGTGATGCAAAGTAAAAGTCGGCGCTCACGATACGGCGGTGGAGGGCTCCAGCGCCGCCAGCACCGGTCCGTCGCGCTTGCCGAAGATGAAATCGGGGCGAAACACGTAAATGATGGACGGCATCACAAACAGTGCCGAGAAGGCCGAAACGCCGAGCCAGATGGCCATCAGCAGTCCCATATCGGCTTGAAACTTGAGCGATGAGGCCCACCACAAAATCGTGCTGCAGATCAGCACGCTGGCGGTTACGACGACGCCCATCCCGGCCGAGTGCAGTGCTTGATGGATGGCATGCTCCGGCGTACTGCCGGCGGCGATTTCTTCCTTGACGCGGTCGGCGATGTAGAAGGCGTAATCAACGCCGAGGCCGATGCCGAGCGCGGCAACCGGCACCGTGTTGATGTTCATGCCGATACCCTTCCAGGCCATGAAGCTGAAGGTCAGCGTGTTGGCAATGATGACCGGGATCATGAACAGCATGCCGGCCACGGTAGAACGATAGACGACGGTACAGATGATCACCAGCACCAGTAGCGCGAGGGCCACGGCCTCGATCTGGCCAGAGAGGATGACTTCATTGACAGCGGCCATGACTCCTATCAGGCCGCCGGCCAGTTGCCAGTGTCCTTCGGCGAGCGGGTTCTTCTCGATGAACTCCTTGATCCGCGCCACGGCGGTGCGGATGGTTTCACCCTGACGGTCGCGGAACATCAGCGTCACCGCGCCATGGGCGTACTTGTTGTCGGCAAAACGGTCGATGTCGCCCGGCTCGGAGACGGAATCGAGAATGTTGAGCAGGCTGCCATTTACCAGTTGGCTGTCACCCAGTTCCTGGTAGCGGGGATTACCTTCGCGCAGGGTGCTATTGACCACCGGCAGGACGTCGGCGATAGAAACCGACCCGCCAACCTCCGGCTGCGCTTCCATAAAGCGCTGGAAGCGGTTCATGGACATCAGCACCTCGTTGGACTTGACGATGCCGTCCCGGCCGTCCTGGCCGATTACGATGAACATGCGATCGACGCCCTGGAAGCGAGCGTTGATGGCCGCCGAATCAAGGTTATAGCTAGATTCCGGCCAGAGAATCGGGGAGCCGGGGTTGGCATCGCCGATCTTGAGATTGAAGGCATAGATGCCCGATAACGCCACGATCACGATGCTTGCCGCGACAACCAAATAGCGAAAACGTGAGGTTGCGGTCCAGACGGCGAGATCCAGCACCTTGCGCAATGGCGGCATCAGGTTCAAAGGGTGGACGGTGCCATGGGGCTTTCTGATGTAGGACAGCATGACCGGCGTAAGGATGACCGCGCTGACGGTGAGCGTTAACACCCAGACCACCGAGAGCACGGTGAGCTTCTGCAGCATCGGGATCGGGCTCAAGGCCACCACCGCCATGCAGGCCGCATCTGCCACCACGCCCAGCATGCCCGGGCGGAACAGGTCGGCCAATGCGATTTTGGCGGCATGGGCCGCGCTTTCGTGGCCAGCGGCGATGACTTCCAGTTCGTCGTCGAAGCGGTTGATGATCTGCACCGAGTGCGACACGGCGCGCGAGGTAATCAGCATCGCGACCACGATCACCAGCGGTTCGAAGTTGATGCCTAGCAGATGACTGATGCCGAGCGCCCAGATGGCGCTCACCGTTCCGGCCAGCAGTGGCAGGAAGACGCCGCGCCAGGTGCGCAGCAGGATAAACAGCATCGCCAGCGTGACAGCAAGGGCCGCCGCCACCAGTTTGACGGTCTCGGGGATGAAATGATCAACCCAGCCGAAAAGGATCGGATCGCCCACCACCCGTATCCGCACGCTGTCGTCGGCGTACTTGGCTACCAGCGAACGAATTTCGCTGAAGGCCTTGCCATAATCGAGTTCGCGATCGATGAAGTCAACGGTGATCAAGGTGGCCTGCAGATCTTTCGAGACATAAGGGCCGAATACCAGGGGGTTGCGCAGCACCCTCTCCTTCAGTTTGGCGATCTCGGCGGCGTCAGCGGGCAAATTGGGCCACATCAGCGGCCGGGTCTCGATGCCGTCGGTGGACGCCTGCACTTCCTTCAGTTTCTTTGAGGCGAGCGAGGTGATCTGATACTGATTTACCGCCGAAACTTCACGCAGGCCGAGGGTAATGTTGCGCACCTTGTCGAGGACAGGTATCTGAAAGATGTCCCCGTCCTTGACTTCGACCATGATGGTGACCAGATTCGAGCCACCAAAGGTTTCCTTGAATTGCTGGTGGGTTTTGATGTATTCGTGACGCGAGGGCAGCATGTCCTCGAACACGGTGCGGACTTCGATGGTCAATGCAAACCAGGAGAGCGCGGCGGTCAGCAGAGCCAACCAACCCACCACCAGGCCACGGCGACGGATACAGAATTCGGCAATACGTTGGATCATGGCTTGACCTTTTCATCGATTGAACTGGGCAGGGTAAACAGGATGCTGTTCTGATGGGGTTCCCCCAGCGGTTGCCATTTCTTTCCATCCCAGCGACCAATATTGGCTCCCGCAAACCAGACGTTGCCGCCGACGGGCAGCACGCGCGTATGCCATGACAAGTCGTTTTCGTCCAGGCGACCGGTCTTCCAGTCCGAGGCCGTTTCGTCGGCACTGACCCAGCGTCCGAGATGGCCGCCGCCGATCCAGCGCTTCCCTGCCGCATCCCAGGAAATATCGTAAAGGTGGTCGCGCGTGTCGACGGCTGCCTTGGCCCAGCGCTGCCCGCCGTCGTGGGTCACCAGAACCGCACCCTCCAGGCCGACGGCGACACCGTTCTGGCCGTCGCGAAAAGCGACCGCCATCAGCGAGGATTTGAGGGGCGACTGGATATCGGTCCATTTGCCCCCTGCATCCGAGCTCGCCACCATCTTGCCGAATTCGCCAACAGCCAGCACTTTTCCGCCAGGCAGCAAGGCGACGTCGTTCCAGGCCTGATCTTCTTCGGGACGAATCCGCGTCCAGGTCTTGCCATGGTCGTTGGTCATCAGCAGCGCGCCCATTTCGCCTACGGCAACAGCAATGCCGCCCTCGGCCGTTCTGACCCGGATCAGCTTGTTGGCTATCGTGGAACGGGGGACATTCTTGGCCTCTGCCCACGACGCGCCGCCATCGGCCGTATGGATGATGACGCCGTCGTTGCCGACCGCCACGGCATGCTTGTCATCCCAGACCGCGATGTCCTGCAGGTTTTTTTCAGTCGGAGTCTTCAGGCGGGTAGCCTGGCCGTCCTTGCCGATGGCCACGATCTTTCCGCTTGATCCGGCCAGCAAGAGGCGATCACCCAGCAAGGCCAGCCCGTAGTAATGATCGCGCCTTTCCAGCACCGGCGGCTGCACCGTGCTGCCGACAGGCGCCGGCTTGATGAACAGCCCGGCCCAGAGCAAGCCCGCAATGATCAGCCAGGGCATGATCGAACTGACCACCTTGACAATCTTCAGGAAAGGCGCTGGCGGCCGTGAATGCGCACCACCCTCACCCGCCTGAATCGCACCTGCAATCGTTTTGTTCATCTGCGGCCTATTCGAAGTAATTCCTGGAAGAGATCGATCAAATCATGCTAACTGAAAAGTTTCCTGATACTTTAACCTTAAACTATAACCGGCACGCCAGAAAGCGCCACCCTACGATTGCAGCGGGAAATCTTTTCGCTGTGGCGTCGCCGCAACGGCCTGCAAAACAAGCCATGCACCGGCATTTCAACGTCGACACCATAAATGAGAACTGGCAAGCATTGCGTGTTGTATAGCGCTATTAAATTTGATTGTCCGTGTGAGCGAAATTCAGTCGGCACCGGCAGCTTGCCTGGTCATCCCGCGCAGTTGAAGTTTGTCGATCTTGCCGACTCGCGTTTTTGGCAGTTGCTCGACTATTTCAATGCGGCTTGGCACCTTGTAGCCGGCAAGGCGTTTGCGGCAAAAGTCTTTCAGGTTTTCGGCATCCAGCAAGGTGTCGCGCCGGGGGACCACATAAGCGCAGACGGTTTCCCCGCGATAAGCATCCGGCATGCCAACGACCGCCGCTTCCAGAACGTCTGGATGGGCAAACAGGACTTCCTCGACCTCCCGCGGGAAAACGTTGAAGCCGGAAACCTTCAGCATTTCCTTTTTGCGGTCGCGAATGAAAAGGTAGCCATCCGCGTCGAATTCGCCGATATCCCCCGTATACAGCCATCCGTCACGCAGCGTGGCCTCGGTTTCTTCGGGGAGATTGTGGTAGCCGTCCATCAATTGCGGACCGCGCAGCCGGATTTCTCCCCGCTCGCCACAGGGAAGAACCACTTCGCCCGTCTCGAGATCCACGATCTCCACCTCTGTGTCAGGCAGCACTCGTCCCACCGAGCCCGGTTTGCGCACACCGTCCAGTGGATTGAACGAGATAACCGGACCGGATTCGGTCTGGCCGTAACCCTCGACAACTGGTGCCCCGGTTGCCTGTTCCCAGCGCCGGAACAGTTCTTCCGGCAAAGCCGCTGATCCCGAATAGGAAAGGTGCAGGCTTGCGAAATCAGTGCTGGCGAAACGGGGGTGATTCATCATTCCGGTAAACAGGGTCGGGCTGCCGGCAAAAATCGTGATGCGTTCATCGACCAGCAGGTCGAATACCTTATCCGCATCAAAGCGCGGCAATATAACCAACGTGCCGCGACACCCCACCATATTGTGCAGGCACATGGCCATCGCATAGATATGGAACAACGGCATTACGCACAACAGTATTTCGGTATCTTTTCGGGTCGGCAGGAGAACTTCCCGCTGGGCAATATTGGTGCAGATTGCCCGATGTGAAAGGCGGACGCCCTTCGAATGGCCGGTGGTGCCGCCGGTGTATTGCAGGCTGGCAAGATCACTCGGCGACGGCAGCGGCTGCGGAAGTTGCAGATCGCGTCCCTGCCATTGCGTCAGGCGCTTTGCCGCGCCAATGCGGATGAGATTTGGAATCCCGAGCGACTGCGCAAGCGGCTCGATGCTGGCGGCAAACTTCTCTCCGTAAACCAGTACCTGCGGCTTCGCGTCGGCCAGGATGGGTCGCAACTCGTGTTCGGTGTAGAGCGGATTTAGCGTGACCGCCGCCGCACGCGCCGCATGCGTGGCAAATATGGCGACACACTGGTCGATCGAATTCTCCATCAGTATCGCGACGTGCCGACCTGTCGCACCCAGCTCGATCAATTCCGTGGCAAATCCGGCGACGCAGGATTGGTAGTCCGTGTAGTTCAGACGTTCGTCCCCGCAGACCAACGCCTCGCGGACGCCAGAACGCCGAGCCGCATCGGCCAGCATATGGACAACAGTATCGAATGCGGGAGTTACGGAGTTCATGTCATTTTCTTTAGAAAGAGAAAGATGCCGACCTAAATCCTGATTCCAAGTTTGTAGGCGGCGTGCACTGCGTCAAAAATCCGCGCGGCACGCACGCAATCACCAATCTCGTATACCTCGGGAATATTGCGCTCGCGCAGGGATTGCGCAAGATTATTGGCCCTTGGCCGATATCCCAGCGCCGTCACCACCGTATCGGCCGGAATCTGCTTTTCCTCGCCGGTGGCGGTACTGCTGGCTGTAACGCCATCGGAATTGATGGCCTTTATCTGCAAATTGTTTAGTACCGGAACCCCGCCCTTGACCAGCATTTCGCCATAGGCAATGCGATCGGTGACGGCCACATCGTGAGCCATCGGTGCATCACGGCGAATAAGCATGCTGACCGGTACCCCTTGATCGTGCAAATACAGGGCGGTCTCGACCGCCGTTTCGCCACCGCCGAGGACCAATACCTGGTTGCCAACCTTGGCGCCATTAAATACATCCAGCGCATCGACCACATTGGGTTGGTCGATTCCCGGCAGCTTGGGGACCGCCGACTCGCCGCCGACGGCGACAATCGCCACGTCATATCCCGATGCCGACTCCGCCGTGGCTTCCTCGAAGCGGACCTCGACCCCGAGCTTGGTCATCTGTCTTTTCCAGTAATCGATCATGGGACGCAGATCGGCCTTGAATTCGGCGACCGAGCCTTCTATCAGTGCGCCACCGAAATCACGCTTTTCAAACAGCGTTACGGAATGCCCACGCAGGGCACAGACACGCGCCGCTTCCATCCCGGCCACGCCCCCGCCGATGACGCAGACCTTCTTCCGGCGATCGGCCGGGGTGATTTTGAATGTGCCTTCGCGCCCGATTTCCGGGTTGACGCTGCAGCTGACGGCTTGATAATTGAAAAAGGTGCGATCCAGGCAGCCATCGTTGCAGCGTATGCATGGCCGGATATCTTCGGGGCGGCCCTCCTGGGCCTTGATCGGCCATTCGGGGTCGGCCCAGAGAGGGCGCGCCAGGCCAATGAAGTCGCCCTTGCCTTCGGCAAGAACGGCTTCGGCCAGCTCCGGGAGCGTGATCGACCCGGACGCGATGATCGGAATCGACACATGCTTTTTTAATTCAGCCGCCGCCCAGACGTTATGGCAGCGCTCGATCGCCATTGGGCTGACTTGGTGGATCATCTGGTGGTGATCGCCGCCCGACACATGAATGGCATCAATACCCAGCGCCTCCAGTCGTTTCGCCAGCACCACAGTTTCCTCGATGGGGAACCCGTCCGGCTCATAGTCGGTGCCCGACAGACGAATCGTCAGCGGAAAATCCGGGCCGACCTTTGCCCGGCAGTTTTCGGCGACGCGCAGCGCGAATCGCATGCGGTTCTCATGAGAACCACCCCAGTCATCGGTACGCTTGTTGGTGTGCGGCGACAGGAAGTTGGTGATCAAATAGCCGTGCGCTCCGTGGATTTCCACCAGATCGAAGCCAGCCAGTTTCGCACGCAATGCCGAACTGCCAAAATCCTCGATGATCTGCAAAATTTCAGGTTCCGTCAGTTCGCGCGGAACCGCTGCCTGCCCCTTCTTGGCCTTGAGCGCCGGCCATGGAATCACCGATGGCGCAACGATCGGCTGGATGCCGAGAAATTTCTGGCGACCGGCATGTTCGATCTGGATACCGGCGCAGGAACCCTCTTCCTTGATCGACTGGGCCAGCCAAGCCAGACCGGGAATATGATCATCCGTGGAAATCCCCAGTTGGCAATGAGCCGACTTGGCGCCATGGTTGTCGACATAGGCATACTCGACAATAATCAGTCCAGCGCCGCCACGCGCCACGTCGCGATAGTGACGTATCAGACGCTCGGAAACGCTGCCATCGATGTTGCTCATACCCGTCGATGTGGGCGCCTTGAGTATCCGGTTTTTCAGGATCAGGCTGCCGATACGACCAGGTGTGAACAGGTTTGGAAATTTGCTCATTTGATTCGTATCCTCATGTACATTTTTGAAATGGTTTTCAAGCAGGGTAGCGACACAGCTCGTCAGGGGAAATACTGTCGATCGCAGTGGATCCGGCAGTGAATGCGACGCAGCAACAGATCCGTTCCGGAAAGCAACTGTTCGTTGAAAAATCGAGCTGTCGCCTTCTTCACATGTTCCAGGGGCGTGCCGCCGGCAGCGGCTGCCATGCGCAGCCACATCCATCCCAACGCAACCAGCGCGACCAGTTGCAGGTAGGCTGTCGCGGCCGCTTCGGCGTCACGGGCGCGGCCGCACAGTCGATCCAGCATCCATTCACTGGCACGTTTCCAGATCGGCCAGCGCTGCCACAAGTGGCGCAACCAGTGATGGACATGTGCTGCCGGATCGTTCCATGTCGGCGCGCACGGCTCTGGACAAACAGTCGGTAGCGACGGGCACTCGTCGGCACTCAGTTTGCGTGTCGCCAGGTCGAGCGCCTGAATGCCGTTGGTGCCTTCGTAAATCGCCATGATGCGCGAGTCACGTACATACTGTTCCACGCCGGAATCGCACACGTAGCCGTGACCACCGAAAATTTGCACCGCCAGGTTGGCTACGTTGAATCCGGCCTCTGAGCCACCGGCCTTGCATACCGGCAACAACCACTCCGCGAGCGCGAGCGCATCCGCGCGTTCGGTTTCTGTTGGAGCAGCACGTGACAGATCGAGCAAGCATGCCGCCTGAAGCGTCAATGCCCGGTAACCTTCGGTAAGTGCTCGCATCTCGAACAACATCCGCCGGATGTCCGCATGAGAAGTCAGAGGAACGGCAGGCAACGCCGGTGGCCCGCCTTGGGTGCGTTCCACCGCGTAGTCGAATGCCCGGGCCGTCGCCGCACCGGCGACAGCAACGCCTTGCACGGCAACTTCCAGGCGCATTGTGTTCATCATGGTAAACATGCAGCGCATTCCGGCGCCGGTCGATCCCACCGGGTAGGCCTCGGCATTGTCGAAATCCATCACGCAGGTCGGCGAGGCCTTGAGCCCCATCTTGTGCTCGACCCTGATAACCGAAACGCCGTTGGCCTCACCGGGTTCTCCGTTCGCCCCGATCTTTCTGGCTGGCACTGCAAACAGGCTCAAGCCACGCGTTCCGGCTGGTGCATCCGGCGTGCGCGCAAGGAGGATGTGCATGATCTGCGGCGTGAAGTCCTGATCGCCGTAGGTGATGAAGATTTTGCTGCCGGTTACGTGCCAGCTTCCGTCGGAACCTTGTATCGCGCGCGTCGAAATACGTCCGACGTCCGAACCCGCCTGTGGCTCGGAAATGCAAATTGTGGCGCCACACTGGCCGGCAACCAGATGGGGGACCGTGGCATCCGCCAGTGATTTGTCGGCGTGAGCCATGAGCAGGGTGGCAGCAGCACGCTGCATCAGAGGCAGCATGCCAAAAGAGACGCAGGCGCCGTTGACCATTTCGGCATAGGCGGTTTGCAGAGCCAGCGGCAATGCCTGTCCGCCCCATTCGAGAGGCATGTCAAGGCCGATCCAGCCGCCTTCGGCGAGAGCTTTGTAAGCCGCAGGAAAACCTTCTGGAGTCTTCACCCGGCCATTCACCAGATGACTGCCTTGCTCATCCCCAACCGCATTCAGCGGTGCAAGCACTTCGGCGGCGAAGCGTCCCGCTTCGGACAAAACGGCGTCCGCCGTATCCTGGTCGACGTGACTGTAGATCGGCAGTTGGAAGAGGCCTGAAAGTCCCAAGACACGATTCAGGATGAAGCTAACGTCTTCCAGAGGAGGGGTGTAGCGGCTGACGCGATCCATTCAAATACACCTCCGCCGCATGCGATTGCAATAGGCTGTCAAGTCAAGACTCCCGGAGCGCCTGACTTGACCGGCGCAGGGATGGTTGGTTCCAGTGTCATGTTTCAGTCTCGTTTCACTCATTTTCGGTGGTAAATGGAGGCTATTCGCAGGAGCGAATTTGTCGGCCTTGCCGCCCTGTCGCCATGCGTCGTGCCAATAGGGCAAATACCTTGGCCAGCGTGTCGGAATGCTCGGTCTCTACCGATTCCAGCGCGGCGCACAGCAGGTTCATTTCCTCGTCTTCGTGGTTCTCGATTTGACGCCGACACTCATTGCCGGCCAGCTGGGCGAGAATGCCGCGCTGGCGAGACACCGGTGTCTTGTGCCGGAGTCCCTTGCCTACCAGTGCGGCATGGGCATTGATGGCATCGACCAGATATCCGATACCGTCACCCGTGATGGCAACAGTACGAATGACAGGCACCATCCAGTCGCGCTTTGGTCGCAGAGCAAGCATATTCGACAAACTCTGTACCAATTGATCCGCCTGTGGAAGCTCGGCCTTGTTGACCACCAGAACGTCCGCCAGTTCGAGAATTCCTGCTTTCATTGCCTGAACTTCATCCCCAAGACCTGGCGGACAGACGACGATCCTGGTATCTGCCAACTTGCAAACATCAAGCTCGGCCTGCCCGGCGCCGAGCGTTTCGACAATCACCGTATCCATGCCGGATGCATCGAGAATATCAACGACGCGGCCTGCGGTCAGCGACAGCCCCCCCTGATGGCCACGCGAGGCGACGGATCGAATGAAAACAGTATCGGAAGCGGCGTGCTCCAACATGCGAATCCGGTCCCCGAGCAAAGCGCCACCGGAAACGGGACTGGATGGATCAACGGCTACAACACCAATTGTTCGCCCTTCCCTGCTTAGCTCCCCAATCAGGGCATTGACCAGCGTAGACTTTCCGGCACCACCCGGACCCGTGATACCGACAACATGCGCGCGCCCGACATGCGGGCTAATGGCCAACATCAGTTTCCGACCAATATCTGTCTCGTTTTCAACATCTGAAATTGCGCGCCCAATCTCGCGTCGCCTGCCAGCCAGGATTCCAGCTAGGCGCAGTTCCACATCCGGTTGCCTGAACACGATTGTTTATCCGTAGTCGAGTTTTTTAAATTCGGGAAGACTATGCTGGAGGCATTTTGTCGAATTGCGGGATCGTATCCGAAACCACCGCCCACGGCTGCTTGCTGGCACAATAAATGCTCATCCCCGGTCGCAAGCCTGCCGCGGAATCGACTGTGCCGACCTTGATCACGAGCAGCCCCGGTATTCCGTTGGGGACGCTCCAGAGATTCGATCCGCACGTCGAGCAAAAATATCGTGAAACGGTATTGCCGCTATCCGCCTTCGTGTCGAAACTTTTTGCCTGTCCCCTGGTTACGGTGAAAGCCCCTTGCGGGACAAGCGCATTTGTACTCATTTGAGCGCCGCTGGTTTTCTGGCAGTCAGTGCAATAGCAATGTGCAACGGCAATCGGCTCCGCTGAGCATTCGTAACGCACTGCACCGCAAACGCAACCTCCGGTAATCGGTAGATCCATTATCTTCACTCCTTCACTGGTCAACAGTCAAATTGGTCGCTTGGCGTAACGCAGACGCAATTCGCGCTTAAGTATTTTTCCGCTCGGATTCTTTGGGAGTTCGTCCAGGAAGAGGACCAAGCGGGGTTTTTTGTAGCTGGCCAGGTCACTCCTGCAGTGCTCGATCAGTGCCTCTGCGCTAACTGTCATTCCGGGTCGCATCACGACCACGGCAGTGACAACCTCGCCCCACTCCTCGTCGGGCAAACCGATGACCGCCGCTTCGAGAATGGCCGGGTGACAGTAGAGGACGCTCTCAACCTCTTTTGTGTAGATGTTTACCCCACCGCTGATGACCATGTCCTTCACCCGATCCACCAGGAACAGATAGCGCTCTTCGTCCAGGTAGCCGAGATCGCCGGTATGGAACCAGCCGCCGCGTATGGTTGCTGCGGTTTCTTCGGGCATGTTCCAGTAGCCGGAAATCACCGAGCGGCTGCGCACCAGGATTTCGCCCACTTCGTTGGGGCCGAGATTCTGCCCGGCTGCGCCGACTATCCGCACTTCGGCACTGACCGCCTCGCGTCCGGCCGAAGCCAGACGCTTCTCTTGTTGCTGGCTGCCATCGAGCACATGATCGGCAGTTACCAGGAAAGTTGCCTCGAGGGTCTCGGTCAGGCCATAGCCTTGGGTAAAGCCGCAGCGCATGCGTTCCAGCGCGCGCCGCAGCACGGCGGGTGGCATCGGTCCGCCGCCATAGAAAATCAGGCGCAGGCTGGACAGATCGTATTCAGTCAGCCTGGAATGGTTGAGCACCGCATTGATCATGGTCGGCACCAGCAGCGCCACGCTGGCCCTGCGTTTCTGCAACGCGTCGAGCCATGCTGCCGGGTCGAAGTGTTCCAGGATGACCTGGGTGCAACCGAGCATCATGTAGGTGACCGCCATGAATACGGCACCCATGTGGTAGAGCGGCGTGCCGATCAGGTTCACATCCTGGCGCAGGCTGCCGTCGGCGACAAACTGGTTGTAGGCATTGGCTTCCAGGTTGAGATGCGACACCATCGCGCCTTTCGGCAAGCCGGTGGTGCCGCTGGTGAAGAAGATCGCGAAAGTATCGCTCTCATCTGCCGGGGATTCCAGCGCAGCATCTGTTGCCTGCGCCAGCACCTTTTCGTAATCCTCGGCGCCGGGCAGGCTGGCGTTGCCGATCACCCAGCGCTTTTCCAATTCGGGCAGTAGCGGCTCGAGTTCGCGCGCCCGATCGGCGAAGGCTGCGCCGACGATCAGCAGCGAAGGATGGGCATGGCTGAGGATTTGCGTCAGTTCCCTGGCGCTCAAACGATAATTCACTGGGGTCGCCACCAGCCCGGCACGTGCGATGCCAAAGTAGAGTTCGACGAATTCCGGGCAGTTGGCCAGCAGCATCGCCACCATCTCGCCCGGCCTCAAGCCGCGCGCCAGCAAGGCCGCGGCAACCCGATCGACGCGCTGGTCAAGTTGCTTCCAGGTCAGGCTGCGCTCGCCCATGATCAGGGCGGGTTTATCGGGAAAGCGCAGCGCATTGCGCCGGGCGATTTGATCGAGCGTACCGAAACCTGGGATACCCATGATTGCCTGGTGCTCCTCGGAGGTTCAGGACCGCGGCCGGCGATAAATCATCGCCACACAAGGTTCATCTACAGGATTGCCGGCGTCGTCGAACTGACGGCCAAAGCTGGATTCGAATACATCCCATCCCCATTCCCTGGGCATGATGTCCATCCATAGCGCGGAATGCACGCAATACGCCGATAGGGGACGATTGAAGGTCCAGTCCGCCCGGGTCTTCACGACCGCGATATTGATCGGATTGCGGATCGAGTCCTCGTTCTTGCCATCGCGCATCAACATGCCGCCACTGGCGCAATAATGCATGATGAAGCTGGTCTTCTCATCGTCCTCGATGACCGTGAAATCATGTCCATGGGCGCGAAGAAACTGCGCATAAATCACGACCAGAAGTTCGGTCGAACCGGTTTGCTTCATCTGTTCCAGGATTGGCTTCCACAGCTTTTCGCCAATGAAGCGCCAGACCTCCTCCACCGCGCCCTCACCCAGGCGATCACGGATAAAGGTGCAGAACAGGCCGGACATGTCTACATACAGATCGTGTAGCGGCCGCCACTCGTCCCAGATGGCCTGGGCCTGCCGCGAGGCTTCTTCGCGGTCGCCTCGCGCAATCGCCGTCTGGCATTTTGCCAGCGCAGTCTCTGACAACGCGGGGAGTTCCCGTCCGTGCAGCGTTGCGCCGTTCATGCTGCCTTACGCTCCATTACCTGATTTACGCGTCGGGCCACTTCGGCGGAGAGTGTTCCCGGTGGGATCACATCGGCGACACCCATGGACTGGAGCGCAGCGACATCGTCAGGGGGAATGACCCCCCCACAAAATACCGGAATCTTCATGTCATCACGCTTCATCTGCTCAAGCAGAAGGCGCATCTGGGTCATGTGCTGGCCGGAAAGGAAACTGATGCCGATCGCATCGGCATCCTCTTCCATCGCTACCTTGACTACCTTGGCGGCAAAGTTATGCAGCCCCAGGTAGATCACCTCGTAGCCGGCGTCGCGCAGCAGGTGAGCCACCGTGACAATGCCTGTGTCGTGACAATCGAGTCCCATCTTGGCGAGCAATATGCGTTTTTTCATGCCCGACTCCCCTTAACGGAACGACCAGTTCTGGGCCTTGCGCATGGCTTCATGGCATTCACCCATGGTTACCTTGTTTTTCAACGCATCCATCAGTACCGGCACCATGTTTTCCGCCGATTTCCATGCGTGGTCGATGCGCGCCATTGCAGCCGACCATTTCTGCGCGTCGCGCTCCGATCGATACTGCCGCAGATAGTCGCTGCGCCGCGCACCCCAGATATCGGCCTGGATCTTGTGAATCTTCAGCGGAATCTCTTCTGCAGCCGGAATCTGGAAGCGGTTGACGCCAACCAGGTTACGCCGCCCGGTATCGAGATCGGTCTGGTTCTTGATCCGCTCTGCATTGATCTGACTTTCCAGCCATCCTTCCTTGATCGACTTGATCATGCCGCCACGTTTATCGATCTCTGCCAGTTTGCCGGCGATCGCAGCCTCCATTTCGTTGGTCAAAGTCTCCACATAGTAGGAACCAGCAAGAGGATCGATACTCTTTGTGATCCCGCTTTCGTAGGCGATCACTTGCTGGGTGCGCAGCGCAATGCGGGATGATTCCTCCGTGGGCAGGCCATGAGCCTCATCGTAGGAGCACAGGTGGATCGATTGCGCACCGCCGAATACTGCTGCCATCGCCTCGACTGACGCCCGCACAATATTGACTTCGGGCTGTTGCCGAGTCAGGGTATTCCCGGCCGACTGCACCGAGAAACGCAAACGCCAGCATTCCGGGTTTGTTGCGCCAAACTCCTCCCGCATGGTCTTGGCATAGAGACGGCGCATCGCCCGAAACTTGGCGATTTCCTCAAAAAAATCGATGGAGCAGGAAAGAAAAAAAGACGCCTTGCGCGGAAACAGGTTTACGTCCAGACCGCGCTCACGCGCACGGCGAAAAATGTCAAATGCGTGACCCAGGGTGAATGCGCCGTCCTGGATGGCGTTGATCCCGGTCTCGCGCAGGTTGTAGCCGTTGGTTACCATCCAGTTGAGGCGGGGCATGTTCTTCGAGACGAACTCGATGTTGTCAACACATAGGCGCAAGGTTCCGTCGAGCGGAAAAAACTCGGTAATGGTTTGCAGCGGTCCGCCGCTCATCTGGTAGAAGGGATCGTTCTGCTGCGTGCCAATGACCTTGTCGAAGGCGACGTTCTTCTTTTCCGCCACCGCCGCCAGCATGGCCAAGGTCACCGAGGAGACTGGCGGGCGAATCGACAGGGCATACGACACGGCGTCGGGGCCAAATCCGTCATAGAGGGTTTCCATGTCCTCCAGGGTACTGATCGGCACGCCGGTCACCCCGACCTCACCCTCGCAGATCGAATCATCCGAGTCAAAGCCATAGGAGGTCGGAAGATCAATGGTGATGACGAAGCCATTGGCGCCCTGCCCGTGCAGATACTTGATCCGTTTGTTGGTTTCCTGCGGTGAGCCGAAGCCCACCTGGAAGCGCCGCGTCCAGATTCGCTCCCGATACATGCCGGGATAGGGGCCCCGGGTGAATGGATATTCTCCCGGCTCGCCGAGGTCACGTTCGCTCACAAAATCGCCCATGTCCTCGGGGCGGTACAATTCCCTGATTTCAATTCCGGCGCCGGTTTCGAAGACCTGCTCTTCGTGATCGCGCGCAGCGCCTGTCTGCACGGTTTCTGGCGTCTTTTTCACGCGCCTGCCCTGCGCAGGGCGTCGGTCGCCGTGTTATCCAGATCCAGGGTTTTTGCATCGACGACAACACCATATTTGGCGCGTGCGTTCGCGGCAGATATATAGTTGTAGCGCACTTCGCGCGCTACCAGTTCAGCCGGGCGCTGATGCGGATCGCCATAGCCGCCGCCGCCGCCCGCCACCTGATACCAGCGGGTTCCCTTGGGGATGGCAGGCACCACCTCCTTGCTCTTGCAGTGATACACCTTGCCGTCCGGATAGCGCAGTTCGCCGCAATTGAGAATGCCAGAGCCGCCGCCAAGTATCCCTTTGGCCTGCGATCCCGGGTCGATGCCGTCGCCGAAAGCGCTGATCATGTTGCCATCGTTGAGGAACTCCATCTCCATTTCCACGCCGAGGCCACCTCGCCACTGGCCAGGACCGGCAGAATCCGGCATGTACTCGAATTTATGCAGAAAGAGGGGATCCTTCATCTCGAACATCTCCGGATCTTGCGCCAGCAGACCGCCGCCACAGGCGATCAGGCCGATATGGTCATAACCGTCAGCGCCTTGTGTACCGCCGCCGCCGCCCTTCAATCCGTTGAACAGGATGTCCACAAATGGCTGGTTGGTGCGGCTGTTGAAACCCACGGCGGCAATCGCGAAGAGCGGATTCCACGGGGCGGTGACGCGTTCCGGCAAGGCTTTCGACAGCGCATCGAAAATGGCCGCCGAGATCTGGTCCGACAGGTGGTTGCCGAACATGGTCGCCGCCGGGAAGCGCGGGTTGAGCATGCTGCCTTCGGGTATGTGGAAGGACAGCGGTCGGTTCAGTCCGGCGTTCTGCGGAATATTGGAATCCTTCAGGCACATCAGCAGCGTAAGCGTCGCCGCTGACTGAGTGGACGCCTGCGGAGCATTCACATAGCCCGGGGTCTGCGGCGATGTACCCGCGAAGTCGAGCGACATGTCATCGCCCTTGACCGTGACCGCCACCTTGATGTCCATTGAAGAACCGGCATTGAAGCCATCGAAGTAGGCGGTCGCGGCGCCTTGATAGACACCATCAGGAATATCGCGGATCTCGGCGCGCATTTGCTGCTCGGTGGCAAAGTACAGGTGCTGCAGGTGCGCATCAAAGCGTTCCCAGCCATAACGCCCGACCAGTTTCTGGAGTTCTCGCTGGCCAACCGCACAACCGCCCATCGCCGCCTGAATGTCTTCCTGGACAATCGGGAAGCGAATGTTGCCAAAGATCAGATCCCAAACGTCTTGACGCTTTTCCCCGCGTTCATAGATTTTTACCGGAGTAATGCGCAGTGCTTCCTGGAAGATCTCCATGGCGCCAGGATTGTAGGCACCGGCGACAGAGCCGCCGACATCGGCCTGGTGGCCCTTGATCGCGGAAAATCCGATCAGGCGCTCGTCGACAAAAATCGGACAGGCAATGGTGACATCTGCCGGTTGGTTGCCGCCAGTGTAAGGGTCGTTATGAATGATGACGTCGCCCGGATAGAGCCGTCCGGCGAAATACTTGGCCATGTACTGGATGCTGGCCGGCACGGCGAAGGCCAGGATCGGAATATAGGCAGTTTGTTCCATCATCTGGCCCTGCGCGTCGTACAGACCGGTAACGAAGTCCCGCGCTTCGGAAAGGATGGGCGAACGCGCGGTGCGCAGCATCACCAAGCCCATTTCCTCGGTGATCGCCTTCAGGCGTCGCTGGATTACGGTGACCAGAATCGGATCGATTTGCTGGCTGTTCTTTGTCATCCCAATACCCTCCTCACGTAGGTGTCAGCGAGTTCCCTTATATGCAGACAGTAACTGCCTGCGCGGTCGACTACGAAGTCATACTCCGGGGATACGAACGTCGTCGTCGTGATTTGCTCGATGATGCACGGACCGGCGCCTTGATGACCGAAGGCCAGCGCTTCGCCGTCATACACGGGAACGTCACGGAAAGCTTTTTCGCTGGGGATGTAAACCGAGCGCTGGCGCTTGATGCAGGTACCGGAGTCCGTCTTGACACGGTCCATGAATTGCATGGCAGGCTTGTCGGTAATGCCGAGCACGGTCACTCGCAGGTTAACCACTTCGGTGTCCGTGCCACTTTCCCGCAACGCGTAGCCATACAGGCGGTCATGCTCTTCATGCAACACCTCGGTGAGGTACGCCATGCCTTCTTTCTCGAAGCGGGGCATGTCAAATATGCAGGTGATTTCATTGTGCTGGCCGAAATAGCGCATATCGACGGCGTATTCGACGCGTACCCGGCTGGGGTCGGTGACTTTCTCGCCGTGCAGCACGTCGCGCCCCTGCCTTTCCAGTTCGGCGAGGTGGCTGCGCATCACCTTGACGTCAGCGGCCGATGCCAGGGAATGATAGGTGCGGACATAACTGTGCTTGAAGTCGGAACGCAACATGCCGCTGGCACAGAAAATCGAGGACTCGCGGGGGACGATGACGATCGGGATTTCCATTTCGACTCCGATCATCGCGCCATGGATGGGCCCGGCGCCGCCGGCGACAATCAGCGGGAACTCGCGTGGATCGATGCCACGTGCCACAGTGATCTCCCGCAGTCCGGCCGCCATATTTACGTTCATCAGCTGGAACATGCCTGCGGCAGCTTCTTCGATCGACAGACCCAGGGGTTTTGCGACATGGGTTTCAATGGCCTTGCGCGCGGCCTCCCGATCAAGGGCCATACGGCCACCCAGAAAGTAACTGGGCTCCAGATAGCCGAGCACCAGGTTGGCGTCGGTACAGGTCGGCCGCTCTCCGCCACGACCGTAGCACGCCGGCCCGGGTTGGGCCCCGGCACTTTGCGGCCCCATGCGCAACAGCCCGCCGTCATCGATCCATCCGATCGACCCTCCGCCGGCGCCGATGGTATGGATGTCAAGCATCGGCAGGGCCAGGCGCTGCCGAGCAATCCAGCCTTCGCTGCGCAGAAGCGGAACTCCGCGCTGCACGACGGAAGCGTCGAATGAGGTACCCCCCATGTCAACGGTGATACATTGATCGTATCCCTGCACACCGGCGAAGACGGTGCCTGCGACGGGGCCGCCGGCGGGTCCGGACAGCAGGGTCATGACGGCGGTGACTGCTGTTGACTCGGGCGTCGCCACGCCGCCGTTCGATTGCATGATGAGCAGCACGCCACGAAACTGGATGCGCGCCAGATTTGCCTGCAATGATTTCAGATAGCGATGCAATATCGGGCCGATGTAGCTGTTCAGCGTCGCTGTCGATACGCGTTCGTAAAGGCGCGCCTGCGGCAGGAGTTCGGAGGATACGGTCAAGTAGACGTCGCCGAGGCGCTCGCGCACCAAGGCCTTGGCCATTTGCTCGTGTTCGGCATTGGCGTGGCTGTGCATGAAGCAGATGGTGACGGCTTCTACCTTGTCGTCTTTCAGTCGGTCGACGGCGTCGTTAAGGGATTGCTTGTCCAGAGGGGTGACGACCTTGCCGCTGAAATCGACGCGCTCCTTGACGACGTGCCGGCGATTGCGTGGAACCAGAGCGGGAGGCGCGGTGAGTTTGTTGTTGTACAACTCTTCGCGGAAGCCGCGGCGCATTTCCAGGATGTCGCGAAAGCCCTCGGTTGTGATCAGGCCGGTCTTGACGCCGTTGCCGGTCAATACGGCGTTGGTGGTCACAGTCGTGCCGTGCACGATCAGTTCAATCTGGGCAGCGAATTCCTCAAGAGTGCAGCGGACAGACTCGGCCATTTCCGTCAGCCCATTCAGCACGCCTATGGACGGATCCTGCGGCGTACTTGAGGTTTTGAATACGCTGGCATTGCCGGACGCATCGATCATCAGAAAATCGGTAAACGTGCCGCCGACATCAATGCCAATTCGATAACTCATGAAACTGTCTCCTCCTGTTTGGTGTGAGAGCGGACCTGCTGATCGGGTTCAAGCCGTCAAGCGTCGGTGACCTGCAAGACCACGGCCATGGCGGTATCGCCAGCCGCACAACCGGTGAATAGACCGATACCGCCGCCGCGCAAGACCAATTCCTCTATCAATTCGATTATTGAGCGGGTACCCATTGGAGCTTGCGGATGTCCCCAGACCAGTGAGCATCCATAGTTATTCATGCTTGCGAGATTGGCGCCGGTTTCCTTTGCAAAAACGATATCGTTGAGGGCAAATGGATTGTGGGTCTTGATAGCGTTCAGTTGCGCTATGGTTTTCCCGGCCTGTTTGAGCGCTTGTTGTGCGGCTGGTATTGTTGCCTCAGGCATATAGGCAAGCGCGGCGCGGGACTGCCCGAAGCCAAGCAGGCGAATCGTAATTTTCGGGTTTCTTGATAACTGCTTAGCCCGCTCGCCGGTGGTGACTATCAGAGCGGCATTACCTTCAGCCGGATGAGTCTGGCTGCCAAATGTGACCGTTCCGCCTTCCAGCACAGGCTTCAGGTTGGCCAGTCCTTCTACAGTCGATGTATTTACTCCCTCGTCAGCAGAAAGCGTCGATACGGTCTTGCGGAATTTCGCATCCGGAACCGCGAACGGAAGGGTCATGTATTTCTTGAGAAACGCCGCGTTGTCGCCTAATGCGTCCCGATACTGGGCCTCTCGTCGCAAGACGAGTTCGTGCTGCTCTGCCGTCGAAATTCCATGTTTGGTGGCAACATTCTCGGCAGTCAAAAGCATCGAGTGGCCACCCAGTGGATCGCAGCCGAAATTGCCCAGAACCCAGTCTTCATTGGCTCCCGTGCCACCTGGTGCTTTCGGATCAGGATAGTAAATGTGGGGACCGTTCGAAGTACGGTCGCAGGTGATAGCCAACACGGCGTCAGCCAACCCGGATTCGATTTCCTGCACCGCTGTGAACAGGACCCTGACCCCGGTTGCGCACGCTTGCATCAAGGTAGGCCCACCGATATGACCAATGCCAGCCATGCCAGCGACCCATGGCAAACCATAGAACGAGTGTTTTTGGGGAACAGAGAAGCCAAGAACGCCAGCATCGAAGATGGCCGAATCTATGGCTCGGGCCGCCAACTCGCTTTTTACGACATGGCTTGCAAATTGAAGGCTATGCAAGTGGGCAAAACTTCCCTGCCAACGCGCAAATGGCGTACTCCAGTAAGCGCCATACGGAATCTCTGCCTGATACAACATTCGGCCTCCTCAAGTTGCCTCCGAGACGAGAGCGAGTCGTCACGGCGATATTCTTTTTATGTTTTTTTGATGTCTCTGCAAATCAACCGTGCAGATCGGGTTCCAGCAATTTCTCTCGTAGGGCCAAGGACTTCAGCCCCGAAAAACTCTCGAGCCTCGGGTAAAACTATGATGAATATGCGTTGCTGGACGATTGAACTTGCATTGAAGATTAAGTTGTTTTACAGTTGTTGTCAACTAGTGTTCGATGTGTATTTCAATAAATTTGACAAATGAGCATCACTCCACTGTTGCTTTATGGCACTTCGCGACCTGAGGAGTAGGCAACAACCTTAGGTCTCGACTGATGAAGTTGACGAATTTGTCAAGTATTCTGGTACCCGTTTCCTGCTTTTGTCAATTGTCTTTCATCAATCCCCCGGCGCATCGATGAGTTGGAGTCATTAATTGTTACGAAGCGCTCATAGCAACGTCGCTCGAAACCCATCGTTCGATACCATGGCCGGACGACGTTCGCGCTGCTATCAATCTATTTTCTGAGGAATCATGACCAATACCACCATTCAGCCCGAAGGCTGGGAAACACCAAGGAGGTACGCCAATGGGATCGAGGCACGTGGTCGCCAAATCTATGTTGGCGGGCAGATCGGCTGGAATGCCAAATGCCAATTCGAGAGCAGTGATCTCGTTGCACAAATCAAGACTGCCTTGCAAAACAGAGTTGACGTTGTGCGTGCTGCCCGTGGCAGCCCTGAACATATTGTGCGCATGACCCGGTACCTAAAAGACAAGAAGGAATATGTGGCGCGCCTGCAAGAGATCGGCGTGGTTTACCGCGATGTGATGGGGCACAACTATCCAGCTATGAGTGCGGTCCAGATTGCCGACCTAGTCGAGGACGAGGCCAAGGTGGAAATTGAAGTGACGGCGGTTATTCGAGATTGAGCAGGGCGTTGGCCGACAACTACTCCCCCTACAACTCCTGCAGTTTCAGCTGTCTCGATTCAACATACCGGAGGTTTACTTCGATCGTCCGAAATGTCGCTACCTGTATCTGGAACGCCCGACTGGCGGTGCCAGACCGTGCTTTTCACGTTCTTCACCCATAAGGCTATCGGATCGAAATGCCCGGCAACACCTCTGCTTTGCGCCAACCCTTACGGCTAGGCGCGTTGAAATATTTAATTCAAGGAAAACCATAATGACTACTGTCTATTTGAATCCTCTGCTCTTCGCGCCATCGCGCCAGTTGCCGCGAGTGGTTGCAGTAATAGGTGCAGGCACCATCGGGCCGGATATCGGCTACTACATCAAGAGCGCCTTGCCTGCAATCAAACTTTACCTCGTTGATATTTCTCAGGCAGCGGTGGACCGCGCCATACAGCGCTTTCATGACTATGCCGCCAAGGCGGTTGCAAAGGGCAAGATGACCAATGCCGAGGCTGATGCGGTGACCAGCAACCTGGTCGGAACCATTAACTATGACAGCATTGCCGACGCGGACTGGATACTCGAAGCCGCGACAGAAAATATCGGCTTGAAACGAAAGATCTTCGCTGCGGTTGAATCCGTGGTGCATCGCGACGCGGTGATCACGTCAAACACCAGTTCATTACCTGCCGCAGAGATATTTTCTCAACTAAAGCACCCGGGACGTGCGACGGTCACTCACTTCTTTGCGCCCGCATGGCGCAATCCGGTGGTCGAAGTCATTCGCTGGCGCCATGCCAATCCTGCCATCGTCGAATATCTTCGCTGGCTATTCTGCATCACCGGCAAAGTTCCCTTGGTTACAGACGATGTACCGTGTTTCATGCTCGATCGAATCTTCGATAACTGGTGCAACGAGTCAGCACTGTTGCTGGATAGAGCGACGGCTGCAGAAATCGACAGCACCGCCAGCGAGTTCGTCCACGCCGGTCCTTTCTTCGTTTTAAATCTGGCCAACGGCAATCCGATCATCGTTGAAACCAATACGCTTCAAGCCGAAACGGAGGGTGCTCACTACTTGCCCGCACCGATCTTCCGCTCGGTGGATCGCTGGGTCACGGTACCGCCGGGCAAGTCAGTGGCGGTAGCGGCGGAAACCGCTCATGCGGTGCGTGAACGACTGCTGGGAATCCTGTTCTCACAAAGTGTTCAACATACTGGATCGCCACATTGGCGAACCAGCCGATCTCGACTTTGGCTGCCGCCAAGCACTTGGTTTCAAGCGCGGACCGCTCGATTTGATGCGCGAACTCGGCGAAGGCGTCACTGGACAAGCGTTGATGCGTCTGCGCGAGGAACGCTCCGGAATGCCAATGCCCGGTCAACCGTTTTCGGCCTATCAGGATTTCCTCCGGCACGTCCTGGTTGACGATGTGGATGGCGTCAAGGTCATCACCCTGCGCAGGCCCGACGCCCTGAATGCGCTCCATGACGAAATGACGGACGAGATCCTAGAAGTGATTCGCAAGTACGAAGGAAACGATGACGTGTCTGGCTTCGTCATCATTGGCTATGGAACGCGTGCCTTCTGCGCCGGTGCTGACATAGGGCGGTTCACCGGGATGCTGGGCAATGCCAAAGCTGCCGCTCAGTATTCGCGCGACTGTTCGCGTCTGTTGGTGTATCTCGACAAGATGACAAAGCCGGTAGTCGCGGCATTGAACGGCATGGCCTTGGGAGGGGGCTTCGAACTGGCGATGCGTTGCCACAGCATAGTCGCGCTCAGAGATGCATGGATGCAGTTGCCTGAGATAACTCTGGGAATCGTCCCTGGAATCGGCGCCATGGTCGTTCCCTACCGACGTTGGCCGAAGGCCTCCAGCGAGTTCAATGGCATGTTGCGCCAGGCCCATCGCCTCAAGGCGAAGCGCGCCCTTGAACTGGGTGTGGTCGATAAACTGGCCGACAGTTACCATGGCTTGGTACAAACGGCGATTGACCGGGTAAAAGCGCTGAGAGGCAGAGTCCGTAAAGTTCCCGACGCCCCGGTTGCCCTGGCTCCCCTTGATCCCATAGAGCCCAAGACCGCCAATGGTCAGATTCTGAGCGCGGAAGTGATCCGTATCATGGAGTCCGCGATTCGGGAGGCAGCTACGGCGCCGACCCTGGGTAGAGCATTGGAAGTCGGCTACCGAGCATTTGGCGCAAGCGCCTGCACCGCAGCCGCCGATGAAGGGATTGCGGCGTTCCAAGAGAAACGCAAACCGGATTTCAGTCGGACACCGTGATGAGAGATAAAACACCGTTCCCTTCATGGGTGGGATGACTGAAAGCCATGATTCCATTGATGCATGCCCACCTCCGACAATGTATGGATGGCCAGTCATTTCCTTATCTGACAAACCGAAGGTGAATTCCGATGCCAAACCAACCCTTTACTTCGCCCTATCCGATCAGATTCGCACACACCGACATGGCCGGAATAGTCTATTACCCGAACTACTTCAACATGTTTCAGTCAGTTGTCGAGGACTGGTTCGATCACTGGCTTGGTATTCGTTATGCGACTTTGATCGCGGAGCGCAAAGTAGCACTGCCGTCAGTGCGCGCTGCTTGCGATTTTCTCTGTCCGACGCGAATCGGCGACATTCTCGACCTGACCTTAAGCTTGAGACGCACCGGTCGTTCTTCGATCACGATTGGGATCGAAGGAGCGGTTAGCGGGAAACCGACGCTGCGCGGCGAAGTCGTTCTCGTTACGCTCTCATTAACTACTTTCAAGGCAATAGAAATCCCCCCCGATATTGCCGGCCGACTTAAGGCCTATCAACAACTCACGCCGCTTGTGGGTCAGTTGGAATCTGGACATGACTGACAATGCCTTAGGCTACGGGTAATCCAGAGGCCTGCGATCCGGCGTCCACGGTTCAAGCAGCGCGTTTGAACTGGCGTACGTTCAGTGCGACTGCCTGGGGGGCGATTGCATTCATGGGCATTGATGCTATGAGCGCGGCAGCAAGGTATCAGCGATATTCAAGCCGGTTCTGGCGATTCCCCCATCAAAGGCGGCGGGGCGATTTCACTCCAACGCAAGACAACAGGAGAACGAAAGTGAGTAATTCAGCAGAAAGCGATCTGACCACGCGCCTTGCGCGCGCCGCGCAAGGCTAGCAATCCATGCAGCGTATTTGTCATGATTTCTTCCATGGCGGGCGGCGCACCTTTCAGGATCGCTATGGCGTTAAAGTCGCCCCGAAACTCGCGATGAGTTTCTAAGAAGGCATGGGTGTAAGCACCGGGCAGATGTTTCTCCATCGCGGCGGCAAACCCGACGACTTGGAAAAACTAATCCATTCCCTTGTACGCGCGAACGAGGTAATGGGCGAGGCCCCCTTACCTGACGCGCGAGGGCGCCGACCTGCTCCTGGTGACCACCGCTTGTCCATGGGTGGATTCATCCAGCGCAACGGGCACCCCCAACCAGTGCCAGGCATGTTGCGATCACTGGTTACAGACTACTGCCAAAATTATTTCGTCAAATATACGTGTCGTGACCGAATCCGCCATACCAACAGGCGAGGCTTCATGCACGCCACGATTTTTTGTAGTGATCTAGCTTCCTGAGTTAGAAATTTCCAAACAGAACCCGTACCACTCTTGTGGAGCATGTACCTGATTCATGCCGAGCATGGTCAGGTTTATGGCGCTACTGGCATTAGGAGCGCCTGGAACCGTGCGTGCATTCGCGCTGGAGTGACTGGAATCACCGTCAAAGATATTCGATCCAAGGCTGCTACAGACGCCAAGAAACGCGGCGGTTACACAACGGAGCAGCTAAAAACGCACATGGCGCGTTCCGACATTGCAACAACCGAGGGCTATTTCCGCGACAAGGAAACACCAACGAGCGACGTGACAATGACTCTGCCGCCCGAACCCCAAGGGATGGTGTAACGCAATGATATCTAGCTGAGAATCTTAGCCAAACGGCTAAGATAATCGCGTGGTGACTGATGGGTACAGTCGTAACTCATTGAATTGGTTGGTCGGGGTGGAGGGATTCGAACTCTCGACATCTTGCTCCCAAAGCAAGCGCGCTACCGGGCTGCGCCACACCCCGAACCGCGCAATTTTACCGAACCCGGCGGGTAGCGGTCAATCACCTGACCACAGGCCGTGTGCAAAATGGAGCGAAGCGGAGTTTCAGTGGAGGCTGACGCCGACTGTATCGGGGTTAAGTGCAGCGGCCGCAACCAAAAACCTTGACTTGCGGTCGCCCCGCGTTTCGTTTATAAAGCCGGTTCTCCGAAAATACGGACTCATCGCAATGGCTGAAGATCTGCTGCACAAAAAGCAATTCCCGCCCTACACCCCGAAGAAGGGTGAGGAGTACATGAACAAGAAACAACTCGCTCACTTTCGCGCCATCCTGGCTTCCCTCAAGGACGAATTGAGCGAGGACATCGAGCGCACGGTGCATACCATGCAGGACGAAGCCACCGTGTTCGCCGATCCGAATGATCGCGCCAGCCAGGAATCCGACATCGCACTCGAACTGCGCAATCGCGACCGCGAGCGCAAACTGATCAAGAAAATCGACGAATCGATTGCCCGTATCGAAGAAGGCGAATATGGCTACTGCGATTCCTGCGGCGTCGAGATCGGCCTGAAGCGCCTGGAAGCCCGCCCCACCGCGACCTTGTGCATCGACTGCAAGACGCTGGAAGAGCACCGCGAGAAGCAGGTCGGCAAGTAATTCCAGCCTGTTTTCGGCGCAGGCTGACGCGAGCGCCGCGAACGTCAAGCGCTGCGGCCGAAGCCAAAAGCAGGTCGGCAAGCAAGCAGCGCCCAGCGCGTCCGGAAACACCGGGCGATAAAAAAGGACGCCGAGGCGTCCTTTTTTATCGCCCGCAAACCGGAGCTTATTCGGCTACAGCAGCCGGCACCGCGGCTTCTGCGGCAATTGCCTTCATCGACAGCCTGACGCGACCCTTGTCGTCGGTCTCGATGACCTTGACCTTCACCACCTGTCCTTCCTTGAGGTAGTCGGCAACCGCATTCACGCGCTCGCTGGCGATCTGTGAAATATGCAGCAAGCCGTCCTTGCCCGGCAACAGGCTGACGATGGCACCGAAATCCAGCAGGCGCAACACCGTGCCTTCGTAGATGCGACCGACTTCGACTTCGGCGGTGATGTCTTCGATGCGCTTCTTCGCCACTTGCGCTGCATCGGCATTCACAGACGAAATGGTGATCGAGCCGTCGTCCTCGATATCGATCACGCAGCCGGTTTCTTCGGTCAGCGCGCGGATCACGGCGCCGCCCTTGCCGATCACGTCGCGGATCTTTTCCGGGTTGATCTTGATGTGGATCATGCGCGGGGCGAAGGTGGACACTTCCTCGCGATGGCCGGTCATGGAGCCCTTCATCTTTTCAAGGATGTGCAGTCGCGCTTCCTTGGCCTGGGCCAGCGCCACCTGCATGATTTCCTTGGTGATGCCCTGAATCTTGATATCCATCTGCAGCGCGGTGATGCCGTCTTCGGTACCCGCGACCTTGAAGTCCATGTCGCCCAGATGATCCTCGTCGCCGAGGATGTCGGTCAGCACCGCAAAGCGGGGGCCGTCCTTGATCAGGCCCATGGCGATGCCAGCCACGTGCGCCTTGAGCGGCACACCGGCATCCATCAGGGCCAGCGAACCGCCGCAGACGGAGGCCATCGAAGATGATCCGTTGGACTCGGTGATTTCGGAAACGACGCGCATCGAGTAGCCGAACTCCTCGGGCGAAGGCAGCACGGCCAGAAGCGCACGCTTGGCCAGACGGCCGTGGCCGATTTCGCGACGCTTCGGCGTGCCGACACGGCCGGTTTCGCCGGTGGCGTATGGAGGCATGTTGTAGTGGAGCATGAAGCGATCGCGGTACTCGCCCTGCAATGCGTCGATGATCTGCTCGTCGCGACCGGTGCCCAGCGTGGCGACCACCATCGCCTGCGTCTCGCCGCGGGTGAACAGCGCCGAGCCGTGGGTGCGGGGCAGCACGCCGTTGCGGATCACGATCGGGCGCACGGTGCGCGTATCACGGCCGTCGATGCGCGGCTCGCCGTTGAGAATCTGGCTGCGGACGATCTTCGCCTCGAGATCAAACACGGTGTTGCCGACAAGATTGGAATCGGGCGCGTTTTCGACGCCCTCGGTCAGCGCGGCAATGGTCTTCTTGGTGATTTCGCGGGTCTTGACGGTGCGCGCCTGCTTGCTGGTAATGCGATAGGCCTCGCGCAATTCGGCTTCTGCCAGTTCGGCGACACGGGCGATCAGCGGCTCATTCCTGGCCGGCGCCTGCCAATCCCATTCGGGCTTGCCGGCCTGTTCCACCAGTTCATTGATGGCCTTGATCGCGACCTGCATCTGGTCGTGGCCAAACACCACGGCGCCGAGCATGATCTCTTCGGAAAGCTGTTTGGCCTCGGACTCGACCATCAGGACGGCGCCCTCGGTACCGGCTACCACCAGATCCAGCTGTGCGCTTGCCAGTTGGGTCTTGGTCGGGCACAGCACGTATTTGCCATCGATGTATGCAACGCGGGCAGCGCCGATCGGGCCGCTGAAAGGGATGCCGGAAATCGCCATGGCGGCCGATGCGCCGAGCATCGCAGGGATATCCGGATCGATTTCAGGGTTGCACGACATCACCGTGCAGACCACCTGTACTTCGTTGTAGAAAGCCTCCGGAAACAGCGGACGCAGCGGACGATCGATGAGGCGGCAGGTCAGGATTTCCTTCTCCGACGGGCGCCCCTCGCGCTTGAAGAAGCCGCCCGGAATGCGGCCCGCGGCGTAGGAGCGCTCCTGATAATCGACGGTCAGGGGGAAGAAATCCTGGCCCGGCTTGGCGTTGCGCGCACCCACCACGGTGGCCAGGACAACCGTGTCATCCATGGTAACCATGACGGCGCCGCCGGCCTGGCGGGCAATTTCGGCAGTTTCAAGGGTGACCGTATGGTCACCGTAGGCAAAACTCTTCTTGATCGGATTCAGCACAAAAATTCCTTTCGACAAAAATTAAAAGCCGGCACAGCCCTCATGGCTGTGCCGGCCTGTTCAATAAGCCTGCGCAGTATCTGGCGCAAAGCACATCGCGTCGGGGATGGCCCGGACCGGCGTTTGGTTGAAACTACTTGCGCAGGCCGAGACGCTCGATCAGCGATCGATAGCCGTCCACGTTCTTGCGCTTGAGATAATCCAGCATCGAACGACGCTGGCTCACCATCTTGAGCAGGCCGCGACGTGAATGGTGGTCTTTGGTGTGTGCCTTGAAATGGTCCGTCAAGTCGTTGATGCGCGCGGTAAGAAGCGCCACCTGAACTTCGGGGGAGCCGGTGTCACCCTGGGCACGCTGGTAGTCGGTGACGATCCTGGCTTTGTCGGTAGTGGAAATTGCCATTGTGGTTTCCTTGCTGATCCTGTGATGTTGGGCTCTTGGAGAACCGTGGATTATAGCGTTTCGAATGGAATCTAATCAAGGGTTAAGAGCGAATTCCTCGCTCAGGTACCGGCGACCAGCCGCTGGGCTTGCAACCAGCCGTCGGCGGCCTGCCGGCAAACCCCGATGAACCGCCGTTCCGGGTCATAAACGCGCAACCGGCTTCCTTCCTCGGCAGACCAGCGCACCGCCTGGCCGTGCCGCAGCCGCGCGGCATCGGCGGCATCCAGCCGGACTTCGGCCAGGCTGGCCAGGAGGCCGTCGGGTGGCAGCAGCAAGGCATCGCGGGCATCTTCCGTCAGGGCTTCCAGCTTGGCCAGGGAATGCGCCGCCGCCACATCCATGGTGCCGATTCCGGTGCGGCGCAGGCCGGCCAGATGTGCGCCGCAGCCCAACCGCTCGCCGATGTCGGCGGCCAACGTGCGCACATAGGTTCCCTTGCTGCAAAGAACTTCGAACACAAAGCGTCCCTCGCCGATCAACTCGCTCGATTCGAGCAGGGACAGTTGGTAGATGCTGACCCGGCGCGCTGCCCGCTCGACTTCGATGCCGGCCCGGGCATACTCGTAGAGCGGCTTGCCGTCGCGCTTCAGCGCCGAATACATCGGCGGCATCTGCTCGATATCGCCGACAAAGGTCGCCAGTGCCGACTCCACTGCCGGCCGCTCAAGTTCTACCGGGCGGCGCTCCAGAATTCTGCCTTCGGCATCCGCCGTATCGGTGGTGACACCGAGTTGCACCGTGGCCACATAACGCTTGTCCGCATTCAGCAACTCTCCGGAAAACTTGGTTGCCTCGCCGAAGCACAGGGGCAGCAGGCCGGTCGCCAACGGGTCGAGCGTGCCGGTGTGTCCGGCCTTCTCGGCGTTGTAGAGGCGACGGGCGGCCTGCAGGGCGTGATTCGAGGACAGCCCGAGGGCCTTGTCCAGCAGCAGCACGCCGTCGAGCCGGCGGCGCGCGGGTTTGCGCGGCGCATTCACTCGTCGTGCAGTTTCTTGTCGGATTCCACCGCCTCGTCGATCAGCCGGGAAAGCCGGGCGCCTTCCTGGACCGAGGGGTCAAAGACGAAATGCAGCTCGGGAATATGATGGATGCGAATCCTGCGCCCCAGCTCGCGACGCAGGAAGCTGGCCGAATGCTTGAGCCCCTGGTCGATCAGTTCGTTGGCTGCCGGGTCCGCCAGCGATGTATAGAACACCTTGGCGTGCGCATAGTCGGCCGTGACTTCGACTGCGGTGAGGGTAACCAGCGTCAGCTTGGGCGCGATGCGCAAGTCCTTGAGGTGGAAACGCAGCAGATCCGCCAGTTCGCGGCGGATCTGCTCCGAAACGCGGTCAGAGCGGGCATATCCATGGCCTGAGCCGCGCTTCGTAACCATTTAAGGTCAGAGCAGTGCCCGGGCGATTTCCTGGACCTCGAACACTTCGAGCTGATCGCCTTCGTTGATGTCGTTGAAGTTCTTCAGGCTCAAACCGCACTCGAAGCCTTCCTTGACCTCGCGCACGTCATCCTTGAAACGCTTGAGCGAGTCCAGTTCGCCGGTATGTACCACGGTATTGTTGCGCAGCAGTCGCACCGAGGCATTGCGCTTGACGACGCCGGAGAGGACCATGCAGCCGGCGACGGCGCCGATCCGGGAGATGCGGAAAACCTGACGGATCTCGACGAGGCCGAGTATGACTTCCCTCTTCTCGGGAGCCAGCATGCCGGACAGGGCTGCCTTCACCTCATCGACGACGGCATAGATGATGTTGTAGTAGCGGATATCGACACCAAGGCTTTCGGCGGCCTTGCGCGCGCCGACGTCGGCACGGGTGTTGAAGCCGATCACCACGGCCTTCGAGGCGGCGGCCAGGTTGATGTCGGATTCGCTGATGCCGCCCACGCCGGCGTGAACCACCGTGACCTTGACTTCGCCGGTCGACAGCTTGTTCAGGGACTGCGTCAGCGCTTCCAGGGAACCCTGTACGTCGGCCTTGATGATCAGCGGCAGGGCCCTGATCTCGCCTTCGGCCAACTGTTCGAACATGTTCTCAAGCTTTGCGGCCTGTTGCTTGGCCAGCTTGACGTCGCGGAACTTGCCCTGGCGGAACAGCGCGATTTCGCGTGCCTTGCGCTCGTCGTTGAGGACCATGCCCTCGTCGCCGGCTGCCGGCACGTCGGTGAGACCCTGAATCTCGACGGGAATCGAAGGACCGGCCGAATCGACAGCCTTGCCGTTCTCGTCGAGCATGGCGCGAACGCGGCCGAACACCGCGCCTGCCAGCAGTACATCGCCACGGCGCAAGGTTCCCGACAGCACCAGAATGGTCGCCACCGGGCCCTTGCCCTTGTCGAGACGCGCTTCGATCACCAGTCCCTTGGCCGGCGCTTCCACCGGCGCCACGAGTTCCAGCACCTCGGCCTGCAACAGCACCTGCTCCAGCAACGCGTCGATGCCTTCGCCGGTCTTCGCCGAGACGCCGACAAAGGGGGCATCGCCACCGTATTCTTCCGGTACCACGCTTTCGGCGACCAGTTCCTGCTTCACTCGCTCCAGATTCGCGTCGGGCTTGTCGATCTTGGTCACGGCCACGATCAAGGGCACATTCGCGGCCTTCGCATGAGCAATGGCTTCCCTGGTCTGCGGCATGACGCCGTCGTCGGCGGCGACGACCAGAATGACCAGGTCGGTCGCCTTGGCGCCGCGTGCGCGCATCGCGGTAAAGGCTTCGTGGCCCGGCGTGTCGAGAAAGGTGATCATGCCGCGCGGCGTTTCGACGTGATAGGCGCCGATGTGCTGCGTGATGCCGCCCGCCTCGCCATGGGCGACGCGACTCTTGCGGATGTAGTCGAGCAGCGACGTCTTGCCGTGATCGACGTGACCCATCACGGTGACCACCGGGGCGCGCGGCAGTTGCGCCACGTCCTTGTGCTCGCCTTCGTCAACGAGGTATGCATCCGGATCGTCGAGCTTCGCGGCAAACGCCAGATGCCCCATTTCCTCGACCACGATCATTGCGGTTTCCTGGTCGAGCACCTGATTTATGGTGACCATCGATCCCATCTTCATCAGCGTCTTGATGACTTCGGTGGCCTTAACGGTCATTTTGTGCGCCAGATCGGCAACCGAGATGGTTTCCGGAACATGCACTTCGCGCACGATGGCTTCGACCGGCTGCTGCGGCGCCGCTTCCTCGGCATGACCGTGACGGCCACCATGGCGCCCGCCGCCCTTGGAACCGCGCCAACCGGATGTACCGGCATCGCCTCGCGTCTTGATCGCACGCCGCTTGGCGGCATCATCCTTCCAGGCATCCTTCTTGGCCGGCTTGGCTTTGCCGTCATCCGGCTTCGCGGCCGGCTTGTGTATGGTGCCGGATACGCCAGCGGCAGCAGCGGCCTCCTTGACCTTCTTCTCTTCTGCAGCGGCCAATTGCGCCTGCTGCTCGGCAAGACGCGCATCGGCTTCGGCACGAGCCCTGGCTTCGCGGTCGTTCTTCTCCTTGAATTCGGCGGCCTGAATCGCGGACAGCTTGCCCTGCCGCTTGATTTCAGCATCACGCAATGCACGCTGAGCAGGATCAATGACCGGCTTCGGCGTCGGCATGCCGGCGGGAGCCTCGCCAGCCGGCGTTTCGGCGGCTGCAGTCTCCGCTGCGACCGGCGCCTGAACCACGGTCGCAGAGCCGGCTTCAACGGCGGCGGCAGGTTCCGGCGCTGCGGCGGCTGCCGGCTCGACAACAGCAGGACCTTCAGCGGCAGCTTCGGCAGCCAAATCGCCGGGCTCACGCTTGACGAAGACACGCTTCTTGCGAACTTCAACCTGAATCGTCCGCGCCTTGCCGGTGGAGTCCGAGGCCCTGATCTCGCTGGTCTGCTTGCGGGTCAGGGTGATCTTGGCTTTCGGCACGGTATCGCCATGCGACTTGCGCAGATAGTCAAGCAGCCGGGTCTTGTCCTGTTCGGACAGGGTGTCATTGGATTCCTGCTTGCTGACGCCGGCCTTGGCCAACTGCTCGAGCAGGGCCGGCGCCGGCATTTTCAGCTCGGTAGCAAATTGGGAAACAGTCATCAAAGCCATGCCGTACCTCTCATTCTTCTTCGGCGAACCAGTGGGCACGCGCAACAGTGATCAGCGCGGTCGCCCGCGCGGCATCGATGCCGGTCATTTCAATCAACTCGTCGGTTGCCAGGTCGGCCAGTGAATCGCGATCGGTTACGCCGTTCTTGGCCAGCTTCGCCGCCAGCGGCTTGTCCATGCCTTCGAGCGAAAGCAGGTCATCCGCCACCTTCTCGAGTTGCTCTTCGTCGACGATGGCCTCGGTCAGCAGCACGTTGCGCGCGCGCTCGCGCAGCTCGGTTACCGTTGCTTCGTCGAAGGCGTCGATTTCGAGCATTTCCGCAAGAGGGACGTAAGCGATTTCTTCCAGCGTCGAGAAACCTTCCTCGATCAGGATATTGGCAACTTCCTCGTCGACGTCAAGCTTCTCCACGAACAGACCGCGGATCGAACTATGTTCGGTTTCCGACCGCTTCTGGGATTCCTCGATGGTCATCAGATTGATGGTCCAGCCGGTGAGTTCGGAGGCCAGGCGCACGTTCTGTCCGCCGCGACCGATGGCGATTGCAAGGTTGTCCTCATCGACCACGACATCCATCGCATGCTTTTCTTCGTCGACCACGATGCTCTGCACTTCGGCCGGAGCCAGCGCACCGATGACGAACTGGGCCGGATCGGCCGACCAGAGGATGATGTCCACGCGTTCGCCGGACAGTTCGTTGGTCACGGCGGTCACGCGCGACCCGCGCATGCCGACGCAGGTGCCGATCGGATCGACGCGGGGATCATTCGACTTGACGGCGATCTTGGCGCGCATGCCGGCGTCGCGCGCGGCGGCCTTGATTTCGAGCAGACCGTCCTCGATCTCGGGCACTTCAAGTTCGAACAGCTTCATGATGAACTCGGGGGCCGTGCGCGACAGGATCAGTTGCGGACCCCTGGCCTGGCGATCGATTTTCATCAGCCAGGCACGCACGCGGTCGCCGGGACGAAGATTTTCCTTGGGGATCATCTGGTCGCGCGGCAACAGGGCCTCGATGCGACCGGCTTCGATGATGGCACTGCCCCGCTCCATGCGCTTGACGGTGCCGCTGACCAGGAATTCCTTGCGATCAAGGAAGTCACTGAGCAATTGCTCGCGCTCGGCATCGCGAATCTTCTGCAGGATGACCTGCTTCGCCGCCTGGGCACCGATGCGACCGAAATCGATGGGCTCCAGCCCCTCCTCGATGAAGTCTTCGAGCATGATGTCGGGAAGTTGTTGTTGCGCGGCGGTCAGGCCGATCTGCTGCTCGGGGTTCTCGACCATGTCATCGGCAACCACCAGCCAGCGCCGGAAGGATTCGTATTCGCCGGTTTCGCGGTCAATATCCACGCGCACGTCGGCTTCGTCGTTGGTGCGTTTCTTTGTCGCCGACGCCAGGGCCAGTTCAAGGGCGCCAAAGACGATGTCCCGCGGTACATTCTTCTCGCGGGCCAGGGCATCGACCAACAGCAGCAATTCACGGCTCATGTGAGTCCTCCAGCATTAGTCAGAACTTGGGCACCAGGCGCGCCCGATCGATATTCTCGAGCGCAAACCGGTGCAGTGTTTCATTCATTCGCAGGCAGACCATCTCGGTTCCGCCCTCTTCCTGCAATCCTTCAAGCACGCCGCTGAAGTTGCGCTGGTTGCCCAGCGGAACACGCAATTTCAGCTGCACGTCCTGCCCGGCAAAGCGGCGATAGTCAGCAGGCTTGACCAGCGGCCGATCGAGTCCGGGAGAGGACACTTCGAGACGATCGTAATCGACGTTTTCGACCATGAACACGCGGCTGAGCTGGCTGCTCACGGTCGCACAGTCTTCGACACTGATGCCGCTCTTTTCCGCCTGCGCGCCTTGCGGCCTGTCGATGAAGACGCGCAGCAGCCGGGCGCGCGGACTGGTCTCGAATTCGACCAGTTCGTAGCCCAAACCAACAACAGTCGTCTCAATCAAATCAAGCAGTTGCATGAAAACTCACAAACCCATCGCACAAATAGAAAATGGGCCAAAAAGCCCATTCCTTCTCTCTCCCGAGAACACGGTGCCAACCAAAGCCGCGCGATTATAGCAGAGGCATCATTTCTCTGCCAAATCAAATCGATTGCCGTCGACGTCAATGTCCTGCTCGAAGCCGTCTTCGCCATCCGGATACGACCCCTCTGCACCAGCCGGAGCGGTCTTGCGTTCCGGCGGCAGCAGCTTCAGCAGTTCCTGCACCTCGCTTTGCTCCAGATCGCGGCATTGACCGCGTTTCAAACGCGGCGAAAGATGCACCGGTCCGTAGCGTACGCGCATCAGGCGGCTGACCAGCAGGCCCACGGCCTCGAACATGCGCCGCACCTCGCGATTGCGGCCTTCTGTCAGAACCACGCGGTACCAGCGGTTGGAACCCTCGCCACCCGCTTCGGCGATGAAGTTGAACTTGGCCACGCCGTCTTCGAGTTGCACGCCGTTGCGCAAACGCTCCAGCATTTCCGGTGTCGCCTCGCCCAGAACCCGCACGGCGTATTCGCGCTCGATTTCATAGCGCGGATGCATCATCCGGTTGGCCAGGCCGCCGTCGTTGGTGAACAGCAGCAAGCCGCAGGAATTGAAGTCCAGCCGGCCAATCGACACCCAGCGCCCGCTCTTGAGCCGTGGCAATTTTGCAAACACGCTCGGACGACCATCGGGGTCGTCCTTGGAAACTATCTCGCCCTCGGGCTTGTGATAGACCAGAACGCGCGGCAGGCGCAACAGGAATTTGAGCTGCACCAGCTTGCCATTGAGGCGGATCTTGTCCTCCGGGCCGACGCGCTGGCCGACGTGCGCCGGCAGGCCATTGACGCTGACGCGACCGGCGACGATCCATTCCTCGATTTCGCGCCGCGAACCGTAGCCTGCATCGGCGAGCGCCTTGTGCAGCTTGGGCGGATCTATGAAAACGGCGTCGCCGCGGCGTTTGGCGTGAGCCGGCAGCGAAGAGCCGCCGCGCAGGCGCGGCGGCTCCGCCCGGGATCCCGGAGATCCCTGCGGCGACCTGAAGGGACTAGCTTTGCGGTTCTGGCGCTGCGGCGGGCCCTTCGGATTGCGGCTCGGCAAGGTCGAGTTGCCCGTCGGCGACGGAGTCGGTTGAGCCGTGGTCTGGCTGCGGCGCTGACGGCTGACCGGATCCTGCGTCGCCGGCGTGCTCGGTGCCCGACTCTTCGGCCCGCGCCTGGACCGTGGGGGCTTCGGGGATTGCGGATTGTCCAAGGTCCATCACCCTTTCAATTTCGGTCAGTGGCGGCAGCTCGGTGAGGCTGCGCAAGCCGAGGTCGTCGAGAAACCGTCGTGTCGTTGCATACAGCGCCGGCCGCCCGGGCGCATCGCGATGCCCGACCGCATCGATCCAGCCACGTCCTTCAAGCGTCTTCAGAATATTCGGCGAGACAGCCACGCCACGTATGTCTTCGATGTCGCCACGCGTCACGGGCTGACGATAGGCAATGATTGCCAGCGTTTCCATTACCGCGCGCGAATACTTCGGCGGCTTGTCGTTCTTCAGACGGTCCAGGTAGGACTGGTACTCCGGGCGGGTCTGGAAGCGCCAGCCGGACGCCAGTTGCACCAGTTCCGCGCCCCGGTTGGCCCAGTCGCGGCGCAGGTCGTCCAGCAGTGTACGCCAGGTATCGTCATCGAACTCCTGATCGAAGAGCTTTTTCAGCTCGGACAGGGGCAAGGGCTCGGCAGCCACCAGCAGCGCGGTTTCCAGCACACGCTTGTAGTCATCGGGTTTATACAGCGGCAGCATCGGGTAGCTTCACGTAAATGGGCGCCAGGGCCTCGTTCTGGGTAATTTCGATCAGCGCTTCGCGCGCCAGTTCAAGCAGGGCGAGAAAACTCACCACCAGTCCCTGGGCGCCCAGGGTGATGTCGAACAACTGATCGAACACGACATAGCCGCCGCCCTGCAGGCGCCGCAGGATGACGCTCATGTGCTCGCGCACGGATAGCTCCTCGCGATGGATCTTGTGGTGCTGATGCACTCTGGCCTGCTTCATCAGCGACAGCCAGGCCACCTGCAAATCATGCAGGCTGACGTCGGGCTGGCGCTCGACCACCTTGTCGGCGATCCACACGGTGATCCATTCGTAGTCGCGTCCCGCCTGCGGCATCTCGTCCAGCTTCGCCGCCGACGCCTTCATGCGTTCGTATTCGATCAGGCGACGCACCAGTTCGGCACGCGGATCTTCCGGCTCGCCATTCTCGGCCTTGGGCGGGCGTGGCAGCAGCATGCGCGACTTGATTTCGATCAGCATGGCGGCCATCAGCAGGTATTCGGCGGCGAGTTCCAGATTGCCCTTGCGCATCGCCTCGACGTACACCAGGTACTGCGCCGTCAGCGGCGCCATCGGAATGTCGAGAACATTGATGTTGGCGCGGCGAATCAGGTACAGCAGCAGATCGAGCGGTCCCTCGAAGGAATCGAGGATGATCTCCAGCGCATCCGGCGGGATGTAGAGGTCGCGCGGCATCTCGGCCATGAACTCGCCATAGACCCGCGGCCGATGCTCGGCAAGCAGCGCATCCGCCGAAAAAGTCGGCGCCGGCGGAACGGCGACCTGCGCGCCGCGTCTGTCCGGGACTGGCGTTCTCGATCACGGGTAGTCGAGTCCTATCGCTTCGCGCACGTCGCGCATCGTGTCCTGGGCCAGCTTGCGCGCCTTTTCGCAGCCGTCGGCGATGATGTTCCTGACCAGCTGCGGATCTTCCTCGTACATTTTCGCCCGTTCGCGCATCGGCTCCTGCTCCTTCAGCACGGCCTCGATCACCGGCTGCTTGCATTCGATGCAGCCGATGCCGGCCGAGCGACAACCCTTCTGCACCCAGGCCTTGACCTCGTCGTTCGAGTAGATCTGGTGAAACTGCCACACCGGGCACTTGTCCGGATCGCCGGGATCCGTGCGGCGAACTCGCGCCGGATCGGTCTGCATGGTGCGGATCTTCTTGCGTGACGGAATCCGCATCCTCGCGCATCGTGATCGTGTTGCCGTAGGACTTGGACATCTTCTGGCCGTCCAGCCCGGGCATGCGCGAGGCATGGGTCAGCAGCGCATCGGGCTCGACCAGGATCATCTTGCGCGTGCCTTCGAGCCAGCCGAACAGGCGCTCGCGGTCACCCAGCGAAAGGCTTTGCGCCTCGTTCAGCAATTCATGGGCCTGTGCCAGCGCTTCGTCCTCGCCTTTTTCCTGATAGCGGGTGCGCAATTCGTCGTAGAGCCTGGCGCGCTTGCTGCCCAGCTTCTTGACGGCCTCGCGCGCCTTGTCCTCGAAGCCCGGTTCGCGGCCGTAGAGGTGGTTGAAACGGCGTGCGATCTCGCGCGTGAATTCGACGTGGGGCACCTGGTCGTCGCCGACCGGCACGCGGTTGGCGCGATAGATCAGGATGTCGGCGGCCTGCAGCAGCGGATAGCCGAGAAAGCCATAGGTCGTCAGATCCTTGTGCGACAGCTTTTCCTGCTGGTCCTTGTAGGTCGGCACGCGCTCCAGCCAGCCCAGCGGCGTCATCATCGACAGCAGCAGATGCAGTTCGGCGTGTTCGGGCACCTTGGACTGGATGAAAATGGTCGCCTGCGAGGGATCGACACCCGCCGCCAGCCAGTCGATGACCATCTCGTAGGCGTTGTCGGTGATGGTGCCCGGCTCGTCGTAGGCCGTGGTCAGCGCATGCCAGTCGGCGACGAAGAAGAGGCAGGGATACTCGTGCTGCAGCTTGATCCAGTTGGCGAGCACGCCATGGTAGTGGCCGAGGTGGAGCCGCCCGGTGGGGCGCATGCCGGATAGGACTTTTTCTGCGTACATGTCAAAAACCGAAAAGGGTTCGAATCAGGGTATTGAACACCCGCAACAAGGGCCGCAGGATGTCATCCAGCCAGCCCAGGAACAACAACGCCAGCAGGATGGGAAAACCCCAGCGCTCCAGCTGCGAAAACTTCCATGCCGCGCGCGGCGGCAACAGGCTGACCGCAATGCGCCCGCCGTCCAGTGGCGGCAACGGCAACAGGTTCAATACCATCAACACGCCGTTGATGCCGATACCGACCCGCGCCATCTCCTTCAAGGCTTCGGAATACATCATTTCGGGACTGCCGACCGCCAGCTTCAATACCAGCGCCCAGACCAACGCCATGACCAGGTTCGCCCCCGGGCCCGCCGCCGCCACCCAGAGCATGTCCTGCTTGGGCCGGCGCAAATTGCCGAAATTCACCGGCACCGGCTTGGCCCAGCCGAACAGCAGGCCTCCTGACGAAACCAGAAGGATCAATGCCGGAACCAGCAGCGTTCCGACCAGATCCACATGCCGCAGCGGATTCAGGCTGATGCGCCCCATCTGCCAGGCCGTCGGATCGCCGAAATGCCGCGCCGCGTAGCCGTGCGCCGCCTCGTGCAGCGTGATGGCAAAGATGATCGGCAGGGCGGAAATCGCCAGCGTCTGGATGAAATTCATGGGAAGCGCTGATTTTAACAGACCGGGTCATTCCAGCCCAAAAGGCTCCAAGGGGCCCTGACCGGCGCGCACCAGTTCCGGCATGGCACCGGTCAGGTTGATCACCGTCGTCATCGCCGTGCCGCACCGGCCGGCATCGATCACCAGATCGAGCAATTTTTCCAGATGCTCGCGGATCTCGTCGGCATCGGCCAGCGGCGCCTCGAATCCGGGCAGGATCAGGGTCGAAGTCAGCAGCGGTTCATCCAGCTCCTCCAGCAGCGCCAGCGCCAGCGGATGATCGGGCACGCGCAGCCCGATGGTCTTGCGCTTGGGGTGCAGCAGGCGACGCGGCAGTTCCTTGGTGCCTTCCAGGATGAAGGTATAACTGCCCGGCGTGGTGGCCTTAAGCAGGCGATACTGGCTGTTGTCCACCCGCGCATAAGTGGCGATCTCGGACAAATCGCGACACATCAGCGTGAAATGGTGGCGCTCATCGACGCCGCGGATGCTGCGGATTCGATCCAGCAATGGCGCATAGCCGGCCACGCCGGCCAGCGAATAGGCGGCGTCGGTGGGCAAGGCGATGAGGCCGCCGCTCCTCGCAATCTCGGCCGCCTGCTTGATCAGGCGCGGCTGCGGATGTTCGGGGTGAATGTGGAATAACTGGGCCATGCAGGGACGGAAGACTGAAGACGAGGGGCGGAATTTTACCGGCCCTTTGTGCCGCCCGCATTACTTCCTGCGGTCCCCGGTATCAAAGCTGCGACCAGACCGGCGTCAGATCCTCGGGCAAGTCGGGCATTTTCCCCAGATCGATCCAGCTTTCGCCCGGTCCATGAAAATCCGAACCGCGCGATGCCAGAAAGCCGAACTCGCGCGCGATACGGGCGAATTCGCGCACCTCTTCATCCTTCTGGGAACCCGACAGGACTTCGATGCCGCGCCCGCCGAGATCCTTGAATGCGACAAACAAGTTCCTGCCGCTCCGCCTTCGACAGCCGGTAGCGACCCGGATGGGCAATCACCGCCGTGCCACCGGCGCCGACTATCCAGCGCAGCGCGTCCTCGAGCGTGGCCCAGGAGTGCTCGACATAACCCGGCTTGCCCTTGGCCAGCCAGTGGTCGAACACCGACTTGACGTCCTTGACATGCCCCTGCTCGACGATATAGCGGGCGAAATGCGAACGGCTGACCAGTGCCGGATTGCCGGCATGGCGCAGCGCACCTTCGTAGGCACCATGGATGCCGACCTTGTCCAGTTCCGCCGCCATGCGCTCCGCTCGCGCGTCGCGACCGCTCCTGACCTGCTGCAGTCCCGCCAGCAGTTCGGCATTGCCCGGATCGACGCCCAGTCCGAGGATATGCACGGTCTGGTCGTCTCCCCAGGAAATCGATATCTCGACCCCGTCGACAAAGCGCAGGCCGATTTCGTCTGCGGTCGCCCGTGCCTCGGCCAACCCGCCGAGTTCATCGTGATCCGTCAGCGCCAGCAGTTCGACGCCGTTGTCCTGCGCGCGACGGACCAGGTCGGCCGGAGCCAGCAGGCCGTCGGAGACCGTCGAATGGCAGTGGAGGTCAGCATTGAGAGGCTTCATGCGGCAAAAAACTCCTCGATCATTTGTGCCACCTGCTGCGGCTGGTCATGATGCAGGTTGTGGCCGCAGTCCTGCACAGTGACCTCCCGCACATCGCGGAAGCAGGCCAGCCGGCTGCGGTAGTCCGCCGAATCGATCGCAAACAACTGCTTGAAGATGAAGGAGTCGGCCGCCGTCACCCAAAGTACCGGCGCGGTCACCCGCCGCCAGATCGACTTCGCTTCTTCGACGCGATAGATGATCGGATTGATCCAGCGATGATAGGGATCGGCGGCCTGACGGATGCCTCCGGCTCCATCGTCCTCACCCATGTATTGCGCGAGGTAGCGTGCCTTCTCCGCGGACAGGCGCGGGTTCTCCTTCTGCAACCGTGCGGCAAACGCGGTCCGGTCGGGATGGGAACGAAAGGTCGGCGTGTCCCGCAGCTGATCCAGCCAGTTGACATAGCGATCGGCAGACTCCTCGGGCATGTAAAGACGCAGCCCCAGGCCCTCAAGGTTGACCAGCTTGCGGATGCGGTCAGGCCGGATGCCGGCGTAGAGCGTGGCCGCGTTGCCGCCCAGGCTGTGCCCGACGAGGCGTACCGGATCCTGCGGCGAGTAGTGCAGGAGCAAGGCGTCGAGATCGGCGATGTAGTCGGGGAACCAGTAGACGTCATCGTTCCATTCCGACAGGCCGAAGCCGCGCCAGTCCGGGGCCACGATGCGCCAATCCTTTTGCATGGCATCGACGACGAACTGCCAGGAGGCCGACACATCGCACCAGCCGTGAAGCAGTAACAGCAATGGCGCCGTTTCGCTGCCCCAGATGCGGACATGCAGGCGCCGGCCGCGGATCTGGAGGAATTCGGACTGACAGGTCTTCATGCCGGGCATCTTACCAGCGCGCTGCGACCCGCCCGCTCCCGCAGCGGACTTCGCGCTCAGTCGGGAATAACCGCGGTGGCCTCGATCTCGACGCGGGCGGCATCTTCCATCAGTCCCGCCACCTGCACCGCCGTCATGGCCGGAAAAGTGCGGCCGATGACCTCGCGATAGGCGCGCCCGAGCTGGGGATAGGCCGCCAGGTATTCGCGCTTGTCGAGTACATACCAGGTCATGCGGATGATGTGTTCGGGCTTGCCGCCGGCCTCGGCAAGAACCTCGACGATGTTCTGCAATGCCTGTTTGGCCTGCTCGGCAAAATCGCTGCTGTGGAAGCGGCACTGGCTGTCCCAGCCGATCTGTCCGCCGATGACCACGCTGCGGCCGCGTGCGGCGATGCCGTTCGAATAGCCCCTGGGCGCAGCCCAGCCGGCAGGCTGAAGAATCTGGATGGCGGATTCAGGGGTGGCTTCGTTCTGGCTCATTTTTCTGGTTTCCTCGAAAGGTGTCATGTCTATTCCGCGGCGGCGGCATCCTTGAGCAGTTCGCGGGCGATGATCAGCTTCTGCACTTCGGTGGCGCCTTCATAGATGCGCAAGGCGCGGATATCGCGGTAAAGGCGCTCGACCGGCACCTCGCTGACCACGCCGAGTCCGCCGAAGATCTGTACCGCGGCATCGATCACCTGTTGTGCAGACTCGGTGGCGATCATCTTTGCCATCGCCGCCTCTTTGGTCACCGTCCGCCCCTGGTCGCGCAGCCAGGCCGCGCGATACACCAGCAGCGCCGAAGCGTCGATGGCGGCGGCCATGTCGGCCAGTTTGGCCTGGGTCAGCTGGAAATCGGCCAGGGTGTGACCGAACATTTTGCGCGCGGTAGCACGTTGCACCGCCTCGTCGAGCGCACGCCGCGCGAAGCCCAGCGCCGCGGCGGCCACCGAGGTGCGGAAGATGTCGAGGGTGCGCATGGCGAGCTTGAAGCCCTGCCCCGCCTCGCCCAGGCGCTGGCCGGCGGGAATCCGGCAGTGCTTGAAACGCAGCCGCGCCAAGGGGTGCGGTGCGATGACTTCGATACGTTCGGCAATCTCGAAACCCGGTGTTCCGGCATCGACGATAAAGGCACTGATGCCGCGGGTTCCCGGCGCTTCGCCGGTGCGGGCAAAGACCACATAGAAATCCGCAATGCCGCCGTTGGAGATCCAGGTCTTTTCGCCATTGAGGACATAGCCGTCGCCATCTGCATGCGCGGCGCAGCGCATGGCGCCGACATCCGAGCCGGCATCCGGCTCGGAAAGCGCGAAGGCGGCAACGGCAGTTCCCGCTGCGACGCGCGGCAGGTAATTGCGCTTCTGCTCGTCGCTGCCTTCCAGCGTGATGGCGCCGCTGCCCAGGCCCTGCATGGCGAAAGCAAAATCGGCCAGGCCCGAGTGGCGCGCCAGCGTCTCGCGGATCAGGCAGATCGCCCGCGTATCGATGGTCTCGGCACTGCCGCCGTACGAGGTACCGCCGACGGCATAGCGGATCCAATCGGCGCTGCCGAGTTTGCGAACCAGCGCGATGCAGGCGGCGTCGGTTTCGGCGCCGCGCCCATGGGGGGTGTCGTCGATGTTCTCCTGTGCCCAGCGGTCGAGCGACAGGGCAAGTTCCTTGTGGCGCGACTCGAGGAAGGGCCAATCGAGATAGGAAGTGTCTGCCACGCTCAGTCTCCCTCGAACACCGGCTTCTGCTTGGCAACGAAGGCGTGATAGGCACGATGAAAGTCGTTGGTCGCCATGCAGATCGCTTGCGCCTGCGCTTCGGCTTCGATCGCCTCGTCCACGCCCATGTTCCATTCCTGCTGCAGCATCTTCTTGGTCATGCCGTGGGCGAAGGTCGGACCTGTTGCCAGGTCCTGCGCCAGCTTCAGCGCCTCGGCGGGCAGGGCCTCGGGTTCGCACAGGCGGTTGAAAAAGCCCCAGCGTTCGCCTTCCTCGCCGCCCATGGCGCGGCCGGTCATCAGCAGTTCCGTCGCGCGACCCTGCCCTATCATGCGCGGCAGCATGGCGCAGGCGCCCATGTCGCAACCGGCGAGGCCGACGCGGGAAAACAGGAAGGCGGTTTTCGAGCGCGCCGTGCCCAGGCGCATGTCGGAACCCAGTGCCAGCAAGGCGCCGGCGCCGGCGCAGATGCCGTCGATGGCGGCGATCACCGGCTGCGGACAGGCGCGCATGGCCTTGATCACGTCGCCCGTCATGCGGGTGAAGGCCAGCAGGCCGGGCATGTCGAGCTGGGTCAGCGGACCGATGATGTCGTGCACGTCGCCGCCCGAGCAGAAGTTGCCGCCCTCGCCGGAGAGCACCACGGCCTTGACATCGTCGGCGTAGACCAGATTGCGGAACAGGTCGCGCAGTTCGGCGTAGGACTCGAAGGTCAGCGGGTTCTTGCGTTCGGGACGGTTGAGCGTAATCAGCGCGACGCTGCCCTCCATGCGATAGCTGAAGTGACGCGCCTGATAGGACTTGAGTTCCTGCCGGTTGCCCGGCAGTTCGTGCGGTTTGCCTGTTAGGTGTTTCATCTGTTTCTCCTCACATGACCTCGCCGCCCGCGACGGCGATTGATTGCCCGGTAATGCTGGCCGCGCCTTCGCCGCACAGCCAGCGCACCGCGTCGGCCACCTCGTGCGGCATGACCAGTCGTTTCATGGGATTGCCCTTGGCCAGTTCGCCGCGCGCTTCCTCCTCGCCACGGCCCGTCTTGGCGACGATGTTGGCCACGGCCTCCTTGACGATGTCGGTTTCCGTGTAGCCGGGACACACCGCATTGACGGTGATGCCCTTGGTCGCATATTCCAGTGCCAGTGCGCGGGTGAGGCCGATGACGCCGTGCTTGGCCGCGCAATAGGCCGACACGTAGGCGTAACCGACCAGGCCGGCGGTGCTGGCGATGTTGATCACGCGCCCCCATTGGGCGGCGAGCATGTCCGGCAAAGCGGCCTGGGTGCAGTGGAAGACGCCGCCGAGATTGACCGCCAGCATGCGCTCGAAGAGACCGGCATCGGTCCTGGCGAAGGGCGCGCTTTCGGCTTGGCCGGCGTTATTCACCAGAATGGTGACCGGGCCGAAGCCGGCCCGGGCTTCGATCATCCCCTGCGCCACCCCAACCGGATCGGCGACGTCCATCGCCACGGCGCGACAATTCTTCGAACCAGGCAAACGCTCCAGCGCCTGCTCCAGAGTTGTCATGTCGCGCCCCGTGATGGTGACCCGGTGACCCGCGGCGAGCAGCGCCTCGGCAATGGCCGCACCGATGCCGCGACCGCCGCCGGTCACCAGCGCATGCTGCGTCGCCGCGGAGTCAGTTTTCATGCGTTCAGCGCAAGCTGGCCCGCACGCTCCAGGTTGCGTTCGAGCTGGACCTTGCCGCCCACATACTGCTTCGGCCAGACGACATCCTTGACGCCCTGCTCGGCCGCGGCATGCAGCGTCCAGGCCGGGTCGGCCAGATGCGGTCTTGCCAGCGCGCACAGGTCGGCGCGTCCGGCGGCGATGATGGTATTGACGTGGTCGGCCTCGAAGATGTTGCCCACGGTGATGGTCGGCACATGCAGTTCGTTGCGGATCTGGTCGGAGAAGGGCACCTGGAACATGCGGCCATACACCGGCTGTTCCTCCTTGACCACCTGGCCGGAGGAGACGTGGATGATGTCGGCGCCGGCGTCCTGGAACAGCTTCGCCACCTGCGTCGCGTCGTCCGGGGTGGTGCCGCCCGGCGCCCAGTCGTGGGCGGAGATGCGCACCGACATGGGCTTGTCCTGCGGCCAGACTTCGCGCATGGCCTTGAACACTTCCAGCGGATAGCGGCAGCGGTTCTCCAGGCTGCCGCCATACTCGTCCGCGCGCCGGTTGGTCAGCGGCGAGATGAAGGAGGACATCAGGTAGCCGTGGGCGGCGTGGAACTCGACCATGTCAAAGTCGGCGCTGGCGGCACGGCGCGTGGCGGCGACGAAATCGGCCTTGACCCGGTCCATGTCGGCGCGCGTCATTTCCCGCGGCACCTGCGAGGTGCCGGCGAGGTAGGGCAAGGCCGAGGGCGCGATCAGCGGCCAGTTGCCGGCGGGGAGCGGCTGGTCGATGCCTTCCCAGGCCAGCTTGGTCGAGCCCTTGCGCCCGGCGTGGCCGATTTGCATGGCCATCCTGGCCTGGCTGTTGGCATGGACGAAAGACACGATGCGCTTCCAGGCGGCCACCTGCTCATCGTTCCAGATCCCGGCGCAGCCCGGGGTGATGCGGGCATCGGCTGATACGCAGCTCATCTCGGTCATGACCAGTGCCGCGCCGCCGAGGCCGCGCGCCGTGTAGTGCTGGAAGTGGAAGTCCCCCGGCATGCCGTCGGCGGCCGAGTAGGTGCACATCGGCGAGACCACGACGCGGTTGGCCAGGGTCATGCCGCGCAAGGTGAAGGGCGTGAACATCGGCGGCAGCGGCTTTTCGCCGGCGGGCGTGGTGACGCCGCAGCGCGCGGCGAACCAGCGGTCGTAGTCCTCGGTGTAGGCCGGGTCGCGCAGTTTCTGGTTGGCATGACCGACGCGCTGGCTGCCGGTCAGCAGTGCAAAGGCGAACTGGTCGGGTTCCATATCGACGTAGTGATCGACTTCCTCGAACCAGGTCATGCGGTTGCGCGCGGCGCTTTGCAGCTTGAGCGCCTCGATTTCGCGTTCCGCCTGGTAGCGGGCGAGGCGGGTCGGCACGTCACCATCGGTGCTGTTCAGCACCTTGACCAGGGCCGCGGCGTCTTCCATCGCCAGCTTGGTGCCGGAACCGATGGAGAAATGCGCGGTGTGCGCGGCATCGCCGAGCAGGACGATGTTGTCCTTGAACCAGCGCTCGCAGAGCACGCGGTTGAACTTGATCCAGGCCGCCGATCCGCGCAGGTGCTTGGCATTGGAGATCAGCTTGGCGCCGTCGAGCATGTCGGCGAACAGTTCCTCGCAGAAGGCGATCGACTGGTCCGGCTCCAGCTTGTCGAGTCCGGCCTTGAGCCAGGTTTCCTCGGGCGTTTCGACGATGAAGGTGGCCCATTCGTCGTTGAACTGGTAGGCATGCAGGTTGAACCAGCCCGCCTCGGTTTGCTTGAAGGCGAAGGTGAAGGCGTCAAGCTTCTTCTTGGTGCCGAGCCAGATGAAGCGGCACTTGCGCACGTCGATGCGCGGATTGAAGTGCTCGGCGTATTTGGTGCGTGTAGTCGAATTGACGCCGTCAGAACCGATTACAAGGTCGTATTCCCTGGAGTAGTCGTCCGGATCCTTGAACTCGGTTTCGAACTTCAGATTCACGCCGAGTTCCCGGGCGCGGGCCTGGAAGATCTGCAGCAGTTTCAGGCGCCCGATGCCACAGTAACCATGGCCGCCGGAAATGATGCGCCGGCCCTTGAAGAAGACATCGCAGTTGTCCCAGTGATGGAAATTGCGTTCGATCTCGGCAACGACTTGAGGGTCGTCCTGGCGGAAGCCGTCCATGGTCTTGTCGGAAAACACGATGCCCCAGCCGAAGGTGCTGTCGGCCTGATTGCGTTCGAGCACGGTGATGTCGGCGGCCGGGTTGGCCTTTTTCATCAGGATCGAGAAATACAGGCCCGCGGGGCCGCCGCCCAGACAAACGATGCGCATTGCAGTCTCCTTTTCCAGCAGGTTTATATCGTTTTGTTTTATTTTATATCTAAACTATTTTCAAAGTCAAGCCGGACCCGGATCCTAGTCCCAAACACGGCTCCACGGCCGCTTTCAGACTGCGCTCCGCCCATCCCCGCGAAGGCATATTTTCATCGAATACAATAGCGCCTCGCGTTTCAACTCCAGGTTCATCCCTTCCGCTCCCCCTCTGCACCGACATGAAAACCGTTTTCGTCACCGGCGGCGCAGGCTTCATCGGCTCGGCGCTGATTCGCCTGCTGATCGCCGAGAGCGACTGGCGCATCGTCAATATCGACAAGCTGACCTACGCCGGCAACCTGGAATCCCTGGCCGACCTGGCCGACCCCGGCCGCCACGTCTTCAGCCGCACCGACATTTGCGACCGGGCGACGCTGGATGATTTGTTCATCGAACATCGACCGGCCGGCGTGATCCACCTCGCCGCGGAGTCGCATGTCGACCGCTCGATCCACGGCCCCGGCGACTTCATCGAGACCAACATCAAGGGCACCTATACGCTGCTCGAGGCGGCGCGCGCCTGGTGGTCGGGGCTCGAACCGGAAGCCCGAAGCCGGCTTCCGCTTCCATCATGTCTCCACCGACGAGGTCTTCGGTTCCCTGGGCGACTCCGGCCTGTTCGTCGAGACCAGCCCCTACCAGCCGAACTCGCCCTATTCCGCATCGAAGGCCGCGTCCGACCACCTGGTACGCGCCTGGCACCATACCTACGGCCTGCCGACGGTGATGACCAACTGCTCGAACAACTACGGTCCCTGCCAGTTCCCGGAAAAGCTGATCCCGCTGATGATCCACAACGCCGTATCGGACAAGCCGCTGCCGATCTACGGCAAGGGCGACAACGTGCGCGACTGGCTCTACGTCGATGACCACGCGCGCGCCCTGCGCCTGGTGTTCGAACGCGGTCTCGTCGGTGAGACCTACAACATCGGCGGCCACAACGAGAAGACCAACCTCGAGGTGGTCGATACGCTGTGCGCCCTGCTCGACGAACTGAAGCCGCGCGCCGACGGCCGCAGCTACCAGGAGCAGAAAATCTCGGTGGCCGACCGTCCCGGCCACGACAGGCGCTACGCCATCGACGCCGGCAAGATCGAACGCGAACTGGGCTGGACGCCGCAGGAAAGCTTCGAGACCGGCATGAGGAAGACCGTGCAGTGGTACCTGGAGAACCACGTCTGGGTCGCCCATGTCGTCTCCGGCGAATACCGGCAGTGGATGGATCGCAATTACGGAGACCGCAAATGAGCCAGAGAACCCCCGCGAAGACCACCCGCGGCATCATCCTCGCCGGCGGCTCCGGCACCCGGCTGCACCCGGTCACGCTGGCCGTGTCCAAGCAGCTGCTGCCGATCTATGACAAGCCGATGATCTACTACCCGCTGACCACGCTGATGCTGGCCGGAATCCGCGAGATCCTGCTGATCTCCACGCCGCTCGACACGCCGCGCTTCGAGCAACTCCTCGGCGACGGTTCGCAGTGGGGCATCAAGATCGAATACGCGGTGCAGCCCAGTCCCGACGGACTGGCGCAGGCCTTCATCATCGGCCGCGATTTCGTCGGCGACCATCCGTCGGCACTGGTGCTCGGCGACAACCTGTTCTACGGCCATGATTTCGCCACCCAGTTGCAGCGCGCCGACAAAAGTCGGCGCCGGCGCCACGGTGTTCGCCTATGCGGTGAGCGATCCGGAACGCTACGGCGTGGTCGAGTTCGATGCGGCGGGACGCGCCATCAGCATCGAGGAAAAGCCCAAGGCACCCAAGTCGCGCTATGCCGTCACCGGCCTGTATTTCTACGACACGCAGGTCTGCGACATCGCCGCCAAACTCAAGCCCTCGCCGCGCGGCGAACTCGAGATCACCGACCTCAACCGGATCTATCTCGAAAAGGGCCAGCTCAAGGTCGAGATCATGGGTCGCGGCATGGCCTGGCTCGACACCGGCACCCATGAATCGCTGCTCGAGGCCGGCCAGTTCATCGAGGTCATTGAAAAGCGCCAGGGCCTCAAGGTCGCCTGCCCGGAGGAAGTCGCCTGGCGGCAGAAGTGGATCAGCGACGGGCAACTGGCGAAGCTGGCGGAGCCGCTGGCCAAGAGCCAGTACGGTCAGTATTTGCAGAGCCTGCTGGCACACGAGGTACAGGGATGAAAATAATTCCCACCGCGATCCCGGAAGTCGTGCTGCTGGAGCCGAAGGTATTCGGTGACGAGCGTGGTTTCTTTCTTGAAAGCTGGAACAAGCGGAGCTTTGCCGAGTTGGAGATCACGGCGGACTTCGTGCAGGACAACCACTCGAAATCGAAGAAGAACGTGCTGCGCGGCCTGCATTACCAGATCGAGCATGCCCAGGGCAAGCTGGTCCGTGTCGTAGCCGGTGCGGTGTACGACGTCGCCGTCGATCTGCGGCGATCCTCGCCGACTTTCGGCCAATGGGTCGGCTTTACCCTTTCCGCCGAGGACAAGCGCATGGCCTGGATCCCGCCCGGCTTCGCCCACGGCTTCTGCGTCACGTCCGACTCCGCCGAGTTTCTCTACAAGACCACCGACTACTACAGCCCGGCGCATGAGCGCACGCTGCTGTGGAATGACCCGCAGTTGGCCATTCCCTGGCCGCTCGACGGCGAGCCCCTGCTCGCAGCCAAGGACAAGTCCGGCCTGCCGCTGGCCAAGGCCGAAACCTTCGCATGAAGATCCTGCTTACCGGTTGCGCCGGCCAGCTCGGCCGCGAATTGAAACGCTCGCTGGCCTGCCTCGGCGAGGTGATCGCCTGCGAGCGGCGCCAGCTCGACCTCGCGCAAGCCGACAGCCTGCGCGCAGCGGTGCGCGAGATCGCGCCGACGGTGATCGTCAATGCCGCGGCCTACACCGCGGTGGACAAGGCCGAAGCGGAACCGGCCGTGGCCGACGCGATCAACGCCGCGGCCCCCGGCATCCTGGCCGAAGAAACCAAACGCCTGGGCGCGCTGCTGATCCACTATTCGACCGACTACGTCTTCGACGGCACCAAGGCCGCGGCCTACACCGAAGACGACGCCCCCGCACCCTTGTCCGCCTATGGCCGCAGCAAGCTCGGCGGTGAGCAGGCCACCGCCGCCTCCGGCGCCCGCCACCTGATTTTCCGCACCAGCTGGGTCTATGGCCTGCACGGCGCGAACTTCATGAAGACCATGCTGCGTCTGGGCCGTGAGCGCGATGAACTGCGCGTCGTGGGCGACCAGACCGGGGCGCCGACCTGGACCCGCCATCTGGCCGATACCACGGCCCTGCTCCTGGCGCGCAAGGATCTCCCCAGCGGCCTGTACCATCTCGCCGCCGCCGGCGAAGCCAGCTGGCACGCCTATGCCGAAGCGATTTTCGCCGAAGCACAAGCGCCTCGGCCTGATGGAAAAATCGCCCGTGGTTCACCGTATCACCAGCGCCGACTATCCTCTGCCCGGCCCCGCGCCCGGCCAACTCGCGGCTCGATTGTGCAAAATTCCGCCGCGACTTCGACCTGGCCCTGCCCGACTGGCGCACGGGCCTGGCCGACTGCCTGGCCGACGCACGCTTCTGAACGCTTCACCATAAAAAGACCCATGGCTGTCACCCCCACCTACGACGAATCCTCCTTCCGCGTCCTCAAGGGACTGGAGCCGGTGCGCGAGCGGCCCGGCATGTACACCCGCACCGACTCGCCGGCGCACATCATCCAGGAAGTCATCGACAACTCCGCCGACGAAGCGCTCGGCGGGCACGCCAAGAACCTCCACGTCGCTGCTGCACCTGGACGGCTCGATCACGGTCACCGACGACGGCCGCGGCATTCCCGTCGGCCTGCATCCCGACGAGAAGATTCCGGTGGTGGTGCTGGCCTTCACGCGCCTGCACGCCGGCGGCAAGTTCGACAAGAGCACGGGCAACTCGGCCTATGCCTTTTCCGGCGGCCTGCACGGCGTCGGCGTCGCCGTCACCAACGCGCTGTCGACGCGCGTCTCGGTCGAAGTGCGGCGCGAGGGAAAGATCTGGGCCATCGAGTTCTCCGACGGCGGCGAAAAGGTCGGCGCCCTGACGGACACGGGCAGCTGCGGCCGCCAGAGCGGCACCCGGGTGCGCGTCTGGCCCGACCCGAAATACTTCGACGCGCCCAAAGTGCCGCCGGCCGAACTGGAACGCCTGCTGCGCTCCAAGGCCGTGCTGCTGCCCGGGGTCAAGGTGCGGCTCGACATCGAGCAGGCCGACGGCAGCGTCGCAGTCCAAGACCTGGAGCTATCCCGACGGGCCTCGCCGGCTACCTGGCCGAACTGGCCGGCAATGCCGAAGCCGTCGCCCCGCTCTATGCCGCCGAAAAGTACGCCGACGCCGACCACGCCGACTTCGCCGCGGGCGAAGGCGCGGCCTGGGCCATCGGCTGGCATGTCGATGCGGTCGCCTCGGAGTCCTACGTCAACCTGATCCCGACGGTGGCCGGCGGCACCCACGAAGCCGGCCTGCGCGCCGGCGTCTTCGAGGCGGTCAAGTCCTTCATCGAACACCACGCCCTGCTGCCGCGCGGCGTCAAGCTGCAGCAGGACGACGTCTGCGCCGCATGGCCTATCGTGCTTTCGGCGCGCATCCTCGATCCGCAGTTCCAGGGCCAGGTCAAGGAAAAGCTCAATTCGCGCGAGGCCGTGAAGCTGGTCTCCAGCATGATCCGCGACCCCTTCGAGATCTGGCTCAACCAGCACGTCGAAGCCGGCAAGGCGATCGCCGAATTGTCGATCAAGCAGGCGCTGGCGCGGCAGAAGAACGCGCAGAAGGTCGAGAAGCGCAAGCAGTCCGGCGTCGCCGTGCTGCCGGGCAAACTCTCCGATTGCGAATCGACCGACATCGCCGAGAACGAACTGTTCCTGGTCGAGGGCGACTCCGCCGGCGGCTCGGCCAAGATGGCGCGCAACAAGGAAACCCAGGCCATCCTGCCGCTGCGCGGCAAGGTGCTCAACTCCTGGGAAGTCGAAGCCGGACGCCTCTTCGCCAACAACGAGATCCACGACATCGCCGTGGCGCTGGGCATCGATCCGCACACGGCCGATGCCGTGCCGGATCTGTCCAACCTGCGCTACGGCAAGCTGATCATCATGTCCGACGCCGACGTCGATGGCGCGCACATCCAGACGCTGCTGCTGACCCTGTTCTACCGCCACTTCCCGGCCCTGATCCGCCACGGCCACATCTACATCGCCCAGCCGCCGCTGTACCGCATCGACGTTCCGGCCTCGGGCAAGAAGCGCCCGGCGCGCCGCCTGTATGCGCTGGACGAGGGCGAACTGGTCGCCATCAAGGACCGCCTGATCAAGGAAGGCATCCGCTCTGACGCCGTCGAGGTCGGCCGCTTCAAGGGCCTGGGCGAAATGAATCCCGACCAGTTGCGCGAGACCGCGATGGCGCCGGCGACGCGCCGCGTGGTGCCGGTCACCGACCTGCCCGAGGCCGACGCCAGCACCCTGAAACTGTTCAACCTGCTGATGGGCAAGGGCGAGGCCTCGTCGCGCCGCGCCTGGATGGAAGAAAAGGGCCACCTGATCGAAGCCGATATTTAAGCCGCAATGCATGAACAACGACACCCCCGACCTGTTCGACGAACCCGTCGCAAGCCTTGCCGACGTGAGCAACCCGCCGCCGCCCACCGTACCGCCAGCGCCGACTCTTTTTAGCGGAAGCGGCGACGACGGGTCGCTGCCGCTGGCCGGCTACGCCGAGCGCGCCTACCTCGCCTATGCCATGAGCGTGGTGCGCGCGCGCGCTCTGCCGCAGGTGGAGGACGGCCTCAAGCCGGTGCAGCGCCGCATCCTGCATGCGATGAACGAGATGCGCCTGGCCGCCAGCGCCAAGCACGTCAAGAGCGCGCGCGTGGTCGGCGACGTCATCGGCAAGTACCACCCGCACGGCGACACCAGCGTCTATGACGCCATGGTGCGCGTGGCGCAGGACTTCACGTTGCGTTACCCGCTGGTCGACGGCCAGGGCAACTTCGGCTCGCGCGACGGCGACGGCGCCGCCGCGATGCGCTACACGGAATGCCGCCTGACACCCTTCGCCGACCTGTTGCTGGGCGAGATCGATCGCGGCACGGTGGATTTCATCGCCAACTACGACGGCTCGATGACCGAGCCGCAACTGATGCCGGCGCGCCTACCGGTGGTGCTGCTCAATGGCGCCTCAGGCATCGCGGTCGGCATGGCGACGGAAATTCCGCCGCACAACCTGCGCGAAGTGGCCGAGGCGGCGCGCTTGCTGATCAAAAAACCCGAGGCGGTGCTGGAAGAAGTCCTGGCGGTGCTGCCAGGACCGGATTTCCCCGGCGGCGGCCAGCTCATCTCGACTCCGGCCGACATCCGCGACGCCTATGCCGAATGGCCGCGGCAGCTTGCGCATGCGCGCGCGCTGGCGCATCGAGGAACTCGCGCGCGGCCAGTGGCGCGTCATCGTCTACGAACTGCCGCACGGCGTCTCGGTGGCGCAGGTATTGTCGGAAATCGAAGGCCTGACCAATCCGCAGCCGCGCGCCGGCAAGAAGGACGTCAGCCAGGAACAGAAGAACCTCAAGGCGCTGGTGCTCGGCGTGCTCGACAGCGTGCGCGACGAATCGAGCGACCAGCAGGCGGTGCGCATCATGCTCGAACCCAAGAGCTCGCGCATCCCGCAGGACGAATTCATGGCCGTGCTGCTGGCCCACACTAGCCTCGAATCCAGCGTTTCGGTGAACCTGACCATGGTCGGCCGCGACGGGCGCCCGCAGCAAAAGAACCTGCTTAACATCCTCCACGAATGGATCGCCTTCCGTTTCGCCACCGTGGAACGCCGCACCCGGCACCGCCTGGGCGAGGTGCTGCGCCGCGTGCACATCCTCGAAGGACGCATGACGGTTTTCCTGAAGATCGAGGAAGTTATCCGCTGCATCAGGGAAAGCGACGAACCGAAGCCGGACCTGATGGCACGCTTCGGCCTGACCGAAATCCAGGCCGAGGACATCCTTGAAATCCGCCTGCGCCAACTGGCGCGCCTCGAAGGCATCCGCATCGAGAAGGAACTCGGCGAATTGCGCACCGAGCATGGCCAGCTCAACAAGCTGCTCGATTCGCGCAGCGAGATGACCAAACTGATCCAGAAGGAGATCGCCGAGGATGCCAAGCGCTTCGGCGACGAGCGCCGCACCCTGATGGAGGCGGTTACGCCGATCTCGCAGGGCGAGATTTCAGTGCCGGACGAACCGGTAACGGTGATCATCTCGAAGAACGGCTGGGTGCGCTCGCGCCAGGGGCATGGCATCGACCCGGCCGGCATCACCTACAAGACCGGCGATTTCCCCTGGCTGGTGGCGGAAACGCGCACGGTGTGGCCGCTGATCGTGATCGACAGCAACGGCCGCAGCTACAGCGTCAGGGTCTCCGACCTGCCGGGAGGCCGCGGTGACGGTGCGCCGCTCAACACCATGATCGAGTTCCACGAAAGCGGCAAGCTGGCGCAAGTACTGACTGCCGCCCCCGAAAGCAGGTACCTCGTGGCCGGGTCGGGCGGCTACGGCTTCGTCGCCAGCGTGACCGACATGATTGCGCGCAACAAGGCCGGCAAGGCTTTCCTGACACTGGACAAGGGCGAGAAGCCGCTGCCGCCGGCACCGGTGGCGGGGAACAGCGTTGCAGTCCTCACCCAGGGCGGCCGGTTGCTGCTCTTTCCGCTCACCGAACTCAAGGAAATGGCCAAGGGCAAGGGATTGATGCTGATCGACCTGACGAAGAACGACGAGGTTGTCGGCGTCGCCGTCAGCGGCGGCGAAACGCTGCTGATCGGCGGCAGCGGCCGCGGCGGCAAGATTGTCCGGCAGCCTCTGGACGCCCGCGCCCAGGCCGCTTTCCGCGGAACCCGGGCAAGGCGGGGACAGGAAATTCCCTTCAAACTAAAGTCGGCGACACTGGCATTAGCCGGCGAGCATTGATGCTAGAATCCCTCAAAGCTTCGGTCTCCCCGTATCCGTCCGTGTCTGTCCAGGATCGCTGCCGCCAACGGAGAAAAAACATGCTTTTCACTCTTTACTACATCGTCGCCATCGTTGTGCTGGTCATGCATTTCACCGGAATGCTGGCCCGCTACAACATCGAATGGCTGATTCTGGTACTCGCCGTGACGGTATTCCCGGCGGTGATTTACCTCTAGCTGCCGCTGCTTCCTGAATCGCCGTTTCGCCGGCGCCGACTCTTCTGCAGTCGACGCTGATCCGGCCTCAACAGTGACGGACGATGATGTCTTTCACCTGATTCACCGCCGCGTCGACCACCTCGACCTTCTGCGGCAGATCCTCGAGCCCTTCCAGTTCCGCCGGTCGCACCGGGTCGCGCCCCAGCGCTTCCCGTATCGTCTCGGCGAATTTGACCGCCTGTGCCGTTTCCAGCACGATCATCGGCATACCGGCGACGCGATGCTTCTTCGCCACCTTGATTCCATCGGCAGTATGCGTATCGATCATCAGTCCATGACGCTGCCAGACATCGCGAATCGTTGCCAGGCGATCAGCGTGTGAACTGCTGCCGGAGACAAAGCCGTAACTCGGCAAGCGTTCTCCGAACGGGCCGCCGGCCAGGCTGAAACTGCCGCCGGCATCGACTTCGCGCCACAGTTCACGCACGATGGCCGCATCGCGGCCGACCAGGTCGAAAATGAAGCGTTCGAAATTCGATGCCTTGGAAATGTCCATGGACGGGCTGGACGTGACATGCGTTTCGGCCGTAGTCCTCGGCCGGTAGATGCCGGTACGGAAGAATTCGTCGAGGACGTCGTTCTCATTGGTGGCCAGCACCAGGCGGGCGACGGGCAGCCCCATCATGCGCGCGATGTGGCCGGCACAAATGTTGCCGAAGTTTCCTGACGGAACGGCGAAAGCCACTTCCTCAGTGTTCGAGCCGGTCGCCTCGAACCAGCCCTTGAAGTAATACACCACCTGCGCCATCACGCGCGCCCAGTTGATCGAATTCACCGCGCCGATCTTGTACCTCGCCTTGAACCCGGCGTCGTTGGACACGGCCTTGACGATGTCCTGGGCGTCGTCGAACATGCCGCGCACGGCGATGTTGAAAATGTTCGCATCCTGCAGGGAATACATCTGCGCGCGCTGGAAGGAGCTCATCTTGCCTTCCGGCGACAGCATGAAGACGCGGACATTGTGCTTGCCGCGCATCGCATATTCCGCCGCCGATCCGGTATCGCCCGAGGTCGCGCCGAGGATGTTGATGGTTTCATTGCGCCGCTCGAGGACGTACTCGAACAGGTTGCCCAGCAGCTGCATGGCCATGTCCTTGAAGGCCAGCGTCGGCCCGTTGGACAGTTCCAGCAGGTGAAAGTCCGGCTCCAGCGAGGTCAGCGGCACGATGTCCGCCGCCTTCGCCGGATCGCGGCTCCAGCGATAGGTCTGCGCCGTATAGGTCCGCTCGCAAATGGCCTTCAGATCCGCCGCCGGGATATCGGTGACAAACAGGCTGAGGATGCGAAACGCCAGCTCCGCATAAGACAGGCCGCGCCATTCGTCGAGTTGGTTGGCCACCTGCGGATAGGACTCGGGCAGGTAGAGCCCGCCGTCAGGTGCCAGCCCGCCGAGCAGGATGTCGCAGAATTCCTGCGGCTCGCCGCCGCCGCGCGTGGAGATGTACTTCATGTCAGCCCAGCTCTTCCATGCGCAGGCGGATCACCTTCTTCTTCACCACCGGCAGCGCCTCGATTTTCATGATGGCCGCGTCCACGTTCTTCTCGCGCGTGATGTGGGTCAGCATGATGATGTCGGTCTGCGACTCACCTTCTGCAGGCTCGCGCTGGATCATGGCGTCGATGGAAATCTGCTGGTCTGCGAGGATGCGGGTCACGTCGGCCAGCACTCCCGGCTTGTCCTCGACACGCAGCCGTAGGTAGTAGCCGGATTGGATTTCAGCCAGCGGCAAGATCGGCGTGTCCTGGACCGCATCCGGCTGAAAAGCCAGGTGCGGCACGCGATGCTCGGGATCGGCAGTGTGCATGCGCGTGACGTCGACCAGGTCGGCGATCACGGCGGAAGCGGTCGGCTCGGCACCGGCGCCCTTGCCATAGTAGAGCGTGGCGCCGACGGCATCGCCCTGCACCAGCACCGCGTTCATCGCGCCTTCGACGTTGGCGATCAGGCGTTTGGCGGGGATCAGCGTCGGATGCACGCGCAGTTCCACGCCCTCCGGACGGCGGCGGGTAATACCCAACAGCTTGATGCGGTAGCCCAGTTGCTCGGCGTACTTGATGTCGTCGGCGTCGAGCTGGCTGATGCCCTCGATGTGCGCCTTGTCGAACTGCATCGGAATGCCGAAGGCCAGCGCCGACAGGATGGTGATCTTGTGCGCTGCGTCGACGCCCTCGATGTCGAAGGTCGGATCGGCCTCGGCATAGCCCAGGCGCTGTGCCTCCTTGAGCACGACGTCGAATGGCAGGCCCTTGTCGCGCATCTCGGACAGGATGAAATTGGTGGTGCCGTTGATGATGCCGGCGATCCATTGAATCCGGTTGGCGGTGAGGCCCTCGCGCAGCGCCTTGATGATGGGGATGCCGCCGGCCACCGCCGCCTCGAAGGCGACCATGACGCCCTTCTCATGGGCTGCAGCGAATATCTCGTTGCCATGCATCGCCAGCAGCGCCTTGTTCGCCGTCACCACATGCTTGCCGTTGGCAATGGCTTTCAGCACCAGTTCCTTCGCGATGCCGCAACCGCCGATGAGTTCAACGACGATGTCGATCTCGGGATCGGTGACTACCGAGAAAGCGTCGTCGGTCACCTGGGCCCGGCCGGCGGTGACTTGCCTCGCCAGTTCGAGGTTCTTGTCCGCCACCTTGGTGATGCGGATCGGCCGCCCGGCGCGGCGCGTGATCTCGGCCTCGTTGCGCGAGAGAACGTTGAACGTGCCGCCGCCGACGGTGCCGATGCCAAGGAGTCCTACATTGATGGGTTTCATTTCAAGGTTTTCCTAAAACTGAAAGCGGGAATTACCAGACCTTCCCGAAAGTAAAAACGATGCGCGTCGCTGCGCTGGGTGCCCGAGTCAAGCGCGAGAACATCGCAATCGATGTCTCGCGCCTTTTGTTCCAAATGCTGCAGCAGGCGCCGGCCGATGCCGCGCGAGCGGTGCGCCTCGTCGGTGACCAGATCATCGACATACAGACGGCGCCCTTCATACGTGTTCTCGATCACGCGCCAGAGGGCGACGCCGCGTACTTCGGCTTCTTCCGTCGCCACGCTCATGCGGGCGCCGTTGGCGAAAACGGAACGCAACCGTCCTGCGTAATCGGCCGCCAGGCCGGTGCGCAACTGACGGTGCACCCCCTCGGCACGGCCGAGCCAGGACGGTTCCAATACCTGGCCATCGCTCCCCGTCACATCGACAACCAAAAACTCAGGTGCCATGCCGCTTGCGATAGCCGTCAAGAAAGCGCGCGATACGCCCGATGGCCTCGCGCAGATCATCCTCGTGCGGCAGGAAGACCAGGCGGAAGTGGTCGGGATGCGGCCAGTTGAAGCCCGTGCCCTGGACCAGCAGCACCTTTTCCGAGATCAGCAGTTCGGAGATGAATTCCTGGTCGTCGGCAATCGGGTACAGCTTCGCATCCAGGCGCGGGAACATGTACAGCGCGGCCTTGGGCTTGACGCAGCTGACGCCGGGGATGGCCGTGATGAGTTCGTGGGCGATGTCCCGCTGGCGACACAGGCGGCCGCCCGGCGCCACCAGGTCGTCGATGCTCTGGTAGCCGCCCAGCGCCGTCTGGATGCCCCACTGCCCGGGCACGTTGGCGCACAGGCGCATCGAGGCCAGCATGTCGAGGCCGTCGATATAGTCGCGCGCATGTTTCTTTTCACCCGAAACGATCATCCAGCCGGCGCGGTAACCGCAGGAACGATAGTTCTTCGACAAGCCGTTGAAGGTAATGGTCAGCACGTCCTCGGACAGGGCCGCGATCGAGGTGTGGGTCACGCCGTCGTAGAGCACTTTGTCATAGACCTCGTCGGCATAGATGATCAGGTCGTTCTGCCGGGCGATTTCGATGATTTCCTTCAACACTTCGTCGGAATACAGGGCCCCGGTCGGGTTATTGGGGTTGATGATGACAATGGCCCGGGTCTGCGGCGTTATCTTGGCGCGAATGTCGGCCAGATCGGGCAGCCAGCCGGCGCCCTCGTCGCACAGGTAGTGACGCGGCGTGCCGCCGGAAAGGCTCACGGCAGCCGTCCACAGGGGGTAGTCGGGCGCCGGCACCAGCACTTCGTCGCCGGTATCAAGCAGCGCATTCATGGCCATCACGATCAACTCGGACACGCCGTTGCCGATGTAAATGTCCTCGATCGCGACGCCCTTGATGTGCTTCTGCTGCGTGTAATGCATCACCGCCTTGCGCGCCGAGAAAATTCCTTTCGAATCAACATATCCGGCCGCAGTGGGCAGGTTGCGGATCATGTCCTGCTGGATTTCCTCGGGCGAATCGAAGCCGAATGCGGCGAGATTGCCGATGTTCAGCTTGATGATCTTGTGGCCTTCCTCCTCCATCTGCCGGGCGCGGGCGAGAACGGGCCCGCGAATGTCGTAGCAGACGTTGTTGAGTTTGGCGGATTTGTTCACGGGCTGCATGGGCAACCGTCCTTTCTGCAAGATGCCGGCCAGAGCATGCGCTGTCGGCAAATGTATAATGTTACCCAAGCCCATGCTGCACCGCAAATCCAGATTTGATGCGGCTTTCCGCCACTCCTTCCCTTGGCTGTCCTTCACCCGCCCGGTTGTCGAATTTGCCACCCCGAATGAAGCTGCATTCCGCCCTTACCGCCGGCCTCCTCTCGATCACCTCCTACGATGCCGGGCACATCGCCGTCAATGGCCGCCGGCTGACGAGAAGCTTCCTCCTGACGCCGCAGCGGCTGATCGAGGACTGGCCCCCGGCTTCATTCGACAGCCTGAGCGAAGCCGACCTGCTGGCCGTCGCCAGGCTCGACTGCCCCATTGTCCTGCTCGGCACCGGAGCGCGCCAGCGCTTCCCCGCCCCCGCCCTGATGCGCCACCTGATTGAACGCCGCGTCGGTGTCGAAGTGATGGACAGCCATGCCGCCTGCCGCACCTACAACATCCTCATGACCGAAGGGCGTGAGGTGGCCGCCGCACTGATCGTCGAAAGCGCCGGGTGACCCGGCGCCGGGGATGACCACCGCTTGATTGCCGGGTGCGGCTAGCAGCCTGTCGGACTTGATTCGCGCTCACGAATCAAGTCCGACAGGCTGCCGGGGCAGGATTCTGCGGCTCCTCGCGGTAGAATTGGAAGGTTTGGCGCTGGCGCCATCCCCGCCCGGCCATCAGATCAACGCAATTCCTGGAACCCCGGCACTACCCCTGTCATGAAGAAAATCCGCATCCCCGGCGTCAATGGCGTCATCCGCCACACCCTTTCCCGGCCCATGTTGAATGCCCGCGGCAAGCGGATGGACTGAAATCCCGATGAAGCTTGCCCTCAAAATCGATGTCGATACATGGCGCGGTACCCTGCAGGGAGTGCCACGCCTGGTGGAGATTTTGCGTCGCCAGAAGGCGGACGCCAGCTTCCTCTTCTCGCTCGGCCCCGATCACACCGGCCGCGCCATCGGGCGCGCGTTTCGCCCCGGCTTCATCAAGAAGCTGCAGCGTACCTCCGTCGTTTCGCACTACGGCATCAAGACGCTGATGTATGGCACCTTGCTGCCGGGCCCGGACATCGGCCGCCGCGGCGCCGACATCATGCGCGCGACGCGCGATGCCGGCTTCGAAGCGGCGATCCACTGCTGGGACCACGTCAAGTGGCAGGACGGGGTCGCAAGCGCGAACTCCGCCTGGACGGAAACCGAGATGCGGCGCGCGCACGAGCGCTACATCGAAATATTCGGCGACGCGGCTCCCGGCCACGGCGCCGCCGGCTGGCAAATGAACCCGCATGCGCTGCGCCTGACGCAGCGCATGGGCTACCGCTGGGCCTCGGACTGCCGTGGTACGCACCCCTTCGTGCCGGTATGGAACGGCGAGATCGTGGCCTGCCCGCAACTGCCGACCACCCTGCCGACCCTGGACGAACTGATCGGCACGGGCGACATCACGGCGGACAACGTGCACCTGCAATTGCTGCGGATCACTGCGCAGACCGCGCCCGGAGCGGCCAATTGCGATCACGTTTTCACGCTGCACGCCGAACTTGAAGGACTCAAGTTGGGCGATACCCTCGAGCGCCTGCTGACCGGCTGGCGCGAACAGGGTTACCAACTGGTATCGCTGGGCACGATGCGCGACGCGCTCGACCCGGCGCTGCTGCCTCGCCATGAAATGGTCCGGGGCGAAATCCCGGGCCGTGCAGGCTGCCTGATGCTGCAGGGCGAGGAATTTCTGTCAACCTGGAAGGAAGCTGCATGACCGAAATATTCATCGCCAACCCCGCCCCCCCCTCCGCGATCGGGCTGCGTGTCCCGGATTTCAGCGTCCCCGCCACCGGAGGCGAATTCACCCTGTCCGCCTTTCAGGGCAAGCCGCTGGTTCTGTATTTCTACCCCAAGGACAATACGCCGGGCTGTACCGCACAGGCCCAACAGTTTCGCGATCTGCACGCCGAATTCGCCAGGACCGGTTGCGCCGTGGTCGGCGTTTCGCGCGATTCGCTGAAGTCGCATGAAAGCTTCAAGGCCAGGCTGGGACTTCCCTTCGAACTGATCTCGGATATCGAAGGCGTGCTTTGCCGCATGTTCGACGTGGTCAAGAACAAGATGCTGTATGGCAAGAAGGTGCTCGGCATCGAGCGCAGCACCTTCCTCATCGACGCCAACGGCATCCTGCGCCAGGAGTGGCGCTCGACCCGGGCGGATGGCAACGCCGCCGCAGTGCTGGACGCCGTGCGCAAGCTGTGATCGGGCGCAGTAATCCGAAACAAAGCCCGGATTCGGGCCCTGCCTTTGGCCTTCCACCACAACCCGGCTGGCTATCTTGAGCCTTGTTCCACCCTCGCCCACCCTTGCCCTGAGGCATTTATGAACGCCAAGCGCGCCGCGAAGACAAAGAGTTCGACCACCAAGCTCTTTGTGCTGGATACCAATGTGCTGATGCATGACCCCCTGAGCCTGTTTCGCTTCGAGGAGCACGACATCTACGTGCCGATGATGACGCTGGAGGAACTCGACGCCAACAAGAAAGGCATGTCGGAAGTTGCCCGCAACGCACGCCAGACCAGCCGCCTGCTCGACGAGATCGTCACCGGCGCAGAGCACAACATGGCCAAAGGCATAGACCTGAGCGGCCCTTCGCGCGAACTGGCCACCGGCCACCTGTTTCTCCAGACCGAAGCCATCAACGGCATCCTGCCGATTTCGCTGCCGACCGCCAAGGCAGACAACCAGATCATCGGCGTCGTCATGCATCTGGGTCAGAAGTTCCCCAAGCGACCGGTCATCCTGGTCTCCAAAGACATCAACATGCGCATCAAGGCTCGGGCACTCGGCCTCGAAGCGCAGGACTATTTCAACGACAAGGTGCTGGAGGACACCGATCTCCTCTACACCGGCACCCTCGAACTGCCGCCCGATTTCTGGGACAAGCACGGCAAGGGACTGGAATCGTGGAAGAAGGACAGCCGCACCTATTACCGCGTCAAGGGCCCGCTGTGCCCCGAACTGCTGGTCAATGAGTTCGTCTGGCAGGAAGGCCCGCAGCCGCTGCAGGCGTGGGTAAAAGTCGGCGCCGGCAAGACGGCGGAACTCGAAACCCTGATCGACTACAGCCATGCCAAGAACGCCGTCTGGGGCATCACCGCGCGCAACCGCGAGCAGAACTTCGCCCTCAACCTGCTGATGAACCCCGAGATCGACTTCGTCACCCTGCTCGGCCAGGCCGGTACCGGCAAGACCCTGCTGACGCTGGCCGCCGCGCTGACGCAGACGCTGGAGAACAAGCGCTTCGCCGAGATCATCATCACCCGCGTCACCGTGCCCGTCGGCGAAGACATCGGCTTCCTGCCCGGCACGGAAGAGGAAAAAATGACGCCCTGGATGGGCGCGCTGGAAGACAACCTCGAGGTGCTCAACAAGCCGGCCGAAACCCCCGCTGGCGCGCCCGGCGCGGGTGCCGGCAGCTACGGCGGCGACTGGGGTCGCGCCGCGACCATGGACCTGATCCGCAACCGGATCAAGATCAAGTCGCTCAACTTCATGCGCGGCCGCACCTTCATGAACAAGTTCCTCATCATCGACGAGGCGCAGAACCTGACGCCGAAGCAGATGAAGACCCTGATCACCCGCGCCGGCCCCGGCACCAAGGTGGTCTGCCTGGGCAACATCGCGCAGATCGACACCCCCTACCTCACCGAAGGCAGTTCAGGCCTGACCTACGTGGTGGATCGCTTCAAGGGCTGGGCGCATTCCGGCCATGTCACGCTGCAGCGCGGCGAGCGCTCCCGGCTCGCGGATCACGCGGCGGAAGTTCTTTAAGGAACCACTGACCCGGTCACGTTCCGTCATTCCGGCGAAAGCCGGAATCCAGAGGAATCATGGCACTGGACACCGGATTTCGCCGGTGTGACGGCTTATTCAACGCTTCACTAAAGCCGGTTTTCCTGCAGCTTCCCGGACGCGATTGGCAGCCGTTATCAGCCTCGATAACCGGCCGAGCCTGAAGCGAAATTCTCAAACTTCGCGTATTCGGCGAGGAAGGTCAGCGGCACCATGCCCACGGGGCCGTTGCGGTGCTTGCCGATGTTGACTTCGGCCTTGCCCTTGTCCTGCGTGTCGGGCTTGTAGTATTCCTCGCGATACATCATCAGGATGATGTCGGCATCCTGCTCGATGGCACCCGACTCGCGCAAATCGCTCATCAGCGGGCGCTTGTCGTTGCGCTCCTCGACCTTGCGCGAGAGCTGCGAGAGGGCAATGATCGGCACTTGCAGTTCCTTGGCCAGCGCCTTGATCGAGCGCGATATCTCGGAAATCTCGGTGGCGCGGTTTTCGCCGTCGCGATTGGAACTCATCAGTTGCAGGTAGTCGATGACGATCAGGCCGAGCTTGCCGAACTGGCGATGCAGGCGCCGGGCGCGGGCGCGCAGGTCGGTCGAGTTGATGGCGCCGGTCTCGTCGATATGGATCGGCGCTTCATGCAGCTTTCCCAGCGCCACCGTCATGCGATCCCATTCATCATCGGTGAGGCGGCCGGTTCTGAGTTTGCTCGACTCGATGCGACCCACCGAGGAAAGGAAGCGCGTCGCGATCTGCGGGCCGGACATTTCCAGGCTGAAGATCGCCACCGGCAGCCTGAGTTCGACGCCGACATGCTCGGCGATGTTCAGCGCAAACGCCGTCTTGCCCATGGACGGGCGCCCGGCGACGACGATCATGTCGCCGGGCTGCAGGCCGGAAGTCATGCGGTCGAGATCGGCAAACCCGGTCGCCACGCCGGTAATGTCGGATTGGCTGTCGCGCGCCAGCAGGGTTTCCATGCGCTCGACGACTTCGCCCAGCAAGGGCTGGATCGGGACGAAGCCATTGTTGCTGCGATTGCCGGCTTCGGCGATCTGGAAGATGCGCTGCTCGGCATCGTCGAGCAGCGTTTTCACATCACGTCCGGCAGGGTTCAGCGCATTGCCGGCGATCTCGTCACCCACGGTAACCAGCTGGCGCAGGATGGCGCGCTCGCGCACGATCTCGGCATAGCGCCGGATGTTCGCCGCCGAGGGCGTGGCGTTGGCGATCTCGCCCAGGTAACCGAGCCCGCCGGTCTGATCGACTTCGTTCGACTGCTCGATCGATTCATACACGGTTACCACGTCGGCGGGGCGACCCATCTGGATCAGCTTGCCGATATGGCGGAAGATCCGGCGGTGGTCGTCGCGATAGAAGTCGGTCTCGCGCACCACGTCGCCGATGCGGTCCCAGGCGGCGTTGTCGATCAGCAGGCCGCCGATCAGCGACTGCTCGGCCTCGATGGAATGGGGGGGAAGCTTCAGCGCAGCGACCTGTGAATCGACAGGGTGCGGGGGATTGAAGGCACGTACCTGAGCCATCGCTGTCTCCAAAATTGAAGCATCAAGTCTACCCCGCTCTTGGCGTCAAGGTAAGTGGGAAACTTGTGGAAATGCTGTGGAAAAACTGTGCAAATGCGGTGGATGAAACAGGCGCAGTGCAACATTCAGCGAAAGCGTCGCCAACCCGGGAGGCGGCAATAAAGCAAACGGGCCGCTGATGAAACATCAGCGGCCCGTTTCGAGGATGTCAGGCGGTTCAGTGTTCGCCGAGCACCGACACCGTGACCGTCGCCACGACGTCGGTATGCAGGGCAATCTGCACCGGCGTATCGCCGATGGTCTTGAGCGGACCGTCGGGCAGACGGATCGCCGACTTCTCGACCTGAAAGCCCTGTGCAGCCAGCGCTTCGGCAATATCGTGAGCCGATACCGAACCAAACAGACGACCATCGACGCCGGTCTTGCGCGCGATCTGCACCATCGTGCCTTCCAGCTTCTCGACCTGGGCTTGAGCGGCGGCAATCGCCTCGGCCTGGATGCGCTCGAGTTCGGCACGCTTTTCCTCGAAAACCTTGCGGTTGGCGTCCGTCGCCCGCTTGGCCTTGCCCTGCGGGATCAGGAAGTTGCGGGCATAGCCGTCCTTGACCTTGACGATATCGCCCAGGCCGCCGAGGTTTACGACTCTTTCCATCAGAATGATTTGCATGGTTCTTTCCTCGCTTACTGGTGCAGATCGGTGTAGGGCATCAGCGCCAGGAAGCGCGCGCGCTTGATGGCGGTCGACAACTGCCGCTGGTAGCCGGTCTTGGTACCGGTGATGCGCGCCGGCATGATCTTGGCGTTTTCAGCGATGAAATCCTTGAGGATCTCGACGTCCTTGTAATCGATCTCTTCGATCTTCTCTGCCGTGAAGCGGCAGAATTTGCGGCGCTTGAACAGGCTGCGGCCCTTGTCGTCCTTGCGCTTTACACCGGTCTTGCTCTTAGGTTTGAATGCCATTTTCATTTCCTTCCACGAATTCGACTGTATTCACATGCAGCAGCGGACTGCGTCGCTTGAGACTCCTGGCGGCCAGAAAACCGGCCACCCTGATTCCATCCCCCGGCTTGGCTGCAAGCAGCACTTGCGCCGGCCGGCCCATTGCTACACAGGCCATCTCGCATTCCACCTTGCGCTCGACGTCGGCTTCGACCTGGGTCGAGACATGCGCGAGGAGAAATTCGAGAACCGGGATCCCGGCGGGGGTGCGGCGCAATGCGCCGCGCTCAAGCAAGCGACCCGACAACTGCGTCAGGTTGCCCGGCTTATCCTCAGGCGGCAGCGGCAGCAGCCGGAGCCTCCACTCTGGCATCGCCCTGGGTCAAGGAACGCGACTTCTCTTCCTTCATCATCGGCGAAGGAGTCACGACCGCCTTGCGGGTTTTCACCGTCAGGTGGCGCAGGACTGCGTCGTTGAACTTGAAGGCGTGCTCGAGTTCGGCCAGGGTTTCACCGTCGCACTCGATGTTCATGAGCACGTAGTGGGCCTTGTGTACCTTCTGGATCGGGTAAGCCATCTGGCGGCGGCCCCAGTCTTCGAGGCGGTGGATGGCGCCGTTGCGGCCGGTGACCAGCGTCTTGTAACGCTCGATCATCGCCGGAACCTGCTCCGACTGGTCCGGGTGGACGATAAATACGACTTCGTAATGGCGCATGCAATCTCCTTGTGGTTGAGTGACAGCCCCCCCGCATGCGTAACGGGTGGAGCAAGGGAAGCCGGCGATTATACAAAGCCGGGCGGCCTAAAGCAAGGCAAATCCGTGGCTTGGAGCGCCTAACCGCAGTAGCGCAGGTTCGTGAAATTCAGCAGCAGGTCGGCTCCGCCGTAGGCGGCGAAGGCCAAGCCGAGGACGACGCCGGCCGCCAGCAGGGCAAGGGCCCGCAACCAGCGCCAGGCCGGTGAAGCCTGGACAGGCGGTTGCGGATCCTGCGGCGAGGGGCTGGCGGCATTCATGGCGACATCCTGCGCATGCCGGTCGCCCGAGTCAAGCGCGCTCAAAACGACTCGTTTTCGCGCAGGAAGCGCCACTGTCCCAACGGCAGGTCGCCCAATCGCACGCGGCCGATGCGCACCCGCTTCAGGCCGGTGACGCGCAGGCCCACCAGTTCGCACATGCGGCGGATCTGCCGCTTGCGGCCTTCGGTCAGGACGAAGCTCAGTTGGTCTGGATTCGCCCAGGCGACTTTGGCCGGCCGCAGTTTTTTGCCGTCCAGCTCCAGCCCATGGTTGAGCAGCTCCAGGCCGCGCGCGTCGAGCACGCCCTCGACGCGTACCAGGTATTCCTTCTCCACCCTGGAGTCGTCGCCGATCAATTGCCGCGCCACACGACCGTCCTGGGTCAGCACCAGCAGGCCGGTGGAATCGATGTCGAGCCGTCCCGCCGGCGCCAGGCCCTTCAAATGCGTTAGCTGAAAGCGCTGGTGATCGCCCGCCATCTGCGTCTTCGGCGAAATCAGGCTGACCGCCGGCAGGTGCCCATCTTCCGCCTGCGCGGAAACGTAGCTCATCGGCTTGTGCAGCAATATCGTCGCCTGCCGGGCCTGCATCGCCCGCGCTTCCGGCGCCAGGGTGATCACCGCATCGGCCGCCGCCCGGGTGCCCAGTTGCGTGACGCGCTGGCCATCGACGAAGACCAATCCGCGCTCGATATAGCCCTCCGCCTCGCGCCGCGAACACAGTCCGCGCTCGGCAAGAAGTTTGGAAACCCGGATGCCCGACGTATCATTCATGGTCGCGCATTCTATCCCGCCATTAGAGCCTATTTCAGTAGGAATCATGGCCCGCGTTGAGACCAGGATCGGATGGATGCAAGGCGCAGTGCGCGGCCATTGGTTGTTCCATTGGCAAGCGCTGCAACGCCGCAGACGCCGATCCTGGTCTCAACCCGAAGGGCCGTCGGGCGTTGGGCGCGCTGCCACGTTGTCGGTCGCTTGCATGGATGTACCATGCTGCACTCCCTCCGCCTCGCATCGCATCCCAACGCCCGGCGGCGCGGGGTACGATTCCTACTGAAATAGGCTCTTATGCTCAGCTATCGCCACGCCTTCCACGCCGGCAACCACGCCGACATCCTCAAGCACCTCGTGCTGACGCTGTGCCTCGATCACATGAATGCCAAGGACAAGCCGTATCTCGTGCTCGACACCCATGCCGGTGCCGGCCTCTACGCAATCGACTCGGAACAGGCGAAGAAGACCGGCGAATACCTCGACGGCATCGCCCGGCTGTGGAACCGCATCGACCTGCCGGCGCCGCTGAAACACTACATGGATGCGCTGCAGGCCTGCAGCGGCGGGTTGAAACTGCGCCGCTACCCCGGCTCGCCGTGGCTTGCCGCGCACTTCGCCCGCGAGATCGACACGCTGCGCTTCTGCGAACTGCATTCGACCGACTTCGCTTTGTTGCGCCGCGAATTCAAAGAGTCCGGGCGCCGCGTCAAGGTCGAGCAAGCCGACGGCTTCGAAGTCATGAAGGCCGCCCTGCCCCCGCCCTCGCGGCGCGGACTGGTGCTGATCGATCCCTCCTACGAAATCAAGAGCGACTACCTGCGCGTGGTCGCCGCGGTGAAAGACGGCCTCAAACGCTTCGCCACCGGCACCTATCTGGTCTGGCTGCCTTTCCTGCCCACCATCGAGGCGCGCGCCCTGCCCGAAAAGCTGAAGAAGCTCCCCGCCGACTGGCTCTATGCCAGCCTCAGCGTGCGCGGCCCGGCCACCAAGGGGCACGGCATGCACGGCAGCGCGATGTTCGTCGTCAACCCGCCGTGGACGCTGAAGGCGGCGCTGGAAGAGAGCCTGCCGTGGCTGGCGAACGTGCTGGCGCTGGATGAGAAGGCGGTCTGGGCAGTGCAGGTCTCGGGATCGCCGCGTCCCGCAGGATCGGTGATCTATTTTAGCGACGGGATGCGGGATGACTGAAATGTGCCCGTTGCAGCCTCATGACCAATGGATGGTCACTGACCGCTAGCAGGAAGGCGTCCTTGTCAGGAGATCAGGCGCCATGATCATCTGCGCCCAACCCACTTCGGCGCTTTGCGGGCGAGCCACAGCGCAAACGGCGGGTGCGGGACTTCCAATTCTCTCGACGCCGTTGCCGGCCTGCATCAGCGCAGGATGATCCGCTCTGGTGTTCAGGACTTGAACACCTTGTTCAGGAACGTCACCACCGCCTTGCCCGCCGCCTCTCGTGCCTTTTGGTCGCCTGCCAGCGTCGCACCCTTGTCTGCGCACAGTTCGTCGCTGATGGCCTTGGTCTTTTCCTGCGGCACCACGTCGCCGCTGCGGCGATCGCGCGTCTTCATGTCGATGATGTCGAATTCGAGCGGGCACGCTTCCTTGGTCTTGGAGTTGTTGCGGGCATTGATGAGTCGCAGGTCGTCCACATCGAACTTGTGGCGGGCGCCAGGCAACACGACGAACTCGGTCGGTGTGCCCGCGGCGTTAATGCGCTGGGCGTAGCTGCGGCAGTCGCTCAGATAGGCGTAATCGTCGGCATCGCCGTGCACGAACAGCATGGGCGCGGGACTGAATACGCCCGGCTTGGCGGTCACCGACAGCACGCCGGCGCAGCCGCCGCTGTAGATGGCCAGATGCGCGGCAAAGCGCAGGCCGGAGGGGGCGGTACCATTGACGATGCGCTGCACGCCGCTGCGCACGGCGGTGATCCCGCCGCGTGAGAACCCCATCACCGCGATGCGCTTGGGGTCGATGCGCGGATGAGTGGCCAGCATGCCGAGCGCGGCGAAAGCATCGGCGGTGTCGGCCGCGAATGGCACCTGGCTCTGATCCTCGCCGGTGGACTTGACGCCGCGGGGACCGAAGACATCGATCACGAATGCGGCGATGCCTTGCTCATTGAGCAGCCTGGCCCAGAACGTCAACTGCTCCGGGTAGATCCCGCCCGAGCCATGCACCAGCACCACCGCCGGCAGCCTGGCGTCGGCGGCCACGCTGGTCGGCAGAACCAGCTGGCCCTGGGCAGTCGCAGCGGGTCGTGGGCGATTGCTCTGAATCAGGTCCAGCACCGTTGCCGGATTGCTGGATGCATAGCTGTAGACCCCGTTGCCCGGGCCACTGCGGAAATCCGTCACGGGGGTGGGCACTTGGGCGGCGGCCGCGGCGCCGAGGCAAGCACCCGCAAGGCCGACGATCAGGTGAAGTAGCGAGCAGTGCGGCATGATTCAGACTCCTGATGGTATGAGATACAACGGGCCTTTGACGAGTATGGCCGACGCCGGATGCAGCCGTCAATCGCCGACTTTGGGCCGGCAAGCGTCAGGATTTGCAGAAAGGCCCGCCAGACAACATAACGCGGCGAAGCTGTCTTCCTTGCGAAATGCCTGGCTGACTTCCATGGGCACGGAAGATTCAGTGAGTTTTTTTGGAAGCAGCCGCTCAAAAATTCAACGTTTTAGGGACGCCGATGACGAATCCTGGCCGCAGCCGCTTCTGACGCTGCCGTGTCAGCAACAACCAATATCGCCGTACCGCCAACGCCGACTTTTACAACGCGAGTTCCGCCCGATCGCGAAAGTGTTCCAGCGCCTCGGGATTGGCCAGCGCTTCGACGTTCTTCACCGGATTGCCGTGCACCACGTTGCGCACGGCGAGCTCGACGATCTTGCCGCTCTTGGTGCGCGGGATGTCGGCGACCTGGAGGATCTTGGCCGGCACGTGGCGCGGCGTGGTGTTGTCCCGTATCACCTGCTTGATGCGCTTCTCCAGCACCTCGTCGAGTCCCATTTCCTCGCGCAGTTTGACGAAGAGCACCACGCGCACGTCGCCGGCATTGCCCGGCGGCCAGTCCTGGCCGATGACGATGGACTCGACGACTTCGGCGAGCTTTTCCACCTGGCGGTAGATCTCCGCCGTGCCGATGCGCACCCCGCCGGGGTTCAGCGTGGCGTCGGAACGGCCGTAGATGATGAAGCCGCCGTGGGCGGTGATTTCGGCGAAATCGCCGTGGCACCAGATGTTGTCAAAACGGTCGAAGTAGGCGGCGTGATACTTGGCGCCGCCCTCATCGTGCCAGAAGCCGATCGGCATCACGGGGAAGCTGCGCGTGCAGACCAGTTCGCCTTTTTCGCCGCGCAGCGGACGGCCCTCATCGTCGAACACGTCCACCGCCATGCCCAGCCCGGCGCACTGGATTTCGCCGCGATACACGGCGCCGTTCGGATTGCCGATGACGAAGCAGGAAATGATGTCGGTGCCGCCCGAGACCGAGGCAAGCTGGACGTCCTGCTTGATGTTTGCGTAGACGTAGTCGAAGCCTTCCGCGACCAGCGGGCTGCCGGTGGAGAACAGGGTGCGCAGCTGCTTGAGCTTGTGCGTCCGCCGCGGCTGCAGGTCGATCTTGGCGATGGCGTCGATGAACTTGGCCGAGGTGCCGAAATGCGTCATGGCTTCGGCATCGGCGTAGTCGAACAGGATGTTGCCGCGGCCGACGAAGGGCGAACCGTCGTAGAGCAGCAGGGTCGCGCCGGAAGCCAGGGCGGAGACCAGCCAGTTCCACATCATCCAGCCGCAGGTGGTGAAGAAGAACAGGCGATCATTCGGCTTCAGGTCGCTGTGGAGTTGGTGTTCCTTGAGGTGCTGCAGCAGCACGCCGCCGGCGCAATGCACGATGCACTTGGGTACGCCCGTGGTGCCCGAGGAATACATGATGTAGAGCGGATGGTCGAAGGGCAGGCGCTCGAAGCGGACCTTGCGCTCGGCGGCATGGGGGGCGAGGAAGTCCGCCAGCGTGATGCCGTGCCGGATAGCGGAGGCGTCACCGCTTCCCGCCGCATTTCCCACCGCATTTCCCAAATAAGGCACGACAACCACGCGCTCCAGCGATGGCAGGCGCGCGGCGATCTCCGCCACCTTGCCCAGGCAATCGATTGCCTTGCCGTTGTACCAGTAGCCATCGCAGGCGAAGAGGATCTTCGGCTCGATCTGGCCGAAGCGGTCGAGCACGCCCTGCACGCCGAAATCCGGCGAGGCCGAGGAGAAGATGGCGCCGATCGACGCCGCGGCCAGCATCGCCACCACGGCGGCCGGGATGTTGGGCAGGTAGGCGGCGACGCGGTCGCCCTTGACCACACCCATCGCGCGCAAGGCGGCGGCGGTCTGCGCCACGGCGCGATGGAGTTCGGCCTGGCTGACGCGGCCCTTGACCTTGTCCTCGCCCCAGAACACCAGGGCGTCGCCATCGATGCGGCGGCACAGCAGGTTCTCGGCGAAGTTGAGCTTCGCTTCGGGGAACCACCGTGCGCCGGGCATCTTCTCGCGGTCGACGACGACCGTGGAGCCCATCTCGCCGATCACGCCGCCGAACTCCCAGAGCGAAACCCAGAACTCCTCGGGATGGTCTATCGACCAGGCATGCACAGTTGAAAAGTTCCCATCGGGACGCACCGCGCTGGCGCCGGCGAGACGGCGATTCCAGCGCTTGCCGGCCGCCTTCATGAATGCCGTCAGGCGCGTGGCGGCGATGCGCTGCGCCGAGGGTTGCCAGATCGGTGCGGTGTCTTTGCTCATGGCGGGTTCCTTCAAAGGCAGCTGGCGCGCAAAGCTTCGGGAAGTGGAATCGACTTGCCCGTCGTGTTGTTGATCCACACCAGCTTGGCGGCGCCTTCGGCATAGATGCGATCCTCACCCACGAGTCGCAATTCGTAATACGTCGGCACGCTGCTGCGCCCGGGATGACCGCAGAACATGCGGCAGTCGAGAGTGCCCGGATAGGTGAAGGGGATCAGGAAGGTGCAGCTGGCGTTGACGATCACCGGACCTTCCGTCAGCGTCACCGCGGTGGCTAAGTCGAAGCTCTCCAGCCACTCGATGCGCGCCTGTTCCATGTAGCGGAAATAGACCGTGGCGTTGACGTGCCCCATGGCGTCCTGGTCGCCCCAGCGGATCGGCATCTGGCTGCTGAAGATGAGCTTGCGGTGGTGTTCCATGGGCATCAAGTCCGAAGTGTTATAGAAGACTTCAAGATTATAATCGCGCGATCAAATCAATCGATCGGAGTCAGCATGCAGCGCGAAGCCATGGAATTCGATGTCGTCATCGTAGGCGGGGGTCCGGCCGGACTTGCCGCTGCGATCCGGCTCAAGCAGATCAATCCGGAAACCAACGTCTGCCTGATCGAGAAGGGCTCCGAGATCGGCGCCCACATCCTCTCCGGCGCCGTCATGGACCCGCGCGCGCTGAACGAACTGATGCCCGACTGGCAGGCGCAGGGAGCACCGATGGATACCGCGGTGACGCGCGACCGCTTTGCCTTCCTGACGCAGCACGGCTTCGTCGATCTGCCGGTGATGCTTCTGCCCCGCTGCTTTGCGAACCACGGCAATTACGTCATCAGCCTGGGCCAGCTCTGCCGCTGGCTTGGCGCCCAGGCCGAAGCCCTCGGCGTCGAGGTCTATCCCGGCTTCGCCGGGGCCGAAGTACTCTACGACGACAAGGGCGCGGTGCGCGGCGTCGCCACCGGCGACATGGGCCTCACGCGCGACGGCCAGCCCGGCCCCAACCACCAGCCGGGCATGGAACTGCTGGCCAAGTACACCCTGTTCGCCGAAGGCTGCCGCGGCCACCTGGGCAAGCAGGTCGAGGAAAAGTTCGACCTGCGCGCCGACTCCGATCCGCAGACCTACGCCATCGGCATCAAGGAGCTGTGGGAAGTCGATCCCGAGCAGTTCGAGAAGGGTCTGGTCATGCACACCTTCGGCTGGCCGATGAAGTCCGACACCTACGGCGGCGGCTTCATCTACCACTTCGGCGAGAACCTGGTCTCCGTCGGCCTGGTGGTCGGCCTCGGCTACAAGAATCCCTTCCTCGCGCCCTTCGAGGAAATGCAGCGCATGAAGACCCATCCGCAGATCGCGCCGCTGTTCAAGGGCGCCAAGCGCCTGGCCTACGGCGCCCGCGCGTTGGCGGCCGGCGGCCTGCAGTCCATGCCCAAGCTCGACTTTCCCGGCGGCGCGCTGATCGGCGACGATGCCGGCATGCTGGTCGCCTCGCGCATCAAGGGCAGCCACGCCGCGATCAAGAGCGGCATGCTCGCCGCCGAGGCCGCCGCCGCGGCGCTGGCCGCCGGCCGCGCCAACGATGCGCTGAGCGAGTACCCGGAGGCCTTCCGCGATTCGTGGTTGTACGAGGAACTCCATACCGCGCGCAACTTCAAGCCCTGGATGGCCAAGGGACTGTGGACCGGCACCCTGATGTTCGGCATCGACCAGGTGCTGCTGCGCGGCAAGGCGCCGTGGACCCTGCACAACACGGCCGACCACCTGAAGCTGAAGCCCGCCGCCGAATGCACAGCCGATCGCCTACGAGAAACCCGACGGCGTGCTGACCTTCGACCGCCTTTCATCGGTCTTCCTCTCCAACACCAACCACGAGGAAGACCAGCCCTGCCATCTGCAGCTGAAGGATGCGGCGGTGCCGATCGCGACCAACCTCGCGCTTTACGATGCCCCCGAGCAGCGCTACTGCCCGGCCGGCGTGTACGAGATCGTGCGCGAACGAGGATGGCAGCAATCCACGCCTGCAGATCAATGCGCAGAACTGCGTGCATTGCAAGACCTGCGACATCAAGGACCCGACGCAGAACATCAACTGGGTGGTGCCGCAGGGCGGCGAGGGGCCGATCTACACGCAGATGTAGGCCGCAGCGAAAAGTCGGCGCCGGCGCTACGGCGCAAAAAAACGGGAACCCGCGGGTTCCCGTTTTTATTGCATTGGAAACGAAATCAGAACATTTCCTCATCCAGCGACAAGGCACTCGCCCCACCCTGCACCACTTCCTGCGCCAGGCCGGCAACGGCGGCCATGACGTGGTCGGCGTAGAAATGCGCGGTAGCGATCTTGGCCGGGAAGAAAGGATCGGCATCACCGGCGGCGATCTTGCCTTGTGCCACCAGCGCGGCGCGCGCCATCATCCAGCCGCCCGAGACGATGCCCATCAGGCGCAGGAAGGGCACGGCGCCGGCAGCCACGGCGCGCACGTCCTTGCCGTAGTTGCCGACGATGTAGTCGGTGGCCTGCTGCAAGGCGTCGATGCCACGACCCAGCGCCGCGGCAATCGCAACGAACTGCGCGCCCTTGTGCTGCGCCAGGTCGCCCTGCGTCTGCTGCATCATGCCGGTCACCGCCTTGAGCGTGGCGCCGCCTTCGCGGGCGATCTTGCGCCCCATCAGGTCGTTGGCCTGAATGCCGGTGGTGCCCTCGTAAATCGTCGTGATGCGCGCGTCGCGCATGAACTGCGCGGCGCCGGTTTCCTCGATGAAGCCCATGCCGCCATGAACCTGCACGCCGAGATAGGCCAGTTCGTTGCCGGTCTCGGTGCTCCAGCCCTTGACCACCGGAATCATCAGGTTGACATAGGCCTGGTTCCGCGCCCGCTCGGCGGCGTCCGGGTGCCGCGCGGCGGCATCGTGGGCGGCGGCGACCGAATAGGCCAGCGCGCGCATGGCTTCGACCTGCGAGCGCATCAGCATCAGCATGCGGCGGATGTCCGGGTGTTTGATGATCGGCACTCCGCTCGCCGAACCTTCGATGGCGCGCCCCTGCACGCGCTCTCTGGCGTAGGCCACGGCGTGCTGGTAGGCGCGCTCGGAGATCGCGAGGCCTTCTAGGCCGACCGCGAAGCGCGCCGCGTTCATCATGACGAACATGTACTTGAGGCCCTGGTTCTCCTGGCCCACCATGGTGCCGACGGCGCCGCCGCTGTCGCCCAGCGCCATGACGCAGGTCGGGCTGGCGTGGATGCCGAGCTTTTGCTCGACGGAAACGCAATATGCATCGTTGCGCGCGCCGAGCGAGCCATCGGCATTCACGAGGAATTTCGGCACCACGAACAGCGAGATGCCCTTGACGCCCTCGGGCGCATCCGGCGTGCGGGCGAGCACGAGGTGGATGGTGTTCTCCGCCATGTCGTGATCGCCGTAGGTGATGAAAATCTTCTGGCCGAAAATGCGGTAGCTGCCGTCGGCCTGCGGCACGGCGCGCGAGCGGATCGCCGCGAGGTCGGAGCCGGCCTGCGGCTCGGTGATGTTCATGGTGCCGGTCCACTTGCCCGAAATCATGTTGGGCAGGTACATCGCCTGCTGCTGTTCGTTGCCGGCAATCTCCAGCGCCTCGATGGCGCCCAGCGTCAGCAGCGGGCACAGCGAGAAGGCCATGTTCGACGACTTCCACATTTCCTGTACCGCCGCCGAAACCACCTTGGGCAGGCCCTGCCCGCCATGTTCGGGATTGCCCGACAGCGCATTCCAGCCGTTGTCGACGAACTGCGCGTAGGCCTCCTTGAAGCCCTTGGGCATGGTCACGGACTTGTCGACCCAGCGCACGCCCTCGCGGTCGCCGGTCCAGTTGAGCGGCGCCAGCACGCCTTCGGTGAACTTCGCCGACTCTCCGAGAATCGCTTCGACCACGTCGGCGGTGGCTTCCTCGCAACCCGGCAAGGCGGCGACCTTGTCCAGCCCGGCCAGTTCGGTCAGAACGAATTGCATGTCTCTCAGCGGCGCGGCATAGCTGCTCATGTGTTTCGCTCCGTGCTCGTTCGGTTAGCGTAAAAAGGCTCGTTCGGAGCGACCGTGAAAGTCGAGCGAAGCGAGCAGACCAGAAGCCTCCCCGTGAGGGGAGGATGGGAGGGGCGGGCCTTCAATTCGCCTTTCGCGCGTTTCATCATCGGCGGGTGACTCCCCCTGTCACGAAAGTTTGGGGAACGGCCGTGCCGTCCCCCGTTCAACTCAAAGCGCCGCCGTCAGTTCCGGCACGGCCGCGAACAGGTCGGCAACCAGGCCGTAGTCGGCCACCTGGAAGATCGGCGCGTCCGGGTCCTTGTTGATCGCCACGATCACCTTCGAATCCTTCATGCCGGCCAGGTGCTGGATCGCCCCCGAAATGCCGATGGCGATATACAGCTGCGGGGCGACGATCTTGCCGGTCTGGCCGACCTGGTAGTCGTTGGGCACGAAGCCGGCATCGACCGCGGCACGGGATGCCCCGAGCGCGGCCCCCAGCTTGTCGGCCAGCGGTTCGAGCAGTTGGTGGTAGTTCTCGCCGCTGCCCATGCCGCGACCGCCGGAGACGATGATCTTGGCCGCCGCCAGTTCCGGTCTTGCCGACTTGGTCAGCTCGCGGCCGATCAGTTTCGACTGGCCCAGGTCGGGACCGGCCGTCAGTGGCTTCGACGGCGGCACTGCCGCCCGAATTCGCGGCGGCATCGAAGCCGGTGGTGCGTACCGTGATGACCTTGGTCGCGTCGGACGACTTGACGGTGGCCAGCGCGTTGCCGGCGTAGATCGGGCGGACGAAGGTATCGGCATCGACCACGCTGATGATTTCCGAGACTCTGCGCCACGTCGAGCAGCGCCGCCACGCGCGGCAGGGTGTTCTTGCCGTTGCTGGTCGCCGCGGCGAGGATGTGGGTGTAGCCGCCTGCGTTGGCGACGATCAGGGCGGCGAGGTTCTCCGCGGTCTGGTCGCCGTAGTGAGCGGCATCGGCAACCCTGACCTTGGCCACGCCGGCGACCTTGGCGGCCTGTTCGGCGACTGCGCCGCAGTTGGCGCCGGCGACCAGGACGTGGATCTCGCCGCCGATCTTCACGGCGGCAGTAACGGCATTGAGGGTCGCCGTCTTGAGGACGGCGTTGTCGTGTTCTGCTATGACGAGGATGCCCATTTAGATCACCTTCGCTTCGTTCTTGAGTTTGTCGATCAGTTGCGCGACGTCCGCAACCTTGATGCCGGCACTGCGCTTGGGCGGCTCAACGACCGTCACGGTGGCCAGTCGCGGGGCGACGTCCACGCCGAGGTCGGCCGGCTTGACGATCTCCAGCGGCTTCTTCTTCGCTTTCATGATGTTGGGCAGCGTGGCGTAGCGCGGTTCGTTCAGGCGCAGGTCGGCGCTGATGACGACCGGCAGGCTGACTTCGATGGTTTCGAGGCCGCCGTCGACCTCGCGGGTGACCGTGGCTTTGCCATCCGCAATGACGACCTTGGAGGCAAAGGTGGCTTGCGACCAGCCCAGCAGGGCAGCGAGCATTTGCGCGGTCTGGTTGGCGTCGTCGTCGATGGCTTGCTTGCCCAGAACAATGACCTGGGGATCTTCCTTTTTCGCCACCGCGGCCAGCAGCTTGGCCACGGCCAGCGGCTGCAGTTCGACATCGGTTTCGACCAGGATGGAGCGATCGGCGCCGATGGCCATCGCGGTGCGCAGGGTTTCCTGGCAGGCGGTGACGCCGCAGGAAACGGCGATCACTTCCGTGGCCACCCCGGCCTCCCTCAGCCGTATGCCTTCTTCCACCGCAATTTCGTCGAAGGGATTCATCGACATTTTTACATTGGCCAGATCGACACCACTGCCGTCTGCCTTGACGCGAACCTTGACGTTGTAGTCAACCACGCGCTTGACCGGAACGAGGATTTTCAAGCGAGTCTCCTTAAGTTTGTCTCTTTGAATTTGCCATTTTAGCTGACAGAGGGCAGAGACTGGCGACTACATCCGTTCGAAAATCCCCGCCGCGCCCATGCCGGTGCCGACGCACATGGTCACCATGCCGTACTTCAGATTGCGCCGGCGCAGGGCGTGCACCGTGGTCGCGGCGCGGATCGCGCCGGTGGCGCCGAGCGGATGGCCCAACGCAATGGCGCCGCCCAGCGGATTGACCTTGGCCGGATCGAGGCCCAGATCGCCGATCACCGCCAGCGCCTGCGCGGCGAAGGCTTCGTTCAGTTCAATCCAGTCGAGCTGGTCCTGGGTGATGCCGGCAGCCCTGCAGGCGACCGGGATCGCCTCCTTGGGGCCGATGCCCATGATCTCCGGCGGCACGCCGCGCACGGCGAAGGAGACGAAGCGCGCCAGCGGCGTCAGGTTGAATTGCTTGAGGATTTTCTCGCTGACCAGGATCAGCGCACCGGCGCCGTCGGAGGTCTGCGAACTGTTGCCGGCCGTCACCGAGCCCTTGGCGGCGAATACCGGCTTCAGCTTGGCCAGCGCGGCCAGGGTCGATTCGGCGCGCGCGCCTTCGTCGCGATTCACGGTGCGCTTTTTCAGCTCGACTTCACCGGTGGCCAGATTCGGCACGCGCTCGATGATGTCGACCGCAGTCGTCTCGTGCGTCGAACTCGCCCGCAGCTTGCCCGGCGATGGCCTTCTGGTGCGAGGCCAGGGCGAACTCGTCCTGCATCTCGCGCGTGACCTTCCACTGGCTGGCGACCTTCTCGGCGGTGAGGCCCATGCCATAGGCCATGCCGACGTTCTCGTCCTTGAACACATCCATGTTGATCGAGGGATGGAAGCCGCCCATCGGCACCATGGACATCGACTCGGCGCCGCCGGCGATCATGACATCGGCCTGGCCGACGCGGATGCGGTCGGCGGCCATGGCGATCGCGGTGATGCCCGACGCGCAGAAGCGGTTGACGGTGACGCCGCCCACGGTATTGGGCAGGCCCGCCAGCAGCACGACGTTGCGCGCCATGTTGAGGCCGGACTCGCCTTCGGGGAAGGAGCAGCCGATGATGGCGTCCTCGATCAGCTTCGGATCGAGGCCCGGCACTTGTGTCATGGCGGAGCGGATCGCGGCGACCAGCAGGTCGTCGGGACGGACGTTGCGGAACATGCCGCGCGGCGCCTTGCCGATCGGCGTGCGGGTGGCGGCAACGATGTAGGCGTCTTGAAGTTGCTTGCTCATTTCGATTCTCCTCACTTAACGTGAAACGTGGAACGGCTGCCTGAACCATTGCCGTTCGTGGTGAGCCTGTCGAACCATGAACGGCCCTTCGACAAGCTCAGGGCGAACGGTTCGTGGTTATGGATGGCGGAAACTGTCATGTCCGTCAGTTACGTACCGGCTTGCCGGTCTGCATCATGCCCATGATGCGTTCCTGGGTCTTGGGATGGTTCAGCAGTTCCATGAAGGCCTTGCGCTCCAGGTCGAGCAGCCATTGCTCGCTGACCAGGCTGCCCTGATCGACGTCGCCGCCGGATACCACCGTGGCGATCATCTGCCCCAGCTTGAAGTCGTGGGCCGAGATGAAGCCGCCGTCGCGCATGTTGACCAGTTGCATCATGATGGTGCCGATGGCATAGCGCCCCGCGACCGGCACCAGCTTCTGCAGCGGCGGACGGTAGCCGGCATCGAACATCGCGCGCGCTTCGACCTTGGCCACGTGCAGCAGCTCGTAGGGGTTGAAGACGATCACGTCGTCGGGCTTGAGATAGCCCATTTGCCGTGCCTCCAGCGCCGACTTTGAGACCGAGGCCATGGCGGCATTGGTGAAGTAGATCTTGAGGAACTGCAGCAGGTCGTTGCCCTTGGCATCGGCCGCCGCCCTCAGCACCGCTTCCTTGAGGCCGCCGCCGGCCGGGATCAGGCCGACGCCGACTTCGACGAGGCCGATGTAGGACTCGATCGAAGCCACGCGCTTCGCCGCGTGCAGCGCCAGTTCGCAGCCGCCGCCCAGTGCCAGACCGGCCACCGCGGCGACCACCGGCACATTGGCGTACTTCATGCGCTGGAAGCAGGCCTGCAGCTTGGCGACTTCCGGCTCGATGGCCGCAACGCCGCCCGACATGAACAGCGGCAGCATGGCCTGCAGGTCGGCGCCGGCGGAGAAGGCGCCGCCTTCGGCCGCATCCGTGCCCCAGATCACCAGGCCCTTGTAGTTGGCCTCGGCCTCGGCGATGGCCTTGTCGAGGCCGGCGATGACGCCGGCGCCGATGGCATGCATCTTGGTCTTGATCGAGAAGATCAGCACCTCGTCACCCTGGTGCCAGATGCGCACCGATTCGTCCTCGAACACCGTGGTGCCGGACTTGCTGCCGTCCGCAGCGCCCTCGCCCTCGACCGGCGCACGGAAAGCCTGCCGACCATACACCGCGAGCGTGGAACGCGGCACGTTGGTCTTGCGCGCCGGCGACCACGAGCCGTCGGCGGCGTGCACTCCGCTACGGCCGTCGAACACCCAGGCCGGCAGCGGCGCGGAACACAGCGCCTTGCCGGACGTCGATGTCTTCCTTGACCCAGGTCGGCGACCTGTTGCCAGCCGGCGGCCTGCCAGGTCTCGAAGGGGCCCAGCTTCTGGCCGAAGCCCCAGCGCATGGCGAAATCGATGTCGCGCGCGTTGTCGGCAATGGCTTCGAGATGCACGGCGATGTAATGGAAGGCGTCGCGGAAAATGGCCCAGAGGAATTGCGCCTGCGGGTGGGTCGATTCGCGCAGCGCCTTCATGCGCTTGGCCGGGTCCTTTTCCTTGAGGATGCGCACCACCAGGTCGTCGGCCTTGCCGCCACCCGCCACATACTGGCCCGTGGCGAAATCGAGGCGCTGCACGTCGCGGCCGACCTTCTTGTAGAAACCGGCGCCGGTCTTCTGTCCCAGGGCGCCGGCCGTGACCAGCTTGGTCAGCACTTCCGGCGTCTTGTAAATGGCGGCGAAGGGATCGTCGGGCAGCGTGTCCTGCATGGTCTTGATGACGTGGCCCATGGTGTCGAGGCCCACCACGTCGGCGGTGCGGAAGGTGCCGGACTTGGCGCGGCCAAGCTTGGCACCGGTGAGGTCATCGACCACGTCGCAGGACAGGCCGAATTTCGCCGCCTCGTGCATGGTCGCCATCATGCTGAAGACGCCGACGCGGTTGGCGATGAAGTTGGGCGTGTCCTTGGCCCGCACCACACCCTTGCCCAGCGTGGTGACGAGGAAGCCTTCGAGCTGGTCGAGGATTTCGGGCCTGGTCGCCGCGGTCGGGATCAGTTCCACCAGATGCATGTAGCGCGGCGGATTGAAGAAATGCACGCCGCAGAAGCGCGCTTTCAGGCCGGCGTCGAAGCCGTCGGACAAGGACGTGATCGACAGTCCGGAGGTGTTCGAGGCGAAGATCGCGTTCGGCGCGATGAAGGGGGCGACCTTCTGGTACAGGTCGTGCTTCCAGTCCATGCGCTCGGCGATGGCCTCGATGATCAGGTCGCAGCCCTTGAGCAGTTCGAGGTGGTCGTCGTAGTTGGCGACCTCGATGCAGGCCGCATCATCCTTGTTGCCCAGCGGCGCCGGGCTGAGCTTCTTCAGGCCCTCGATGGCCTTCAGCACGATACCGTTCTTCGGGCCCTCCTTGGCCGGCAGGTCGAACAGCACCACCGGAACCTTCGCATTGACGCAATGCGCGGCGATCTGCGCGCCCATGACGCCGGCGCCGAGCACGGCGACTTTTCTGACGATGAAATTGCTCATGATGCTCCTTTATTGGCAACGCACTTATTCATTCATCACCCCGGCGAACGCCGGGGTCCCAGTGCCTTTCGCTGCACTGGATTCCGGCGTTCGCCGGAATGACGGACTTTGCTGCTTAGAACAGTTCGGCTTCGAGATCGAGCAGCGGCTTGGCGCCGGAACGCACCTGGCGGATCAGCATCGCGGTTTCCGGCAACAGGCGGGCAAAGTAGAAACGCGCGGTGGCGAGCTTGGCCTTGTAGAAGGTATCACCGGAATCCTGCTTCTCCAGCGCGATCTTCGCCATGCGGGCGAAGAAGTAACTGTAGACCAGATGGCCGACCACGCGCAGGTAAGGCACCGCGGCAGCGCCGACCTCGTCCTGGTTCTGGAAGGCCTTCATGCCGATTTCCATGGTCAGCTTGCTGACCTTGTCACCGATATCGGCCAGCGGCGTGACGAATTCGCTCATCGCCTCGTCGGTGCCGTTCTCCTCGACGAAGGCCTGCACCAGCGCGCCGAACTTCTTCAGCTTGGCGCCGTTGTCCATCAGGATCTTGCGCCCCAGCAGGTCGAGCGACTGGATGGTGTTGGTGCCCTCGTAGATCATGTTGATGCGGGCGTCGCGGACATACTGCTCGATGCCGGTGCCGGTGATGAAGCCGGCGCCGCCATGCACCTGCATGGCTTCCGAGGTGGCGATCCAGCCGTTGTCGGTCATGAAGGCCTTGACGATCGGGGTCAGCAGCGTCACCAGATCGGCAGCATCCTTGCGCACCGCCTCGTCCGGGTGACTCAGTTCGCGGTCGATCATCATCGCGATGAAGGACGAAAATGCGCGCCCACCCTCGGCATAGGCCTTGGCGGTGAGCAGCATGCGCCGCACATCCGGATGCACGATGATCGGGTCGGCCGGCTGGTCTGGCGCCTTGGGGCCCGAGAGGCTGCGCATTTGCAGGCGCTCTTTGGCGTAGACCAGCGCATTCTGGTAGGCCACTTCGGTCAGGCCCAAACCCTGCATGCCGACGCCAAGGCGCGCCGCGTTCATCATGACAAACATGGCGTTGAGGCCCTTGTTCGGCTGGCCGATCAGCCAGCCGGTGGCCTCGTCGAGGTTCATCTGGCAGGTGGAATTGCCATGGATGCCCATCTTTTCTTCCAGCGCGCCGCAGGTGATCGCGTTGCGCGGGCCGAGGCTGCCGTCGGCATTGGGAATGAATTTCGGCACCACGAAGAGGGAAATGCCCTTGGTGCCGGCCGGCGCCTCGGGCAGGCGGGCGAGCACCAGATGGATGATGTTTTCCGCCATGTCATGCTCACCTGCGGAAATGAATATCTTGCCGCCGGTGATCTTGTAGCTGCCATCCGCCTGCGGTGCGGCCTTGGAGCGCAGCAAGCCGAGGTCCGTGCCGCAGTGCGGCTCGGTCAGGCACATGGTGCCGGTCCATTGGCCCGAAACAAGCTTCGGCAGGTAGAGCGCCTTCAGCTCCGGTGCGCCGTGCTCGCGCAGGCATTCGTAGGCGCCGTGCGAAAGGCCCGGATACATGTACCAGGCCTGATTCGACGAGTTCAGCATCTCGGATAGCGCGTTGTAGACCACGATCGGCAGGCCCTGCCCGCCGTACTCCGGATCGCAGGTCAGCGAGGGCCAGCCGGCCTCGACAAACTGCCGGTAGGCCTCCTTGAAGCCGGTCGGCGTGCTCACTTCGTGCGTGGTCGAATCAAGCCGGCAACCCTCGCGGTCGCCGACCGCGTTCAGGGGAAACAGCACTTTGGACGTGAACTTGCCGCCTTCCTCGAGGATGGCGTTGATGGTGTCGGCATCGACCTCGGCATGCGCCGGCATGGCCTTGAGCTCGTCGCAGACATCGAGCAGTTCATGCAGCACGAAATGCATGTCGCGCAAGGGGGCGTTGTATTGACCCATCGGATACTCCTGTGTTCTCGGGGCGTCGGCGACCGTGAAGAACGGCCGTTTCAAACAAACGTTTTAATACTAACGCAGTTTGCCCGGAGGGAGTAGTTGCCCGGCTCTAAATTCAGCGCAGAAAATTCCGACTGATTTCGCGGAACAGGTCCGAGTCGGCCTTGCGCAGCCACTCGAAGGCCACCATCTCGCGGCTGACGATGGAGGCGCCCGCCTCGCGCATGCGCGCCAGGGCCAGCGCCTTGTCCGCGTCGCGCCGCGAGCCGACCGCCTCATCGACGACGAAGACCTGCTTGCCGCCGGCGAGCAGTTCCATCACCGTCTGCAGCACGCAGACATGGGTTTCCATGCCGCAGACCACGAACTGCCCGCTGCCCGCGCCCTGGTCCAGGCCGTGGCAACCGCCCGCGACAGCCGAGAAATGCAGCTTGCCAGCGGTGCAACCTGCCGGCAGCTCGGCCGCAATCAGCGGATGGGTCGGCCCCAGGCCCTGCGGATACTGCTCGCAGGCGATGACCGGAACATCCATCTTGCGCGCCAGGCGGATCAGCCAGACCACATGGTCGAGCAGCGGCTGCCAGCCGGAAATCGCCGGCACCAGTTTGCCCTGCACATCCACGACCAGCAGCGTTGAATTTTTTGCGTCGATCAGCATGATTTCTCCCAAGCGGTGACGAACTCTTTCCAATGGGGCAGACCAGTCGCGGACAGTGATGATTTGACCAGCGCCAGTTCGGCATCGTGCTCGGCCGCCGTCAATTGACCGCGCATCATCTGGAAACGCAGGAAGACGAGGAAGGTATTCACCACGTCGGTCTCGCAGTAGTCGCGAATCTCGTCGATGCGGCCGTCGAGCCAGGCGCCCCACACCGCCGAGCCGTCCATGCCGAGCTTGCCAGGCAGGCCCATCAGGCGCGCCAGTTGATCGAGCGGCGCGCTGCCGCGCGGCTGGTACATCGCCAGCAGGTCCATCAGGTCCGTATGCCGCGAGTGGTAGCGGCTGATGTAGTTGTTCCACTTGAAGTCCTTCGAGTCGCGGTAGTCGCCCTCGCCCATGTCCCAGTAGCGCGGCGCGGTGACGCGATGCATCAGGCCGCGATAATGCAGCACCGGCAGGTCGAAGCCGCCGCCGTTCCAGGACACGATCTGCGGCGTGAACTTCTCGACGCCGTCGAAAAAGCGCTGGATGATCTCGCCCTCGCCCGACTTGGGCTCGGCCAGCGACCAGACACGGAAGCCTTCGTCGCCGCGCAGGGCGCAGGAGATGACCACCACGCGCTGCAGGTGCAGCGGCAGGAAGTCGCTGCCGTTCTTCGCCCGCTGCCGCTGGAAGGCGAACTCGGCCACCTCCGCGTCCGGCAGGCTTGCCGAAAGTTCGTGCAGCGTGCGCAGGCCGGCGATGTCCGGAATGGTTTCGATGTCGAAGACGAGCACGGGGGTCATGGGCTGGGTCCGTTGGTGACGCGAAAAGTCGGCGCTGGCGATACGGCGATTCTATAATCCCGTTCCATGTTAGCTGAAGAAAAAGACGAAGACAGCCGCCAGGGCATACAGTCCATCGAGGTCGGCGTACCGCTGCTGCGGGTACTGGCCGATCACGGCGCACCGATGATGCTGCGCGATCTTGCCGGGGAGGCCGGTATGCCGGCAGCCAAGGCCCACCGCTATCTGGTCAGTTTCATCCGTACCGGCCTGGTCACGCAGGACACCCTCTCGGGCCGCTACGACCTCGGCCATTTTGCTCTCGACCTCGGTTTGGCCAGCCTGGCCCGACTCGACGCGGTGCGAGTGGCGACCCCGGTGCTCGACACGCTCGCCGAAGAAATCGGCGAAACCGTCGCCCTGGCGGTATGGGGCAACATGGGCCCCACCATCGTGCGCTGGGTCGAATCGCGGCGCCCGGTGACGGTCAATCTGCGCACCGGCGCTGTCATGCCGCTGCTGCACTCCGCAATCGGCCTGTGCTTCGTCTCCTTTTTCGATTCACCCCTGCTGCAGCGCAAGGTCGATGAAGAACTGCGGATCAACGCCCGCAGCGAAGACCCCCGCGGACCGGTTACGCGCGCGCAGCTCGACGAACTGACCGCCGACTTCCGCAAACACGGCATGTCGCGCGTGGCAGGATCATTGATTCCAGGCATCAACGCCTTCTCGGCGCCGGTCTTCAATCACGACGGCAAGATGGCGCTGGCCATCACCGGCCTCGGCCCCGCCGGCCTCATGCCGCCGAACTGGAACGGCACTATCCCGAAAGCGATTCGCGCCGCCGCACTCGACATCTCGCGGCAGATGGGCTGGCGCGGAGCAACTTAGTTCCAGGGGACTTTCTGCGGCGTGTCGCCTGCGCCGACTTTTACCCGGTCCGGCCCCGGTGCGATCAGCCTGCCTTGCGGACGACCACGCTGCCGATCGAATAGCCCGCGCCGAAAGAGCAGATGACGCCCGCGTCGCCAGGCTCGAGATCATCGCGATGGCGGTGGAAGGCGATGATCGAGCCGGCCGAGGCAGTATTGGCGAACTCGTCGAGGATCACCGGCGCCTCGTCGGCGCTCGCCTCGTGGCCGAGCAAACGCCTGCCAATCAGCTGGTTCATCGCGAGGTTGGCCTGGTGCAGCCAGTAGCGGCGGATTCCGGCGGGCTCGAAACCGAGTGAAGCGACATGACCGGCGATGTGATCGGCCGCCAGCGGGCAGACCTCCTTGAACACCTTGCGCCCCTCCTGGCGGAACAACTGGTCACGGTCGTCTGGGTCGCGATCCTCGGCACGCGAGAGGAAACCTGCGTTGTTGCGAATGTTGTTCGAGAAGCTGGTGGCGAGCCGGGTGCCGAGCACTTCCCAGCGGTCGGCGGCGGTCGGCGGCGGTCGCCGTCTCGGCGCGCTCGACGACAAGCGCCGTGCATACGTCGCCGAAGATGAAATGGCAGTCACGGTCCATCCACGCCAGGTGGGCCGGGCAGATTTCCGGACTCACCACCAGCGCGGCGCGCGCGGAGCCGGTCTTCACCGCGTTGATCACCTGCTCCAGCCCGAAGGTAGCCGACGAGCAGGCCACGTTCATGTCGAAGGCATAGCCGCCGGCGCCGAGCGCGCTCTGGATCTCTACAGCCATCGCCGGATAGGGGCGCTGCATGTTCGAGGCGGCGCAGACCACCATGTCGATATCGGCCGCCACGCGGCCGGCGCTGGCGAGAGCCTGCTTCGCCGCCTCCACTGCTATCTCGGCTTGCAGCGACAGGGCATCGTCCGGGCGCGGGTCGAGCTTCGGACGCATCCGCGTCGGATCGAGCACGCCGGCCTTGTTGACAACATTGCGGCGCTTGATGCCGGAGGCCTTCTCGACGAACTCGGTCGAGGACTCGGGCACCGCGGCGACGGTGCCGGCGGCAATGGGAACGGCGTTCTCTTCGTTGAAGCGCCTCGCCTAGGCGTTGAAGGCGGCAACGAGCTCCTCGTTGCTGATGACATTCGGTGCGACCCACAGGCCGGTGCCGCTGATGACTACCTGATGCATATCAAACAACCGGTTAAGTTTCGGGACGGCGAAGATAGCACAGGCGCCGGCCGGCGGCCATGTGGCTACGGCTCAGAGTCCCGTAAGGTCCGCGTACTGCCGGGCAACGCCGCCGGCTCGAGCGCCACCACCACCGCCACCTCTTTGTTCGGCAGCGGCATCATTGAAGCAAAGCTACCGCGGCGATGCCGGCAGCCAAGAAAACATATAATGCTATGAGGCTCCAAAAAGCTGCTGGATCCTCGCTCCTGACCGCCGCAGGCGGCCCATGCCGCCAGGTAACAACCCCATTACGAATTGACTGGATGATCACCAGAACAATTCCAAGCGCCATAAGCAACAAGAACAGGCTCTTCAGTGACGGACTCATGTTTTTCTCTTTAGTTGCGCTTCGTATTAGCCGAGAAAATGACGGGCCAATTCAGGTCTGGACAGACTGACTTTTGCAGCGAGCCCGCTTATGAATACAGGATGCTTTCTGGATACTACCGAATTGCTGAGCGTTGTCAATTGCATAATTAAGCTTCCAATGACCTGTCTGGAGTGTAAACCTGAATGACCGTTCATGGCCCGGACCGTATTCAAACGGGCGCTTATGAGATTGCGACCGGTCTATGCGTTGTGCATTATTGATCGAGGGGAATGAAATGAAGCGATTCATGCAGGGAGAAGACAGGACACAAGGCACGTTGCTGCCGGAACCATGATGCACGTGAATACTCCAATCCCTATCACTCGAACTCGGCCTTTATGCATCGTTTCGTCCGCTACCTGATCCTCGCGTTCCTCGCCGGCCTGATCCTGCAGGGCTGCAGCGCCATCAGCCTCGGCTATGGCAATGCGGACAGCCTTGCGCGCTGGTGGATGGATCAATACCTCGACCTCGCGCCGGAGCAGGATGCGCTGAGCCGCGAGCGGCTGGCCCGTTTGATGGCCTGGCACCGCAAGACCCAGTTGCCCGACTACGTCGCGCTGCTGCGCCAGGGCAAGGCCTTTGCCGCCGGCCAGCCGACGGCAAGCGATGCGCTGGCGCTGGGCGACAACATCATCCGCCGCGTGCGGGTCCTGGCCGAGCAGGCGACGCCGGACGTGGCCGACCTCCTGGCCACCCTGGCCCCCGCCCAGATCGACCGCATGGCGGCGCGCTTCGCCGAGAAGAATGCCGATCTCACCAAGGAAATGCGCCTTGCGGAAGGCCAGGCCGCACAGAACAAGGCGCGTTACAAGCGTCTTCTGGAACGCGCCGAGTACTGGCTCGGCGACTTCAGCAACGATCAGGAAGCCACCTTGCGGCGCATGGTCGAGGCCCAGGATCCCGGCGGCCAGTTCTGGTTCGACGAAAGGCTGCGCCGCCAGCGCGAACTGCTGGACCTGATGCGCCAGGTGCAGCGGGAACGCCCACCGCGCGAACGCGTCATCGCGCTGTTGCGCGACTACGCCGCCCGCTTCGACCTGCCCGCCGATCCGGCGCGGCTGACGCGGGCGCTGGCCATGCGCCGCGCCTCGGCGGAGCTCACCGTGGCCATCCTCGCCATGGCGACGCCGGCGCAGCGCGACCATGCCCGGCAGAAGTTCGATGACCTGATACACGATTTCACCGAGTTGTCGAAGGCCGAGTAGTTCCGCCCGTGATGGACAGCCGGCCGCCGGCTCGCTATGCTGCGCGCCTTGCGCCGTGCAGCACAGCCCGCTGTCTTGCATGTCCCCCATCCGCCCAATCCAGAGGGACCTTCACATGCAGACAGAAAGCTTCATCCCGGGCAAGGACGCCTCTCTCGAATCCTCGATCGCCACCATGCAGGGCAAGCTCGACAAGCTCGGCTTCCATGTCGAGGAGCGCTCCTGGCTGAATCCGGTGGATGGCGTCTGGTCGGTGCATGTGCGCGACCGCGACTGCCCGCTGCTATTCACCAACGGCAAGGGCGGCTCGCGGCTGGCGGCGCTGGCCAGCGCGCTGGGCGAATTCTTCGAGCGTCTGTCCTGCAACTACTTCTGGACGCACTACTACCTCGGCGACCAGTTCGCCAGTCGCGACTTTGCCCACTACCCGCGCGAGCAGTGGTTCCAGCCCGGGCCGAATGGCGAGTGGCCCGCACAACTGCTGACGCCCGAGCTGCGCGAGCTTTACGATCCGGACGGCAGCATCGATGCCAACACCCTGGTCGACCTGAATTCCGGCGACAGCGAACGCGGCATCTGCGCCCTGCCCTACGTTCGCCAGCGTGACGGTGCCACCGTCTGGTTCCCGGTCAACCTGATCGGCAACCTGTATGTCAGCAACGGCATGTCGGCCGGCAACACCGAGATGGAAGCGCGCAGCCAGGCCCTGTCGGAAATCCTCGAACGCCACATCAAGTTCCGCATCATCAGCGAAGGGCTCTGCCTGCCGGACGTGCCGGAGGCTGTCATCGCGCGTTATCCGCGCATCGCGGCGGGCATACGCGGCCTGCGCGCGGCGGGCTTCGGCATCCTGGTCAAGGATGCCTCGCTCGGCGGCGAGTACCCGGTGATGAACGTCACGCTGTTGCATCCTGCGGACCAGGGCTGTTTCTCCAGCTTCGGCGCCCATCCGCGCTTCGAGATCGCGCTGGAGCGCGCGCTGACCGAACTGCTGCAGGGGCGCGGCCTCGATGCGCTGGCCGGCTTTCCGCCGCCCGGCTTCGACCTCGACGAAATCGCCGCCGCGCCCAACATCGAGATCCACTTCGTCGATTCCAGCGGCATCATCAGCTGGAACTTCCTCGGCGACACGCCGGATTTCGAGTTCTGTCGACTGGAACTTCAGCGACACCACCGCCGAGGACTATCACTGGCTGATCGAGCGCATCCACCGCTGCGGCCACGACGTTTACGTGGCCGACTTCACGCACCTCGGCGTCTATGCCTGCCGCATCCTGGTGCCGGGCATGTCGGAGATCTACCCGCTGGACGAACTGGAATGGGAGAACAACAGCGTCGGCAACGCGATCCGCGAAGCGATCCTGCACCTGCCGGACCTGGACGAGGAAGAATGTGCCGACCTGCTCGACACCCTGAATGAACTCGACCTGCCCGACCAGCGGCCGATCACTACCCTGATCGGGCTGGCGGCCGAGGCGGATTCATTCTGGGCCGACCTGCGCGTGGGCGAGCTGAAAACCCTGCTGGCGCTGGCCTGCGGCGATGACGAGGCGATCCGCGAAGGCTGCGAATGGCTGCGCCACTTCGAGCAGATCGACCCGGCGCGACGCCAGGTCTATCGCTGCATCGAAACCCTGCTGGAACTTGGCGGCGCCGACAGCCATCGCGGCGCCCTGGAACACCTCTATGGAAAATCAACCCTGGCGAGTGCAGAGGCCATGCTGCGGCGGGAAGAGCGCTGCTTCGGCATCGAGGCGCCGGGCCTGGCGCTCAAGGGCTGCAATCTGCACCAGGCCCTGCTCGCCGCCTACGCCAAGCTGAGTCATTAGGGAAAGTCCGTCACACCGGCGAAGGCCGGTGTCCAGATGTCTGAAAGCACTGGATTCCGGCTTTCGCCGGAATGACGACCTCGAGCTTGTTCAACACTTCCCGAAGGGCCTTGCCGGCCCCGGGACCTAGCCTACTTCTTCGGCGTAATGCTGGCGTCTTCGATCAGCAGCGGATAGGAATAGCCGGAACCGAAATCGCGGTTCAGCACCACCGTGCCGGAAATCGTGACCTGGTCGCCGACGGCGGCCGTCTGCTTGCTGGTGACGACCAGGTTGTTGGTGCCCTTGGCGGCATCACCCGTGCCGTCCTGCACATGCACGAAGTTGCGGTCCATGATGCCGTTATTGACCTTGACCACCTTGCCCTGGGCGCTGATCGTCTTGCCGGCGAGCCCGGCCTTGTCCTGGTTCAATGCGGCAACGGTCTGCACTTTCGCATCCGCGGCGGTGGCATTGAAAGACGCCAGTCCCAGCGTGGCGAGCATGGCGGTAAAAACGAAGGAATGAATCCTCATCAAAAACTCCTGGATAGGGTTGGCGGTGACCGGGCATTCCCGCCTGGCGGGCGCCAGTATAACCGGACGAAGCCGGTCACCCCGGGGAGACCCTGTGGATCAGCGCTCGTCGAAGCTCACCGTCAGCCGCTTGGTCGTCGCCCGCGCCTGGCAGCTGAGCACGTAGCCCTGCGCCATCTCGTCACCTTCCAGGGTGAAGTTCTTGTCCATCACCACCGCGCCGGACAGCACCTTGGCGCGGCAGGTGCAGCAGACACCGGCCTTGCACGAGAAAGGCAGGTCGAGGCCGGCATCGAGCGCCGCGTCGAGGACGTGCTCGTCGGCGCCGATGTGCAGCTCGTGTTGCTTGCCGTCGAGGACGATGGTCAGCGCGATGTCCTTGGCCGCGCCCTGCTTCAGCGGGGCGGCATCGGTATCGGCCTGGATCTTCGCCGCCTGTGCCGGACCGGAGGTGAAGCGCTCGGTGTAGACGCGGCTTTCCGGCACGCCGGCCTCGATCAGCGCCTTTTCGGTGGCTTCGATCATCGCCTCGGGGCCGCAGATGAAGACCTCGTCCATGCTCGCCGCCGGCAGCAGCGCCTTGATGATCGCCTTGACCTTGTCGCCGTCGATGCGCCCCTGCAGCAGATCGACTTCCTGCGCCTGGCGGGAGAGGATGTGGATCAGCGTCAGGCGGTCGCGATAGCGGTCCTTGAGGTCCTGCAAGGCCTCGTTGAACATCACGCTCGACATGCGACGGTTGCCGTAGACCAGCGTGAACTTGGCGTCCGGCTGCTCTTCCAGCGTGGTCGCCGCGATCGACAGGATGGGCGTGATCCCGGAGCCGGCGGCGAAGCCGACGCGGTGGATGGCGCGCTGCTTCCTGACCGTGAAGCGGCCGTCCGGGGGCATCACCTCGAGCCGGGTGCCGGCCTTGAGGGTCTGCACGGCCCAGTTGGAGAACAGGCCGCCCTCGACCGGGCGGATGCCGATCTCCAACTCGCCGGCCCTGGCCAGGCGGCTGCGCGGGCTGCTGATCGAATAGGTGCGGCGGACGTCCTGGCCATCGACCCGGGCACGCAGGGTCAGGAACTGGCCGGGTTCGAAGTTGAAGGCATCCCGCTCGGCGGCGGGAATGTCGAAGGTGACCGCCACCGAGCCGGCGGCTTCCGGGCTGACGCGCTTGACGGTGAGTTCGTGAAAACGGAGGGCTGACATTTAGGGATGCTCCGATTGAGACTGAGCAGTACTACCAGACGTTTCAGAACCCGTCATTCCGGGCTTGACCCGGAATCCAGTGGGGCACCTTCTGGATTCCCGCTTTCGCGGGAATGACAAGATTTCTGCGGCGTTCATCGCGCACTCAGTACGGCTTGAAATAGTCGAACGGCTCCTGGCAATCCTGGCACTTGTAAAGCGCCTTGCAGGCCGTCGAACCGAAACGCGAGGATTCGATCGTGTTTGCCGACCCGCAGCGCGGACAGGCCACGGTTTCGGCCCTGGCGGGTTTGGCAATGAAGCGTACGACCGTGCTGCCGGCCGGCGTCCGCTGCGGCGGGGCGATGCCGTAGGCACGCAGCTTCTCCTTGCCGGCGTCGCTCATCCAGTCGGTGGTCCAGGCAGGGGCGAGGCGGGTGACGACGCGGGCCGCAATTCCGGCCTGGTCCAGCGTAGCCCGCACGTCGTCCTCGATCTGGCCCATCGCCGGGCAGCCGCTGTAGGTCGGGGTGATGACCACCTCAAGGCCGGCCGGTCCCTGGCGCACCTCGCGCAGGATGCCGAGTTCGCGCAGGGAAATGACCGGAATCTCGGGATCGGCCAGATGCTCCAGCGCGGCCCAGGCGGCCTCGATGGTCGCGGTCATCGTCCTACCAGACCCCGTCCGGATGGGCGCGCGCCAGGCTCTGCATTTCGGCGAGCAGGAAACCGAGATGCTCGGAGTGGATGCCCTGCTTGCCTTCGGTAATGTAGCCGCCGACGGACGGCCGCGTCAGCGTCGCCTCGGCCAGCGCCGCGTCGACGATGGCATCCCAGTCTGCCCGCAGCGTCTGCACGTCGACGCCGATGCCGGCCGCGACGGCTGCCGCTTCGGCCGGGCTGTGCGCCCAGAACTCCCGGGTGTAGGGGAACAGGTGGTCGAGTGCGGCCTGGGCGCGCACATGCGATTCATCGGTGCCGTCGCCGAGGCGGACCAGCCAGTCGCGCGAGTGGCGCAGGTGGTAGCGGACTTCCTTCTGCGACTTGGCTGCAATCGCGGCGAGGTCGCCATTGGTCGATTTTTCCAGGGCTTCCCAGAGCAGGGCCATCAGGGCGCTGTAGAGGAAATTGCGGACGATGGTCGTGCCGTAGTCGAGGTCGGCGTGGGCGTAGCCCGACAGCGGGCCGCTGTGCGGCAATTCGACCAGCGTGTAGTTGCGGAACTCGTGGGTGTCGCGGAAGTAGGCCAGCTTGTCTTCCGTGCAATCGCCGCCCTTCAGCGCGGCGGCCAGCTGGTAGAGCAGGCGCGCCTGGCCGATCAGGTCGAGGCTGACGTTGGACAGGGCGATGTCCTCCTCGAGGATGGGGCCGTGCCCGCACCACTCGGCGTTGCGCTGGCCGAGGACCAGGGCATTGTCGGCGAGGTGCAGCAGGTAGTCGGTGGCGGCGCTCATCACATGTGTCCCACTTCGTCCGGGATCTCGTAGAAGGTCGGGTGGCGGTAGATCTTGTCCGCCGCCGGATCGAACAGCTCGCCCTTGTCATCGGGGTTGCTGGCGGTGATCGCCTTCGACTCGACGACCCAGATGCTGACGCCTTCCTGGCGACGGGTGTACACATCGCGGGCCATGTCCAGCGCCTGCGCGGCGTCGGCGGCATGCAGGCTGCCGCAGTGCTTGTGCTCGAGGCCCTGCTTGCTGCGCAGGAAAACCTCCCAGAGCGGCCATTCCTTCAATTCGGTGGTCATGCTGCCTCCTTCCTGCTGCGTTCCTGTTGCTTGCGGGCGTGAGCCAGGGAGGCATCGCGCACCCACTGGCCGTTGTTGTGGGCCTTGACGCGGGTCGCCAGGCGTTCCTTGTTGCAGGGGCCGTTGCCATTGACGGTCGCCCAGAACTCGTTCCAGTCGATTTGGCCGTAGTCGTGGTGCCGGCGCTCTTCGTTCCACTTGAGATCCGGGTCGGGCAGGGTCACGCCGAGTACCCGGGCCTGCGGCACGGTGGCATCGACGAATTTCTGGCGCAGCTCGTCGTTGGTCACGCGCTTGATGCCCCAGCGCATGCCCTGGGCGCTGTTCGGGCTGTCGGCATCGGGCGGCCCGAACATGGCGAGGCACTTCCACCACCACCGGTTCACCGCGTCCTGGACCATCGCCTTCTGTTCTTCCGTGCCGGTCATCATGACCAGCAGGGCCTCGTAGCCCTGGCGCTGGTGGAAGGATTCCTCCTTGCAGACGCGCACCATGGCGCGGGCGTAGGGGCCGTAGGAGCAGCGGCACAGCGGCACCTGGTTCATGATCGCGGCGCCGTCGACCAGCCAGCCGATGACGCCGACATCGGCCCAGGTCAGCGTCGGGTAGTTGAAGATCGACGAATACTTGGCTTTGCCCGAGTGCAGGGCGGCGAGCATCTGGTCGCGGCTGGTGCCCAGCGTCTCGGCGGCGGAGTAAAGGTAGAGGCCGTGGCCGCCCTCGTCCTGCACCTTGGCGATCAGGATGGCCTTGCGCTTGAGGCTCGGCGCGCGCGAGATCCAGTTGCCTTCGGGCAGCATGCCGACGATCTCGCTGTGCGCGTGCTGGCTGATCTGGCGGACCAGGGTCCGGCGGTAGGCATCCGGCATCCAGTCCTGCGGCTCGATGCGGCCGTCGGCGTCGATGCGCTGGTCGAAACGCTGCTGCAATTGCGCTTCCTCGGCCGTGCGCAGCGCCGGCTTGTCGCCGCCTTCGTCGCGCATGGTGTCCATGGCTTGGGTGTACATGGCTCGGTTCCTTTCAATGCTGCTGTCGGGTCCTTCGCGGCGCCGTCCGGCACGCGCAGAAGTGATACATTTTCATTATATTTTGCAAATGTTAATGTATCACTTAAGCCTTGTCAATCGAAACTTGAAGCATCGGGACGACAGGGGTCGCCACCAGACCGGAAGCCTCGCGCCGGGGCGATCCGGAGTCGGGAAGACGCCGCGCGTGCGCCGATTTCAGGCCGGCGCCGTGACGCGCTCGTGGTAGCGTGCGCGGTAGAGCAGGCGCCGCTGCTGGGGCGTCTCGGTGAAGCCGGAGCGGTCGTGCAGGACGTTGTTGCAGGCCAGGCCCATGCCCGGCTCCAGGCGCCCGTGCAGGGTCCACGGCGTCGGCGTCGCCAGCAGCTTCGCGAGTGCCGCGACGGCGGCCTGCGTCGCCGCATCGGCGCGCCATTCGATGCTGATGGTTCGCGCCGTGTAGCGCATGTGCAGGAAGCCTTGCGCATCGATCGAGAACACGGGGCCCGGCTGCACCGCGCGGGCTTCGCCGCTTTCATCCATGCGCGGCGGAATGGTCATGGCATCGGGTTGCGAAAGGGCGCGGATGAAGTCCGGGTTCTCGTCGCGCAGCAGGATGTAGGCGATCTCGTGGTCGAGCAACTGGTTCTCGCCGCCCGATGCGGCGCTCTCGACGCAATGCAGGACCATGCCGCGCACGGTGCGCTCGGGCAGGTTGTAGTAACCGTCGGTGTGCCATCTGATCGGCTTGTCGGTATAGGGAATGAATTCCTTGCGCTCGCCTCGCTCTTCGGCGCCGCGCACCGAGATCGGCGAAATGGCGTCGTCGTCGGTCAGCCAGTGGCTGTCGAGGTGGACCAGGCCGAGCTGCAGTCCCAGCCGCCGGGGGATTTCCTTGTCCGGGTCGCCCGCGGTATTACTGCTGTAGATCGCCATGTTGGCCGCGGCGCAGCGCTCAAGCAGTGCGCGGCGTTCGTCCGCGCTCAGGGCGCGCGGATCGTCGAGTGCGACCACGATATCCTCGATGCGGCGCGGCGCGATGTCGAGCTTGCGCTCGCGCCAGGCCGCATAGGCGCGGCCATCATCGAGGTCGAAAGGGCTATTCACCCGTGACGCCGCCCCGCGAACGCCGACTTTTCACGGACTCCGGATGGAAAAGACCGGCCAGGGTCTTCTGCAGCATGCGGATGGACTCGGGCGACTCGATTTCCATAACTTGGTCGACGGCCCAGAGCCGGTCCTTCTCGGGCAGGGTTTCCTTGACGCAGGCGGCGAAACAGCGGCGAAAGCCGAAGTCCGGGCCGCCGGCGTCGAAGCCGAAATCGGCGTACTCGTCGCTGCGCCGGTTGTAGCTTTCGAGGAAGCCCCGGCCGGCCTGGCCCGGCGGCAAGTCCGGCAGCAGGGCCTCGCGCGCTTCCTCGACCATTTCGGCCAGGCGCCGCACCAGGGCCACGGTAAATTCCGCGCGCTGTTCCGGTGCAAGCTCGTCATGGGCGATGCGGTCGGCGGCCAGCGCGAGAAAGACCAGGTACTCGCAGACGAAATCAAACCAGCCGCGACCGACCTCGATGTCGTAGTCGGCCGCGCGCATCCGCGCGATGGCTTCCTGCGCCTGCTTCCAGGCCAGCATGGCGATCACGCTGGCGTGTTCGGCCATGCCGCGCGGCCGGCCGGAGTGGAAGCTGTTGCGGAGGCGAAGTGCCATGACTTTCCTTTTTCGAGCGCAGCGAACTAACTGGTCACCCCCGCCCGGGCGGGGGCCGGGGGGGCAATCAATTCGCCGCGTGCGGGTACGCTAGTAGTCAGCCTTGCAGAATCCGATGGATCGACCTGTCATTCCGGCGAAAGCCGGAATCCAGTCGGCGGCCGTTCTGGATCCCGGGTCAAGCCCGGGATGACGGTTGGTATGGCGTCCATCGGTTTCAACTTGACTCTGTACTAGTACCCGCCTTTGCCGAAGGGCTTGGTCAGCCCGGCGACCTTCACGCCCTGCTTGGCGGCGCCGCCATCGGGAAACAGCTCGAACATGCGCGCGCTGGAGACGTCGGCGATGACCTCTTCCTCTTCCAGCATCTTCATCATGTTGCGCAGGTTTGGGGTGTGGCCGTCTTCCTGGTACTTGCGGCGCAGGAAATTGACGACGGCCCAATGGTCGTCGGTCATCGTGACGCCCTGATCGGCGGCGATGGCATGTACCGCCTCCTCGCTGAAATCCGGTTCCAGCAGGTAGCCGTCGTCGTCGGTTTCTTTTTCAACTCCATTGATCATGTATCCCACAAAGATTCTCCTCTGACTAGTCGCCCCTTCCCTCGGGGAAGGGGTGGGGGGATGGGTTGTTGAATGATGCGGTTCTACTTGCGACGCAAGTAGAACTCATGTATGCCTTTGCCCGTTTCGTGGCTGAACAGCAGTTCCGCGGCGCCGGCCTTGGCCCAGGAAGCGATGTCGTCGGCAGAGCCGGCGCAGTCGCTGACCAGTTGCAGCACCTCGCCGGCCTTCATGCCTTCGAGCAGCTTTTTCGCCTGGACGATGGGTCCGGGGCAGGAGACGCCGCGCATGTCCAGCGTGACGTGCGGGATCGGCGTCGCGGCCGCGCTGCCGGCGCGCTGGATCAGGTAGGCGGTCTTGCCGTCGGCCAGTTTTTTCGTTTCCAGAACCTGGTTCCCGGTGTACTTGGCCCAGGCGAAAAGGTCGTCGGCCGTGCCCTGGCAGTCGGATATCAGCTTCAGGATCTGACCCGGCTGCAGGTCGTCGACCAGTTTCTTGGCGCCCAGCAGCGGCGCCGGACAGGGAAGTCCGCTGGTATCCAGCGTGACGGTGGCGTTGTCGGTCATTGATATGTCTCCCTAACTATGGATAGTTTATTCGCCGACGGCGGCGATGGATTTGTGCGGTATGAAGATGCCGCAGCCAAGCAGGCGATGCAGGCCCAGGCCGCGCTCCTGTATGGCCACCGATTCCGCCCGCTTGAGGCTGTGCAGCATCAGGGTGAAGCCATGCACCGGACCGGCGCCGGTGTTCAGTTGCCGGGCACGACCGGTGATCGGTTCGCCGCCGATGCCTTGCGCGGCCAGCGCGGCGCGGCAGGCGGCGAGGAATTCGATCTCGTCCGCCATGCCGAAACTGACGAAATGCGAATACACGACTTCGGTGACGGGCAGCAAGGGGCGCACGCTGCAGCGGCCGATGCCCAGCGGCATGCCGCCGAGGTCGAGCGTGGTGCCACAGAGAAAGTCGGCGCTGGCGCGACGGTGCTGCGGCAGGCGGATCACCAGGCGGCTGCGGCGGCCGACGGCATGCCGGCCGTCAACGCGCCCGAGCCCCGACAGGGGCAGGATGCCGGCGCGCGGCTCATCTGTCAGCCACGGCAAGGCGCGGCGCAAGGCGTCGGCAAGGGCCTCGGCATGGTCGTCGGCCAGTGTCCCGGCATCGAGTTCGAAGACCACATCGACCATGTCCTGCGAGGCTTCGTCGGGCCAGACGCTCACTCCGGGCCTCCGGTCTTTCCTTCCATGCCCGGCTGGACCGCTGCCCAGTCGGACAGCGCCTTGCCCCACTGCGCGGCGGTCACCGGGTCGATGTCGAAGATGGTGAAGCGGCTGCCCTCACGGATGCGCGTGCGCAACATCGCCATGCCCCCGCCCTCGAAAACGAACTCCTGGAGTTCGATCGCCTGGTTGCCGATCGGCACCCGGAACTTGATAAGTGTTTTGACGTTTTCCACGGATTTCCTCGGTTCGGGACTATGGCATTCGGCGCGTCGGGCAACCATTCCCGCATGGGAGTGCAAGCATATAACCCTTTCGGGTAGGTATCACTACCTTCCGGGGGTATGGTTTGTGCACCGCACACAACCCTATGATTCCACTATCGCGATACCCCCGACAACGAGGAGAGACTGACAATGGCCAAGCCCATGTACCCCACCCCGAACCTGGATCAACTGGAAACCGGCCCCTGGCCCAGTTTCGTCACCGGCCTCAAACGCCTGGCCAAGGACAAGGATTACGTAGTCGATGTCCTCGGCCATCTCGAGCACTCCTACCAGACCCGCAAGGGCTACTGGAAGGGCGGCACGGTCGGCGTGCGCGGCTACGGCGGCGGCGTCATCCCGCGCTTCACCGAGATCAAGGACGCGTCCGGCAACCCGATGTTCAAGGATGCGGCCGAGTTCCATACCCTGCGCATCATGCCGCCCCCCGGCATGCACTACGACACCGCCACCCTGCGCCAGCTCTGCGACATCTGGGACAAGTACGGTTCCGGCCTGATCGCGCTGCATGGCCAGTCGGGCGACATCATGATGCAGGGCTGCACCACCGAGAACGTGCAGAAGGCCTGGGACGAGATCAATGAAATGGGCCTCGACCTCGGCGGCGCCGGCCCGGCCGTGCGCACCTCGATGTCCTGCGTCGGCGCGGCGCGCTGCGAGCAGTCGTGCTACGACGAAGCCAAGGCGCACAAGGCGGTGATCAACAGCTTCCTCGACGACATCCATCGCCCCGCCCTGCCCTACAAGTTCAAGTTCAAGTTCTCCGGCTGCGGCAACGACTGCATGAACGCCATCCAGCGTTCCGACATGGCCGTGATCGGAACCTGGCGCGACAACATCCGCACCGACGACGATCTGGGCAAGAAATGGTTCGCCAAGCACGGCATGAACGAGCTGATCAATGACGTCGTCTCGCGCTGCCCGACCAAGGCCCTGCAGATCAAGGACGCCGGCAGTGTGCGCAAGGATGCCCACATCTCGGCCGTGGCGCTCGACGGCAAGCAGTGCCTGGAAATCGACAACAAGGACTGCGTGCGCTGCATGCACTGCATCAATGTCATGACCGGCGCCCTGGCCCCGGGCAAGGACAAGGGCGCCTCGATCCTGGTCGGCGGCAAGAGCCACCTCAAGATCGGCGGCCTGCTGGGCACGCTGGTGGTGCCCTTCATCAAGCTGGACAGCGAGGAAGACCGCGAGAAGCTGGTGGAACTGGCGCAGTCCATCATCGACTTCTTCGCCGAGAACGCCCTCGAGCACGAGCGCACCGGCGAGATGATCGAGCGCATCGGCCTGGTGAACTTCCTTGAAGGCATCGGCCTCGATGTCGACGCGCACATGATCAACACGCCGCGCACCAACCCCTATGTCCGTACCGACGGCTGGGACGCGGAAGTGGCGAAGATCGAAGCCAAGAAAAAGGCCGCTGCCTAAGCACCGTCGCAGGCTCCCTTCGGCAATGCCGGCGGGAGCCCGGACGCGTTCAAAACCCTACTAGATATATCGACTTTTCCGGAGACAACTATGGCTGAAGCTCAAGTTCTGCGCAAGGCGGTCGAGTGCGGCGTACCCGACAACGACAAGTACATGCACCCGATGCTGCTGAAGAACCGCGGCAACTGGAAGTATCACGATCGCCCCCGTCCCGGCGTGCTGCACCATGTCGCCCATTCCGGCGACCAGGTGTGGTCGGTGCGCGCCGGCACCCAGCGCCAGATGGACACCCACACCATCCGCAAGCTGTGCGACATCGCCGAGCAGTTCGGCGAAGGCCACGTGCGCTTCACCATCCGCTCCAACATCGAATACATCCTCGCCGACCAGAAGAAGGTCGATCCGCTGATCGCCAAGCTGGAAGGCGAAGGCTTCCCCGTCGGCGGCACCGGCAACTCGGTGACCATGGTGGCCCACACCCAGGGCTGGCTGCACTGCGACATCCCCGGCACCGACGCCTCGGGCGTGGTCAAGTCGATGATGGACCAGCTCTACGACGAGTTCAAGAGCGAGCAGATGCCCAACCGCGTGCACCTCTCGACCTCCTGCTGCGAAATCAACTGCGGCGGCCAGGCCGACCTCGCTGTCATCGTGCAGCACACCAAGCCGCCGAAGATCAACCACGACCTCGTCGCCAACGTCTGCGAGCGCCCCACCGTCGTCGCCCGCTGCCCGGTCGCCGCGATCCGTCCGGCGCTGGTCAATGGCAAGCCCTCGCTGGAAGTCGACGAGAAGAAATGCATGTGCTGCGGCGCCTGCTACCCCCCCTGCCCGCCCATGCAGATCAACGACCCCGAGCATTCCAAGCTGGCGATCTGGGTCGGCGGCAAGAATTCCAACGCTCGCGGCAAGCCCACTTTCATGAAGCTGGTCGCTTCCGGACTGCCCAACAATGCGCCGCGCTGGCCGGAAGTCAACGCCGTGGTGGGCGACATCCTGCGCGCCTACAAGGCCGACGCGCGCCCCTGGGAGCGGATGGCCGACTGGATCGACCGCATCGGCTGGCCGCGCTTCTTCGAGAAGACCGGGCTGCCCTTCACCAAATACCTGATCGACGACTGGCGCGGTTCGCGGGCCACCCTCAATTCGTCGAACCACGTCCGTTTCTAACGCTTCCCGGGAAAGCACGCAGATGAAAATTGCAGTCACCATCAACGAAGGGCCCTACCAGCATCAGGCCAGCGATTCCGCCTACCTGTTCTGCAAGGCCGCGCTGGAGAAGGGCCACGAGATTCGTCGCGTGTTCTTCTACAACGACGGCGTGAACAACGCCTCCTCGCTGACCGAGCCGCCGCAGGATGACCGCAACATCGTCGCCCGCTGGTCCAAGCTCGCCGCAGAGCACAAGCTCGACCTCGTGGTTTGCGTGGCGGCAGCCCTGCGCCGCGGCATCCGCGACGAGAACCTGGCTCCCGGCTTTCGCATCTCCGGACTCGGCCAGCTGGTCGAAGCCGGCATCGAAGCCGACCGCCTCGTAACCTTTGGCGACTGAGGGAGACTGGCATGAGCGAAGGAACCGTCAAAAAATTCATGTTCGTCAATCGCAAGGCGCCCTACGGCACCATCTATGCGCTCGAGTCGCTGGAAGTGGTGCTGATCACGGCGGCCTTCGATCAGGACGTCAGCCTCGTCTTCATGGACGACGGCGTATTTCAGTTGAAGAAGGGTCAGCAGACCAAGGGCATCGAGAACAAGAACTTCTCGCCGACCTACCGTGCTCTGGACGGCTACGACATCGAGAAGCTCTACGTCGAAGAAGAAGCCCTGGCCGCCCGTGGCCTGACCGAAGACGACCTGCTGGTCAACGTCACCGTCATGTCGCGCGCCGAACTGGGCAAGCTGATGGACGAGATGGACGTCGTCCTGAGCTTCTGAACGGAGATAAGACATGCTGCATATCGTCAATAAATCGTCCCCCGACCGCAATACGCTGGACTCCTGCCTGCGCGTGGCAAATGGCGGCACCATCCTGCTGATCGAGGATGCCGTCTATGCCGCCACCCGCGGCAACGAGGAGGAAGGCAAGCTGCGCGACGCGCTGTCGCGCTTCAAGGTTTATGTGCTCGCGCCGGACCTCGAAGCGCGCGGCATGGCTGATCGCATCATGGAAGGCGTTACCACCGTCGATTACGGCGGCTTCGTCGACCTCGTCAGCGAGCACAAGAACTGCCAGTCCTGGCTGTAAGCGACACCTCATACCCCACACATTACCCTTCACCAAGGAGACACACATGTCCAGCATCGAAGTCAATGGCAAGTCCTACGAAACCGACGAAGAGGGCTATCTGGTCAACCTCGCCGAATGGAACGAGGACGTCGGTACCTACCTGGCGCAGACCGAAAGCGTCGAGATGACCGAATCGCACTGGGAAGTCATCAACTTCCTGCGCGACTACTACAACGAATTCCAGATCGCCCCGGCCGTGCGCGTGCTGACCAAGGCCATCGGCAAGAAGCTCGGCGCCGACAAAGGCACCAGCCAGTACCTCTACGACCTGTTCCCCTATGGTCCCGCCAAGCAGGCCTGCAAGATCGCCGGACTGCCCAAGCCCACCGGCTGCGTTTAAGAAATCACGTCTCACCACAGAGGCACAGAGACACAGAGGAATGACAAAGAGGAATGCCAATGATCTTCTCTGTGCCTCTGTGTCTCTGTGGTGAAGGGTTTTTCACTCCATGAGTATCTTCTTCGCGATCCTGTTCTACGTCGCCACGCTGATTCTGGTGGGTGGTGTCGCGTACAAGGTGTACCAGTACGCGCATACGCCGGCGCCGTTGAAGATACCCACGGCGCCGGCGCCGACCACGACGGGCGGAGTCGCTTTCCGCATGTTCCGCGAAGTGGTGTTTTTCGAAAGCCTGTTCAAGTCCAACCTGTGGATCTGGGCGCTGGGCTGGCTGTTCCATGTCGGGCTGGCGCTGGTGCTGCTGCGCCACCTGCGTTACTTCACCGAGCCGGTGAATTTCGTCATCGCCTTCATCCAGCCCTTCGGCATGTATGCCGGCTTCGCCATGGCCGCCGGCCTGGCCGGGCTCTGGGCGCGGCGCTTCCTGGTCGAGCGCATCCGCTACATCTCGACGCCGTCCGATCACCTGATGCTGGCCCTGCTGCTCGGCATCGCCATCACCGGCCTGGCGATGAAGTTCGTCATGCACACCGACGTCGTCGCGGTGAAGGCCTTCTTCCTCGGCCTGATGGTGTTCGAGATCAATCCGCTGCCGGCCGACCCCGGCCTCTACCTGCACCTGGGCATGGTCGCGCTGCTGATGATCGTGTTCCCCGTCAGCAAACTGCTGCACGCCCCCGGCGTGTTCTTCTCGCCGACCCGCAACCAGGTCGATAACCCGCGCGAAACACGCCATCTGGCGCCCTGGGCGGCAAAATTCGAGGCGAAGAACTGACATGGCTGACGAAACCACACCCGTCGCCGTTGCCGTCCCGCAAAGCGGAAGTCCAGGCACGCAGAGCGAGCCAGCGCCGACTCCAAAACCGGCACCCGCCAAGCCGACCGAGAAGGTCAAGGTGGTCGCTCCGGCTTTCCGCGAGTACCCGACCATCCCCGCCTTGCGCGCGGATGCGATGATCGATCCCGACCCCTATGCTGCCTCCGCCGCGCACAACGAGGCCATGGGCTTCCCCGGTACGCTGGTCGACGGCTGGGAACAGAAGGCCGTCGCCAAGATGGGCGAACTGCTCGGCAAGTACCGCTCGCTGCGCGTGTACATGGATGCCTGCGTGCATTGCGGCGCCTGCACCGACAAGTGCCACTATTTCATCGGTACCGGCAATCCGAAAAACATGCCGGTGGCGCGCCAGGACCTGATGCGCTCGGTCTATCGCCGCTACTACACCCTGCCCGGCAAGCTGTTCCCCAAGCTGGTCGGCGCGCGCGACATGACGAAAGACGTGCTCGACGACTGGTTCCGCTACTACAACCAGTGTTCCGAGTGCCGCCGCTGCTCGGTGTTCTGCCCCTACGGCATCGACACCGCGGAAGTGACGATGGCGGCCAAGGAAATCATGCACAGCGTCGGTCTCGGCCACAAGTATGTGAACGAGATCATCGGCAAGGTGCACAAGATCGGCAACAACCTCGGTCTGCCCGGCCCGGCTTTGGAGAACACGCTGGAAGGCCTCGAAGAGGACGTTCTCGAAGACACCGGCGCCGCCGTCAAGTATCCGCTCGACGTCCACGGCGCCGAAGTGCTGCTGGTCACGCCCTCGGCCGACTTCTTCGCCGAGCCGCATGTCGACAGCCTGATCGGCTACGGCAAGGTCTTCCACGCCGCCGGCATTTCCTGGACGCTGTCCAGCAAGGCCTCGGAAGCCGGCAACTTCGGCATGTTCATCGGCAACTACGAACAGATGCAGAAGATCGCCATGCGCGTGCGCGAAGCCGCGCTGGAACTCGGCGTCAAGCGCATCGTGGTCGGCGAATGCGGCCACGCCTGGCGCGTCGCCTACGCCTTCTGGAACACCCTGACCGGCATCGGCGCCGGCGCCGACGACCCTTTCGCGATCCAGCTGCAGAAGCAGCTCGACCCGAACTACAAGCAGCCCTCGCACATCTGCGAAGTGACCTGGGACCTGATCCAGGCCGGCCGCCTCAAGTTCAACAAGGAAGCCAACGATCACCGCATCATCACCTTCCACGACTCCTGCAACGTCGCCCGCGGCTCGCGCATGGGCGATTACGCCGGCGGCCAGTTCGACATTCCGCGCAACATCATCCGCGCCGTGGCCAACAACTACGTTGAAATGTCGGAAGCCACCACACGCGAAATGACATTCTGTTGCGGTGGCGGCGGCGGTCTGCTGACCGACGAACTGCTCGACCTGCGCGTCAAGGGCGCCCTGCCGCGCATGGAAGCACTGAACCGCATCGTGCAGGACAACGGCGTCAATTTCATGGCCATGATCTGCGCCATCTGCAAGGCGCAATTCACCAAAGTGCTGCCCTACTACGGCTTCAAGATGGGCATGGCCGGCGGCGTGCACCAACTGGTCAGTACCGCGATCGTGCTTGGAAATGAACAATGAAATTCAAAACCGTAAAGCAGCCACAGAGATCACAGAGAACGGCAAAAGCAAGCGACCCGGTTTTTCTCTGTGTCCTCTGTGTCCTCTGTGGCTAATAGATTTTCAAAGATTTGACGGAGACGAAAATGTCCGCATCCACTGAAGTCCAAACCGAAAAACTCACCTTTCGCCGCTACAAGGAAGGCGAAACCAAGGTCAAACGCTGGCAGGAGCAGATCTTCCAGGCCAGCTACACTTACAAGTGCCCGACCTACGTCCAGTCAACGCCGCCCTGCCAGGGCTCCTGCCCGTCGGGCGAGGACATCCGCGGCTACCTCAACATCGTGCGCGGCATCGAGAAGCCCCCGGTCGGCGCCGACGGCAAGCCGGTCATGACCTGGCAGGAATACGCCTGGCGCCGCCTGACGGAAGCCAATCCGCTGCCTTCCGTCATGGGCCGCGTCTGCCCCGCGCCCTGCGAGACCGGCTGCAACCGCAACCAGGTCGAGGACCACGTCGGCATCAACTCGGTCGAGCATTACCTCGGCGACTGGGCGATCCAGAACAACCTCAAGTTCAAGGCCCCGGAAAAGAAGACGGGCAAGAAGGTCGCCATCATCGGCGGCGGCCCGGCCGGCCTCTCCGCCGCCTACCACCTGACGCTCAAGGGCCACAGCTGCACGATCTTCGACGAGCACGAATTCCTCGGCGGCATGATGCGCTACGGCATCCCCGGCTACCGCACACCGCGCGACACGCTCGACGCGGAAATCCAGCGCATCATCGACCTCGGCGTCGAAGTGCACCTCAAGACCCGCATCGGCACCGACGTGACGCTGGAGCAACTGCGCGCCAGCTACGATGCGATCTTCCTCGGCCTCGGCGCCCAGGCCGGCCGCGCCCTGCCGCTCCCCGGCGACCCGGCGGAACATGCCGCGCCGAACGTCGTGACTGCCACGTCCTTCCTCAAGGCCTTCAACGACGGCCGCCTGAAGACCGTCGGCCACCGCGTGGTGGTCGTCGGCGGCGGCGATACCTCGATGGACGTCGCCACCGTGGCGCGACGCCTCGGCCATATCGACAAGGTCAATCCGACCGATTTCGAAGGTGCCATCGCCGGCCATCTGGCCCAGGACGTCGCCGACATTTCCCTGCGCCAGGGCGCTGAAGTCACCCTGACCTCCGTCTATATGACCGCCAGCAAGCCGGAAATCGAGCACGCCGAAGCCGAAGGCATCGCCATCATGGGCGGCTGGATGCCGATCGGCGTGGTCAAGGGCCCGGACGGCCGCGCCACTGCGCTGCGCGTCATGCAGTGCGAAGCCAAGATGATCTCCGGACGCCTCGACATCAAGAAGATCGAAGGCACGGAAAAGGAACTCCCGGCCGACCTGATCGTGTCCGCCATCGGCCAGGCCGTCGATTTCACCGGCATCGAGGAATTCAACTCGGGCAAGGGCATGGTCGCCGCCGACAAGAACTACCAGGTCACCGGCAAGGAAGGCGTGTTCGCCGGCGGCGACGTGATCCGTCCCCACCTGCTGACCACCGCCGTGGGCCACGGCGCAATTGCCGCCGACGGCATCGACCAGTTCCTCGCCGGCCAGGAAATGACGCGCCGGCCGAAGATCGACGTGCATTCCTTCGACCTGATGCGCAAGTACGTCGAGAAGGGCATCCAGTTCGGCGAAGTCAAGGGCGCCGAGCGCGGCACGGACACGAACAAGGAAGTGGTGCACAACTACGAGAACCGCTCCGAGCGCTATGTCATCCCGCATGACCAGCTCTTCCTCGGCCACTTCCAATACACCGACCGCAACAAGCGCCACATCACGCATCTCAACAAGGATTCGGCGCTCGGCAACTTCGACGAGCGCATCGACGCGCTGACCGAAGCCGAGGTGATCGCCGAAGCCAAGCGCTGCATGAGCTGCGGCCAGTGCTTCGAATGCGACAACTGCGTCGTGTATTGCCCGCAGACCGCCGTGTACAAGGTCAAGAAGAACGAGACCATGACCGGCCGCTACGTCGCCACCGACTACGACAAGTGCATCGGCTGCCACATCTGCGCCGACGTCTGCCCGACGGGCTACATCCAAATGGGCTTGGGTGAATAGGCTGCCATGAAGCTGTTGCGCATTCTCGTCACCGCCCTCACGGCTTTTCTCGCCGTGTCGCCAGCGCCGACTTTTGCCGGCGAAGGCGGTCGCACCGCGAAACCTCTGGTCGAGATCGCCAATCCCGGCAAGTGCGTGGCACCGGTCGAGGAAATGCGCCGCAACCACATGGAGATGCTCAAGCACCAGCGCGACCGCACCATGCGCGCCGGCATCCGCGGCGAGCCGGCGTCGCTCAACGCCTGCATCGAATGCCATGCGAGCAAGAAGTCCGGTTCGGTGCTGGGTGCCAGTGACAACGGCAAGGGCAGCAACTTCTGCGAAAGCTGCCACAGCTACGTCGCGGTCAAGCTCGACTGTTTCGAGTGCCACCAGCCCAAGGCGAAATTCAAGGCCGCAGGATTGAAGCCATGACTACCCCGGACAACAACGCGCGCCGCAAATTCATCGCCGCTGCCGGCGCCGGCGTGGCCGGCCTCGGCTTCACCGCCATCGCACCGGGCCTGCACCTGATGGCAGTCGCGCCAAACGCAAATGCGGCGTCGGCGGCCGTCGAAGCGCGCAAGGCCGGCACCGCCGCCTCGCCCGCCGTGCGCTGGGGGCTGCTGATCGACGCCGGCAAGTGCGCGCCCGGTTGCACCAAGTGCATCGACGCCTGCCATACCGAGAACGGCGTCAGCGAGAAACTGCCCGATCCGCGGCAGAACTCGCAGTGGATCCGCAAGATCGAACTGGTCGACCGGCGCGACGGCCGCAAGACCGAGTTGCCGATGATGTGCCAGCACTGCGCCGAACCGCCCTGCGTCGACGTCTGCCCCACCGGCGCCTCGATGAAGCGCGCCGACGGCATCGTCCTGGTCGACCGCCACACCTGCATCGGCTGCCGCTACTGCATGATGGCCTGCCCCTACAAGGCGCGCTCCATGGTCCATGTGCCGCTGACCGAACAGAATCCCGAAGTGCCGCGCGGCCAGGGCTGCGTCGAATCCTGCACGCTCTGCGTGCATCGCGTGGACAAGGGCCGGATCCCCGCCTGCGTCGAATCCTGCCCCGAGGGCGCGATGATGTTCGGCGACCTCAACGACCCGTCCAGCGCCATCGCCAAACGCATCGCCAGCGTGCCCACCACCCAGGTGCGGGCCGATCTGCGCCTGAACCTCGGCGTGCGCTACCAGGGAATCTGAGAGATGAAAATCCTTTACCACCAAGACACCAAGGGCACAAAGATGCACCAAGAAATTCGAGAGCTTTCCTTGGTGCCCCTTGGTGAACTGGTGAACTTGGTGTCTTGGTGGTGAAAGATCTTGCCCTTCCACTTCATATGACCGCCTGAGCCATGTTCCCACCCAATCCCCGCCACGAAGAAGGCTTCTTCTACCTGCTCGCTGCCATCGGCGGACTGGTTTCGGCCGTCGGCATCGGTGCGGCGCTCTACATGGAACACTCGGGCCATGTGGTGACCGGCATGAACAACCAGATCGTCTGGGGCCTGCCCCACGTCGTGGCGATTTTCCTGATCGTCGCCGCCTCCGGCGTGCTTAACGTCGCCTCGATGGGATCCGTCTTCGGCCGCAAGCTCTACAAGCCGCGCGCACCGCTGTCCGGCCTGCTGGCCATCGCCATGCTGAGCGGCGGCCTCGCGGTGATCATGCTCGACCTCGGCCGCGCCGACCGCATCATCGTCGCCGCGACGCATTTCAACCCGACCTCGGTGTTCGGCTGGAACGTGATCCTCTACCCGGTGTTCTACGGCATCGTCGCGGTCTACCTGTGGACCATGATGGAACGGCGCATGTATCCCTGGATGAAGGTGGCGGGATTCGCCATGTTCATCTGGCGCATCGTGCTGACCACCGGCACCGGTTCCATCTTCGCCTTCCTCGTCGCGCGCCAGGCCTACGGCACAGCGCTGCTGGCGCCGATGTTCATCATCATGTCCTTCTGCTGGGGCCTCGCCGTCTTCCTCGTCGTGCAGTCGACCATGTACGCCTGGAACGGCCTGACCCTGCCGCCGCTGGTCCTGCAGCGCATGAAGAACCTGCTCGCCACCTTCGTCGCCGCGGTGCTGTACTTCACCATCGTGCTGCACCTGGTCAATGCCTATTTCGCGAAGAACATCGCCTTCGAATACTTCATCCTGTTCGACAGCGAATTCGCCGCCATGTTCTGGATCGGCCAGATCCTGCTCGGCACCCTGCTGCCCCTGGCGCTGCTGTTTTATCCGGCCACCGCGGCGAAGGCGCTCTGGGTCAATGTCGCGGCTCTGCTCGTCATCGTCGGCGCCTACTTCCAGCTCTATGTCTTCATCATCGGCGGCCAGGCCTTCCCGCTCGACATGTTCCCCGGCTACGACGTCAAGAGCAGCTTCATGGACGGCGCGGTGGACCATTACAGCGCCCGGCTGCCGGAAATCCTGCTCGCCTTGGGCGGCCTCGGCATCGCCTTCACCATGACCACCATCGGCGTGCGCATCCTGCATTTCCTGCCGCAGGACGACCTCGCCGAGCTCGAAGCCGCCACCAGCGCGACCGACTGAGACGGCGCCCGGCGCGCATGCATCGTTTCCTGATCTCGGCGGCCCACAAGTCCTCGGGCAAGACCACCGTCAGCATCGGCCTGTGCGCCGCGCTGGGTTCGGGAAAACATGGCCAGCGCCCGCGCACGGTGCAGCCGTTCAAGAAAGGTCCCGACTACATCGATCCGCTGTGGCTCTCGGTCGCCGCCGGACGCCCCTGCTACAACCTGGACTTCTTCCTGTCGCCCGACGGCGAACTGCGCGACCAGTTCGCCCGCCAGGGCCATGACGCCGAGGTCTGCCTGGTCGAGGGCAACAAGGGTCTCTACGACGGGCTCGACCTCGAAGGCTCCAACAGCAACGCCGCGCTGGCGCGCCTGCTCGACCTGCCGGTGGTGCTGGTGCTCGACGCGCGCGGCATGACGCGCGGCATCGCGCCGCTGATCCTCGGCTACCAGGCCTTCGACCGCAACATCCGCATCGCCGGCGTGATCCTCAACCGCCTCGGCGGCCGCCGCCACGAGGCCAAGCTGCGCGCCGTGATCGAACACTACACGGATGTCCCGGTGATCGGCGCGGTGCAGGAAGACGCCGACCTGGCCCTGGTCGAGCGCCACCTGGGCCTGATGCCGGTAAACGAAACCGCGGAGGCCGAACGCCACATCGCGACGATAGGCCAGCGCATCGCCGACCAGGTCGACCTGGAACGCCTGCTGGCCATCAGCCATACCGGGCGGCCCCTATCGCCGCCGCCACCGCGGCAGCAAAGTCGGGAGACGCCGGTGCGCATCGCCATCGCGCGCGACGCGGCTTTCGGCTTCTACTATGCCGACGACCTCGACGCACTGGCCGCGGCCGGCGCGCAGGCCGTGTTCTTCGATACCCTGAAGGACGCCAAGCTGCCCCCCTGCGACGGCCTGCTGATCGGCGGCGGCTTTCCCGAGTGCTTCCTCGGCGAACTCGAAGCCAACACCAGCCTGCGAGGGGACATTCGCCGCGCCATCGAGAGCGGTCTGCCGACCTATGCCGAATGCGGCGGCCTGATGTACCTGGCACGCAGCATCGAGTGGCGGGGCACCAGGGCCGCGATGGTCGGCCTGATTCCCGGCGACATCCGCATGCATGCCAAGCCCGTCGGTCGCGGCTATGTGATCCTCGAGCCCAACGCCAACCATCCGTGGCGCTCGACCGGCATGTCCGCCGGCGCCAGCGAAACGCCGCACCCGGCGGCCGGCTCAACCACCCTGCACGCCCACGAGTTCCACTACTCGAGTCTCTCCGGCTTGCCTGCCGACACCCGCTATGCCTATGCGGTACGCCGCGGTCATGGTGTTGATGGCCAACACGACGGCATCGTGTTGCATCGGCTGCTGGCTTCCTACACCCACCTGCGTGCCACCAGCGGTTGCGACTGGCCGGCAAAATTTGTCCAGCACGTCCGCGACTGCATCGCGGCCAATCACAAGGAGCCCACTCCATGTTTGCCTTGACTCCCGCCGCCGCCGAGCAGATCGTTCGCGCTGCCCCCGGGCAATCCGAAAGCCGCGGCCGTCCGATGCTCCGCGTCGCGGCGAAATACGACGAGAACGACGGCGAGCTGGTGTATGGCATGGGCTTCGACGAAGAGCGCGAGGACGACCTGATCGTCGACGCAGGCGGTCTCGCCATCCTCATCTCACCGCACAGCCAGCCCCTGCTGGAAAACACCACGCTCGATTTCACCGAAGTACAACCCGGCGAATTCCAGTTCATTTTCCGCGACGGCTGCACCGCTCCCCCCGCCGCGAAGAGTTGTGGCGGCTGCGGCGGCGGTTGTTCCTGATGACCCAAAGGCGGCATGAACAACTCCCCCTCCCATCCTCCCCCTCCCGGGGGAGGTGGCCAATTTGCTCGCTTCGCTCGGACATATTGCAAGCCGTCAGGTATATTTCGCGTCCATGAAAACCACACCTGCTCAACCCGGCTGGGTCTATCTGGTCGGCGCCGGCCCCGGCGACCCCGAATTGCTGACGCTCAAGGCCGCGCGCCTGATCGGCGAAGCTGACGTCTTGGTCTACGACAACCTCGTTTCGCAAGCCGTGCTTGAGTTTGCACGCCCTGACGCCGAGCGCATCTACGCCGGCAAGGAACGCGGCAACCACTCGCTGCCCCAGGAAGAAATCAACGAACTGCTGGTGCGTCTGGCCAGGAGCGGCAAGCGCGTGGTGCGGCTCAAGGGCGGCGACCCCTACATTTTCGGTCGCGGCGGCGAGGAAGTGGAAACCCTGCACGTCGACGGCGTCAACTTCGAGGTGGTACCCGGCATCACGGCCGCAGCCGGTGTCGCCTCCTATGCCGGCATCCCGCTGACGCATCGCAACCACGCGCAAGCCTGTGTCTTCGTCACAGGTCATCTTCAAGACGGCAGCATGAACCTCGATTGGCCCGGCCTCGCCCGCCGGCGCCAGACCGTGGTCATCTACATGGGTCTGTCAGGCCTGTCGCACCTGTGCACCAAGCTCATGGAGCACGGCCTGCCCGCCGACTGGCCGGCCGCCATCGTGCAACACGGCACCCAAGCCACCCAGCGCACCGTCACCGGGACGCTGACCACGCTGCCGGACTTGGCGGCAGCCGCCAATCTGCGCGCACCCACCTTGATCATCGTCGGTGAAGTGGTGACCTTGCGCGACAAACTGCGCTGGTTTGCCGAGGGCAGCGGGTAGGGTCTGCAAATTTCCCGGACTGGCGCAGCGAAAAGTTCCCGCAGGGACGCACAGCGCTGGCGCCGGCGCTTCGGCAAGTTGTGCGGAAGCCGCCGGAATTCAGGGGCTGGAGGGCTTCTCCTGCCGAGGATCAAGGCTGTCGCCCACGCCGCTGAAATACTTCCGCAACGGACATTCCAGGTCTATGCCGCATCCGTGCTTGCGCTGGCACTCGGTCAAGGTCTGATCCAGCGTCACCATTTGCCCGCAGACCGCACAGTGCTCCATCGGCGAATCGAACATGAGTTTCTCCACTCCCCTTACCAGACCGAGCATAGGGAATGCAACCGCATAAAGTCAAGCTGCGCACCCCGGCACACCGGCTGCTAGAATTCCGCACATGATCGAATGGACTCCAGCCCTCGCCACCGGCAATGAAGTGCTTGACGAGCAGCACAAGGCGATTTTCCGCTGGCTTGCCGAACTGGACAGCGCGGCTGCCGAAGAGCGCACGCTTTTTGGCGCCTATGCGATCACCCGCCTGAAGAGTTACACGCGGAATCACTTCGCCGCCGAAGAGGCCCTGATGAGGGCTTCGAGCTATCCCGGCCTCGAGCAGCACATCGCCGAACACGAGACCTTCCGCACCCGCCTGGCCGAACTTCATTGCAAATCCATCGGCGCGGACATCTCGGCCGAAACCGTGAAGTTCCTCACCGACTGGCTCACCAACCACATCGCCAAGTCCGACCTGGCGTATATACCCTACCTGAAACCGTAGGCGGAGCGGACAACACGGCCGCAGCTCGCGTTGCATCCGGATAGCGGCAAACGGATGATGTCGCGATCAAACGGAAAGGCTTGATCGGCTCCTTCGCGATTTTCCGTGCTGCCGCAATTCGACGGTGCGGGAAGACCCGCGCTAGTAAAGCACCTCGCTCCAGCGCCCGCTCGACTTCAACGCGTTCTGGACGCTCAGCCAGTTGCGCCCCGATCCGGCCAGCTTGATCATGGTCTGCTCGACCACCGCGAGCAGCTCTTCCGTGCCGGCGACGAAGACCCGCGTACCCGGCCGCTGCACCATTTCCCAGACTTCCGCCGCGTTCTGCTCCAGCGCCTGGTCCAGCGCCACCGGTGCATCGAGGGCCGGACGCGGGCTGACGGCCTGGAAGGCCTTGAAGGTCGGCTGGTCGAAATAGTTGGCGAGGTCGCTGTTCTCGTCGTTCATGTAGAGCATTTCCAGCGGGCTGCGGGCGCCGTAGAACAGCCGCATCTGTGCCCTGCCAGCCGCCGATCTTTTCGTAGATCTGGCGGATCAGGGCGCGGAACGGCGCGATGCCGGTGCCCATGCCCAGCATCAGGATGTCGGCGGTCTTGTCCTCGGGAATGACAAAGGGATAGCCGACCGGGCCGGCGAACTCCAGCCGGTCGCTCGGGGCGCAGGTCGCACAGGTAGTTGGAGGCCACGCCTTTGTATTCCTCGCCGTTGAAATCGTCGATGTAGCTGCAGCGGCGCACGCAGATGGCGAACTCGGTGGCATTGCCGCGCCGTTCCAGGTCCATGATCGAGTAAAGGCGCGCATGGCTGCGATTGCCGAACTGTCCCGGCGCCATGACGCGGACCAGGTTGCCCAGCGCCGGATCGAAGGACAGGTCATAGGTGCGAAACACCAGATGGCGGACTTCCTCGCGCGATTCGGGCGGCGTGATGCGGCGCGACTCCTTGAGCGTCGCGGAATAGGTCCGTGCAGGAGGCGCGGCGGGGGGCATTTGTGGCTGCATGAGATGGACTCCTCGAAAATTCAGTGATGCTTGATGGCGGATGTGGCGGGCTCGGCGCTGCAGGCGGTGTCGCAGCCGCTGCCGGCGGAACAGCAGCCGCATTTCCCCGGGTCGCGGAAGGGCCCGAGCTGCGGATTTTTTGCGGCGAAGCGCCGGTAAGGCGCGATCGATCAGGATGCCGCCCAGCATGAGGCTGAAGATGAAGGCGATGGCCAGGAGATAGGTCGTCATCAGCCCCCCAATCCGGCAAAGCCCATGAAGGACAGCGACAGGATGCCGGCCAGCATCAGCGACAGGGCCGTGCCCTGCGCCACGTCGGGCACGTTGGACAGCTGCAGGCGCTCGCGCACGCTGGCCATCAGCACCAGCGCCAGGGTGAAGCCGGCGCCGCCGCCGACGGCGAACACCACCGACTGGACGAAGTCGTATTCGCGCGCGGTCTGGAACAGCGCGACGCCGAGCACGGCGCAGTTGGTGGTGATCAGCGGCAGGTAGATGCCCAGCGCGCGGAACAGCGCCGGGCTGTACTTCTTCAGCACCATTTCGACCAGTTGCACCGCCGAGGCGATGATCACGATGTAGGAGATCAGGCGCAGGAATTCGAGGTGGAAGGCCGACAGCAGCAGGTTGAGGCCGTAGGCGCAGAGCGAGGCCACCAGCATGACGAAGGTGGTCGCCACGCCCATCGGGAAGGCCGTGTCGAGCTTGCCCGAGACGCCGAGGAAGGGGCACAGGCCGAGGAACATCGCCAGCACGAAATTGTTGGCCAAGCAGCGCATTGACGAAGATCTGGAAGGCGGATTCAGACATTTTGCGTCGCCTCCGTCGTGCCGGCCTGACGGCGCAGCTTGCGTCGCTCCAGCCAGGCAGAAGAACAGCAGCCAGGCGCCGAGCACGAAGAAGCCGCCGGGCGGCAGCACCATGATCACCCAGGGCTGGAAGTCCGCGCCGAACAGCGAGACGCCGAACAGCGTGCCGGCACCGAGGATCTCGCGCACCGCGCCGAGCGCGAGCAGGCCGATGGTGAAGCCGATGCCCATGCCGGCGCGTTGATCATCGCCGGCAGCGGCGGATTCTTCGAGGCATGCGCCTCGGCGCGGCCGAGGATGATGCAGTTCACCACGATCAGCTGGATGAAGGCGCCGAGCGCATCGTAGAGCGCCAGGCTGATGGCCTGGATGGCGTAATCGACCACCGTGACGAAGGTGGCGATGATGACGATGTAGACGGCGATGCGCACCTCCTTCGGGATCGATGCTGCGCATCAGCGACACCAGGCCGCAGGAGCAGACCAGCACGAACAGTCGTCGCCAGGCCCATCGACAGGGCATTGACGGCCGACACCGTGACGGCCAGCGTCGGGCACATGCCCAGCACCATGACGAAGACCGGGTTCTGGCGCCAGATGCCTTCGGTGAATTCGTCCCAGGTGCGTTGTCGTTGAGCGGTATTCATGATTTCGTCGCCAGCTTGTCGAGGTTGGGCACCAGCCGCGGCAGCAGCGCCTGCGCCGAATCGTTGATGGCCTTGCCCACCGCGCGCGAGGTGATCGTCGCGCCGGCGATGGCGTCGATCTGCCACGGATTGGTCTTGGCGCCGTGCTTGACCGCCTTGACCTCGTTGGCCAGCGCCGAAAGTTCGCCCTTCGAGCTTGACGTCGAGCGCATTGAAGTTGGCGAGGAAGTCCTTGTCGGTGATGATCTTGTCGCCGATGCCCGGCGTCTCGCGCATCGACACCACGCCGATGCCGACCACGCACTGGCAGTCGGGCGAGTAGCCGAACATGATGCGCACGGTGTCGGCGTAGCCCTTGGCGCCGCCCTCGGCGGCGATGCCGGCGAGCTTGCCGGCCGCGTCGTAGGCGGCGAAGAACTTGACCGCGCCGGGCGCATTCGCCGTATCGCCAGCGCCGACTTTTCTCGATGCCGCCACCCGGCAGCGCCACGATACTCGACGATCGACTTCGCCGCCGGAATCACCTTGAACACCGCGCGCTCGGTGGCGATGCGCTTGTTCGCCGCGACCGCATCGTAGGTGCCCTGGTAGGCGCCGACGATGATCAGGCCGCAGATGGCCGAGACCAGGCCGAGGGTGCGGATCATCGCGGCGGTCGGCGACGCCGGCGGTCGGCGGGAGGCGCGTCGGCGGCTCATGCACTGGCCACGACGGCCGATGGAAATCAGCCTTCGTGCCCTCTGCGTGCTCGTGGCTGAATGTGTGCGTCATTTTTTCGGCTTCTTCGGCAGGAAGCGCTTCTTCGGCGTCACCGCGCCGGCTTCCTCGCGCGAGATGTAGCCCGGGTTCAGCGGATAGGTGGCGCGCTTCTTGCGCGCGGTCGAGCACGCCGCGGCCGAAAGGCATCGGCTGGGTGATCTTCTCGATCAGCGGCGAGGCCGCATTGGCGATCAGGATGGCGTACATCACGCCCTCGGGCAGGCCGCTGTAGTAGCGGATCACCACGGTCAGCAGGCCGATCAGCGCGCCATACACCCACATGCCCTTGGGCGTCACCGGCGAGGTCGCCATGTCGGTCGCCATGTACACCGCGCCGAGGATCAGGCCGCCGGAGAACAGCATGAAGAAGGGATTGGGATAGCGCACCGGATCGAAGGCGAACAGCAGCCAGGCCGTCAGCGCCGCGCTGCCGAGCATCGCCAGCGGAATGCGCCAGTCCATGAAGCGGCGCGCCGCGAGGTAGGCGCCGCAGAGCAGGATCAGCAGCGGCGACGGGCCCACCGCCATGTGGCCGGACAGCGAGGTCAGCAGCTCGTCGGCATTCGGCCATCACGCCGTCGAATTTCCACTTCGCCAGCGGCGTCGCGCCGGCCAGCGCATCGAGGTGCTTCGCCTTGCAGCCAGGCCGCGGTGTCGGCCGGCATCATCAACGGCCAGGCCAGCGAGGACGGAATGAATTCGGTGAAGCGGCCGGGCAGGAAGGACGGCGTGTAGGTGGCGATCGCCGTCGGGAAGGCCGCCTGGACGAAGGCGCGACCGACCAGCGCCGGGTTGAAGACATTGAAGCCGATGCCGCCGAACAGCGCCTTGCCCAGCGCGATGGCGACGAAGCCGGCGACCGCGCCCATCCACAGCGGGAAGCCCGGCGGCAGCGTCAGCGCCAGCAGCAGGCCGGTGATGACGGCCGAGTAGTCCGACAGGCGTCCGGCCTGGGTGCCGGTGCGAACGAAGAAGCGCTCGGTCAGCAGGCAGGCTGCCGTGACGACGAGGATCGAGGCCAGCGCCGAAATGCCGTACTGGAAGACGTAGAAGGCGCAGATCGGCAGCAGCGAGTACACCACGTGGCGCATGATGGTCTCGACCGTCTTCGCCGCCTGAACGTGCGGGGCGGAACGGATTTCGATCGAGGCGATTCATGACTGGAAAACCGCTTTCAGCCACAGAGGACACAGAGATCACAGAGAAAGACCTGAACCTGGCGTCTCGTGTCTCTGTGCCCTCTGTGTGCTCTGTGGCCAAGGGTTCTGATCATTCACGCCGCCTTCTCCCGCAGGATCTGCTTGGCGACGCGGAACTGCTGCACCAGCGGAATGTTGGACGGGCAGACATAGGTGCAGCAGCCGCACTCGAAGCAGTCGCCGAGGTAATACTGCTCGCCCATCAGGTCGTATTCGCGTTTGGCGGCGAGCATGCCCAGCGTCGAGGGATTGAGGCCCATCGGGCAGGATTCGACGCATTCGCCGCACTTGATGCAGGGATAGGTCTGGCGCCCCTCGCGCGCCGCCATGTCCTCGTGGCGGAACACCAGCACGCCGGAAACGCCCTTGGTGATCGGCACGTCGAGCGAGCCGATGGCCTGGCCCATCATCGGCCCGCCGAGGATCACCTGCCGCGCATCCAGCGCATCGACCGCCGGCACGCCGGCATAGTCGAGCACGAACTTGAGCGGCGTGCCGAGCGTCACGCGGTAGTCGCCGGGCCGCGCCACGCCGGGACCGGTCACCGTCACCACGCGCTCGGTGAGACCCTGCCCCGCCGGCAGCAGTTTGCCCAGCGCGGCCAGGGTGCCGACGTTGCTGACCACCATGCCCAGCGCGATGGGCAGGCCGCCGGCCGGCATCTCGGCGCCGAACAGCGCCATGATCAGCATCTTCTCCGAGCCCTGCGGATACTTGGTCGGCACCGCCTCGACGTGGATCTCGCTCCGTCACGCCGGCAGCTGCCGGCACCGGCGATGGCCTGGCGCAGGGTCGCCACGGCATCCGGCTTGTTGTCCTCGACGCCGATGATGGCGCGCACCGCACCGGTGGCGCGCATGGCATAGCGGATGCCGGCGATCAGGTCGGCGGCATGCTCGATCATGACGCGATGGTCGCAGGTCAGATAGGGCTCGCACTCGCAGCCGTTCACCACCAGCGTGTGGACCTTCGCCTGCTTCGGCACCGAGAGCTTGGCGTGGGTCGGAAAGGCCGCGCCGCCGAGGCCGACCATGCCGCTGTCCCAGATCGCCTGCAGGATGTCCTGCGCCGGTCGCCTGCGACAGGTCGCGCGGCTGGCCCCACAGATCTTCCTGCGTCGCGCCGCGATGGGCGCGAATGACGATGGACTCGATCCAGGTGCCGCGCATGCCCGGACGCAGGCCGATGAACTCGACCACGCCCGACAGCGGCGCGTGGTGCGGCACCGACAGCCACTCGTCGCTCCTGGCGATGGGCTGGCCGCGCACCACCTCCTGCCCCACCCGCACGATCGGGCGCGGCGGCTTGCCGATGTGCTGCGACAGCGGCACCGTCACCCGCGCCGGGAACGGCAGGCGGCGGATCTTGCGGTCGGCCGTCAGCTTGCAGCTCGGCGGATGCACGCCGCGCTGGAAGGCTTCGCCGCGGAAGTAGGAAAGGAGTTTCACTTCGACAGACCTCTTCTCAGCACACAGAGGACACAGAGGGCACAGAGAACCAGGCAGAACCGTTTGACGATGCGGCCTCTGTGTCTCTGTGATCTCTGTGGCTGCAAGCGCTTATCATCAGTTGTACTTCGCCGCGCGCGCCATGAGCTTCTCGACGCCCGGCTCGCTCATGTTCCACGGCGTGCCCGGGTGGATGCAGCCGGCCGTGCATTTCTCGGCGGACTTGACGATGTCGGCGAACTTCGCACCCTTCGGGGTTGATTACCACGGCCAGCTTCTGGTCGTTGTAGGCGAAGGTCTTGGGCGCCAGCGTGGTGCATTCGTCGCAGGCCGTGCATTCGGGCGATTCGATCCAGACCGGCTCGTAGTCGCCGCCGCCGGCAGAAGTCGCCGTGTCGCCAGCGCCAGCGCGCTGCGTCCCTGCGGGAACTTTCCCTTCGCCGCCGCCCGCGGGCGCGACCGCACCGCCCTGCCCCAAGGCTGGCGCTGATCTTCGCCAGCAGTTCCTCGCGCACGCGGTTCGTCGACCTCGGCCGCATCCGCCGGCCACCGCGCCGACGCCGGCCAGGCCGCGCAACTGGCGCCAGAAGTGCAGGCGTTCCTCGGCGGACTGCACGAGGTCCTCGGTCACCAGCAGGCGCATCAGGCGGTTCTTCTCGTCCACCGCCCAGATGAAGGGGAATTTGCCTTCGCGCTCGTCGGCGTCGAGTTCGAGGAAGTCGGCCAGCGGCACCATGGTCTCGTTCCAGGTCTCGGGCGGCGCCTTGCGGAACTGCTTGAGGAAGCGCGCCTCGGTCGCGGCGAAGTCGGCGAAGGTCATGCGGCAGTTCCATGCTTTGCGACGCGCCCGCCTCGTCGATGTACTTCAGCGTGTAGGTCGGCCAGTCGGTATCGAGCGACGGATTGCCTTCGAGGCTGACGCACTCGGCGAAGGTGATGCCGGCATCCGGATCGAAGCGGAACAGCGGGTAGGCGCGGCCTTCGACCGCCAGCTTGCTCTGGTCCACGCTCTTGTCGTCGCCGACGCCATGCTCGGGCGGACACACGGCGTAGATGTTGAACAGCGCCGGGCGGCGGCTGTTGAGGCCGTCGATGTAGCTCTCGATCAGGTGGTTGACGTGGGCGATGGTGCCCGACATCACGTAGGAGGTGCGGTGCGCCATGCCGATCAGGCTGATCTCCTTGCGCGTTTCCTGCTTGCCGCGCTGGGCATCGCCGAAGGGCGCCATGTCCGAGACCTGGCTGATGAAGCCCGAGGTGCAGGCCTGGCCGCCGGTGTTCGAATACACCTGGGTGTCGACCACCAGGATCTTGATCGGCATGCCCGACATCAGCGCGCGCGAGAGGTTCTGGAAGCCGATGTCGTACATCGCGCCGTCGCCGCCGATCGACACCACCGGCGGGCACAGCTGCCACTCGTCGACCGAGAACTGCTGCCAGTTGAAGCGGCGGAAGAAATCGTCGTCGCGGTCGGGCAGGTAATCGCCGGCCAGTTCCATCTCGGCCTTGCGCACGGCCTTGAAGCCGTCGGCCATCTTCGCCATGTGGCCTTCGAAGATGCCCATCGCCACCGAGGGCGAATCCTGGAACAGGTGCGAGGTCCAGGGGAAGGGATAGGGATGGAAGGGATAGGTCGAGCCCCACACCGAGGTGCAGCCGGTCGAGTTGACGATGCCCATCTCGGCGCGGCCGCGCTTGCTCGGGCCCTCGACGTAGCGCCACTTGAGGTCCTTCAGCTTTTCCAGCAACTGCGCGGTGTTCTTCACCCAGGCCGGGTCGAGCAGCTGCGAGGGCTTGTCGGCATTGAGCTTGTCGGCGAGATTGGACAGCGTCAGGTCGTGCTGGCCGGTCGATTCGACGGCGCGGATCACGGCGTTGGTGTCGGTCAGATCGACCGCCGAGGCCAGCTTGACGCGCATGTGCTGTTCCAGGCGCTCGATCAGGTCGTCGATGCGCTCGACGAAGGCCGCCACGCGCGGCTGCATCAGCGCCGTCACCGTCGCGGTGAACAGGTGGATCGCGGTCTTCTCGCCGCAACCGAGGCAGGCGCCGTCGCCGCAGTTCATCGAATCGTAGTTGCGCTTGTCGAGCAGCAGGGTTTCCAGCGCGCCGATCTTCTCGTCGAGGCTGTCGATGCGGCTGTACTCCTTGGGCGTGGTCGGCAGTTCGAGCCAGATGTTCCAGTCGCGGCGCAGGCGCTCGACCGAGTCCTCGGTCTGCGTCACCATCTTCAGCGCATCGTCCTCGCAGACCGTGACGCACAGCGCGCAGCCCTTGCAGGTATAGGGATTGACGGTGATCGAGAACAGGCCGCCGCTGCCCTTGGCCTTCTTCTCGCGGTTCGACCAGTAGGGCTTGGTGGCGGCGAACTGGAAGCCGCCGAGCTGGATCTGCAGCTGGGTGAATTCGGCAGCGAGACCGGCGCGCTCGGCTTCCGGCGCTTCGGCCAGCACCGCATCCATGGCGCGGTCGATCAGCGGGCGCACGTCGCCGCCTTCGTTGTCGATCAGCGCGCGCAGCTTCTTCTCGACGGTAGCGCACGGCGCGGCGCAGGAAGCGCGTCGGCGTGCCGCCGGTCTCGATGCGATTGACCGCGGTGTTGAAGACATCGCCAACCGAACTGACCAGGCCGGGAATCGCCGAGTCCGGGCATTCGGTGTAGCAGTTGCCGCAGGCCGTGCAGTTCTCGGCGATCCATTCCGGATGCTCGAAGCGGATGCCGGTCATGTCGCGGAACACGCCGGTGGCGGCCGGCACCAGCGAGGCGCCGATGAAGGGATCGACCAGGTTGTCGTTGCCCTTGCCGGTCAGGTAGAAGTGGCCGGTCTGTTCCCAGAAGCGGTGGATGTCGGCGACCTTGCCCAGTCCGCCGTCGGGCGCCGGCAGCTGCCGCAGCATGATCGGCAGGCCGGCATCCTTCTTGACGAAGCGCCTTGCGCGTCGCGCCGACTTCCTTCTCGGTGATCTCGGTCAGTTCGGTGAAGCCGCGGCGCACCACGCGCAGGTTGTCGTCCACCACGCGCGCGCCCTTGCCGCCGAACTTCGCCTGCAGCTGGGCCTCGATCGCGGTGAACAGCGCGTCCTCGGTGAGGCCGGCGTTCTCCATGATCGGGCTGGCGGCGAAGAAGGCGCCCTGGAAGGCGATGCCCTGCATGCGCAGCTGCAGGTCGGCCGAGCCGGCCTCCTCGCGGGCGATCTGGAAGGCATCGAGGTAGATAGACGCGGATCTCGTTGTCGACGATGAACTTCTGCGCCCAGAGCGGGAAGCTGGCCCAGGTCTCGCTCGCCGAGGTTGGACTGGATGATGAAGAAGCCGCCCTTCTTCAGGCCGGACAGCGGGTTGGAGTGGCCGAACACGTTGGGGTCGGGCGAGAGCACGACATCGACATAGACGTATTCGCAGTTGATGCGGATCGGCTCCGGCGCCGCCGAGAGGTAGTAGGTGGTCGGCTGGCCCTTCTTCTCCGAGCCGTATTTCGGGTTGGCCTTGATGTCCCAGCCGAGCAGTTCGAACAGCGTCATCGCCAGGTTCTTGCCGGTGGTGATGGCGCCCCAGCCGCCCACCGAGTGCATGCGCACGGTGATCGCGCCCTTGGGCAGCAGGTTGGGGTTCTCCGAGCCGCGCACGCCCAGCTCGCGGATGTGCGGATACTTGTCGGCGATGTCCTGCTGGTGCATCTCGTCCTTGGGATTGAGCGGATCGCGGGCGAAGTCGATCGAGAGGTAGAAGAACTTGCGCTGCGCGCCGTCGGGCAGCATGTTCTCGACCGCGCCGATCAGCGCCTCGGGCTGCAGGTCGCGCGAGCCCAGGCCGTAGCAGCCGGAATACAGGCGCGGCATTTCGCCGGCGGCGTAGGCCGGCATAGCCGGGATAGGGCGGCTCCTGCCGCCCTGCGCTGCGCCATGCCGTTCTCCACGCACTTCATCAGCGTGGCGCGCACTTCGCGCATCAGCGGCAGGTCTTCGGCCAGCGGCTGGTCGGTGCGCTCCAGCACCGCCACGCCCTTCTTGCCGCGCAGCACCTGGCCCAGCAGGTCGCCGGGGAAGGGGCGGAACATGGTCAGGTTGACCACGCCGACCTTGAGCTTGCGCGTCTCGCGCAGGTAGTCGGCGACGGCCTCGGCCTGCACGATCATGCTGCCCATGCCGACGATCAGGTAGTCGGCGTCGTCGACCTTGAAGGTGGCGACGCGCTGGTAGCGGCGGCCGGTCAGCGCCGGCGTACTCGTCCATGCAGCCGTCGGTGATGCGCCTCGATGTGGTCGAAGAAGTACGGCCGCTGGCCGGCGGTGGCCTGCATGTAGGCGTCCTGGTTCTGCACCGAGCCGGACAGCAGCGGCACGTCCACGTCCCAGATCGCCGGCACGCGGCGGCGCTTCGGGCCGTAGAGCATCTGCTGCGCCGGCGTCGGCGTGTCGATCAGGTCGTCGGGCTTGCCGAGATACTCGGCCACCAGTTCGCGCTCGGGCAGCAGCGCCGACTCGATCAGGTGGGTGGTGAGGAAGCCGTCCTGGCCGATGATGGCCGGCGTCAGCGACAGCTCGGCGATCTTGCGCCCGATCAGGTTGAGGTCGGCGGCCTCGGTGGCGTTCTTGGCCATCACCTGGATGAAACCGGTGTCATCGACGCAGTGGTAGTCGTCGTGGCCGGCATGGACGTTGAGCGAGGCCTTGGTGATGGCGCGGCAGCCCATGTTGAGCACGTAGGGCAGGCGCTTGCCGACGGCGGCGTAGAGCGACTCGTGCATGAAGGCCACGCCCTGCGCCGAGGAGAAATTGACGGCGCGCAGGCCGGTCATCGACATGCCGGCGGTGACGCCGGCGGCGGCGTGCTCGGATTCGGGCTCGATGAAGATCAGCGGCTTGTCGGAAATGTTGAGGTGGCCCGGCGGCGACCTCCTCGGCCCAGTACTCGCCCATCTGCGTCGACGGCGTGATCGGGTAGGCGCCGGCGGCATCCGAGGCTTCGCGCTCGACGTGGATGACGGCGGTATTGCCGTCGACGGCGTCGCGCACGCCGGGGTACTTGACCGTCTTGGCTCGGCCGCCGGCGCCGGCTTGCGCAGCAGGCGGAGGAGAACATTTTCTTGAGCATGGACATGGCATGGCAGCTTCCTCGATCAATTCGAATTCAGATGTGCAGCGGGCAAGGGTTCGTTGCGCAGGATTTTCTTGGCGGCGGCGCCCTTGACGGCGCGTGTCGGGCTGTTTCGAACCAGACGATGGCGCCGGTCGGGCAGCGCTCGATGGGCTCGCGCGTGGCGCTGGTCGTTCCAGTCGTAATTGATCACGGCCAGGTTGCCGGCGAGCTGCATCAGCTTCGGGCGGCGCATCGGCGACGCACTTGCCGCAGGCGGTGCAGGCCACCTCGCAGGCGGCCTCGGCGGTGTCGCCGTCGGCCTGGTTCTTGCAGGCCACCCACAGCTTGCGCGAGACCGGCTCGAGGCTGAACAGGCCCTTGGGACAGACCTCGACGCAGTCGTTGCAGGCGGTGCATTTTTCGCGTATCGACCACCGGCAGGCCGTGGACGATCCATGGTGATGGCATCGAAGGTGCAGACGTTGGCGCAGTCGGCCAGGCCCAGGCAGCCCCAGGCGCATTCCTTGCCGCCGCCCGAGACCACGGCCGCCGCGCGACAGGTCTTCAGGCCTTCGTAGCGGGCGCGCAGGAAGGCCACGTGGTGACCGCCGCCGCAGGCCAGGCGCGCCACCTGCTTTTCCACCGTGCCGGCGGCGACGCCGAGCAGGTCGGCGATGCCCTGGCGCTGCTGCGGCGTGCTCACGGTGCATTGCGCGGGAATGATCTCGCCGCCGACCACCTTCTCGGCAAAGTCGCGGCAGCCGGCCTGGCCGCAGGCGCCGCAGTTGGATTTCGGCAGCAGTTCCTCGACCTCGCCGATGCGCGGGTCTTCGAAGACGTAGAGTTTCTTGTTGGCGAAGGCGAGCAGCAGCGCCAGGAGCACTCCCAAGCACCGCCATGAAGCCCCCTGCCAGCGCCAGATTCGACAACGACTCCAAACTTGCCATCTCCCTTGCCAGTGCGGTCCGCAACTTCTTTAGACCTGAAATAAAAACCATTCAAGTATCATGGTTTTGTTGCCGCAAGCCCACAATGCCCCCAAGCGCGGCAATCCGCGTTGACGTGGAACAAGGGATGAACTTGCCGTGCAGCAACGCCAGTTTGGATCCGGCCGTTCGCAACCTCGGGGGCGCGAACGGCGAATCCCATCACGGCGCAGTCGGGAGTTGCTCCCGAACTACAGGCAAAGCCGGCGCGTTTGCGCCGACTCAGGGAGACATGCGAGGCGGGGTGTTGCTTCGCATGTTTGTGACAAGTTAACTATAAGACCTATAACCGGAACCCGGCAATGGATAAATCTATTTCCGCATTCGCCGAGTTCATTCGCCGACCCGCTGCGCCAGCAGCTTGCAGGCTGACCACGGCTAGCGGCGATCCCTGACGACGAAAGGCTCCACCAGCGCCTCCTGCACCGAATCGTCCCGGTTGAGCGCCTGGTCGAAGCTGGCATTCCAGACATCGGCATTGCTCAGGTCGGCACCCTGCATGTCCGCCTTGAAAAAAATCGCCTGGCGCAGGGTCGCACCCGCCAGTCGCGTCCTCTGCAGCCTGGCATTGGTGAAATCCACCTGTTCCATCGCCGCTCCGGTCAGGTCCGCACCCGAAAGATCGGTACCGATCAGCCGCGCCCCGGTGAACACCCCGCGGAACGCATAGCAGTTGCGAATCGACCCGCCCGACAGGTCGATCCCTTCCATCAGTATGTCTTTTAGATAAGCCCCCGAAAAATCGGCCCGCGGCGCCCGCGTGTTGATCAGGTTGGCGCCGAACAGGTAGGCTCCGGCCAGGTTCGCGCCGCTCAAATCTCCATCGTCGAAAGTCGCATGAAACAGATCGGCGTCGCGCAGGTCCGCGCCGGCCAGATTCGCCCCGCTAAAGTTGGCCCATTTGGCATTGCTGCCGCGCAAGTCAGCAGCGGACAGATTGGCCTTGCGAAAATCCGTGCTCTCCAGTTTGGCACCCGCCAGCCGCGCACCGCGCAAGTCCTTCCCCGCCAGTTTCTTGCGCGAGAAATCGCAGGAAGAGAGATCCGTTGCCGCCTGCGGCGCGGCGCAGTTCCCCGGCGCCAGGTCGGCGGCGACCGCATCAATGGCGACCAGCGCCGGCAGCAGGGCAATGATGATGCGTGATTTCATGCTCTTGCCTCCCGTTCCGGAACGTGTTCAGTCATTCCTTCACCCCTCTTCTCCGGCGTCAAGTCCGCGCTTGTCTGGCATCGCCCTTTTGCGGATGCCGGTAAAGATGGAACGGCCCGCCGGCAAACTCCATTTCGCGTTCCAGCGTGGCGCCGACCGCCAGCGCCAGCCGGATCGAGGCCTCGTTACGGCTGTCGATCAGGCTGATCAGGCGCAGTTGCGGCAGATGCTGGTGCGCCATGCGCTGCACCGCGCGCACCGCCTCGCTGGCGTAGCCCTTGCCCCAGTGCCGCCGCGCCAGCGCCCACTTGATCTCCGGCTCCGGCCATTCGAGCGGGTACCAGGGGCCGACCGTCCCCAGCACCTCGCCCGTCGATTTTTCCTCCACCGCATACGGCCCGTAACCGCGCAGCAGCCAGTGTCCGGCCATGCCGGCCATCGCGCGCCAGGTCGCGGCTTCGGTCAGGGCGCGGCGGAAGGTGTAACGCGTGCATTCTTCATCCGAAAAATGCTCATGCAATGCGCGCCAGTCGGCGTCGACAAAATGCCGCAGCCGCAGGCGTGCGGTCTCCAACTGCTGCGGGATGACGAAGCCCGCTGCTTCAGGCCCCGATCTCATTTCCTGATCGCTCCCTTTGCGACTTCATAGCATGCATCGATATGCGAGTTGCCCAGGTACAGCATCGCCGTGACGCTGAGCGCGACGGCGGCAGCCTGCCCGGCGAAGGGAACGTACTTCAGCACCTGCCTGGCGGAAAGCTTCACGCCGACCTTCTTCAGGGCTGCCACCACCAGTGTCTTGGTGATGGCCTTCCCCACCATGCTGCCGCCGACCTGTTTCAGCATGGCGTAGATCAGTACCTTGTGCCGCGGATCGAGCTCCTCGATCTGCCCGGGCGTCAGTCCGAACTTCTGGTTGATCGCCGGAATCATCTGCAGCAGCAGGCCGACATCGCCGGCGATGTCCACCCCCGGAATCGGAATCAGCGACATGCCGCCCGAGGTCGCGGCGCGGCGCCTGACCATGGCCTTGCAGGAGGCGCGGATCCTGTCGAGCTCGTCCAGCGTTTTCGGCAGCATTCGATGGACGCTCAGGGCTTGCGCTCGGGGAAACGCGGCAGGCCGTCGTCGCAATCCCACCACGAGGCCTTCGATCCGGTGTAGATGTGGAAGGCATTGGCGCAGCTGAAGGGGGTATCCACCGTGCCCAGGCGCAAGCGCCTGATGCCGGGCGTGTCGTCCTTCGCGCTGTAGATCGGGCTGCCGCAACTGGCGCAGAAAGCCCTGACCTTGTCCGGCGAGGAGCGGTATTCCTTGAGCAGTTGCGCGCCGGCAAGGATTTGAAAATGGTCGGTCGCTACCGGGCTCACCGCGGCAAACGCCGAACCCTGCGCCTTGCGGCACTGCGAACAGTGGCAGATCGAAATCTCCTCGATCTCGCCCTCATACCGGTAGCGGATCCCGCCGCACAGACAGCCTCCTTCAATCATTGTTTGCTCCTATCGAAAATGCCATTCAGCCGATGCGGATCCATATTGCCGCCTCAAACTTCGCCCGTATATTCCCCCCGTGCCGGGTAGCCCTTGGCGATCGCGAAGTCGATCGCCCCCAGCAGGTCCTGGAACTGCGGCCGGGCGAAGGGCATGGTCTGCACCGCGCCGTAATACAGCGTGCCGTCCGGGCGCACGATGAACACGCCGGGCTCGCTGAACAGGGCCGGCTCCTCGATGCCGATCGAAGTCTTGCCGCGCGAGGCGCTGATGTACAGTCCCCATTGGCGCGCGCTCTTCAGGCTCAGGGCATAGCCGAACTTCACCACGGCGGCCTTGACCTTATCCGCCATCTCCCTGCCACGCTCCTCGTCGTCGCTGCTGATCGCGACGATGCTCACGCCACGCTGTGCGAACTCCGGTGCCAGGCGTTCGAGTTCCATCAGGTACTTGGCGCAGATCGGGCAATGCAGGCCGCGATAGAACACCACCAGGTCGAAACGCTCGCCCGGCGCAGCGCCGAGAACGAAGCGACCACCGGTGGTCAGCGGCACATTCAAGGCAGGAACGGGGTACCGCGGCAGCAAGGCTTTCGAGTGCATGAAGGTTTCCTTTCCGGTGGCAAGGCGGCAGAGCGCTCGGCGACGGCGCCATCCGCATAGTAGGAGAAAGTGCAACCGGACGGGAAGGAATCGCCACATCCGGCACCGCATTTCGGACGCCTGCTAGACTGGCACATGAGTCCATGACGGAGCGCAAGCCAATGAAATACATCGCCCACGGCACGGGCGGCGACGCCGGCTGCATGACCCTGGCCGAAGGCCCGGTGCCGACACCGGGCCCCGGCCAGATCCTGATCGAAGTCGTCTGCGCCGGGGTCAATCGCCCCGACGTGCTGCAACGCTCGGGGCGTTACCCGCCGCCGCCGGATGCTTCGCCGGTGCTCGGTTTGGAAGTCGCAGGTCGCGTCGCCGCGCTGGGTGCCGGCGTGACGGAATGGAAAGTCGGCGCCGGCGTTACGGCGCTGACGCCCGGCGGCGGCTATGCGGAGTACTGCGTGGCGGCGGCCGACCATGCGCTGCCGATACCAAAGGGGATGGATTTCGCCACGGCGGCCGCGTTGCCGGAAACATGGTTCACGGTTTGGGCCAACCTCGTCGATCTCGGCCGCCTGAAGCGCGGCGAGCGCCTGCTGGTGCATGGCGGTTCCAGCGGCATCGGGCTGGTCGCAATACAACTGGCGAAACACCTGGGCGTCGAGTGCATCGTCACTGTCGGCAGCGACGAGAAGGCGGCCTTCTGCCTCGCGGCCGGCGCGACGCACGCGATCAATTACCGCAGCTCCGACTTTGCCGGGGAAGTGAAACACATCACCGGCGGCGCGGGCGTGGACGTGATTCTCGACATGGTCGGCGCGCCCTACCTGCAGCGCAACCTGACCTCGCTGCGGCGCGACGGACGGCTGGTGTATGTGGCCTTCCTCGAAGGCAGCAAGGGCGAGGCCGACCTGATGCCGGTGATGCTGAAGCGATTGACGATCACCGGCTCGACCATGCGGCCGCGCACCCTGGCCGAGAAGGCCGCGATCCGCGATGCGCTGGCCGCGAACATCTGGCCGGCGCTGGCGCGCGGAGAATTGCTGCCGCATATCTTCGCCCGCTTCCCGCTGGCGCAGGCGGCGGAGGCGCACCGCCTGATGGAATCGAGCAGGCATATCGGCAAGATCGTGCTGGAGGTGGGGCCGGAATGATCTACCCAAAAACCCGGGCCCCGGATCGTGGTCCGGGGTGACGGAAATTGTCGCAGTTTGTGCTATTGTTCAAAAATGACCACTTGGAGTACTTAAATGACCCCTACCGCTGTCAGCGTCACCGAGTTCAAGGCGCATTGCCTGGATGTGATTCGCCAGGTCGAGCAGGAGGGCACCGCCGTTGACCTTACGCGCCACGGCAAGGTGGTGGCGCGCCTGGTGCCGACGCCGCGAACGACCCAGGGAGTGTCGCCCTGGTTGCGCCTGCGCGGCCGCGGCCAACTCGCGGGCACCCCCGAGACTGGCGTGCTCGACGACGCCGACTTCGACGCCTTGCGCTGAGGCGCATCGTCCATGCCTTCGCTCCTGCTCGACACGCACGTCTGGCTTTGGTGGCTGCTCGGCCAGCCGGAACTTTCGAGGGCCGAGCGCGATGCGCTGGACACCCTTGCGGCAGCCGGCACGCCGCCTGCAATCTCGGCCATCAGCTTGTGGGAGGCACAAATGCTTGCCAGCAAAGGGCGCCTCGAACTCGATGCCCCGTTGACGCATTGGCTGCCCACCGCCGCCGCCACCGAAACCGTGACGGTGCTGCCGCTTGGGGTAGGCGTCATCCTGGCGCTCGATGCCTTGCCCGCCGGGTTCCACGGCGACCCGGCCGATCGAATCATCGTCGCGACGGCGCGCGCTCATGGCCTGCCGCTGGCTACCCGCGACAGCAACATCCGTCGATCCAGAACCGTAAAACTGTGGAAACCCTGAGGATCGTGCAATGAAGCTGGCGATCGACGTGGTTTCAGACGTGGTCTGCCCCTGGTGCTTCATCGGCAAACGCCATCTCGACCGCGCCCTGGAACTGTGGCGCGAGGAGCAGCCGGATTGCGCGGTGACGATCCACTGGCGACCCTTCTTCCTCAATCCGGACACGCCCGAGGCGGGCGAACCCTACCGGCCCTTCCTGGAAAGGAAGTTCGGCGGGCCGAGGCAACTGGAGGAACTCTGGCAGCGCGTGAGCGAAGCGGGACGCACGGCCGGCATCGAGTTCGCCTTCGAGAAGATCGAGCTGCGCGCCAATACGCTGAACGCGCACCGGCTGATCCATCATGCGCAGTCGAAAGTCTTGTCTGCGGCAAAGCCGGAGACGGTATCCCTTGCGGACGGCGCTGACGCTACGGTGACCGAGGTGCTGATCGAAGCGCTTTTCGCCGCGCAGTTCCTCGAAGGCCGCCATGTCGGCGACCGCGCGGTATTGGCCGACGTTGCCGCCGCCTGCGGCATGGATCGCGATGCCGTGCTGCGCTATCTGGAATCGTCCGCGGACGCCGATGCGGTACGCGGCGGTGCCGACGAAGCGCAGCGCAAGGGCATCAGCGGTGTGCCCTTCTTCATTTTCAACAACCGGCTGGCTGCCAGCGGGGCGCAACCGCCGCAGGCCCTGCTGCAGGTGATGCGCCAGGCCGCGCAGGAGGGACCGAAGACTTAACTGCGGCGGCCCTGCCCCGCCGCCTTTTGCTCGACGGCGAAGACGGCGGCTTCGACGCGTGAAGTGAGGTTGAGCTTGGCCAGGATGTGCTTGACGTGCAGCTTGACGGTGTCATGGCTGATGTCGAGCACGCGGGCGATGGCCTTGTTCGACAGTCCCTGCGAGAGTTGCTGGAGGATTTCGCGTTCGCGCGCCGTCAGCAGCTTCATGGTATCGGCCTTGGTCGCGGCGGCGTTGCCGCCCTGTAGCAGGTTGACCAGCTTGAGCGTCATCGCCGGGGCCACCACGGTTTCACCGCGCACCGCGCGCTGCACGGCATCGACCACGTCTTCGGGTTCCATGTCCTTCAGCAGGTAGCCCTTGGCGCCGGCATGCAGCGCGGCGGCGAGGTCTTCCTCGGCATCGCTGACGGTCAGCACCAGCACCGGGCCTCTCCAGCCGCCGGCCACCAGTTGCCGCAACAGGCTGAGGCCGCCGTTGGGCGGCATGTTGAGGTCGGTGATGATGACGTCGGGCCGCGCCTCTTCGAGGATGCGCAGCGCATCGTCGCCGTTGCCGGCGATGGCCGCGACCTTGATGGTGCCGCCCTGTTCCAGCAGTTCGGCCAGGCCCTTGCGGAACAGCGTGTGGTCGTCGACCAGCATGACGCGGATCGGCCCCTCGGCGACCGGCTGGTTCATCCCGTGACACCTCCCGCAGGCGGAAAACTGAGCCGGACGCGGAAACCGCCGTCTGGCAGGTTGGCGACTTCGAGGTGGCCGCCGATTTTTCCGGCCCGCTCGCGCATGATGGCGAGGCCGAAGTGGTCGCGCAGACCCGGATGCTCCTGGAAACCGCCGACGCGGTTGGCGATGGCGAAGAAGCCCTGGCCGCCTTTGCCGTTGTCCTCCACCGTGGCGTCGTAATAGTCGCCCGCCGCCTCCAGCGTCATGCGCGCCTCGGTGGCACCGGAATGGCGGGCGACGTTGGCCAGCGCTTCCTGCAGGATGTGGAACACCTGGCTTTCCTTTTCCGGCTCGAGGCGCAGGTCGGTGAGTTTATTCGCGTAATGCAGGACGATCCCGGTGCGTTCCTGGAAGCCGCAGGCGAGTCCCTGCAGGGCGTGCTGCAGGCCCATCGGATCCATGCGACTGCGGAATTGCACCAGCAGTTCGCGCAGGTGGCCGTAGGCGTCGTCCAGCGCCTGGCTGACGTCGCCGGCGTACTTGCCGCTCTGTTCCAGCGAGCCGTCGGCAATCGCATTGTTGAGCATGGCCATGCGCATCTTCATGTAGGCCAGGGTCTGCGCCAGCGAATCGTGGATTTCGGCGGCCATCATCTGCCGCTCGCTGGTCAGCACGATGCGCAGGTTTTCGCGCTTGAGGCGGGCGTTCTCCAGCGCCATGCCGAGATGCTCGCCGATCGAGCGGAACAGCAGCGCGACTTCCTCGGGCAGCTCGAAGGCTTCGGGCAGGAACAGGTTGTAGGTGCCGAGCAGGCGCCCGGCGTTGGACAGGGGCACCACCACCATGGCCTGGCAGCCCTTGTCGAAAAAGCTGTCCGCCGGTGCGCTCGGCGCAAGGCTTGAGGTCGATCTCGAACAAGGGCCGGTTCTGCTTGATCGGCAATCCCGCACTGGCCGCAATCGCGCGAGACCAGGCGCTCCTTTTCGACCACTGCCGGCGGCAGGCCGCGCGAGGCCACCATGCGCAGGTGCAAGCCGTCGCTGGTCAGCACCCGCACCACCCCGGCATCGGCCTTGGCCAGGCGGATCATGGTGCCGAGGAAAGCGCCCGAGCAGTTCGTCGAGATCGTCTTCGTCGGCGAGATTGCTGGAAATCTCGGCCAGCACATGCAGGGCTTCGAGCGTATGGCCGCCCGAGGGATCGAGATCCGGTTCGGCGGGCGGGATCGGGTGATCGGTGCAGTATGTCATGGCTCAGTCGGGCACTGCCCAGGCGCCGGCGTCGATCTTGTCCGCCCACATCAGCGCGGCGATGGTCTTGCCATCGGTGATCTCGCCGTCGTGCACCGCCAGCAGCGCATCCGCCACGCTCATCTCGATGATGTCGAGAAACTCGCCGTGGTCGCGCTGGTGGCCGACGTAGATCAGGCCGTCGGCCCAGAAGATTTCGATGCGCTCGTCGGAATAGCCGATGCAGGGATGCATCGTGCCCAGATGTCGCCAGAACTTCGCCTGGTGCCCGGTTTCCTCGCGCAGTTCGCGCTTGGCGGTGTCCAGCGGATGCTCGTCGGGATCGATCTTGCCCGCCGGCAGTTCGACGAAGACGCGTTGCAGCGGATAGCGGAACTGCCGCTCGAACAGCAGCTTGCCGTTGTCCAGGACCGCCAGCACCACCACCGCGCCGGGATGCGTAATCCATTCGCGAACGGTCTCGTGTCCGTTCGGCAGGCGTACCGTGTCGCGCCGCACATGCAGCAATTTGCCGTCGAAAACCGGTTCGCTGGCGATGGTGTGTTCGATCAGGTCGGAATCATCCATGATGCATTCAGGGGAATAATGGCTACTTGAACTATGGGCTTTGGACACCAGCTATTATCAGCTACCAACTATAAAGGAGACCGACATGTCAGGCTTGATCCCCGGTTTGAGCAGCGACGGCGTGGTGACCATCAACCGCGTCCTGCTACGCGAAGGATATACCATCGACGACCTCGAGGAACGGGTCGCGATGCTCTGCGAGAACGTAAAAACCTATCACTCCGAGACCGGCTTTCTGGGCGGCATGGTGGTGCTGAACAGCGGTCAGGTATCCAACGAAGGCAGTACCGCCGGCCAGGCCGTGGCGAGTCCGCTGCAGGACCGCGAGGCGCTGATCATCACCTTCTGGGAATCCTTCGCCCAGCACGAGGCATCCCACCGCAGCGAGACCTTCCAGCCTTTGTTCCGGCAGGTCCTCGAACTGTGCGAAAACGGAAATGAGGAAATCGCGTATCGCATGCTGTGGTCGGGCCAGGCTTACTCGCCGGACGAAGCCGCGGAAGCGAAAGCAGCGAAGGAGCGCTACGGGAAAGCCGCGTAACACCTGCTCCGGCAAAACGGCAGGATAGACGCAGGCCCCTGCTACAAGGAGCGCATCAGCGCGGTGGTGCACACCAGCATCAAAGCGTCGGGGAAGAGGCCGAAGGCCGCCACCGCAATGCCGTTGAGCGACAGCAGGATACGCACATCAAGGCCGGCGGTGATCGGGGCGGAGTCCACCGGCGCATCGAAATACATCAGCTTGACCACGCGCAGGTAGTAGAAGGCGCCGACCAGCGAGAACATCACGGCGATCACCGCCACCGCCGTGTAGCCCGCCTTGATCGCCGCCAGCAGCACGGCGAACTTGGCGAAGAAGCCGACGAAGAACGGAATGCCGGCCATGGAGAACATGATGATCAGCATCATCGCCGCAAACCACGGACTGCGCTTGTTGAGACCCTTGAAGTCTTCCAGGTTTTCCGCCTCGTAGCCGGCGCGCGACAGCAGCAGCACCATGCCGAAGGCTCCCAGCGACATCAGGACATAGGCCACCGTGTAGTACAGCGCCGAACTGTAGGCATTGATGGCGGTAAAGGGATCGACCTGGCCGCCGACCAGACCGGACATCAGGCCGAGCACCATGTAGCCCATGTGCGAAATCGCCGAGTACGCCAGCATGCGCTTGATATTGGTCTGCGCGATGGCCGCCAGGTTGCCGAGACCGATCGACAGCACGGCCATGATCAGCAGCATCTTCTGCCAGTCCACCGCCAATCCGAACAAGCCATAGACCAGCAGGCGCAGGGCCATGGCGAAGGCCGCAAGCTTCGGCGCCGAACCGATGAACATGGTCACGGCCGTTGGCGCACCGTGATAGACATCGGGAATCCACATGTGGAAGGGCACCAGGCCGAGTTTGAAGGCGACGCCGGCAACGAGGAAGACAAGGCCGAAGACCAGCACGGCTTTTGGGCGAATGGCCCTGATACAGGGCCTGCGCCACGCCGCCGAGTTCCAGGCTGCCGGTGGCGCCGTAGATCATCGACATGCCGTAGAGCAGCAGGCCGGAGGCCAGCGCGCCGAGCACGAAGTACTTCATCGCCGCCTCGGTGCAACGCGGGTTGTCGCGGTCGATGGCGACCAGGCCGTAGAGCGAAAGCGACATCAGTTCGAGACCGAGGTACATGGTCAGGAAGTTCGCCGCCGAGATCATCACCATCATGCCCAGCGTGGCGTAGAGCACCAGCAAATAGAACTCGCCCTTGTCCAGGCCGCGATCGGCCAGGTACTGGCGACCGTAGATCAGCATCATGATCACGGCGAGGTAGGTCAGCAACTTGAGGAAGTCGGCCAGCAGGTCGTCGACGAACATGTTGCTGAAGGTCAGCGTCGGTCTGGCCGTCGGAGGTGACCAGGGTGATCGCGGCGCAACCGAGCAGCGTGACCACGGTCAGCATCGCCGCCAGCCAGCGGTGCGTGGCGCCGAAGATCAGGTCGACAAACAGCACCAGGAAGGACATCAGCAGGAGAAAGATCTCCGGCGCCGCCGGGTACAGGTCGGGCATCACGAAATTCTGAAGCATCGCTGTTCTCGCGCCTTTAGAGCTTGCTCAGCGCAACATGCTTGAGCAGGTTGTCCACCGAGGCGTGCATCACTTCGGTGAAGGGGAAGGGATAGAGACCCATGGCCAGCACGCAGGCTGCCAGCAGGCCGAGCACCAGGAATTCGCGACCGCCGATGTCCTGCAGTTCGGCGACGTGGTGGTTGGCCGACCGCGCCGAACACCACGCGCTTGATCATCCACAGGGTATAGGCGGCGCCGAGGATCAGCGTCGTCGCGGCGGCAAAGCCGACCCAGAAGTTGAACTTGATGGCGCCGAGGATGACCATGAACTCGCCGACGAAACCGGAGGTGGCGGGCAAGCCCGAATTGGCCATGGCGAAGAACACGAACAGCGCGGCGAACTTCGGCATGGTGTTCACCACGCCGCCGTAGTCGGCGATCATGCGCGAGTGCATGCGGTCGTACATGACGCCGACGCAGAGGAACATCGCGCCGGAGATGAAGCCGTGGGAAATCATCTGCACCAGCGCGCCTTCGATGCCGATCTGGTTGAAGATGAAGAAGCCGAGGGTGACGAAGCCCATGTGCGAGATCGACGAATAGGCGATCAGCTTCTTCATGTCGGTCTGCACCAGGGCGACGAAGCCGATATAGACGACGGCGATCAGCGACAGCGCGATCATCATCGGCGCCAGGTAATGGCTGGCGTCGGGCACGATGGGCAGCGAGAACCGCAGGAAGCCGTAGGCGCCGAGCTTCAGCATGATCGCCGCCAGCACCACCGAACCGCCGGTGGGCGCCTCGACGTGGGCATCGGGCAACCAGGTATGCACCGGCCACATCGGCACCTTGACGGCGAAGGACGACCAGGAAGGCGATGAAAATCAGGATTTGCGGCGTCGATGTCGATCGGCAACTGGTGCCAGTCGAGGATGCTGAAGCTGCCGCCGGACTCGAGGAACAGCTAGATCAGCGCGACCAGCATCAGCAGCGAGCCGAGCAGCGTGTAGAGGAAGAACTTGAAGGCCGCATAGACGCGGTTCGGCCCGCCCCAGACGCCGATGATGATGTACATCGGGATCAGCGAGGCCTCGAAGAAGACATAGAACAGCACGCCGTCGAGCGCGCTGAAGATGCCGTTCATGAGGCCCGACATGACCAGGAAGGCGCCCATGTACTGCGCCTGCTTCTCTTCGATGACTTCCCAGCCGGCCAGCACCACCAGCACGGTGATGAAGCTGTTGAGCAGGATGAACGGCATCGAAATGCCGTCAACCCCGAGCAGGTACTGAACATTGAAGCGCGTGATCCAGGGCGCCTGCTCGACGAACTGCATGCCTGCCTGCGTCGCGTCGAAGCCGGTGTAGAGCGGGATCGTCACCAGGAAGCCGGCAACGGCAACGGCCAGCGCCAGCCAGCGCACCAGCGTGCGGCGCTCGGAGCCGGCCGCGAACACCGGCAGGGCACCAAGGATGGGGAGCCAGATTGCAAGACTCAGGAGTTGCGAATTCATCGGTTTCTTATTCCATCAGGCCGGTGTGCATGAGCGCGCCCGCATCAGGCTCTGTTGATCCAGAGCGTCAGCAGCAGCAAAGACGCCGAATATCATCGCGAACGCGTACTGGTAGATGTGGCCGGTCTGGAACAGCCGGACCAGGCCGGATACCCAGCCCACCACCCCCGCCGAGCCGTTCACCATGACGCCGTCGATCAGCATCTGGTCGCCGCCCTTCCACAGGCCGCGGCCGAGCAGGCGCGCGCCGCCGGCGAAGAACCAGTCGTTGAAGCGGTCGAAGCCGTATTTCTCCTCGAGGATCATCGCCGGGAACGCCAGCTTCTGCCTTGATCACCGCCGGCAGGTCGGGACGCACGATGTAGAGGTACCAGGCCGTCGCGGCACCGGCCAGCGCCAGCCAGAACGGCAGGGTCGTCACGCCGTGCAGCATCATGCCGAAGACGCCGTGGAATTGCTGCGGCCATGGTGCGCCATGCCCTTGTGCGCGGCGGAGATCACGATGGAATCGCCGAACCAGTTGCCGTAGAGCATCGGTGCCGATCAGCCAGCCCGACGCGATGGCCGGAATCGCCAGCAGGATCAGCGGCACGGTGACCACCTTGGGCGATTCGTGCGGCTCGACGGCGCCGTGGTGGCCGTGGTCGTCATGGTGCGCGTCGTGGCCGTGGCCGTGATCGTCATGCGCCTTGCGGAAGCGCTCCTCGCCGTGGAAGGCGAAGAAGATCAGGCGGAAGGAATACAGGCCGCCGACGAAGACCGCCGGCCAGCGACGCAGAAATAGGCGAAGCCGGCGCCGCGGCACCTGGGAAAGATGCACCGCCTCGATGATCGAGTCCTTGGAGAAGAAGCCGGCGAAGGGCGGCAGGCCGGCATTGGCGATGGCGCCGATCAGCATCGTGGCGTAGGTGATCGGCATGTACTTGCGCAGGCCGCCCATGCTTGCGCATGTCCTGCTCGTGGTGCATGGCGATGATCACCGAGCCGGCGCCGAGGAAGAGCACCGCCTTGAAGAAGGCGTGGGTCATCAGGTGGAAGATCGCCACCGAGTAGGCCGAGGCGCCCAGCGCCATGGTCATGTAGCCGAGTTGCGACAGCGTCGAGTAGGCGACGACGCGCTTGATGTCGGTCTGCACGATGGCGATCAGGGCCATGAACAGGGTGGTGATGGCGCCGATGACGATGACGAAGGACAGCGCGGTGTCGGACAGTTCGAACAGCGGCGACATGCGCGAGACCATGAAGATGCCGGCCGTGACCATGGTCGCGGCGTGGATCAGCGCGGAGATCGGCGTCGGGCCTTCCATCGAGTCGGGCAGCCAGACATGCAGCGGGAACTGCGCCGACTTGCCCATGGCGCCGATGAAGAGGCAGATGCAGATGACGGTGATCAGCGGCCAGCCGGTGACAGCCTCGGTGATCGTCGCCAGTTCCTTGCGCCTTGGCGAAGACAGTGACGTAGTCGAGGCTGCCGGCATAGGCGGCGATCAGGCCGATGCCGAGCAGGAAGCCGAAGTCGCCGACGCGGTTGACCAGGAAGGCCTTGAGGTTGGCGTAGATCGCGGTCGGCCGGTTACCGACCAGAAACCGATCAGCAGGTAGGAGACCAGGCCCACCGCTTCCCAGCCGAAGAACAGCTGGACGAAGTTGTTGCTCATGACGAGCATCAGCATCGAGAAGGTGAACAGCGAGATGTAGCTGAAGAAGCGCTGGTAGCTGTTGGTGCCGGCCTTGCTCTCGGCCGGCCAGTTGTCCTCGTCGTGCGCCATGTAGCCGATGGTGTAGATGTGCACCATCAGCGAGACGAAGGTGACCACCAGCATCATCATCACGGTTAGCTGGTCGATCAGGAAGCCGATCTCGAACTTGAGGCCGCCGGATTCCATCCAGGTGTAGACCGCGCCGTTGAAGGTGTGCCCGGCCTGGACGTCCTGGAAGATGATCACCGAAAGGGCGAACGAGATGGCGACGCCGAGCGATGGTGACGATGTGCGCCCCGGCAGCGGCCGAGGATGCTGCCGAAGAATCCGGCGAGGATGGCGCCGACCAGCGGCGCCAGCGGAACGAGTAGATAGAGTGTCTTCATGCCCATATGCCCTCTAGCCCTTCAGCGTGTCGAGGTCCTCGACATGGATGGACGACAGATTGCGGAACAGCACCACCAGGATGGCGAGGCCGATAGCGGATTCTGCTGCAGCCACGATCAGGATGAAGAAGACGAAGAGCTGGCCGGAAAGGTCGTTGAGGTAATGCGAGAAGGCGACGAAATTCAGATTCACCGCCAGCAGCATCAATTCGATGGCCATCAGCAGCACGATCAGGTTCTTCCGGTTGAGGAAAATGCCGACGATGCCGATGGCGAAGAGGATGGCAGCCAGGATCAGGTAGTGCGAAAGCGAGATCATGCCTGCTCCCCCTTGTCTGCCGCAGGAAGCTCGACTTCCGGCGCCATCTTGACCAGGCGCATGCGGTCCTTGCTCTTGACGGCGATCTGATCGGCCGGATGCATGGCCTTGTTGTCCTTGCGCCGGCGCAGGGTCAGCATGACGGCGACGATGATGGCCACCAGCAAAATCACCGAGGCCATTTCGAAGGGATAGACGTAATCGGTATACAGCACCCGCGCCAGTTCCTTGGTATTGCTGTAGTCCGCCGGCAGGTTCTGCGGCGGCAGGTTCGCCAGGCCGAAGTAGCGGCCGGAGAGCACCATCGCCATCTCGGCCACCATCAAGCCGCCCACCAGCGCCGCCGATCGGCAGGTTCTTCCAGAAACCCTGGCGCACGCGCTCGATGTTGATGTCGAGCATCATCACGACGAAGAGGAACAGCACCATCACCGCGCCGACATAGACCATGATCAGCACGATGGCGAGGAACTCGGCCTGCAGCAGCATCCACAGTGCCGGCGACGTTGAAGAAGGCCAGCACCAGGAACAGCGCGGCATGCACCGGATTGCGCGCGGTGACCACGCGCAGCGCGGCGAGCACCGTCATGGCGGAGAAGATGTAGAAAAGTATGGTCTTGAATTCCATGGCGGGATCAGCGGTAGGGAGCGTCTTGCGCGCGGTCGGCGGCGATCTGCGCTTCGTTGCTTGTCGCCCACGGCCAGCAGCATCTGCTTGGTGTAGTAGAGATCGCCGCGCGTCTCGCCGTGGTATTCGAAAATGCGCGTCTGCGACGATGGCATCCACCGGACAGGCTTCCTCGCAGAAACCGCAGAAGATGCACTTGGTCAGGTCGATGTCGTAGCGTGTGGTGCGCCTGCTGCCCGTCCTCACGCTCGGCGGCTTCGATGGTGATCGCCAGCGCCGGGCACACCGCCTCGCACAGCTTGCAGGCGATGCAGCGTTCTTCGCCGTTGGGGTAGCGACGCAGCGCGTGCAGGCCGCGGAAGCGATTGCTCTGCGGCGTCTTCTCCTCCGGATACTGGATGGTGATCTTGCGCGCGAACATGTAGCGGCCGGTCACCGCCATGCCCTTGAACAGTTCCTTGAGGAACAGGCTGCCTATGAAGTCTTTTGCACCCATGATGGTTTCTCCCGGCCCTATTTCCAGATGCTCAGCGGCGACATCATCCAGACGCCGACCACCAGAATCCAGACCAGCGTCAGCGGCACGAACACCTTCCAGCCCAGACGCATGAGCTGGTCATAGCGATAGCGCGGGAAGGTGGCACGGATCCAGAGGAAGAAGAACAGGATCGCCGCCATCTTGGCCGCCATCCAGTGGAAGCCGTCGGGCATGAAGCCGACCGGCGAGAGCCAGCCGCCGAGGAAGAAGATCGAGGTCATCGCCGAGATCAGGATCATGTTGGCGTATTCGGCGAGGAAGAACATCGCGAAGGCCATGCCCGAGTACTCGACCATGTGGCCGGCGACGATTTCCGATTCGCCTTCGACCACGTCGAACGGCGCGCGGTTGGTTTCCGCCACACCGGAAATCAGGTAGACCACGAACATCGGCAGCAGCGGCAGCCAGTTCCACGAGAGGAAGCCAAGGCCCATGCCGGCGAACACGCCCCTTGTCCTGCGCCATCGACGATGTCCGTCAGATTCAGGCTGTTCGATACCATCAGTACGGTGATCAGCGCCAGGCCCATCGAGATCTCGTAGGAAATCATTTGCGCCGATGCCCGCATGGCGCCAAAGAACGGATATTTCGAATTCGAGGCCCAGCCGGAAATGATGACGCCGTAGACGCCGACCGAACTGATGGCCAGCAGGTACAGCACGCCGGCATCGATGTTGGCCAGCACCCAGCCCGGCGAGAAGGGAATCACCGCCCACAGGGCCAGCGCCGGTGCGATCGCCATGATCGGGCCGAGCACGAAAAGCTTCTTGTCCGCCGCGGTCGGAAACAGGACTTCCTTGAAGAACAGTTTCATGCCGTCGGCGATGGGTTGCAGCAAGCCCCACGGACCGACGCGATTGGGGCCGATGCGAACCTGCATCCAGCCGATGATCTTGCGCTCCCAGAAGGTCAGGTAGGCCACCGACAACAACAAGGGCACCATGATCAGCACGATCTTGGCCAGCGTCCAGATCAGCGGCCAGATCGGCTTGATCAAGGCCCATAGCGGCGCCCACAGGGGGCCGAGAATCGATGCGAGCAGGTTGAGGACGGTGGCTTCCATCACGCCTTCTCCACGCTCAGCACGGCAGACATCGGTCCCAGCCCGACCGTTTCGGCATGCGCCGCGGCGACGCGGACCACGCCATCGGGCAGACCGGCGTCGAGTTGGGTCGCGAGGATCACGCTCGCCGTATCGCCGGCGCCGACTTTTGCCAGGTCACCCGCAACAAGGCCGAACTTTGCCAGCGTCGCGGCATTCATGCGCGCGGCGGGTGCCGCCGAATCGGCCGCGCCCTGCAGCGCCGGCGCGCGCCGCACCAGGGGATCGGCAAAATGGATCGGCACATCGGCGACGCGTTCGAGGCCGCCGGCAGACGCAGCCAGATTCAATGTCCACGCCATCGATGCCGTTGTCCAGCCCGGCAACGAACTCGCGGCTGGCCGCCGAGCACTTCGGCGCGCACCTCCTCGCTGCTGTTGAAGTCAAAGCCGTCCAGGTCGAGCAGGTTGCCCAGCACGCGCAGCACCTTCCATGCCGGCCGGGCTTCGCCCAGCGGCTTGGCGGCGGCGTAGAAACTCTGCACGCGGCCTTCGGTATTGACGAAGGTGCCGGAGGTTTCGGAGAACGGCGAAACCGGCAGCAGAACGTCTGCGTAATCGAGCATGGCCTGCGACTTGAACGGGCGTCAGACCACGATGACGGCGGCCTTGCGCAGCGCAGCCAGCGCCTGTGCGCCGTCGGCACAATCGAGTTCGGGTTCGGCGCCGAGCACCACATAGGCCTGGCGCGGATCGCCGAGCATGCGCCGCGGCATTCAGCCCTCGCCGTGCCGGCACGGCCTTGGCGACATAGCCGCCGACGCTGTTGGCCGCCTCACCGAGGAAGCCGAATTTGCCGCCGAGCAGGCCGGCCAGTTGCTGGGCCAGCGCATTCAGGGTCGCCGCCTGCGGATGCTGCTGGGCGAAGTTGCCGAGCAGGATTGCCGCGCTTTGCCACCCTCGCTGCCGGAAACCAGGCTCGCCGCGATCTTTTTCGCCGTTTCGCCAGCGCCGTCCGCCTGGATACCGCTTCGCACAACTTTTTCCAGCGCAGGCATCTGCAGCCACACCCTTGAGCTCGGCGACCGCCTTGACGATTTCCGCCAAGGTGGCAGGCAGTTGCGAAGGCGCGACAATGGCTCGCGCCGCGAGCTTGATCAGCAGGTCGTCGTCGGCGCTGTGCAGGACGCTGACCTGCGCGCCCTTCTTGGCCGACTGGCGCAGGCGCTGGGCGATCAGCGGATGGTCCTTGCGCAGGAAGGAGCCGACCACCAGCACGCGATCCAGACTGCCGATGTCGGCGATCTTCATGCCCAGCCAGGGCGTGCCGCGGCGCTTGCCGTCGGCGGAGAAATCGCTCTGGCGCAGACGGAAATCGATGTTCTCGCTGCCCAGGCCGCGCAGCAGTTTCTGCGCCAGAGTAGATTTCTTCGAGCGTGGCATGCGGGCTGACGAGGCCGCCGATGGCTGCGCCGCCGTGGGTCTTGGCCACGTCGCGCAAGGCGTGCGCCACGTAGTCGAGCGCAACGCTCCAGTCGACTTCCTTCCACTCGCCGCCCTGCTTCACCATCGGCTTCGTCAGGCGCTCGGCTGAATTGAGGCCCTGATAGGAGAAGCGCTCCTTGTCCGTCAGCCAGCACTCGTTGATGTCTTCGTTTTCCAGCGGCAGCACGCGCATCACCTTGTCGTGCTTGGTCTGCACGATCAGGTTGCTGCCGAGGCCGTCATGCGGGCTCACCGACTTGCGCCGCGACAGTTCCCAGGTGCGCGCCGAGAAACGGAAAGGCTTGGAGGTCAGCGCGCCGACCGGACACAGGTCGATGATGTTGCCCGAGAGTTCGGTATCCACGGTCTTGCCGATGAAGGGCATGACTTCGGCGCGTTCGCCGCGGTAGGACTGGCCGAGTTCCATGAAGCCGGCGATTTCCGGCGGTGAAGCGGATGCAGCGCGTGCAGTTGATGCAGCGGGTCATGTCGGTCGACACCAGCGGACCGAGATCCTTGTCGGGCACGACGCGCTTTTCCTCCTCGTACTTCGAGGCGGATTCGCCATAGCCGACCGCGAGATCCTGCAACTGGCACTCGCCGCCCTGGTCGCAGATCGGGCAATCCAGCGGATGGTTGATCAGCAGGAACTCCATCACCGCCTTCTGCGCCTTGACGGCCAGGTCGGAATGCGTGAACACCTTCATGCCGTTGGTCACGGGCGTGGCGCAGGCCGGCATCGGCTTCGGCGCCTTCTCCACCTGGACCAGGCACATGCGGCAGTTGGCCGCGATGGACAGCTTCTTGTGATAGCAGAAGTGCGGGATGTAGGTGCCCAGCTGATGGGCGGCCTCGATGATGGTGCTGCCCTCGGCCACCTGCAGCGTCTTGCCGTCGATTTCGATCTCGACCATTACGCCGCCCCTGCCTTGAAGAAACCGCTACCCACGCGCTGGACTTCCGGATCGACCAGGCACTTCTTGTTCTCGATGTGGTACTCGAATTCGCTCCTGAAATGCTTGATGAAGCTGCGTACCGGGAAGGCGGCGGCATCGCCCAGCGCGCAAATGGTCTTGCCCATCATGTTGTCGGTCACGCGATTCAGCAGATCGAGATCTTCGGGACGGCCCTGCGCCGTGCTCGATGCGATGCACGACGCGATACAGCCAGCCGGTGCCCTCGCGGCAGGGCGTGCATTGGCCGCAGGATTCCTCGAAATAGAAGTAGGACAGGCGCTCCAGCGCCTTGACCATGCAGATCGTCTCGTCCATCACGATCACCGCGCCCGAGCCGAGCATGGAGCCGGCCTTGGCGATCGAATCGTAGTCCATGGTGCAGTCCATCATGATGTCCGCAGGCAGCACCGGCGCCGAGGAGCCGCCGGGAATTACCGCCTTGAGCTTGCGCCCGCCGCGCATGCCGCCGGCCATTTCCAGCAGCTTGGCGAAGGGCGTGCCCATCGGCACTTCGTAGTTGCCGGGACGATTGACGTGGCCGGAAACGGAGAACAGCTTGGTGCCGCCGTTGTTGGGCTTGCCGAGATTCAGGTACGCCTCGCCGCCCATGCCGATGATGAAGGGGATCGCGGCAAAGGTTTCGGTGTTGTTGATCGTGGTCGGCTTGCCGTACAGGCCGAAGTTCGCCGGGAACGGCGGCTTGTAGCGCGGCTGGCCCTTCTTGCCCTCGATGGATTCGAGCAGGCCGGTTTCCTCGCCGCAAATGTAGGCGCCCCAGCCGTGGTGCGCGAACAAGATCGAAGCTGAAATCCGAGCCGAGAATGTTCTTGCCCAGATAGCCGGCGGCGCGCGCCTCGTCCAGAGCTTCCTCGAAGCGCTGGTAGATCTCGAAGATCTCGCCGTGGATGTAGTTGTAGCCGCGTTTGGCACCCACCGCGTAGCCGGCGATGATCATGCCCTCGATAGTCGAATGCGGATCGAAGCGCAGCAGGTCGCGATCCTTGAAGGTGCCCGGCTCGCCCTCGTCGGTGTTGCAGACGACGTACTTCTCCGGCGCCGCCTTGGGCATGAAACTCCACTTGAGGCCGGTCAGGAAAACCGGCACCGCCGCGACCGCGCAGCGCGGACTTCTTGACCTCGGCGATCACGTCGTCCTGAGGCATCTTGCCGGCCAGAATCCGCTTCAGCTGGACATAACCGCCGCGTGCCTCGTAGTCCTTGAGGCTCCAGCCGGCGTCGCCTTTGGACCAGCCCGTCGTGAGCAGGGGATTGATGGTGTCGATCAGAGCCATGTTGCACCTCCGCCGGACCGCCCCAAGGAGGTGCGCGCCCTCCCCGTGGGGGGCAGCGAACGAATGTGAGCGTGGGGGGCCATTAGTTGCACTCCGCCAACAGCTTGTCGATCTGCTCGGGCAACATGAAACTGCACATGCGCTTGTTGTTCACCAGCATCACCGGTGCATCGCCGCAGGCGCCCATGCACTCGCCTTCCTTCAGCGTGAACTTGCCGTCGGCAGTGGTCTCGTTGAAATCGATGCCGAGCTTTTCCTTGACGTAATCAGCGGCATGTACGCCGCCGGACAGGGCGCAGGGCAGATTGGTGCACACCGTGAGTTTGTACTTGCCGACCGGGTGCAGGTCGTACATGTTGTAGAAGCTGGCCACCTCGTAGGCGGCGATCGGCGCCATGCCGAGATAGCCGGCGACGGCAGCGATGGTCTCCCTGGACAGCCAGCCCTTTTCTTCCTGCGCAATGACCAGTGCCGCCATCACCGCGGACTGCTTCTGCTCCGCCGGATACTTGGCCACTTCCCGGTCGATTTTTGCCAGCGCTTCCTGGCTCAATGTGTCGTATTGGTTATTCATGTGGCGGTCTATCGGTCAACGTCGCCAAGGACCAGATCGATGGTGCCGATCACGGCTGTGGCATCGGCCAGCATGTGGCCTCTGACCAGTTCATCCACACCGGCCAGATGCGGAATCCCGGCCGTGTGCAGCTTTATCCGGTAGGGCTTGTTGGCACCATCGGAAACTGCCCAGACGCCCATCTCGCCCTTGGGATGTTCGATGGCGGCATAGGCTTCGCCGGCAGGCACGTGCATGCCCTCGGAGAAGAGCTTGAAGTGGTGGATCAACTCTTCCATGCTGCCCTTCATCTTTTCCCGCGAGGGCGGAGCCACCTTGTGATCGTCGGTGATGACAGGGCCCGGATTCAAGCGCAGCCACTCGATGCACTGCTTGATAATCCGGTTGGCCTGGAACATTTCCTCCATGCGCACCAGATAGCGGTCGTAGCAGTCGCCATTGACACCGACCGGAATGTCGAAGTCCATGCGGTCATAAACCTCATAAGGCTGCTTCTTGCGCAGATCCCATTCGACGCCCGACCCGCGCAACATCGGTCCGCTGAAGCCCTTCTGCAATGCACGCTCCGGGCTGATGACGCCGATGCCGACGGTGCGCTGCTTCCAGATCCGGTTGTCCGTCAGCAGGGTATGGTATTCGCTCAGATAGACCGGGAAACGCTTGGTGAAGTCTTCAAGAAAATCGAGCAGCGTACCGCTGCGCGCCTCATTCATTTCCTTCACCGTCTGCGCGTTCTTGAACTGGTTTTCCTTGTACTTCGGCATCTGATCGGGCAGATCGCGATACACACCGCCGGGTCGATAGTAGGCCCCGTGCATGCGAATGCCGGTCAGCGCCTCGAGCACGTCGAAGATATCCTCGCGCTCGCGGAAGGTGTAAAGCACCATGGTCATGGCGCCGATATCGAGCGCGTGCGTGCCGATGCTCAGCAGATGGTTCAGGATGCGCGTCATCTCGTCGATCATGACCCGGATGTACTGGGCCCGGATCGGCACATCGACACCCAACAGACGCTCGACCGCCAGGCAGTAGGCGTGCTCGCTGGGGATCATCGACGTATAGTCGAGGCGATCCAGATAGGGCAGCGTCTGCAGCCAGGTGCGCGTTTCCGCCAGCTTCTCGGTGCCGCGATGCAGCAGGCCGATGTGCGGATCGGCACGCACGATAACCTCGCCATCCAGTTCCAGCACCAGACGCAAAACACCATGAGCGGCCGGATGCTGGGGGCCGAAGTTGAGGGTGTAATTCTTGACGTCAGCCACGGCTGCCGCCTTTTCCGTAGGTATCTTCGCGCACGATACGCGGCGTCACTTCGCGCGGCTCGATCGTTACCGGCTGGTAGATCACGCGCTTCTGTTCCGGGTCGTAGCGCATCTCGACATAACCGGAAATCGGGAAGTCCTTGCGGAATGGATGTCCGACGAAACCGTAGTCGGTCAGGATGCGGCGCAGATCGACATGACCCTCGAAATGAATGCCGAACAAATCGAAGGCTTCGCGCTCATACCAGTTGCCGCTGTCCCATATCTCGGTCACCGATGCCACCACCGGGAAATCGTCATTCGGCGCAAAAACCTTGACCCGCAAACGCCAGTTGTGGGTGATCGACAGCAACTGGCTGACGGCGGCGAAGCGCGGCCCGCTGTAGCCGGTGAATTCGGAGTAGTCGATTCCGGAGAGGTCCATCAACTGCTCGAAACGGAAGGCCGGATCGTCGCGCAACTGGCGCATGATTTCGAGATAGTTCTGCGCGGGAATGGCGACGGTCAGCTCCCCCAGAGCCAGCACCGGTTCGCCGATGCGCTCGCCGAAACTTTCCTTCAATTGCCGGCAGAGCCGTTCCAGTTTGGCGCTCATTGTCTTGGATTCAGGTCAGCGGGCGATGGTGGTAGTGCGGCGGATCTTGCTCTGCAACTGGATCAGGCCGTACAGCAAGGCTTCCGCCGTCGGCGGGCAGCCCGGCACATACACGTCGACCGGAACGATGCGATCCACACCGCGCACCACGGAATAGGAATAGTGATAGTAGCCGCCGCCGTTGGCGCAGGAACCCATCGACAGCACCCAGCGCGGCTCGGCCATCTGGTCGTAAACCTTGCGCAGGGCCGGCGCCATCTTGTTGGTCAGGGTGCCGGCGACGATCATCACGTCGCTTTGCCTCGGGCTGGGACGAAACACGATGCCGAAGCGATCGAGGTCATAGCGCGAACATCCGGTGTGAATCATTTCGATGGCGCAACAGGCCAGGCCGAAAGTCATGGGCCACATCGAACCGGTGCGGGTCCAGTTGATGATCTTGTCCAGCGAGGTGGTGACGAAACCTTCCTGCAGGATGCCTTCGATGCTCATGCCTCCGTCATTCCCAATCCAGCGCTCCCTTGGCCCACGCATATACGTAGCCAATGACGAGGATGCCGATAAACACGAACATCTCGATAAACCCGAACAGCTTCACCGCACTGGTATCGACGATTTCCTTGAAGATCGACGCCCAGGGGAAAAGAAATGCGATTTCAAGATCGAACAGGATGAAGAGAATGGCAATCAGGTAGTAGCGCACGTCGAATTTCATGCGCGCATCTTCGAAGGGAGCAAAACCGCACTCGAAGGCGGAAAGCTTCTCGCTGTCGGGACGATTCGGCGCGATCAACCAACCGAGCAGAATGGGCGCACAGCCGAAGGCAAGGCCCACCAGGATGAATACGAGTATCGGAAAGTAATTATCCAGCATTTTGGTGGCAAGCCACGTAACCCGTTATTGTCGGCCGGCCACCCCGCGATACGCTGCAAGACAATCGACGCTCAAATCCGTTTTTGCTGCCTTTCAACTGCCAGTTCATGGTGCCGACGGTGAGACTCGAACTCACACAGCTTTCGCCACTACCCCCTCAAGATAGCGTGTCTACCAATTTCACCACGTCGGCATTTGCGCTAGAGCGCGAGCGGTGCAAATTATATCGCAAGCTATTGACTGGTTCGTGCGCCGCAACAAAAAAATCTATCGGCGGCGCGCAGCCATCCCTACTTCGGAATGTCCTTGGCTTTCGAATCGGGTGCCGCCGGAGTCTGTTCGGGAGCGGCAGGCGCCGTCCGCACGGGTGCCGAATCCATCACGCTGCCCGACGCCCTGGGGCTCGAGGTGGCGATATAGGAAAGCGAGAGACTGGTCAGAAAAAACACCGCGGCCAGGACTGCCGTCACGCGAGACAGAAAATTCGCAGAACCGGTGGCGCCAAACAGGCTGCCCGAGGCGCCGCTGCCGAAAGCCGCGCCCATGTCGGCACCCTTGCCATGCTGGAGCAGCACGAAGCCGATGACGCTGAGACCGGCAATGATATGCACAGTCAAAATGATTGTATGCAGCAGTTCCATGTCAACCTCTTCAGATTATGTTCAGGCGGCGGCACAGATGGCGAGAAAGTCCGCCGCCACCAATGAAGCACCGCCAATGAGTCCGCCATCGATGTCGCGCTGGCCAAAAAGCTCGGCTGCATTGTTCGCCTTGACGCTGCCGCCATACAGAATGCGCAGCCCGGCGGCGATTTCGGCACCATCCCGCGCGAAGCGGGCGCGAATCAGGGCATGGACCTCCTGCGCCTGCTCCGGCGACGCGGTGCGTCCGGTGCCGATCGCCCATACCGGCTCATACGCGACCACCGCCTGGGCAAATGCCGCAACACCGGAATTGGCCAGAACAGCGTCGATCTGGCGCGTCACCACCTCGCCGGTGATTCCCGCCTCGCGCTCGGCAAGCGATTCGCCGACGCACAGCACCGGCTGCAAACCGGCCTTCAGCGCTGCGGCAAACTTGGCCGCAACCACGGCGTCGGTGTCGCCGAAGAAGGAACGGCGTTCGGAATGCCCCACCAGTGCATAACGGCAGCCGAAATCCGCCAGCATCGCCCCGCTCACCTCGCCGGTCCAGGCCCCCTGCGCATGCTCGGAGACATCCTGCGCGCCCCAGGCTACCTTGCTGCCTTCGAGCACCGCACGCGCCTGTGCGAGATAGGGATATGGCACGCACAAAGCCACCTCGGCACGGCTGCTGACGCCATCGCGCACGGCCTGCAGCAGCCCCGCGTTGGAGGCGAGACTGCCATGCATTTTCCAGTTTCCGGCGACAAGTTTGGTTCGCATGGTGACACAGAAGCGTCTGTAATGAGCCGACGATTATAACGGCTGCGCCGGCCGAATGCCAGACTGAAGACCACCCGCAAGGCACAAGCCGCGCTTCAAGTGCCGACCCGCTGCGACGAGTTTCAGGTTTCGCCCGACTCATTTGACAAAAATCAACAAGAAACCGTCGAAAACCCCGACAATGACGGCCCGAAATCAACGCTTAGCTACCGGATGAGCCCAATGGAAACCATAACGACCGATGTTGCAATCATAGGCGCCGGAGGAGCGGGCTTGCGGGCCGCGATCGCTCTCGCCGAGACCGATCCCAAACTGCGCATCGCGCTGATCTCCAAGGTCTACCCGATGCGCAGCCATACCTGCGCCGCGGAAGGCGGAGCCGCCGGCGTAATCAAGCCGGATGACAGCTTCGACATGCACTTCGACGATACCGTGGGCGGTGGCGACTGGCTCTCCGACCAGGACTGCGTCGAATACTTCATCCACGAAGCGCCCAAGGAACTGCTGCAACTGGAACACTGGGGCTGCCCATGGAACCGCGAAGCCGACGGCTCGGTGGCGGTGCGGCCCTTCGGCGGCATGAAAAAGCAGCGTACCTGGTTCGCCGCCGACAAGTCCGGCTTCCACATCCTGCACACCCTGTTCCAGACCTCCCTGCAGTTTCCGTCCATCACGCGCTACGACGAGTATTACGCGCTCGACCTGCTGGTCGACGACGGTCGCTGCCAGGGGGTGACCGCCATGGAAATGCGCAGCGGCGAGTTGCGCCAGTTCCACGCCAAGGCGGTGATCATCGCCGGTGGCGGCGCCGGCCGCATGTTCCCCTTCTCCACCAACGGCGCGATCAAGACCGGCGACGGCATGGCCATGGCCTACCGCGCCGGGGCGCCGCTGAAGGACATGGAGTTCGTCCAGTACCACCCGACCGGCCTGCCCAACACCGGCAGCCTGCTGACCGAAGCCTGCCGCGGCGAAGGCGGCATCCTGGTGAACAAGCACGGCCGCCGCTATCTGGCCGACTATGGCATGGGCCCGGAAACGCCCGTCGGCCAGCCGCAGCTGAAGACCATGGAACTGGGGCCCGCGCGATCGCGTCAGCCAGGCCTACTGGCACGAACTGCAGAAGGGCAATACGGTGACCACCCAGTGGGGTGAATGCGTGCTGCTCGACATGCGCCATCTCGGCGAAAAGAAAATCAACGAGCGCCTGCCCCTGGTGCGCGAACTGGCCCAGAGCTACCTCGGCGTCGACATCGTCAAGGATGCGGTGCCGATCCGCCCCGTGGTGCATTACATGATGGGCGGCATTTCCACCAATACCGCCGCAGCCACGCCGCTGCCCGGCCTGTTCGCCGCAGGCGAGTGCGCCTGCGTCAGCCTGAACGGCGCCAACCGGCTGGGATCGAACTCGCTGGTCGAACTGCTGGTGTTCGGCCGTCGCGCCGCGCTCTCGGCGATCGAGCACATCCGGAACCTGCCGACCGCCAACACCTCCGCACTGAATGCACGCGCAGAGGAAACGCAACAGCGCATCAACGAGCTTTTCTCCGCAGCAACGGCACCGAGTCGATGTCCGGCCTGCGCAAGGAAATGATGGACACGATGGAAAAGAACGTCGGCATCTACCGTACCGAGGAAGGCCTGCAGGAAGGCGTGAGCAAGATCCACGAACTGCGCCAGCGCTACCGGCGCGTGAAACTCACCGACAAGACCAAGGTCTTCAACACCGACCTGTTCCAGGCGCTGGAACTCGGTTCCATGCTCGACTGCGCCGAAGCCGTGACGGTCGGCGCCCTGGCTCGCAAGGAATCGCGCGGCGCACACCAGCGCCTGGATTACGTCGAACGCGACGACAAAAAGTTCCTCTGCCACACCATGGTCCATCACCAGGGCCTGGATGTCCCTCGCGTCGACTACCTTGACGTGGTGATCACCAAATCGCCGCCGGGCGTGCGCGATTACTCGGGAGACCACAAATGAAAGAGCTCCTGGTCCAGCTGGAAGTCCTGCGCTACAACCCGGATACCGACACGGAGGCCCACTTCCAGCGCTATGAACTGACCTGCCCGGAAGAATGGGTGGTGCTCGATGCCCTGAACAAGGTCAAGGCAGACATCGACCCGACGCTCAACTACCGCTGGTCCTGCCACATGGCAGTCTGCGGCAGTTGCGGCATGATGATCAACGGCGAGCCCAAGCTGTCCTGCCATGCTTTCCTGCGCGATTACGAAGGAGTGATCCGGGTCGAGCCGCTGGCGCATTTCCCGGTCGAGCGCGATCTGGTGACCGCGCCCGACGATTTCATGGAGAAGCTCAAGCGCGTCAAGCCCTACATCATCCCGAAAGAGCAGAAGCCGATCAGCGAGGGCGAATACAAGCAGACCCCGGCGCAACTGATGAAGTTCCGCCAGTATTCGATGTGCATCAACTGCATGCTGTGCTACGCCGCCTGCCCCGAGTACGGGCTGACGCCGAGCTTCATCGGCCCGGCAGCGCTGACCCTGGCGCATCGCTACAACCATCGATTCCCGCGACGGCGGCCGCAAGGAGCGACAGGAAGTGGTCGCCACCCATGAGGGCGTCTGGGAGTGCACCTTCGTCGGCGCCTGTTCCGAGGTCTGCCCGGCGCACGTCGATCCGGCCAGCGCCCTGCAGCAGATGAAAATCACCAGTTCGATCGACTGGATCGTCGAACACCTGATTCCGGGAGGAAAATCATGAGCCGCAGACCCCTGGTTCGAGAAGTTCCGCCGACCACCTGGTATTTCCGCCACCCGCGCTATCTGCGCTACATGTCGCGCGAGATCACCAGCATCTTTATCGGCGCCTACTGCGTGCTGCTGGTGGTCGGGCTGCAACGGCTTTCCGCCGGCCCGGCGGCCTGGGAGGGTTTCCTGGCGGCGCTGCGAAGTCCGGCTTCGGTCGTATTTCAGTTCCTGTGCCTGGTCGCCGCCGTCTATCACGCCGCCACGTGGTTCAACGCCACGCAGAAGGCCATGCCGCTGCAGATCGGCGAGGACTTCGTGCCGGGCAACGTGATTTCCGGCGCGCACTACGCCGCCTGGGTCGTGTTGTCCGTTGTCGTGCTGCTTCTCGCGGGAGTGTTCTGACCATGGCCAAGTCGCACAAACCTGTCGTCTGGTTCCCCTTCGCCGCCGGAGGCACCGTCATTGCCTTCTGCATTCCCGTGATCGTCCTGCTCACCTTTCTCGCGGCGCTGGGGCATGTTCCGGCCGGACTCGGCTACGAAAAGTTGCATGCCTTCGCCGGCAACGGCCTCGGCAAGCTGATTCTCTTTGGCGTAGTCGCCCTCTCGCTGTGGAGTTCGGCGCATCGCCTGCGCTGCACCTGCTTCGATTTCGGCTTGCGCGCCGACACGCTGGTGGCGACGGTGCTGTATCTCGCTGCGATCATTGGTAGCATTGCGTCCGCACTGTTCCTGCTGCGAATCTAGACCACCCACTCACTATCCAGGGAAAGAACAAGACCAATGGCACCACCCCCACCGGCCTCGCGCGAGGCCGTACGCGAAGAACGTCTCGGCGATGTCTGGAGCAACGAACTGAACGACGTCTTCGCCGACGTCGCCCCGTACTACGACCGCGCCAACAACATCGCGGCACTGGGACAGTTCGGCAACTTCCTGCGGCGCTTCATGCAACTCGTCGACCTCCAGCCGCAGCAGAAGGTGCTCGATGTCTGCGCCGGCACCAACGCCATCGGTATCGCGCTGCTGAAGCGCGAGCCGACGCTGGACGTGCATGCCATGGATCGCAGCGTCGCCATGCAGACGGTCGGCCAGCAACGCGCCGCCGCGCAGGGCTTCCAGATCAAGAGCACCATCGGCGACGTGCACACGCTGCCCTTTCCCGACAACCACTTCGACATCGTCACGCTGCAGTTCGCCTCGCGCCACCTGCGCGTGCGCGAAGTGTTCTCCGAGATCCTGCGCGTGCTGAAGCCCGGCGGCCATTTCCACCATTCCGACATGCTGCGTCCGCGCAATCCGATCGTGAAGCAGCTCTACTACACCTACCTGCGCAGTTGCCTCGGGCTGACCGGGCTGATCGTCGGCAGCGGCCCGGCGGCGGTCAAGGCCAAGCAGTATTTCCTCGATGCGCTGGAACTGTTCTACACCGCCGAGGAATTGTCGATCCTGCTGCGCGAACTCGGCTATATCGAGGTGACGGTGGATACCGTGTTTCACGGCATGCTGGGCTTTCACCGCGCGGTCAAGCCGCTCCCCGCCGCGCAAGCCTGAGCAGGACCGCTTCGAGGTGAAGCCGGCGCATTCCCTCGCCCGACTCAACGGCCGGATCCTCAACGCCTACAGCCGGCGCACCACCACCGCGCTGCGCGCCGCACTGCCACTGCGCCTGGCCCTGCCCCACCTGGAACCGGTGCTGGCGCTGAACGTCGACAAGGAAGTGAGGAAGGACAGGCTGGTGATCCTGCGCGCCCGCGAACAATTGACGTCAGGCCCGCTCGACTGGAACGAAATCCTGCCGCAACTGCTGCAGGCGACCAAGGAAATCGACCATGTGTTTCTCTCCCGTGTCGGCGCATTCCCGGTCGACATCGTGATCCGCTACGAGGAGATCGCGCCGGTCCGCGCGCGGCGCATGAAGCTGCTCTACGACGCCGCGCTGAAAATACTTGCGGCGCGCGACCACGACCTGCGCCTGCGCGGCGCCATGCAGGCAAGCTTTTCGCGCGACGAATTCGCACAACTGCTGGATCATCTGTTCCGCCTGTATGCCGAGGAAATCCGCTCACTGAGCCGCTCGGTGCGGCTGCCGGCACTGCTGGTGCCGCTGCGCGAACTTATCGCCCAGGAATTGCTCAACGTCATGGTCCGGGTCGCACGACCCCTGGCGCTGGAAATCACCGCGACTGTCTTCCAAAAGACTGCAGCAAATCCTGCGCCGGTACCCGGCACGGAACCCTGAGGGAGTCGCAGATTGACTGCGGCCGGCAAGGCCAGACATACTCTTGCCGCAAGCATTGACGCTGCAATGGTTCCACGGCATCTCTGAAAGGAGTGGCGCATGAATTCCCCGACAAGAATCGTCGCACCAGGGCATCGGCAGGCACGCACGGCACTCTGCCGAACATTCAAGCGGACGGTCCTCCTGGTGCTCCCGGCAGCCATATCGTTCCTGTCGGCGGCCTCGGCCGCCGAACCCAAAATGCCCATCTTTGACGCCCATGTGCATTACAGCCATGACGCCTGGGAGAACACGCCGCCCAAGGCGGCCATTGCCATCCTGCGCAAGGCCGGGCTCGCGCGGGCAATGGTATCGAGTTCCAGCGACGACGGCACGCAGAAGCTCTACGCCGAGGCGCCTGACCTCGTGGTGCCCTCCTTGCGGCCCTATCGCACGCGCGGCGAGATTTCGAGCTGGGTGCGCGACGAGACCATCATCCCCCATCTGGAAAGCCGCCTGAAAAAGTATCGCTACGCCGCGATCGGCGAGTTCCATGTCTATGGGGCCGACGCCGATCTGCCGGTGGTGCGGCGCACGGTGCAACTGGCGAAGCAGTACAAGCTCTGGCTGCATCTGCATGGCGACAGCGACGCCATCGAGCGGGTGCTGGCGCAGGACCCGGAGGCGCGCATCCTCTGGGCGCACTCCGGCTTCGACCGGCCCGAGGCCGTGCGGGCGATGTTGCGCAAGCATCGCCGGCTGCATGCCGATCTGGCTTTCCGCAACGACCATGCCAGCAACGGAAAGGTCGATCCCGCCTGGCGCGAGGCCTTCCTCGAATTCCCCGACCGCTTCCTCGTCGGCACCGACACCTATACGCCCGAGCGCTGGCATTACATCGCCGAGCATGCCGACTGGTCGCGCGCCTGGCTGGCCGACCTGCCGCGCGATGTCGCCGAGCGGATCGGCTGGCGCAACGGCGAAACACTGTTCGCCGCGATGCTGACAGGCAAATGACCAAAAGTCGGCGCTGGCTCGCTCTGCGTACCCGGGATTCCGCTTTATGTCCCGCAGGGACGGTATCCACTCGGACGCGGGCAGGTAACGGCGATTCAATGAGCCGCGTGCTGCTTACGCTGGCTTTTGGTGTCCTGGCGGGCGCGGCAAACGCCGCCTGTCCGCCAGAGGACAGCGACGGAACGGTGATCAGGAAAGACGACCTGCTGCTGGCCTACCGGCCCCTGCTGAAGGCCGGCCCCGGGCCCAGGGCGAAGCCAATACCGATGGCGCGGCACTTCGCGCTTGAAGTCCAGTTGTGCGACAAGGACGAAATCTCGAGCGCGCAGTTGTCGAAGGCCGACGCCGGCATGCCCGCGCACAAGCACGGCATGAACTATCGGCCGACGATCACGCCGCTGGGCAAGGGGCGCTTTCGCGTTCAACGGCATGATGTTCCACATGGCAGGCCGGTGGGAAATCGCTTTCGAGGTACTGGCCGGCAAGGAAGTCACGCGCCTTACCCATGACGTCCAGGCTGACTGAGCGCCGGCCGCGCCGCCGCGCATGCGCTGTCCTGCTGCTCCTGCTGCCGCTGGCCGCTGCCGCTGCCCAACCTGAAGGCTTCAGTACCTCCGAACTCGAGCGCATCGCATCGCACGGACCGTGGCCGTTGCCGTGGGCGCCTGACCCGGGCAATCGGGTCTCGGGCAATGCGGCGGCGATACGCCTCGGCCACGACTTGTTTTTCGATCCGCGCCTGTCGGCCAACCGGCGCATCGCCTGCGCCACCTGTCACGATCCGGCGCGAGGCTTGCAGGACGGCCGCGCCGTGGCGCGCGGACTGACGACGGGTACGCGCAACACACCCGGCCTGTTCAATGTGCGCCACCAGCGCTGGTTCGGCTGGGACGGCGGCCATGACAGTTTATGGTCGGCCAGTCTGCGCCCCATCCTCGATCCGCGCGAAATGGGCGGCAGCGCAACGCGCACAGCAAAGCTGCTGCGAAGCTCCGCGACATTGGCCTGCCACTTCCGTGAAGCATTCGGCAAGGTGCCGGCTTCCGACGATCCGGACCTGCTGGTCAACGTTGCCAAGGCCATCGCCGCCTGGCAGGAAACACTGGTCTCGCGGCCCGCCCCTTTCGACCTGTTCCGCGACGCCCTGCAGCGCGGCGATGCGCAGGCGGTCGCGGCCTACCCGGCGGCGGCGCGGCGCGGCCTGCGCCTGTTCCTCGGCCGCGGACAATGCGCCACCTGCCATGCCGGCCTGCTGTTTACCAACGGCGAATTCGGCGACATCGGCATGCCCTTTTTCATCAAGCCGGATGGCGTCAACCCCGGCCGCCAGGGCGGCATCAAGCACCTGCTGGCGAGCCCCTGGAGCCTGTTGGGCACATATAACGACGACCCTGCGCGGACCAACGCCACGGGAACGAAACATCTGCGTCCCGAACATCGCAATTTCGGCGAGTTCAAGGTACCGACACTGCGCAACCTGACGCTCACCGCGCCCTACATGCACAACGGCAGCCTCGCCACGCTGCGCGATGTGGTGCGGCACTACTCGGAACTCGATGAAGATCGCCTGCACACCGACGGCGAGCGCATCCTGAAGCCGCTCAATCTCAGCAAGGCGGAAAGTTCAGACCTGGTGGCATTCCTGGAGTCGCTGTCGCCGAGTGAGGCGATGCCGACGCCAGTCACGCCGACATCAGTCTGCAGCGGCCGCTGAGCGCCGTTACCTGTCCGCGAAGCGGAATTCCAGGTACGCAGAGCGAGCCGGCGCCGACTTTTCGCGGTGCTACCCGAACCGTCCCGTGATGTAGTCTTCCGTCGCCTTCTTCTGCGGCTTGATGAAGATCTCGTCGGTGACGCCGAATTCGACCATCTCGCCGAGATACATGTAGGCCGTGTAATCCGAGATCCGCGCCGCCTGCTGCATGTTGTGGGTGACGATGAGGATGGTGACCTTTTCCTTCAGCTCGGTGATCAGTTCCTCGATGCTGGCCGTGGCGATCGGGTCGAGGGCCGAGGTGGGTTCGTCGAACAGGATGATCTCCGGATCCGAGGCCAGCGCGCGGGCGATGCACAGGCGCTGCTGCTGGCCGCCGGAAAGGTTGGCGCCGAGTTCCTTGAGCCGGTTGCTCACCTCGTTCCACAGTGCAGCCCCCTTCAGCGCCGACTCGACGCGGTCGTCGAGTTCGTTTTTGTTGCGCATGCCGCGCACGCGCAGGCTGTAGGCGACGTTCTCGTAGATCGACTTGGGGAAGGGATTCGGCTTCTGGAACACCATGCTGATGCGCATGCGCACCTCGATCGGATCGACCTCCGGCGCCAGCAGGTTGGTGTTGTCCGGATACAGCACGATGCCGCCGCCGGCATAGCGGTTGCCGGCGTACAGGTCGTGCATGCGGTTGAAGCAGCGCAGCAGGGTGGATTTGCCGCAACCCGAGGGCCCGATCAGCGCGGTGACCATGTGGTCATGGATCGGCATCGAAACCCGCTTCAACGCATGGAAGGCGCCGTAGAAGAAATCGAGATCGAGGACATTCGCCTTGAGGACGGCACCTTCGATGCCTGCCTCTACTCCGGTTTGTATTTGCATGGCGCTCACCACTTGATGTTTTTGCGCAGTTGATAGCGCAGATAGATTGCCAGGCCGTTCATGGCCAGGGTCATGAAAACGAGGACGAAGCCCGCTGCGGCGGCATTGATCTGGAACTCCGGCTCGGGGCGGGAAGTCCAGTTGAACATCTGTATCGGCATTACCGTGAAGGGCGCGAAGATCCAGTCGAACAGCCCGGCCGGCGGGTCGCCGGCGAACGGCGCGTTGGGCAGGAAAGCGATGAAGGTCAGCGCGCCGATGGTGATGATCGGCGCCGTCTCGCCGATGGCGCGCGCCATGCCGATGATCACGCCGGTGAGGATGCCGGCCGACGAATACGGCAGGATGTGGTCGCTGACCGTCTGCCAGGTGGTCGCGCCACAGGCATAAGAAGCTTCGTGGATCAGCCTGCGGGATGGCGCGGATGGATTCGCGAGTGGCGACGATGATCACCGGCAGGATCAGCAGCGCCAGTGTCAGGCCGGCGGAAAGGATGCTCTGGCCGAAACCGAAGTAATACACGAACAGTCCCAGCGCCAGCAGACCATAGACGATGGACGGGATGCCGGCCAGGTTGCTGATGTTGATCTCGATGATGTCGGTCATCCAGTTCTTCGGCGCGTACTCTTCGAGGTACACGCCGGCGGCGACGCCCAGCGGCACCGCGGTCAGGGCAGTGACCAGCATCACCAGGATGGTGCCGACCCAGGCCGAGAGGATGCCGGCCTTCTCCGCATGGCGCGACGGAAAGGAGGTAAAGAACTCCAGGTTCAGGCGCGGCACGCCCTGGATCGCCATGTCGACGAAAAGTACGACGAACGTCAGAATGCCGATCATCAGCGAGAGGATGCCGAGAATGGAGAAGAACAGGTCCCAGCGCTTGGCGCGGGTGATGAGGGCGCGAATGGCATTGAGGTCGGCGGCTTGTAACATATCAGTAGACCTCGCGGAAGCGCTTGCGCAGCCAATGGCCGAGCAGGTTGAAGAACAGCGTCATCAGCAGCAGAGTGAGGCCGGCGGCGAAGATGGTCTGGTAGCCGATCGAGCCGTGCGGCAGGTCGCCCAAGCGCCACCTGCACGATGTAGGACGTAATGGTGGCGCCCGGCTCGGTCGGGTTGAAGGTCAGGTTGGGCTGCATGCCGGCGGCGACCGCCAGGATCATGGTCTCGCCCACTGCGCGCGAAATGCCGAGGATGTAGGCCGAGGCGATGCCCGATGTCGCCGCCGGCGTCACCACCCACAGCGCGGTTTGCAGGCGCGTTGCACCCATGGCGTAGGAACCCTCGCGCAGCGCCATCGGCACGGCGCGCATGGCATCTTCCGAGAGCGAAGCGACATAGGGAATGATCATGATGCCCATGACCAGGCCGGCCGAGAGCAGGTTGAAGCCCGGCAGGTCGGGGTAGATCTTCTGCAGGATGGGCGTCAGGAAGGTCAGGGCGAAGTAGCCATAGACGATGGTCGGCACGCCGCCCAGCAGTTCGAGGAAGGGCTTGGCGATTTCGCGCACCTTGAAGCCGGCGAATTCCGACAGATACAGCGCGATGATGGTGCCGAGCGGAATCGCCACCAGCAGGGCCACGGCGGAACTGGTGAGGGTGCCCGAAAGCAGCACCATGATGCCGTAGTGGGCATCATCGAACAGCGGCGTCCATTGCGTGTCGAACAGGAAATCCGTCAGCGGCACGTGCTGGAAAAAGATCCAGGATTCCTTGACCAGCACATAGACGATGGCCAGAGTGACGAACACCGAGAAGGCGGCCGCCGCAAACAGGACGGCCTCGATGATGCGCTCCTTGACATGGCGCGAGGCCTTTTTGCTCAGCCTGTCGCTGATGCCTTGGCCGATAGGCGCGGAGAGGGGTGGCGCCGATGCGCTTGCACTCATTGCTGGGTTCCGGAAACGTTCGATTCAGAAAAGCCGCGGATCAGGCGACCCGGGCATCCACCCGGACCGCCTTGAAACTTTACTCCTTCGGATCGCGCTTGAGCAGGTCGGAAACCTTGACCCCGACCTCGGAATGGCCGCCGAAAGCGGTGCCGGTCTTCTTCTTCTGAACGTTCTCCAGCGCATGCTTGTAATCGGCGGCGCCCAGCGGCACGTACTTGACCTCCTTGGCCAGCTTGCCGCCTTCCTTGAGGTAGAACTCGACGAATTCCTTGACCTCCGGCTTGTCCATCGACTTGGCGTTGACATAGATGAAGATCGGGCGCGCCAGCGGCTCGTATTCGCCGGCCATCACGGCATCGATTGAGGGCGCCACGGCCTTGCCCTTGGGATTGACGATCGGCACGGCCTTCAGCTTGCCCTTGTTTTCATCGTAGTAGGCGAAGCCGAAGAAGCCCAGCGCGTTGTTGTCGCGCGAGACGCCCTGCACCAGCACGTTGTCGTCTTCCGACGCGGTGAAGTCGCCGCGGCTGGACTTGGCTTTACCATTCACCGCCTCGGTGAAGTAGTCAAAGGTACCCGAGTCGGCGCCGGGGCCGAAGAGCTTGAGCGGCTTGTCGGGCCAGGCCGGATTGACCTGGTTCCACTTGGTGATCTTGCCCTGGGCGCCGGGCTCCCACATGGTCTTCAGCTCGGCGACGGTCATCTGCTTGATCCAGTCGTTCTTCGGGTTGACCACGACTGTCAGCGCATCGAAGGCCACCGGCAGTTCGATGTACTTGATGCCGGCCTTGGCGCAGTCTTCCATTTCCTTCTCCAGGATCGGGCGCGAGGCGTCGGCGATGTCGGTCTCGCCACGGCAGAACTTCTTGAAGCCGCCGCCGGTGCCGGAAATGCCTACGGTCACGCGTACGCGGCCCTTCTTGGCCTTCTGGAAATCTTCGGCGACCGCCTCGGTCACCGGAAACACGGTCGAGGAGCCGTCAATCTTGATCAGTGCCTGGGCATGGACAGCCGTGGCGGCGAATGCAGCGGCAACAACAACAGCAATTTTCAGGGATTTCATCAACAGACTCCTTTGTGCAGTGCGACATAAGAAGCCTGAAGTTTAGGCAGCGATTGTTACAGAGTTGTGAAAATACCCGAGGGAATCGTGCTTGTGTCGCCGTATCGCCGGCGCCGACTTCTTCCGTTTCCATCATGTGGAGCGCTGAAATGGCGCGGCTGAAATAATTTTCAGGGAGTCTGGCGGCTACACTCCCCGGAAATCTGACAGGCCATCAATACCATGACTCAACAAATCACCTTGAAGCTCGAGGTCGCCGAAGATCGCCATGGCCTTCTGTTGCGGCACCCGGTGCTGGCCGCGGCCGCAACGCGCGAGCAGCATACCCTGGTCAGCATCTACTACGACACCAGGCGCATGGCCCTGCGGCGTGCCGGCATCCTGCTACGCCTGCGCAAGCATGGTGCCTCGTGGCAGCAGACGGTCAAGCGCCAGGAGGAATCGGACGGCGGCCTGACGCGCCGGCCGGAATGGCAGGCGCCTTACCTCAACCACTTCGACTTCTCGCACGTCGATGACGCCGAACTGCGCGCCTGGCTGCAGCAGGACAAGATTGCCGCCCGTCTCGCCGCAGTGTTCGAGACCAACATCCGCCGCACCGTCTGGCAGCTCAACCGTGGCCCGGGTAGCCGCATCCTGGTCAAGTTTGATCGCGGCTGGATCGCCTCCAACGGCCGCCGTGAAACCATCTCCGAACTGGAACTGCAACTGATGGCGGGCAGCATCGACAGCCTCTACGCCCTCGCCCTGGAACTGGCCCGACGCCAGGCCCTGCCGCCGCTGCTGTTGTCGAAGGCGGATCGGGGTTACCGCCTGTTCCTCAACACGCCGCCCGCCCCGGTAAAGGCCGGCGATGTGCCGATCGATGCCGCCGACACGCCGCTGGCCGCCTTGCGCCTGATCGCACTGGACTGCCTGTCGCATCTGCAGCTCAACCACGCCGGCGCGGTGCACAGCGATGACCCGGAATACGTGCATCAGATGCGGGTCGCCACGCGCCGCCTGCGCGCCGCGCTGCGCATGTTTCGCCCGGTGCTGCCGGCCGGATTTGCCGAGAAACTGGTACCGCCGATGCGTGATTTGATGCAGTCGCTGGGGCGGGCCCGCGACCTCGACGTGCTGATGGCGGAAATCGTCGGTCCGGTCGCCAAGTCCCTGCCGGACGAGCCGCGCCTGACCGATCTGGCTAGCGCCATCACCAACCGCCTGTATGCGGCCCGCAGCAACATCCGCCATGTGCTGCGGCAACCCGGCTACAGCCAGTTGCTGCTGACCGCCGGCAGCCTGTTGCAGGGTGCGCCCTTCTTTATCGAGCCACCGGGCGCCGGAAACGAGCCTTCCTCGCTACTGCAGTTTGCCGACCGCCGGCTGCGCAGCCAATTGAAAAAGATTCTGGCGCTGGCTGATGCCGCCCGCGTCAACGACCCGCCGTCGCTGCATGAATTGCGCATCGGCATCAAGCGCCTGCGCTATGCCATCGAGTTCTTCGGCCCGATGATCCCCGGCAAATCAGGCGTCACGGTAATCAAGCGCCTTGCCGGGCTCCAGGAAGAACTGGGCCAACTCAACGATCTGGCCAGCGCCGGCACCCTGTTGATGGCCTGCGCGGGCCGCGACCCGCATCTGCGCGAAGCCGTGACCCTGATCGGCGGCTGGCACGGAGCGCGCCATGCCGCCCTGCTCGCCGACATTCCGGCGAAGCTGAAACGGGTCCGCGGCCTGAACCTGCCGCGGCTGGACCGGGACGCCGGCTAGGCGGCGCCGAAGGCCTGCCGCACCGCTGCAGCTATGGCCTCCGCCCGGGCCAGCACCACAACCGCGTCGCGCCCCTCCACCATGACCCGCAGCAGAGGCTCAGTGCCAGATGGGCGCAGCAACACGCGCCCCTTGCCGTCGAGCGTGGCCTCGGCCGCCTGCACCGCGGCCTTGATGCCGGCGTCGGCGGCCCAGTCGAAACCGGCCGGCATCCTTACGTTGATCAGCTTCTGCGGATACAGCGTCAGGTCGGCGCAGGCCCCGGCCAGGGTTTCACCGGTGGCCCGCAGCGCGGCCAGCACCTGCAGCGCGGCGATGATGCCGTCGCCGGTGGTGTGGCGATCGAGGCAGATGATGTGGCCGGAATTCTCGCCGCCGAGCAGCCAGCCCTTTTCCTGCATCATTTCCAGCACGTAGCGGTCGCCCACCCTGGCGCGGCCGAGCGCGATGCCCAGCCGACCCAGGGCGTGCTCGAAGCCGAGGTTGCTCATCAGGGTGCCGGCCACGCCCGGCACCGGCTGGTTTTGCGCGCGATGGCGGGCGATGACGTAGAGCAGCTGATCGCCGTCGTAGAGCGTGCCGGCGGCATCGACCATCACCAGGCGGTCGCCGTCGCCGTCGAGCGCAATGCCGCAGTCGGCGCTGGTCTCGAGCACGGTGCGGCGCAGCGCCGCGGGCGCGGTGGCGCCAACATCCTCGTTGATGTTCAAGCCGTTCGGCGTGTCGCCAACGCCGACTATTTCGGCACCGAGTTCGTGAAAGACATTGGGGGCAACGTGATAGGCCGCACCATGGGCGCTGTCGACCACGATCTTGAGGCCGCGCAGGTCGAGGTCATTGGGGAAGGTGCTCTTGCAGAATTCGATGTAGCGCCCGGCGGCGTCATCGACGCGGCGCGCCTTGCCGAGTTTGGCCGACTCCATGCAGGTCATCGGCTGCTCGAGGCGCGCCTCGATGTCGAGTTCGACCGCATCCGGCAGCTTGGTGCCCTGCGCCGAAAAGAACTTGATGCCGTTGTCGTCGTAGGGATTGTGCGAGGCCGAGATCACCACGCCGGCCTGCAGGCGCAGGGCGCGCGTCAGGTAGGCCACGGCCGGAGTCGGCATCGGCCCGCACAGCATGACATCGACACCCGCCGCGGCAAAGCCGGCTTCGAGCGCGGCTTCCAGCATGTAGCCGGAGATGCGCGTGTCCTTGCCGATCAGCACCGCCGGACGCTCGCCGGCGCGCAGGCCTTCGCGCGCCACCAGCGCCGCACCGGCGGCGTAGCCCAGGCGCATGATGAAGTCCGGCGTGATCGGCATCTGCCCGACACGGCCGCGCACTCCGTCCGTGCCGAAATACTTGCGTCCCATCAGTAATCCTCCACAGCTTGCAATACGGCCAGGGCATCGCGCGTCGCCGCGACGTCATGCACGCGCACGATGCGCGCGCCGCGCTCGACCGCCAGCACGTGCGGCCGCGATACCGGCATGCGACCCGCTCATGCACGTCGCGCCCGGTGATCAGGCCGAGCATCGACTTGCGCGACAAGCCCACCAGCAGCGGCAAGCCCGGCACCACCAGTTCGCCCAGGCTGGCGCAACAATGCCAGGTTGTGCTCCAGCGTCTTGCCGAAGCCGAAACCCGGATCGACCGCGATGCGGTTCAGGGCGATGCCCGCCGCTTCCGCACGCCGCCACGCGCCCGGCGAGAAACTCGGCGACCTCGGCCACGATGTCGTCGTAGTGCGGCTCTTCCTGCATGTTGCCCGGATCGCCCTGCATGTGCATCAGGCAGACCCCGGCCTTGCTGGCAGCAACCAGCTTCGAGGGCGCCGGGGGCGCGCAGCGCGTTGATGTCGTTGATCATGTCGGCGCCGGCGTTGCAGCGCGACGCGCATCACTTCGGGTTTGACGGTATCGATCGAGAGTGCCGTACCGCAGTCGCGCAGGGCTTCGATCACCGGCAACAGACGATCGATCTCCATCTGCGCCGGCACCGGTGCCGCGCCCGGTCGCGAGGACTCGGCGCCGAGATCGAGGATGTGCGCGCCCTCCTCGATGAACCGCAGTCCCTGCGCGATGGCCGCTCCAATATCGCCGTGCAGGCCGTCGCCGGAAAAGGAATCGTCGGTCAGATTGACGATGCCCATGATCAGCGGACGTTCGGCATTGAGCACGAAGCGGCCACAATGGAAATTCTGGGTCATGGAAAAATGCGGGCGGCCGGATCGACAAGTCTTTGGCGGCCCGTCTGGCGGATGCCGGGAGTCAGGCGGGTGCCGGCGCGGTCGGCTCGGGGCCCGGCGTGCTGTCGCCCCTGGGTGCCGGCGGCGCGCTGGAAGGCTTGGGCGGACGCGGCGGCAGGCCGGCCATGATGTCGTTGATCTGGTCGGCGTCGATGGTTTCCAGTTCGAGCAGGGCGGCGGTCATGGCCTCGACCTTGTCGCGGTTGTCTTCGAGCAGCTTGCGCGCACGCGCGTACTGCTCGTCGAGCATGCGACGAATCTCGACATCCACCTTCTGCATGGTGGCTTCCGACATGTTCTTGTGCGTGGTGACGGAACGGCCGAGGAAAATCTCGCCCTCCTCTTCGCCATACACCATCGGGCCGAGGCTGTCGGACATGCCCCACTGCGTCACCATGCGCCGCGCCAGATCGGTGGCGCGCTGGAAATCGTTGGAGGCGCCGGTGGTCATCTGCTGCATGAACAGTTCTTCGGCGATGCGGCCACCGAACAGGACGGTAATGGTGCACAGCAGACGCTCGCGATCCTGGCTGTAGCGTTCCTGGTCGGGCAACTGCATGGTCAGGCCCAGCGCGCGGCCGCGCGGGATGATGGTCACCTTGTGCACCGGATCGGTCTTCGGCAACAGCTTGGCCACCACGGCGTGGCCGGACTCGTGATAGGCGGTGTTGCGGCGCTCCTCTTCGGGCATGACCATGGAGCGGCGCTCGGCGCCCATCATGATCTTGTCCTTGGCGCGCTCGAAGTCTTCCATGTCGACCAGGCGCTTGTTGCCGCGCGCGGCGAACAGCGCGGCTTCATTGACCAGGTTGGCCAGGTCGGCGCCGGAAAAACCCGGGCAGCCACGCGCCAGGATCGAGGCATCGATGTCCGGCGCCACCGGCACCTTGCGCATATGCACCTTGAGGATCTGCTCGCGGCCGCGAATGTCGGGCAGCGGCACCACCACCTGGCGGTCGAAACGGCCGGGACGCAGCAGCGCCGGGTCGAGCACGTCGGGACGGTTGGTGGCGGCCATCACGATCACGCCCACCGAGGGCTCGAAGCCGTCCATCTCGACCAGCATCTGGTTCAGGGTCTGCTCGCGCTCGTCGTTGCCGCCGCCGAGGCCGGCGCCGCGCTGGCGGCCGACGGCATCGAGTTCGTCGATGAAGATGATGCAGGGCGACGGCTTCTTGGCCTGCTCGAACATGTCGCGCACGCGGGCGGCACCGACGCCGACGAACATTTCGACGAAGTCGGAACCGGAAATCGAGAAGAAGGGCACCTTGGCCTCGCCGGCGATCGCCTTGGCCAGCAGGGTCTTGCCGGTGCCGGGCGAGCCGACCAGCAGCACGCCGCGCGGAATGCGGCCGCCGAGCTTCTGGAACTTCGACGGATCGCGCAGGAAGTCGACCAGTTCGTAGACTTCTTCCTTGGCCTCGTCGCAGCCGGCGACGTCGGCAAAGGTGATGGTATTCGACTGATTCATCCATCATGCGCGCGCTGCTCTTGCCGAAGGAGAAAGCCCCGCCCTTGCCGCCGCCCTGCATCTGGCGCATGAAGAAGACCCAGACGCCGATCAGCAGCAGCATCGGGAACCATGAAACGAAAATGCTGGTGAGGAAGGACTGCTCTTCCTCCGGCTTGGCGACGACCTTGACGTTGTTCTTGAGCAGGTCGGAAACCATCCACAGGTCGGGCGGGGCGTAGGTGGTGATCCGCTTGCCTTCGGTGGTCGTGGCTTCCAGCGTGCGGCCCTGGATCACGACCTTGGTGACACGGCCGGCCTTCACCTCCTCGAGGAACTGGGAGTAGTCCAGCGATCCGAGCGCCGTGCCCTGGCGCGTGTTGAACTGGTTGAACACCGTCATCAGCACGATGCCGATCACCATCCAGATCGCCATATTTTTGAACATGTTATTCAAGGTGTTGCCTCTCTTTCCCGCAGTCGGGATTAGGAATCAAGTCATTCTAGTGCCGATCGCCTTGCCCTGCAAACCGCAAGGACCTGCCATCAAGCCTTTTTGCCGCGTGCCAGCAGGTAGATTTCGGCGCTGCGATCGCGCGACGCTGCCGGCTTTCTCATCTGCAAGGTATCGAAACTGTTGCTGCAGGTCCCGGCGCAACTCCATGAAGCCGTCCCCCTGAAAAACTTTGACCAGCATGTCGCCGCCGGGTTTCAAATGCAGCGTGCAAAACTCCAGGGCCAGTTCGGCCAGAACCATCACCCGCGCCTGATCGACCATGCCGATTCCTGACATATTGGGGGCCATATCGGACAAAACAAGGTCAACCGGTCGGCCCTGCAGGGCATCGGCCAACGCGCGCAGCACCGCATCGTCGTGGAAATCGCCCTGAATGAACTCGACGCCATGCACGGGCTCCATCGGCAGCAGGTCGAGCGCGATCATCCGCCCACCGGGCGAAATGCGCTTCGCGGCCACCTGCGACCAGCTGCCGGGGGCGGAACCGAGGTCGACCACCGTCATGCCCGGCTTCAGCAGTTTGTCCTTGTCGTCGATTTCCGTCAGCTTGAACGCCGCACGCGAACGCCAGCCCTCGGCCCGGGCCCGCTGCACGTAGGCATCATTGACGTGCTCGGTGATCCAGGCCTTGGTCGTCTTATTCTTCTTGACCTTCTGTTTGCTCTCGATCTTGCTCAAGTTAAAATCCCGTCATGACTGAAAATACCACCCCGCTGAGCCCCGTCCAGCGCCGCGCCCTGCGCGCCGCCGCGCACCACCTGAATCCCGTCGTCTCGCATCAGCCAGAAAGGCCTGACGCCTTCGGTACTGGCGGAAATCGACCGCTGCCTCAAGGCCCACGAACTGATCAAGCTGCGACTTTACGGCATCGAACGCGACGTACGCGAAGCCCTGTTCATTGAAATCTGCACGGCGCTCGACTGCGCCGAGGTGCAGCACATCGGCAACCTGCTGGTGCTCTGGCGCGAGAATCCCGAAGCACGAGGCGAAAAGTCGGCGCCGGCGACACGGCGAAAATCCGAAGCCGATGACCAAGAAGCAGGCCGCGGCGCGCAGCGAAGCACGCAGCCGCAAGGGCTAACGCCCCTTGCCACGCTCCTGCAGTATCACCAGCGCGATTCCCAGCAGGGATTGCACCAGGTAAAGGGCACTGGACACGCCATGCCAGGTGCTGAAGCGGTCGCGCAGCGCGCTTTCCATCACCTGTCGCGGCAAGGCATCGGCCTTCAACTGGGCGAGTATCGGCTGTACGCCGAAATGGCCTGCCGCGGTCAGGGCCAGCATCAGCACCACGATCCAGAAAACGCCTGACTGCACGGCACGCCAGCCTTTGCCGGCAAGGACGATAGAGCAATCAGGTAGGTGCCGCAGGCGAGGCCGACCCAGGCCATGACAGAGAACATCGCCCCGGCGACAGTCCCGGCCACGCTGCGATCCGCCAATTGGGAGAACAGCACCGGTGCGACAAGGTAGCCAATCGCGAGCAAACCGCCGACCCAGAGGGCCACCGCGATGCTGTACAGCGCGGAGAGGCAGCCCCTCATTCAGACGTACTTGACGTCGAGAATTTCGTATTCCCGCCGGCCGCCGGGCGTCTGCACCTCGGCGACGTCGCCGGCGAACTTGCCGATCAGGGCGCGCGCCACCGGGGAATTGAGCGAAATCATGCCCGCCTTGATGTCGGCCTCGTCGTCACCGACGATCTGGTAGGTCACGCTTGCTGCCGCTGTCCATGTCTTCCAGTTCGACCGTTGCGCCGAACACGACGCGGCCATCGGCATCGAGCGATGCCGGATCGATGATCTGGGCATTGCCCAGCTTGCCCTCGACTTCCTTGATGCGGCCTTCGATGAAGCCCTGACGTTCCTTGGCCGCGTCGTATTCGGCGTTCTCCGACAGGTCGCCATGCGAGCGCGCCTCGGCAATGGCCGCAATCACCGCCGGACGATCGACCGTCTTCAGGCGCTGCAGTTCCTTGCGCAGCAGCTCGGCGCCGCGCAGGGTGATGGGAAACTTGCTCATGTTCCGAGTTCCGCGTGCAGGGCCTGCAGCGAGTAGGTTTCGAGGCCGGCGTGGCGCATGCCGGCACAGGCGGCGCGACCGCCTTCGATGGTGGTGAACAGCGTCACCTTTGCGCCCAGCGCCGAGGTACGGATCGAGCGCGAATCGACGATGGCGGCACGCTTTTCCTCGACGGTGTTCACGATCAGGACGATTTCGTTGTTCTTGATCATGTCGACCACATGCGGCCGCCCTTCGGTCACCTTGTTCACCATGGCGACCGGAATGCCGGCGGCTTCGATCGCGCCGCCCGTGCCGCGCGTGGCGACCAGGGTAAACCCCAGTTCATGCAACTCGCGGGCAACTTCGACCGCCTTCGGCCTGTCGCCCGGCTTGACGCTGATGAAAGACCTTGCCGGACTTCGGCAGTCGCGTGCCGGCGGCAAGCTGCGACTTGACGAAGGCTTCGCCGAAAGTGCGGCCGACACCCATCACTTCGCCGGTGGACTTCATCTCGGGACCGAGGATGGTATCGACGCCGGGGAACTTGATGAAGGGGAACACCGCTTCCTTCACCGAATAGTAGGGCGGAATGATTTCGCGCGTCACGCCCTGGTCGGCCAGGCTGCGCCCGGCCATGCAGCGCGCGGCGATCTTGGCCAGCGGCAGGCTGGTGGCCTTGGAGACGAAGGGCACGGTGCGCGAAGCGCGCGGATTCACTTCCAGCACATAGACGACCGCGTCGTCGCCGCGGCCCTGAATCGCGAACTGCACGTTCATCAGGCCGACGACGTTGAGGCCCCTTGGCCATCATCTCGGTCTGGCGCCGCAGTTCGTCCTGGATCTCCGGCGACAAGCGTGAAGGGCGGCAGCGAACAGGCCGAATCGCCCGAATGCACGCCCGCCTGCTCGATGTGTTCCATGATGCCGCCGATGATCACCTGCTTGCCGTCGCACAGCGCATCGACATCGACCTCGGTGGCGTCGTTGAGGAAGCGATCGAGCAGCACCGGCGAATCGAAGGAAACCTTGATCGCGTCGCGCATGTAGCGTTCGAGATCCTTCTGCTCATGCACGATTTCCATGGCGCGGCCGCCCAGCACGTAGCTCGGGCGCACCACCAGCGGATAGCCGATCTCGGCGGCGAGGCGGATCGCGTCCGCCTCGGTGCGCGCCGTGCGGTTGGGCGGCTGCTTGAGGCCGAGGTCGTGCAGCAGCTTCTGGAAGCGCTCGCGATCCTCGGCGGCGTCGATCATGTCGGGACTGGTGCCGATGATCGGCACGCCGTTGGCTTCGAGTTCGCGCGCGCGCTTCAGCGGCGTCTGGCCGCCGAACTGGACGATGACGCCGGTCGGCTGCTCGACATGGACGATTTCGAGGATGTCTTCCAGCGTCACCGGCTCGAAATAGAGGCGATCCGAGGTGTCGTAGTCGGTGGACACGGTTTCCGGGTTGCAGTTGACCATGATGGTCTCGTAGCCGTCCTCGCGCATCGCCAGCGCCGCATGCACGCAGCAGTAGTCGAACTCGATGCCCTGGCCGATGCGGTTGGGGCCGCCGCCGAGCACCATGATCTTCTTGCGCGTCGGTCGGCCGCGACTCGCACTCTTCCTCGTAGGTCGAGTACATGTAGGCGGTCGACGTGGAGAACTCGGCGGCGCAGGTATCGACGCGCTTGAACACCGGACGCACGCCGAGCGCCTGGCGCCGCTCGCGCACCGCCGTCTCGCCGCTGGCGCCGCCGCCGGATCGTAGCTGGCATTGACCAGGGTGCCGATGCGGCGGTCGGAGAAGCCCTTGCGCTTGAGATCGCGCAGGTCGTCGGCATCGAAATCGTCCAGATTCTGCGAGCGCATCCAGCCTTCGATGTTGATGATTTCCTCGATCTGCACCAGGAACCAGGGATCGATCTTGGTCAGATCGAAGATCTGCTGCAGCGTGAAGCCCTCGCGGAAGGCCTGGCCCACGTACCAGATGCGCTGCGGGCCGGGATTGGCCAGTTCGCGGGCGATTTCTTCGCGTGTCGGCGTCGATTTCGTCGAGGCCATAGACGCTGACCTCCAGGCCGCGCAGGGCCTTCTGCATCGACTCCTGGAAGCTGCGGCCGATCGCCATCACCTCGCCGACCGACTTCATCTGCGTCGTCAGGCGATCGTTGGCCGTCGGGAACTTCTCGAAGGCGAAGCGCGGCACCTTGGTCACCACGTAGTCGATCGACGGCTCGAAGGAGGCCGGCGTGGCGCCGCCGGTGATGTCGTTCTTCAGTTCGTCGAGCGTGTAGCCGACGGCCAGCTTGGCCGCGATCTTGGCGATCGGGAAGCCGGTGGCCTTCGAGGCCAGCGCCGAGGAACGCGAGACGCGCGGGTTCATCTCGATCACCACCATCGCGCCGTTCTTCGGGTTGATGGCGAACTGCACGTTGGAGCCGCCGGTATCGACGCCGATCTCGCGCAGCACGGCGATGCTGGCGTTGCGCATGATCTGGTATTCGTGGTCGGTCAGGGTCTGCGCCGGGGCGACGGTGATCGAATCGCCGGTATGCACGCCCATCGGGTCGAGGTTCTCGATGGAGCAGACGATGATGCAGTTGTCCTTGTGGTCGCGCACCACTTCCATCTCGTACTCTTTCCAGCCGAGCAGCGACTCCTCGATCAGGAGTTCCTTGGTCGGGCTGGCTTCGAGGCCGCGCTTGCAGATCTCGACGAACTCTTCCTGGTTGTAGGCGATGCCGCCGCCGGAACCGCCCATGGTGAAGGACGGCCGGATGATGGTGGGAAAGCCCATGGCGCCCTGCACCTGCTGCGCCTCTTCCATGCTGTGGGCGATGCCCGAACGCGCCGAACCGAGGCCGATGCGGGTCATGGCCTGCTTGAACTTTTCGCGGTCCTCGGCCATGTCGATGGCTTCGCGCGAGGCGCCGATCATCTCGACGCCGTACTTTTCCAGCACGCCGTGCTTGGCCAGATCGAGCGCGCAGTTCAGCGCGGTCTGGCCGCCCATGGTCGGCAGAACGGCGTCGGGCCGCTCCTTGGCGATGATGTTTTCCAGCACGCGCCAGGTGATCGGCTCGATGTAGGTGACGTCGGCCATCTCCGGATCGGTCATGATCGTCGCCGGATTGGAGTTGACCAGGATGACGCGGTAGCCCTCTTCGCGCAGCGCCTTGCAGGCCTGGGCGCCGGAATAGTCGAACTCGCAGGCCTGGCCGATGATGATCGGGCCGGCGCCGATGATCAGGATGGATTGGATGTCGGTGCGCTTTGGCATATTTATGTCTCCGCCGGGCCGCCCCCAAGGAGACAGCGCCCCCCTGTGGGGGGCAGCGAGCCGGGGTTGCGAGCGTGGGGGGCCATCATTGCTCCATCGACTTGATGAAGCGATCGAACAGGTAAGCCACGTCGTGCGGCCCCGGGCTGGCCTCCGGGTGACCCTGGAAACAGAAGGCCGGGCGGTCGGTCCAGGCCATGCCCTGCAGGCTGCCGTCGAACAGCGACACGTGGGTCACCTTGACGTTGGCCGGCAGCGTGGCCGGATCGACGGCAAAGCCGTGGTTCTGGCTGGTGATCAACACCTGCCCGGATTCAAGGTCCTTTACCGGATGGTTGGCACCGTGGTGGCCGAACTTCATCTTCAGCGTCTTGCCGCCGGCCGCCAGCGCCATCAGTTGATGGCCGAGGCAGATGCCGAAGGTCGGCAGGCGACGTGTCGAGGAATTCGCGGATCGCCGCGACGGCGTAGTCGCAGGGTTCCGGATCGCCGGGACCGTTGGACAGGAAAACACCATCGGGTTTCATCGCCAGCACTTCTGCGGCGGGTGTTTTCGCCGGCACCACGGTGAGATCGCAACCACGCGAAGCAAGCATGCGCAGGATGTTGCGCTTGACGCCGAAGTCATAGGCGACGACCTTGAAGCGAAACTTCTCGGGCCGCGCAAATCCCGAACCGAGTTGCCACTCGCCTTCGCGCCAGGAGTAGGCCTTCTGCGCGCTGACCAACTGCGCCAGGTCCATGCCGGCGAGCCCGGGGAAAGCGCGCGCCTGAGCCACCGCAGCATCGGCATCGAGATGTTCGCCCGCCATCAGGCAACCGGCCTGGGCGCCCTTCTCGCGCAGGATGCGCGTCAGCTTGCGGGTGTCGATGTCGGCCAGGCCGAGCACGTTCGCGGCCCGCAGATAGGCATCGAGCGTCTGTTCGCTGCGGAAATTCGACGCCAGCAGAGGCAGATCGCGGATCACCAGGCCGGCAGCATGGATGGAAGCCGCTTCGCAGTCCTCGCGAATTGACGCCGTAGTTGCCGATATGGGGGTAGGTCAGGGTAACGATCTGGCGGGCGTAGGACGGATCCGTAAGGATTTCCTGGTAGCCGGTGAGCGCCGTATTGAACACCACTTCGCCGACGCTGCTGCCTGTCGAGCCGATGCCTTTGCCTCTAAACACCGTTCCGTCGGCCAGGGCAAGAAGGGCAGGCGGAAAGTGAGACACGATGAGGCTCCCGGAACAAGGCAATGCGGCGATAGGGACCGGGCACCGCTTGATTCACATGGCGTCCGGCAAACTTTTCAATTATACCTTGCCGGCCTTCCTACCGCAACGCGCAGACTGCACCTTGTGTCGCAACTGCGCTATTTCAGGCCGAGCACATCCTGCATGTCGAACAGGCCGCGTTTGCGGCCGTGCATGAAGCGCCCGGCACGCAAGGCGCCCAGCGCATAGGGCATGCGGCTGGCGGACTTGTGCGTGATCTCGATGCGTTCGCCGGCGCCGGCGAACAACACCGTGTGGTCGCCGACGATGTCGCCGCCGCGGATGGTCGAAAAGCCGATTTGCGTCGCCGGACGCTCGCCGGTATGGCCTTCGCGGCCGTACACGGCGCACTCCGCCAGATCGCGGTCGAGCGCGGCCGCCACCACTTCGCCCATGCGCAGCGCCGTGCCCGAAGGCGCATCGACCTTGTGCCGGTGATGCGCCTCGATCACTTCGATGTCGTAGCCTTCGTTGAGGATGCGCGCCGCGACATCGAGCAGGCGGAACACCGCATTGACGCCGACCGCCATGTTGGGCGCGAAGACGACGGGAATCTCCTGCGCCGCCGCTGCGATGGCGTTCTTGCCCTGCGCCGAAAATCCCGTCGTGCCGATCACCAGGCCGACGCCATGGCGCCGGCAGGCCGCGAGATGCTCGCAGCGTGCCTTCCGGCCGCGTAAAGTCGATCAGGCAATCCGCATCCGCCAGCGCGGCATCGAGATCGGCCGTGATCGTGACGCCACAGGGGGCGCCGACCAGTTCGCCGGCATCCTTGCCGAGAAAGCGGGCTGCTGGCGTGTTCGAGCGCGGCGGCAAGGCTCGCGCCGGCATCCTGCTGCACGGCCTCGATCAGGGTGCGGCCCATGCGGCCCGAACTGCCGGCAATGGCGTAGCGGATTATTTCCATGCCTTACTTCTTCTCTTGCGTGCCGGCATCGGCCGGCGCCGGCCGGTGCGGCAGCCGATGCCGACCCCGGAATGTCGATGACCTGCGCGGCGGGCTTGGGCGCTTCCGCCCTGGAAGCATCTTCGGCAACCACGTCGCCGGCGACACGCGTCAGCTTGTTGTCCTGGAAGAATACCGTCAGGCTGCGCTGCTGGGCCTCGCCATGCCCCGGCTTGAAGGTATAGACGTAGTCCCAGCGGTCGGCATGGAACATGTCGGCCACCAGCGGCGAACCGAGAATGAAGCGCACCTGCTCCCGAGTGAGGCCCGGCTTCAACTGCGCCACCATCTCCTGCGTGACGAAGTTGCCCTGCCGCACATCGATGCGATAGGGCGTGAGGACATTGGTGATCACCGGCGCACCGGAACAGGCTGCCAGAAACGGCAGGAGCAACAGGAATCGCTTCATCGGGGAATTCCGGAAAAACACTATCAGGAGATGGCTGCCGCATTCCGGCAAACCGCGTCTTATTCCGGTCGGATTATCCCAACCGGAGCGCGAAAACTATATCATAGCTGCCCGTTCCGCCTCTGACGCCGCGCTTGCCGCTCCATGACCCATCCCGACGACCTCAAGAGTATCGGCCTCAAGGCAACCTATCCGCGCCTCAAGATTCTCGACCTCTTCCACAAGTTGCAGGACGAAGGATCGCCGCGCCATGTCACGGCGGAAGACGTCTATCGCCACCTGCTGGCCGATGGCCTGGATATCGGCCTGGCCACGGTCTATCGGGTGCTGACCCAGTTCGAACAGGCGGGCCTGCTGCAGCGACATCATTTCGAATCCGGCAAGGCGATTTTCGAACTGAATGAAGGCAAGCACCACGACCATCTGGTCTGCGTGCGATTGCGGCCGGGTCGAGGAATTCTTCGACGCCGCGATCGAGAAGCGCCAGATCAGCGTCGCGCAAGAGCGCGGCTTCACGGTGCGCGAACACGCCCTCTACCTTTACGTCGAGTGCCAGAAGATCCGACTGTCCGCACCGCAAGGCCGCCGTTTAAGCGGCCACATGGAAGCATTTCTCACCTCGACCACGCTGGTCGCCGATCGCCGAAATCGGCGACAAGACCCAGCTGCTGTCCTTCGTCCTCGCCGCCCGGCTGCGGAAGCCCTGGGCCATCATCGCCGGAATCTTCGTCGCCACCGTGCTCAATCACGCGCTGGCCGGCTCGGTCGGCGTCTGGCTGGCACAGCTGATTGCGCCGCAGTGGCTGCCGTGGATCACCGGCGCGGTCTTCATCGTCTTCGGCCTGTGGGCACTGCATCCGGATTCGCTCGACGAAGACCCGAAGATCCATCCCGCCGGCGCCTTCGTCACCACCACCATCGCCTTCTTCATCGCCGAAATGGGCGACAAGACCCAGTTCGCCACGGTGGCGCTGGGCGCGCAGTTTCAGGGTGCGCTGTTCGCCGTGGTGATGGGCACCACGCTGGGAATGATGCTGGCCAATGTGCCGGCCGTCATCGTCGGCGAGAAGCTGGCCAGGCGCCTGCCGCTGAACCTGATCCGCTGGATCGCCGCCGCCGTGTTCATCGCCACCGGCGTGGCGACCATGCTCGGTGCGCCGACGGCATCGGGATAGCCGAAACTAGCCCTGACCGAGCATTTCCGCCGCATGGCGGCGCGTGGTTTCGGTGATTTTCTCGCCGCCGAGCATGCGCGCGATCTCGCCGATGCGCGCCTCCCGGTCGAGGACGCTGACCGTCGAGGTCGTCGCCCCCTTGCGCGTTTCCTTGGCGATCGACCATTGCCAGTCGGCCTGCGCCGCCACCTGCGGCAGATGGGTGACGCACAGCACCTGGCGGCTCTTGCCCAGTTCGCGCAACATGCGGCCGACGATCTCGGCAACGCGACCGCCGATGCCGACATCGACTTCGTCGAAAATCAGCGTGCCTGCGGGATTGGCCTGACTGGCGATCACCTGCAAGGCCAGGCCGATGCGCGACAGTTCGCCGCCCGAAGCCACCTTGGCCAGGGCGCGCAGCGGCTGGCCGGCATTGGCCGAGACCAGGAACTCAACGCTCTCCAGCCCGCAGGCGGCGCCCTCGGGCAGCGGCGCCAGTGCAATCTCGAAGCGCCCGCCGGCCATGGCCAATTCCTGCATGCCGGCGGTGACGGCGGCGGACAGGGTCTTGGCTGTCTTCACGCGCAAGGCGGAAAGCTTTTTCCCCGATTCGCGAAATGCTGCTTCCGCCTTGCGTTCGCGCTCGGCCAGCGCGGCCGGATCGGCGCGCAAGGTGAGTTCCGCGAGACGGCTTTGCAGCGACTCCAGCAAGCCGGGCAATTCGTCAGGCGTGACCCGGTGCTTCCTCGCCATCTGCGTCACCGCATCGATGCGGTTATCGAGTTCCGCCAGCCGCGCGGGATCAAGCTCCAGCCGATCCTGATAACGCCGTAGCGCCAGCGCCGACTCTTCGAGCTGGATCAGCGCCGTCTCGAATAGCTGAGCCGCTTCGCCCAGCGCCGGATCGAAGGACGTCAATTCCGCCAGCTTCGCCCCGGCATGCTGCAACAGCGGCAGGCTGGCTGCCTCGCCCTCCTCCAGCACCGCCAGCGCCATGCCGGCGCCTTCCAGCAGGGCATTGGCGTTGCCCAGGCGGCGGTGCTCCTGTTCCGTTTCCTGCCATCCGGCGACATCGAAGCCCAGGGCGGCCAGTTCCCTGACTTGCCACTCGAGCAGCTCGCGCTCGCGCACGGTGGCCTCGACATCCTTTTCCGCGGCATGGCGCGCTTCCCGCGCAGTGCGCCAAGCCGTCCAGGCTGCGGCGACGTCACGCGCCAGCGTCTGTGCGCCGGCATGGGTGTCGAGCAAGTCGCGCTGGGCATCGCCGCGCAACAGCGAATGATGGGCGTTCTGACCGTGGATGTCGGCGAGGAAATCGGCGACCTCGCGCAATTGTCCGAGCGTGGCCGCGGCCCCGTTGACGTAGGCGCGGGAGCGCCCGGCACTGTCGATCACGCGGCGCAAAAGGCAGGCATCGGTGTCGAAATCCCCGGCGCGCAACCAGGATTCGAGCGCACTGCCGGACGCCACCTCGAACTCGACGGAAATCTCGGCACGCTCGGCGCCGCTACGCACAACCGAAGCATCGGCACGTTCACCCAGTGCCAGCGACAGCGCGTCGACGAGGATGGATTTGCCGGCGCCGGTCTCGCCGGTCAGCGCGCCGAAGCCGCCGCCGAACTCCAGTTCAATGCGGTCAACGATGACAAAGTCGCGGACGATCAGGCGCAGCAGCATGGATTAATGGCGGCGAGTCGAGCTCCAGTGCAGCTTCTCCCGCAGCATGGCGAAATAGCTGTAGCCGGGCGGGTGCAGCAGGGTAATGTTGTGGCGCGAACGCGCCATGCGCACCACATCGCCGGCGCGGGCATCGAAGTACCTCTGGCCATCGAAATGCACCCGCGCATCATGGGGCGGCAGCAAGGCGATGTCGATGATGCTGCTGTCGCTGACGGTGATCGGCCGGTTCGACAGCGCATGCGGACACAGGGGAACGATGGCGATGCCGGCCACCGAGGGATGGAGGATCGGACCGTTGGCGGAAAGCGCATAGGCGGTCGATCCGGTCGGCGTAGACACGATCAGGCCGTCCGCGCGCAGGACGTGGATCAGTTCGCCATCGACCTTGACTTCCAGTTCGATCATGCGCCCGATGTCGCCCTTGTTGACCACCACGTCGTTCAGCGCCAGCGTCTGATAGGCCGGCTCGCCGTCGCGCCGCACTTCGGCGTCAAGCAGAAACCTTTTCTCGCGGGAGAACTTGCCCTCAAGCAAGGAGGTGATGCTCTCGATCATGGCGCCGAGCGATATGTCGGTCATGAAGCCCAGCCGCCCCTGGTTGACGCCGACCAGCGGCACGTCGAAGCAGGCGAGGCGCCGCGCCGCATTGAGCATGGTGCCGTCGCCGCCGAGAATCACCGCCAGTTCCGCTCGCTCGCCGATCATCTCGTAGCCGGCCACCGTGTAGCCGTTGGCGCCGACCGCCGACGCCGTGTCCTCTTCCAGCAGGACCTCGACGCCGCGCTTGCTCAGAAACGTGGCGAGCGCCCGCAGGGACTCGGCAATTTCCCGGCTCTGGTACTTGCCGATCAGGGCGACGGAGTTGAAAGCATTGGCTGCGGCGGCGTTCATGCGGCCGATTAAACCACATTTGCGCACGGCTTTTTTTTCGTGGATCGGTCGCCGGCCGCCGGCCGGACAGTCCTTCGCGGAGCGGGCCAAACTGGCTGCTACAATCGTCGCCATGCTCGACTACCGTGCGCAAACCCTGCTGAGAACCCTGATCGAACGCTATATCGCCGAAGGTCAGCCGGTGGGTTCGCGCACGCTCTCCAGGTACTCGGGCCTTGAGCTCTCCCCGGCGACCATCCGCAATGTCATGTCGGACCTGGAAGAGATGGGCTTCATCGCCAGCCCGCACACCTCCGCCGGACGCGTGCCGACGCCGCTGGGCTACCGCCTCTTCGTCGACTCCCTGCTGACGGTCAGGCCCCTGCAGAGCAGCGAGCTTTCCGAGATGAAGGAAGCCATGCAGCCCGACCAGCCGCAGCTCGTGATCAGCCACGCTTCGCAGCTGCTTTCGCAGCTCACCGCTTTCGCCGGCGTGGTGGTTTCACCGCGCCGCCAGCAGCCGCGCATCCGCCAGATCGAATTCCTCAGCCTGTCGGACAAGCGCGTCCTGCTGATCATCGTCACGGCCGATGGCGACGTGCAGAACCGCATCCTGTTCACCCAGCGCAACTACAGCCCGTCGGAGCTCACGGAGGCGGCCAACTACCTGAACCAGAACTGCCTCGGACTCGACTTCGACCAGGTGCGCGCGCGCGTCGTCGAAGAGCTGCGCCAGTTGCGCGCCGACATGTCCGAGCTGATGACGGCCGCGCTCGACGCCGGCAACCAGGCGATTGCCGACACTTCGACGCAATACGTCATCAGCGGCGAGAAAAACCTGCTCGGCGTGGAAGACCTGTCCTCCAACATGACCCGCCTGCGTCGCCTGTTCGACCTGTTCGAGCAGCGCACCGGCCTGGCCCAGCTGCTGGAGCTGTCCAGCCGTGCCGAGGGCGTGCAGGTGTTCATCGGCGGCGAATCCGGCATCGCAACGCTGGACGAATGCAGCGTGGTCGCCGCACCCTACGAAGTCGACGGCCAGATCGTCGGCACCATCGGCGTCATCGGCCCGACGCGCATGGCCTACGAACGCGTGATCCCCATCGTCAACATCACCGCCAAGCTGCTGTCCTCCGCTCTCTCAATGCCCTAGTGCGCATGGTCATGAATCCCACCCGCTTATTGATGAAACGCGCGAAAGGCGGCATAAACGCCCGCCCCCTCCCTTCCGCTGCGCGGCCCACGGCTGGCTTTGCACAGCCAGCCGGCTGCGGCGGCGCGACGCATGCGTCGCGAATTCCCGCCTCGCCCCCCTCGCGGGGGAGGCTACTGATTGGCTCGCTGCGCTCGAATTTTGACGCCGTGCCAAATGAGGTTTTCTCACGTTAACCTATGCCCCGCTACGCACCCGAACCCGCGCAACAGCATGGCGCGCCGCGCCGCACAGCCGTCCTGCTGGTGAATCTCGGCACCCCGGAAGCCCCTACAGCGGCGGCCCTGCGGCCCTATCTCAAGCAGTTTCTCTGGGATCCGCGGGTGGTCGAAATCCCGCGCCCGGTCTGGTGGCTGATCCTCAATCTGTTCGTGCTCACCCTGCGCCCGGCCAAATCGGCGGCCAAGTACGCCAGGATATGGATGGCCGAAGGTTCGCCGCTGAAGGTGCATACCGAACGCCAGGCCAAACTGCTCAGGGGCTGGCTGGGGACAGTCCGGCCAGCGGGAAGTCGTCGTCGATTGGGCCATGCGCTACGGCCAGCCCTCGATCGCCAATACGCTCGACAAGTTCAAGCGCGACGGCGTCGAGCGCGTGCTGGTGGTGCCGCTCTACCCACAATATGCCGCCAGCAGCACCGCCAGCGTGATGGATGATGTCGCCGACTGGATCAAGCGCAGCCGCAATCCGCTCGAGATCCGCTTCATCAAGCATTTCCACGACCACCCCGGCTACATCGCGGCGCTGGCCGCCAGCGTGCGCGAGTACTGGGCCGCCAAGGGCCGGCCTGACAAGCTGGTGATGAGCTTTCACGGCGTGCCGCGCCGCTCGCTCGATCTCGGCGATCCCTACCATTGCGAGTGCCAGAAAACGGGGCGTCTGCTGGCGGAAGCCCTGGGGCTGACCGGCAAGGACTATCAGGTCACCTTCCAGTCACGCTTCGGCAAGGCCGAGTGGCTGCAACCCTATACCCAGCCGACGCTGGAAAAACTCGGTCGTGACGGCACGGCGCGGGTCGATGTCATCTGCCCCGGCTTCGTCGCCGATTGCCTGGAAACCCTCGAAGAAATCGCGATCGAATGCAAGGAGGCATTTCTGCTGTCGGGCGGCAAGGAATTCCACTACATCCCCTGCGTCAACGAGCGACCCGACTGGATTGCCGCATTTCGCGACCTGGTGTCGACCCACCTCTCCGGCTGGCCGCTCGCCGCTCAATCCGATGCGGCCGCAGCCGCCCGCGCCAAGGCACTGGGCGCCAGGGACTGACGCTGCGCTTGAAGTTGCCGGCAGCACCCATATATCAGTGAGACCTGATATATGGAGTTCGCCATGTCCGCGCCGCTGATCGTCGTTTGCCCCCACTGCCACGCACCCAATCGCCTTCCTGCCGGACGCCTTGCCGATGGCGGGACCTGCGGCAAGTGCAAGGGGGCCCTCTTCGCCGGCGCACCGGTGGAACTCGGTGCCGCCAACTTCGATACCCACGCCGGACGTTCCGACATCCCGCTGCTGGTCGATTTCTGGGCACCCTGGTGCGGCCCCTGCCGGACCATGGCGCCGGCCTTTGCCCAGGCGGCAAAACAACTCGAGCCGGAATTCCGCCTGGCCAAGGTGAATACCGAGGAAGAACAGCAACTCGCAGCGCGCTTCGGCATCCGCTCGATTCCGACGCTGGCCCTGTTCCGCAACGGGCAGGAAGTCGCGCGTCAGTCCGGCGCGATGGATACGGCCAGCCTGGTGCGCTGGGTACGCGCCCAGGGCTAGGGTCTGTTCTCATTCAGGCGACGGTCGCGAAGGGGGCGAATCGGGCGCAGTGCAAGGCGCGACCGACGCGGTTGGGCCAATCCCCAACAAGGAGGAAGCAACGCCGCAATGCGCCCGATTCGCCCCCTTCCCTTCGGGTTGCGTCCCAATCCGGCGTCTGCGGCGTTGTCGGGCTTGGCAATGGAACAACCATTGCCAGCACCCTCCGCCTTGCAGCCATCCGGATTGGGACGCAACGCGATCCGCCGACTGAATGAGAACAGACCCTAAGCATTCGCGCTGCGCGGAAAAATTTTGAGAAACGGGCTTGAAGCCGCCCGCTTCACCCTCACATGAGTCGGGTTTCTTCCGGAGCCCGACCCATGCAGGACAATTCAGCCCCCTCCAGCCAAGACCCCGCGAGCTTGCCCGACGCCGCCGTGTCACCGGCGCCGTCCGCAAGGGATACCGCCCCCGGCTCCACCGGAGGCATAACTGTTGAAACCGCCGAAGCCACGGTGATGCCCAGTCTCGAAGACCTGCTCAAGGCCGCCGAACTCAAGGCCGCCGAGCACCACGACGCCTGGCTGCGCGCCAAGGCCGAAGGCGAGAACATCCGCCGCCGCGCCCAGGACGACATCGCCAAGGCCGGCAAATTCGCCGTCGAGAAGTTTTCCGGCGAACTGCTGGCGGTCAAGGACAGCCTCGAAGCCGCCCTGGCCAACGAAAACCAGAGCGCCGAAAACCTCAAGGCCGGCGTCGAACTGACCCTGCGCCAGTTGATTGCGGCCTTCGAGAAATCCGGCCTGGCCGAAATCAATCCGCTCGGCGAAAAGTTCGATCCGCACCAGCACCAGGCCATCAGCCAGATCGAGGCGCCCGACGCCGCGACTGAAGCCAACACGGTATTGAGCGTCCTGCAAAAGGGCTATGCCCTGCACGGACGCGTGATCCGACCGGCGCTGGTGGTGGTTTCGAAGGCAAAAGTGGCACCGGCGGCTTGAAGCCACCCGCAATACCCCCATATCAGGCATAGAGATTCGCCGCGGGACATCCCCGGCGAGCAACATTTTTAAAGGAAAAATCATGGGCAAGATCATCGGCATCGACCTCGGCACCACCAACAGCTGCGTCGCCATCATGGAAGGCGGCAAGCCCAAGGTCATCGAAAACGCGGAAGGCGCGCGCACCACGCCGTCCATCGTCGCCTACGCGGAAGACGGCGAGATCCTGTGCGGCGCCTCGGCCAAGCGCCAGGCCGTGACCAACGCCAAGAACACCCTGTATCGCCGTCAAGCGCCTGATCGGCCGCCGCTTCGAAGAAAAGGAAGTGCAGAAGGACATCAACCTGATGCCCTTCAAGATCGTCAAGGCCGACAACGGCGACGCCTGGGTCGAGGCGCGCGGCAACAAGATGGCGCCGCCGCAGGTGTCCGCCGAAGTGCTGCGCAAGATGAAGAAGACCGCCGAAGACTACCTCGGCGAGGAAGTCACCGAGGCCGTGATCACCGTGCCCGCCTACTTCAACGACAGCCAGCGCCAGGCCACCAAGGACGCCGGCCGCATCGCCGGGCTGGACGTCAAGCGCATCATCAACGAGCCGACCGCGGCCGCGCTGGCCTTCGGCATGGACAAGCAGGAAGGCGACCGCAAGATCGCCGTGTATGACCTCGGCGGCGGCACCTTCGACATTTCCATCATCGAAATCGCCGAACTCGACGGCGAGCACCAGTTCGAAGTGTTGTCCACCAACGGCGACACCTTCCTCGGCGGCGAAGACTTCGACCAGCGCCTGATCGACTACGTCGTCACCGAATTCAAGAAGGAACAGGGCGTCGACCTGAAGAACGACGTGCTGGCCCTGCAGCGCCTCAAGGAAGCCGCGGAAAAGGCCAAGATCGAGCTGTCCTCGGCCCAGCAGACCGAATTCAACCTGCCCTACATCACGGCCGACGCCAGCGGGCCGAAGCACCTGGCGATGAAGCTGACCCGCGCCAAGTACGAAGCCCTGGTGGAAGACCTGATCGAGCGCACCATCGAGCCCTGCCGCATCGCGATCAAGGATGCCGGCGTCAAGACCTCGGACCTGACCGACGTGATCCTGGTCGGCGGCATGACGCGCATGCCCAAGGTGCAGGAAAAGGTCAAGGAATTCTTCGGCAAGGAACCGCGCCGCGACGTCAACCCCGACGAAGCCGTGGCGGTCGGCGCCTCGATCCAGGGCGGCGTGCTGCAGGGCGAAGTCAAGGACGTGCTGCTGCTCGACGTCACCCCGCTCAGCCTCGGCATCGAAACCCTGGGCGGCGTCATGACCAAGCTGATCAAGAAGAACACCACGATCCCGACCAAGGCGGCGCAGACCTTCTCCACCGCCGACGACAACCAGAGCGCGGTGACCATCCACGTCCTGCAGGGCGAGCGCGAAATGTCCAGCGGCAACAAGAGCCTGGGCCAGTTCAACCTGACCGACATCCCGCCGTCGCCGCGCGGCATGCCGCAGATCGAGGTCACCTTCGACATCGACGCCAACGGCATCCTGCATGTCTCGGCCAAGGACAAGGGCACCGGCAAGGAAAACAAGATCACCATCAAGGCCAACTCGGGACTGTCCGAAGCCGAGATCCAGGCCATGGTGCAGGACGCCGAAGCGCACGCCGAGGACGACCACAAGGCACGCGAACTGGTCGACGCGCGCAATCAGTGCGACGCCATGGTGCATTCGATCAAGAAATCGCTTGCCGAGCACGGCGACAAGATAGACGCCGACGAAAAGGCCAAGATCGAAGCAGCCATCAAGGACGCCGAAGACGTGCTGAAGGACGGCGACAAGGCCACCATCGAAGCCAAGACCGAAGCGCTGGCCAAGGCTTCGCAGAAGCTCGGCGAAAAGATCTACGGTGACGCGCAGGGCGCGGCCGGAGCCGCGGGTGCCGGCGGCGGTGCCGCAGGTGCCGCCGGCGGCGGTGGCGAGGCGAAGAAGGACGACGGCGACGTGGTCGATGCGGAGTTCACCGAGGTCAAGGACAAGAAGGGTTAGACCGGACACGCTGAATCAGCGCCGGTTCTAACTGGCCGAGTTGAAGCGGGCGACTTCGCGCCCCTTAACTCGGCCTTTGCACGTAATGCAGCTCTGGACAGAACAGACATGGCAAAGAAGCGCGACTACTACGAAGTCCTCGGCGTCAACCGCGACGCCTCGGATGAGGACATCAAGAAGGCCTACCGCAAGCTGGCCATGAAACACCATCCGGACCGCAATCCGGACAACCCGAAATCCGAGGAGCAGTTCAAGGAGGCCAAGGAAGCCTACGAAGTCCTCTCCGACCCGCAGAAGCGCCCCGCCTACGACCAGTACGGCCATGCCGGCGTCGATCCGCAGGCCGGCATGGGACCCGGCGGCGCGGGCGCCGGCGGCTTCGCCGATGCCTTCTCCGACATCTTCGGCGACATCTTCGGCGGCGGCCAGCGCGGCGGCGGGCGTTCCAACGTCTATCGCGGCGCCGACCTGCGCTACAACCTCGAAGTCTCCCTCGAAGACGCCGCACGCGGCACCGAAACCCGCATCCGCATCCCGACCATGGCCGAGTGCGAAACCTGCAGCGGCAGCGGCGCCAAAAAAGGCAGCGAACCCAAGACCTGCCCGACCTGCGCCGGCCACGGCCAGGTGCGCATGCAGCAGGGCTTCTTCTCGATCCAGCAGACCTGCCCGAAGTGCCACGGCACCGGCCGCTACATCGCCGACCCCTGCGGCAGCTGCCACGGCGCCGGCCGCGTCAAGCAGCACAAGACCCTGTCGGTCAAGATTCCGTCGGGGATCGACGAAGGCGACCGGATACGGCTCACCGGCGAGGGCGAGCCCGGCGTCAATGGCGGCCCGCCGGGCGATCTGTACGTGCAGATCCACCTCAAGGCCCACGCCGTATTCCAGCGCGACCACGACGACCTGCACTGCGAAATGCCGATCAGCTTTGCCACGGCGGCGCTCGGCGGCGAAATCGAAGTACCCACGCTCGACGGCGTCGCCAAGCTCAAGATTCCGGCCGAAACGCAGACCGGCAAGGTCTTCCGCCTGCGCGGCAAGGGCATCAAGGGCGTGCGCTCCTCCAGCCACGGCGACCTGCTCTGCCATGTCGTGCTGGAAACCCCGGCCAAGCTCACCGACCGGCAGAAGGAACTGCTGCAGGAATTCGAGGTGATCAGCCAGGGCAACGCCCAGCGCCACAGCCCGCGCGCGCAAGGCTGGATGGATCGGGTCAGGGACTTCTTCGGCGGCTGATCCTCCCGCAAGCGCCGTCACCCAAGAAGTCGGCGCTGGCGACACGGTGATGGGACCAATCAGGCTCTACGCCAGGTTGTCCCCTGCGGCCCGTCCTCGAGCACGATGCCGGCGGCCTTGAGTTCGTCACGGATGCGGTCGGACTCGGCGAAGTTCTTCGCCTTCTTCGCCGTGCCGCGGGCGCCGACTTTTGCGTCGATCTCTTCGTTGCTGCAGGCCGCCGGCCGGCGCCGCCTGCAGGAAGATCTGCGGATCGCGCTGCAGCAGGCCCAGCACGCCGCCCAAGGCCCTTGAGCTGCCCGGCCAGAGCGGCTTCGCCGCGATTGACCGCGTCGGCCAGGTCGAACAGCACGGCCATGGCTTCGGGCGTGCCGAAGTCGTCGTCCAGCGCGGCCTTGAAGCGCACGGCGTGGGCCTCGTTCCAATCCACCTGCACTGCGCCGGCGACGCCCTTGAGCGCCGTGTAAAGCCGCGTCAGCGCCTGCCGCGCATCGTCGAGGTGGACATCGGAGTAGTTGAGCGGGCTGCGATAGTGGGCGCGCAGGATGAAAAAGCGCACCACTTCGGGATCGTATTTCTTCAGCACCTCGCGGATGGTGAAGAAGTTGCCCAGCGACTTCGACATCTTCTCGTCATCGACGCGAACGAAGCCGTTGTGCATCCAGTAATTGACGAACTGGCAGCGGTGGGCGCCCTCGGACTGGGCGATCTCGTTCTCGTGATGGGGAAACTGCAGGTCCTGGCCGCCGCCGTGGATGTCGAAGTGCTTGCCCAGCAGTTGCGAACCCATCGCCGAGCACTCGATGTGCCAGCCCGGGCGGCCCGTGCCCCAGGGCGATTCCCACTTCACTTCGGCCGGCTCGTCGTCGCGGGCATGCTTCCACAGGACGAAGTCGAGCGGATCCTGCTTGCCGGCCATGACGTCGACGCGCTCGCCGGCGCGCAGGTCTTCCAGCGACTTGCCGGAGAGCTTGCCGTAGCCGTCGAACTTGCGCACCGAATAGCAGACGTCATCGGCTCTCGGCGACATAGGCGTAGCCGTTTTTTTCCAGCGTGCCGATCATGTCCAGCATCTGCGGCACGTAATTCGGTGGCACGCGGCTCGGCGTCCGGGCGCAGCACGCCCAGCGCCCCGGCATCCTCGTTCATCGCGGCGATGAAGCGGTCGGTCAGCTGCGCGGATCGTCTCGCCGTTTTCCTGCGCGCGGCGGATGATCTTGTCGTCGATGTCGGTGATGTTGCGCACATAGGTCAAGCGTCGTAGCCGCTGGCCCGCAGCCAGCGCGCCACCATGTCGAACACCACCATCACGCGGGCATGCCCGAGATGGCAAAAGTCATACACCGTCATGCCGCAGACGTACATGTTGACGCGGCCGGGTTCAATCGGGACAAAGGCCTGCTTGTCGCGGGCCAGGGTGTTGTATATCTTCAGCATGGAGTAGGTAATCGCCTGAACGCCGCGATAAGCAGAAAAATGGGCACGAAAGGCTCGTATTATCGCGCCATTGATCAAACTCGGTCAGGTTGTCGGGAGGGCGGGCTTCTTGGTAGAATTCAACGTTGAATCCAGGATGGTTTATCCCGGCCAAAACGAAGTTCCAGTGCATGCCAACGCCAACCTCATCGGCGTCAAGCGCAGCGGCCGTAACCAAATTCATTTTCGGGCAACCGTCAGCGAAAAGCATATACCATGACCAAAATCCGTCTCAATGCCGCACGCCTGCTGGCATCAGCGCTTGCCGTCACCCTCCTGGCGCTGCCTCCCGTCGTCGCTGCCCAGGCGCAGCAGGTCGTGGTCGGCAAACCGGTCAAGCAGGGGCCTCAGGGGCCCGCGACTCCCGATGCGGACGCCATGCAGGAGATCAGCAAGCAGATCAAGCAGGGACAGTATCCCCAGGCGCTGGAACAGGTCAACAGGTATCTGGCCGGAAAGCCCAAGGATGCGCAGGGCCGCTTCCTCAAGGGCATCATCCTGACCGAGATGAACAAGCCCAACGAGGCCATTGCGATATTCACCAAGCTGACCGAGGACTATCCGGAGCTGCCCGAGCCCTACAACAATCTCGCCGTCATCTACGCCCAGCAGAAGCAGTTCGACAAGGCCAAGCAGGCGCTGGAAATGGCCATCCGGACCCACCCGTCCTACGCCACGGCCCACGAGAACCTGGGCGACATCTATGCGCGGCTGGCGAGCCAGGCCTACGACAAGGCGCTGCAGATCGACTCGTCCAACTCCAGCGCGCAGAAGAAGCTGGCCCTGATCGGCGACCTGATGGGCACCTGCCGGCCGTCCCGGCCAAGGCCAGCCAAGCCGGTCGGCGATGCGCGTCCGACGGAGCCGGTCAAGCCCGCGGAAGCGCCGCAAACCCGCTCCGGCCCCGTGGCCGCTGCCCCCGCAACGCCGCCGCGCCCCTGCTCCGCAGCCAACGCTGCGACTAAACCCGCCGCCGGCAAATCCCGCCGCTGACGCGACTACCGAGATCACCCGGGCCATCGAGCTGTGGGCGGCGGCCTGGTCGCGCAAGGACGTCAAGGCCTACCTCGCCGCCTATGCCCGCGACTTCAAGACCCCGGCCGGCGAATCGCGTGCGGCGTGGGATGCGGAGCGGCAAAAGCGCATCGACAAGCCGGGCGCAATCCAGGTCAGCGTCGAAAACCTGCGCGTCAGCGTCGATGGCGACACGGCAACGGCCAAATTCCGCCAGCACTACAAGTCGGCCACGCTCAAGACCTCGAGCAACAAGGTGCTGCAACTGGGCAAACGTGACGGCAAGTGGCTGATTCTGCAGGAGCGGGTCGGTAGCTGATGCGCTATCCGATGCGCTATCTGGCGGTCATCCCGGCCTGCAGCCTCCTGCTTGCGGCAGGTTCGGCCGCGGCTGCCGGCAAGGCGCCCAAGCATCTCAAGAAGGACGCCGGCGGCCCGATCATCGAAGCGAGTTATACGGATTCCGGCCCGGAACCCCTGCTGGCAAAGGTATTCGACGCGATCGAAGCCAACCACCTTGACGTCGCCATGCAGCAGACGGACATGCTGATCAAGGCCTATCCCAATTTCCGCCTCGCGCATCTGGTCAAGGGCGACCTGCTGCTGGCCCGCTCGCGCCCCCTGATGGCCTTCGGCGAAGGCGGCGGGCCCGCTTCCGGGGAAAAGGTCGCCGATCTGCGCGACGAGGCCATCGTCCGCCTCAAGGGCTACCGGACCAAGCCGCCGGCCGACTACGTGCCGCGCTACCTGCTGCAGATGCAGCCCGAACAGAAGCACGCGATCGTCGTCGATACGCAGAAGTCCCGGCTTTACCTCTACCAGAACGACAAGGGCACGCCGCGCTTCGTCGCCGATTACTACATTTCACAGGGCAAGCTCGGTGCCGACAAGGCCCGCGAAGGCGACAAGAAGACGCCGATCGGCGTCTATCACGTCACCTCCAGCCTGCCGCGGCAGAAGCTGACCGATTTCTACGGCAGCGGCGCCTTCCCCATCAACTACCCCAACGAATGGGACAAGCGCCAGGGGCGCAACGGCCACGGCATCTGGCTGCACGGCACGCCGTCCGACACCTTCTCGCGGCCGCCGAAGGCCTCGGACGGCTGCGTGGTGCTGGCCAACCAGGATCTCGACACGCTGTCGAAGAGCCTGCAGATCGGCCTGACGCCGGTGATCATCAGCAACAGCATCGAATGGCTGTCGCTCGACGACTGGCAGAGCGAGCGCAGTTCGCTGCTCAAGAATGATCGAGGAATGGCGCCAGGACTGGGAAAGCCGCAACATCGACAGCTACGCCCGCCACTACTCGCACAAGTTCAATGCCGACGGCCAGGGCTACCAGGCCTGGGTCGAGCAGAAGCGCAAGGTCAATGCCGGCAAGAGCTGGATCAAGGTCGGCACCGACAACATCAGCATGTTCCGCAATCCCGGCAAGGAAGAATACGTCGTCGTCACCTTCGAGCAGGATTACCGCTCCAGCAATCTTTCCGACCAGATGAAGAAGCGCCAGTACTGGATCAAGGAAGACGGCCGCTGGAAAATCGTTTTCGAAGGTGCCGCCTGAGAATCTGGTCTTGCGCCACGTTTCACTTTCACATGTCACATTTCCATCTCATGTCAAACCCCGGAGGCTCCATGCATCGTCTGCTACTGCTTGCATTCGCATTACTTTCCAGCATCACCGCGTTCGCCGCCAACCCGCAGCTCGAAGTGAAGACCTCGCAGGGCACGCATCACCATCGAGCTGTATCCGGACAAGGCGCCGAAGACGGTCGAGAATTTCCTGCAGTATGCGAAGGATGATTTCTTCAACGGCACCGTCTTTCACCGCGTGATTCCCGGCTTCATGATCCAGGGCGGCGGCTTCACCCCCGACATGAAGCAGAAAGACACCCGCGCCACCGATCCAGAACGAGGCCAAGAACGGGCTGAAGAACGAGACCGGCACGCTGGCCATGGCGCGCACCAGCGATCCGCATTCGGCCACGCGCACAGTTCTTCATCAACCTCAAGGACAACAGCTTCCTCGACTATCCGGGCCGCGATGGCTGGGGCTATGCCGTGTTCGGCAAGGTCGTGCAGGGCTTCGACATCGTGCAGAAGATCGCCACGGTGCCGACCGGCAATGCCGGCCCGCACCAGAACGTGCCGACCACGCCGGTCATCATCGAATCCGTCAAACTGCTGCCGGCACCGGCAAAGAAATAATCCACACAGGAAGACACACCATGATCAAGCTCACCACCAACCACGGCACCATCACCCTCGAACTCGACGCCGAAAAGGCGCCCAAGAGCGCCGCCAACTTCATCGCCTACGTCGAAGCCGGCCACTACGACAACACGATTTTCCACCGCGTGATCGACGGCTTCATGATCCAGGGCGGCGGCTTCGAGCCGGGCATGAACCAGAAACCGGTCAATGCCCCGATCGAGAACGAGGCGAAGAACGGCCTCAGGAACGCGATCTACACCGTCGCCATGGCCCGCACCAGCGACCCGCACTCGGCCACGGCGCAGTTCTTCATCAACGTCGGCGACAACGACTTCCTCGACTTCGACAAGTGCCAGGACGGCTGGGGCTACTGCGTCTTCGGTCGCGTCGTCGAGGGCAAGGACGTCGTCGACAAGATCAGGGCGGTCAAGACCGGCAACAAGGGCTTCCACCAGAACGTCCCGCGGAAGACGTCGTCATCGAGCGCGCCGAAGTAGTCTGAAAGCTTACGAATAAATCTACTGCGCGTGCCGGATCGGGGCTTGGGCGGCTCAATTGGCAAACCCGGCTATCCTCACATATAAAGACATATGTTCCGCTGGCTGCGCTCCGGCCGCACCCCGCTGCGGCCCAGCGGCTACGCCCCGAAGGAAGTCCCCTTGGGGGACGATTTCTTCGCAAGCTTCGAATCTTCGGCGGATAGCGCCATGTTGACCGTCCCAGGCACTGCCCGCTTCGTATCCGACCTGCACCTGCGGGCGGAGCGACCGGATCTGACGGAGCGCTTTGCCATCTTTCTCGCCGATACGGCCGCTGCGAACGTCGAGGCGCTGTTCATCCTCGGCGACCTGTTCGAGTACTGGATCGGCGACGACAATCTGGCCGATTCCTTCAATGCCGATGTCTGCGCCTTGCTGCGTGCCACGTCCGACATGGGCACGCGCATCTGCTTCATTGCCGGCAACCGCGACTTCCTGATCGGCGAAACCTTTGCCGCCGCAGCAGGGATGACGCTGCTGCCGGAAACCACAATAGTCGGCGTCGGCGGTACGGCGACCCTGCTGCTGCATGGCGATACGGTGTGCACCGACGACCTGCCCTATCAGGAATTCCGGCGCATGGTGCGCTCGAAGGAATGGCAGGAGGACTTTCTCGCCCGGCCCTTGCCTGAGCGCCGTATCGAGGTTGAAGCACTGCGTCGTCGCAGCGCCGAGGCGACGCGGGGCAAGACTGCCGAGATCATGGATGCCAACGCCGCTGCAATCGGCGCCGCGCTGACCGCTCACGGCTGTACCCGACTGATTCACGGCCACACGCATCGGCCCGGCCACGAACACATGCAACTCGCTTCTGGCAGCGCCGAGCGCTGGGTACTGTCGGACTGGGATACCGGTCGCGGCGACGCGCTGGAAATCGGCCCGGCCGGCGTGCGCCGGATCGACTGCTCGGCCTAGCCCAGACCCCGCGCCAGATCGGCCTGCAAGTCGACCGGGCTTTCCAGTCCGACCGCAATCCGCAGCAAGCCTTCGACTATGCCGGACGCCGCCCGCGCCTCCGCCGAAATGCGGCCGTGGGTGGTCGATGCAGGATGGGTAATGGTGGTCTTGGTATCGCCCAGGTTGGCGGTGATCGACAGCAGGCGGCAGTTATCGACCACGCGCCACGCCGCTTCGCGCCCGCCCCTGACCTCGAAGGAGACGATGGCGCCGCCGCTGGTCTGCTGTTTCATCGCCAGCGCATGCTGGGGATGCGAGGCGAGTCCGGGATAGAACACCCGCGCCACCTGCGGTTGGGCTTCCAGCCACTGCGCCATTTCGAGGGCGTTGGCGGACTGCGCCTTCATGCGCACCGACAGCGTTTCCAGGCCCTTGAGGATCACCCAGGCATTGAACGGTGACAGGGTCGGCCCGGCGGTGCGCAGGAACTTGAAAACTTCCTCGGTCAGGGCTTTCGCGCCGCAGACCGCCCCGCCCAGCACCCGCCCCTGCCCGTCCAGATACTTGGTGGCGGAATGGATGATGAGGTCGGCGCCGAGTTGCAAGCGGACGCTGCAGGGCCGGCGTGCAGAAGCAGTTGTCGACTACCAGCAAGGCCCCGGCGGCGTGCGCCACGCCGGCCAGCGCCGCGATGTCGAAGACTTCGGTCAGGGGATTCGACGGCGTCTCGATGAACACCAGCCGGGTATTCGGGCGCAATGCGGCGCGAAAGGCCTCGATGTCGCCCTGGTCGACGAAACTGGTCTCTACTCCAAAGCGCGGCAGGATGGTACCGAACAACTGCTGCGTGGCGCCGAAGATGCTGCGCGAGGCGACGATGTGTTCGCCGCCGTTCATCAGCGCCATCACGGTGGACAGGATCGCCGCCATGCCGGTGGCGGTGGCAACGCAGGCCTCGGCGCCTTCCAGCGCCGCCAGCCGCTCCTGCAGGTTGGTGACCGTGGGGTTGGTGAAGCGGGCGTAGACGTTGCCCGGCTCCGCCCCGGAAAAGCGCGCCGCCGCCTGAGCCGCATTGTCGAAGACGAAGCTCGACGTCAGGTAGAGCGCCTCGGAGTGCTCATTGAACTGGCTGCGCTCCTGGCCGGCGCGCACGGCCAGGGTGTCGAACGACCAGCCCGATGTATCAAGACGGTTATCCAGAACGCTCATCCCGCCTGCACCAGATTCAGGTCGAGCTGTTCTCCATCCTGCCCGTCAAAACCGTCACTGTCGTCCGGCCGCTGCAGCGGGGGCAGGGAACGCCGGTCCTCCATGCTCTGCAGGTAGGCAGCACTGACGTCGCCGGTGATGTACTGGCCGTCGAAGCAGGAGGTCTCGAACTGGGTCACTGTCGGGTTGACCGAACGCACGGCGGCCTTCAGCGCGTCGAGATCCTGGTAGATCAGCGCATCGGCGCCGATCTCCCGGCAGATCTCATCGTCATTGCGGAAGGCGGCGATCAGCTCGGAGCGCGTCGGCATGTCGATGCCATAGACGTTGGCAAAGCGCACCGGCGGCGAGGCAGAGGCAAAATAAACCTTCTTCGCCCCGGCTTCGCGCGCCATCATGATGATCTCGCGACTGGTGGTGCCGCGCACGATCGAATCATCGACCAGCAGCACGTTGCGCCCCTTGAACTCCTGGCTGATGGCGTTGAGTTTCTGCCGCACGGATTTGCGCCGCGTGGCCTGGCCCGGCATGATGAAGGTGCGACCGATGTAGCGGTTCTTGACGAAACCCTCGCGGTAGGGAAGGTTCAGCCGCGCCGCCAGTTCCATGGCCGAATGCCGGCTGGAATCGGGAATCGGGATCACCGCATCGATTTCGATGTGCGGCATGGTCAGGCGAATCTTGTCGGCCAGGTAGTCGCCCATCTTGGCCCGCGTCTCGTAGACGGAAATGCCGTCCATCACCGAATCGGGACGCGCCAGATAGACGAACTCGAACATGCACGGTGCATGCAGCGTGCGCTCCGCGCACTGGCGGCTGACGAAGTTGCCGCGCATGTCGATCAGCACCGCCTCGCCCGGCTCGACGTCGCGCAGCATCTTGAAGCCCAGCGTATCGATCGCCACGCTCTCCGAGGCCACCATGTATTCCATGCCGTCCGGCGTCTCGTTGCGGCCGATCACCAGCGGGCGGATGCCGTAGGGATCACGGAAGGCCAGCAGGCCGTAGCCGGCGATCATCGCCACCACGGCATAGGCGCCCTTGACGCGGCGATGCACGCCGGCCACCGCCTTGAAAATGGTCTCGGCATCGACCTGATACTTGGTCGACGCGGCCTGCAGTTCGTGCGCCAGCACGTTGAGCAGCACCTCCGAATCGGAGTTGGTGTTCATGTGGCGCAGGTCCTGGAGGAACATGTCCTGCTTCAACTGGTCGGCATTGGTCAGGTTGCCGTTGTGGGCCAGCATCAGGCCGAACGGCGAGTTGACGTAGAAGGGCTGCGCCTCGGCGGCGTTGTCGGCCGAACCGGCGGTGGGATAGCGGCAATGCCCGATGCCCCAGTTGCCGACCAGGCTGCGCATGTTGCGTGTGCGGAACACATCGCGCACCAGGCCGGAGCCCTTGTGCATGTGGAAACGCCCGCCCTCGGCCGTGGCGACGCCCGCGGCATCCTGACCGCGGTGCTGGAGCACCTGCAGGCCGTCATAGAGCAACTGGTTCACCGGCGTGGTGGCCACCACACCCAGAATTCCGCACATGGTCCTTCTCCGCAGGGCCGCCCCAAGGAGAAGCAGCCAAAACATGGAGCGGGCAGCGCCCGCGAACAATTATCGCCCCCTTCCCCGGGAAGGGGGAAGGGGAGATGGTCAATCTACCTCTATCGATACCGAATCCGTTTTGCCGCGTCAGCCGGCAACCAGGGTTTTGCCGCAATTATCACCGTTTCCAGCGGCGGCGCCAGCATCGCATCACGCCACCAGTCCGCCTTCGGCAGCGGCGTCATTCCCGCCACCAGTACCGCTGCCAACACCACCAGAACGCCGCGCAGGACACCAAAGGCCGCACCCAGCAAACGATCCGGCAAACCCAGACCAACCGCCTTCAACATCAGGGAAATCAGCATGCGCGCAATTGCGAAGACCAGCAATACACCGACAAAAACCAGGACATAAGCCGCCGCCAGTCGCATGCCCGGTTCGGCAATCCGGCCGCTCAGCAAGTTGGCGACGTCTTCCGCCACGATGCGTGCAACAAGAAAAGCCGCAATCCAGGCAGCAAGAGCCAGAATTTCGCTCACCACGCCACGCCACAAACCCAACAGCACCGACGCCGATATTACCGTCAGCACTGCGTAATCAAATGCGGTCATCGCCCTACTTTGGTGCTACCGGACCGTCTACGCCGATGATCTTGAGTCTGGTACGGGCCTTTTCGGCCGCCTCCTGAGTGGCGAAGGGGCCCGCCCGAACGCGCGTGCGCTTTCCCTGTGGCGACTCCAGTATTTCCGTGTAAGCGGGCACGCCGATGCCTTTCAATTTGGCCAGCAGCAGCTTGACGTTGCCGGCTTCCTTGAAGGCGCCCAGTTGAATCACCCATTGACCGGAAGCATCGGCCGACGGCGTGGCATCCGCAGCCGCCTTGGCCGCCGGCTTCTCGACCGTGTCAACCTTCTTTTCCGGCGCTGTTGGCTTTTCTGCGGGCTTTTCCGCCGGCTTCGCGGCCGGTGCCGTCACGGTCTGAGCCGCCGGTTTGGCTGCTGCGGATACAGCGGCAGGCACTGCGGGGGCCGCTTCGGATTTCACCTGGACTTCGGTCTTCTGTTCCGCAAGCGGCGCCGGCGCCGGCATGGGAGTCGCCGCGGGTTTGCCCGGCATCAGCTTGGCCGCAAAGCCGGTGGCATCCTGGCTGGGGATGCGGACCTGAATGTCCTGGCTCAGCGGGCGCGGTTCCCGATCCATCACCATCGGCAAAACGATGACGGCAAAAAGCGCCAGCGCGGCGGCGCCAACCAGCCGGCGGCGAGCACGCTTCTTCAACTGCAAATCGTCAGGCGATGTGTCTTGTTCCGCCATCTTGGTTACGCTGAACGGCCATGCGCCTGCAGGGCCGCAGCAACAGTGAGGAAGGATCCGAAGGCAAGGATTCTATCATCTTCGCCGGCCTTCTCTAGCGCGCAAGCGAGCGCCGCCGCAGGCGAGTCGAAGCTGCCCGCGACCGCCAGTCCCCTTGCCTCGCAGACGACCGGCCAGAAAGTCGGCGCTGGCGGCACGGCGGCCTTCCAGCGTGCAGGGCAGCCAGTGCGTCACCCGTTCGCCGATGGCGTCGATGACGCCCTCAATGTCCTTGTCGGCGAGCATGCCGAACACCGCCCAGGTGTTGCGATGGAAACCCATGTCGCCCAGGTTGGCGGCCAGCACGCGGGCCGCCTGCGGATTGTGGGCAACATCGAGCACGACAGCCGGACGGCCCGGCAGGACCTGGAAGCGGCCCGCCAGTTCGACTTCGATCAATCCCCGGCGAATGTCTTTCATGGCCACCGGCAGATCCTTGCGCAACGCGTCGAGCGCCGCCAGCGCGCAGGCGGCGTTGGCCAGTTGCCGCTCGCCGCGCAAGGGCCGGGAAGGCCAGGCCGCCGCGCCGCACGACTCCGGCGGCTTCGCGGCCGGCGTCGGCGGCCGCGCGCCCAATACAACCACTGCTGTTCCTGCCGCTGATAGCCAAAATCCCGTCCCATGACCTGCAGCCTGGCGCCAATCTGCACGGCATAAGCGACAAGGGATTGCGGCGGCTGCGGATCGCCGCAGATTGCCGGAATGCCGGCGCGGAAAATACCGGCCTTTTCGCGCCCGATGGACTCGCGATCCGGACCGAGAAATTCCATGTGATCGAGGTCGATGCCGGTAACGATCGAGCACGCGGGTTGATACGCGTTGGTGGCATCGAGCCGCCCGCCCAGGCCCACTTCAAGGATGATGACATCGAGATTCGCCGCGGCGAATACTTCCCATGCCGCCAGGGTGCCGAACTCGAAATAGGTCAGCGCACTGTCACCGCGCGCCTGTTCGACCCGGGCAAAGGCCGCAGCACAGGCTGGCATCGTCGGCGGCAACGCCGTTGATCCGCACCCGCTCGCTGTAATGCAGGAGATGCGGCGAGGTGTATAGCCCGACGCGATAGCCGGCGGCGAGCAGGATGCGCTCCAGCATGGCGCAGATCGAACCCTTGCCGTTGGTGCCACCGACCAGAATGAGCGGACAGGTTTCGCGCTGACCGAGCCGCGACTTGATTGCCGCCACACGTTCCAGACCGAGTTCGATGCCGGCACTGCCGCGCGGATGCAGCGCTTCGAGGTGCGCCAGCCAGGCGTCCAGCCCGGCACCGGCCGGCAATTGCGGCATCAGGGCGCCGGGACGCGTTGCAGCAGGGTGATCAGCGACGCCAGTTTGTCGCGCAGTTCGCGCCGGTCGACGATCATGTCGATGGCGCCCTTTTCAAGCAGGAATTCCGCGCGCTGGAAACCTTCCGGCAGCGTTTCGCGCACCGTCTGTTCGATCACCCGCGGTCCGGCGAAGCCGATCAGGGCGCCCGGCTCGGCGATCACCACGTCACCGACGAAGGCGAAGGAAGCCGAAACGCCGCCCATGGTGGGATCGGTCAGCAGCGAAATAAACGGCAACTGGTGGTGCGCAAGCTGCGTTACCGCCGCCGTGGTCTTCGCCATCTGCATCAGCGAGAACAGCCCTTCCTGCATGCGTGCGCCGCCGGAGGCCGTGATGCAGATGAAGGGAGACTGCAGTTCGATCGCCGCCTTGACGCCGCGCACGAAGCGTTCGCCGACCACGGCACCCATCGAACCGCCGAGAAACTCGAACTCGAAACAGGCGACGACCACCGGCACGGTCTTGATCGCGCCCTGCATCACCACCATGGCATCGGCTTCGCCGGTATCCTCGTTGGCGGCGACCAGGCGATCGACATAGCGCTTGCTGTCCTTGAACTTCAGCGGATCCATCGGAATGACTTCGCTGCCTATCTCGAAACGGCCTTCCGGATCCAGAAGGGCGTCGAGCCGGACCCGGGCGCGCAGGCGGAGATGGTGGGCACACTTGGGACAGACGTTCTGGTTGCTCTCCAGATCGCTGCCGTAAAGCACCGCCTCGCAGGCCGGGCACTTGGCCCAAAGTCCCTCCGGCATGGCTTTGCGCGCGCCTTCCGAGCGCTTGATCTTCGGTGGCAGCAGTTTCTGTAACCAGCTCATAGTCCCTCCGCAGGGCCGCCCCAAGGAGGGACAGCCAATAAACATGGAGCGCAGCGAACCATTGTCACCCCCTTCCTTTGGAAGGGGGATGGGGGGTAGGTCGTCATAATGTTCCTCCGTCCATGGCCATGCGCACTCCGCGCAGAAAAGTCGCCACTCGCTGCGCGGCTTCCTGCGCATCGCCGCCTTCGATTTCCTCGATGATGCGACTGCCGATCACCACTGCATCCGCAACTGCAGCGATGCGCGCGGCGGTTGCACCGTCGCGGATGCCGAAGCCGACGCCGACCGGCATGCCGACCTTCGCGCGGATCAGCGGAATGCGCCGCGCCACTTCGTCAAGATCGAGCGCGCCAGAACCCGTGACGCCCTTCAGCGACACGTAATAGATGTAGCCGCTGCCGATCTGCGCCACCTCGTCGTAGCGCTTCTCCGTCGAAGTCGGCGCCAGCAGGAAGATCGGATCGATGTTCGCCTGTTTCATCACGGCGGCAAACCCGGCACATTCCTCCGGCGGGTAGTCGACCACCAGCACGCCATCGACGCCGGACTTGCTTGCGTCACGGGCAAAGGCTTCGACGCCGTAGGCCTCGACCGGATTGGCGTAACCCATCAGCACCACCGGCGTTGTCGCGTTCTCCTTGCGGAACTCACTCACCAGCGCCAGCACGCGACGCAGGCTCATGCCATGTGCCAGCGCACGTTCGGAAGCGCGCTGGATGGTCGGTCCGTCCGCCATCGGATCGGAAAACGGCACGCCGAGCTCGATGATGTCGGCGCCGCCGGCAACCAGGGCACGCATCAACGGCAAGCCGAGGTCCGGATGCGGATCACCCGCGGTAATGAAGGGGATCAGGGCCTTGCGGCCCTGCGTGGCCAGCGCGGCAAAAGTGGTCGAAATTCGTGACATGCCGGCCGCCGGTCAGAACTGGATGCCGGACTTTTCGGCGACGGTGTGCATGTCCTTGTCGCCGCGGCCGGAAAGATTGACCAGCAAGACCTTGTCCGCGGCCAGCGTCGGCGCCAGCTTGGCCGCGTAGGCCAGTGCGTGGCTGGACTCGAGCGCCGGGATGATGCCTTCGAAGTGGCACAGGTCGTGGAAGGCCTGCAAGGCCTCGGCATCGGTGATCGTGACGTACTCGGCGCGCCCGGAATCCTTGAGCCAGGCATGCTCCGGGCCGACACCGGGATAATCGAGGCCGGCCGATACCGAATGGGTTTCGCTGACCTGGCCGTTCTCGTCCTGCAGAAGGTAGGTGCGGTTGCCATGCAGGACGCCGGAGCGGCCGGCCGTCAGCGATGCGGAATGCTTGCCCGAATCGAGCCCGTAACCGGCGGCTTCGACACCGATCAGCTTGACGCCGGCGAGCGGTATGTAGGGATAGAAAATCCCCATCGCGTTGGAGCCGCCGCCGACGCAGGCGATCACGGCATCCGGCTGGCGTCCGGCGAGTTCCGGCATCTGCGTCTTGCACTCCTCGCCGATGACCGACTGGAAATCGCGCACCATCATCGGATAGGGGTGCGGACCGGCGACGGTGCCGATGATGTAGAAGGTGTTGCCGATGTTGGTCACCCAGTCGCGCATGGCTTCGTTCAGGGCGTCCTTGAGCGTCTTCGAGCCGGATTCGACCGGCACCACCGTCGCCCCGAGCAGTTTCATGCGATAGACATTGGCGGCCTGGCGCCTGATGTCCTCGGAACCCATGTAGACCACGCATTCCATGCCATAACGCGCGGCAACCGTGGCCGTGGCCACGCCATGCTGGCCGGCACCGGTTTCGGCGATCACCCGCGGCTTGCCCATGCGTCGCGCCAGCAGGGCCTGGCCGATGCAGTTGTTGATCTTGTGCGCGCCGGTGTGGTTGAGGTCCTCGCGCTTGAGGTAGATCTGCGCGCCGCCGAGCAGGCCCGACCAGCGCTTGGCGTGATACACCGGGCTGGGCCGGCCGACGTAATGCTTGAGGTCGTATTCGAATTCGGCGCGGAATGCCGGATCGGCCTGCGCCGCGGCATAGGCCTCGCGCAGTTCGGCCAGCGCCGGCATCAGGGTCTCGGCGACAAAGATACCGCCGTAGGGACCGAAATGGCCGCCCGCGTCGGGCAGGTTATAGGGAAGGTCCTGCATCTGCATCTCGCACTCCGGCAATGAATTCAGTGATCTTTTGCGCATCCTTGATGCCACGGGCAGCCTCGACCCCGCTGCTGACATCCACCGCCCAGGGTCGCACGGCACGCACCGCCTCGACCACGTTGCCCGGATGCAGCCCCCCTGACAGAATCAGCGGCAAGGGCAGGGACCGCGGAATCAGCGACCAGTCGAAGGTCTGCCCCGCCGCCGCCATAGCCTTCGACATGAGCATCCAGCAACAAGCCGCATACCCCGGGAGCGCCCACGAAAGCAGACGCGTATTCTAACAAATCGAAGCCCGCCTTCACCCGCGCCGCCTTGATCCAGGGCTTGCCGAAACTGGCGCAGTAGACGGCATCTTCGTCGCCGTGAAACTGCAGCAGATCCAGCGAAGTCTGCGCCAGCACGGCGCGCACGGTCGCGGCCGGCTCATTGACGAAGAGGCCGACCCGGGTGACGAAGGGCGGCACACGCGCCAGCAGTTGCGCCGCCCGTTGCGGCGTTAAATGGCGCGGACTGGGCGGGTAGAAAACGAAACCCAGCGCATCCGCGCCGGCCGCGACTGCGGCGGCAAGGTCCTCCTCGCGGGTAATGCCGCAGATCTTGATTCGCGTGCGTTTCATGGGTTCAGGTCAGGATCAGCGCCGTCTCGCCGGTGCCGACTTTCAATTGCCAGACCGGATCATAATCGACGCCGGCAAAATACAGCCCGCAGGCTTCGAAGGTCGGCGCGGCACGGGCGCGATCACGGCCCGCCAGGAGGTCGCCTGCCCATGCCGGCGGATGCGCGCCCTTGCCCACATACACCAGCGTACCGACCAGATTGCGCACCATGTGATGCAAGAATGCGCTGGCCTCGAAATCGAACACCAGCAGGTCGCCGTGGCGTGCAAGGTCGGCACGGCGCAGCGTCTTGACCGGCGACTTGGCCTGGCATTCGACGGCACGGAAGGCGGAAAAATCATGCTCGCCGAGGAGCAGGCCTGCCGCCTCGCGCATGAGGTTCGCATCCAGCGGGTGATGGAACCAGCCGACGCGATGCGCCATGAGGCCGGGGCGCTGCGGCCGGTTGAGCAGGACATAGCGATAACGCCTGCCGCGCGCGGAAAAACGCGCGTGGAACTCGTCCGGCACCGGTTGCGCCCAGCGCACGGCAACGCTGGCCGGCAGATGCGCATTGACGCCGCGCACCCAGGCCGTATCCGGGCGGACGGCTTCCGTGTCGAAATGCACCACCTGCGCCAGCGCATGCACGCCGGCATCGGTGCGCCCGGCGCAGACCACCCGGACCGGCATGTCGGCAACCATGGAAAGCGCCGCTTCCAGGGCATCCTGTACCGCACCGCCACTTGCCTGCGACTGCCAGCCGCAGAAGCCGGAACCGTCGTATTCGAGCCCGAGAGCAATTCTCATGTCAGCAGGGCACCAAGGACCAAGGCACCGCTCAGGACGCCAAGGACAAAGTCGGTCGCCCCGAAACCGAACGCGGGAAGCGCAATACTGCCTGCCATCCCGGCCGGGTCTTCGCGCCGACCGGTTCGTGAGGCCTCGACCTCCTGCAGCGTCAGTGCCAGGCGCACGGCGATCCGGTCACGCGAAATTCCCGGCAGCGCAAGCGGCGCCAGCAGAGCGCGCAGGCCGGCAACCAGTTCGGGAGGCGCCAGGGCCTTCAAAAGCAGGGCCAAGGTGGCAAGCGCAATGAGCAGACGCGCGATGTAATCGGCGGCGAGCAGCAAACCCTCCTGGGTGGCTCCTGGAACGCCAGACAGTGGCGTTCCAGGCGTCAGCCAGCCGAACATCACCAGCATGGTCAGGAGCAGCCAACGGCTGCGCCGCACCAGCAAACGAAAATCCGATGTCGCTGCAATCAACGCAGCCAGGGTGAGTCCCGCGCAAGCGAAATAAAGGGAAATGCCGTCACGCGAGGCAGCCCCCATGAGCGTGGCGCTGCCCAGCAGGATCAGGCTTAATGGATGCGGACGCCTCACCGGAACGACGGATCCCGGCGCACAAGCGCCGGGAGAACCTGGTGTATCAGCCGAGGCTGTCAAGCTTGGTGCGGGCCACTTTCTGCTGCTCCGGGCTTCCTTCGACCAGTGCTTCCTGGTACAACTCGCGGGCTCCGTCCTTGTCACCCATTTCCGCATAGGCTGCGGCCAGTTCCAGCTTGGTGGCAACCTCCGGGTTGTCCTGAGTGTCGCCCGCAGCAGATTCGGCGGCGGTCGAGACGGCCGGAGCCTCGAGTTCCATGCTGATGCCGCCCAGATCAAGCGGCGCGGGTTCGGGTGCCGCAGCGGGAGTTTCGATGGACATCCCGGACAGGGGGGCAGGCGCTGCAGAATCGGACGCATCCATATCGAATTCGAAATCAATGCCCCCGGGTCAATTGCCGCGACGGCTGGCGTCGCGGGCGCCTCGGCAGTCGGTTCCGCAGCCGGCGCCGCGGATTCCTTCGCCGGCATGTCGAAGTCAATGTCGAGGACAACGTCGGCGCTCGCGGCCGTCGGCTGCGGGGTCGAGTCCGCCGACGGAGTATCCGCGGGCCCACCCAGATCGAGATCGAAGTCCAGTCCGGCAATTTCGGGCGCGGATACCGGGATGACGGCGGTTGCTGCGTCGTCTCCCCCGGCAGAGGTGCCAATATCCAGATCAAAGTCCAGACCGGCCGATTCGGCAGTGGCGTCAGCCTCCGCCGCAAGCTCCGGAGGCTGGTCGAAGACCTCGGCGGACCGCTGAAGGATGGTCGTGGATGTCATGTCAACATCGGCAGGAGCCTCTGCCTGGCCGGCCGACGCGTAAAGTGAATTTTCGGGATCGAGCGCGGCACCCATTGCGGCAGCCTTCTCCCAGTCCGCACCCTCGCCACCCGTCAGGGCGTGAAGCTCTTTCGCAACCGATTCAAACCGGGGGACGCTCTTGCGCGCGGCATAAATGGTGAGCAGCTTCGTGTGGATCGCCTGCCGCTGCGGTTCCGTCTTGAGCGCCTCCAGCAGGATCTCTTCCGCTTGGGCATCGCGACCGAAGGCGAGGAAGGTGTCTGCTTCGACAACCGGGTCAACCGTCTCCTGATGCGCTGCCATGCCCACACCCGTGGAACTGAACTGGCTGGCTTCCTGCTCGCTCGGCGGAGGTGCGATGCTCGTCGTGCTGAACACCGAATGCGCGGAAAGATCGGCCTCGGCAATGGTCGCATTGGCCTCAGCCGCGGCCGCGCGCTTCTTGCGGTAGGCCGAAAAACCCAGCCAGCCGAACAGAAGGGCCAGCAGGGCGCCGCCGCCAAATACCAGCGGCGCATTTTCCTCGACGAAGTCGGGCTCGGGCGGAGGCGGCGGAGCAACCACTTTCTTCTTCGCTGGCGGCGGCATGGCGGCGTCGGCCGGCTTGGCGGCGTCGGCCGGCTTGGCGGCGTCTGCCGGCTTGGCGGCTTCTTCGGCCGGCTTGGCGGCGTCTGCTGGCTTGGCGGCGTCTCGGCTGGCTTCGGCTGGCTTCGGCTCGGCTTGGCGGCTTCTGCCGGCTTGGCAGCTTCTGCCGGCTTCGGCGGCTCCGCCGGTTTGGCTGCCTCCGCCGGCTTGGCAGCGGCCGGTGCGGGTGCCGGAACATCGGGTTTCTTGGCGTCTGCAGGGGCAGGCTTGGCCGCCTGTGCCTGCTTTTGAAGGTCGGCGCCGGTCTGACTCTTCATCTCGGCAAACTTCTTCAGGTCACCGAGATTTTTTTCCAGTTCGGCAATGCGACTGCCGGCCTCCTTGAGCGCTCTGTCGCGCGATACCAGATCTTCTTCAAGAGAAGCGATGCGCCCCTGCAAGGGTTTGCCCTTCGCGTCCCGCGTTGCCTCCGTGCGTGACACCTCCAACTTGTCCTTACCCGTCGCCTGCGGCGCCTTGTCTTCCACTTTGGGCGCGATCTTGCCGCTGACGGCTTGCTTTGCACCCTGGTCCTTGGCCGGTTCGGCAGCCGCAGCGGCGGAAGCCAGGCGGTTGCGATAGGCGTTGAAGTCGGCTGCCTGGGCAACAATCTCCTGACGCGCCTCGCCGGCGGAAACCCGGCTCGCCGTCTCGGCATCCGGAATTGAAAGAATCTTGCCGGCCTTGAGGCGATTCATGTTGCTGCCGTCAAATGCGTCCTTGTTGTTGCGGAACAGGGAGACCAGCATCTGATCCAGGCTGACGCCTTCCGGCCTTGTCTGGGCGGCGATCTTGCCCAAGGTATCGCCTGAAACCACCGTGCGGGAGTTTCCGGCAGCGGGTTCGACAGGCTTGGCACGCGGTTGGATTGTTACCGGCGCTGGGCTATCCGCCACCGGGCGGCTTTCTGCAGGCATTGTCGCCGCGGGCTTTTCCACCGGCTTTTCCACCAGCTTTTCCACCGGCTTTGCCATCGCCGGCTCGCTTCGTACCTCAGGCGCCGCAACCGGTGGAGGGGGCATTTTCTGACTCAGGCCGGGGGGATCGAGCAGAAACGTGTACTCGCGAACCAGTCGCCCCGAAGCCCAACTCAATTCGACAAGCATGTCGATGAACGGCTCGTTCAATGGGCGATCACTGCTTAGTTCGAGGTAACGACGACCACCGCGCTCCTTGACATCGCGGGAAAACCGCAACGTTCCCAACATCGGCGAATAGTCGATTCCAGCCTGACGGAAGGCTTCGGCAGCAGCCACCTTGGCTACAAGGGAAGGCAGCTCATCGCGATTCGCGGTGACTTCGATCTCCGCCTTGAGCGGCTGCCCCAAGCCCGAGAGCACGGTAATCTTTCCCAGGCCGGCAGCATGTGACGCGAAAGGCAGAACGGCGATAGCCGCCGCGATAACGGTGGCTTTGAGACGATTTCGCTTGTCAGTATTGGGCACGGTGACTCCCGACGGGCTTTTTATCATGTTATCAAAACCAAGTTTTGGCGAAGGCCAAGGCCGGATCAATCGGCGTTGAGCGTAGAAACCGAAACCAATCAAATCAAAAGAAGCTAAACCGCTTTATGCCCCGCAGAAGGGGAGGACGAATCCCCTGCGAAATCGGGCGCCAAGCGAGCGACCGTAACTAAAATAACATCATGGTGTTAGCGATGCAAGCTCAACCTTACTATCACATTCAGGCCGCATCCGTCGCGCTGCATCAATGCAACAGGATGCGCAGCATCCGGCGCAGGGGTTCCGCTGCACCCCAAAGCAGTTGATCGCCAACGGTAAAAGCCGACAAGTACTGCGGCCCCATGCTGAGTTTGCGCAGGCGACCGACGGGGACGCTCATGGTCCCGGTCACGGCGGTCGGCGTCAGCTCCTTCAAGGTGACCTCGCGCTGGTTCGGCACTACCTTGACCCAGTCGTTGTGGGCCGCCAGGATGCCATTGATCTCGTCCAGAGGTACGTCCCTGGCCAGCTTGATGGTGAAAGCCTGGGAATGGCAGCGCATGGCGCCGATGCGCACGCAGAGCCCATCGACCGGAATCGGCGCAGCGGTGCGACCGAGAATCTTGTTGGTTTCGGCCTGCCCCTTCCATTCCTCGCGACTCTGGCCGTTGCCCAGATCCTTGTCGATCCACGGTATCAGCGAACCGGCCAGCGGCACACCGAAGTTTGCCGTGGGGAAGCTGTCGTCACGCAGGATGCCCGCGACCTCGCGGTCGATCTCGAGAATGGCAGAGGCGGGATCGTCGAGCAGGTTCTTCACCACGCGGTGCGTCTCGCCCATTTGCGCCAGCAATTCACGCATGTTCTGCGCCCCTGCCCCCGATGCCGCCTGGTAGGTCATGGAGGTCATCCACTCGATCAGGCCCGCCTTGAACAGGCCGCCCAGCGCCATCATCATCAGGCTGACCGTGCAATTGCCGCCGATCCAGTTGCGACCGCCATTCGCCAGCGCATCCTTGATCACGTCCATGTTGACGGGATCGAGGATGATCACGCAGTCATCCTTCATGCGCAGGCTGGAGGCCGCATCGATCCAGTGGCCCTTCCAGCCGGCTTCGCGCAGCTTCGGGAAAACCTCGTTGGTGTAGTCGCCGCCCTGGCAACTGATGATGATGTCCAGCGGCTTCAGCTCGTCGATGTTCTTCGCGTCCTTGAGCACGGGTGCGCCGACAGCGAAGTCGGGCGCCTTGCCGCCGACATTGGAGGTGGTGAAGAACACCGGCTCGATATGGGCGAAGTCGTCCTCCTCGCGCATGCGCTGCATCAGTACGGATCCCACCATGCCCCGCCAACCCACCAGACCTACACGCTTCATGATCGCTGCCTCTTTCCCGATTTACAGCGCCGCGAGTACCGCGTCGCCCATTTGCTTCGTTCCCACCCGCGTCGTGCCGGGTTCGTAAATATCCCCGGTCCGCATACCCTGCGCCAGGACTTTTTTCACGGCCGCCTCGATACGCTGCGCCGCCGCTTCATTGGCGAAAGTGTAGCGCAGCATCATGGCCACGGAAAGAATTGTCGCCAGGGGGTTGGCCACGCCCTTGCCCGCAATGTCCGGCGCCGAGCCATGCGAAGGCTCGTAAAGGCCCTTGTTGCCGGCATCCAGCGAAGCCGACGGCAGCATGCCGATCGAGCCGGTCAGCATCGAAGCCTCGTCCGACAGGATGTCGCCGAACATGTTGCCGGTGACCATGACGTCGAACTGTTTTGGGTTCTTCACCAGTTGCATCGCCGCGTTGTCTACCAGCATGTGGGAAAGCTCGACGTCCGGGTATTCCTTCCCCGTCTCCGTCGCCACGTCGCGCCACAACTGCGTGCATTCCAGCACATTTATCTTGTCCACCGAACACACCTTGCGGCTGCGCTTTCGCGCCGCCTCGAACGCGACGCGCAAAATGCGCCGGATCTCGCTCTCCGTGTAATGCATGGTGTTGAAGCCGAAGCGCTGCATTTGACCGTCTATGTTGCGCATCTCGATGCCGCGCGGCTGGCCGAAATAAATGTCCCCGGTCAGTTCGCGCACGATCAGCAAATCGAGCCCGGCCACGACTTCCGGCTTGAGCGTGGACGCATTGGCCAATTCCGGATAGAGGATCGCAGGACGCAGATTGGCGAACAGTCCAAGCTGCTTGCGTATGCCCAGCAAGCCGCGTTCAGGCCGGAGTTCGCGCGGATTGCCGTCCCATTGCGGGCCGCCCACGGCACCGAGCAGCACGGCGTCCGCCTCCTGCGCCAGCTTCTGCGTCGCTTCGGGATAAGGATCGCCGACGGCATCCACCGCGCAGCCGCCCAGCAGCGCCTCTTCCATTTCCAGCTTGAGGTCGAGCGCCTTCAGCACTCGAACGGCCTCGGCCATGATTTCCGGACCGATGCCGTCGCCGGGGAGAACACAAATCTTCATTGGGGATCCTCTATGCAAACAGCCAGGGTTGCTCGACGCGGCGACGTGCCTCGAACTCGCGGATCTTTTCGGCATGGCGCAGCGTCAGGCCGATGTCGTCCCAGCCGTTGAGCAGGCATTCCTTGCGAAAGGCGTCGACCTCGAAGCGGATCGCATGAGCGTCGGGCCGGACTACCGTTTGGGCAGGCAGATCGACGGTCAGGCGATAGCCGGGCGAATGTTCGGTCAGGCCGAACAGCGCATCCATCTCGACCTTCGGCAACACGATCGGCAGCAAGCCGTTCTTGAAGCAATTGTTGGAAAAAATGTCGGCGAACGACTCGCCGATGATGGCGCGAAAGCCATAGTCGTACAGCGCCCACGGCGCGTGTTCGCGCGACGAGCCGCAGCCGAAGTTGCTGCGCGCGAGCAGTATCGAAGCGCCCTGATAACGGTCCTGGTTGAGCACGAAATTGGGATTTTTCGCCCGCTTCGAGCTGTCCTGGCCCGGCTCGCCATGATCGAGATAGCGCCACTCGTCGAAGGCGTTCGGGCCGAAGCCCGAGCGCTTGATCGACTTGAGGAACTGCTTGGGGATGATGGCGTCGGTATCGACGTTGGCGCGATCAAGCGGGGCCACCAGACCGTCCAGCTTGATGAACTTCTCCATTACTTCGCTGCCTTCTCGATGGCTTCGCCACCCTTCTTGACGTCCTTGCCGATACCTTCAACGGTATTGCAGGCCGACAGGGCCGACAGCATGACGAAAGCGACAAAAACTCGAAACATGGATCTTCTCCTTATGACAATTCACGAACATCGGCAAAACGGCCGGCGATCGCCGCGGCGGCAGCCATGGCCGGACTGACGAGATGGGTGCGGCCACCGGCACCCTGGCGCCCTTCAAAGTTGCGGTTCGATGTCGACGCGCAGCGCTCGCCTGGCTCGAGGCGATCATCATTCATCGCCAGGCACATGGAACACCCCGGCTGCCGCCATTCGAAGCCGGCGGCGATGAAAATCTTGTCCAGGCCCTCGGCCTCGGCCTGCTCCTTGACCAATCCGGAGCCCGGCACCACCAGCGCCAGCTTGACGTTGGCGGCGATGCTGGCGGCCCCTGGCCACAGCCGCCGCCGCGCGCAGATCCTCGATGCGGGAATTGGTGCATGAGCCGATGAATACCTTGTCGATCTTGATCTGGTCGATGCGCATGCGCGGCGTCAGACCCATGTACGCCAACGCCCTGGCGACGCCTTCGCTCTTCACCGGGTCGCTGAAATCCTCGGGCGCCGGCACTGTGCCGTCTATCCCGGTCACCATTTCGGGCGAAGTCCCCCAGGTCACCTGCGGCGCGATCTGGCGGGCATCGAGTTCGATCACGCGGTCGAACTGCGCATCCGCGTCGGATACCAGGGTGCGCCAGAAAGCCGCGGCCTTGTCCCAGTCGCTACCCTTCGGGGCGAAGCTGCGACCCTTGAGATAGGCGATGGTGGTCTCGTCGGCGGCGACGAAGCCAACGCGGGCGCCGGCCTCGATCGCCATGTTGCATACCGTCATGCGCCCTTCCATCGACAGCGCCCGGATCGCCTCGCCGCCGAATTCGATGGCATAGCCGGTGCCGCCCGCCGTGCCGATGCGACCGATCAGGGCCAGCACGAGGTCTTTCGCCGTAACGCCGGCGCCGACTTTTCCGTCGACCCTGACCAGCATGGTCTTCGACTTCTTCTGCAGCAGGCACTGCGTCGCCAGCACGTGCTCGACTTCGGAGGTGCCGATGCCGTGGGCGAGGCAGGCGAAAGCGCCGTGCGTCGAGGTATGCGAATCGCCGCAGACCACGGTCATGCCGGGCAACGTGGCGCCGTTTTCGGGTCCGATCACATGCACGATGCCCTGGCGCCGATCCTTGAACGGAAAATAGGCCAGGGCGCCGACTTCGCGGATATTGGCATCCAGGGTTTCCACCTGCTGGCGCGAAATCGGGTCGACTATGCCGCGCTCCCAGTGCGACGTGGGCGTGTTGTGGTCGGCCGTGGCGACGATGGAAGAGATGCGCCATGGCTTGCGCCCCGCCAGTTTCAGTCCTTCGAAGGCCTGTGGGCTGGTGACTTCGTGCACCAGGTGGCGATCTATGTAGAGCAGGGCCGTACCGTCGTCCTCGACATGGACGACATGGCTGTCCCAAAGTTTCTCGTAAAGCGTTCTTGACATGATTTGCACAGCGTCAGCGTGAATTTGCAATTATCTCACAGGCGCGCCGGCCGGATCACCCGGAACGCCGCGCCAGACCAGAATCAGGCCGAGGAAAGCGAGTGCGGAAGCGGCGCTGAAGGTGATCCCGGCGCCGGCGCCTTCCCACAGGGCGCCGGCCAGCAGGGCGCCGCCGAGGCCGCCGGCGCCATAGGCGACGCTGCCGTAAAGCGCCTGAGCCCGCGCCTGCTGGCCGGGCTCGAACCAGCGATTGAGGGCCGCCATGGTTGCCGCATGGTGGGCGCCGAAAGCTGGCACCGTGCAGCAGCTGGGCGAACACCAGGAGGCCGATGAACGCCGACGCCCCAGCCGATCATCAGGAAGCGCAACGCCGCCAGGACAAAGCAGGCCAGCAGAATCCGGCGCATCGAAACCCCGACCGAAATCCTCGGCATCAGGAGGAACACCACGATCTCGGCCACCACGCCCAGCGTCCATAGCAGCCCGACCAGCGCCTTTGCCGTAGCCGTGGGCAACGAGATGTATCGAATAGAAGACATACAGGGCGCCATGCGCCGCGGTCATGAACAGTCCGGCGGCCAGCAGGAATACCACCTTGCGCTGCCGCAGCACCCCGAGGATCGGGCCCGCGATCTGTCCGGCGTGGCCCTTCACTTCGAGTCAGCGTCAAGGCACTGAGCAATGTCCCGAGCAACAGGGCCCAGCTCACCCAGAGCTGGGATCTGATCGGCGCCGAATCGAGCAGGAGGCCGACCCCCATTACGGTTGCGATGAATCCGATCGAGCCCCAGAGCCGGATGCGGCCGTAGCGCTCCGGATTGGCGGCAAGGTGCCCCAGCGTCAGCGCCTCGACCAGGGGCAGCGATGCGCTCCAGAAGAAGTGCAGGATCGCCATGCCGATCAGCAGGCCGACGAAATCCTGGGTCAGGAACACCACCGAAAAGCTCGCCAGCGCGGCCGCCGTGGACGCGACGACGATGCGTACGCGACGCCCGCCGCTATCGGCCAGCCAGCTCCAGAGCAGCGGCGCCAGCAGCCGCATCAGCTGCCCGAGCGACATCAGCACTGCGATGCGGCCTGCGGAAAGTCCTATGGATTGCAGGTAGAGCGCGAAATACGGCAGGAAGGCGCCGATGAACGCGAAGTACCAGAAATACCAGACGGCCAGGCGGCCGTGCGGCGGGAAGGTCAAGCTTTGTGTTTCTGCCCGGCGCGGAAGGCCAGCAGCAGGTGGTAGATCTCGTCCTTGAGCTTGACCCGCGCCTTCTTCATGTCTTCGAGCGTGAAGTCGGCGACCGGCATGTCGTGTTCCTCGAGGTCTTCGACCTTGCCGGTGAGGCGGTTGTAACGTCCGAACAGGCTGCCGATGTAACCGCCCGCAGCCTTCAAGGCATCGATGGCGTCGCGCATATCGGGGAATTCGGTGTAGAGATCGTGGTGATCGACGTGCATGGTTTCCTGCCCTGAAAAGAAGTTATTGGAAATGTCGGCGCGAATTCTATCAGGCAACACCCGGGGCCCTGCCCGGAATCGCCGGCGTCGGACACGTCGACATCGGCGCACTGGGCGCGATGGTGCAAGGCGGCATCGATCAGCACCAGCGCCAGCATCGCCTCGGCGATCGGCGTGGCGCGGATGCCGACACAGGGATCGTGACGGCCGTGGGTTTCGATGATGGCCGGTTCGCCGGCAAGATTGATCGTGCGCCGCGGCAGGCGGATGCTCGAGGTCGGCTTGACGGCCATCCTGACCACCACGTCCTGCCCGGTGGAAATGCCGCCCAGTACTCCTCCGGCATTGTTGCCGAGGAAGCCTTCGGGCGTCAGTTCGTCGCCGTGTTCGCTGCCTTTTTGCGTGACCGACCTGAAACCGGCGCCGATCTCGACGCCCTTGACGGCGTTGATGCCCATCATCGCGTAGGCGATATCGGCATCGAGCCGGCCATACACCGGATCGCCCCAGCCGACCGGCACGCCGCGGCGCCACCACGGTAATTTCCGCACCGACGGAGTCGCCCGACTTGCGCAGCGCATCCATGTAGTCCTCGAGTTGCGGCACGATCCCGGCATTGGCGACGAAGAAGGGATTGCCGTAGATCGCGGCCTCGTCCAGAAAGGGAATTTCGATGCTCCCCAGCCGGCTCATCCAGCCGCGCACCGTCACGCCGTAGCGCTGTTGCAGCCATTTCCGGGCAATCGCTCCGGCGGCGACGCGCACCGCCGTCTCGCGCGCCGAAGACCGGCCGCCGCCGCGATGGTCGCGGATGCCGAATTTCTGCCAGTAGGTGTAGTCGGCATGGCCGGGACGAAATTTTTCGGCGTTGTCGCCGTAATCCTTGCTGCGCTGATCCTCGTTGCGGATCAGGAGGCCGATCGTGGCACCCGTGGTGCGGCCCTCGAAGACGCCCGAAAGAATCTCGACCGTATCCGACTCGCGGCGCTGCGTGACGTGGCGCGATGTTCCCGGCTTGCGCCGGTCAAGGTCGGTCTGAATTTCGGCAGCCGATATTTCCAGGCCGGGAGGGCAGCCGTCGACGACGCAGCCGATCGCGGGGCCATGCGATTCGCCAAAGGAAGTGACGCAGAACATGGAGCCGAAAGTATTGCCGGACATGGTGATCGATTGGCGCAGGAAAGACGGTGGAGGAGAGCCGAGAGCTTACCATGCTGGCCGCCGGGTCGTTGCCCCGAACCCCGTGGCGAGTTTGCAGGAAGATCACCCTATGGCAGCTTGCCGGATTGCCGGAGCATTCGCACTGCATCGCGCACGACCGGATTGAGTTTCGCCTCGTCCGCGCCGCCCAGCGTGGCCAGAAGTTGCGTCCGCATGCGCGGATCCCAGGTGCGTCGCAGGTGATTGGCGACATCCCTGACCGCCTGTTCGCGATCCGGCATGGCCTCGAAAAAGCCGCCGATCTGATTGGCCATCCTGATCAGCTTATCCAGGTTCATGCGCTGTGTTCCGGCAGGGTCTTGCTTCCGGTATGGATCACACAGGCCTCCTCGCGCAGGAATCCGATCAGGGTGAGATTCAGCTTTGCCGCCAGGCGCACCGCATGGCTGATGCCGTTGTACCCGAAGGCAACCGGCATCTCCTCGGCCAGGTTGTCGGGCCGGCCTGTTCCGGCGCGCCATACGGTCCGCCTGGCAACGGGCTTCATGTGCCGGCGAACCGCGACACCTGCACCGCGGTGACCTTGTACTCGGGGCAGTTGGTGGCCCAGTCGGAGTTGTCGGTGGTGATCACGTTGGCGCCCGACTCGGGAAAATGGAAGGTGGTGTAGACCACACCCGGCTGCACCCGCTCGGTGAGCGTCACCGGCAGCGTGGTGCGTCCGGCGCGCGATTCGATGCCGACCCGGTCGCCCTCGCGAATGCCGCGTTCTTCGGCATCGTGCGGATGAATTTCCAGCAGATCGGCGCTGTAAAAGTCGGTGTTGGCGGTACGCCGGGTCTGGGCGCCGACGTTGTACTGCGAGAGCACGCGGCCGGTGGTCAGCAGCAGGGGGAAGCGGCGCGTCACCTTCTCGTCGGTCGGCACGTACCGGGTAATCAGGAAGCGCCCCTTGCCGCGCACGAAGCTGTCGACATGCATGGTCGGCGTGCCCTCGGGCGCGGCGTCGTTGCAGGGCCACTGCAGGCTGCCCAGGCGATCGAGTTTGGCGTAGTTGACCCCGGCAAACGTCGGCGTCAGGCGCGCGATCTCGTCCATTATCTCGGACGGATGCTCGTAGTGCATCTCGTAGCCCAGCGCCCGGGCCAGCGCCATGGTCACCTCCCAGTCGGCCATGCCGGCCAGCGGAGGCATGACGCGGCGCACGCGCGAGATGCGGCGTTCGGCATTGGTGAAGGTGCCGTCCTTTTCGAGGAAGGAGGCGCCGGGCAGGAAGACATGGGCATACTTGGCCGTCTCGTTGAGGAAGAGGTCCTGCACCACCACGCATTCCATGGCCGACAGAGCGGCCGTGACGTGATGGGTATCGGGGTCCGACTGCGCCGGGTCCTCGCCCTGGCAGTAGAGGCCGAGGAAGGAGCCGTCGAGCGCGGCATCGAACATGTTGGGGATGCGCAATCCGGGTTCGGACTGGATTTCGACTCCCCAGTCGCGCTCGAACATTCCTCGGGTGAGGGTGTCGGAGACGTGGCGATAGCCGGGCAGTTCGTGCGGGAAGCTGCCCATGTCGCAGGAGCCCTGCACGTTGTTCTGGCCGCGCAGCGGATTGACGCCGACGCCCTCACGGCCGACGTTGCCGGTGGCCATGGCCAGGTTGGCGATGGCGATCACCGCCGTGGAGCCCTGCGCGTGCTCGGTGACGCCGAGGCCGTAGTAGATTGCGCCATTGCCGCCGGTGGCGTACAGCCGGGCGGCGGCGCGTACTTTCGCCGCGGGAACGCCGCTGGCCGCTTCCAGCGCCTCGGGTGAATTCGCCGGGCGGGCGACGAACTCGCGCCAGTCGTCAAAAGCCCCGGTTTCGCAGCGTTCGGCGACGAAGGCCGCATCGACCAGACCCTCGGTCACGATGACGTGGGCCATGGCGGAGAGCACGGCGACATTGGTGCCCGGCTTGAGTTGCAAATGATGCTCGGCCCGCACATGCGGCGAGCTGACCAGGTCGATCTCGCGCGGATCGATGACGATGAGCCGGGCGCCCTCGCGCACGCGGCGCTTGAGGCGCGAGGCGAAGACCGGGTGGGCGTCGCTCGGATTGGCGCCGATCACGACAATGACATCGGCCTGCTCGACCGACTTGAAGGTTTGCGTGCCGGCCGATTCGCCCAGGGTCTGCTTGAGCCCGTAGCCGGTCGGCGAATGGCAGACGCGGGCGCAGGTGTCGACGTTGTTGTTGCCGAAGGCGGTGCGCACCAGCTTCTGCACCAGGTAGTCCTCTTCGTTGGTGCAGCGGCTGGAGACGATGCCGCCGATGGAATTGAGGCCATGCTTCTTCTGGATGCGACGGAATTCGCTTGCGGTGTGGGCCAGGGCTTCGTCCCACGACACCTCGCGCCAGGGATCGCTGATCTTCGCCCGGATCATGGGTTTCGTGATGCGGTCCGGGTGCGTCGCATAGCCCCAGGCGAAGCGACCCTTGACGCAGGCATGGCCCTCGTTGGCGCGGCCGTTCTTCCACGGCACCATGCGCACCACCTCCGAGCCTTTCATTTCGGCGCGCAAGCCGCAGCCGACGCCGCAATAGGCGCAGGTGGTGGTCACGCTGCGCCCGGCCTGGCCTTTTTCGATGACGGTCTTTTCCATCAGCGTCGCCGTCGGGCAGGCCTGGACGCAGGCGCCGCAGGAGACGCAATCCGATTCGAGGAAGGTCTCGCCCTGCCCCGCCGCCACGCGCGAGCCGAAGCCGCGGCCGGCGATGGTCAGGGCAAAGGTTCCCTGCTGTTCCTCGCAGGCACGCACGCAGAGGTTGCAGACGATGCACTTGCCGGGGTCGTAGCTGAAGTAGGGGTTGGACTCGTCCTTGACGGCGTCGGTGTAGTGGTTCTCGCCGGGGTGCGCCTCGCCGGCGCCGTAGCGCACGTCGCGCAGGCCGACCACGCCGGCCATGGTCTGCAGCTCGCAGTTGCCGTTGGCGGAACAGGTCAGGCAGTCCAGCGGATGGTCGGAAATGTAGAGCTCCATGACGCCGCGCCTCAGCTTGGCGAGCTGCGGCGACTGGGTGCGCACCTTCATGCCGGCTTCGGCCGGCGTGGTGCAGGAGGACGGGTAACCGCGGCGGCCTTCGATCTCGACCAGGCACAGGCGGCAGGAGCCGAAGGGCTTGAGGCTGTCGGTGGCGCAGAGTTTGGGCACCATCACGCCGGCCTCGGCGGCGGCGCGCAGCAGCGAGGTGCCGGCCGGCACGCTGACAGGGATGCCGTCGATCTCCAGAATCACCGTATCGTCAGCACCGGCGCTCTGCGTCCCTGTGGGAACTCGCGGGGTGCCGAAATCAATATCGTGCGGAGCGTTCATGCGCGTTTTCCTCCAAAATCTCCGGGAAAGTGGCGCAGTGCCGACATGACCGGAATCGGCGTCATGCTGCCCATGGCGCACAGCGAACCGTGGGTCATGGTTTCGCACAGGTCCTGCAGCAGTTCGATCTGGCTCGCGCATTGTCCTTTCTTCCCGGCGCGGATGCGGTCGATGACTTCGACGCCGCGCGTCGAGCCGATGCGACAGGGCGTGCATTTGCCGCAGGATTCGATGGCGCAGAATTTCATCGCATAGCGCGCCTGTTTCGCCAGGTCCACCGTATCGTCGAAGGCGACGATGCCGCCGTGGCCGAGGCCGGCGCCGATGGCGGCGAAGGCCTCGTAGTCGAGCACGGTGTCGAAGTGCGATTCAGGCAGATAGGCGCCCAGCGGCCCGCCGACCTGCACGGCGCGCAGCGGCCGGCCTGAGCGCGAACCGCCGCCGAAGTCGTAAAGCAGTTCGCGCAGCGTGAGGCCGAAGGGAACTTCGACCAGGCCGCCGTACCTGATGTTGCCGGCCAGTTGGAAAGGCAGCGTGCCGCGCGAACGTCCCGTTCCCTGCCTGCAATACGCCGCCGCTCCCTGCGCCAGGATGTCGGGCACGCTGGCCAGGGTAATCACGTTGTGGATCAGCGTCGGCTGGCCGAAGAGCCCACTCACCGCCGGCAGCGGCGGCTTGGAACGGACGATGCCGCGCCGGCCTTCGAGGCTTTCCAGCAGCGCGGTTTCCTCGCCGCAGACGTAGGAGCCGGCGCCCATGCGCACCTCGATCCTGAATTTGCCAAACCCGTCGCCGAGAAAGTCGCCCGCCCCGGCCAGCGCCGCTTCCAGCGCCGCGACGGCATGCGGATACTCCGAGCGGACATAGATGTAGCCCTGCGTGGCGCCGACCGCGAGACCGGCGATGGCCATGCCTTCGAGCAGGCAGAAGGGATCGCCTTCCATCAGCATGCGGTCGGAGAAGGTTCCGGAATCGCCCTCGTCGGCATTGCAGACGATGTATTTCTGCGCGGCCGGGGCGGCGAGCACGGTCTGCCACTTGATGCCGGCGGGAAAGGCGGCGCCGCCGCGGCCGCGCAGGCCCGAATCGGTCACGGCGCGGACGATTCCGGCCGGCGCCATGGCCCGCGCGCGGCGCAGGCCCTCGCCGCCGCCGTGGGCGAGATAGTCGCCCAACGAACGCGGGTCGACGACGCCGATGCGCCGGCAGGCCTGGCGCTGCTGGCGCGCCAGCCAGGGAATCTCGTGCGTCGGCCCGAGGCATAGCGCATGGGCGCCGCCCGTTGCAAGGCCAGCGCCAAACAGGGCAGGGACGTCGACCGCCGCAACCGGCCCGTAGGCGACGCGACCCTGCGGCGTGGCGACTTCGACCAGCGGCTCCAGCCAGACCATGCCGCGCGAACCATTGCGCACGATACGGACGGAAATGCCGCGCCGCGCCGCCTCGGCCGCGATCGCGGCGGCTACGGCATCGGCGCCGAGCGCGAGCGCCGCGGCATCGCCCGGGACGAAGATCGTGGTCCTCGCGATCGCCTTTCCCGCCCCGCTCACCAGCGGCAGGGTCAAGGTCGATTCGCCCGCGGACTCCGTGGTGAGGGTTTCCACCTTCACGGTGCAGCCTCCAGCGCGACGACCAGCGCGTCGAATTTCTCGGGCGTGACCAACGCGTGCAGGGTCGTTTCATCGACCTGCACGGAAGGACCGCAGGCGCACAGGCCGAGGCAATACACGGGTTCGAACGTGACGTCGCTGCCGGCCAGACGCGCCCGCGCATGCTCGGCCAGGGTCTCGCCGCCAACCGACTGGCAGGCCTCGGCGCAGCAGACACGGACCACATGGCGACCCGGCGGCGTCTGGCGGAAGTGGGCGTAGTAGCTGATCACGCCATGGACTTCGGCGCGCGACAGATTCAGCGCTTGCGCGATCAGCGGCACGGCCTCGAGTGGAATGTAGCCCAGCTCATCCTGGATTCCGTGCAGGATGGGCAGCAGCGCACCGGGCCGGACGCGGTGCTGCTCGATGATGCGGGTAACGGCGGCAAGGTTTTCCATACCGCTTTGTACTCCGCCCGCGGCGAAAGCGAAAGCGGGAAAAACCGAAGGCCTATGCGGCTTTGTCGAACGTCTCCGCCAGCGCCCGAGCCTCGGCGATCAGCGACGCCACCATCGGCGCCCGCGGTTCGCGCACCAGCGTGACGAGGCCCGTGGCCCAATCGACGGCGGGCTCGACCAGCTCGATGGCGACCACCCCCGGCGGCGTGCCCACCGTTTCCAGCACGCTGCGCGGCACGATGGACGACCAGTGGCCGGAACCGACGTGGGCGAGGATGCTGACGATGGAATTGGTTTCCAGCATCGGCGTCACTCTCGCACCGACTTTTGCGAACACCGCGTCGATGGTCTTGCGGTTCTGCATGTCGGGCGTCAGCAGGCACAGCGGAACGCCGGCGGCCTCGGCCCAGCGCACCGACTCGCGCCCGGCGAAGCGGCCGTCGGCGCCGGTCAGCAGCACATGGCGCTCGCGCCAGACAGGCACGATGTCGAGACCGGGGACGTGCGCCGATTCGACATAGACAATTCCGGCATCGAGTTCGAAGCGGCGCAGACGCGCCAGGATTTCGTCGGTGGACAGCGAGAGCACCTCCGCCGTGACTTGGGGATGACGGCGGGCGAACGACGCGGTGAGCGCGGCGACCACCGTCAGCGCCGTGGGTATCACGCCCAGCCGCAGGCGGCCGGTGAGGCCGTCGCGCAGTGTGGCCAACTCCTGCTTGAGGCCCTCCGCACTGGCGGCCATGCGCTGCGCGTACTCGACCACGCTGCGCCCCTCCGGCGTCAGCCCGGAGAACTGTTTGCCGCGTTCGACCACGGCGACGCCGAGTTCCGTTTCCAGGTCGCGGATCGCCGCCGAGAGCGTCGAGGGCGAGACATGGCAGGCCGCCGCCGCGCGACCGAAGTGCTTTTCGCGTGCCAGGGCAATCAGGTAGAGGTATTTGCGGGAAATCATCCGGCGCGGCTGTGCGCTGTCAAGCAGAAACCGGACGACGCCTCGCCAAACCGGCGGGACGCTCCCGTCAGGTTCGCTTCAGCGTTCCAGCAAGTCGAGTTTTCCCGGCTTTCCGACCCACTCGTCGGCATCGGCCGGCGGCTCCTTGCGCTCGACGATGACCGGCCACAGCTTGGTCAATTCCGCATTCAGCGCGGTGAAATGCTCCAGTCCCTTGGGGACATCGTCCTCGGCAAAGATCGCCTCCACCGGGCACTCGGCAACGCACAGGGTGCAGTCGATGCACTCCTCGGGATCGATCACGAGGAAGTTCGGCCCTTCATGGAAACAATCCACAGGGCAAACATCCACGCAATCCGTGTATTTGCACTTGATGCAGGATTCGGTGACAACGTAGGTCATGGTCTGGCTCCGGTTCGGGCTGACAATGTACCATCGCCGCGGGTTGTTGGCGCAAGGCAGAGTTCGCCACGGAGGTTATTTTTTGCTAGGATTCGTTCCTGCATGCGATTGCTTCGCTGCAATTCATCGCGCCATCCGGCCCTGAGCGTGGCACCCCGCGGCAACCGGAACGCAAAAACTCCCTGAGGAATCCATGAGCGAACACATTCACCACGTCACCGACAGCACTTTCAAGGCCGAAGTGCTCGACTCCGCCATACCGACCCTGGTCGACTTCTGGGCCGAATGGTGCGGCCCCTGCAAGATGATCGCCCCGATTCTCGACGAGGTGGCCAAGGATTATTCCGGCAAGCTGCGCGTGGCCAAGCTGAACATCGACGACAACCCCAAGGTGCCCGGCGAGTTCGGCATCCGCGGCATTCCGACCCTGCTGCTGTTCAAGGGCGGCGCCGTCGAGGCGCAAAAAGTCGGCGCCCTGTCGAAATCCCAACTTACCGCATTCATTGACAGCAATCTCTGATCCCGTTACATTTCGGCCCGGAGCCTGATTCCGGGCCGCTGCAAGGCAAGACAGGCGCCAACGTCTCAATGGCGCCGATCCGGTTCCCTTCCTGATCGAATTCATTCCCGAATTCATCCCCGACACCCCCCCTGTTCCGGCGCAACCCGCCGGAATCCCCGCGCAGGCAGTCCATGCACCTATCCGAGCTCAAAGCCCATCACGTCAGCCAACTGCTGGAGATGGCGGCCGCCAACAACATCGAAAACGCCAACCGGCTGCGCAAGCAGGACCTGATGTATGCGCTGCTGAAGAACGAAGCCAGGAAAGGCGAAACCATCTTCGGCGACGGCGTCCTTGAAATCCTGCCCGACGGCTTCGGCTTCCTGCGCGCGCCCGAGTGCTCCTACCTCGCCAGCACCGACGACATCTACATCAGCCCGAGCCAGGTGCGCCGCTTCAACCTGCGCTCCGGCGACACCATCGAAGGCGAGATCCGCGCGCCCAAGGAAGGCGAGCGCTATTTCGCTCTGGTCAAGGTCGACCGCGTCAATGGCGAGTCGCCCGAAGCCTCGAAGCACAAGATCCTGTTCGAGAACCTGACGCCGCTGCACCCGACGGAACACATGCTCATCGAGCGCGACATCCGCAGCGACGAGAACATCACCAGCCGCGTGATCGACATGATCGCGCCGATCGGCAAGGGCCAGCGCGGCCTCATCGTGTCGCCGCCCAAGGCCGGCAAGACGGTGCTGATGCAGCACGTCGCCCACGCCATCACCAGCAACCACCCGGATGTCACGCTGATCGTCCTGCTGATCGACGAACGGCCCGAGGAAGTCACGGAAATGACCCGCACGGTCAAGGGCGAAGTCGTCGCCTCGACCTTCGACGAACCCGCCACGCGCCACGTCCAGGTCGCCGAAATGGTCATCGAGAAGGCCAAGCGCCTGGTCGAACACAAGCGCGACGTGGTCATCCTGCTCGACTCCATCACCCGCCTGGCGCGCGCCTACAACACCGTGCAGCCGGCTTCGGGCAAGGTACTCACCGGCGGCGTGGACGCCAACGCCCTGCAGAAGCCCAAGCGCTTCTTCGGCGCCGCGCGCAATATCGAGGAAGGCGGCTCGCTGACCATCATCGCCACGGCCCTGATCGAAACCGGCTCGCGCATGGACGACGTGATCTACGAGGAATTCAAGGGCACCGGCAACATGGAAATCCACCTCGACCGCAAGATGGCCGAAAAGCGTGTTTATCCGGCGATCAACGTCAATCGCTCCGGCACGCGCCGCGAGGAACTGCTGCTGGTCCCGGCCGTGCTGCAGAAAATGTGGATCCTGCGGAAGCTGCTCTACAACATGGACGACATGGAAGCCATGGAATTCCTGCTCGACAAGGTCAAGGCGACCAAGAACAACGGCGAGTTCTTCGACGCCATGCGCCAGCGCTGATTGCGCAGAACGGCAAATTAGAGGATAATGCCCGCGCTCTGTCGGTTCGCCAAATCCACGAGCCGCGCCTGCAACGAAAGGACAATGAAATGAAAGACGCCATCCACCCGAAGTACGCCGAGATTGAAGTTACCTGCAGTTGCGGCAACAAGTTCACCACCCAATCCACCAGCGTCAAGCCGCTGCACATCGAAGTCTGTTCCGCCTGCCATCCGTTCTATACCGGCAAGCAGAAGATCGTCAACACCGCCGGCCGCGTCGAACGCTTCCGCCAGAAGTACAGCAAGAAGGCTGCCTGACCCGGAATCGCACCGTCATGCTGGCGATGAAGGCAGCCCCCCGGCTGCCTTTTTTATGTCTCTGCCGGAAGCAGAGACGGTATCCCCATGCGGGATATGTCCCGCCCCATCGGCCGGGCGGCACACCCTTGCTGCGTATGTCCGAGCCCCGTCGGCAGCACAAGCGCATGAGTGCTTTGAGTTAGCCATCGATGGGCACCCGGCGTTGCCGTCATTCCGGCGAATGCCCTGGACCCTCGAGGCGAGAACGGTGTCGCCGGCCATGCCACTGATAAACTCGCAACGTGTCCTACCTGACTGAACGCGGCCCCGACACCTCGCCTATCCTGGCGCGGTATGGCGCGCTGTTGCTCTGCGCCGTCTGGCTGCTGGCCGGTGTGGTCGGCCACGACCCGTGGAAAAACGAGGATGCGATCCACCTCGGCGTCGCCTTCGGCATGGCCGGCGGCGACTGGCTGGTGCCGCGCGTCGCCGGCGACCCCTGGCTGGTCACGCCGCCGCTGTATCACTGGACGGCGGCCCTGTGCGGCAAGCTGCTCGGATGGCTGTTGCCCTGGCACGATGCGGCCCGCCTCGCTTCCAGCCTGTTCGCCGCCGGCTTCCTCGCCGCCATCTGGCGCATTGCCCATCGCCATCTCGGGGCGAGTGCCGGGCTGGCCGCTCCCCTGCTCGGCGATCGGCACGCTGGGCCTGCTGGTGCCGCTGCACGAGGCCCAGCCGGCGATTGCCGGCGCTTGCCGGTTTTGCCGTATCGCTCTGGGGGCTGTCGCTCTGGCGCGACAAGCCGCTACGCGGCGGCGCGTTGTTCGGCTTTGGCCTCGGCATCGGTTTCCTCGGCGCCGGGGTCGATAGCGTCGCCATCCAGCTGGCGAGCGGCCTGCTGCTGGCGCTGCATCCGGCGTGGCGCAATCGCGGCAGCGGCCTCGCCTGGCTGGCCGCGACGGCCATCGCACTGGTCCTGATCCTGCCCTGGCCCCTGCTGCTTTGGCGCCATTCCCCGGCGCTGTTCGACATCTGGTGGGGCGTCGAGCAGGCCAGCCTGACATCGCGCGGCGGCCCCGGCCTGGCCCACCTTGAACTCCTGGCCTGGGCCAGCTGGCCGCTGCTGCCGCTTGCCCTCTGGGGCCTGTGGCTGGAGCGCAGGCAACTGCTCAAGGCCGAGACCGCAATGCTGCTGGCGGCAACCGTCGTCGCTCTGTCGATGTTCCTCACCGGCACCTCGACCCGGCCGACCACGCTCTTTCCCGTCCTCGTCCCGCTCACCGTGCTGGCAGCGTCGGCCGCCGGCCGCCTGCGGCGCGGCGCCGCCAACGCCCTCGACTGGTTCGGCATGATGACCTTTACCCAGGCCGCGGCGCTGATCTGGCTGGGCGGCATCGCCATCCTGAGCGGCGAACCGGCCCGCATCGCGAAGAACTTCAGCAAGCTTGGCCCCGGCTTCATTGCCGAGGTCTCGATCCCCGCCATCCTGATCGCCATCGCCGTCAGCGTCGGCTGGATCGCGGTCATGCTGCGCACGCCGCGCTCGCCATGGCGCGCCGCGGCGCGCTGGAGCCTCGGCCTGACGACCGTCTGGATCCTGCTCGCCGCACTGCTGCTGCCCTGGATCGATTACGGCAAGAGTTACCGTAGCGTCAGCGCCGACTTTCGCGACGCGCTGGGCGCCAGTCCCGGCTGCATCGCGCGACGCGGCCTGGGACTGTCACAGCGCGCCTCGCTCGATTACTTCGACGGCATCCGCACCGTCGCCGGCAGCCGCGCCGATGAATGCCGCTGGCTGATCGTGCAGACCGCGCCGCGCAGCGAGAAGGTCATGCCCGGCTGGACGCTGATCCGCGAAACCTCGCGTCCCGGCGACCGAGCGAACAGTTGCGCCTGTATCGCCGCGGCAAGTGATTAACGCGCATGGCACCGGAGCCACCCACAGAAGATGAAACGCGCGAACGGCGAATTGAAGGCCCCCCACCCCCATCCCCGCCCAGGGCGGGGCTACCAACCAGCTCGCTTCGCTCGACTATTACCAGTCGTTCCGAACTAGTTGTTTCACGTTAAAGCTTGAGAAAATGCTCGCGGTAATACTTCAGCTCCTCGATCGACTCGAGGATGTCCGCCAGCGCCTCGTGCTTGCCGTGCTTCTTGAGGCCCTTCGCCACTTCCGGCTTCCAGCGCTTGCACAGTTCCTTCAGCGTCGACACGTCGAGGTTGCGGTAATGGAACCAGTCCTCGAGCTTCGGCATGTAGCGCGCCATGAAACGCCGGTCCTGGCAAATCGAGTTGCCGCACATCGGCGTCGTCGCGCGCGGCACGTGGCGGCGCAGGAACTCAAGCGCCTGCGCTTCGACTTCGGCCTCGGTCATGATCGAGGACTTGACCCGCGCCGTCAGGCCGGACTTGCCATGGGTCTTGGTATTCCACTCGTCCATGGCATCGAGCACCTCGTCCGGCTGATGCACGACCCAGACCGGCGCCTCGGCGACGATGTCGAGGTTCGAGTTGGTGACCACCATCGCCAGCTCTATGATGCGGTCGCCGTCGGGGTTGAGCCCCGTCATTTCCATGTCCAGCCAGACAAGCGCGTTCTGATCCTGTGCCATAATTTTCCTGCGCCTGTTTACGTGTTGCCGCATTCTGGCACAGCGGCCAACCATCAATGAACCCAAATCACTTCACCGTCCTCTTTCTTGCCGCCCTGGCCCTGTCGACCAGCCTGCGCCTCTGGCTCGACCTGCGCCACCTGCACCATGTCGTCGCCCATCGCGACCGGGTGCCGGCCGATTTCTTCGGCCGCATCGAACTCGTCGATCACCGCAAGGCCGCCGACTACACCGCGGCCAAGGTGCGCATCGGCCTCGTCGAAATCGTCATCGACGTCCTCGTCCTGCTGGCGCTGACGCTGGGCGGCGTGCTCGGCTGGATCGACCAGGCGCTGCGCGACGGGCTCGGCAGCGGCTATCTGCACGGCCTGGCATTGTTCGCCTGCGCCGGCCTGCTCGGCTTCTTCATCGGCCTGCCGGCGAGCCTCTACCGCACCTTCGTGATCGAGGCGCGCTTCGGCTTCAACAAGCTGACCTGGCCGCTGTGGCTGGCCGATCTGGCCAAGGGCGCGGCGCTCGCCGTGCTGATCGGCGGCCCGCTGCTGTTCGCCGTGCTGTGGCTGATGGACGCCATGGGCCGCAACTGGTGGCTCTACGTCTGGCTGGTCTGGCTGGCGACCAACCTGCTGATCCTCTTCCTCTACCCGACCGTCATCGCGCCGCTGTTCAACAAGTTCACGCCGCTCGACGATGCTTCGCTGAAAGCCCGCATCGAAGCCCTGCTGACGCGCTGCGGCTTCACCGCCTCCGGTCTCTTCGTGATGGACGGCTCGAAGCGCTCGGCGCACGGCAACGCCTACTTCACCGGCTTCGGCGCTGCCCAGCCGCATCGTCTTCTTCGACACCCTGCTGGAAAAGCTCGCGCCGCAGGAAATCGAAGCCGTGCTGGCGCACGAACTCGGGCATTTCAAACACCGCCACGTGATCAAGCGCATCGCGCTGTCCGGCGCCTTGAGCCTGGCCTTCCTCTGGCTGCTCGGGCAACTCATCGACCAGCCCTGGTTCTACGCCGGGCTGGGAGTCGGCGCCGGCGGTACGGCGCTGGGCCTGCTGCTGTTCTCCATGGTGCTGCCGGTGTTCCTCTTCCCGCTGGCGCCGCTGACCTCCGCGCTATCGCGCAAGCACGAATACGAAGCCGACGCCTATGCCGCGCAGCAGACCGCCGCCGCCGACCTGGTCACCGCGCTGGTCAAGCTCTATCGCGACAACGCCGCGACCCTGACGCCCGACCCGCTGCACTCGCTGTTCCACGATTCCCATCCACCCGCCAGCCAGCGCATCGCGCGGCTGCACGTCTCGTAACTTTCATGGCCGCGAGAGTCGCCCGCCGATCATGAAACACGTTAAAAGCGAATTAAAGACCCGCCCCTCCCATCCGCTCCGCGGCCCACGGCTGGCTTTACACAGCCAGCCGGCTGCGGCGGCGCACCGCATGCGGTGCGAAACCCCGCCTCGCCCCCTCACGGGGAGGCTACTAGTCGGCTCGCTTCGCTCGACTGTCACCCGTCGCTCCGAACGAGTTGTTTCACTTTAAAGGAAACACCATGAACACGGTTTGCGATCTGTCCAAGGGAAAATGCAAGCCCTGCGAGGGCGGCGTGCCGCCGCTCACCGACGACGAAGCCGCCGCGATGCTGGCCACGCTGGCAGGCTGGCAGCGTGCAGGCAACATCATCAGCAAGACCTACGAGTTCAAGAACTACTACGAGACCATGGCCTTCGTGAACGCCACGGCCTGGATCTCGCACCGCGAGGACCACCACCCCGACCTCGCCGTCGGCTGGGGCGAGTGCACGGTCAGCTACACCACGCACGCGATCGGCGGCCTCTCCGAAAACGACTTCATCTGCGCGGCCAAGATCGATGCGCTGCTCACGCTGTAAAACGCATTGAACGCCGCGAAGAACCGTCACGGCACCATCGTCGCCGCCTTCGGCCGGCACTACGAGATCGAACTGGCCGACGGCACTCTGGCCACCGGCTATCCGCGCGGCAAGAAAAGCCCCTACGCCGTCGGCGACGACGTCGAACTCACGCCCCGACGGCCAGATCATCGGCCACGGCCAGCGCCGCAGCCTGCTCTACCGCAGCGACCTCTACCGGCAGAAGCTGATCGCCGCCAACGCCACGCAACTGCTGCTGGTGGTCGCCACCGATCCATCCTTCTCCGACATGCTGCTTTCGCGCGCGCTGGTCGCCGCCGAACACGAAGGCCTCACCACCACCATCGTGCTCAACAAGTGCGACCTTGCCGCCGCCCTGCCCGCCGCAAGAAAGCTGCTGGCACCCTTCGCCGCGCTGGGCTGCCGCGTCGTCGAACTCTCGGCCAAGTTCGACCCCTCGCCGCTGCTGCCGCTGCTGGCCGGCGAAAGCTCGGTACTGGTCGGCCAATCCGGCATGGGCAAGTCGACCCTGACCAACGCCCTGGTGCCCGGCGCCGCGGCGCCGACGCGCGAACTGTCGACAGCGCTCGACAGCGGCAAGCACACCACCACCTACGCCCGCCTCTACAAGCTGCCCGATGACACCTGCCCCGGCGGCACGCTGATCGACAGCCCCGGCCTGCAGGAATTCGGCCTCAAGCACCTGACCGCCGCAGGAGATCGAATTCGGCTTCGCCGAGTTCCGCCCCTTCCTCGGCCAGTGCCGCTTCCGCGATTGCCAGCACGATGCCGAACCCGGCTGCGCGATCAAGCAAGCCCTTGCGGAAGGCATAATCCATCCTCGCAGACTGGACCACTTCCGCCAGTTCATCTCGGAAAGCCGCCATGGATCGCACTGAGCGCTTCTACAAGATCGACCAGATGATCCACGACCGCAAGCTCGTGCCCTTCGTCGACCTCATGGCGGCGCTGGAAGTTTCGCGCGCGACGCTCAAGCGCGATCTCGAATACATGCGCAACCGGCTCAATGCGCCCATCGTCTGGGATCGGGATGCCGGCGGCTACTGCTTCGACACCCCGCATCCCGACGGCGGCGCCCAGTACGAACTGCCCGGCCTGTGGTTCAACTCGGGCGAAGTCCATGCGCTCCTGACCATGCAGCACCTGCTGACCGACCTCGACCCCGGCGGCATCCTGACGCCGCACATCCAGCCGCTGATCGCGCGCCTCAACGGCCTGCTCGGCAGCGCCGAGAACACCGCCGAGGAAATCCGCCGCCGCGTGCTGATCGTCGGCCTCGGCAAGCGCGAACTCAAGCTGGCTCACTTCGAGAAGGTCGGCGCCGCGTTGCTGCGCCGCAAGCGCCTGGCCATCACCTACTTCGCCCGCGGCAGCGGCGAGACCACCGAGCGCGAAGTCTCGCCGCAGCGCCTGGTGTATTACCGCGAAAACTGGTACCTCGATGCCTGGTGCCACCTGCGCAACGACATCCGCAACTTTTCCCTCGATTCCATCAAGCAGGCCAACGTCATCGAGCGCAAAGCGCGCGAGGTCTCGCGCCGCAGCCTGGACGAAGTCCTCGGTGCCGGCTACGGCATCTTCTCCGGGCGCCGCCTGCAGCACGCAAAGCTGCGCTTCACCCCGAAGCGCGCGCGCTGGGTGGCGCAGGAAACCTGGCACCCGAAGCAGAAGGGCAGCTTCGAGCCAGACGGCTCCTGGCGGCTGGAATTCCCCTACGCCGACCACCGCGAGCTGATCATGGACATCCTCAAGTTCGGCGCCGACGTCGAAGTGCTGGCCCCGCCCGACCTGCGCCAGCGCGTCGCCGACGAGGCCGCACGCATGACGGAAATGTATGCCGCCGTACCCAAGGCGACGAAGCCAGGGAAAGCCTGATGCCCGCCAGCCTCGAAGGCCAGCTCGTCGTCGCGCTCTCGTCGCGCGCGCTGTTCGATTTCGAGGAGGAAAACCGCGTCTTCGAGGACCAGGACGATTCCGCCTACATGGCCGTGCAGCTCGAACGCATGGACCAGCCGGCACGGCCCGGCGTCGCCTTCCCGCTGGTGCAGAAGCTGCTGGCCTTCAATACCCCCGAACGCCAGCGCGTCGCCGTGGTGATCCTTTCGCGCAACGACCCGGTCTCCGGCCTGCGCATTTTCAAGTCCGCCGATGCCGCCGGGCTCTCGCTCGAACGCGGCGTATTCACCCGCGGCCGCTCGCCCTTCAACTACCTCAAACCGCTGGGCGCCAACCTCTTCCTTTCCGCCAACGAAGCCGACGTGCGCGCCGCGCTGGAAGGCGGCTTTCCGGCGGCGCGCGTGTATTCGACGACGCTGACCGAAGCCGAGAAGCACCCGCAGGAAGTGCGCATCGCCTTCGACGGCGATGCCGTGCTGTTCTCCGACGAGGCCGAGCGCGTGTTCCAGGAACAGGGCCTCGCCGCCTTCCAGGACCACGAAGAGCGCCGCGCCCTCCATCCGCTGCCGCCCGGCCCCTTCCTGCCCCTGCTCGAAGCCCTGCACCGCCTGCGCGCCGACAGCGCCGGCTGCAAAATGAAAATCCGCACCGCGCTGGTCACCGCGCGCAGCGCCCCCGCCCACGAACGCGCGATCCGCACCCTGATGGAATGGCAGGTGGAAGTCGATGAAGCGATGTTCCTCGGCGGCCTGGACAAGAGTCGCTTCCTGCGCGAATTCGAACCCGACTTCTTCTTCGACGACCAGACCCGGCACTGCGAGCCGGCATCAAGGCTGGTGCCGACGGGGCATGTGGTTAGCGGGGTGGCGAATTTCCCTTATTATCCGAACGGATCAACCGGTTTACCTCAAGCCGACCCCAAATCAGGTATTCTGTTTTTACTATGAAAACCATGTCGCATTTGTTCGCCAGCCCACCGAAGCAGTGGGGTACCCGTGGCGACCCTTTCTTGTGGAAGGAGATTGAGAAGAATCTTGCTGCACTTGCATATCGCAAGAGCACTACCGAGTTCGTCGAACTACTTGGGCAGTTGTACGAAAAGCTGACCGGCGTCTCAATAACCGCGAACAAGGAGACGATCTATCTTGAACGCTTTGATAAGGGTGGCATGTCCGGTGGGTGCGTTTCACAGCGATTCTGGCGAGACACGGCTTTGCCGTTGTTACGTGAGCGCTATGTGCTGACCGCGCCTTACCCGCAAGGTGCTGAAATGATGGATGAGAACGCAGTCATCGATGTTCTCTGCCCCGATTTGAAAGCGGCAGGCTTCGATATTCAGCAGCAGCTTTCGACAATAGAGCAAGGCATCGACGTGATTGCCGTCCATGCAGCGCATAGCCTTAAGGTGCTTGTAGAAGCGAAGGGAAGCACCAGTTCGCGTGCCGGCAGCGCTAGACATGGCAAGCCATACACTCAATCCCAGATTTTTGATCGCGTTGCAAAGGGCATCTTTACCTGCCTACAGCTACGCGATTCGCATCAAGACACTAAAGGCGTTCGTGTGGTTCTCGCCGTTCCAGAAACCGCTTGGTATTACAAATACATTCGCACGGTCAAGGGGGCTTTGAGCCAAGCGGAGATCGACGTCTGGTTCGTCAGCGATCTTTCGACCACTATGCCTCCACTACCTGCGACTCACTATAGACCTGAGCCATGAACATGTTACGGAGACTAAAGGAATTCAATTCGAGCCTGGAACCTTTAATGTTTAATGCTTCCTTCGCAAACCTCAAGCTCGAATTGAATTCTCTGCTCGAAAAGTCGGCGCCAGCGACACAGCGACGAGGCCAGCGCCGGCAGGCCCGTGGCGGAAGAATCAAAAATATGCCGGGACCACGGGGCTGCCGGTGACGGACGGGACAGCCTACCAAAGTGGATGCAGTACTTGCACACCGAAGAGATCGAAGGGCCTGGCCCGTTTGATTGTTTTGGCGAGATAAATCTAATCGACAAGTATTTTTTTCTGCTGATCGGTGTAGGCAGCCTCCGCAATCAGTCCTTTTTCGTATAGCGCCTTGAGTTCCTTCAGGCGTTCTTCCTTGCTACGAACGTCTGTCGCGCTTCTCGCCGTAACTTGAGAACTTGCAACAGTTTGATGTTTGGGTTCGGGAGTGCCAGATTGAGCATCAGAAGGGGCTTGTTGCCTCGGCATCTCTATCTTGGAGAATGCACCCATTAGGACTTGAATGAGCGTCGGGTACTCATATGCACTGCCGTTGTTGTGATCGATGATTGCACCAATCCCACCACCAAATAATATGTTGCCGAACATGGATCCTTTGGTATCCGAAACCACCGCCGCCCTTCCTGGTTCAAGGCCTGACTTGTTGCAAAGCACCTGCATATCGTCGTTTGACCTGTGGATCATGACTGAACCGGGTGAGGTCACGAACCATTTGCCTTTGTTGTTGGACAACTCGCACGCCGCTCCGGTAACTTGCGTACCGCCTTGGTCACGAGTTTCAACGGAAATGCTTTGCGTGTTCGTGCCCGTAATTGATGCGCATCCAGTTGTAAGTGCTGCTGTCACGACAACGGTAAAAAGCAGATTGTTGTGCATTGTCTGTTGCTCCCTATGGATTCGATTTGAGTACAGCCACGTTGGCGCATATTGCATCATGTCCCGCATGAAAACCAGCAGGATGGCGTGAGCTTGAGAAACGATAGATATCCCCCGCCCTCAAGATACCAATCGAGAGTCATAAGGCGAAATCAATCTACGCACAGGTTGATTTGGGTCAACTTGACCGTAATTGTGGTCGAGTGCATTCGGTTTTTCAAAAGTCGGTGCCGGAGACACGGCGACGAGGCTGGCGCCGGCAGGCACGGGGCGGAGGAATCAAAAATCTGACGGAGCCACGGGCCTGCCGGTGACGGCCGGGGCAAGCGATCAAGCGGCTTCGGGCGGTTCCGACAACTATATGGGTCAGCTTGGAATTTGTTTCGAGGCGATATAGTAGTAGCCCGCCATCATCACGCAAACACTACCGAAACCAGCCCGGCAGTTTGCCGCTTCTTGGCCTTCGTCCGCACCACGATCTCGACATCCATCCCCAGCTTGGTCAGGAAACCAATCAGCCTTTCCTGCGAATAGCCCTGGAAATGCCCGCGCAGCAGCGCCGACACCTTGGGCTGGTCGATGCCCAGCAGTTCCGCCGCTTTGGTCTGGGTCAGCTTGCGCGCCTGGATGATGCGGGCGATTTCGCTAACGATCCTTGCCTTCGCCAGCATCTCGGCCGAGTCGGCGAAGCCGAGATCGGCGTAGACGTTGCCGGAACTGACTTCGTAGTCAATTTTTTCCTTGCTGCTCTTGCGGGTCATGTCAATCTCCTTCGGCCAAGCGTTTGGCATCGTCGAGCCGCTTGCGTATCAGGTCCATGTCGGGTTTCGGTGTTTCGATGCCCTTCGTCGATTTCTTCTTGAAACAGTGCAGCACATACACGGCGTTGGCGAAACGCACGGTATAGACCGCGCGGTAGGTATCCGTTGCGAAATCCTCGACGACTTCCAGTACGCCCGCCGAACGGAAGCCGCGCAATACCTTGGCGCCCGAATGCCTGCTGCCGATCTGCGCCAGATGCAGCGCGTAGCCGAACTCGCGCTGCACTGCCTTGGGCATGACCGCAAGGTCCTTGCGCGAACCGCCGATCCAGATCAGTGGCTTTTCGTCGTTGCTCATCGGCGTCAAGTATATTCCAAAACTGGCATACTTCGCAATGACAGCATTCCGATTTTGAAAAGTCGGCGCCGGCGCCAGGGTCAAGGCCGGCAAGAGCGGCGACCTGTGGTCGGTCGAGGTCAACGATGCCGAGCATTACCGGATTCCCGAGGCGGTGATCAACGGCGGCTGATCGATCGGCGCGCGGCGCAGGCCGTCCGCTCCGCTTGCGCCGAAGCCCCGGGCCCGCGCCGGATTGAACCGGTCACGCCCTGATTCAAAGCGGCCGCGTGGCGGCGAACCAGCTGGCTTCGAAGTCCTGGCTGGCCACCGCCACCACGTCGCCGTCGAGCACGCCGTCAGCGACGAAGCCTTCCAGGATGCCGCGGATTTCCCCGGCGGGCTGGGCCCCGCGGTAGGGGCGCTCCTGGGCCAGGGCCTGGAAGACGTCGGCCACGGCGACGATGCGAGCTTCCATGCTGAGGCGGCCGCCCTTGTGGCGGAAGGGATAGCCGCGTCCGTTCAGCGCCTCGTGGTGGAAGGCGGCCCATTCGGCGATGGTCTCCAGGCCGGGCACATGGCGCAGGATCTGCCAGGTCTCGAAGCTGTGGCGCTCCATGACGGAGAATTCGACCGGCGTGAGGCGGGCGGGCTTCTCGACGATCTCGTCGGGCACGCACAGCTTGCCCACGTCATGCATCAGGCCGGCGATCTCGACCTGGGCCAGCGAGTCGGCATTGAAGCCCATGCGCTGCGCCAGGTGCCGCGCCAACTGCGCCACGCCGAGCGAATGGGCGGCGGTGAAATGGCTCTTGGCGTCAACGATGCTCGATACCAGGCGGGCGACGTGGCGGAACTGGGGGAAGTCGATCGTGACCTGCCAGTTCGCCAGCGGCAGCTCGTCGAGGCAGGCCTGCACGTGGCGCGGCACCAGGGCGATCCAGAAGGCCTCGCTGGCGGCGGCGCCGAGAAAGGCGCGGACCAGCTCCGGCGACAGTTCGCGGCCGGCCAGTGCCCCGATTTCGTCGCAGATGGCTTCCCTGTGCACCAGCGGATTGGCCAGCCCCTCCCGCAGCAGCAGGCTGTCCACCCGGTCGGCGAGCAGTATCAGGTTGCTGTCGACGGCGTCGGCCTCGCCCAGGCCGGAGGGAAGCTCGGTCCAGGGCGTATGGTGGTAGCGGATGGCGTTGGCCAGCAGCGAGAGATGGGCAAAGGGCTGCAGCAGCTCGTGCGCCCGTTCGCAATGGACATGCCGGTCGGCGGATTCGGCGTCATGCACCAGCCGCCGGTGGGCGGCGGTGGACGACACGCCGACGTCATGGAGCAGGCCGGCGCAGACCAGGTTGTCCAGCCGCGCCTCCGGCACGCCGAGCAGGGTCGCGGTTTCGCGCGCGATCATGGCGACGCGCTTGCCATGCTGGAAGTCGTCCACGCCGACCAGGTCGAGCGCGTCCGACAGGGCATACACGGCGCTTCTCAGGTCTATTTGCAGGGGCATCGCGGGTTCGCTCGGAAACACTGGCGAAAATCATACCACCGCCATGTTCATGCGCAGGCGCGGATGCGGGCCCGGACTTGGCTGGACCGAAGGCGCGATCCGGGATCCGGAAGTCGGCGCCGGCGCACAGCGACGAGGCCGGGCCGGCAGGCCCGGGGCGGAGGAACGTGAAACCCTGACGCCGCCACGGGCCGGCCGTCACCGGCCGGACCAAACGATCAGGCGGCGAGCTTGGTGCGCGGGACGCGCGCGACGCTTGGCGACGAACTTCTTCGCCACCGGCTTGCGCGCGGCGGGCTTCGCGGCCGGCCTGCGCTGGCGGGTCAATTCGACCACCTGCGCCGAAACCCGGTGCAGGCCCTTGCCGAACAGATCGACACCGTATTGCGCGGGAGCGGCCAGGCCCACCTTGTCCAGCACCGGCATGACGCGCTCATCGAGCGTCCGCTCGACGACATCCCATGCCGCGACCGATTTGTCGTTGGCCGCGGCCACCGTGTGCTTCAGCAACCGGATGTTCTGCCTGGCCAGCGTGCCGGCCGTCGTGCCCAGCGTGACCCATACCTTCCTGCCCTGGTTGCGGGCGACATGAAACACGTTCATGTTGGCCGCATGCACATTGACGGCGGCTTCCTTCATCGCGACCACGACCGGATTGGCGGCCAGATTGCTCGGGTGCAGCTTTTTGGTCTTCAGCATGATTTTTCCTTTAAACATTCCCGGGCCGGCCAGAGAGCCGGTCTTCCAGCGCAGCCACTCTAGCGGCGCCGCCTAGAGCGGACACCCTAAACCCCTAGGCGCCGCCCTCTAGATTCCTGCGCCGCAACCGGCCCCGCCGGCACGAGTGCGGCGCGGCGGGCAGGCATAATGCGCGCCACACCCGTTACGGAGCCCCCCATGCGCTGGCTGGACAAGATTCCCTATCCGCTGCTGATCGCCGCCGCCGTCTTCATGCTCGGCGCGCCCTTCGTGCCCGAGCCGCACCTGGTCGAGAAGGCGCGCATGCTGGCGGAAGGCCGGCTGACGCGGCCTTTGGACATCTTTGACGTGCTCTGGCACCTGGCGCCGGCGGTGCTGCTCGGCCTCAAGCTGGTTACCGCCAGGAAACCGAAAGCGCCGGACTGAGCCCGCCCCGGGGCGCCGGCGGGTCCGCCCTGAAAGTCGGCGCCGGCGCTACGGCGATTTTTCCCCGGGCCCGCAAATCGCCGGCGGTTTGACCGGCCTCAATACGCCCGCGATTTCCGCTACGCATAATTTCGTCATGTTTCGCACCACGGAGATGGTCATGGCCGGTGGGCAGCACGACAACAGGCGGGAGCGCGCCAGTATCGCAGCCGAACTGCGCCGGCACGGGATCGGTCGCCGCGAGTTCCTCAAGTTCTGCGCCGGACTGGCGACCATGATGGCGCTGCCGGCGGAGGCGGCGGAAAAGATTGCCGCGGCTCTGGGCAAGGCGCGCCGGCCTTCGGTGATCTGGCTCTCCTTCCAGGAATGCACGGGCTGCACCGAGTCGCTGACCCGCTCGCACAGCCCGACCATCGAGAACCTGATCTTCGACCTGATTTCGCTGGACTACCACCACACGCTGCAGGCCGCCGCCGGCGAGGCCGCCGAACACGCGCGCGAAGCGGCCATGAAGGAAGCCGCCGGCAAGTACCTGGTGGTGGTGGACGGCTCGGTGCCGTTGGGCAATGCCGGCTTTTCGACCATCGCCGGGATCTCCAACCTGGACATGCTGAACGAGGTGGTCAAGGGCGCGGCGGCGGTGATCGCCGTCGGCAGCTGTGCGACCTACGGCGGCCTGCCCGCGGCGCAGCCCAACCCGACCGGGGCGGTGGCGATCGGCGAACTGGTCAAGGACAAGCCGGTGGTCAACATCCCCGGCTGTCCGCCGATACCCGTCGTCATGACCGGCTTCATCGCCCACTATCCTGGCCTTCGGCAGCCTGCCGGAGCTCGACGCGCTGGGGCGGCCGAAAATGTTCTACGGCGAGACCATCCACGACCGCTGCTACCGGCGGCCTTTCTACGACCAGGGCAAGTTCGCCGAAACCTTCGACGACGAAGGCGCGCGCAAGGGCTGGTGCCTGTTCAAGCTCGGCTGCAAGGGACCGGTGACCTACAACGCCTGCGCCACCACCAAGTGGAACGGCGGCGTGTCCTTCCCGATCCAGTCCGGGCACGGCTGCATCGGCTGCTCCGAGCCGAGCTTCTGGGACATGGGCGGCATCTACCGGCCGTTGCCGCAACCGATCGGCGACATGCGCGGCGCGGCACTCGGCGTCGCTGCCGGCGCTGCCGCCGGCGTGGCGATCGCCTGGCACAACCGCAGCAGCGAACCGCAGCCGGCCACCAGACCATGAAGCTGGAGGACCTCAAAAAATGACTGCCGGAGACCTGTTGCTCTGGGCGCGGGGCCCGGGCCTGGTGCTGGCCCTGGCCATACTCGCCTTCGGCATCCTGCTGCGCCTGTTCGAGATATACAGCCTCGGGCGCAAGGCCGATCTCTCGCCGGCGCGCACCGACAGCCCGGGCAGCGGCTGGCGCACCGTGCTGACCCGCTCGCTGCCGCCGCCGGGAATGCTGGCCCGCGCGCCGGTGACCTACTACGGCGGCTACGTCTTCCACATCGGCATCTTCATCACGGTGTTCCTCTACATTCCGCACATCGAACTGCTGCGCAGCCTGCTCGGAATTTCCTGGCCCGGCCTGCCGACGCCGGTGGTGGACGCGGTCGCCGTGGCCGCCACGCTGGCGGCGATGCTGGCGGTGCTGGCGAGCCGCGTCCACGATCCGGTCAAGCGCATGCTGTCGACGCTGCAGGATTACCTGGTCTGGCTGCTGACCTTCCTGCCGCTGGCCACGGGCTACCTCGCCTTCCACCACATGCTGCTCGACTACACCTGGATGCTGGCGCTGCACCTGCTTTCGGTCGAGCTGCTGCTGGCGCTGCTGCCCTTCACCAAGCTGTTCCACGCCGTCAGCATCTTCATCTCGCGCTGGTACACCGGCAGCTTGTTCGGCCGGAAAGGAGTGGCAGCATGAGCGCATCCCGCCGGGCCGCCCCAAGGGGGGCGCAGCCAACATACGGAGCCGCGCAGCGGCGAACAACCGTCACCCCCTGCCTTGGGCAGGGGGCCGGGGGAGGGTCGTGCCATGACAGCATCGCTGGAACGCGGCCTGGCCGCCTTCAAGGAAGTCATCGACGCGCCGATCGCGAGCTTCTTCTCGAGCTGCGTGCATTGCGGCCTGTGCGCCGAGGCCTGCCTGTTCTACACCGAGACCGGCGACCCGAAATACACGCCGATCCACAAACTGGAACCGCTGCGCCGCGTCTGGCAGCAGGAATACACGCTGCTCGGCCGGCTGGCGAAAATGGTCGGCCTGGCCAAGCCCGTCACCGACGACGAGCTGACCGAATGGGAAACCCTGGTCTACGACAGTTGCACCGCTGTGCGGACGCTGCTCGATGGTCTGCCCGGTCGGCAACGACATCGCCTACATGGTGCGCAAGATGCGCGAAGGCATGTCGGCCGCCGGCCACGCGCCCGAGGGTCTGGTCATGGCCATCACGCGCTCGGTGGAGTCGGGCAGCCCGGCCGGCGTCAAGTGGGTCACGGTGCAGGCGCAGATCAAGCGCATGGAGAAGCGAGTTCGGCCTGCGAGATACCGGTCGAATCGCGAGGACGCCGACTACCTGGTGCTGATGTCGTCGTGGGAGATCCTCAACTATCCCGAGTACCTCGGCGCCGTCGGCCGCATCATGCGACCAGGCCGGCGCCAGCTGGACGCTGGCCAGCGACGCCTACGAGGCGACCAACAGCGGCATCCAGATCGGCGTCTCCGACCTGGCCCGCGTGCTGGTCGGCCGCATCGTCGCCGCCGCCGAACGGCTCAAGGTGAAGTGCGTCATCAGCCCGGAATGCGGCCACGCCTACACGGCGATCCGCTGGGACGGGCCGAACCTGATGGGCCGGCCCTTCGGCTTCGAGGTGAAGCACATCCTCGAGGTGCTCGACGAACTGCGCCGCGCCGGCACGCTCAAGCTGAAGGGCACGCTCGACAAGCCGCTGACCTACCACGACCCCTGCCAGATCTCGCGCCGCGGCGGCGTCTACGAACAGCCGCGCACGCTGCTCAACCAGCTGGCGCCGCAGTTCAAGGAGATGCCCGATGCCGGCATCATGAACTGGTGCTGCGGCGGCGGCGGCGGCGTCTCCGCCAACGAGCGCGCCGAGCCGCTGCGCACTGACCGTCTTCAAGCGCAAGAAGGCGCAGATCGAGGAGACCGGCGTGCAAGACCGTGGTGACGTCCTGCGCCAACTGCCGCGTCGTCATGGAAGAAGCGCTGGAGCACTACACATGGATATCGAGATGCTGGGCCTGACCGAACTGGTCGCCGAGCACCTGTGACGAAGAGGTTAGCCAAATGACTGAACGCCTCGTCATCGACCCCGTCACGCGCATCGAAGGCCACCTGCGCATCGAGGCGCAGATGACCGACGGGCGCCATCGAGGAAGCCTATTCCTCCGGCACCATGGTGCGCGGCATCGAGATCATCCTGCGCGGGCGCGACCCGCGCGACGCCTGGGCGCTTCGCCCAGCGCATCTGCGGCGTGTGCACGCTGGTGCACGGCATCGCCTCGATCCGCGCCGTGGAAGACGCGCTGAAGCTATCCGGTCCCGCCCAACGCCGAGCTGATCCGCAACCTGATGATCGGCGCGCAGTACGTGCACGACCACGTCATGCACTTCTACCACCTGCACGCGCTGGACTGGGTGGACGTGGTCTCCGCGCTGAAGGCCGATCCGAAGGCCACCTCCGCGCTGGCGCAGTCGCGTCGCAACTACGCCAAGTCCTCGCCCGGCTATTTCGCCGACGTGCAGAACGAAGCTGAAGAAGTTCGTCGACAGCGGCCAGCTCGGCATCTTCGGCAACGGCTACTGGGGCCATCCGGCCTACAAGCTGCCGCCCGAGGCCAACCTGATGGCCGTCGCGCATTACCTCGATGCGCTGGTCTGGCAGCGCGACGCGGTGGCGCTGCACACCATCTTCGGCGGCAAGAACCCGCATCCGAATTTCGTCGTCGGCGGCACGCCCTCGGCGATCAGCATCTGGCCCGACCATCCCGGCCGCGGCAAGGGGCCGCACTACCGCGGCGGACAGGGCGGCACGGCGCTCGACGTGACCGGCCTGGCAGCGCGTCCAGGAGGTCATCCGCTCGATGCGCGACTTCGTCGACCAGGTCTACGTGCCCGACACGCTGGCCATCGCCGGCTTCTACAAGGACTGGTTCCGCCAGGGCGAGGGCCTCGGCAACTTCCTGACCTACGGCGACTTCCCGGCCAAAGGCATGGACGATCCGGCTCCTTCCTGCTGCCGCGCGGCGCCATCCTCAACCGCGACCTGTCGCAGGTCGCACGAGGTCGACCTCAACGCCGACGGACGAGATCGCAGGAGTTCGTCAGCCATTCCTGGTACGACTACGCCGGCGGGCAAGGACGAAGGGCCTGCATCCCTACCAGGGCGAGACGAAGCTCAACTACAGCGGCCCCAAGCCGCCCTACCAGCAGCTCGACGTGGACAAGGCCTATTCCTGGCTGAAGTCGCCGCGCTGGAAGGGCAAGGCGATGGAAGTCGGCCCGCTGGCGCGCGTGCTGATGCTGTACGCGCACGGGCCACGAGCAGACGCAGGAACTGGTCGGCACCAGCGCTGAAGCACGCTCGACCTGCCGGTGCAGGCGCTGTTCTCGACCCTCGGCCGCACCGCGGCGCGCACGCTGGAAACCAAGGTCCTCGCCGACGCCATGCAGGGCTGGTACGACCAGCTCGTCGCCAACATCAAGGCCGGCGACGTGCGACACCTTCAACGAGGCGCTCTGGGATCCCTCGACCTGGCCGAAGACGCTCACAGGGCGTCGGCTTCATGGAAGCGCCGCGCGGCGGGCTCGGCCACTGGATCGTCATCGAGGACGGCAAGATCGCCAACTACCAGTGCGTGGTGCCCAGCACCTGGAACGCCGGCCCGCGCGATCCGGACGGCCAGCCCGGCGCCTACGAAGCCGCGCTGAAGGGCCATGCGCGTGCACGACCCGACAAGCAGCCGCTCGAAATCCTGCGCACCATCCACAGCTTCGATCCCTGCATCGCCTGCGCCGTGCATGTGCTGGAGCTGTAGCGGCGCACTGAACAAGTCGTCATTCCGGCGAAAGCCGGAATCCGGAAGATCATGGCACCGGGCACTGGCTTTTTCCGATCTGACGAAGCGTGACTTGACCGGCGGTGCCCCGGAGTCGCGCTAGACTGCGCGCCATGCCCCAATTCACAGCCCCCGCGTCGGCCGCCTGAGGATAGCGACGTGCCCTTCATTCGCGTCCGCGACATCGATATCTGCTACGAGCTGGGCGGCGCCGGCCCGCGCCTGCTGAAGATCTGGGGCACGGGGGGCGACCTGCGCCGGGCGCCGAGCGACTTCGACCGCTACCTTGCCTCGCGCTTCACGGTTCTGGCCTTCGACCAGCGCGGCATGGGCCGCAGCGGCAAGCCGGCGCGCGACTACAGCATGGCCGACTACGCCGACGATGCCGCCGGCCTGATGGCGGCGCTGGGCTGGGACAGCGCGGCGGTGCTCGGCTATTCCTTCGGCGGCATGGTGGCGCAGGAACTGGCGCTGCGCCATCCCGCCCGCGTCGGACGCCTGGTGCTGATGTCGGCCAGTTCCGGCGGCGCCGGCGGCGCGTCCTACCCGCTGCACGAGTTGTCGGAACTCGACGACGAACAGCGCGTGCGCCGCTTCCTCGAACTCGCCGACAGCCGCCGCACGCCGCAATGGCAGCGCGACCACGCGGCGCTGTGGCAAAGCCTGATTGACGATGGCATGGCGACGCTGAGCCTCGGCGCAGACGACCCCACGCAGCGCGCAGGCAGCCTGCGCCAGCTTGGCGCGCGGCGCGGCCACGACACCTGGCAACGCCTGCCCGAGCTGAAGATGCCGGTGAGTGTGTTCGCCGGACACTACGACACGATCGCCACGCCGCAAGTGCAGCGCGCGCTGGCGGAGCGGATTCCCGGCGCGAGCTTTCAGGAATTCGGCGGCGGGCATCTGTTCTTCGTCCAGGATCCGAGCGCGGCACCGGTGATTGCCGAGGCCCTGTCGTGACGGCAAAAAGTTATGCCTCCGGCGCAGCCGGGGGCGGTATCCCCTGCGGACGGCGCTGGCGATACGGTGCTGCGGCGCGCCTGATGTCCTCCGCAAAGCCTGCAAGAGCCCGCGCATGAGCCATCGCCGCGCCGTGATGCTGATGATCCTCGTCACCCTGCTGTGGAGCATGGCCGGCGTGGTCAGCCGCCACCTCGAAGGCGCGCGCAGCTTCGAGGTGACCTTCTGGCGCAGCGCCTTCAATGCGCTGGCGCTGGCCGTCGCGCTCACCGCGCTGCGCGGCCCGGGGCTGTGGGCCGGGCTTGTGCGGGCGCCGCGCATCGTCTGGGCTTCTGGGCTGTGCTGGGCGGTGATGTACACCGCCTTCATGGTCGCCCTGACGCTGACCACGGTGGCCAATGTGCTGGTCATGATGGCCGTGGGGCCGCTGATGACGGCGCTGCTGGCGCGCCTGTTCCTCGCCCAGCGCCTGCCGCCGCGCACCTGGCTGGCGATCCTGGCGGCCGGCATCGGCGTCGCCTGGATGTTCGCCCGGCAGACGGGCGCCGGCGTCTCGCTGACCGGCAGCGTGGTGGCGCTGGCGGTGCCGCTGGCGGCGGCGGTCAACTGGACGCTGCTGCAGGGCGCCGGCCATCGCGACACGGTATCGAGCGTGGAAGGCGCCGTGGCGCCGGACATGCTGCCGGCGGTGCTGCTCGGGGCCATGATCTCAGCCGCGGCGACGCTGCCGCTGGCCTGGCCGCTGCAGGCCACGGCCCATGACATCGGCCTGCTCGGCTTCCTCGGCGTGTTCCAGCTGGCGGTGCCCTGCCTGCTGGTGGTGCGCGTGTCGCGCGTGCTCTCCGGCGCGGAGATTTCGCTGCTGGCCCTGCTGGAACTGGTGTTCGGCGTTGCGCTGGCCTGGCTCGGCGCCAACGAAATCCCCGGCAGCGACACCCTGATCGGCGGCGTGCTGGTGGTCGGCGCGATTGTCGCCAACGAGTTGCTGGCGCTGCCGCCGCGGAATCAGGCGGCCGGGCGCGCCAGCAACTGAACCGTCGCCGCCAGCAACAGCGACGCGCAGACGCTGTGGGCGATGGCCATCCAGAGGCTGAAGCCGCTCATCACGGTCAGCACGCCCAGCGAGAACTGAACCAGCAGCAGCACGAGGACCAGGCCCGCGCTCGGCCGCGTTGCCGCCTGGCCCAGCCCCCGCAGGCCGCCGAAGCCCAGCAGCAGCAAGGTCGCCAGCGCGCAGTAGCGATGCAACAGGTGCAGCGCGACACCGCCCTCATCACCCAGCCCTGCCGCAGCGAGGATGCCGGTGAAGGGATCGAGCGCCCCCCAGCCGGCGGCCGCCGGCCAGGCAACGCCGCTGCAATCGGGCAGCGTGAGGCAGGCCGTGGCGGCGTAACGCACCCCGATCAGGGCGCCCAGCGCCATCGTCAGGACCAGCAGCCCGAGCCCGGCATGGAGCAATGCCCGCGGGCGGCGCGGCGGCGACTGTGCCGGACCGGCGCCGGCGGCAAGCGCCGTGCGCCACGACAGCAGGACCAGGCCGGCGCCGCCGAGGATGTTGATGAAGCCGGGCCAGACCCGGTGCGGGTCGGAACTGAACAGGCCGACGAAGGTAAGGACGATCATCAGCGACAGCAGCGCCGTGGCATAGCGCGCCGCCGGCTGGACCGGTTGCGGGCGCAGGCACTGCGCGACGAGGACGAAACCGAGCACCAATGCCAGCGAGGCAACGCTGCGGTGCAGGATGCGCGCCGCGCCGCTTTGCAGGTTGGCCGTACCGGACAGCAGTTCGCCGTAACAGTCGGGCCACGGGCTGCAGCCGAGGCCGGCGCCGCGCAAGCGGATGTAGGAGCTGACCACCAGGATCACCAGCGCGAGCGCGGTAAGCACCCAGGCAAGGATTTTGATGCGCTCGAGACGGGCGGTGCGGTTTTCCATGGTTGTTTCTGCGGGTCTTCTTGAAACGGGTCAACGTTGCTGCACGACAGGAAGTTTCAGGGCTGCGAGGCCGGCGCGCGCAAAAAGTCGGCGCCGGCGATACGGCGATCGAGGGTCACGCAAGCGCGAATGATAGCGCCGGAACGAAGCGTCAGGGATTGCTGCCGGCCGTCGGACGCGGCAGCGACAGGCCGCGGATCAAGCCGGCAACACCGCGCCAGACTATCGGCAGCAGCCAGGCCGTGGCGACAACCAGCAGCAGCAGCAGGGCCAGCATCAGCCAGGGGTGGGCGAACATCAGCCACAGTCCGCTGAGCACCACGACATCCTCGCCGAAGGACGCGGCGACGTTGCTGAAGGGCTCTGGCGAGGCGTTGATCATGGCGCGCGCGCCGGCCTTGGTGAAGTGGGTGCCGGCCGCCAGCGTGCCGCCCATGATCGCCATCGCCGTCTGCCATTCGATGCCCTGACCGCCGAACACCATGGCCGCCAGCGCCGCACCGGCCGGGATGCGAATGAAGGTATGCACGGTGTCCCACACCGAATCGAGCAGCGGAATCTTGTCGGCGAAGAACTCTATGGTCAGCATCAGGCCCGCGGCGCCGAGCACCCAGGGGTGTTCGAGCACATTCAAGCCCTGCGGCAGCACGATCCAGCCCAGCCTGCCGGCCATGCCGACGACGAAGATCACCGTGTACAGGCGCAGGCCGGCGGCCCAGCCGAGCCCCGCGGCCAGGGCCAGCAGTCCTGCAAGGTCAAGGGGCAGATGAGCCAGATCCATGATCGATCCTCCGCTACGCGCGATGGGCCAATAATGCCACTATTGCCGCGGGCCGGGTTGGCTCATGCCGAAACGCGCGCGGCGGCGGCCGGCCGCCGCCTACTTGCCGGTGAATACCGGCTTGCGTTTTTCCTTGAAGGCGCGAATCCCCTCGTGATAATCGTGGCTATCGTACACAATCCGGCGCAAGCCCTGCACTTTTTCAAACCCGCGCGGAGTCACCGCCTTGGCCCCGGCCAGCACCCTCAGCTGTTCCTTCATGACGGCAACGCTCAGCGGCGCGTTGTTGGCGATCGTGGTAGCCATGTCATAGGTAAAGGCTTCAAGTTCCTCCGCAGCCACGACGTGGTTGATCATGCCGATGCGCTCGGCGCGTTCAGCCGAGATCGGCGCCGCAGTGAAGGCCAGTTCCTTGACCACGCGCAGGCTCGCCGCGCTCATGAATGTCATCATGCCGCTGACGTTGTAGGGCACGCCGAGACGCGCCGGCGTGACGGCGAAGGTCGCTGCGGGCGTGGCGATGACGATGTCGCAGGCGAGCACGGTTTCCACCGCGCCGCCCCAGACGCCGCCCTCGATCATGGCGATCACCGGCATGCGGCAGGTCTCGATGGTGCGCACCAGGTGCCGCAGCGGATCATCCCAACCCAATGGATCGCGGCCGCCTTCGGGGAGTTCGCCGACGTCGTGGCCGGCCGACCATACTTTCGTCCCGGCCTGCGCCCGCAGGACCACGACGCGGGCGCCGCCCTCGTCGAGCTGCCTCAATGCGTCGATGACTTCGGCCACGAGGTCATGGCTCAGCGCATTGAGTTTCTTGCGGCGGTCGAGAACAATGGTCCCGATGTGGCCGTCCCGGGTCAGCTTGATGAATTCCATGTCTTTCCTCCGTTGTTTCCCGTCAGCCGGGAATTCTTTGCCCGATGTTAGCCGGATGAGCTGCCGGCAACAATTGCGGACATCCACCATAGGGCGTGACAGAATCCGCCGCACGACCCCATTTGCCTGATGCTGGTGCAAACTGTAAGCAATCACCGGTCTGGCCGACAGATCAGGAAATAACGCCGGAGACACCCGATGCACGCCACGCTCCACCTGCTGACCCATACCGATTTTCCGGCCCTGATGCGCCGCGCCGTGGAAATCCTGCAGCTCAACCTCGGCTACCGCTGCAACCAGAGCTGCCTGCACTGCCACGTCAATGCCGGGCCGAAGCGCACCGAGGAAATGACGTCCGAAACCATCGATGCGGTACTCGACTTCATCGCGGCAAGCCCCGGCATCACCGCCATCGACCTGACCGGCGGCGCGCCGGAACTCAATCCGCAGTTTCGCCGCCTCGTCGTGGCGGCGCGGGCGCGCGGCCTGCGCGTGATCGACCGTTGCAACCTGACCATCCTCGAAGAACCGGGCTTCGAGGACATGGCAGGGTTCCTCGCGCAGCACCGCGTCGAGATCGTCGCCTCGCTGCCCTGCTACCTGGAGGAAAACGTCGACGGGCAACGCGGCAAGGGGGTGTTCGCGGCCAGCCTGGCCGGGCTGCAACAGCTCAACGCGCTGGGCTATGGCCGCAACGGCAGCGGCCTCGTCCTCAACCTGGTCTACAACCCGCAGGGGCCCACCCTGCCGCCGCCCCAGGCGGCGCTGCAAGCCGCCTACAAGCAGCACCTCGGCGAAAAGTACGGTGTCATCTTCAACGAATTGTTCACCCTGGCCAACATGCCGATCCAGCGCTTCGGCAGCACGCTGATTTCCAAGGGCCAGTTCAACGCCTACATGAACACCCTGCGCGCGGCCCACCGCGACGACAACCTGCCGCAGGTCATGTGCCGCAGCCTGGTCAGCGTGGACTGGCAGGGCTATCTTTACGACTGCGACTTCAACCAGCAGCTCGGCCTGGCGATCACGGAACCATCCGGCGGCCGCCGGCACATCAGCCGGGCCAGTGCCGCCGCGCTGGAAGATCGGGCGATCCGCGTCGCCGACCACTGCTACGGCTGCACCGCCGGCCAGGGATCGAGTTGCGGCGGCGCGCTGGGTCACGAGACCGCCGCCGCGCCGACCTGCGGCAGCTGACAAGGACTGACCCATGAGCAAACTGCAACTGCAGAACATCGACGCCTGCGTCTTCGACGCCTACGGCACGCTGTTCGACTTCAACAGCGCGGCGAGCGCGGCCAGAGATGAATTGGGCGATGACTGGCAGCGTCTCTCCGACCTGTGGCGCCTGAAGCAACTGCAATACACCTGGCTGCGCGGCCTGGCACAGCATCATGCCGGGTTCTGGCAGGTCACCGGCGATGCGCTGGATTTCGCGCTGGCCACGCTGAAGATCGAACGCCCGGGCCTGCGCGAACGACTGATGAATCTTTACCTCCAGCTCAGCACCTACCCCGAGGTACCGGCCATGCTGCGCGAGTTGAAAGGCCGCGGCATGAAGCTCGCCATCCTCTCCAACGGCACCCCGCCCATGCTTGCGGCCGTGGTCAGTAACTCCGGCCTTGAAGGCGTGTTCGAAGGCGTGTTCTCGGTCGAGGAGGTCGGCGTATTCAAACCGCATCCATCGGTTTATCGCCTGGCGGCGGAGCGCCTGCAGATCGCCCCGGCGCGCATCTGCTTCCTGTCGTCCAACGGCTGGGACGCCTTTTCGGCCAAGGCCTTCGGTTTCCGGGTGCTCTGGTGCAATCGCTTCGGCCAGGCCGCGGAGCGGATACCTGCCACGCCCGATGGCGAAATCGCCGACCTGTCGGCGTTGCCGGGGATAGTCGGTCAATAGCATTTTGACGGATCCCGGACCATCCGTTGCGGTGGTGTCAGGGGACAGGAATGGTACTGCCAGCCGCTCAACTGTCGCGATACTTTTCGATCAGCCGATAGACGTGGCGCTCGCTGATACCCAGGACGTCGGCGGTCTTCTGACGATTGCCGCCGTACTTCCCCATGACCTGCTTAAGGTAGTCGCGCTCGATCTGCTCCAGGGTCGGCTCATGGCCGAAGCGAAGCACGGTTTCCCCGGTTTGCACGCGCGGGATGAAGGTCAGGTGCTCGGCCCGGACCTGGGTTCCGGGTCGGGCCAGGATGATCGCCCGTTCCATGGCGTTGCGCAGTTCGCGCACGTTGCCGGGCCAATCATAGGCCACAAGCAGCTTCAGGGCGTCGCCCGTCAGGGTCGTGGGCGCGGTGCGACTGAGCAGTGATAGAAAGTGACGGGCCAGGGGTTCGATGTCCTCGCGCCGCGAGCGCAGCGCCGGCACCGTGATGACGAAACGCGAGAGGCGGAAATAGAGATCGCTGCGAAAGCTTCCGCTGCGGCCCATGGCCTCGATGTCGCGGTTGGTCGCCGCGACAAAACGCGCATCGGCGGTGAGGGTCTTGTTGCCGCCAAGGCGGCGGAAAGTGCCGGTCTCCATCACCCGCAACAACTTCGCCTGAATGGCGGCACCGACGTCGCCGATCTCGTCAAGAAACAGCGTGCTCCCGACGGCTTCCTCGATCAGGCCCTTTTTTTGTCGATCGGCGCCGGTGAAGGCGCCTCGCTCGTGGCCGAACAGCTCGGACTCGAACAGGCTTTCCTGCAGCCCGCTGCCGTCGATCGCGACCAGTTCCCGGTGCGCCCGCGGACTCCTGTCGTGTATCGCCTGCGCCACCAGTTCCTTGCCGGTGCCGGATTCGCCGAGGATCAGGACCGTGGTGTCGGTCGGTCCCACGGCGTCGACCATTGCCTGCACTTCGCGCATGGCGGCGCTCTCGAACACCATCGGGCCGGGACGGTGTGCCGCCAACCGGGTGCGGTAGAACTGGTTCGACTCGCGCAGCTCCGCGGTTTCCAGCACGTGGCGCACGGTCATTTCCAGTTCGTCGACATTCACCGGCTTGGTCAGGAAGTCGGCGGCGCCCTGGCGGATCGCACTCACGGCATTGGGGATCGAGCCATAGCCGGTGAGCACGATCACCGGATACTGGTTGCGGATCTCGGCGAGGATCCTGGTCGCGTCGCTGTCGGGCAGTTTGAAGTCGAGAATGATGGCGTCGGGCTCGATCTCGCCAAGCTTCTGCTGGGCCTCGGCCCAGGTGCCGGCGCCGACGGCGGCGAAGCCCATGGATTCGATTTGCCTGCGCAGGAGGCCGTTGAAGACGGCGTCGTCATCGATGACCAGCAGGGTCTTTTTCTTCACTCGCCGTTCTCCCATGCATTTTCAGCCAGCGGCAGACGGATCAGGAAACGCGCGCCGCTTCCCGGGCTGCTGTCCACTCTGATGTCACCCGCCATGCGCTCGACGAAATTCTTGACAATGGTCAGGCCCAGTCCCGTGCCGGCGACCCCGTCTGCGCGACGGCTGAAGAAGGGGTCGAAAATTCTGGTAACGAACTCCGCCTCCATCCCCATGCCGGTATCGGCGATCTCGATCAAGGCCCGACCCTGGTCTTCTCGAATCGATGCCGTCAGCGTTCCGCCGTCAGGCATCGCATGGTGGGCGTTCTGCACCAGGTTGAGGAAGATCATGCGTATCTCCGCTTCATCGGCCAGGACCCGCAGTTGCGCTTCGGGCAATTCGATCCGCTGCCGGATTTTTCTGTTCTGCGCGTCGAACTCAAGCAATTTCAGCGTGTCCCCCAGCGCCTCGCCGAGCACCACCAGTTGCAGGCTGTTGGCCGGCGGCCGGGCGAGCAGCAGCAGCCGGCGGGTGACGGCGATGCAATTGTCGATCTCCTGGTCGATCAGGCCCATGTATTCCGCGATCTGTTCCGGTGTGATGCGCGCCTCGCGAATCTCGCGCGCCAGGCCCTGGACGCCGAGGCGAACCGAGCCTAGCGGATTGTGGATCTCGTGGGCGATGCCTGCAGCGAGCAGGCCGAGTTCCGACAGGCGCTGTTCATGGGACACCTGCACCACCTGGCCGAGGTCGCGCACCGACTCGACGATGTAACGCTCCGCGCCGCCCTCCCCGTCGATCTCGACCAGCACGGCGCTGACTTCGGCCGGGAACTGGCCGCCGCCGGCGCGCTGGTGATGATGGTTGGCCTTGAGCGTCGCACCGATTTCCCGCAGTTCGACCAACGGGCAGATCACCAGGGTGGCCACACAAGGCTCGGCGCGAGCATGGCTGCTGCTGTGGCAGGGATGATCGAGAATCTGCTCGAGCGGCCGCCCGGTCTGCTGGCAGAAGGCGCGATTGGCCAACACCACCTTCTTGTCCGCAACGCGGATGACGCGCACGCCATCCGGCAGGCCATCGAGGATTTGCTGCAGCCAGGCTTCGTGCGCGCGCACCAGGGCCACTTGCGTTTCGAGTCGCCCCGCCATGCGGTTGAAACTGTCTGCGGCGCGACCGATCTCGTCATCGCGGGTGACCACGGCGCGCACCGACAGGTCGCCCGTCGCCAGCGCACGGGTAGCGGCATCCAGTTCCGCCAGGGGACGAATCACGTGGCGCCGCAGGGCCAGCCACAGGGTAGCCAGCGTGAGGCCGAGCACGGCGCTTCCGGCCAGCAGGAACAGCGCGGCACTGCGACGGGCGCTGTCGCGGATCGGCGCCGCGTCGTAGTCGATCACCAGGACGCCATTCACGGGGTTGGCGGCGATGGTGCCGTGACACGGCAGGCACGGGGCGCGATTCGGCACGGGGTTGATCGAGCGCAGCACCTCACCGCCGCTTTCCAGGTTCTCGAAGCGGCTCAGCGGCTTGCCGGCCGTGGTGGCCTGCGCCACGTCCGACATCATGCGCCCCAGCTTGGCCGTGTCGGAGGCAAAGCGCACCTCTCCGGAAGGCGCCAGGATCAGGACGTCGCTAATCCCGGGCAGCGTGCCGAGTTTGCCGACAATCTCGCGCAGGCCTTCGACGTCGCGCTTGAGCATCGCATTTTCCCAGGTCACCTGCAGCATCCGGTTCAGTTGCAGCGAGGCCGCGGCGCGTTCATTTTCGAGTTGCTGCCGATAGAGGCCGAGAAACACGACGCCCAGCAGCAGCGACGCGCCGCCGGCGGCAAGCAGGACTCCCCGCAACAGGCGGTGGCTCAAATGGGCAACGCGAACGGTCATGGTGCGAGGATACTGCAAGCAGATGCGCTTGGCTTTGCCGTGGCGCCGTCACCCCGGCCGCTGGATCCCGCCCGCCAGGCAGCTACCAGCTCGGGCCGGCGGCACCCGGCAGGAATGCGACAGGCACCGCCACCGGTTCGGCCACGCGTTGCGAGCCGAGACTGGCCTCGATTTCCTCCCGGCTCAACCGGGGCTCGCCGAGATGGCCTGCAATCAGGTCGCGTACCTGCTGCAGCCACGCATCGGTAAGCAGTGCCAGGGCGGCGTAGAACATCATGTCGCAGCGATCGGCGACGCGCCCGGCGAAGTCGGGCAACCAGCGCAACAGGTGGTAATCGAGAAATCCGGCGAGCGAACGCCAGTCATCCGCAGTGACAACCGCATCCAGGCGCCGGGCAAGGAACTGCAGTTGGAAGACCAGGTGATCGTCCGGCCGCTTGCGCCAGTCGGGAACGGCCAGATCTTGTTCGGCGTAGAGCTTGCGCAAATCGAACATCGCGTCCTGGCAGACCAGGTGGTCATCGGACAGCCAGTAGGATTCGCAGGGCGACGCGCCAAACGAACCGGTCAGGTAGATCGCGGCGAAATCAGCCGCCAGTTCGTCGAACAGAGCGGCATCCGGGGTGTCCGGCAGGGACGCTACCGCCGTCCGCATCATCTCGAAACTGCCCAGACTTGCCTCGCCTGCCGGGACCAGGCCAAGGTTCGCCGGAAAGCCGACGTCCTTCAGTTCGGCCAGGACGGACGGCGTCAACTCGCTGTCGTGCAACAGGGCGAATGTGGCGACATCTTCGGCGAGGGCGGCGGCCACCTCTGCGTTCAGCCTCATTCGACCTTGCCCTTGCTGTGGGGTACAAAGGCAATCGACGGATGGGTAAGCTCCGGATCGGCCATGTTCTTCACCTGCCGCACCGGCTTGTCGTTGGGCCCCAGTGCCTTGGTCTTGTGGCTGCCGTCCCAGAGCGCCTCGATGGGACCGATGTCGAGCACGCGCATCATGCAGGCCATGACGCAATAGGGCTTGCGCCCGGCCTCGATCTCGTCGACGCACATGTTGCACTTCTGGACGATCTGCTCCTTCGGGTTCCACTGCGGCGCGCCGTAGGGACAGGCCGCCTCGCAGCGGCGGCAACCGATGCACAAGGTCGAGTCGATATCCACGATGCCGTCGGCCTCGCGCTTCCAGATCGCCCCGGTGGGGCAGGTCGGCAGGCAGGCCGGTTCGGCGCAATGGTTGCAGGACATGTTCACCTTGTAGGCGAACACATCCGGGTAGTGACCGCCCTCGACGTACATCACGCGGCGGAAGCGCGGACCCGGCGGCAGGCCGTTCTTGTCCTTGCAGGCGATTTCGCAGGCGCGGCAGCCGATGCAATCGACGTTGTGGTGGATGAAGCCGAACTGCTTCGCTGGCTTGACCGGCTCGTAGGTCTGCGCCACCTTGCGTTCGAGGGCGACTTTGACCTGCTTCATGTCGAGCTTTTTCGTCATGATCGGGTCCTCAGGCGTCGCGCCGGAAAATGTAGGACCGCGCCGTGGCCTGGCTGTCCCATCCGGGACGATGTTCCAGGGCCGACTTGCGGATGTTCGCCAGTATGGTGTTGTAGGCGAAGGCACCGGCCGGGCTCGGCTCGTCCTTGGTCAGAAAGTCCGGGTTGCCGGACCGATCGATACCATTCTTGTCGAGATCCATCCATGAACCTTCAAAAATAACCGCGACGCCCGGCATGCAGCGCTCGGTGACATAGGCCGGAACGACGACGGTACCGCGGTCATTCCAGACCTCGACGATGTCGCCCGTCTTGATGTCCAGCCGCCGCGCGTCGCTGGCGTTCAGCGTCACTTCCTGCTGGAAGGTCTCGCGCAGCCACGGAATGTTGTTGAAAATCGAGTGCGTCCGGTGGCGCGGGTGCGGCGTGATCAAATGGAAAGGGTAGTCCTTCACTTTCTTCGTGTCACCAAGCCATTCAAAGGGCTCCACCCATTTCGGGATGGCCGGGATCGGGTAGCCGTATTGGGTCTTGGTCCAGTCCTTGACCTGCGCCAGCGTGGTCGAGAAGATTTCGATCTTGCCCGACGGCGTCTCGAAAGGCTCGCCCTCTTCGATCTGGGCGCGAAAGGCCACCAGCGGCTTGTCGAAGGTGAACTTGTAGACGCCGCGGCGCTTGAACTCCTCCCAGCTCATGGTGACGTGCTGGTGGTCCTGCACCTTCTTCCACCAGGCGACGAGATAGGCCTCGTCGGTCGCATCGGGGTTCTGGAAATAGCTTCTGTCGGCGCGCGGGTTGTAGCGCTTGCCGAAGTCCTTGAGCGAAGGGTCGAGCGCCTCGAGACGCCAGGCCAACTCGGTGTAGACCTGAAAATCGGTCCTCGACTCGCCCATCGGCTCGATGACCTTGGGCCGATGGATGTAGTAATGGCCCTTGTACCAGGGCAAGGCCACGTCGTGGCGCTCGAAGTGCGTGGCGATGGGCAGCAAAACATCGGCCCACAAACCCGAAGGCGTGATGGTCGAGTCGGAGCAGACCACCAGTTCCAGCTTCTTGATCGCCTCGATTTCCTTGTTGATGTTGGTGAGCTGGTTGAACCAGTCCGAACCGTGCCAGAAGATCGCCTTGATGTTGGGAATCTTGCCGTCGAGCGCGTCGTCGCGCGGCCAGCAGCCCGATTTCCTCGCGTTTGACATTGGGATAGTTGAGCACGCAATGCGCCCAGCGGTCGGACTTGATCGAGGCCCACCAGAGGTTGGCGTTTTCGTCATGGGGATAGGCGACGCTCTCGGCGTGCCAGCCCTTGCCGACACCTTCGGCACAGCCGCCGAGGATGCCGATGTTGCCGGTCATCGCCTGTACCGCAGCGGCCATGCGGTTGTACTGCTCGCCATAGGCGTTGCGTCCGGGAGCCCAGGAAGCCTTGAGCGCCGCGGGCTTGGTGCGGGCATACATGTCCGCCAGCTTGGCGATGTCCGCCGCGGGCACGCCGCATATTTTCTCGGCCCACTCCGGCGTTTTCGGCGTCTTGTCGTTGGTACCGAGGATGTAGTCCTTGAAGCTTTCCTGTCCCTTGGCCCAGTCGGGCATGGTGCCCGCGTCCATGCCCTGCACGAACTCATCGATGAACTTCTGGTCCTGCAGATTGTTGGCGAAAATGTAGTGCGCCATGCCGGCAAGCATCGCCGCATCGGTATTGGGCCGGATCGGAATCCACCATGCGTCGTAGGCGGCGGCCGAGTCGGTGTATTGCGGATCGACGACGACGAACTTGCAGCCGCGCTGCTTCGCCATGCGCATGTAGTAGAAGGTATTGCCGCCGTGGAAGGTGTAGGCCGGGTTCCAGCCCCACATGATCATCAGCTTGGTGTCGGCGAAAGCATCGTCCTCGTTGCCGTCCTCGATGGTGCCGAAGGTGATGCGCGAACTGAAGGTTGTGCCCTGATAGCTGGGCACCGACCAGGAGTTGGTGCGGCAGCCGAACATGCCGAGGAAGCGCGCCAGCAAGCCCTCGATCTGGTCCGACTTGTGCAGCACGCCGTAGGAGGTACCGGCATAGGCCTGGTCGAGGATTGCGGTCGGACCGTACTTGGCCTTCAACTCGACCATCTTCGTCGCAATGTGATCGAGCGCCTGGTCCCAGGTAACGCGCTTGAACTTGCCCTCGCCGCGTTCGCCGACGCGCATCATCGGATAGAGCAGTCGTTCGGGCGAATAGAGCCGCGAGCGATAGGAGCGGCCGCGCAGGCAGGCCCTGAGTTGCGGTTCCTCGAAGGTGTCCTTGCCGAAGGCGCCGTTTTCCTGATAGCGCCCGTCGTCCGTCAACAGGCGGACAATGACGTCGCCTTTCTTGTGCGCCACCAGCATGTGGCGCGAACCGCAGTTGTGGTCGCAACTGGTCACCACCGTGGTGAGCTGGTCATCGGTGTAATGGGGCTGATAGGCGAAGGCCTGAGCCTCCTTCTTCTCAATCGTCATCTCGATCAGGCCGCCGGCGGCAGACAGCGCGGCACCGGCCGCCGTCGTCTTGATGAAACTGCGGCGGCCCGGATTCAGGATTTCCATCGTCGCTTCGTGAGTCGTTTTCATGGTTCAGTGGCCCGCCGGTTTGGTATTGGATGACTGGGTCAGGAAACGAATTTCCGAATGGCGCGGCCGCAGCCTCGCCCATTCCGGGGTAACTTCCGGCATACCGGGCCATGGATTGCGCGCGTATGGATAACTGTTGCGATACCAGGCGCGACCACCGTGGCAACCATAGCAGACGTCGCCGCCAGTCCTGGTGGCTGTACCAGCCTTGGCCGCAGCCTCGATGGCATCGGCATTGAGGTAGTTGACCTGATGGCGATTGGTACGAAAGATGGCATGGCATGCCAGGCAATCATTCTGCAACTGATCCTTGACGTCAGGCCATCGGCCGGGCAGCCCCATGATTTCCTTTGCCGGCATCTGGCCGTGACACTTGAGGCAGGTCGTCTCCGGATTGACCTGCTTGCGCAAGGTGAAACTCGTGTCGCTCTGCGCTGGGGAAGTCGCCGAGGCACCTTGTGCTTCTTCCCGCGGATCGTGCCCCTGGTGGCAGGTATTGCAGCGCAGGCTCATCAGCTGTTTGGCCATGGGAGTAACCAGATGCCGCCGGTGAAAGTTGTCCTGCTCGCCACTATAGGTGCTGGTGCGCTGGTACCAGGCAAGGCTGTCGGCCGCCCTGACCCCTGCAGGGGAGGCGACTCGCAGTTTGTCTTCCAGCACCTCCTTGTGGCAAGCAAGGCATTGCTCGTCGGTTGCCGCATCGATGGCCGGCTTGAAATGAAGCGGGCTGTAGGTTGCACGCAACAGCCGGCCGCCAAGATCGGCGGCGTGTTCGCGGTCGGCCGCCTGTTGGGCCTCCCTGCCCACCCCGATTCCCCATGCCGAGGCAAGGATTACCAAGGCGACAAGAAACCATTTGATTGAATTCTCCATGACTTTATCGGCCCGGTTTAACCGCAGCGTGAGTTGCACCGCCGTGCCACTGACGCAGATCGTAATAGCCCATCGCCCCGGGGTGAATGAAGGGGGTATACCACGCGCCCTGATCATCAAGAAAACGGAGGCTCGCCGGCACCGGCGCGCTGATTCCTGTCAAGGCCCGGGTACGCCAGGCGGCGTCGGGGGTGAAGCTGCTGATTGCCGGTGCGCCTGCCGGTCGCTGATAGGGTGCAAGGCCGGCAACAAAGCCCGCCCCGGATGACTCCACAGCCTGTGCCATGTTGGGCAACGTCAAAATCAGCATTGCGGTCATTAGTACCGCTGCATGCTCAAACCTTTGATTCATCGCAGTCTTTCGCAAAAAAACGCGGATGAAGGGGAGGAGAGTCACCTTCATCCGCAGAACAACATCCTACCTTACAACTTTAGAAAAGCACCGCTATTACTTCTTGCCTTCCATGCCGGACATGCCCTTCTGACCTTCCATACCGCTCATGCCCTTCTGACCGGACATGCCCGACATGCCCTTCTGGCCTTCCATGCCGCTCATGCCCGACATGCCCTTCTGTCCTTCCATGCCGCTCATGCCCTTCTGACCGGACATGCCCGACATGCCCTTCTGGCCTTCCATGCCGCTCATGCCCTTCTGACCGGACATGCCGGACATGCCCTTCTGGCCTTCCATGCCGCTCATGCCCTTCTGACCGGACATGCCGGACATGCCCTTCTGGCCTTCCATGCCGCTCATGCCGGACATGCCCTTCTGTCCTTCCATGCCGGACATGCCGGACATACCTTCCTGCTTGGCCTTCTTCTTGGGCTTCTTCTTGCCTTCCATGCCCGACATGCCTTCCATACCGGACATGCCCTTCTGTCCTTCCATGCCGCTCATGCCCTTCTGACCGGACATGCCGGACATGCCCTTCTGACCTTCCATGCCGCTCATGCCGGACATGCCCTTCTGACCTTCCATACCGCTCATGCCCTTCTGACCGGACATGCCGGACATGCCCTTCTGACCTTCCATGCCGCTCATGCCGGACATGCCCTTTTGACCTTCCATACCGCTCATGCCCTTCTGCTCGGCGGCAATAGCAACGCCGGCAACACCGATGGACAGGACGGAAGCAACAATAATTGACTTCATGCTCATGAATACATTCCTCTTCGAAGAGTTGGTTTGCATTGACCCATCATTGATGGGCGGGATATCGAGCGAACTACCCAGGAATTGGCTCGCTCAACAAGAAGCTATAGCATTTTTGATGCCATATTTATTGCTTCTACCTAAGAGCATGAATTATTGACATAAACAGAAAGAACGGCCAAGGCGCGCCTCAACGCCGACATGACATTTTGGCAGCAATAAAACCAGCAATTTCCATAACAACTTGTTATTGAAATAGTTTTGGCCATGACACAATGTCAGCACGGATGTCCGGCCGAATTCAGCCGCGTGTCGTCAACCGGGGATCAGGTGTGATCCATTTTCGCAGGGTCATTCCGGTTGACCGGCAACGGACCCGCCGCCCTCGTCAAGAGTCGTCTCTTGCGGGCCGCAGCCCAATCCCGCTTCCAGGCAGGCAGGACAGAAACATTTCGCCACAGGCGCAGCCCGAATCGGCATTCGCCGGAAGCGGCAGCAACACCGGCAAGCTCGCACACCAGCATCCCTTGTCCCCGGCCTCCATGCCGCAGCGAAATTGCGCGCCGCACTGAGGACAGACGCTGGTCGGCAACCCAGCCGCAGGGGCTGCGCTCATGGCGTGCCGCCGCTGCCAAAGCGGCGGCAGGCGGCCCGCAGCACGTTCATCTGGCGGCGGTAGTTGCTGCAGGCGGAGCAAATCAGCACATGCAGGCGCAGGCCGAGGCGCTCGGCCAGGCGGAGCGGGCGGTCCTGCTCCTGCGACATCAGTTCGGTCGCCTGTTGACAGCTCAGCATTTCACGTCCCCGCTCCGGCAAACCAGTTCGTCTCAAGACAGGTGCGCAGGCCCAGTCGTGCGCGATGCAGCACCACCCAGCAATTGGACGTACTGATGCCGGCTTCCTTACAGATTTCGTCGGTCTCGAAGCCGAGGAATTCGCGCATCATGAACACCCTTGCGGTCTTCGCCGGCAGGTGGTCGAGGCAGGCTTCGAACACCTTCCAGAACTGCTGCTGCTCGAAGGAGGCCTCGGGGTCGGCCCAGCGTCCGGGCTTCGCCGCATCGGTCCAGTGCCCGCGCCGGTCGAACAGCGTGTCGTTCGAGCAGGTCGTCGCCGGCTTCGTCGTCGGCCAGCGAGCTCGCGGAAACCTCGCGGCTCTGGCTGCGGATGGTATCGATGATCTTGTTGCGCAGTATGGAAATCAGCCAGGTCTTGTAGGACGAACGGCTTTCGAAGCGATGGCTGCCGGTCAGCGCCGCCAGCAGGGTTTCCTGCACGGCGTCCTCGGCCGCGCCCGCATCGCGCAGCTGCAGGCGCGCGAAGCGCAGCAGGTCCGGGCGCAGGGCATTCAGTTCGCTTTGGCGGTCGAGGTCCATGGCTCATATTTTGTCGGAATACCTGCCATTTTGGCTTAACACCGGGAACTTCGACAAACACAATCGAATCTGTAAGCTGTGGCGCAGTTGTGCGACCAAGCAGCATGGATTCAAACAAGCAGGTCGCCCGCCCCCGGGCGACCACCGACCACCGGAGAACCAAATGAACCGTCGCAACTGGATTGCAGGCATTACTGGATTGTTCGCCGCCGCCGCGGCGCCCCTTGCCGTCATGGGCACCATGGGCAGCACCAGGGTGGCGCGTGCCGCGGAAAAGTTTCCGCTGGTCAAGTCGAAGGACGAATGGAAGAAGCTGCTGGCGGCGGATGCCTACCGCGTGCTGTTCGAGGATGGCACGGAGATGGCCGGCAGCAGTGCCCTGAACGCCGAGAAGCGTCCCGGCACCTTCATCTGTGCGGCCTGCAACCTGCCCCTGTTCGACTCCGCACAAAAGTACGAAAGCGGCACCGGCTGGCCCAGCTTCCGGGAGGGACTGCCGGGCGCGCTGGGCACCTCGACCGACTTCAAGCTGATCTACCCGCGCACCGAATACCACTGCTCGCGCTGCGGCGGGCATCAGGGCCATGTCTTCAACGACGGCCCGAAGCCGACGGGCAAACGCTATTGCAACAACGGCGTCGCGTTGCGTTTCGTCGCCCGCGGCGAAACCCTGCCGGCACTGCGCACATGACGTGCCTGCTCCGCCGCGGTCTCGGCCTGGCCCTGCTGCTGGCCGCGACGGCCTGGGCACAGACGATACCGGGGCCGGGCGCAGCGATTCCCGGCAAAGCCACCGCGATCTTTGCCGGCGGCTGCTTCTGGTGCATGGAACAGGATTTCGAGAAACTGCCCGGCGTCATCGAAGTCGAGTCCGGCTATACCGGCGGCAGCAAGGCCTTCCCCACCTACTACGAGGTGGCCACCGGTGACACCGGCCACACCGAAGCCGTGCGCGTGATCTACGACCCGCAGAAGCTCAGCTACCGGCAACTGGTGGATTACTTCTGGCGCCATATCGATCCGACAGTCAAGGACCGCCAGTTCTGCGACAAGGGCAGCGCCTACCGCAGCGGCATCTACTGGCAGAACGAGAGCGAGCGCGCCATCGCCGAGAGCAGCCGCGACGAACTGCTGCGCAGCGGCCGCTTCGCCCGCATTGAAACCGAGATCGCGCCGGCCTGGAAGTTCTGGCCGGCCGAGGACTACCATCAGGACTATTACAAGAAAAATCCGATCCGCTACAACTTCTATCGCTTCGCCTGCGGCCGCGACGCCCGGGTCGAAGAAGTCTGGAGCGGCAAGTGAACCGGCAGTCCTGATCCGGACGGTTCACTTCGGCGAACCGGGAAAGCACGGCATTCGACCTCATGAGGTACACCCGCGGAATCTGCTGGAGTGCCTTCCTGCCGCTTGCGGATGTCCAAAATTGCGCGCCCGTCAAACTCCCCGCGCCCGCTTCTGCGGTTAGAATTGACGCCTCTCCTCGCCGGTTGAATTTCGCATCAGTGATGCCGGCCGACAACTCGACCCTTCACCTGATCAAACGGCATTGATGTCGATACGCAAACTCATCGTCGCCAACGGAATTTCCTATGTCGAGATTCCGGCGGCCGGGCTTTACCTGCTTTGCGGGTCGCCTGCCGACAGCGTCAAGCACCTGTCGCGCCGCGGCATCATTCAAAGCACCGAACAGAACGGCATCGCCTTCGAGAACGGCCCGAATGCGATTCTGCTGTCGGATACCATGGTGCAGAACGGACACCTGTGCAACCTGGCCGAGTTCCCCATCCTGCAGATGCTCTACCGCCAGGGCATGCTGATCCCCAACCATCCGAACAACACGGGCCGCAAGCCGAAACTGATCGGCACCCCGGAGCAGCTTGCCGCGCAGTTGCGCTACATCCATCGCGGTAATTACGGACTGGTCTCAGCCGAGGAAATGGTGAAGGCCGGCGTCGACGAGACGGAAGCCGAAGAGCTGATGCGCATCAAGCTCAAGTTCGCCTTCGGCCAGATTTCGCGACCCGATACCTTTGTCGAATGCCTGGCTTTGACCACCGGCCCGCTGGACATCGGCAATGGCGTCAGCCTCGAACGCGTGGCGAACAACGTGTTCGAGATCCGCTACGGCGAAGACTGCGTCGAGATCGACCTCAACCTGCGCATGCACGAAACCTACCCCTGCCCCTACCCCCTGAGTCACGTCGACATCGATCGCCATTACTTCGCCGTGGTGCACGCCGGCGACGGCGACGGCTGGGACTACAACCGTCCGGCGATGGGCAGCGTCATCATCCATCAGGGCCGGGTCTACCTGATCGATGCGGGTCCGAACATCCACTACAGCCTCGACGCCCTCGGCATCGGCAAGAAGGAGGTAGCGGGAGTCTTTCACACCCACTGTCACGACGATCACTTCGCCGGCCTGACGACACTGCTCCAGTGCGACCAGCCGCTGCAGTATTTCGCCACCCCGCTGGTGCGTGCCTCGGTGACGCGGAAGTTCTGCGCCTTGCTGTCGATACCGGAATGCGAGTTTTCCAAGTACTTCGACATCCGCGATCTGGAGGAGGGAAAGTGGAACGACATCATGGGTCTGGAAGTCCGTCCGGTCATGTCGCCGCATCCCGTGGAAACCACGGTTTTCAATTTCCGCGTGCTCTGGGAGGGTGGTTATCGAACCTATACCCATCTCGCCGATATCGCGTCTTTCGCCATACTCGACGCCATCACCCAGGCCGACGAACTGGCCCTGGGCTTGAGTCCGGAGCGGGCGAAGGCGATCAAGGCGGAATACCTGGAACCCGCCGATCTCAAGAAAATCGATATCGGCGGCGGCATGATTCACGGCAACGCCGCCGACTTCGTCGCCGACACCTCGCAGCGGCTGCTGCTGGCCCATACCGCGCGGGAACTTACCGACGCCGAACGGCGCATCGGCTCGGGCGCCCCCTTCGGCACTCTGGACGTGATGATTCCGGGAGAGCAGAACTTTCTGCTGCGCGACGCCAGCGAGTTTCTCAAGAGCTACTTCCCCACCGTCCCGGTGGAGCGGCTGCACATGCTGCTGAACAACCGCATTGCCACTTTCAACCCGGAAACCATCATCACGCCGGCAGGAAAGATTCCCGACGAGATTTACCTGCTGCTTGCCGGCAAGGTCGAAATGCTGACGCAGGATCCCTGCAATTCGCATTTCCTGTTCAGCGGCTCGCTGCTCGCCGAGCCGGCCGCGATCTATGACCTGCCCAGCGACGAGACCTACCGTTCCGTGGGCTTCGTCAAGGCCTTGCGCCTGCCGTCCGACCTCTATCGCAACTTCATCGAGCGCTTCTGTTCGAGTACCGACCTGCTCGCCGTGCGCAAGGTCGAGGAACGCCTGCGCCGGACGTTTCTCTTCAGCGACGCCGTGACCAGTACCACCCTGTATTCACTCGCCAAGAGTTGCAGGATTACCGAATTGCATGCCGGAGAGACCTTCGCCGGCGACCCGGAACAACTGCACCTGATCGGCAAGGGGCGGCTTTCCATGGGCGACCAGGAAGGCGCGCCGGTACTCGGCAAGGGCGAATTCTGGGGATCGGACAGCCTGTTCCGCTCGGCGACTTTTGGCGTAAAGGATCAGGAACCCGTCATGGAATCCGCACCGGTTTCAATTGCCCTGGACAGTTGCGAAATCTACTCCGTGCCCTTGCGGCTGGTTTCGCGGATTCCGGTGGTGCGCTGGAAACTCTTCGAAGCCTTCCGCAACACGCACCCCTACGCCGCCCCCCGCTATCGCGGCACCGCACGGTAGCTGCGCGTCACGGCATCGCCGTTCCGCCGGCGCCGACTTTTTGCGGAGCTGCCTTGCCGGCAGCTCCCTGAAAGATTGCTTCAGTCTTTCAGGGAATCGACCAGGGCGATGTAGCGCTTCATGGCCTCATCGCCGGTAGTGCCCTTGATGGCGGCCCAGGCATCGTACTTGGCGCGGCCGACCATGTCGGTAAAGCCCGGGCGCTTGCCCTCGACATCGCCGTCCGTGCCCTGCTTGTACAGTGCGTAGAGTTGCAGCAGCACATCGTTCGAGGGCCGCTCCGGCAGTTTCTTCGAATCGGCCGCCGCAGCTTCGAATTTTTTCTTGAGTGCGCTCATGTCCTCTCTCCTCCAAACTTTGGTCATCGGGATTTACCTTCGACTATTATATGTTTCCGCTGGGCGCGGGGACGGTATCCATGCGATTAGCCGTCACCTTTGAGGAAGAACGCAATGCTTCACCGCGAAAGAATGTCAGCCGTCGACACGGCCTGGCTGCGCATGGACCGGCCGACCAATCTGATGATGATTGTCGGCGTCATGGTGTTCGCTCAGCGGATCGACTTCAAGCGTTTGCGCAATACCGTCGAAGCCCGCATGGTCGGGCGCTACCGGCGTTTTCGCCAGTGTGCCGTGCAGGAAGTCGCCGGCACTTTCTGGGAGGACGATCCGGACTTCGATCTCGACGCCCACCTCAGGCGCCGCGCCCTGCCGGGCAAGGCCGGCAAGAAGGAGTTGCAGGCGCTGGCCAGCGAACTTGCGGTGCAACCGCTGAATCCGGCCAAACCGCTGTGGCGCTTCGACCTGATCGAGGATTACGAAGGTGGTTCGGCAATGGTTGTGCGCATCCATCACAGCATCGCGGACGGCATTGCGCTGGTGGGCGTCATCCTCTCGCTGACCGATGTTTCGCCGCACGCGCCGGCGCAAAAGCACGTCGCCCCCGCGGCGGATGAGCCGGAGGCCGACGCAGTCCCTGCCGGCCTGCTTGAAACCGTGGCCGAAACGCTCGCCTCGGCCCTCGACATGGGCTCCGAACTGGGCGGCAGGGCGCTTGATCTGGCAGCGGACCGGGATCGACTGTCCGCCTATGGCCGGCATGGCATCGGCTTGCTCACGGAACTCGCCAAGTTGCTGACGATGCCACCTGATTCGGCCACCAGCCTCAAGGGCAAGACCGGCACGGTCAAGCGTGTGGCGTGGTCCGACCCGATCCCGCTGGGCGAGGTGAAGGCGCTGGGCTGGGCGCTCGGCTGTTCGGTCAACGACATCCTGCTGTCCGCCGTGGCCGGCGCGCTGCGCGCCTATTTCCTGCAGAAGGGCGAACCCGTGCGCGATGTGGAAGTGCGCGCCATGATTCCGGTCAACCTGCGCACGAGCCGGGACGAAGGTACGCTGGGCAACCGCTTCGGCCTGGGCACGCTGTCGCTGCCCCTGCATGAAGGCAATCCCTTCGCCCGCCTGTTCCTGGTGCGAAGCCGCATGAACGAACTCAAGGGCTCGTACCAGCCGCCGCTGACGCTCGGCATCCTGGCCGCCGTCGGTCTCGCGCCGAAGGTGATCCAGCAGCAGTTTCTCGACATCCTCGCCGCCAAGGCCAGCACCGTGATGACCAATGTGCCCGGGCCGAAGCAGCCCCTCTATCTGGCCGGGGCGCGCCTGGATCAGTGCATGTTCTGGGTGCCGCAATCCGGTGACATCGGCATCGGCGTCTCGATCCTGAGCTACAACGACAATGTCCAGTTCAGCCTCATCACCGACCGCCATTTCGTTCCGGACCCCGCGACCATCGCGCCGCTGTTCACCGCAGAAGTCGAAAAAATGATGTTGGCCCTGCTGATGCTGGACTGGGAGCAGCCGTTCGACCTGGCGCAGGTGGAACGGCAACTCTTCGGCAAAATCCTGCCGCCGCCGCTGAGCGCCGCCGCGCCAGCGCCCAGGGCAGCGAATACCCGGAAGAAGCCGGCAAGAGCCGCGAGCGCCAAACCTGCGATCAGGAAGACGCCGGCTCGATCCAAGCCGGTACCTGTAGCGCCTGCAACTGCACCTGCAACCAGGGTGCCGAAGCGCTTCCGCAACCTCGCCTGAAACCTATTCCGCGAGTTCGGACCTGGCGAGTTCCACGTCGAGCCACTCCATCGCGTCGGCCGGTGTCGCCGCCGCCGCTTTCTCGTAGAGCTTGACCGCTTCATCCATGCGGCCCTGGCCGAACAGCATGACCAGCGCATTGGCATGCTCGATGCAGGCGATGGCCGAATCGGGTGCGAGTGTCAGTGCGGACGCGAAATGCTTCACCGCCACATCCTTGCTGGCACCGTAGGTCAGCCTGGCCACCATCGCGCCGACCTTGTCTACCACCTCGGCGTGGTAGGCGCCCGACGCGCTAAAGGCCTCGGCGTGCTTTGGTTCGAGCTTCAGGGCTGTTTCCAGCGCCGCCTTGATCTTGCCGCCCAGCCCCTGTGTCAGGGCGTTGAGCACCGAGATGCCCTGGCTGTAGCGGCCCAGCGCATAGGCCTGAAAGTAGTACGCGTTGGCATTCTTCGGCTGCGCCTGCTGCAGTTTGTCGCAACGCGCGGAAATTTCCTGAAACAGCTCCAGCTTGCGCTTGTCGTCGTCTTCGAGGTAGGTGGCGTAAATCATGGCCGCCTTGTTGGCCGCGTTGTAGCCGTCGATGCCGGCCGCCAGCCCGGCTTCGCAGGCCTTGCGGAACTCACCCTGATGATAGAGACGCCAGGCCTCCTGCACCGCGACATCCGCGGGAAAGGGTTCGCAATCACCGCGATGCAGGCGCTCCCAGTTCTTCTTCAGTGCGGCGCCCGCGAAAACGAATGCCTTGTCCGCATGCGGAAACTTTTTCCAGGCCGGCTTTGCCATGACAGTCCCCATCTCCTGGCCTCAGTCAGTCAGATAGTTCTTTGACACTTCCTCGAACAACTTGCGCGAACGCCCCGTCAGGTAGGGCGCAGCCAGCGCCATGACCTGGAAGGCGCCGCGCGACAAACTCCCGCCATCGATCTTCTTTCGCGGATCGCTGACGAACTCGAAGGACAGCCAGTAGGTGGCGACGACGGTCATGTTGATCGCCAGCGCATGGATTTCCGCCGGCGTCGCCATCATGTCGCCGGTCGCCACCAGGCCCCGGCAGATCGTGCCTGCAGTCTGGATCTTGTGGGCAACGATGCGCTTGAAGTGGGTTTCGATGACGCGGTTGCGCGACAACAGTTCGTTGATGTCCCGGTAGAGAAAGCGAAACTTCCAGATGTTCTCGAAGATCAGGTGCAGGAACAACCAGATGTCTTCAACGTTCGGCGGGCGCCGCGCGGGCGCGGCGAGGGTTTCCTCGATGCCCTTCTCGAAATCGGCGAACAGGGACTCGATGATTTCGTCCTTGTTGTGGAAGTGGTAGTACAGGTTGCCCGGACTGATCCCCATCTCGTCGGAAATCAACTGCGTCGTGACATTCGGCTCGCCGAATTCATTGAACAGTACCAGGGAAGTTTCCAGGATGCGCTCGCGCGTGCGGCGCTTCGGCTTTCGTTCCATCAATGAGCAATCTCCACTAGTCGCCGAGGATAGCAGAAACCTCGAATCCGCCTGTCATTGATGCAAAATCATGCCGGCCGGCGCGCACGGTGCAGGCGCTTCAGCACGAGGGCCAGTTCGTCCAGCGTGTCGGACAGGCGCAATGCCGTCAGCCCCATCGACCGGGCGCGACTGCGCTTCAACCGGGCCATGCGCCGCGCCAATGTGCGGTGCGGATCCGCGAGGACGGCGCGATTGATGGAGACCCCGTGCCGCGCCAGTTTCGGCGCCAGTTCATCGTAGCGCCGCAGCAACTCTTCGCGCGTCTTCCGGTAGGCCTGCTCCGAAAGCCGCTTGCGGTCTGCATAGCTGAACATGTTGGTGAAGAACATGTCGGCATCATCCGGGCTGGGCTCGAACAGGATTATGTCTGCATCCTTGTACTCGATATCGTACTTCGCCAACCCGGTCTTCATGCGCGAGTGGATGATGGCACGGAAGGTTTGCGCCAGAACCACGGGCAGGCCGCCATCGACCAGCCGGCGCTGCTTGAGATGCCTTTCATGGGAAGCGTGGCGGGCATCGAAAGGAACCAGCGGATTGATGCAGATGACAAGCCGCGCCCCTGCCTTCAGTGCGACGGAGGCATGCAGGGTCTTCTTCAGCGCGCCATCGACATACCAGCGGCCTTCGATCTCGACCGGCGGAAACAGCCCGGGAAGCGCGGCGCTGGCCTGGACCGCGGTGGAGATGGGCACGCGCTCATGGCCCTTTGAGCCGAACGCGACCGACGCGCCGGAATCCAGGTCGGTGGCCACCAGGTACAGGCGGCTCTTGATCCGGCGGAAGTCGTTGCTCAGGCCGGGCAGTGAAAACAGCCGGCGGAGGAACTCGTCTATTCCCGCGCTGTTGAAAATGCCGGTTGGAATCGCGCACGACAGGCGCTGAAAGGATGCGAGGAAGCCCTGACTCAGTGGCCTGCGCAAATACTCGCGCAAGGATTCGAAAAGCAAGGCCGGCACCGTTGCGCCGCGCCGTGCGTATTCGCCGAACGCCGGCTTGAGCAGCATTCCGGATTCAAAGGGAATCTCGGCGGAATCGCTGTCGATGAACATCCGGCACAGATAGTCCGGACTCAAGCCATTGGCCAGACCGGCGGCAATGAAGCCGCCCGCACTGACGCCGACATACACGTCGAGATCATTGAAATCGAAGCCATCAAGCGCCTCCGAAAGCGCCATCACGGCCCCGATCTCATAGACCGCGCCGAGCGGACCACCGCCGGCCAATGCCAGGGCCGTGTGCGGCTGACGGGGAGTCGAACTCACTTCAACACTCCCCGCCGGCGGTCATCAGGCCCGTCCAGGGAATTCCGCGATCAGGCTGCAGCCTTGGATGCTGCCTTGCGCACGACCTTCCTGGGTGCCGCGCGACCCGCGGGTTTCGACGAGGCCGCTTTCGGCTTCGACGCTTTGTTGAGTTTTTCCACTTCGGCCTTGAGTTCGGCAACACGCCTGGCCAACAGCGCCACGTCGCCCTTGGTAGGCACGCCCAGGCTGTTAAGCGAACGGGCGACGCGATTTTCGAATACCTGCTCAAGCTTGTCCCAGGTACCGGTGGCCTTGGCGGCCATTTCGGTGACCTTGTCCTCAGCCACCTTGCGGGTCGTCTTCTGGATCGCTTCGCCCTGGCGTACCAGCGCATCAAACACATTGTTGCCTTCCTGCTGCGCCTTGGCGAAGGCACCAAGCCCGGCCAGCCATATCTGCTGTGCCGATTCCCGAATGGTGGCGGAAAGCTGACTATTTTCGCCGATGGCCTTGAGTTTCTTTACCACGAGTTTCTTTACCATAACAACCCCCTGATTAACGTAATCATGCGCCTCGAAGTCAAGGCGCGGCAGGCACTCTGCCTGCCACCGAGACAAGCTTATCGACTCGCATTAGAGAGGTCACACTAATGTCCTGGGAGAAACGCTCCAGCGTCTCTTCCTCTGTCATGGTCGGACCGGGATGCCGCAGGCAGGAGCCGACGACGCGCACCAAACTATGCCGATGCCCTCTTCCCGGCAATCGCCTTGCCACCAGCCTTCTTTGCCGGCGCCGGCTTTGAAGCGGGCTTCTTCGGTGCAACCGCGACTTTGGCGGACACCTTTTTTGCCACGGGTTTCCTGGCCACGGGTTTCCTGGCCACGGGTTTCTTCGACACAGCCTTTGCAGGCGTAGCACTGCTTGAACCCTTCCAGGTCAGGCGCGCCTTTTTTGCGAGGGCCACTACCCGGGCGATGTCTTCGTCGGTGTACACGCCCTTCACACCCGATATGGCCGCCAGTTTCATGCCGTGCTTGATGCCGAGCTTGTAGATCTCCTTGACCTTTTCCCACTCGGTGTCGCGGCCGATGGTGAAAACCTCGAAGCGACCTTCCAGCGCCAGCACGATGGTCTCCGCCAGGCAGGCGTAGATGACGTTCTTCGGCAGGCCGATGGACTTCAAGCCCTTGACCGGGGTCGGCAGCTCGATTTCACCCGATTCGATCACCAGCACGTCGGGCCGCTTGGCCACCTCCTCAGGCGGCAGGTCGAGCGGACGCGCGACATCGGTGATGACGCAGCCCGGCTTGACTTTGGTGATGTCCAGGATCTTCTTGCCGGCCCCCGAGGTGGAGGTCACGATCATGTCCATGTCACCCAGCAGGCCGTCGTAATCGGTCGCTGCGGTGACCTTGGCGTCCGGCGTGTCGAGCAGGATGGAGTCCCTCAGTTCGTTGAGCTTCTTCATGTCGCGACCGGCGATCACGACTTCGTCGAAGGCCATGGCCAGCAGGCGAGCGCTGACCGAGCCGATGGAGCCCGTGGCGCCGATCACCATGGTCTTCGCCGGCACTTTCCTGGAATCCTTCGTCGCCTTGATCAGCCCCATGCGCCGCATGGCGTCGGCCGCCGCCCACAGCGCGCCCGATGCGGAATAGCTGTTGCCGGTGGTGATCGGAATGCTCGCGCGCCGCGCGACCGTAATGCCCGCATCGCCGACGACCTTGGTGAAGGCCCCCAGACCCATCAGCTGGGCGCCCATCTCTTCCGCAATCTTCGCCGCATGCAGCAAACGCCGGTAGGTAAATTCGGGACTGTGCGAGAGCATTTCCTTGGGCGTGCCGCCCACTGAAATCAGCCAGCCTTCGGCCTCGGCACCGGTCGGCGAGACGATGTTGCTCATCTTGCAATAGACCATCGGCGGCAGGTAGGCGGCGAGCGTCTCCACCCCGTCCATGATGAACTTCGGCGTGTTCTTCGGAAACGGGAAGCCCTTCTTGATGTATTCCTGGCTCAGCGGATGCACGACGAAGGCGAAGCGGCGGATGTTGCGGAAATGCCCGGTGGGATGGAGCAGGCGCGGCTTGATGTCGAGTTCGTGGATGATTTCCTCGAAATCGTGGTCCGAGAGTTCTGATTCCGACTTTCCCGTCGCTGCAAGGATCATGGCGGTGATGGTGCTGATGCCCACCACCCTGTCAAAAAGCTTTGGCGAAACATCCACCACCAGATTGACTTTGTGCTTCGCGAAAAAAGCCAGCGCTTCATCATCGATGGCCGAAGTGATGAGGGTCTTGCCTTCGAGGTTGCCGCCGGAGGCAACCGCCTGGATTTCCCGGAAGGTGCCGACGACGACGTGGGACTTGGCCACGGCATTGGCGACGATCCTGTTCTTCACGGTCCGCAAAACCGATTTAAGGAATTCGCCGGGCACGATGTCGGGAAGAAGTTCCTTGCCCTTGGCGTAGAGTTCAAGTTGATCCAGCGAACCCAACAGGAGGGGGGAACCCGCCTGGAATACCGGATCCGCAAAGCTGAGATTCTTGGTGTAATCGGACAGGGCGACCGCCATGTCGTAGTTGCGCATTCCGGACAGGAACAGGACCAGGTTGTTGTTGAAGTAATGGCCCAACTCCTTCTGCACATGGCGTATGGCACGCACTTGCAGCAATCGGCGCAAACTGGCGCCCGTGGTAACCGGTACCCGCGTGACGACCTGCATCAGGCGCTGCGACTCCTTGTTGACCACCGTGCGCAATCCGACATGGTAGTGGTCGGGCATGTCACTCAAGGCGATGGCATCCGCATTGACTTGCTGGCGACGCAGCAACTCCCATGCCTTGCTGCTGTCCTTGTCGGCACCTAGGCGCCTGACCTGGAAGTCCTGACCGAGAAACCTCGTCTTGAATTCGAAATCCTTTTTCGACGACCCCAAGGTCACGGTAACGACTTTTTTCATCACATCGATCCTCGTTGTTCGGCCATCTTTCGTTATTGCAGCGGGGGGGCCGGCGCTAGGCCGGTTTCTTGCGGCGCCGTACCGGCTTTTTCGCGTCCGCGGCGGCGGGCGGCAACACCTTGCGAATGATGCCTTCGCAAACGGCTTGCGACATGTAGCGCGGAACCGGATAGCCGGTATGGGCTTCACGGCATGCGGCCTCGGCCAGTCGGGGAATGTCGGACTCCTTCAATGCAGCCAGGAAGGTCGGGATCCCGAGGTCATTATTGAGTTGAACCACCGCATCGAGAAACTTCTGCGCCAACACCTCCTCCGCATCATTCTCCCGGCCGAGTTTGGCGCGCACCGCCAGCAAGGCCAGGCGGTCGGTGATGGCCGGCAGCGAATATTTCAGCACCGGCGGCAGCATGATGGCATTGGCAAGGCCATGCGGGGTGTGGTATTTGCCGCCGAACTGATGTGCGATCGCATGCACGTAGCCGACATTGGCCCGGGTAAAGGCAAATCCCGCGTAGGTGGCCGCCAGGGACATTTTCTCCCGTGCTTCGAGGTTTTTTCCATCGCCGTACGCCACTCGCAGGTTGTCGAATATCAGCCCGACCGCCGCCAGGGCCATGTCATCCGTGGATGGACTGGCCCAGTGGCCGACAAAGGCTTCAATGGCGTGCGTCAGTGCGTCGATGCCTGTCGCTGCGGTGATATGGGGTGGCAGCCCGGTCATCAGGCAGGGATCGAGCGCCGCCATCTTCGGCACCAGGCGCGTATCGACGATCACCAGCTTGGTATGGCTTTCCGGATCCGAGATCACGGCGGCAACGGTCACCTCCGAGCCGGTGCCTGCGGTGGTGGGAACGGCGTAGATCTTGACCGGCGTATTCAGGCCCTTGAAATAGCCGGCCAACTCGCGCAGCGTCTTGCCGGAATTCGAGACCGCCGCGGCAATGGCCTTGGAGGCATCCATCGAGGATCCCCCGCCGAATGCCACGATGGCATCGCAGCCGTTCTCCAGATAGAAATCAATTCCGTTCTCGATCAGGGGAATCGGCGCGTCAGGGGTAATCGCATCAAACACCACGTACTCGGCCCCTCCCGCAGTCAGGGCGTTGGTCAGGTCGTCGAGCAAGCCCAGCTTGGAGATGATGCTGTCGGTGACGATGAGTATCCTGCCGTGGCCAAAGCCGGCAATGGTTTGTCCGAGCCTGCCGCTGGAGCCCGGCCCGACCAGGATCGTCGGCTGCGGTATGGGCAGGAAGCGCACGGCCAGTCCGGCGCCGCGCATCGCTGCACCCAATGCGGTGGTGCGAAGCGACTCGCTCAGAAATTCAGATATCACGACAATTCTCCTCTGGTACGACGGTCCGCCGCGCATGGTTTGCGTATGCAGGATGCGGACCATTCGCTGTTTTTCCATCCGCCGGCAGCGAACCCGGATTCCACCCGTCCGGTCGGTTCTCCCACCGCTCCGGAACGGGGCGTGCAGCATTCCGGAACTGCAACTCTATCACCCAAACATCGGCCTGCGCTCGATTCATGGCCTCTTCCAGTCCCGCACGGATCGCCGACGGCCGTGGCATTTTCGACCGGACCGAATCAAGCGGCGCCAAAGGCACCAGCGGGCATCAGCGGGCATCGGCGCGAATCATCTCGGCCGCCTTTTCGCCGATCATCATGACGGGGGCGTTGGTGTTGCCCCCGATCAGCGTCGGCATGATCGAGGCATCCACCACGCGCAGGCCCGCCAGGCCGTGCACGCGCAAAGCCGGGTCGACCACGGCCATCGCGTCGATTCCCATCTTGCAGGTACCGACAGGATGATAGATCGTGTCCGAACGATTCTTCAGTTCCTCGCGTATCTCGTCATCGGAATCTATCCCCGCCGTATAAACCTCACTGCTGCGGATACCGGCCAGGGCCGGCGCGTCCATGATCTTCCGGGTGAGCTTGAAGCCGTCCACCATCGCGTCGAGGTCGTCGGGATGATCGAAGAACTTCGGATCGACGACGGGCGCCACCCCAGGGTCGGCACTGGCGAGGCTGACCGTGCCGACGCTCTTCGGCCGCAACAGGCAGACATGGCAGGAATAGCCGTGCCCCCAGTGCAGCTTGCGCGCATGGTTGTCCAGCACGCCGACGACGAAGTGCAACTGGAAATCCGGTGCCGGCGAATCCGGAAACCGCCGCAGGAAGCCGCCGCCCTCGGCACCGTTCGAGGTGATCATGCCGGTGCGATCGCGCCGGTAACGGCCGATGTCCTGCATCAGGCGCATCGCGGCGCCCGGGGAGATGCCGAGCAGGTCGAGCGATTTGGCCCGGTAATTGAAAACATAGTCCGGATGGTCCTGCAGATTCTTGCCCACGCCCGGCAGATCGTGGATCACCGGGATGCCGAACGTCTGCAATTCCGCGCCGGCGCCGATGCCGGAGAGCATCAACAGTTGCGGCGATTGCAGGGCGCCGGCGCTGAGGATGAGTTCGCGCCGCGCCTGGAAGGTATGTATCCCGCCCGCCTGGCGGAATTCCACCCCGCTGGCGCGCTTGCCGGCAAACAGGATGCGCCGCGCCCGTGCCCCCGTGATCACCTGCAGGTTGGGGCGACTGGCCAGGTGCGGCGTCAGATAGGCACGCGCGGCGTTCCAGCGCTCGCCGTCCTTCTGGGTGACCTGATGGATGCCGATGCCTTCCTGGTCGCCGCCGTTGAAATCGCGGATCAGCTTGAATCCGGCCTGGCGCGCGGCCTCAAGGTAGATTTCCTGGAAAGGGTTCATCGAGCGCAGGCTTGCGACGTTCAGCGGCCCGCCCTGGCCGTGATGCTCGTCGTCGAAATCCTCGTTGTGTTCCGACTTCCTGAAGTAGGGCAATACCTCGCGGAAGGACCAACCCGCATTGCCCAACGCGGCCCAATGGTCGTAGTCCCAGGGATGGCCGCGCATGTACACCATGGCATTGATCGAACTCGAACCGCCCAGCACCTTGCCGCGCGGCTGATAGCCGCGCCGGCCATTCAGGCCCGGTTGGGGAACGGTCTGGAAGGCCCAGTTGTTGATCGGAGCGGGCAACATCAGCACGGTGCAGAAAGGCACCCTGACCAGCATCTGGTCGTCGCTCCGGCCCGCTTCCAGCAGGCACACGCTGACACTCGGATCCTCCGAAAGCCGCCCGGCCACGGCACAGCCCCCGGACCCGCCGCCTATCACGATGTAATCGAATTCCTTCATGACTTTTCCAGCGCCTCCAGAAGTTTCTCCAGGACAAGCGGCGAGAAGGCCATCCCCAGATGGCTGACGCCGCCGATGGCGACGTTGGCGGCGCCCTCCAGCGTCGAACAGGCCTGCTGCGGGAAGACGTAGTTGTCGTGAAAACTGAAAATCGAAACCGAGCCGGCCGGCAGCGGCACGGCGCCGGGCCGCGCCAGCGCGGCCAGCCAGGAACTGCCGATGCGCATCTGGCGGGCATTGCGGCCAAGGCCCAGGCGCGCCAGGCGCGTACCCTGATGCGGCGAGCCGAGCGTGACGATACGCGCCACCTTGTCCCTGCCGTGGCGCCGCAGATAGGCGCGCAGCACCAGTCCGCCCATGCTGTGGCCGACCAGGATCACCTGTCGGGCGCCGGTCGCCGCCAGGACTTCGTCGATCCTTTGCTCGATCCCCTCCGCGTAGTAATCGATGTTGCCCCACACGGGCTCCAGGTCGTGCGTCGCCACGGTCCAGCCGGCGGCTTCCAGACGCGGTCGCAGCCAGAACCAGAGCCCGCGATTGCACTGATAGCCGTGGATCAGCAGCAAGGGCGGACGGGCACTCGCGGCTTTGCCCAGGCGGTCCGGCCCCAGCCAGAAGGCTTCGAAGGGCTGTATCAGCGTAAACAACGCAAGCAGTCCGGCATATTCTTCGAGTGCGATGCGCAGCGCGCGGACGGGGCCGATCTGCAATTCTGCCGGCACCGCGTCCGAATTTCCAAGCATGAGGGTGAATGTCAGTGCGGTGACGAACAGCCGCAATCCAAGAAAGCTGCCGAGCGCGAGGCTCGCCGCCTCAACCGGCGTCCAGCCACGAGCCGCCAGCCAGCTGCCGAGCAAGCCGTAGATCAGCAGTTCGCCGAAGAGTAGCCAGCGCAGTTGCCGTGCCGCCATCGCCGACTTTCAGCGAATCAGGAACTTCGTCAGGCGCTCGAACAGCGCGCCGTAGGGCGGGTTGAACAGCGACATGCCGTTGAGCCCGGACTGGTAGAACACCGCCTTCTGCTTGGAGAAAGTCCTGAAGCCTTCGATGCCGTGGTATTGCCCCATGCCGCTGGGTCCGACGCCGCCGAAGGGAAGCTCTTCCTGCGCGATGTGCAGGATCGTGTCATTGACCGTGACGCCGCCGGCCACGGTTTCGTTCAGCACGCGGTCGCGATCGCCGCCGTCGTTGCCGAAGTAGTACAGCGCCAGCGGGCGCGGGCGCCGGTTGACATAAGCGATCGCCGCGTCGAGGTCCGTATAGGGCAGGATGGGCAGCAGCGGACCGAAGATCTCGTCCTGCATCACGCGCATGCCGTCGTTGACATCGAGCAGCGCCAGCGGCGGCAGGCGGCGACCGGTGTCGTCGGCCGGCGCCGCGGACAGCGGCTCGATCTTCGCGCCGCGTTCCCGGGCGTCGGTCAGATAGCCCTGCAGGCGCTGATAGTGACGGTCATTGACGATCGCGGTGTAATCCGGCGTCGTTGCCATCTCCGGAAAGCACTTCGCCACCACCGCGCGCGCCGCGTCGACGAAAGCCTGCTCGCGGCCCGCCGGCACCAGCACGTAGTCGGGCGCGATGCAGGTCTGCCCGGCATTCAGCAGCTTGCCGACCATGATGCGCTCGGCGGCCTTTTCCAGCGGGTAGTCGGGGCCGACAATCGCCGGCGACTTGCCGCCCAGCTCCAGCGTGACCGGCGTCAGGTTGTCTGCCGCCATGCGCATGATGTCGTGGCCGACCTGGTCGAGCCGGTGAACAGCAGGTGGTCGAAGGGCAGGCGCGCGAAATCCGCGCCGACCGCCGCATCGCCCAGCACCACCGAGACATCGTCCGCGGCAAAGTACTTTGCGACCAGTTCGGCCAGCAGTTCGCCGGTGCGCGGGCGTGAATTCAGACATCTTGATCATCACCCGGTTGCCTGCCGCCAGCGCCGCCGCCAGCGGCGATACGGCGAGGAACAGCGGATAGTTCCACGGCACGATGATGCCGACCACGCCCAGCGGGTTGCATGATGATGCGCGCGCGACCCGGGCGGAACCAGATCGACGCCGCCTTGCGCTGCGGCTTCATCCACGCACCGACGTGTGAACGATTGTGGCGAATCGCCTCCAGGCTAGGAAACACTTCCAGCAGACGGGTTTCATGCGCCGAACGGAGGCCGAAATCGGCCGCGATCGCCGTGACGAAGCGTTCGGCGTTGTCGTGCACCAGCGCCAGCAGAGCGTCAAGACGCACCTGGCGCGCGGGCGCGATCTACCGCCGGGTTGCGCCGGGTCGCCGCATGCATGGTCTGGAAAACACCCCTGAATGCAGCAGCGCCGGCTTCCTGCCCGGTAACCACGCCTGATGCCGGTTCGATCGCATTCATTCCAGAGCTCCTCCTGCAAGGGACAACATATTGTTTCAAGTCTATGCGCCATCGTCCTTGCTGATTAGGCAGGCTACTCTAACGACCCCGTGGCGGCGCGATGGATAATTCGCTCCATGGATGAGGATCTCGACAAGGAAACCATCGGTCACGAACTGGCCGCCTGCATCGCCGAGGCGCAGGCGCTGCGTGTCGCGCGGGTGAGCGATCCCGACCCCGACGATTTCCCGCGGCTCAAGGAGTGGCAGGCGGCACGTCTCGCCGGAAGCTATGCCGACCTGCTGGCAAGCCCGCGCCACAACCCGGCTGCGGAATTCTTCCTCAGCGACCTCTACGGCCCCAAGGATTTCCGCAGCCGCGACGAGGAACTGGCACGCGTCGTCCCCATCATGGTCCATGTCCTGCCGGCGAAGGCGCTGATGACGCTGCTCGAAGCGGTCAAGATGGATGCACTCTCCGAGTCGCTGGACACCGCGATGGTGCTGGCCCTGCGCAAGCTCGGCAAGAGCAAGGCGATCGACTGGCCGGCCTACGTTGCGGCCTATCGCACGCTGCGGGCGACGGAAGGATCGCGAGTTGCAGATCATCCTGATCGACAAGATCGGCAAGACCCTGGATCGCCTGACGCGCATGCCGCTGATCCATTTCTCGCTCAAGTTGATGAACGGCCCCGCGCACCTGGCCGGACTTGGCGACCTGCATTCCTTTTTGCAAAGGGGTTTCGACGCCTTCAGCTACATGAAGGGCGCCGACGAATTCCTGGCCATCGTCACCGAACGCGAGACCGCGCTGATGAAGGAAATGTTCGCCAACCCGAATGCCGGGTGTCCTGTTTCCTGACGCGGTCAGGAGATTCGCGTTATCAGCGGAGTTCCAAAAAAACGGGCGCCTGAAATCAGGCGCCCGTTTTCATCGGCGTCCACCAGACAGTCGTGCGTCAGAGCACGGTACAAGCTCCATACAATACATAGGCGCCATTGCGGTTGGTCAGGGTCACGGTCATTTCGCCGCCCTCCTGATCGACCACGATGGTCCAGCCGAATCCGGCCTCCCTGCCTTGCAGGAGCAACTGCTTGCCGGACTTGTCCTGCAACAGGATGTCGGAGGTGGTGTGGGGCCCGATCACTGCCTTTTTCGCCAGATCGATGCGCATGAACGTCGGCGCCCCGATTTCTTCCGGCAACCCGGCGGCGCAATCGTCACCGCGGGCGCAGTCCAGCGCTGCCTGTGTCGCGCAGAGCAGCGGTTTCGAACCGTCAAAATCGGCCGCCAGCGCGGGCAATGCAAGCAAAGAGACGCTCAATAAAACGATATTTCGAATTGTCTGCATGGTTTGCCTTTACTTGATGGTGTAGCCGCGACCTTCCAGGCAGGCCCCCTGGGCCCGATAGAAGGTGTTCATGGCGCCCTGCTTCTGGCTCTGCGCCTGCTGCTGCGCATCGGCATTCTGGGACTTCCGGTTGCTGCGCGCCCTGACACCTCCCACCACGACACCCGCTGCGGCGCCCTTGCCGGCGCCGCTGCTGCCATCGACGATGCCGCCGATCACGGCGCCGCGCAAAGCGCCCTGCGCGCGCTCGCCGCCACCCACCGCCGGCCCCGTTTGCTGCTGCGGCGCCGGCGCCGCGGCAACAGCGGCCGGATCGATGCCGGTGCTGTTCTTCGCCCACACATAGCACTCGCCTTCATCCTTCTGCTGCTGCTGGGGACTCTGGCCCTTGGAGGGATAGATGATGGGCTTGGCCGCCTGTACCTGGCCGGCGAGCAAGCCCATGGCGACCAGCGCAGCGCTGACTGCGCAAGTGGTTTTGAATCTGTTCATGATGTTTCTCCGCATCCTTTACGAGGTAACTCGAAAGCACCAAGGGCCGCAGGCCGACGGTGCTCGCATCCGGCGCGTGCCGCCACCTACTTCTTGACGTCCTTCCTGGCCGGCTCCAGCGACAAGGCGATCGCTTCAACATAATTCGCTTCGATCTGGTCGCCCTTCTTCACGACCTTGAAGTGCTCCGGATTCTTGACTTCGAGTTCGACGATATTTCCCTTCGGGCCCTTGACGGTAATGGTCTTGTCTTTCTCGCTGACATCGATCACGTCGGCGACGATCGTCACCTGGCGGCCAATCGCGCCGGCCGGCTTTTCGCCCGGCTTGGCGCGCACCGCATCGGCGGAGTCAACCCTGCTGCGCGGCCCGCCGCCCTTTTTAACCTCCAGGGTCAGCGCCCGGATGTATTCGACGACGACTTCGTCATTGACCTTGATCTGGGCGAAGTTCTTCACGGCATCGCCGGCGACAACATCGAAGCTGCGCCCCTCCGGCCCCTTCAGGGTGATCGTGCGCGTGGCTTTGTCGATGGCAGTCACCAGGGCAGAAGCCTTGACGCCCTCGGCCATGGCCACTTTGCCGGGCGCGCTGGCAGTTATCTGGCCACCCGCCGGAGCCTGCTGGGCAAAGCCCGGCTGTGCGGAAACCATCAGGGCCAACACTGCGGCCTTGGTCAAACTACGCATCGTATTTATCTCCGTATTCGTATGTCGATCAATGGTGGACGTTCAGCGCTTGAGCTTGGTGATCTTCGAACCCTGCAGGCCGATGCCGGCCATCAGGCCCTTCTGGTCGAAAATCATTGCATAGACATCGGCCTTGGCCGTTTCGGTGTTGATGTCCTTGGCCGCGCCCGCATCGATGATCACGATGTTCGGGCCGACGCCGATCTCGAAGTTCTTGCTGTTGCGGAAGTCGCTGAACACCTTGTCGCTCATGAAAAACAGCACATAGCCGAAGGACTGCGCACCGGCCTGCAAGCCGATCGAAACCGCCGCGGTGTTGTAGTGGTCGACGACCTTGCCATTGACCAGCAGCACGCCGTCGCCGCCCTGCCCGCCGACCACCAGACCCGCCTTGACCACGTTGGGGAAAACCAGAATGCCGCGCGCCTTGGCGCCCAGCGCTTTGGCCCCCGGCGAGCCGTCATACAGCGACTGCAGCGCCGCGCGCGAATCCTTCTCGATTTGCGATTCGGCTGCGGCGGCCAGACGCGGTGCGACAAGGCCGACGAAGACGGCGATCAGGAGGAAGAAAGTCTTTGCCACTGAAAAATATCTGCTCATGTTTTGCTCCTTTGGATTGAAGTTGATACTGCCGAATCGATACTGATCAGGCGCCTCATGCCGGCAGGCCGGTTTGCGCGCCTTTTCAGTCATGCTATTTCTTTTGCCTTGCCGCCTCGACGAAAGCGCGTACATCCTTGGCCCAGGCGTCGATCACCGGCTTGACCTGGGCCAGCGTGAGTTTCTCGGTGGCGCTTTTGAGTTCGACGCCGCTACCCTCGCGCATGCCGATGGCGACGACCTTGCCGGTATCGGTGTCCTGCACTTCATACTCGGCAGCGATGGAAGCCTGCTTGGATGTCTTGCCGCCCGTGGCGATAAATGCGATAGGCAGCAATTGATACGGTTTCAAACCCATGTCCTTCGCCGCCACGGACGTGATCGCGGTCTTCATCCGCAACGTTTTCGGGCCGGGTTCCTTGGCAAACTGGAACAGGCCGCTCAGCTCGCGCCGCAGCGCCTCGTCGAAATACGCATTGATTTCCTTCAGCGTCTGCTCGGAGACCTGCTCGGTACTCTTCGGTTGCGGGAAGAAGACACTGGGTTCGAGCAACAGCATCTCATAGGTGCCAGCCTTCATTTCCGGGGAGATCCAGCGCTTGACCTTGAGCCCCGAAGGAGAGTTCGACCTCTTTCAGCTTCGAATATCCGCTGCCTAGAAAGCCCGACTCCATCGACTTGGCCTTCTCCTGTGCGGCCACCGGCCCGGCCAGCAGGAGGCCCCCGGCGATTGCCACCACTAACAAACGATTAAAGCTCATGATTGCTCCTTGCTTCTGATTCGATACAAGCCAGCATTCTAAACCCCCGAGTGATTCCAATTGACCACCGACCCGGCTGCACCTGTAATAGTTTCAACATTTTGCAGGATCGACTGCTTGCGGCTGACCCTTATTGTCATTTAACGCCCCTAGCCCCTGGACGATGACCCGGCGGCGAAATTTGTGTTCATCTGTCCAATCTTGGCCATCGCTGTCCTCCCTCTTGATGGTAAAGTTCCCCGCCGACCGATCCGACCGAGCCGGAACATGGGACAACACGAAAAAACACCAGGGTTCTACCTTCACGACAGCTTTCCGAACCTGCTGGACTGCCATCTGAGCCTGGTCCACCACGAAACGCTGACGGTGCCGGATCTGTTGATGGCTGCGGGGACGATCCGCACAAGGCTGTCCCAGGCGTGAAACGCGCAGTCGCGATCTCTGTCTGGTTGCTGCTTGCCCTGCTTGTCGTCGCAAGCGCCGGATGGGGTGCGGCGGCCCTGTATTTTTCGGGTCCGCAAAACCCCGTGCTGCAGGCCGGCCTGGCCGGCGCCTTCGCCCTCGCGGCGCTGCTGACGGTCGCGACCTTGGCCAGTCGCCGCTGGCGCTGGCGCACATTACCGGGCTACCTTGTGCTGTTTGCCGCCGTGCTGACGTGGTGGCTGGGCATCGAACCGTCCAACGACCGCGACTGGCAGCCGGACGTGGCCAAGCCGGCCTACGCAACAGTCGATGGTGACAAGATCACGGTGCACAACATCCGCAACTTCGACTACCGCAGCGAAACCGACTACGCGCCGGCCTGGTATGACAAGACCTACGATCTGAGCAAGCTGGAAGGCGTCGATCTGGTGGCAGTCTATTGGATGGGGCCGGCCATCGCCCACACCTTCGTCAGCTTCGCCTTCGCCGGCGGCGACCACCTCGCAATTTCCATCGAAACGCGCAAGGAGAAGGGTGAAGCCTATTCCACGATCAAGGGCTTCTTCCGCCAGTACGAACTTTATTACGTGGTGGCCGACGAGCGCGACGTGGTCCGCCTGCGTACCAACTATCGCCATGACCCGCCGGAAGACGTTTATGTGTACCGGACGCAGGGCCCGATCGAGAATGGCCGCAGGCTGTTTCTCGAGTATGTGCGCAAGATGAACGCGCTGAAGGCCAGGCCGGACTTCTACAACACCCTGGTCAACAACTGCACCACCGACATCTGGTACAACACCCGGGTCAACACGACACGCCCGCCATTCAGCTGGAAGATCCTGGCCAGCGGTTATGTGCCCGAGTACCTCTATGAGTCGGGACGGCTGGATACCAGCGTTCCCTTCCCCGAACTCCAGCGGCAAGCCCACGTCAATTCCCGAGCGCAGGCCGCCGACACTGCCGCCGATTTTTCGCGACGCATTCGCGAAGCCGCGGTGCCCGGCCCGAAACAAGCAGCAGACCCGCCCAAAAAGACCAATCACCAATGAGGATTCGGCAATGACCCAACGACTTCCTGCAAGGATTTTCCGGGCCGTTTCATGGCTGGGCCTGCCACTGCTGCTCGACGGCATTGTCCATGCCGGTCGGCGCCGCCGAACCGGTCACGCCGGCGCCGACCGCCAAGCGCCCGAAAATCTGCCTGGTGCTGTCCGGTGGCGGCGCGCGCGGCGCGGCCCACGTCGGGGTGCTCAAGGTCCTCGAAGAGTATCGCGTGCCGATCCACTGCATCGCCGGTACCAGCATGGGCTCGCTGGTGGGCGCCGCCTACGCCTCGGGTACGACGGTGGCGGAAATGGACCAGATCATGGCGAGCATCACGACGGAACTGCTGTTCAAGGAAAAACCGCCGCGCGCGGAGATATCGATGCGGCGCAAGGCGGACGACTACAAGCCCTTCTTCGGCCCCGAGATCGGCATCAACGGACGGCAAGATATCGCTGGGCAAGGGCATCGTCACCGGCGTCCAGCTCGAAACCGTATTGCGCCAGTTGTCCAAGATCAAGGGCTACCAGAACTTCGACAAGCTGCCGATTCCCTTCCGCGCCGTGGCGACCGATCTGGTGAACGGCAAGGCCGTGGTCTTCAAGAATGGCGAACTCGCCAACGTCATGCGCGCCAGCATGTCGGTGCCCGGCGCGGTGGCGCCGGCGGAATTCGACGGCATGATGCTGGTCGACGGCATGCTGACCAGCAACCTGCCGGTCGATGCGGCCCGCGCCATGGGCGCCGACCTCGTCATCGCCGTAAACGTCGGCACGCCCCTGCTGAAACGCGAAGAGCTGAACGGCATCGGCGGCGTGGTCGGGCAGATGCTGAGCATCCTGACCGAGCAGAATGTCCAGGCCTCGCTGGCTTCGCTGAAGCCCGACGACATCCTGATCACCCCCGAACTCGAGGGATTCGGGACCGGGGACTTCGACCACCTGACCAAGATCGCCCCCCGCGGCGAGCCCGCGGCGCGCAAGGTGGCGGAACGACTGGCCCGGCTGTCGATTCCCGCCGCGGAGTATGCGGCGCTGCGCGAGCGGCAGATGGTCGCCGTGGCCCCTGACGTGCGACCGGTCGACGAAATCCGGTTCGAGAATCTTGCCCTGGTGAACCCGGAAGTCCGCGCGAATCCAGATGCGAGACCAAGCCCGGCGAGCCGATCGACCAGAAGAAGCTCGACATGGACATGCGCCGCATTTACGGCACGGGAGACTTCGAACACGTCAACTACCGCTATCTCGACGAACCCGGCAAGCGCATCCTGGCGGTGGACGCGGTCGAAAAATCCTGGGGACCGGACAGCCTGCGCTTCGGCCTCGGATTGTCCAGCGATTTCGCCGGCGACGCGCTTTACAACCTGCTCGTCTCCTATCGCAAGCGCTGGATCAACCCGCTGGGCGCGGAGTGGAGGACCGACCTGCAAATCGGCAGCACCACCAGCCTGGGCAGCGAGTTCTATCAGCCGCTCACATGCCGCCGGCGCATTCTTTGTTGCACCGAGCGTGCTTCCTCGAACGACGCTCCGCGCCGGTCTATCAGGGCGACAAACGCTTGGCAACCGTCGACAGTGAAGAAGGCCCAGGCAAGCCTGGACCTGGGTGTCAATCTCTACGAATACGGAACCATCCGGCTGGGGGTCCTGGCCGGCAAGGTCAAGCGGGAAGTGGATACCGGAACGCTGCCCTTCCCGGTGAACTCCGACACCATTACGCTGGGCGCCTATAACGCTCGCATGATACTCGACCAGCTCGACAGCGTGCATTTCCCGCGCGAGGGCTGGAAGGCGGACTTCAGTTATCTCAAGTCGGATACCGGGCTCGGTGCGGACGATTCCTACAAGAAATGGGACGTCAGCGGCAGCTTCGTCCGCTCGTTTGGCGAGCATACGATCAACCTGTTCGCGGCCGCCGGCGACCTTTCAGGTTCGAAGCTGTCGCCGGCCTACGACCAGTTTTCCTGGGGCGGATTCCTGCAGTTGTCCGGCCTGTGCGACCGGTCAATTGATCGGGGAAAACCTGAAGTATGGCCGCGCCATGTATTACCACCGACTGATGCGCAGTTCCATTTTCGAGGGCGCCTACGGCGGTATTTCGCTGGAAACCGGCAAGGTCGGCAATCCGTTGATTCGCGAGCAACCGGGATGACTGGATCCGCGCCGCGAGCGTCTTCGTCGCCGCCGATACGCCGCTCGGACCGGCCTATCTGGGCTACGGACAGGCGCAGGACGGGCCCGACAGCTTCTATTTCTACCTGGGTCGGCCGTTTTGATGTCCGCGCGCCATCTCCATTGCACGGAGATGGCCCCGATTTCCGGAATACGCCGGCAGTTTGCCATGCGAGGTTTCCGCGCCGCGGATTGCATGCCGCGAGTCGCGCAAAGTTGCCGGCGACCGACTCCCCTCGCAGCAGGGTCGTTAGGGATCCACTGAATAAGGTCGTTACACCGGCGAAGGCCGGTGTCCAGGTTTCTGATGGCACTGGGTCCCGGCTTTCGCCGGGACGACGGCCAAATTAGAGTTGGTGGCTAGAACTCTGATGCACACCACTGGTCCGGCGGTCTCAACATAGCCGTGATTCCGCCTCGCAACGAGAAAGCCGGAACCGGTGTTGTCAGACATCCGGAACCGGCTCATGTCGCAAACTGCAAAGGGAGATTCACTTTGCAAAGCGCCGGGCAGGAATCCGCTGCCCGGCACCGGAACTCAGGGAGTGACTTCCTTCCACCCGGTGCCCGGATCGAAGCTGGTCATCGCGCCACCGATCTTCGTCGGAGTTCTTGCCGAGATCCTTCTGGAAGATCTTGCCATTGTGGCTGACGATGAAGCTCATGACCCCGGTCTCGCCATATTCTGCCGGATAGGCAACCATGGCGAAGCCGGCGATCATGCGGCCATTGATGACATAGTTGTAGGCGTCGCCGGCGGCGCTCTTGCCCTGGCGCGTCAGGATGCGGAAGTGATAGCCGCGATAGGGGTCGCCCTGCTTGTGACCCTTGAGGTAGACCTCATTGGCGCCGATCAGCGGCCCGAAGGGACTCTCTTCCTCACCCTTGGCGGCATCGGCCGGCCAGTAGAGGCCGTCATGCTTGCCCGGCGCGCTGGCAAGCTTCTGTGCATACTGGCGCACGCCATCACCGTCGCGATCCACCGCGGCATATTGGCGCTGCGCGTCAAGGTAGGCCTGCAGGACTTCAATGGCGCTGTTCTCGTTGTGGCCGATGCGCCGGTTGATCAGTTCCTCTATGCCTTCTTCGGTGGCGAAGCGCCAGACGCCTCCTGCCCGCACCAGCGGAATCGGCATCGGCCAGGCATTGACGCCCATCAGCAGCATGCGGCGGTCGTCGCCGCGATCTGTCCAGCACTCGGTAAGCCGCCAGGTTCGCCGCGGCTTCTGCGCGCTTGGCGCTGTCGTAGCGCGGGATCACCGGTGACCATCAGTTCCTTGTGCTTGTCGCCGAAGATGGTCAGCAGCGCCGCTTCGTCGTTGGCCTTCAACGCCGCCAGCAGAGCGTCAACGGCAGCCTCCGGGGTGGCGAATGTCCGCTGCTCCGCCGCCGTGGCGGCCAGCGGCAAGGCCAGCAGGAAGATCAGTGCCAGCCGGCGCAAGCCGGCCTTGATTCCGAATGAGATCATGGGAGTCATCATCACAATGTTGATTGCACGCATGGGATTCATGGTCAGCTCCTAGCGACGGCCGCCGCCACCGCGGCCGCCACCGCCACCGCCGCCACGGCCACCACCACCGCCACCGCTGGCCCGGGCGCCACCACCGCCACCTCCGCCGCTGGCCCGGGCGCCACCGCCGCCGCTATAGCCGCCACCGGCACGGGAACCACCGTAACTGCCGCCACCCGACATCGAACTGCGGCTCGCCGCACCGCGCGAGCTATCCATTTGCGTCTGGCGACCGGAAGCGCTGCTGCCGCCGAAGGCGCCGCCGCCGCCAGGTTGCGTCGAAGGACGAGCCCCGCCGCCCATGGCGCCGCCACCGGCACCACCCGCCGACGGACGGGAACCGCCGCCGTAGGCGCCGCCACCGGCTGACGGACTTGCGTTGCCGACCCGACCGCCCGAAGGCGTCTTACCGACGGAACTGCTGACCTGGCCCGGCTGTCTTGTTGGGCTTCCAACTCGAAGCGGACCCGCCACCGGCGGCAGGCCGCTGAGCCGGCGTACCGGTACCGGCGCCAGGCCGCTGACCGGCACCCGTACCAGAACCGGGCCGATTGACGGTATTTCCTCCACCACTGATGTTGGTGCTGTTGTTGATGTTGATGTCGTTGTTGCCGCCCCAGCCGTAACGGTTGCCACTCCAGGCCGCGCCGATGGCGGCGCCCCAGATCAGGCCGGTGGCCAGGGCCGCGCCGGGAGGATAGGGGTAGTAGTAGACCGGGTAGGGCGTGGGATAGTAGCCCCACGACGAATAGCCGCCGTATACCACCACGGTGCTCGGGTTGTACTGCGGCACGTAGATCACCTGCGGGATCCGCGGGAACGATCTTGATGATTTCCTTCTCGACCACGACGATCTGCTTGGTGTCGGACTTGAGATTGCCGGCCGCCTGCGTCTTGCGCCGGAAGACCTGGATCGCCTCGAGCACGGCGCCCTGGTCGGCGACGACCGCCTCGCCCAGATCGGAGGTCCAGTCGAGATCGTTGCTCATCATCTTGACGACGTCCGGATAGTTGAGCAGCGACTTCACCGGGTCGTCCCACTTGTCGTCGAGCGGCAGCTTCGGATCCTTCTTGCGCTTGTCGAGGTAACGGTCGGCCTGAACGATCTGCAGGGGACTGGTCGACGCCGGCAGGATGATGGTGACCAGGTCGTCGGGATACAGTGCGATCCGGTCGACCAGCTTTTCGAGTTGCGGCGGGGGATGGCGCCGCGGCGACGGCAGCCGGCGCGGCAGGCGCCTGTGCCTGCGCGAGAGGCGCGAACACCAAGGCAAGAAATGCCGCGATGGTGAGCAGCCGGGAAGGGCGACCTTCGCTGCTGGCAGGGGTCAGGACAGGAAAATGAGGCGTCATGCGGGCTCCACGATGCTCGGGTATTTATCCGAGCGCGAATACTAGCATGCCGAAACCGGGGACGCGACGGACATCGTCAATCCGCGCCATCCGCCGCGCGCGGCTTTTCCGGCCATCCCTTGCGGGTCTCAGGCGGGCGGCGCTACGCCGTCGTCGACCCGCGCCGATGTCGGCATATCCTTTGTCGCCGGGGGTTCGTACCAGCGCTGGGGCGGAACCACCTTGGCATCGGCAGGATCGGCCATGTAATGCGGCGACATGATCTGCACGCCATGCTCGTTGAATACATCCTGGATGTTCCTGTGCAGCATGGATATCGTTTCCGCGCGCGGTCTGGCCGTCATGGCAGTGGCGTGGCCGACCAGCAGGTACTCCGGATAATAGTCCGACAGCGCGGTCTGGAACACCCGCGGTACCGGGTCTTCGAGGATGCCGGGCGTCCTGCGTGCCGCTTCGACCAGCATCGCCTCGACCTGGCGCCAGGGCGTGTCATAGCCGATCGTGACCCTGGTATCGACGACAAAACCATGCCCCTGCACGGCGCGCGAGTAGTTCTGGATGACCGTGCCGGTGATCAGCGAGTTCGGCAAGGCCAGTTCCTGGCCCGTCCCGGTCCGGATCCGCGTCGTGAAGATGCCCAGCTCGGTGACGGTGCCTTCGTTTTCGCCGACGCGGACGTATTCCCCCAGGCGCACCGTCCGCGTATAGGTCACGATCAATCCGGCCGCGGCCTGGCCGACGAGGCTCGATGCGCCGAGCGAAACCATCAGGCCGAGCAGCACCGACAGGCCCTTGAAGGCCTCGGTCTGAGCACCCGGCAGGTAGGGATAGGCCATGGCCAGGGCGAACAACCAGATGACCAGGGCCGCCAGGCGGCGGGTAGTCGGCATCGCCTCGGCGTCGAGCCAGCGCGGCGGCGACTCGCCGAAGGCGAGTCGCTCGAGGAAGCCTTCGAACAGGCCGATCAGCGAACGCGCGACGAAGAAGATGGCGATGGCCACGCCCAACCCGGGGATCGCGCCGACGATGGCCTGCAGGATGTTGACCGCGATGTCGATCAGGTAGCCGTCCAGGCTCTCGCCCCAGGGACGGGTATAGGGAAAACGCGAGAGCATGAAGCTCAGCCATTCGTAGCTGAAGATCGTCACCAGCAGCCAGCGCAGCACGCCGACCAGGCGCTGCACCAACGGATAGACATGCCGCTGATCGAGCAGGACGATGCCGCCCAGTTTCAGGGTCGGCGCCTTGCTCGCCGCCAGCCGGACGAAAACCCGCACGAAGCGGCGATGGAGCTTCGCCAAGCCCCACAGCAGCCCAAGCCAAACCAGGGTGGCGACGCCGCCGGCAATCAATGCGCGGACGACATTTTCGAGGCTGCGTGACTCCTTTACCTCGGCGATGACCTGCTTGAGACGCCCGGCGACCGCCGCGGCGACTTCGTCGATCGACTCCTGGCCCAGCGGGTCGACGTCGCCCGGGGTGATGATGAGCATGTAGCGTCCGTCGATGGTGATTTTCCTGCCCTGCTCAACGGTGGTGACGACCACCTTCCCCTCGGAATCGCCGGCGAGGATGTCCAGAATACTGGCGCGCGCGCGGTCGGCCCGCTCCGCCGGCGAAATGCCGAGAAAATCAGTCCGGTAAGTCGCCACGTAGCGATTGCGTACCACCAGGTCCGCCGGGATGGCGGCAGACCGCGCGCTCGCGGCGGCTGCCGCCGCCGGCGCGGCGGCCGCGGCGGTGAAGGACAACAGGCTGGCGGCCAAAAGCAGCAGGCAACCCAGGGTGCGCAGCATGGTGTTCATCTTCATGGACAGTATTCTCGCGGCAGGGGACTCAGTCGCGCCGGCGGACCGGCACAAAGCGAGCGCTCGCAAGAATAACGGAGGACAGGAGTTTCAAGCGCATGGATGCAAGTATCCCCGAGCGCTTCCCCCCCGGTCAAGCCAATTTTCCTATCTCAAAATCTCCGGGCGAGGCAGAATTAAAGCCTTCCTCGTGAGCGTAAATCTGCATTTGCCGGACGGGATGGGCGGCATGCAATAGTCGGCGCTGGCGACACGGCGCTGGCTTGCTCCGGGAGAGCATCTGCGCGCCTGGAAACGCCCGCGCCGCCTCCACGCCTGCTCCGGATACAACAACGCCACGCCTTGGATTTCAAGGCGTGGCGTGTCGCTTTTGCTGGCGTCCCCACGGGGATTCGAACCCCGGTACTCACCGTGAAAGGGTGATGTCCTAGGCCTCTAGACGATAGGGACTTATCGTTTGGTGGAGGTACGCGGGATCGAACCGCGGACCTCTTGCATGCCATGCAAGCGCTCTCCCAGCTGAGCTATACCCCCACAAGAGAGCGCGCATTATAGGGAGGCGGGGGCCCCGTGTAAAGCCCCGGATTCGAAAACTACAGCAGCTTTGCCGGGGTTCATCAGGCCGCGCGGGTCGAGCGCCTGCTTGACGGCGCGCATCATGTCCATCTCGGTCCCGCTCTTGTAGCGCAGCACTTCCTCGCGCTTCAACTGTCCCAGCCCATGCTCGGCCGAAATCGATCCGCCGAGCGCATGCACCAGGTCGTGCACGATGCGATTGACGGACTCCGTCTGGGCGATGAATCCGGCGTTGGACTGGGCGTCGGGCCGCGACAGGTTGTAATGCAGGTTGCCGTCGCCGATGTGGCCGAAGCAGACGATGCGCAGTTGCGGAAATGCGGCCAGCAAGGCCGCATCGGCGCGCGCGATGAACTCGGCGATGCGCGATACCGGGACGGCGATGTCGTGCTTGATCGAGACACCCTCGATCTTCTGCGCCTCGGAAACATTTTCGCGCAGTGCCCAGAGCGCGGCCGTCTGCGCCTCGCTGGCAGCGATCACGGCGTCGTCGATGACACCCTCCTCCGCCGCACCTTGCAACACCTGTTCCAGCGTCACGGCCAGATCGTCGCGCGCACCGGAAAGTTCGATCAGCACCTGCCACGCAGGCTTGCCGGCGAGCGGGTCGCGCGCATCCGGAATGTGCTGGAGCACCAGTTCGAGGGCGGAACGGCCGACGATTTCGAAGGCCGTCACGTTGTCGCCTGCCGCATCGCGCAGGCGCCCGAGCAGGCCGACCGCGGCGACCGGGTCGGGCACCGCCGCCCAGGCCACCGCGTGTGCGCGCGGACGCGGGAAGAGCTTCAGGGTCGCCGCGGTGATCAGGCCCAGCGTGCCTTCGGCGCCGATGAACAGATGCTTCAGGTCGTAGCCGGTGTTGTCCTTGCGCAGGGCGCGCAGGCCGTTCCAGATCCGCCCGTCGGCCAGCACCACTTCGAGGCCCAGCGTCAGCTCGCGCGCGTTGCCGTAGCGCAGCACCTGCACGCCGCCGGCATTGGTGGACAGGTTGCCGCCGATGGTGGCGCTGCCTTCGGCGGCGAGCGACAGCGGGAACAAGCGGTCCGCCTGTGCTGCGGCTGCTGCACGGCATGCAAGGTGCAGCCGGCTTCGACGGTCATGGAATTGTTGTCCGGATCGACGGCGCGGATGCGGTTCAGGCGGGCGAGAGCAGATCACCACCTCGCCGCCGGTCGGCGTCGCGCCGCCGCACAGCCCGGTATTGCCGCCCTGCGGCACGATGGCCATGCCGGCCTCGGCGCAGGCGCGGACCACGGCCGCGACCTCCTCGCGTGCTGCCGGGCAGCACCACGCAAGCGCGCTACCCCGTGTAGCGGCCGCGCCAGTCGGTGCAATAGGGCGCGACGTCATGCGCGTCGGTCAGTACGTGCGTTGCGCCGACGATGGCGCGCAGGCGGCTCGAAAAAGTCGGCGTACGTCACGCGTACGGCGACCGTGGCATACAGGTCATGCACGTCGCAGTCGATGACGGTGACTTCGGCGAATTCGCCGACCTCCAGGTCATGGCCATCCGTGATGTACACCAGGCCATCGACGTCCGGCGCATCGCCTTGCGAGCGGGCGATGGCGCCGTCCTCGTCGATGTCGTCGACCAGCACCGTGATGCGCCGGCCGATCTTCCTTTCCAGCCGCTGCGTGGAGATATCTTCCTGATGCCGCAGCAGACGCGCCTTGCGCTCCTCGCGCACTGCTTCAGGCAGCGCGCCCGGACAGCTCGTTGGCACTGGCGCCCTCGACCGGCGAATAGGAAAAGGCGCCGACCCGGTCGAGTTGGGCCTCGTCGAGGAAATCGAGCAACTCGTTGAACTCGGCCTCGGTCTCGCCGGGAAAGCCGGTGATGAAGGTGGATGCGGATCGTCAGGTCCGGCACTTCGCGGCGCCAGGCGGCGATGCGGTCGAGCACCTTCTCGGCCGAGGCCGGGCCGCTTCATCAGCTTGAGGATGCGCTGACTGGCATGCTGGAAGGGCACGTCGAGGTAGGGCAGGATCTTGCCCTTCGGCCATCAGCGGAATCAGGTCGTCGACGCTGGGATAGGGATAGACGTAGTGCAGGCGCACCCAGAGGCCGAGCTTGCCCAGTTCGTTGCACAGTTCGTAGAGCCGCGTCTTGACCGGCTTGCCGCCCATGAAAGCCGGTGCGGTACTTGACATCGACGCCGTAGGCGCTGGTGTCCTGCGAAATCACCAGCAATTCCTTGACCCCGGCACTCGCCAGCACTTCGGCTTCGCGCAGCACCTCGCCGATCGGACGCGACACCAGATCGCCGCGCAAGCGAGGGAATGATGCAGAAGGTGCAGCGGTGATTGCAGCCTTCGGAAATCTTCAGGTAGGCGTAGTGGTCCGGCGTCAGGCGTATGCCCTGTGGCGGCACCAGATCGACGAAGGGATCGTGCAGCGGCGGCAGATGCAGATGCACTGCCTGCCATGACTTCCGGCATGGCATGCGGCCCGGTGACGGCCAGCACCTTCGGATGCACGCTGCGCACGATGTCGTTGCCCGCGGCATCCTTCTTGGCGCCGAGGCAGCCGGTGACGATGACCTTGCCGTTTTCGGCCAGCGCCTCGCCGATGGCATCGAGCGATTCCTCGACCGCCGCATCGATGAAGCCGCAGGTGTTGACCACGACCAGATCGGCGCCGTCGTAGCTGCCGGAGATTTCATAACCCTCGGCGCGCAGCCGGGTCAGGATCTGTTCCGCGTCGGACGCCGCCTTGGGGCAGCCCAGCGACACAAAGCCGACGGTCGGCGCCTTGGCTTCTGCGTCGCGCCAACTTACTTCTTCTCGGCTCTTTTCTTCCGGCTTGACGTAGATGCCAGGGAAAATCTTGCGCGTCTGTTCCTGCATGGTGTCCTGCATCTGCTGGAACATCTTCTGGCTCTGCTCGACGTAGGTACCCATCATGTGCTGCATGGCCGGACCCTGAAATTTGAGGAACTGCGCCCACAGGTCCTGGCTGTCGCCCGCACCTTCGCCATAGAGGCCCTTGGCCTGCTCCTTGAGCTTGGCCTGCACTTCGGTGAAGGACCTGATGTTGTCTCCGATATAGGTGCCCATCATGCCCTGCATGGCATTGCCGTAGAAGCGGATCATTTGCGACAGCAGTTCGGACGAGAACATCGGCGCACCGCCGGCCTCTTCCTCGAGAATGACCTGCAACAGGATGCGCGCGCGTCAGGTCGTCGCCGGACTTGGCGTCGACCACCTGGAATTCCTCGTGGGCCAGCACCAGTTCCTTGATATCGGCCAGCGTGATGTAGGTGCTGGTGCGCGTGTCGTACAGGCGGCGATTCGGGTATTTCTTGATCAGTCGGCTCTGTGTGGCCATTGTCCATTCCCTCCGTAGAACCATATTACTACCAAGCTGGCAGATGCAGCCCCCCGCCGGTGGCGGAGGGGGTGAATCTTCAAGTCCGGCGGGATCAGCAGTAATGCATTCCGCCATTGATGTTCAGGGTCGCGCCCGTCATGTAGCCGGCGAGATCGGAGACCAGATAGGCGCACAGGGCGCCGATTTCCTCCGGCTTGCCCAGGCGACCGACCGGAATGGTCGCCACGATCGAGTCGCGCACTTCCTGCTTGATCGCCATGACCATGTCGGTGCCGATATAGCCGGGAGCGATGGCATTCACCGTCACGCCCTTCTTCGCCACTTCGGCGGCAATCGCGCGGGTGAAGCCGAGGATGCCGGCCTTGGCCGCCGAGTAGTTGGCCTGGCCGAACTGTCCCTTGATGCCATTCACCGACGACATGTTGATGATGCGGCCCCAGCCTCGATCGGCCATGCCGCCGCAGTACCTGGTGCGTGACGTTGAACACGGAGTCGAGGTTGGTGGACAGCACCGCATCCCACTGACCCTTGTCCATTTTCCGGAACACCGAGTCGCGCGTGATGCCGGCATTGTTGACCAGCACGTCGATCGGACCGGCTTCGGCTTCCAGCTTCTTCACCATTGCCGCGCAAGCGTCGTAGTCGGTGACATCCGCCTCGGCGACGATGAAATCGAAGCCTTCCGCCTTCATCTTCGCCAGCCATTCGTCCTTCGGCGGGAAATTCGGCAGGCAGTTCGCCGCCACCGTAAAACCGCTTTGCGACAGCGCCTTGCAGATCGCCGTGCCCAGGCCGCCCATCGCGCCCGTTACCAATGCAATTTTCTTTGCCATTTCTGAAACTTCCTATAACGACTATAAAAACCTTTGCCGGCCGAAGACGCGCTGCAAGCCACTGCCTTCGGCCCGCGATGATCAGTACATGTGCTGACCACCGTTGATGGATATGTTGGCGCCGGTTACAAACGCCGCTTCTTCGGATGACAGATAGGCGACCAGACCGGCGACTTCTTCCGGCTTGCCCAGGCGTGACTGCGGAATCTGCGGCAGGATCTTGCTGTCCAGCACTTCCTGCGGGATTGCCATGACCATCTTGGTGCCGATGTAGCCGGGCGAGATGGTGTTCACGGTGACGCCCTTTTTCGCCACTTCCAGCGCCAGCGCCTTGGTGAAACCGTGCATGCCGGCCTTGGCCGCCGCATAGTTGGTCTGGCCGAAGGCGCCCTTCTGCCCGTTCACCGAGGAGATGTTGATGACGCGGCCCCAGCCGCGCTCAGACATGCCGTCCATGACCTGCTTGGTCATGTTGAAGGCGGAGTCGAGGTTGGTGTGGATCACCGCGTCCCAGTCGGCCTTGGTCATTTTCTTGAAGGTCATGTCACGGGTGATGCCGGCATTGTTCACCAGCACTTCGACCGGACCGACATCCTTGCTCACCTCTGCAACACAGGTCTTGCAGGAATCGAAGTCGCTGACGTCGCAGGGGTAGGCCTTGAAGCCGTAGCCCATGTCGTTCATGGTGCGCAACCATTCATGCGCCTTGGTGTTGGTCGGGCTGTAGGTCGTCACGACCTTGTAGCCCAGCGCCGCCAGCTTGATGCAAATGGCCTCGCCGAGACCGCCCATTCCGCCAGTTACCAGTGCCACTCGCAACATTTTCTTCTCCTCTCGATTATCGTTGGGTCGGGGCTCGCACTGCCTTGCCGGAAACTGCGCCCCGCACGGATTCCGGCTTTTTTATTATGCCTTTTCCTTGACGTAGCTTCCCGGCGCGGGCTCGCCCGGCGGATAGTTCTTGCTGCCCAGGCGTGCGCGCGCCGCCACTTCGCCGCCGTCGTGGCTCTTGAGCCACTCGGCCCATACCGGCCACCAGCTGCCCTTGACCTCGGTCGCGGTGTCGAACCATTCGTCGGCATTCGCGGTAGTGCTGTCGTTCAGCCAGTGGCTGCGCTTGTTCTTGGTCGCCGGATTGATGACGCCGGCAATGTGCCCCGAGGCGCCCAGCACGAAGGTGGTGTCGCCGCCGAGCAGATTGCGGCTCTGGTAGGCCGATTTCCACGGCACGATGTGGTCCTCGCGGCTGGCATAGACAAAGGCCGGCATGTCGACGCGACCGAGGTCGGCCTTGACGCCGCACATTTCCAGCTTGCCGGGGACGCGCAGGTTGTTTTCCAGGTACATGTTGCGCAGATACCAGGCGAGGAAGGGACCCGGCAGATTGGTCGCATCCGAATTCCAGTAGAGCAGGTCGAAAGCCGGCGGCTTGTTGCCCTTGAGGTAGTTGCCGACGACGTATTGCCAGATCAGGTCGTTGGCGCGCAGCGCGGAAAACACCTGAGCCAGTTCGCTGCCCTTGAGCAGGCCGCCCTTGCCGATGGTCGCTTCGCGCGCCTGTACTGCGGTCTCGTCGACCAGGCAGCCGATCTCGCCGGAATCGGCAAAGTCGAGCAGCGTGGTGAGCAGGGTCAGGGATGCCACCGGATTCTCGCCGCGCAGGCGCGCCACGGACAAGGCCGAGCCGAGGATGGTGCCGCCAACGCAGAAACCCAGCGCGTTGATCTGGTCCATCTTGCAGATGTCCTGCACCACCTTGATCGCCTGCAGCGCACCCTTTTCGATGTAGTCGTCCCAGGTCAGGTGGCCGAGATCGGCCTGCACGTTCTTCCATGAAACGAGGAACACCGTGTTGCCCTGCTCGACGGCATAGCGCACCACGGAGTTCTCCGGCTGCAGGTCGAGGATGTAGTACTTGTTGATGCAGGGCGGCACCATCAGGAAGGGCCGCGCCGCGACCTTTTCGGTCTGCGGCGAATACTGGAGCAGCTGCATCAGCTCGTTTTCGAACACCACGGCGCCGGGAGTGACCGCCAGGTTGCGACCCACCTCGAAGGCGGCGTCGTCGGTCATCGAGATGCGCCCCTTTTCCAGATCGCCGAGCAGGTTCTTGATGCCCTGCTGGATGCTTTCGCCCTTGGTTTCAAGCGCCTTCTGGACGAACTCGGGATTGGTGGCGAGGAAGTTGGACGGCGCCATCGCGTCGACCATCTGCCGCGTCATGAAGCGCATGCGGGTCTTCGCCTGGCCGTCGGCCACCGGCGCCGCTTCGGCCATGCGCTTGATGTATTCCGGAATTGATCAGGTAGGCCTGGCGCAGGTAGTCATAGACCGGGCTCGCGCTCCACGACGGATGATCGAAACGCTTGTCGCCCGGCTCCGCACCGACGATCTGCGGCGGCGGCTGATCGGGAGCCTTGCCCAGCATGCCCTGCCAGAGTTGCGCGTGGCGCCCCATCCATTCCTGCTGCAGTGCCTTGAGCGCCTCCGACTCGGGAGTCCATGCGGCTGGATTCACGCCGCCGGGTGCTGCAGACGCCTTTTGTTGCTGCTCGACAAGAAACTGGCTAAACCCTTGGGCCATGGCGTTTCCCGCCTGGAGCATGGCTTGCATTGCGGCATTCTGATCGGGGGGAGAATCCGGGACTCGGGTATTGCACGGCATTCGCAACTCCTCGAGACTGGCACCAGCGGCACCGGCGAATGTTCGAATATTGTGCACTGCACAATCCTACGAGTGTCAAGCTCGCACGCTCGGCTACAGCCAGTCGCCGTGAACAATGCACAACCATGTATGTAATTGCAATCGGGTGGCTCTACGTCACCCTGCTGATGGCGGCCACCGAGGCGAATCTTACCGCTGGAGCGCTTACATTTACCTTATACGGTGCAGCACCGCTGGCGCTTTTTTTGTGGCTGTTCGGCACCCCACAACGCAGGCGCAACCAACGCGCTGCTGACAATCGTGCGGCGCACGGCGCTCGACCGGACCTACCCCGCGAGGTGATCGACGACGTGGTGGGTAAGGACGATGGTGCCGATCCCCGCCGCGATCAATAGCACCTGCTGCACGGTGGCGCGGATTTCGGTGCGCTTGTGCAGGCCGGGGATCAGGTCGGCCACGGCGACGTAGATCATGCTCGCAGCGGCCAGCGCCAGCAGCACCGGCACCGCGCTCTGCATCTGGCCCAGCGCCACATAGGCCAGCAGTGCGCCGACCAGCGTCGCCAGGCTGGACAGCAGGTTGAAGGCCAGCGCGCGGCCCCTCGAATAGCCCGAATGCAGCAGGATCACGAAGTCGCCGACCTCCTGCGGGATCTCGTGCGCGATCATCGCCAGCGCGGTGACAATGCCGAGGCGTACATCCTCCATGAAAGCCGCCGCGATCAGCACGCCATCGACGAAGTTGTGGAAGGTGTCGCCGACCAGGATCATCAGTCCGCTGCGGCCGTGATCGTGCTCGTGCCCGTGGCTGTGCACCAGCGGCTCGTGTCCTTCGCAGGCCTCGATGTGGCAATGGCGCCAGAGCACCAGCTTTCTCCATGACGAAGAAGGCCAGGATGCCGCCGAGAACCGTCGCCGTCGTAGTGGACGCATCGCCGCTGGCGGTGATGGCATGCGGCAGCACTTCGAGGAAGGACGCGCCCAGCAGTGCGCCGATGGCATAGCTGATCAGCAGCGATACCCACTGCACCCGTGCCGTGAACGCAAACACGGCGGCGGCGAGAACGCTCAGGGCGCCGCCGACCAGTGACATGACGATGATCCAGGAAAGAACTGACATGGGGGCGCGCGATTATAGGCCGGCCGGAACTATTCCAGCCAGATCAGGCTGGCCATGCGCCCGGTGGTTCCATCGCGACGATAGGAAAAGTGTCGATCCGCATCCTCGAAGGTGCAAAAGTCGGCGCCGGCGACACGGCGAATCCCCAGTGCGTCCAGCCGCAAACGGGCCAGCTGATGGATGTCGCACAGCCACTTGCCGTTTGCGGTCGCCACGAACGCGTTCGCCGCCTGCGCATCGTGGCCGACGAACAGATCGCGCACTTCGCCGCCGACCTCGAAGGCCCGCGGCCCGATCGCCGGCCCGAGCCAGGCCATCAGGCGCATCCCCGGCTCGCGCCATCGCCGCCACCGTCGCCTCGATCACGCCGGCGGCCAGGCCGCGCCAGCCGGCGTGGGCGATGCCGACCACCGTCGCGCGCTCGTCGCACAGCAGCACCGGCAGGCAGTCGGCCGTCAGCACGGCGCAGACCACGCCGCGTTTTCGCGTAAAACTGGCGTCGGCTGCCGTCCCGGGCGCGGCCCCGGCGGCATCGACGCAGCGTATGCCATGCACTTGCGCCAGCCACACCGGATCGGCAGGCAGTTCGCGGCGCAACAGCGCGCGATTCGCCGCTACCGCCCGCGGATCGTCACCGACGTGGTCGCCGAGATTGAAGCTGCGCCAGGGCGCTCCGCTCGCTCCACCCTGGCGCGTGGTCGACAGCGCCCGCACGCCGGGTGGCGCGGGCCACTCGGGAAGAATGAAGCTCAGCTCACGCCGCAGTTCGTCGAGCAGTTGCGCGAAATCGGCGGCCAGGGGCGACTCCCATGCCATTTCAATGGCGCCGGACGGATGCCGCAAAGCCAGCCGCCAGGCATGCAGCGCCTGGCGCCGGAATGCATCCAACCGGGCATCGCCGCTCTTCGCCTTGCCGTAGACGGGATCGCCGGCCAGCGGATGCTTGATCGATGCCAGATGGACGCGGATCTGGTGCGTGCGCCCGGTTTCCAGCCGGCACTCGAGCAAGGTAGCTTTGGCGAAGCGTTCGAGCACCGCGTAATGCGTGCGCGCTTCCTTGCCGCCGGCGCGGACGATAGCCATCCGGGTGCGCTGCACGGCATGGCGGCCGAGCGGCGCATCGACCGTGCCGTCGCGCTCGACCGTGCCCAGCGCCAGGGCCAGGTAGTGCCGCTGCACGGTGCGCGCCTGCATCTGGCGCACCAGGTCGGTCTGCGCCGTCAGCGTCTTCGCCACCACCAGCAGGCCGCTGGTGTCCTTGTCCAGCCGATGCACGATGCCGGCACGGGGAATGCCGGCCAGTTGCGGGGCATGGTGCAGCAGCGCATTCAGCAAAGTACCCGAGGCGTTGCCGTTGCCCGGATGGACCACCAGGCCGGCGGGCTTGTCGATCACGATCAGTTCGTCATCCTCGAATACCACGGCGAGCGCAATGTCCTCCGCCGCATCGGCAAAAGTCGGCGCTGACACCGCGGCGAGATGCGCGGCAAAATTCGCGGCGAAGTCGATCCGCTCGCCGCCATAGACCTTGCGCTTGGACTCGGCGGCAGCACCGTCGAGGCAAATCAACCCCTCCTTGAGCCAGCCCTGCAGGCGGCTGCGCGAGTGCTCCGGAAACAGCCTGGCCAACGTCGCGTCTAGCCGCCAGCCAGCGCATTCCGCGGGCACTGCAAGGCTCAGGGGTGGCGCGGGGCTTCGGCTATAATCGGCCGGAAATTCATGCGAGGTTTTCACCATGCGTAGTTTAGCGGCATTCCTGCGAGCGATCGCCCCCATCGTAGTCATTGGCGCCAGTGTCGGCTCGGGCCTGCTGGGCGGTTGCGGCCTGCTGCCCGAACAGATCGACGAAACCTCCAACTGGTCCGCCAACAAGCTCTACACCGAAGCCAAGAGCGCCATGAACGACGGCGCCTACGACAAGGCCATCAAGTATTTCGAGAAGCTCGAAGCCCGCTTTCCCTTCGGCCGCTACGCGCAGCAGGCGCAGCTCGAAGTCGCCTACGCCTATTTCCGGCAGGGCGAAGCGGCGTCGACGATTGCCGCCTGCGACCGCTTCATCCGCCTGCACCCCAACCATCCCAACGTCGACTACGCCTACTACCTCAAGGGCCTGGCCAATTTCAACGAGGATCTCGGCCTGATCGGCTACGTCACCCTGCAGGACCTCACCGAACGCGACCCCAAGGCGGCGCGCGACTCCTTCGACGCCTTCAAGGTGCTGGTCACCAAGTACCCCGAGAGCAAGTACACGCCCGATGCCACGGCACGCATGAAATATCTGGTCAATGCCATGGCCTCGCATGAGGTGCATGTCGCCCGCTACTACATGAAACGCGAAGCCTATGTCGCCGCGGTCAACCGCGCGCAAACCGCGGTCAAGACCTACCCTGACGCACCGGCCAACGAAGAAGCCCTGTTCATCATGATCAAGGCCTACGATGCACTCGGCATGAATGACCTGCGCGACGACACCGAGCGCGTGATGCGCAGGAACTTCCCGAAGAGCGAGTACTACGCGCGCGGCTTGAACCAGAAAGAGCCCTGGTGGAAGCTCTGGTAGATCGCTGAAGCGCAATCCGGTCCGCCGCCGCACACCGGCCGGGCAGGCAACACCCCGAGGAGAACCCGCATGCCCGTCAGACATCCAGTCGCCTTCCCTTTGTCTCGGCATCGTCGGCACCGGCGCCATGGGTCGCGGCATTGCCCAGATCGCCGCCCAGGCCGGCATCCGCGTGCTGCTGTTCGACGCCCTGCACGGCGCCGCCGCCAACGCCCGCGAAACCGTGGTCGGCACATTGGCGAAGCTGGCGGAAAAAGGCAAGATCTCGGCGGACGCGCTCGCCGCTGCCTCGGCCAAGCTCGAGGTCGTGCGGCAACTGGACGAGCTGGCCTCGGCGCATGTCATCGTCGAGGCCATTGTCGAAAACCTCGACGTCAAGAAACAGTTGTTCCAGCAGCTGGAGGACATCATCGCCGCCGACTGCATCCTCGCCACCAATACCTCCTCGCTGTCGGTGACCTCGATCGCCGCCGCCTGCAAGCGGCCGGAGCGTGTCGGCGGCTTTCACTTCTTCAATCCGGTGCCGCTGATGAAAATCGTCGAGGTCATCGACGGCCTGCTCACCGCCCCCTGGGTCAGCACGGCGCTGCTGGATCTGGGCCGGCGCATGGGCCATACCGCCGTGCGCGCGAAGGATACGCCCGGCTTCATCGTCAATCATGCCGGGCGCGGCTTCGTCACCGAAGCGCTGCGCGTGCTCGGCGAAGGCATCACCGATTTCCGGCAGATCGACTGCATCATGCGCGAAGCCGCCGGCTTTCGCATGGGGCCCTTTGAACTCATGGATCTCACCGGCCTCGACGTCTCGCAACCGGTGATGGAGTCGATCTACAACCAGTATTACCAGGAACCGCGCTACCGGCCCTCGCCGATAGCGGCCCAGCGCCTCACCGGCGGCCTGCTCGGACGCAAGACCGGGCGCGGCTTTTATGACTACGCCGATGGCAAGGCCGCAGCCATGCCCGTCAGCGCCGCGCCGGCCACCCTGCCCGGCCGCGTCTGGGTCAGCCAGACCCATGCCGAATGGGCCGATGTCCTGCGCGAAATCGCATCAGCCGCCGGTGTCACGGTCGAAGCCGACTACACACCAAGCAGCGGCGCCCTGTGCGTCGTGACACCGCTCGGCGCCGACATCACCACGTCCTGCGTCGGGCAGGGTCTCGACCCGCGCCGCACCGTCGGCATCGACTGCCTGTTCGGCATTGCCGCGGGCAAGGGCGCACGCCGCAGCGTGATGACCACGCCACTGACCACGCCGGCCATGCGCGATGCGGCGCACGCCCTGTTCGCCGCTGACGGCACCGCGGTCAGCTTGATGCGCGACAGCGCGGGCTTCGTCGCCCAGCGCATCGTCGCCTGCATCGTCAACATCGGCTGCGACATCGCCCAGCAGGGCGTTGCCAGCCCGGCCGACATCGACCGCGCGGTCAATCTGGGCCTGGGCTACCCCAAGGGCCCGCTGGCGTTCGGCGATGCGCTGGGCGCCAGGAACATCCTGGCGATCCTCGAAGCCATGCAGGATTTCTATGGTGACCCGCGCTACCGCCCCAGCCCGTGGTTGAAGCGCCGCGCACTGCTCGGGGTGTCCCTGCTCACCGAGGAAACATGATGACCGCTGCAGGCGCCTGACCCGGATTCAATCGCCTGTCATCGTCCCCGGCGGCAGTTTCCCGACCGGCTTCGGCCGGGCCGGGTTTGCAGCGCTCAATCCACGAGGAAACGAAACTGGTCGCGCCCGTGCCCGCCGAAGAAAATCGTATCGCCGGGACTCAGCACGACCTCGCTCACGGGCGACTCGATCCGGGCATTGAGAAAAGTGCCATTGGTGGACCCGAGGTCGCGCAGAACCGCCTTGTGGTCGATGATGCCGATCCATGCGTGGCGGTAGGAAACCCGCGGGTCGGAGATGACGATATCGTTGCCTGGATCACGCCCCACCCTGATGCCGGCCGCCGTAACGGGAAAGCTGTGGTGCTTCTGGTCTCCGCCCACGCAAACCAGTCTGGCGATTTTTTCCGCCGGCAGCGGCGCAGCATCGCGATTGGGCGACGCCGGGGACGTGCCAACCGCCGTCCCGCTAAAATGAACCCGCGTGGCGTTCGGATCGAAAGCGGCTTGCGGAGGACTGCCGCCAGGTTGCGCGGCGGGTTTCACTGCGGGGCCGACAACCGGCTTGGCGCGGGCAGCGGCAGCGGCCCCGGCGCGGTAAGCCTCCTCCAATTCCTTTGCCTTCTGTGACCGGCGATGCCGATCCCACAGGCTGAAGCCGATGCCGATCAAAACGAGTGCGAATAAACCCCAGAAAACATAGTACTTGATCAATTGTGAATCTCCATGAAGCCTGCCGACCACCGGATTGAATCACGCCGGGACGCATGACCCCGCGCCTGATTCCGGCGCAGGAATGACCATGTGAAGAATAGCAGGAAACAATAATGACCGGACATGCCGTTTGCCCCGACCCAAGGAATGCGGGCCTCCGGGTCTGCTCTCAATCATGAGGCGGACAGAGATCACTTGATCCTCCCGCCATGCTTCACCCGCCGCGCTGGCGCCGCGCCTCGAACAGGCAGATCCCGGCGGAGACGGAAACATTGAGGCTCTCCACGCTGCCGTGCATCGGAATCTTCGCCAGTTCGTCGCAGGTCTCGCGGGTCAGGCGGCGCATGCCGTCGCCTTCCGCGCCGAGAACCCAGGCACAGGGGCCCTTCTGGTCGATGGCATACAGTTCGCGCGCGGCCTCGCCCGCCGCGCCGACGACCCAGATGCCGCGCTCCTGCATCTCGCGCAGGCTGCGCGCGAGATTGGTGACGACGATGTAGGGCACCGTGTCGGCGGCGCCGCTGGCGACCTTGATCACCGTGGCATTGAGGCCGCAGGCCTTGTCCTTCGGCGCCACCACGGCATGCGCGCCGGCGGCGTCGGCAACGCGCAGGCAGGCGCCGAGGTTGTGCGGGTCGGTGATGCCGTCGAGCACCAGCAGCAGCGGCGGTTCGCTGAGGCCGTCGAGCACGTCGTCCAGCGTCACGTGCTTCGCCTGCGCCGCGACCTTCGCCACCACGCCCTGATGCTGCGTGCCGCCGGCGAGGCCGTCGAGGCGTTTTCCATCGGACAGGATCACACGCACGCCGTGGGCCTCGGCCAGCTTCAACAGGTCGCGCATGCGGCCGTCCTGGCGGCCTTCGGCGACGGTGATTTCCCTGACGTCCCCGGCGGCGTGGCGCAGCTTGGCGGTGACGGCATGGAAGCCGTGGATCAACCGCGTTTCAGACATGTCAAACTCCTTTCGGTCCACCACGCAAGTGGCCATCTTCGTTTGCACGGAGGCAGCGCAGCTGCCGAACCAATGTCACCCCTTTCCCCGGGAAAGGGGCTGGGGGAAAGGTCGTCATTTCAGCGTATCCTCGGTGGCGCCTTGCGCGCCGCTGAGGATACGGATTTCCCGTTGCGGGAAGGGAATGGAAATGCCGGCCCGCTTGAACTCGCGCCAGATGGCGAGATTGATTTCGGAGCGCAGCGGGCCCGTGCCGTTGCCGGGGTCGGCGATCCAGACGCCGAGTTCGAGGTTGATGCCCGACTCGGCGAACTCCTTGAGGAACACGGCAGGCGCCGGTTCGGCGAGCACGCGTTCCTGCGCCTGTGCCGCGGCCACCATGATCGCCATGGCATGCTCCAGGTCGCTGTCGTAGGCAACCTGCACCGGCAATGCAAGGCGCATTTGGGTGTCGCTGTAGGACTCGTTCTGCACCACCAGGCCGACCAGCAGTTCGTTGGGCACCAGGGATTCGAGACCGGTCGCGTTCTTCAACACGGTGTAGCGCGTGGTGATGCTCGTCACCACGCCGCGGTCGGTGCCGACGGCGATGGTGTTGCCGATGCGAATCGAATGGTCGAGCAGGATGATGAAGCCCGAGACATAGTTGCTGGCGATCTTCTGCAGGCCGAAACCGAGGCCGACACCCAGTGCGCCGCCGAACACCGAAAGCATGGTGAGGTCGATGCCGACCAGGGGCAGGACGATCAGTACCGCGAGCACGATCAGCAGCGACTTGGTCAGCCGCGCGAACACCTGGCGCAGGTTGTCGTCGAGACCGGCCGCGCGGTCGAGCCGCGCCTCGATGGCACTGGAAAGCCAAAGGGCGGCCAGAATCGTGGTCGATACCGCGAGCAGGCCCTGCAGCAGATACCACAGGCTGAGCTTCTGCTTGCCGACATGAAAGCTCACCGATTCGATCAGCACGATCACGTCGGGCAGCAAGCCGATGATGTGCAGGGCGACGACGACCCACACCAGCATGGCGAACATCCGTTCGAACGAACCCAGCCAAGTGGCGCGTGCCAGGCTGACGCGCAGCACATAAAACACCGTGCGAATCACCACCAGCGAGCCCAGCAGCGGTATCGCCAGGGAGAACAGGCCGACGCTGATCCACTCCCCTGCCACGGCACGCGCCGGCAGCACCAGCAGCAGCGCCAGCAGGGGAAAGGCGACGCGCTTCAGTCCGCCGTGACCGAGTTCCCAGACACGGCCCTCGATCGGTTCCCGGCGACGCAGCAGGCGTTCGCCAAGCAGGGCCAGCAGCAGGCATCCGGCCAGGACCAGCAGTTGCCAGCCCAGATCGGCTTCGTTCAGGTAAGCCTGAATCTCCTGCAACACCCTGGCCATGGGGCCTTGTTTCATGTCAATGCTCTCCGTTCATCTTCTGCGCGTCGTCGCGATGACGCCGCCAGTTGTCGAGGTAGCGTCGCACCAGCGCCGGATTGCCGCGCAGGATCAGCAGGTTTTCCGCATTGCGCGCCTGCGCCGACCAGGTGAAATTGTAGCTGCCGGTAATGACGACGGCGTCCGGCTGCGCGGCATCGATCAGCATCACCTTGTTATGGGCGACAGAGTAGCGGGTTTCCAGCCAGACCGGAATGCCATTTTCGAGTAGCTGGGGCAACATCGACTTGTCGCTCTTTTCCAGCATCTCGCGGTCGGCCAGGATTTCCACCGCCACGCCGCGCGCCTTGGCCTCCTGCAGTGCCTTCGCGATCGAGCGGCTGGTCAGCAGGTAGGCCTGCACATGGATGCTTTCGCGCGCCTTGCCCAGTGCCCGGATGATGGCGCCTTCGGCATCGTCCCACGGCGTGAACAGCACCTCGACCGTCCCCGTCGCCGGCAGCGGCGCGGCGCCGGCGCTGAAAGACAGCGCCAGCGCAAGCGCTGTTAACAACGACCATCCCCCCAGCCCCCTTGCCAAGCAAGGGGCTGACTTCGGTTCGCGGCCGGCGGCCGCTCCATGGATCACGATCACTTGGCGCGTTCCAGCACCGCCGCGTAAAACGCGTCGGTACCGTGCTTCTGCGGCGACAGCCGCATGTCCTCGCCGCAGTCGATGGTGATGCCCTGCGCGGCCAGGACTTCCTGCGCCGACAGCCGATGGAAATCGGCATGCGTGGCAAGGAAGGCGTTGACGATGTTCTCGTTTTCTTCGGCGAGGATGCTGCAGGTGGCATACACCAGACGACCGCCGGGCCGCAGCAGTTTGGCCGCGGCGGCGAGAATGGCGGCCTGCTTGACCGTCAGTTCAGCCACGCTCTGCGGCGACTGGCGCCATTTGAGGTCGGGGTTGCGGCGCAGGGTGCCGAGCCCCGAACACGGCGCATCGACCAGCACGCGATCGGCTTTGCCCTGCAGCCGCTTGACGCGCGTGTCGTTCTCGCCCGAGAGGCAGGCCGGGTGCACGTTGGACAAACCGGCGCGGGCGGCGCGCGGCTTGAGCTTGGCCAGGCGCTTGTCCGAAACGTCGAAGGCATACAGGCGCCCGGTGGAGCGCATCAGCGCACCCAGGATCAGCGTCTTGCCGCCGGCGCCGGCGCAGAAATCGACGACCATTTCGCTGCGCTTCGGCGCCAGCAGATAGCCGAGCAACTGCGAACCCTCGTCCTGCACCTCGATGCTGCCGTCGAGATAGGCCGGGTGCTTCTGCAGGTAGGGCTTGGTCTTCAGGCGCAAACCGAGCGGCGAATACGGACAGGGCACGGCGACGATGCCGTCGGCGGCGAGGCGCGCGATCACGGCGTCGCGCTCGGCCTTCAGGGTGTTCACGCGCAGGTCGAGCGGCGCCGGCGTGTTCAGCGCGCGCGCCAGGGCCAGCAGTTCTTCGGCGTCATGCGCGGCAGCCAGGCGCTCGACCAGCCAGTCGGGGAAGTCCAGTTGCTCGGCCAGGGTCAGTTCCGGTTCCGGCTGGCGCCGGATGTCTGCCAGCCACTCGGCTTCGCCGGGCAGCAAGGCGCCTTCCAGCTGGCGCTGCGACATGCCGCGCACCCGCGACAGCGAGAGCAGGACGAGTTCACGTGGCGAAATTCGACGCGTGCCGGCCATCTTCGGCCCGCGTTTGGGCGTCGATCCGGGCGCGAGAAATGCCGGTTCCAGATTCGGTCCGGACGCGGCCAGGCGCTCCAGCAGGCGCTTCCTGCGCAGCACGGCATAGGCCGTTTCGGCGATGAAGGCGCGGTCGCGGGCGCCGCTCTTGCGCGCGCGGAAAAAGGCGGACAGCGCGGCATCGGCCGGTTGCGTGAAGGTCAGCAAAGCTGCCGTGGCGGCCACCGCGGCATTCAGCAGGTCGGCGCAGAGGCCCTCGGCGGGCGGTGCCTCGACAACTGGCGCACCCGCGTTTCGGGGTTCAGCCGCGCCGCGCCGCGCCGGGCCTGATGCGCGGCGTGCGGGTCGTTGCGGCCGGTCCGGTTTCCTGTCCTTGTTCATCCTGGTGTGACCAATAGGTGGGCGAGTGGAATCATTGTGGCTCAGTCGGGGGCGAGTCGTCGGCGATCTGATCATAGATTTCGCCCCTGCGGTCGACGATGCGAATCTTCAGGGGCAAACCGCGTGACTGCCCGCCCTCGCCAATGGGCAGCCACATCTCTATTGTGTCGTTACCGCTGCGCGTCTTGATCCGCACAGTCTGCCGTTCACCCGTCGGGAATTCCAGAGTCTCCTCGCCGAGCACCTCGAAACGGTAGGTCAACAGTTTGCGTCCGGTGGCAATCGGCATTTCGACCACGCCGCTCCTGGGCGCCAGCAGCACCAGCTGGTAATACATCGAAAGCATGTCCTGCGTGCCGGCATCAATCCGCTGCACCGCGCCCGGCATAGGCGACGAGGCCGCGCTCCTGGTCGAAGCTCGCCGTATCGATGCCAGCCGAGCGCTCGTGACGGAACTCGCGCGGCCGCAAGCCCGCCGCACTTATCTCGCCCTGGCTGCTCTGGAATATTTGGGCCGGCCTGAACACCGCAGCGATGCCGATGGTCTCGGTCATGCTTTTTAACCGGTAGGTAAAACCGTCGTGATCCCAACTATGCACGGACTCGCCGATGACGAAACCGCCTTCACCGCGCGTGATGACGTAGCGCATGCGCCCCTTGCCCGGCAAGGCCGTTTTTGCCGGCTGCGCACGCGGCGGTTCAATAATCGGCTCTGGCGGTACGGCAAGAGGAGGCTGCGCGACCGGCTCCTCCGCGACGACAGCGGCAGGCGCGGACGGCGCTTCGGCAGCGACCACGACTGGTGCCTCGGCAGGCGGGCGCGGCTTGCTGGCCGGCGGCTTCGGCAGCGGTTTGGCCACCGGCGCGATCTCCGGACGCACCGGCGCCTTGACCAGCACGGCGTCGATGGTCGGCGGCAGGTCGGATTCCATCGTTTCCGGCAATACCCAACCCGGGGCAACCACGGCACCGATATGGAGCAGGGCCGAAGCCACCAAGGCTAGAACGAGCGGCATCTCAGGCCTGCACCGCAGCGGCACGCTCAGGCAACGTGCGGAACACGGAGGGCGCCGCTCACCGGCGTCTCTCCAGTAAGCCGGGCGCGGCCGTCACACAGAGCCAGCCGTCCTTCAAGGAACCAGCGCGCGACGCGCGGATAAAGCACGTGCTCCTCGGCCAGCACGCGTGCGGCAAGGCTGGCCTCATCGTCGCCGGCCTGCACCGGCACCGCGGCCTGGGCGATGATCGGCCCGCCATCCAGCGCGGGGGTGACGAAATGCACGCTGCAGCCATGCAGCCGCACCCCGGCGGCCAGCGCCCGGGCGTGGGTTTTGATGCCGGAAAAAGCCGGCAGCAGCGAGGGATGGATATTCAGCAGGCGACCTTCAAAGCGGCGCACGAATCCTTCGCCGAGGATGCGCATGAAGCCGGCGAGCAGGACCAGTTCCGGCGCGTGGCGCTCGATCTCGGTCGCCAGCGCCGCATCGAAGTCCTCGCGCGCGGCGAAACCGCGATGATCGACGGTCACCGTGGCGATGCCGCGCGCGGCGGCCAGCGCCAAGCCCGCGGCGTCGGGCCGATTGCTGATCACCGCGGCGCAGACACCGGGCAGGCCGGCGTCGAGTAGCGACTCCATGTTGCTGCCGCGCCCGGAAATCAGGATGACATAGCGCTTCATCAAAGCCCCTTGACCGGGAGAAAAACCGCCGTGGCGAGGTTTTGCAGAACCCGGGCAATGATCCGGTGCCCTTTTTCGGCAAGCAGAACGGAAAGGATGTCGAGGTTGCCGATCATTTTGCCGAATTCTCGCTCGAAGCTGAGGTTTGCCGGCTGTCCGCCCGCCGGTATCTCGTTGCTCAGCAACAGCAAGGCGCCGCCGGCGTCGCGGGCGTTGGCGAGTTTCCAGGCGGCGATTTCGAGGTTGCGCGCGCTGTTGTAGATCTTCTGCGCGTTCAGCTCGTCGAACATGAAAAATTCCGTCTTTTCCTCAAACGCTGCGTTCAGCATGCCGCCCACGCCGGCAATGAATACGGCGACCCGGTCTCCCTGGAAATCCGGCTGCAAGGCCAGCAGGATCGCATCGGTGCCGGAGCGGCCTGCCGACTCCGGCACACGCCAGCCGGTGCGCGGATCGAGCAGGCGGTCCAGCGCCTTCTCGATGCTGGGGTGGCCGCCCTTTTTCCACTCGCGCGGATTGCGCCGATAGAGCTTTTCCGCCAGCACCCGCACGCCGGCGAATATCGCCCGGCGATGCGCGTCGGCAACGCGGTCGATGTCGCTCTTGCCGATCTGCTTGGGATCGAAGGTCGGTGCCGAATCGCCAACCACCCGCGCCGTGTCGGCCGTTTGCGCGCAGCCGGCCAGCAGCAGCAGCATGCCTGCAGTCGCCGCGCCACGCATGGTCAAAAGACCTTCGGCGCCAGGCGGTGGCGCAGCCATGCCAGGAACAGCGGCAGCAGCGAGAGGCCGATGGTGGCGAAGATGATCAGCGACAGGTTGGCCTGGACCCATGGAATGTTGCCGAACCAGTAACCGGCCAGGCACAGCGAAAATACCCAGAGGAAGGCGCCGACCAGATCGAAGGCGAAGTAGCGCGGATAGCTCATGTTGCCGACGCCGGCGACGAAGGGGGCGAAGGTGCGCACGAAGGGCATGAAGCGCGCCACCAGCATGGTCTTGCCGCCGTGCGCCTCGTAATAGGCATGCGTCATGTCGAAGGCCTTGCGGTTGAAGTAGCGCGAGGTCTCGCCCCAGGCCAGGATGCGCTTGCCGGCCCAGCGCCCGATCCAGTAATTGGTGTTGTCGCCGAGGATCGCGGCGGCGAGCAGCACGGCGATGACGATGTCGATCCGGAACGTGCCGCCACTGGTGGCGGCCAGAGCACCGGCGACAAACAGCAGCGAATCGCCGGGCAAGAAAGGGGTGACGACGAGGCCCGTCTCGCAAAACACGATGACAAAAAGGATGGCGTAGATCCAGGTGCCGTATTGCGCCAGCAGCAGGGCGAGGTACTTGTCCACATGCAGGACGATGTCGATCAACTGGGCAAGAAGTTCCACTGGGCGACGGGCGATAGGCGAAAGGTGCAATTTTACCGGAAGCTATAATCCGTCCCCCATGGGAATCATCAAGCCGCTGCCGGACCTCCTGATCAGCCAGATCGCCGCCGGCGAGGTGGTCGAACGCCCGGCCTCGGTGCTCAAGGAACTCCTCGAAAACAGCCTCGACGCCGGCGCCACCCGGATCGACGTGCAGCTGGAGGAAGGCGGCGTGCGCCTGATCCGCGTCGCCGACGACGGCGGCGGCATCGCGCCCGAGGACCTGCCGCTGGCGCTGGCGCGCCATGCGACGAGCAAGATCGGCAGCCTCGACGATCTGGAGCGCGTCGCCAGTTACGGCTTTCGCGGCGAGGCGCTGGCCTCGATCGCCTCGGTGGCGCGCGTAACGATTACCAGCCGGCATGCCGCGCAGGCCCATGCCTTCCGCCTGCGCAGCGACGCGGCACGCCGTCGAACCCGCCGCGCTGGCCGCCGGCACGGTGATCGAGGTGGCCGACCTGTATTTCAACACCCCGGCGCGGCGCAAGTTCCTCAAGACCGAGGCCACCGAGTTCGCGCACTGCGACGAGGTGCTGCGCCGCATGGCGCTGGCGCGGCCCGACGTCGCCTTCAGCCTGAGCCACAACGGAGCCGCAAAGCGCCGTCTCGCCGGCGCCGACTTTCAACGTCGCGCCCGCGAGATCATCGGCGACGACTTCTTCCCCCATGCCCGCCCGCTCGATGCCGGCGCCGGACCGCTGCGCCTGTCGGGCCTCGCCGCGCTGCCGGCCTATTCGCGCTCCGGGCGCGACGAGCAGTATTTCTTCGTCAATGGCCGCTTCGTGCGCGACAAGCTGCTGACGCACGCCGCGCGCCAGGCCTGGGCCGACATCCTGCACGGCACAGCGCCACCCGGCCTACGTGCTGTTCCTCGAACTCGACCCGGCCGGCGTCGATGTCAATGTGCATCCGGCCAAGACCGAAGTGCGCTTTCGCGATGCGCGCGGCATCCACCAGTTCGTCTTCCATGCCCTGCAGCGCACACTTGCGACGCCGCTGTCCGCCGCCGAGTCGGCCGCACCCGCGACGACATTCGTGCCGACGGCATTTTCCCATGCGCGCCAGGCCGGTCTCGCCGTCGGCGAACCGGCGGCGCGGCCCTATCTCGACTTCGCCCGCGCCGCTTTCGATGCCGCCGAAATCGCCGTCTCGTCAGCGCCGACTCCCGCCGCGCAGGACGACGCCGCGCCCCTGCTCGGCTACGCCGTCGCCCAGATCCACGGCGTCTACATCCTGGCGCAGAATGCCGCGGGCCTGGTGCTGGTGGACATGCACGCCGCGCACGAGCGCATTCTTTACGAACGCCTGAAGAACAGCCTCGATGCCGGACCGCCGGCGACGCAGGCGCTGCTGGTGCCGCTGGTGCTCGCCGCCAGCGAAGCCGAAATGGCGACGGCCGGGGAACAGGGCGAGGCGCTGGCCGCACTCGGCTTCGCCATTGCCGCCGCCGGACCGCGCGAGCTTGCCGTGCGCACATTGCCGGCGCTGCTGGCGGGCGGCAATGCCGCCGACCTGGTGCGCTCGCTGCTCAAGGACCTGGCCGAGCATCCCGCCAGCCGCGTGGTCGAAACCCGGCGCAACGAACTGCTGGCCACCATGGCCTGCCACGGCGCGGTGCGCGCCCACCGCACACTCGGCCTGACGGAGATGAACGCCCTGCTGCGCCAGATGGAAGAAACCGAGCGCGCCGACCAGTGCAACCACGGCCGGCCGACCTGGGTTCAGCTGTCGATGACGGAACTCGACCGGTTGTTCATGCGCGGCCGCTGATGGCCCGCCTCCCGATATGCCCCACTCATCACCGCGCCCGGGGGGGGCGGCCGAATCAGTCACCCCCGCCCCCGGGGCGGGGCCCGGGGGGTGGGGGGCCATCCTGTGCTCCGTAAGGAGTATGGCGGGAATCCTCCCGCCATACTCCTTATCGGCCCGACCGCCAGCGGCAAGACTTCGCTGGCCTTCGAACTGGCGACGCGCTTTCCCTGCGACATCATCAGCGTCGATTCGGCGCAGGTGTTCCGCGACATGAACGTCGGCACCGCCAAGCCCGACGCGGCGACGCTGGCACGCTTTCCGCACCGCCTGATCGACCTGATCACGCCTGAAGAACGTTATTCCGCGGCCGCTTTCCGCGGCGACGCGCTGCGCGAAATGGCTGCAATCACGGCGGCCGGACGCATTCCGCTGCTGGTGGGCGGCACCATGCTCTACGTGAAGGCCTTGCGCCAGGGTCTCGCCGACCTGCCGCAGGCCGATGCGGCGCTGCGTACCGAGATAAACGCCGAGGCCGCCGCGCGCGGCTGGCCCGCCCTGCACGCCGAACTGGCGCGGCTCGATCCGGAAACCGCGGCGCGCCTCAAACCCACCGATGCCCAGCGCATCCAGCGCGCCGTCGAAGTGCTGCGCCTGTCGGGCCGCACGCTCGGCAGCTTTTTCGCCGAACAGCAAGCCGGCACCCCGCCCTTCCGCATCCTGACGCTGGCGCTGGTCCCGCAAGATCGCAGCGCACTGCACCGGCGCATCGAACAGCGCTTCGACGCGATGCTGAATGCCGGCCTGGTCGAGGAAGTGTTGATGCTGCGCGAAAAATACCGCCTCGACGGCGGTCTGCCCTCGATGCGCTGCGTCGGCTACCGCCAGGTCTGGGACATGCTGGAAGGAACCTTGCCGCGCGCCGAACTGCGCGATCGCGGCGTGTTCGCCACGCGCCAGTTCGCCAAGCGGCAACTGACCTGGCTGAAGAGCATGGATGATCTGCGGGTCTTCGATCCGCTGGCCGGCGACCCGACGCCGACACGTACTGTCCGCGGTCGCTGCCCACCTGAATCAATAGTCGGCGCCGGTGACACGGCAAAGCGCGGCAAGCCGCGCGCGCGACCTCAGACGACGATGGTCTGCGCCTGGCCTTCGCCGCGCGCCTTGATCAGGCCGATGTGATGGACCTGCTCGCCCGCCGCGGCAAGCAGTTGCATCGCCGCGCCGGCATCGGCCTCGGCGACGATCACCACCATGCCGATGCCGCAGTTGAAGACGCGATGCATTTCGGCATCGGCGACCTGGCCTTCCTGCTGCAGCCACTGGAACAGCGGCGGCAGCGGCCACTCGCTGCGCTCGATGACTGCCGTCAGATGGTCGGGCAATACGCGCGGGATGTTTTCGGTGAGGCCGCCGCCGGTGATGTGTGCCATGCCCTTGACATGAAGGGCCTGGATCAGCGCCAGCAGGGACTTGACGTAAATGCGCGTCGGCGCCATCACGGCATCGGCCAGCGGCACGCCGCCGAGCTTCATCTTCAAGTCCGGCTTGGCGCGCTCGAGGATCTTGCGGATCAGCGAATAGCCGTTCGAATGCGCACCGGACGAGGCCAGGCCCAGCACCACGTCGCCCGGCCGGATCGAGCTGGCCATCGATGATCGCCGACTTTTCCACCGCGCCGACCGCGAAGCCGGCCAGGTCGTATTCGCCGTCCGGGTACATGCTGGGCATTTCCGCCGTCTCGCCGCCGATCAGCGCACAGCCGGCGAGTTCGCAGCCGCGGGCGATGCCCTTCGACCACGGTCGCCGCCGTATTCACATCGAGCCGGCCGCAGGCGAAGTAATCGAGGAAGAACAGCGGCTCGGCACCCTGTACCAGGATGTCATTGACGCTCATCGCCACCAGGTCCTGGCCGACCGTGTCGTGGCGGTTCCACTGGAAGGCCAGCTTGAGCTTGGTGCCGACGCCGTCGGTGCCCGACACCAGCACCGGTTCGCGATATTTCTTCGAAAGCTCGAACAGCGCGCCGAAGCCGCCGATGCCGGCCAGCACTTCCGGCCGCATGGTGCGCCTGGCGGCAGGCTTGATGCGTTCGACCAGCGCATCGCCGGCATCGATATCGACGCCGGCGTCGCGATAGGTGAGCGGGGACGGGGGTGGGCTGGAAGCAGTCAAGATGAAGTCCTTGGAGACGCAGGCGGAATGAAGGGGAACAGCATCGATTGGCGCCGGATCGGCGATAATCTGCTCTGGAAACCACAGCTAATGCGCGAATTTTACCGGAAATGAACTCGTCTCCAGATGCCCGCCACGGCGACCGCCGGCAGCCCGTCCGCTGTTTCGTTCGGGGCGCCTGAATGGATACGCGGCAACAGCAGATGCTGCTCGACCTGAAGCCGGAGCAGCCGCCGACGCTGGACAATTTCGTCATCGGCGCCAACGCCGAGCTGGTCGAGCGTCTGCGCGGCCTGGGCTAGCTCCGGCAGTTTCGAAGCCATCTGCCTCTGGGGCGATCCGGGCTGCGGCAAAAGCCACCTGCTGGCGGCCACCGCCGCAAGCGCGCATGGGCGGCGACCGGTGATCCACCTGCAGGCAGCCGAAGCGGGGGCGGAAGTGCCGCTCGCGCCCGGCACCCTGCTGATCATCGACGACATCCAGCAACTCGGCGCCGAGGCCCAGATCGCGCTGTTTCGCGCCTTCAACGCGGCGCGCTTCCTCGGCCTCGCCCTGCTGCTTGCCGGCAACGAACCGCCCCTGCGGCTGGGCCTGCGCGAAGACCTGCGCACCCGCATCGGCCAGACCCTGATCTACGAAATCCAGTCGCTCTCGGACGACGAAAAGGGCGCCGCCCTGCGCCGCCACGCCATCGAACGCGGCATGCTGATGGATCCCGGCGTGGTGCATTACCTGCTGCGCCACGGCCGCCGCGACCTGCCCTCGCTGATGGCCATGCTGAACAGCCTCGACCGCGCCTCGCTGGAACAGAAACGCCCGCCCACGCTGCCCCTGTTGCGTGAATTGATGCAGACCTCACTGGATCTGGATAAGACATGAACGACATATCCCCCAGCCCCTTTTCCAGGAAAAGGGGTGATCACGGCTCACTGCGCTCGCAGGGTTTTGGAACGGCTGCCTTGGGGCGGCCCGGCGGCACGCCATGAAACTCGCCCTGTTCGACCTCGACAACACCCTGCTCAACGGCGATTCGGATTTCGAATGGGCGCAGTTCCTGATCGGCAAGGGCGTGCTCGACCGCGAAGTCCACGAGGCGACGAACATCGAATTTTTCGAGCAGTACAAGGCCGGCACGCTTGGACATCCATGCCTTCCTCGATTTCCAGCTGGCGCCGCTGGCGCGCCACTCACGCGCCGAACTCGACGCCTGGCATCGCGAATTCCTCGCCACGCGCATCCGTCCGCTGATCAGCCCGGCGGCACGCGCGCTGGTGCGGCAGCACGCGCAGGCAGGCGACCTGCTGGCCATCGTCACCGCCACCAACAGCTTCGTCACCGGGCCGATCGCCCGCGAGTTCGACATCGCGCACCTGATCGCGACCATCCCGGCGCAGGAAAACGGCCGCTTCACCGGCCAGCCGCGCGGCACGCCCTCGTTTCGCGAAGGCAAGATCGAGCGCGTCAACGCCTGGCTCGAATCGCTCGGCCTCTGGCTCGGCAGTTTCGAGCAGAGCTGGTTCTACAGCGATTCGCACAACGACCTGCCGCTGCTGGAAAAGGTCACGCACCCCGTGGCGGTCGATGCCGACGCAACGCTGGCGCAGGTCGCCGCCGCGCGCGACTGGCTGCGGATCAGCCTGCGCGGCTAGCCGCCGTATGGCGCGTGCCGACTTTTGCCGGGTGCAGGCAACGGCCGCTGACGATTCGGGTATACTCCGCCCCCTGCAAACGGCCGTGAGCGTTAAGCTCGTCGCCGTTTTCGGAGACGTGGCCGAGTGGTCGAAGGCACGCCCCTGCTAAGGGCGCATCTGGGCAAAACCTGGATCCAGGGTTCGAATCCCTGCGTCTCCGCCAGTGAATCAGACAGGACGCCCCTTGCGGGGCGTTTTGTTTTTGTGTATGCCATTCAGCAGTCAATGTATGATTGGCGACAGTGTGACCCCAAGGCAGGAGAGAAAATTCCGTGTTCGCCTGACGGCAGCCCGAGGCGCCTGTTCCGCAACCTGGTTTAGGGAGTGAATATCATGAAGCTGGTTCATATGACAAAGATGGCGACCCTGTCGTCCCTGTTTTTTCTCGCGGGAGCGGTGTGGGCAGCCAGTTCAGGATCCGTTGACCAGATATCGGGAACCGTGACTGTCACAGGCGCGGACAAGGTATCCAGAAAGGCCGGTCCGAAGGAGCAGATCCAGTCGGGAGACACGGTCACCACCGAAGCCAAGAGCGAGGTGGTCATCAAGCTTGCGGATGAATCAGTGGTTGCCCTGCGTCCGAATACGCAGTTCACCGTCACCGAATTCAAGTACGAAAAGAAACCGACGGATACCACTCAGTTTTCGCTGCTGAAGGGCGCTGCGCGCTTCCTCACCGGCCTGGTCGGGCGGGCTTCGCCCGATAGAGTCCGGGTAACGGCATCCACGGCAACGATCGGCATTCGCGGCACGGATTTTGAAGTCGTGGTGGCTACCGAGGATGCGCCCGACAAACGTGCAGGTGTGTATGACTATGTTCACGACGGCGCGACGAACATCCAGCTCGCCTCCGGCCCCAGCCTGGACGTGAAAAAGTCGCAGACCGCCTTCGCCCCGGACAAGCCGAAGCCGGGCGAGCCGGCTTTGTACATCCTCGACACGACGCCGATCTTCCTGCAACAGGGCGGCGGTTTCGACGCGCTGATGCAGTCGCTGACGATGCAGCCGATCAACGTCATTCAGCAGATGCCGATGTTCCGCTGATTTTTTGATCGGCGGCTAGCGGACGAGACAGGATTCGCGGCGCAGTTCCGGCCAATCGTCCGCCCAGCAGCACTGGTGGTCGTAGCCTTGCTTGTCGATCACCAGGGCGCGCGGGACCTGCGACAGGAATCGTTGCGTGGTCGGCGGTGGTACCAGCGTGTCCTTACGGCCCCTGAAATGGGTTTGCCGCACCGGGGCAAGCTTTCGCGCGAAGTCTGCCGGATTCAATGAGTAGTCGAGCGGCGACACTTTTATGGCGTCGGTCCAAGCCTTGGTGTCGAGCGGCGCCGCGATGGTCACCAGGCAGCTGACATCGCTGCGCCGGGCAGCGACCAGGGCCGCCATCGCCCCGCCGCCCGAATAACCGACAAGATTGACTTCGGCCGCTCCGGCGCTTTTCTTGAGGCGACTTACCGCAAGGTCCATCGCGGCGACCGCATCTTCGCTGAAGCGGCCGCGCATCCACAGCGCCGGGTCGCATCGGGCTAGGGCCTGCGGCTCGAGATACTGGCAGGGTCGTCCCAGATAGGCAACCGCGCCCGAAACATCGGCGATCGCCATGTTGAGGACCATGTGCTTGTGAGGCGTCGGATCGGCCGGAGGCTCGTCGGGCATGCGCCAGGGCGCGCCGTCGCTTTCAAGGTAGACCGTAAGCCTTGAATTCGGACCGGCAATTTGGCCGGTGCTCCTGAGGAATGCCCGCAGACGCTTGTCGGACAGTTCCACGGAGGAAAACCCGCCGTCAGCGGCGATGGTCCCGATACGCTCGGCCGGAGACTGAAGCAGCGCGCAGGCCGCCAAAAGAAAAACTGCCGAACCGAGAAGGACCCAATTCGGCAGTTTCATTTGATGCAGGCCGCCGGCGAAAAGCTGCCGGCTGACTTTTCAGCGTGCTTAGAAGCGCGATCCGATGTTCAGCAGGAGCTGGTCGTTCTTGATCTCGCTGCGGCTGAACTCGCTGGAGTATTGCAAACCGCCATACAAGCCACTCGGAGCGCTGAACCTGATACCGAGGGTGCCCTGCATGCCGTCGCGGTCGTTGTCCGCTCTCACTCCGCCTATAGGACGCTGGTTGGGTTCCTTGAAGTCGTAGATGTAGCTCAGGCCAGCATAGGGTACGAACATGCCGAAATTGTAGGCAGCCTGTCCGCCGAAACGAACCTGCGAGACTTCAACCTTGCCGCTCGGGACAAACGTTCCGTTCGACATGGTGTAGGAACCGAGCTTGTCCTGAACGTAGATATAGCCGCCACGCCCGGTCAGCATCCACTTGTTGTCGGCACCGAATAGCTGACGATAGGTCAGGCCGCCGACGAATGTCGTGCGATCGTCATCCATGCTCGAGGTCGTGCCGAGGACCCTGGTATCGACATCGGTGCGACCCCAACCCGCGGATAGGTCGGCCGACCAGTTCTTGTTGATCGGAATGCCAACATAAGGCGAATAGGTGGTGCCCTTGCCCTTCAGCTTGCCGCCACCGACGCCGAAGCTGCTGCCCTTGAGGTCGATGTCGGACCTGTCAACGGCGATTGCCAGTCCGATAACAATATCGTTCTTCAGCGTGTAGTCCACACCGGCGAGGTAGACATCCACATTGCCGTCCGACTTCAGGGGATTGAATTCGTAGGCGATGTCGCTGCGCGAGTAGCCGAACCAGGCATTCCAGGCCTTGCCGCCCGGGGCCGCCGCGGCACCGGTGCCGCCTTGACCCGGAAGTGCGAAGCGCGTGACGCCCGCAGGCAACGCCGAAAATCCGGGGGTACCGCCACCACCGCCACCAACATTCCCACCGACCGTCGTGCCAATGGTAACGGCGGTATTGACGCCCGTCGCGGTAATAACACCAGCAGCGAAGCCTTTGTTTCCGTTCGGCTGGGAGCCCCGGAATACCGAATCGGAGCAACTCGGAGGACATGGTTCTTCTTCTTCGTATGATGCAGACGCGATTCCCGTGGTGCCCATTGCGCAGAGCGCAACAAGCACCTTGATCGAAACCCTGTTCTTGGAAGTTGAATAACCCATGATTGCGACGCTCCTTGCCAATTTCCGTTTTGGATCGAATGGGCGTGATGCTAGCACGAAGGGCAACGACATGCAGACGGAAGCGCCGATTCGCCTATTTCTGTTGCAAACCTGCGAAAGAGGTGGTCCCGGAAATTAGTACTGGTGGATAAGTGAAGACTCCGCTCTCTCTAATGGGCGACGCAGTCGCCCGAAAAAGAAGCAGCAACGAGAAGACCGGGAAGGAACCACACTGAAAGTTGTTCCAGAACCGCAACACTTTGAACCCTTGCGCACGCAACCAAGCATCTCGCTTTTGGTCGTGCGCGGCCTCGTTATGCCGACCCCCATCGGCCTTGACGATCAGTCGTGCTCCAAAATGCACGAAGTCAAGCACATAAGGGCCTATCGGTTGCTGGCGCCTGAATTTTTCGCCATACAGACGATGCGCGCGCAAGTGCCGCCACAGCCTGATCTCGCTCCCGGTCATGCGGTGCCGCAGGTGCTTGGCGAAGTTCCGTTGCTCCATTCCCCCCTTCTCCCCAGCCCCTCTCCCGCAAGGGGAGAGGGGCTATGGGCATCACGCTGGTCGGCACCGAGTCACTTCGCCGGGGCGGCTTGCTGGACGGCTTCCTTGGCCTGGCGCCGCCTCTCTTTCTCTGCATATTCTCGTTTTCGCTCTTCGATTTTTTTGACGCGCTCGGCCTGCTGCTCTTGTTTCTCGGCCTTCTTGCGCGCCCGTTCGGCCGCCGCTTCGGCTTGCCTGGCATCTTTTTTCTGCCGTTCCTCGAGCTTTCTTTCGCGTGCCGCCTTTTCGGCCGCGACCATGTTGCGACGGCTTTCGAGCCTTTCGGCCTCCCCGGCCTGCCGCCGCTCGCGTTCGGCAGCGCGCCTGGCCTCGCTTTCGCGGAAGCGCTCGGCATCGGCCTGATCCTTGGCCTCCTTCACCGGCGCCGCGGCGTCGCGCCTCGCGGCCTTTTTCTCCGCTTCCAGCCTGGAGGCTTCTCGTTCGACCGCACGCGCTTCCCGCTCCAGCGCATCTGCCTGCTCGTTGACTCCCCTGCGCCGGTCTTTGGCCGCACTGATGCAGCCGATGGCAATGGCCTTGCTCTGGCAAGCCTTGACGTCGGCGTCGTAGGTTTTTTTAGCCTGGGCCTTCATGGTCTTGGCCTTGTCGCGCTGGGCGCGCGCCTGGTCCAGGGTGAGCCCGGACGGCGCGTCGGTTGTCTGCGCCGCAGCCCAGGCCTGGGTAAGCATGAGAGCGACGGCCAGCAAGCTTCGAATGTGCATCGGGTGCTCCTTGGGATGGCTCAGCATAGCGGGTTCGACCGGCGCTGGCCATGTCGGGTGTGTAAAAAATTGTGTCCCGTGGCGTCGCCCGATCCGGCAAAACTTTTTCTTGAGAAATATCTGCTTCAGGTCTAAATTAAAGCTCCAGCACCCACCCTACGGAGGTTACCCATGAAAGGCATCGCAACACTCCTGGCTCTCGTGTTTTCACTGGCGGCCACCCCGGTCTGGGCTTGCCCGGGCGACAAGGCTACCGATAACGGCAAGCAGTCCACGCCGAAGAAACCCACGACTTCGCTGACGATCGACTGAGCGTTTGTCAGTCTGCAAGGGCCGTCGCATGGATGATGCGGCGGCTTTTGTTTTTTCGGCAGCCTGGAACCGCGCGCAAGTTTCAGTCCGTCACCGCTTCGGTATCCGCCCGACCGGACAATGCGGTGGCGAAAAGCCCGCTGGCGACAATCAGGATCACACCCGCCCATCCCGTCCACGGCAGGGTTTCGTCCCACAGCAGCATGCCGAAAGCGCTGGAAAAGACCACCGTGCTGTAGGCCAGGCTGGCGGAAACCAGCGTTTTGCCGCGCTTGTAGGCGGCGGTCATGCACAGTTGCGCCAGCACGCCGAAACCGCCCACCCCCAGCAGCAGCAGCCAGCCGCGCAGGTCGATGGCATGGAAGGAGCCGGCCGCCAGCAGCCAGGGCAAGCCGCCCAGCGCGGACAGGGCCGAGAAATAGAACACCGTGCGCCATTCGGGCTCGCCCAGTTCGCCCAGCCGGCGCACGTTGAGGTAGGCGATGCTGGAAATGATGCCGGAGCCGAGGCCGAATACCGCGCCAAGCCATTGCTCGCGCGCCAGCGTGGGCTGCAGCAGCAGGATGACGCCGATGAAACCCGCCGTCAGCACGGCGTAAAAGCCGCGCCGTACCGGCTCCTTGACCCACAGCACCAGCAGCAGCGCGAGGAACAAGGGCGAAGTGTAGTTGAGCGTCACCGCCGCCGCCAGCGGAATCATGCTGATGGCGTAGAAGTACATCACCAGCGAGACGAAGCCCGCCAGGCCGCGCACGACGTGGGTGCGCGCATGGGGCGTGGCCAGCGGCAGCCGGCGCAGGAGGACGTAGGAACCGATCAGCAGGGTCGCGATGAAGCCGCGCCAGAACACCAGCTCGGCGGCGGCAAACTGGGCCGCGCCGAGCTTGACGCAAACGCCCATGCAGGCAAACAGCAGGCTTGCCGCGATCATCCAGAGTGATTGCATTAGGGATTCATCCGAATAAGTCCGTCACACCGGCGCAGGCCGGTGTCCAGGTGTCTGAAAGCACTGGATTCCGGCTTGCGCCGGAATGACGGGTTTGGAATTGTTCGGCACTTCCCCAGACTTTCGCCGGAATGACGGGTTGGGCCGGGCTCTCACGCAACGGGCATCCGTTGCGGCTCTCCCCGATCAGATGTGTTCGGCCATCACGCGCCGATAGAACTCATGGAAGTGCTGCATGCCGTCTTCCATCGGCGACTGGTAGGGGCCGACTTCGCTGCGCCCCTGCTTCATCAGCGCGCGACGGCCGCGGTCCATGCGTTCGCCGATGTCGTCGTCCTCGATCGCGGTTTCCATGTAGGCGGCCTGCTCGGCCTTGATGAACTCCGGCTCGAACAGCGCGATGTCCTCCGGGTAGTAGAACTCGACGACGTTCAGCGTCTTGTCCACGTCCTGCGGGATCAGGGTCGACACCACCAGAACATGCGGATACCACTCGACCATGATGTTCGGGTAATAGGTAAGCCAGATCGCGCCGTGCGGCGGCAGCTCGCCGTTGTAGTAATCCAGCACGGCCTTGTGCCACTGCTTGTAGGTGGCCGATCCGGGCTTGGCCAGCGAGGTGATGCCTACGCGCTGCACCGAGTACCAGTCGCCGAACTGCCAGGTCAGGTCGTCGCAGGTGACGAAGCCGCCGAGCCCGGGGTGATAGGGCACGACGTGATAGTCCTCGAGATAGACCTCGATGAAGGTCTTCCAGTTGTAGTTGCACTGGTGCATTTCGACGTGATCCAGTTTGTAGCCGTCGAACTTGAGTTCGCCGGCGACTTTCATCCCGGCCAGGTCCGGCGTTGGCCGAGCGCGGTCCCTTGAACAGCAGGCCCTGCCAGTTTTCGAGCTTCTGCCTGGCGAGGTTGAGGCAGGGATTGGCCGGAAAGTGCGGCGCGCCGATCAGTTCGCCGGCGGCGTCGTAGGTCCAGCGGTGGATCGGGCAGACGATGTTCTTCGCGTTGCCGGAGCCCGGCGAGCATGATGGCCTGGCGATGCCGGCAGACGTTGGACATTTCGTAGCAGGCGTCGGGCTGGCGTACCAGCAGGCGGCCGTGGTCGTTCCATTCCTGGGAGCGGTAGTCGTGCAGTTCCGGAACCATCAACTCGTGCCCGACATAGCCCGGTCCGGCATCGAAGATCAGCCTCTTCTCCAGTTCGAAGAGCTTTTCATCGAAATACCACGCGACCGGAAACTGCGACGCTCCAGGCGAGAGGCGCGTGCGCGAGCCAACTTCGGACATGATTCCCAACCTCCAAGAGGGTTTACCCGGAAACCGGAAATTGACGGAAAACCAGGTTTCGGAGCAGGCCGCTGCCCGTATTGGCGGGCGTTACGCCGAAACTCAAGCACCGTCAGGGCTGACAAACCACCGGCACAAACCGGCCGCGCAATTGTAGCCAATTTGACCGGAGGGCGCACCTAGGCTATTTTTACGCTTTTACTTCGCCGCTGGTCACCGTTTCCGGCCGAGGCTTCATTCATGGCCACACTTCCGAACACCGTTCCCGACACCGACCCGGCAAGCGCGACAACCCCGTCATTCGAAGCCGCACTCGGCGAACTGGAGGCCATCGTCGCGGCCATGGAGGCCGGGAAAATGCCCTTGCAGGATGCGCTGGACGCCTACAAGCGCGGCGTGGCGCTGCTGCGCCAGTGCCAGGCAACCCTGACTGCGGCGGAGCAGCAGATTCGCATCCTCGACGCGGACGGATTGCGCGACTTCGACGCCCCGCTGGAGGCCAATCCAGAGGGAGCGGCCGGTGACGACGGGCAGGAACGCTGAAGCGCCCATGAATTTTTCGACTTGGATGGCCGGCATCCAGCTGCGCACCGAAGCGGCCCTGGAGACCGCCCTGCCCGCGCCCGGCCTCGCTCCTGCCCGCCTGCACGAGGCGATGCGCTACGCCGTGCTCGGCGGCGGCAAGCGTATCCGCCCCCTGCTGTGCCACGCGGCCGGCGCCATTTTCGGCGCCGACAGCAGCGCACTCGACGCACCCGCCGTCGCCGTTGAACTGATCCACGCCTATTCGCTGGTGCATGACGACCTGCCCTGCATGGACGATGACGTCCTGCGCCGCGGCAAGCCGACCTGCCACGTCGAGTTTGACGAAGCGACGGCGCTCCTGGTCGGCGATGCCTTGCAAACCCAGGCGTTCCAGGTGCTCTCCAACCATCTGTCGGGAATAGCGCCCGCCCGACAACTCGACATGCTGCACCTGCTGGCCACAGCCTCGGGTTCGCGCGGCATGGCCGGCGGCCAGGCGGTCGATCTCGCCGCGGTGGGTCGGCAGTTCGACCGTCGGTGAGCTGGAATTCATGCATATCCGCAAGACCGGCGCGCTGATCCGCGCCGCCGTATTGCTCGGCGCCCATTGCGGCGAAGCCATGCCCGATGCCATGGAGCATCTCGGGCGCTTCGCCAACCGTATCGGGCTGCTGTTCCAGGTGGTTGACGATATCCTCGACGCCGAAGCAAGCACCGCCACGCTGGGCAAGACGGCCGGCAAGGATGCGGCCAACAACAAACCCACCTATGTCAACATTCTCGGCGCAAGAGAAGCCAAAGCCATGTCAAGCAAACTGAAACAGGATGCGCACGACGCACTGGAACCCTTCGGCGAGTCTGCCCTGCGCCTGCACGAACTTGCCGACTTCATCGTCGAGCGGACCTTCTGATGAGCCATCCCCTGCTCGATACCATTGATTCTCCCGCCGACCTGCGCGCGCTACAGCGCGATCAACTGCCCCAGGTGGCCGACGAACTGCGGGCTTTCCTGCTCGAATCCGTTTCGAAAACCGGGGGGCATCTGTCCTCCAACCTGGGCACCGTCGAACTGACCGTCGCGCTGCACTATGTGTTCGACACGCCCGCGGACCGCCTGGTGTGGGACGTCGGCCATCAAACCTATCCGCACAAGGCACTGACCGGCCGCCGCGCCGGCATGGAACGCCTGCGCATGAAGGGCGGCGTTTCGGGCTTCCCGCGCCGCAGCGAGAGCGAATACGACACCTTCGGCGTCGGCCACTCATCCACCTCGATTTCCGCCGCGCTGGGCATGGCCGTCGCCGCGCGCAACAAGGGCGAGGAACGCCGCGTCGCCGCCATCATCGGCGACGGCGCGATGTCCGCCGGCCAGGCCTTCGAGGCACTCAACAACGCGGGGGTGATCGATGCCAACCTGCTGGTCATCCTCAACGACAACGACATGTCGATCTCGCCGCCGGTCGGCGCGCTCAACAAGTACCTGGCGCGCCTGCTGTCGGGAGGCACCTTCAATGCCGCGCGGCGTGCCGGGGAAAAGGTCCTGGCCTCGATGCCGAATGTGCTCGAATTCGCCAACCGGGTCGAGGAGCACGTCAAGGGCATGATCTCGCCGGGCACCCTGTTCGAGGAACTCGGCTTCAACTACATCGGCCCCATCGATGGCCACGACCTCGACGCGCTGATTCCCACGCTGCAGAATCTGCGCCGGCTGAAAGGCCCGCAGTTCCTCCATGTCATCACCAGGAAGGGCCAAGGCTACAAGCTTGCCGAAGCGGATCCGATCCTGTACCACGGCGTGGGCAAATTCGATGCCGCCAATGGCATCGAGCAGGCCAAGGGACCGGGCCGGCTGACCTACACCCAGGTGTTCGGCGACTGGTTGTGCGATCAGGCCGCAGGCCGACCCGCGCGTGATCGGCATTACTCCGGCCATGCGCGAAGGCTCCGGCATGGTGCGCTTCGCCCAGGAATTTCCCCAGCGCTATTTCGATGTCGGCATCGCCGAACAGCACGCGGTGACCTTTGCCGGCGGGCTGGCCTGCGACGGCATGCGGCCGGTGGTCGCCATCTACTCGACATTTCTGCAGCGCGCCTATGACCAGCTGATTCACGATATCGCCTTGCAGAACCTGCCGGTGGTGTTCGCCATCGACCGCGGCGGACTGGTCGGCGCCGATGGCGCGACCCACAACGGCGCCTTCGACCTTTCCTACCTGACCTGCATTCCGAACATGGTGGTGATGACGCCGAGCGACGAGAATGAATGCCGCAAGATGCTGTCGACCGCGCTGACCATCGACGGCCCCAGTGCGGTGCGCTACCCGCGCGGCAGCGGGCCGGGTGCCGCCGTCGAACCCGGGCTGGGAACCGTGCCCATCGGCAAGGGCGAAGTACGCCGCCAGGGCAAACGGGTAGCGCTCCTGGCGTTTGGATCCATGCTGGCCCCCGCGCTCAAGGCGGCCGAAGCACTCGACGCCACCGTCGCCAACATGCGCTTCGTCAAGCCGCTGGATGCGACACTGGTCGAGCAACTGGCCACCAGCCACGATCTGCTGGTGACTATCGAGGAAAATGCTCTGATCGGCGGTGCCGGTGCAGAGGTGGCACGCGCTCTGGAGTCTGCCGGCCTGCATACCTCCTTGCTGCGACTGGGCCTGCCGGACCGGTTCATCGACCATGGCGACACGGCCTTGCTGCTGGCTGAAGCCGGCCTCGACGATGCGGGCATCGTGCAAAGCGTGACGACGCGGCTCGCGGCGACCCATTAATAGTTGAGTAAATTCGTCGGATAATGTTATAGTTCGCTGCCCGACTTCAAACAACCATCAGACACACCATGAATTCCAGGAATCCCATGGCCACAAACGAAAAATCCGTCATTGCAGACGTTCAAAACAGCCCGGATTCGCGCCAGTTGCCGATCAACAAGGTCGGCATCAAGGACATCCGCCATCCTTTCAAGGTATTGGACAAGAGCGGTGGCGTGCGCCACACCATCGCCAACTTCAACATGTATGTCGGCCTGCCCCATAACTTCAAGGGCACCCACATGTCGCGCTTCGTCGAAATCCTCAACTCGCACGAGGAGGAAATATCGGTCGAGAGTTTCGAAGCCATGCTGCGCGAAATGGTCACCCGCCTGGAGGCCGAGACCGGCCATCTCGAGATGAGTTTTCCGTATTTCATCAACAAGGTGGCGCCGGTGTCAGGCGTCAAGAGCCTGATGGATTACGACGTGACCTTCATCGGTGAAATCATCGAAGGCGGCCGCTACCGGCAAACCATCAAGGTGGTGGTGCCGGTCACCAGCCTGTGTCCCTGTTCGAAGAAGATTTCCGAGCGCGGCGCGCACAACCAGCGGTCGCATGTCACGATCACCGCCACCACCAACCAGCTGGTATGGATCGAGGATATCGTGCGCATGGCCGAAACCCAGGCCTCGTGCGAACTCTACGGGCTGTTGAAGCGCCCCGACGAAAAATTCGTAACCGAGCGGGCTTATGACAATCCCAAGTTCGTCGAAGATCTGGTACGCGACGTTGCAGGTGCGCTCAATGCAGACCCGCGCATCGATGCCTACGTGGTCGAGAGCGAAAACTTCGAATCCATCCACAACCACTCGGCTTACGCGCTGATCGAGAGCAACAAGAAGCGCTACTGAAACCCGATAGCACAAAAAAACGGGCCGCCCGGCAACTGCCGGACGGCCCGTTTTTTGTGCAGCGACCGATAAGGCCTTGCAGCTCAGCCAATGGTTCCGGCCAAGGCTTGCTCTGAAAAACTCAGACTGCCGGAGAAACCTTCCTGGTGAGTTTCTCTTTGATGCGCGCCGACTTGCCGGAGCGGTCGCGCAGGTAATACAGCTTGGCGCGACGGACGTCGCCGCGACGCTTGAGCTCGATGCTGGCGATCAGCGGCGAATAGGTCTGGAAGGTGCGCTCGACGCCCTCGCCGGACGAAATCTTGCGCACGATGAAGTTCGAATTGAGGCCGCGATTGCGCTTGGAGATGACCACGCCTTCGAAGGCCTGGACACGTTTGCGATCGCCTTCGACCACATTCACGTTGACGACCACGGTGTCGCCGGGAGCGAACGCCGGCACTGTCTTGCCGAGGCGCGCGATTTCTTCTGCTTCAAGTTGCTGGATCAGGTTCATTGCTTTACTCCTTCAGTTATGGCTGCGGAAACACCCGCCAACCTTGCGTGCAGAGCAGAACCGGCTTTCCGTTCTGATGCGCGCCGTTTCTAATGACCTTCCCGCCTGAATTCAGCCAGCAGGTCGGCCTCTTCACTACTCAACGCCCTCGTCTCAAGCAGATCCGGGCGCCTTTGCCACGTCCGTCCCAGCGCCTGTTTCAGGCGCCAGCGCCGGATTCCTTCGTGGTTGCCGGACAACAGCACGTCCGGCACCGCACATCCTTCATACACTTCCGGCCGCGTGTAGTGCGGACAGTCCAGCAAGCCCGCGGCAAATGAATCCTGCACCGCCGAAGCTTCGTCGTTCAACGCCCCCGGCAACTGCCTGATGCAGGCATCCATCAAGGCCATCGCCGCCAGTTCGCCGCCGGAAACAACAAAATCGCCCAGCGACAGTTCCTCATCCACGCAGCGCTCGATCAGCCGCTCATCAATTCCTTCGTAGCGGCCGCAAAGCAGTATCGCCCCTTCGCTTGCCGCCAGTTCCGCCACACGCCGCTGATCGATCCGCGCGCCCTGCGGCGAAAGGTAAATCACTTTCGCCGTACCGCCAGCGCCGACTTTTGCGGCATTGATCGCCTGCTCCAGCGGCGATGCCATCATCACCATTCCGGGTCCGCCGCCATAAGGCCGGTCATCCACCGTTCGATGCACATCCTGCGTCCATTGCCGCGGGTTCCAGCATTCGATCTGCCACAGTCCCCGCTCCAGCGCGCGCCGGGTGATTCCCGAGGCCGTAAGCGCCGCAAACATTTCGGGGAACAGCGTAACGACATCGAAACGCAGGCTCACCAGTCACAATCCCAATCAGCGCGGATGGTTCCTGCCGGAACATCCACCTTCCTAACTACCTGTTCGATGAACGGCAGCAATCGCTCGCGCTCGCCGTCGGCTACCACCAGTACCTGGTTCGCGCCCGTCTCGATCAGAGACTTGACCCGGCCCAGGGGCTGGTCCTGCATATTCACCACTGCCAGGCCGATCAGATCCGCCCAGTAGTACTCGTCCTGCGCCGGCGGCGGCAGGGCATCCCGCGGCGCACCGATGTAGCAACTGCCCAGCGCTTCCGATGCATCCCGGTCATCAATGCCGGCAAGCTTTGCGACGACGCCATCGCCGTGCACCTTGACCGCCTCGAGACCACGCGCCTGCCAACTCCCGGCCGGAGCATCGACATCCGCGGAAAGCCACCACTGCGGCATCTTCCGCCATGCCTCGGGATCATCGCCGAAGGGATGAACCCGCAACCAGCCATGTACTCCAAACGGGGCGACAATGCGCCCCAATACGATCATGCGGACTAGGCAGCCTGCGGCGCCGCAGCCAGCTTGACCAGACGTGCGGCGGTCGGCGACAGTTGCGCGCCATGCCCCTGCCAGTACGCCAGGCGCTCGGTGTTGACCACCAGGCCTTTTTCGCTTTCGGCGGCGACCGGATTGTAGTAACCGATGCGTTCGATGAAGCGGCCATCGCGGCGGTTGCGCGAATCAGCAACCACCATATGAAAGAACGGGCGCTTCTTGGCACCGCTGCGGGCGAGACGAATAACAACCATGGTGTTCTCTTGTAAAGCGGGAAAGCCGGCGATTTTATTTCAAAAACACGGATAAAACAAGGCGCAGCCTCCGGCTTTTGGCTGTTTTTGGCTGCGCCGGCCAACCTGCCGCTTATCCGCCCGGGAGGGAAAACACCTCGCGGATGGTCTGCTGGATGCCGATCGCCGCCTCCCGTGGATTCGCCGCCTGGCGGATCGGCCGGCCGACCACAATGTAGTCGGCGCCGTTCCTGAATGCCTGGGCGACATCGACGGTACGCTTCTGGTCATCGGCCGGCTTGTTCTCGACCGGGCGGATGCCGGGAGTCACCACCATCAGCTTGTCGCCCAATTCGTGCCGGATCATGGGCGCCTCGAGTCCTGACGAGACAATGCCGTCCACTCCGGCAGCCAACGCCCGGCGTGCACGCGAGAGCACAAGCTTGTCCACCTCGCAGGCGAATCCGAGGTCATCCAGGTCGCCGCGATCAAGGCTTGTCAGCACGGTCACGGCCAGAATTTTCAGATTTCCCTTGTCCTTTACCGCCGCTTCCATGATGGCCTGATTGCCATGAATGGTCGCAAAGGTCGCCCCGCTGCCTGCCAGGGCCCGTACGGCGGAACGCACCGTTTCCGGTACATCGAAGAACTTCAGGTCGACAAACACCTTCTTGCCCTGCCCGACCAGCCAGTGCAGCAAATCAAAATAGCCGCCGGTCATGAACAGCTCGAGCCCGATTTTGTAAAAAACCACCGCATCGCCGAGTTCGACTACCAGCGCCCGCGCCGCGCCGGCATCGGGAAGATCAAGGGCAACGATCAAACGATCCCGCGGATCAATGGGCTTGGACGACAGCAAGCTGGTCATTTCGGACACCTCATGGCGCAAACAAATGAAAATGCGTCCGGATTCTACTAGAATCCAATTTCATCCCCGGCAGTTCCGCTTATCATGCGCAGCAAGAAAATTTCTCCGCCGCCCATTGAGCTACAGCATGCACTGGACTGGCTCGCCGAGCCGCAGCAGGACGATCCGCTGCTCGATCTGGTACCCCTGCGCAATCACCTTGCCGCAGTTGCCGCGCTGGGACTCCCGGTATTGCACCGCCTCAAGATCGACGAACTCCTCCAGCAGCGCGCCGATAGAATTGACGACGTGCTTTTCCCCATGTTGCTCGACGTCAAGCTGCCCTTGCCAATCCACCTTGGCACGGTCGCCCAAGGCTTGATTGGCCTGCGCGCAGAACTGGGTGAAACCTGGCTGAAGGTCGCCGGGGACGCCGATCCGCAGGAACTTGCCCGGGTCCATCGCAGCAGACCGCAGATTTGCCTGCTGGGAATCACCAACCTGTCGCGGCAGTTCATCGCCGCCTTGCTGATTTCGATTCCCACGCCCATGAACTTTTGGCGCAATGCGCAGGCGCTCTATCATGGCGCCCATGAGTCGGTTGACCCGACGGCCACCCTGCCGGCAGAAATGAGCGCGATCGATGCCCGTTTCAAGGCCATGCTGGCGCTCACCGCGGCTCAGCCCGAGGGGCTTACGCCGCGTGAAATTGTTTTCCTTGCGGATTATCTCGAAACTCACGCTGCGGTCACCCGGATCGACATGATTCGTCCGGAGGGATCCGGAAACTGGTTCTGGCTGGACGCCAGCCTTGATCAGCCGCCGGTAGCGCTGCTGCGCCTGATGCCGGAAGGCGGATCGTGCATCTACTTCCGTTTCGGCGAGCTTGCCGACCTGGCTGCGCGGCATCTGGATCAGTTGAATGACGGCGTGCCGCCGTCGTTGCTCGGTTTGCCGCCTCAGGCAGCCGGGGCCGACTACCGCAACGCCCTCGAAAGGGCGCGCCGCTGCTGGACCGCTCCACGGCGACGCAATTTCAGTCGCCGCACGCAATCGCTGAACGTGGAAGTCTGTACGCAATTGAGCAGCTTGTGGGCGGCGCTGGTCAGCGACTCGAAAAAGGAGCCGAGTTCCAATACCTGCGAGCTGACCTACAGTGACTGGACGATTCTCAACGAAAGCCCTTCCGGCTACGCGATCGTGCATGTGGTCGGCGAGGTCACCGGTATCGTCGCCGGCTGTGCCGTGGGTTTGCGTACCGGCGACGGCGCCGGCTGGCAGATTTGCCTCGTGCGCTGGGCTCGCAGCAAGAGCAGCAGCCATGTCGAGATGGGCCTGGAAGTGCTCTCGCCATCGGCCAAGCCGGTGCGGATACAAACATTGACCAGCCGCAATCCTGAGCCACCGGTCCCGGCGCTGCTGCTTCCGGCCTTGCGGGACCTCAATCGCGGTGAAGCGATCCTGGCCGCGCGCGGCAATTACAACGTTCGCCCGTTCACCCTTCTGCAGGAGCACGGCGACCACTTGCAGGTCGCCGAATGTATGCCGCACCGGAGTCTCATCGAAACCGCCAGCGTCGAGGTTTTCGAATTTATCCGCAATCCCGCCGCCAGTTAGGCGTGCACGGATTGCGGCAACTCGGCAACGATCAGGGCGCCGACGAGAATAACGCTCCAGGAAGCGTAAAGCCAGACCAGAAAGACCGGGATCGCTGAGAATGCCCCGAAGACCACGGCGTTCACCTTGAACCCGGTCGCAATATAAAGCGTGAATAGCTCCTGCAGGCCGGCAAATCCCAGCGCCGCCATGGCTCCGCCAAACGCGGCATGCCAGCCCTTTACCTGCTTGTTGGGCACGATCCAATACAGCAGGCCGAACAGCGCTGACATGAAGGCAAAAGGCAACAGGCCGCGCAGCACGAATCTGCTTACCCAGACGGGCTCGTTGATGAAGCCCAGCGAGATACTGGTGACAAACGATATCGCCGCGAGGCTTGCACCAAATACCAGCGGCCCGAGCAGCAGTGCAAGACCATGCATGGCGAGGCGTCGCAGTAGCGGACGGTTGGACTTGACGCGCCAGATATGGTTGAAGGCACGCTCGATGGTGAGCATCTGCATCAGGGCGGTCACACCAAGCACTGCAATCCCCAGAAACGTCACCTGTCCGGCGCGAGACGCAAACTGGCCAAGATATTTGGCGATGACGATGCCGGCCTTGTCAGGCAGCAGATTGGCCAGAAGAAAATTCCGCATTGCCGAGCCAAGGCCGGTCCCGACAGGCAAAAAGGAAATCAAGGCAAACGCGGCAGCAATCATCGGCACCAGACCAATCAAGGTGGCAAAGGAAAGTGCGGCTGCCGTTTGCGCACAATGTTCGCCATGAAAACGGCGCGCAGTGCGCTGAATCAACCGGAAGGGTGCAAGTAGCCACATATAATCGAATTCTATCGGAGGCTGAACAATGAAGACGGCAAGCGACACCCGCGAAGTTCTGGTGCTTTACTACAGCCATCACGGCTCGGTCCGCGAACTGGCGCGCCACATCGCCCGCGGTGTCGAACAGACGCCCGGCGTCTCTGCCCGGCTGCGCACCGTACCCGGCATTTCCGCAGTCTGCGAAGCCACCGAACCCGCGATTCCGGATGCAGGTGCCCCCTATGTCGAAGCAAGCGATCTCGAAGAATGCATTGGTCTCGCCATGGGCAGCCCGACCCGCTTTGGCAACATGGCCGCACCGCTGAAGTATTTCCTCGACTCCACCAGCGGCCTGTGGCTCAAAGGCGCCCTGGCGGGCAAGCCGGCAGCGGTATTTACGTCTTCAGCCTCGATGCACGGCGGCCAGGAATCCACCCTGCTGTCGATGATGCTGCCGCTGCTGCATCACGGCATGGTCGTTCTCGGTATTCCGTACACCGAAGGAGCGCTGTCTGCGACGCGCGAAGGTGGCACACCTTACGGCGCGAGCCATGTCAGCGGCAGCGACTGGCGATACGACTGCCAGCGAACATGAAATGCTGCTCGCCGTCGCTCTCGGACGCCGCCTGGCCGAGACTGCAAAAAGACTCGCGCCATGAATCCCTGGTTCAACCGGCTGGCATCGATCAGCCTGGTCGGCTTGCTGTTCCTTTGCCTTGCCTGGGAGCTTTGGCTGGCGCCGTTGCGCCCCGGCGGATCCATGCTGGCGTTGAAAGCCTTGCCCTTGCTGCTGCCGCTGTTCGGCATCCTGCGCGGCAACCGATACACCCACCAATGGACGTCGATGCTGTCCCTCGCCTACGTTACCGAAGGACTGGTGCGAGCAGTGTCCGACCACGGCCTGAGCCAGGCACTGGCGGTGGCCGAAACTGTCCTGGCGATGCTGCTGTTCGCCGGGTGCCTCGGCCACGCCCGTGTGACCGCTCCGTCCAGAACCGTCAAATCTGAGGATTGAGCTTCTCCTGCCCGGAACAGAGTTTGTTGAGTGCGTTGAGATAGGCCTTGGCGGACGCGACCACGATATCCGTATCGGCACCCTGGCCGTTCACGATCCGGCCGTCTTTCGACAGGCGCACCGTCACCTCGCCCTGCGCGTCCGTGCCGGTCGTGATGGCATTTACCGAATAGAGCAGAAGTTCCGAACCGCTCGCAGCGACGCTTTCAATCGCCTTGAATGTTGCATCGACGGGACCGCTGCCGCTCGATTCGGCATGCCGCTCGGTCCCGCCCGCGGAGAGCGTCAGACGGGCCTGCGGGGCCTCGCCGGTTTCCGAGTGGAACATCGACGACACGAGCGTGTAGTGCTCGTCATCGGTCAGAACCATTTCGTCACTCATCAGGGCGTGCAAGTCCTCGTCGAAAATCTCGTGCTTCTTGTCGGCCAGTTCCTTGAAGTCGAGTGAAAGCCGCATTCAGCACCTGTTCGCTTTCCACCTCGATGCCGAGTTCCTTCAGGCGGGCCTTGAATGCGGTGCGTCCCGAATGCTTGCCGAGCACCAGCTTGTTGGCGTTCCAGCCCACGTCTTCGGCGCGCATGATTTCGTAGGTTTCGCGGTGTTTCAGTACGCCATCCTGATGGATGCCCGACTCATGCGCAAAGGCGTTGGCGCCGACAATCGCCTTGTTCGGCTGCACCGGGAATCCGGTGATGCTGGACACCATCTTGGATGCCGCGACAATCTGCGTGGTATCGATCCGCGTGACGCAGGGAAACACATCCTGCCTGGTGTGCACCGCCATGACGATCTCCTCCAGCGCGGCATTGCCGGCGCGCTCGCCAAGGCCGTTGATGGTGCATTCCACCTGGCGCGCCCCCGCCATCACGGCTGCCAGGCTGTTGGCCACCGCCAAACCGAGGTCATTGTGACAATGCACCGACCAGATCACCTTGTCGGAATTGGGGATGCGTTCGCGCAGCTGACGGATGCGCTCCGCATACTGCTCCGGCACGTTGTAGCCGACGGTGTCGGGAATATTGATGGTGGACGCGCCCTTCCTTGATCACCGCCTCGATGATGCGGCAAAGGAAGTCAAGGTCGGAACGCCCCGCATCCTCGCAGGAAAACTCGACATCGTCGATCCCGTTGCGCGCGAAACGTACCGCATGCTGTGCGGCGACAAGCACGTCATCCGGCGCCATGCGCAGTTTCTTCTCCATGTGGATCGGGCTGGTCGCGATGAAGGTATGTATGCGCCCCGATTTCGCCGGTTTGACGGCTTCCAGCGCACGCGAAATGTCCTTGTCAAAGGCGCGACAGAGGCCGGCCACCGTCGAATCCCTGATGGTTTCGGCAACAGCCTTGACTGCCTCAAAATCGCCATTCGATGCGGCCGGGAAGCCCGCCTCGATGACATCCACGCGCATCCGCTCAAGCTGACGGGCAATCCGCAGCTTCTCTTCTTTCGTCATGGAGGCACCGGGGCTCTGCTCGCCGTCGCGCAAGGTGGTATCGAAAATGATCAAATGTTCCTTGGACATGACTGTCTCCTGGGAAAAACGAAATATCGGCAGAAGTTAACGCTGGATCCATCTGTGCCAAGCGCAGCGGCCGAAAAATGGCATACCGCCCCACGCAGGGCGGGCACTATGAAAAACCGGATTGTGGGGTGGGTGTATTTAGCGCGCGCGGCGCAGCAGCGGAAGCAGCTTCGCGCGCAGCGGCAGGCGAGCGATCAGCGCGCCTGAGAGAGCAAGAAATAGTGCGGAGAAGATGAATATCGCAGCCATAAAATAACTATAAAGACTTTATTCTTTTCGCGCAACAGAATTTCGCCTGCTGCGCCAGGTCCATGCCGCCATCACATAGCCCGACAGGGCATAGGCGAGGAACAAGGCGAACAGAACGCCCGGTGGATACGAATGACACCAGCACATAGCCGAGGACGATGGCGGGAAGAACCATGAACGGCACGCTGCGGCGCATATTGATGTCCTTGCCGCTCCAGTAGCGCAAAGTACTGACCATGGTAATGCCCGCAAAAAGGGTCAACGCGAAGGCATACCAGCGGACATCTTCCCCCGGAATGTTGAGATCGTTGATGATCCAGACGAAGCCGGCCACCAGCGCCGCCGCAGCCGGACTCGGCAGCCCCTGGAAGTAACGCTTATCCACTATGCCGATACTGGTATTAAAGCGGGCCAGGCGCAGTGCCGCTCCAGCGCAGTAAACAAAGGCGGCTATCCAGCCCCACTTGCCCATGCCCTTCATCGCCCACTCGAACGCAATCAATGCCGGTGCCGCGCCGAAAGACACCATGTCGGAAAGCGAGTCGTACTCCGCGCCGAACGCACTCTGGGTCCGGGTCATGCGCGCCACGCGGCCATCGAGCCCGTCGAACACCATGGCAATGAAAATCGCCACGGCCGCATGCTCGAAGCGCCCGGTCATGGCCTGAACGATGGCGTAAAAACCGGCGAACAAACCTGCCGTCGTCAGCAGGTTGGGCAGCAGATAAATGCCGCGCCGACGCAGTTCGGAATTCATCAACGCCTTGCGAGGTGGAATTTCCGGCATGGTGAGGAGGCAGTAAGGAACGGGGCCTATTCTAACGGCTCAAGCCATTTTTGCGAGATGTGTCCGCATAACCCTGAACATCGATGCCGCGACAGCACGTCGCGGACAGCATGAATCGAATGCGAAAAGGGCACGGCTCTGCCGTGCCCTTTTCAATACCTGCGAGAAAATCAGTTCTTGGTTTGATCGACCAGCTTGTTCTTCTTGATCCACGGCATCATTGCCCGCAACTGCTCGCCAACGGTTTCTATCGGATGGGCAGCGGTCAAGCGACGACGGGCCGTCATCACCGGATAGTTGGTGCGGCCTTCGAGGATGAACTTCTTGGCGTATTCGCCTTCCTGAATCGCCTTCAGGGCATCCTTCATTGCAGCGCGAGCTTCAGGGCCGATCACTTTCGGGCCGGTGACGTACTCGCCGTACTCGGCGTTGTTCGAGATCGAGTAGTTCATGTTGGCAATGCCGCCTTCGAAAATCAGGTCGACGATCAGCTTGACCTCGTGCAGGCACTCGAAATACGCCATCTCCGGTGCATAGCCGGCATCGGTAAGGGTTTCATAGCCGGCCTTGATCAGTTCCACCAGGCCGCCGCAAAGAACCGCCTGCTCGCCGAACAGGTCGGTCTCCGTCTCCTCGCGGAAGTTGGTCTCGATCACGCCGCCCTTGGTCCCGCCGTTGGCCGCCGCGTAGGAAAGGGCAATATCCTTGGCCTTGCCCGACTTGTCCTGATGGATCGCGATCAATGAGGGCACACCGCCGCCGCGCAGATATTCCGAACGCACGGTATGACCGGGCCCTTTCGGGGCGATCATGATCACATCCACATCGGCGCGCGGCACCACCTGGTTGTAATGCACATTGAATCCATGCGCGAAGGCCAGCGCGGCACCCTTCTTCATGTTGGCCTCGACATCGCTGTGATAAACCGCGGGAATGGTTTCATCGGGCAGCAGCATCATCACGACATCGGCATCCTTTACCGCCTTGGCGACCTCTTCCACCTTGAGACCGGCCTTCTTCGCCTTGTCCCAGGAGGCGCCGCCCTTGCGCAGGCCGACCGTCACCTTGACGCCGGAATCCTTGAGGTTCTGTGCGTGCGCATGGCCCTGCGATCCGTAGCCGACGATAGTGACCTTCTTGCCCTTGATGAGGGAGAGATCGGCGTCCTTGTCGTAATAAACTTTCATTGGTTTTCCTTGGTTTCAGAGTTCAGACTTTGAGAATTCGGTCGCCGCGCCCGATGCCGGAAACGCCCGTGCGCACGGTTTCGAGAATCAGAGAGCGATCGATGGCTTCGAGAAAGGCATCCAGTTTGGAACCGTTGCCTGTCAGTTCGATGACGAAGGTCGAGTCGGTGACATCGATGATGCGACCGCGGAAGATGTCCGCGATACGCTTCATCTCTTCGCGATCCTTGCCGGCGGCACGCACCTTTACCAGCATCAGCTCGCGCTCGATATGCGCGGCTTCCGACAGATCCACCACCTTGACGACATCGATCAGTTTGTTGAGCTGCTTGGTGATCTGCTCGATGACCTCGTCCGAGCCCGTGCTGACGATGGTCATGCGTGACAGCGAGGCATCTTCTGTCGGCGCCACCGTCAGCGACTCGATGTTGAAGGCACGGGCGGAGAACAGGCCCGAAACGCGGGAAAGAGCGCCGGCTTCATTTTCGATAAGAATGGAAATAATGTGTCGCATGCTTACAGTTCCTCGGCCAGAATCATTTCCGACAAGCCCTTGCCGGCCGCAACCATCGGATACACGTTGGCCGTCTGATCAGTGAGGAAATCCATGAAGACAAGGTCATTCTTGTGCCTGGTGAAGGCTTCGCGCAAGGCCGGCTCGACGTCCGCCGGACGCTCGATTTTCATGCCCACATGTCCGTACGACTCTGCCAGCTTGACGAAATCGGGCAGCGCATCGACATAAGACTCGGCGTAGCGATTGCCATGAAACATCTGCTGCCACTGCCTCACCATGCCCAGATAACGATTGTTGAGATTGATGATCTTGATCGGCAGACGGAACTGCTTGGCGGTCGACAACTCCTGGATGTTCATCTGAATTGATCCCTCGCCAGTGACGCAGGCCACCGTCGCTTTCGGATTGGCAAAACGCACGCCCATCGCATAAGGCAGGCCGACACCCATGGTGCCCAGACCGCCCGAGTTGATCCAGCGCCGGGGCTTGTCGAACTTGTAGTATTGCGCCGCCCACATCTGGTGCTGACCTACGTCCGAGGTTATGAAGGCATCGCCGCCGGTCACCTCGTAGAGTTTCTCCACGACATACTGGGGCATGATGATTTCCTTGCCCTGTTTGTACTTGAGCGACTTCTTGCCGCGCCACTCGTCGATCTGCTTCCACCACGCGGCCAGGGCTTTCGCCTCAGGCACGCCCGCCGATGCTTCGAGAAGCTTCTGCAGTTCGTCCAGCACATCGGGCAGATTGCCGACGATGGGCACATCGACCTTGACCCGCTTTGCAATCGAGGACGGATCGATGTCGATGTGGATGATCTTGCGCGGGATCTCGGCGAAATTCGCCGGATTGCCGATCACGCGGTCATCGAAGCGCGCGCCGACGGCGATCAGCACATCGCAATTCTGCATGGCCATATTGGCCTCATAGGTGCCGTGCATGCCCAGCATGCCCAGCCATTGCTTGTCGGTCGCCGGATAACCCCCCAGACCCATCAGGGTGTTGGTTACCGGATATCCGAGCTTGCGCGCAAGTTTGACCAGTTTTTCTGAGGCATCGGAAAGAATCACCCCGCCACCGGCGTAGATCATCGGCCGCTTGGCCTCCAGCAGCATCTGTACCGCCTTCTTGATCTGTCCACTGTGCCCCTTGACCACGGGGTTGTAGGACCGCATGGCAATCGTCTTGGGATATTCGAATTCGCACTTCTGGTTGGTGATGTCCTTCGGGATATCGACCAGGACGGGACCGGGACGGCCTGTTTTGGCTATGTAGAAAGCCTTCTTCAGGGTTATCGCCAGATCCCTGACATCCTTGACGAGGAAATTATGCTTCACACAGGGCCGCGTAATGCCCACCGTGTCGCATTCCTGAAAGGCATCCTGTCCGATATAGGCGGTCGGCACCTGACCGCTGATGATGACCAGCGGAACGGAGTCCATGTGTGCCGTGGCGATGCCCGTGACCGCATTGGTCACGCCAGGCCCCGAAGTCACAAGGCAAACACCGATCTTGTTGGAAGACCGTGAATAGGCATCCGCTGCATGCACCGCGGCCTGCTCATGACGAACCAGGACATGCTTGAACTTGTCCTGCTTGAAAAGTTCGTCATAAATATATAGAACCGAGCCGCCGGGGTAGCCGAACACATACTCGACCTTTTCCTCCTGCAAGCACCTGATTACGATTTCTGCGCCAGTTAGCTGCATTGATTACACCTGTTACACTTTTCGAGTGAAACATATAACCTTACTGACTCGTTCGCGAATGGTCAAGATTTATAGACTGTTTTTCATTATGAGAAGCTGCTGAAAACCGGCAGGAGCATTCCCTGGGTACTCGACTCGAACTTTCCAATTTCCTTGCCAGCGTGGAGCGCCGGGCCTTCAAACAGGCCATGTTTGCCATTCGAAACGAAGAAACCGCTTTGGACATCGTTCAGGATGCCATGATGCGGCTCGCGGAAAAATACGGCGACCGGCCGGCCTCCGAGTGGCCGATGCTGTTTCAGCGTATCCTGCAAAACGCCATTCGCGACAGCTACCGGCGATCCAAGGTACGATCCCTGTGGACAACCCTGCTTTCGTCCCTTTCTCCCAACGATGACGAGGAAAATGATCCGCTTGAAACTATTGCCGCAGAACGTGAGTCAGAAGGTCTGGAGACACCGCACCGGCAACTGGAACGTTCGCAACTCCTTGGCGCCATTGAAAAAGAGATAGAGAAGCTGCCGCCACGTCAACGTGAAGCCTTCCTGATGCGTTACTGGGAGGAGATGGATATTGCCGAAACGGCGGCGGCGATGGGTTGCTCGGAAGGAAGCGTGAAGACACATTGTTCGCGCGCCACGCATACTCTGGCTGCAGCACTTGGGGCAAAGGGCATAAAGCTATGAACGAAGATACTGAATTCGGCTACAAGGCAAGGCAGATCCTCAATCAGGGCGTGGACACCCTTGACCGGAAGGTGGCCGGCCGTCTCCATGACGCCCGCCAGATCGCCTTGCGTTCCCAGCGAGTGCTCGTGGGAGGGTTACGCATGGCCGGAATAGGGCATACCGTGGAATTCGCGTTTCTTGCCAACGCCCGCAACCTGCTCGCCGCCATGGCTCTGAGTATTGGCGTAATGGGCACTTACTACTGGAATGCTTTTGAGCAGGTTCAGGAAAACGAGGAGATCGACAGCGCCCTCCTTGCCGACGAACTTCCCCCTTCCGCATATCTTGATCGAGGCTTCCACGCATGGCTCGAGCGCACTTCGGACTCATCTTCGCAGTAGCGCTTTGGCTGGCCTCCCCGCTCAGCCATGCAGTCACCGCCCCTCCTCCTCCGCTGCCGCAGCCATCCTGGACTCAACTGAACGCGGAGCAGAAGCGTGTTCTGGCTCCGTTGGCCGGCGAATGGGACAAGATGGACGGTTTTCGCCGCAAGAAGTGGCTGGGTATCGCCCAGCGCTACCCGTCCCTGAGCCCTGAAGAACAAGCCCGCATCCAGCAGAGGATGACCGACTGGGCCAAGCTCACGCCGGATGAGCGCAAGCGCGCAAGGGAAAAGTACCTGTCGCTGCAAAAGGCCCCGCCCGAGAAAAAAGATGCGGTCAAGCTCAAGTGGGAGGAGTACAAGGAACTTCCCGAGGAGCGAAAGAAACCGGCTTAAGGCCGAGGCAAGCCAGAAACCAACGCCCGCGTCCCACCCCGTCAAAGCCGGCAGTTGCCGCAAAACCCCCGGTCTCCAGCGTTCCGCCGCCGGTCACTGCCGCCGACCAACCCGCAGCCCGCTAGCCTGTTGCGATGTCAGATCCGGCAGCACCCCCCGGGGACGAACTGCCCGGTCTCCGCCGTCGCATCGCCAGCATGGCTTACGAAAGCCTTCTGCTGCTTGGCGTGCTGTCAGTGGGTTTCATGCTGCCGCATCTTGCCCTGGGTATCGGATTCGGGCTCGCGTTGCCGGGCTGGGTGTTGCTGAGCCACGTCTTCATCTTGCTGGGCGCCTACTTTGTCTGGTATTGGCATCATGGCGGGCAGACCCTGGCCATGCAGACCTGGAAGATCCGGTTGTCAACACCGAGCGGCGCGGCGCCTTCGCTGGCGCGTCTGGCGCTTCGTTATGTGCTTGCCTGGCCCAGCCTGGTGTATCTGGGTGCGGGAGTGCTCTGGGCGCTGTTTGATCGCGACCGCCAGTTCCTTCATGACCGCCTGGCGGGTACCCGGCTGGTGTTCAAGCGCGACTGAACGACAACTCAGCGTCGCTCGACCCACCATAGCATTCCTGCAGCAGTCACCAGGAAAAGCGCACTCGGTGTTATGGCGGAAAAGAACGGCGGCCAGCTGTTGATCACGCCGAGGCTGGAGAACAGCCCGTTCAGCATGTGGAAACCGATGCCGAGCATGATCCCGGCAAAGACGCGAACGCTGACGGCACCCATGCGGTCCTGCATGTAGGCAAACGGCAGTGCCAGCGCCATCATCACCAGCGCCGCCAAGGGATAAATCAACTTCTTCCACATTGCGATGACGTAGCGGTCGGTTTTTTGCTGGTTCCCGCTCAAATGGCGAATGAATATATACAAGTTCACCAGCGACATGCGTTCCGGAACCACCAGAAGCACGGCCAGCAGATCCGGATTGAGTGCCGACTTCCAGGTCATTTCGGAATACTTTTCCACGTGCGCCGCATCTCCGGAAAACACGGTGCGCACAACTTCATCCAAAGCCCAGGTGCCGGCACCGATATAACGGCCACGTTCAGCCTGGCTGATCGACCGCAATTGGAATCGGTCATCGAATTCGAACACGCGAACATTCCGCAGGGACGCATCGGGACGGACCTCGCGAACATTTACGAAGGAACGCTCGTCTCTGACCCACAGGCCAGAACGAAACTCCTGGGCCACCAGTGTGCCCATCGCCTTCAAGCGGAGCTGCTGGGCGGCCCGCTCGGAGGGCGGGGCCAGAAATTCGCCGACCAGCAGCGTCATGACGGCAAACACCGGTCCGATCTTGGCCAGGGTGAGCAACAGATCCCCGGTGGAGAGGCCGGCGGCGCGCAACACCGTAATCTCGGAGTGACGGGCAAGGACAGTCAGCGCATACAAGGTGCCAATCAAGACGCCGATCGGAAACAACTCATACAACCGTCCGGGCAAGGTCAATATCACGTAACCGAGTGCATGCTGAATCTGATAGCCGCCCTGGCCTACGCTCTCAAGCTGGTGGATCAGGTCAAAAAAAGCAAACAGCAGCAGGAAGGCCAGAAGCACCAGCCCCGTGGATGCATAGATCTCGCGCGCCAGATGGCGCTCGTAAAGTTTCAGCGCCACCGCAGCCTTCCCCACGCCAGGGGATTCTGCCGTCGATAGAAGAGAATGATCAACAGCAGGAACATGCCGACATGCACGGCCCAGACACCGATCTCGAATCTCAGCCTGCCCTGCGCTACCCAAGCCTGGCTGACGCTGAGCAAATTGCTGTAGATCATGTATGCAAGCAGCGCGAACAGGAAATTATTCGCCCGCCCCGCACGCGGATTGACGAAGGACAGGGGTATCGCCAGAACCGCCAGATTCAGGGCCGCGAGCGGAATCCCGATTCGCCACAGCAGTTCCGCCATATGCGCCGGCCTCGGATCGCGCAGAAGTTCCCACACTGGTCTGCTGCGCGGCGAGTCCTCGAAGCTGCGGGCCTCCTTGGTCTCGATGCGAACCGCATAGCGATCGAACTCCATCACCCGATATTCCGCCGTGCCGGCGGTACCCTCGTAGCGTCGCCCCCGATCAAGGACAAGAAAGCGGTCTCCGTTAGGCATGGTTTCCGTATGGCCTTGCGCCGTCGCCATCACGCCCAGCCGGCCCTGCTGAATGGAACTGACGAAGACGTTTTTTACCTTCCCGTCCTCTTCGGCCATGCTCTCGACAAAAAATACGCGGTCTGCCCCCTTTGACTCATTGAATGCGCCGGGCGACACGCGCGCCACGTCGTCGCGCTGATCCATGCGTCTGCCGGTAAGTCTCGCTCTTCTGCGCATGCCCACGGCGTCAGGAACAGGGAAAGGGCCGCTATCACGATCACCGGCGGCCCGACAAACTTCAATACCGGCTTGACCATGGCCGTCAGCGGAATTCCCGACGCCAGCCAGACCACCATTTCCGAGTCCCGATACCAGCGCGACAAGGTCATCAGTACGGCAACGAAGAGCGTCAGCGACAGCAATACCGGCAGATAGCCGATGGCACGAAATCCGAGGAGGGCAACCACGGCTTCGGAGGCGAGTTTCCCGCCCGCCGCATCCCCCAGCAGGCGGATCAGCTGGGTCGTCATCAGAATCGCGAAAAGCGCGACAAAAACCCCCGCCGCCGTATGGGTGAACTCCCGAATTGCAGCGCGCTGAAAAATCATCGTGTAGCGGAGTGTCTGCTTTGACTTTTAGTGAAAACTTGGGGAATAATCGGGGCAGCAGCGGAAATCACCCGAAACAGAACAATTTCCCTGATTTCCTGCAGCCCCCGAGGAGAGCATTTTGGAATTTAGCATAAAAAGCGGAAGCCCGGAAAAGCAGCGCAGCGCCTGCGTCGTGGTCGGCATCTTCGAACCCAGAAAGCTATCGGCAGCCGCGGAGGTTGTCGACAAAGCAGCCCACCAGTTTCTCAGCGACATCCTGCGCCGCGGCGACATGGAAGGCAAGTCCGGCACCAGCCTGTTACTGCACAACGTGCCCGGCGTCGAAGCGGACCGCGTCCTGCTGGTAGGGCTAGGCAAGGAAAGGGAATTCCGCGAAAAGGAGTACCGCGCCGCATTGACCACGGCAGTTCGGCAGCTTAACGAAACCGGCGGCTTCGACGGCACGGTCTATCTCACCGAGCTCAATGTCAGGAAGCGCGACGTTGCCTGGAAGATCCGGCAAGCCGTGCTCGTCGTGCAGGAAACGCTCTACCGGTTTGATCGCCTCAAGTCGAAGAAGGAGGAGGTACGCAGGCCGCTGCGAAAACTGACGTTCTGCGTCACCCGCCGCAACGAGCTATCCAGCGCTGAAGCGGCACTGGCTGAAGGATTGGCGATTGCTGCCGGAATGGCACTCGCCAAGGATCTCGGCAATCTGCCGGGCAACATCTGCACGCCGAGCTATCTCGCCGACCAGGCCAGGCAACTCGCAAAGTCCCATGGCCTCGGCGTCGACATCCTCGACCGTGCCGACATGGAAAAGCTCGGCATGAACACCCTGCTCTCGGTCGCCCGGGGATCACACGAGCCGCCGAAATTCATCGTCCTGCGCCATGCCGGGGGTGCCTCCGGAGCAAAGCCGGTAGTCCTGGTCGGCAAGGGCATCACCTTCGATTCCGGCGGAATTTCGCTCAAACCGGGACCGGAAATGGACGAAATGAAATACGACATGTGCGGCGCCGCCAGCGTATTGGGAGCACTCAAGGCATCGGCCATGATGAAACTGCCTCTCAACGTCATCGGCGTCATTCCAAGCACGGAAAACATGCCGGGAGGCGCGGCCACGAAACCGGGTGACGTCATCACCTCGATGTCGGGGCAGACCGTCGAGATACTCAACACGGATGCCGAGGGCCGCTTGATACTCTGCGACGCCCTCACCTACGTCGAGCGCTTCGATCCGGACTGCGTGGTTGACATCGCCACACTGACAGGGGCCTGCGTGATCGCGCTGGGACACGTGGCCACCGGCCTGCTCGCCAACAATGAAGGCCTGGCAAAGGAACTGATCGATGCCGGCCATGACTCCTATGACCGTGCCTGGCAACTGCCTCTCTGGGACGACTACCAGGAGCAGCTGAAAAGCAACTTCGCCGACATGGCAAATATCGGTGGCCGTCCCGGCGGCACCATCACGGCGGCGTGCTTCCTCGCCCGATTTACCGAAAAATACCACTGGGCGCACCTCGACATCGCCGGCACGGCGTGGCGCTCCGGCAAGGAGAAGGGCGCCACCGGACGACCGGTGCCCTTGCTCGCCCATTTCCTGATGGATCGGGCGAGTCGAGCCCGGAAGCAGGCCGGCAAGCGCAAACGGGGATGACACAGATCAGCTTTTTCCACGGTGCACGCGACCGGCTCCATGCGGTTGCCGCGTGGCTTGCGCGTGCTTGCAGCGAAGGCAGGCAGGTACTGGTATATGTGCCGGCCGGCGAGCGCAGCGAACGGCTGGATCGCCTGCTGTGGACCCACCCGGCGACCGGTTTTACACCCCACTGTCGCGCAGCGGACAAGCTGGCGGCAGAGACCCCGATTGTTCTTGCCTCCGAACTCGAGACGCCCCCGCACGACGCCTGCCTGTTGAACCTGTCGGACGATGTCCCGCCCCGCTTCAGCCGCTTTCAGCACCTGATTGAAATCATCAGCGTCGAAGATGAAGACCGGATCCCGGGCCGCGAGCGCTTCCGCTTTTATCGGGAACGCGGCTATCCACTGGAAAACCGCGATATCTCGGGAGGTATTTAAGGGATGGCTGACGACAATACAGAGGACGTCCTGCGCAAAGCCGACGCATTGATTCGACGCACACGGGTATTTGTTGCAAGGTCGTCAGCAGAGGCCACACTGACTCCGCCGCCCGAGGACGACTTGCCGGTTCTTACGGACATCGTGACGGAACAGGATGCGGCGCTTGCCACCGCGCCACCGCACATGCAGCAGCATCTCGACGCGCTGCGCGAGGAACTTTCGCTCTGGCTCGAGCGGGAATTGCCAGACGCCGTTCTCAAGGTTACGGACGGCCTGGCGGATCAACTGATGGGAGAACTCACCCACCAAGCCGAAAAAAACCTGCTGCCCCGCCTGGTCGCCCGCCTTGACGGCTCGGCCTCGCCGCCCGCCGTGCCCAAGGGCGAAAACTAGCCCTGGGGCACGGTTTCCGCAAACGCGGGACGCTGCATGAGCTTTTTGTAGAGTTGCGCGAGATTGGGATATTGCCCGGCCCACTGGATGTCACCGAGCCGGAAGGAAACATAACCCAACGCGCAGCCGACGGCGATGTCCGCCAGCGAAAGGCTGCTGCCGTGACACCAGGCTTGTTCGCCGAGATCATCGGACATGACTTTCAAGGCCTGATTGACCTTGCCGCGCTGCCGTTCGATCCATGCAGGACTGCGCTCGCCGTCGGGACGCTTGGCCTCGAGGAAGGCCGCGACTGCGGCATCGAGAACGCCATCCGCCAGCGCCTCCCAGCGCTTGACGCTGATGCGTTCGCGCCCCGAAGCCGGTATCAGGCGATTGTTCGGCGCTACCGTATCCAGGTACTCGGCGATGACGCGGGAATCGAAGAGGGTGCTTTCATCGTCCAGCACCAGCACGGGAATCTTGCCCAGCGGATTGACCGCTGCCACTTGATTGCCCTCTACCCAGGGTGAATCGAGAACCAGATCGCAATCGATCTTCTTTTCCGCCAGCACGATGCGGATCTTGCGAACATAGGGGCTGGTAAGCGAGGCAATCAGTTTCATGTGTTGGAATCGCGGAAATTCAGGGTGGCGAAACTATACCATGGGGCCTGATGCCGGCCGCCGCGCGTGACGTCCCTTGTCATAGGGCGGCGGAGGCCTGCATGTTAAAATTCTCCCGCTTCCCCGCCTGCCGCGCAGCGACCTTCCCCGCCAAAGCCATGACACTCAACGCACTCACCGCACTTTCGCCGCTGGACGGACGTTACGCCGCGAAGGTCGCAAGCCTGCGCATCCATTTTTCCGAATACGGGCTCATCCGCAATCGAGTTCGTGTCGAAATCGAATGGCTCAAGGCACTCGCCTCGGCGCAGGAAATTTCCGAGTGTCCGGCATTTTCGGCTGCGACCGTTGCCGAACTGGACGCTGTCATCGCTGCTTTCTCGGTCGCCGATGCGGAAGCCATCAAGGCGATCGAGGCCCGTACCAACCATGACGTCAAGGCCATGGAATACTGGCTCAAGGATCGCCTGGCGGGCAACGCCGAAGTCATGCGCGTCAGCGAGTTCATCCATTTCGGCTGCACCTCGGAAGACATCAACAATGTGTCCCACGCGCTGATGCTGAAGGATGCCGCCGCCGCGAGCCTGTTGCCGCAACTCGACGGTCTGATCGCCCGCCTGCGCGACCTGGCGCACCAGTTGGCCGATCTGCCCATGCTGGCGCGCACACACGGCCAGCCGGCAACACCGACCACGCTGGGCAAGGAAATGGCCAACATCGCTGCACGCCTGATGCGGGCGCGCAAGCAAATTTCCGCGGTATCGCTCAGCGCAAAATTCAACGGCGCCGTGGGCAACTACAACGCGCACCTGGCGGCCTACCCGGATGTGGATTGGGAAAGCTTCAACCGCCGCTTCATCGAATCCCTGGGGCTGGAGTTCAACCCCTACACCATCCAGATCGAACCGCACGACGCCATGGCCGAGTTGTTCGACGCCATGGCGCGCGCCAATACCATCCTGATCGATGCCGACCGCGACATCTGGCAGTACATCTCGCTGGGCTACTTCAAGCAGAAACTCAAGGATGGCGAAATCGGTTCCTCGACCATGCCGCACAAGGTCAATCCGATCGACTTCGAAAACTCCGAAGGTAACCTCGGGCTCGCCAACGCGGTGCTGCGGCATCTGGCGGAAAAGCTGCCGATCTCGCGCCTGCAGCGCGACCTCACCGACTCGACCGTGCTGCGCAACATGGGCGTCGCCTTCGGCTACACCCTGCTCGCCTTCGACTCCACCCTGCGCGGCCTGAACAAGCTGGAAGCCAATCCGCAGCGCCTGGCCGAAGATCTGGCAGACGCGTGGGAAGTTCTGGCCGAACCGGTACAGACCGTGATGCGCCGCTTCGGCGTCCCCAACCCCTATGAGCAGCTCAAGGAACTCACGCGCGGCAAGGGCATCGAGCAGAAGGCTCTGCGCGAATTCATCGCCAAGCTGCCCCTGCCGGAAGCCGATCGCCAACGCCTGCTGGCCATGACACCCGCCTCCTACATCGGCAAGGCGGCCGAGCTGGCGAAGCGGATCTGAAATGGCCTTCGCCGACAACCTCAAGCAGCTCCCCCGCATTTCGCATCTGAGCGCGATCCAGTTGCTCGACGCCGATTCCGCCGTGGTCGCCACGATCGAAAACAAGTCCGGACAGGCCGGTTCGCTGGCGATCTACAACCATCTCGGACAGATCTACGGCGCGATTACCGCCGAGGCCGCGAAAAAGGGCCTGGAGCTCTACGCCGAGCATACCGATGACGCCCGCCAGAACCCGGGCAAGCATCCCAACATCGACCGGCTTCTGACGCTGGCGGCGGGGGAAGGCGGCCTGCTGCGCGTCAAGCACGTGTTCGCCACGACCGTCAACTAACGAAACTCCCCCGTCGGATTCCGGCTTGTCCGGCTTGCCGATAGATGTATGGAATAATCGCCGCCGGCCATTCGTATACCCGATGCCGGTTCCTGCTGGCCCTTCCCTAGACCGAACAAGGAGTTCATATGAAATTCAACAAGATCGTCGTTGCAGCACTCGCCATCGGCCTCACCGGCGCCGCCATGGGCCAGGTCATCGGCAAGGCGGAAGACCAGATTCGCTGGCGCCAGTCGGCATACCAGACCATGGCCTGGAACATGGGACGCGATCAAGGCCAACGTCGAAGGCACCTACAACAAGGACCAGGTGGTCCAGGCCGCCAATGTGGTCCAGGCGATTGCCACTTCCGGCATGGGCGCCCTATACCAGCCCGACACCAGTTCCGGAAAGGGTTGGCGCGAGACCAACGTCAAGCCGGAATTCTTCAAGCCTGAGAGCAAGGACGAAATCGGCAAGCTCGCGGGCGCCTTTATCAAGGAAGCCAAGGAAATGGCCACGGTGGCAGCCAATGGTGATGCCGCGGCCGTCAAGGCCCAGTTCGGCAAGTTGGGGAAAGCCTGCGACGGTTGCCACGACAAGTTCCGCAAAGAACTCAAGTAAAGTCGATCGACTCGTGAAACGGCCGTCTTCGGGCGGCCGTTTCCTGTTGACAGAGGCCTGCTCCTTGGCCGGCTACCAGGTCGGCGTTTCGCTTGCCGCGACAGGCGGCGGTGCAGGAATCCAGGCACCGCTGGCACCATAAGCAGCCGCAAGCGCTATGGCCAAAGCCACGCAGAAGGCCGCGATACCGCCTCCTTTCGCCGTCTCGCCAGCGCCGACTTTCTTCCCCGTGATCATCGGCATGACCAGGGTTTCCTTCCTGACCCGCACGTAAAACGCGATGGCAGCCAGATGCGCCAGCACCAGCAGGATGGTCAGCGGTTCGATCAGGCGATGAATGCCCGCCATCCGATCCGAGAAATCCTTGCCGACCAATGCGTAAAGCGGGCCCTCGAAAGCGATGTCGTCGTTGGCAAACAAGCCCGTGGCCACCAGCAGCAGCAGCGTGCCCAGCATGGCCAGCACCGATAGTGCGCCGAGCGGATTGTGTCCCTCGCCCTGCCACCGCCCCTGCAGATAGTCCTTGATGGCACCCGGTCCGCGCACGAACTGGGCAATGCGTGCGTAGGTCGAGCCGACAAACCCCCACACCAGGCGAAATGCCAGCAGGCCGACGATCGTCACGCCGAAACGACCGTGCCAGATCATGGCATTGCCGCCGATCTTGACCGAAACAAAGGAACCAACGACGCAGACTACCAGGGCCCAGTGAAAAATCCGGGTCGGCAGGTCCCAGACAAGGATGCGCTGCATCGGGGCCCGCCCCCTTAAACCGCGGCTTCCTGCTTCTCGACCTTGGGCTGGACGAACTGCGCGCGCGAAACGCCGAGCCACATCACCAGCGGAGCGGCGACGAGCACCGAGGAATAGATGCCGAAACAGATGCCGATGGTCAGGGCCAGCGCGAAGTAATGCAGCGCGGGACCGCCGAAGATCAGCATCGAGGTCACCATCATCTGCGTCGAGCCGTGGGTGATGATGGTCCGCGAAATGGTGCTGGTGATGGCGTGGTCGAGCACCTCCGGCGTGGTCATGCCGCGCTTTTTCTTGAAGGTTTCGCGCACCCGGTCGAACACGACCACCGACTCGTTCACCGAGTAACCCAGTACCGCCAGCACCGCAGCCAGCACCGGCAGCGAGAACTCCCACTGGAAGAAGGCGAAGAAGCCGAGGATGATGACCACGTCATGCATGTTGGCGATGATGGCGGAAATGGCGAAGCGCCATTCGAAACGCATTGCCAGGTAGAGCACGATGCCGCAGACCACCAGCAGCAGCGCAAGGGCGCCGTCTTCCGCAAGTTCCTTGCCGACCTGCGGCCCGACGAACTCGACGCGCTTGAGGCTGGGCGTCATGCCGGACGCCGTCCCGCCGGCGCCGATTTTCTTGAGCGAAGCCATGACCTGATCGCCGACCTTCGAGCTTTCGGTGCCCTTCGCCAGCGGAACCCGAATCAGCACATCACGCGAAGAACCGAAGTTCTGTACCTGCGGGTCGGCGAAGCCGTCGCCTTCGAGCTGCTTGCGGATCTGCTGCAGGTCCGGAGCCTGGGCATAGCTGACTTCCATCAGCGTGCCGCCGGTAAACTCGATCGACAAGTGCAGACCCCGGGTGGCGAGGAAGAACACCGCCAGCAAAAAGGTGATCAACGAGATGATGTTGAACACCAGGGCATGGCGCATGAAGGGGATATCTTTGCGTATGCGGAAAAATTCCATGTCAGACTCCCGGCTTCCAGATTTGTCCGATGCTGATCGCCACCAGTTTTCGCCGGTAACCGTAGATCAGGTTGATCAGCGCACGCGAGACGACGACCGAGCTGAAGATCGAGGTCAGGATGCCCAGGCAATGCACGACGGCGAAGCCGCGCACCGGCCCCGAACCGAAGATCAGCAGCGCAATGCCCGCGATCAGGGTGGTGATGTTCGAATCGAGAATCGTCGCCCAGGCGCGCTCATAGCCGGCGGTAATCGAGGCCTGCGGTGAATTTCCGGCTCGCAGTTCCTCGCGCACGCGCTCGTTGATCAGCACGTTGGCGTCGATCGCCATGCCCAGCGTCAGCGCGATGGCGGCGATGCCCGGCAGGGTCAGCGTGGCCTGCAGCAGCGACAGCAGGGCAATCAGGAACAGCACGTTGGCCGACAGGGCAAACACGGACACGGCGCCGAACACCAGGTAGTAGCCGATCATGAACACCGAGATCGCCATGAAGCCCCACAGCGTGGAATTGAAGCCCTTGGCGATGTTGTCGGCACCGAGGCTGGGGCCGATCACCCGCTCCTCGATGATGTCCATCGGCGCGGCGACGGCCCCGGAGCGGATCAGGATCGCCAGGGTGTTGGTTTCTTCCGGGGAGAACATGCCGGTGATCTGGAAGCGGTTGCCGAACTCGCCCTGGATCGTGGCCACCGAAATCGCCTCCGGTTTGCCCTTCTCGATGAGGATGATGGCCATCATCTTCTTCAGGTGCTCCCGGGTCACGTCGCGCATGATGCGCCCGCCCGCCGCATCGAGCTGGACGGCGACCGCCGGCCGCTGATTCTCGTCGAAGGTCGGCCTGTGCACCGTTGAAGCGGTCGCCGGTGAGCACGACCAGTTTCCTGACCGCGACCATGTTGATGCTGCCGTCGCGACGGCGTTCCGGGATCAGGTCGGTCCCGACAGGCGCGTCGCTGCCGAAAACGGAGGCCTGCTCGACCAGACGCACCTCAAGGGTCGCCGTGCGGCCGATGAGATCCTTCGCGCGCGCCACATCCTGCACGCCCGGCAACTGCACCACGATGCGGTCGGCGCCCTGCTGCTGGATGACGGGCTCGGCGACCGCCAGTTCGTTGATGCGCTTGTTCAGGGTGACGATGTTCTGCTTCAGCGCATCGTCCTGGAAGGTCTTGATCGCCTGTGGCGTCAGGGTAACGACGAGGGTGAAGTCCGCGCCGGTCAGGGTTTCCGTGAGTTCAAGCTCGGGCTGGCCGCTGGCGATGACCTGCTTCGCCTTGTCGCGCATCTCGGCGTCGCGGAACTGGACCTGCACCACCTGGCCACTGCGGGCGATCCCCGCGTGCCGGATGTTCTTGTCGCGCAGCAGGGTACGCAGGTCGGCCGCGACCGAATCCAGGCGTTTGCTCAGCGCGCTCTTCATGTCGACCTGCAACAGGAAATGCACACCGCCGCGCAAGTCGAGGCCGAGGTACATCGGCAGGGCATTGATGCTGGTCAGCCAACTGGGGGAATTCGACAAAAGACTCAGCGCGACGCTGTAGGCGGCTTCCGCGGGGACCGGATTCAGGGCCCTTTCGATCGTATCCCTGGCCTTGAGCTGGGTGTCGGTATCGGCCAGGCGCACGCGCACGCTGCCGAGGTCGAGGGTCACGCTCCGGGGGGTGATCGACGCGGCCTTGAGGGCCGCTTCCACCTGCGCCAGGAGTTTGGTGTCAACCTTGTGCGTCGAACTTGACGCTGGCGACCTGCACGGCCGGCGCCTCACCGAAAAAGTTGGGCAGGGTGTAGAGGAGTCCAAGCACCAGGGCGATCAGCACCGTGGCATTTTTCCAGAGGGGATAAGCGATTCATTTGTTGAGAAACCGTGAAAGGTGTAACGTGAAACGTAGAACGTGAAACGCAATATCGGCAGGCGCACGCCTTACCGTTTCACATTTCACGCTTCACAGGTTTTTCAAGGTACCCTTGGGCAGCAACGCACCCACGGCGTTCTTCTGCAGGGTGATCACGACCGGGCCATCCTTGCCTTCCGCCACTTCCAGGCTCAGGTAGTTTTCGCCGACCTTGGCAATGCGGCCGGTGATACCGCCCTGGGTGACAACTTCGTCGCCCTTGGCCAGTTCGCTGACCATTTTCTGTTGCTCCTTGGCCTTCTTCATTTGCGGCCGGATCATGACGAACCACAGCACGACAAACATCAGCAGGATGGGCAACATGCCCATCAGGCCCCCGGTCGGATCGGCAGCGGCACCGGCCGCTTGCGCGTAAGCATTTGAAATCAGCACAATGAATCTCCAAGAATGTCAGAAAAAAGCTGCCGCATTATACCTGCTCGCCGGCTCGTACCCGTTCGAAGCGGCGACGGAAGCCGGCAAAGTCGCCCTGTTCGATGGCGACACGCATTTCCGCCATCAGTGTCTGGTAGTAGAACAGGTTGTGGATGGTGTTGAGCCGGGCTCCCAGAATCTCGCCGATACGATGCAGATGATGCAGGTAGGCCCGCGTGAAATTGCGGCAGGTATAGCAGCCGCAGCTGTCATCCAGCGGCCGGGTATCGGTCTTGTGCTGCGCGTTCTTGATCTTGACGTCGCCATGGCGGGTAAACAGCCAGCCGTTGCGGGCGTTGCGCGTCGGCATCACGCAGTCGAACATGTCGATGCCCTGCCCGACGGCATACACGAGGTCTTCCGGCGTGCCGACGCCCATCAGGTAGCGCGGCTTGTCCGCCGGCAGGCGCGGCGCGGTGTGGGCCAGGATGCGCGCCATGTCCTCCTTGGGCTCGCCCACCGACAAACCGCCGATGGCAAAGCCGTCGAAGCCGATATCGACCAGCGCCGCCAGGGATTCGTCGCGCAGTGCCTCGTGCATGCCGCCTTGCACGATACCGAACAAAGCGTTGGTGTTCGCCAGCCGATCGTGCTCGTCGCGCGACCTTTGCGCCCAGCGCAGGCTCAGGCGCATCGACTCAGCCGCCGTGTCTAGGTCAGCCGGATAGGGCGTGCATTCGTCGAAGATCATCGCGATGTCGGAATTGAGCACATGCTGGATGCGCATCGACTCTTCCGGCGTCAGGAACAGCCGGTCGCCGTTGATCGGCGAGGCGAACTTGACGCCCTCCTCGCTGATCTTGCGCAGGTCGCCCAGGGAAAACACCTGAAAACCGCCCGAGTCGGTCAGGATCGGGCCGTTCCAGCCCATGAAGCGGTGCAGGCCGCCGTGCGCCGCGACCACCTCCAGCCCTGGCCGCAGCCAGAGATGGAAGGTATTGCCGAGGACGATCGAGGCGCCGATGCCGACGAGTTCTTCCGGGGACATGGCCTTGACTGTGCCGTAGGTGCCCACCGGCATGAAAGTCGGCGTTGGCGCCACGCCGTGGGCCAGGGTCAGGGTGCCACGGCGTGCCGCGCCGTCGCTGGCAAGCAGTTCGAAGTTCATTTCGGCTGACTGCGGTGCAGCAACATGGCATCGCCGTAACTGAAGAAGCGATAGCGGGCGGCAATCGCATGCCGATAGGCGGCGCGAATTTCGTCGAGCCCGGCAAACGCCGCAACCAGCATCAGCAGCGTCGATTTCGGCAGATGAAAATTGGTGATCAGCAGGTCGACCACGCGAAAGCTCGAAGCCGGGAGTGACGAACAGCGCCGTCTCGCCAGCGCCGACTTTCAAGCTTCCCCCCAGCGCCGCCGATTCGAGCACGCGCAGGGACGTGGTGCCGACCGCGACGACGCGGCCGCCGCGCGCCCGTGTTGCCGCGATGGCATCGGCCGAGGCTTGCGGCAAGACGTAGCTCTCGGTATGCATGCGATGCTGCGCGAGGTCGCTGACCCGCACCGGCTGGAAGGTCCCGGCACCGACGTGCAGCGTGACATGGGCGATTTCGACGCCCTTCTCGCGCAGGCTTGCCAACAGGGCGCGGTCGAAATGCAAACCTGCCGTCGGCGCCGCCACCGAACCCTTTTCCCTCGCATATACGGTCTGATAGCGCTCCTCATCCGGCGCCTCCGCCGCGCGGGCGATATAGGGCGGCAGCGGCAGCCGGCCGTGGCGTTCGACCAGTTCGGCGGCGTCGCCGGCGAAGCGCAGCCGGTAGAACTCGCCAGCGCGCCCCAGTACTTCGACATCGAGCGCGTCTTCCAGCCGCAGGCGACTGCCCGGCTGCGGCGGCTTGCTCGCCCGCAACTGCGCCAGCACAGTACTTTGATCGAGCAGGCGTTCGACCAGAATTTCGACCTGTCCGCCGCTTTCCTTGTGCCCCAGCAGGCGGGCATGCAGGACCCGGCTGTCGTTCAGCACCAGCAGGTCGCCCGCGCGCAGCCACCGCGGCAGATCGACAAAACTGCCGTCCGTGCAACGCTCGCCGTCTACCACCAGCAGGCGGCTGGCCGAGCGTTGCGGCAAGGGCGCCTGGGCAATCAGCTCGGGCGGCAGCGCGTAGTCGAAATCGGCAAGTGTCAAGGACATCGGGATGGCGGGAAAGTGCTTCGCAGCCGAAGGGTGGCTGCACGTCGTGGGCGTCATTCGGCCGCCATTCCGGCGACCGGCGCGAATAGTAGCAGAGCGCTATCCCCGCTCCGCCGCCCGCGGCTCAGGCAGACCCGCGGCGCCGTGTCTCACGCGCCGGGATCGAGGTCGCCATGCCGCCTGAACGCCGCCAGGTCAACCAGGATCAACTGTCCATCCTGTTCGTGGATAAGCCCCTGGGCGGTCAGGTCGCGCATCACGCGACTGACCATCTCGCGCGAAGCGCCGATCATCTTGGCGATATCCTGCTTGCTGATCTTGTGCGTGATTACTTTGCGCCCATCGACTGTCTCCGCCGCCTCGAGCAACAGGCGCGCAACCCGCCCGTAAACGTCGAGCAGCGCCAGGCTCTCTATGGTCCGGTCGGCCACACGCAGGCGCTTGGTCAGGTTGCGCATGATGAACAGGGAAACGTCAGGATTTTCTGCCAGGCACTGCTTGAATTCGTCCTGGCCGATCACCACCACCTCGCTGGCCTCGACCGCCAGCACCGTGGCCGAGCGGGGATGGTCGTCGAGCACACCCATTTCGCCAAACAGTTCTCCGGGGCCGAGCATGGAGAGGATGACCTCGCGCCCTTCCTCGTCGCTGACCTGCACCTTCAGGACTCCCGAAAGGACGAAGTAGATGTTGTCGGTCCGGTCGCCGGCATGCAGCACGACGGTATGCCGCGGTACGGTGCGCAGCATGGCGACACGAGCCAGCGGCCTGAGGTTGTCGTCATCGAGCATCTCGAAGATCGGCAGCGCGCGCAGGATGGTCAATGAAACACCGGTATTCGGCGAGGCCACGACATACCCTCCAAAAAACTTGAACTGCACACTCAGAGGCAAGTGTAATCGTTATTGCCGGCCCCGCTCGGACGGCTGCGCAAGTCGTTTTGGTGCCGGGGGGGGAAGTCGAATCCCCATGCCTTGCGGCGGCGGTGTTTGAGACCGCTACGTCTACCGATTCCGTCACCCCGGCCCGGGATGTCGCAGCCCTGAACAATACTGCCCTTGCGAGGCGCGAATTATCCGACAAACTCGCCCGTCCCACAATCTCCATGGCCGATTTGCCGGAACCCGGTCTTCTGGTCGCGATGACAGGCGCCGGCGCTTCGGCTCCGGAGCATCGTGACGGCTGCAGCCTGGCACCGCAGCGCCGCGCCGCGCATCCTTCCCGAAATGAAAGTGCGCACGCTGACGGGCCTAACACGGCCTGCAATGCAGCCTATAATGATCCAATGGTGCAGGGCAGCAATACTTCCGGCAACGCTTCAACCCCCAGGCTTGCGGCTGTCTCGGTAGCCGCCATGGGCGTGGTCTACGGCGATATCGGCACCAGCCCGCTGTACACCATGAAGGAAGTCTTCAACGGCCCGCACGCCGTGGCCGTCACTCCGGACAATCTGCTCGGCATCCTCTCGCTGATCTTCTGGGCGCTGACCATTACGGTATCGCTCAAATACGTGATGTTCATCACCCGTGCCGACAATCGCGGCGAAGGCGGCATCATGGCGCTGACTTCACTCGCGCTGCGCTCGCAGGGAACGGGGCCGCGCATGTTGTGGCTGATGTCGGTGCTGGGCATTTTCGGCGCGGGCCTGTTTTACGGCGACGCCGTGATCACGCCCGCCATGTCGGTGCTTTCGGCGGTTGAAGGACTGGAAGTCGCCACGCCGATGTTCAAGCCCTATATCGTACCCATTGCCATCGGCATCCTCTGCGGCCTGTTCATCTTTCAGCCGCGCGGCACCGCCAGCGTCGGCGCCCTGTTCGGACCGGTGATGCTGTTCTGGTTCGGCACGCTCGGCGTGCTGGGCATCTGGAACATCCTCAAGCACCCTGACGTCATCGCCGCCATCAACCCGTGGTATGCGGCGCACTTCTTCCTCGAAAACCGTTCTCATGCCTGGCTCGCCCTCGGCGCAGTGGTATTGGCGATCACCGGCGGCGAGGCGCTGTATGCCGACATGGGACATTTCGGCCGGCGCTCGATCAAGTGGGCATGGCTGGGGTATGTATTTCCCTGCCTGTACCTGAACTACCTCGGCCAGGGCGCGCTGATCCTCGACAATCCGGCCGCAGTGAAGAATCCCTTCTTCATGCTGGTCCCGGAGGAACTGCTGTATCCCATGGTCGGCCTGGCGACGGCCGCGGCCGTCATCGCCTCGCAGGCGGTCATCTCCGGCGCCTTCTCGCTCACCAGCCAGGCCATGCAGCTCGGCTATTGCCCGCGAATTCACGTCAGGTTCACTTCGGAACGCGAAAAGGGGCAGATCTACATCCCCAACATCAACTGGCTGCTGTTGCTGGCCGTGATCATCCTCGTGCTCGGCTTCAAGTCATCGTCGAACCTGGCCTCGGCCTATGGTATCGCCGTCACCCTGACCATGATGATCGACACGCTGCTGGCCTTTGTCGTGGTGCGCGCGCTGTGGAACTGGAACTGGCTGCAGGCCGGGCTGTTCCTGGCACTGTTCCTCGTCGTCGACTTCGCCTTCTTCTCGGCCAACCTGGTCAAGGTGTTCGATGGCGGCTGGTTCCCCCTGGCGCTCGGTCTGGGCATATTCATCCTGTTCGCCACCTGGAAGCGCGGCCGCACCCTGCTCTATGAAAGGCTGCAGCAGGACTCGATGCCGCTCGACGCCTTCCTTTCCAGCCTGCAGTTCGGCGGCCCGCATCGCGTGGCCGGCACCGGCATATTCATGACCACGCGCCCCGACGGCGTGCCGCGCGCGATGCTGCACAACATGCTGCACAACAAGGTACTCCACGAGCGGGTGATACTGCTCAACGTCAACATGCAGGACATTCCCCATGTCGATGAAGCCGAGCGGATTCTGGTCGAGCCGCTCAGCAACGGTTTCTACCGCATCATCCTGAATTATGGTTTCAAGGACGATCCCAATATTCCGCTGGCGCTCGAACTGTGCGGCGGGCATGGCATGGCCCCGGTCGAAATGATGGAAACTTCCTTCTTCCTCGGCCGCGAAACCATCGTTCCCAACCGGGTGCCGTCCATGCCCCTGTGGCGGCAGATCCTGTTCATGTGGATGTTCCGCAACGCCGGCTCGGCGACGGACTTCTTCAAGCTGCCGACCAACCGCGTGGTGGAACTCGGTACCCAGATCGAGCTTTGAGCCGGACTCCGGCTATGACGGTAACCGCAAGAACCGGCAACACGCGCCGTGATGCTGTGGCGCTAAACTGCCGAGCTGGATTTTTGCCATTCATTCCGCCGGAGCCAACGTGATGCCGTCCAAGGAAGAACTTCAAGCCAGGGCGAGGCACTTCGCCAATACCGTATTCGTGATCGGAGCCGGAGTCATCATGCTGGCCGCCTCCCTGCTGCAACCCCATGCGATGAAATGGATGGGAGCGGGCATGGGCGAACACTTTCCCTTCATCGCGGCCACCATCTTCATCTTCGTGCTGGCTTCGAAAAGAGCGGACTTCGCGCTGTTTGCGCTGGAGCGGCAGTGCCGGAAATACGGCCACGTCCCGGGCGAGGGCTCGTCGGTCTGCGCGCGCTGTTTTCAGCCCATCGGAGACCAGCATCGTCCGTGACCCAACGGAACGACGCTGGATTAACTCGAGTCGCGGAAAAGGTCTGCCGCCCCTGATCGGGGCTCATGCCTGGAGCAGGCAGCAAAAGTCGGCGCTGGCGGGACGGCGGGATGCAGCGGGATCCTTGCGCATGTCCCAGACAGGCAAGGACACTTTGAAAGTCACCCGCCCCGCCGTTCCGCCCAGAAGATTGCGACGACCAGCAGGAATACGACGAACTCGAGCACGCTGATCCAGACGATCATGCGCACGATGCGGCGCTGGCGCGGCGCCATGCCGGGGAGGAATCGCTCGTGCCACCAGCGCCAGCCGGGCAGCCAGCCCCAGCGCTGGCGGCCGAGCAGATGGCGGCGGATGGCATTGACCCAGGGGATCAGGCTGCGATCGACTTCGGCAACGCGTGGATCCTGCGCATCCTCGATGGCCGGGTAGTGTTCGGTAACGACGAGGCGGCAGCCGTGGCCGTCGCCTTCCTGAACCGTCAGCGTCGTTGCCCGCTTGAGACCGTCGGCGTAGCTCAGAACGATGCTGCGCTTTTCGCTGGCAGTCTCGACGCGAACCACCGTCTCGATACGCCGTCCGGTCGTCTCGTTGAGTGCGGCAAAGCGCATGCCGTCGGGCATGCGCTGCCAGGTATCGATTTCCAGATGCGGATTCAGGCGCAACAGGCGCTCGATGTCGGAGACGAACTCGAACACCGCATCGGCACCGACCGGGACAGGCGTCTCGGCGCGGGCGCAATCCTCCTGCGCGGTGTCCGTGCCGGACGTTGCGTCTGATGTCCCGCTCAAGGATGCGGCGCGATCAGCAAGGGGCACTTGAGGCCGCGCACCAGCTTTTCGAGTTCCATGCGCGAGCGCAGGCCCTCCTCGCCCTTCTTGCGCGGCGAACCGATGACGACGAGATCGGCGCCGAATTCGGCGGCAACGGCGAGTACGGTTTCGGCCGGATTGCCGAGTCGCATCACGGATTCGCAGGCCAGACCGCGTTCCTTGCAGCGCGATGCGACCGCTGGCCAGTTCGCGTTTCGCGTCGCTCTCCAGCATGTTTTCGACGTAGTCGCCGAAGGCGTCGCGCGTCGATGCGTTGTTGAGCCAGTCGTCGCCCTGCATGCCGGCCCAGAATTCGGGCACGACGAGGCAATGGACGATGGTGGTGGTGCCGGGCACGGCAATTTCATGGGCGAGTACTTCGGCCGGCCTGGCGCCGGCAGTGCCGTGGTGGCAAAGGAGCAGTTTCAGTGGTGTTTTCATGTTTGCCGGTCCGTGGCTACCCGCCCACGGCAAGGGCCGTGGACAAAAACGAAAAGTCCCGCCCCGCGGCGCGGGACGGGACCGAATGCTATGAGAACGCGAATGTTACTTGCCGACGATCAGCACGATGCCGATGGCGATCAGCAGCGCGAAGACCAGAGAGCCGATGATCTTCCCGGCGATCGCTGACGAAGATCGACAGATTGGTACCACGTTCGAACTTTTGTTCCGACATGATCTTTCTCCTTAAATGAATTCTTTGACGAACAGCAGCACCACGATCAGCGAGCCGACGGCCTTGGCCGTGCCGACCACGCCGCCGATGATCAGCGGCGTGCCGCCGGCCTGCTTCAGCGCGGCCATGGTGATCTGCATGCCGAGGCCGATCAGGCCGATGGAGAACAGCCAGGCCAGCCAGTCGCGGAAGGCGCCGATGGTCTTCGAGTTGTGATACGCCGCCTTGCTCGCCTTGTCGATAGCGCTCGTGGCGACGGCATCGAGGCCCTTCATCTTGCCGACCGCGGCGAGCAGCGTTTCCTGTTCGCGGGTGGACACCTTCTTGTTGGCGATCAGTTCGGCCAGGCCCTTGTAGGCATCCTCCGGCGTGGCGTGGCGCGCCCCGATGTTGATCGCCTTCTCGTTGAAGTGATCCTGCAGCGGCTTGGCGCCGGCAGGCTCCTTCAGACGCGCCAGTTCACCCTCGATGGCCCGGGTCTCCTTGCCCTTGAGCAGCTTGTCTTCCTTGATCTGCTCGGCGCTGAAGTACTTGCCCTGATAGTGGCCGGCAGGCGTGAAGGCGCCCAGGGTCGAGAGCAGGAACATCAGGATGAAACCGAGCACGAACACCGGGAACTTGGCGAACAGCACCTTGCCCAGATCGACCTTTTCGGCGCCGACCTCGTGCTTGACGTACCAGGTGGCGAGCCAGAGCACGACGATGGGCAGGAACAGCACGCGGGTGATATTGAAGATCTCGGCGACCTTCAGCGTCTCGATGCCAGTCGGGTCGAAGGCCAGTGCCGCGCCGGCGACCTGTGCCGAGTTGAGGATGCCGGTGCCGGCCCAGGCGCCGAACTGCACCGGGCCCATGTCGAGCAGGTGGCCGATGGTCGGGAAGAGGAACATGCAGCCCACGCCCCAGACCAGGATGGTGCCGATGGTGTAGGCGATTTCCGCCGCCTTGGCATTGACCACGGGCGCCGCCGCCACCGCGGCCGAGACGCCGCAGACGCCCACGCCGGCGGACAGCACCGCCGTCATCGAGTTGCCGGTGTTCATGCGCCGCCCCATGTAGAGCACCACACCGATCGAGCCGAGCACGAAGACGCCGATCATCAGCACCGAAATCATGCCGAGTTGCGCCAGCTCGGTCGCGCTGTAGAGCGCGCCGAGCAGGATCACGCCGGTCTTCAGGAAGAAACGCGCGGTGCGCACGCCGTTGGCCGCCCAGTCCGGTATCTTGAAGACATTGACGATGACGATGCCGATGACGATGCCCAGCACGACGTAGTTCAGGTTGAAGATGGTGGCGAAGTTCCAGCCCAGGGTGGGCTGGGCGTCGCGGCCCCAGTTGGCGAAGGTCGGGTCGAGTCCCCAGCGCACGATGAAGGCGATCAGCAGCATGTAGGCCATGCCGGGGAAGATCGACAGGTAGTAGTCGAAGTTGCCTTCCTTCGGCGTCCACACCAGGATCAGCAGGCCGAGCAGGGAGGCGACGCCGCCGAAGATGTAGCACATCTGGGCCTGGAAGGCCTTGGCCTCGTCGAACTTCGACTTCGGCATTTTCATGTCCGGCGCCGGCTTGCTTTCCGCCGCCGCCATCTCGCTGGCAACGCGGAATTCGGCGTCGAACTTCTCCTTGACCTTCATGTGGTCGGAGTAAGCACTGCGTTGCAGGGACTTCTGTACGCCATCGAGACTGCCGCTGGCGTTGAGCCAGCCCCACAGCAGCATCGCGAGGCCGATGATAAGAAGCGCAGGCGATTTTTTTGTATAGACCATCGGATTCTCCTCCGTTACCGCTGACTTGAAAGAACACCGGAGGCGCGCGGGGCGCGCCCCGGTGTCGTGTCTATTGACGGATAGTCACCGAGCTCTATTCCATCGGCAGCTTGCGCGCCTTCCAGTCGGGAACTCCGTTGCGGTACCAGTGCACGTTCTTGTAGCCGGCTTTGGCCATCACGACGGCGGCCTTGTAGGACTTCCAGCAGGTTCCGGAATTGCAGAACACGACGTAGTCCTTGTTCTTGTCGGCGATCTTGCCCATGTCGTACTTGTCCTGCGCCGCATCGAAACCGGCATCCTTCGCGCTCTTCTCCGGATCGTAGGGCACCGAAATGGCACCCTTGATGGTGGCCTCGGCAAACTCGTTGGCCCGGCGGGTGTCGATCAGCACCGCGCCCTTGGCTTGCAGGTCCTGCACCGCCTTGGCCTCCACCAGCTTGACGCCGGCAGGTGCTGCGGTGGGTGTTTCCTGGGCGAGAGCGTTGCCGGCGGCAACCAGAAAAATGGAGCTGACGAACGTGACAAATGTCTGCTTGATGGTGTGCATGATTCTCCTCCTCCGTGTATGCAATCTGCGGCGGGCGCCGCGGTAAAGATGAGAGCGGCCATAAACGCGCCTGACTATTTGTTGTCGTTTGGCGTTACGCGTTATCAAACTATGAAACGATGAATAGTCAATCAAATGTTTTGATTGGTGAATCAAAAGTTTATCTGACTATATTATCCGGATGCGCGGCACGAACCACGGTCACGGTGCACGGCGCCTCGGCCGCGACGCGCGAAGACACGCTGCCGAGGAGCCGCCGCAAACCCGAACTGCCGCGCGCGCCGATGATGATGTGGTCGGCGTGGCTGGCACGCGCATATTCGATCAGCCGGGCCGCCACGTCGTTGCCTTCGAGTACGTGAAAGCGCAGCCGCTCCTGGGCAGGCCGAGGGGCTGCGCCCAGTGGTGAAGTTCCACCAGCCGCTGCATGTGCATGGCCCGCATGATCTCGGCGCCTTCTTCCTGTTCGGTGAGCAGCGAGAGCTCCAGCACGCCGACGCAGCTCACGCGCCAGTGCTGCTCGCTGCCGATGATGCGTCGCGTCGCGTCACGCAGGGCCTGGAACAGGGCGGCACTCTTGCAGCCTGTATCGACGGCGACGAGCACGTGCGGTGCCAGCGCCAGGTGCTCGGTTGGCAGTTTGCGCGCGGCCGGCGCGGCGGAAAGCGCCGCCAGCCAGCGTCTTGCAGCGACCAGCGGGCCCGGGCGTTTCGTGCGGCGGCTGCGTTCCGTCAGGGCGACCTGGGCGGGATGCAACAGATCGTGCGCGACCTGCGCCGCCGTGGCGTAGCGGTCGTCCGCGCGCACTTCGAGGCAGTGGAGGATGATTTCCTGAAGCCACTCCGGCAGATCGGGGACGATGCGGCACGGTGGCAGCGGATCGATGTAGAGACGGCGGCGTACGCCAGCCATGCCCGTCGGGTCGCCGAAGGGCAGGCGGCCGGTTGCCAGCAGATAGAGGATCACGCCGAGCGAAAAGATGTCGCTGCGCGGATCGCCGCGCACGCCGGCAATCTGCTCCGGCGAAATATAGGCGGCGGTGCCGAGCGGGCGGTCGGACTCCGCTGCGACAAGGTCGGGCAGATGGCCGTGAAATGCCAGCCCGAAATCGATCAGCGCCGTCCGGCCATCCTCCCGCAGGATCACGTGCGAGGGCTTGAGATCGTGGTGCACCACTTCCTGGCGATGCAGATCGTGCAGTGCCGACGCCAGCGCGGCACCGAGGCGGGCGACCTCGGCGGCCGGCAGCGGCGCGCCGGCCGCATATTCGGCGAGCGATGCGCCGGCAATGTGCTCCATGACCAGATACGGGCCGAAATCGCTCTCGCCGCTGGCGAGCAGTCGCGGCACGTGAGGGCCGGCGACGCGGCCGAGGATCATCTGCTCGACCTCGAAGCCGGCATAGCAGGCCGGGTGGTTGCCGAATGCCAGCTTCGGTACCTTCAGCAAGCCCGGTTCGCCGCCGGCGATCGAAGCGACACGATAGAGCACGGCCATGCCGCCTTCGCGCAATTTTTCCTGCACGCGGCAGGCGGCGATCTCGATTCCCGGTTTGAGATGGGCGGCGCCCTCCATTCATTCCCCCTTTTGCAGTCGCCTCGCCAGGCGTTCCGGCAGTCCGGCCGCGATGACCTTGCGCGCCGCCGTCATGTAGTCATAGGGCACGCGGAAAAACGTCAGCATGCGCTCTTCTTCATCGTAAAGGGCATACGCCGCGGCGTTATTGCCGTCGCGCGGCTGGCCGACGGAGCCGGCGATCGCCAGCCAGCGCCGGCGGGCGACCAAGGGGATAGCCACGCCCGGCACCGGCTGAAATCGACCCGCAGCGCTGCCGGCCGCGAAGAACAGCGACGGGTGATGCACGTGCCCGCCAAAGGTCACGGTCGCCTGCGCGGCCTCCATGCAGCGTGCAGCCTGCGATCCGCTGGTAAGGTACTCCCATTCCCCGGGCGCATCGGCGCCGGCGTGAACGAACATCAGGTCCTCCCGACACGCCGTGAGCGGCAGGGACGCAAGGAAATCGCGCTCGGCGCCGCCCAGCCGCGCGCGCGTCCAGTAGATCGCTTCGCGGGCGACAGGATTCATGTCCTCGCACAGTCCGCCCAGCGCTGCCTCGTCGTGATTGCCCCTGACCAGCAGCGCGCCTTTGGCCGCATGGTCGGCCAGCAGGCCGAGGCAGGCGACGGGATCGGCGCCATAGCCCACCAGGTCGCCGAGAAAGGCATGCATGCCGGCGCCCTCCCCTTCAGCATGGGCCAGGCAGGCCCGCAGGGCTTCGAGGTTGGCGTGGATGTCCGATAGAACTGCAATCTTCATGAACAGGCATTCGTCCGGTTTGTTGCAGCGCGGCACTGAAATGCTGACCCGCATTGAATCAGGCCGGCTGATTTCCGCATCACCGCAGGTGATTTGCAATACCATGCAAAGCACGAAACAATGTATTCTGTTTGGCTGAAGATATATACATTTAAAATTAGGTGCTTGACATAGGAGAGGATCATTTCATGAATACAACCCGCAGAACCGTTCTCAAGGGTGCCACCGCCAGTGGCGTGCTGGCCGGCCTGATCGCCGCCGGCGCCTTGCGCCCGACGCAAGTAATGGCCGCCGAGTGGAACAAGGCCGCCTTCGAAGCCAAGGACACGGCCGGTGCCTTGAAGGGCCTCGGCGCCGGATCCCCGGCCGAGAGCAAGGACCTGATGCTCAAGGTTCCGGACATCGCCGAAAACGGCGCCGTAGTGCCGGTAGACGTCGTCAGCAACATTCCCAACACCAGTTCGATTTCGATCCTGGTCGAGAAGAATCCGCAGCCGCTTTGCGCCCATTTCGATTTTGCCAATGGCGCCCTGGCCGAGGCTTCGGCGCGCCTGAAGATGGGCCAGACATCACTGGTCAAAGCCGTCGCCAAGGCCGACGGCAAGTTCTACACGGCGCAAAAGGAAGTCAAGGTCACCGTCGGCGGCTGCGGCGGCTGAACAAACCAAACCCAACGGATAAAAGGAAAACACCATGGCAGATCCGATGAAGATTCGCGCCCAGTTGAAGGGTGACGTGGCAGAGATTCGCGTCCTGATGGGCCACCCGATGGAAACCGGCCAGCGCAAGGATGCGGCCGGCGCCACCGTACCGGCCCATTTCATCCAGTCGATGACGGTCGATGTCGGCGGCAAGAGGGTGGTTGAGGGGCAGATCGGCACCTCGGTATCGCGCAACCCGGTCTTCGGCTTCAAGGTGAAAGGCGCCAAGGCCGGCGACAAGGTCGTCGTCACCTGGGTGGACAACAAGGGCGACAAGAGGACCGACGAAGCCGCCGTTGCCTGACAGTTTCACAAGCAAACAATTAGGCGGCGGGAGACACCCGCCCCAGCCCTTGACAGGAGGAGACCATGAAACAAAACATCATTGGCGCGCTCTGCGCCTTGGCGGTGATGGGCGGCGCTTTCGCCCAGGCCCCCAAGAAGCCGGCGGCCAAGCCCGCTGCCGCGCCGGCAGCGGAAGCAAAGGATGCCGCAACCCTCGAGTTCGAGAAGTTCCGTGCCGAAATGGAGGACAGCAACCCGGCCGAACTGTTCGAGGCCAAGGGTGAGGAACTGTGGAAGAGCAAGCGCGGCCCGAAGAACGTCTCGCTGGCCGAGACCTGCGACCTCGGCCAGGGCGTCGGCAAGATCGATGGCGCCTATGTACAGATGCCACGCTACTTTGCCGATGCGGATGCCGTGATGGACGCCGAGCGTCGCATCGTCTGGTGCATGGTCGAAAAGCAGGGCTTCAAGTTCGACGATATCGCCAAGCAGCCGTTCGCCAACGAAACATTCACTCCCGACATTACCAATCTCGTGACCTATGTTGCCGGCCATTCACGCAACATGAAAATTGCCGTGCCGCTGAACGATCCGAAGGTGCGCGAGGCTTACGAGATCGGCAAGGAAATCGCCTCCTACCGTGCCGGCCCCTACGACTTCTCCTGCAATACCTGCCATGGCGTGGACGGCAAGCGCATCCGCATGCAGAACCTGCCCAACCTCAGTACGCCCAAGGGCGCGATGTCCGGTGTCCAGGGCTGGCCCGGCTATCGCATGACCGGCGGCGTGATGCTGACCCACCAGTGGCGCATGGGCGACTGCTTCCGCCAGCAGCGTTTCCCCCAGCCGAAATACGCCTCCGACACCATCGCGTATCTGCTGACCTACATGATCGGCAACGCCAACGGCCAGGTCTACAAAGGCCCGGGCATCAAGCGCTAACCAGGAGACAGACATGACCAAGACCATTTTGCTGGCCGCCATGGCCACGCCCTTCCTGATTGCCCTGCCGGCCGCCGCTGACGCAGACTATCGCTCCCAGGCCATTGCCGTCATCAAGAAAGACTTCCAGCCGCGCGGCCAGGCTTCGCTCGACCGGCTGGCGGAGGACGGCCTGCAGACCATCTGCAACCGCACCGGCAACAAGCCGCCCAAGTACATAGCGGAAAGGATGGAAGCCGACCAGCTGGCCGGCGTCAAGTTTCCCGCCGACGGCAAGCTGATGGGCGACTGGAAAGAAGGCGAAAAGATCGCCCAGAGCGGACGCGGCTTCACCTGGACCGACAACCCGGGCCTGCCGGTCGGCGGCAACTGCTACAACTGCCACCAGATCGCGCCCAAGGAGACCTCCTTCGGCACGATCGGCACCAGCCTCTACCAGTTCGGCAAGCTGCGCGGCAACTCGGCCGAGATCCAGAAATACGTCTACAGCAAGATCTGGAATGCCAAGGCCTTCAACTTGTGCTCGGAAATGCCGCGCTTCGGCCATGCCGGTGCGCTGACCGAAAAGCAGATCAAGGACCTGGTCGCCTTGCTGCTCGATCCCGAATCGCCGGTCAACAAATAAGTCGCGTCATCCGGAAAAGCCTGGCTGCGGCCAGGCTTTTTTTGCCCCTGCTGAAAACGAAAACGGTATCCCCCGGTGGGATTCTCTCCATAGGAGTCTGCAATGTCTTCGATGAACCGCCGCGAATTCCTGCAAATCCTGGCCGCCGCCTCGGCGGCCGGATTTGCCCTCGATGCAAGCTCTGTCTGGGCCGCCGGCAAGGGCGACAGCCTTTACGATCTGACGAAATTCGGCAACGTCCATCTGCTGCATTTCACCGATTGCCACGCGCAGTTGCTGCCCATTTATTTCCGCGAACCGAGTGTCAATCTCGGCATCGGCGCGGCATTCGGCAAGGCGCCGCACCTGGTCGGCGAGCATCTGCTCAAGGCCTTCGACATCAAGCCCGGCGGCATCGAGGCGCATGCCTTCACCTACCTGGATTTCGAACAGGCGGCGAAGACCTACGGCAAGGTCGGCGGTTTCGCCCACCTCGCCACGCTGGTCAAGCGTCTGCGCGCCGGGCGCCCCAGCGCGCTCTTGCTCGACGGCGGCGATACCTGGCAGGGCTCGTGCCACGGCATTGTAGACCAAGGGCCAGGACATGGTCGACGCCTGCAAGCTGCTCGGCGTGGACATCATGGCCGGCCACTGGGAATTCACGCTGGGCGACAAGCGGGTGCTGGAAATCGTCGAAAAGGATTTCAAGGGCAAGATCGATTTCGTCGCCCAGAACATCAAGACCAGCGATTTCGGCGACAAGGTATTCGAGCCCTACAGCATGCGCGAGATGAACGGGGTCAAGGTCGCCGTGATCGGCCAGGCCTTCCCCTACACGCCGATCGCCAATCCGCGCTGGATGGTGCCGGACTGGACCTTCGGCATCCAGGACGAAAACATGCAAAAGATGGTCGATGAGGCGCGGGCGAAAGGTGCCCAGGTCGTGGTCGTGCTGTCGCACAACGGCATGGACGTCGACCTCAAGATGGCCAGCCGCGTCACCGGCATCGACGCCATCCTCGGCGGCCACACCCATGATGGCGTGCCGCAACCCTCCGTGGTCAAGAATGCCGGCGGCCGGACCTTGGTCACCAATGCCGGCTCCAACGGCAAGTTCCTCGGCGTGCTCGATTTCGACGTGAAGAACGGCAAGGTTTCCGACTTCCGCTACAAGCTGCTGCCGGTATTTTCCAATCTGCTGCCGGCCGACGCCGAAATGGCGGCGCTGATCGACAAGGTGCGCGCGCCATACAAAGACAAGCTGAACGAGAAGCTGGCGGTCTCCGAGGGCCTGCTCTACCGCCGCGGCAACTTCAACGGCAGCTGGGACCAGTTGATTCTCGATGCCATCATGGAAGTGCAAGGCGCCGACATCGGCTTCTCGCCCGGCTTCCGCTGGGGCACCACGATCCTGCCGGGCCAGGCGATCACCTTCGAGCACCTGATGGACCAGACCGCAATCACCTACCCGAACGCGACGCTCACCGAGATGAGCGGCGAACAGATCAAGAGCATCCTCGAGGACGTCGGCGACAACCTGTTCAATCCCGACCCCTACTACCAGCAGGGCGGCGACATGGTGCGTGTCGGCGGCCTGCAATACACCTGCGCACCGAACGCCGCGATGGGCAGCCGCATCACCGACATGCGCCTCAAGGACAAGGCGATCGAGGCCGGCAAGACATACAAGGTGGCCGGCTGGGCGCCGGTCGCCGAAGGTGCGAAGGGCGAGCCGGTTTGGGACGTCGTGGCGCGCTACTTGCGCGACAGAAAAACCATCGCGCCACGCCCGACTCAACCAGCCCAAGCTATTGGGCATGAAGGGCAACCCCGGCTGGTCCGGCAGCTAGAAAACTCCGCCGGCCGGGGCGGCGGAACCGTCAAGGCTTGATGTAGGCGAAGCCGCCGCGTGCCTGCAGCTTGGCGATTTCGGCGACGCCCGAAGGTACAAAGACGGACTCCGGAATGAACTGCTTGCGATCCAGCTTGCGGTTCTTCAGGGTGATCTCGCAGACATCGAATGTCACTCCTTGCGCAGCCAGCGTTTCCACCGCGACGTTGTACGGATTGCCGTTCTTGTCCTTGGCGCCTTCCATCAGGAAGTCCACGCCCTGGGCGTGCGTAACGACGACAATTTTCGCCTGCGGATTCACTTCGAGATGATTGCCGATGTTGCGCAAAGCCGCAGTTGCGTTTACGGCATCGTTAACGTGATAAACCACCTTGTCCGGATGGTTGTCGGCAATCGCTACGCCACTGCCGAGAAGCAGGGAAGCTGCCGCCAGTGCCGTTGCAAGAACGCTTGTCATTCTATTCATGTCTTCTCCTTTGGGTTGGGGCCGGGTCGCGGCCCCGATTTGTTTTAGTCCTGAAACATTACTCGCATTGAATGCCGACTTCAAGCCCGCGCCATACATGCTGATTATGCAATGCGTAATTTTGGAGATACCGGCAAAACCGGCCGGCTGGCCTCGGCAACATTTGCTTGCAAGGCCGCGCGCGGCCTACTTGCCGTCGTCGGCTAGAATTACCGCATGAACAAACGTTCGCTCGTCATTTTACTGGCCGTGCTTGCCGTCGTCGGTGCCGGCTCCTATGCCGCATGGAAGGCATGGGACCGCGGCGCCGATGCGCCGAAATACAAAATGGCCAAGGCCGAGTCCGGTCCGCTCACCGCCGCCGTAGCGGCCACCGGTACCTTGAATCCGGTGGTTTCGGTTCAGGTCGGATCGCAGGTCTCGGGGCAGATCAAGGAAATCCTGGTCGACTTCAACTCACCGGTGAAGTCCGGCCAGTTGATCGCCCGCCTCGACCCGGAAACCTATCAGCATCGTGTACGTCAGGCCGAGGCGGATGTGGACGCGGCCCGCGCCGCCCAAGGAGTGCAACAGGCGGAAGTGTCCCGCGCCCGGGCCAACCTGGCTAACGCCCAACGCGACTACGAGCGCAAGAAGACCCTGGTGGAGAAAAACTTCATTTCCCCGGCCGAGCGCGACACGGCGCAGAACACCCTGGACGCGGCCCGTGCCGCCCTGGCCTCGGCCGAAGCGCAGGTGAAGAATGGCGAAGCCATCGTCCGCCAGCGCGAGGCCCAGTTGGCCGCGGCACGCGTCGACCTGGAGCGCACCTCGATCAAGGCGCCGGTTGACGGCATCGTGGTCAAGCGCAGCATCGAACCGGGGCAAACCGTGGCGGCCAGCCTGCAGGCGCCGGAACTGTTCGTCATCGCCAAGAACCTGACCGACATGCAGGTGGAAACCTCGATCGACGAGGCCGACGTCGGCCGCGTGCGCGTCGGGCAGAAGACCGGCTTTACGGTAGACGCGTTTGCCGGCCGCAATTTCGAGGGCGAGGTGCGGCAGGTGCGCAAGGCCGCCACCGTGGTATCGAACGTCGTCACCTACACCGTGGTCATCTCGGCGGCCAACCCCGATCTCACCTTGTTGCCGGGGATGACCGCCAACGTGCGCATCGTCACGGCGCAGAAGGACAAGGTACTCAAGGTGCCCAATGCGGCATTGCGTTTCCGCCCGGCGAACAGTGGCGACGAAAAGAAGCCCGCGGCCGCCGTGTCGCCGGCGCCGACTTCTTCTGCCGCCGCATCGAGCGGTGGCGGTGCCGGCGGTGGTGGCCTCGCCCAGCAGCGCGAACGCCTGGTTGCCGAACTCAAGCTCGATGCCGATCAGATGGCGAAGGTCGATGCCATCTTCGACAGCATGCGCGACAAATTCAAGGCGGCGCGCGATCTTCCCGAAGCGGAAAAAGGCAAGGCGCAGGAACGCAATCGCGGGGAGGTTCGCGAAATGGTTTCTGCAATCCTGACGCCGGAGCAGAAGAAGCGCTACGACGAAATGGCCGGCGAGGCGCAGGCTGCGCGCGCCGGCGGCGGTGGCGGCAGCGGCCGGATCTGGATCATCGGCGAGGACGGCAAGGCGAAGGCTGTCGATGTGCGCCTCGGTCTCACCGACGGCAGCATGACCGAAATCGTTTCCGGCGACATCAAGGATGGCCAGGAAGTCATCGTCGGGCAGCAAGCCGCGCCCAAGGCTTCCGGCATGCCCGGCCCTCGCCTGTTTTAGAAATTGCCGCCATGAGCGAGCCGCACGGCCGCCCGAAGGCGCGCCAGCCACAACCCGGAGCCGCGCCGCGGCGAACCACCGTCACCCCCTCGCCTGGCGAGGGGGCCGGGGGGAGTGCAGTCCAGTGAGCGAGCCGCTCATCCGGGTCGAGGGACTGGCCAAGGATTACGTCATGGGCAGCAACGTGGTCCCCGCCCTGCGCGGCGTCACGCTCGACATTGCCGCCGGCGAATTTGTCGCCGTCATGGGCCCGTCGGGCTCGGGCAAGTCCACGTTCATGAATCTGCTCGGCTGCCTCGATCATCCGAGCGGCGGCAACTATTGGCTCGGCGGCCAGGAAGTCTCGGCGCTTTCGGGAGACGAGTTGGCGGCAGTACGCAACCGGAAGCTGGGTTTCGTCTTCCAGCACTTCAACCTGCTGGCGCGCACCTCGGCGCTGGACAACGTCGCCTTGCCACTGCTGTATGGCAATGTGCCGGCCTCAGAACGCCGCCAAAGGGCAGAACAACGTCTGACCCAGATCGGCCTGGCCGAACGCATGGACCACCATCCGGCACAACTTTCCGGCGGCCAGCAGCAGCGCGTGGCGATTGCCCGCGCGCTGGTGAATGATCCGCAGCTGGTGCTCGCCGACGAACCTACCGGCGCACTGGATTCGCGCACCAGCGTCGAGATCATGGCGCTGCTGCAGCAGCTCAACCGCGAGGGCATCACCATCGTCGTGGTGACCCACGAACACGACGTCGCCGACTTCGCCGGCCGCATCATTTCCTTTCGCGACGGAAAGGTGATCGAGGACAGGGCGAATGTGGCCAAGGATGCGGCGTCGGCACTATGAACTTCACCGCCACCCTGCGCATCGCCCTGCTCGCCCTGCGCATCAACAAGCTGCGCTCGGCGCTGACCATGCTCGGCATCATCATCGGCGTCGCCGCCGTGATCATCATGATCGCCGTCGGCAACGGCGCCCAGGCGCGTGTCGAGGACCAGATCCGCAGCCTCGGCTCCAACATCATCATGGTGCTCTCCGGCTCGATGACCTCGGGTGGCGCCCGCGGCGGCAGCGGCTCGCAGCCGACCATCACCGAGGACGATGCCTACGCGCTGAACCGCGAGATCGATGAAATCCAGGCCGCGGCGCCGACCCTGCGCGGCACAGGACAGGTCGTGGTGGGCAATGCCAACTGGTCCACGGTGTTCTACGGCACCTCGCCCGAATATCTCGAAGTCCGCGAATGGGCGGTGGTCGAAGGCCGCGGCTTCGAGCAGGCGGAAATCAACGGCGCCGGCAAGGTGGTCCTGCTCGGACAAACCGTGGTGAAAAACCTGTTCGGCGATGCCAGTCCGATCGACCAGGTGGTGCGCGTGCGCAAGGTGCCGCTCACCGTCATCGGCGTGCTCGACCGCAAGGGTCAGAACATGATGGGCCAGGACCAGGACGACATCATCCTGATGCCGATCAGCACCGCCAGAAAACGCGTGCTCGGCTCGGCCCAGCAGGCCAAGAGCCGCAGCGTCGGATCGATCATGGTCAAGGTCAAGGACGGTGCCGACATGACCGAAGCCGAGGCCCGCATGCGCGAACTGCTGCGCCAGCGCCATCGCCTGCAAGCGGGTCAGGACGACGACTTCTACGTGCGCAACCTGTCGGAGATCCTGCAGGCCCAGGAAGCCTCGTCGAAGGTGATGTCGCTGCTGCTGGCGGCCGTCGCCTCGGTCTCGCTGCTGGTGGGCGGCATCGGCATCATGAACATCATGCTGGTCTCGGTCACCGAGCGCACGCGCGAGATCGGCCTGCGCATGGCCGTCGGCGCCCGCGGCCGCGACATCCTGACCCAGTTCCTGGTCGAAGCCGTCACCCTGTCCCTGATCGGCGGCGCCATCGGCATCCTGCTCGGCGTCGGCGGCGCCACGGCGATTGCCGAACTCGCCGGCTGGCGCACCGAGCTTTCGGGCGGATCGATCGTGCTCGCCGCCGGCTTCGCCGGCGCGATCGGGATATTCTTCGGCTACTATCCGGCACGGAAAGCCTCGCGCCTGTTGCCGATCGAAGCGCTGCGCTACGAGTGAGCGGCGGACACATGGCGGAAGAAGTCGAACTCAAGCTGGCCCTGGCGGAAGACCATCAGGCACGCTTCCTGCGGCACCCGCTGCTGAAGCAGGCACTCGGGCGCCATGTCGAGAGCCTGGACAACATCTATTACGACACGGAGGATCTTTCCCTGCGTCGCCGCGGCATCGGCCTGCGCCTGCGCCGCAAGGGGCGCATCTGGCTGCAAACGGTCAAGCTGGCGGGTGCGGCGCACGCCGGCCTTTCGAGCCGGCCCGAGTGGGAGGTTCCCTACGCCGGGCATTTCGATTTTTCGGGTGTTGACGATTCGTCCGTGCGCGAGTGGCTGCAGCGGCCAAAAACGCTGGCGCGCATCGTGCCGATCTGCGAAACGCGCTTCCGCCGCATCACCTGGACGTTTGCGGCGCCTCCCGGGACGGTCCTGATGACGCTGGATCGCGGCTGGATCATCGGCAGCGGCCGCCGCGAAGCGATCTCCGAAGTGGAGCTGGAGCTTGCCGGGGCGCCGGTGCATGCCATTTTCGCGCTTGCCGCCCAGCTCGCCCAGCGGGTTGCCCTGACGCCATCGGTATTGTCCAAGGCGGAGCGCGGCTATCGCCTGCACCTGGGCACGCCGCCCCAGCCGTTCAAGGCCGAAACCGTAGCCCTGTCTCCGGCCATGCCGCCGTTCGAGGCCTTTCGCCGAATCGCCCTGTCCTGCCTCGAACACCTGCAACAGAACCATCACGGCGCGCTGACCAGCGACGACCCGGAATACATACACCAGATGCGCGTGGCGACGCGGCGCCTGCGTGCCGCCCTGCGACTGTTCGCCCCGGTACTGCCGGAGCGGCTTGCCGATTCCCTGCGTACGCCGTTCGCAGCCCTGATGACGCAGCTCGGCCGCGCGCGCGACCTCGACGTACTGCTGGCCGAAATTGCCAATCCGGTGCTGACTGCGCTGCCCAACGAACCGCGACTGCCGGCGCTGGCCAGCGACATCACCAACCGCCGCTACGCCGCGCGCGCCGAGGCGCTGGCACTGCTTGCGGCGCCCGACTATGGCCGTACGCTGCTGGCCGCACTCGAGGCGCTGCATCCGGTTCCGGCAACCGACGGCGCGGCGATACCGCTGCGGGCATTCGCCTGGGAACGCCTGCGTCGGCTGCGCAAGAAGCTGCGCCGGCTGGCCGCCGCGGCCGACCTTCAGGATCCCGCATCGCTGCACGCCATGCGGATCGGGGTCAAGCGCCTGCGCTATGCACTCGAGTTCTTTGCCCCGCTGGCGCCGGAACGTGCCTTCGTTCGGGCATTGCAACGCCTCGCCGGCGTGCAGGACACGCTGGGGCAGCTCAACGACCTGACCAATGCCGGCGACCTGCTGATGGACTGCGCGGGCGACGATCCCCGCCTGCGCGAGGCGGTCACGTTGATCGGCGGCTGGCACGGTCCGCACTACGCCGCCCTGCAGGCCGGCGTAGCGCGCGAACTGCCGCGACTGACCCGCCAGCATCTGCCGCGCCTTGCCGCCGCGTAACCGGCTTGCAACATGAATGATGGATGATTGACCGCACAATGGAGGTACATCGATGGAACTGATACTCTGGCGCCATGCCGAAGCCGAGGAAGCCGACGGCACTATCGCCGATCACAAGCGCCGCCTGACGGAACGCGGCGGAAAGCAGGCCAGGCAGGTCGCGCGCTGGCTGCACCAGCACTTGCCGCGCAAGCGCAGGATCCTGGTCAGCCCCGCCGAGCGCACCCAGCAAACTGCGCACGCGCTCGAACTGCCCTACGAGATCGAGCCCGGGCTCGGCATCAGCGGTTCCGCGGCGGATGTGCTGAAAGTCGCCGGCTGGCCCGGGCAGAACGGCGCGGTGCTGGTCATCGGCCACCAGCCCACCCTGGGACGAGTCGCAGCACTGCTGCTCGGGGGTGAGGAAGCGGACTGGTCGGTCAAGAAAGGCGGGATCTGGTGGTTTTCCAGCCGCGTCCGCGACGGCGAGACGCAAACCGTCCTGCGCGCCGTACTCAATCCGGATTTCATCTGAGTTCACCGGGTCGAAGGCGGGACCAGGCGTCATAACGGTTGCGGAAACCGGCATCTTTTGATATTTTAGACATCGATATATTTACCGGGCTGCGCACAGCAGCGACATTTCCCCATGTCAAAGAAATCCGCTTCCGCCGCTTCCGACACCGAAACACGCGCCACCTCGGAACACGCGCCCGACTTGCGGCTGTGGTTGCGCACGCTGGCCTGCACCAACCTGATCGAGAGCCATATCCGCTCGCGCTTGCGCGCCGAATTCGACATCACGCTGCCGCGTTTCGACCTGATGGCCCAACTGGAGCGCTCCCCGCAAGGCCTCAAGATGGGCGAACTGTCCAAACGCATGATGGTGACCGGCGGCAACGTGACCGGCATCACCGACCAGCTGGTCGCCGAAAAGCTGGTGGTGCGTGAAGACAGTCCCAAGGACCGCCGCGCCTATATCGTCAAGCTGACCCCGGAAGGGCGTCGCAGCTTCCGCAAGATGGCCGAAGCCCACGAAACCTGGGTGGTCGACCTGTTCGCCGGAATGGACGAGAAACAGCGCAGCCAGCTGTATGACTTGCTGGCTGTCCTCAAGTCAAGCGCTTCCCGGGTGGCAGCGAAGAAGTAATCCGCTTGCGGCCGTGGACGGCACCGAATACATCCCGGTCGTATTCGATGAAATTGATGCCCTGAACCAGGGCACAATCCCGCTGCCGGTGGGCGTCGACCTCGCTGTTCCGGGCACCGAGGATCACGGTACCGAGGCAGACCCGCGAAAGCTTCCCCATGCTGACTCCGCAACAACTCGACCACCAATACAACGCCCGCGCCGCGATCCCCGACCATCCGCAGATCTTTGCGCGATGGCGCGCCGAATCGCGCGCCGCCCGCGATGAACTGCGCTGCGAAGCGGACTATTGTTTCGGTCCTTCACCCGCCGAAACCCTCGATCTCTACCCCGCTGCCGTGCCGAACGCGCCGCTGCTGGTTTTCATCCACGGCGGCTATTGGCGCTCGCTGGACAAGCAGGATTTTTCCTTCCTCGCGCCGGCTTTCGTCCGCGCCGGGGTCGCCGTGGCCATGCCCAACTACGGCCTCGCCCCGGCAACATCGGTCGCGGAGATGGTGCGGCAGATGTTGCGCGCGATGGCATGGCTGTACCGTCACGTGCCGCAACCGGGTAGCGGCCGGCGGCGCATCGCGGTGGCCGGGCACTCCGCCGGCGCGCATCTCGCCGCCATGATGCTGGCCGCCGACTGGCCGCTCATGGCCGGCGACCTGCCGCGGGACATGCTGTGCGGTGCGGTCTGCATCTCCGGCCTCTATGACCTGCAACCCCTGGCCCGCGCGCCCTTCCTGCAGGAAGACCTCGGGCTCGATGAAACGGCGGCTCGGTTTGTCAGCCCGGTCGGTTACCGGCCCGGACGCTCCATACCGCTGATCACCGCCGTCGGCGGCGAAGAGAGCGCCGAATTCCAGCGCCAGAACCGCCTCATCCGCGAGGCCTGGCCGCATTGCTTCCGCCGCGACCTGCCCCTGCCCGGCCGCCATCACCTGGCCAGCGTCGAGGCCCTGGGCGACCCGGGTCATCCCTTGTTCCGTGCCACGCTGCATCTATTGGGAAAAACACCATGAAAAAACTTGCCGCTGCTCTGCTTGTCGTCGTCGCCGTCATCGGTGCCGGCGTTTTCTGGCTTACCGGCAACATCGACGGCCTGATCGAGGTCAACATCGACATCGCATCCATTACCAAAGACGTCATCGTGATCCGCCGCATTGCCATCATCGCGCCGAACGTGAGCTACGAAAACGGAGCGAAGCGGAGTTTCAGTGGAGGCTAACGCCAGCTTCATCGGCGTTAAGCGTTGCGGCCGAAACTAAAGGGGCAGCTCGATGACCAACTTCGATGCCATCCAGAAGAACATTGCGAGCTATCTCGGCCCCACGGACGCCAAACAGGACAGCAAGAAGGACGGCAGGAAACTCATCGTCGAAGAACTCACCATCCGTGGCGCCAAAGCCGAGGCCAGCGCCGCCTTCATGACTGGCAAGACGGTGAGCGTGGCGCTGCCTGACATCACCATGAGGAACCTCGGCAAAGCCAGGGGCGGCATCACACCCGGCGAACTGGGGCAGCAAGTGGCCGGGGTATTGATCGCAAAGCTGGGCAGTGCGGTGAACTTCGAGGGGCTGCTGAAATCCACCGACGGAGTTGCCGGCAAGGCCGGCTCTGCCGTCAAGGGCCTGCTCAAGTAACTGGCGGCGCAGCTTGCGCCGCGGCCGGCGGCCGCCTGTAATACAATACGGCACTTGCGCGCCCTGCCGGTTGGCGCCCGATCCGGCATTTCGCCGCATTTCCCTCAAGCGCTTCGCCGCCTGAACCGGTTCCCCGCGAGGGGCAGGCCGATTCAGGAGTTCAATTGAACGCGACCACACCCGACACCACCCATTCCGCCGACGCCACATTCGACCCGAGCCCGGACGCCGTAGCGCCAGCGCCGACTTTCGACCAGCTCGGACTGCTGCCCGAATTGCTGCGTGCCATCACGGACGCCGGCTACACGACACCGACGCCGATCCAGGTCCAGGCCATCCCCATCATCATGGCCGGCAAGGACGTCATGGGCGGCGCCCAGACCGGCACCGGCAAGACCGCCGGCTTCACCCTGCCGCTGCTGCAGCGCCTGGCGCGCCATGCCAGCAGTTCGCCTTCGCCCGCCCGCCATCCCGTCCGTGCGCTGATCCTGGCGCCGACGCGCGAACTGGCGATGCAGGTGCATCAAAGCGTGGTCACCTACAGCAAGCACCTGCCGCTGCGTTCGGTCTGCATCTACGGCGGCGTCGATATCCGGCCGCAGATCGCCGAACTGCGCGAAGGCCGCGAGATCGTCGTCGCCACGCCGGGCCGGCTGCTCGATCACGTGCAGCAAAAGAGCGTGAGCTTCAACTTCGTCGAAGTGCTGGTGCTCGACGAAGCCGACCGCATGCTGGACATGGGCTTCATCCCCGACATCAAGCGCATCCTCGCCATGCTGCCGAAGGAACGCCAGAGCCTGCTGTTCTCGGCCACCTTCTCCAACGAGATCAAGAATCTGGCCGACAGCATGCTGAAGGCCCCGCAGCTGATCGAGGTGGCACGCCGCAATACTGTCATCGAAACCATCACCCACCGTGTTTATCCGGTGGCCTCCGACCTCAAACGCAGCCTGCTGGTCCATCTGCTGACCCACGACGAGGAAAACACCAAGCAGGTGCTGGTCTTCGTCGGCACCAAGTTCGGCGCCAGCCGCCTGGCGGTCTATCTCGAACGCCAGGGCATCGCCGCCGACGCGATTCACGGCGACAAGAGCCAGCAACAGCGCACCGAGGCGCTGGAAGCCTTCAAGTCGGGCAAGGTCCGCGTCCTGGTCGCCACCGACGTCGCCGCGCGCGGCCTCGACATCGACGACCTGCCGCACGTCATCAACTACGAACTGCCGCACACCGCCGAGGACTACATCCACCGCATCGGCCGCACCGGACGTGCCGGCAAGCAGGGCGATGCCACCTCGCTGTTCGCCCCCGAGGAAACCCAGCGCCTGGCGGACATCGAGAAACTGATCAAGCGCAAGATCGACCGCGTCGAGATCACCGGCTTCGCCGAACTGGCGCAGGTGCGCGAAAGCGCACCGCCGAGCAATCGCGGCCACAAGCGCGAGCACCTCGAGCGTGCCCGCGAGAGGGCACGCGAGCGCGATCGCGCGCTGACGCTGGAAGGCACCAAGCCGGCCGGGCGCGAGCTGCCCAGCCCCGTCGCCCACGTGCCACGACTCGATCCGCGCCTGCCCAAGCTCGACTTCGACCCCAACAAGCCCTACGTCAGCAAATCCGCAAGCGCCGAAACCGTCACCGAGAAAACGCTCGCAATACGCCCGCAAAAACCCGTGGCCGCGCTGCTCGGCGGATTCGGCAAGAAGTAGGCAGGATTGGCCATGCGCGGCGCGGCGGCATGGCAGCTCGAGGTGCGGCCGGCCGCGGTCGACGTTCCGGACACGCTGCTCGTCGTTCTCGGCGGGCGCTGGCGCATCGACCAGGATCTGCCCTCTGCCGACACCCTGAAAGCCAGGCTGGCGGCACCGGTGCGCCGCCTCGGTTTCGATGCGAGCGAGCTCACCGACTGGGATTCCGGCCTGCTGACCTTCGTCTCCGGCATCGGCAAGTCCTGTGCAAATAGCGGCATCACGGTGGATAACAGCGGGCTGCCGCCGGGCGCGCAGCGCCTGCTGGCGATGGCATTGGCCGTGCCGGAACAGAAACTCGCCGAGCGCGATATCGGTCCGCAAGGGCCGTTCGCACAGGTCGGCGAAGCGACCCTGGAGTTCTTTCGCGGCGCGCCGCAGATGCTGGGCTTTCTCGGCGAGGTGGTGCTGTCACTGCTGCGGCTGCATCTCCGGCCGCGCCCGCTTCCGCGCCCGCGACCTGTGGCTGGAAATCGAGGAGGTCGGGCCGCGCGCCTTGCCGATTGTCTCGGTGATCAGCTTTCTCGTCGGGCTGATCCTCGCCTACCTCGGCGCCGACCAGTTGAAGCTGGTCGGGGCGCAGATCTTCATCGCCGACCTGGTGGCCATCGGCATGGTGCGCGAGGTCGGCGCGCTGATGACCGGCATCATCATCGCCGGCCGCACCGGCGCCGCCTTTGCCGCCCAGCTCGGCACCATGCAGGTCAATGAAGAGATCGACGCCTACAAGACGCTCGGCATCTCGGCCATCGACTTCCTGGTGCTGCCGCGCATGCTGGCGCTGATGCTGATGGTGCCGCTGCTGACGCTCTACTCGGGCTTCATCGGCATGCTGGCGGGCCTGCTGGTCTCGGTCACCATCTTCGACATCGGCGTCTTCGAGTACTACACCGAGACCTTGCGTGCGCTGGAATTCAAGCAGTTCGCCGTCGGCCTCTCCAAGGGCACGGTGTATGGCGCGATGATCGCCTTCGCCGGCTGCCTGCGCGGCATGCAGTGCGGCCGCAGCGCCGAGGCGGTCGGCCATGCGGCGACTTCCGCCGTGGTCACCGCCATCCTGCTGATCACGATCGCGGCCTCGATCATGACCATCGTTTATTATCAGCTGGGCATCTGAAAAAATGAATGCGGCACCGCACATCGATGTACGCGACCTGTCGCTGGGCTACGGCGACTTCGTGGTGCAGCGCGGCCTCGATTTCACGGTGGACAAGGGCGACATCTTCGTCGTCATGGGCGGCAACGGCTGCGGCAAGACCACGCTGATGCGCGCCCTGGTCGGCCTGCAACGACCGGCGGGCGGCTCGGTGCGGTACAGCGGCGAGGACTTCTGGAACGCCGGAGCCGGAGACGCAGCAACGGCTCAAGCGCCGGCTCGGCATCCTGTTCCAGGGCGGCGCGCTGTGGAGTTCGCTGACCCTGGCCGAAAACGTCGCGCTGCCGATCGCCGAATACACCGGCCTGCCGCCGGCCCGCGTGGACGAGATCGTGGCCTTCAAGCTGGCGCTGGTCGGGCTGGCCGGTTTCGAGGACTTCTACCCCTCCGAATTGAGCGGCGGCATGAAGAAGCGCGCCGGACTGGCGCGGGCCATGGCGCTCGATCCGGAAATCCTGGTCATCGACGAACCCTCTTCCGGCCTCGATCCGCTGACCGCACGGCGCCTCGACGAGCTGATCATGGAACTGCGCGACAGCCTCGGCACCACCTTCGTCGTCGTCACGCACGAACTGGCCAGCATCCTCAGTATCGGTAACAATTCGATCTATCTCGATTCCGAAAGCCGCACCATGATCGCCACCGGGCATCCGCAGGACGCATTGAAGAACGGCCACCCCAAGGTGCGCCATTTTCTGACACGCGGGGGAACATTATGACCCCCCTCCCCCCGACCCCCGCCCCGGGGCGGGGGGCGAGGCGGGGTTTCGTGCCGCATGCGGCACGCCGCCGCAGCCGGCGCGCTGTGCAAGGCGCGCCGTGGGCCGCGCAGCGGATGTATGCTCGCTGCGCTCGATCATCACGGGTGACTTCGATCCGGATCATGGCGCGGTTTGCGCCTCCGGCGCGTGCCGTCCGGACTTGGGACGGCCCGGCGCCCGGACTGCGTGGGTCCAGGAGGGGGACGTCATGAGCCGCAAGGCCAACCCGACCCTGATCGGCGCCTTCGTCCTCGGCGCGGTGGCGCTGGCGATCGCCGCCACGCTGCTGCTGGCAGGCGGCAGCTGGTTCGGCGAACGCCGGCAGCATGTGCTGTATTTCGCCGGCGCGGCGCAGGGCCTGCAGGTCGGTGCGCCGGTGGTCTTCCTCGGGGTCAAGGTCGGCACCGTCAAGCAGATCCAGCTCGGCCTCGATGCCCACAGCAATCGCTTCCTGGTGCCGGTCATGATCGAGGTGCTGCCCCAAGTGGTACACACCCACGGCGGCGAAAACGTCGATTTGCGCGACCGCGCCACGGTCCGCCAGCTGGTCGACCGCGGCCTGCGCGGACGCCTGCGGCTGCAGAGCCTGCTCACCGGACAACTGTATGTCGACCTCGATTTCCATCCGGACAAGCCGGCGATCTTTGCCGCGCTCGATCCCGATCTCAGCGAAATTCCGACCATCCGCACCGCGGCGCAGGAGCTGACCAGCAAGCTCGAGGGCTTCCCGATGGACCAGTTCCTCGCCGACGTGGCGGCGATCAGCGGCGCCGTCAGCAAGCTGATGTCGGCGCAAGCGACACAGGATCTGCCGCGACGCCTCGATGCCACGCTGCGCCACCTCGAATCGCTCGCCAGGCGCTTCGATGCGCAGGGCGGCCCGATCCTCAAGGACGTGCGCGGCAACCTGGCCGAGATGCACAAGGCGCTGCTGGCGGCGCAGGCGGCGCTGGCCAAGCTCGACACCGCGGCCGATCGTGTCGCCGACCTGGCGCGCGCCGATTCGCGCATGGTCGCCGGCATGACGCAGGCCAGCGAGGAACTGGCCAGGGCCGCAACCGCGGTGCGCAAGCTGACCGCACAGGAATCGCCCACGGTACACAACGTCAATGCCGCGCTGAAGGAAATCGCCCGCGCCGCCGACGCGCTGCGCCTGCTGGCGGAAACCCTCGAGCAGCAACCCGACGCGATCTGGCGCGGCAAGAAGCAGAAGTCCGCACCCTGAACAGGAGAATCCATGAAACTCGTCCGCTACGGCCCGAAAGGCCGCGAAAAACCCGGCCTGATCGCCGCCGACGGCACGCTGCGCGATCTGTCCGGCCATGTCGCCGACATCGGCTGGGATGAGATCTCCGCCGCCGGACAAAGGCGTTTGCGCGCCATCAATCCTGCCAGCCTGTCGCAAGTGCGCGGCACGCCGCGCTTCGGCGTGCCCTTCACCGGCATCTCCAAAATCGTCGGCATCGGCCTCAACTACCGCGCCCACGCCCTCGAGACGAAAATGCCGATACCGGCCGAGCCGGTGATGTTCATGAAGGCCACCACCTGCATCAGCGGCCCCGATGATCCGATCCTGATGCCGGTCGGCAGCACCAAGCTCGACTGGGAAGTCGAACTGGGCATCGTCATCGGCCGCGAAACACGGCAGGTCAGCGAAGCTGCGGCGCTCGATCAGGTTGCCGGCTACTGCGTGTTCAACGACGTTTCCGAGCGCGCATTCCAGTTCGAACGCGGCGGCCAATGGGACAAGGGCAAGGGTTGCGACAGCTTCGGGCCGATCGGCCCCTGGCTGGTGACGGCGGACGAAGTTGCCGACCCGCAGGCGCTACGCCTTTGGCTGGACCTGAATGGCGAGCGCATGCAGGATTCATCCACCGCCGACATGATCTTTTCCTGTGCCGAAATCGTCAGCTATGTCTCGCGCTTCATGACACTCCTGCCCGGCGATGTGATCTGCACCGGCACGCCGCAGGGCGTCGGCATGGGCCGCGGCCGCTTCCTGAAGGTTGGCGACAGGGTCAGGCTCGGCGTCGAGGGTCTGGGCGAACAGGAACAAACGGTGATCGGCGCCCGGTAGCAGCAGGGAAGCACCGTATAAGCCGTCATTCCGGCGAACGCCGGAATCCAGGCTGGATCAAGGCGCCGGACACCGGCGTTCGCCGGTGTGACGATTTGGCACTTGGCCGGTGTTTCCCCAGGCAAAAAGTCGGTGCCGGCGACACGGCGATTCGCCCTCATGGCCGGCTGCTGGCGGCCCCACGGACTGTGCTCTAACCCAGATAGTCCAGCCGCAGCCTCTGCTGCAGCGTCCGCGCCTGGCGGAAGGCTTCCTTGAGGATCTGCCGGTCCAGCCGGTGCAGGCGATCCGGATTCAGCCGGTTGGCGGCGGCGGGAAACTCGCCGGACACCTGGTTCTGCAGGCGCAGGCGCTGGATCTGGTAGAAGGCGGCAACCATCGCCGCCGCTTCCTCGAGCGGCATGCCCAGGGCCTGGCGCACGCCGCGCAGGCGCTCGATGGTGTTGGTGTGCGCCACCCCGTGCGCCAGCGCCAATATCCTGACGGCATCGACAAAGACGCGGATGCCCTGGCCCTTGAGGTCCAGCGTATGCGGATACTCCTTGCCGCCGCCGAAACGGAAGTCGCGCCACCAGGAGAGCGGCGGTTCCTGGCCGAGCGCGTTGACGGTCATCGCGCGGCTGAAGGCGGCATTCCCCTTGACCTTGTGCAGCAGCCAATGCTGCAGGTCTGCCACCAGATCTTCGCGCCCGTAGAGCGGACGGAAGTCGAAAAAGATGCTGGCATTGAGCAGGGCTTCCGGTTCCGGCACCGAAATCCAGTTGCCGAACTGCCGCTTCCACTCGTCCAGCGAAAGACACCAGGCCGGGTTGCTCGCCATGACCTGCCCGCTGCACAACGGAAAGCCACAGGCGTCGAGCGCGACATTCACGGCCCGGGCGAAAGGCAGGAACTTCTGCCGCAGTTGTTCCGCCTCGCCGTTCGCTGCCGCCGCGAAAACGATGCCGTTGTCCTGATCGGTAAATAGCGTCTGTTCGAGGCGGCCTTCGGAGCCGAAGACGATCCAGCACCAGGGCACATAGGGCAGGTCGAATTCGCCTTCCACCAGATCGATGGCCTGCAGGGCGATCAGGTCGTTGAGCGCCGAGATCCATTCGCAGAGGGCTTCGGCGCCGCTGCCCTCGACCAGGCGTCGCGCGGCAAAGCGCCGTACGGCCGTGGTCTGCGCCGCCAGTTCGGCGATGTTGCGCGTCGCCAGGATGGCATTGGCCAGGCTGGCCGAATCGGCCGCCTGCATGCCGTACAGGTCGCCCTGCGAGACCACGTTGAAGAGTTGCCCGTCGGCGCCGGTCAGGATCAGGTGGCGCATGCCGCGGCGAAACATCAGCACGGTGGCCTGATGCACCGTGGCATCGGCCGACAGGCTGGCCAGGCCGCCGGTCATGATGCCGGCAATCGGCCCGGCCAGGTCGCAATCCTCGTTGACAATGCAGCGCAGGGCATCGCGCAGGGTGACGATGCCCAGCGGCATCGAGCTGGCGCCGTCGACAATCACCGCCGCCTCGGCGCCCCGCAGGTCGATGGCGCGCAGCGCGTCGCGCACGGACGTCGCCGGATCCAGCACCAGCGGCGGCATCAGCGGCAGGTTGCACAGCGTCGTATTGAGATTGACCGACGCCGCATCCGCCAGGCGGGCGTCAGCAGGTGATGCGGGCATGGCAGGTCTTTTCGCCGGCCTCGCGCGCCTGGCCCGGGGTGCGGATGCCCTTCCCGCCCGGCAGCGGCAGCATCTTGAGGTAAACGTCGGCGGCGACGATGGGCTTCATGCGGCGATTCACGATGGACTCGACTCGCTGGAACAACGACCGGTCCTCAAACCCTGTCGATCAAGGCCTTGACCTTGGCGATCAGGTCGCGGGTCGCGAACGGCTTGGTCATATACACGTCGGCGCCCAGCGCGAGGCCCTTGGCCACCTCGGTATCGCGCCCCTTGGCGGTCAGCATCATGATCCGCAGCGTCTCGAACTCGGGATCCTGGCGCAGGTCCTGGCAGACCTCGAAGCCGTTCCGATGCGGCATCATGACATCCAGGATCGCCATGTCGGGCCGCTCGCTGCGGATGCGCTCGAGTGCCTGCGCGCCGTCATGGGCGACGACCACCTCGTAGCCTTCGCGCTTGAGCAGGAACTCGAGCGAAATGACGATGTTCGGCTCGTCGTCGGCGATCAGGATCTTTGCGGCCATGGCTCCCCTCCGGCATAGGCATGTAATTGTTCCGGGGATAAGAATACACCGCGAAAGGCCCTGTCACAAACCGGCGAGGGCGCAGATGACAAGGATCCGCCGCCGCAAAAGAAAAGCCCACCGCGAGGGTGGGCCCGGCGCGCCGCAAAGCTGGGAAATCAGGCGGCCGCTTGTGCCGGGATCTGCCGGCTGTGGTGCGTGATGCGGTTCCTGGCATCGACGTACACCAGGTCGGGCTCGAAATTCTGCAGCTCGATTTCATTCATCGTCGCGTAGCTGGCGATGATCAACAGGTCGCCGGTGGCGGCCTTGCGTGCGGCGGCGCCGTTGACCGAAATCGTGCCGCTGCCGCGTTCGGCGCGAATGGCGTAGGTGGTGAAACGCTCGCCGTTATTCACGTTGTAGATGTCGATCTGCTGGTATTCCTTGATGTCGGCTGCATCAAGCAGATTTTCGTCGATCGCGCAGGAACCCTCGTAGTGCAGTTCGGCGTGGGTAACGGTGACCCGGTGCAGCTTGGACTTGAGCATCGTGCGTTGCATCGTCAGACCTTTCTCATGCAAAGGCGGCAACCAATCGGGAGCCGTCCCTTAAGACCCGGACTCCCGTCCCTTTCCCCTTCTGGCACACCGCCGGCATGAGCGCATCGCGGTGACCTAAACTTCCAGATTGTCGATGAGGCGCGTGCTACCCAAACGCGCCGCCGCCAGCACCACCAACCCGGAATCGTGAGCGGACGGCGATTGTAGATCAAGTTTTTTGCGCAAGGCAACATAATCCGGCGCCCACCCGTTAATTCTTAATATATTCATGGCCTTGGCTTCTAGCTGCGGGTAGTCCCGTGTACCCCCGCGAACATCGGCAACCAGGTCGGCGAGCACCCGATGCAGGCGCGGCGCCTCGGCGCGTTCCGCAGGCGTCAGATAGCCGTTGCGCGATGACAGGGCCAACCCGTCGGGTGCGCGCACCGTCTCGCCGGGAATGACCTCGATGGGCATGCCGAACTCGCGCACCATGGCGGAGAGCACCATGAACTGCTGGTAGTCCTTCTTGCCGAACAGCGCGGCCTGCGGCTGAACGATGGCGAACAGCTTCATGACCACGGTGGCTACACCGCGAAAATGGCCGGGGCGAATTTCGCCCTCGAGGATGTTGGCATGCTCGGCCGGCGGTTCGACGACATAGCGTTGCGGTGTCGGATACAGTTCGTTTTCGGCCGGCGCGAAGAGGTGGTCGACGCCCGCCTCGACCATCCGCTCGCAATCCGCCTCGAAGCTGCGCGGGTACTTGTCGAAGTCCTCGCCGGGCCGGAACTGCAGGCGGTTAACGAAAATCGATGCCACCACGGCATCACCGTGCGAGCGTGCCTGGCGCATCAGCGCAATATGGCCGTCGTGGAGGTTGCCCATGGTCGGCACGAACACCACGCGCCCGGCCTTCTTCATTGCGGCGCGCACGCCCGCTATGGTTTCGTGGATCTGCATCTTGGAATCGTGATGATCAGTAGCTGTGTTCGGGGCCGGGATAACTGCCGTCCTTGACGGCGGCGACATAGGCCTTGACGGCGCCTTCGATGCTTTGCGACTCGGCCATGAAGTCGCGCACAAAGCGGCCCTTCTTGCCCGGATACAGGCCGAGCATGTCGTGCAGCACCAGCACCTGGCCGTCGCAGGCCAGTCCGGCGCCGATGCCGATGGTGGCGCAAACCTTGAGCAGGCCCGTGATTTCACAGGCAAGCCCGGCGGGAACCATCTCCAGCACCATCAGCGCCGCGCCCGCCTGCTCCAGGGCCACCGCTTCGCGCTGCATGCGCGCCGCACCCTCCTCGTCGCGCCCCTGCACGCGGTAACCGCCCAGGGCATGCACCGACTGCGGCGTCAGGCCGATGTGGGCGCACACCGGCACGCCGCGCTCGACCATGAAGTGCACGGTCTCGGCCATGACTTCGCCGCCTTCGAGCTTGACCATTTCGGCGCCGGCGGCGAGCAGCTTGCCGGCATTGCGGATCGCCTGTTCCTTCGACTCGTGGTAGGCGCCGAAGGGCAGGTCGGCCACCAGCATCGGCCGGGTCGGCAGGGCGGCAACGCAGGCCGTGTGATAAACCATGTGCTCCATGGTCACCGGCAGGGTCGAGGTCTTGCCCTGGATCACGTTGCCCAGCGAATCGCCGACCAGCATCACGTCCACGCCGCAGCGGTCCTCCAGCGCAGCGAAACTCGCGTCGTAGCAGGTCAGCATGGCGATTTTTTCGCCCTCGCGCTTCATGCGGGCCAACTCGGGCAGGGTGATCGTCTTGTTGCTGGCTAGGTAGGTCATGGGGTCATGGACTGCGGAATATGAAATAAACGGCGCCTAGGATACACAAACCTGCCCACCGACAAGCAATTGGTTCAGGCAGCAGGTGTAATCGAAAGTGTGGAACAACGACCCTCCTCCGTTCGCCCTGAGCCTGTCGAAGGGCTTGCCGGCGCGGGAAGCAGTGGTTCGACAAGCTCACCACGAACGGGGGATTTCCCACACTTTCGATTGCACCCTCAGGCGGCCTGCGCCAGCATTCTTTCGATGCGCTGCTCGGCGCATTCCAGCAGCAGGTCGGCGGCGCGGCCGCGGCCGGGAATCACCAGTTGCGGAGCAATTTCGACCAGGGGCGCCAGGACGAAGGCGCGCTCATGCAAGCGTGGGTGCGGTAGGGTGAGCTGCGGGTCGTCGCTGACCTCGTCGCCGTAGAGCAGCAAATCGAGATCCAGCGTCCGCGGCGCGTTTTTCACGCTGCGCCGGCGGCCGAAACGCGCTTCGATTTCGAACAGCGATTCCAGAAAAGTCGGCGCCGGCGCCACGGCGATCAGCTCGACCACGGCGTTGATGAAGTCGGGCTGATGCTTGAGACCCACGGGCGCCGTGCGATACAGCGAGGAGGCGGCAATGAACTCGGTCTGCGGCAACTCGCGCAGGGCAAGAATCGCCGCCTGCACCGTCAGGACCGGGTCTCCCAGATTGGCGCCCAGCGCGATGAAACAACGCTGGTCCACGTCAGGCTTCGCTGCTTGCGTCGCTGGCCACGTCACCGCCGCCGCTGTCGCCCTCGCCCGCCGGCTTCTTGCCGCGGATGCGACGGCGGCGCTTCTTCGGCCCGCTGTCGGGAATCAGCAGGGCCTCGCGCCCGTCGTGGTCGGCATCCTGGAAATCGTGCCACCAGTCGGCGATTTCCATGTCGATCTCGCCGCTCTCGGCACGCAGCGCCAGAAAATCATAGCCGGCGCGGAAACGCGGCAGTTCGATCAAACGGTAGGGCGACTTGCCGGCGCGCTTCTCGAAGCGCGGCTGCAACGCCCAGATGTCCTTGATGTCGCCGGCGATGCGGCGCGTGATGGCGAGCTTTTCGCCCTGCACGTTCAACACCTCGTCCATCGCCTCGTACAGCGCTGGAATCGGCACTTCGCCGCGGGCCTTGCGCGTCTCCCAGGCGGCCAGCACTTCATGCCACAACAGGGTGGCGAACAGGTAGCCCGGCGACAGCGACTTGCCGGCCTTGACCCGCGCGTCGGTTCCGGCCAGCGCGAGCATGACGAACTTCTCGCCCAGCGGCTGCTCGAGGATCACGTCCAGCAGCGGCAGCAGACCGTGATGCAGGCCGTCGTCGCGCAGGCGATGGACAGCCTCGACCGCATGCCCGGAAAACAGCAGCTTCAGCATCTCGTCGAACAGCCGCGCCGCCGGCACGTTCTCCATCAACTCCGCCATTTCGCGGATCGGCGCGCGCACCGCCGGATCAAGCACCAGGCCCAGCTTGGCCGACAGGCGCACGGCGCGCAGCATGCGCACCGGGTCTTCGCGATAACGCTGCCGGGGGTCGCCGATCATGCGCAGGGTCTTCTGCTGCAGGTCGGCCACACCGTGATGGTAGTCGATCACCGTCTCGGAGGACGGCTCGTAATACAGGGCATTCACCGTGAAGTCGCGCCGCGCGGCGTCTTCGGCGATGGAACCGAACACATTGTCGCGCAGCACGCGGCCGTGCTCATCCTTGACGGTATGGACATCGTGCGCGGCACGAAAGGTGGACACCTCGAGCGTCTCGCCGCCCTGCATCACATGCACGATCTGGAAACGGCGGCCGATGATGCGGGCGCGACGGAACAGCGAACGCACCTGCTCCGGCGTGGCATCGGTGGCGATGTCGTAGTCCTTGGGGTCGATGCCGGCGATCAGGTCGCGCACGGCACCGCCGACGATGTAGGCCTTGTGCCCCGCCTGCTGCAGCGTCTCGCAGGTGCGCCGTGCACCAATGGAAACATGATCCCGACGGATGCCATGGCGCGCCACGGGAATCATGGCCGGGCCATGGGGCGACGGAGATTCGCCACGGCGAAACACGTGGCGCAGGAACTTGCGGATCATGGAAAGTGGGAGTGGGCCATCGGGAGCATGCTTCGAGAGGCGGCAATGATAGCCCAAACCCCCGTCAGCCGCAGATTTACGGCAGCCGCAGGACTGCATTCCGCTAAAATTGTTCCCTTTTCAGCACCTCGCACGCACCATGGAACTCGCCAAGAGCTTTGAGCCCGCCGAAATCGAACGGCGCTGGTATCCGATCTGGGAGTCGCGCGGCTACTTTGCCGCGGGACTCGACACCGCCAGGACAGACAATTTCTGCATCCTGCTGCCACCGCCGAATGTCACCGGCACCCTGCACATGGGCCACGGCTTCAACCAGGCCATCATGGATTCGCTGACGCGCTACCACCGCATGCGCGGCGACAACACGCTGTGGCAACCGGGCACGGACCACGCCGGCATTGCCACGCAGATCGTGGTCGAGCGGCAACTCGACGCGCAGGGCATCTCGCGCCACGATCTGGGCCGCGAGAAATTCCTCGAAAAAGTCTGGGAGTGGAAAAAATACTCGGGCGACACCATCACCCGCCAGATGCGCCGGCTGGGCACTTCGCCCGACTGGTCGCGCGAGCGCTTCACGATGGACGCCGGGCTGTCCAAGATCGTCACCGAAACCTTCGTCCGCCTGCACCGGGAAGGCCTGATCTATCGCGGCAAGCGCCTGGTGAACTGGGACCCGAAGCTGCTCACCGCCGTGTCCGACCTCGAAGTGGTGAACGAGGAGGAGGACGGCTTCCTGTGGCACATCCGCTACCCGCTGGCCGATGGCTCCGGACATCTGACGGTCGCCACGACGCGCCCGGAAACCATGCTCGGCGACGTCGCCGTGATGGTGCATCCCGAGGACGAACGCTACGCGCACCTGGTCGGCAAGCACGTTGTGCTGCCGTTGTGCGAGCGGGAGATTCCGATCATCGCCGACACCTACGTGGACAAGGAATTCGGCACCGGCTGCGTCAAGGTAACGCCGGCCCACGACTTCAACGACTGGCAGGTCGGCCATCGCCACGGCTTCACGCCGGTCGGCATCCTCACGCTGGACGCCCGCATCAACGAGCATGGCCCGGAGAAGTACCGCGGCATGGACCGCTTCGAGGCGCGCAAGGCCATCGTCGCCGATCTCGAAGCGGCGGGCCTGCTCGACAGCGTGAAGCCGCACAAGCTGGTGGTGCCGCGCGGCGACCGCACCGGCGTCATCATCGAACCGATGCTGACCGACCAGTGGTTCGTCGCCATGAGCAAGCCGGGCGCCGATGGTACCAGCATCGCCGGCAAGGCCCTGGAATGCGTCGCCTCGGGCGAGATCCGCTTCGTCCCCGAGAACTGGGTCAATACCTACAACCAGTGGCTCAACAACATTCAGGACTGGTGCATTTCGCGCCAGCTCTGGTGGGGCCACCAGATTCCCGCCTGGTATGCGGACGACGGCCGCTTCTATGTCGCCCACGACGAGGCCGAGGCCTACGAGCAGGCGAAGCGCGACGGCTACACGGGCGGACTGGAACGCGACCCCGACGTGCTCGACACCTGGTACTCATCGGCGCTGTGGCCCTTCTCGACGCTGGACTGGACCCCGGAGTGGCCGGCCAAGTCGAACACCGCACTCGACCTCTACCTGCCCTCGACCGTGCTGGTCACCGGCTTCGACATCATCTTCTTCTGGGTGGCGCGCATGGTGATGATGACGAAGCACATCACCGGCAGGATTCCGTTCAGGGACGTCTATGTGCACGGCCTGATCCGCGACGCGGAAGGCCAGAAGATGTCCAAGTCCAAGGGCAACGTGCTCGACCCGATCGATCTGATCGACGGCATCGCGCTCGACGATCTGGTGAAGAAGCGCACCACCGGCCTGATGTACCCGAAAGATGCGGCCAAGATCGAGAAGCGCACGCGCCGCGAATACCCGAACGGCATTCCCGGCTTCGGCACCGACGCGCTGCGCTTCACCTTCCTCTCGCTGGCTTCGCCCGGTCGCGACATCAAGTTCGACATGCAGCGCTGCGAGGGCTATCGCAACTTCTGCAACAAGCTGTGGAACGCCTCGCGCTTCGTTCTGATGAACTGCGAAGGGCAGGATTGCGGCCTCGCCCCCAATGTAAGCCCCGGCTCCGACGCCTGCAATGTCACGTATCTGGATTTCTCGCCGGCCGACCGCTGGATCGTCAGCCGCCTGCAGAAGGTCGAACAGGAGGTGGCGCAGCATTTCGCCGACTACCGCTTCGACCTGCTGGCCCGCAGCCATTTATGAATTCATCTGGGACGAGTATTGCGACTGGTACCTGGAACTGGCCAAGGTGCAGGTCCAGACCGGCAGTGAAGCGCAACAGCGAGCGACGCGGCGCACCCTGGTGCGCGTGCTGGAGACCGTGCTGCGCCTGGCGCATCCGCTGATCCCCTTCATCACCGAGGAACTCTGGCAGACCGTGGCGCCGCTCGCCGGTCGCGCGGATGCGGCCGACGAAAGCAAGTCGCTGATGCTGCAGACCTACCCGAAGGCCGACCTGTCGCGCTGCGATGCGGCGGCCGAAGCCTGGGTAGCAAGGCTGAAGGACATGATCAACGCCTGCCGCAGCCTGCGCGGCGAAATGAACATCTCGCCGGCCCAGCGCGTGCCATTAGTCGGCGCCGGCGACACGGCGATCCTGAACGCCTACGCGCCCTACCTCGCGGCGCTGGCCAAGCTCTCCGAAGTCACAACAGCGGAAACGCTGCCCGACTCCGATGCGCCGGTGCAGATCGTCGGCGATTTCCGTCTGATGCTGAAGATCGAGATCGACGTGGCCGCCGAGAAGGAACGCATCGCCAAGGAAATCGCCCGCGTCGACGGGCGAGATCGAGAAAGCCGAGAGCAAGCTCGCCACCGAGAGTTTCGTCTCCCGCGCGCCGGCGCAGGTCGTGGCCCAGGAACGCGAGCGGCTGGCGAGCTTCAACAGCCTGAAAGAGAAGCTCGCCGCACAACTGGCCCGTATGGCTTAGGGAAGTACTGATCAAGTACCAATTCGTCATTCCGGCGAACGCCGGAATCCAGACGAATCAGAGCGCTGGACACCGGCATTCGCCGGTGTGACGGTTATTCAGTGGCTCCTTAGTCTTTGTCGCCGGCGGTATAGGCCAGCGCCTTCTTGATGGCTTCCGGTGACTCCATGATCTTCATGAAGCTGTTGTCGCCCATCATCGTCAGGTCGGGGAAACTCGCAGCGATACGGAATCTTGCGGCCTGGGCGAACACCTTGTCGCCAACCACGAGTATTTCGTAGGGCAGGTGCGCGGCCGACTTGACGTCCTTAAAGTCGATCTGGCCCATGATGTAATTTTCATCCATAAACTTGTTTTTTTCCGCGCCCTTCATGGCGACACCGAACAGGACTTCCTTCTTGCCGGGAATGTCGATGCGGTACACCTTGGTCACGCCCTGCTTGCCGGCAGCCAGCCCGGCCTCGACCTGCTTCACCGCTTCCTCGTGGCTGGCATGCCTGACCAGCGGATCCGGCTCGTCGAAGTACTCCATGCCAAACGCGTAGTGGTACTTGCGCAGCTGGGCTGCGGTCATACCCTTGGCGCCGAATTCCTCAACCTTGCCGAGCGCGGCCTGCAGTTTGGCTGAAGTGTCCTTCAATTCGCCGGCCATACGGTAGATGTTCGCCCAATAGGCGGGATTGGTGTAGGCGACCTGCACCTCCTCCTTGACCTTGACGATCGAGACGCGCTGCGCTGCGCCGAAGCCGCCGTGTTCCGATTTCGCCGCAGTGGTTTTCAATTCGTCGTTGGTCACGACGACGATGGTGGTGTTGGCATAGGGGCTGTAGCTGCCGACCACGGTGAAGCCACCCCTGGTCAGCGCGGCCTTGGTTGCCTCGACCTTCTGCGCCAGGTCCCCGGTGCCTTTCGAGCCCAGCACGAAGGGTTTCAGAACGGCATCCTGGGCGAATGCTGCGGCCGCGCAAACCGAGAGGGCGAGCGCGCCCAGAAATTTGGATAGTTGAGGCATGTGTTTCCTCCGATACTTTGTTTTCATTCAAATAAAACGGGGCTGGTTTCCCAGCCCCGTTTTGCAACATCTATGCGTCGGCCGCCTTAACTCAAACGACCATACGGGCAATCCTTAAAACTTGACGCCGTAGGCAACGCCGAAGGAATCCTCGTACATCTTGAGGTTGGCATTGCCGCCACCGAAACCGGCCGGGATCGAATTGGAACCTTTTACCGTCTCCTCGAAGGCGTGCATGTAGGCGAAAGTTACTTCGCCGCCGCTCGCCAGACGCCAGGTGGCACCGAGGGTCAGGTGATCCTCGACAGTCGCCGGTGCCAGGATATTGAAGAAGGTCTCGCTCTTGGGAATCGGTTGGCTGCCGTGGTTATAACCGGCACGCACCGTCCATTCCTTGTTCAGGTCATAGGCGACGCCGATCTTGTAAACCGTCATGTCATCCCAGCCGAAACCCGAACCATTGTTGTTGCCCAACAGTTGGCCGGCACCAGGAGGGAAGCGCAGCGGATTGCCGACAGAGTTGATCTTGCTGAAGTTGATCTGGTTGATATCCGCAGCGATCACCAACTGGGGCGATGCCTGCCAGGCCATGCCGATACCGTAATTCTCGGGGATGTCGAAGCCGCCCTTTTCGGCGAACAAGCCCCTGTAGTCGTCAAACTCCTGCATCCTGGTCTTGGAATGGTAAGTCGCGCCCAATGACAAGGTCGGGGTGATCTTGCCGGTCCAGCCCAAACCGATGCCCCAGCCCCAGGAACTGTCGTGACCATTGTTGGTCAGCTTGGTCGGGGCGCTTGAAATGCCGGCGAAGGGCTGAATGCCAAATGCCTTGAACTTCTGGTAGGCAATCTTGAGGCTGACGCCGACCGCATGGCTTTCATTCAGCTTGTACGACAGCGTAGGAGCGATCATGAGCTGCTCCAGATTGACGCCGGCGTTCCCCGTTGCGCCGAATGCAGCAAAGGGGTTCCTGTCGTAATCGGTCGCCATGCCGCCGTTGCCATCGACCGATACACCCAGCGACATGTTGTTGGCGATCATTTTGTTGTAGCCGAACTCGGGTACGAAATAATTCTCCGAGCTGTTGCCATCGTATTTGCCATTCGCGCTACAACCTGGGCCGCATATGTTGCCGACAATCTCCGCATCCCGCTGCGGACGGAAGAAATCGACGCCGACATCCCAGCGGTTGCCGATTAGTACCATGTTGGCGGGATTGGTGGCCGCAGCGAGCGCGTCCTGGCCGTAGGCGATGCCGACACCGCCCATGCCCTTGGCCTTCATGCCGTAGCCGTGCGCAAAGTAGCCGTTGGTGGCAAACGCCGAGCCGGACAGACCGGCGATGGCGATGAGTGCTGCGATTTTTTTCAGTTTCATTGTGGCGTCTCCCTTGAATCGTTTAATTTCAATACGTTACAGATTTAATCCAAAGTCATTCAGGAAGTCCAGACAAACAGTTTGATCGTCCGGACTTTTGTTGCATTCCGGCTACATGAACAGGCTGACGTCGGCTTTCTGCGCGACCGGCAGGAAGGTCGCCGCGCCGGCGAAGTCGAGGCCGGAAATGAAGTCGTCGTGCTTGAAGCCGAACAGTTCAACGGTCATCTGGCAGGCGATGAACTTGACGTCGGCTTCCTGCGAGAGACCGCGCAGTTCTTCGATGGTGGCGACGCCGTTGTTCTTGATGGTCTGCTGCATCAGCATCGTCGCCACGTTCTCGAAACCGGGGATGCCGGCCTGAACGATGTTGGGTATGTTCCAGTTGATGCCCTTGAACCACTCGGGGCCGAAAGGCATTTTCATCGGCATGCCGGGATTGCCGAGCGGGCTCACCTTGAGGTCGGAGACGTCCTTCTTCAGCAGGTTGAGGCCGTAGAAGGTGAAGAAGATCGACACGTCCCAACCCAGCGCGGCCGCCGTGGAACCGAGGATGAAGGGCGGATAGGCCCAGTCCAGCGTGCCGCGGGTGGCGATGATGGCCATTGACGGCGTTTTCGATTCTTCGCGGCTGCGCAGCGCCTCTTCGAGTTTCTGCGGCAGCAGTTCTTCGATGCGTCGATTGACGAGTTCGTCGATGTTTGCAATTTCGGGGATGGCGCCCATGTTTGTGCTCCGAGTCTGTATAAACAGGTTCGAATAGTCTTATGAATCGCACTGCAGCAACCAGACGATTATTTCTATAGCCCTATAGCGACCAGTGATTCCACGGGCATCGAGCGCGGAACGTCTTGCGGGTGCGCGTCTGCGGTGCGGGCGCCACGCTCTGCCGGCAGGCTGAGCATGGCGCGGAAGCGCTGATATTACTTGCGCTTCATGAAGAATTCGAATTCCTTGTCCTTTTCCGAACTGGCAAGGAGTTCATTGCCGGTCTGCTTGGCGAACGCGGCGAAATCCTTCACCGAACCGGGATCGGTAGAGGTGATTCGCAACACCTGTCCCGACTGGAGTTCAGCCAGCGCCTTCTTGGCGCGCAGGATGGGAAGCGGGCAGTTGAGGCCGCGGGCGTCGAGTTCCTTGTCGAAGTTCATGGTTTCTTCCTCTCTCTATATTTGCTTATGGTGATACGGATTTGGTAATTCAGCATTTAATAATAGATCTAAAGCCCCTATCGATCAACAGAGTTCAGGCAATGGACTGGTAATACAGGTTCTGCGGATGATTGGCCTGGGCGAAGAAGTACCAGCGTTCCGCCAGCAGGCCTGCGTACTGCACCACGAAGGCCGCCGCCAGCAGACCGATGCTGCCGTGCATTCCGGACAACAACAGCAGCAGCGGCACGGGGAACACCGCCAGCAGGAAAAACCACTTCACCCCGCGCAGCACGGCCACCGGCTGGCCGTGAAAGAACTCGCGGGTGTTGAAACTGCCGCCCATGAAGCCCTGCGTCTTCTGCGCGATCTTCGGGTGCTTGATGCCGATGGCGGTCTGCAACGTCGACTTCGGCTTGAGGCGCGCATTGCGAACCAGCGAGGCGACGCGGCTGAGCAGCCCGAGCAGGGTGATGATCGCCGCCCAGCCGGCGAGGAAGCCGACCAGTTCCGGCGCCGTCGCGGCGGCAAAGGCCGCGGCCAGCGTGAATCCGGAAGCGCCGCCGAGCAGGATGTAGTTGATGACGGTGAGCGACGAGTGCCATTCGGCGAGAAACTTGAGGCAGGCGTAGATCATCGCCGTGCAGATGAACAAGGCGAAGGCGAGCACCCAGCCGGCCACGCCGAGGATGGCGCTTGGATCGACCGGCAGCCCGCCGGGCAAAGTCATCAGCACCGGATGCCAGTCGAGCCAGTGGGCCAGGCCATACAGGAAGACCACGCCCATGAAGGCCGGCAGCACGATCACCTCGCGCGAAAGCCACGAGGTGCGCCACTTGGCCGCGGAACGCCAGGCACGTTCCGGGTGCCCCAGATGAAAGAACGAAGCACCGAGCCCTGCAACCAGCAGCACCAGCGCCAGCAGGCTGCCCTGTCCGTAAAAGGCGTGGGCGTCCGGTTGCGGCAGCAGTTTGAATGCGGCGTAGGACTGCGCGGTGAACAACGCGAGGAACAGGCCCTGGGCGGCGCCGATCAGGGTGGTGAGGAAGATGACGGAGAAAGCCGGATGCATGTCGTGTCCGCTTACCAGGTAGTGACGTCGTCGAGGGTCGGCTCGCTCATGGCCGGCTTGGGCAGCTGGCGATCGACCTTGAGCGGGTTGTCGGCGCGCTCGAGTTCGTCGTCGTGGATCTTGATCCGCGTCTTGCGCCGCGGCAGGTAGTGGTTGGCCGGATGGGTGCCCCACTCCGGCATCAGCGCATAGCCGCCGCTTTCGCGGATGGCGATCGATACGGCGGACTGGGGATCGTGGATGTCGCCGTACAGGCGCGCCGAAGTCGGACAGGCCTTGACGCAGGACGGCTTGCGGTCGGCCTCGTCCATGCTGATGTCGTAGATGCGGTCGACGCACAGGGTGCACTTCTTCATCACCTGCTGCTGCTCGTCGAGTTCGCGCGCGCCGTAGGGGCAGGCCCAGGAGCAGTACTTGCAGCCGATGCATTTGTCGTAATCGACGAGGACGATGCCGTCCTCCTTGCGCTTGTAGGAAGCCCCCGTCGGACACACCGGGACGCAGGGCGGATCCTCGCAATGCAGGCAGGATTTGGGGAAATGCACCGTCTCGGTGTTGGGAAACTCGCCGACCTCGAAGGTCTGCACGCGGTTGAAGAAGGTTCCGGTCGGATCGGCGCCATAGGGATTCTGGTCGCCCATCGGACCGGCGGCCCCGGAAGTGTTCCACTCCTTGCAGGAGGTCACGCAGGCCTGGCAGCCGACGCAGACATTGAGGTCGATGACCAACGCGAGCTGGGTCATAAGGCAAAACCTTTTTTTGCCACAGAGGACACAGAGATCACAGAGGAAAAGCCCTTATGCCTTTCTCTGTGCCCTCTGTGGCTAATGGTTTTTTTCTTCCGGGTCATTTCGGCTTGACCCCAAGAAAGGCCAGGATGCTGCTGCGGGTCTTCATGCCGGGATAGGGCTTCATGGGCTCGAACTGCGGCGACGTATTTTGCAAACCCGTCGCCGTCTCGCCAGCGCCGACTTTGTATATCCTGACCCGCACGTCGTACCACGCGGCCTGACCAGTGATCGGATCGGAGTTCGACACGCGACCTGCCGCCCCCTCGCCCGGCATTTCTTCCGAGATCAGGTGATTGAGCAGGAAGCCCTTCTGCGATTCGTTGGCGTCCGGCGTCAGGTTCCACGCCCCGGCCGCCTTGCCGATGGCATTCCAGGTCCATACCGTGCCGGGCTCGACCGCCTCGGAATGACGCGCCATGCAGCGCACCTTGCCCCATTGCGATTCGACCCAGATCCAGTCGCCGTCCTCGATGCCCTGCTGGCGCGCGGTCAGGGTGTTCACGAACAGGTAGTTGTGGGTATGGATCTGGCGCAGCCAGGCATTCTGCGAGTCCCATGAGTGATACATCGCCATCGGTCGTTGCGTCACCGCGGCGAGCGGGTACTTGTGCTTGTCGGTGACCTGGGCTTCGAGCGTGTCGTAGTAGAAGGGCAAGGGATCGAAATAAGTGTCGATACGCTTTCTCAGGTGCTCCGGCGGCTTGCGTGTCAGGCCCTTGCCCTGCGCGGCGCAGCGGAAGCGCTGCAGCACTTCCGAGTAAATGTGGATCAGGATCGGCTCGGCGTAGCGCGTGATGCGGTTGCGCTGCGACCATTCGAGGTAACCCTTGTTCCAGTTGCGCATGTACTGGTAGGACTTGGGCAGTTCGTAGTGGAAGACGCAGTTGTTCTTCTGGTACATCTCCCACTGGTTCGGATTCGGTTCGCCGCGCAGGGACTTCTCGCCACCCTTGCCGCGCCAGCCGGCGAGGAAGCCGATGCCGGAGCCGGGTTCGGACTCCCAATTGACGACGAAGTCGGGATAGTCGCGGAACTTGCGTTCACCCTCCTTCGTCACGAAGGCAGGCAGTTTGAGGCGCGTGCCGAGTTCGATCAGGACTTCCTGGAAGGGCTTGCAGTCGCCGGATACCGGCACCACGGGAATGCGCACGGCATCTACCGGGCCGTCGAACTCGGAAATCGGCCGGTCGAGCATGGACATCACGTCGTGCCGTTCGAGGTAGGTCGTATCCGGCAGGATCAGGTCGGCAAAGGCCGTCATCTCCGAATGGAAGGCGTCGCAGACGACGAGGAAGGGGATCTTGTATTCGCCGCTTTCATCCTTGTCGTTGAGCATCTGCCGCACTTCGGCCGTGTTCATGGTCGAGTTCCACGCCATGTTGGCCATGAAGATCAGCAGCGTGTCGATGCGGTAGGGATCGCCGCGCCAGGCATTGGTGATGGCGTTGTGCATCAGTCCATGCACCGACAGCGGATACTCCCAGGAGAAGGCCTTGTCGATGCGCACCGGGCTGCCGTCGTCATTGACGAAGAGGTCGTCCGGGTCGGACGGCCAGCCCAGCGCCATGCCGTCCAGCGGACGGTTGGGCTGCACCGCGCGCGGGTCGTTGGGCGTGCGGGCGCAGGGCGGAATCGGCCGCGGGAAAGGCGCCTTGTGGCGGAAGCCGCCGGGGCGGTCGATGGTGCCCAGCAGCGACATCAGGATCGCCATGCGCGCGTATGGTCTGGAAGCCGTTGCTGTGCGCCGCGAGGCCGCGCATGGCGTGGAATGCCACCGGGTTGCCGGTCACCGTGTCGTGCTCGTTGCCCCACGAGTCGGTCCAGGCGATCGGCAACTCGATCTTCTGGTCGCGCGCGGTGACGCCCATTTCGTGCGCCAGGCGACGGATGCTCTCGGCCGAAATGCCGGTGATCTGGCTGGCCCACTCCGGCGTGTAGTCCTTGACGCGCTCCTGCAGCAACTGGAACGCGGGCTTCACCGGCGTGCCGTCGGGCAGCTTGAACTCGCCCAGCAGATAAGGATCGGCGCCGGGCTTGTGCGTCACCACCGCGCGGTCGGTGGTGCGATCCCACCAGAGCTTGTCCTGCGGTTCGTAGCAGGCCTCTTCGGTCGGCACTTCGGTGCGCACGAAGAAGCCGAACTCGTCGTTGGCTTCATCGACATTGATCAGCTGGCCGGAATTGCTGTACTGGACCAGGAACTCGCGGTCGTAGAGGCCGGTGGCGATGATCTCGTGGATGATCGCCAGCAGCAGCGCGCCGTCGGTACCGGGGCGGATCGGCACCCATTCGTCGGCGATCGCCGAGTAGCCGGTGCGCACCGGGTTGATCGAAATGAAGCGGCCGCCGTCGCGCTTGAACTTGGCCAGCGCGATCTTCAGCGGATTCGAGTGATGGTCTTCGGCGGTGCCGATCATGACGAACAGCTTGGCGCGATCGAGGTCCGGCCCGCCGAATTCCCAGAACGAGCCGCCGATGGTGTAGATCATGCCGGCCGCCATGTTCACCGAACAGAAGCCGCCGTGCGCCGCATAATTCGGCGTGCCGAACTGGCGCGCGAACATGCCGGTCAGCGCCTGCATCTGGTCGCGACCGGTGAAGAGAGCAAACTTCTTGGGATCGGTCGCGCGGATCTTGCCCAGGCGTTCGGCCAGGGTGGCGAAGGCTTCATCCCACTCGATTTCCTCGAATTCACCTGCCCCGCGTTCGGCGCCGGCCTTGCGCTTGAGCGGCTTCAAGAGGCGCGCCGGGGAATACTGCTTCATGATGCCCGACGAACCCTTGGCGCAGATCACGCCCTTGTTCAGCGGATGATCCGGGTTGCCGTCGATGTAACGCACCACGCCGTCGCGCAGATGCACCCGGATGCCGCAGCGGCAGGCGCACATGTAGCAGGTCGTGTTCTTGACTTCCTGAACCGACGGGATCGATACGCTGGCGGCTTGCATGCAGAGGTGGCTACGTGTCCGGTTGGTATATTAGAAGTATTCGATATTCTGACGACTCACCCCCGTCCGGCACAAGGGGATAATTTCTATTTTTAGATAAGCAACAGTGATTGCCCGAGGCCGACCGGCCGCTGTAGAGTAGCCGTCCGGCGCAAGAGAGCGAATAGCCATGAGCATCCCCGACTTTACCGATAGCGAATTTCAGCTGGCCAACCAGATCCTGCTCGAGCGCTATGGCCGCCTGGTCCCGCTGCAGGCGGTGGAAGTCGAACTGTTGCTCGACCCCGGGCACAAGGAGCCGACGCCCTGCCCCGCACTCTACTGGAACGAGCTTGGCGCCGAATTCATCGTCGCCAAGGTCGCCGACCAGCGCTTCCGCTGCCAGTTCTTCTACTCCGCCGATGAACAGTTCGGCACCGGTCGCGACTTCTATGACAACCTCGGCGATTGCGTGACCAACCTGCTGCAGATCCAGGCCGACCACCACGGCACGCGCTCGGCGGCCTTGACGCAAACGATCGGCGACAAGGCCCCGCCACAGGACGAGGACTACCACGGCCCGATCGTGATATGACGCTGGAAAAGGCCCGGCAGCTGCTGGGGACCCAGGTCAGTTTCGGCGGCGGCTACAACCGCCAGGGCGCGCGCCTGATCCTTGCCGACGTGGTCAGGGAGCACGGCCAGGACGCGGCCGATGCGCTGATCCGCGAGTTTCGCCTCGACCAACTCTTCGGCTTCGTTCCGGGTCGGAACCCGTGAGAATCTGCATCCTCTCCGACAGCCACGACCGCGGCCCGATGATGGCGGCCGCGGTTGCCGCGGCCATGGCGGAGGGCGCCGAGGCGGTAATTCATTGCGGCGACATCATCGGCGGCAACACCTTGCGCGCCTCGCTCAAGCTCGGCCTGCCGATCCATGCCGTGCACGGCAACAACCTCGGCGATCCGGTCTCCATCGCACGCATCGCCCACAATTCAGATGATCAACTGCACTATTACGGTCAGGACGCCGACCCTGACCCTGGGCGGCCGGCGCATCTTCCTCACCCACTATCCGCATCTCGGCCACGGCATGGCCTGCACCGGCGACTACGACCTGGTCTGCTGCGGCCACAGCCACGAAACAGAGATACGGCAGCAGCCGAATATCCTGGGCGGCAACACCTGGCTGGTCAATCCCGGCACCGTCGCCGGCCTGGGCGCGCCCGCGGCGACGTGGATCCTCGCCGACCTGGATGCCCTGAGTTTCGAAATTCGGCAAGTGACCACGGAGCCGACCCGCGCATAAACTCCCGTGCCGGATTCGCCTGCTGTAGCGGCTGCGGCGCATTCAGCTTTTCTATTACAACATTGGAAGATTGGACAGAATCCGGTGGCTGTAACCGATAAAATCGCGAAGCACAAAAACAACTTTTAGTTCCGGCTAACGCCCGCTTGCGCGGGCGAGCCTTCTCTGAAACATTACGTACGACGTTTTCGGGAGCTCGACGTGACGGCTTCAATCGCAACCAACCAGACGATCCTGGTCGTCGGCGGCGGCATCAGCGGCATGACGGCCGCACTCGAAGCCGCGGAATGCGGCAAGCAGGTGATCCTGGTCGAAAAGACCCCCGTCCTCGGCGGCCGCACCGCGCGGCTCTACCGCTACTTTCCCAAGATGTGCCACCCCACCTGCGGGCTGGAAATCAACCTGCGACGCCTCAAGCAGAACCGCAACGTGCGCCTGATGACCATGACCGAAGTCACGGCCGTTTCCGGCAGCCGCGGCAACTACGAGGTGACGCTGAAGGTTTCACCGCGCTACGTCAATGAAAACTGCACCGCCTGCGGCAAGTGCGGCGAGGCCGTGACCGCCGAAGTGCCGAACCCCTGGAACTACGGCCTGCGACAAGATGAAGGCGGCCTACCTGCCGCACAACATGGCCTATCCGCAGCGCTACGTGATCGACCCGTCCATCGTCGGCACGCCCGAGGGCGAAAAGGCCAAGGCGGCCTGCCCGGTCGGCGCCGTCGACCTCGACATGAAGGAAGAGTCCGTCACGCTGCAACGTCGGCGCCGTGATCTGGGCCACCGGCTGGCGGCCCTACGATGCCAACAAGATTCAGCCCTACGGTTACGACCGCTTCGCCAACGTGATCACCAGCCTCGAATTCGAGCGCCTGGCCGATCCGCACGGCCCCACCGGCGGCAAGATCCTGCGCCCGGGCGACGGCAAGGAGGCGAAGAACATCGCCTTCATCCAGTGCGCCGGGTCGCGCGACGAGAACCACCTGCGCCACTGCTCGCGCATCTGCTGCATGGCCTCGCTCAAGCAGACCCAGTATGTGCGCGAAGCCTATGGCGATGCCGGCAAGTCGACCATCTACTACATCGACATCCGCGCCATCGACCGCTTCGAGGACTTCTACCAGATGGTACAGAAGGACGCGACGGTCAGCTTCGTCAAGAGCAAGGTGGCGAAGATCGTCGAGAACCAGGAGAACGGCAATCCGATCCTGCACGGCGTCGATACCGAGGGCTACCACCGCTACGCCACCGAGCATGACCTGGTGGTGCTGGCCGTCGGCATGGAGCCGGAGATCACCGGGGTGAAGCTGCCCGACGACATCATCCTCGATTCCTCGAACTTCATCGAAGGCAGCAAGGACGGCGGCATGTTCGGCGCCGGATCGGCGGCCAGCCCGCTCGACGTCAATCGCGCGGTGCAAAGCGCCACGGCGGCATCGCTGCACGCCATTCAAGTGATCCACAAGACTGCATCCACGGAGGCCGCGTAATCATGGCCGATAACAAATTCGCCGCGTATATCTGCTCCGGCTGTGGCATCGGCGATGCCATGAAGGTGCCGCAGCTCGAAGCCATCGCCAAGAAGGAAGGCAAGATGGCCATCGTCAAGAGCCATCCCTTCCTGTGCAATGCCGAAGGCGTGCAGATGATCAGGGACGACATCGCCAACGAGGCCGTCACCCACGTTTGCATCGCCGCCTGTTCGCGCCGCGCCAAGACCGAGGCCTTCCAGTTCGACGGCGTCGCGATGTCGCGCGCCAACCTGCGCGAGGGCGTGCTGTGGGTGGTCGCCGCCGGCAAGGACCATGACGAAGTGCGCCAGGAAATGGCCGCCGACTACGTCCGCATGGGCTGCGCCGAACTGAAGAAAATGACCCAGCCTGCCGGCAACGTCAAGGAAAGCTCGAGCAAGCGCATCCTGGTCGTCGGCGGCGGCATGTCCGGCATGACGGCCGCGCTGGAAATCGCCGCGACCGGCTACGAGGCGGTGCTGGTCGAGAAGACCGGCGCATTGGGCGGCATGACAGCGCAACTGTGGAAGCGCCAGCCCTTCAAGGAGCCCTACGCCGCGGCACAGGAAACCGGCGTTGCCGGAGATGGTCGCCAAGGATCGCCGCCACACCGCTGATCAAGCTGCACCTGAATTCGACCATCGCCGAAACCTCGGGCGCTCCCGGCCGCTTCAAGATCCAGATCGCGCAGGAATCCGGCGCCGTGACCGAAGAAACCGTCGGCGCCATCGTCCAGGCCACGCGGCTTCACCACCTACGACATGGCCAAGCTGCCGGAACTCGGCGGCGGCCAGCCCAACGTGGTCGACCAGGCCGGCCTCGAAGCTCTCGCCATGGCCGCCAATGGCGGCGCCATCAAGCGCGCCGACGGCAAGGAAATCAAGTCCGTCGTGTTCGTGCAATGCGCCGGCCAGCGCGACGACACCGGCACGCACCTGTCCTACTGCTCCGGCCACTGCTGCGGCACCAGCATCAAGCAGGCGAATTATTTCAAGGATCAGAACCCCGACATCGACACCGTGATCGTGTACCAGGACCTGCGCGTGCCGGGCATGGGCGAGGATTTCTACCGCAGCGCGCAGGAAAAGGGCGTGATCTTCACCAAGGGCAAGGCCTCCAAGGTCACCGGTGGCGAAAGCTGCAAGGTGACGTTCAAGGACCTGATCCTCGACGAAGAGAACACAGTCGCCGCCGACCTGGTGGTGCTGGCCACCGGCCAGGTGCCGAACGCCGGCGTCGATCTCGAAGCCTGGAACCCGGTCGGTGACCGCTGCCGACGGTGGCGACGAAGCCGCCAAGGCGCAACGCATCGTGATGCACGAAGATCTCGGTACTCAAGCTCAACTACCGTCAGGGCCCGGACATGCCGCAGTTCAAGCATGGCTTCGCCGACTCGCACTTCATCTGCTTCCCCTACGAGACGCGCCGCACCGGCATCTACGCCGCCGGCCCGGTGCGCCGTCCGATGGACATCCTGCAGGCCACGGACGACGCCACCGGCGCCGCGCTGAAGGCGATCCAGGCGGTCGGAAAGCGTCGCCGTCGGCCGCGCCGCGCATCCGCGCTCGGGCGACCTGTCCTTCCCGACCGCGCGCCTCGAAGGCTGCACCCAGTGCAAGCGCTGCACGGTCGAATGCCCCTTCGGCGCCATCGACGAGGACGAACGTCGTTTCCCGGTCTTCAACGAGGAGCGCTGCCGCCGCTGCGGCACCTGCATGGGCGCCTGCCCGGTGCGCGTGATCTCCTTCGAAAACTACTCCTGCGACACCGTCGGCAGCCAGGTCAAGGCGATCGAGATCCCCGAGGAGGACGAAGAGAAGCCGCGCATCCTGATCCTGGCCTGCGAGAACGACGCCTACCCGGCGCTCGACATGGCGGGCCTGGCGCGCCTGAACTACTCCGCTTTCGTGCGCATCATCCCGGTGCGCTGCCTCGGTTCGGTGAACACCATCTGGATCACCGACGCGATGAACTCGCGGCTACGACGGCGTGATGATGATGGGCTGCAAGAAGGGCGACGACTACCAGTGCCACTTCGTCAAGGGCTCGGAACTCGCGCATTACCGCATGAGCAAGATCGGCGACACGCTGACGCAGCTTGGTCTGGAACCGGAGCGTGTCGTCACGCAGGAAGTCGCCATCACCGACAACGCAGCGCGTGGTCACGCTGATCAACGACTACGTCGCCGAACTCGACAAGCTCGGACCATCGCCAATGAAGGGCTTCGGCTGAAGGAGCAGACAATGACACGCAATCACAAGCCGTCGCACGCTACCGCAACAACTTCCTCAAGGAAGTCGAAGCCAACGTCGAAGAAGGCCACATGGTCAAGATGTGCATGCAGTGCGGCGTCTGCGCCGGCTCCTGCCCGCTCGGCCCGGCTTGGGAACATTCGCCGCAGAAGATCTTCATGATGATCCGCGCCGGCAAGCGCGACGACGTGCTGGGTTCCGACTCGATGTTCATGTGCACCTCCTGCTACAACTGCATGGTGCGCTGCCCGCGCCAGTTGCCGATCACCCACATCATGCACGGCCTGGCCAACTACGCGCATCGCCTCGGCCTCGCCCCCAAGGGCCAGCCGACGCGCGAGTTCGCCACCCTGTTCTGGAACAACCTGACCAAGAAGGGGCCGCGTCAATGAACTGACGCTGACCCTGCGTCACTACTTCCGCGGCGGCCTGGTGTCCGGCATCAAGGAGGCGCTGGGCATGCAGAGCATCGGCCTCGGCCTGTTCCTGGCCAAGCGCCTCAACCCCATGGAAATCTTCGGCGGCCACGGCGTCAAGGATCTCAAGGGATTCCACGCCATCGTGGCCAAGGCGAAGGAAATCGAGGATCGCAAGAAGGGCTTCACGGCCTGACGCTGACGGAGAGAAAAATGGCAAAGAAGGAATACGCGTTCTACCCCGGCTGCTCCTCGCAGCTCAAGGCCTCGGCCTCGAACTACCTGGTGTCGACCAACTCGATGTGCGAGAAGCTCGACATCAAGCTGACCGAGATTCCCGACTGGAACTGCTGCGGCGCCTCGGTCGGCTATTGCGAAGGCGGCGAATTGCCGCGCATCGCGATCAACGCGCGCAACTTCGCCCAGGCCGAAACGCATCTGCCGGGACAGGACATCGTCGCCACCTGCGCCGCCTGCTGGCTGGGCGCGCGCGAATCCAAGGAACGCCTCGACGGCTCGGCGCAGTTGATGAAGGAAACCAACGAGGCGCTGGCCGCTGCCGGGCTGCACTACAGCGGCGGCGCGAATGTGCGCCACATGGTCGAAGTGCTGATCGAGGACTTCGGCTACGACGGCCTCAAGGCGCCGATGAAGAAGTCGCTGGAAGGCATCAAGTTCGCCGGCTACGTCGGCTGCCAGACCAACCGCCCCTTCGGCATCGTCGGCGAATCCTTCGAAAACCCGCTGTACCTCGACAAGATGGTCGAGACCTTCGGCGGCGAAGCGCTCGACCAGCTACGACCAGAAGGTCACCTGCTGCGGCGGCGCGCTGGCGTTTTCCGAGCCGGAGAAAAGCCAGAAGCAGATTCGCGACATCGTCGAATCGGCCTACGACGCCGGCGCCGAGATGATCGTCACGCCCTGCCCGCTGTGCCAGGCCAACGTCGAGGTGTATCAGTCGGAAATCAACAAGAAGCAGGGCACCAAGTTCAACATGCCGGTGCTCTACTACTCGCAGCTGATGACCATCGCCTACGGCGGCAGCGGCCAAGGATGCCGGCCTCAACGGCCAGTTGATCCGCGCCGAAAAGCTGGAAAAGATCGCCGGCAAGTAAGCCGGAAGGCGCTACAAAAAAGTCGGCGCTGGCGGTACGGCGATAATCGCCGTACCGCCAGCGCCGACTTTCTTTCAGGGGTGCTTCAGTCGAAGCCTTCGTCGGCCCCGGTGTCCTGCTCGGCCTCCAGGGCGCGCTTCTTGGCCGCCTCGCGCTCTTCGATCAAACGCTTCTCCTGCACCCTGGCCAGGCGCTCCTGCGCCGCTTCCGCATTGAGCGCAATACTCTCTTCGCCGAACAGCACCTGGCGCAGGAAACGGAAGGCGAACTGCATCAACGCGATGTCGTCGGCGAGCAACGCCGACTTTTCCTGCTGCGGCAGGTCGAACAGCTTGTTGAAGGCTTCGGCGCTGACGAACTCGCGAAAGCGGTCGATGTCGTAGCAGGCCATGAAGAAAAGCTGGCGGCTGCGCAAGGTCGGCTTGCCGATGGTCGGCCCCGAGGACTTCTTCTTCAGGACCAGCTGGCGCCAGCCGCGCGCCAGCTCGTCGTATTCTTCCAGCCCCTGTTCCTTGCGATAGTCGGCGATGGTGATACGGCGCTTGACCTCGTGGCCCTTGCAGTGGTCTTCCTTGACGATGGCGTAGGAGTCGCGGTCAACGTATTCGTCCTGCTTGCGCATCGACAGCAGGGCCACCGGGTAGTAGCGGCAGGCGGTCGGCCGGTCGCTGTAGATGTCGCAGCCTTCCGGCTTCATGAAACGGCAGGCGGTACCGTTCTCGACGGGGCGCAACTTGACCCCGGCGATGCTGTCCTTGTCGAATTCATAGGGCACCGTGTAGTCCTTGAGGAACTCGGTGGAGCTGATGCCGAGCCGCGTCTTCATGCGCAGCACGTCGTAGGGCGTCAGCGAGATGTCGATGTTGGAACAGCAGGCGTTCCAGCAGCCGATGCCCTTGTGGCAGGAGAACTCGATCGTATGCGTGCCTTCCACCATGGTGGGAAGGACGGGACTTTGCGGAAAGGGGATATCGGGCTGGGACATGAGAAACCTCGGTGACGACTGGGGTTTAAGGAAGCACTGAGCAAATCCGGATTCGTCATTCCGGCGAAGGCCGGAATCCAGTGCATTCGGACAACTGGACACCGGCCTTCGCCGGTGTGACGGACTTGTTCAGTGAATACTTAAGCTTGTACAAAGAAAACAGGCCGGAAGCCTTGCGGCTTCCGGCCCGAATCTTACAGCTTGGCCGTGCTTAGTGCGGCGCGGCGGCCTTGAACAGCTTGGACTTGTCGACCAGATCGACGTGCTTGCGCTTGAAGCAGGTCCACTTCTTGGTGTGCTTGTCGTAGATCGAATTCACGAAGCAATGCCAGTTCTTCTCGTCGACGAAGTTCTTGTCGGTGCGATAGTAGAAGCCGGGGTAGCGGCTCTCTTCGCGGAACTGGATGTGCTTCATGTGGGCTTCGGCGGTCAGGATGCGATGGTAGTTTTCCCAGGCGCGCAGCAACTCGTGCAGATCCTTGGCACGCAGCTTGAGGGAGTCTTCCTTCAGCATCTCGAGCTTCTCTTCGGCAACCGCCAGCATCTTGTCGTTGGTGTTGTAGTAGGTGGCAACACCGGCAACGTACTCGTCCATGATCTTCTGCAAGCGCATCTGCAGCATCTTGGGCGTGATGTAGTGCGGGTTGACGTCGATCGCCGTGGTGTAGTCCTTGTGCTCGCAGGAAGGTCTTGACCGGCCTCCAGATGGTTTCGGCGATCTGCTCGGCGGTCTCGTCGAACTCCAGCTTGTAGTCGGGATTGTCGAGCACGTACTTGATCATCGACTTGGCGGCCAGACGACCTTCGGTGTGCGAACCGGAGGAGAACTTGTGGCCGGAGGCGCCGACGCCGTCGCCGGCGGTGAACAGACCCTTGACCGTGGTCATCGAGCGGTAGCCCCAGTTCCAGCCCTTGGGCAGGTGCGCCGGAATGCCGTCGTACTCTTCCGTGGTCGGCGCGCCGACGTCGGTCGGGCCGGACACCCAGATGCCGCAGCAGCCGGAGTGCGAACCCAGCAGGTAGGGCTCGGTCGGCATCAGCTCGGAGTTCTTCTCGCGCGGCTCGATGTTCTCGCCGACCCAGATGCCGCACTGGCCGATACACATGTCGAGGAAGTCTTCCCAGGCTTCGGCTTCGAGGTGCTTCACTTCCTTCGGCGTCAGGGTCTCGGCCAGCTTGGCCAGGGCGGTGACGGTGTCCATGTAGATCGGGCCGCGACCTTCCTTCATTTCCTTCAGCATCAGGTGGTTGCGCAGGCAGGAGGCGGGAACGGCGGCCTGCCCGTAGGGCGGGTAGTCGTTCAGCATTTCCTTGTTCTTGACCATGTAGTCTTCGCCGTAGGCGTTGGTGGCCTTGGCCTTGAACAGCAGGAACCAGGCACCGACCGGGCCGTAGCCGTCCTTGAAGCGGGCGGGCACGAAGCGGTTTTCCATCATGGTCATCTCGGCGCCGGCTTCGGCAGCCATGGCGTAGGTCGAACCGGCATTCCACACCGGGTACCAGGCGCGGCCCGAGCCCTCGCCCACGGAACGCGGACGGAACAGGTTGACGCAACCGCCGGCGGCCAGCATCACGGCCTTGGCCTTGTAGATGTAGATCTTGTTCTCGCGCACCGAGAAACCGGCGGCGCCGGCGATGCGGGTCGGATCGTTCTTGTCGTTGATCAGATGCACGATGAACACGCGCTCCTCGATGCGGTCGAGGCCGAGCGCCTTCTTGGCGGCTTCGGCGACGATCCACTTGTAGGATTCGCCGTTGATCATGATCTGCCACTTGCCCGAACGCACCGGCTGGCCGCCGTCCTTCAGGGCCGGCAGGCCTTCCTTCTGCGCTTCGGCGCCGTCGTGACGCACGCCTTCGGCGTCGGTCTTCCAGATCGGCAGGCCCCACTCCTCGAACAGATGCACGGAGTCGTCGACGTTGCGGCCCACATCGTAGGCCAGGTCGTCGCGGGTGATGCCCATCAGGTCGTTGGAGACCATGCGCGTGTAGTCGGCGGGATCCTGCTTGTCGCCGATGTAGGTGTTGATCGCGGACAGACCCTGCGCCACGGCGCCGGAGCGGTCCATGGCGGCCTTGTCGACCAGCTTGATCTTCAGTTCCTTGCCGGTCTCGGCCTTGACGGCTTCGGCCCAGCGCATCATTTCGTATGCCGTGCCGCAGCAGGCCATGCCGCCGCCGATCAGCAGAATGTCCAGTTCTTCCTGGACGACTTCCGGTGCTTCAAATGTTCCAGCCATTTTTTGTTCCTCGATTGGTCAATTATTTGCGGATCAGTTCGGCAGGGTTGCCGGCGCGGAAGCCACCCATCATGGCCTTGGTGAAAACGCCATCGATGGTGAGTTCGGACATCTTCGGCATCGGCTTGCCGCCGTAGCAGTCGATCGAGCCTTCCGCCGTGGTGCGGATCGGGAACTTGAAACGCTTCAGGGTGCCGTTGCGGAACTTGATGGTCCACATGATCGAGTCGGAACCGCGCAACGGCTGCACCGAACCGCCCAGCGGCACGATGTCGGCGTAGTGGCGGCACTTCGATGGCGCCCTGCGGGCAGATCTTGACGCAGGAGTAGCACTCCCAGCACTGCTCGGGCTCCTGGTTGAAGGCTTTCATGGCATGGCCGGTTTCCGAACCGTCCTTGTCCAGCTTCATCAGGTTATGCGGGCAGATGTACATGCAGGCGGTCTTGTCCTGCCCCTTGCAGCCATCGCACTTCTCGGTACGAACAAAGGTTGGCATTTGGTTTCTACTCCTAGGTTGCGGTGTGGTTCATCGAAAAAACGGGATAAGACGCGGAACAGCGATTTTATCGGGCCGAATGCCCGGACAACTTCACTTCGACCTTCTCGTCGTCGGCCAGGCTGGCGTAGTAGGCGCGCAGCACTTCCAGCACCTCCGGCCGGGAAAACTCGGCGGGCACTTCGCCGCCTTCCGACAACATCTTGCGCAGCTTGGTGCCGGACAGCATCAGCCGGTCGGCCTCGCCGTGCGGGCAGGTGCGCGCGGACGCCATGCCGCCGCACTTGTAGCACCAGAAGGTCCAGTCGATCTTCAGCGGCTGGGTTTCCAGCGAGCCCTTGGGCAGCTCGTCGAAGATGTGGTGGGCATCGAACGGGCCGTAATAGCTGCCGACACCGGCATGGTCGCGGCCGACGATCTGGTGCGAGCAGCCGTAGTTCTGGCGGAACAGCGCATGCAGCAGCGCCTCGCGCGGGCCGGCATAGCGCATGTCGAGCGGATAGCCGGCCTGCAGCACGGTGTTCTTGACGAAATAGTTCTCGGCCAGCGTGGCGATCGCCTCGGAACGCACCTCGGCGGGAATGTCGCCGGGCTTCAGGTTGCCCAGCAGCGAATGGATCAGCACGCCGTCGCAGGTCTCGATGGCGATCTTGGCCAGATACTCGTGCGAGCGGTGCATCGGGTTGCGGGTCTGGAAGGCGGCAACCTTGCTCCAGCCCATGGCTTCGAACTTGGCGCGGGTTTGCTTCGGGCGACAGGAAGAGGTCGCCGTACTTCTCGGGGAAGTCGCCCTGCGAGAGCACCTTGACCGGGCCGGCCAGATTGACGTCGCCCTGCTCCATGACCATCTTGACGCCCGGATGTTCGGCATCGGTGGTCTTGAACACCGTGGCGCATTCGTGCGCCTTGTCGATCGAGTACTTCTCGGTCACCTTCATGGTGGCGAGGATCGAATCGTCGTCCGGATCGATCAGCGCAATGTCGCCACCGGTATGGAAGCCCGTCGGCAGTGGCCGTGTCGGTGGACAGCGTGATCGGGATCGGCCAGAACAGGCCGTTGGCCATTTTCATGCCGTCGCAGACGCCCTGCCAGTCGGTATGGGTCATGAAGCCTTCGAGCGGCGTAAAGCCGCCGATGCCCAGCATGATGATGTCGCCCTTCTCGCGCGAACTGACCTTGACCCGAGGCAAGGACCGGGCACGCACCAGTTCCGCTTGCAACGCCGCGCCTTCCAGCAACAAGGGTCGCAGACTGCCGCCACCGTGCGGATTGACCAAGGCCATGCCGAACCTCCTAAAATAGTGCTTTTTCTTCGAAGTTCGAAGGCTAACAATTTACCCTGCTGACGCCAATGTGATTATTTCTATTTGAGGATAAGGGGATTGTTTATGGACTCGGCTGAAAGAGCTGCGGCAAGGTCGCTCTGCTAGAATTCTCGGACCAGCAACGGCCTGCTCTTGACCGGCGCCACCGTTTCAGACCGCAACTTTTCCAGGTTTCGATTGATGGCCATTGGCAGCATCAATAACCCTTCTGTCACGATGCTGCCTTTGACGCCAAGCCAGGCAAGCGTATTTTTGTGGGCATAAGGCGTTCGCTCGGGGTTTCTCTCGCGTCCCGGCTTTGGGGTGCCGCGCTAAGCATCCTTGTCGTTCCGATCTATGTTCGAATTCTTGGCATTGAGTCCTACGGGCTGATCGGACTGTTTACCAGCCTGCAGGTGCTGATTTCGTTTCTCGATTTTGGTCTGGGTACAACCTTGGTCCGCGAGTTTGGCCGTCTTGCCGGCTCTCCGGATGGACGACAGGAGATGCGGGACATAGCGCGGACCTGCGAAATCGTCTATCTGGTCGTCGGATGCCTGATTGGAGTCAGTCTGGCATTGCTTACCCCCTGGTTACTGGACCATTGGCTGACACTCGACCGGTTGAACAGGGACGAAGCAGCAAGCGCCCTGGTGTGGGGATCGATCGCGCTTGCCGTGCAATGGCCGGCAACTCTGTACGGCTGCGCACTCGAAGGACTTCGACGCCAAACGACCCTTGGGTTGTTGTCGGCCGCTACTGCTACTGGACGTGTCCTGCTGACGCTGTCGGCGCTCTGGTTCCTTTCACCGACCCTGGAGTTCTTCTTTGCCGCCAGTGCGATTGGAGCCCTCTGCCACACGGTTGCCGGGCATATTCTCTTGTGGCGAACTTTGGACTCTCCCGGTCGGCCAGCGCGGATTCTCCCGAAGCTCCTGACCAGATCACGCGGTTTCGCCGGCGCAATGACTGCAATATCCCTGACGTCGATCATTCTCGCGCAGTTGGACAAAGTCATCCTGAGCAAGGCGCTGACACTTCCCGATTTTGGCGTCTATGCCCTCACCAGTGCATTGGCGGGCGGGCTCTATGTGCTTATCGGTCCGGTCTTCGGCGTTTTCTACCCCCAACTGTGTTCCCTGGTGGCAAAAGGAAACGCCGCCGAGACTGCGAGCTCCTACCATCTGGCAACGCAGTTTCTCGCCTTTCTGCTTGTCCCGGCGGTTGCCGTGGTGGCTTTTTTTGCCGGCGATATCCTGTTCGTCTGGACCGGCAACGCCGGCATCAGCGAACGGGCTCACTGGCCACTGGTTTTTCTGTTTTCCGGCAATGCGATCAACGGAATCATGAATGCGCCGTATGCCCTTCAACTGGCCTCCGGATGGCCGGGTCTCGCCCTGAAATCAAACGTGACGGCGGTAATCGTGCTTGCTCCGGCAACCTATTTTCTGGCGATCAGCTACGGCCCTGCGGGCGGCGCCGCCGCATGGCTTCTGCTCAATGTTTGCTTTCTCCTGGTTGCCCCGCAAGTAATGCATCGGCGGTTGCTGATCGGAGAACAATTCAGCTGGTATGTTACGGATATAGGACGAGCCGTCATGGCGGCCGGCGCGGTGGTATCCATGCTCTGGTTGATCCTGCCGGCAACGAATTCAAGGCCCGTGCTCGGGCTGGTCGTCGTCGGAGTGTGGCTTGCCGCTCTGGTTGCTACAGCCTTTGCGCTCCCGGCGATCAGGCTTCGCTTGCCGGGCTTGCTCCGTTAGCTGCCGGCATTTCACGAATCCGTTTCTTCTGGAGTAGTAAATGTTCCTGGTACTGAAATCAGAATCCCAAATCAGCGAGGCACGACAACAATTGGTCGGCCGCGGGATTTCTGCGGTCAACAATACCCTGCGCCGATTTCTGCGCAGAACAGGCCTGACGCGTTCGGCACGGGTCGGCGATGAACTCAAGAGCTGGGACGTCTTGACGACACTGGAGTTCATCGAGCACGCGCTGTCAAAGCAGGCGCCAATTCTCGACATAGGCTCTTACGCATCAGAGGTTCCGGTGTCGCTGGCCAGGCTCGGCTTTTCGAACGTCGCGGCAATCGATCTGAATCCGGATCTGCGGCGCATGCCCTGTCAGGACAGGATTCGTTATGAGGTCGGCAACTTCATGGCCTCTCCGTTTGCGGCAGGGACGTTCGACGCGGTAACCGCGACTTCCGTAATCGAACATGGCTACGATCCGACCCGTCTGCTGGCTGAAGTCAGCCGAGTTCTCAAGCCCGGAGGTTATTTTCTTGCGTCCATGGACTATTGGCCGGAAAAAATCGACACGCATGGCGAGCGGATTTTCGACATGAGCTGGATGATTTTTTCGAAGGACGACATTCTGGACCTCGTGGCGCAGGCGCGCGGCTTCGATCTGCTGCCCTGCGGCGACCTCGATTTCCCGGCGGATGAGCCGCTGGTCCGGTATGCCGGGTATGGCTATACGTTTGGCTGGCTGGCGCTGCGCAAGACGGCGTAAGCAGTCCATGAGAGTCTTGTTCATCTCCGGATCATTTCTCCCTGATCGATGTGGCGTTGCCGACTATCTGTGGCATCTGGTCGAGGAAATGGCGTCGTGCGCAGACATGCAAGTTGCGGTGCTGAGCAGTTGCCCGAATCCAGCCGGTTGCTCAAACTCTGTTCGCCACTTCAGCGAACACGACCCGGTCACGACCGGAGGTGTTGCGCAAGCAGTTCGCGAGTTCAAACCTGACATTGTCCATATTCAATACCCGACCTGCAGGGCCATATCGCGTGATATTCCGCTGTACGTGCGCCGGGTGCTTCGGACAGTCGTAGTGCAAACCTGGCACGAGCACTACGACGACTGCAATCAACTCGGATGGCGCAACCTGCTGGGACTGGATGGAGTGGTACATGTGCGCGAGGATCTGCCACGGCGATTGCCCGTCTGGCTGCGCCTTATGCTGCGCCGCACATCCATCTACATTCCCAATGCATCGACCATTCCCGCCCCGCGCATGACGGGCGAACAAAGATCGACGATCAGGCGTGGCATTGCCGGCGACCGGCAACTGGTGAGCTTTTTCGGTTTTGCAGATCCGAACAAGGGGATCGACAGGCTCTTCGAACTTGCAGATCCCGATCGGCATCATCTGCTGCTGATTTGCGATCTCGACCAATCCACGGACTATCATCGACGGGTGCGCAGACTCGCCCTGGCTGAACCCTGGCATGATCACGTGACGATAACGGGGTTTCTGCCGCCGGCCGAAGTCGGCCGACTTCTTGCCGCGTCGGACGCGATAGCCTTTCCCTTCGTTACCGGGATCGGAAGCTGGAATACCTCGGTTCAGGCCGCACTGGCTTCCGGCAGCTTCGTCATCGGCACTTCTGATGACAAGAGCCGGCTGGGCTACGACAGTTCGAAAAATCTGGCTCTGGTTCCCTGTGGCGATTGGCAGGCGTTTCGCGCCGGAATGGCGGCCGGTCTCGGCCGCCGCCGCGAGCCCGACCTGGCCAACGGCTGGGCGGCAATTGTCAGCGCTCACAAGGAGTTCTATGCAAAACTCAAGGCTGGACACCGCTGACGCCGTGCGACTTTCGGTATGCATTCCCGTCTTCAACTTCGGCGCCTTTCTCGGAGAGACGCTCGACTCCATATTGCCGCAAGTCGTTCCCGGTATCGAGATCGTCGTAGTGGATGGCGCATCGACGGACGACACGCCGCAGGTAGTCGCCAGCCGCATGGAACTCTGCCCTCAACTGCGTTATGTTCGTCTCGACAGGCGCGGCGGCATCGATGCCGATATTGCCTTGAGCGTTGAGTACGCGACCGGCGAGTTCTGCTGGCTGTTCAGCGGTGACGACATCATGCGGCCGGGTGCGCTTGAACGTGCGCTGAACTGGCTATCAACCGGGCACGACGTGCTCGTTTGTCGACATTCGAACTGTGACAAGACGATGCGGCGAATGGAGGATCATCCCGTGCTGTCTGTCGACCAGGTGATGAGTGCCGACTTCGCTGACCCCGAACAGCGACGGCGCTATCTCTCTGCCGGAGTAAACACTGAGGCACTGTTCAGCTTCATGAGCACCTTGATCATCCGCCGCGAGGCATGGCGCTCGGTGCCCGCGGTGGAACAGTTCACGGGAAGCTGCTGGGGGCATGTCGCCCGATTGTTGTCTCTTGCCCGGAAGAGCCTGAGAGTTTGCTATGTTGCCGAAATCTGGCTGGACAAGAGGGGCGACAATGATTCGTTTCTCGACCGGGGACTGGTCAATCGCTTGAAACTGGCAGTGGATGGCTACATTGGCATTGTCACTTGCTACTACGGAGAGAATTCATGGGAACTCGCCCAGGCAAGGAGATTCTTGCGCAACGAACTTGGCCTTAGAATGTTCATAAAGAGTCTGCATGTAACGCGGGTGAACCCTGAGCGCGAAAGCAAAGCCGAACTGGACCGAATGATGCTCATGCTGTACAAAGACAACGGTTTTCGGTTTGCGCTTGCTCGGGCTATCTACCGCAACTTTCCAGTGTCGATGTATCCGATGCTGCGTGCCGTCTACCTGAGGCTGAAGAAAAACAGGATTGCCCGGAGCATCTACCGGAATCTTCCGGTGCATGTCCTGTCAATTCCGAGGCTCGGCCGTTCGAACACGAGAGAAAAGGCAGGCAACGGCTAACGTCACTCCGTTGGCCAGACAATCCCGAGGAACCAAACAATGCATATCATCTTTCGACAAACCTGCCGTGTCTGCGGATCAACTCACCTGGCCCCTGTTATCGACCTGGGCGAGCAGTATCTGCAGGGCGCCTTCGTCAAGGAGGGGCATCCTCAGGCGCCTCTGCGCAAGATTCCGACCCAGCTTGTGCGTTGCGACGTGACGAGGAACGAGAACGGCTGCGGCCTGTTGCAACTGGCTCACACGCTGCCATCGGAAATCCTCTACGCCAATTACTGGTACAGATCTGGAACCAACGCCACCATGCGTGCCCATCTGCAATCTATCGTAAACGATGCCGTTGAAATGCTGCCGAAGGGGGATTCGAGAGTATTGGATATCGGCTGTAACGATGGCACCCTGCTGGGCTTCTACCCGCCATCCTTCGACCGTTTTGGCTGCGATCCATCCGACATAGCCCGTGAAGTTCCGGCGCCGATCACGGTGGTGAATACCGTGTTTCCTTCTCCGCAGATAGAGGAAGCTGCCGGCAAGCGCAAGTTCGACGCCATCACCTCGATCGCCATGTACTACGATCTGGAAGATCCTGTCGCGTTTGCGCTGGCCGTCAAACGCCTGCTGTCGGAAGACGGCGTCTGGGTCGTCGAGATGTCGTATCTGCCGATGATGCTGGCACAGAATTCCTTTGACACGATTTGTCACGAGCACCTCGAATACTACAGCCTCGCGGTTCTGGAAAACATTGCGCGGCGAGCCGGCCTTCGGGTTTTCAAGGCCGCCATCAATGACATCAACGGCGGGTCGCTGCGTCTCTATCTGACGCACGCCGAAAACAGTGGCTACGGCGCGCAGGCTGACCGGGACTTTCTGCGCACGCTGCGTGTGCGCGAGTTCGAACTGGAACTCGATACCGACCGGCCCTACCGGGCTTTCCAGGACCGCATAGAGGTCTTGCGCAGCGAGATCTTCTCCCTGCTTGCAGGTGCAAAGGCGGAAGGCAAGAAAACTCATGTGTACGGCGCCTCCACCAAGGGTAATGTGCTGCTGCAGTGGTACGGTCTGGACAACAAGGTAATCGAGTGTGCGGCGGATCGAAATCCGCACAAGCACGGTGCGCATACTCTGGGAACAGACATTCCGATCGTCAGTGAAGAGGAATCACGGTCATTGAAGCCGGACTATTACCTGGTATTGCCGTGGCATTTCAAGGCGGAGTTTCTCGAAAGGGAGCGCAACACGATTTTGGGAGGAACCAGCATGATTTTTCCTCTGCCTGATGTCAGAGTGGTCACCGCGCAAAACATCGACCAGGAAATTGCTCGGGCCCGCAATACCAACCTGCTGGCCATTTGAAAGATGGCGCAACGTCGCGCTCTGGTTCTGGGCGTCAACGGCCAGGATGGCAGCTATCTTGCCGAGTCGCTCCTGGCGCGCGGCTGGTCAGTTCATGGCGCGGCGCGTCAGACGGAGTCGCGCTGGCTTGGCGACGCAATAGACTTCTCATACCACTCACTGGACCTCAATGACCTTGGCGCGTTGTCGGCGCTGCTGAAGACTCTTCGGCCCGATTTTATTTTTCACATGGCTGCAGTGCATGGCGCTTCCGGGTTCTCCTATGAAAGCCACTGGCAGGAAGCGCACGCCGTCAATACGCTCGCGGCACATGCCGTGCTGGAATACCTGCGTTCCGACGCCCGCGATGGAGCGATGATTTACGCGAGCTCGTCAAAGGCATTCGGTCTTGAACTGCCTGCCGTGGTCACCGAGTCGAGCCCAAGATCGTCGACCTGCATTTATTCGACAACAAAGAATGCGGCCACTGACCTGATTCGCTACTATCGCCTGCGTCATCGTGTACGCGCTTCCGTGATCTGGACCTTCAATCACGAATCGCCGCGTCGGGGTGGCGAGTACTTCATCCCGAACATCGTAAACATCCTCGCAAGCTCGATTCTCGATCCAAGCTTTGTCGGCCGCATCGGCACGCTGCAGTTTGCCGCCGATTGGGGCGATGCCGCGGAATACATGGATATCGTAGCGGACGTTGCGGAAAGACTCCGCGGCGAGGATTTCATACTGGCCTCGGGAACTACCTGGGCGGCGAAGGAATTCGTCGATGCGTTGTTTCAACGTTACCAACTCCGTTCGCAGGAACACCTGATCGAGCAGCAACCGGTGTCGCCGGGAGCAAGTCCGCCCGACTGGCACGCGGACCTTTCCGCCCTGCGAAACAAGCTCGGCCGGACTCCTCGGCGCAGCATTTTCCATGTTTGCGATGAGATTCTCCAGAGCAATCACCCTGAAGCATGGCGGAAGGCAAGGACTCCAGCTTGAAGATTGCATTGATTCAAGACCAATTGCTGACCAGGGCTGGGTCGGAACGCGTTTTTCTCTACATGGCGCAGGAGTTTCAGGAAGCCGACCTATACACGCTGTGTTACAACCCCGATACCACATGGCCGGAATTCAGGAAGTTCGAGATTGCCACCAGCCCGCTCAATCGAATCATTCAGGATCATGGACGATTCAAGACGCTTTTCCCCATCGCGACCTGGTGGATGGAACACTGGGACTTTTCGGCGTACGACCTGATCATTACCTCCAGTGCGACAACGGCCAAGTACATCAGACGGTTCAAGGGTCCGCATATCTGCTACTGCTACTTTCCGACGCGGGCAATCTGGTCTTTCGACAGCTACTTCGGCCGTGAGCGAGGTCTTCGTGGATGGGTCTTCGAATGCCTGATGCCCTGGTTCAAGCACCAGGATCTTGCCGCCGCCGCCCGGGTGAGCCAGTTCATAGCGATTTCACAATCTGCAGCGAAAGCAATCCGGACTTGTTATCAGCGGGATGCTGCCGTGCTGCATTGCCCGATTGACGTCGAACGCTTCAAGGCGGGCGCACAGATCGCAAAGCAGGATTACTTCCTGCTCGTTTCCCGGCTCGAGAAATGGAAGCAGGTTGACTACGCCATTGATGCCTTCAACAGGCTTGGACTGCCTCTTCACATAATTGGAACAGGGCCCGAGGAAATGAAGCTTCGATCCATGGCGGAACCCAATGTCTCATTCAAGGGCGCCGTGGATGATGGGGTCCTGATCCGTGCCTACGGCGAAGCACGCGCCGTGATCTTTCCACCGGAACTCGAGTATGGACTGGTTCCTCTGGAGGCCAACGCAGCCGGCACACCCGTCATCGCCCTCGGCCGGGGAGGAGTTCTTGAAACCATGGTGGGGATGGATGATTCCCGTGGACGAAGACCGACCGCCGTTTTCTATACGAAACCGACGGCGGAGTGCCTGATGGAAGCTGTAAGGGAGTTCGAAAGAGCCCGTTTTTCGCGCGAGGATTTGCTTTCACATGTCGCCCCGTTCGACATTGCCGAATTCCGTAGCCGACTGCGCAGGATGGTTGACGAGTTCCTTGAGATGCGCCGCATTTCAATGAGCCCATGTTCCGCGTCATAACTCGCGGGCCCTCACGACTGCTGCTGACTGGCTGCTATAAAAGAACCGGAAATGCTGCCTGCAATCGTTCGTCCACTTACGCAAACATAAGAAAGCTGGCCATGATCAAGAGTGCGATGAAGTACTGTGTGCGCAAGTTCATTGCAGGCTTGCCCAGCAGTCTTAGGAAGTATATCTTCGACGAGATTCAGTCTGTGAACTATAGTAATTTTTCGCTACGGAAAGAAATTCAACACCGGATCGGCCAGGCAATATCGGCATCAAATTTGGATGATTTCGACGTTGCGGAATCCTGTCTCCTTGAGTCTGCAAAACTTGATCCCTGCAATCTGGAGATTGCGCCGCATCTCGGACGGATACGCTTTCTCAAGTCTCGATCTCTTGATCGGGCTGCTCAAGAGCGGAATCGTACGATGCTTGAAGCAATAGAATCGATGAATCGCGAGTTGGAGAGTGGCGACCCCGTCTATATTCCCTCCGAGTTCTGGCGCACGTTCGGGAAGTTTCACATTCAGCTCCTCGAGCGATACGGAATTGAGAATTTCAAGCGGACGGTCTCACACAACTATCAAAACTGGTTTATGGTTTCCAGAGATGATCCGCAGGTTCGACATCTATTCGAGACATGGACAAAGCACTTTTCAACAGAACCATGGTTTGTCACCATTGAAGTACCTGACCACGTTGGATTGCACACATCGCTGGCTTTCGATGATCCGACATACCCTTTGGCATTCGCCGAGAAGCGCGAGATATATCGCATAGCGGTTGGGTTGCTTTGGGAATTTGTCAATAATACGGACAGCTTCAATGTCCTCAATCAATTGACCGAATTGGAAGTTGGGAATCCAATACGAATTCGCCGCAAGGATCGGCTCATTTCATCAGACATCGCACACTCTGTACGCGAAAGAAATATGTTACTTGGCAGTCTTTCCTGCAATGGAGGCGAAGGGTTAATTGTTGGCGAACTCGGTGCAGGTCACGGCCGACTCGCAGAGGTCTTTGGGCGGACGACCAATTATCGCTACTATGTTTTTGACATAACCCCTGCGCTTTACGTATCGCAGTGGTACATGAAGTCAATTTTTCCAAATGAGAAGCTGTTCGAATTTCGTCATTTTGACAACTTTGACGAGATACGCAATGAGCTGCAGCAGTGTCGGTTCGCTTTTTTTACTGCAAATCAGATCGAAAAGATTCCCGACGATCATCTTCATTTGTTTATCAATATGAACTCGCTGACGGAAATGAGGATCGATCAAATTCGAAATTTTCTGAACCAGATTGACAGAGTGACGACAAGGGCCTTCTTGTCACGCCAATGGATCAAATGGGACAATCCTCTTGATGGCCATTCAGTTGCCAAAGATACTTTTGGTATGAACCGGAGATGGCGGCTGCACGTTGACAAGCTTGATGATATCTATCCGGAATTTTTTAATCAGGTTTGGGTGAGGTAGGGCAAATCGGGCCAGTCGGCGCTGCGCCGGTCGGCATTCCGGCCCATGAGGTCAGCCGAACACCGAACGTCACTCGTCCATTGCTGACGCTGCAGCGGCGGCAGAAGGAAAGGAATAGGGCTTTTCAATGCGCCTGCTTCAAGCGACAGTTGATCTTCTTTGCCTGGCACTCGCGTACGCGGTCGGGCGACTTGCCCGCTACTTGTGGGACGGCAGGCCACTGGATCTGCTGGTCGCCGATGGGTTAACGACTCTTTTCGGGCTCAGCGCCCTGTTTGCCGTTACCTGGTTTCTTGTTGCCCAGGGACATTACGTTCGGCGGCGGCCATTCTGGGAAGAACTGCGGGCGGTAGTCAATACGATCATGGCGGCGGCGGCCATCAATGCCGTTCTGACGCTGGTCACCAAGCAATACTCGCCTGTCACCCAGTATCTCGTAGCCTGGGCCGCTGCCATTCTGCTGATTCCATCCGGACGTTATCTGTTGAGGAACTACCTGCTCCGCATCGGCAAGTGGCAACGACCAACGGTCATCATCGGCACCGGTTCAAACGCCCGGGAAGCCTGGGCCGCACTGGCAAGCGAACCGCTGATGGGCTTCGATGTCGTGGCTTTTGTCAGGCTCGCGGCGGAAACAGAGTCCGTCACACCCGCCCAGCTGGCTGGTTCGAGCATTCCCGTCGAACCTGAAACAGCCTGGAGCCCGGAGCGATTGATGCGGCATCAGGTGGTCATCGCACTTGAAGGCAGCGACGGCGGAATACAAACTGACTGGCTGGCGCGGCTCGCCCGGGCCGGACATCGCGAAGTTTTCCTCGCGCCGACGCTGCGCGGACTTGCCCTTCACGGCATGGAGATCACTCACTTCTTCCGCCACGAACTTCTGCTGATGGGCGTGCGCAACAACCTTGCACGAAAGGGTCCGCGACTTCTGAAGAGAGTTTTCGACATGGCGGCCTCGCTGTTGCTGCTCTGTATCCTCGCGCCGCTTTTCATCTGGATTGCTCTGAGAATAGGCCAATCGGGTACTCCGATCTTTTTCTCCCATTCCAGAGTAGGCCGCCACGGCAGCATCTTCCCATGCTACAAGTTCAGAACCATGGTTCCCGACGCTGATCGCGTATTGCAGCGCTTGCTGGAAGCCGACCCCACAGCCCGCGCGGAATGGGACCGGGAATTCAAGCTGAAGAATGATCCGCGCGTGACGCCAATCGGACAATTCCTCAGGGAAACCAGCCTCGATGAGCTCCCTCAAATCTGGAACGTACTCAAAGGTGACATGAGTCTGGTCGGACCACGTCCGGTCGTTGTGGAAGAGTTGCAGCGCTACGGTGATGATCGCTCGTTCTATCTTCAAGTCCGGCCGGGGATCACCGGTTTGTGGCAAATCAGCGGGCGCAACGACGTCGATTACAGCTATCGGGTCTCGCTGGACACCTGGTACGTGCGCAACTGGTCCCTGTGGTACGACCTGGCGATCCTGATGAAGACCGTGTCCGTGGTCTTCGGCAGAAAGGGGGCGTATTGATCGAGTGCACCCAGCCCGCCTCCGGGACTGCAAGCGTCGGATGACGGCTGGTGATCGACCTTGACAGTTTCACCCGCAATCCGCCGGATGCCCCGCCAATCAAAGGGTCTCGCAGTGCCTTTGCCACATGCTCCGCAAAAGCGCTTCAAGCTCAACGGCAAAGCCTCGGGTGTCGAACAGGTGCGATGAAAGCCGATTGCTCCTGAGCCGGTTTCGAATCGACCCAAGCAACTCGGCATTGCGGCCAAGTTCGAGTGCGCGGGCACGGTACTCTTCAATCGACCGGGTCACAAGCTCGTTCAGCCCGATCGCATTGAGCTTGCTTGCGGTGACCCGGCTCGGAAATGTTTCACCGACAAGCGTAATTACCGGAAGGCCTGCCCATAGTGCGTCGCCTGCCGTCGTATGCGCGCCGAAGGGAAACGTATCGAGCGCCAGATCAGCCAATGCAAGCCGCGCCAAATGTTCCTGCGGAGGCCGCGCGGGCGAGAATACCAGCCGGGCCGGATCGATGCCGCGCCGCGCCGCCTCGGTCCGCAGGTTTGCCATTGCCGTCTCATTCGCCGCGAACAACCAAAGAACGCTGTCCGGCAAGCCGCTCAGCAGATCGCACCAGCAATCGAAGATTTCGGGAGTGATCTTCAAGGGGCGGCTGAAACAGCAAAACACCAGGCCGCTCTCCGGCAATCCCTCTTCCTCGCGCGTTCGGGGTTTGCCAATTCGGCGCAGGGCATCATTGGGCTGGCAGCAGTAGGGCAGCAGGGCCAGCGTTTCCGCGAAGTTGCCTTGATCCGCAAGCGGGGTAGCTATCGGGTCGCCGATGAGATAGTCGGCAAGGAACCTGCTGCCCAGGGTGCCCGTATAGCCCAACCAATTGACTTGGATCGGCGCGGGGCGAAACCCCAGCGCGGCCGACTTCGTGTTGCCGCTCCAGCCGGTGAGGTCTAACAGGATATCGATAGACTCTGCGCCGATTCGCTGCGCCAGGATGTCCACTGCAAGGGACGACACATCATGGAAAAAGTCACATGCCGCGACTATCCGTTCAACGCATTTCACCTTCATCCGCACCACCGTACGAGAAGGCGTGAATTTCGAACTCTGCATGATTGTGATGCTCCAGGACCCCCGTCAACAGTCGCATCACTGCGTGATCGTGGAAGTCCGCCGACAGGTAGCCGATCCGCAGGCGGCGCGCCGGGTTGATATCCCGCGTCACGGGTTCCGGCACGACCCGGTCGGGGATGATGCTGCGCACGAAGTTCGCCGTCAGGGCCAACTGTTCCTGCCCTGTTATCTCCGGCAGCAGCAGAAAGCTGAATGGCTCCACCGGCGCCCTTCCTTCGGCAATGAACTGCTTGCAGCGCTTGACTGTTTCCGGCATCTGCCGCCAATCACACAGTTCCATCCGGCAATAAAGCAGCTGGGACAACAGGTGAAAGTCATCCGTGTCCTGAGGTTTCTCGGGGCACAGACTGGCGAGCAATTGCTCGGCCTGTTGCGGACGTCCGCCATCAGCCAGAGCGAAGCCGGCCAGTCGGATGGCTTGCACCTTGTCCTCGCCATCGAGTTCCGCCGCACGCAATAACGCCGACGCGGCATTCAAATGGTCGGACCTCGCATAACGCAGCCGACCAAGCTGGATCAAGGATGCCTGATCGTCCGGATCGAGCTGGCTGGCGCGCAGAAACTCGGCTTCAGCCGCCTGTGCTTGCTTCACCTCACCGAGCAGGATACCCAGGTTGAAGTGAAGGCACGGGTTGTCGGGATTGCGTACAAGGCCTGCCCGCAAACTGGCTTCTGCCTCGGCGAACCTGCCGGCCAAACGCTGCGCATTGCCCAAATTGGACAAGGCTTCGTCATTGCCGGGTTCGGTCTGGCAAACAATCTGGAGTTGTCTGATTGCTTCATCATAATCGCCAGTCTCCACCTTGACGACTCCGTAGAGATGGCGAGCCTGAAGATTGTCGGGGGACGCCGCCAGCAAATTTTCGAGTGTGCTCGCGGCCTCGCGGTACTGTCCGTTTTGCCATGCGGCAAGTGCCTTCCCCCAAGCGTCCATGTGCCTCTGGATCCCCTATCAACAAACAACAACCAGACATCTTGTGGCGATTATCAAGGCGCGATGCAACAGAGACAATGCATCAGCCGCGGCGGCTTTCAGGCATTTGGGTCAATGCAACGGGCGCACGAAATTCAGCCGAGGTGTCGAACAGCAGCGCGACAATCAAGCCCCAGACCAGGACTTCGATTTCAGTCAACAGGCTGAAGCCGAGGTTGGCAAGCAGGGAGAAGGCCATGACCAGCAGCGGAAAACAACCGGCAACGGTCTTCTCGCGGACAAGCCAGCCGATCGATCGCTGCCATGCGGCCAAGTACATTAGCATGAAGGCCGCCAGACCGACAGCCCCCACGCCCAGCAGGATATCCATGAACCCGTTATCCCCGATCACGGGCACCATGCCCAACGGAACGGCGGCCAGGGCCCTGAAACCCGGATCGCCCCAGAGTGCCCCGAAACCCTGGCCAAGGACCAGATGGCTGGGTATCACGTCCTGCAACAGATAGCTCCACAGCACCGTTCGCCCGGAAAGCCTGAGATCCTTGTTGAACACGCCGAAGATCAACTCGATATTGGCGAGCGCCGTCGCCACGATCAACGCGCCGCCGACGAGGAGCAGCAGATAGTGCGGACGCCGCATCCGGCTTTCGAAACTCGTCCAAAGGATGGTCAGCAAGACCAGTGCGTGAAGGATCAGGGCTGTCAGGCCACCCGTGCCCGAACGGGACTTGAAGACCGCCACCAGTGCAAGCAGGTAGACCGGCACGAACAGCACGCTTGCGAACCTGCCCGGCGCGGACCGGAGGTCGATGATCCGCAGCAGCAGCACGGCGCTGCACAGCGCCGCGACCAACCCGAGGTGATTCTTGTTCCAGAAGATTCCACGCCAGACGTCGGGCCCGTAGATGCGTTGCTTGCCAAGCAGCGGGTCGGCCAGCGCCATGTAAGCACTGGAGACGACGACGATGGCGCAGAACCAGGCCAGATAATCCAGCAGTTGGGCCGGTTTGCAGCGCATCCCTATGTAAGCGGCGATCAAGGTGGCGCTCAGCAGAACCACGACCCGAAACGCCGTAACCAGCGGATTCACGGACCACAGCACCGACGCTGCGCAGATTGCCAGGAACATGATGAGCAAGGGCTGCCGGCGCCAGCTGCGGAGATACTCGGGCAGACTGCCTTCCCGAATCAGCAGCCACAGCACCAGGAGCATCGTCACGCACCAGCTGCCCACTTCAAGCCACGCCTGGTCGGAGAATTTCTGCCCAACGGGATGAAGGTTCCACCAGACCAGGGAGCGCAGATTGGAGGTACCCGCGGCGAGGATCAGAACGGCGGCGAAGACAATACGCTCAAGCCTGATCGGCCGGAAAACGGCGAAGCGGATCATGGTCCGGTCGTTTCGCAAGGGCGCTGACGCCTGCCGCTAGCGGGAGGCCGCTCCTTCCTCGTGATAGTCATCATCGATATTCACGTCCCAGATCGCGGCCTTGCCGACCTTGCCATCGAGAATCGCCTCGACCGCCAGTTTCGCCGTCAGCATCGAATGATCCTGATTGTTGTAGCGGTGCATGCCGTTGCGCCCCACCAGATACAGATTCTCGATGCCATCCAGCCAGGCTCTCACGCGCGGAAAATCCTCATAGGCGCCGAAGTAGGCCGGATAGGTTTTTGGCACGCGAATCACGGTGCCATCGAGCACGTCGGCGCGGTCGATCATGCCGATTTTCTCAAGTTCGCCAGCCGCAAGCTCGATCAGCGCCTGGTCTTCCTGCACCCACAGATCGTCGCCTTCCTGGCAGAAATATTCGAGCCCGAGCCAGACCTTGTCGGGATCGGCAACCAGATCCGGGCTCCAGTTGTTGAATACCTGCAGGCGCCCGATGCGCACGTCGCGTTCCTGAATGTAGATCCAGTTATCCGGCGGCATGTTGTCGGCCCGGGTGCTCTGCGCCTGCGGATTGGCACGCATGCGGGAAACCAGCAGCCCGACGGTGATGAAATCGCGGTAAGGCAATGCGGCCGCCACCTCGCGCACATCGGCCGGGGCCGCAGGCTGCATGCCGGCCACCAGGTCCTTGACCGGCATGGTCGAAATCACGTGGTCTCCGCGCAGCTCGACCGCTTGCCCTGCCGCATCCGTCGTCAGGACCGAAACCGCTCGTCCGCCCGCATGGCGCACGCCCTTGACCTGCTGGCCGAAATGGATCTCGCCGCCGCCTTCGATCACCCGGCGCGCCACTTCCTGCCACAGCTGGCCCGGTCCCAGACGCGGATACAGAAAGTGTTCGATCAGGCTGGTTTTCGTCGCCTGCTCCCTGGCTGCACCGCCGAAGCGCTGGCGCAGCGCATGGCGCAAGGCCTCGACAATGGAAAGTCCCTTGATCCGCTGCGCTCCCCACTCGGCGCTGATGCGATCGCAGGGCACGCCCCAGACCTTCTCCGTGTAGTCCTTGAAGAAGGTGCGATACAGTTCGCCGCCGAAGCGATTGACCAGGAAATCCTCCAGCGACCGCATCGCCTTGCGCGGAAACAGCGCCGACCATACATAGCTGACGCCTATCCTGAACAGGCGCACGGGACCCAGATTGGTCAGCGTGGTGGCATTCAGCTTGATCGGGTAGTCGAAATACTTGCGCAGGAAGTAGATGCGCGAAAGCCTGTCGCGCACCAGCATCACGCGGCCCGAGTCCGTCAACGCCGTGCCGCCGGCGCCGACTTTCCTGCGCTGTCCCTGATAGGCGATCTCCACGGTGGGCTCTGCGGCGGCGATCGGCAGGATCTCCCGCCACCAGTTCATGACCCAGTCGGATTTGGAAAAGAAGCGATGTCCGCCGATGTCCATGCGGTTGCCCTTGTACTCCACGGTGCGCGAGATGCCGCCCACCGCCGCCGAGGCTTCAAGCACGATCGGCATGGCCCGCCCGTCGCGAATCAGTTCCAAGGCGGCGGTCAGGCCCGCGGGACCCGCGCCGATGATCACCACAACCGGTTTCATCGATGACACCGCATCTCAGAACAGCACCCGTTTGCGGACCGCAAAATTGAACAGGAAGGTGATGCCGGCGGCAACCAGCTTGCCTGCCAGGAGCGGAAGTCCCGCCGAGCCCACTGCGAGGAAGATGACCAGATCGTTGATGCCCAGTCCAAACACGCCCACCAGCGCGTAGACCGCAAACTCGGCATGGGCGCGACCATCTAAGCGCCGCCGCCGAAATGCCCAGCGCGTGGCCAGCAGGTAGCTGACTACCGAACCGACGACGAAGCCCACCGTCGCCGCCAGCAGATAGTGCATCACCTGCGCAGCGGCCAGCAGGACTGCGACATCGATGGCCAGCGCAATCAGGCTGGCAGCGAAATAGCGGCCGAACTCAAGCTTGGCTGCATGAGGCTGGTCGTTCGTCATTGCAATGGCGCCGGCAATCTGTCGATCGCCGACTGGGTCTGGTTTCGCCGCATGCGCCAACTATAGTGCCAATGCATGCGTTTGCCCACCGCTGCGGCCCGGTTCGGACGACGAGGATGCTTTGGTAGCTCTCTCCATATGGACTATCAGAACAGGCCATTCGGCCTGAGCTTGTCGATGGCCTGTAGTCACAAGACAAGGCGGTTCGACAGGCTCACCGCGAACGGCGGCGGTTTTGGCAAAGGAACTACTCGGACGCATTTCTTGCCTAGGGTCCCCGCATCGCCGCGCACGAGTACAGGTAGTATGAAATGCGCGTCCGCCCGGCAAATGTTTCGCTGTCTTGCGCCAGAAAAGCACCAGCTATCCTGTGCGCTGCGACAACGTACTTGAGGTCTGCATCGCCGCAGACATGGCGAATCCCGGCAGCGCCGGACAAGCTCACACGCTCGTAGGAGACCAGCGAGTCCGGCGTGATGTCCTTCAGCGCCGGATCACCGGCCTGCATGGCATCCGCCAACTGCCATACCCCAAGCTCGGCCCGGCGCATCCGGTCGGCATCGAGCGAGCCGGTGGCGATGCGGCTCAGCCGCGACTCCAGCAGCCTGACGCGCGGCTCCGAGAATACCTGCCCGGAGCAATGGGCTGCGCTGGCATACCCGGCCGTGCCCAGCTCGAACCAGGTCCGTTCCTGATTCTGGTGCCAATACACCGCATCCCCCGGCACGATCCAGGCATCGAACAAACGCCCCGGCCCTCCCGCAACATAACGCGACTCCTGGTAGCGAACATCCGCCCCGCGGCCATCCCATTGCGCCAGGCCCGCCACCATTGCTGCCGCCAGTCCGGCCACCAGCAACGCTGAGCCATGGAGACCTCTCTGCCAGCGCGAGATGATCCACCAGGCGGCAAGCGGCACCAGGCCGAAGCCGCCGCTCAGCATGAGGCTCCTGGCCAGGTCGGCGTATGCCCCCCCATCGGGGTCCGACGAAGCGAAGACCAGGGACACGCTGGTCCAATACCCCGGCAGCAGCATCGCCGCAAGGACCACATTGACGCCCAGGATCAGTTTCTTGCGTGCAGCCATCTGTCGCATCAGGGCCGGCAAATACTTGCCGCCACCGCCACGCAGGAAGAGGAAGCAGGCCAGCAGCAGCCAGCCCAGCCAGGCCCGCAAGCTCAAGGCCAGAAGCACCGCGAGCAATACCTGGAGCCGGTGCGGCGCGCGCGCGCGGAGCAGGTAGCGCGACGCCAGATCGACCACCGCGACGACGCCGAGCACTTGGACAAACCAGAGGCAGCGCCAGAGCTGCGCCTGCAGCACCATCAGGACGGGAACCCGATCCGCCACAAGCGCCGCGATCATCCCGATCGCACCGACCAGCGCGCCCAGCCTATAGACGCGGCGAACCCGGTATTGTCCGTAACGGCCGGCGATGAGCAGCAAGCCAAACCACGCCAGGAGGGGCGACAGATCGGCAGCCACCCAGGACGCGATGAAAATCAACGGAGAATGCTGGACAAAATACAACCACTTGCCGTCCAGCAGGCGCAAGACACCGAGTTCGCCGGCCAGGAAAATCGCGGCCAGTAGCGCCACGCCAATGGCCAGCAAGGCCACTCGCAGGCGTTGCCGGACCAGCAGCAGGACCGAGATCGCCGCCGGCCCCAGGGCCATGAGGGGATGGATGGCGAAAGCCAGCGCATGAATGGCCAGGCTCGACAGACGCCGCCCGCCGATCGCCGAGGCCACCCCGAGCATGGACAAGGGCACGGCCAAGCCGCGGGCGGTAGCGAAGCCTTCCCTTACGTGGAACATTTCGTTGGCGGAATAGCATAGAGGCAGCGCAACCAGGCACAACAGTGCCAGCCAGCGGCCCTGCCCCCTGATCAGAGCACGCGCCAGCAGGCCGGCGGCGAGCACGAACAGCAGGCCGGACAACAGGGTCATGAGCATGGCACCGCGCTCCAGCCCGAGCGCGGATACCATTGGGGCATACAGTGAAGAGAATATCGACCAGTCGTCCTGCGAGCCGCCGAGGAACCACGGATCAGATGCAAAAGCGGCCGGCTGGAGCCGGTGCAGCGCCATCAACGCATAGAGCCGCGCATCTTGGATAATGCCCTGATACGGAGTGGCAAACAGCCAGAGGGCGGTTGCCGCCAGCCACCAGACCGCCGGAGTCGGACGCTGGCTCACGGCGCCATCAGGATGCAGTGCCGGCAGAGGCAGCGGGAATCGGATCTTCCCGACCCCGGAGATGGTCCTGCCACATGCGCAGCAACACATCCTCCATGGCCCGCGCAAAGGCGGGCATGTCGAACAGCGGCAGGCTGGTCTTGTCGGCGTTGAGTCGCTGCCGCAGTCGGGCCAGACGATCGCGGTCGCGATACAGATCGAGAATCAAGCCCTCGTATTGCTCGAGACTGCCAGTCACCAGTTCATCAAGATTCGCCGCGCGCAGCGTGCTTGCGCCGACGCGGCTGGCGAAGGTCTCGCCCATGCAGGTGACCATCGGGACTCCGGCCCACAGGGTATCGATCCCCGTCGAATGGGAGTTGTAGGGAAAGGTATCCAGCGCCAGGTCGGCAAGCTGCAGCCGGGCCAGATGCTGCGCCTGGGTCTCGGTGCGCGGCGCAAAAACCAGCCGCGCCGGATCGACACCGCGGCTCCTGGCTTCGCGCTCGAGATTGCTTTGTGCGGTCGGCGACGGACTGCTCAGCCACAGGATGCTGTCGGGACACTGCAGCAGGACGCGGCACCAGGCATCGAAAGTGTCGGGATTGAACTTGTAGCTGCTGTTGAGGGAACAGAAGACGAAGCCCTTTTCCGGCAAGCCGGCGTCGGCCCGCATCGGGGCCGGCGGCAGAATCCGCGTGGCGTCGGCGGGCAGATAGCAGTGGGGCAGATGGGCCAGAGTCTCGGTGTAGCAGGCGGCGTGCTCAAACGGTGTCACCGTGGCATCGCCGAGCAGATAATCGGCCAGTCGCGGATGACCGAGGGTGCCTGGATAGCCGAGCCAATTGACCTGGATCGGGGCGCAGCGCAGGGCGAGAATTTCCCCTCGCTGCCCGGCGGTCCAGCCCTGGAGGTCCACCAGGATATCCACCTCGTCAGCCTGGATGCGCTCGACAGACGCCCGATGGGAGAGGGACGATAGATCAGTGAAATGCTCGAAGGCAGCTGCCAGGCGAGCGCGTAGGGCGCTCCGGTCGTCCTTGCCGGTCGAATAGCCGAACAGGTCGAGGCGTCCGCGATCCAGCAGTTCGATGACCTGCGGCAGAACGTATGCCACGGCATGCTCACCGAAATCGGCCGACATGAAGCCGACGCGCAGCCGCCTGCCAGCCGGACGCGCCGCCCCGGCGCTGACGGGCTTGCCCGCCGCCAGCAAAGCCGCCGGAAAGCAGCTCTCGCTGAAGACCCGGGCAAAAGCCAGGTGCTCGCGGCCGCTGAAGCCGGGAAAGGCCAGCGCACGAAACGGGCCGGCGGTCGCCATGCCGCGGGGATCGCGCTGGTGCAGCACGGCCAAACGCGCGGCAAGGTCCTGCCAAACGCAGTTGCGCAAGCTGACCGATAGCAACTGGTACAGCGCGTAGGTGTCTTTCGCATCCGCCTGCCAGAGTTCGTTGAAGCACAGCCAGGCTTCATCGTAGCGGTGCAGGGCGAGGAGCGCCAGTCCCAGCGACTGGATCGCCTCGATGTAGTCGTCGGGATGATGCTCGATGGCCTGTAGCAGCACCGGCAACGCGTCGTCCCAGCGCTGCATGCGGCTAAGCGCGGCGCCGAGGTTCTTCAGTACCTCCGGCTCATTGGGGTGCAGATCGAGTGAACGCCGGAAGCAGGCGAGCGCCTCGTCCCAGCGCATCAGGTAGGACAGGACGATGCCGAGATTGTTGTGCAGTTCGGGATCGGCCTGGAAGCGCGGCACTGCAAACTCGAGGATAGGCAGCGCTTCCTCGAAGCGATTCTGGCCGATCAGGGCGAAGGACAGCGCCTTGAGCGCGAGGTGATGGCTCGGCTGCCGGGAGAGGATGCGCCGCGCCGCCACTTCCGCCTCCGCCACCCGTCGCGTCTCCACCAGTCTCATCAGCGCCGCGGATTCTGCATCCAGAAAAACCGGGCGGGCCTTGGGCCGGGGGTGCCGCTTGTCCTTCTTGCGGGATCGACTCATGGCACGGGACCCTGGAATTCCTGTAACACGTGGCGCCAGGCAGCTGCCATCAGTTCTGGTCGACGACGCGCATGAAGGCGCTCTCCAGCGACAGCGTCGGCTTCACTTCGAGCAGCACATGCCCGGCGCCGCGCAGGGCCTCCAGTCGCAGCCACAGTTCCGAGCGCGGGAACTCGCCAACCCAGCGTCCGGCGAAGTCCGCCTTCATGCCCTCCACCGCTGCCTGGCCCATGCTGCGGACCATCACCAGTTCTTCGTCGCCGGCCAGCTCCGCCGGCGAACGCACGGCCCGCAACAGCCCCTGATGGATCAGGCCGAAGCGGTCGGCCAGTCGCTCGACGTCATGCAGCACATGCGAGGTGAAGAATAGCGTGCCGCCCCCGCGCCGGTACTCGGAGAGTATCTCCACCACGTCGCGCCGCCCCACGGGATCAAGCCCTGAAAGCGGCTCGTCGAGGATCAGCAGACGCGGCTCGACGGCCATGGCGTGGGCCAGAGCGGTTCGCTGCGCCATGCCCTTGGAGAAACCGCGTACCACCTTGTCAGCTACAGCGCCCAGACCGAAGCGCTCCAGCCAGCCCAGGCAGTGCGCCCGTGGATGGGCAGGCTTGCGGCCATGCAGGGCCAATCCCATGGCGAGTATCTCCATGGGAGTCAGATAATCCGGCAGGCTGGGGTTTTCCGGCACGTAGCCCAATCCGCGGCGCGCCTCGGAACACGACGCATCGATGCCGAACAGTGCGGCAGCACCGTCACTGGGCCGCATCACGCCGGTGAGAATCTTGATCGCCGTGCTCTTGCCGGCGCCGTTGGGACCGATGAAACCGAACACCTCGCCCTCCTCGACCGCCAGGGAGATGCCCTTGAGCGCCTCGAAGGGCGGCGACGCCCAGCTTCGCGGGTAGGTCTTGCGCAGATGGGTGATGGAAATCGCTACCGTCATTTGGGAGGGGACCGGGGAGGAGTTTTCCGCAGGATGATCTGGCCTTGCTGGTCGAATTCGAAACCAAAACCGAAGGGGTCTGACGGAATTGAAGGGATGAGGCCCGAGTCAACCAGATCCTGCAATTCTACCGGCGGGTGGCCGACGCGCTCACTATAACGGCCGGCTGCCGCGCGGAGTTCCTTGAGCGACTGCAGGCGAGCGACGCGCTGCTCCAGGTAAGCGCGGAAATCCTTGCGCCTGGCCTGCTTGGCCATGGCTTCGACGATGCGGATCGCCAGGTCCACGTCATGTGCGCGATCGATCCAGCGCGCGGCGAAATTCTGCATGATCAGGCGCTCGTCATCGCGCGGCAGTTTCTCGGCCGCCTCCCGCAGCCACGCCGAAGCGCCAACCGGATCGCCCTTGAAATGCAGCAGGTGGAAGGCGTAGTAGAAGGCCGGCTGGTAATCGAAACGCCGCGCCAGGCTGGCGCGCCTGAGGATGGTTTGCGCGGCATCCAGTTCCCCGTTCCAGGGCAGGATCGCGGTCGCGATGTAGTAGTTGTCTTCATGGGCGGGATTCAGCCATGACGCGTCTTCCTGGACCTTGCCGAGGATGCGGTAGTCCTCCGGGCGCATCTTCTCGGTCACCACCACCAGCGCCCGAATGGCCGCCAGATTGGCTGCCAGATAACGATCGCCGGCGGCCATGAAAACCTGCACGAAGAGCGGCAGCGCCACTTGCAATTCCAGATCCACGGTCTGCCGCGGCACGGTTTTCAGCCGCTCCGCCGTCGCCACGAAGCTCAATGCCAGGAGCAAAGCCAACAGACCAGGCCACCAGGTTTGCTTCAGGTCAGCCGTCATGCCGGTCGGGCTTTACTGAAACTCGCGGCGGGTAAAGGTGATGACTGCCAGCGCCAGCAGCAAGGCGGCATAGCTGGCAGCCAGCACCAGGCCCAATCCGACTGCGAGCCCTTCCGGCGCCAGCCCGTACATCGGCCAGGCGCGCCAGTCGAGCCGCGAAAGATCGGGAAGCACCCACTGAATCGCATTGATGAAAGGCGCGAAGCGCATCAGTTCCGGATCGCCGTCCGCCCCCTTTGCCAGGTATTCGGTCACCGCGCCCAGGCTCTTGCCGCCGACCGCGAACGCAAGTCCGAGCGCCAGGGGCAACATCGGCACGGTCGAGAAAGTCGACAGCCACAGGGCGAAGGCTGCCACCACTGCGGCATCGAGCCACAGGCCGCCGACCGTCATCCAGTACGGCAGTCCCGCGGCGATGACGAAGCCCTGCTGGTAGTCGCCGCCGGTGGCCAGCACCACCAGCCACAGCAGCAGGCCGAGCAGCAGCGCGGCCAGCGCGAGCAGCCCGATCACACCGAAGTAGCGGCCGAGCACATAGTTGCCGCGCGCCACCGGATAGGTCAGGGAAAACAGTACCGTGCGCCGCTCGATTTCGCGCCCGACCAGTTCCTGCACCCAGAACAGCGCAAACAGGACCAAGCTGACGCGCAGGCCGGACATGCCGACATCGAGCGCCACCGTGCGCGGCTGGCGCGGCGAAAACGAGGCGGATAGGTAGGCGACACCGACCAGCAGCACGCCGAGCACCAGCACGCCCTGAATGCTGCGGCTGCGCAGCCCGGCACGCCAGGCGGAAACAAGGAAGGGCCACATCAGGCTATCTCGTCAATGGACAGTGGCGTAAAAAAGGCGCACCACGTGGTGCGCCTTTTCCGCCTTGCGACAAATGTATCAGGTCGAGCCGGCGCCTGCAGCCAATGCAGTCGTCACCGCAGTCGTCGTATCGCCGGTCGCAACGCCATTGGGGAACAGGGTTCCGGTCGGCTTCACGCCGCCGCCGTTGGTGCTCCCGGTGAACATGTTCTTGCCCTTCTTCGAACCGGCTGCAGTCGCGAGAGAAATTTCGCTTTGCTCGACCGCAGCAAAAACGTTGGCGGAACACTTGGGAGTAAATGTATTGATGACAAAGCCGGTCGTACCGCTGGCAGCGGCCGTAAACCCGAGAGTTCCCGAAATCGCGGTGCCATCACCGGCATTGGTCGGTGCCGAGCAAACCGAAGCCGAAGCCGCGTACACGGAGGATGCCGCCAGCATGGCCGTTACCACAAAAGAAATTTTCTTCATGTCTGAATCTCCTTGGAGTGATCGTGTGATCAGTTGGTCGAATTGGCAATCGCCTGGGTCAGGATGTTCTTCGCATCCGACTGGGCGGCCTTGTCTTCGCCCTTCTTGGTGTATTCCGTGAACTGCGGAATGGCGATGGCTGCGAGGATGCCGATAATCGCGACCACGATCATCAACTCGATCAGGGTAAAGCCTTTTTGCAACTTGCTCATATGAATTCTCCTAGAGAAAGGAAAGCGCGACGGGTGTCGCTGCTGGGATACTTAAAGCACGGTTCATGCCAAGCTAGAATTCACTATCGGTCAATGGGATAGCTCGAAACGAGGCGTCGAAGTGACACAAAATGTCACATTGCAACCAATTCGGTCAGACTTTCCCATCCGCTACGGCGGCCAAAGTCGCGTGGTAGCAGCAATTAACTGACGGCTTCCCGCCCTAGGCCCAGTACTGTTCAGTTTGAACAGAACCGTTCGCCCTGAGCTTGTCGAAGGGCAGATTGTGCCGCCGACCATGCTTCGACAGGCTCAGCACGAACGGGTTGTCTAAACAGTATTGGCCCTAGGCCACATCCACCACCTCGTCGATCTGCTCCGGATCGAGAAACTGCTCGCGCGTACTTCAGATAGACCTTTTGCCTGACGAACACATCGAACAGGTCGGGATCGATATGGCCGTTCTTGCTTGAAATTGGCCATGATGCCCATCGCCTGCGACAGCTTCATGCCCGGCTTGTACGGGCGGTCGCGGGCGGTCAGCGCCTCGAAGATGTCGGCGATGCCCATCATGCGCGCCTGCAGCGACATCTGCTCGCGGGTCAGGCCCTTGGGGTAGCCCTTGCCGTCCATGCGCTCGTGATGGCCGCCGGCGTATTCCGGCACGTTCTTCAGGTGCCGCGGCCACGGCAGTTGTTCCAGCATCTTGATGGTGGCGACGATGTGGTGGTTGATGATGTCGCGCTCCTTCATGCGTCAGGGTGCCGGCGCGGATGGTCAGGTTCTCGACTTCGTCGGCGCTGAGGAACTCTGTTTCGACGCCATCGACATTGCGCCACTTGCGCCGGCTGCCGATGTCGCGCACGCGCTGCAGATCGGCTCGTCCTTCATGCTTCTCGCCACCGACATTGGCCTTGCGCAGGAACTCGCGATCTTCGTCCAGCCGGCAGACTTCCTTCTGGCAGTCGCTCCCAGATCCGCGCCTCTGCCGCGGCGTCCACGCTTGTCGCGCAGGGCGAGCTGCCGGCGCAAAGCGCTGATCTCCGCATCGCGCTTGAGCACTTCGAAGCGGGTATCGATCAGGTGGATGCGATCGAAGAGGGTCTGCAGCTTGGTGGCCTTGTCCACCACATGCACCGGCGTCGTGACCTTGCCGCAATCGTGCAGCAGGCCGGCGATCTTGAGTTCGTAGCGATCCTCGTCGTCCATCGTGAAACGATGCCAGCGGCCCCTCCGTGCGTCGCGTTCGACCGCCTCGGCCAGCATCATGGTCAGGGCCGGCACGCGCTGGCAGTGGCCGCCGGTGTAGGGCGACTTCTCGTCGATCGCCAGGTTGATCAGGTTGATGAAGGACTCGAACAGAGTTCCTCGAGCTGGGTGATCAGCAGGCGGTTGGTGAGCGCGATGGCCGCCTGCGAGGCCAGCGATTCGGCCAGGCTCTGGTCGGCCGCGGAAAACGGCGTGACCTGGCCGCGTCTGCGGGTCCAGGGCATTGATGAGTTGCAGCACGCCGATGATCTCGCCCTCGTGGTTCTTCATCGGCACCGTGAGGAAGGACTGCGAGCGATAGCCGGTGCGCTCGTCGAAACTGCGCGTGCCGGAAAAGTCGAAGCCCGCCTCGGTATAGGCATCGGCGATATTGACCGTCTTGTCGTGGATGGCGGCGTAGGCGGCCACCATCGAGTCGTTCGGACTTGCCCTTGTCGTTGGTCAGCGGCAAGTTCGGGAAGTTGATGGCATTGCCGGTGGTGCCGCCCATCGCGATGTGCAGCGAGTCGGTGCGCAGGATCTCGAAACGCAGCGCCGTGGCCGTCCTCGGTCATGCGATACAGCGTGCCGCCGTCGGCATGGGTGATGGTCTTGGCCGCGACCAGGATGCTCTCCAGCAGCCGGTTGATGTCGCGCTCCTTGGAGAGCGCGGCGCCGATGGCATTGAGTTGTTCGAGACGGCGAAACAGATCGCTCGGATTATCCATGCCCATTCCCTACTTGATGCAGACGGCGCGCACCTGCTTCATGTCGGTCACGCCCTGCAGGACCTTTTCCATGCCGTCCATCTTCAGGGTCAGCATGCCATCCTCCAGCGCCTGGGCGAACAGCTGCGGCGACGCGGGCATGTTCCTGGATCAGCTTCTTCAGCGGCTCGGTGCCGATCATCAGTTCGTGCAGGCCGACGCGCCCCTTGTAGCCGCTGCCGCCGCAGGTGTCGCAGCCCTTGGCCCGGGTGAACACGCAGACTGGCCATCCTTGCCGTAGTCCTTGACCAGTCGCTCGTAGCGTCGCCTGCATAGGCAGCCTTCTTGTCCTTCTTGAAGGCCTCGGTATTGTCCAGTTCGCTGCAGTACTCTTTCATGAACAGCCTGACTTCATCGGCGTCGGGCGTGTACGCTCTCCTTGCACTTGCACAGGCGCTTGGCCAGGCGCTGGGCAAGAATGCCGAGCAGGGCGTCGGAGAAGTTGAACGGGTCCATGCCCATGTCGAGCAGGCGGATGATCGATTCCGGCGCGCTGTTGGTGTGCAGGGTGGCGAACACCAGGTGGCCGGTCAGCGAGGCCTCGATGCCGATGCCGGTGGTTTCCGCGTCGCGCATTTCGCCGACCATGATGATGTCCGGGTCGGCGCGCAGGAAGGCCTTCATCACCATCGGGAAGTCCAGTCCGACCTTCTTGTTGACCTGCACCTGGCGCAGGCCCTTCTGGGTGATTTCGACCGGATCTTCGGCGGTCCAGATCTTGGTATCCGACGTGTTGAGATAGCCCAGCACCGAGTGCAGCGTGGTCGTCTTGCCGGAACCGGTCGGGCCGCAGACGAAGAAGAGGCCGTAGGGCTTGGAAATGCGTCGCCTTGAGCTTGGTCAGATTGGTCGGCAGCACGCCCAGCTTGTCCAGCGGGATCGGCTCGCCGCCGGCAAGGATACGCATCACGACGTCTTCGACGCCGCCGGTGGACGGAATCGTCGCCACCCGCAGTTCGATGTCGAGCGGGCCGAATTTCTTGAACTTGATCTTGCCGTCCTGCGGCTTGCGGCGCTCGGCGATATCGAGGTCGCACATGATCTTGAGGCGCGCCACCATGGCGTTGCGGTAGCTGGCCGGCACCTCGATGTACTTCGCCAGCGAGCCGTCCTTGCGGAAGCGGATCAGCACCTTGTCCTTGCCCAGGCCCGGCTCGATGTGGATGTCCGAAGCACCCTGCTGGTAGGCATCGATGATGATCTTGTTGACCAGCTTGACCAGTTCGTTGTCGGCCGCGGCGGAAACATCGTCAGCCACGCCTTCACCTTCCATTCCCCTTCATCGAGGGTGGAAAGCAGATCGCCGACCGAACTGTCATCCGTGTAGCCGGGAACTCCGCTGGCGCCGAACAACTGATCGAGCGTCTGCACGAACTCGTGGTTGGTGGTGACCCGATAGGCGATCTTCGCCCGCGGGAAAACGTTGTTGACGATACGCGAGCCCTTGACCTGCTCGGGGTCCATGGCAGACCACCATGACACCTTCCGACCCCTCCTCCACGGGCACCCACTGGCTCTGCTGCGACGATACTCGCGCTTGAGGTTCTTCAGCAGGTCGATCGGCTTGATGCGATCGGCCCTGAACGGCTCGTAGGGCACATCGAAGAACTTTGCCCAGTGCCGCGCCGATGGCCTGCTGCTTGACCTGGAACTCGTTGACCAGGACTTCTTCGATGTCGAGGTTCTTGCGCCGCGCGGTACGAGTCGCCAGTTCCAGTTCCTGCGCGGAAATGACGGCATCCGAGACCAGGAAATCGTACTTTGTCTTGACCGACCTGCGCCGGCTTGCTGCGCTGGGTGAAGGCGATCGCCAGCGTCTCGCACAGCCCCTTGACACCCTCCTCGGCGACCGCTGCGAAAGGCGTCGCCCGCCTTGTTGTTGATGAGCTGGACGACGCCGAGCAGCTCGCTGCTCTGCGCATCGACAATCGGCGCCACCAGCATCTGCTTGGTGCGATAACCGGTGCGCTTGTCAACTTCCTGCAGGAAGCGCAATGACGGATTGATCGCCTTGAGCTCCGCCTCGTCATAGACGTCGCGGATATTCACGGTCTTCTTGGCCAGCGCGACATGGCCGGCGATACTCTGGTCGGCGATCGGCAGGCGCAGATCCTTGAACGAGTTCAGGCCCGTCTTGACCTTGGAAACGATGGACGCCTTGTCCTCGCCGATGGAATAGATCGTCAGACGGTCGGCATTGAACAGACTGCAGATGTCGCTGCGACAGCTCCAGCATGATTTCGTCGATGTTTGAGGTGGCATGAATCTTGTTGGTGACAACCTGCAGGTTCTTGAAGAAGGTCAGGCGGCTGTCCACATCGGACACGGCGGCTTCGGCGGGCGCGGCAGGAACGGCACTCATACGCTTGACTCCATGGCACCGGCGCGCGCCCTCATGCCGCCATCAAGGAGGGTCGCATGAAGTCCGCGCTGGGAAAGCAAAAATGCAGCAGCGGAACTGCGGCGTCCCGTCTGACAGTAAACGATGTACTCGATTGCCGGATCAAGCGCCGCCGAGGCCGGACGAATGTCGTTAAGCGGGATGTTGATGGCACCGGGATAGCCGTCACTCTGATATTCGGCCGGAAACCGCACATCAATCCATCGTGCGCCGGCGGCAATCCGTCGCTCGGCCTCTTCGCCGGTCACTTTCTGCAGCAGCGGCGCGAGCAACAACTGGTTGAAGTCCTGCTTGGACAAGCGCAACAGCATGCCGTCCGTATTCATCACCACGGTCGCATTGCGCACCGTATCCGCGACCAGCGCTTCTTCGCCAAAGGCATCACCTTCCCTGATCTCCGCCAGCTGCACCGAAGCGCCGGCGACCATCCGGGAAACCTTGCAGCGTCCGCTTTCAATCAGGTAGTAGTAATCGCCGGGGTCGCCCTGCCTGATTATTGTCTCGCCACGCCTGGCCGGAACGCGGACGAATTTTCCCAGCAGCGCCTGAATGTTCGCCGGAGGCAAGGAAGCAAATGCGCCGACCGTAAGATTATCCACGGCGAACATGCTGGACATCATGCGCCAGTCGGTCTGATCGGGAACGCCCTTCCCGAGGTCGCTTGCGCTGGCCAACTGGTTCCAGGTCACTACGATGTCCAGGGGATCCTCCTCCAGACTGAGCAACTCGACATCGGTAATCGCCTTGCTGAAACGCGGAGCGTTTCCGCCACGCGCCACCGGAGCCGCCGCCAGATCGTGGCCACCGACCAGCACGCGCGAAGCACCGTCGAGCAATTTCACCAGGAGCTGCCCCCGCACCAGATAGACCACCTGGCCGCTCCAGTCTGTCTTGGAAAACGGATCGGTGGTGCGCGTAAAGTGATGGGTGCGGCAGAGGGGCAGCAATTCGGTCAAGCCCTTGCTGCCCAATGACATAAGGGGTTGCAGGGTGGCCAACAGGTCAATGCTAACCGTCGCGCTCATGGTCAGATCTCGAAGAGCTGATTGTTCTGCAGCATTCCGGGACGAAATTCGTTGCCGATGCAGTCTTCGATCTCCTGCATGGTCAATTCGATTTGTCCGGGCTTCAGGTGGGTGATGAATATCTCGGCATCCCGCTGAAGATTTGCGAGTTCTTCCAGCAGCATGCTCGGGCACAAATGCAGGGACGCCACGGCAAGCCGCTTCTCCCTGTCGGAGAACGCGCACTCGATGATCAGGTAGCGCAGGTTGCGAATCGCGTTAACCCGCTTCCACAATTCAGGACAGGGGCCGGTATCACCGGTAAATACCAGGCTGGCATGCCCGGAATCGAGTTGATAGCCTACCGCGGGCACGGTGTGATTCGCCGGCAGCGGAATCACTTTGCGGCCATCGAGGTCCAGGCTCTCGCCCACCCGTATCGGGTCAAAGCGCATAAAGGGTTTCTCGGCCGACGGGATTACGCTGAAGTCGGGCCAGATGGCCCAGTTGAAAATATGCGTGCGGATGATTTCGAGCGTCGCCTCGGTCGCATGCACTATCACCGGACGACTGCGCATTTCGCCGACGGTATCAACCATGAATGGCAGGCAGGCCAGGTGATCGAGATGTGAGTGGGTAATGAAGACATGATCGATCTGGGCGAGCTCGGCAATCGCCAGATCACCGACCCCGGTTCCGGCGTCGATCAGAATGTCGTTGTCAACCAGCAACGAGGTGGTACGCAGATGCCTGCCGCCAATGCCGCCGCTGCAACCGAGGACGCGTACTTTCATTTTTTCGCCGCCTGTGCCGGGCCGCCCCATGCGGGCGGCAATCCATTGAACGGAAGCCGCGATGGCGGCTGAACCAGTATCACCCCTTTACCTGGGGCGCAGGCGGGGTTTCGCGGAGCACTGCTCCGCGCCGCCGAAGCCGGATGGTTGTGCAAAGCCATCCGTGGGGCAGGGGCTGGGGGGTAGGCCGTCATTTCGTCTCAAAAATGGTGACGCCGTCCCAGTTCTCTCCGGGCGGCTCCTTGCGCAGATGTTCTACGCGTTTGACGTACAGATCGTAGAGATAGCGCGGCCTGATTCGCTGCAGATTCATCAGCGCCACTTCGGCCTGATCCCAGTCCTGCGCGCGGTAGGCACGCAAGGCCTGATTCCATAGCTTGATCTCTTCCATGTCCTCGCGCGCAACCTTGCCCTCCTCGCCGACCGGTTCATAAATGGCCACCGGATCTTCCTTGCCCTTGACGCGCACCCGATCCAGTTCGCGGAAGACGAATTCCTTCTTCAGCAGTTCGCGCGTGCTTTCGCCAACGATAAAGCCAACCCCGTATTGCTTGGTAATGCCCTCCAGGCGCGAGCCAAGGTTGACCGCATCGCCCATCACCGTGTAGGACTGACGCACCGGCGAGCCCATGTCGCCGACCGTCATCGGACCGGTGTTCACGCCGACACCGATCTTGAGTTCGGGCCAGCCGCGGGCCACCAGGTCCTTGTTCAGTTCGTGCAGCGCGACATGCATTTCGAGCCCGGTGCGGACCGCATTCTTGGCATGCTCCGGATCATCGACCGGCGCACCCCAGAAGGCCATGATGGCGTCGCCGATATATTTGTCCAGCGTGCCGCGGTGCTTGCGCACCACCAGCGTCATGGCGCCGAGATACTGGTTCATCAGGGTTGCCAGTTCGTTCGGCTCCAGCCCTTCGGAAATGGTGGTGAAGCCGCGGATGTCGGAAAACAGCACGGTGAGTTCGGCCTTGCGCCCGGCCATGCTGTAGTTTTCCGGGTCGCGGCTCATCTCCTCGACCAGTTCCGGCGGAACGTACTGGCCGAACAAGCCCGGTCAACTGGCGCTTGGTTCGCGACTCGACGAAGTAGCCCCAGGACATGTTCATCGCATAGAGGAGCACGACCGCGATCATGGCGTTGGCCAGCGGCAGGACGAAATTGTAGGCATGCCAGACACTGAAGTTCAGGCTGAGCAGCAGCAGCAACACGATGGCGCCCACTACCGTCGCCCGCAATGGCGACAGCATCGGCAGCAGGAAAGCCATTACCGCACCGGCAAACAAAACTATCAGTACATCGGCGCCGCGAGTGTAGGACGGCTTGTGCTTGACCGCGCCGTCCAGCATGCCCGCAATCAGATTGGCGTGTATTTCGACCCCCGGATAGGCGGCGCCCACCGGCGTGGCCCGCAAGTCCATGAGTCCGGGCGCCGTGGTGCCGACCACGACGACCTTGCCGGCGAGCTTTTCCCTGGGCACCCGGTCGTTTAGCACGTCGGTGATCGAGATATAGGAAAAGCTTCCCTGATAACCGCGATAGGGAATCAGCGTCGCCGCGTTTTCGTCCACCGGAATGCGCATCACGCTGCCGCCGGCCGCTTTGAGTTCCAGCCACTCCATGGCCGCATAGGACGCCGGCGAATTTCCGGGAAAGCCGGGGGTGATGGGCGGATTGCCGAGCAGATTGCGCACCATCGCCAGAGCCAGAGACTTCGTAGTACTGCCCTTTGTATTCGACCAGCAGGGGCACCCGCCGCGAGGTACCGTCATGGTCCACCAGCGGATTGAAATGCCCGGCCCCGGCGGCCGCCTTCTGGAATTCGGCAAGGTTGCCACCGTAGCTGACCCACTGCGTAAAGTCTATGCGCCGGCCATTGAAGGTCCCTGCCGGGAAATACCGGTTGCGGAGCGGCGCCCGAGCTTGTGCCACCCTCCTTGCTGGAAAAGTAGTAGCCGAGAACTGACCGGCCGGTTTTTCAGGGCCGCGGCGAAACGCGCATCGTGGTCGAGCTGCGGCCGCAACTCGCGCAGCGTCGATTGAAACGCCGCCACGTCCTTCAGTTCCTTGCCGGCCATCGACTCCAGCGACTTGAGGCCGGAACTGTCGTCGGGCTCGGCGAAGACCACGTCGAAACCGACCAGCCTGACTCCGTATTGATCGAACAGCTTGTCCATCAAGGTCGCCAGCTTGTCGCGACCCCACGGCCAGCGCCCCTGCTCGGCCAGCGATTTTTCGTCGATATCCAGAATCACCACGCGCTCATCGACACCTTGCGGCATGGTCAGGCGGACCTTCATGTCATAGATGAGCGAGTCCATGTGATTGATGAACGGAATCTGGTAGATGCGCGCCGAATGGCCGAGCAAAACCAGAAGAATCACCAGTCCAAGCACGTAGCGGGGAAGGTACTGCTTCAAGCGGTCTCCAGAAATTGCCTGCCTTCGGCGTTCAGCTCTTCAGGAAAAATTCCATTTTGATTCCAGCCAACTCGATCACGTCGTGGTCCGCGAGTTGATGTGCCTGGGCATCCAGCGTCTTGCCATTGACTGCCGGGAAGCTGGCGCCTTCGACATGGGTGATGAAGTAGCCGTGCGGACGACGGGCGATGACCGCCACCTGGACGCCCGGCTTGCCCAGCGTGGTGAGCGTCTTGGTCAGTTCCATCTCCTTGCCGGCATTGCCGCCGGAAAGAATCTGGATCGCGCCCAACGGCAGCGCCGGCGCAGCAGCCGGTGCCGCCGCTGGCGGCGGAGCCATGCCTGGAGAGGTCGACATATGGCCGGCAGGACGGCGGACGGCAGTCACGCGCGGGAGCCGTGGGCGGCGCTGCGGCTGCCGGAGCTGCGTGGCAGCGGCTGACGGCTCCGCAGGCGGCTTGTGCGCAGCACCGGGACGCAGAATCATGGTTTTCTCGAAATCCGCGCTCGATGTCTGCTGCGGAAGTTCGCTGACATACTTCAGGCGGTACTTGCCCAGTTCGATGGTGTCGCCATTCTTCAGGAAGTGCTTCTTGACGGACTGGCCATTGACGAAGGTGCCGTTGGTGCTGCCCAAATCCTCGAGAAAGGAATCATTGAGGATGGTGATCACCACCGCGTGTTCGCCGGAAATCGCCAGGTTGTCGATCTGGATATCGTTGTGCGGCTTGCGCCCGATGGTGGTGCGCTCCTTGTTCAAGGGAATCTCCTTGAGCATCGTGGTTTCCATGCTGAGTATGAGCTTAGCCATTGTTGTCATCCTTCGAGATCACTGAGCGCATTGCGTTACTTGAACCAGGCCAGGAAACGGGACCACCAGCCGCGCGCGGCCGGATAATCACCCTTTACCTTGACCAGGATTACCGAAACATTGTCACGGCCGCCATTGTCGTTGGCCATCTGAATCAACTGCATCGAACACAACTCCAGGTTTGCCGATAGAGCACCCAGAGTCATGCCGATTTCCTCGTCGTCAACCATGTCGTTGAGTCCGTCGGAACAAAACAGGTAAACGTCCCCCGGCAATACCGCATGATCGTGTATCTCGGGCAGTCACATCAGGATCGACGCCGACGGCACGGGTCACCAGATTCTTGTTCTGCGAATGCCGCGCCTGCTCGGGAGTGATAATGCCGGCGTCGATCTGCTCCTGCAGCAGCGAATGGTCGCGCGTTATCTGCTGGAAATCGTCGCCACGCATCCGGTAAAGCCGGGAATCGCCGATGTGGCCGACGGTCACCCGGTTGTCGTGGAACACGCCCACCACCAGCGTCGTGCCCATCCCCGCGTACTGCGGCTGGCTCTGCGCCGCCTGATAGATGGCGGTATTGACCCGGATCATTTCCGCTTCCAGCGTGACATGCGCCCATGACTTGCCGGACGCATCCATGCTGCTCGGATCACGCTCGACAAAGGCCTTTTCCAGTTCGGTGCCGAGCAGGGCCGTCGCCATGCCGCTGGCCACCTCGCCCGCGTTGTAGCCGCCCATGCCATCGGCCAGCACGGCAAACCCGCGCGCCGGATTGGCCATGACGGCGTCTTCGTTGTTCGAGCGCACCATGCCCGGATCGCTGCGGGTGACTATTTCGAGAACGGCGTTCATGTCCATGGCGCGGTCCTCAAATGCTGATATCGACGCCGGAATCGCCAGCGGCGGCGCTGCCGCTCATTGTCATGCAAGTGCGGATGTCCTTCGCAAATTCAGCGCCGGTCTGGTAACGCGCTTCCGGGTCCTTGGTCATCGCCCTGTCGATGATCGCCACCAGGCAGTCCGGCAGATCGGGATTGACGCCGCGAATGTCCGGATGCGGCTCGTTGGCGATCTTGAACATCAGCTGCGCCATCGAATCGCCCTCGAAGGGCAGCTTGCCGCAGGCCATCTGGTACAGCATGACCCCCAGCGAGAACAGGTCGGAGCGGCCGTCGATCTTCTTGCCGGCGAGTTGCTCGGGCGACATGTAGCTCGGCGTGCCCAGCACCATGCCGGTCTTGGTCTTCGACGAATCGGTGATGCGCGCAATGCCGAAGTCGGTCACCTTGACCTGGTCGGACTCCGGCTCGTACATGATGTTGGCCGGCTTGACATCGCGATGCACGACATGGTTTTCGTGCGCGTAGGACAGCGCATCGGCGACGCGCGCGACGATGCTCATGACGCGCGGCAGCGGCATCAGATTGCCCGGCTTGGCGTAGGGAACCAGATCCTTGCCCTTGAGAAACTCCATCGCGATGTAGGCCAGGTCGTGCTCCTCGCCGGCATCGAACATGGTGACGATGTTGGGGTGGTTGAGGCGCCCGGCGGTTTCGGCCTCGCGGAAGAAACGCTCCTTGACCTCGACCAGTTCGTCGGCCTCGAACTCCTGCGACAGCGCCATGGTCTTGATCGCCACGACACGATTGATCTTCGGATCGCGGCCCAGATAGACCACGCCCATGGCCCCCTTGCCCAGCTCCTTCTCGATCTCGTAGCGGCCCAGCATCGGCTTTTCCACGTTGCCCGCGGTATCGATCAGGCTGGCATTGCTGCGCCCGCCGCCGCCGCCGCCGAGAATCACCGTCTCCGAGAGCTGCTTGGCGCGATTGACGCGTGATTCAATGTCGCGGAACTTCGGGTTGTAATCGAATATGTAACGGAACGCCGCCTCCGCCTTGTTGAACTGGCGCTTGCGTTCGAAATCCAGCGCCAGGTTGTACATGTTCTCCATCAGCGCATCGTCCATCGGGCACTTGCGGAACTTGTCGAAGGCCATGTCGAGCTGTCCCTGGCCCTGGAAGGCCAGGCCCAGCATGCGGTTCGACTCGGCCGAATCGGCATCCGACTTTTCCTTGCCGCGCTCGGTCACGGCGAAGCGCTTGACGGTCAGCAGCAGGTGGCCGACCAGCAGCAGAGTCGCCGGCACCATCAACTGCAGCCACATCAACTGGGTCGTCATCAGCACAAAATGGATGGCGATCAGTGCCACCAGCAGGCCGGCGGTAATCCCCGCCGCCATGCCGGCCTTGATCCTCGGCAGCAAGGCGATCAGGTAGGCGGCGATCAGGATGAAAACCAGTTTTTCGACCCAGAAGCCCCAGGTCGGCGCGACGAAGAAATGCTCGGAGAGCAGGCTGGATACCGCATGCGCCTGCATCAGCACGGCAGGCATGGCAGGGCTGATCGGCGTCACGAACACGCTGCCCACCGAAGACGAGGTCGGCCCGATCAGCACGATCTTGTCGCGATATTTGTCGTAGGGAATCTTGCCGCTCTTGACGTCGAAGAACGAATCGACCTGGAAGGCCGGACTGCCGTCGCGGTCCTTGTAGTAGAAGGTCAGCATCCGGGTATCGATGTCGGTGCCGATCTTGAGCTTGCCCAGCTTGACCGAGTCGCCCGCCGTGACCTGGATGTCGGCCACGTTCAGGTTGTGGCTCCTGGCCGCGACCAGCAGGGACAAGGACGGATACGCCTGATCAAAGTGGGCCAGCACCAGGGGCTCGGTACGAATCGCACCATCCACATCCGGAATCACGTTGAGGTGACCGATGGCGGTCACGACTTTGCCCAGCGGCTCGATCACCCCGGCATCGACGCCGAGCGTCGGATAAGGCGGGGCGTCAGCGGCGCCGGACAGCTTGACCGCATTCTTCTTCACGTAATCGGGCAGGTCCTTGTCCGGCCTTCCGCGCGGCTCACCCAGCACGAACAACATGGGCAGCGCCACATTGCCCGCCTTGGCGAAGGCATCCGCCAGACGACGATCGGTGTTCAGCTTCTGGTCGGCCTCAAGCAGGATCGCCTCGAGCTGCGGGCAGGAGGAAGGCGCGGCGGCTGGTGCGGCGGCACTGGCAGGCTCGCCCGCCGCAGGTGCCGCAGCCGGAGCCGCGGGAGGCGGCGCGGCGACAGCGGCCACGGAAGGCAGTGTCACGCCGCAGGTTTCAATCAACTTGTTGATATAGGCCAGGCCCTGATCGCGCTGCGGCTCGGAATAGAACACCGTGGTAGCGATCACCTTGGCTTTGGCGGTCGCCAGCTTGTCCACCATGTCCGCCATGATCTCGCGCGACCATGGCCAGCGGCCGATGTTGTCAAGGCTGGGCTTGTCGATGGCAATCACGGCGATCTTGTCGGATGGGGCGCGGGACGTCGCCGCCACTCCCATGTCATAGGCCTTGCGTTCCAGGCCTTGCAGCAACTCGCCATTGCCCAGAATCAGCATGACGACGCTGACCACAACGCCAAAGAACCAGTCACTTTTCCAGAAGTCAGCCTTCTTCATCGGTCGCCACCTTGCAGGAGAGCCTGCATTAAAACAGGACTATAAGTGCAATTCTTACAGTCCTGCATCAAGTCCGTCAATCAATTTATGTCCCCGGAGCCTGCGTAGGGGACGGGATCCCCCCCGCGGGATCATGACATTCGGCCATGGTCAGCCAGGCAGTGTTTGGATTCTATGCGTAAAAAAGCCGTTCCGGCTTGCGCCGGAGCGGCTTTTTGGCGTGTCGCCAGCGCCGACTTCCGTTACTTCAACAGGCCTTTAAGCAGCTTGGCCATTTCCGAAGGATTTCGCGTCACGGTGAAGCCGCATTCCTCCATGATCGCGAGTTTGGCATTGGCCGTATCGGCGCCGCCCGAGATCAGTGCGCCGGCGTGGCCCATGCGCTTGCCCGGCCGGTGCGGTGACCCCGGCGATAAAGCCGACGATGGGCTTTTTCATGTTGGCCTTGCACCACACGGCTGCATCAGCTTCGTCCGGGCCGCCGATCTCGCCGATCATGATCACGGCATCGGTGTCCGGGTCATCGTTGAAGGCCCGCATGATGTCGATATGCTTGAGGCCATTGATCGGGTCGCCGCCGGTGCCGACCGCCGTCAACTGGCCGAGGCCGATCTCTGTCAGCTGGGCCACCGCTTCATAGGTCAGCGTGCCGGAGCGGGAGACCACGCCGATGCGGCCTTTGCGATGAATGTGACCGGGCATGATGCCGATCTTGATTTCCTCCGGCGTGATCACGCCTGGACAGTTGGGGCCGAGCAGCAGGGTCTTCTTGCCGCCCCTGGCTTCCTTGGCCTTCATCTTGTTGCGCACGACGAGCATGTCGCGCACCGGAATGCCTTCGGTAATGCAGATCGCCAGATCGAGATCGGCTTCGCAGGCTTCCCAGATCGCGTCGGCAGCACCGGCGGGCGGCACATAGATCACGGAAACGGTGGCGCCGGTCTGCGCCTTGGCTTCCTTGACCGAGCCGAAGATCGGGATGCCAAAAATCGACTCGCCGGCCTTTTTCGGATTCACGCCGGCGACGAAACAGTTCCTGCCGTTGGCGTATTCCTGGCATTTCTCGGTGTGGAACTGGCCTGTCTTCCCGGTAATTCCCTGGGTGATGACCTTGGTGTCTTTGTTGATCAGGATGGACATATCGATTCCTTAGTGCTTGACGGCGGCGACGATTTTGGTCGCGGCATCGGCCATGGTGTCGGCGGCAATGATCGGCAGGCCGGAATCCCTGAGAATCTGCTTGCCGAGGTCTTCGTTGGTGCCCTTCATGCGCACCACCAGCGGTACGCTGAGGTGCGTTTCCCTGGCGGCGGCGACGATGCCGGTGGCGATCGTGTCGCATTTCATGATGCCGCCGAAAATATTGACCAGAATGCCATTGACCTTGGGGTTCTTCAGCATGATCTTGAAGGCTTCGGTGACCTTCTCGGTGGTGGCGCCGCCGCCCACGTCGAGGAAGTTGGCCGGCTCGGCGCCGAACAGCTTGATGGTGTCCATGGTCGCCATCGCCAGACCTGCGCCATTCACCAGACAGCCGATATTGCCATCCAGCGAAATGTAGGAGAGGTCATGTTTCGAGGCCTCGATTTCATCGGCATCCTCTTCATCCAGATCGCGATAGGCGACGATTTCGGGGTGACGGTAGAGCGCATTGGAGTCGAAGTTGAACTTGGCGTCGAGTGCCTTGATGTTGCCGTTGCCTTCGAGGATCAGCGGGTTGATTTCCGCCAGGCGAGGCGTCGGTTTCCATGTAACAGGTGTAAAGCTTCTTGAAGGTGTCCACCGCCTGTGCCACGGATCCATCCGGGACGCCGATGCCCCGCGCCAATTCGGTCGCCTGCGCGTCGGTCAGGCCGGTCGCCGGATCGACGAAGACCTTGATGATTTTCTCCGGCGTCTTGTGCGCGACTTGCTCGATATCCATCCCACCTTCGCTGGACGCCATCATGGCGACCCTCTGCGTGACGCGGTCGGTCAGCGCGGCAAGGTAGTACTCATGCTTGATGTCGGCGCCTTCCTCTATCAGCAGGCGACGCACCTTCTGGCCCGCGGGCCCGGTCTGATGGGTCACCAGCTGCATGCCGAGAATCTGCCCGGCGTAGGTCCTGACCTCGTCCATCGACTTGGCGACCTTGACGCCGCCGCCCTTGCCGCGACCGCCGGCATGGATCTGGGCCTTGACCACCCAGACCTTGCCGCCGAGTGTTTCCGCTGCCTTGACCGCCTCGTCGACGGAAAAGCAGGGAATGCCGCGCGGGGTCGTCACGCCGAATTTCTTCAGGAGTTCCTTGCCCTGATATTCGTGGATTTTCATGCGTCTTCCTTGTTGTATGAGGTGCGTTGAATTGAAGCCGGCATCAAGCGGCCACAGCGGGTGCCGGTCTTGTTGTCGCGGAATCGGCTCGGCGGCCGTGGAATTTCCGGGGGAATCGATTGCCACCGCCGGCGCCGCGGAACTGGTCGCAGCGCCCATGTTGCGGCGCGAGATACTACCATAAGCAGACTTAATCGAAGCTTACAAAACCCTTCTGGACCGATCGTTCCGAGCGTCGGATTGACCGGTCCTCGATCAGGGGCGTAATGTCTGGACCAGGCGCAACACCCACCGGGAATCCATATGAGCCAACCTCGCTATCTGCTGGCCCTCGACCAGGGAACGTCGAGTTCGCGCAGCATCGTGTTCGACACCGGCGGCAACATCGTCGCCAGGGCGCAGCGCGAATTCCGCCAGATCTTTCCCCGGCCCGGATGGGTCGAACACGATCCGCTGGAAATCTGGGCCAGCCAACTGGCGACGGCGCAGGAAGCGCTCGCGAAGGCGGAGATCGGCGCCGCCGACATTGCCGCCATCGGCATCACCAACCAGCGCGAAACCACCCTGCTATGGAATCGCAGGACGGGCGAGCCCTTGTGCAATGCCATCGTCTGGCAGGACCGGCGCACCGAGCCCGATTGCGCCGCGCTGCGCGAATCCGGCCGCGAAGCCTTGGTGCGCGAAAGGACCGGGCTCGTCATCGATGCCTATTTTTCCGGCACCAAGCTCAAGTGGATCCTCGACCACCATCCCGGCGCACGGGACGCGGCACGCCGCGGCGAACTGGCCTTCGGCACCGTCGATACCTGGCTGCTGTGGCAACTGACCGGCGGCGCCGTGCATGCCACCGACGTCAGCAACGCCTCGCGCACCCTGCTCTTCGACATCCACCGCAACCGGTGGGACGACGAATTGCTGGCGATGCTGGATATCCCGCGTGAAGTCCTGCCCGAGGTGCATGCCTCCAGCCACGTCTATCGGCCATACCCGGCGCCGAACTGTTCGGTGCGCCGATCGCCATCGGCGGCATCGCCGGCGACCAGCAAAGCGCTCTCTTCGGACAGGCCTGTTTCACGGCCGGCCTGGCCAAGAACACCTACGGCACCGGCTGCTTCATGCTGATGCATACCGGCGAACGCTGCCTCGCCAGCAGCAACGGACTGATCACCACCCGCGCCGCGCAAGTCACGGCACGCGCCCGAGTTCGCCCTCGAAGGCAGCGTCTTCATCGGCGGCGCGGTGGTGCAATGGCTGCGCGACGGCCTGCGGGCCATCCCGGGCAGCGCGGCCATCGAGAATCTGGCCGAAAGCGTGCCCGACAGCGGCGGGGTGATCTTCGTGCCGGCCTTCACCGGCCTCGGCGCGCCCTACTGGAAGCCCGATGCGCGCGGCGCCATCCTCGGCCTGAGCCGCGGCACGACCGTGGCGCACATCGCCCGCGCCGCGCTGGAAAGCATCGCCTTCCAGAGTGCGGCCTTGCTGCAGGCCATGAGCCGCGACCTGGCGGACGGCAAAGGCGTGACGGAATTGCGCGTCGATGGCGGCGCCTGCGCGAACAACCTGCTGATGCAGTTCCAGGCCGACCTGCTGGGCATTCCGGTGGTGCGGCCGAAAGTCATCGAAACCACGGCGCTGGGCGCGGCCTATCTGGCCGGCCTGTCCTGCGGCGTCTATGTCAGGCATCGACGAACTAGCCTCGCATTGGCAGGCGGAAAGAACTTTCCATCCGACCATGTCACGCGACCGCGCCGATGAGCTGATGCAGCGCTGGGAACACGCCGTGGTGCAGACCACGTCCTGACATCGCCGTATCACCAGCGCCGACTTTTCACTTCCCGGCCTGCCGGGTTTCCTTGAGGGTTTTCAGCTCGGGCAGCTTGAGCCGCCGGCGATCCGGTTCGACCGCGGTCAGCGCCTCGACCTCGCTGCATCGTGCCGGCGCAACGCCTGACCAGATCATGGTAGACGCCGGTGCCTTCCACTTTCCAGGCCATTTCCAGTTCGGTCAGTTCGCGCATCACCTTGGCCGGGACGCCGCCGGCCAGCATGCGCGGCGGGATTTCCATGCCGGCCTTGACGAAACTCTGCGCGGCGACGATGGCCGATTCGCCGACCACCGCGTTGTCCATCACCACCGCATTCATGCCGACCATGCCGTTCCTGCGCACGATGCAGCCGTGCAGGATGGCGCCATGGCCGATATGGCCGTTTTCCTCGATGATGGTGTCGCTGCCCGGGAAAACCGTGCATCACGCAGCAGTCCTGCACATTGGCGCCCGCGCCGATGAAGAGGCGGCCGAAATCGCCGCGCAGGCTGGCGCAGGGTCCGACATAGGCCCCCGGCCCGACCACGACGTCGCCGATCAGCACCGCCGACGGATGCACGAAGGCCGTCGGATCCACCACCGGCACGATGCCGTCGATTGCATAGACCTTCATTCAGCTTCCCTCCATTCCTCGTCCCGCCACCGGACTTTCGTTAAACATGGCGGCGACTCTGCACCACAAAGAAGCGGCTGGCAACAAAGGCGCTGTCGGTCAGGCAGGAATTTGCCGCCGGGTTGGCGCCGGTGGCATGGAAGTCCGAGAAGCCGGCCGACTGGTTGACGAAGACGGCGCCGGTGAGATTGATCGACAGCGCCACGCCGACGCGCAAGGCGGCTTCCTCGGCTTGTTCCACCGTCGCCGGATCGGTCGAATACAGGGCGAAGGTGATCGCGCCCTGCTCGCGGATCACGCGCTCCGCCGCGGCAAGGCTTTCCATCGTGGTCGCCGTTTCGACCACCAGGGTGATCGGACCGAAGCGCTCTTCCGTGTAGGCGCGCTCGTCGGCCACGGCCACCCTGAGGATCAGCGGGCTGCGCACACGGGCTTCGGGCCACTGCGGGTGCGCAATCGCGCTCGACGCGCGCAGCACCTCGCCCAGGCCATGGGCCGCTTCCAGGCGCGCCAGGGTCGCCGGCGACTGGATGGCGCCCAGCACTTCCACGGCACGCGCCGGATCTTCGAGGAATTTCGAAACCGCACCGGCCAGGTCGCGGCCGAACTGCTCGGCGGAAATCACGCCCTCGGGTGTTTTCACGCCCTCGCGCGACACGAAAATGGTCTGCGGCGTGGTGCACATCTGGCCCGAATACAGGGACAAGCGTGAAGGCGAGGTTCTTCAGCATCGCCTTGTAGTCGTCGATGGAGTCGACCACGATGCAATTCACGCCGGCCTTTTCCGTGTACACCAGGGCGTGACGGCAGTTCGCTTCCAGCCAGTTGCCGAAATCGGGACCGCCGGTGTAGTCGATCAGGCGCACCGCGGGATTCATGGCGACATCCTTGGCGACCGGCGCCGCCGGATCGTCGATCAGCAGGCTGACCAGGTTCGGATCGAAACCGGCTTCCTGCAGCACCTGGCGCGCCACGGCGACGCTGATGGCGAGCGGCAGGATCACCGTCGGATGCGCCTTGACGATGACCGGGATTGCCGGTGACCAGGCTGGCAAAAATTCCGGGGTAACCGTTCCAGGTCGGAAAGGTCGAGCAGGCAATCACCAGCGCCACGCCGCGCGGCATGATGGTGAACTTCTTTTCCATTTTCAGCGGCGGATTCTTGCCCTGCGGCTTTTCCCAGAGTGCGCTCTCCGGCACATGCTTCATTTCGCGCCAGGCGGTAGGCCACCGCTTCGAGGCCGCGATCCTGGGCGTGCGGCCCGGCGGCCTGAAAAGCCATCATCAGCGCCTGGCCCGTGGTGTGCATCACGGCATGCGCCATTTCGAAACTGCGGGCGTTGAGGCGCGCCAGGATTTCCAGGCACACCCCGGCCCGGGTGTCGGCTCCGGCCTTGATCCAGCCGGGCATGGCGGTTTGGGCTGCCGCGATCAGCGCATCGGCGCTGCAGCGCGGATAGGAAATGTCGAGCGACAGGCCAAAGGGCGAAACTTCCGCGCCGCCGCGGCCGGCGACTCCGGGCTGGTCCAGGTCGAACTGCGCGCCGCGGTAGGCCTCGAAGGCCTTGCGCCCGTCTTCGATGGCGGTCTCGCCGTAGGCGCGCGGGCCCTCGGCATAGGGACTCCAGTAGCCGCGCGATTCAATCGCGGCAACCGCCTGCTGCAGCAGGGTCTGGTGTTTCTCGAACATTGGATGCGACATCTTGGTTCTCCGGGGGTTTGCTGTTTATTGGTTTGAGGCGAAGTTGCGGATGGAAAACGGGGAGCAAGGCACCGCGGCCCATTCCCGGGCCCGGTTCAACGCCTCCCCGTTTCATGGGGACGGCAACGTGATACATTTTCATTGTACATTGCAGGAGCAATCTGTGTCATAATTAAATGGATACTATTTAAGCATCAAATATTATCGCCCCTGCATCCCTTTGCTGCAGATCGCCAAATGCTTCTATAGTCCGGGTGCAGGACGCCGGTACGCGCCGTCGAGCGAGACATGCAGAAACAGGATCAGGAATTTCGCCAGCGCAGCCTCCCCGCCAAACCCGACTGATCGACCCAAGATACTCGCCCATGAGCTACCAGCACATCATTTTCTCGCTTGAGAGCAACATCGCGCGCATCACCCTGAACCGCCCGGACCGGCTCAACAGCTTCAACGCCGAGATGCATCTGGAACTGCGTGACGCGCTGACCCGGACCCGCGACGGGCACGCCCGCGTGCTGCTGCTGACCGGTGCCGGACGCGGATTTTGCGCCGGCCAGGACCTGTCCGACCGCAACGTGTCGGCCGGCAGCGAGCCGGTCGATCTCGGCTACTCCATCGAGACCTATTACAAGCCGCTGGTCCTCTCCCTGCGCGCCCTGGAAATGCCGGTCATCTGCGCCGTCAACGGCGTCGCCGCCGGCGCCGGCGCCAACATCGCGCTGGCCTGCGACATCGTGCTGGCGGCACGCTCCGCCAGCTTCATCCAGGCCTTCTGCAAACTGGGCCTGGTACCCGACGCCGGCGGCACCTGGGCCCTGCCGCGCCTGGTCGGCACCGCCCGCGCCATGGGCCTGGCCATGCTCGGCGACAAGCTTTCGCGCCGAACAGGCCGAGGACTGGGGCCTGATCTGGAAATGCCTCGATGACGACAAGCTGATGGCCGAAGCCGAGCGACTGGCCGTCCATTTCAGCACCGCGCCGACCAAGGGCCTGGCCCGCACCAAACAGGCGCTTTACGCCAGCAGCGGCAACAGCCTGGAACAGCAACTCGAACTGGAACGTGCCAGCCAGCAGGAACTGGGCTTCGGCCACGACTACCGCGAAGGCGTCGCCGCCTTCATGGAAAAACGCAGCGCGAACTTCAAGGGCGAATGATGGGACTGACACGCACAGCAGATCGCCGAGCGCTGCACCGAGGTCATGTGGCCCGACGACCACGCCGCGCGCGGCCTGGGCATCGTCATCGCCAGCACCACACCCGGCGGCGCCAAAGTCACCATGAAGGTACGCCAGGACATGGTGAACGGGCACGGCATCTGCCACGGCGGCTTCATTTTCGCCCTGGCCGACACCAACTTCGCCTATGCCTGCAACAGCTTCAACCACCGCGCCGTGGCGGCCGGCGTCGACATCAACTTCATCGCTCCCGCCCATCTCGGCGATACACTCACGGCCAACGGCGGCGCGCGCCATCAGGGCGGTCGCAGCGGCATTTACGACATCGAGGTCACGAATCAGGACGGCAAGACCATTGCCGTGTTTCGCGGCCGCTCCACCCGCATCAAGGGACACTTTTTCGACGAAAGCGAAACCACATGAACCAACAAGCCTTCATCTGCGACGCCATACGCACACCCATCGGCCGTTACGGCGGCACCCTGTCGGGCATCCGCACCGACGACCTGGCGGCGCTGCCGATCAAGGCCTTGATCGCACGCAACGGCAAGGTCGATTGGCAACAGGTCGAGGACGTCATCTACGGCTGCGCCAACCAGGCCGGCGAGGACAATCGCAACGTCGCACGCATGGCAGCATTGCTCGCCGGACTGCCGGTCGCCGTGACCGGCGCGACCATCAACCGGCTCTGCGGCTCCGGCATGGATGCCGTGGGTACGGCCGCGCGCGCAATCAAGGCCGGCGAAACGGCGCTGATGATCGCCGGCGGCGTGGAGAGCATGAGCCGCGCGCCCTTCGTCATGCCCAAGGCCGACAGCGCCTTCTCGCGCAGCAACGCCGTATACGACACCACCATCGGCTGGCGCTTCGTCAACAAGCTGATGAAGCAGCAGTACGGCGTGGACTCGATGCCGGAAACCGCCGACAACGTCGCCGCCGAGTTCAGGATCGGCCGCGCCGACCAGGATGCCTTCGCCCTGCGCTCGCAACAGCGCTGGGGCGCGGCCCAGGCCGCCGGCCGCTTCAAGGACGAGATCGTTCCGGTCGAGATTGCCCAGAAGAAGGGCGACCCGAAAATCTTCGACACCGACGAGCATCCGCGTCCCGACACCACGCTGGAGCAGCTGGCCAGGCTCAAGGGCATCAACGGTCCCGAACTCACCGTCACCGCGGGCAATGCCTCGGGCGTCAATGACGGCGCCTGCGCACTGCTCATCGCTTCCGAAGCCGCCGCCAAGGCTCATGGCCTGACACCGAAGGCACGCGTCGTGGCGATGGCCACGGCCGGCGTCGCGCCGCGCATCATGGGCTTCGGCCCCGCGCCGGCGGTGAAAAAACTCCTGGCGCAAACCGGGCTGCGGCTTGACCAGATGGATGTCATCGAACTCAACGAAGCCTTTGCCGCCCAGGGGCTGGCGGTCACCCGCGACCTCGGCCTGGCCGACGACGACGCGCGCGTCAATCCGAATGGCGGCGCCATCGCCATCGGCCATCCGCTGGGCATGAGCGGCGCGCGACTGGTGACCACCGCGATGTACCAGTTGCATCGAACAGGCGGCCGCTATGCCCTGTGCACCATGTGCATCGGCGTCGGCCAGGGCATCGCGATCATCATCGAGCGGGTATAGGACTCCGGCAGCGGCGCTTCGGAATCGATGGCCACCGATCATTTTTCGGCCCATGCAGCGAACTATGCGCGCCATCGGCCGACCTATCCGCCCGAGCTGTTCGCCTGGCTGGCCCGGCAGTCGCCGGCGCGGGACATGGCCTGGGATTGCGCCACCGGCAACGGCCAGGCGGCACTGGCACTGACGCAACATTTCAAGCGAATTCACGCCACGGATTTTTCCGCCGAACAACTGGCTCAGGCGAAGCCCCATCCCCGCATCGACTACCGTTTGGCGCCGGCGGAAGCCAGCGGCCTGACCGGTCACAGCTGCGATCTGGTCGTGGTTGCGCAGGCCCTGCACTGGTTTTGCAATGAGCACTTTTTTGCCGAAGTGAAGCGTGTGCTCAAGCCGGGAGGCCTGTTCGCCGCCTGGACCTATACGCTGCTGCACGGCGATCCCGAACTCAGCACCATCGTCAGGGACTACTCGATCAACACGGTCGGGGCCTGGTGGCCGCCCGAGCGGCGCTGGGTCGACCTCGGTTACCGCGGCATGCCCTTCCCCTGCACCGACATCGAGACGCCGGATTTCGAGATCCGGCTCGACTTGACGCTGGAAGAAGTACTTGCCTATCTGCGCACCTGGTCGTCGACGCAGCGCTGCCTAATGGAAACCGGTGTCGATCCATGTATTGCGTTGGGGGACCGCCTGAAAGAAGTCTGGCCCATACCGGAAACCCCGAAAACCATTGTCTGGCCCATCACCTTGCGCTGCGGGAGAATCGAATGAACGGCGATAAAAGCAACGGACTTTCTACCGGCGCCGCCACCTCAGTTGCCACCTCGGTTGCCACACTCGGCGGCGGCTGCTTCTGGTGCCTGGAAGCGGCTTTCGTACAACTCATCGGCGTCGAATCCGTCGTTTCCGGTTACGCCGGCGGCAGCACGGAAAATCCCGACTACCACGGCGTGTGTTCCGGCCGGACCGGCCATGCCGAGGTAGTCGAGGTGCGCTTCGATCCGGCCGCGATCGACTACCGGACCCTGCTGCAAGCCTTCTTCGCCATCCACGATCCGACGACGCCCGACCGCCAGGGCAATGACGTCGGCACGCAATACCGCTCGGTGATATTCACGCACACTGACGAACAGGAAAAAGTCGCCCGCGCCCTGATCGCGGAACTCGCGGCGGCAAAAATATGGCCTGGAGCGATCGTTACCGCCGTATCGCCGGCACCGACTTTCTGGCCTGCCGAGGATCACCACCAGAACTACTACGCCAACAACCCGTCGCAGGGCTATTGCCAGGCCGTCGTCGCGCCCAAGGCGGCCAAGCTGCGCAAGGTGTTTGCGGGACGACTCAAGCCCTGATGAAGCCCGGCGTAGCAGGCGGGCCAGCCGGAGACGCCGACCTCGCCGCTACGGATGATCATTCGGCGTCGGGTTGCAGCGCAGGCACCGACCTGGCGAACGCCGGCAGGGTCAGGCAGTGTTCGTGGATGCGCATCACCGTCGGCACATGATCGAGCCGGGCCTTGAAGCGCTGGGCGTTGAAGATCTGCGGCACCAGACAGATATCGGCCAGGGTCGGCGTGTCGCCGTGGCAGCAGACGCCGGTGCGCGGATCGCCGGCCAGCATCGCCTCCACGCCGGCCAGTCCGGTCTCGACCCAATGGCGATACCAGGCGTTTCTCTGTTCCTCGGCAATGCCGAGCGTTTTGTTCAGGTATCCCAGCACCCGCAAGTTGTTGAGCGGATGGATCTCGCAGGCAATCGCCAGCGCGATCGCCCGCACTCGCGCCCGGTCGGCGGCCGCGGCGGGAAGCAGGGGTGGTTGCGGCCGCGTCTCGTCAAGGTACTCGATGATCGCCAGGGATTGCGTCAATACGGTGCCGTCGTCGTCCAGCACCGGAACCAGCGCGGCCGGGTTCATCGCCTTGAACCCGGCGGCAAACTGCTGGCCGCCTCCCTGCAAAAGATGAACCGCCGCATAATCGTAGTCGATGTCCTTGAGCGCCAGCGCTATGCGCACCCGAAAGCTGGCGGAACTGCGAAAGTAGTTGTAGAGCTTCATGGCTGTCCTGTAACAAAGCAATTTGAAGGCGTTGCCCGTCGCTGCCCGGGCAAAGCGTGCATGCGCCGCAGCGAATAGAATCACCGGACTATAGCTCCCGCCAATTCAATGTCAAAGCCTGCGGCCACCGCTGCCTCCAGTTGCCCGTTGCATACCGGCAGGTTCTGTGTCGTCCTGGCGACCGCGATTCTTCTGCCTTCCGTGACTCTTGCCGCCAACCCTGACCCGACATTGCGTCGCAGTGACCAGGTCGATGTCCGTCGGCTGGGCAGGGTGTCGGAGGACGAACGCTCCGTTTTGCGCATCGAGTGGCGCGCGGGACTGGCAGGCGCGGAAGAAGCGCGCAGCGTCCAGGACATGCTCGACAAGCTGCAGCGCATGGAAACCAACGTAGGCGAGGTCAGTCGCCTGATCCGCAACATGCCGGTGCAGAGCCCCGCCGTTGCCGCGACCGCCCCTGTTGCCGCAGAGGCTCCCGACGCGAGCGGCCACGGCATCCGCCTGGCGGCGGCCACCGTTGCTGCGCTCGCCCTGGTGGCCATTTGGTGGTTCCGCCGGCGCAAACCCGCCACCCGACCCGAAACAGGCCCGGTGTCCGCGCCGGAAAACGTCGCGCCGGACACCGCTTCACCGCCAGCGACTCCTGCGGTCGAGGCAGCGCTGGCGACGGCAGCGTTGGCCGGCACGCCGCCCGATGTCCCGTCAGCCGCAACGCAACTGCCGGCCGCCGCGACTCCGGCGCGACCCGCCGATGATGCGCCGCGCAGTGCGCCTGCCGCGACCGGCGCAGCGCCAACGGCTGTACCTGATCCGGGTCCGGTCAAATCAGCTGAACCGGGCGCGACGGCTTCATTCGAGCCGCCGGATAGCCAGCCATCCGAAGCGTTTCCGGCGAACGAGACCATGATTCTCAACTTTTCGCTGGAAGAAGCCGACCCCGAAGTGGTGGCTCGCGAAGCGGCAAGATCACCGGTGCCGCGCCCCGTCAACGTCCCCGAGCCACCACAGACTCCGCTGGAAACCAACGTAGAAACCACTCTGCAACTGGCTGAAATAATGTTGTCAATGGGACTCGAACAGGGTGCCGCGCAAGCCCTGCTCGAGTACGCCGACGCCCAGCCGCGCAATGCCGTCTATCACTTGCTGAAACTGCTCGGCATTTATCGCGGCCGGGGGCTGCAAAAAGAATTCGCGGAGACTGCCGAGAAACTGCACAAGCATTTCAACATCCGGGCTGAGGAATGGGGCAAGCCTGCTGCGGGCGAAACGCCGACACTGGAAAATTTTTCCCGCGTGTCCGAGCATGTACAGAAGATCTGGTCACAGCCGGGGGAATGCATCGCCTATCTGCGGCACCTGCTGGAAGACAATCGCGACGGTGCGCGGGCAGGGTTCCCGCAGTCTGTAGCCGAAGAATTCCTGTTGCTGATCAAAATCCTCAAGGACGACCAGGCCTAGTCAGCCCGCGGTACTGCCCCGGTCAGGGCTTTAGTGCTTTTCAACTGCCTGGAACGTGACGCTGGATCAACTGATCGATGGCGCCGAAAATACTGAGGCCCTCGCCATCCCGCATCTCTATCCTGACGCGGTCGCCAAAGCGCATGAAGGGAGTTTTTGGCTTTCCCTCTTCGATGGTTTCGTACATGCGCAGCTCGGCGATGCAGCAATAACCCACGCCGCCATTGGCCACGGAGGAACCGAACAAGCCGCCCTGCTTGTTCGACACGGTACCCGAACCGACCACCGAGCCGGCCTCGAGTTCACGGGTCTTCGCCAGGTGCGCGATGAGCCGGGCGAAATTGAAAGTCATATCGACGCCGGCGTCGGGTTTGCCGAAGGGCTTGCCGTTCAACTCGACCTCGAGCGGCAGGTGCAGTTTCGTGTCTTTCCACGCCGCCCCGAGTTCGTCGGGTGTGACGGCCACCGGCGAGAAGGCCGAGGCCGGCTTGGACTGGACGAAGCCGAAACCCTTGGCCAGTTCGGCCGGGATCAGGTTGCGCAGGCTGACGTCGTTCACCAGCATCAACAGGCGGATCTGCCGCGCGCATTGCTCGGGCGCGGCACCGGGCGGAACGTCCCCTGTTACCACCGCCACCTCGGCCTCGAAATCGATGCCCCAGGCTTCGTCGCAGGCGAGCACCGGATCGCAGGGGCCGACGAAGCTGTCGGAACCGCCCTGGTACATCAGCGGATCGACATGGAACTCCGGCGGCAGTTCCGCGCCGCGTGCCTTGCGCACCAGTTCGACATGATTGATGTAGGCCGAGCCGTCGGCCCACTGATAGGCGCGCGGCAGGGGGCTGTGGCATTGCCGCGGATCGAAAGGCACGGCGTGGCGCGCCGCGCCGTTATTGAGCGCCTCATACACGGCTTCCAGTTGGGGCCGCACCGCATCCCAGTCGTCGAGCGCGGCCTGCAGCGTCCGGGCGATGCCGTCCACGGTCTGGCAGCGCGTCAGATCGCGGCTGACCACCACCAGCGTGCCGTCGCGCCCGCCTTGCTTGAGCGTCGCCAGCTTCACGGCCGGCCCCAGCTCTTGTAGCTGCCGTCGTGCATCCAGCGCGCGTGCTGCGGCGCCTTGCGGGTGACCGCCCATTCGTTGAGCATGTCCCACTTCACCTGGTCGAGCCGTTTCATCATCTCCGGCGTGTGCGTGTTGACCGCCAGCTCGAGGCGATGGCCGCTCGGGTCGAAGAAGTAGATCGACTGGAACAGCGCATGGTCGGTCGGACCGACCACCTCGATGCCGTCGGCCTCGAGCCTGACCTTGGCCGCCAGCATCTCCTCCATGCTGCCCACCTCCAGCGCCAGATGCTGGGTCCACGCCGGCGTATTCGGGTCGCGCCCCATTTCCGGCCGGGTCGGCAGCTCGAAGAAGGCGAGGATGTTGCCGCCGCCGGCGTCGAGAAACACGTGCATGTAGGGATCGGCCTCTCCGGTCGAGGGCACGGCATCCTCGGCAATGGCCAGGATGAAGTCCATCTTCAGGTACTTGCCGTACCACTCCACGGTCTGCTTCGCATCCTTGCAGCGGTAGGCGACGTGGTGAACTTTCTTGATGAGACCGGCCATGATCAGACTCCGGCGCGGGCGGCGCCGAGGGCTTCGCGCAGCGTATCCATGTCGCCGATATGATTGGCAAGCAGCAGGATCAGGCGCGCATTGAGCTGTTCCGATTGCTCGTCGGACAGATCACGGTGGGCGTTGATCAGCATTTCATAGAAGTCGTCGCCGGGCGAATAGGCGTTGAAGTAACGCTTGCCGGCTTCGGAAAAATTCGGATTCAGATTGAGTGCCATGACCAAGCCTCCATTATTGTCAAAACCAAGGGCAGCCACAGAGGACACAGAGGTCACAGAGGAAAACAAGCCGCTGCCATGACTTCCATCCTGGCTTCAAGGCATGACGCACGGCTGCTGCAAAGCTTTGTCGTCTCTGTGTTCTCTGTGTCCTCTGTGGCTGGACTTGTGGTTTTCGGGTTCACGAGTTGCACGTCGCCCGGGCGACTGCGGCCTTGATCTTTTCCGCATCGAACGTGCGCCAACGTGCAGCGACATGCTGGTCGGGACGCAGCAGATAGACCGTGCCGGGCTTTGCGTCGTAACGCTGGGCGGCGATGCCGCGCGGATCTTCGAGAGTCCGGATGCCGCCGGCGACGGCGCCGGCCTTGCGCGAAATCACCACGGGTTGCACGGGAATGCCGCCAAATGACAGCTTCGACAGCGCCGAAACGGTTGCGCCATCCAGCGCACCCGGATCATCGGCGAAGTACAGGGCGACGAAGCGCTGGCCGACCTTGTCCAGCAACCAGCCTTCATCTGCATTTTCACGAACCGGTGCGTCGTCCATCGGTGCGCCGGGCAGCATGCGACCCTGGAAGCTGTCCCGGTCCGGAGTATTGAGGCTGGACTCGGTGAGAAAGGCCGGCACCGACAGCCTTCCCGAATTCACCAGGGCGCGGGCGAAGGCATGATCCTTGGCCAAGTCCAGCACCGCATTGCGGAAATTCTTGCTGACTTTGCTCTTCGGCGTCATGAAATCGGTTGATCGCGTCGAATTCAGGACGTTCTCGTCGGCGGCGAAGGTACGTTCCTCCGAATAGGAATCGAGCAGCGCATCGGATGCCTTGCCATCGATGACCAGTTTCAGCTTCCAGCCCAGGTTATCGACGTCCTGCAGGCCCGAGTTGGCGCCGCGCGCGCCGAAAGGCGAGACCTGATGCGCGGCATCGCCGACGAAAAGCACGCGACCATGGCGGAAACTGCCCATGCGGCGACACTGGAAGGTATAGATGCTGACCCATTCCAGTTCGAACTCCCTGTCGTCACCCAGCATGGCCTTGATGCGCGGGATGACCTTTTCCGGCTTGCGCTCCTCTTCGGGGTCGGCATCCCAGCCAAGCTGGAAGTCGATGCGGAAGACATTGTCGGCCTGCTTGTGCAGCAGCACCGACTGGTTGGGATGAAAGGGCGGGTCGAACCAGAACCAGCGCTCGGCCGGAAAATCGGCCTTCATCGCCACGTCGGCGATGAGGAAACGGTCCATGAAGATCTTGCCCTCGATCTCCAGTCCGAGCATGTGGCGGATCGGGCTGCGGGCACCGTCGGCGACGATCAACCAGTCGGCTTCGACGGTATAAAAGCCGTCTTCCGTTGCGACCTTGAGCGTCGCCCCGGTACCGCCCGGAGCAACCGACACGACCTTGTTGCGCCAGCGCAGGTCGATTTCCTTCAGCGTCTGCGCCCGGGTCACCAGATACTCTTCCAGGTAATACTGCTGCAGGTTAACCATGCCGGGGCGATGATTGTCGGCCTGGGGCAGAAGGTTGAAGTTGTAGACTTCCTCTTCGCGAAAAAAGGTGCGCCCGACGTTCCAGCTCACTCCCTTGTTGCAGACTTGCTGGCCTACGCCGTAGCGGTCGAGAATCTCCAGCGCGCGCTTGGCGTAGCAGACGCCGCGCGACCCGATCGACACGGTATCGTCTTCATCCAGCACCAGCACGGGAATGCCCTGCAGTTGCAGGTCGAGGGCGGCGCCCAGGCCAACCGGCCCGGCGCCCACCACCACCACCGGGACTTTCAGGACCTGTCCGCCGACAATTTCCGGCGGGGTCCGGTACTCGAACTTCGGATAGGTGTAGGTATTCAGCATGCCTCCTCCGGCGCGTCTTCAAGCGGCCTGCAGCGAATGCCACATTTCCTGATCGCGCTCCGCGGTCCAGATGCGCGGATCGCGGATGCCCGATGCCTCGTCGAAGGCACGCGAGACGTCGAACGGCAGGCTGTGCTCGTAGATGAAGACATGGCCGAACTTCGGGTCCATGATGCTGCGCGTGTAACGCATGGCGCCGGCCAGATCCATCCCTTGCACGACAGCTTCCTGCGCGCAGCGATACAGAGTGGACACGAAATCCTTGGTGTAGGAAAGCCCCTTGTCGATGTCCGCGCGATTCATCAGCGCCGAACCGCGACCGGGAACCATCTTCTCCGCTCCCAGCGCAGCGACGGCATCCAGCGTCGCCGGCCAGTCCGCCAGGTAGGCGTCCCCCGTGTAGCAGGCCGCGCCCACTTCGACCAGATCGCCCGAAAACAGGATCTTCTGCGACGGAATCCAGGCCACCGTGTCGCCGCCGCTATGGCCGCGACCCAGATGCATGAGCCTGACCTCGAGCTTGCCCATCCAGACCGTCATTTCCTTCTCGAACACCATGGTCGGCCAGGTCAGGCCGGGCACGCTCTCGACGGCGCGAAACAGACGCGGAAAGCGGCCGATTTCAGACGCCATGTCCTGCGCGCCGCGCTCGACGATCAGGTCGTAGGTCGGCTTCGACACGATGACTTCCTGCAGGCCGTGCTGCTTGTAGCCCGAAGTGCCCAGCACGCGCACGGCGTGGTAATGGGAGAGCGCGACATACTTGATCGGCTTGTCGGTGATCTCGCGCACATAGCGCACCACATCCTGCGCCATCACGGGAGTTGCCGTGGCGTCGAAAATCATCACGCTGTCGTCACCGATGATCACGCCGGTGTTGGGATCGCCCTGGGCCGTGTAGGCATAGACGTTGTCGGACAGTTTCTCGAAGCTGACTTTCTTGTCTTCGAGGTCGGCGTGGGAGGCAAATTTTTTCTGGTTCATCGGGACTCCTTGTTGATGGTCGAAATTTCACCGTTTCGTAATCATATTTTACTTATCGTAACTCATAACAGCTTTAACTGTCAAGCTTCGATCGTCGCGCGGCCCTCGCCGGAGTTACGGATTTTCTGGCGAATAGACAGGCGCCGGGGCACCACCGCGCAGGACGGCGGCGGCTTGACGATAAGCCTGCAGGGCTTCCTTCCTGCGACCGGCCGCCTCGAATTCGCGGGCGCGGCGCAACCAGTCGTCGGCGACGTCCTGAGATGCAGTGTTCGCCGTCTCGCCGGCGCCGACATTCTGAGTCGACGGCGTGGCGTAACTCAGCGCCGCCGTCTGCTCGCCGGGCTTGCCCCGCTTCGCGGTAATCACCATCCCGGTCGTGGCGCGAGTCGCAGTGGAGGTTTTATTCGCATCTGTACCTGCCTGGCGGATCGCGGCGAGCGCCGCGCGATAGAGCGTCAACGCCTCATCGCGCCGTCCGGCCGCTTCCATCTTGCGCGCCTGGGCCAGCATCATGTCGGCACGATCCGGCACCGGCAGCGAACGCACGGGCTGGCCCCAGGAGGCTGCCGGCTTCGCCACCAGCGCCGAAAACTTCTCCTGGCCGGCGATTTCCTGAGCGATCTTCAGGTTGTTGTTGCGCATCGCCCAGCGCAGCGCGTCATCGCCGTATTCGTTGACGATATCGGTCCGGGCGCCGGATGCCAGCAGGGTCCTGGCAATGGATTCCCTGCCCTCGCGAGCCGCCATCATCAGCGGCGTCGAACCGTTGGTGGACAACGCATTGACGTCGCCGCCGCGCTCGAGCAGATAGGCCACCACGTCGGCATGGCCGCTGAACGCCGCGTAATGCAGGGCAGCCCATTCCTTGCCTTGCCGATTCAAGCGCGCACCGTTTTCCACCAGCCAGCGAACCGCTTCCAGCCGGCCCTTCCATGCCGCATGCAGCAGCGCCTGCTCGCCATTTGAATTGACCTTGTTGATGTCGGCGCCGCGCGAGACAAACAGTTCCATCATCGGAATGTTGCCTTCCCAGGCGCCGATCATCACGCCGGTGCCGATCACGTTGCCTTCGAAATCGGGCGGCAGTCCGGCATCCAGCCACTCGCGCGCCTTCAAAACATCGCCCAGTTCGATGACGATGGAAAACCTGACCGGGTCCGGCAGGGTCTGTGCCTGGGCGGGCCATGCCGCCAGGAACAGAGCCGCAAGAAAGGAGAATTTTTTCATGGGCCGGAGTATACGTCGGCCACCTTCGGCGCGGCGGACATGACAGGGAGCAATGGGACGGGCAGGCGTCCGCTACCGCGACAGCGAGTCGGAATGATGCCAAAGCCCCTATCCCACCAGGGGATACCGTCCCCATCGCAGGCTCAGGGGACATAAAATTGCCCCGATGCCGCTCCACCTCGCCCTGCTGCTGAGCTTCGCCCTGCACGCCGCCCTGATTGTCGCCCCGACCTTGCTGGCGGCAAACCAGCGGCCCTCGCCCGCACCCAACATCGAAGCGCGACTGCTGCCGCCCCCCGCCCCGGACGCGATAGCCGAAACCGTAAGCACTGAAGCAGGCAGCGCCGACGCCGCTCCGGAGCAACGCCCCGCCCCGCCCCGCAGTTTGCAGGGCGCCGCGCTGCGTCGCGCCCAGGCCGCGCTGTCGAAACACCTGTTCTATCCGCCGCAAGCCGTGGCCATGGGACTGGAAGGCGAAGTGATCCTGCTGCTGTCCCTGACGGAAAGCGGTCAGCTCGTTTCCGCTACCGTCGCCCGCAGCTCCGGCCACGCGCATCCTCGACCAGGCCGCACTGGACGCCGCGAGCAAGATCGGCGCCCTGCCCGGCAATCCCCGTCAGACCTTGTTTCCGGTGAGCTTCCGGCTGCAGTGAGCTTGGCCCCGCAGGGCCGTCTGATGCGGTTCCGGGGATCCAAAAAAAGAAAGGCTTGCATCCGTCAAGATGCAAGCCTTCTTTGACCACCGTCCAGCCTGTCCGGACCGCGATCGATCCAGCCACAGGGCAGCGGGCTGATTACTTGAACAAGTAAGCTACCCCGACGCCGCCGATCCACTGGTTGGAGTCGCCGCGCTGGTCGACCACCGGGCTGTCCTTGGCATCGCCCACCAGGCGCTCATAACGACCGCCTGCCGACAACAGCCATTGCTTGTTCAGGAAGATGGACACGCCGAAGGGAACGTTCCACCCGGCGACACCGCTCGAAGCATCGTAGGGCCTGCCTGCGAGGCTCGGGAAAAGGGCGATATCACGCGCGCTGGTGACGCCAAAATAACTTTCCATGAACTTGCTGTTGCCGTAAGTCATTCCCAGACCGATGTTGCCGATGATGGTCTGGCTGAACGGCTGGAAGTACAACGCGCTCAGACGCGCCTCCGTTCCATTGCTGCCGCCTGTGACGTCGCCGCTGAACGTCATCTGATGGAGAGGAGTGCTGCTCAAGGGCATCTTGTACGCGACAAACACTCCACCTGCGACGGAGCTGTCGACCTTGTCCATCCGCCGGACGACGTTGTCATCGACATCCTTGTCGCGGGCCGAGCGATACCTGAGGACAGGGCCAAGGCGCCAGCTCTTGTTGTCGAGAAGGTTGAGCCTGACTTGCGGACCGATTACGTCCACAAAACGCTCCGAACCCTGGAACTGGTAGCGCCCGTAGGGCCCGCCCGCAACTTCATTTGTCGAAGAACCCCAATAATCCGGCACCGAACCGATGGCGAGGCCGATCATATTCACCTCGATGCCTTCGATCGGAGGGGCGATTTGAGCATGGGCCCCCGGTGCAAGCACCAAGGCTGCGAGAACGATGCTCTTACGCGTCAGCGTTCTTTCAATCATGTGACTACACTCCAATTAGGCTTGAACAATATAATTATAACATTAAGCCCTAGAGTTCCACGGGAGCACTAAAACAACCAGTGCTCACTCACCGGCAACCGCCACCGCGTCAGCGTCGTCCTCCGCGACATGTTTGCCGGAGAGGTAGGAATACACGGTCGGCACCACGAACAGCGTGAAGAAGGTGCCGAGCAGCAGGCCGCCGACGATGACCCAGCCGATCTGCTGGCGCGATTCGGCGCCGGCGCCGGTGGCGAAGGCCAGCGGCACGGCGCCGAGCACCATGGCGCCGGTGGTCATCAGGATCGGCCGCAGGCGCAGCACCGCCGATTCGATCGACCGCCGGCACCCGCTCGCGACCCTGGGCGCGCAACTGGTTGGCGAATTCGACGATCAGGATGCCGTGCTTGGTGATCAGGCCGACCAGCGTCACCAGGCCGATCTGGCTATACACGTTGAGCGTGCCGCCGCTCGCCCACAGGGCCAGCAGGGCGCCGGTCATCGACAAAGGTACGGTCAGCATGATGATGAAGGGATCGCGGAAGCTTTCGAACTGCGCGGCCAGCACCAGGTAGATGAAGGCCAGCGCCAGGACAAAGGTCAGCGCCAGCGAACTCGACGAGACCTTGAACTCGCGCGACTGGCCGTTGTAATCGACCGCGTAGCCGCTCGGCAGGATGCGTCCGGCAACGCCTTCCATGTAGGTCAGCGCCTCGCCCATCGCATAGCCCGGCGCCAGGTTGGCGGTGATCGTCACGGCGCGGCGCTGGCCGAAGTGGTTGAGTTCGCGCGGACTGACCGTCTCGCCGACCCTGACCAGGCTGTCCAGCGGCACCATCTGCCCGCCGTTGGCACGCACGAAGGTACCGCCGACGTCGGACGGGGTTGCTGCGGTCAGCGGCCGCCACCTGGACGATGACGTCATACTGCTCGCCATCCTGCTTGTAGCGCGTCACCTGGCGCCCGCCGAGCATGGTTTCCAGGGTGCGGCCGACGGTCTCGACGGAAACACCGAGATCGGCGGCCCGCTCGCGATCGACGGCGACCGCCAGTTCCGGCTTGTTCAGCTTGAGATCGGTATCGACGTTGGTCAGCCCGGGATTCTTCGCAAACTCGCCGAGCAGGCGGTCGGTAACGCCCTGCAGTTCGGCGTAGGAGGCCGAGGTGATGACGACAAAATTGACCGGCCGCTCGCGCGGACTCTGGCCGAGCGAAGGCGGTGTCACCGGGAAGGCCAGCACGCCGGGAATGCCGAAGAACTTCGGCTGCAATTCCTTGGCGATGTCGGGCGAGCGGCGGGTACGTTCCTTCCAGTCGGTCAGGCCGACGAAGGAAATCCCCTGTGAGACCGTCGGATTGCCGGCGACGACGAAGTAGCGCTCGACGTCTTTGGTTTTGCTGTAGATCTCTTCCAGCTGTCGCGCGTACTTGGCGGTGTAGTCGAGCGTCGCGCCTTCCGGCCCGAGGAAGACACCGAGGATCACGCCGCGATCCTCGACCGGCGCCAATTCCGATTTCAGCGCCTTGAGGAAAAACACTCCGGCGCCGGCGACGACAGCGAAGGCCAGAAGCACGACCCAGCGCCGCTTGAGCGACGCCGACAGGACGCGCTGGTAACCGTCGTTGACCCAATGCAGAAAGCCTTCGATGGCGAGAAACACCCTGCCGTGCTTCTTCTCGTGCGTCAGCAGTAGCGAGCACATCATCGGCGAAAGGGTCAGCGCGACGAAGCCGGAAACGATCACGGCCCCGGCCAGGGTCAGCGCGAACTCGGTGAAGAGCTTGCCGGTGCGGCCAGTCATGAAGGCGACCGGGGCGTACACCGCCGCCAGCGTCAGCGTCATCGCCACCACCGCGAAACCTATCTCTTTGGCGCCGAGCAGCGCGGCCTGGCGGGGGTCCATGCCCTGCTCGATGTGGCGGAAAATATTTTCCAGCACCACGATCGCGTCGTCGACGACCAGGCCGATGGCGAGCACCAGCGCCAGCAGCGTCAATGTATTCACCGTGAACCCGAGCGCGAACATGATGGCGAAACCGCCGATCAGGGAAACCGGGATCGTCACCAGCGGAATCAGCGTCGCCCGCACATTGCGCAGGAAGAAGAAGATGATCAGCACCACCAGCAGGATCGCCTCGCCGATGGTCTTGAACACCGCCTCGATCGAACGGTCGATGAAGATCGACGAATCGTAGGCGATCTTCGCCTCCATGCCCTGCGGCAAATCCCTGGTGACGCGCGGCAGTTCGACGCGCAGCGCCCGCGAGAGGTCGAGCGGATTGGCGGTCGCCTGCTTGATGACACCCAGCGCCACCGCGCTGCGGCCGTTGAAACGAACCGAACTGCGTTCGCTGGCGGCGCCGATTTCGACGCGGCCGACATCGCGGATCTTTACCGGGTAAGGGCTGGCGGCAGTCGGCGCCCGCACGACCACTTGCTCGAACTGCGCCGGCGTACTCAGGTCGGTCTGGGCGACCACCGAAAACTCGCGCTGGACGCTCTCGATGCGTCCGGCGGGGACCTCGATGTTCTGCTTGCGCAGCGCGTCTTCGACGTCCGCCGGCGTCAGGTTGTGGGCCGCCAGCCGTTCACGGTCGAGCCAGACGCGCATGGCGAACTTGCGGTCGCCGAAAATGCGCACGTCGGCCGCACCTGGCAGCGTTTGCAGGCGCGGCTTGACGATGCGGCTGGCGAAGTCGGTGACCTCAAGCGGCGAATGCCGGTCGGACGAAAAAGCTACCCAGATGATCGGATTGGCGTCGGCTTCTACCTTGGCGATCACCGGCTCCTCGATCGCTTGCGGCAGTTTGGAGCGCACGCGCGCGACGCGGTCGCGAACGTCGGAGGCGGCCGAATCGGGATTGCGCTCGATCTTGAAACGCACCGAAATCTGGCTGTTCTCGGCGCGCGAGATCGACGACAGCACATCGACACCCTCGATGCCGGCCAGCGAATCTTCCAGCGGCTTGGTGATCTGCGACTCGATGATTTCGGCAGACGCGCCACGATAGGTGGTATCGACGGTCACCACCGGCTCGTCGATCTTCGGATACTCGCGCACCGGCAGCCGCGTGTAGGAAACAATCCCGATCAGCATCACCGTGAGGCTCATCACGGTGGCAAAAACCGGGCGCTGGATGCAGAGCTCTGAAATTCTCATCTCACCGGCCCTGCGCCGGCTTGCCGCCCGCCGTGCCGCTCATGCCGCCCGGCGCCGCCTCACCGACCGGCTTGACCGGCGCACCGTCACGCAACTTGAGCTGGCCCGCCGTAACGACGCTGTCGCCGGCCTTCAATCCCTCGACGATCTCGACGCTGCCGGCCTGGCGCTGCCCGGTTCTTACCGGCGTCTGTTTCACCTTGCCGTCAATCACGGCAAAGACCGTGGTCCCCTGTGCCGCGGGCACCAGCGCCTGCTCCGGAATGGTCAGAACGTTCTCGCGGCTGGCGAAGATCAGGCGCACGCGCACAAACATGCCGGGGCGCAATGCCCCGTCGGCGTTGTCGAGTTTCGCCCGCACGGCCAGAGAACGGCCGTTTGCATCGATCAGCGGATCAATCGCATCGAGGGTCGCGGCAAAGTGCCTGCCCGGCATCGCATCGCTGCTCAGTTCCACGCGCTGGCCCCTGGCGAGTTTGGCCAGGTGCATCTCCGGCAAACGGAAATCCACCTTCAGCGTGGTCACCCCTTCGAAATTGACCAGCTCCTGGCCCTCCTTGACGTAATCGCCCACCGAGACGCTGCGCAGGCCGACGACGCCGGCAAACGGCGCGCGCAGCGCCATCTTGTCGAGCCTGGCGGTAGCCAGCGCAACACCGGCTTCCTGCACCTTGAGCTGCGCCTGGGTTTCTTCGAGCGCGCGTTGCGATACAAATTTCTTCTGGAACAAGTCTTCGTTGCGCTTGGCGTTGGCCTGCGCCAGCCCGAGATTGGCCTTCGCCTGCTGCAATTCGGCCGCCTGTGTCTGCGCATCGAGTTCGATCAGTACGGCGCCCCTGGCCGCCTTCTGGCCGTCGGCAAAGCGGATCGCCGCGACCCGACCGGTAACTTCCGGGCGCAAAACCACCGAGTCGATTGATTTCAGCGAACCGACCGCGGTTACCTCGTCATCAAGGCTGACGGATGCCACCCTGGCGATTTCAACCGCCATGGCAAAACCACCCGGTGGACCGCCGGCCGGCCCGCCGGGCTTCGCCGCACCTGCCGCCGGAGCGCTGCCGGCGGATTGATTGGCATACCAGGCAAATGCCGCCAGACCGGCAAGGCCGATGACGGCAATGGCAATGACCAGGGGGCGTTTCTTCGATGACATGGGGTGTTCTCGGGTTGCGAATCGCTGCGGGCTTTTCCAAGCCTAGCGACGATTCCTTTGTTGAATGACATTACTGACCGATGGGTCAGTAATCAGACGCGGATTTTACTCTCGGCGCACACTGTTTGTGATGCTTCTTTCCGTCGGCGGGCGTGCGCATCCGCATGAATCGAACCGGGCGACGGCCACGGCCGGTCAGCGAAAAGTCGGCGCCGGCGGGACGCCGACAATGCCGATGTCCTGCTCGCCGGAGCGACCGTCGATGCGCCAACCGGCGCGCCATGCCTGCCTGCGCTGGCAGCCGGCGAAGCGACTACAGGGCGATTGACTGCGGCATCCGGTGTCTGCAATACTGGCCGCTGTCCCATTTGATTTTCCATTCCAAAGCCGGAGGGTTGCATGAATACCATTTCCGATATTCTTGGCTCACGAAACGGCACGGTCATTTCGATCGGTTCAACGAAATCTGTTCATGATGCGCTGGTCCTCATGGCAGAACACGATGTGAGCGCCCTGCTGGTAATGGACCAGGGCAAGCTCGTCGGCATAGTTTCGGAAAAAGACTACGCCCGCAAGGTAGTGCTTCAAGGGCGCACTTCAAAGGAGACGAAGGTCAGCGAGATCATGGTAGAGCATGATCGCATTCACTTCGCCACATTGAAGATGACCCAGCAGGAAGCCGTCAAGCTCATGTCGGAGAACCAGATCCGCCATCTTCCGGTGGTGGACGGCGAGAAGAAGGTGGTCGGCGTCATCTCGATCCGCGACTTCAGTTTTATCGCGGACCCGGAATCCGAAGATTGAGTCGCAGAGCCTGGTAGCCGCAGGCAATGCCGTCGCAGCGGATCATTCCGCCGCTGCGGTGTCTGCCTGCTTCGAAACTTTCTTCGGCTTGGGCTTGTTGGCGTCCGGCAACTGACCCGGGCTGTGGATGATGTCGGTGGGGCAGACCGTGACGCAGATCTGCTCGCAACCCGGGCCATAGGCCATGCACGCCACATGGTCGATGTTGAGGATGCCGTCGGCGAGGCTGATCGCCTCGGCCGGGCACTCCTTGATGCAGGCCATGCACTGGACGCAGCCCACGGTGCAGGTATCCTTGACGGCCTTGCCCTTGCCTTTGGACTGGCAGGTCAGGGCGACACGGTACTCGCGCGGATAGCCGATCAGGCAGTCCTTCGGGCAGACGTCGAGGCAGAGGCCGCAGCCGGTGCACTTCTGGTAGTCGATCTCGACGATGCCCTTGTCGCTTATCGTCATGGCATCGAAGCTGCATACCCGCACGCAGTCACCCAGGCCGAGGCAGCCGTACTTGCAGGCCTTGGCGCCGCCGAACGCCAGGTTGGCGCCGAGGCAGGTGTGTATGCCGTCGTATTCGGCCTGCTTGCGGGCCACCGCATCGGCACCCGAGCAGCGCAACATCGCCACCACTTCCTTCATCTCGCCCATGGTCTTGTTGGTGAGCCGGGAGATGTCGATGGCGACCACCTTGCCGCCGGGGGTGCATAGCGAGGGCGAGATGCTTTCATCCTCGACCACCTTCTCGGCGTAGGTCTGGCAGCCGGCGAAACCGCAGGCGCCGCAGTTCGCGGAAGGCAGGTTCTCGCGCACCTCCTCGACCAGCGGATTGACCGGCACGTGAAACTTGCGCGCGGCGCTGGCCAGGGCGATGCCGAAGAAAAGTCCGAGCGTCGTGAAGACGAGGACACCCCAAAGTGCGACGTGTAGGAGATCCATGGGCTTATGCCACCTTCAGGCCGGAGAAACCGAGAAAACTCAAGGCGAACAGACCGGCGATGATGAAGGCGATCGGCAGTCCCCTGAACACCACCGGCACCGGCGCCATGTTCACCTTCTCGATGGCGCAGCTCATCAGGAACAGGGCCAGCGCGAAGCCGAGACCGGCGCCCAGCGACAGTCCGAAGGCCTGCAGCATGGTCGCGCCGCTGGTGGCGTTGAGCAGCGGCACCGCCAGGATGATGCAGTTGGTGGTGATCAGCACCAGATAGATGCCGAACTTCTTGTGCAGCATCGGATTCACCTTCTTCAGGATCAGGTCGGTAGCCTGCACCAGGCAGGCGACGATGCCGATGAAGGCGATGATCTGCATGAACTCCAGCTTAAGCGGCACCAGGGCGAAAGTGTTGAGTGCCCAGGCGATCATGCCGGAGAGCAGCCCGACGATGGTGAAGGTGACGCCCATGCCGATCGCCGTGTCCTTGTTGCGACTGACCCCGAAGAACACGCACAGGCCAAGATAGCGGGTGAACACGAAGTTGTTGATCAACGCCGAACCGATGATTACCGAGATCACCAGAGCCAGCGGTGACGGCGCGATCTCCCAGGGCTGGTCCACGCCCTTGGCCGTCGAACTGGTAATGGTCCTGGCTATTCAGCGTCTCGCTGGTGGTCAGCACGAAGCTGTTGGCCTGCGCCGCCGGCTTGACCGACACCACGGCCAGCGGGATGTCGGCGTCCGAACTGCGCACCAGGCGAATTGCAGTCGCGTCGGCGGGCAGCGCGCCCTCGACCAGTATCTCGTGGGGTGAGACTACTTTCGCATCAGCCATGTGCTCCTCCTCCGCCCGCCGGCAGCTTGTGCCCCCGTTTGACATCGACCCAGTTGAATAGTGCCATGATCAGGCCGATGGTGAAAAAACCTCCTGCCGGCAGCACTACCAGCAGCAGCGGCTTGAACGGTACCAAGGCGATGCCGAATATGCTGCCGTTTCCCAACAGTTCGCGGAAAGCGCCGGCCAGCACCATGCCCGCCAAGAAACCCAGACCCATGCCCAGGCCATCCCAAAAGGATGGCACGACGCTGTGCTTCATGGAGAACAGTTCCATACGCGAAATGATGATGGCAAACGCCACAATCAGCTTCACGTACAGCCCCACCTCCTGATAAACCGCAGCGAAATAGGCGGCCAAAATCATGTCAATGGCGCTCACCCAGATGGCGATGAGCAGCGTGAACACCGGAATGCGGATCTTCGGGTTGATGATGTGCTTGACCAGGGAACCGGACATGCTCGACAGCACCTGCACCACGAGCACGGCGACCCCGAGCATCAGGCCGTTCTTCACCGAGGTGGTCACCGCCACGGCCGGGCAGAGGCTCAAGGCCAGCCGGAAAATGGGGTTCTCCTCGAACAGGCCGCGCATGAGCATGGTCGATACCGGCGGCGGAGTGCGATGTTCGCTCATGGCACTGCCCTCCCCCCGGCCCCCTCGCCGCGCGAGGGGGTGACGGTGGTTCGCCGCTGCGCGGCTCCGTGTGTTGGCTGCGCCGTTCTTGGGGCGGCGAGTTTGGCAGCGAATCGGACGGCGCTCATAAATATTTCTCCACGATGTTCATCCGTTTGCGGAAGTTGCCGAGGGCGGCCTTGACACCGGCGGTGACCGCCGCGCTGCTGATGGTAGATCCGGTGATGGCATGGATGTTCGGGTTCTTCGGCAGCATCTCGCGGTATTTCTCCGCCCAGGGCTGGAAGGGCATGTCGCCGAGTTGTTCCAGCGCAGTTTGCCAGTCCTTCGGCAGCGGATCCTTGGTGACGCTGATCTTCTCGATGTCGGCGAGGTTCCTGCCGGCGAACTGGTTCTTGAAGTAGCGCTGCACGATCTCGGCGCCGAGCCCGGGATCTTCTTCGTGCTCGATGATCTCCACGCCCTGTATGGTGTAGGTCGAGTCGATGGCCATGAAGAAGCGGATCCAGGTCTTGTAACCCGCGGTGACCCCCTCTACCACGTAGCCGACAGGCTGGCTGCCCTCCATGCCGACGAAAAAGCGGCCGGCGTACTTGAGGTGCCCGGGGTGGGTGACCTTGACCTGCTTCTTCACCCATTCGTCCTTGAGTTCGGCGGAACTCGCGGCAGCAATCTCGTCCGGCACGGCGAGTACAGCCACCTCCTTGCCGTCCAGTTCCAGTTGCGCAAGTTTCTTGCCGGTCAGATAGATGACCTGCAGTTCCTTGCCCTCGCTCTTCAGGTAGCGCCGCACCTCCTGGATCTTTGCCTGCGGGCTCAGGCCGAGCAGGCCGCGGATCATTGTCTCCTCGCGAACATGCAGGTTGTGCTCCTTGGCTGGCTGGGTCACGAAATACAGGCCGCCGAGGATTATCGCTGCAACCAGGCACACCACGGTGAGGCCGGCGGCGATGATCACCATCTCGCGCCCGCCGGGGGGTTCCTGGTTTACCGCTTTGCCGGTTACGCAGGTCATGACGGCGCTCCGCCGGCAGTAAGGCGCTTGGGCCTGAACCAGTCGTTCAAGGCTGGAGTAAGTATGTTCATGAGCATGATCGCGTAACAAATGCCTTCAGGATAACCGCCCCAATTGCGGATAATGCCGGTCAGCAGGCCGATGCCCAGGCCGAAGATGATCTGGCCCTTGGGTGTAATCGGACTGGTCACGTAATCGGTCGCCATGAAGAAGGCGCCCAGCCAGATGCCCCCGGACAGCATGTAGATCGCCGGGGCCGGAGAGAAGGGCGCCATCAGCGCGACGCCGGCCAGCACGCTGAGCGGGATGTAAAGCTTGATGATTCCCTTCCAGAAGAGGAAGGCCGCGCCGAGCATTATCATCAGCACCGAAACCTCGCCAATCGAGCCGGCGCGCATGCCGAGGAAGAAATCGAACCACAGCTGGCCGCCGTCGGGAACCGCAGCCTGAATCTTGTTCAGCGCTTCCTGGCCGCCGATCTTGATCTGCGCCAGCACCGTGGCGGAGGAGACGGCATCGACATTGCCGAGGGCGGGCGTCAGCCAGCGCGTCGTCATCTCCACCGGGAAGGTGGCCATCATCATGGCCCGCCCGACCAGGGCCACGTTGAAGATGTTGTAGCCCAGGCCGCCGAACACCGCTTTGGTGAAGACTATGGCCAGCACGCCGCCGATGAAAGGCATCCAGATCGGTATCGCCGGCGGCAGGGTGAATGCGAGCAGCAGGCCGGAGCAGACCGCCGAACCGTCCGGTATGGTCGATTCGTTCCCGGCGATGCGGCAAGCCAGGTACTCGGCCGTGACGCAGCCGAGTATCGACGAGGCGGTGATGGCCAGCACCGGCCAGCCGAAAACGGCCCAGGCCCAAAGCAGCGCCGGCAGCAGCGACAGGTTGACCATCCACATGATCTGGGCGGTGCTGCGGCCCGAGGCGATGTGCGGGCCGCTGGACAAGTGCAGGGTCGGAGGCGACGTAACTTCGGCTTCGCTCACTTGGTTTTCCTCTCTTGGCGGCGGTAGGCGGCCTTCGCCACCTGCATGAATTGCACCAGGGGCCGGTGGGATGGGCAGCTATAGGAACAGCAGCCGCATTCGAAGCATTCCCTGACGCCGAACTGTTCGGTTTCCATAGGCCGGCCCACCTCCATGTACTGGGATACGCGGTTGGGCTCCAGCCCCATCGGGCAGGCATCGACGCATTCGCCGCAGGAGATGCAGGGCTGGTAGCTGGTTATGCTGGTTTCCGCCGCGGTCAGGAAAAGTATGCCGCTGGTGCCCTTGGTCACCGAAACGTCGAGATCGGCGATGGTGCGCCCCATCATCGGGCCGCCGAGCAGGATCTTCACCACGTCTTTGGTATAGCCGCCGCAATGGGCAACGATGTCTTCGACCGAGGTGCCGATCGGCACCCTGAGGTTCCTCGGCGACTGAATGCCGCGCCCGGATACCGTCAGGACGCGTTCCATCACCGGTTTGCCGTTGCGGATCGCGTCCAGGCAGGCGATGGCCGTGGCAACGTTCTGCACTACCACGCCAACGGCGAGCGGCAGCCCTCCTTTGGGCACCATGCGCCCGGTCAGCGACTGCACCAGCTGCTTCTCCGAGCCCTGCGGATAACGGGTCTGGGTCACCACCACGGTCATCCTGACCGGCGGTTCCATCTTGTCGAGGCCGAGTTCGGCGATGGTCTGGCGCATCTTTTCGGCGGCGGGCTGCTTGTTGTCCTCGACGCCGATGACGCAGTCGGCGACGCCGATGATCCTGGCCATCAACCAGGCGCCGAGCACGACCTTTTCGCTCTCCTCCAGCATCAGCCGGTAGTCGCAGGTCAGATAGGGTTCGCACTCCGAGCCGTTGATCACCAGGGTGTTGACCTTGGCGTCCTTGGGCAGGGAAAGCTTGCGGTAGGTCGGAAAGGCGGCGCCGCCGAGTCCCACCACACCGGCATCGCGGATGCGCTCGAGCATCTGCGCCACCGGCAGCGCCTGCCAGTCAGGCTGCTCCGGATACCGGGGATCGTCCTCGCTGGGCTTGGTCTGAATGGTAATGACCGTGTCGTAGACCAGCGACGCATGGGGGCCGGTCGTCACGCCCTTGACGATGCCGCTGACCGGCGCATGCAGTGAAACGCCACCGGGCACCTTGGCGATGACGTCGCCGCGCTTGACCTTGGTCGCCTTGGCCACCAGCGGTTCGGCCGAAGGGCCGAGACTCTGGCTCACTGGCAGGTACACGTTGGTCGGGATGAAGTCCTCGATGGGCAGGTTCTCGGTGAGTTCCTTGTGCTCGTCGGGATGGACGCCCCCGCGCGAGAAAGTGGGCAGCGCGGATTTGCGCCAGAAGAGCAGGCTCATCTTTTCTACCCTTCGCTCAGGCGCTCACGGTGGCGACCACGCCCCGGGGCGTGACGAAAATCGCCTGCTCGCCGCCACCGGCGCTGAGGATCGCCTGGCGCTTGTCGACCGGGGCCATCAGCATGGCGGTGGACAGGCCGTCGGCGGCCATGCCCGAGTCGGCCACCACCGAGACGCTGAACAGGGCCGGAGCGGTCCCGCCGGTTCGGGTGTCGAAGATGTGGGTGAAACGTCCCGCTTTGTCGAGAACGGTGCCGTAGCCGCCGGAGGTGGAGATGCACTTGTCGACCACGTCAAGGCTGATGACCGTCTCGTTCCGGTCGGCCGGACTGGCAATGCCGATGCTCCAGGCCGAACCGTCGGGCTTGGCCGAAAAGACCCGCGGCTCGCCCATGTCCACCAGCATGCGGTCGAAGCCGTGTGCGCGCAACTGATCGGCGACCCGGTCCGTGATGTAACCCTGGGCGCCGCTGTTCAGCGTCAGGCTCATGCCCGGGCGGCCAAAGGCGATGCGCCTGGAAGCCCGATCAATCTCTACCTGGCGCCAATCGACCAGCGCCAGCGCCTTGTCGAGATCTTTCGCGGAAGGACCGGCCGGATCGGGGCTGGCGGCAGAGAAATGCGTGGAATAGAGCTTCCAGAGCGGTTGTACCGTCGGGTCGTAGACGCCGTCGCTGATCCTCGCCAGGGACAGCGCGCGCTCCAGCATGGTCATCAGGTCGGCGGGCGCCTGTTCCAGTTTCCCCTGGCGATTCAGCAGCGAAATCGCGCTATCGCTGCGATAGATGCTGAAAATCGCTTCGAGACGCCGCAATTCGGCCAGCGCCGCGGCGATGGCTTGCTGCGCGATCAACTCGTCGCTGTGATAGAGCCGGATCGAGGCCGGGCCGCCGAGGGCGGTGCCCTCCCAGCGGACCAGCCCGGCCTGTGCGCCACCCGCCTTGAGCAGGAGCGGCAAACCTGCCGCTACAGCTACAAAGGCGATGAAGCGACGGCGGGACACGGGAACACGCATGATGACAGCCTCAACAGAGTTGGCCCCGGAAGGGCCGGGAAAAGCCTGACCTGGTTCAACAAGGGCGCCCGGCGGCAGGTCGTTCCGTCGCGTGCCCCGAGCAGAAAAGCGAGCGAACGCGGCCGGATCTTCCGCGGCCGCCCGAATCCCCTAGCCCCCGGTCAGGCTCTGGTATTTCGCCTGCAACTGATCCTTGCTTTCCGTATGATTGGGGTCCACCAGGATGCAATCGACCGGGCATACCTCGATGCACTGGGACTCGTCGAAATGCCCGACGCACTCGGTGCACTTGGCCGGATCTATGATGTAGATGTCGTCACCCTGGGTAATGGCCTCATTCGGGCACTCCGGTACGCACACGTCACAGTTGATGCAGTCTGAGGTGATCATCAATGCCATTTTTTTCTCCTTGAAATCTTATTCAATTGTCCATGTCTCGCCGCTGTTGAGCAGGCGCTGAAGGTCACCGCGCCCTTTGGCGGCGCGGGCGGATTCTGCCAGCTGCTTGCTGAGCGATTCGTAGCTTGGCTTGTCGACATCACGGAACACGCCGAACGGTACCGGGAAATCGGGTGACTCGAACTGTCCGAGGGAGAAGGCCAGGCCGCTGTGCGCCGCGTTCTCGTCATGCACCAGGATGTCCGCAGCGGTGACGCCGTTCTCGCCGATGGTGACTACTTCCATGTCCATGCCGCGCAGGCGGATGCCCTTGTTGCGATCCTTGCCGAAGATCAGCGGCTTGCCGTGTTCCATCATCAGCCGCGTGTCGTCCCGCATGGTCTTGTCGGACAGCATGTCGAAAGCGCCGTCATTGAAGACCACACAGTTCTGCAGGATTTCGACAAAGGCCGTACCCTCGTGCTTTGCGGCACGTTCCAGGATGGCGGCCATCATGGCCTGGTCGCTGTCGATGGCCCGCGCGGCGAAGGTGGCTCCGGCGCCCAGGGCCAGCGCCACGGGACTGAAGGGCTGATCGATGTTGCCCAGCGGGGAGGTCTTGGTTTTCTTGCCCAGCTCCGACGTCGGCGAGTACTGGCCCTTGGTCAGGCCGTAGATGCGGTTGTTGAGCAGGATGATCTTGAGGCCGATGTTGCGGCGCACGGCATGGATGAAGTGGTTGCCGCCGATGGCCAGTGCATCGCCGTCCCCCGTCACCACCCATACCGACAGTTCCGGACGAGCCAGCTTGAGGCCGCTGGCGATGGCCGGGGCGCGGCCATGGATGGTGTGCAGGCCGTAGGTATTGACGTAATACGGAAAACGGCTGGAACAGCCGATGCCGGAAACGAACGCGTAGTTTTCGCGCGGGATGCCCAGCTTGGGCATCAGCTTGGTGATCTGGGAGAGGACGGCGTAGTCGCCGCAACCCGGACACCAGCGCACATCCAGGCCGGATTCGAAGTCCTTCTTGGTCAGCGCCTGAATCGGTGTTGCTACAGTCATGTCGGTCATCATTGTTTCCTCAGCACAATTCCAGGATGCGGTCGTATATTTCGGTGACCTTGAGGGGCTTGCCCTGCACTTTATTCAGCTGGATCACGTCGCGCAGGTAGCGTTCGCGCAGCAGCCTCGAGAGTTGTCCCAGATTGGTTTCCGGCACCAGCACCTTCTTGTAACGGCCGATTATGTCGCCGAGATCGGAAGGCAGCGGATTGAGGTGGCGCAGATGCACGAAGGCCACCGATTTGCCCGCGGCATCGGCCTTTTGCCAGGCCTGGGCGATCGAGCCGTAGGTGCTGCCCCAGCCGATCACCAGCAGTTCGCCCGTTGCGGGACCTTCGACCTTCAAGGGCGGGAAATCCTTGGCGATGCCGGCGACCTTGGCGGCACGCGTTTCGCACATGCGCTGATGATTGAGGGGTTCCGAGGAAATATTGCCGGTCAGGAAGTCCTTCTCCAGCCCGCCGATGCGATGCTCCATACCGGGCGTACCGGGGCGAACCCAGGGGCGCGCCAGGTTTTCATCGCGGGCGTAGGGCTTGAAGTCCTTCGGGTCGGTGCAATACTTGACTTCCATCTTCGGCAAGCTGGCCACATCGGGAATCAGCCAGGGCTCCGCGGCCTGGCCAATGCCCCCTTCGGTCAGCAGAATGACGGGGGTCATGTATTTGACGGCGATGCGGAAGGCTTCCAGTGCCGCATCGAAGCAGTCTGCCGGCGAGTTGGCCGCAATCACCGGAATCGGGCATTCGCCGTTGCGGCCGTACACGGCCTGCAGCAAATCGGATTGCTCGGTCTTGGTCGGGATCCCGGTACAGGGACCCGCGCGCTGGACATCGACGATCACCAGCGGAATTTCGAGGATGGTCGCCAGGCCCATCGCCTCCGATTTGAGCGCCATGCCCGGTCCGGAGGTCGTCGTCAAACCCAGCGCGCCGCTGTAGGCAGCGCCGATGGTCGAACAAATGCCGGCGATTTCATCTTCCGCCTGGTAGGAGGTCACATTGTAGTGCTTGAGGTTCGAGAGTTCCTGCAGGATCTCGGTCGCCGGCGTGATCGGGTAGGAACCGATGAACAGCGGCACCCCGGAAATCTCCGAAGCGGCGACGAAACCGAGTGCAGCCGCCACGTTGCCCGTGATGCTGCGGTACTTGCCCGGTACCGGCGCCGATTCGCGCATCTGGTAGGAGACGGCGAACATCTCGGTGGCTTCGGCATAGGCATAGCCTGCCCGCAATGCGGTGATGTTGGCTGTGGCGACTTTCGGCTTCTTCGCAAACTTCTTCTCGATGTCGGTGATTTCCTTGTCCACCGGGCGGCTGTAAAGGCACATCATCAAGCCGAGCGAGAAGTAGTTCTTGCACATGCCTACTTCCTTCTTGCCCAGACCCGAGTCCGCCAAGGCATTCGCCGTCAGCGCCGAGATGTCGATCGCATAGAGGAGATGCCCCTGCAGGCTGCCGTCGGTCAGCGGGTTGCTCTCGTACTTGGCCTTTTCCAGGTTGCCCGGAGTGAAGGCGCTGCTATTGACTATGAGGATCCCGCCGTGCTTGACGTCCGCCAGGTTGGTCTTCAGCGCGGCGGGATTCATGGCGACCAGCACGTCCGGCGCATCGCCGGAAGTGAAAACCCGGCCGGAGGAATACTGGATCTGATAGCCGGAAACGCCATACAGCGTGCCGGTCGGGGCGCGGATTTCCGACGGATAATCGGGGTGGGTGGTGAAACCGTGGCCGGCCTTGGCGACCGCCTTGGAAAACTCGGTGCCGGTGAGTTGCATGCCGTCGCCGGAGTCTCCGACGAAGCGGATGACTACGCTGTCGAGTTCCTCGATCGGGCGTGCTTTGACGGGTTCATTGGACATGTTCTTCGCTTTCGCTATGGGTTGGTTGCCGTAATAGTTCCCGAGAATGCGACCAGGAATGAAAGCATTCGGAAAAATCGATGCTTGGGATTGGTGCAATGATCACTTCGCAGAGCCGTGTGACGGTTGACTAACATCAAGAATAAGTCAAAACTATCGATTCATAATTTTAACTCACAACGACCTTCCTGCGCCGATGTCCTGGCCTGACATACTGACCACGATCCTCAGCGTCACCTCCTCGCAAGTTTGCAATCCCAACCCTTGGTTAAACCCTGTCCCCTAGGAAAAGATGATGACGCAACTGGATTTTTCGAAACTGAATTTGCAGGACGCACTCGACATGGCCGTGCTGATCGAAAAGGAAGCGGAAGAACGCTACCTTTGGTTCGTAGAACCTGATCGGCGAGCAATACACGGGCGATGCGGCGGATTTCTTCAGAAAGATGGCGGGTTACGAGCGACGTCACGGCGAGGAACTTGGGGCACGCAGACGTTCGCTTTTTGGCGACGCCCCGACGCGGATCACGGCGGACATGATCGAGGATGTCGAAGCTCCGGATAGTGGCAAGCCAAGACCCAACATGTCGCCGCGACATGCCATGGAAGTTGCGATGGAGTCCGAAATCAAGGCTTACGAGTTTTTCAACAATGCCTTGCCTGGCATTCAGGATGGTTCGGTGCGCAAGCTTTTCGAGGAACTCCGGGATGAAGAAATCGAACATCAGGATCTCTTGAAAGTGCAGATGGCGAAGTATCCCGGTACGCTGGAGCCTGACGTAGATCCGGATTTGATCGATACGCCTGCGCTGTAAGAATGCTTTTCCGCTGGTCCGGCACGCATGACCGCCGGATCCAGCGGGCCTGTCTCGGGCAAGACCCCCGGCATCGCCTCGGGTCACACCGGGTTGTCGATATCCACAAACTCGCAGTCGATGCCGAACTGCTCCGACAGATGCGCGCCCAGCGCCATCACGCCATAGCGCTCGGTGGCATGGTGGCCTGCGGCGATGTAGGCCATGCCGGTTTCGCGCGCAAGGTGCACGGTCTGTTCCGATATCTCGCCCGAAACAAAGACATCGGCGCCGCCGGCCAGCGCGGCTTCGAAGTAGTCCTGCGCACCGCCGCTGCACCAGGCAATGCGCGCGACCTTGCGCGCCGGATCGCCGATCAGCATCGGCGCACGGCCCAGCGTCTGCTCCATCCGCTGCGCTAATGCTCCGGCAAAAGTCGGCGCTGACGGAACGCCGACAAAGCCGATGTCCTGCTCGCCGAAGCGACCGGTGGCGGTCCAGCCCAGGCGCAGCGCCAGTTGCGCATTGTTGCCGAGCGTGGCATGGGCATCCAGCGGCAAGTGGTAGGCAAACAGGTTGATGTCGTGCGCCAGCAGGCGGGCCATGCGCTGCTTGCGAAAGCCGGTGACACGACCGTCTTCGGCCTTCCAGAACCAGCCGTGGTGCACCAGCAGCGCATCCGCGCCGCGCTCGATGGCCGCCTCGATCAGCGCCTGGCTGGCGGTAACCCCGCAGACGATGCGCCGGAGCCGCTCGCGGCCTTCCACTTGCAGGCCGTTTGGGCAATAATCGCGGAAGCGCGCGGCGTCCAGCAGGGTGTCAAGCCAAGCGCGAAGATCCTCACGTAGTACCGAACCACCTGGCATCATTTTCGCTCCGTCCGCAAGGGATTCCGTCCACGGCAGCGCCGGAGACATAAAGAAAACCAAATTATGCGCCGCCTTTGGCTGATTTTTGCCCAGACCGTCACGATCTGCATTGCCATCCTGTTTGTCGTCAAGACGCTCAAGCCGGAGTGGCTGGCCCAACTGCCCGCCGGCGGCGGATCCGTTGCAGAAATTGCGACGGTGTTCGAAGCACCTGCCGGCAACGAGATGCAGCGTCCCCGTTCCCATGCCGACGCGGCGCAAAAGGCCATCCCGGCGGTAGTGCATATTTTCACCAGCCAGGAAGTGAAGGGGGCGCGCCATCCCTTCATCAACGATCCCATCTTCCGGCATTTCTTCGGTGACCGCTCCGGCGAACAGTCGCAGCGCCGCTCGGGGCTGGGCAGCGGTGTGGTGGTTTCGCCCGAGGGCTACATCCTGACCAACTTCCACGTCATCGACGGCGCCGATGAAATCGAGGTCGCGCACGACGACGGCCGCAAGTACAAGGCGCGCGTGGTGGGCTCGGACCCCGAGTCCGACCTGGCGGTGCTGCGCATCCCGGCCGACCACAAGCTGCCGGTGATCACCTTCGGCAGCAGCGACACCCTGCGCGTCGGCGACGTGGTGCTGGCCGTCGGCAATCCCTTCGGCGTCGGCCAGACCGTCACGTCAGGAATCGTCTCGGCACTGGGCCGTTCGCATCTGGGCATCAACACCTTCGAAAACTTCATCCAGACCGACGCGGCGATCAACCCGGGCAATTCGGGCGGCGCACTGGTCGATGCCAACGGTCACCTGATCGGCATCAACACGGCCATCTATTCGCAAAGCGGCGGCTCGATGGGCATCGGCTTCGCGATTCCCGTTTCGCTGGCGAAAAACGTCATGGAGCAGATCGTCAGGACCGGCGGCGTGACGCGCGGCTGGGTCGGCATCGAAGTGCAGGAAATCACTCCGGAACTCGCCGAATCCTTCAAGCTCTCCGCCACTCAGGGCGCGCTGATTGCCGGCGTGATGCGCGGCAGTCCGGCGGACAAGGCCGGCATCAAACCCGGTGACGTCCTGACCCAGGTGGCGGGCAAGCGGGTGAAGGATGCCCAGGGAATGCAGGAACTGATCGCCGCGCTGGAGCCGGGAAAAACCGCGCGCTTCGACCTGAAGCGCGACGGGCGCGATGCGGGCGTTGACGTCCTCATCGGCAAGCGACCGCCGCCACCGAAGGAGTAGCGGAGGCTGCCTGCCCCGGACCCTACCGGAGCGAGGCGTTGAGCGCCTCGAGCGCCATGCTGCCGGGGCAAAGATAGGCGTCGCGGAGCTGGTTGAGCGGCTTCTCCACCGTGTTCAGATGGCGATGCAGATCCTCGGCGCTGCTATCGACGTACAGCAGGCCGGTGACGATCTCGCCCAGGGCATGGCGCTCCGCCAGATGGTTCATCGCGCCGACGCGATCGGATTGATCGTAGTCCTTTTCCAGCTTGCGCAGCAGCAGCACCGAACCGTCATGCTGCACGATGCGACGCAGCGAACCGGGCGCGTAGGACGCCTTGATGTGGTCGCGCGGCAGGATGAAGTCGAGTCGATTGACGGCTTCGTTGTGTTCGCGCACGTAGTCGTAACTCTTGGTCGAGCCGGAGTGATTGTTGAAGGTTACGCAGGGGCTGATGACGTCGATGAAGGCGGGACCGCGATGCCGCAAGGCGCCCTTGATCAGCGGAATCAGCTGGTCCTTGTCGCCGGAGAAACTGCGCGCGACGAAGTTGGCGCCGAGCTGCAGCGCCAGCGCGACCAGGTCGATCGGGCTGTCGCTGTTGACCACGCCACGCTTGCTTTTCGAGCCCTTGTCCGCGGTAGCCGAAAACTGCCCCTTGGTCAGCCCATAGACGCCGTTGTTCTCGACAATGTAGGTCATGTTCACGCCGTGCCGCATGGCATGGGCGAACTGGCCGATGCCGATCGAGGCCGAATCGCCGTCGCCGGAAACACCCAAATAGATCAGGTCGCGATTGGCCAGCGCCGCGCCGGTGAGGACCGAGGGCATGCGGCCGTGCGTGGTGTTGAAGCCGTGGGAGGCGCCGAGGAAGTAATCCGGCGTCTTCGACGAGCAGCCGATACCGGAGAGCTTGGCCACGCGATGCGGCTGGATGTCGAGATCGAAGCAGGCCTGCACCACGGCGGCGCTGATCGAATCGTGGCCGCAGCCGGCGCACAGGGTCGAAATGGCGCCTTCGTAGTCACGCTTGGTGTAGCCGAGGGCGTTCGTCGGTGCTTCATCCAACAGCAGCTTTGGCTTGACGAGATAAGTCATGAGGACACCTGTTTGCGAATGGGGGTCACCTTGTGCTCGGCGAGCGCCGCGGCGATCCTGCCGGAAATGAAGCTGGCGGTGATCGGTGTGCCGTCGTAATGCAGCACGCGGATCAGGCGTTTCGGATCGACCTCGCCTTCGTTGATCAGCAGCATGCGCAGCTGGCCGCTCTCGTTCTGCTCGACGACGAAAACGCCGTCATGCTGGTTGATGAAATCGATCACTTCGTCGGCAAACGGGAAGCCGCGCACCCGCAGGATATCGACATGGATGCCCTGTTTTTCGAGCAGCGCAAACGCCTCGGCCATGGCCGCACTGGTCGAGCCGTAATGGATGGCGCCGAAGCGGCTGGGCTGCGAGGCTCGCTGCACGATAGGCGCCGGCACCAGCTTCTTCGCCGTTTCGAACTTGCGCCGCAGACGCTCCATGTTGTAGACGTAATCGGTCCCCGCTTCGCTGTACTTGGCATAGGCGTTGCGCGTGGTGCCGCGGCTGAAAAAGGCACCCTTGGTCGGATGCGTGCCGGGGATCGTGCGCCAGGGAATGCCGTCGCCATCGACGTCGAGATAGCGCCCGAAATTCTTGCCGGCCTCCAGTTCTTCCGCAGTCATTACCTTGCCACGGTCGTAGCGGCGCTGGTCGTCCCAGTCGAACGGCCGGCAGAGGCTGTCGTTCATGCCGATGTCGAGATCGAGCATGACGAATACCGGGGTCTGCAGGCGATCGGCCAGGTCGAAGGCCTGGGCGCCGAGCGTAAAGCACTCGTAGGGATCCTCGGGGAACAGCATGACGTGCCTGGTATCGCCATGCGAAGCGTAGGCGCAGGAGATCAGGTCCGATTGCTGGGTGCGCGTGGGCATGCCGGTGGATGGACCGCCGCGCTGCACATTGAAAATTACCGCCGGTACTTCGGCAAAATAGGCCAGGCCGAAAAATTCCTGCATCAGCGATATGCCGGGGCCGGAAGTGGCGGTGAAGGCGCGCGCGCCATTCCATGCGGCCCCGATCACCATGCCGATCGAAGCGAGTTCATCTTCAACCTGAAGAATGGCGTAGCGCGCCATGCCGTTGTCGGGATCAGTGCGGTACTTGCGGCAATAGCTGCTGAAGGCTTCGATCACCGAGGTCGAAGGCGTGATCGGATACCAGGCGGCGACCGTGGCGCCGCCATACACTGCGCCGAGCCCGCAGGCATCGTTGCCGTTGACGAAGATCTTGTCGCCGACGCCGGTAGCACGTGCCACCCGCAAACCGATCGGACAGGGAAGATGCGCCTTGGCATAATCGTAGCCCAGCCTGAGGGCATTGACGTTGGCACCGATCAGCTTGTCCTTGCCGCGGTACTGCTCGGCAATCAATTTCTCGACGACGGCGAACTCCATGTCGAGCAGCGCCGCGAGCGCCCCGACGTACATGACATTCTTGAACAACTGTCGCTGACGCGAATCGGTGTATTCGCGGCTGCAAATCTCGGTGAGAGGAACGCCCAGCACCGTGATGTCCTCGCGGAACCGCGAGCGCGGCATTGTCTTGGTGGAGTCGTAGAACCAGATAGCCGCCGGACGCGATCTCGGCGATGTCGCGATCCCAGGTCTGCGGGTTCATCGCCACCATCAGGTCGCAGCCGCCGCGACGGCCCAGCCAGCCAGCCGCCGAGACGCGCAATTCATACCAGGTCGGCATGCCCTGAATGTTGGAGGGAAAAATGTTGCGCGGAGCCACCGGCACGCCCATGCGGATGATGGCGCGGGCGAACAGTTCGTTGGCCGAGGCCGAACCGGAGCCGTTGACGTTGGCGAACTTGATGACGAAGTCGTTGCAACTCTCCATGGGTCTGGTAGCTTTCATGTTCTGCGCACCTCCGCTCCGGCTTCCGCAGTCTGCAGGAAGAATTTCTGCATGTCCCAGGCGCCGGTCGGACAGCGCTCGGCGCACATGCCGCAATGCAGGCAGATGTTCTCGTCCTTGACCATCACGCGTCCGGTCTTGAGTACGTCGGAGACGTAGAGCGCCTGATCGGGGTTTTTCGCCGGCGCCTTGAGCCTGCCGCGCAAGTCATCCTCTTCGCCATTGGCAGTAAAGGTGATGCATTCGGTCGGGCAGATATCGACGCAGGCATCACACTCGATGCAGGTCTTGTAAGTGAACACCGTCTCGATGTCGCAATTCAGGCAGCGATCGGCCTCGGCACAGGCCAGCAGCGGATCGAAGCCGATTTCGAGCTCGAGCTTGATGTCCTTGAGGGTCTTTTCCAGCGTCTTCGTCGGCACCTTCTTGCGCGCTTCCTCGGAAACGTTGTTGTCGTAGCTCCACTCGTGGATGCCCATCTTCTGGCTCGCAAGATTGGTCAGCGGCGACGGCCGCTGCAGCAGATCCCGCCCGCGGCAGAAGTGGTCGATGGAGATGGCCGCCTCGTGGCCATGGGCCACGGCGGTGATGATGTTCTTCGGACCGAAGGCCGAGTCGCCGCCGAAAAACACCGGGGACAGCGTCGATTGCAACGTGACCGGGTTCAGCACCGGCATGCCCCACTTGTCGAACTCGATGCCGATGTCTTTCTCGATCCATGGAAAGGCATTCTCCTGGCCGATGGCCACCAGAACTTCATCGCACTCCATCAACTCGTCCGGCTCTCCGGTCGCGATCAGGCTGCGGCGACCCCTGGCATCGTATTCGGCGCGAACTTTTTCGAAGACGACACCGGTAAGCCGGCCCTTGTCATGGACGAACTCCTTCGGCACCAGCATGTTGAGAATCGGGATGCCCTCGTGAACCGCTTCCTCCTTTTCCCAGGGCGAGGCCTTCATTTCCTCGAAGCCGCTGCGCACCACGACCCTGACATCCTTGCCGCCCATGCGGCGTGCCGAGCGGCAGCAGTCCATCGCCGTGTTGCCGCCGCCGAGCACGATCACGCGCCTGGATATCCTGGTGGTGTGGCCGAAGGCCACATTGGCCAGCCAGTCGATGCCGATATGGATGTGCGCCGCCGCTTCCCTGCGACCCGGAATATCGGCGTCGCGGCCGCGCGGGGCGCCGGTGCCGACAAACACCGCATCCCAGTTCTCCGCCAGCATGTCGCGCAGGCTCTTGACCCAGTGCCCGTAGTGCATCTCGACACCGAGATCGATGATGTAGGCGCACTCCTCGTCGATGACTTCGTCGGGCAGGCGAAACTTTGGAATCTGGCTGCGCATCATGCCGCCAGGCGTTTTGCCGTTGTCGAATACCGTGACCTGATAACCAATCACCGCGAGATCGCGCGCCACCGTGAGCGAGGCGGGGCCGGCGCCGACGCAGGCGATGCGCTTGCCGTTCTTCCTGACCGGGGCCCGCGGCAGGCGGTCCCGGATGTCGTCCTTGAGATCGGCGGCGACGCGCTTCAGCCGGCAGATGGCCACCGGCTCCTTGTCCACCCGGGTGCGGCGGCAGGCGGGTTCGCAGGGGCGATCGCAGACGCGTCCGAGGATGCCGGGAAAGACATTGGAGCGCCAGTTGATCATGAAGGCGTCCGAGTAACGGCCGGCGGCAATCAGGCGGATGTACTCGGGAACGGGCGTGTGGGCCGGACATGCCCACTGGCAATCCACGACCTTGTGAAAATAGTCGGGGATGCCGATATTCGTCGGTTTCACGTGCGCGCGGTCTCCGGTTACTGTGCTGCTCGATGATCGCCGGCAGGACGCCGGCGCCAGTTGGGGTGCACTCTAGCACCGACGGGCTCCGAGCAAAACCGACATGCCTCGAGTTCCGAATAAATTTACCGGATTTTCCATCCCGGCCGAAAATCGGCTAGTCTTTATCCCTCATTACATGTCGGGTGTTATTCATCATGGCCCTGCGCGCGATCATTTTTGATGTCAACGGCACCCTTGCCAACACGGAACGCGACGGACACCGTCCGGCGTTCAATGCCGCGTTTGCCGAGGTCGGGCTGCCCTGGCACTGGGACGAAGCCTTTTACGGCACCTTGCTGAACGTCGCCGGTGGCATGGAGCGGATTCGCCATTACGCCGAGAAATTCGATCCCGCCGTCCGCGCCCGACCGGATTTCGACGAGCTGCTGGCGCGAATTCACGACATCAAGACACGCAATTATCAGCGCCTCCTCGCCGCCGGCGCGATTCCGCTGCGGGCCGACATCGGCCAGTTGATTTGCGATGCGCGCACCGAAGGCGTGCGACTGGCAATCGCATCGAGCTCCAAGCTTGAAAACGTGGTCGGCCTGTTGCGCGCCAATCTGGGTCCGAATGCCGACACATGGTTCGATGTCATCGCCTCCGGCGCGGTCGTGACGGCCAAAAAGCCCTCGCCGGAAATCTACCTGTGGACGCTGCGGCAACTCAACCTGCCGCCCCGCGATTGCCTCGCCGTGGAGGATTCTTCCCACGGGCTGGCGGCGGCCCTCGCGGCGGGGATTCCTACCGTGATCACGGTCAGCGATTACACCGTCAACGAGAACTTCGACGGCGCGCGAATGGTGCTGCCGGAGGCCGATCTGGCCTCGCTGGACAAGCTGCGCCTGTGGCACGCAACCGCAAGTACGTCCTGAAGAGTCGCACAAGACTCGATCAGGAACGCCCCTGATCCGGTGCGCACCTGCCGTGGAATCTTCTAGTCGCGCGACTGCTGCTCGGCGCGATCGAGTTCCCGGTTCATTTCCTCATCCGAGGGCGGCCGGTAGTCGGACTGGCCGGCCGGCTCGGGGACGGGCTTGACGATGAAGCTCGCCAGGACGATCCCGAGTTCATAGAGCAGCCACAAGGGCACAGCCATCATGAACTGCGAAATCACGTCGGGCGGGGTGAATACCGCGCCGACGACGAAGGCGCCGACGATCACATAGGGGCGCCACTCGCGCAGCTTGACCACATCGACGAAACCGATCTTGACCAGCACGATGACGATGATCGGCACCTCGAAGGTGACGCCGAAGGCGAGGAACATCGTGAGTACGAAGGAAAAGTACTTCTCGATGTCGGTCATCCAGGCCACGCCCTCCGGGGCGAATGCCGCCATGAAGCCGAACACCATCGGAAAAAAGGCGAAGTAGGCAAAGGACATGCCGATGAAAAACAGGATCACCGAGGCGGCCACCAGCGGCATCGCAAGCTTTTTCTCATGGGCATACAAGCCCGGCGCGACAAAGGCCCAGACCTGATACAGCACGTAAGGCAGGACGACGAGGAAGGCCGTCATCAGGGAGACCTTCATCGGTACCAGGAAGACACCGACCACATCGGTGGCGATCATCTGGCCGCCCGCAGGCAGTTTCTTCAGCAAAGGATCCGCCAGCAGCGAATAGAGCTCGCGGGCGTAAAAGGCCAGCGGTACGAAAACAATGCCGACGGCAATCAGGATTCGAATCAGGCGGTCGCGCAACTCGACCAGATGCGAGAGAAAAGTCTCTTGCTGATCGGACATCAGGACTTGAACGTTTCTGCGGCGACAGGGGTCGGCGCCAAGGTCGGTGCGGCCTGCGCCTCGACGGCGGGAGTCACATCAGAAGTCGGCGCTGGCGACACGGCGGTCTCGGCAACGGCCCCCGGCTGCGCCGTCGGCGTATCGGGTGTCGTCCCGGCGGCCATGGCGCGAACCCGCTCCAGCGGGTCGACAAACCCGTCCACCGCGGTTTCGACCTCGCGCATCTCGTGGGTCACCGAGGACTTCAGGCTGCCGACCTGATCCGTAATCTCCTGCTGCATCGTCTTCAGCTCATCGAGCTGGATCTCGCGGTTGATGTCGGCCTTTACGTCGCTCACATAGCGTTGCAGCCGGCCGAGAAGCAGCCCGGCGGTACGCGCCACCTTGGGCAATCGCTCCGGGCCGATGACGACCAGCGCCACCACGGCGATGATCATCAGTTCGGACAGGCCTACGTCGAACATGGGTTCGCAGGGAGATCAGGAATTAAATAGCAGGCATCGCGGCCGACGACCGTCGAGGAGCCGGGCAGTCAGCCTTATGCGTCAGGACTTGGTTTGTTCCCGACGCGCCTCGACGTCGATGGTCTGACCGGTGACTTGGTGCGGCTCGGCCGGCTTGTCGGCGGATTTGTCGGCACCGGCCTCCTTCATGCCGTCCTTGAAGCCTTTAACGGCGCCGCCGAGGTCCGATCCCACGTTGCGCAGCTTTTTGGTGCCGAACACCAGCATGACGATTACCAGCACGATCAGCCAGTGCCAGATACTGAAAGAACCCATTCTGCCTTCTCCTCGCGCTCAGTGAATTTTCAGGGCGCTCTGCGCTTGAGCATGGACCCCAGGGGCTCGGGGCCGCCCAAGATATGAACGTGCAGATGATACACCTCCTGCTGTCCGATCCGCCCGGTGTTGATGATGGTGCGGAAGCCTTCGTTCAGCCCCAGGCCTTTGGCCAATTCGCCCGCCTTGGCAAGAATGCGCCCCAGCAGCATCTGGTGGCTCATGTCCGCCTCCATCAGCGACGGAATGTGCTGCTTCGGCACGATCATGAAATGCACTGGCGCAATCGGGTTGATGTCATGGAACGCGAAGATTTCCTCGTCTTCATAGATTTTTTTCGACGGGATCTCGCCGCGCGCGATCCGGCAAAAAATGCAGTCGCCCATTATTCGGGGCCCCGGCTGTTCTTCTCGTCGATGCCGGAAATGCCTTCCCTGCGGCGAAACTCCACCATCACGTCATCGACACCGATGCCGAACTGGGTCAGCAGGATCATGCTGTGGAACCAGAGGTCCGTCACTTCGCGCACCAGGTGCAGGCGGTCGCCGTCCTTGGCGGCCATGATGGTTTCGGCGGCTTCCTCGGCGACCTTTTTGCAGATCGCATCGGTGCCCTTGGCATACAGGCTGGCGACGTAGGACGAATCCGGCGCCGCACCCTTGCGTTCGAGCAGTGTCGCCTGAACGCGGTGCATAACTTCAAGATCGATCATTCTGACTCCCTTTCCCCATCCGAAAGATGGGTGATGATTGTTCGCGGGCTTCGCCCGCTCCGTGCATGGTTCGAGCCCTGCTCAAGCCGCCCGCTATTTTCCTGCCGGCTGGACGCTCATTTTTTCCGCTTCGGCTACCCAGCCGCCGCCCATCGCCTTGTAGAGGTTGACCATCGCCTGGAACTGCGTCTGCTGCGTCTGCGTAAATTGCAACTGGGCGTTGAACAGGCTGCGCTCCGCGTCGAGCACTTCGATAAAACTGGTATAGCCGTTGTCGTAGCGCAGCCGGGCGATCTCCGAATATTCCACCAGTGACTTGACCTGGCTCTTCTGGGTCACGAGTTGGGCCCCGGTGCGGTCCTGATTGACGAGCGCGTCATTGACCTCGCGGAAGGCTTCCTGGATGGCTTTCTGATACTCGAACAGCGCCTGCTGCTGGGTGGCTTCGGCCACCTGCACCTGGCCGGCAAGCGCGCCACCGGTAAAGATGGGCATGTTGATGGGCGCCGCGTACTGCCATACCTTCGACGAGCTGTTGAACAAATTGCCCAGTCCGAGGCTGGCGTAGCCGAAGAGCCCGGTCAGCGAAATCGTCGGATAGTAGGCCGCCTTGGCGGCGCCGATCAGCGCATTGGCCGCGATCAGGTTCTGTTCGGCACGCCGTATGTCGGGCCGGCGTTCGAGCAGGTCCGAGGGCAAGCCCGCGGGAATCAGGGGCAGTGCCAACTGGTCGATGGTCTTGCCGCGCACTATCGGAGCGGGATTGCGGCCCAGCAGCACGCTGAGGCCGTTCTCCTGCTGGGCGACGGCCTTCTCCAGCTGCGGAATGCTGGCCAGGGCCTCCTCGTACTGCGACCTGTTCTGGCTGAGTTCAAGCAGCGAGATGACGCCGCCTTCAAAGCGGAGTTTGAAAATCTCGTACGACTCGCCGCGGCTTTTTGCCGTCTCCCTGGCGATCTCGAGTTGGCGATCGAGCGCGCGCAGGTTGATGTAGGAGGCGGCAACACCGCTGACGAGCGACAGGATAACGCCCCGTCGCCCTTCCTCGCTGGCCAGCAGTTGCGCGTTTGCGGCTTCGGTCTGGCGGCGGATGCGGCCCCAGATGTCGATTTCCCAACCCGCATTCAACACCGCCTGGTAACTGTTATAGACGGAAGAATCGATATCGCCCGGCAAAGTGTTCCTTTGCCGGCTTGGCTGGTAACCAGCACCGACCTGGGGGAAGAGACCCGAGCGAACGATGCCGTAATTGCCGGCGAACTCCTCGACGCGAGCCGCGGCAATCATCAGGTCCTTGTTTTCCCGCAATGCCGTGGTCACCAGATCATTGAGCACCGGATCGCCGAACTGCTCCCACCAGGCCGTATTCGCCAGATCCTTGGCGTTCTGTTCGGTGAGGCGCCAGGCAGGCGGCGTTTCCACCGCGGGGCGGAGGTAGTCCGGCCCCATCATGCAGCCGCTGACAAGCAACGCAAGCAGGCTGACGAGCAGGGGCTTACGCATGGGGATCGCCCTCCTTCCCGGCAGGTTTCCCGGACGCATTGCCGCCCCCGGTTTCGCCCGGCTCGTGCCGGGCAACCCCGGTTTGCCCCTTGCGGGCCCGTTTCTCGACCACGTAGAAGGTCACCGGAATGATGAAGATCGCGATGCAGGTGGCGGCCAGCATGCCGCCGATCACCGCCCCGCCCATGACCTGTCGCGAAAGGGCGCCGGCGCCGCTGGCGATGGCCAGCGGCACGCAGCCGAGGATGAAGGCGAACGAGGTCATCAGGATCGGCCTCAGGCGCAATTGCGCCCCCTTCAGCGTCGCCTCGATCAGCGAAAGCTCGCCCTTCTCGTGCTCCATCTTGGCGAACTCGACGATCAGGATGGCATTCTTGGCCGCCAGGCCGATCAGCATCACCAGGCCGATCTGCGCATAAACGTTGAACTCCTGGCCGCGCAGCAGCAGCGCGATGAAGGCACCGGCGACCGCGATCGGGGTACCGAGCAGGACCGAGAAAGGCAATGACCAGCTTTCGTACTGTGCCGCCAGGATCAGGAAGACGCAAAGCAGCGAGAAGCCGAAGATGACTGCCGGCGAAATACCCTGCTGCGCCTTCTGCTCCTGGAACGACATGCCCATGTACTCGTAGCCCATTTCATTGGGCATCGTTTCGGCGAATACCGCCTCGAGCGCGCGCATTACCTGCGCGGAACTGAAGCCGGGCGCCGCCGAGGCATTGATCTGCGCGCTGCGGTAGAGGTTGTAGCGCATCGTGAACTCCGGGCCGGAGACGTTGCGCACCGACGTCAGCGCCGACAGCGGCACCGCCTCGCCCTTGGCATTGCGCACGTAGAACTGTCCGACGTTGTCGATGTTGGTCCGGTAATCGCCCTCGGCCTGGACGTAGACCTGCCATTGCCGCCCGAAGCGGTTGAAGTAGTTGATGAAGCCGCTGCCGAGGAAGCTCTGCAGTGTCTTGTAAACATCGCTCAAGGCGACACCTTGCTTCAGCACCTTCTCCTGATCCACTTCGAGGAACAACTGCGGCACGTTTGGCCGGAAGGTCGTCGAGACGCTGGCGAGTTCGGGGCGCTTCCTCGCGGCCTCGATGAACTTTGTCGTGTTCTCGGCGAGGAAGGCGACATCCTTGCCGGCACGATCCTGAAGGATGAAGGTCGCCCCACCCGAGGTACCGACCCCCTGGATGGCCGGCGGCGGAAAGGCAAAGGCGAGGGCGCTGCTGATGCCGCCGAGCTTCTTCGACAAATCGGACTTGATCGCGCTGTATTGCTCCTCGGGCTTCTTGCGCTCTGCCCAGTTCTCGAGCGTGATGAAGAAGAAGGCGCTGGAGGTGCTCGTCACCTGACTCAACAGGCTATAGCCGACGATGGTGGTCACGTACTTGACGCCCGGCGTCAACTGGATCAGTTCCTCGGCCTTGCGGGCGACTTCCGAGGTGCGTTGCAGTGATGAGGCATCGGGGAGCTGCACCGCGGCAAAGAGGTAACCCTGGTCTTCATCGGGAAGGAAGCCGGAGGGTACGACTTTGCCGAAGAATCCGATGCTCACGGTAACGGCCGCCAGGAAGACGAAACTGATCAGGCTCCGGCGAATGGCGATCCGGCAGATACCGACGTAACCGCCGGTCACCTTGGCAAACATCCTGTTGAAGCCGTCGTAGAACTTCTGCAGCGGTCCGCTGCCCCTGACCTTGGGCTTGAGCAGCATGGCGCAGAGCGCCGGGCTCAGGGTCAGCGCGTTGAAGGCCGAGATGATCACCGAGATGGCGATGGTCACCGCGAACTGCTGGTAAAGCTGGCCGGTAATCCCCGGAATGAAAGCGGTCGGCACGAAAACGGCGGCCAGGATGACGGCGATGGCGATGACCGGGCCGGTCACTTCTTCCATCGCCCGGATCGTCGCCTCCTTCGGCGTCATGCCGTGCTCGATGTGGTGTTCGACGGCTTCGACGACGACAATTGCGTCGTCGACCACCAGGCCGATCGCCAGAACCAGGCCGAACAGCGACAACGTGTTGATCGAGAAGCCGAACAGCGGGAAGAGCATGAAGGTGCCGACCAGCGATACCGGCACCGCCAGCAGCGGGATCAGCGTCGCCCGCCAGCCCTGCAGGAAGATGAAGACGACGAGAATGACCAGCACCAGCGCCTCGACCAGGGTGTGCTGGATCTCCTTGATCCCTTCGGTCACCGACAGCGTAGTGTCAAGGGCGACGACGTAATCGAGGTCGGGCGGGAAGCTCTGCTTGAGCTTCTCCATCAGCTTCTTGGCGCCATCCGCCGCTTCGATGGCATTGGCGCCCGGCATCAGGTAGAGGGCGACGATGGCGGCCGGTTTGCCGTTGAGCCGTCCCTGCAGGCTGTAGGTCTGGGCGCCGAGCTCGATGCGGGCGACATCGCTCACACGAACGATCGAGCCGTCGGTGTTGGCACGCAGTACGATATTGCCGAATTCCTCGACATTTTCCAGCCGCCCCTGGGCGCGCACCGCATACGTATATTCCTGACCCGGCGGCACCGGCTCGGCGCCGATCGTACCCGCCGGATTGACGGTGTTCTGGGCATTGACCGCGTTGATGATTTCGGGAATCGTGATGTTCAGCTTGGCCAGTTGGTCGGGCCGGACCCACAGCCGCATCGCATACTGGCCGGCGCCGAAGACGGTGATGCTGGCGATTCCCTTGACCCGCGTCATCTGGTCGTTGATGTTGATGTACGAATAATTGGCGAGGAAAACGTTGTCGTAGGTGCCGTTCGGCGAGTAGAGCCCGAACATGAGCAACGGCGACGAGGTCGCCTTGGCCGTGGTGATGCCAAAGTTGCGCACATCCGAGGGCAGTTGCGATTCGGCCTGGCCCTGGCGCATCTGGGCGAGCAACTGGTCGGTGTTGGCGTCGGTGCCGAGGGCGAAGTTGACGTTAAGGGTCATCTCGCCGTTGTTGGCGTTGATCGAGTACATGTAGTCCATGTTGTCGACACCGGACATCTGCTGCTCGACCGGTGTGGCCACCGCCTTTTCGACGGTCAGTGCGTCGGCGCCGGTGTAGGTGGTCTTGACAGTGATCTGCGGCGGCACGATGTTCGGGAACTGGGCGGTAGGCAGCCCCGACATGGCGACCAGGCCGACGATGGTCATCAGGATCGAGATGACCATGGCCACGATCGGCCGGTTGATGAAGAACTTGGACATGACAGCTTATCCCTTGGCTGCGGGCGCCGGCGCCGCGGGTTTTTCCGCCGGTGTTTCCGCGGGCTTGGCCGGGCTGGCGGCGGCCGGGGCTGCCGTTGCCGGCGCGAAGGGCTTCGGACTGACCGTGGCTCCCGGTCGGACCTTCTGCACTCCCTCGACGATCACCTGCTCGCCGGGTTTCAGTCCGGTGCTGACGATCCACTCGGTGCCGATACGCTCGCCGACCGTCACGGGACGGATCTCTACCTTGTTGTCGGCGCCGACCACCGCGACCAGGTACTTGCCCTGCATTTCGGTGACGGCGCGCTGCGGGACCAGCAGCGCGTCCTTGTCGACCGACATCGTCACCCGGATCTTGCCGTACTGGCCGGGGCGAAGCAGGTTCTTGGCATTCGCAAACTGCGCGACGGCCTTGAAGGTCCCCGTCGTCGTGTCAACCTGCCGGTTGAGCAGCAGGAACTTTCCCTGCTCGGGATGGAACGAGCCATCGACCAGGATCAGGTCGATCGGTACTGACTTCTTGTTGGGGTCGTGGCTGGCCGCCACCTTGAGGTATTCCCGTTCGCTGATGTTGAAATAGACCTTGATCGGATCGACGGCCGAGACGGTCGTCAGTTCCGTCGACATGGTTGGACTGAGCAGGTCGCCGATCTGGGCCTTGGCGATTCCGGCGATGCCGGTGATCGGGGACGTGATGCGGGTGAAGCCGAGATTCAGTTGCGCCGTCTTCAGCGCGGCCTCGGCTGCTTCGAGGGCTGCCTTGGCAGACAGTTCGGCACCGACGGCATCGTCGAGGTCCTTCTGGCTGACCGCGTTCCTGGCCGCCAGCGGCCTGATGCGTGCCAGGTTGGCCTTGGTCGTCTCGTGGCGTGCCTGCTGCTGCGCGCGCACGCCCTTGGCTTCGTCAACGGCGGCATCGAAGGTGCGCGGATCGATTTCGAACAGCGGCTGCCCCTGCTTGACCAGGTCGCCTTCCCGGTAGTTCTGCTTGACCAGGTAGCCTGTGACCTGGGGGCGGATGACGGCATTCACGTTTCCGTCCAGCGAGCCGATCCACTCCATGTAAATCGGCACGTCACGTTGCGCGACCTTGACGACTTCGACGGCCGGCGGCGCCGGCGGGGGGGGCGTGACCTTGTCGCAGGCGGCAGCAAAGATCAAAGCCAGAAAGGCGGCCCCGATCGAGGTTTGCCGGAGTGCCTGGGCACCCGATGAATGCTGCAAGTCGTTTGGCTTCATGGCGGTTCCCACTATGGAAATTTCGCGGGATTTTAACATCGGGACGTACTCGAATCGGCCTTTACTGCCAACCGTGGCGCATTTGACGCCAACCCGGCGCTTGACGCGACACCCGGTTCCAGCGCTGCCCTGTGGAAGCAATCCCTGATTTCCTGTCCTTGAACGGATGCGGGTGCCCCGATGTCCCTATAATTGAAATTGAACGCTCTGCGCGTGAATGCGAGCCGTTCGCGGCGATGCTTCGAAAGCGGCGCCGGGCCGATTCTGTAAATCACCATCCAAAGGTCCCATGAATCGTCAATTTTTCGTCGCCGCGGCAGCAGGCAGTTTGCTCGCCGGCTGCACCCCGATCAGCGTAACCCAGGTTTCATCGCCCTATTTCAAGCTGCCCGCCACTACGACGGTCATCGTGCGCCAAACCATCACGATTCCGCCGGGAACCGCCCACGTCACCCTGCAGGACGGCCGGATCGTCACCATCGATCACCTGCGCCGCTATGAACCCTTCTGCGAATTCGAGGTCAATGACGTGCTTGAAACCGAGCAGCAGGTGCGTCCCGGGCGATTTGCCGCGGCGCGCATCATTCGTCAGCAGCTCCTTGGCGCGAAAGGCCGGCCGGTGCTGCTGGCAGCCAACACGGAGACCGGAAGCGCGACTGACGCCGCAACCGCCACGCTGCTCCTGGCTGCGATCGACGACGCCTTGAGGCTCAACGAAGTGCATCTTCGATTGCATTCCGCCGAGCAACCCAATGTGCGCGAGTTGCGTTGCGCGGGCGGCTGGGCATTCATGTCGACCGTGTCCTATCCGACACTCGCCGAAATGAACCGCGCGTTGGGCGCGCTCATCAGCATCGAGATCAACTGACGCCGGGCGGCGAGCTTTATCTGCGCCGGCATTGACATTTATCAATGCTGCGCCGCACAATCAGCGGAAAGTTTCATTCGGATGAAACTTTCCTGCCAGTACAAACACATCAACGAAAAAGCGCATGGTCGACGCACGCAATTATTCAGCCAGAGAAACGCTACGCAACGGCCTTGAGGTTTGCATCCGCGCTGCGCGCCCGGATGACAGCGACCTGCTGATCGAGGCCTTCAACAAGCTCGATCCGGAATCCGTCTATCTGCGCTTTTTCGGGCCGAAGAAGGAGTTTTCGGCGGCGGATGTGAAGCGCTTCCGCGAAGCCGATTTCATCACCCGCGTCATCCTGATCTGCACCGTGCAGGAGGACGGTCGTGAAATCGTCATCGCCTCCGGCACCTATGCGCGCGCGGAGGACGCCGCCACCGCGGAAGTCGCCTTCATCGTCGAAGAAGATTATCACCGGCTCGGCATCGCCCGTCGCCTGCTGACGCATCTCGGGAAGATCGCCACGGCTGTCGGTATCCGGACCTTCATCGCCGAAGTCCTGCCGCACAACACCGCCATGCTCGGCGTCTTCGGGCGTTGCGGCTGGCCGATGAGCACGCACAGCGCCGACGGCGTCACCCATATCACCCTTGATCTCGAACCATCCGAGCAACAGCCATGACCGCCATAGCCCACACGCATGAAAAATACCAGCGCCTGATCGATACCTGCAAGGCCATGCCGCCCACCACGGTGGCGGTCGCCCACCCCTGCGACGAGAGCTCGCTGTCCGGCGCCATGGATGCGGCGAAAATGGGACTGATCGTGCCCATCCTGGTCGGCCCGAGGCAGAAAATCGAGGCCGTCGCGAAGAAATTCGGCATCGATCTCGGCGCCACCGAAATCGTCGATGCGCCCTACAGCCACGCCTCGGCCGCAAGGGCAGTGGAGCTGGTACGCGAGGGGCGCGCCGAGGCGCTGATGAAGGGCAGCCTGCATACCGACGAACTGATGGGCGCCGTCGTCCGCCGCGACACCGGGTTGCGCACCGCACGTCGTGTCAGCCATTGTTTCGTGATGGATGTACCCAGCTACAGCGAGACGCTGATCGTCACCGATGCCGCCGTCAATATCGCGCCGACGCTCAAGGACAAGGTCAACATCATCCAGAACGCCATCGACCTGGCCCATGCCTTGCGTTTTCCCGAGGTACGCGTCGCGCTGCTATCGGCGATGGAGACCATCAACACCGACGTGCCGTCGACCATCGAGGCCGGCGCCCTGTGCAAGATGGCGGACCGCGGCCAGATCACCGGCGCCATCCTCGACGGTCCGCTGGCGCTGGACAACGCGATCAGCCTGGAATCGGTGGCGATCAAGAAGATCAACTCGCCGGTGGCCGGCCGCGCCAACGTCCTCGTGGTGCCCGACCTCGAATCGGGCAACATGCTGGCCAAGAGCCTGTCCTTTCTCGCCGGCGCCGACGCGGCGGGCATCGTGCTCGGCGCCAGGGTGCCGATCATACTGACCAGCCGCGCCGATTCGGTGATGACGCGACTGGCCTCCTGCGCCGTTGCCGTGCTGGTAGCCAGTGCGCGGCGCGAAGATGCGGCGAAAATCGTTTAGGCCGGTAACGCCAAGGAAGCGCTGATCAAGTGTCAAATCGTCATTCCGGCGAACGCCGGAATCCAGAGGAATCAAGGCCCTGGACACCGGCTTTCACCGGTGTGACGGCTTATTCAGTACATCCCTAACTGTAATTCGCTGAGTACCAGAAATTAATCGCAATCCAGGAGCATCAAAATGTCCAGCACAACGAGCAAAACAAGCAAAACCAAAACCGCCGCGAGGGCCGAGCCGGCGCCGGATGCGCTGCCCGGCATGCTCGGCGGCATGAATCCCTTCCTGCAGGCCTGGGGCCCCGTGGGCGAGTATGTGGTCGATGCCACGCAACGCACCATCCTGTTCTGGGACCTGCTGCGCCAGCGCAGCGACCAGTACTACGCGCAGAAGGAGAAGGCGGTTCCGCACGTGCTGAACTTCGACGCCGAACTGGTGCTGGATGCACGTACCTTCGAACGGCCGGCCAATTACATGCTGGTGCGGATCAAGCCGCCGCAAGGCGTCACGGTCAATCCATGGCAACGTCCGTTCGTGGTGGTCGATCCGCGTGCGGGCCACGGTCCGGGCATCGGCGGCTTCAAGGCCGACAGCGAGATCGGCGTCGCACTGCGCGCCGGACATCCCTGCTACTTCGTCGGTTTCACCCCCGAGCCGATGCCGGGCCAGACCATCGAGGACATCATGCGCGCCGAAGCGGTGTTCCTGGAAAAGGTCATCGCCCTGCACCCGAAAGCCGAGGGCAAGCCCTGCGTCATCGGCAACTGCCAGGCCGGCTGGGCCGTCTTGCTGGTGGCTGCGACACGGCCGGAACTGTTCGGTCCGATCATCGTTCCCGGCTCGCCCCTGTCCTACTGGGCCGGAGTGGAAGGCGAGAACCCGATGCGCTACACCGGCGGACTGGCTGGCGGCAGCTGGATAACGGCGCTGACCAGCGACCTCGGCAACGGCAAGTTCGATGGCGCCCATCTGGTCAAGAACTTCGAGAACCTCAACCCGGCAAACACGCTGTGGAGCAAGAACTACGACATCTGGGCGAATGTCGATAAAGGCGCCGAACGCTTCCTCGAATTCGAAAAATGGTGGGGTGGCCACGTCAATCTGAATGCCGAGGAAATCCAGTGGATCGTCGATCAACTGTTCATCGGCAACAAGCTTGCCACGGGCGAGATCCTGACCAGCGACGGCCAGCGCATCGACCTGCGCAACATCCGTTCGCCGATCATCTGCTTCTGCTCGAAAGGCGACAACATCACGCCGCCGCAGCAGGCCTTGGGCTGGATCGCCGATCTCTATGCCAAGGACGACGATATCCGTGCCTGCGGCCAGACCATCATCTACGCCATCCACGAAAGCATCGGCCACCTCGGCATCTTTGTTTCCGGGGGCATCGCCAAGAAGGAGCACAACGAATTCGCCTCCAACATCGACCTGATCGACGTTCTGCCGCCCGGCCTCTACGAGGCGGTGATGACGCCGAAATCGGATTCCGAGGCCAATCCGGATCTGGTGGTCGGCGACTGGATCGTACGCTTCGAACCGCGCACCATGGACGATATCCATGCCATCGTTCAGCCTGACCCCGAAAACGAGCGCCGCTTTGCTGCCGTGCAAAAGGTTTCCGAAATCAATCTTGGCTTATATCGCTCGCTGCTCCAGCCCCTGGTCCAGGCCTCGATGAACGAGCGGACCACCGAATGGATGAAAAAGCTCAATACCTCGGAACTGCCGCTTGAACTCTTCTCGGACCGCAACCCGCTGATGCACCAGGTGGCCCAGCTTGCCGAACAAGTTCGCCAGCAACGCCAACCCGTCTCCGCGGACAATCCGCTGCTGGAATGGCAAGCGAAGATATCGGACGCGATTGTCGCGGCCCTTGACGGCTACCGTGACATGCGCGACAAGACCATGGAACAGATCTTCCTGGCGACTTACAGTTCCCCGCTGCTGCAGGCGCTGGTCGGAGTGCCGGCTGCAGACGAGGCGCCACGCAAACGGCCTGAAGCGGACCCGGAGCACATTGCATTCATCGAGAAGCGGATCGCCGAACTGAAGTCCCGCATTGCCGAAGGCGGCTTACGCGAAGCGGCAATCCGCAGCCTGGTTTATATCGGCATGGCCGGGGCCGGCGTCGACGAACGCGCCTTTAACGAACTGCGGAAAATCCGTGCCGAAAACAAGGGCATGTCGCTGCAGGATTTCAAGCAAACCCTGCGCGAGCAGTTCTTCAGCCTCCTGCTTGACCGGGATGCGGCGCTTGCCGCCATACCGAAGATGTTGCCCGCCGATTCCGCAAAACGCGCACAGGCGCTGGACGCCATCCGCCGCACCGCGAGCGCGACCGGAAAGCCCACCGGCCAGCGGGCCGAACGGCTGGCTGTCGTCGAGAACATGTTTGGCGGCGCAAAAAAGGCCGCAACGCCGGCAAAGCTGAAGGCACCCGAGAAGAGCAAAGCGGTTGCGAAGGCCAAGGCTCCCGCGAAGCCCAAGGCGACGGCGAAGGCCAAGGCGCCGGCCAAACCCTCTCTCAAATCCGTTTAACTCATTCCGGCACCGGAGCACTCGATATTGAGCATCCCGGACGCATCGCCGCCCGATCGCTGCCGTGAGCGCGCAATGAAGGCCGGCCTTGTCGCCGGCTTTATCGCCGCGACCGCATATCCAGAAAGGATCATCCCATGAGCAAGAAACTGCGTCGCCCCGCACTTGAGGGAAAAAAAGCGCTGGTCGTCGGCATCGCCAACGAATACTCGATTGCCTACGGTTGCGCCCGGGCCTTCCACGAGCTTGGCGCCGATGTCGCGATCACCTACCTGAACGACAAATCCAGGCCCTACGTGGAGCCGCTCGCCCGGGCAGTCGACTCACCCTTGTTTCTGCCGCTCGACGTGTCGCAGCCGGGCAACATGGAAGCCCTGTTCAAGCGGATAAAAAAGGAATGGGGGCAACTCGACATCCTGGTGCATTCGATCGCTTCGGCGAAGAAGGAGGATATCAAGGGCGGATTGATCGACTGTTCGGCCGACGGTTTCGCCATGGCGATGGACATCTCCGTGCATTCCTTCATCCGCATGGCCAAGCTGGCCGCGCCCCTGATGAAGGACGGCGGAACCATGTTCGCCATGAGCTATCACGGTGCAGCGAAAGTCGTCCCCAACTACAACGTGATGGGTCCGGTGAAGGCGGCGCTCGAGGCGTCGTGCCGCTATCTGGCCTACGAACTCGGTCCGCGGAAAATCCGGGTTCATGCGATTTCCCCGGGTCCGCTCAAGACCCGCGCCGCCTCCGGCCTCAAGGACTTCGACATGCTCCTGAACCAGGCCATGGAACGGGCGCCCGTCGGCGAACTGGTCGATATCATGGACGTCGGATTTACCTGCGCCTATCTGGCCACCCCGTACGCCCGCCGCATGACCGGAGACACGGTCTATGTCGATGGCGGCATAAACATCATGGCCTGAAGCGACGTCTGCCCCACGGAAAGTCGGCGCTGGCGACACGGCGATTTTTCCGCAAGGGCCGCGAACCTGCGGTTTAGCGACGCCTCAGAGGCTGTGAATCAATTGGCACGAGCCTATCCATTCGTCATTCCGGCGCAAGCCGGAATCCAGTGCGCACATCTGAAGTCCGTAGAAACAATCAGATAGACGAACTGGACCCCGGCCTTCGCCGGGGTGACGAGCGTGAGAATCGCGGCGCAATGAATTTTTCACGACATCTCAGAGATAGCGTGACGCGTCGTCGAAATTCATCTTTTTCGCGGGGGGCAGTTCCGCGCGGGGCACGCGGGCCAGGATGAAGGCCCTGCTCATCGGGATTGATCCGGTCACTTCCGCGACGGAAAAATTGATGTCGGCCCCTGCTTCGGTACTGCCTTCATCAAGCACCAGGTTCATCCGGTTGAGCCGCAAGTGCTTCGAGTCGAAGTGCAGATAGCGTTGCGGGTTGCCGAGCACGTCCGTCAGGCAATCGAGCTCCGCTTCCAACACCGAGTCGCCGCCGCCGAGCGCTTCCAGTTGCCGCTCGTTCTCCAGCAGTTCCGCCGCCAGCCTGGCCTGTTCGCTTTGCGCCGCAGGTGCCTCGCCAAGCATCGACCCCAGGCCCGGTCCATGCTGCTGCAACAACCTCAAGCGCGTCCGCATCAGCGAACGACTGGTCTGCAGGTCCTGCCGTTCGACGCGATCCTCGCCGATTTCGGACATTGCCTGACCGAGCAGGTATTCGAACACCTCGACGCCGATGACGCGGCGCAAGCGCAGCTCATCGCTGTCGCAAAGGCGCGCACGGTGATCCGAAAAACTCGCGTTCGTCTGCGCCACATCGCGCTGTACCGTGGTCCCGTGCAGCGCCATGCCGAAGACCGGCTGAATCCTGAACGCCATGCCGAGCACCGCATACGCCTCGTCGAGGCCGGGGTTCTGGTCGAACAGGGCGCGCAGGTTGTCCGAACCGCCGAGCACAGCCTGGATGTCCGCCGGCTCGACAAAAAATGCCCGCAAAACCGGATCGTCAGGCCAGGCCTTCGACGAAAGGATATGCACGGCCGGCAGCGTGGCGACCTGCGCGCGCAGGAACCTGATGGTGGTCTCGACGGCCGGTGCCAGGCGCTTGCGGCAGGTCGGCAACAGCTTGAGCCTGGGATTGGTCAGCGCAATGGCCTTGTCCATGGCCCAATCCACGATCTCGCCGGAAACCCGATCCGGATCGAATTGACCCTGCCGGTTCTTGAACCAGTCGAGAATACCCATGTCATCATTCCTCAAATGAAAAGCGCCTGTTAAATCCTATCACCCATGGCCAGGACCTGTTGCCATTTCCTTCCGGTTTGCGCAAGATCACGGCCATGAATCCTTCGGCCTTGTTCAGATACCTGCAATTCTCATTGCCGCTGCTGGCAACGCTGCGGACTTACCGGCTGGCATGGCTGAGGAAGGATACGATTGCCGGCCTTTCCGCCTGCATCGTTTCCATTCCGTCGGTGATCGCCTATGCCGAACTGGTGCATCTGCCGCCGATCGCGGGGCTCTACGCGGCACTCGCAGCGGCCATCGGCTATGCCCTGTTTTCGAGTTCGCGGCATGTCATCGCCGGGCCCGATGCCGCGATCGGCCTGCTGGCCGGTTCGGCGATCCTGCCGCTGTCGGGCGGCGATCCGGCGCGCCTCGTGGTACTGGCGGCCGCGCTCGGCATCCTGTCCGGCATTGTGTTGTTGCTTGCGGCATGGCTGAAACTCGGCGTCATCGCCGACCTGCTGTCGCGCCCGGTGCTGATCGGCTACCTGAACGGTGCGTCGCTGGTTCTGATCGCCACGCAACTGGGCAAGATGTTCGGCATCAAGACCGAAGGCGAGGAGTTCTTCCAGGTCGTATTCACGGTGTTCGGCAAACTGCAGCAGACCCAGGTACCGACTTTAATCCTTGGTGTATTGCTGGTCGGGCTGCTGGTCGGACTCCCACGCTGGCTACCGCGCATCCCGGGAGCCCTCGCCGTCTGCGCGGTGGCGATTGCCGCCACCTTCACCTTCGACCTCGGCAGCCACGGCATCGCGCTGGTCGGCGAAGTTCCTTCGGGCGTGCCGCAGCTGAGCATTCCGGCGTTCCGCTGGGCCGATGTCGCCGCGCTGGCGCCGGCAGCGGTGGCGATCGCCTTCCTGGCGTTTTCGGACGGCATTCTCCTGGCGCAGACATTTGCCGAAAAAAACGGCTACGAGGTAAGCCCGAACCGCGAACTGGTGGCCCTGGGCGCGGCGAACATACTGGCCGGGGTCTGGCAAGGGTTTCCGGTATCCGCCAGCCAGTCGCGCACCTCGATCGTCGATGCAGCCGGTGGCCTGACGCAGGTCGCGCAACTGATATTGGCTCTCGGCTTGCTGGTTTTCCTGTTTTTCCTGACGGGCCTGATCGCGCTGCTGCCGAAGGTCGCGCTGGGCGCGATCCTGATCGTTACCGCGGTCGGCATGCTGGAAGTGGCGTCCCTCAAGCGCCTTTACGCGATCGATCGCGTCGAGTTCGGCATTGCCGCCGGGGTGACCCTGGTGATCCTGATCGCCGGCGTGGTCCCCGGGATCATCCTGGGCTTGCTGCTGTCGCTGACCATGGTGCTGGTCGATATCTCGCGTCCGCATGATGCGGTCCTGCGCATCCGCCACAGCGATGCCAAGTTCCACGACTGTCGCGAGGATGAAGAAGGAACGGATACGGTTCCGGGCCTGCTGGTCTACCGGCTCTACGCGCCGCTTATTTTTGCCAATGTGCGCTATGTAATGGCCCGGATCCGTACGCTGGTCGCTGAGGCGGACCCGCCCGTCAAGTGGCTGGTCATCGACGCCCAGGCGATCTTCGACATGGACGTGACGGCGGCGCAGCGCTTTGCGGAACTCGACCGGGAGCTTGCAGAAAACGGGATCGAGCTGAAGATCGCCGACGCGCCGCGACCATTCCTCGAGGAACTCGCGCAGAGTGGGACTGTCGGAGGAAATGGGGCGCCGCGACTTCTTCGTTTCGGTCAAGAAGGCAGCCGAGGCCTTCCGGCAACAGTTCCCGGCATCGACTTCGGAGCCCGGGCCAGGCGGACCCGGCGCTTGATCGCGGGCCGCGCTAGGCGGGCGGGCCGCCCAGGCTGTCGCCGTAGCGTGCGCGCAGGCGATCGCGGACCTCGGTCATGATGGTGACCGCGCCCTGCTGGCCGAGCGCGACCACCGCCTTGTCCCACAGCGTGTAATGAATCATGGCCAGAGAGCGCATCTTGGCGAAGGCAGCGGGATTTTCCGCGCCGCAAACCAGCGTGTCGTTCTGCAGCACACGATCGATCACGCCGGGGTCGAGGATTCGTACTTGACACACGGCCGCTTCGTCCAATATCTGGGTATCGAGTTGCTCGAATTGCTTGATCCAGCGCAGCTGGACATAGTCGAAGTCGCTCATGGCGGGTTTCCTCTGGTGAAATTGGATGTTTCCGGTACGATCCGGCAAAGTATACCCCGTGCAAGTTTCCGACGGCCGGCCCGGCGACAGTCATATTGATTTTCCGGCGGTGGTTCGGGCTAACGAACGGCGACCCCGCCTACAACGAAGGATGAAGCAACAGTGATACCCGTTTCGGCGGACGACAACGCAAAGCAGCAGCACCGCCGTTTGCTCTCTCCGCGCACCCTGGTGCTGTTCAACTACGACTGGGACCGACTCGGTTTCGGGCGCTGGTCCGCCAAGTTCCCGCACGACCATGCCGGCTTCGACCTGTTCAGCTTCCCCAGCAACGCGCGCCTGCCCGGCTTCGACCTGGCGCGCTTCGTCGATTGCCTGGCCCGCCGCGCATCGCGCGCCGGCTGGCAGGCGGTGACCTCGAACCACGAACAGTTCGGTACGCTGGCCGCGGCAATGCTCGCCGAGCGCATGGGTTGGCCGGGCACGCCGGTAAATGCGGTGCTGGCCTGCCAGCACAAGCTGCACGCGCGCCGTGTGCTGCAGCAGGTCGCCCCCGAGGCCAATACCGGCTTCGAACTCATGGCCTCGCGCTACGGTGAGCCGGTGCCCGACGACATCGCCTATCCGGTCTTCGTCAAGCCGGTAAAGGCGGCGTTCTCGGTGCTGGCGCGCAAGGTGCACAACCGCGACGAACTGGCGGCGCTGGCGAGCTTCGGCGCCTGGGAACTATGGGTGATCCGGCACCTGGTCGAGCCCTTCGAGCGCATCGCGCGGGCGCGCCTGCCCGAAGCCGGCAGCGCCCACCGCATGCTGCTGGAGCAACCCGTCAGCGCGCGCCAGTACAACCTCGACGGCTATGTCTTCGGCGGCGAGATCCGCGAACTCGGTGTCGTCGAATCGGTGATGTATCCCGGCACGCAAGCCTTCATGCGCTTCGTCCATCCCTGCCAGCTGCCGGACTCGGGGCGTGCGCAGGCGCTTGATGTGGCACGACGCTTCCTCGCCGCGGCCGGCTTCACGCACGGCCTGTTCAACATGGAGCTCTTCCATGACGCCGCGACAGACAAGGTCACGGTCATCGAATTCAACCCGCGCATGGCATCGCAGTTTTCCGACCTTTACCTGCGCGTCGATGGCATCGACCTGCATCGCGTCGCACTGGAGCTCGCCCACGGTCGCGATCCGGCACTGCTGCCCCGCGCCGAGCCCACGGCCGGCGTGGCGGCGAGCTTCGTCTATCGCAGCTTCGATCCCGCCGCGCGCCCGCCCGTGCCCTCGGCGGCGCAGCAGAGGGAACTCGCGCGCCGGTTCCCCGACGCCATGCTGTTCTGCTTTCCCAAGAGCGCCGGCCAGATCGCCCGCGACTTCAAATGGCTGGGCAGTTATCGCTACGGCATCCTGCATCTGGGCGGACGCGATATGGCCGACCTTGCGGCGCGCTGCGCGGCCGCCAGTGCGCTGCTCGGCTGGCCATCGCCCTGCACGCAGCACGATGCGGACAGCCTCGCCGGCTCGCTGCAGGCCACACCCGCGTTTTCCCTGGAAAGCCACCGATGAGCAACCACCCGTTCGAAGATCCTGCTGCTTGTCCTTGATTTCGTGGGAGCCATGGACGGCGACAGGCGGTGAATACGCCGGGCCTGATCCGCATCGCCGTCTCGCCAGCGCCGACTTTTCCTGCTCTGACAAAACATGGCTCCGAATGTCAAGAAACCATCGCGCTGACTTGACCGGAGGCAATTCGGTCGCAGATACTTCAGGCAGAGCGGACATGACCGCGTAATTCTTCATTCGCAGGACGCCATGGAAAGCCCACCCGTAATCAATACCCTGCGCCTCGACCTGGTCGCCGGCCTCACGGCGGCGGCCGTGGTGCTGCCCAAGGCGATGGCCTACGCCACGGTCGCCGGCCTGCCGGTTGCCGTCGGCCTGTATACCGCCCTGATTCCGATGGCGATCTATGCCCTGCTCGGCTCGTCACGGGTGCTCAGCGTCAGTTCCACCACCACGCTGGCGATCCTGGCCGCAACGCAGCTCGGCCTGGCGGTGCCCGACGGCGACCCGGCAAAGCTGATCACTGCCGCCGCCACTCTGACCGCGCTCGTCGGCGCAATGCTGTTGCTGGCCTCCGTGCTGCGCCTGGGCTTTGTTGCCAACTTCATTTCCACCCCGGTGCTGACCGGCTTCAAGGCGGGGATCGGCCTGGTGATCGTGCTCGACCAGGTGCCGAAGCTCCTCGGCCTGCACATCACCAAGCATGGATTCTTCCGCGATGTGCTGAGCCTCGTGCAGCAGCTGCCCGACACTTCCCTTCTGACGCTGGCTGTGGCCGCCGCGACGCTGATCGTGCTGCTGGGCATGGAAAAGCTGTGGCCGCATTCTCCGGCGCCGCTGGTTGCGGTGGGCGGCGGCATCGCCGCCTCCTGGTTTTTCGGACTCAACGCAGCAGGTGTATCCACCGTCGGCCTGATTCCGCAGGGCCTGCCCGCGCTGACCCTGCCCGATCTGGCGCTGGCCGAGCAGCTTTTGCCGGGGGCGCTGGGCATCGCACTGATGAGCTTCACCGAGTCGATCGCCGCCGGGCGCGCGTTCATGGCCGGCGGCGACCCCCCGGTGAATGCGAACCGGGAGCTGATCGCCACGGGCGTGGCCAATCTGGGCGGCGCGCTACTGGGCGCCATGCCCGCGGGCGGTGGCACTTCGCAGACCGCCGTCGTGCGCGCGGCCGGCGCGCGGACGCAGAAGGCCTCGCTGGTCACCGCCGCTGCCGCCGCCGCAACCATGCTGCTGCTGGCACCCCTGCTGGGCCTGCTGCCGAATGCCACGCTGGCGGCGGTGGTCATCGTCTATTCCGTGGGACTGATCCAGCCGCTGGAGTTTGCCGCCATCCGCAAGGTGCGCACCATGGAATTCCGCTGGGCGGCAATCGCCTGTCTCGGCGTGCTGATATTCGGCACGCTGCAGGGCATCGTCGTGGCCATCATCGTGTCGCTGATCGGGCTGTCCAGCCAGGTCGCCAATCCGCGCGTCTGGGTCATCGGCCGCAAGCGCGGCACCGACGACGTGCTGCGCCCGGTTTCGCCGGAACATCCCGATGACGAGACCTTCCCCGGCCTCCTGATCCTGCGGCCGGAGGGGCGCCTCTTCTTCGTCAATGCGCAGACCGTGGCCGACCGGATCGGGGCACTGATCGCGAAGCACCAACCGCGCGTGGTCGTGCTTGACCTGAGCCGCGTGCAGGACGTCGAATACTCGGCGCTGCAAATGCTGGTCGAGGGCGAGCAGCGGTTCGCGGAGCGTGGCGTCAAGCTGTGGCTGGTCGGGCTGAATCCCGGCGTGCTGGAAATCGTGCGCCATGCGGGGCTGGCGGAACGCCTCGGCCGCGAGCGCATGCCCCACAACGCACATGCGGCGATCGAGCAATTCCTGGCCATGCCGGCTGCCCCGGGCGGCACTGCGCCGCTCGCCGCGACCTGACGGACGTTCAAGGATGCGCCGATTATGGCGGCTGTTCCTTGCGGGTGCGCGCGACGACTTGGGTCGGGCCCGAAAAGTCGGCGCCGGCGACACGGCGATTCACGCGGGAACGAAATCCATTCGACGCCGATGCGAATCTTTCCCGGCACAAGCATCGTCCAGATATTATTCGCAGATATCGTCCCTGCATTCTTCGGGAAATCGCCGGGGCAAGAAGTTTTCATTACGACACCAGGAGTCAATCATGGCTGGCAAAAAAAAGAGCAAGGAAGTTCAGGCAGGCGAATCCGCGGCGGAAGCGCTGGGCAACAAGGCCTACGAAAAGGAACTCAAGCGCCTGCATGTGGAACTGGTCAAGCTGCAGCAGTGGGTGGTGCACAAGGGGCTCAAGGTCTGCATCGTCTTCGAAGGTCGCGACGGCGCCGGCAAGGGCGGCACCATCAAGGCGCTCACCGAGCGGGTGAGCCCGCGCGTATTCCGTGTCGTCGCCCTGCCGGCACCGACCGACCGCCAGAAAACCCAGATGTATGTCCAGCGCTACATCGAGCACTTTCCGGCAGCGGGCGAGGTCGTGATCTTCGATCGCAGCTGGTACAACCGCGCCGGTGTGGAACGGGTGATGGGTTTCTGCACCCCCGAGCAGTCGAAGAGATTCATCAGCGGCGTGCCATTGGTAGAGCGCGCGATGGTCGAGAACGGAATCATCCTGCTGAAATACTGGCTCGAAGTCAGCCCCGAGGAACAGGAGCGCCGCCTGCGCGACCGCATCGATGACGGCCGCAAGATCTGGAAACTGACGTCGATGGACGTGAAATCCTTCACCCGCTGGGACGACTACACGCAGGCGCGCGACGACATGTTTGCCGCCACTGATTCGTCGTGGGCGCCGTGGTTCGTCGCCCGCTCCGAGGACAAGAAGCGCGTGCGCCTGAACGTAATCAGCCACCTGCTGGAACATGTGCCCTACCAGAAAGTTCCGGCCAAGAAGGTCACGCTGCCCAAGCGCAAGATCGGCCGCGGCAAGGGACCCGACTATCCTTTCAAGTACGTTCCCGACTATCTGCCGGCGGAAGGCAGCCCGGCGAAACGCGGGGAAAAAAAGTAACGGCCGGGTACTACGGCACGAAGAGGGAGTAAATGAAAACCCCTGCAGCGGCAGCCCCCGCAGGCTTCGATCTGCATCATCCGCCCGACTTCTCGCTGGTCCTGGGCGGGCCGCTGTTCCAGCTTCTGCGCCGCACGCACCTGGCCGACGATGCGCTGCTGCTGGTGCGCCAGCGCATCATCGTCATCTCCCTGCTTGCCTGGCTGCCGCTGCTGCTGCTCTCCGCGCTGGAAGGAAACCTCTGGGGCGGCGGCACAAGCGTGCCATTTCTGTTCGATATCGAGGTTCACATCCGCTTCCTGGTGGCCTTGCCCCTGCTGATCCTTGCCGAGCTTGTGGTACATCAGCGAATGCGACCCCTGCTGCAGCAGTTCGTCGAACGAAACCTGATTCCCGAGGACGCCATGGCGCGATTCGAGGCGGCCATCAGGTCAGCGTTCCGCTTGCGCAACTCGGTGCTGGCCGAGGTGCTGCTGATCGGCATTGTGTATGGGGTCGGCGTCCTGTTCATCTGGCGCCATTACGTCGCACTCGACACGGCGACATGGTACGCGACAGGGTCCGCAGGAGGCTCGCAACTCTCGCTCGCCGGAATGTGGTTCGGTTACGTCAGCCTGCCGTTTTTCCAGTTCATCCTGTGCCGCTGGTATTTTCGCTTGTTCATCTGGGCGCGCTTTCTCTGGCAGGTGTCGCGCATCGAGTTGAGCCTGCTTCCCACGCACCCCGATCACCTCGGCGGCCTGAGCTTCATTTCCGGACAGATCTATGCCTTCACCGTACTCGCCGTGGCGCATGGCGCCCTGCTTGCCGGCAACCTCGCCAACCGCATTTTCTTCCTGGGAGCGGCGCTGCCTGACTTCAAGGTCGAAATTGCCGTCCTGGTCGTTTTTATGATGTCCGTAGTTCTCGGCCCGCTGCTGTTTTTTGCGCCGCAGCTTGCGCAGGCGAAGCGCAAGGGTTCCCGCGAATACGGCGTGCTGGCCGAGCGTTACGCGCGCGAGTTCGATGCCAAATGGCTACGTGGCGGTGCGCCTGCAAATGAGCCGCTGCTTGGCAGCAGTGACATTCAGTCTCTCGCCGATCTTGGAAATGGCTTCCAAGTGGTAAGAGAGATGCGCATCGTGCCGATAAAAAGGGACGACCTGCTGCGGCTTGTGGGTGCGACACTGGCGCCGATCGTGCCGCTGGCACTGACCATGATGTCGCTGGAGGAACTGCTGAAAAAACTTTTCGGCGTCTTGTTCTAGGGCGCTGCAGGAGCGTAATGCAGACTGACCGGATCAGGACTTGTCGCCGTAAATTTCCTTCGGGTCCTTCAGAACCGGCTCGACGTCCTGCCAGCCCGAGCTTTCAAGCCGGTTGAAAAAACAGCTGCGGCGACCCGTGTGGCAGGCGATGCCGCCGATCTGTTCGATCTTCAGCAGCACCACGTCCTTGTCGCAATCGACGCGCAGCTCCAGCACCTTCTGCGCATGGCCCGACTCTTCGCCCTTGCGCCACAGGCGGCCGCGCGAACGCGACCAATACACGGCATGACCCGTTGCGGCCGTCAGCGCCAGCGCCTCGCGGTTCATCCAGGCGAACATCAGAACTTCTCCGGTCACCGCGTCCTGCGCGATGGCGGGAACCAGACCCTGTGCGTCCCACGCCACCTCGTCCAGCCATTGCGTACCCTGCGGCGCGCTCACAGACGCACCTCGATGCCGCGACTGCGCATGTATTCCTTGGCCTGGCGCACGGTGAATTCCCCATAGTGGAAGATGCTCGCCGCCAGCACGGCATCCGCCCGGCCTTGCGTGACGCCGTCGGCCAGATGCTGCAGCGTGCCGACGCCGCCGCTGGCGATCACCGGAATGCCCACCGCATCGGCGACCGCGCGCGTCAGCGCCAGGTCGAAGCCGGCCTTGGTGCCGTCGCGATCCATGCTGGTCAACAGGATTTCGCCGGCGCCCAGGCTTTCGACCTGCCGCACCCATTCGATGGCATCCAGCCCGGTGTTCTTGCGTCCGCCATGGGTGAATACTTCCCAGCGCCCGGGGCTGGTCTGCTTGGCATCGACGGCGACCACGATGCACTGCGCGCCGACCCTGGCCGAGGCATCGGCGACCAGTTGCGGATTGTTCACCGCCGCCGTGTTCATGCTGACCTTGTCGGCACCGGCGTTCAACAGGCGGCGCACGTCCTCCACCTGGCGCACGCCACCGCCCACCGTGAGCGGGATGAAGACCTGGGAGGCCACCGCCTCGACGATGTGCAGGATGATGTCGCGATCGTCGGAACTGGCCGTGATGTCGAGGAAGGTTATTTCGTCGGCACCCTGTTCGTCGTAGCGGCGGGCGATTTCGACCGGATCGCCGGCGTCGCGCAATTCGACGAAATTGATGCCCTTGACCACGCGGCCGGCATTGACGTCGAGACAGGGAATGATGCGTTTGGCGAGCATGGCCGACGTCAAAGCTTCGAGAGCTTGTCCGCCTCCGCCTGGGCCTTCTTGAAATCCAGCGTGCCTTCGTAGATCGCCCGCCCGGTGATGGCGCCCGTGATGCCCTCGCCCTGCACGGCGCACAGCGCCTTGACGTCCTTGATGCTGGCAATGCCGCCGCTGGCGATCACCGGAATGCGCAGCGCCTGCGCCAGCTTCACCGTGGCTTCGATGTTCACCCCGGAGAGCATGCCGTCGCGGCCGATGTCGGTATAGATCACGGCCTCGACGCCGTAGTCCTCGAATTTCTTCGCCAGGTCGACGACATCATGGCCCGTCATCTTCGACCAGCCGTCCACCGCCACCTTGCCGTCTTTCGCATCGAGGCCGACGATGATGTGGCCGGGAAAGGCGCCGCAGGCATCGTGCAGGAAACCCGGGTTCTTGACCGCGGCGGTGCCGATGATGACGTAGGTCACGCCGTCGTCGAGACAGCGTTCGATCGTGTCCAGGTCACGGATGCCGCCGCCCAGTTGCACCGGAATCTCGTCGCCGACTTCGCCGAGGATAGCCTTGATGGCGCTCTCGTTCTTCGGCTTGCCGGCAAAGGCGCCGTTGAGGTCGACCAGATGCAGGCGGCGCGCGCCCTTGGCGATCCAGTGCCTGGCCATGGCCGCCGGGTCTTCGGAGAATACCGTGGCGTCTTCCATTGCGCCCTGCTTCAGGCGGACGCAGTGGCCATCCTTGAGATCAATCGCGGGTATCAGCAGCATAGGGAGTCGTCGGGATAAAAAGATGCCTGGAAGGCGGTTGGATCAGGGAGTCCAGCGCATGAAATTGCCGAGCAGCCGCAATCCGGCCTGGGCGCTTTTTTCCGGGTGGAATTGAACAGCGAAGATGTTAGCGCGGGCCACCGCACTGGTAAAGGGGATGCCGTAGTGGGTCGAGCCGGCGATTACCTCGGGGCTTGCGGGTTCGACGTAGTAACTATGCACGAAGTAGAAGCGCGCACCGTCTTCGATGCCGTCCCACAGCGGGTGGGCCTCCGCCTGCTGCACCTGGTTCCAGCCCATGTGCGGCACCTTGAGGCGCGTGCCGTCGGGCGCCACCATGGCCGCCTGCGGAAAACGCGGGACGCGACCCGGCAGGATCTCCAGGCCCGTGACATCGCCTTCCTCGGCGTGGCCGAAGAGCATCTGCAAGCCGACGCAAATGCCGAGAAAGGGCTTTTCGGCGGCGGCGCGCACGACAGCCTGGCGCAGGCCGCGCGCCGACAGCTCGCGCATGCAATCCGGCATCGCGCCTTGGCCGGGGACCACGACACGGTCCGCCGCCGCGATCTCGGCCGCATCGGAACTGACCCGGACATCGGCCTGCGGGGCAACGTGCTCGATGGCCTTGGCCACCGAGCGCAGGTTGCCCATGCCGTAATCGACTACCGCGACCGTGCTCATGCAGGATTTATAGCGAGCCTTTGGTCGAAGGAATGGCGCCGGCGGCGCGTGGATCGACTTCCACCGCCATGCGCAACGCGCGGGCAAAGGCCTTGAACACGGTCTCGGCCTGATGGTGCGAGTTGTCGCCGCGCAAGGCGTCGATATGCACCGTCATCCCGGCGTGATTGACCAGCCCCTGGAAGAACTCGCGCACCAGGTCGACATCGAACTCGCCGACGGTGGCCCGCGTGAAGGGCACGTTGAAGACCAGGCCGGGCCGGCCGGACAGGTCCACCACCACGCGCGACAGGGCCTCGTCGAGCGGCACATAGGCATGCCCGTAACGGCGCAGGCCTTTCTTGTCGCCCCAGGCCTTGGCCAGCGCCTGGCCGATGGTGATGCCGACGTCCTCGATGGTGTGGTGGGCGTCGATGTGCAGATCGCCCTTGGCTTCGACCGTCAGGTCGAGCATGCCGTGACGCGCGATCTGGTCCAGCATGTGGTCGAAGAAGCCGATGCCGGTGGTGAGTTTGGCCGCCCCCGTGCCATCGAGATCGAGGGCGACGCGGATTTTTGTTTCGAGCGTGTTGCGCGAGATGTCGGCTTGCCGCATGGCAGTCTTGATCGAACGAAGGGTTGAGGACTGCATGATACCATCGGCCTAGCAGCCTGCACGACAGGCCCGAACCCCTATCATCACTGCCCTGCCAACCATTCCGCCTGACCATGAGCCGTTTCTGGAGCGATGTCGTCAAGGGCCTCAAGCCCTACGTGCCGGGCGAGCAACCCAGGCTCGCCAATCTCGTCAAACTCAACACCAACGAGAACCCCTACGGGCCGTCGCCGCGCGCACTCGATGCGATCCGCGCCGTCACCGGGGAGTCGCTGCGGCTTTATCCCGACCCGAATGCCGAGCAGCTCAAGCTGGCGATCGCCGGGTATCACGGCGTCGGCGCGCAGAATGTGTTCGTCGGCAACGGCTCGGACGAAGTCCTGGCCCATGTCTTTCTCGGCCTGCTGAAGCAGGCGCGACCCATCCTGTTCCCGGATATCAGCTACAGCTTTTATCCGGTGTATTGCGGGCTGTACCAGGTGGGTTTTGAAACGATTCCGCTGGCCGATGACTTCTCGATCCGGACGACGCGACTACGCGAAACCCAACGGCGGGATCATTTTCCCCAACCCGAATGCGCCGACCGGTTGCCTGGTGCCGCTGGCCGACATCGAACGCCTGTTGCAGGCCAATACGGACTCGGTGGTGGTGATCGACGAGGCCTATGTCGATTTCGGCGGCGAGAGCGCGATTCCGCTCACCGCCGGGTACCCGAACCTGCTGGTGGTGCAAACCTTGTCCAAGTCGCGCTCGCTGGCCGGCCTGCGGGTCGGCTTCGCGGTCGGCCACGCCGACCTGATCGAAGCCCTGGAGCGGGTCAAGAACAGCTTCAACTCCTACCCGCTGGACCGCCTGGCGATTGCCGGCGCGGTCGCCGCCTATGAAGATCGCGAGTATTTCGAGCGGACCTGCAAGGCTGTCATCGCGACCCGCGAAAAGCTGAGCGGCGAATTGAAAGCGCTGGGCTTCGACGTGCTGCCCTCGAAGGCCAACTTCATCTTCGCCCGCCACCCGCAGCACGACGCCGAAAAGTCGGCGCTGGCGCTACGGCAACGCAGCATCATCGTGCGCCACTTCAAGCTGCCGCGGATTGAGCAATTCCTGCGGATTACGGTTGGGACGGACGAACAGTGCGCGGCGCTGATCGTGGCGCTGCGGGAGATAGTCGGAAAGCGCTGATCAAGTGTCAACTCGTCATTCCGGCGAACGCCGGAATCCAGAGGCATCAAGACCATGGACACCGGCTTTCGCCGGTGTGACGGCTTATTCAGTGCATCCCCAAATCCGGCAAAACCAAAAATCGGTTTAGTAAATGGGATCGATAGTGACTCTTCTATTGGGTGCCAGGCACTTGACAAGTTCCTGCTTTGCCAGTTTTTCTGAGCATTGCACCACGGGTCGTTTCTCTCCCATGCCAGCGATCTCAAGTCGAAGGTTTCCATCTTTGGACAGAAGGTATTGTTTTACAGAGTCAGCCCTTTGCAGTGACAGCTTATAGTTGTCTTTCGGGTCGCCTATATGGTCCGTATGCCCTTCAATCTTGTATCGTGCCATCGTGGGCAATGACCCTTTCTTGATCAAGTCGTCCAAGGCCTTTTTGCCCCCGGGTGACAGTTTGTCATCTCCGAACTTGAACAAGGTATCACCTTTGAGCGTAATCGTTTGCAGGTTGGCTGATCCCTCTACCTTTTGCGTTTTCGCTTGAATCTCGGCAGCGAATGCCGCGTTCGAACCGAATGCAGCTGCCAATGAAAGTGCCGCAGCAATTTGCTTCAATGACCAGTTCATGGTGTTCTCCTTATGAAGGATGTAGGTGCTCTTGACTCAGGAAAAGTACTCTTCCTTTGCAGCCAAAGCAACAATTGATCGAGAGCAATTTATAGTCGGCGATTCAGGCCTAGAATAATTGTCAGCAGGAAATTCGCCCCCCCGCACGGCTCGGGGCCGCAAGACAGGAAACCCGGGTTATTGCGAGGACATGCGCTTGGCAAACCTCAACTAGAGGCTATCCACTCTGCGCATCTTTGCGAAAACAAATTCATTCCGAGGAAAAATCATGGAAACCGCGAACAAGAACTCAAAAATGAAAGTTGTCGTTGTCGGCGGCGTGGCTGGTGGCGCTTCGTGTGCGGCACGCCTGCGCCGATTGGATGAAAATGCGGAGATCCTCATGGTTGAACGCGGGCCCTACGTTTCGTACGCCAATTGCGGCCTGCCCTACCATGTCGGCGGCATCATCGAGAAGGAATCGAGCCTGCTGGTGGCGACAGCGGATACATTCCGCACACAATTCGCCGTCGATGTCCGAACCGGTTGCGAAGCCATCAGGATCTCACCTGACAAGAAGACCATTGATCTACGCAATGTGGAGACTGGCGAAGTATCGAGCGAGCCCTACGACAAGCTCGTGCTATCGCCCGGCGCACTCTCGGTCCGCCCACCGTTGCCAGGCATCGACCTGCCGGGCATCTTCCAGGTGCGGACCGTGCCCGACGCGCGGGCGATCCGGGAATGGATCGAGCGCGGCACCCTGTTTCTTAGCGGAATGGAAAGGTATTCCGGCTTCCAGACGGTTCGCCCCAAGACTCGCGCGGTCGTCATCGGCGGCGGATTCATCGGCCTCGAAACGGCGGAGAACCTCGTGCATCGCGGATTCGACGTCACCCTCGTCGAAATGCTCGACCAGGTGCTGGCGCCGCTCGATGTGGACATGGCGCGCATCGTCGAAGGCTACGTCGAACGGCACGGCATCCGCCTGGCGCTCAGTGATGGGGTAGCGGGCTTTCAACAGGCCGCGGACGGTGCGCTCGCGGTGCTGACCCAATCGGGCAAGACCTACGCTGCCGACATTGTCATCCTCGCCCTCGGCGTGCGCCCGGAGACGGCGCTGGCAGGACGGCCGGCCTCGAAATCGGCCAGCGCGGCGGAATCCGTGTGGACGAACAGATGCGCACCAGCAACCCGGACATCTTCGCCGTCGGTGACGCCGTCGAAGTCAGGGATTTTGTTACCGGCGAGTGGAGCCTCATCGCCCTCGCCGGTCCTGCCAACCGCCAGGGGCGTATCGCCGCCGACGTGATCGCCGGCCGTCATTCGCGTTTCCGCGGCACCCAGGGCACCTCGATCATCGGCCTCTTCGGCGCGGCGGCGGCCTGGGTCGGCGCCAGCGAAAAGACGCTCAAGCGGCTCGGTGACACCGACTACGAGAAGATATACCTGTACCCGAATTCGCATGCGGGTTACTACCCCGGCGCCCGGCCGATCGCCATGAAGGTTCTTTTCCGGAAATCCGACGGACGTTTCCTCGGCGCCCAAGCCGTGGGCGAGGATGGCGTGGACAAGCGGATCAGCGCGCTCGCCATGGCGCTGCAAATGGGCGCGACGATCTACGATCTCGAGGAGGCCGAGCTCTGTTACGCGCCGCAGTTCGGCAGCGCCAAGGATCCGGTCAATTTCGCCGGCATGGTTGCGGCGAACATCCTGCGCGGCGACATGCCCTCAGGTCACTGGGACGCCACCGAAGGCGGCTTCCTCCTCGATGTTCGCGAAGCCGCCGAACTGGCGGTGGAGAGCGTGCCGGGCGCGATCAACATCCCGCTCGGCCAGCTTCGCGCACGTCTCGGCGAACTGCCTCGTGACCAGGAAATCCAGGTCATCTGCCGCTCCGGCCAGCGGGCCTACTATGCGACCCGTGCGCTGCTGCAAAACGGGTTCAAGGCAAGGACGGTTGCCGGCGGCATGCTGTCGCGCTTCCATACTTTCCTTCTCAACAACTGAACCGAACCAGCCGTGAAATTTACCAGGAAGCAGCCGTGTGCCGTCGGCGCGACGGGCGAATATGCTTTGACCGAGGGCAGGAGTCATGAGTGAGTCACACCCTGAACGGATGAAATGGTGGGACAGGATCATTCACGAAATCGGCGAGTACGCCTTGATCGTCATCTATCTGACCCTCGTCTTCGCGGCGTTCATCCAGTACCGGAGACTCATTCTCGCCGCCCACGACATTACTTATACGAATTACGGGATAGCCGTCATCGAAGCCCTGATCCTGGGCAAACTCATCATGGTCGGGGCCTTGTTCCGCCTTGGCCGCGGCCTTGAAGAAATGCCCCTGATTGTTCCCGCCGTATACAAGACGGTCCTCTTCAGCCTCCTTGTGGCGGTGAGGCCTTCGCCGTGTGCCAGCGTCGCGGCAATCGGTCCCAGGGTCTGCGCACCCGCGGGCGAGACCTCGATCAGGCTCGATCGCTTCTGGAAGTCGTAGACGCCCAGCGGTGAGGAAAAGCGCGCGCTGCGCGAGGTCGGCAGCACGTGGTTGGGGCCGGCGCAGTAGTCGCCGAGCGACTCGGAGCTGTAGTGACCGATGAAGATCGCACCAGCGTGGCGAATATTGTCCACCAGCGGCGCGGGATCGGCGACCGCCAGTTCAAGGTGTTCCGGCGCAATCCGGTTGGCGATTTCGCAGGCTTCATCGAGATCAGCGACCTGAATCAGCGCACCGCGCCCCTTGAGCGACGCGGCAATCACCTCGCGCCGCGGCATGGTCGGCAACAGTCGTTCGATGCTCGCGGCGACACGCGCAATGAAATCGGCATCCGGGCTCAACAGGATCGATTGCGCCAGTTCGTCATGCTCGGCCTGGGCGAACAGATCGATGGCGACCCAGTCCGGATTCGCCGAGGCATCTGCGATGATCAGCACTTCCGATGGTCCGGCCACCATGTCGATGCCGACGATACCGAAGACGCGGCGCTTGGCCGCTGCCACATAGGCGTTGCCGGGGCCGACGATCTTGTCCACCTGCGGCATGGTCTGCGTGCCGTAGGCCAACGCCGCCACAGCCTGCGCCCCGCCCAGCGTGAATACCCGGTCGACGCCGGAAAGACAGGCGGCAGCGAGCACCAGCGCATTCTTTTCACCGCGCGGCGTGGGCACCACCATGATCAACTCGCCGACACCGGCGACCTTGGCCGGCAGGGCATTCATCAGCACCGAACTCGGATAGGCGGCCTTGCCGCCCGGCACATACAGGCCGACCCGGTCGAGCGGCGTGATCTTCTGGCCGAGGCGCGTCCCGTCGCCTTCGGTGAAGCTCCATGATTCGAGTTTCTGCCGCTCGTGATACGAAGTTACGCGCTGCGCCGCCGCTTCGAGCGCGGCGCGCTGGGCGGAAGGGAGCCTGTCGAGCGCCTGCCGCAACTCGCTGCGGGGCAGTTCGAGTTCGGCCAGGGTGCCCGCATCGAGCTTGTCGAAGCGGCGCGTGTAATCGAGCACCGCCGCATCGCCCTCGGTGCGCACGCGCCTGAGGATTTCGGCGACGGTCTGCTCGATCGCATCGTCGGTGGAGTGATCGAAGTGCAGCAAGGCATCGAGCGTCGCGGCAAAACCGGGGTCGGCGCTGGCGAGACGGCGAATCATCGCGCCTCCGCCGGGCCGCCCCAAGGAGGCGCAGTGTTGTCTTTCCGGAGCAAGCAGGGCTTGCGAACCGTAGTCGCCCCCGTCCTCGGGACGGGGGTTGGGGGGAAGGCTCTCACTTGATTGCGCCTTCGATCGCCTCGATGACCGGCTGCAGCAGTTCGCGCTTCATCTTCAAGGCCGCCTGATTGACCACCAGCCGCGAGGAAATGCTCATGATCTCCTCAACCTCGACCAGGTTGTTGGCTTTCAGCGTGCTGCCGCTGGATACCAGATCGACAATCGCCTCCGCCAATCCCGCCAACGGCGCCAGTTCCATCGAGCCGTAGAGCTTGATCAGATCGACATGGACGCCCTTGGCGGCGAAGTGTTCGCGCGCCACGCTGATGTACTTGGTCGCGATGCGCAGGCGGGCGCCCTGCCGAACGGCCGCGGCATAGTCGAAACCGGCCGGGGCCGCCACGCACATGCGGCATTTCGCGATATTCAGATCGAGCGGCTGATACAGCCCGACACCGCCATGCTCCAGCAGCACGTCCTTGCCGGCGATGCCCATGTCGGCCGCGCCGTATTGCACGTAGGTCGGCACATCCGAGGCGCGCACGATGACGACGCGCACGTCCGGGCGACTCGTGCCGATGATCAGCTTGCGCGACTTTTCGGGATCTTCGGCCGGCACGATGCCCGCCGCCGCCAGCAAGGGCAGGGTTTCCTCGAAAATGCGGCCCTTGGAGAGGGCGATGGTTATTCCGATCATGGAATCATTTTACCCGTCGAATGTCGGCGCCCAAAGCGGCCAGTTTCTGCTCGAGTCCCTCGTAGCCGCGGTCGAGATGGTAGATGCGTTCGATCAGGGTTTCGCCCTGCGCCACCAGGCCGGCGATGACGAGGCTGGCCGAAGCGCGCAGATCGGTGGCCATCACCGTGGCGCCGTCGAGTTTGGCGACCCCCTTGACGAAGGCCGTGTTGCCGTCGATCTTGATGTCGGCACCGAGCCGTATAAGTTCCACGGCATGCATGAAGCGGTTTTCGAAAATCGTTTCGCGCATCACGGCTGTGCCGTCGGCGACGGCATTGATCGCCATGAACTGGGCCTGCATGTCGGTCGGGAAGGCCGGATAGGGCGCCGTGCGGATGCTCACGGCCGTGAGGCGCGGCGGCGCCTTGAGGCGGATCGCGTCGCGCTCGGCGACGATTTCACAGCCGGTATCCATCAGCTTGTCGATCACCGCATCTAGATTGGCCGCCGAGGCGCCGGTCAGGCGTATCTCGCCTCCGGTGGCGGCCGCGGCGCACAGGTAGGTGCCGGTCTCGATGCGGTCGGGCATGATGCGATGCGTGGCGCCATGCAGTGCATCGACGCCCTGGATGCGGATCACGTCGCCGCCGGCACCGGAAATCCGCGCGCCCATGGCCACCAGGCAGTTTGCGAGGTCGACCACTTCCGGCTCGCGCGCCGCGTTCTCGATCACGGTTTCGCCCTGCGCCAGGCAGGCTGCCATCATCAGGTTCTCGGTGCCGGTCACGGTCACCATGTCGGTGAACAGGCGCGCGCCCTTCAGCCGCGTGGCGCGGGCATGCACATAACCATGCTCGACGGCGATCTCGGCGCCCATCGCGGTGAGGCCCTTGATGTGCTGATCGACCGGCCGCGCGCCGATGGCGCAGCCGCCGGGGAGCGACACCTTCGCCTCACCCGTGCGTGCGACCAGCGGCCCGAGCACCAGGATCGAGGCACGCATGGTTTTCACCATTTCGTAGGGCGCCACGGCGTTGTTCAGGCCCGAGGCATCCAGCGTCACCGTATCGCCAGCGCCAGCGCTATGCGTCCCTGCGGGAACTCTTGCTGCCTCGCGCGTGACCTTGACGCCCATCTGCGCCAGCAGCTTCAGCATGGTGCCGATGTCGTTGAGGTGCGGCACATTGGTGAATGTCACCGGCTCCTTCGTCAGCAGCGCCGCGCACAACAGCGGCAAGGCCGCGTTCTTTGCGCCGGAAATGGCCACCTCCCCCGAAAGCGGAATACCACCCGCGATCAGCAGCTTATCCATTGGCATTCCATTCTTCGGGGGTCAGAGTTTTCATCGACAGGGCGTGCAATTCGCCCGAATCGAAACGCGCCTTGAGAATCGCATTTACACGCTGCTGGCGCTTGACGCGGTTCAGGCCGGCAAACTCGCTGCTGACGATGACGGCGTCGAAATGGTGGCCGTCGCCCTGGACGGCAACCATCTCGCAGGGCAGCCCGGCGGCGATCCAGGTTTCGATTTGTTTTGGTTCAAGCATTAGAAACTCCTTAGAGTCTATGTCAGTAGGAATCATGCGCGCAGCTTGTAGCCGCGCTTAAGCAGATTCAGGGTAAAGGCGGTCAGCACCGCAAGGCAGATGCCGACCACAGCCAGGCTCAACCACGGCGAGGCATCGGAAACGCCGAAGAAACCATGGCGAAAGCCGTCGATCATATAAAAAACCGGGTTCCAGTGGGACACCCGTTGCCAGAACGGCGGCAATGAATTGATCGAGTAGAACACACCGGAGAGGAAAGTCAGCGGCATGATCAGGAAATTCTGGAAGGCGGCGAGCTGGTCGAACTTCTCGGCCCAGATGCCGGCGATCACGCCGAGGCTGCCGAGGATCGCCCCGCCCATCAGCGCGAAGACGAGAATCCACAGGGGTTCGGCAAACGTCAGCGGCGCGAACCAGAAGGTGGCCAGCAGGACGCCCGCCCCCACCACGCAGCCGCGCACCACGGACGCCAGGACATAGGCGAGGAAGAATTCGAGATAGGAGATCGGCGGCAGCAGGACGAAGACGATGTTGCCGGTGACCTTGGACTGGATCAGGGACGACGAGGAATTGGCGAAGGCGTTCTGCAGCACCGACATCATGACCAGGCCCGGAATCAGGAAGGCGGTGTAGGCGATGCCGTGGATCTTGACGTGCCCTTCCAGCACATGGGAAAAGATCAGCAGGTAGAGCAGCGAGGTGAGCACCGGCGCCGCAACGGTCTGCGAGCCGACCTTCCAGAAGCGCAGCACTTCCTTGTAGAACAGGGTGGAAAAGCCGCGGTTCATGTCAGGTCGCCGGCGCCTCGGCCTGCCCCTGCATGACGCGGATGAAGACTTCTTCCAGATCCGGCTTGCCGATCTCCAGATCATCTATGCGGCAACCCGCGGCGCGTATCCGCGCCAGCAGCGGCTCGACTTCGGCAAAATCGTCGAAGGGCAAGGTCCACCAGCCGCCGCTTTGCGCCGCGCCGCGCACCAGCTCTGCCGGCATCTCGCCGCGGCTGCGCAGACGCAGGGTATGGGTCGAAAAGCGGCGCAGCAGCCTGGCCGTGGTATCGAGCGCGACGACGCGCCCGGCCTGCAGCATGGCGATCCGGCTGCACAGGCTCTCGGCCTCTTCGAGGTAATGCGTGGTCAGCACAATGGTGTGTCCCGCCTCGTTCAGGCGGCGGATGAAAGCCCACAAGGTCTGCCGAAGTTCGACATCGACGCCGGCCGTCGGTTCGTCGAGCACGATCACCGGCGGACGATGCACCAGGGCCTGGGCGACCAGCACGCGGCGCTTCATGCCGCCTGACAGCATGCGCATGTTGGCATTGGCCTTGGAGGTCAGATCCGAGGTTTTCGAGGATCTCGTCTATCCAGCTGTCGTTAGCGCCGATGCCGAAGTAGCCGGACTGGATCTTCAGCGATTCGCGCACCGTGAAGAAGGGATCGAACACCAGTTCCTGCGGCACCACACCGAGCTGGCGGCGCGCGGCACGGTAGTCGGACTGGACATCGTGGCCCATCACGCTGAGGCTGCCGGAGTCGGCGCGCACCAGTCCGGCCAGGGCCGAAATCAGGGTGGTCTTGCCGGCACCGTTGGGGCCGAGCAAACCAAAGAATTCCCCCGGCTCGACCTCGAGATCGACCCGGTCAAGTGCCTGCGTGCTGCCAAAACACTTGGAGACCTGCCGAATGCGGATCGCAGCGGACATTGCGCCAACCCGAAGGTTGCAGTCAGGGCTTTTGCTGCGGAAGAAGGTCTGCTACGCCATAGACGGCGGCGAGGCTCAACAGATTCTGCGGCAGGTTGAGGAGGCGAAGGGGTTTGCCTGCCGCTTTGGCCGCCCGCGTCCAGCCAAAGACTACGGCAAGGCAGGAAGAATCCATTTCGGTCACTGCCGCGAGGTCGAATGCCGAAGCATTGGCGGCAATGGCGGCTTCACCTTCTGCGAGCAGTGCAGTGGCGCCCGACAGGGTCATCGGGCCCGACACCTCGGCGCAATCACCGGTGACGCGAATCATGTGGCGAAATTGGATTATGCAGAAGCCAAACGGCGCGAGGCAAAATCGTTCATTTCTTTACCGACGCCGCATCGCCTGACTTGTTCTTCGTCTGCAACAACTTGATCAGGCCGTCGATACCACTGTTCCTGACCTCGGAGGCGAAGGATTCGCGGTAATTGGTGACGATGCTGATGCCGCCGACCTCGATGTCGTAGACCTTCCATCCGGTCGCCGACTTTTCCAGCCAGTAATCCAGTTCGATATTCTTGCCGGCGCCCGCCTGCCTGATTTCGGTGCGAACCCGGACATCGGTCTCGCCGGGCTTGAGCGTGAAGGGCTTGTAATGCGACGGTCTGGTTCTTGTACTCGGTCAGGGCCTTGGCATAGGTACGCACCAGCAGGGTGTGAAACTCGTCGGTCAGGATCTTCTGCTGCGCCGGGGTGGCCTGGCGCCAATCGCGCGCCATCGCCAGTTGGGTCATGCGCGTGAAGTTGAAGTTCGGCAATACCTTGGCCTCGACCAGATCGATGGCCTTTTTGGTGTTGCCGGACTGGATGTCCTTGTCCTTGCGGACAATCTCGAGCACCTCTTCCGTGGTGGTCTTGACCAGCACATCGGGCGCGACTTCCTGAGCCAGGACCGTCGTTGAGATCAGCAGGCCGCTGAAGAGTGCGAACAATAATTTCATTGGGGTTTCCTGAGATTGCTGGGACTAAGCCGGACCCGGGTGCAACATGACCCGGAGCACGGCACTATTTCGCTTCTGCCGTTTCTGTGCGGGCTACCAGCACAGGGGAGTCCGGCGCAACGCCATCGGCGCCGGCTCGCGGCTCGGCGGCGCCCGCTTCAGCCCTTACCGGACGCTCCACTTGCTCCGCATCGGCCTCGGGTTCGCGTGGCGCATTGCCATCGTGAATCAGGTTGCGACGACGCTGAAGAAAGGCGTCGCGCACATAAGAATATTTGTCCAGCGCCGCTTCCTCGACCACCTTGTCAGCCGGCAGGAGGTTGGCCCGGGCATTCACCGCACGCAGGACGAGCAAGACGTTCCGGTCTGCATTAGGACTGACTTGAGCCACCGGATCGGCCATGACATCAAGCACGAGGCCGACCGTATCACGCGCGGTATTCGGCCCGAAAACCGGGATAACCACGAACGCACCACTGCCGACACCCCAGCGACCAAAAGTCTGGCCGAAATCCTCATTATGCTTTTCCAGCCCGATATCCGAGGCGATATCGAAAGTACCAAGTATCCCGATGGTGGAATTGATCACGACCCGGCCCAGATCGCTTAGCGCCTCCGAGCCCTTGCCCTGCAGCAGGTTATTCACGCCGATCAGGAGATCGGCAATATTGCCGAAGAAATTGGTGACACCGGTTCTGACGGGTGATGGCAGCACTGCCTCATAGCCGGTAGCCACCGGCTTGACGATCATCGAGTCCAGGCCCTCGTTGAAGGCGAACATGGCCCGATTGAAACCCTCGATCGGATCCTTGGGATTTCCCGAACTTGCGCATCCGGCCAGCAGGCCGGCAGCGGCGATGGCCAGAGTAAAGGATTTGATGCGATCAGGCAGCATGGTCTTCATTATTTTTTTTCTGACACCCGTTGTTGATTACTTCTTGCCGTCATCTTCGGCGGCCTTGTTGAACATGAACTTGCTTATCAGTTCTTCCAGTACAACTGCCGACTGCGTCTTCTTGATCAAGGCCCCCGGTTTCCATGTCTCGGGGTCACCACCCGCCTTGAAGCCAATGTACTGCTCACCGAGCAAACCTGAAGTGTTGATGGTCACGAATGTATCCCGTGGAAACTTGTAGCGGGCATCAATATTCAGTGTAACGACGGCGTTGAAGCTTTGCGAATCCAGCTGTATGTTGGTCACCCGCCCGACAACAACGCCCGCGCTTTTGACGGCGCCGCGAACCTTCAGTCCGCCGATATTATCAAACTCGGCGCTGATTGTATAAGTCTCCCCGCTGCTGGACGACGCCAGGTTGCCCACCTTGAGGGCTAAAAACAACAGTGCGCCCAGCCCGACGGCAACAAAGAATCCGACCCAGAGGTCAAGTGTAGTACGACTCATGTCATGTCCCCGTAAACATGAAGGCGGTGAGAATGAAGTCGGCGGCCAGTATGGCCAGCGACGATGTTACAACGGTACGCGTTGTCGCCCCGGAAACCCCTTCGGCGGTTGGCTCGGCATCATAGCCCTCGAACACCGCGACCCAGCTGACGATGATGCCAAACACAAAACTCTTGATCACGCCGTTGAGAACGTCCTCGCGAAAATCGACCGAGGCCTGCATTTGCGACCAGAACGAGCCTTCATCGACCCCGATCAGCTGCACGCCCACCAGATAACCGCCAAACACGCCCATCGCAGAAAACAATGCGGCAAGCAGGGGCATTGAAATCACGCCACCCCAAAAGCGTGGCGCCACGACCCGGGCAATCGGATCAACCGCCATCATTTCCATGGCGGATAGCTGCTCGGTGGCCTTCATCATGCCGATTTCAGCCGTAATCGCCGAGCCGGCGCGGCTGGCAAACAGCAGTGCCGCGACCACCGGCCCCAACTCTCGCACCAGCGACAACGCCACCAGAACGCCGAGTGCCTCAGTCGAGCCGTAGCGCGCCAGGGTGTCATAACCCTGCAAGCCCAGCACCATGCCGACAAACAGGCCGGAAACCAGAATGATGATCAGGCTCAGAACGCCCGTGAAGTAGACTTCCCGTATCGTCAGATGAATACGCCGCAGCGACGTGCCGGAATGCAGCATGATCGCCAGGAAAAAACGGCTGGCATACCCCAGGCGCCAGATGCGCGAGCTGAACTGTGCGCCCAACTGGCGCAGCGCTCTTGTCAGGCCGTTATCCACGTCGTGCCGCTCTTTCCATCAATTCTTCGCCATACGGGCGGGCCGGATACTGGAACGCTACCGGTCCGTCGGCCTCCCCCCAGATAAATTGGTGCACATAGGGCACCGTGGAGTGCTTCATCTCTTCGGCCGTGCCTTCGGCAACAATTTTCCCTTCGGAGACAAAGTAAACATAGTCGACGATCTTCAGCGACTCCTGTACGTCATGCGTCACCACAATGGAACTGGCACCCAGGGCATCGGTCAGCTTGCGAATAAGCTCGCCGACAATGGACAGCGAAATCGGATCGAGGCCGGCGAAAGGTTCGTCATACATGATCAGCATCGGATCAAGGGCGATCGCCCGCGCCAAGGCGACGCGGCGCGCCATGCCGCCGGAGAGTTCGGTCGGCATCAGGTCGTGGGCGCCGCGCAATCCAACGGCGTGCAGCTTCATCAATACCAGGTCGCGAATCATGGTTTCCGGCAGATCGGTGTGCTCACGCATCTGAAAGGCAATATTGTCGAAGACCGACATGTCGGTAAACAGGGCCCCGAACTGGAACAGCATCCCCATGCGGCGACGCAGGTCGTACAAACCGTCGGCATCGAGCTGGTGCACCACCTGCCCGCCTACCCTTACCTCGCCGGAGGTCGGCTTCAGCTGGCCGCCGATGAGGCGCAGCGTAGTGGTCTTGCCGCATCCCGAAATCCCCATCACCGCAACAACCTTGCCGCGCGGAATCGTCATGTTGATTCCGGTAAGAACCGGCCGGCTGTCGTAGGTGAAGTTCAGATCGCGGATTTCGACGAGGGATTCCTGGGACATATTTCACACCGGGAACCCCGGTAAAATTCACAGCGGGCGATTCTAGCAGAACAGGCCGCCCCAGCAACCGGTCCCAGCCGGCGAAGAGCGGGGTAAACGCCCTCCACAAGCGGAATTGGCAGCCACAGGTTTCAGCTAATATGCCATGATCAACTCCACTTACCCAGGCCACACCAAGTCTTTGACCTCGCCTACCGGCAAAACCGAGCTGCTGATTGTCGACGATGATCCGCTGATCGCCGACACACTGAGCTATTTTCTCGGCCGCGATTACTCGGTAAGCCTGGCCTCGACGCGCGCTGAAGCGGTCGGGCTGTTGCGCGACGGCAAGCATGCCCCGGCTCTGGCCCTGATCGACCTTGGCCTGCCGCCCAAGCCGCATCGACCGGATGAGGGCTTCGCCCTGATTGCGGACATTCTCGCGCATGCCCCGGAAACCCGAATCGTGGTGCTATCCGGCCAAAGCGACGAACTCAATGCGCGCCATGCACGAGCGCTCGGAGCGACGGAATTCGTCGCCAAACCGGCTGATCCGGAATTTCTGCGCAAGCTCATCGGGCGAGTGTTGTCTTTTAGAGACACATCGACCGGGGTCGATGACGGCCTGATTGGGGCAAGCGCTCCGCTGCAAAAGTTGCGCGCCCAGCTCAAGCAATTCGCGCCTTCGCCATTTCCGGTGCTGATCGAAGGCGAGTCGGGCAGCGGCAAGGAGCTTGCCGCCGCCGCCCTGCACAGGCTCTCCGATCGCGCGGCGAAACCCTACCTGGCACTGAACTGCGCGGCAATCTCGCCCAGCCTGGTCGAAGCGACGCTGTTCGGTCACAGCAAGGGGGCGTTTACGGGCGCCAGCGGGCCGCGGGCCGGCTATTTCGAGGACGCTTCGGACGGCACGCTGTTTCTCGATGAAATCGGCGAACTTCCCCTCGACCTGCAACCCAAACTCCTGCGCGTGCTGGAAAACGGCGAATTCCAGCGCATCGGCGAAACGCTGGCGCGGCATTCAACCGCGCGCATCGTCACGGCGACCAATCGCGACTTGAAGAAGGAAGTTCGCGAAGGGCGCTTCCGCGCCGACCTCTACCACCGGCTTTCGGTGTTCACCATCGCCATACCCGCTCTGCGCGAACTCGGTGACGACAGCATTCGACTGCTCGAACATTTTCGGGACATCTATGCGGCACAGGCCAATCTGCAGCCGTTCAAGCTCAGCGCAACTGCCACCGAGCGTCTGCTTGCCTATGGATTCCCGGGCAATGTCCGCGAGCTGCGCAATATCGCAATCCGCCTGACCACCAAGTTTTCCGGCAAGGAAGTCGGTGTCGACGATCTCGAAGCCGAGCTGGATCTCGGCAATGAATCGCCGGTCGCCGGCTTCCTGCCGGCGCCGACTTCGGCAAGCAGGGCTGAACTTGTGGCGATTGCCCTGGGGGACATACAGAGCCGGAACGACTTCAACCTGGACGCCACGCTCCAACTTTGGGAAGAAGCTTACATAGAAGCCGCGCAGCAGCTCGCCCATGACAACCTGAGTCAGGCGGCGCGGTTGCTCGGCGTGAATCGCACCACGCTTTACAATCGCATCGATGCGCTGGCAAAAGAAAACGCAGTTTCAGTGAAGGCTGACACCGGCCTTGTCGGCGTTAAACGCAGTGGTCGTAACTAAAAGCGCATTACTCCGCAATGAGAGTCCGGACTGAGGACTGACCGACACCATGTACCTGGAACACTTCGGCCTTAACGAGCCGCCCTTTCGCATCACGCCCCATACCGACTTCTTCTTCGACGGGGCCAATCGCGGCGCGACGCTCGATGCATTGATTTATGCCATCACCCACGACGAAGGCATCGTCAAGGTCAGCGGCGAAGTCGGCAGCGGCAAGACCATGCTCTGCCGCGTGCTGATGGAACGCCTGCCCGACAAGGTGACCATCATCTATCTGGCCAACCCGTCCCTCTCGCGCGACGACATCCTCTACGCCATCGCCGACGAACTGCGCCTTAACGTTCCCGACAATGCCCGTTCCTCGGTGGTCATGCGCGCCTTGCACGACCACCTGATCAAATCCTATGGCGAAGGCAGGCAGGTAGTCGTCCTGATCGACGAAGCCCACGCCATGCCGACCGAAACGCTCGAGGAGATCCGCCTGCTGTCCAACCTCGAGTCCAACCGCAGCAAGCTGCTGCAACTGGTGCTCTTCGGCCAGCCGGAACTGAACGAGATTCTCGCCCGCCCCGACATGCGCCAGTTGAAAGAGCGCATCACCCACAACTTCGGCCTCGAGCCGCTGGTGCGCGAGGACATCTCCCACTATCTCGATTTCCGCATGCGTGCCGCGGGCTATCGCGGCCCCAGCGTTTTTGCTGCGCCGGCGCTGAAAATGATCGAGCAGAGCTCGCTCGGCCTGACCCGTCGCATCAACATTCTCGCCGACAAAGCCCTGCTGGCGGCCTTTTCCTCGGGCAGTCACCAGATCGGGTCCAAAGAGCTGCAAGCCGCGATCCGCGACTGCGAGTTCAGCGACGCCACCTATGGGGGAAAGTCGACAAGACGGACCCGGATCCTCTGGATCGGCGCCCTGCTCGTCATGGGCGTCCTGGCGGGTATCGCCTGGCTGACTGTGTCGCTCACCGATACCAGCGCCCCGGCAGTGCTGGCCGGCACGCCCGTGACACCCGCCAGCACACCCGGCACGGCCCCTGCCCTGCCCGCCGCCGCAAGCGGCGCCGGAGCTGCGGCGCCCCCGGCCACCGCCGGCGTTCCACAGGCGGCCCCACAACCACCGGCCACGCCGTCTGCCGCAGAAGATGTTCCGCCGCCCGCACCGCCGTCAACGCCCACCCCGCCGCCCGCCGCCGGCACTGCATCACCTGCGGCGCCTGCACCCGCCACCCCCTCTGTCGCGGCCCGTTCCACATCCCTCCCGCCGGCCGCATCTCCCGCGCCGGTCGCGGCATCAGGCACGCCACCGGCAGCGCCGGCCGCAACAACGGCAGCCACCACCACCGCACCGCCGCAACAACCCGTCAAACCGAAAGTCGGGCCGCTGACCCGCGAACGACTCGAAGCCGGACAGACCTGGCTGGAACAATTGCCGGACGATCGCTGGTTCATACAGGTATTCGCCACCGACGCCAGCCAGCATGCCGAAGTCGAAACGCTGCTGCGCAGGTTGTCGTCCAGCAAATCTGAAATGGGCCAGATCCATGTCTATTATTCCGAACTCAGCGGCAAACCGCGCCTCGGAGTCATGTACGGCGACTATCCGACGAGGGCCGCCGCCGCTGCCGCCCTGCGTGAGTTGCCCAAGCCCCTGCGGGCGAGCAAACCTTACCCGCGCAAGATCGAGCGCCTTCGCTGAAGCCTGTTCGATGGTGAGAACTGACCCACCTCAGGCCATCAAATCATTGACTTGCATCGCAAACATAATGTGTTATGCTAAATCCAATATGCCCATCAGATCGGGGATTCGTTTGCGCACATTATTGATTTCGCCATGGACTGCCGCGCTGGCCGCGAGCCTGATGCTTGCCGGGTGCAGCACCGCACCGGTGCAGCCGCCTTCCGCCGGGCATCTCCGTGCCGAAAGCGTCGCGGCCCCGAACCCCGGCATCCCGGCGCCGGTGGCCAGCACCGTGACGCTTCCGCGCCCGAAGGCGGCGGCAAAAACCGAGTCCTACTCGGTATCGGTGCGCAACATCCCGGTACAAGACCTTTTGTTCGCCCTTTCTCGCGACGCCAAGCTCAACGTCGACATTCATCCCGGAATCATTGGCGTCGTAACCCTCAACGCGATCGACCAGACGCTGCAGCAGATCCTGACGCGTATTGCCAAGCAACTCGACATGCGCTGGGAAATCGACGGTCCGAATCTGATCGTGATGCCCGATTCGCCCTTCCTGCGCAGCTACAAGGTCGACTACGTCAACATTGCGCGCAACGTGACCAGCACCGTCACGGTTTCCTCGCAGATATCATCGGGAGTAGGCGCCGGAGGCGGGGGAAGCAGCAGTAACAACAATTCGGAATCCAGGATCGAGAACAAGACATACAACAAATTCTGGGAAACTCTAGAAAAGAATATCAAGGACATCCTGCACGAAACGGACAAGATCCTGCCGGAAGGCTCGAGCGAAACTGTCATCGAACGCTCGGATCAGCAGGCCACCACCGGCACCGGCGCCCAAGGCGGACAATCTGCCAGCCGCGCTGCCACAGCAACCACCAGCCTCGCCGGCAGCCCCAATGCCGCAACCCTCCAGCAACAGGGCACTACGGTTGTCAAGCGCGCCACTTTCCGCGAAGCGGCCTCCGTCATGGCAAACCCGGAGGCCGGCATGATCAATGTCCGTGCCACCGCTCGCCAGCATGAAAAAGTGAGGGAATTTCTCGACCAGGTCATGTCTTCCGCCAAACGCCAGGTGCTGATTGAAGCCACCGTCGCCGAAGTCGAATTGTCCGACAATTACTCGCAGGGCATCGAATGGTCGAGGATAGCCTCGGGAATTGCCGGCGCACTCGCAGGTACAGGATCCGGGGGCACCGGCATTGCGCTTTCACAGGCAGCTAGCGGACTAATTACGCTGACGGGGCAATACACCACCTCCAGTGGGGGTACCTTCGACGGCACCATCGCCCTACTGCAGAAGTACGGCAATGTAAAAGTGTTGTCCAGTCCCAAGCTGTCTGTTCTCAACAATCAGACAGCCTTGCTGCGCGTCGTCACCAATGAGGTTTATTTCAATGTCAAGGCCGACATAGCGGCCGGCACCAATGGCTCTGCCCCGCTCAAAGCTTATACGACTACGCCACAGACCGTCGCGGTCGGATTTGTCATGGCGGTCGTGCCGCAAATCAGCGACAACAACAGCGTAACGCTCAGTGTCCGGCCATCGATCACAAGCATCGTAAGTTTTGTTAAAGATCCCAATCCGGACTTGTCGGCGACCATTCCCAATGAGATCCCCGTCATCCGTACCCGTGAGATGGAATCGATACTGCGCATCGATAGCGGCAATATCGTTGTAATGGGCGGGCTGATGGAAGATAAGCTGGACAATAAGAATTCGGGGCTGCCGGCACTTTCCTACATGCCTCTGGTCGGGCCGCTTTTCCAGAACCGCGACGACACGCGCAAAAAGACCGAACTGGTGATTTTCCTGCGCCCGGTGATCATCAAGGATGCGAGCTTGCAGGGCGATTTCGCCGAGTACCGTGGCCTGTTGCCCGGTCAGGACTTTTTCGAGAGGGACACCCTGGGTCCGCCCCGCCAACAGCTTGATCTTGGAGGCAATCGGCAGTGAGCCTGCTGATGGACGCGCTGAAGAAGGCCGAGCTGGCCAAGCATCAGGGGCAAGGCGAGGGGGAAAGCAATTCACCCGCGCCGGAAATTCAGGATGGACTATCCCTGGAGCCGCTCGCCGAATCAGGTTCGGCCGAACCGGCCGCCGCCGCAAACCTGTCGCCCCAGGCCCGGGCCTCGCATCTCGAAGAACTCGACACCCAGTTTCTGGCAGAAGCCCGAGAGGCGGCCGCCGCACGATTGAAGGCGCAGTCAGCGTCGGGATCGCCCGTCATGGCGATTGAGCAGTCCGCCGAGCCGGCAGCGGTTGGCGGCAAGCCACCGCGCCCGGCAGGGGCCGCCGAAAAACGGCGCCCGCAAGCAGAAAGAGCCGCCGCACAGGACAAGTCGGCCGCACAAAACCTCTTTGCCGCGAAGCAGGCCGACAAGCCGCCGGCGCGAAAAGCCTTTGCCATTGTGGTCGGGACAATCACCGTCTTGGCGATCTCTGGCATCGGCGGATATTTCTGGTGGCAATTGCAGCCGAAAACCTCCATCGTCGCCAGCCGGGCGCCGGTGCCGTCCCCTGCATTGCCTGCGCCTGCTGCCGCGCCGCCAACCGCCGTAACGCCGGCGCCGACTATTGCAGCCGCACCCGCAACCCCGCCCGCGGCAGCGGCGACCGGCACGGCGGCCAGTCCCGGTCCGGGCATTCCCGCTGCGGCGGACAAGGACGATGACGATGCCGCCCCGGCTGCCAAGGCTCCGGCCGCGCCCCGTCGCGCACGTCCGGCCCCGGTCGCCGAGCCTGAGGCGGACAGCCCGGTTCGCGTGACCAGGGCGCCGCTGAAGGTCAATCCCGCCCTGTTGCGCGGCTTCGATGCGTTCAACCGCGGTGACCTGGAACAGGCCCAACTCGAATACGAACGCGCCCAGAAGTCCGACCCGCGCAACACCGATGCCCTGCATGGCCTGGCGGCAATCGCCGTTCGCCAGGGCCGCCACGAGCAGGCCGATCTGCTGTACCGGCGCATCGTAGAGGCCGATCCGCAGGATACGGTAGCCATGTCGGCCCTCGTCAACAATCGCTCGCAGATCGATCCCGGCGCTGCCGAAAGCCGCCTGAAATCGCTCTCGGCCGCTCAGCCGGATCTCGCCGCACCACAGTTCGCGCTCGGCAATCTGTATGCCCGCCAGGCCCGCTGGAACGAGGCGCAACAGGCCTACTTCCGCGCCTACAACGCCGAGCAGGACAACCCCGACATTCTCTACAATCTGGCGATCAGCCTCGAACACCTGCGGCAGAACAAGCTGGCCGCGCAGTATTACGGCCTGGCCATCGCCGCCGCGCAAAGCCGGCCCGCGGGTTTCGACCCGGCCCAGGCCGCGGCGCGACTGCAGGCCCTGCAACGCTGAGGAACGCTTGCGAAATAGCTTCCCGGATTGACCGCAGCCCCCGTTCGGCCTGAGCCTGTCGCAGGCCGGTTTTGTCGAAACATTCGTGGTTCGACAAGGCCTTTAGTCCAGAGCAAAGCCGAAGGGTCACCCAAACGGGGACGTTTTTTCGCAGGCGCTCCCAAGCAGGTTCCAGTTTCGGCCTAACGTCGATAATGCCAATGCCAGCATCCACTGAAGCGCCGTTTTCCATGCCATGGGGCTTGCCCTCGCGGGTAGATGCGGGATAATGATGCTCGTATGAATTCCCCACCCAGCCGCCGCCCCATTGGCCAGATCCTCATCGCGCAAGGCGTGATCAGCGAGGATCAGTTGCGCATTGCGCTGCTGGAGCAGATGAAATCCAACCAGCCGGTGGGCAAGCTGCTGGTTGCCCTCGGCTTCGTCTCCGAAGCCACGCTGCGCGACGCCCTGGGCGAGTCGCTCGGCCACAAGCCGGTCGACCTGGCCAATTCGATCATCGATGCAGAGGCCTTGCGCCTGGTCCCGCGCGACCTGGCCAAGCGCCACCTGATCCTCGCCCTCAGCTATTCGAAAAACGCCCAGAGCCTGACCGTCGCCATCGCCGACCCGAACGACATCGTCGCCCTGGACAAGTTGCGGACGCTGATACACCCGGATCTGGCGATCGAAACCCTGATTGCCGGCGAATCGGAAATCGCCCGCGCCATCGACCAGTATTACGGTCATGAACTCTCGATCGACGGCATCCTGAATGAAATCGAAACCGGCGAGATCGACTACCGCAGCCTGTCCGCGTCGCTCGATGAATACAGCCAGCCGGTGGTGCGCCTGGTCGATGCACTGCTCACCGACGCCGTCAAGCACGACGCCTCGGACGTCCACTTCGAGCCGGAAGCCAGCTTCCTGCGCATCCGCTACCGCATCGACGGCATCCTGCGCCAGATCCGCGCCCTGCATAAAACCTACTGGGCGGCGATGGCGGTGCGCATCAAGGTGATCAGCGGCATGAACATCGCCGAGACCCGCGCGCCGCAGGACGGCCGCATCTCGCTCAACATCAGCGGTCGCCCGATCGATTTCCGGGTGGCCTCGCAACCGACCATCCACGGCGAAAACATCGTCCTGCGCATCCTCGACCGGCAAAAAGGCATCGTGCCGCTTGACGGACTGGGCCTCGACGAGCAGCAGATGGCGCTGATGAAGCTGATGGTGGCCCGCCCGGAGGGCATCATCCTGGTCACCGGCCCCACCGGCAGCGGCAAGACCACCACGCTTTACTCGGTGCTCAACCACATCAATGCGGAGGGCGTGAACATCATGACCCTCGAAGATCCGGTCGAGTATCCGATGGCCATGATCCGCCAGACCTCGGTGGCGGAATCCGCCAAGCTGGATTTTGCCAACGGCATCCGCTCGATGATGCGCCAGGATCCGGACATCATCCTGGTCGGCGAAATCCGCGACGCGGATACCGCCGAAATGGCCTTTCGCGCCGCCATGACCGGCCACCAGGTGTATTCGACCCTGCACACCAACTCGGCGCTGGGGGCCATTCCGCGCCTGCTCGACATCGGCGTGCTGCCCGACATCATGGCCGGCAACATCATCGGCGTCATCGCCCAGCGCCTGCTGCGCCGCCTGTGCATCCACTGCCGCAAGCCCTATCCCGCCGAAGCGCACGAATGCAAGCTGCTCGGCGTCGCCGGCGGCCAGCCGGCGCCCATCATCTACCGTGCGGCCGGTTGCGACCACTGCGAATACCAGGGCTATCGCGGCCGCATTGCGATCATGGAAATGCTGCGCCTCGATCACGATCTCGACGATCTCATCGCGCGCCGCGCCACCCAGCGCGAGATTCGCCGCCTCGCCGACGAAAAAGGCTTCCGCCCCCTGTCCGACGACGGCCTGCGCCGCGTGCTCGACGGCTCCACCTCGATCGAAGAAGTCGGTCGCGTCATCGACCTGACGGAGCGGATGTAATCCCGCCGCGGCAGCCGCGCCCACGGACCCCAGCTCGCACATACCCCGACCATGGCCCTCTATGCCTACAAGGCGATGAACCCAGCCGGCCGCACGGTGATGGGCCGCCTCGACGCCATCAACCTGATCGATCTCGAAATGCGCCTCAAGCGCATGGACCTCGACTTCATCAATGGCGATCCGGTAAAGCAGGGCAGCCTGATGAACTACGGCAAGATCAGCCGCCCCGAACTGATCAATTTCTGTTTCCATCTGGAGCAACTTGCGCGCGCCGGCGTGTCGCTGATCGAGAGCCTCACCGACTTGCGCGACAGCCTCGAAAATCCGCGTTTTCGCGAAATCATCGCCGGCATGGTGGAAAGCATCGAGGGCGGCAAGACGCTTTCGCAGGCGCTCGCCGAACATCCGAAGACGTTCGACGAAGTGATGGTCAGCCTGATTCGCGCCGGCGAAGAAACCGGCGCCTTGCCGCAAGTGCTGAACAACCTGCTCGAATCGCTCAAGTGGCAGGACGAACTCGCGGCGCACACCAAGAAGCTGGTCATGTATCCGGCCTTCCTCGGCACGGTGGTGGTCGCCATCACCCTCTTCATGATGATCTACCTGGTGCCCAAGATGGCGGGCTTCATCCGCAACATGGGACAGGAACTGCCGATGCAGACCAAGATACTGATCGCCACCTCCGAGTTCTTCGTCAATTACTGGTATGTCGTGCTCGGGCCTGCCGATCATACTTGCGGTCGTCATTGCCTTTCTGGTCCGCACCAGCAAAGCGGCGCGCTACCGCTTCGACGATGTCAAGCTGCGCCTGCCCTATATCGGCGACATCCTGCGCAAGATCATCCTGTCGCGCTTCGCTTCGGTGTTTGCCATGATGTATTCCTCGGGCATTACCATCCTCGACTCGATCAAGGCGACCGAGGATGTGGTCGGCAATCTGGTGATGCAGGAAGGCCTGGAAAAGGTCGGCGAACTGATTGCCGAAGGCCAGAACGTGACAGCCGCATTCCAGAACGCCGGAATGTTCCCGCCGCTGGTGCTGCGCATGCTGCGTGTAGGCGAGAACACCGGACAACTGGATACGGCCCTGACCAATGTCAGCTACTTCTACAATCGCGACGTTCGCGAATCCATCGAGAAGGTCCAGACCATGATCGAACCGGTCATGACGGTAACCATCGGCCTGATCCTCGGCTGGATCATGATGGCCGTGCTGGGCCCGATCTACGACATCATCACCAAAATGAAAACCTGATGGCCGCCAAACGAATTCTCCTTCTCGATGGTCCCCTGCTCACGGCGCACTACTGGCACGCCGGCCATATCACGGCCGAGGGTGAATTCGGCCACGATGCGGTCGGCCTCGAGGCGTTCGCGGCCTATCTGAAGAAACATCGGGCCAGCATTTTTTACCTGCTGGCGGACACCGTCGAGGAGGGCTTTCAGCTGGAGGACCTGCCCTATGTCCAGGGCGGAGACCGCAAGGCCCTGCTGCAGCGCCGGCTCGGACAGTACTACTACAACACGCCCCTGTCGACCGCCATATCGCTGGGTCGCGCGACGACCGGCCGGCGCGACGAAAAAATATTGTTCGCCGCGCTGACCCGGATCGAGACCTTCACGCCCTGGCTGGATGCGCTGCGCGCAGCGGAAGCCAACCTTGCCGGGGTCTATTCGGTTCCCCTGGTGCTTTCCGGATCCATAAGCCAAACCCTGAGCGGTACCGAGCCCACCTTGTTCGTCTCCCTGAGCAGCGGCGGGGTGCGGCAAAGTTTCTTCGACCAGGGCAAGCTGCATTTCTCGCGGCTGTCCGCGCTTGCCACCAAGAGCCTCGAAGAGATCGCCCGCAGCAGCGCCAACGACTCAGCCAAGATATATCAATACCTTCTTGCCCAGCGCCAGATTCCGCGTGGATCCCCGCTGCGCACCATTGTCATGGCGCACGCCGGGCAGATGCCGGTCATGGAGGAATTCTGCCGCAGTAGCAACGAACTCGAATTTGAATTCCTCGACATCGCCGCCACCGCCCGCAAGCAGGGGCTCAAGGATGTCCCGGCCGATGGCAACGCCGACAAATTGTTCATCCATGGCCTGGTCCGCAAGACGCCTGCACAGCAGTTCGCCCCGGCCGCCGATACTCGCATCTACAATCTCTGGCGCATCCGTTTTGCGCTGACCAGCGCCGCCTGGATGGTGCTTGCAGGCTGCCTGCTCTATGCCGGCAAGACCGCACTCGACGTGTACGCGCTTCGCGATTCGATCGAGGCCACCCAAGTTGTCACCGCCACCGACACCCAGCGCTACAACGCCCTTATCGACTCGCTGCCCAAGGTCGGCATCAGCCCCGACAACCTGCGCGCGCTGCTCGAACGCGTTCGACGTTCTGCAGAAACGCACCCCGGCCATGGAACCGCTGCTGACCCACCTGAGCCTCGCGCTGAACGAGAACCCGAAAATCGAACTGACCAGCCTCACCTGGAAAATTGCCGACAACATCGATACCGCCAAGAACGTCCCGACAGGGGCCACTCCGGTCGCGGCCGCCAGCGGAGGGGGCTGGGCGGTGATCGAGATCAACGCGCAGCTCCCGCTGGGCATGATCAGCGACCAGCGCGCCCAGATCCACCTGATCGAAAGCTTCGCCGCCCGACTGCGCGACCCCCGAACCGACGTCCGGATCCTCAGCCGGCCCTTCGATATCGAATCCGACAAGCCGCTCAGGAGCGCCGACGAGAAAACCGGAGCTCAGCTTACCGATGCCCCAAGGTTCGCTTTGCGCATTTCGCAACCGATGTGACGATGAAGTGACAAGCACATGACGCTGGACACCAAAGACCTCAAGCGCCTGCAATGGGCGATTGCCTTCCTGATCATCCTGAGCCTGGTCGGCGGCGGCGCGGTCTGGACTACCGCGGAAATGAAAAAGAGCAGCAACCAGACGCTCCTGAACGCTGCGGCCAAGCGCAAGGAGATCCAGACCAAGCTCGCGCGCACCCGCGAAGAGCAGCAGGAACTCACGGAAAAGCTGAACCGCTTCCAGACGCTCAGAGCCCGCGGCTATATCGGTCCGGAACAGCGCCTGAACTGGCTTGAAGCCATCGGCCGGATCAAGGCCGAGCGCCGCATTTTCAAACTGGATTACGAATTCGCGCCGCAAAGGCGCGTGGATGCCAGCATCCTGCCCGGCGGCGCGCAGGCGGGCGGCTTCGAAATCCTGTCGAGCCAGATGCGGCTGCAAATCCATTTGCTGCATGAAGGCGAACTGCTGGCGTTTCTTGCCGACCTCCGCGGCGGACTGCGCAGCAACACCATCGAGGCGCTGGTGCTGGTCCGCTCCTGCGCGCTCGACCGCCTGGCGCCCGGCAATACCGATCGCGGCAGCAGGGCCCAGCTCAAGGCCGACTGCACGCTCGAATGGATTACCGTGAGGGAGGGCAAATGAAGCTGATAGTCGGTCTGATGCCAGGTCTGCTCAGCCTGGCCATGCTCGCGCCGGCCCGCGCCGCCGATGCCCCGGAACTCGGCCGCCTTTTCTTTACACCCGAAAGGCGCGCGGCGCTGGAGCGCCAGCGCGCTTTCAATATCCAGGAAGCGCAGACCCTGCAGGGCACCAACATGAGCCTGGACGGCGTCGTCTATCGCTCCGGCGGCAAGTCAACGGTATGGATCAACCAGAAAGCGCAAACCGAGGGCGAGTCATCGCGCACCGGCGTCAATGCGGTCGTCTCGCCCAAGACACCGGGCAGCGCGCTGCTTGCCCCCGGCGAAGAGACCCCGGCGGAGCTCAAGGTGGGCGAAACCATCAACCGGGCCACCGGCGAACGCAATACCCGGCTGGGTGGCGGTGTAGTGGTGACGCCGGCGGCGCCCCCGGTCAAGCGCTAAGGAATCATGATGAAGCGGCGACAACGGTCGCTGAGGCGGAATCAGCGCGGCGTCCTCCTCATCGCGCTGGTGGCACTCCTGGTGGTAGGCGGACTGTACTTCTTCATCAGCAATCTTTCGCTGGAAGCAATTGAGGCACGCCGTCAGGAGAAGACCGCGGCTGCCCTGGTGCAGGCGCGCGAAGCCCTGATCGGCTACGCCGTGCGTTTTCGCGAAGACCAGCTGAATACCGGCACCGCAGGGGTTGTCTATGGCTACCTGCCGCTGCCGGATCTGGGCAATACCCGCAACCAGAATGTCGGCTGCACCGAAGAAGGCTGCGATGCGGCCAACTTTGCCGGCAACGCGGCCAATGTCACGGTTATCGGCCGCTTCCCCTGGCGCACGCTGGGTACCGGACCGCTCCGGGACAGTGACGGCGAATGCCTCTGGTATGCCGTATCCGGCAGCCATCAGCGCATCCAGCAATCCAGCCCGATGAACTGGGATACCCTGAGTCAACTGGAAGTTAAGGTCGCCGACGGCACGGCTGCCATGGTCAGCGCCATCAACTCGGCCCACGATCAACCCATTGCCGTAATTTTCTCGCCCGGGCCGCCGCTCGCAGGCCAGGATCGCAGCGCCACGAACCCGGCAGAAGTGCCGGAATGCGGCGGCAACTACGTGGTCACCAATTATCTCGATCCGGTGGTCGCCACCAGCCTCGGCGGCATCACCAACTACCTTGCCGGCACCAACAGCGCCAGCGGCGACACCTCCGCCGCGAACAAGGCCCTGTCCGCCAACAGCGCCGTCTACCGCCGCAGCGACGGCACGCTGTGGACCGGCAACTGCCCGCCCAACGATCCCTCGCCCTGTGCGATCGTCGCCAACGATACCGGCGTTGCCGTCACCAGCGATCTTCTGTTTCGCACCCTGCGCGGGTCGAGTTCCTTCCGCACCGATATCAACGCCATGCTGGAGCGCATGGTCGGCTGTCTGCGCGACGAGATCATCGCCGCCGGTGGCAGCCTTGCCACGCCCTATGCGAAGATCGCCGGCATCGACGCCAACACCTGCTACGGAAACGACGTCGATCCGCGCGGCTACTACCCGAACTACAAGGAGATGTTTTTCGTCGCCGCACCCGGCGCGGTCACGGCGACCGTCGATGGGGTCGCGCAGGCCTGCGCCGGCGCACTGTTGTTCTCCGGGCAACGTGACGCAACCACCCTGCGCTGTCCCGCGGCGACCCCGACCACGATCCAGATGCGCCGCACGGGCGCCGAAAAACTTGATCCATGCAACTATCTCGAGGCTCCGAACTTCGCCAGCTTCACCGCCAGCGGCACCAGCTTCGCCGGCCCCAGCCTGTTCGCGCAGGTAGCGGCCAGTCATCCCGCCCATCAGGATATTACTCGGTGCATTCCCTCCACCGCGAGCTTCGTCGAGGCGCCATCGGCGCTGCCCTCGGGCGCGGAACTGTCGCAATACAACCCCGCGACTCGCACGCTGACCCTCGGAAATCTGAATATCGAGTCGGACCAGGGCTACGGCGGAGGTAGCCTGTTCGGCTGCGCCTGGACCCCGGAAGCCCGTGCCACGGGCAGCGGCTTTCGCAGCTATTTCAAGTTCAACATCCTGGACGCCGGCGACGGCTTCGTCTTCGCCTCCCTCGACGGCGACCGCAACAGCGCCAGCGTCTGCGGCGCCGGCGAGCAGCACCTGGGCTATTCCGGCAACAACGGCGGCGCGAACTCGCCCATCCTCTACCCCAAGCTAGGCCTCGAATTCGACACCCGGCGCAACTTCGAAAGCAACCCGCCCCTGCTTCCCGACGGATTCAATCCGGCACGAAGAACGACAACCGCACCCTTGGCGTTTCGCACGCTGGCCAATGGCCGCACCGATCCCGACTACGCCGGCGGCCACATCGGCCTGGTCTACTGGGGCGGCGAATCCGCGATCAGCACCGCCGACCTCGTTACCCCGAATGCCTGCACGGTCACTAGCGATTGCCTGTCTCCCGCATTTTGCGATACGGACAACGTCTGCAAACTCAACCCGGAGGAAGACGACAACGTGCATGGTCAGTTGCCGACGGATCCGGCCACACGGCCGCCGCCACGCAACCAATCGGCGCCGGCCACGCCGCCGTCCCCGCCGCCCTATCCACCCTATGCCGTGGATAAGCTCGACCCCAGCCTGAGCTCGGTGCCGACCGCCCAGGACATCCACGTCCGCGTCGAAGTGGCGCGCGTCCATTCGGGCCGCGACGACAACAGCCGGCTGGTCAGAGTGGTGGCCGGCACCCACCTCGCCACCCTCTCCGGTCTGCAAACCATCGATTCGATTGCGCTTTTGGCCGGCGATACGGTACTGGTGGCCGGACAGACGACAGCCAGCAACAACGGCGTCTATGTCGCCGCCGCCGGGGCATGGGCACGTGCCACCAATGCCGACGAGGCGGCCGACCTGCCGCCCGGAACCTCCTGGTTCATCAAGCAGGGCACGACCTACCGTGGCAGCCTGTGGCGGCTGCAAAACGCCGAAGCGCCCGTGATCGGGACCAGCTATCTCGTCATCTCGCTCTTTCGCCAGGCGGTCAAGGCCGTCGCCACCGCCAACCTGGTCCTGAGCGGGCTGCCAACCGTCGATGGCGTCGCGCTGGCCGCGGGCGACCGCGTCCTCCTCACCGGTCAGACCGACGCCAGGGAAAATGGCGTGTATTTGGCCACTGCCGGCGCCTGGAGCCGTGCCGCGCCGGAAAATACTGCCGCCGGGCTGAAGGACGGCGCAACCTGGTTTTCCACCAGCGGCATCGGCGGCAGTTACTGGCGCCTGACCGGGGATGCGACGCCGGGCACCAGCAGCATCGCGATCAGCGCCCTGACATTCCCTTCCAACGATGTCTATTTCGCTACCATCACCACTCAGGTCTGGAAAGAAGCCAGCAACGTCAACCAGATCGCCAACATGAAGACCACCACGCGCTCCATGAACCAGCTCGACCCGGTGGTCCGCCACGCGCTCTGCCTCGTCGGGAACACCTGCCCGGCCAGCAGCCCGGACGGCCAGTCCTGCGGCGGCATCGAAACCGACGGCTTCCGCTATTGCTACACCGGCCAGAAACCAAAGCTGTACGACAGCAAGAAGGTCTACGACATCCGCGGCAGCACGTCCTGCGCCAGCAACGCCAGTTGCCCGGGCAACCAGTTCTGCGGCATCGACAACGTCTGCTACCAGCCCGCCTTGCGCACCACGCGGCAGGGCTTCACCAACAGCCAGAGCACAGTGAGCCAGATCATCAGCATCAGCGACTTCTTCACCACCTGGCTGCCATGACCCCGCCGTTCCGCCAGCGCCGACTTTTCTCCGAGTGGTCCCCCGGCGGCATGCCGGGCTTAGAATTCGATGCTACGCTGCTGAACCGACTCCCGCCATGAACCGCATGCGAACTTCCGCCGTCCCGCCAGCACCGACTTCCGTCGCCAGGGGCTTCACCCTGATCGAACTCGCGATCGTCCTGTTCGTCGTCGCCCTGCTGCTGGGCGGAATGTTGCTGCCGCTGGCGAGTCAGCAGGATATTCGCAACTATGGCGACACCCAGAAAATCCTGGCCGAGGCGCGCGAGGCGCTGCTCGGCTTTGCCATGGCCAACGACCGGCTGCCCTGCCCGGCGGCGGCGGCCAATGGGGTGGAAAGCCCCCCAGGGGGTGGCGCCTGCACCAACCCGCACAACGGATTTCTCCCGGCCGCCACGCTGGGCCTGTCACCCGTCAACGCCCAGGGCCATAGTCTCGACGGCTGGAGCGGAGACCCGATCAATCGGGTGCGTTATGCCGTAAGCACGGCAAACGGCAATGCCTTCACCACCCAGAACGGGATGAAGACCACCGGCATGACCACCCTGGCGCCGGACCTGCGGATCTGCAATACCGGCGTCGGCATGGTCAACCCGGGAAATCCTGCAACCGCCGACTGTGCCGCCAACACCGCGGTCGCCACGGACGCCGTCGCCGTGGTCTATTCACTGGGCAAGAATGCCGGAACGGGGGGCGCCGGTGTCGAAGAGAACCACAATCCCAACCCGCAATCCACCCTTGCTGCCGACCGCGCCTTCGTCAACGCCGCGCAAGTATCCGCATTCGACGACCAATTGCTCTGGCTGTCCAAAAACGTGCTCTTCAACCGCATGGTCGGCGCCGGCCGGCTGCCCTGACGGCATGGATGTCGGCGCTGCGCGCGGCGGGGGTTTCGCGGAGCATTGCTCCGTGCCCGCGTAGCCGGCTGGCCGTGTAAAGCCAGCCGTGGAAAACACGGCGCCGGACCGTCAGGCGAATCCTTGGGGATTGTTTCGCTGCCAGTTCCACGCATCGCGGCACATGTCTTCAAGACTGCGCCTTGCCGTCCAGCCCAGGCGTTGCCCGGCCAGCGACGGATCGCTCCAGCAGGCCGGCACGTCGCCCGGCCGGCGCGGCACGATGCGATAGGGAATCGCCTGCCCGCTGGCCTGCTCGAAGGCCCGCACCAGTTCCAGCACGCTGCGGCCCTGCCCGGTGCCGAGGTTCGCCGTCAGCACCTCGCGCGGATCGCGCAAGGCCCAGTCCAGCGCCGCCCGATGGCCTTCCGCCAGGTCCATGACATGAATGTAATCGCGCACGCCCGAGCCGTCCGGCGTCGGATAGTCGCCGCCGAAGACCTGCAGTTCCGGCAGGCGGCCGACCGCCACCTGGGTCACGTAAGGCATCAGGTTGCTGGGAATCCCGTTCGGGTCTTCGCCGATCAGCCCGCTTGGATGCGCGCCCACCGGATTGAAATAGCGCAGCAGGGCGACCGACCAGCCGGGCGCGGCGAGGTGCAGGTCGCGCAGGATGTCCTCGACCATCAGTTTGCTGCGGCCATAGGCGTTGGACGGCCGCAGTGCCGCCGTTTCGGGAATGGGGCTGAAATCGGCGTCGCCGTAGACCGTAGCCGACGAACTGAAGACGATGCGCCTGACTTCCGCCCGCTGCATGGCCGCGAGCAGGACCAGCGCACCCGTCACGTTGTTGTCGTAATAGCGCACGGGCTGCGCCACCGATTCGCCGACCGCCTTGAGCCCGGCGAAGTGCACCACGGCGCTGACCGGGTACTGGTCGAACAGGCCGTCCATGTCCTGCCGCGAGCGCACATCGCCTTCGACACAGGGCACGGCGCGGCCGACGATGGCCTCCAGCCGCTTCAGCGCCAGCGGCTTGCTGTTGCTGAAGTTGTCGAACAGCACGACCGGGTGGCCGGCCGCGATCAGCACCGCCGCGGTATGCAGGCCGATGTAGCCGGCGCCGCCTGTGAGCAGAATCATTGCATCTTCCCCTGACCCGATGGCAGCAATTCTAGCCGCGCTTATGGGCTCCATCACAAATCCTTAATCCACCGCAGCCCGCCGCCGGTAGAATCTTCGCATCCACTTTCGGGAGTTCGCCGTGTCCAGGACCTTCAGGATCGCCCCCAGCATTCTTTCCGCCAATTTCGCCCGGCTCGGCGAGGAAGTCGACAACGTGCTCGCGGCGGGCGCCGACATCGTGCATTTCGACGTCATGGACAACCACTACGTGCCCAACCTGACCATCGGCCCGCTGGTCTGCGAAGCGCTGAAGAAGCATGGCGTCACGGCGCCGATCGACGTGCACCTGATGGTCAAGCCGGTGGACCGCATCATTCCCGACTTCGCCAAGGCCGGCGCCACCTACATCACCTTCCACCCGGAAGCCTCGGAACACGTCGACCGCAGCATCGCCCTGATCCGCGAATGCGGCTGCAAGCCGGGTCTGGTGTTCAACCCGGCGACGCCGCTCGACGTGCTCGAATACACCCTGGACAAGCTCGACATGGTGCTGCTGATGAGCGTCAACCCCGGCTTCGGCGGGCAGAAGTTCATCCCCTACGTACTCGACAAGGCGCGCAAGGTACGGCAGATGATCGATGCCCGCGGCCTGAATGTCAGCCTGGAAATCGACGGTGGCGTCGGCCCGGCCAACATCCTGGAAGTGGCGCAGGCCGGCGTCGATACCTTCGTTGCCGGTTCGGCGGTATTCGGCAAGCGCAGCGACACGACCCGCAACCGCTACGACACCATCATCCGCCAGATGCGCGCCGAGCTGGCGAAGGCCTGATCTTGGCGGCGCCGATCCGGGCCGTCCTGATCGATCTGGACGGCACGCTGCTCGATACCGTGCTCGACCTGCATGCGGCGGCGGATGCCATGCTCGCCGACCTCGGCCGGCCGCCGGTGCCGGTCGCAGACATCCGCGCCTATGTCGGGCGCGGCATCCCCAAGCTGGTCAAGCGCGTGCTGGCCGGCAACCTTGAGGCGGCCGACGATCCCGCTCCGCCGCCGGCCGATGCGCTGGACAGCTTCAAGAGGCATTACGCCGAATTCAACGGCCGCAAGGCCACGCCCTTTCCCGGCGTGATCGAGGGGTTGCAGGCCTTCCAGGCGCGCGGCATCCCGATGGGCGTGATCACCAACAAGGCACAGGCCTTCACCCTGCCGCTGCTGGAGCGCACCGGCATTGCGCCCTACCTGCAGGTCACCGTCAGCGGCGACCAGCTGCCGCGCCAGAAGCCGGACCCGATGCCGGTGATCTGGGCCTGCGGCCGGCTCGGCGTTTCCCCGTCCTCGACCCTGATGATCGGCGATTCCGTGCATGACTTCCATGCCGGCCACGCCGCCGGCTGTCGGGTTTTTCTTGTTCCCTACGGCTACAACGAGGGCCAGGACGTGCGCGGGCTGGGCTGCGATGCTATAGTTTCGACGCTGGCCGAGGCTGCACGCCTGATCTGATCCACCCGGTCGCCGTCCCGCCAGCGCCGACTTTTTGGGACTCAAGACCTGACCATGCTCCACCGCAACTTCGCAATCGACGAGATTCAACCCGCCGCCTGGACCGTGGGCGGAGGCCTGGCCCTGGCGGTCCTGCAGTCGCGCAGGCTTGATCCCAGCGCGCGCGGCAGCGTCGCGCACGTCGATTTGCCGTACCGAATTCCGGAGCATCCCATGACTGAAGCAGAATTCAACCGCCTCGCGGCGGAAGGCTACAACCGCATTCCCGTCACGCTCGAAACCTTCGCCGACCTCGACACGCCGCTGTCGATCTACCTCAAGCTGGCCAACGACCCCTACTCCTACCTGCTCGAATCGGTGCAGGGCGGCGAGCGCTTCGGCCGCTATTCCTTCATCGGCCTGGCCGCCGGCACGCGCATCGCCGTGGTCGAGGGCGCGATCATGGTGCTGACCGGCAACCGCGTCGCCGAGCGGCGCGACCACAGCAACCCGATGAGTTTCATTTCGGAGTTCATGTCGCGCTTCAAGGTGCCCGACCTGCCCGGCCTGCCGCGCTTCTGCGGCGGCCTCGTGGGCGCCTTCGGCTACGACACGGTGCGCTACATCGAGACCAAACTGGCGCAACGCAAATCGCCCGACCCGCTCGGCGTGCCCGACATCCTGCTGCTGCTGTCCGAAGAAATCGCCATCGTCGACAACCTCTCGGGCAAGCTGACCCTGGTCGTCTATGCCGAGCCCGGCTTCCCCGGCGCCTGGAAGCAGGCGCAGGCGCGGCTCAAGGAACTGCTGGCCAAGCTGCGCGCGCCGGTCGAGATTCCGCCCGAAGTGCGCGCCGCCTCCGCGCCGGCCGTCTCGGAATTCGGCGAGGAGGCCTTCAAGGCCGCGGTGCGCCGCGCCAAGCAGTACATCGTCGACGGCGACATCATGCAGGTGGTGCTCTCGCAGCGCATGAGCAAGCCCTTCGCCGCGAGCCCGCTGGCGCTCTACCGCGCGCTGCGCACGCTGAACCCCTCGCCCTACATGTTCTATTTCAACTTCGAGGATTTCCACGTCGTCGGCGCCTCGCCCGAAATCCTGGTGCGGCTCGAACACCAGGACGGCGAACGCCGCGTCACCGTGCGGCCGATCGCCGGCACGCGCAAACGCGGCGCCACCCTCGCCGAAGACGAGGCCCTGGCCGCCGACCTGCTGGCCGACCCGAAGGAGCGCGCCGAGCACCTGATGCTGCTCGACCTCGGCCGCAACGACATCGGCCGCGTCGCCAAGACCGGCACGGTCAGGGTCAGCGACCGGTTCATCATCGAACGCTATTCGCACGTGATGCACATCGTCTCCAGCGTCGATGCCGAACTCAAGGACGACGAGGGCGCGCTCGGCGTGCTCAAAGCCACCTTCCCCGCCGGCACCGTGTCCGGCGCGCCGAAGGTGCGCGCCATGGAAATCATCGACGAACTGGAACCCTCCAAGCGCGGCATCTATGCCGGCAGCGTCGGCTACCTGGGCTTCAACGGCGACATGGACCTGTGCATCGCGATCCGCACCGCCGTGATCAAGGACGGCCAGATCCACGTCCAGGCCGGCGCCGGCATCGTCGCCGATTCCGACCCCGATTCGGAATGGCAGGAAACGCTGAACAAGGCGCGGGCGCAACTGCGCGCCGCCGAGATGGCCGAAGCCGGCCTCGACACGCGTTTCGAGTGAGGAGAACAACATGCTTCTCATGATCGACAACTACGACAGCTTCACCTACAACCTGGTGCAGTACTTCGGCGAACTCGGCGAGGAGGTCAAGGTGTTCCGCAACGACGCGATCACCTTGAAGGAAATCGCCGCGATGAAGCCGGCGCGCATCGTCATTTCGCCCGGCCCCTGTTCGCCTGCCGAAGCCGGCATCTCGGTGGCGGCGATCAGGGAATTCGCCGGGAAGATTCCGCTGCTCGGCGTCTGCCTCGGCCACCAGAGCATAGGCGCGGCCTTTGGCGGCGAGATCGTTCATGCCAGGCAACTGATGCACGGCAAGACCTCGCCCGTCATTCACGAAGGCAAGGGAGTCTTTGCCGGGCTGCCGAATCCGCTGACCGTGACCCGCTACCACTCGCTGGCGATCCGGCGCGACACGCTGCCGGCCTGCCTCGAGGTCACCGCGTGGACCGAAGACGGCGAAATCATGGGGGTGCGCCACCGCGAGCTGGATGTCGAGGGCGTGCAGTTCCATCCTGAATCGATACTGACCGAATGCGGCCACGAGCTGCTGAAGAACTTTCTGAAGGGAAGCCGAACATGATCACTCCGCAAGAAGCCCTGCAGCGCACCATCGAACACCGCGAAATCTTCCACGACGAAATGCTGCACCTGATGCGGCAGATCATGCAGGGCGAAATCTCGCCGCTGATGGTCGCCGCCATCCTCACCGGCCTGCGCGTGAAGAAGGAAACCATCGGCGAAATCTCCGCCGCGGCGATGGTCATGCGCGAACTGTCGACCAAGGTGGAGACGCCGCACAACCCGCACTTCGTCGACATCGTCGGCACCGGCGGCGACGGCTCGCACACCTTCAACATCTCCACCGCCTCGATGTTCGTCGCGGCCGCGGCCGGCGCGACGGTGGCCAAGCACGGCAACCGCAGCGTGTCATCCAAATCCGGCTCGGCCGACGTGCTGGAAGCGCTGGGCGCGAAGATCACCTTGAGTCCGCAACAGGTCGCCGAATGCATCGAGACCATCGGCTGCGGCTTCATGTTCGCCCCCAACCATCATCCGGCGATGAAGAATGTCGCCCCGGTGCGGCGCGAAATGGCCGTGCGCACCATATTCAACATCCTCGGCCCGCTGACCAACCCGGCCGGTGCGCCGAACACCCTGATGGGCGTGTTCCATGCCGACCTGGTCGGCATCCAGGTCCGCGTCATGCAGCAACTGGGCGCCGATCACGTCATGGTGGTCTGGGGCAAGGACGGCATGGACGAGATTTCACTGGGCGCCGCAACGCTGGTCGGCGAACTGAAGAACGGCAAGGTCACCGAGTACGAAATCCATCCCGAAGACTTCGGGCTGGCGATGGTCTCGAACCGCAGCCTGCGCGTCGCCGACTGCCGCCGAATCCAAAGCCATGCTGCTCGAGGCGCTGGACAACAAGCCCGGCACGCCGCGCGAGGTCGTCACGCTGAACGCGGGCGCGGCGCTCTATACCGCCAACCTGGAGGACTCGATCGGCGCCGGCATCGCCCGTGCGCGCGAAGCCATCGCCAGCGGCGCGGCGCGCAAGAAACTCGACGACTTCGTCGCCTTCACCAGCAAGTTCGCCTGAAACTCTTTTAACACGGAGAGCACGGAGACACGGAGACACGGAGACACGGAGAACACGGAGAACACGGAGAACACGGAGAACACTGAGTGACACCCTGTTTTCGCTTCTCTCCGTGCCCTCCGTGCCTCTGTGATCTCTGTGTCGAATGAGGTAGATTTTTCATGTCTGACATACTGAATAAAATACTCGCGGTCAAGCGCGAGGAGGTCGCGGCGGCATCGGCTGCCCGGCCTTTGACTGTCGTGAAGGCTGCAGCCGAAGCGCAGGCGGCCGCACGTGACTTTGTTGGCTCAATAAAGGCAAAAGTCGGCGCTGGTGGTACGGCGGTCATCGCCGAAATCAAGAAAGCCAGCCCCTCCAAAGGCGTGATCCGCGCGGATTTTCGCCCGGCCGAAATCGCCGTCGATTACGAGAAGCACGGCGCGACCTGCCTGTCGGTATTGACCGACCGACAGTTCTTCCAGGGCGATGCGGCCTACCTGCGCGAAGCCCGCGCCGCCTGCGCGCTGCCGGTGCTGCGCAAGGATTTCCTGGTCGATCCGTATCAGGTGTATGAAGCGCGCGCCATGGGCGCCGATGCGATCCTGCTGATCGTCGATGCACTCTCGCTGCCACAGATGCAGGAGATGGAAGCCATCGCCCACGCACTGGGCATGGGCGTGCTGGTCGAATGCCACGACGCGGCGGAACTCGACGTCGCGCTGCAACTCAAGACGCCGCTGATCGGCATCAACAACCGCAACCTGCGCAGCTTCGAGGTCAGCCTCGACACCACGCTGGCGCAGCTCGGCCGCATTCCCGCGGACCGCATCGTGGTCACCGAGTCCGGCATCCTCGCCCCGGCCGACGTGGCGCTGATGACCTCGCGCGGCGTGCATGCCTTCCTCGTCGGCGAAGCCTTCATGCGCGCGCCCTCACCGGGAGCGGAACTGGCGCGGCTGTTTGCCTGAGGCGCTCGCCCGGGCTCTTATCACTGGAAGCCTTCCCGCGATCCGGATAAACTCCCACATCATTCGTACCGGATAGGCGACCCAGTCATGCAGACTCTTGACACCCTGCGCAATAGAAGGATGGAAATCCTCGCGGCTGCAACCCGCCATGGCGCGCACAACGTACGAATTTTCGGATCAGTGGCGCGGGGCAGCGATACGTCCGACAGCGACATCGACCTTTTGGTCGAGTTTGAGCCGGAGCGCTCGCTCTATGATCTTGTCGGGCTGCAACTCGATATCGAATCGCTGCTCGGCCGGCGTGCCGATGTTGTAACGGAAGCTTCGCTAAGTGCCTATTTGCGCGATCGCGTCCTCGCCGAAGCCCGTCCGCTATGAAAGACCGCCAGGTCCTCCTGCGACATCTCACCGACTGATTGCAGCGCATACGCGAATACACTGCCGAGGGGCGCGAGCAATTCATTTGCGACCGGAAAACCCAGGACGCAGTAATCCGCAACCTCGAAATCGTCGGACAGATCGTCAGAGACCTCGGTACCGAGACTCTCGCGGGTCAAAGACCCGAGATTCCCTGGGCCAGGATTGCCGGAGCCCGCAACATCCTGGCGCATCAATATCTCGGCGTCGATCTTTCTCTCGTCTGGAACATCGTCGAGCGCGACCTCGACGCCCTTGAGGCCGCCGCAAAGCACTTGATCGAGAGCTCGCCCTCAAGCTGACAGTCTAAGGTGCGCGGGCTCCAAGCTCAAAAAGTTATGCCGCCGGCAGAGCCGGCAGCGGTATCCCTTGCGGACGGCGCTGGCGCTACGGCGAATCCAGGTTCAGGCGCAGCTGTTACCGGTCGTTTCCGGCACGCCCAGTTTCTTCAGGATGGAATCCATCGGGCAAAACTTTGTGAAGCCGCTCTGAAACAGATTGGCGCCGACGAAAGCGGTGAACCACAGCCAGGACAGCTTGCTCAGGTCCGCCTGGCCCATGACGTGGGCGAGGACCAGCGAGGTCATGATGAAGAATCCGGCGACGATGCGAACGATCTGATTGACGGTCATGTGAAGCTCCTTAGTGGGGTGCGTGGGATTTGACGATGCGGCCTTGCATCACCGCGTAATACAGAACCGGGATCACCACCAGCGTCAGCAAGGTGGAGACGAAGATGCCGAAGATCAGGGACAGCGCGAGGCCGGCGAAGATCGGGTCATCGACGATGAACAGCGCGCCGAGCATGGCCGCCAGCCCCGTCAGCACGATGGGCTTGGCGCGCACCGCGGCGGCCTGGATCACGGCCTCGGCGAAGTCCATGCCGCCGGCGACCTGCTCGTTGATGAAGTCCACCAACAGGATGGAATTGCGCACGATGATGCCGGCCAGCGCGATCATGCCGATCATCGAAGTCGCCGTGTATTGCGCGCCGAACAGCGCATGGCCGGGCATGACACCGATGATGGTGAGCGGGATCGGCGCCATGATGATCAGCGGCACCAGGTAGCTCTTGAACTGCGCCACCACCAGCAGGTAAATCAGGATCAGGCCGACGGCATAGGCGGCGCCCATGTCGCGGAAGGTCTCGTAGGTCACCTGCCATTCGCCGTCCCATTTGATCGAATATTGCGCATAGGGGTCCTTCGGCTGCTTGATGAAGTATTCGCCGAGCGTTCCGCCCTGCGGCAGCTTCAGGTTGGCCAGCTTGTTGCGGATGTCGAACATGCCGTAGAGCGGGCTGTCCAGCTTGCCGCCCATGTCGCCGGTGACGAAGACCACCGGCAGCAGGTCCTTGTGGTAGATCAGCTTCTCGCGCAGCATGCGCTTGATCTCGACCACCTCGGAAACCGGCACCAGGGCACCATCGCGGCCGCGCACCTTGAGCTTGAGCAACTGGTCGATGCTGTTCTGGCGCTCGGCGGGCAGCACGATGCGCACCGGGATTTCGTACTTGGAGTCTCCGTCGTGCACCGGGGTCACATCCTCGCCGGACAGCCCCATGCGCACCACCTCGACGATGTCCTTCTGTGCCACGCCGAGCAGCGCGGCCTTGGCCTGATTGACGCGCAGCACCAGCTTTTCGGCATCTTCATCGACGGTGTCGTCTACACCAATGATGTCGGTCGTGCCCTCGAAGGCCGCGCGCACCTGCTTCGCCACGGCGATCTGGCCGGCGTAGTCGGGGCCATAGACCTCGGCGACGATGGGCGACATCACCGGCGGACCCGGAGGCACTTCGACCACCTTGGCGTTGCCGCCATGCTTCTTGGCCACCGCCACCACGCGGTCGCGCACAGAGACGGCGATTTCGTGACTCTGGCGGTCGCGATGCTTGGCACCGACCAGGTTGACCTGGATGTCGCCCATTTCCGGCGCGCTGCGCAGGTAGTACTGGCGCACCAGGCCGTTGAAGTTGATCGGCGCGGCGGTGCCGGCGTAGGCCTGGTAGTCGGCAACTTCGGGCACCTGGGCGATCTCGGCGGAGATCTCGCGCAGCACCTTGGCAGTTTCTTCGAGCGGCGTGCCGACCGGCATGTCAAGCACGATCTGGAACTCGCTCTTGTTGTCGAAGGGCAGCATCTTCAGCACCACCAGTTTGAAGAAGCCCAGGCTCACGGAAGCCAGAATCGCGACCAGGATGCCTATCCACAATTTGCGCCGCGCCGCGCGCCCGGTACGCGGATCGAGCAGCGGCGTCATGAGGCGGCGGAAGAAGCGGTCGAGCCTGGCGGTGGTCCGATCCGAAAAAGGGGCCTGGTTAGGCGAAAAAGGGGCCTGGTTCGATTTTTGCGATTCTGAAAAATCGAGCCTGGCCCCTTTTTCGAGCCTGGCCCCTTTTCGTGCTTCATCAGCTTCAATGCCAGCCAGGGCGTGATGACGAAGGCGATGGCCAGCGAGATGAACATGCCCATCGAGGCATTGATCGGGATCGGGCTCATGTAGGGGCCCATCAGTCCGGTGACGAAGGCCATCGGCAGCAGGGCCGCGATCACCGTGAAAGTGGCGAGGATGGTCGGCCCGCCGACTTCATCGACGGCGGGCGGGATGATCTCCCGCAGCGGCTTTTCGGGATGCAGCAGCGTCCAGCGGTGGATGTTCTCCACCACCACGATGGCGTCGTCGACCAGGATGCCGATGGAGAAGATCAGGGCGAACAGCGAGACGCGATTCAGGGTGAAGCCATACGCCCAGGAGGCGAACAGCGTCGCCGCCAGCGTCAGCGTCACCGCCGCGCCGACGATTACGGCCTCGCGCCTGCCGAGCGCAAACAGAACCAGCAGCACGACGAACGCCGTGGCGAAGACCAGCTTGCCGATCAGCTTTTGCGCCTTGTCGGTCGCCGTTGCACCGTAGTTGCGCGTCACGGTGAATTCGACGCCTTCCGGAATCACCGTGCCCTTCAAGGCCTCGGCACGCGCGATCACGGCTTCGGCGACGTCGGCGGCGTTGACGCCGGGCTTCTTCGACACCGAGAGGGTGACCGCAGGCCATTCACCCTGCTTCGTGCCGTGCCAGACATAACGCGTCGGCTGGTCCGGACCATCCACCACTTGCGCGACATCGGCCAGGTACACCGGCTTCTTTTCGAAGACGCCGACCACCAGGCGTTTCACGTCGGCGGCAGACTCGATGTAGGTGCCCGTCTGCACCAGGATTTCGCGGTTGCCGGCAACCAGGGCGCCGGCCGGCTGCGAGGCGTTCGACACCTGCAAGGCGGCCTTCAGATCCTGCGCCGTGATGCCATGCGCATTCATGCGGTCGGCGTCCATCACGACGCGGATCACGTGGCCGGGACCGCCGACTGTCGCCACGTCGCGCGTGCCGGGAATGCGCTTGAGGTCGATCTCGGTGGCGCGCGCCACCTGCTGCATTTCGAAGGCCGACTTCATTGGGTCGGCGCTGTGAAAGGTCAGGGTCACGATCGGCACGTCGTCGATGCCCTTGGGCTTGATGATCGGCTCCATGACACCCAGATTCGGCGAAAGCCAGTCGCGGTGCGAATTGATCGTGTCGTAGAGCCGCACCAGGGCCTGGATCGGATCCTCGCCGACCTGGAACTGCACCGTGATCACCGCCATGCCGGGGCGCGACACGGAATACACGTGCTCGATGCCGGCGATGCGCGACAGCACCTGCTCCGCCGGGCGCGCCACCAGCGCCTCGACATCGCGCGCCGACGCACCCGGGAAGGGCACGAAGACATTGGCCATGGTGACGTTGATCTGCGGCTCTTCCTCGCGCGGCGTGACCAGCGTCGCGCCGATGCCCAGCAAGAGCGCGATCAGGGCGATCAGCGGCGTCAGGGAATTCCTGAGGAAATACTCGGCGATGCGGCCGGAAATGCCCATCCTCGGCTCCGGCTTCAGCGCGCTGCGGCGGCAGGCGCCGCCTTGAGCTCGATGCCGGTTTTCAAAGGCGTGAGGCTGACGCGCTCGCCGGAGTTGATGCCGGCCAGCACTTCGAGTTCGCCGCCTGCGACGGCTTCGCCGAGGCGGACCTGGCGCAGTTTCGCCACACCCTTGTCATCGAGCACATAGACAGCGGTAACCTCGCCCCGGCGCAGCACGGCGGCCAACGGCACGGTGAGTTTCTTCGCCTGGCCGATCGTGAAGTGGGCGCGGACGTAACTGCCCGGCACGACGCCTTCGACGTTTTCCGGCAAATAGAGTCGCGCCGTGGCGGTGTGGCTGCGCGTGTCCACCGTCGGCAGGATTTCGATGCGCTGGACGTCGATCCAGCGTCCGCTTTCGGGGAATTCGATGCGGGCGCGGCCTGACTTCTTCAGTTCGGCCAGCTTGTATTGCGGCAGGGTGGCAATGACTCGCAGGCCCTTGGGGTCGAAGATGGTGATCAGGGGCTTGCCGGGCGTTGCCATCTCTCCGGCCTCGACATGGCGCTCGGCGACGAGCCCGGCGATCGGCGCCGTCACCGTGCCATGCGATGCGCCGGCTCCGGAGGCGGATGCCGCTCCCTGGGCGGCCTTGAACGCGGCCGCGGCCTGGTCGAGCGCCGCCTGGCTGATGAACTTCTGCGCATGCAGATTTTTTGCGCGTTCATAGGCGGCTGCGGCCTGTGCCAACACGGCGCGGGCGCTGGCATCCGAGCCGGCGGCCTCGCGCGCATCGATGTGCATCAGCAGTTCGCCCTGCTTCACCCGCTGTCCGGCATCTACCCGAACTTCGAGCACGCGGCCGGCGATCTGCGCCGCCACCGTAGCCTGGCGCACGGCTTCGACCGTGGCTTCGACGGGAAAACCGAGATCGACGTCGCGTGTCTGGACGACGACGCTGGAGGGAACATCGGCCGCCAAAGAAAAACTCGCCGGCGTTAAGCCGGCGAGCAAGGCAAGGGCGGAGAGGAGGAGAGAGCCCTTGCGGAGGAGAAGTGTCCGTATCGCCATCAATATCAGTATATGCTTATATACGAGCAATTTCAAGTCCCTCCGCAAAATTCTTTGGCCCACGGGCGATTGTCTCCCGACAGCCCGCCGGGCGCCAGCGATTTGCCGCAATTGACGGGAGTCAACGACTTGATGTCACCGCAAGGCGCATCGTGCGTCGGCCTCAAAATCTATTTTTCGTTTAAATATCAATAATATAAAAGGGGGAACCATGAAACGAATCAAGCTGCTGCCGTCCCGTCGGGCCTGCATCGCCATCGCTTTGGCGTTGCCGCTGGGGGTGACCACGGTCATGGCCCAAGTAAAGACCCAGGAACAAAGAAGCCCATCCGAAAAGAGCTACCAGGCGGGTGACTCGTCGCCCGTCGGTGCGGCGATAGTCCACCAGAACAGCAACTCCAAGGCGCCGCCGATGACCGAGGCGGAGTTCCAGACGGGTGCCAACATCTACTTCCAGCGCTGCGCCGGCTGCCACGGCGTGCTGCGCAAGGGCGCCACCGGCAAGCCGCTGACCACGGACAAGACCATTGCCAGCGGCACCGCATACCTCGAGGTCTTCATCAAGTACGGCTCGCCCGGCGGCATGCCGAACTGGGGCACCTCCGGCGAACTGACCGATGCCGAAGTCAACCTGATGGCGCGTTACATCCAGCAGGAGCCGCCGACGCCGCCGGAATGGGGCATGAAGGAAATGATGGCCTCGCTGAAGATCACCGTGCCGCCGAGCAAGCGCCCGACCAAGAAGATGAACAAGCTCGACCTGGGCAACCTGTTCTCCGTCACCTTGCGTGATGCCGGCGAGATTGCCCTGATCGACGGCAAGACCAAGAAGATCGTCAAGATCCTCAAGACCGGCTACGCGGTGCACATTTCGCGCATGTCGCAATCCGGCCGCTATCTCTACGTCATCGGCCGCGATGCGCGCATCAACCTGATCGACCTGTGGATGGAAGAACCTACCAACGTGGCCGAGATCAAGGTCGGCCTCGAAGCGCGTTCGGTCGAGACCTCCAAGTTCAAGGGCTACGAGGACAAATACGCGATTGCCGGCACCTACTGGCCGCCGCAGTTCGTCATCATGGAAGGCGACACCCTGAAGCCGCTGCGCATCGAATCGACGCGCGGCATGGTGGTCGGCACCCAGGAATACCATCCTGAGCCGCGTGTCGCCGCGATCGTTTCGTCGCACTACAACCCCGAGTTCATCGTCAATGCCAAGGAAACCGGCAAGATCCTGGTGGTGAACTACAAGGACCTGACCAACCTGAAAATCACCAGCATCAACGCGGCGCAGTTCCTTCATGACGGCGGCATGGACTCGACCGGACGCTACTTCCTGGTCGCGGCCAACGCCTCGAACAAGATCGCCGTGGTCGACACCAAGGAAGACAAGCTGGCAGCCCTGGTCGACGTCGGCAAGGTGCCGCACCCCGGTCGCGGCGCCAACTTCATTCATCCGAAGTTCGGTCCGGTATGGGCCACCAGCCACCTCGGCGACGAGACGGTCAGCCTGATCGGCACCGATCCGAAGAAGCACAAGGATCAGGCCTGGCGCGTGGTGCAAACCCTCAAGGCGCAGGGCGGCGGTTCGCTGTTCATCAAGACCCATCCGAAGTCGAGCAACCTTTGGGTCGATACGCCGCTCAATCCGGAAGCCGCCAACAGCCAGTCGATTGCGGTGTTCGACATCAGGAATCTCGACAAGGGATACGAAGTGTTGCCGATCGGCGAATGGGCGGGAATCAAGGATGACGGCGCCAAGCGGGTGGTCCAGCCGGAATACAACATGGCCGGCGATGAAGTCTGGTTCTCGGTGTGGAGCGCGAAAGACAAGATTTCCGCGCTGGTCATCGTCGACGACAAGACGCGCAAGCTGAAAGCCGTGATCAAGGATCCGAAACTGATCACGCCGACCGGCAAGTTCAATATCAATAATACCCAGCACGACGTGTATTGACATAGCCGCAAGCCGACGGGTGCCGATATCCATTGGCCGGATACCGGCGCCCGTTGCGCTGTATGATCCCGAGGACCCATGAAAGACCACCTGTCATCACAGATCACCCGCAACTTCAGGAAGTCGCTGAGCGAACTTCCGCTGTTTGCCCGCCTCGCACCAGCCAACCTGGACGAACTGGCTCATGACACCTGTAACGTCATCTACCAGAGAGGACAGGCAATCTTCCGTGCGGGCGACATCGTCGCCCATCTGCATGTGCTGGTCTCGGGCCAGGTAAAGCTCTCGCTTTCCTGCAGACGGGGCAACGAGCGCGTGCTGGAACTGGTGAATCCCGGGCAAGCCTTCGGCCACGCCGAACTCTTCGTTCCCGGGCCCTACCTGATATCCGCGTTCGCCGTGAAGACGGCGCATGTGCTGGCAATCCGCCGCGACACGCTGTTCCGCGTCATGGCCAACGAACCCGGCATCGCGCGCCGCGTGATCGAAGTGCTGGCCCGCCGCCAGCTCGAAACCGAAGCGGACCTCATCGCGCAAAACTCCTGGTCGCCCGAACAACGCCTGCTGGGCTATCTGCTCGAACTGGCCGGGCCGCATCGGAAGAGCGCGGGTGAAACCACGGTGACGCTGGAAACCAGCAAGAAATTGCTCGCCTCCCGCTTCGACATGCAGCCGGAAACCCTTTCGCGCAACCTGCGCGACCTCAGCGAAGCGGGTCTGATCGTTGTCCACAAGAACCGTGTTTTGCTCCACAACGCGGAAATAGAACGCCATCTCCTGACAAATCCGGATCCGCGCCTGATCGACATCGGTGGCGCCCACCGCGTTTGCGCTGCAACGGGAGACCCCGACGGCACACGGGATCACGGGTACCCCCCGGAATCCTGGACACAGTGCAGCTGGATCAACGGTGCGGGCCGTCAGAGAGCACTGTCCCAGCGCATGGCGAAGTCCTGGCTGATGATGGAACAAGGGCTGCTGGCCCGCCAGTCGCGGCTGATCCTGAGGCAATCGGTAAAGCTTTTCGACAGCCGCCTCAAGGAACTCCAGGCACAGACGGCCGGTACCGAAAACCAGGCCGCCTGCGCCGAACTCGCACGCCTTTGGCCGCGCTACCGCAGCCTGCTCGAAGTACCTCCCAATCCCGGCGACGCGCACGAACTCTTTGCCGTCAACGAGGAAGTGCTCACCGTGGCCGACCAGTTGGCGCGTGGCTTCGCCCGAACCGAGGGAACGCGCAAGGGACAACTGGTGAACCTGGCCGGTCGCGGCAGGATGCTTTCACAACGTGCGGCCAAGCATTTCATGTTCCGCCAGATGGGCATCCAGATCGCGGACTGCCGTTCGCGACTCGACGAGGCCAACGCCGAATTCTCGGCGGCCTTGAACGAACTCAAGGCGTCGATTCGGGATGCGTCGGGTTTCAACGCCAGGCTGGAGTCGGCCGTCAACCTGTGGGCGCTGTTCCGCTCGGCGATGGAAGTTCGCGATCCGGCGGAATTCCCGCAGGTGGCGCGCAAGGTGTTCCGCATCAGCGAGGATCTGCTGAACCGCACCGATGCCATGGTCGAACACTGTGTCGGGCTTCCCGCGGACAGGGACAACCCCGGGCTTTGGGCAGTGGCGGCCTAGCAGTCCGCCGGTTGCGCGCCCAACGCGTACTCCGCCATTGCCGCCAGCACCGACTCGGCCTCGCCCACCGGCGCCGCCAGTTCGATGACCAGCCCATCGTGGCGGTCCATCGCATCCCCCGCAAGGCGCGGCAGGTCCTTCTTCACGTGGCTGCCGGCGGCCATGAAGATCGGCACCACGATGATTTCGGTCGCACCCTGCTCCACCAGGCAGGCCACGCCTTCGTCGAAGGTCGGGCGCAGCAGTTCGAGAAAGCCCGGTTCCACCAGCGCCCCCGGGTCACGGGCCTTGATCGCATCACGGATGCGGTGGAAGGGCTGCGCCCATTCCGGGTTGCGGGCGCCATGGCCGTAGAGCAGGATGGCTTTCATTGTTTGATCTCGTGATGAATGTTGCGGCAGCCGGTCTCCCGGACGAACAGCGTCGCGATCCAGCCGCCGACCGCCGCCGCGGTCAATAGCAGCATGCCGTTGCGCCAGTCGCCGGCGGAGTAGATGCGCACGCCGGCATCCATTGTGCCATCCCAGGTGCGTTCCATGAGCCAGCCGACGGTCGGCTGCAGGATCGCCGGTCCGAGGAAGATGCCGACATTCACCACGCTGGTGGCCATGCCCGAGAGTTGCGGTGGATTGACTTCCTTGGCGCTGGCCCAGGACAGCGTGAAGCCGGCCGTGGCCAGGCCCATCAGGACGCAGAGCGCATAGGAAGCCGCCAGCGGCATCGGGCCCTCCGCCCGCCAGGTGACCCAGAGCCAGGCACACCAGCCCAGCACATGCGCGCCCGAAACGGCAAGCGCCACGGACTTGCGCCGCCCCACCGCGTCGGAGACACGGCCCCACAGGGCCGAGCCGACCGCAAAACCGAGAAAGTAAATGCTCACATGATTGGAGGCGGTGGCGCGCGACATGGCGTGCATCTGCGTCAGGTAGGGCACCGCCCAGAGTCCGGCAAAGGCGAAGAAGGCCCCGGACAGCCCGGCATTGGCGAAGAAGCCGGGCCAGGTGGCGCGGTTCTTCAGCACCGAGGCCAGGCCGGAGAGCCAGGCGGCGCGATCGACCTTGCCCGCCGGGATCTCGATCACCCAGGCGCGGCTGGCGAAGGCCAGCGCGAAGGAGAGGATTCCGACCACGACGAAGACCTGGCGCCAGCCGGCGGCCTGCGTCGCCCAGGCCAGCGGCGCGCCGGCGAGGATCGAACCGAGGTTGCCGATCAGCATGCACAGGCCGGTCAGCGTGGCGAAGCGGCGCTCGTCGAAGCCGATCGCCAGCAGTTTCAGCATGGCGATGAAGGTGACCGATACGCCAAGGCCCACCAGCGTGCGGCCGACGAAGGCAATCTCGAAGCTCGGCGCCAGACCGAACATGATGGCGCCGCCACCCGCGATCAAGCCGCCCCAGAACAGGATGCGGCGCGGCCCGAGCGTGTCGGCCAGCACCCCGGTCGGAATCTGCATCAGGGTATAGACATAGAAGTAGGTCGCCGCCAGCGTCCCCAGCTGCGCGCCGCCGATGGCGAAAGTTGCCTGCAGGTCGCCCGAGATCGCCGCCGGCGCGACGCGATGGAAAAAGGACAGCAGGTAGGCGGCAATCGCCAGGCCGAGGCCGAGCAGCACGGCGGGGGGCGCTGTAGCTGCGGTCATTTGAAGGCTTCGGGATTCAGCAGATTCGGTGGCCGCTGCCCGAAGAGGGCCGCAATCAGGTTGTCGGCCGCCGTCATCGCCATGGCCATGCGCGTGGCGCGAGAGCTCGATCCTATATGCGGCGTCAGGGTGACGTTGTCGAGTTCGAGGAAGCCGGGATTGAGCCTGGGCTCGCCCTCGAAGACATCGAGCGCCGCACCGGAAAGTCGGCGCTGGCGCAACGCCGAAATCAGCGCCGCGTCATCGACAATGCCGCCACGGGCGACGTTGATCAGGTGTGCCGTGGGTTTCATCAGCGCCAACTCGGCCGCGCCGATGATGTGATGGCTTTCCGCCGAATAGGGCAGCAGCAGCACCAGGAAATCGGCCTCGCGCAACAGGGTCTGCTTGTCCACCCAGCGCGCACGGCAGGCGGCCTCTTTGTCCTCGGGCAGGCGACTGCGGTTGTGATAGATCACCTTCATGTCGAAGCCCAGCGCGCGCCGCGCCACGGCCTGGCCGATGCGCCCCATGCCGAGGATGCCCAGCGTGGCGTGATGCACGTCGCTGCCCAGCCAGTCCATCATGCGAAACCCCTTCCACTGCCCGGCGCGCAGCCAGTGCTCCGAAATCTGGATATGGCGCGCGGTGGCCATCAGCAGGGCCCAGGCGAGATCGGCCGTGGTGTCGTCGAGCACGCCCGGCGTGTTGGTCGCCATCACGCCCGCCCTGGTGCAGGCGGCGAGGTCGATGTTGTTGTAGCCGACGGCGAAGTTGCAGATCGCCTTGAGACCGGGCGCGGCGGCGATCACCTCGGCCGACACCGGATCGCTGACTGCGGTTAGCGCACCGGCCTTGTCGGCCAGGCGCGCCTTCAGGCCCTCGACGCCGAGAATGACATCGACCTGGTTGTCGTCGACCTCGAAATGCGGCCGCAGGTGCTCAAGCACCTCGGGGAACACTTCACGGGCAACAAGGATTTTCGGTTTCATGAACGACTAGGCGTCGAGCACAGACGCACCTTGCGCCGCCACGATGCCATCCTCTGACGACTTGACCCCGGACACGCCGATCGCGCCAACGTAGGCACCGTCGCGGATCAGGGGCACGCCCCCCTCCAGGCAGATCGCGTCGGGCATGCTCATCATCACCGGGCGCCCCTGCAGGACCATGTCCTCGAAGGCCTTGGTCGGCCGCTTGAACATGATCGCCGTTCTGGCTTTCTGTTCCGCGACGCGCACGGAGCCCTTCTGCGTGCCGTCCATGCGCTCCAGTGAAATCAGGTGGCCGCCGTCATCGACGACGGCGATCACCACGTTCCAGTTGTTTTCGGTCGCTGCGCGGCGTGCGGCCTGGGTCATGCGAAGTGCGTCTTCAAGGGTAAGCATGTACGGATCCTCTCGAGTTGGTAGCGGGTAGTCGGTGAGACTCATGAGTGTTAACAGGCCACCTTGGCCATGTCGTGATTCGCCATCATCTCCAGCGCGCGCACCATGGCCGAATGGTCCCAGGCGGCACCGCCGTGCGCGACGCAGGAATTGAACAGCTCCTGCGCCGTCGCGGTATTGGGCAGCGAGACGCCGAGCGCGCGGGCGCTGGACAGCGCGAGGTTCAAATCCTTCTGGTGCAGCTCGATGCGAAAGCCGGGGTTGAAGGTGCGCTTGACCATGCGCTCGCCGTGCACCTCGAGGATGCGCGAGTTGGCGAAACCACCCATCAGCGCCTGGCGCACCCTGGCCGGGTCGGCGCCGGCCTTGGAGGCGAACAGCAGCGCCTCGCCGACGGCCTCGATGGTCAGCGCGACGATGATCTGGTTGGCGACCTTGCAGGTCTGGCCGTCGCCGTTGCCGCCGACCAGGGTGATGTTCTTGCCCATCAGCTCGAACAGGGGCTTGACGCGGTTGAACGCTGACTCGGTTCCGCCGCACATGATGGTCAGCGCCGCATTTTTGGCGCCGACTTCGCCGCCGGAGACCGGCGCGTCGATGTAGTCGCACTTCTGCTCGTTGATCCGTGCGGCGAATTCCTTAGTCGCCAGGGGCGCGATCGAGCTCATGTCGACGACGGCCTTGCCCGGCGCGAGGCCTGCGGCCACGCCGTCCTTGCCGAACAGCACCTTCTCCACGTCCGGCGTGTCCGGCACCATGGTGAAGATGACGTCGGCGTTCTGCGCGACTTCGGCCGGAGAGGTGCAGGCCTTGCCGCCGGCGTCGAGCAGTTCCTGCGCCACGCCCGAACGGCTGTAGAGAAAGGCCGTGTGGCCGCCGGCGATGAGGTGGCCGGCCATGGGCTTGCCCATGATGCCCAGCCCGATGAATCCGATGTTCATGTCCTGTCTCCCTTATTGTGTGAGGTATGCATGGGCCCAGCCCAGGCCGGCCTCGGTCGTCGTCGCCGGCTTGTACTCGCAGCCGATCCAGCCTTGATAGCCGATCTTGTCGAGGAAGGCGAAGAGGAAGGCGTAATTGATCTCGCCCGTGCCCGGTTCAAAGCGGCCCGGATTGTCGGCGAGCTGCAGGTGGGCGATCTGCGCCAGGTTCTGCTCGATGGTCTTCGCCAGCTCGCCCTCCATGCGCTGCATGTGGTAGATGTCGTACTGGACGAAGAGGTTGTCCGAACCGCCTGTTGTCCCCACCTCGGCGATTATGTCGAGCGCCTGCCGGGTGCGGTTCAGGAAGAAGCCGGGGATGTCGAAGGTGTTGATCGGCTCGATCAGCAGCTTGATGCCGGCAGCCTTGAGTTTCGGCGCGGCGAACTTGAGGTTCTCGACCAGAGTGCGGCGCGCGTCGGCATCGGACACGCCGGCGGGCTTGATGCCGGCGAGGCAGTTCACCTGCTTCACGCCGAGCGTGGTCGCATAGGCGATGGCCTGATCGACGCCGGCGCGGAATTCATCGACGCGGTCGGGATGGCAGGCAATGCCACGCTCGCCGCCGCCCCAGTTGCCGGCCGGCAGGTTGTGCAGCACCAGTTGCAGGCCGTGTTTCGCCAGCAGTTCCTTCAACTGCCCGGCCGGGTAGTCGTAGGGGAAGAGGAATTCGACGGCCCTGAAGCCCGCTCCGGCCGCCCGTTCGAAGCGATCGAGGAAGGGCGCATCGTTGAACAGCATGGTCAGGTTGGCGGCAAATCTCGGCATGTGGGTTTTCTCCGGGCTCGGTCAGGTTGCGCCGTCGCGAGAGGCTTCGCGTTCTCGCCCGGCATGGATTTCAGTTGCGGTGGCAATCGGAGCGACCGCCCGTCTCCCGATCATGACCGGGGCGGGACTTCGCGCACGACAGGGGCCTTCGGCTTCATCCCGCCGCTCAATTTCCGTAAAGCACTTTCGGCAGCCACATGCCGATTTCAGGGAAGATGTAGAGCATTGCCAGGGCAACCACCTGGATGCCCATGAAGGGCATCATGCCGGCAAAGATCTGGTTCAGCGTCACGTGCGGCGGCGAAACTCCCTTGAGGTAGAACGCCGCCATCGCCACCGGCGGCGAGAGGAAGGCCGTCTGCAGGTTGAGCGCCACCAGCAGGCCGAAGAACAGCGGATCGACGCCGAAATGCGGCAGCAGCGGAATGAAGATCGGCATGAAGATGACGATGATCTCGGTCCATTCCAGCGGCCAGCCGAGGATGAAGATAATGAACTGGCTGAGCAGCATGAACTGCAGCGGCGTCATGTTGAGCGACAGCACCCATTGCTCGACCAGATTCTGTCCGCCCAGCAGCGCGAAGGCCGCCGAGAAGATTGAGGAACCGACGAAAAGCCAGCAGACCATGGCCGATGTCTTGGCGGTAAGGAATACCGATTCCTTGACCACAGTGAAGTTGAGCTGCTTGTAAGCGGCGGCGAGGATGAAGCCGCCGGCCGAGCCCAGCGCGGCCGCCTCGGTCGGCGTGGCGAAACCGAAGACGATGCTGCCCAGCACGGCGAGGATCATCAGCGCCAGCGGGAAGAAGGATCCCAACAGCATCTTGAACACTTCGAGCCGGACAAAAGTGAAGATGGTGTAGAAGCCGATGGCGCTGGCCACACTGGTAGCGAACAGGATCCAGTACCAGGTCGGAACCGGCCGGCGCTCTGCAGCTTCAGCAGTCGGCTCTGGTGGCGCGGCGATCGCAGCCGGCTTCGCCGGCGCCGCAGCAACTTTTGCGGCAGGCGGTTCCTTCACGGCACCACCCGGTTCCTTGGCGACGGGTGGCTCCTGTACGCCTTCCGCCGGTGGTTCCTTGACTCCGTCGGTTGGTGGCTCCTTGAGGTCGCCGCCCTCCGCCTTGGGTTCGGCCAGGCCACCCTCTTCCTTGGGTTCCTGAAGCCCCCCGGACGGCGCAGCCCCGGCAGATTCCTCGACGATACCGCCACCCATTTCCATCAGCCCTGCGGCTTCGGCCTTGACGATCGGTTTGGTCGCCATGTGCCAGGTAAAACCGAGGAACAGCACCAGCGTGATCGCCGGCAGCAGCGCGATGATCCCCTGCTTCGCAATCGTGCCGCTGCTGATGCCCAGGTTGCGCGAACCCTTGAGTGCGCCGATCAGGCCGGGCAGAACCCGGTGGCTAATGGACTCGCGCATCTTCTCGTTGGCCGGCGGCAGGTCGATGTGCCGTTCTTCCATCGGCAGCGGCGGCGCCATGTGCGGATTGAGCTTGGCGATGATGATCACATAAAGAATGTAGAGGCTGGCCAGCATGATGCCGGGGAAGAAGGCGCCGGCGTAGAGCTGCACCACCGAGACACCGGCCGTGGCGCCATAGACGATCAGCATCACCGAAGGCGGGATCAGGATGCCGAGGCAGCCGCCGGCGGTGATCACCCCGGCCGACAGGCGCACGTCGTAACCCGACTTGAGCATGGCCGGCAGGGCCAGCAGGCCCATCAGCGTCACCACGGCGCCGACAATGCCGGTGGCCGTGGCGAAAATCGCGCAGGTGACCAGCGTCGCCACCGCCAGCGCGCCGGGCAGGCGCGCCAGCGCCAGTTCCAAGGCGCGGAACAGCTTGGCGATCAGGTTGGCGCGCTCGACCAGGTAGCCCATGAAGACGAACAGCGGAATCGAGATCAGCACGTCGTTGGACATCACCGAATAGGCGCGCTGTACCATCAGGTCCAGCGTCTGGCGCACCGCGAGGTCCGGATTGCCGCTGCGATAGGCCAGCCAGGCGAAGAACACGCCCATGCCCATCAGGGTAAAGGCGGTGGGGAAGCCGAGCATGATGGCCACCACCACCAGGGACAACATGAGCAGACCGATATGGCCGTTCTGCATGTTGGTCCACGGCATGAAGACCGCGGTGACGAGCAGGATCACCGCCATCAGGGAGAAGCCGAACCAGAGTTCCTTCCTGATTTTCATTTGGCCGCTCCTCCGTGCGCCTGATGCTCATGTTCCTGGGCGATCACGAACTTGTCGAGGGCAGCAATGTCTTCATCCTTCACGCGCACCATTTCCTTGAGTTTCTCGACATCGACTTCCTCGACGTCATGTTCGCGCGAAGGCCATTCGCCCTGCCGGATGCATACGATGCAACGGATGATCTCGACGAAACCCTGCAACAGCAGGAAGCCTCCGGCCAGCGGCAGGATGGTCTTGAACGGATAGACCGGCGGGCCGTCGGCGGTGACGTTCGAATGCTCGTTGATGGCCCATGACTCGCCGGCGAAGTTGTAGCCGGCCCACGCCAGGGCGAACACGCCGGGGATGAAGAAGAGGAAGTACAGCAGCAGGTCCAGGCTGGCCTGAACCCGCGGCGAAAAGAATCCATACAGCACGTCGCCGCGCACATGGCCGTTCTTGGAAAGGGTATAGGCGCCGGCCATCATGAACACCGTGCCGTACATCATGCTCATGACATCGAAGGCCCAGGGGTGCGGGTTGTCGAACGCATAGCGCGAAATCACCTCCCAGGTGATCATGAAGGTCAGCGAGACGATCAGCCATGAAAAGGTCTGGCCGACGAAGGTGCTGATCCGGTCGATGGTCAGCAGAAACTTCTGTATTTGCATATCCTGGCCCGCTGAAAAAAATCAACCACCCGGAACCTGCCCGGGTGGTTGATCGTTGCTGAAGAAACGAAGCCCCTCAACCCTTCTTGGGAGCAGCCTTCGCCGGTGCGTCCTTCTTGGCGCCGAAGAAATGGTTGACGGCCATGCGCCGGCTGACGTAGGTGTCCTGGTCCCATTTCACCGCGCGTTCGGCGAACGCCCGCTGCGAGGCTGCGATTTCCTTGAACAGGGGATTCTCGGCCGACTTCTTCTCCATGATCTCGGACCACAGCGTGAGCTGCTTTTGCAGCACCGCATCGGGGGTCTTGTAGAACTTGACCTTGTCCTTGGTCTGGAGCTCGATATAGTCCTTCGAATAGCGGTCGATGGCCTTCCATGACATGTCGGCCGAGGCGGCCTCAACGGCGCCGGCAATGATGGCCCGCATTTTTGCGGGCAGGGCATCGTACTTCGGCTTGTTGAACATGATCTCGAAGGTCTCGGCGCTCTGGTGGTAGCTCTGCAGCATGCAGATCTTGGAGACATCGGGAAAGCCGAGCAGGCGGTCGGAGCTGGCATTGTTGAATTCGGCCGCGTCGAGCAGGCCGCGATCCATGGCCGGCACGATCTCGCCGCCGGGCAGCGCATTCACCGCCGCGCCCATGGCCGTGAACAGGTCGATCGCCAGGCCGTTGGTGCGGAACTTGAGGCCCTTGAAGTCTTCCGCCTTGGTGACCGGCTTCTTGAACCAGCCCAGGGGCTGCGTCGCCATCGGGCCGTAAAGGAAGGATTGCACCGTGGTGATGCCGATGGAGGCATAAAGCTTGGCCAGAAGTTCGGCGCCGCCGCCGTACTTGTGCCACGACAGCAGCATGTTGGCGTCCATGCCGAAGGCCGGCCCGGAATTCCACAGCGCCAGTGCATTCTGCTTGCCGTAGTGATAGCCCAGCACGCCGTGGCCGCCGTCCAGGGTGCCCTTCGAGACGGCTTCAAGCAGGCCGAAAGCCGGCACCACGGAACCTGCAGGCAGTACCTCGATCTTGAGATCGCCACCGGTCATGTCGTTGACCTTCTTGGCGAAGTCCAGCGCGTATTCGTGGAAGATGTCTTTCGCCGGCCAGGTGCTCTGCCAGCGCATGCTGATCGGCCCGGCCTGCGCCTTGGCGATCATCGGAAAACCCGCGGCAACGGCACCCACGGTGCCGGTGAGCGGCGGCAGCGAGGAACTTGCGGCGGGACGGTTTCTGCTCGGCTTGCTTGGTGTCTGGACATGGTCTCCTCCTGAGAACAATGATGAATTGCGGCCGCGTCGGCGAATGCCGTGACGACCTGCGGTCTTGGTTTGAATCTTGGGTGCTGCGACTGACGAAACCACTTTACCAGAAAGAATATTTGTCTGACAATAGGACAACCATAAATAAATTCCTATGCCGACATCCGTCCCTCCGACTGCAGACCAGACCACCGAAATCGGCCGCATCACGCGGCCCTTGCGCCTCTCCGAAGAGGTTTCTGGTGATCTGCAGCGCCGCATTGCGCGCGGCGACCTCAAGCCCGGCGACCGCCTGCCGACGGAGAAAGCTCTGGGCGAGGCCTTCGGCGTCAGCCGCGCCGTGGTGCGCGAAGCCATTGCGCGCCTCAAGGCTGATGGCCTGATCGAAACCCGGCAGGGTTCCGGGGCGTTCATCGTCGAGGCGCCGAAAACCATCAACCTGCGCTTCTGGCAGGGCGCCGGGCCGGAACTCGACGAATTGCGCGACATCTTCGAGCTGCGCGCCATGGTCGAAGGCGCGGTCGCTGAACTGGCCGCCCAGCGCCGCGACGAGGACGACCTCCGCAACATGACCGAACAGCTCCAGGCGATGGACGACGCGCTGGCTGCCGATACCGACGGGACGGAAGCGGATGACAACTTCCATATCGCCATGGCCCGCGCGACGCGGAATACCTACGTCAGCCGACTGGTGGAATTTCTCGGCCGGCACTTTTCCGATTCGCGCAAGCTTTCCTGGAACAGCGCGAACCGTGAACTCGCACGTCCGCAGGATTCCCAGAGCGAGCATCGTGCCCTGTTCGAGGCGATCTCGCGCGGCGACGGTGAAACCGCGCGCCGCTGCGCGATGAATCATCTGCGCGGCTCCGCCGGTCGTCTCGGCATTCAACTGGCGCTCGACCTCGACCGAAAGAGCCTGCCGTAGCCGCGGGCAGGCGCTAAACTACGTACCGCCTTTCCAACCCGACAATCCGACCCACCTCATGCTCGACATCTCGACCGCCGCCTTCTGGATTGCGGTACTGCAAATCATCCTGATCGACATCCTGCTCGGCGGCGACAATGCCGTGGTGATTGCGCTGGCCTGCCGCAAGCTGCCGCCCGAACAGCGCAAGAAGGGCATTTTCTGGGGCGTCATGGGCGCCATCGGCCTGCGCATCGTGCTGATCTTCTTCGCCCTGCAACTGCTGGCCGTCCCCTGGCTCAAGATCGTCGGCGCGCTGCTGCTGTTCTGGATCGGCGTCAAGCTGCTGGTGCCCGAGGAGGACGCCCACGGCGACGTCGCGGCATCGACCAACCTGGCCGGCGCGATCAAGACCATCATCGTCGCCGACGCCGTGATGAGCCTCGACAACGTCATCGCCGTGGCCGGCGCCGCCAACGGCAGCATGCTGCTGGTCACCTTCGGCATCCTGGTCTCGATCCCGATCGTGGTCTGGGGCAGCCAGCTGGTGCTCAAGCTGATGGACCGCTATCCGATCGTCATCACCGCCGGCGGCGCCCTGCTGGGCTGGATCGGCGGCGGCATGATGGTCAGCGATCCGGCCCTGCCGCCGGACCTGTTTGCGGCCCTGCCCTATCCCAAGCAACTGATGTCCGTCGCCGGAGCGCTGCTGGTGATCGCCATCGGCAAGTGGCTGGCGTTGCGGGCGACACCGCGCGTCGCCGTCGAGCTGACGGCCGGCGATTCCACGAAAGGTTCATCATGACGCAAAAATGGCTGGTGCCGATCGACGGCTCCGATGTCGCGCTGCATTCCATAGGCTGGATCGTCAGGCACGCCGCGGAATATCGCGAGCCGCCGCAAATCCACCTGATCAACGTGCAGGCCGCGCTGCCCAACGACATCGGGCGCTTCATCAACGCCGAGACGCTGCGCGAATTCCACCTCGAAGCCGGCATGAACGCACTGGCCGCCGCCCGTGACCAGCTGACCGTGGCAGGCCTGGCTCCGCAACTGCACGTGCTGGTAGGAGATGCGGCATCGGCCATAACGGACTTTGCCGACAGCCAGGGCTGCAGCCAGATCCTGATCGGCACCCGCGGCCACAGCGGCCTGGCCGGTACCCTGATGGGATCGGTGGCGATGAAAGTGGTGCATCTGTCCAGGGTGCCGGTGCTGATGGTGCGCTGAATCGCCGTCCCGCCCGCGCCGACTTTTCATTTATCTTGAGCCGCCGCAGGCGGCCTGACTCCGTCACCCCCTTTCCCTGGAAAGGGGGCGGGGGGATGAGTCCATAAAATGGCTTCCCACCAATCGCAAAGCGATTGGTGGGAAGTCCGCCGATAAGCCGGGTTCTGTCGTGGGCAACCATTCCTCTGGGACCGCCGTTACCGACGGCCTCTAGCAGCCTACCCGGGAGCGACGCGGGCCACGCCATTACTCCCCTATTTGGCCTTGCCCCGAATGAGGTTTGCCATGCCGTCCGTGTTACCACGTCCGCGGTGGGCTCTTACTCCACCATTTCACCCTTACCGGTCCATCTTTTCCCTCATCGCAGCAAGCTGCTCTTCAGAAAAAGACTTTGCCGCCCTTGCGGGCGTCAAAGTCGGACTTAGGCGGTATCTTTCTGTTGCACTGTCTGTCGCCTTGGGTCCGGCGGCTTGCGCCGCCAGACTTATAGCGCCCGGCCGTTAGCCGGCATTCCGCCCTGTGGGGCCCGGACTTTCCTCCAACCACTTTCGTGATCAGCGGTTGCCTGGCGAACTTCCCGCCCGCATTGTACGCGGCGGGCGGAACTGGCGCGTATCTGCGTAGTAATCGGGCCGTTCGTTGTCTGCCGTGGCGCCGGGGATTCCGAGCAGCGGCAGCGGCTGCCAGTCGCGCGGCGCAAAGTCCCCGCCGTCGAACCGCGCCGCCAGGCGCGCATCAAGTGACGTCGGTGCTGTCGTCGCAGGCAATTCCAGCCACGCCGCATCAACTTCCATGAACAGCGCCTTGCCGCACAGGCCGACAAAGGGCGCGGCCAGAGCGTCATGGCTGGCATGGCCCAAAACGATGAAGCGCGTGCTGCGCAGCAGTTCCTCGCGCCGCTCGACGAAAACCTCGCGCCAGCGATGCGCGCACAAGCCCTGCCACAGATCCGGAGCAGATCCGGCGACGACGACGCCGCATTCGTCGAACTGGGTCAACGCGTCGCGCAAGGGTCCGCGACCGGTGCGTCCGGCGCCGCGCGCGGCGACCAGTGCCGCATGGTGGCGCCGGTTGAGCGCCGCCTTGGCCAGCGGCCAGGCCAGCCAGATCAGCGCGTTGAACAGGTCGTGCCGGTTGCCGGGCCGCGTGGCGATTTCGCCGGTGAGGAAGGCCCGCTCCTCGTAGCCGTCCGCGCCGCCGGACGGCTCGACGAAGCGCAAGGGCACTCCGCTGCCCGTCACCAGCCCCCGCTCGCGGGCCATGGCATTCAGCCGGGACAGATCCGGCGTGCCATGCGCAAGCCATGGTTGCAGAAACGCCGTCAGCGGATGAAGTTCTGCGGCAAGCTGCGTCACGACCGGCGCAACGGATCAGGCCAGACGCCAGGCAATGGTTTCACCGGCACGCAGCGGCACCAGCCGGTCGCCGTCCGTATAGTCGAGGCTCGCCGGCACCGCCGTCGCCTCGCGCCGCAGCGTGATCTTTCCGGAGTTGCGCGGCAGCCCGTACCAGTCCGGGCCGAAGAAGCCGGCGAAGGCCTCCAGTTTGTCCAGCGCCCCGGCCGCCTCGAAGACCTCGGCATACAGTTCGATGCCGGCATGCGCGGTGTAGCAGCCGGCGCAGCCGCAGGCCGCCTCCTTGGTGCTTTGCCCGTGCGGCGCCGAATCGGTGCCGAGGAAGAACTTGGGGTTGCCCGAAATCGCCGCGGCGACCAGTGCGCGGCGATGGCTCTCGCGCTTCAGCACCGGCAGGCAGTAGTTGTGCGGACGGATGCCGCCGGCAAAGATCGCATTGCGATTGAGCAGCAGGTGGTGGGCGGTCAGCGTGCCCGCGACGTTGGCGCCGTGCCCCAGGACAAAGTCGATGCCGTCCTTCGTCGTGATGTGTTCCAGCACCAGTTTCAACTTCGGAAACTCGCGCAGCAGCGGCTGCAACACGGTATCGATGAACACCGCCTCGCGATCGAAAATGTCCACGGCCGGATCGGTGACCTCGCCATGCACCAGCAACGGCACACCGAGTTGTTCCATGCGCGCAAGGGTTGCAGAACATTTCTTCAGGTCGCTGACGCCGGCGTCCGAATTGGTGGTGGCGCCGGCCGGGTAGAGCTTGATGGCATGGACGAAGCCGCTGGCCTTGACCGCGTCGATTTCCGCCGGCGGCATGTTGTCGGTCAGGTACAGCGTCATCAAGGGCGTGAAGTCCATCCCCGCCGGCAGCGCGGCAAGAATCCGCTCGCGGTAGGCGGCGGCCAGCGCCACCGTGGTCACCGGCGGCTTCAGGTTGGGCATGACGATGGCACGGGCAAAGCGGCGCGCGGTATCGGGCAGCACGGCGGCGAGCGCCGCGCCGTCGCGCAGGTGCAGGTGCCAGTCGTCGGGGCGGGTGAGGGTCAGGGTCTGCATGGCGCGATTATACCGGCCGCCTTCAGCCGTCCTTCAGCTCCAGCGCCCGCGCATACAGCGCGTTCTTCGGCTGGCCGGTAATTTCGGCCGCCAGCTTCGCGGCCTGCTTGACCGGCAGTTCGGCCAGCAGGGCGATCAGCACCCGTTCGGTCTCGGCATCCATGCCTTCGCGCGGCGGCGGCGCCGAGACGACGAGGACGAACTCGCCGCGCTGATGGTTGGCGTCCGCCGCCAGCCAGGCCGGCGCATCGGCCAGCGGCATGCGCACGATCTGCTCGAAGAGCTTGGTCAGTTCGCGGGCGATGACGATCTCGCGAGGCGAGCCGAGCAGTTCGACCAGTTCGGCAACGGTTTCCGTCACGCGATGCGGCGCCTCGTAGAACACCAATGCAGCGTCGACTCCGGCCAACGCCTGAATCGCCGTCCGGCGGGCGCCGACTTTTGCGGGCAGGAAACCGGCAAAGAGGAAATGCGGATCGGCCAGCCCCGCTGCCGACAGCGCCGCAATTGCCGCGTTCGGCCCCGGCAGCGGAATCACGCGAAAGCCCGCGGCGCGTACCGCGGCGACCGTGCGCGCACCGGGGTCGGAAACGCCGGGGGTGCCGGCATCCGAGACCAGCGCCACAGCCTTGCCTTCACCGAGCAGGCGCACCAGTTTGTCGGCGGCCGCGTTCTCGTTGTGTTGGTGCAGCGCCAGCGTCGGTACCTTGATGCCGTGGTGGTCGAGCAGGTGCCGGGCGTGGCGCGTGTCCTCGCAGGCGACCAGATCGACGCCGCGCAGGGTTTCCAGCGCGCGCAGGCTGATGTCGCCGAGATTTCCGATCGGCGTGGCGACGACATACAATGCATTTTCCATGACCGGCATTGCAGTCGTGAGCACGAGGCAAGCCAAAGGCGCGGCGGCCGAGCAGCTGGCGGCCGACTATCTGCAGCGCCAGGGCCTCACGCTGATCGAACGCAACTTCCGCGTCCGCGGCGGCGAGATCGACCTGATCTGCCGCGACGGCAAGACCACGGTGTTCGTCGAAGTGCGCCTGCGCAGCAGCGGCAATTTCGGCGGCGCGGCGGCCAGCATCACCGCCACCAAGCAGGCGCGGCTGATCCTCGCCGCGCGGCACTGGCTGCTGCGCCACGGCGAAACCCCCTGCCGCTTCGACTGCATCCTGCTCGACGGTCTGGAATTCAAAAACATCGAATGGCTGCGCGATGCGTTTTCTGCGGATTGAGCGCGTAGCCAGCACCGATTTGCCTCGTCATTCCCGCGAACGCGGGAATCCAGAAGGGCAAAACTGGATTCCGGAGCCCGCCCCGGACCTGATCCGGGGTCAAGCCCGGAATGACGGATTTGGAAGGAGTCTTTCGGTTTCGATCAGATTTTTCGTGTGGCTGATCCTCGGCTTGTCCATCAGCCTGACGGCGCTGGCCGCCGATGTCCGCATCCTGGTGCAAAGCTCGCCGCTGGCCGGCTTTCAATACCATGCGGGCGAAGCCCTGTGGCAGGACATGCGCGAGGGCGACCGCCTGACCCTGGTGCGCGAAGCCGACAACCCGCATGACGCCAACGCGGTGCGCGTCGAGTGGCGCGGGCAGAAGCTGGGCTACCTGCCGCGCGCCGAAAACCGCACGGTGGCCGCCGCCATGGACAAGGGCGAGGCAATCGCCGCCCGCATCGCCAAACTGCGCCCGCACAGGAATCCCTGGCAGCGGGTGCTGATCGAAGTATTTGTTGTACTCTAGGCGCCCTATTCCGGCCTCGGACAGGCGCCAGGGAAAGCTATCCTGACCCGATAAATCCATCGACGCACCAAAACACGATCCATGTCACTCGCCCAACGCATCCGGCAACAGTTCCAGGACAGCGCGCAGGTCAAGCTCGCCGCGCTGGCCGCCATGGCCGCGCCGCTCGAAGCCGCCACGCGCCGCATGGCCGCCTGCCTCCAGGCCGGGGGCAAGGTGATGGCCTGCGGCAACGGCGGTTCGGCTGCCGATTCGCAGCATTTCGCCGCCGAACTGCTGAACCGCTTCGAGAAGGAGCGGCCGCCGCTGGCGGCGATCGCCCTGACCACCGACACCTCGACCCTGACCTCGATCGCCAACGACTACCGCTACGAAGATGTTTTCGCCAAGCAGGTCAAGGCGCTGGGCAAGCCCGGCGACGTGCTGCTGGCGATTTCGACCTCGGGCAATTCGCCCAACGTCATCGAGGCCATCCACGCCGCCCATGCGCGCGGCGTCGCCGTGGTCGCGCTCACCGGCAAACAGCGGCGGCAGGATCGCCGCACTGCTCGGCCCCGACGACATTCACCTTTGCGTACCGGCCGATCGCACCGCGCGCATCCAGGAAGTCCACCTGCTCGCCATCCACTGCCTGTGCGATGGCATCGACGCCTTGATACTGGGAGAAACCGCATGAACCTACGCACCGACCGCAGTACAAGATTTGCCAGGCTCGCCGCGCTGGTCCTTTGCATTCCGCTGCTCGCCGGCTGCGTCGGCGCGGCCGTGGTCGGCGTCGGTGCCGGCGCTTTGATGGCTGTCGACCGCCGCTCCTCGGAAGTCTATATCGCCGACCAGGGCCTGGAACTGCGCGCCTCGAGCCGCATCAGCGAAAAATACGGCGACAAGGTGCATGTCAATGTCACCAGCTACAACCGCATGCTGCTGCTGACCGGCGAGGTGCCGACCGCGGAGATCAAGGCCGACGTGGAAAAGATCGCTGCCGGGGTACCCGACGTCAAGTCGATAGCCAACGAACTGGCCATCGCCGGGCCATCCGGCTATGGCGTACGCAGCAACGATTCCTACATCACGTCGAAGGTCAAGGCGCGCTTTGTCGATGCCGGCAAGTTTTCCGCCAACGTGGTCAAGGTGGTGACCGAGGCCGGCGTGGTTTTCCTGCTCGGCTTGGTCACCCAGGCCGAAGCCGATGCGGCGGTCGAGATCGCCCGCACCACCGGCGGCGTGCTGAAAGTGGTGCGCGTGTTCGAGATCGTCAGCCCGGAAAAGGCCGGAATTGCGAGCAAGCCGGCTCCCGCGCCAGCGCAGAACGCCAAGCCGGCGGCCGGCAAGTAGGAGCGGCGCCGTTTGGCCTGCCCGCCGCCGGCCTTCGAGGCCAAGATCACCGCCCCCGCCGAGCTCGCCGGGCGCATCGCGCGGCTGCCGCGACCGCTGGTATTCACCAACGGCTGCTTCGACATCCTGCACCGCGGCCATGTCACCTACCTGGCGCAAGCCCGCGCCATGGGCGCCGCCCTGATCGTCGCCGCGAACTCCGATGCGTCGGTCGGGCGTTTGGGCAAGGGCGAGGATCGCCCGGTGAATCCGCTGGCGGACCGCATGGCGCTGCTGGCCGCGCTCGAGTGCGTGACCCTGGTGACCTGGTTCGACGAAGACACGCCGCTGCAGCGCATCCTTGATTGCCGGCCCGACATGCTGGTCAAGGGCGGCGACTGGCCGGTGGAAAAGATCGTCGGCTACCGCGAAGTGATCGCCTGGGGCGGCAGCGTGCATTCCCTGCCCTTCATTCACGAGCGCTCGACCACGGCGCTGGTGGAAAAGATCCGGCGGCTCTAGTTGCGGCGCCCGCAGAAGTTCCCAAAGGGACGCACCGCGCTGGCGCTGGACGTAGCAGGGGTTTCGCGGCGCGCGGCGCTACGTCTGCGCAGCCGGTCGGCTGTGGAAAGCCGGCCGTGGATGGTGCGGCTGTTCAGCCAGGGGTCTGGCGCAGAATGATCTCGCGCACCAGATCGATATGCGCACGCAGCGTGTACAGCATGTCGGTGAAAGCCAGCGGCGTGCGGATCGCGCTGGCATCCTTCTCGATAACCGCCAGTTTGGCGATCCACTCGTCGCGCGTGTGCAGAACCGGATTTTCGTTGAGTTTATTTTCGAGAAACTTCAGTTCGCCGTAACGCCGGTAGATGCGCGAACGTACCCGCCAGCCGTAGATCTGCGGGGCGAACTTGATCAGCGGCAGCAGTACCACGAGCAACGGCAACAACATCACCACCGTGCGGTCGATCAGAGTGGCCGCCCAGAAAGGAAGATAACGTTGCAGAAAAGGTTTGCCTGACTTGTAGTAGCGCTCGGCTTCCGTCGACAGCGGAAACTCGCCGTGTCCGGCGCGCGGAAACTCGCCGGGTTTCTGGAACACTCCGGGCCCGCCATGAACCTCGCTCGCCGCCTGCAACAGCAGGCCGATCAGGGCGGGATGCGTGTCCTCGCGCACCAGCAGGATCGCCACCGGCGATACCAGATTGACGTCATGCGGCGGAATGTCCTGCGCCAGGTCGACGGCCCCGCGCGGCACCACCAGCCGCGCCAGGTGAGGGAAGCGCCGGGTGTAGGCCTCGGCGCGTACCAGGTTCATCAGGCGCACGCCTGGCGTATAGAGCAGCGACCACACCAGCGCTGACTGCGTCGGTCCGACAACGAACACGACATCGACTTCTTTCTTGCGCAGGCGCTCGGCCACACCGAGGCCTCCCGCCTCGATCAGTGTCGTGTTCGTCGCATCGATTCCGTTGGCGGCCAGCAGTTCCATGGCGAGATGATTCGTGCCGCTGCCCGTACCGCCTACCGCCAGCCGCTTGCCCCTGAGGTCGAGCAACCTGTCTCCGCCGCCGATGACCCCTTCGCGATAGAAAATCCACAGCGGTTCGTAGTAGAACTCGCCCAGCGATACCAGTTCGTCGTCTTCGCTGGCGCGCGCCGTACCCCTCTGGATCAGGGCCGCATCCACCTCGAACTCGGCGTTGCGCAACCTCTCCATGTTTTCGACCGAGCCGGCGGAAGGCTTCTCCACCAGCGTGATGCCGTAGCGCGCCAGCACATCCTTGTAGCGGGCGGCGAAAATCTGGTACGCGCCCCCTTCGCCGCCGGTGCTCATGATCAACCGGTCCGGCGGCGCCGGCTTGATGTATTGCGCCGCCAGCCAGAATGCCGCGATCGCAAGCAACAGCGAAGGCAGCGCGACAAAAACGATGTCGCGCCAGGAAAGGAGTTTCAGTTTTTCAGGCATGTTCGCGACGGGCGGACGCAGGGCCGACTTCAGTCGGCCAATCTACATGGCCGGCGGCAGCCAGACCCCTTTGCGACTGCGACATCTCCGCTGCACCCTGTTCGACTAGAACGGAATGTCGTCCTCGAAGTCATTGAAGTTGCCGCCCGCCGGCTGCGGCGCTGCGGCCGGGCGGTTGCCGCCGGCAGCGGCACCGGCGCCCCCGCTCTCGCGCGGCGGCGCGTCGCTCATGCCCTCGCGGGAACCGAGCATTTTCATTTCGTTGGCGACGATCTCGGTGGTGTAGCGCTCCTGGCCTTCCTTGTCGGTCCATTTGCGGGTGCGCAGGGCGCCTTCGACATACACCTGCCGGCCCTTCTTCAGGTACTGCCCGGCGATTTCGGCCAGCTTGCCGAAGAACACCACGCGGTGCCATTCCGTGGCTTCCTTCTTTTCACCGGTGGCCTTGTCCTTCCACGTGTCGGTGGTGGCGATGGTGACGTTGGTCACCGACGCACCATCGGGCGTGTAGCGCACTTCCGGATCGCGGCCCAGGTTGCCGACGATGATGACTTTATTGACGGATGCCATGTGAAATTCTCCTCAGGGTTCGGTATCAAGTATGCCATGCGTGGATGGCGCCGTTGCAACTTCCCGCCGCACCGGCACCGCCGGCATGGTGGCCGCCGCGATGAGCCAGAGCATTGCCATCGCGGTGCCGCCGATGAATACGGTGTCCGCATCGTAATTCTTCACCAGCCAGCCGCCCAGGGCGCCGCCGAGGAACAGGCCGAAGGCCTGCGTCGTGTTGTAGACGCCCAGTGCCGCGCCCTTGGCGTTCGGATGCGCGATGCGCGAAATCAGCGAGGGCAGCATGGCTTCGAGGATGTTGAAGGCGACGAAGAAGCTCAGCAGGCCGCCCGCCACCACGGTGAAATCCGTGCTGCCGAGCCACATCGCCAGCAAGGTGGCGGCCAGCAGGGCAATCGCGGAAACGAACACCGGCTTCACCTTGTTCCGCTTCTCGGCATAGATGATCGCCGGCACCATCAGGACGAACGAGGCGAGTACCGCCGGCAGATAGACCTTCCAGTGCGAGGCCAGCGGCAGATCGCCATACTTCAGCAGCAGGCCGGGGACCACCACGAACATCGCCATCTGCACCATGTGCAGCGTGAAGATGCCGAAGTTGAGGCGCAGCAGGCGGCTGTCGAACAGCACGTCGCGAAACGGCGGTCGCGGGCCCTCCGGCGGCGGCGGCGCCGGCGGCACGACATGCGTCACGAGGCCGATCGCGGCGAGCGCCAGGATCGCCGTCATCCAGAACAGCCCGTCCATGCCGATCGCCGCATACAGCGCCGGCGCGGCGACCAGCGAGATGGCGAACACCAGCCCGATCGAGGAGCCGATCATGGCCATGACCTTGGTGCGATGCTGCTCGCGCGTCAGGTCGGCCGCCAGCGCGGTGACGGCGGCCGAGATCGCTCCCGCACCCTGCAGCACCCGGCCGAAGATGGTCCACCAGATGTCGGGCGCCAGGGCGGCCACCGCCGAGCCGAAGGCGAACAGCAGCAGGCCGATGACGATCACCTTCTTGCGGCCGAAAGCGTCGGAGGCCATGCCGAAGGGAATCTGGAACATCGCCTGGGTCAGGCCGTAGGCGCCCAGCGCGATGCCCACCAGCAGCATGTCGTCGCCGCCGGGAATGGTCTGGGCGTGGATGGCAAACACCGGCAGGATGAGAAACAACCCGAACATGCGCAGCGCGAAAATCGACGCGAGGGCGCCGCCGGCGCGTATTTCGTCGCGGCTCATGACATCTGGAGTGGGGGATAGCATGGGGTTCGGTGGTTTCGCCGGGATTTCGTTCACCGGCTTCCCGGTAGTACTGCGGACCGGCCCATTTTAATGCACAAACATGCGAACCCCGTCGATCCCCGGGTCTGGAATCCACCCCGGACGTGGCCGCCGGCTATCATCCCGCAATGGACCTTGCGCCGAACCTGTTGATACTGGTCATCGCCGTTTCCTTCGGCTCCGCCATCATCGGCGGCATGGGCGGCTTCGGCACCGGCATCATCCTTACCGCGACGCTTACGCCGATCCTCGGCATCAAGGCCGTGGTGCCGCTGCTGGCGCTGGCCGGCATCATCATCAACATGGGCCGCTTCTGGTTTTACCGCCGCGATTTCGACGCCCGCGCCGTGCGGCGGGTGCTGCCGCCGGCGCTGCTCTGCCTGCTCGGCGGCACCCTGGTCTATCGCCAGCTCGACGCGGCGCCGCTGGCGGTCGTGATCGGCCTCGTGGTGCTGGCGGCTCTGCCGGCGCGGCGCTGGCTGCAGGCGCACAACCTGCACCTCGGCGCGCGCGGATTGATGATCGGCGGCGGCGTTTTCGGTTTCCTCAACGGCATCGCCTCGGGCATGGGCGTGGTGCTGATCTCGCTGCTGCTCGGCGCCGGGCTTTCCGGCACGGCCGTATTGGCGACCGACGCCCTGATCACGATCGCGGTCGACATCACCCGCGCCTTGATCTTCGGCAAGCTCGACCTGCTGGACAGCTCGGGCGTGGTGCTGGGCACGGTGATCGGGCTGGCCTCCCTGCCGGGGTCGTGGGTCGCCTCGCTGCTGGTGCGACGCATGGGCCACAAGATGCACATCGCCATCATCGAAACCCTGATTGCCATCGGTGGGCTCAGCATCCTGTATCACGGCCTTCACGCTGCCTAAAAGTTATGTCTCCGGCAAAGCCGGAGACGGTATCCCTTGCGGACGGCGCCGGCGACACGGCGGATTAAATCCCATGTGAACAGCGGCTTCGCTATCGTCGGCGCAGCGGGGTATAGTTTCCGGTTGCCCCAACCTCAATCCGGCATCATGGAATACATCAAGATTCGCGGCGCGCGAACGCACAACCTGAAGAATATCAACCTCGACCTGCCGCGCAACCGCCTGACGGTCATCACCGGCCTGTCCGGTTCCGGCAAGTCCTCGCTGGCATTCGACACGCTCTACGCAGAAGGCCAGCGCCGCTATGTCGAATCGCTTTCGGCCTACGCCCGGCAGTTTTTGCAGTTGATGGAAAAGCCCGATGTGGACCTGATCGAAGGGCTGAGTCGCCGCGATATCCATCGAGCAGAAGGCCACCAGCCACAACCCGCGCTCGACGGTCGGCACCGTCACCGAGATCCACGACTACCTGCGCCTGCTCTACGCCCGCGCCGGCACGCCGCACTGCCCCGACCACGACCTTGCGCTGGAGGCCAACAGCGTCTCGCAGATGGTCGATCACGTGCTGGCCCTGCCCGCCGACACCAGGCTGATGATCCTCGCCCCGGTGGTGGCCAACCGCAAGGGCGAGCAGCTCGACCTGTTCGCCGAATTGCGGGCACAGGGCTTCGTCCGCTTGCGCGTGGATGGCACGGTGCATGACATCGACAGCCTGCCGAAGCTGGCCAAGACGCACAAGCACACCATCGACATCGTGGTCGACCGGCTCAAGGTGCGGCCCGACGTGCGCCAGCGCCTGGCGGAAAGCTTCGAGACGGCGCTGATGCATGCCGAAGGCCGCGCCCTGGCGGTCGAGATGGACACCGGCAAGGAGTATCTGTTCTCCTCCAAGTTCGCCTGCCCGGTGTGCAACTACGCCTTGCAGGAACTCGAGCCACGGCTGTTCTCCTTCAACAATCCGATGGGCGCCTGCCCGAAGTGCGACGGCCTCGGCCAGATCCAGTTCTTCGACCCGGCGCGCGTCGTCGCCTATCCCCACCTCTCGCTGGCCGCCGGCGCGATCAAGGGCTGGGACCGGCGCAACCAGTTCTACTTCCAGATGCTGGAGTCATTGGCCGCGCATTACGCCATCGACACCAATGTTCCCTTCGAAAAGCTGCCCGTGGCAACGACCGACATCGTGCTCTACGGCTCGGGCAAGGAGCAGATCCGGTTCAAGTACCTCAACGAGAAGGGCACCCGCTTCGACCGCAGCCATGCCTTCGAGGGCATCATCCCCAGCCTCGAGCGCCGCTACCGCGAGACCGACTCGATGGCGGTGCGCGAGGAGCTGTCGAAATACCTCAACAACAAGCCCTGCCCCGACTGCGGCGGCATGCGCCTGCGCCGCGAGGCGCGCCACGTCTTCGTCGGCGGCCGGAACATCTCGGACCTCAGTCGCCTGTCGCTGATCAATTGCCGCGACTTCTTCAACCTGCTGCAACTGACCGGGCAGAAGGCCCAGGTCGGCGAGAAGATACTCAAGGAAATCACCGCGCGGCTGTCCTTCCTGATCAACGTCGGGCTCGATTACCTCTCGCTCGACCGCTCGGCGGAAACGCTCTCGGGCGGCGAGGCGCAGCGCATCCGCCTGGCCTCGCAGATCGGCTCGGGCCTCACCGGCGTCATGTACGTGCTCGACGAACCCTCGATCGGCCTGCACCAGCGCGACAACGCGCGCCTGCTGGAAACCCTGGCCCACCTGCGCGACCTGGGCAACACGGTGATCGTGGTCGAGCACGACCTCGAAGCCATCGAATCCGCCGACTACGTGGTGGACATGGGCCCCGGCGCCGGCGAGCACGGCGGTCGCGTGGTCGCGGAAGGCACGCCAGCGCAGGTGGCGGCCAACACGGCTTCGGTCACCGGCGCCTTCCTCGCCGGCCGGCGCGAGATCGCCACACCCGCCAAACGCACGCCGCCCAACGCGCTGCGCGAACTGAAGATTCGCAACGCCGGCGGCAACAACCTGAAGCAGGTCAACCTCGACATTCCGGTGGGCCTGCTGACCTGCGTCACCGGCGTTTCCGGCTCGGGCAAGTCGACGCTGATCAACGACACGCTCTACGCCGCCGCCGCGCGCCATCTTTACGGTTCGGCGGTCGAACCGGCAGCCGCACCGCGAGATCGAGGGCCTCGAATTCTTCGACAAGGTGATCAACGTCGACCAGTCGCCGATCGGCCGCACGCCGCGCTCCAATCCGGCCACCTACACGGGTCTCTTGACGCCGATCCGCGAACTCTTCGCCGGCGTGCCGGCTTCGCGCGAGCGCGGCTACAGCCCGGGGCGCTTCAGCTTCAACGTCAAGGGCGGCCGCTGCGAGGCCTGCCAGGGCGACGGCATGATCAAGGTCGAGATGCATTTCCTGCCCGACATCTTCGTGCCCTGCGACGTCTGCCACGGCAAGCGCTACAACCGCGAGACGCTGGAAGTGCGCTACAAGGGCAAGACCATCCACGAAGTGCTGCAGATGACGGTCGAGCAGGCGCGCGAATTCTTCGACCCGGTGCCGGTGGTGGCGCGCAAGCTGCAGACGCTGGTCGACGTCGGACTCTCCTACATCCAGCTCGGCCAGTCGGCCACCACGCTGTCGGGCGGCGAGGCGCAGCGCGTCAAGCTGGCGCTGGAACTTTCCAAGCGCGACACCGGGCGCACGCTGTACATCCTCGACGAGCCGACCACCGGCCTGCATTTCCAGGACATCGAGATGCTGCTCTCGGTACTGCACCGCCTGCGCGACCACGGCAACACCGTGGTCGTCATCGAACACAACCTCGACGTGATCAAGACCGCCGACTGGATCGTCGACCTCGGTCCGGAAGGCGGCGACGGCGGCGGCCGCATCATCGCCAGCGGCACGCCGGAAGCCGTGGCGCAGGTCAAGGGCAGTTACACGGGTCGCTACCTTGCGCGCTTCCTGGCGAAACGGCCGGCGCCAGCGGTGGAGGCAAAGCCGAAGCCGGCGAAGACCTCGCGCAAGGCAGCGCCATGAGCGGCTTCGAGAATTATTCCCGCGAAGCCGCGCAGATCGAGCACGAGATCGAGACCAAGGGCGTGATCCTCGGCATCGACTGGAACAATGCCGTCCAGGTGCGCGAACTGGCGCGCCAGGCCCTTGACTGCAAGCTCGGCGCGGGCAACCGTGAGCCGGAGGATCCGGATGACCGCGCACGGATCGAGCTTTTCGGACTCGCCCAGCTGATGCTGGCGGTGATGAAGGAAAGCGCCAATGAGGACATCGATACCCATGGCGGCCCGGCCTGGAAGGCTTTTGCCCGCGCCTTGTGGGCCGAGCACGATCTGCGACATGGCGCGGATTAGGCGATTCGCAGCCTCCGGTCCGCCGCCTGTTTACCCCATCCCCACCCCAACCCCCCAATCGCAAACGTCGCATGCGACCTTCCCCTTGACGGGAAGGGAGTTGGCGACTCATGCGAATACCCCGTGCCTTGATCCTTGCGCCGCCGGAATCGGCTAGTATTTGCGTTGCCAGCGGTCTTCGTGCCGGCAATACGGCCCGCACCAGGACCCAGACCACGTAATGAGGAGAACGACGATGCCCAGGATCACGACGGCGGCCCGCGCGGCCCTGAATTTCGCTGCACTGATAGCGTTCGCCGTCCCGCCCGCTGCAAACGCAGCGGCGCCCGCCAATCCGATAGCGCGACCGCCGCCACGCCCAGGCTCCAACCCGTATCAACCGCCCCCGCAGACCGATGTGACAGTCGCATACCAGTTCCGGACCCGGATTCTTGTCAGCCCGCCGAGTTGCGCACGCTTTGCCACGGACGCCGACAATATATTTCTCAGCAGCACGCTTGATGACAACACCAAAACGCAGCAGCTGAAGGCAGTCAGTGCAGCAACGGCCGCAGCCGGGTGCCTCGGGCCCTGATGTAAAAGTTGCAGCAACGGCTCCCGCGGCCACCACATCCTGACGGACGCCGCTTCTGGCGCCGATCCGCACAAGACCGAAAGCGCGGATCCATCATGAAAAAATCATTCGGTATTTTCACGATCCTGGTCACGCTGGCCTCGGCGGCGGGCGCACAGGAAACGGCCGACGGGGTCCGGACCGGCGGCAGCGGCGAGCTCAGGAGAGCGGCCGATGTCATGGCCTCACCGGGCAGCCCGAACATGCCAACCCGCCTGCCGGCCACGGTGAGGAAGGGCGAGGTCATTTCGCTCCGGTATCAAGCCTCCGGCAACACCTTCGCGGACAGTTTCCTGGTGACCGGGATCACCATCAGCGGCGACCGCTGCTCGATCGAGAGCAAGCACAACAACGCGGATGGCAACGAACTGATCGACGTGATCCTTACCCGGCCTTGCAGCCGCCTCAAGTAAGCCGATGCCTGCCTGCGGCGCACGACCGGGAAGGCAGCCGCAGCGCACCGGGGAATGGACGACCGCGTTGCCGGGGCCGCTTCAGGCGCTGATCAACCGGAAGCGAACATTCAAGGATGATCCGTTTTCCGCCATACGCTGGCCAGCCATGGCTGCTGCTCGAACGGCAAGCCCGGCGGGCGATAGTAGTGTTCGAGTTCGGAAAAACCGGCAGCGGCCAGATGCTCGCGCCAGGCGGCAAAGTCGTAATAGGCGCCGTAGCGTTCGCCGTTCACGCTCTCTTCGTTGTTGCCGCGCGGATTTGAACTGAACAGGACGCCACCGGGCTTCAGCGTCGCGTGCAGCTGACGCAACACGCGGGGCAGCTCCTGACGTGGCACATGGAACAGGGAGGCGTTGGCGAACACGCCGTCAAAGCAGGATTCGGGCAAGTCCAGCCGGAGGAAATCCTGTTGCCAGACTTCGCAGCCGCTGTTGGCGCGCGCCAGCTCCGCCAGCGCCGGCGCCCCTTCGACTCCGATGGCGCGATGTCCGCGGCGGACGAACGCCGACAGGTCCCGCCCCGGACCGCAGCCGAAATCCAGAATCGTGCAGGGTGGCGGAGCCTGTATATGCCGCAGCAAGGCCTCGATGTTCTGTTCGACGTCGTGATTGCGCGTGCCCTCCCAGAAGGCTTCGGCCCGTGCCTGGTAGTGCCCGAGCGTGCGCTCGACGATTTGCCGCAGGGTTTCCGGTTCGAGTTTCATGGACGGAATGCTACGCGAACCACGACAGATTACCCGGCCGCCGTCACCTGCCCGCGAAGCGGAATCCCAGGTGTGCAGAGCGAGCCGGCGCCGTCCGCAAGGGATACCGTCTCCGGCTTCGCCGCGGACATAACTTTTGCGGGCGAAAGCTGAAAAATTCCCACCAGGGGATACCGTCCGCGCGTCCCGCTCGGACATAAAAAACGCCACGGCGGACTGTGGCGTTTTCGCAAGACAGAAGCCGCAAAAATCAGCTCTTCAGCGCCACCAGCACCTCGTCCAGCATCTTCTTCGCATCGCCGAACAGCATGCGGTTGTTTTCCTTGTAGAAGAGCGGGTTGTCGACGCCGGCGTAGCCCGAAGCCATGCTGCGCTTCATCACGATCGAGGTCTTGGCCTTCCAGACTTCCAGCACCGGCATGCCGGCGATCGGGCTGGTCGGGTCGTCCTGCGCCGCCGGGTTGACGATGTCGTTGGCGCCGATCACCATGGCCACGTCGGTGGTCGGGAAGTCGTCGTTGAGCTCGTCCATTTCCATCACGATGTCGTAGGGCACCTTGGCTTCGGCCAGCAGCACGTTCATGTGGCCGGGCATGCGCCCCGCCACCGGGTGGATGCCGAAGCGGATGTTGACGCCCTTCTCGCGCAGGTGCTTGGTGATTTCATACACCGTGTGCTGCGCCTGCGCCACCGCCATGCCGTAGCCGGGAACGATGATCACGCTCTTGGCGTCGTTCAGCAGTTCTGCAGTCTCGGTAGCGCTGATCGGCACCACTTCGCCCACCGGCGCCGTATCGCCATCGCCGACTTTCTTGGCCACCGTCCCGCTGCCGGTGCCGAAGCCGCCGGCAATCACGCTGATGAAGTTGCGGTTCATCGCCTTGCACATGATGTAGGACAGGATCGCGCCGCTTGACCCGACCAGCGCGCCGATGACGATCAGGAGATCGTTGGAGAGCATGAAGCCGGTCGCCGCCGCCGCCCAGCCGGAATAGCTGTTGAGCATCGAGACCACCACCGGCATGTCGGCACCGCCGATCGCCATCACCATGTGGATGCCGAACAGCAGCGCGATCACGGTCATCACGATCAGCGGCAGCATGCCCTCGGGGATCGAATGCGAATTGATGAACTCGCGGCCGAACCAGATCACCACCAGCAGGCCGGCCAGGTTCATCCAGTGGCGCCCCGGCAGCAGCATGGGCGAACCGCCGATCTTGCCGTTAAGCTTGCCGAAGGCGATCAGCGAACCGGAGAAGGTCACCGCGCCGATCAGGATGCCGACGTAGATTTCCAGCTCGTGGATGGTCTTCTCGGCGCCGGTGAGCGGAGCCGAGGTGTCGATGTAACTGGCGAAGCCGACCAGGCAGGCCGCGAGACCGACCAGGCTGTGCATCAGCGCGACCAGTTCGGGCATCTGCGTCATCTTGACGACCTTGCGCCGCATACAGGCCGATGGCGCCGCCGACCACCATGGCACCGATGATCCAGGGGATGCCGGCCGCCGTGACGCGCGGGCCGAACACCGTGGCCAGCACGGCGATGGTCATGCCGATCATGCCGTAGAGGTTGCCGCGCCGCGAGGTCTCGGGATTGGACAGGCCGCCGAGGCTGAGGATGAAGAGGATGGTTGCTCCGATGTAGGAGACGGTTGCCAGGTTACCAGACATGTTTTTCTCCGAAGGGCCGTCCCGAGGAGAAACGGCGTGAAGACAAGGAGCGCAGCGAACCATAGTCACCCCCTTTCGTGGAAAGGGGGCTGGGGGGATAGCGCATCATAATTTTTCCTGGGTTATTTGCGGAACATGTCCAGCATGCGCTGGGTCACGGCGAAACCGCCGAACATGTTGACGGCGGTCAGCGCGATGCCGCCCACGGCCAGCCAGCGTATCCACTGGTCCGGTGGCAGCCCCGCCGGCCAGCGGCGGCGCGATCTGCACCAGGGCACCGATGGCGATGATGCTGGAGATCGCGTTGGTCACGCTCATCAGCGGCGTGTGCAGGGCCGGCGTCACGTTCCACACCACCATGTAGCCGACGAAGCAGGCCAGCACGAAGACCGTGAAGTGGGCGAGGAAGGCCGCCGGCGCGTTGGCGCCGACGAACCAGAACAGCACGGCGGCGACGCCGAACATGATGGCCAGCTTGTTGCCCGCCATGGGTTCGGAAGCCGCGCCATGGCCGTGGCCCTTCTTGGCCTGTACCACGGGTGCCGCCGCAGGCTTGGCGGGCGGCGCGGCGGACGCTTTGGGCGGCGGGGGCGGCCAGGTGATGTTGCCTTCCTTGATGACCGTCAGGCCGCGGATGGCTTCGTCGTCCATGTTGACGTCGATGATGCCGTCGTCTTTTACGCTTGCGTCTTGCACAGTTCCTCGGCAAGGCGGAACAGGTTGGTGGCGTACAGGGTCGAGGACTGCTTGGCCAGGCGCGAGGCCAGGTCGGTGTAGCCGACGATGGTCACGCCGTGCTTGACCACCGCCTTGCCGGGCTCGGTCAGCTCGCAGTTGCCGCCGCGCTCGGCCGCCATGTCGACGATCACGCTGCCGGGCTTCATGCTCTGCACCATCTCGGCGGTGATCAGCCGGGGCGCGGGCTTGCCGGGAATCAGCGCGGTGGTGATGATGATGTCCACCTCCCGCGCCTGCTTGGCGTACATCTCGCGCTGGGCCTGCTGGAAGCCCTCGCTCATGACCTTGGCGTAACCGCCGCCGCCGGAACCTTCTTCCTCGTAATCGACCTTGACGAATTCGCCGCCCAGCGACACGACCTGGTCGGCCACTTCGGCACGGGTGTCGTTGGCGCGCACGATGGCGCCCAGGCTGGCTGCCGTGCCGATCGCCGCGAGACCGGCGACGCCGGCACCGGCGATGAAGACCTTGGCCGGCGGTACCTTGCCGGCGGCAGTGATCTGGCCGTTGAAGAAGCGGCCGAAGGCGTTGGCGGCCTCGATCACGGCGCGGTAGCCGGCGACGCCGGCCTGCGAGGTCAGCGCGTCCATCTTCTGGGCGCGGGAGAGCGTGCGCGGCAGCGAGTCGATGGCCAGCACGGTGGCCTTCTTGCGCAGCCAGCTGCTGCATCAGTTCGGGGTTCTGCGCCGGCCAGATGAAATCGATCAGGGTGCCGCCCTCGCGCATGAGGCCGACTTCCTCGGTCGTCGGTACGCCTATCTTGAACACGATGTCGGAGGCCGCCCACAGCGCGGGCGCCCCGGCGATCACTTCGGCGCCGGCGGCGCGGTAGCTGTCGTCACTGCAATTCGCCGCGTCCCCGGCGCCGGATTCGACGGCGACCCTGAAACCCAGCTTGATGAGCTTTTCGACGACTTCCGGTACGGTGGCCACGCGTTTCTCGCCGGCCAGCGTTTCCCGGGGAATTCCTATTGTCAGCGCCATGATTCTCCCATTTGCATTTGCATTGATTGTCTGCTCGACGAGCACCTGAGTTGTTCTGTTTAGTTACGGCATAACGCCCGCTGACGCGGGCGAGCCTTCTCTGAAACTCCGCTTCGCTGCGTTTTCCCGTCGGTACCTGACGCGCCTTTGCCGATGCAAACGTCGCGCCGCCGGTATGATACGCTTTCTACATCAATTCATTTGATTGGGATCACGGTTCATTCGATCACCCGACATGACAAGTTCCAATGCCAACCGATCCCGCGCACGCGCCGCCAAGCGCCTCTCATCGGCCGCCAAGGTGGGCCTGGCGCCCGGCGCGCTGATCCACCTCGGCGAGCGCAAGACCGAACAGGCGGCCATTTCCCTGCTCGAATACGGCGAGGCCGAGCTCACCGAGCACCAGTTCAACTCGCTTGCCGAGTCGCAGGCCTACCAGGCCAGGCTCCCGGTGCTCTGGCTCAACGTGCATGGCCTGCACGAACCCGAGGTGATGGCCGAAATCGGCCGTCGCTTCAAGCTGCACCCGCTGGTGCTGGAAGACATCCTCAACACCAACCAGCGACCGAAGGTCGACGACTATGGCGACTATCTGTTCATCGTCGCGCGCTTTTTCGAGGTCGACGGCGACAACCAGCAGATCGGTTCCGACCAGGTCAGCCTGATCCTCGGCCCGAATTTCGTCCTGACCTTCCAGGAACGGCCCAGCGGCCGCTTCGACCCCGTGCGCGAACGCCTGCGGCAGAACCGCGGCCAGATCCGCAAGCTGGGCGCCGACTACCTCGCCTATTCCCTGCTCGATGCCATCGTCGACCGCTATTTCACCATCCTCGAAAACATCGGCGAGCGCACCGAGGAACTCGAAGACATGATGCTGGAGCACCCGCGGCCCGGCGCGCTGCAACTGGTGCATCAGTTGAAGCGCGAAACCCTGAACCTGCGCCGCTCGATCTGGCCGCTGCGCGAGGTCATCAACAGCCTGACCCGCGCCGACGAGCGTTTCTTCCGCCCGGAAACCCGGCCCTACCTGCGCGACGTGTATGACCATACGGTGCATGCCATCGAATCGCTGGAAGCCAATCGCGACATGATCGCCGGCATGCTCGACATCTACCTGTCTGCAGCCAGCAACCAGGTCAATCAGGAGGTCAGGGCGCTGACCGTGGTCGCCATCATCTTCATGCCGGCGACGCTGATCTCGGGCATCTTCGGCATGAACTTCAGGAGCATGCCGCTGCTCGACATGCCTACCGGGTTTTTTGTCGCCATCGGCCTGATGGCGGCGGTTGCCACCACGCTATCGATCATCTTCTGGCGCCGGCGCTGGCTCAAGTAGCCGGCGGCGCGGCGCGAACCGGCCCTATCTTCCGCGCAGCAAGCGGCGCTGCACCTTGCCGGTGGTGGTCATCGGCAGGGCGTCGATGAACTCGATGATCTTCGGATACTCGTAGGGCGCCAGATACTGCCGCACATGCTGCTGCAACGAGGCTTCGAGTTCGGCCGAGGGTTTTTCTCCGGCGGCGAGCACGATGAAGGCCTTGATCACGGTGCCGCGCGTCTCGTCGGGCTCGCCGATCACGGCGGCATTGGCCACCGCCGTATGCTTGACCAGGCAGTTCTCGATCTCGCCGGGGCCGATGCGATAGCCGGCGCTCTTGAACATGTCATCAGAGCGTCCCTGATACCAGAGCGCGCCATCCTCGTCCATCTTCGCCAGGTCGCCGGTGCGGCCCCAGGCCTGCGGATCATCGATGCCGCCGCCGAAGAATTTTTCCGCCGTGGCCTGCGGGTTGTTCCAGTAGCCGAGCATGAACACCGGATCCATCTCGCCATTGCAACTGCGCCGGACGCAGACTTCGCCCATTTCGCCGGGCAGCCACCGGATTGCCCTCGTCGTCGAGCACGCCGAGCTGGTGGCCCGGATAGCCGCGGCCCATGGCGCCGGGCTTGGGCGGCGCCACCGCGGCGCAGTTGCCGACGATGTAGTTGATCTCGGTCTGGCCGTACATTTCGTTCACGGTCACGCCCAGCGCCTCCTGCGCCCAGTGGCAGACGGTTTCGCCGACAGTCTCGCCGGCGCTCATGATGCTGCGCAGGACGAGGTCGTATTTCTCCCTGGGCTGCGGCACCGCCTTCATCATCATTTTCAGCGCCGTCGGAAAGAGGAAGGCATTGCGTATGCCGTACTTCTCCATGAGCCAGAAGGCCTTGTCCGGATCGAAGCGGCCGCGATAGCCGAGTATCGGCTGGCCGAAATTCCAGCTCGGCAACAGCGCATCGAAGAGGCCGCCGGTCCACGCCCAGTCGGCCGGCGACCAGAACATGTCGCCGCGCTGCGGGTAGAAGTCGTGCGAGCAGACGAAGCCCGGGAGGTTGCCGATCAGGCTGCGCTGGGCGATCAGCGCGCCCTTCGGATTGCCGGTGGTGCCGCTGGTGTAGATGATCAGCGCCGGATCGTCGGCCGCGGTGTCCGTCGGCGTGTAGCGCGACGAGGCCAGCGGCAGCAGCGTGCTCCACTCGCGCACCCAGGACTCGCGCGCGCCGCCGACGCCGATGACGTGTTTCAGCTCGGGCAGCTTGTCGCGCACGGCGCCGAGCTTCTCCAGCGCCGCCCTCGTCGATGATGGCCACGCGCACCCCGGCGTGCGGTCAGGCGGAATTCCAGCGCATCGGCGCCGAACAGGTGCGACACCGGCACCGCGATCGCGCCCATCTGGTAGCAGGCCATGTGCGCGATGCCGGTTTCGGGCCGCTGCGGCAGGATGATGGCGACGCGGTCGCCGGCCATGACGCCCATCGCGCCGCAGCACGTTGCACAGCCGGTTGGCGGCCTGCTGCACATCCCAGAAGCTCCAGGCCTCGGTGTGCCCCGCCTCGTCCTCGTAGTACAGCGCAAAGCGCGTGCGATCGGCCGCCCAGCGACCGCAGCAGGCCTGCGCGATGTTGTAGCGCGCCGGCACGTTCCAGCGGAAGGATGCGCGCAGGGTTTGCCAGTCGTGCGCTGATTCGTCGAGGCCGATCGTCATGTCACGCTGCAGGCAGTAAAAACCTGCATGGCCAAGAGGCCGCAATCACGACGACAGTCGCTCGTCGATCAGTTCGATCCAGTGCCTGACCGGCAAGGCCGTAACGCCCTGCAGATGCGCCATGCAGCCGACATTGGCGCTGGCGATCGCGACGGGCGCGCCGGCCGTCAGCGCCGCGATCTTGTTGGCCTGCAGGCGCTGCGACAGCTCCGGCTGCAGCACCGAGTAGGTGCCGGCCGAGCCGCAGCACAGGTGCGAGTCCGCCACCGGCGTCAGGCGGTAGCCGGCCGCGGTCAGCAGCAGTTCCACGGTGCCGCGGATCTTGAGCCCGTGCTGCAGGCTGCAGGGATTCTGGAAGGCCAGCGGCGTGTCTTCTTCCGGCAAGGGCGCGCAGCTCAGCAACAGGCTGCCCAGCGCATCCGCTTCCGCCGTGATGACCTCGCTGATGTCGCGCGTCGCCAGCACCACGCGCGCCGCCTTGACGGCGTAGTCGGGATCGTCCTGCAGCAGGTGGGCGTATTCGAGCACGTGCGAGCCGCAGCCCGAGGCCGTCATGACCAGGCACTCGGCACCGGCCTCGAGCAGCGGCCACCAGGCGTCGATGTTGCGCCGCGCATCGTCGCGCGCGCCCTCGGCCGCATTCAGGTGCAGGCGCACGGCGCCGCAGCAGCCGGCACCGGCGCGCCTCGACCATCCGGATGCCGAGGCGATCGAGCACGCGCCGCGTCGCGCCGTTGACGTTGGGATACATCGAGGGCTGCACGCAGCCGGCCAGCGCGATCATCTGCCGCGCATGGCTGCGCTGCGGCGCCGGCCCGGCCGACGACAGCGGCGGCACCTTGGCGCGCAGCACCCCCGGCAGCAGCATGCGCACCGACTGCCCCAGCTTCATCGCCGCGCCGAACACCGTGGACCGCGGCAGCAGGTTCTTCAGCGTCCCGCGCAGGAAGGCGTCGCTGCCGCTGCGCGGCACCTTCCGCTCGACCACCTCGCGGCCGATGTCGAGCAGGCGCGTGTAATGCACGCCCGAGGGACAGGTGCGTTTCGCAGGAACGGCAGGTCAGGCAGCGGTCGAGGTGCAGGCGGGTCTTTGCCGTCGGCTCGGCGCCTTCCAGCACCTGCTTGATCAGGTAGATGCGGCCGCGCGGGCCGTCGAGTTCGTCACCCAGCAACTGGTAGGTCGGGCAGGTCGCGGTGCAGAAACCGCAATGCACGCAACGGCGCAGGATTTCCTCGGCCTCGCGGCCGGCGGTGGTATGACGGATGAAATCGGCGAGGTGGGTTTCCATGTTCAGAACTCGGAATACAAGCGGCCGGGATTGAACACGCCGTACGGATCGAAGCTCTGCTTCAGGCGGCGATGCACTTCCATCAGCGCCGGCTGCAGCGGTGCGAAAACACCGCCGGCCCGCTGTGCCCCGTGGCCGCCGCGGAACAGCGTGGCGTGGCCGCCGGCCCTGGCCGCCGCCTGCCTCGACTGACCCGCATCGGGATCGCCGCGCAGCCAGCGCTGGGCGCCGCCCCATTCGATCAGGACCGGGCCGGGCAATTCCAGCGGCGGGCTTACCGAAGGCACCGACAAGCGCCACAGCGGCGCATCACCGGCGAAGAAAGCGGCGCTCTGCTCGCGCAGCCCGTTCCAGAATTCATCCGCCGCCGCGGCCGCGAGCGACTCGCCGCCGAGCTTTTGGCAGGCCGCGGCCACCGCCGCCTGCGCGCCGGACAGGCGAATGGTCAGGACGCCGTCCTGCCAGCCGCTCGCGACCAGCGGCAGCGGCTGTCCGGCCCAGCGGTTCATCGCCTCCAGCGCCTTGTCCTGCGGCATTTCGAAACGCCGGCTGGCGTCGCCCGCCGGCAGCGGCAGCACCTTCAGCGAAACGTCGAGGATCAGGCCCAGCGTGCCGAGGCTGCCGGTCATCAGGCGCGAAACGTCGAAGCCGGCGACGTTCTTCATCACCTCGCCGCCGAACTTGAGCACGCGGCCTTCACCGTCCATGATCCTGACGCCGAGGACGAAATCGCGCAGGCTGCCGACCGCCGCCCGGCGCGGCCCGGAGAGACCCGCGGCAACGGCGCCGCCCACCGTGGCCGAGCCGAAGCGCGGCGGCTCGCAGGCGAGGAACTGGCGCCGTGCCGCCAGCGCCGACTCCAGTTCCGCCAGCGGCGTGCCGCAGCGCGCGGTGACCACCAGTTCGGTCGGTTCGTAGCTGAGGATGCCGGCATGGGCGCGCGTGTCGAGGATGTCCCCGGAAAGCGGCCCGCCGTAAAAATCCTTGCTGCCGCCGCCCCGGATGCGCAGCGGCTTGCGCTCGAGGATGCGGGCGCGGAATTCGTCGATCATTTGAAAACCTCTTTTGCCACAGAGGACACAGAGGACACAGAGAAAGCAAAAGCAGACTGCCCGGCACACGGGTTCTCTCTGTGAACTCTGTGTCCTCTGTGGCCAATGGTTCTTCTTCTGAGCATCACAAGCGCTCCAGTTCCGGAAACTTGACCTGGCCGCCATGCACGTGCATGCGGCCGAACTCGGCGCAGCGATGCAGGGTCGGCACGCCCTTCTCGGGATTCAGCAGGCCCTCAGGATCGAAGGCGCGCTTCACGGCGTGGAAGGCGCGCAGCTCGTCGCTGCCGAACTGGTCGCACATGGAATTGATCTTTTCGTAGCCGACACCGTGCTCGCCGGTAATGGTGCCGCCCAGGTCGACCGAGAGCTTGAGGATTTCGGCGCCGAAGGCTTCGGTGCGTTCCAGTTCGCCGGCAACGTTGGCGTCGTAGAGGATCAGCGGATGCAGGTTGCCGTCGCCGGCATGGAAGACGTTGATGCAGCGCAGGCGGTATTTCTTTTCCATGGCGTAGATCGCGGTCAGCATTTCGCCCAGGCGTTTGCGCGGAATGGTGCCGTCCATGCAGTAGTAGTCGGGCGAGATGCGCCCCGCCGCGGGGAAGGCGGCCTTGCGCCCGGCCCAGAAGCGCAGGCGCTCGGGCTCGGATTGCGAGACGCGGATCTCGGTGGCGCCGCTGGTTTCCAGCACGGCCTTCATGCGCGAAATCTCCTCCGCCACCTCCTCCGCCGTGCCGTCGGATTCGCACAGCAGGATGGCCTCGGCGTTGAGGTCGTAACCGGCCTTGACGTAGGGCTCGACCGCGGCCGTGGCCGGCTTGTCCATCATTTCCAGCCCGGCCGGGATGATGCCGGCGGCGATCACCGCCGCCACGGCGTCGCCGGCCTTCATCACGTCGTCGAAACTGGCCATGATGACCTGCGCCTGCTCGGGCTTCGGCACCAGCTTCACCGTCACCTCGGTCACCACCGCGAGCATGCCTTCGGAACCGATCGACAGCGCCAGCAGGTCGTAGCCGGGCGCATCCAGCGCATGGTTGCCGAATTCGACAATGTCGCCGCTGACCATCACGGCGCGCACGCGCAGCACGTTGTGCAGCGTCAGGCCGTATTTCAGGCAATGCACGCCGCCGGAATTTTCGGCGACGTTGCCGCCGATGGAACAGGCGATCTGCGAACTCGGATCGGGCGCGTAGTAGAGCCCGAGCGGCGCCGCCGCTTCCGAAATCGCCAGGTTGCGCACGCCGGGTTGCACCACGGCCACACGCGCCACGGGATCGACGTGCAGGATTTTCTTCAGCTTGGCCAGGCTCAGCACCACGCCCTGCGGGTGCGGCAGGGCACCGGCGGAAAGCCCGGTGCCGGCGCCGCGGGCGACGATAGGCGCGCCGGCGGCGCGGCAGGCCTTGATCACCGCCACCACCTGGGCCTCGGTTTCCGGCAGGGCCACGGCGAGCGGCACCTGGCGATAGGCGGACAGGCCGTCGCACTCGTAGGGCTTCAGGTCTTCCTCGGCGGAAAGCAGCGCGGCCGGCGGCAGGATGCCCGCCAGGGCGGCCAGCAACGCCGCGCGATCGGTATCGGCAAAGTCCTGCGCCGCATCGGCGGAGTGTTCGCGCAACGCCATTGTCATTTCTCCCCTGCCTGAGATTCGGTCATGTCGATCAGGATCGCCCTGAAGTCGTTCACGTTGGTGCGTGTCGGCCCGGTGACGACGAGGTCGCCCAGTGCGGCAAAGACGCCGTAGGCGTCATTCTCGGTCAGGCGCGCGCGCAAATCAATTCCGGCGACGACGGCCCGCGCCGGCGTATCGGGCAAGACCATGGCACCGGCATTGTCTTCCGAACCGTCGATGCCGTCCGTATCGCAGGCGATGGCCGAAATGCGCGCATGCGCCGCCGAGTGCCAGCGCCAGGCCGAGCAGGAATTCCGCATTGCGTCCGCCGCGCCCCTTGCCCCGCACCGTCACCGTGGTCTCGCCGCCGGAGAGCAGCACGCAGGGCGCGGCCAGCGGCACGCCATGCGCGGCGCAGGACAAGGCGATGCCGCCCAGCACGCGCGCCGCCTCGCGCGCCTCGCCCTCGATGGCGTCGCCCAGCACCAGCGGCGTGACGCCCCGGGCGCGGGCCAGCTCCGCAGCGGCCGCCAGCGACCCCTGTGCGGTGGCGATGATGTGCGACTCGCAGCGCGCGAATCCCGGGTTGCCGGGCTTCGGCGTTTCGGCTGCGCCGGACAGCAGCGCCTCACGCGCCGCGGCGGGCAAGGTCGATGCCATAGCGGCCGACGATTTCCAGCGCATCGGCGCAGGTGGTCGGATCGGGTACGGTGGGGCCGGAGGCGATGGTCGACAGATCGTCGCCCGGCACATCGGAGATCGCCAGCGTCACCACCCGCGCAGGCAGCGCGGCGAGCGCCAGGCGGCCGCCCTTGAGCGCCGACAGGTGCTTTCTGACGCAGTTGATTTCGCCGATGCCGGCGCCGCAGGCGAGCAAGGCCTTGGTTACCGCGCGCTTTTCTTCCAGCGTGATGCCCGCCATCGGCGCCGCGAGCAGGGCCGAACCGCCGCCGGAAAGCAGCACCAGCACCAGGTCGTCCGCGGTCAGCCCGCGAACCGTTTCGAGTATCCGCGCCGCTGCAGCCTGCCCGGCCGCATCGGGCGCCGGGTGCGAGGCTTCGACGACCTCGATGCGCCGCGTCGACGCGCCGTGTCCGTAACGCGTCACGACGACGCCGGAGAGGCGGTCCGGATCGCCGCGCCAGTGAGTTTCGACCGCAGCCGCCATCGCCGCCGCCGCCTTGCCGGCGCCGACTATCACGGTGCGGCCGACGGGAGGCTCCGGCAGCCAGGCCGGCAGGCAATGCGCCGGATCGGCGGCGGCCACCGCGGCATCGAACAGCTCGCGCAGCAAGGCGCGCTGCGGTGAATAACTCACTTCCAATCCTCCAGCCAGCCGAAGGAATCCTCGGTACGCCCGCTCGGCTTGTATTCGCAACCGACCCAGCCGTCATAGCCGATGGCATCGAGATGCCGCAGCAGGAAGGGGAAGTTGATTTCGCCGGTCCCCGGTTCGTGCCGCCCCGGATTGTCGGCCAGCTGAACGTGGCCGATTTGCGCCAGATGTTCCTGCACTGTGCGGGCCAGGTCGCCCTCCATCACCTGGGCATGGTAGATGTCGTACTGCAGGCGCAGCTTGTCGCTGCCGACGGCGGCGATGATCTCCAGCCCGGCAGCGTGAGGTGGCGACAAAGAAACCCGGCGTGTCGCGCGTGTTGAGCGGTTCCAGGACGAGCTGGATGCCTGCGCGCGCAGTCACCGCGGCGGCAAAGCGCAGGTTCTCGACCAGGGTTTCGCGCGCCTTGTCGTGAGTGACGTCGCCCGGCGCGATGCCCGCCAGGCAATTGAGCCGCGTGCAGCCGAGCAGCCGCGCGTAGTCGATGGCGAGGCCGACGCCGTCCTGAAACTCGGCGATGCGCCGCGGATGGCAGGCAATCCCGCGCTCGCCCGCGGCCCAGTCGCCCGCGGGCAGGTTGAACAGCACGACTTCAAGGCCCGAGGTCAGCACCACCTCGGCCAGCGCCGCGCGGTCGAACTCATAGGGGAAATGGAACTCGACCGCAGCAAAGCCCGCGGCGCGCGCCGCCGCGAAGCGCTCGAAAAATGGATGCTCGGTGAACAGGAAGGAAAGGTTCGCGGCAAAGCGTGGCATGCGCCGATTATATGTCTCCGGCCGTCAGCGCCGGAGACGGTATCCCCTTGCGGGGTTTGTCTCCGGCCGTCAGCGCCGGAGACGGTATCCCCTTGCGGGGTTTGTCTCCGATGCCTATCCCCGCAATGGAGAACCCGATTGGCGATGAACATCAGTTCGTCATTCCGGCGCAAGCCGGAATCCAGAAACGCAGACTTGAAACCTCCTGGATTCCGGCTTGCGCCGGAATCACGAATCAAAGCGGATGCGAATATGATGTTTCATTTTGTCGTGACTGACGTCGATTACCAAACAGGATGAACAAAGCCGCACCCCGCTACAGGGAGATTGCAGCCGGTTCCAGCGACAGCGCTGCGATGGCGGCTTCGTCCAGGTCGAGCAGGCGCAGGCCGAGCGCGGCGAAATGGATGCGGCCGGCCGCGGCGGCGGCCTGAATCGCCGTATCCCCAGCGCCGCCTTTTTCGGCGCCATAGGCCGCGACCAGGCGCGGAAACAGTTCGCGGCGCAGGCCGTCGAAGGTGGAAAACCAGAAGTGCAGCGAATCGCTCGCGCCCCGCTGCAGCAGGCCCGGCAGGGTCACCAGGCAGTCCGCAAGGTTGTCGCGCACGGCGCGCGCCAGCAGTTCGGCGCGCTTGCCGCTGAAACCAACCAGCTTGCGCGACCATGCTTCGCCCAGCAGCCGGCCGGCGGCGAGTTCGCCTTCCTCGTGCAGCACCAGGGTTTCGATTTCGCGCTCGCTCATGCGCTCGATGGCCGCCTGCGGATCGACTTCGAAGCCGTAGCCGAGCAGCGCCGACTTGAGCGCGCCGTCCTGCTGCTTCACGTTCCAGCCTTCGGCCTTTTCCCACAGCCACTGCCGCAGCGCCTCGCGACGCACGATCAGCGTGCTGCCCTGCGATGCCGCCGGAATCGCCGAGACATCGCGCGCATATTCGCAACCGCAGACCAGCAGGTGCGCGTCGCCGCGCTGTTCCTCGCGGTCGAGCTGGCCGAGGAAAAAATGCGGCTTGTGAAAGCGCCCCACGCCGGCGCCATACACCAACCCGCTGCCGGCCAGCGCGACATTGACCTGTTCGGCAGCGAAGGCATCGAAGTCGCGGCCGGCGACCGGCACCGCAACGAACTCCGCGTCGACGATCAGCTCCCAGCGCGCCTCGCGTTCTGAAATCCAGCGCCCGACTTCATCGCGCGGCGGCGACGCGCCGTAGGGCAGCTGATGTTCCCAGCGATAGAACTCGCGCATGCCGAGCAGGTAGGTGCACAGGCTGACGTCGCGCGCATGGCGCGCGTCGGCGATGTCGCAGTTGGTCTGCACCGCATTCACCAGCGCGGCCATGCCGGCAATCATTGCGGCGCACCCCGATGGCGGCGGCGCGGCTTCCATGCCGCCACGCCCTGCACGATCTCTGAAAACGGCAGCTCGCCGGGATCGCCGTAACGCTCCGCGGCGAGACGCACCAGGCGCCCGGCATCCGGAGCCGTTGCCTCGGCATCGAGCAGGGCCTTCAAGCCGTCGAGGCCGCCGCACTGGATTTTCATCACCATGGCGTGCGGCAGGATGCGCCGGGTTGCGGTCAGCCCCAAGGCGAAGGCCGACTTCTCGCGCAGCAGTTCGGACATTCGCGAACAGGCGCCGTGCGCCGCGAGCTGCGTGCAGGCGATGCTTTCCCGTTCGGCGATCTGGTGGTTCGCCGCCAGTTCGCAGACCGCGTGGCGCGCCAGCAGCGCGCGTTCGAAGATGCAGGGCAGGCGGTTCATTTCGCCCCGGACATTGCGGAAGGCGATCTCGTCCATTGAATGGCCTAGCAGTCAGTCATGCTGAAAAGATGGATGAACTCGTCATTCCGGCGAATGCCGGAATCCAGTCGGCGTGAGTTTCTGGATCCCGGGTCAAGCCCGGGATGACGGTCAAGTTTGCATCCATCGGTTTCAACCTGACTGAATAATGGGACAGAAACACCTTGCTTTCGAAACGTCATTCCGGCGAAAGCCGGAATCCAGTCGGCGGCCGCTACTAAATCCCGGGTCAAGCCCGGGATGACGGTTGGAATGGCGTCCATCGGTTTCAACCTGACTCCGTACTAGTAGTCCTCGCCGTCGGCGAAGTCTTCCCGCGGCGGCTGGCTCAGCAATTCCTCGGCCTCCAGTTCGTTGGCGGCAAAGATGGTCTTGATCTTCTCGCCGGCAGCAAGCTCTGTTTCGCGGCGCAGGCGCTTGGCCTCGTTCGAGGCTTCCTTGAACACTTCGAACTGGCTGATCTTGGAGAGTTGCTGGATCGGCCCCACGGGCGTCACGCGATAAATGTAATAGGGCACAGACTTACTCCACGTAGCGTTTGGTGGCGCGGCGGGTGCCGGGCCGGGATTTCTGGATGATGACGCCCTTGACCGCGTCGAGGCCGGCAATATCCGCGGCGGGATAGGCCGGGTTCAGGGCCTGCAGGCGCCAGCCGGCGCCTTGGCGGACCAGCTGGCGAAAGATCCACTCGTCGTCGAGTTTCGCCAGGACGAAGGAACCGTCGGTGGCGAGGCCTTCCGGCTCGATCAGGATCACTTCGCCCTCGAGGAACTCCGGCTCCATGCTGTCGCCCAGCACCATCAGGGCGAAGGGTTCGGCCGAGGAGCAGGCGTCGAGCTCGGCATCGGCAGCCTGCGGCTGGATGGGAATGATGCGGCGCGCCTGGGTCATGGCATCACCATGCCTCGACGTGAAGTTGCGCGGCGGGCACGCCGGCGGCCAGCAGCGCCGCGGCAATCGGCTCGACGCTTTGCGCCGTGCCGGCCAGATAGACGTCGCTGGCGGCCAGCGCGGCATTCGCCGCCAGAACAGCCGGCAATTCATCGACGCCCAGCGCCTTGTAGCTGAACTCGTCCAGCGCCTCTGCCCAGGCGCGGCACTGGTTGGGCAGGTACTGGCCGCCGGGCTGCGCACTGGCCCAGTAGAGCGTGATCGACTCGGCGGCATCGACCGCGATCGCATGTTCGATCAGGCTGTTGATCGGCGCGAAGCCTTCCTCGACGGCGATGAATACCAGCGGCCGCGGCGAGGTGTTTTCCAGCACGAACGTGCCCCACGGTCCCCACACCGAAACGTCGTCGGCAAGCCTGACGCGGCCGTCGAACAGGCAGGCCGAAAAGTCGGCGCTGGCGGCACGGCGGTCGGTACGGGCCACATGAAAAATCAGGTTGCGGTCGTCGCAGGGGCAGCTTGCCACGGGGTATTCGCCATGCACATCGCTGCCATCGCCGACGCCGGCGCGAATGCCCAGGGTGACCCGCTGCCCGGCGAGAAAACGCAGGCGGTTGCTGCGCGGCGTCTGCAGGTGCAGGCGCATCACGTCGGCATTCAGCGCATCGATGCGGCGCAGCTTGGCGAGGATGCGTTGTTCGGGGATGTCTTCCGGCGCGCCGGCTTCCAGCACTTCCAGAACGAGGTCCGAGCTCAGCGCCGTGCAGGCACACATCAGCACATGGTTCTGCGCCCTCTCGGCTTCGGAAAAACGGTAGTCCGAGGGCGACACGTCGCGCGTCTCGCCGGCCACCACACGCGCCTTGCACAGGCCGCAGACACCGTTGCCGCAACCGTAGTTGGGCGCCAGTCCGGCGCGCAATGCCGCTTTCAACAGGGTTTCGGAACCCTCGACGAAGAACTCGCGACCGGATGGCTTGACCGTAACGTGGGCCGACATGACGCGCAGCATAGCATCGAGCGCGACCACGTCCCCGCCCGGCGCCGGCGCCGACAGCGCGCGGGCCAGGCCTTCGTCGAGCAGTTGCGCGAGGTCGGCCGCGGCGGGCGGCGGCGAGGCATCGAGACGCCCGCGCAGGGTTTCCAGGAGCGTGTGGTAGCGCGTCAGGGTGCGCTGCAGTTCAGCCAGTTCCTGACCCTGGGCGAACAGCCGCTGGGCCAGCGCCTCCTGGGTCGGCAGCACGCGCTCGCGCAGCCGCCGGGCGAAGGCATCCTCGCGAATGGCGCGGGTCTTTTCGAAGCTGCCCGACTCCTCCAGATCGAGTTGCGGCCAGCTGCGCTGCACGTCATCGACGGTCACCATGCCGTCGAAGGACGGCAACTCCCCGTCGCGGATGCGCTTTTGCAGCGCGACGCGGGAAATGCCGAGCAGATGCGCGGCGCGGGAGATGGTCAGCCACTGGGACATGGCCGCAAGCATAGCGAAGGAAACCGGTCTCGCGATTTCAATTTCTTATGGTGGCCAAAAGCCGGCCGGAGCCGGAATCCACTGCCTGGAGAGCTGGACACCGGCCTGCGCCGGTGTGACGCGCCGGCGGAAAAGAAATCGATGGCAGCCGCCATGCGCCGCGGGAAATCCGCAACGCCGGCGGCTGCACATGTTCACTTCAGCTTGGCCAAAGCGCGTTCGAGCAATTCGATCTGGTCTTCATGCTGCAGGATCTGCTCGTTTATTTCCTCGACATGCTTTTCGATCCTGCCGGTTTTCATTGCGGCTTCCTTGAGCTCGATTTCGAGGCGCTTCACGGCGGCCAGGTCGCCCGCGGAGTCCGCCGCCTTTATTTTTGCCCGCATTTCGGCTGTCCAGGCGGCCGATTTCGCCATGGCCTCCCTGGAGCCGGCAGATGGCAGCTTGTGCTTCAACTGCTCTATCTCGTGATTGTGTTCGGCAATGCTCTTCCCGATAGCCTCGGCGGAGAGTTCGGCTTGCGGCTTCTCGTCCGACTTGCCAAAGAGTGACTTGAATATTCCCATGGTGGTTCCCTATTTTCGATGCGACCAGGACACATGCCATTGAACCGGCAGTAAAAAACGATTGGGGCAGAAGCGGCAGTTTAGGGTAGCGCTATTGAGCGGTCAATCACCCGCAGGCAATACCGTTGTTCAACACATTCCTCCGCACGGCGACTTTCCGGCGGTCAGCACGATTGACCATTCAATGCTGCTGCCGGGAGTTTCGGTTCTGTCATAATCGGCGTGCCATGTCAGCTGGCAATGCATGCGACAAAACGAAGTTTCAGCGAAGGCCAACATCTGCCTTGCGGGCGTTTAGCGCAGCGGATGCAACCATAAACACCGGAAAATCAAAGGTGACAGGCGCTTGAATCTGATACGAAGCGTAAGGGTAAACACCCTGTTCTCCGGTCTGCCGGACTTCCGCAAACCCGGCACATGGTGGCGCGTCCTGCTGGCCGTCAATCTTGGCGCGCTGTTGGGCACGCTCGCCGGCAATCGCGAATGGCGCGCTTTTCCGATCGAATTCCTCGATGCGGCGGCGTTGATCGAGCCGGTGACCGTGGTCAGCCTCGTTCTGCTGAGCCACGCCAGCGGCATTCTGACGCGGCTGTCCAAGTGGTGGGGCACCATTCTGGTGATTCTGCTGGTTCTGCTGGTGACGGCCGCCGTGCGCGGTCTCTTCGCGGCGCTGCACCTGGCCGATCCCGACGCCGCGGGATTCAGCCGGGTTTCATTGTGGGTGGTGATTGGCGTGGGTTTGCTGCTGGCATGGTTCGAGATGAGCGGACGGGCGCGGTCGCCCGCCCTGGCCGAGGCGAGGTTGCTGGCACTGACGGCGCGGATCCGGCCGCATTTTCTTTTCAATGCGCTGAACGCCGTTCTCGGCGTGATGCGTTCCGATCCGCGCCGGGCCGAGACGGCCCTGGAGGAACTGTCCGACCTGTTCCGCGTGCTGATGCGTGAAAACGCCGATCTGGTTCCGCTGTCGGAGGAAATCCAGGTCGCGCGCCAGTACATCAACCTGGAACGCCTGCGCCTGGGCGAGCGCGTGCGCGTGGTGTGGGACATGACCGCCTGCCCGCCGGATCCGCTGGTGCCGCCGTTGATGCTGCAGCCGCTGCTGGAGAACGCCGTCTATCACGGCATCGAGCCGGCGACGCAGCCCGGGGAAATAACCATTCGCTTCGAGTCCAGGGATTCCCGGCTGCGGGTGGAACTTTCCAACCCGATCGCCGCCGCCGACACTCAAACCCATGGCAACCAGATGGCGCTTGACAATATCCGCGAACGGCTGATGCTGTTCTTCGATCTTGAGGCCACCATGACGACGCAGATCGATGGCGGCCGCTTTTGTGTTTCCATCGAGCTTCCCTATCGTCCGGTGGCGGGACGATGAGCGATGTCCTGCGCCTGCTGCTGGTCGATGACGAGGCGCCTGCGCGTGCGCGCCTGCGCGACTTGCTGGGCGACATCGCGGCCGATGTGCCGAGCATCGTCGTGGCCGAGGCAGCCGATGGCCATGCCGCGCTGGAGCAGGCACAGGCCGGCGACTTGGATGTAGCGCTGATCGACATCCGGATGCCGGGCATGGACGGGGTGGAACTCGCCCGTCACCTGGCGCGGCTGCCTGCCGCGCCGGCCGTGATATTCGTCACCGCCTTCGACCAGTACGCCGTCCAGGCTTTTGAACTCGCGGCGCTGGACTATCTGGTCAAGCCGGTGCGCGCCAATCGCCTGGCCGATGCGCTGAAAAAGGCCCGACGTCACGCGGATGACCCGGCAAGGTTCGAAAAGTCGGCGCTGGCGATACGGCAAAACCTGTCCTGCCTCGAACGCGGCCGCATCCTGCTGGTGCCCGTGGCCGACATCCTGTATCTCAAGGCGGAGCAAAAATACGTCACGGCGCGCACCGCCGAGCGCGAATTCCTGCTCGAAGAGTCCCTGCTGCATCTCGAGACCGAATTCAGCCAGCGCTTCCTGCGCATTCATCGCAATTGCCTCGTGGCGCGGGCCGCGGTGACCGGAGTCGAGCGCGCGGCCGACGCGGGCGATACCGAAGCGCACTGGCAGGTGATCCTGGACGGGGCGGAAGAGCGCATGCCGGTCAGTCGCCGGCAGTGGCCGCAGGTCAAGGCGCTGCTCAAGCTGGGGGGCCAGTAAGGCAGGCGCGCAGCCCGGCATGCGAGTTTGATCTGCATAGTATTATTGGCGCGACCCGATAATTCCCGCCACCCTCGCCACCGTAAAGTACCGTTCGACGAGCAAAAGGCGCCGTTTGTCGGGCACGCTTGGACGCGCAGAGGTTCTTCTGCTTCAATACTTGGAAAGGTGGGGAAAATGAAAACAAACTCCGGGTTTACGCTGATCGAATTGATGGTCGTGATCGCGGTTATCGGCATTCTCGCCGCTATCGCCATGCCCAGCTACACGGACTACATGATTCGGGGCAAGATCCCGGATGCGGCAAGCGGCCTGTCAAACAAGGTGGTGGCCATGGAGCAATTTTTCCAGGACGGCCGCACCTATGCGGGCGGGCCGGGTTGCACAAACGATACGACCACGAGCAGGTTCTTCGACTTCGATTGCTCGGTGGCGGGTACGGTCAACGTGTTCACGCTGCGCGCGACGGGCAAGGCCTCCATGGCGGGATTTACCTATACGGTAAACCAGGCCGGCGCGAAAACCACCGTCATTGCCGCCCCCGCCCCGTCCAATTGGCGAACCGCTGCAACCCAGGCCTGTTGGCTCACGGCACCGGGCGGGGCATGCTGACATGATCGAGTGGCGGCCTTCCCAGCGGGGTTACAGCCTGGTCGAACTGGTCATCGTGATCGCCATCGTTGGCGTACTGATGGCATTGGCCGCCCCGAGTTATCGTACCTGGACCCAAAACGCCAAGATTCGCGCCACCACCGAGGCCATCCTCAACGGCATCCAGTTGGCGAAGGCCGAGGCCGTGAGGCGCAATACCACGATGCGCTTTCAGCTCACCAGCACGCTCGACAACACCTGTGTGCTCGGCACCGCCGGCAGCACTGCCAGTTTCGGCACCTGGGTTATCAGCCGTGACGACCCGACCAATCCGAACTCGGTCTGCGACACGGCGCCCCTGGCCGAAGACGCCGACCTCAGCAATGCCGTCGCGCCCGCCATCATCCGGGTCAGGCCGGCAACGGAAGGCTCCGGCGGGGTGGTGGTCGCCGCCGGAACCGCGCCCGGGGTCGGGCAGCCCTTCATCAGCTTCAACGGCCTGGGGCGGATTCCCACCGGAGTGCTGGCCAGCAACCTGATCATTTGCGCCGGCATCGACGAAACCGCCGCTTCGACAGCGGTGGCAATCGTCACTGTCGCGGGCGTGAACAAATGCGCCGCCTCGCCGACGGAGCGGCGCATGCAGGTAACCGTTACCCCCGGCGGGGAGATTCGCATGTGCGACCCCGCATTTGCCTCTACCGGCGCTCTCGCCACCGACCCGCAGAGATGTTTCTAGGAGGACACATGCGCAGACAACAATCAGGCGTCATGCTGCTGGAATCCCTGATCGCCATCCTGATTTTTTCCATCGGCATTCTGGGCATCGTCGGCATGCAGGCCTCGACCATCAAGGCATCCCGCGACGCGAAGTTTCGCGCCGATGCCGGCTTGCTGGCCAATGAACTCATCGGGCAAATGTGGATCGGCGCTCGCGACGGCGCCACCTTGCAGGGCAACTTCGAGACCGGTGGCCCCATCTATGCCCCATGGGCGGCACGGGTCGCCGTGGCCTTGCCGGGCGCCGGCGCCACGGAGAACCCGCCACTGGTCACCGTGACGCCCGGCGTCGTCGGCCCGCCGCAGACCGCCAGTACCGCGACGGTTGTCGTGCGCTGGCAGGCGCCGAACGAAGTCCCCCTGGGCATCATCCACAGTTATTCGGTTGTCGTGCAAATAATCTAGGGGCTGCCGTGACTCCAACCGCCCGCAATCCGTCGAAAACCAGGCCCCGCAAACCGCGGAGGCTGGAAATCCGCTGCATGGGCCCCGGCGTTGCGAAGCCTTGCCCGTCGCCGGCCGCCGGCTTCAGCCTGGTCGAGGTCATGGTGGCGATGGTCATCGGCTTGCTCGGCATTCTGGTCATGACGCAGGTATTCAGCCTTTTCGAGGGGCAAAGGCGCACCACCAGCGGCGGGAGTGACGCGATCACCGGTGGCGCCATCGCGCTCAATGGCGTGCAACGCGACATCCAGCAAAGCGGCTGGGGCATTGCCAACCCGCAAGTGATCGGATGCGTCGTGACCGGCCAGTGGGGCATCGACGGCACGCTCACTCCCACGGGCCCCACGGTCGCACTTCCCCTGCTGCCGGTGAGGATCAATTCCCCGCTGATTCCGGCCGGGGACCCGAATACCGACACCCTGCTGATCGTCTCCGGCAACAGCAACGGCACGGTGGAGGGCGACATCATCAAGTCCGTCGTTGCCGGTCCTCCTGCCGGATTTGTCGTGACCTCGCCGACCGTATTCAATGCCGGCGACAGGCTGGTGGCGATCACCCAGGCGCCGCAGCCGGTCCCCTGCACTCCGGGTCTGGGGGTGGTCGGCGGAGCCAGCACGACCACCACCGTGATCACCACTGACACCACCCCCGTGGCTTCGGCCGTCCAGGGCCCCCGGCTGTTCAACCTCGGACCGAGACCCAGGGTGCAGGCCTATGCCGTTCGCAACGGCAAGCTTGCCGTGTGCGATTACACCACCAACGACTGCGGCGCCGCATGCACGGTCACCGACGGTCCGGCCGGCACCGCCGTCGGGGGCTCATGCAACGCCTCCTGGGTGCCGATAGCCAGCGACATCGTGAGCTTGCGCGCGCAGCATGGGCGCGATACGACGGACGGCAATCCGCTGGATCCAACCATCAGCATGGACGGCGTCGCCGATGTCTGGGATCAGGCTGTCGCGACTTCCGTGACGCCGGTCAGTGCCATTCCCGCGGCAAATACCAACGCTTGTGGCCTGGTCCGGATTTCGGCCATTCGCCTGGCCCTGGTGGCGCGCAGCAGCCAGCCGGAAAAAGCGTCCGGCGGCAGCGTCACGGCGGCGGCGCCGACCTGGGCCGGCAGCGCAACGGCTGCCATCAACCTGACCCTCACCCGCCCCGATACCACCACCTGGCCGACCTGGGCGGACTTCCGCTACAAGGTCTTCGAGACAACGGTACCCATCCGCAACATAACTACGCTCGGAGTCGCAGCCGGATGTTAATCCAACCCAGCCCATGCAAGCCTTCGCGCAAGACCCGTCGGCCCGTCGCCCAGCGCGGCGTGGTGCTGATGGTTTCGCTGATCATCCTGGTCGCATTGACCCTGGGCGGTCTCGCCCTGGTCCGCTCGGTGGGCACGACCAACATCATCGCCGGCAACCTGGCCTTCCAGCAATCGGCGACCCATGCCAGCCAGAGCGGCATCGAAGACGGGATCAACACTTTCCTCGAGGCGAACGACGTAAGCTTCTTCCAGGCCGATCGCTTCACCCAGGGCTATGCCGCTTCGGCGCCCTCGGCCACCGATCCGGTCAACGCGGCCGCATGGGATACCTTCTGGAGGACGACGATAGACCCGCCGGGGCAGGTAGCCGCAACCGTGGCGGCAAAAACCTGCAGCCCGGCCTGTGCCAACTGCGGCCGCGTTTGCCGGCTGCCCACCGATGCCGCCGGCAATACCGTGTCCTACACCATCCAGCGCCTGTGCCAGACCCCGGGCGATCCCATGCAAGTCACCACCGGCTGTGCCAGCGGCGCCCAGGCAAGCAGCCTGATCGGCGCCAGCCTTGCCGCCGGCGCCGTCGCGCTGCCCATGGTTGTCCAGTACTACTACCGCATCACGATCCGCACCGTCGGGCCGCGCAATACCGTGAGCTATGTCCAGACCATTGTTGCCAAATAGTCGTCGCCAGATCCTGCAGGAGCCAGCCATGAAAACCAAATCCCCGCCCGGCGATTTCGCCCGCAAGTTCGGTACCGCACTGTTTCTCGGGGCGCTGGCCGCCAACAGCCATGGCGGCACGACCGACCTCGCCACCGAGCCGTTCACCGCCGGGGGCAGCCTGCGGGCCCTGCCCAATGTCATGTTCGTGCTCGACGACTCGGGCAGCATGAAAGGCGATTTCCTGCCGGACTGGGCCGGCCCCCTCAAGGCGTCGGACAACGTCACGGTGCTGACGCCCTTTCACCGCTTCTACAACAGCGCCTACAACGGCGTCGCCTACAACCCGGCAACCTACTACCGCCCGCCCGTGATGTACACGGGCGCCGGGGCGCTCGATACCACCACCTATCCGAGCATGATCGGGCAAAGCGTCGCCACGGGCGGCGATGCAATGGCTAACGCGGGTACGCCGAACTGGCGCGCGGTGAAGGGGGACGGCTACGGCATCCAGAACGTGGCGCCGGCTCCGGCCACCGCCAACCTCGAAGGCAATGCCTTCTCCTATACCACCGTGCCGGGCGAGTATTGCACCGACGAAAAACTCAGGACCTGCGTGGAATCCGCCACGCCGACGGGCATTTACACCTTCCCGGCGAAGCTGCGCTGGTGCGACACATCGACCAACGCGCTTACCTCGACGACCGAGGCCGGCACCCGCTGCCAGGCTGCCAACATAGACAATACGGCCGCCAACATCGCCGCCGGCGTCACCCCCTACACCTTCGCGCGGATGCCCGCGCCGCGCACCGCGACCATCACGGTCACGGGCGCAAATGTGCCGGGGGTTACCTTGATCAGGGCGGGCGCGGGGGGGCCGTTAATACTCGCCGCCAGCATCGGCGGCCTTGGCGACACCACCGCCATGGCCACTGCGATCGCGGCGGGCATCAACGCCTGTACCTATCAGCTTGTCGGCGACTGCGCGGCGGTCGGCCACAGCGCGACCAGCTCGGGCGCGATAGTCACCGTCACCGCGCCCGGCATCACCAGCGCCACGCCCCAGATCGTCCCCGCCAGCACGACTGACCCCACGCCGTTTTCGGCGCCGACCAGTCCGGTTTCCGCAACCATCACGGTCACCGGCGCCGGTGCGATTACCGGCATCACCGTAAGCGGATCCCAAATCCTCTCTGCCGCCACCACCGCCGGTGCCGCCATCGCCGCGCCGGTGCTCACGGGGAGCGCCACCACGTCAGCCCCCCCCCTCTTTGCCGGCACACCCAGTATTTCGACCTTCACCGTCACCGGCGGCGGGTCGGTCAGCAGCATCACCGTCAATGGCGAAAAGATACTCTCCGCGAGCGTCACCCATGGCACCACCGCTACCTTGGCCCAGAGGATCATAGACAAGATCAACCTCTGCACCGCCGCAATTACCGGCAGTTGCACCGTGGGCGGCTATAGCGCCACCCGTGCGGGGTCCGTGGTCACCATCACCGCCCCCAAGCCGGTCGTCACCGGCGCCACCACCACCACCACCACGTTCTCCGGGGTGCCCCGCACGGCGACCATCACCGTCACCGGCTTCGGCTCGTCGGTGACCAACGTCACCGTCGGCGGCCTGCGCATACTCTCCACCGGCACCGGCACCGCCGGCATCACCTCCACCACGCTGATGGCCGCGGCAATCGTCACCAAAATCAATGCCTGCACGGCCGGGCTGAGCGGCGCCTGTACCGTGGTCGGCTTCAGCGCGACCAGCGCCGGGAATGTCGTCACCATCACCGCTCCCAGCGGCACCGCCGCCGTCGCCACGCAGATCGCCGCGAGCATCAACGCCTGCACCGCCGGGATTATCGGCGCCTGCGCGGTGACCGGCTACAGCGCGTCGGCCAATGGCAACGTGGTGACGCTCATCGCGCCGAGCCCGACGACGGTCACGGCGGCGATCTCCCCCAGTACCACCACCACGGTGACCGCGTTCGGCTACGGCGCAGTCCCCGGCGCCAGCCTGCTCACCGTCATTACGGACTCGGTCACCAGCTATCCCTTCCCCGGCACCGCGGACAAGGCCGTCGGCCGCACCGATTGCGCGGGTCCCGTCTGTACCTATGAGGAGGAAATGACCAACTACGCCAACTGGTACGCCTACTACCGCACCCGCATGCAGATGATGAAGACCTCGGCCAGCATCGCGTTCTCCACCGTCGATGACCAGTTCCGGGTGGGCTACTACAGCATCAACAATGGCTCCGGCAGCGAGTTCTTGAATCCCTCCGCCTTCGACGGCACCCAGAAGAACCTCTGGTACAGCAAGTTCCTCAATGCGACGCCGTTCGGCGCGACGCCATTGCGCACGGCGCTGGCGACTACCGGGCGGCTTTACGCGGGCCAACTGACGACCCTGAACGGGGTGGCCGCCAACGATCCGATGCAGTATTCCTGCCAGCAGAATTTCACCATTCTGTTCGACCGACGGCTACTGGAACGACGCGTCGACACCGACCAGGATCGACGGCGCGACCGAGATCGGCAACCAGGACCACAACGACCCGCGGCCCTATTACGACGGCGGCACGCAAACCCTGACGACATCCACCACGTGGCGGAATGACGAACAGTTCGCGTTGAATACGCACCTGTTCGAGCAAAGGACGCGGCAGCAGCAAGTCGCCACCCGCCAGCTCACGGACTCGTCCGTTACCACCACCTTCGCGCCCTGGGAGTTGCAGACCACGCAACTACGGACCCGCAGCACGCCGCTCAACCAGAATGTCTACAAGCTGGAGAGCCGGACCTATCCGCTGGTTGAGACGTCGCGGCAGTTGCAGGAGAACATTTACTATCTCCAGTCGACTACCCGGCCGCTGCAGAGTTACACCTACCAGCTCACCAGCGTGACCACGCCCCTGGAGGCAAGGACTTACAACCTCACCCGGACGCGGCGGGCATTGACCGAGAACAGATACAGGGTCACCCGGACGGACCGGCAATTGACCAGTCAGGGTGTTCAACGTCTCCCGCACAAAGCGGCTTCTGACCAGTAACGTCTATACCGTTGCCAGGGCGACACGGCTTATCGACAGGAAAGTCTACACGGTCAATTCGACGACATCACCCCTGCAGAAGAGCACCTTCAATCTGCAAAAGTCCACCCGGCAGTTGCAGGTAAAGGACAATGTCTCCATCGATGGCGGCGACACCTGGAATGACACCGCCTGGACCGATACCACCTCCTGTACGGTGACTCCGGGGAACGTGTCGGCCTTCGTCAGAAACCGGCGCTGCCAGTACGACCCGACACCAATTCTTACCTCGGGCCTGACGTCCTGTACCACGGTAGCCGCCTCGCCCGGACCGACGGATTACACGGTCGCGCAGTCCTCCGCATGTGCTTATGAGGCAGCGGTTGTAACGCCCGTGGCTAGCTGCACCACCGGCGCGGCCTCGGGTTCATCCCCCTACGCGTCCTACACCACCTGCGCCTATGGCACTGCCGCCGCGCCGGTGACGGGCTTGACGACCTGCACGCCACGTAATCAATCCGGTCCTGCCTACACCGGCGACAGGGTTGTCTGCGCCTACGACGCGACCCCGACCACCACGGCGGGCCTGTCGACCTGTACCTGGGTGGTACCGTCCCCCAGCGCTTCGGCGAGCAGGACGGATTGCGTTTACCAGGCGCCGACCAATTTGACCGGTCAAGCGACCTGCACGGCGGCCGCGGCCGGCACGGCCACCACCAATGGTTCCGTCTGGAACACGGCCGTGGCATGTTCCTACGACGCGACTCCGACGGCAACGACGGGCTTGAGCGCCTGCACCTGGGTGGTTCCTTCGCCGGCGGCTTCGGCGAGCAGGACGGATTGTGCCTACCAGGCGTCGGTCGGCGATGGGACCGGTCTAAGCTCCTGCACGGCGGACCCGGTCGACACGGGCACCACCAATGGTACCGTCTGGAACACTTCCTTCGCCTGTGCCTATGATGGCAGCGCAACGACGACGACCACCAATCTGAACACCTGCACCTGGGTGGTTCCTTCGCCGGCGGCTTCGGCGCCGAGAACGGATTGCGCTTACCAGACAGGGACAGCAGACCCCGGCAATACGATGTGTACCGCCGTGGCAGCAGGTACGGCGACCACCAACGGCAGCATCTGGAACAGGGACAGGGCCTGTTCCTACGACGCCACACCGTATTTCACGGATACCGGCAAGACAAGCTGCACCTGGACTGTTCCTTCGCCGGTGGCGTCTGCGACCAGAACGGATTGCGTTTACGAGGCGCCGACAGTAACTACCAACGAGACCGACTGCACCGCAGTGGCAGCAGGCACGGCGGCCACTGACGGCACCACCTGGAACAGGGAGAGGATCTGTGCCTACGACGCCACCCCGGCGTCAACCCTGACTAACCAGGCAAGCTGCACCTGGGTGGTTCCTTCGCCGGCTGCGTCGTTGCCCAGAACGGACTGCAGCTACAACGCCGGAGCGGCGACTACGGCGACGAACCTGGCCACATGTACGCCGACGGCAGCGGGCACCGCCACTAGCAACGGTTCGCTCTGGAACGGCCCGTCCGTCACCTGCAACTATCAGGCGGCCGTCGTCGCTTCACCGTTGACCACATGTACTCCCGTGGCATCGGCGGCGGGGCCGCCCTTCAATCAATACACGACCTGCGGCTACGGCACGGGCACGGTGGCGACGGGGCTGAGCTCATGCCCCAGGGATGACCCGGAAGCCGGCCCGTCCTACACCGGCGGGCAGACGGTGGCCTGCGCCTATCAGGCCACGCCGGTGACGACCGACGTCGTTGCAGGGTCCTGTATCACGGTGGCCCAGGATACGACCAATTTTTCAGTGCCGCAGAGAACCTGCACCTATGCCGCCGCCGTCGTTACCTCGGGTGTCGCCAACTGTACCGACCTGGCGATGTCCGGCAGCAGTCCCTATACCGTCAATGTGTCGTCCAGTTGCGCCTATTCAGGCACGGCCAGCGCCACCAACCTGGACGTGACCACATGCAACGCCAACCGGCAAACTGCGTCGCCCTACACCGGCCCGGCCGTCGATTGCACCTACAGCGGCACGGCCACGACCACGACCGGCTTGTCCTCCTGTCTCCAGAAAAACGCGCAGACCGGCCCGGCGTACACCGGTGGCGGGAGAGTCAACTGCACCTACGGGTCGACCACCGGCTGGAGCAATGTCAGCTCGGGCACCTGCACCTACCAAAACCCGATGACGCCGCTGGGAACCGACGCGACGACCTACCTTCAGGGCGTCGAGTGCGCGTACAACGCGACCCCGGTCAGTACCCCGGCCGACAACACTATCTGTCCGGCCACCGCTACGCCCGGAGAATCCGGAACCGCCGACGGCACGGTGTATTCCACGCTGCAGAAGAGGGTCTGTAACGCCGGCGCCCCCTCGGTTGCCGCGCCCGTGGTCTTGACCCCGGTCGATACCTGCGACACCACGCCGGTCATTACCGACCTGGGGGGCGGGGTCACCACGCAAAAAATCTCCACCTGCACCTATCTGGCGCCCGTGACGGTGGATGCAACCGGGGCGGCCCTGCCTTGTGTCCCGGTCGCCGCTTCGACCGGTCCGGCCTATGTGAAATCCGTAAGCTGCCCGGTGACCGATACCGGTTACGTGGCGGTGACCCCCGGCACCTGCGCGGCGCTGGGAACGCCGGAGCCTGCCCCGCTGGACTTTGACACCACGACCGGAAAAATCGTCCAGTGCCGGACAACCGACACCACGCCCTATAACGCCACCTTCCCGGTCGGCAACCCGGTTGCCGTGCCCACCTGCACGTGGACCGCCAACCCGACGATTACCGTCGATGCGACGACCAAGGTGCAAACCACCTGCGTCAAGCCCGATGCCAGTCCGACATTTCCCACGATCAACATGGATCCCATTCCGACCGATCCGGCCACCTGCGTCACGACCACCACCCCGGTGGCGCCCGCCTACATCTGGACCCACTGCAACCCGATCACGACCACGGCAACGGTTCGCGGCTGCACCCCCGTGTCGCCGACAATGCCACTCTGGGAGACCAAGACCTGCGCCGACGACGGAACGGGAACGCGCAACACGCTGGCCGACGTCGCCGCCTACTACTACAAGACGGACTTGCGAACCCCGGCGCTGAACAACTGCTCCGGGGCGATCATCCCGGCGACGGGGCTTGCGGGCGTGCTGTGTTCGGCGACCAACGCCATGAACAATGTGCCGACGACGCCGGGCGATCCGCTTTCCACGCAGCACATGACGACCTTCACGCTCGGCCTGGGCGCCTCGGGTTACATGCAGTATTCGAGCACCTATGCGACGGACACCAGCGGTGACTTCTATACCGTGAGGGGGGTCGCGCCTTTCCTGCCCGACAACGGCATCCTGGCGAATCCGGCTGCCGGCGTTTGCGCATGGCAGTCGACAAACCTGTGCAACTGGCCGGAGCCCGTCAGTGACGAGCAGACCACCATCGACGACCTCTGGCACGCCGGGGTCAACGGGCACGGCGCCTATTTCAGCGCGACCGACCCGACGTCGCTGTCGGCCAGCATTTCCTCCGCCCTGACGGCAGTCGCCGCGACCGGCGGCTCCGGCGCCTCCCCCACGGCCAGCAATGCCAGCATCAAGCAGGGCGACAACTACTTCTTCAACAGCAACTACACGACCATCGAATGGACCGGCGAACTGGTACGCAGGCAAATCAACCCGGTGACCGCCCAAGCCTCCGCCGCCGTCGACTGGTCGGCGCAGGCCAAGCTGGACAACAAGCTGTGGACCACCCGCGCCATCTGGACCTTCGACAACAGCGTTGCCACCACCAAGCTGAGGGCATTCAACAGCACCAATTTCGCCGCCAACAGCTACTTCCTGTCGCCGCATATTTCGACCGCGCCGAGCGGCTTGACGCAGTACCTGTGCGCGTCGGTGAACATCTGCCTGTCGCCGACCGATCAGGATGCTGCCCATGCGGCCGGCGCCAACCTGGTCAATTACCTCGCCGGCGATCGCAGCAACGAAGGCGCCGAGACCGACAACACCAAGTATTACCGGCAACGCGCGCACGTGCTGGGCGACCTGGTCAATGCCCAGGTGGTGTATGTGAACAAGCCGCAGTACAACTACGCCGATCCCGGCTACACGGCCTTCATCGCCGCCCAGGCGCTTCGGGTTGCGACGCTGTACGCCGGCGCCAACGACGGCATGTTGCATGCCTTCCGTGCCAAGGGCAGTGCCGCAACTGAACTCCTGGTCCAGGCAGCGGCAGAGGCAGTCAATGCCGCGCAGCTGGACCAGGGGAACGCGGCGCTGGCCACGGCTGCGGCTGCGGCCCTGGTCGAGTCGGAGGCGGCCGTGGCGGCGGATACCCTGATCGGCCAGGAGATCTGGGCGTATATGCCGACGATGGTGATGCCGCATCTTTACAAGCTCGCCGACAAGAAATACAAGGACAAGCATCGTTACTTTGTCGACGGGAGCCCCGTCAGTGCCGACATCTGCATCTCCGGCAACGACTGCATACTGGGTCCGGCGGTATGGAAGACGATTCTGGTCGGCGGCCTGGGACGCGGCGGACGCGGCTACTACGCGCTGGACATTACCGATCCCGCCAGCCCGAAAGCGCTCTGGGAATTCACCGATGCCAATCTCGGATACTCCTACGGCAGCCCGCAGGTCGCCAAGTTGCTGGACGGTACCTGGGTGGTGCTGGTCGCCTCCGGCTACAACAACGTTCCCAACGAAGATGGCGGGGGCGGCGACGGCGTGGGGCGGCTGTTCGTGCTCGACGCGGTGACCGGGGTCCTGATCCGAAGCATTTCGACCGGGGTCGGTGACACCGGCACGCCGAGCGGCCTGGCGAAGATCACCGCCCAGGTGATCAGCCCGGAATCGGACAACACGATCGAGGCGGTCTATGGCGGCGACCTGCTGGGCAACCTCTGGCGTTTCGATGTCAATGACAACATCGGGGCCACCGGCTTCGATGCGCAACTCCTGGCCACGCTGAAGGACGGCGCGGGCAACCCCCAGCCGATCACCACCAAGCCACAGGTGACTGCGATACCGACCACCGGGGAAAAAATGGTCATAGTCGGCACCGGCAGCTATCTCGCACTCTCCGACGCGACCAATACCAACACCCAAACCTTGTATGCGATCAAGGATCCGCGCGCGGCGGGCGGTACCGCGGCAACGGCGATCTTTGACGATCCGGGCGGCACGCGCACGGCGACAACGCCGACAGGAACCAGCCCGGCAGGGTTTGTGCGCCAGATATACACCGAGGAGCCCTGTCCTGCCGGCACGTCGCCCAATATCTGCAGCCCGGGGGAAATGGTACGCACCGCTACCGCCAATCCTGTCAATTACCTCACCCACAATGGCTGGTTCGCTGATCTGCCGACCACTTCCGAACGCGCCAATACCGATCCGGCGCTTGGCCTGGGCGCACTGGTCTTCAATACCAATGTGCCCAGCGTGGAGGCGTGCGAGGTAGGCGGGTCGAGTTACCAGTACGGCCTCAACTACCTGACGGGCTCGGCGATAGGCGCAAATGACTCCTCGCCGCTGACGCAGAGGGTCGCGGGCAAAGGGCTGGCCAACCAGCTCGCGTCGAGCCCCACCTTGTTGATGACCTCATCGGGCAAGCTGGTGGCGCTCTCCGGCCTGGCCGGCGGCGGCATCTCCATCCAGCTGCCGGCAATGCCGCCCGGGGCGTCGGTCTCGCGCCGTACCTCGTGGCGCGAACTGATCAGGGAGTAAGGGCTGCGTAGCCGAGTACTCATCCGCAACCGTGGTCAACGGCGGCACCTGCAACGGTGCCGCCGTTCTTGGTGGGGGGGGCGAACCCGGGACATGCCGACGATCACTGGCCAAGGAACACCATGGAGAACACCACGATGAAAAAATGCGCCAGGGAAATACTGAATAAGCTGTCACACCGGCGGACGCCGGTGTCCAGTGCCATGGTTCTTCTGGATTCCGGCTTTTGCCGGAATGACGATTTGACACTTGATCAGCGATTCTCCGGGTCCATCCGTTCGATCCTGCTGGCGACCGCCCTTCTCTTGCTGGCCAACGGCTGCGCGAAGGAAGACGTTCCGCCGGCCGCGGCGCCGGTGGCGGCAGAACCCATGGTGGTGGCGCCTCCTCCGGTAAGCGCCGAGGCGCTGAAGCTGCTCGAGTTCAAGATAGTGAAAAACCAGGCCGGGAAGCCCGTGCTTAAAGGCAGCATCAGCAACGGAACACCGCAAACCATCAAGCTCGCCACCGCGACATTCACGCTTTACAACAAGAAGGGTGTCGAGATCGGTACCAGCACCGCTACCGTAGAACAATCTGGAAGCCGGATTCGCCTGGACTTTTGAAGCGCAGATCCTGCAGGAAGGCGTGACCTCGGCCAAGTTTGCCGGCTTTACCGCCAGGTAGCCGCCGGCGCCGGGTTTGCCCATGCCGGACGCTGCGCGGCGCAACGATGTCCGACACGAACAGGCTGCCGTCACGCTTCCGGTCGGGTAGCATTCACCCATGATGAACAACGCGAGCGGCCGCAAGGCCGAAAGGCGCCGCTTCCTGATTGCCTTGGCCGCTTCCCTGTCCCTGCACGCGGCGCTGCTGTGGAAGTTCGGCATGCTGCCGCCCGGATCGCCGAGCACCCACGGCGGTCCGCTGCAGGTGAGGCTGGCCGCTCCCGCGGCCAGGCCCGTGGCGTCCGTCGCGGTGCAGGACCTTGCCGTACCCGAGGGAAGGCCCGCCCCGCAGGAGGTCAGGACGGCCGCTGACGATAAGGTCCGGGTCAGTGTTGCGGTGACTCCGAAAACTTCCCCTGAACCAGCGACCGTCGTGCCGGCTTCCCGCATCTCGCCTGCCGCTGCGGCGCAAGAGGCGGCGATTCAGCCTGCCGGGCTGCCGCGATCGGGGCCGGCCGGCGCCGCGAGGCGGGTGGAAATCGAGTTCGAAACATTCTCGGGCGCGGACCGGCAACCGATTGGGAGGGGCCGGCACCTCTACCTATCGTCCGATGACGGCTCGTTCGGCGTCAGCATCAAACAGGTGCCCGGGCCGGATGAGGCCCAGGACGCATCCTGGGAACTGGAAATTGCGGGGCGGATCGACAGGCAGGGCTTGAGTCCTTTGCGCTTCAAAATGCAGGGAGCGCTGCCCGAGCGTTTCATTTCGCTGAAGGAGGCTGCCGGCGCTCCGGCATCGCTTCCCGGCAGGACACGCAGCGGACGCATGCCCGACGGCATACTGGACCGTCAAAGCCTGCTCTATCAGTTCATGCTGGTGCCGCCCTCGAACAGCGGCGGCAAATTGTGGCTCTCGGACGGCGTGAAAAATGCCCTCTATTCTTACAGCATAGCGGGATACGAGACTCTTGCCGTTCCCCCGATCGGCAATGTGCAGGTGCTGAAACTGGTTTTTTCGACGGCGGGCAGCGCCGAAATCATCGAACTGTGGCTGATCCCCGACAAGCGCTACCTGCCCGCGAAGATGCGCCATACCGACCAGCGTGGTCTGGTTACCGAGCAGGTGGTGGTGTCGCTCGACTCGGAATAGGGAAATACTGAACAGGTAGCTACCGTTCGGGCTGAGCCGTGAGCTTGTCGAACGGTCGAAGCCCTTGATTCGACTTGCTTGCGTTTCGACAGGCTCAACGCGAACGGACTTGATCACTAGTAGTCAGTCATGCAGAATCCGATGGATCGACCCGTCCCCGGATCAAGTCCGGGGCAGGCTATTCCGGCGAAAGCGGGAATCCAGCCGGCGGCCGTTTCTGGATCCCGGGTCAAGCCCGGGATGACGGTTGGAATGGCGTCCATCGGTTTCAACTTGACTCTGTACTAGTGCAGTGTTGCATGCTTGACGGAACATCAAAAAGCGATCTCCGTCGTTCCCGCTTTCGCCGTAGCGCCGGCGCCGACTTTCTGCGCCGGCGCAATGCCGCGCTACTTCGCCGTGCGCACCGCCGCCAGGATGCCCTGCATCAGCGCCAGCGGCGTCGGCGGGCAGCCGGGGATGCGGACGTCGACGCCGACCACGTTACTTATCGCGCCGCAGCTGGCGTAGCTTTCGCCGAAGACGCCGCCGTTACAGCCGCAGTCGCCCACCGCCACCACCAGCTTGGGGTCGGGCGTGCAGTCGTAGGCGATGCGCAGCGCGTTCTCCATGTTCTTCGTCACCGGCCCGGTGACCAGCAGCATGTCGGCATGGCGCGGACTGGCGACGAACTTGATGCCGCGGCCTTCCAGGTTGTAGTAGGGATTGTTGAGGGCATGGACTTCGAGTTCGCAGGCATTGCAGGATCCGGCATCGACCTCGCGGATGGTCAGCGCGCGGCCGAGGATGCGCAGGATCTCGTCGTGCAGGCGATCGATCTCGCGCTGCGGACCGTCCGCGCCGGCCGGCTGCGGCGGCTCGGTGAGGATGCCGGTGCGGAAGATGTGTCTAAGCAGTGGAATCACAGATCGACTCCGCTGTAGGAGAGGTTGAAGGACTTGTTGATCAGCGGGAAATCCGGAACGATGTCGTTCATCACCGCGTGTTCCAGCGCCGGCCAGGCCTGCCACGAGGGATCGTGGGGATGGACGCGCGCCAGCTTTCCTTCGCCATCGAACTGAACGCCGACCAGCACCTCGCCGCGCCAGCCTTCGATCACGCCGAGCCCGTTGCCGCCGCCCGGCGCGGCGACTTCGCTCCGGGTCTCGCCGGCAGGCATGCCGACCGCCAGCAGGCGCAACAAACGCAGCGACTCGACGATTTCGTCGAAGCGCACCGCGACGCGGGCGGCGACGTCGCCGCGCTCGTCGGTGACGGGCCGCACGCCGAGCGCCGCGTAGGGCGGCGGCGGCGTGTAGCCCTGGCGATGGGCGCGGCCGTCGAGCAGGATGCCGGTGGCACGCGCCGCCATGCCGGTCAGCGAGAGCTCGCGCGCCAGATTGCTGTCGATGATGCCGGTGGTGGCGAAGCGGTCCTGCAGGCCGGGGTGCTCGTCGTAGAGTTCGCGCAGTTTTTTCACCGCGCCTTCGATGGCGCTGCACTGCTCGACCATCGCGGCCAGCGCCGCCGTGTCGGGATCGACGCTGACGCCGCCCGGGACGATGCAATCCATCATGAAGCGGTGGCCGAACAGCGTCGCGTTGAGGCGCACCCAGTCTTCCTTGAGGCGGAAGAACTGGGTCAGGCCGAAGGCGAAGGCGGCGTCGTTGCCCAGCGCTCCGAGATCGCCCAGATGGTTGGCGACGCGCTCGCGCTCCAGCAGCAGCGCGCGCACTGCCAGCGCGCGCGGCGGCGCCTCGACGCGGCACGCCGCTTCGACCGCAGCGGCGTAAGCCCAGGCATAGGCGCAGGTGGAATCGCCGGAAACGCGGCCCACCAGCTTTGCGCCGCGCGCGATGTCGGCGCCGATGAAAAGCTTCTCGACGCCCTTGTGCTGGTAGCCCAGGCGCTGTTCCAGGCGCAGCACCCGCTCGCCGACCACCGAAAAGCGGAAATGTCCCGGCTCGATGATGCCGGCATGAATGGGTCCGACCGGAATCTCGTGCGCCCCCTCGCCGCCGACCTTGACGAAATCATAGTCGCTGGGGGCGTTGGGAAAGCCCGCCGAAAAAGGGGTCAGGTTCGAATTTTGAGATTCAATAAAATCGAGCCTGACCCCTTTTTCGGCTTCAGCGTCGTGCCGCAGCGGATACCAGTCTGCCGGCCAGCCGCCGTGGCGCAGCCAAGGCCGCTGGTCGCCGCCTTCGCTGGCGATGCCGACCATGTCGCGGGTGGCGCGCTGCATGCGGTTGGCCGTCGGAAAAATGCCCGACAGATCGGGATAAACGGCAGCATCGGCGGGCAGGTCGAGGCTCACCCAGGCATGGCCCCGGTCGAGCCCGAAGACGCAGTGCAGGCGATAGCCGCCGCCGCGCTGACGCTCGTCGCTGCCCCAGATCGCCGCGACGCGCCCGCCGACCTGCCGCACCGCGGTGGCGAAGTCCTTCAGCGCTTCACCGCCCGGCGCGCTGCCGTGCCAGACCGGAGCTCCGAGCCCTGATTGAGGCGTGAATTCGATGTCGGAATCGTCGCAGAGGAACATGGCTAGCCCAACATGCGCGCGGCTTCATGGAACCAGCGCGTCAGATAGGGAGGAATGTAGAGGCCCAGCATCAGGACGATGCCCAGATGCAGGAACACCGGCGTGATGGCGGGGGCGTGCGGCAGGCGCTTGGCCTCGGTCTCGCCGAAGACCATGGGTTGCACCTTGCCGAAGATGGCGGCGAAGGCGACGCCCAGCGCCAGCAACAACAGCGGTGTCGCCCAAGGGTAATGCTTCATGGCATGGGTGAGGATCATGAACTCGCTGGCGAAGACGCCGAAGGGCGGCATGCCGAGGATGGCCAGGGTGCCCAGCATCAGACCCCAGCCGATCAGCGGATTGATCTTGATCAGGCCGCGGATGTTCTCCATGAGCTGCGTGCCGGTCTTCTGCGTGGCGTGGCCGACGGCGAAGAAGATCGCCGACTTGGTCAGCGAGTGCATGGTCATGTGCAGCAAGCCGGCGAAGTTGGCGACCGGGCCGCCCATGCCGAAGGCGAAAGTGATGAGACCCATGTGCTCGATCGACGAGTAGGCGAACATGCGCTTGACATCCTTCTGCCGCGAAAGAAAAAATGCCGCGAGCAGCAGCGTGAACAGGCCGAAGCCGATCATCAGGTTGCCGGCAAAGTCACCGGGGATGGCGCCGTCGGCCAGCACCTTGCAGCGCAGGATGGCGTACAGCGCGACGTTGAGCAGCAGGCCGGAGAGCACGGCCGACACCGGCGTCGGGCCTTCGGCATGGGCATCGGGCAGCCAGTTGTGCAGCGGCGCAAGACCGACCTTGGTACCATAACCGAGCAGCAGGAAAATGAATGACAACGCCATGATGTTCGGTTCGAGCTGCGCCTTGACCTCCACCAGATGCGTCCACAGCAGGGCGTTGCCGGTGGCGCCGAGCACGCGTTCGGCCGCGAAGTAGAGCAGGATGGTGCCGAACAGCGCCTGGGCGAGCCCGACGCCGCAGAGGATGAAGTACTTCCACGCCGCTTCGAGGCTGGCCGGCGTGCGGTAGAGCGAGACCAGCAGCACGGTGGTCAGCGTCGCCGCTTCCATCGCCACCCAGAGCAGCCCGAGATTGTTGGTGGTCAGCGCCGCCAGCATGGTGAACATGAAGAACTGATACATGCTCTTGTAAAGGCGCAGGCGCGGCGCGGTGAGCTTGCCGTGCTCGCGCTCGTTCCTCATGTAGGGTCCGGAAAAGATGCTGGTCGTCAGGCCGACGAAGGCAGTCAGCGCGACAAAGAATACATTCAGTGAGTCGATGAAGAACTGCTCGCCGAAGGCGAAGCGCGGGCCGTTGGCGACGATCTCGACCGTCAGCCCGACCGCGGCGAGAAAAGTGCCGAGGCTGGCGACGACGTTGAGGTTGGGCGCCCAGTCGCGTTCCCCCACCACGGCCAGCAGCGCACCGCTGACGAGGGGAATGGCGAGCATGAGGAAAAAGAAATCCAGCGCCACTAGTTGTCCTTCAGCTTTTCCATGTGGCGGATGTCGAGACTGTCGAACTGGTCGCGGATCTGGAAGAAGAACACGCCGAGGATGATGACGCCGACCAGCACGTCGAGCGCGATGCCGAGTTCGACGACCATGGGCATGCCGTAGGTGGCGCTGGTGGCGGCAAGGAAGAGGCCGTTTTCCATCGACAGGAAACCGACCACCTGGGTGATGGCCTTCTGCCGCGTGATCATCATCAGGAAGGCGAGCATTACCACGGCCAACGCGATGCCCAGCGTGCCGCGGGTAATCGTTTGCGAAAGCTCGGAGATCGGCAGCGCGACATTGAAGGCGACCATGACGAGGCCGAGACCAACCAGCATGGTGGTCGGGATGTTGATCAGGGCTTCGACCTCGCGCTTGACCTTGAGCTGGCGCACCAGGCGGCGCAGGATCCAGGGCAGCAGCAGCACCTTCAGCGCCAGCGTCAGGCCCGCTGAATAGTAGAGATGCACCTGGCCGGTACTGACCGCCGCCACCAGCGTCGCCAGACAAAGTGCCAAGCCTTGCAGAGCAAACAGGTTGATCAGCTGCGGCAGGCGGCGTTGTGCGAGCATGGCGAACGCCAGCAGCAGGATCACGGCCGCAAACAGGTTGATGAGTTGGGCCGAGAACGGTATGGCGGCGTTCATACCTTGCTTTCCAGCAACAGGCGAACCAGCAGGCCGAGCACCGCGAGCATGAAGGCGGTGCCGAGAAATTCCGGTGCACGGAAAATGCGCATCTTGGCGTTGACGGTCTCGATGCCTGCAAGCGCCACACCGCCGATGGCGAGCTTGAGCAACAGCAGCGGGATCGCCGCGGCCAATGCCAGAAAATCGTCGCCCGGCGCGATGCCCCAGGGGAAGAACAGCGCAAGGCCGAGGCAGGAATAGGCATAGAGCTTGAGGCTCGCCGCCCATTCGATCAGCGCCAGGTGACGGCCGGAATATTCGAGGATCATGGCCTCGTGGATCATGGTCAGTTCGAGGTGGGTGGCCGGATTGTCCACCGGCACGCGGGCGTTCTCCGCCAGCGAGACGAAGGTGAAGGCGATGCCGGCAAAGGCCAGGCTGGGATAGATCACCATGTCGCGGTGCGCGAGCGTCTCGACGATGGTTACCAGCGAGGTCGATTGCGCGATCATGGCGAGCGTGAAGATCACCATCAGCAGGGCCGGTTCGGCAAGGAAGCCGACCAGCATTTCGCGCCGCCCGCCAAGGGTGCCGAAGGCCGTGCCGATATCCATGCCCGCCAGGGAAATGAAAATGCGCGCCAGGCCGAAGACGCCGACCAGCGCCAGGGCATCGGCCGCCGGCGCGAAAGGCAGGTCGGTGGACAAGGTCGGCACGATGGCGCAGGCCAGTACCATGCAGCCGAAGATGACGAAAGGCGCGGCGCGGAACAGCGATGACGCACCGTGGGCCAGCACCACGTCCTTGTTGAACAGCTTTTGCAGCATGTAATACGGCAGCAACAACGGCGGCGCCGTTCGGCTCTGAAACCAGGCGCGACATTGCCCGACCCAGCCCGAGAGCAGCGGCGCCAGCACCAATGCCAGCGCAATGGCGAACAGTTGGCCAAAGAATCCGGAAAAATTCATTGGCCTACCCCCCGACCCCCGTCCCAAGGACGGGGGTGACGGTTGTTCGCCGCTACGCGGCTCCGGGTCTCTGGATGACGCCCGTTTGGGGCGGCCCTGCGCTTGGCGTCGATCATGGCCTTGCCACCAGCAATAGAACCAGCAGGGTAACGAAGCTGTACATCAGGTAGACGGCGATGCGCCCGCCCTGCAGGGTGATGATAAGCGTCGAGATCCAGTTGGCGGCCTTCACCACCGGCAGGTAACACCAGTACCAGAAGTGGTCCTCGACCTTGACGCTGTAGTAGGGCTTGGTGTCGCGCGCCGTCGGGAAATGCCGCTCCATGCGGAACATCGGCTCGAAGATGCGACGGATCGGCTGGCTGAAGCCTTCGGCGGTGTCCTGCGCGCGCGGCCCCTCGAAATGGTAGCCGCAGTCCCAGGCGGTGGTGCGGCGCACGCGGCCGTGATACAGATGGCGCACCAGCCAGCGCGACAGAAGCAGCGTAGTCGCAATGGTGACGAGGACCAGCAGCGGCTCGTAGCTGGCCCGTTCCGCCGAGATCGGCGCCAGCATCCACCAGCCATGCTCATTCAGTTTGTCGGCCAGTCCCGTGCCCAGCAACTGGCGCGTGGCGGCATCGATGCGCAGGATCACGGTCGAGGGCATGACGCCAAGCAGCAGCGTGATCAGGGCCAGCCAGATCAGGCCGGCCTTTTCCCAGGGGCCGGCATCGTGCGCATCCTGCAGCGCCGGTTCGCGCATCTGGCCGAGGAAGATGATGCCGTAGAACTTGACCATGGCGAAACCGGCCAGCGCGGCGACCAGCACCACCAGCGCAGCGGCTACCGGCACCACCATGTTGAGCCAGGGGTGCGGCAGGCCGGGCGAGAAAAGGAAGCTTTGCAGCAGCAGCCACTCGGAAACGAAACCCGACAGCGGCGGCAGGCCCGCGCTGGCAATCACCCCGGCCAGCGCCAGCCAGGCCACCCAGGGCATGCGGTGGATCAGGCCGCCGAGCTTGCCGAGGTTGCGTTCCTTCGTCGCATGCAGCACCGAGCCGGTGCAAAGGAAGAGCAGGCTCTTGAAGCCGGCATGCGCGAGGCAGTGGTAGAGCACCGCGGTCATGGCCAGTGCCGCCAGCGCCTCCATGCGGTAGGCATGGAAAATCAGGGTCAGGCCGATGCCGACGGCGATGAGGCCGATGTTCTCGATCGAGGAATAGGCCAGCAGCCGCTTCATGTCGTTTTGCACCGTGCTGTAGAGCACGCCGAACAGCGCGGTGACGAGGCCCACGGCGAGGGCCACCACGCCCCACCACCAGAGGGTCGTGTGCAGCAGGTCGAAGCTCACCCGCAACAGGCCGTAGATGGCCGTCTTCAGCATTACGCCGCTCATCATCGCCGACACCGGCGAGGGCGCCGCCGGGTGTGCCTCGGGCAGCCAGACATGCAGCGGCACCAGCCCGGCCTTGGCGCCGAAGCCGGCCAGTGCCAGCAGGAAGGCGGCCGAGGCCCAGAACGGCGACAGTTCCTGCGCGCGCATGCCGGCGAAGCTGTAGTCGCCGCCTCCACCACCAATTCCGCCGGTCATGACGCCGAAGCAGAGCAGGATGCCGATGGCGCCGATATGGGCGATCAGCAGGTAGAGGTAGCCCGCGCGGCGAATTTCCTCGTGCTTGTGATTGGTGGTGACGAGGAAGAACGATGACATTGCCATGCACTCCCAGGCCACCATGAAGGCATAGGCATCGTCGGCCAGCAATACCATCAGCATGCTGGCGAGGAAGATATGGTATTCGAGGCAGAGCACGCCGGGCGCGGTGCCCTCGCCCTGCCTGAAATAACCGGCGGCATAGATCGAAATGCCGGCCGAGGCAAAACCCAGCAGCAGCGCGAACACCGCCGACAGGTTGTCCAGGCGCAGGTGGAAGGGCAGGTCGGGCAGGCCGATCACCAGCACGGCGGTTTGCGCCGGGCCGCCGAGCGCATCCAGCGCCACCACGCCGACGCCGATGCCAGTGAGGGCGCCGAGCGGAAACAGGATCTTGCTGATGAAATGCGTATTGCGCGGCGCCGCCAGCCCGAACAGCCCGATCACGAGCCAGGCGCAGGCGGCTATCAGCAGGAAATCGATGGGCAGGAGGCTGGTCATGACAATGGTGGAGAGCGATCGATTCTAGCAGCCGACCCGGATGCCAAGCCGCCGCGCCGTGTCGCCGGCGCCGACTTTTCGCAGGGGCGCAGCGCGCAGCGGAATGCAGGAGTCCCCGCCATGTCAGCCAAAGCGTTTCACCGGCAGTGGGCGCAAGGGGCTGGCAACCGCCTCTTCCCCGCGTTCGGCAGCCCAGGTGTGGATTGCTTCCAGGGCCATGTCGGCGGTGGCGAAGATGTGCCGCTGCGAAATGTAGTCGAACAGGCCGGTGGCGCGCATGACGTCGATCACCTGCTTCTTGAGGCCCGAGAAAACTACCGTGACGCCGTTGCCGCGCAAGCGCTCGACCAGATGGTGCACGACCTCTTCGCCCGAGGCGTCGAGCTCGTTGATGCCGTTGCCGACCACCAGCAGGTAGGGCGCTATCGGATTGGCCGCCACGGCCTCGAGTATCGCGTCTTCGAAGAAGGACACATTGGCGAAGTACAGCCGGCCGTCGAAGCGCACCGCCGTCACCACGTCCGAGGCCGGCAGATCATTTACCGAGGCATCGCGCAGGCTGCCGTCGGCATGACGGCCGAGAATCGCCACGCGCGGCGTCATGGTGCGGTACAGATACAGCCCGATGGCCAGACCGGCGCCGATCATGATGCCCTTGTCGAGGTGGGGCGCGAACCCGAGCGTGGCGACAAAGGTGACGATAGCGGCGATGCCGTCGTGCCGGTTGGCCTGCCAGGCATGCTTGATCGCACCGAAGTTGATCAGGCCGATCACCGCCATGATGATCACGGCCGCCAGTACCGCCTGCGGCAGATGGTAGAGCAGCGGGGTCAGGAACAGCAGGGTCAGCAGCACGAAGGCCGCGGTGATCACCGAGGACATGCCGGTCTTTGCCCCGGCATTGATATTCACCGCCGAGCGCGAGAAGGAACCGGAGACCGGGAAGGATTGGGTCATCGCCCCGACGAGGTTGGCCAGGCCCTGGCCGATCAGTTCCTGGTTGGGATCGATCTTCTGCCTGGTCTTGGCGGCGATGGCCTTGGCGATCGAGATCGCCTCCATGAAGCCGACCAGCGAAATGACGATGGCGGCGGTGAGCAGGCTGCCGATCATGTCCCAGGAGAACTTCGGCAGGCCGAAGGAGGGCAGCCCCTCCGGCACCTTGCCGACCACTTCGCCGCCTCCCGAGAGCCTGAAGCTGCCGCCGGCGGCCTTGGCGATGCGCCAGTGCTTGCCGTCGGACTGGACACCCGGCGGCAGCTTGCCCACGGCAAAAAACTTTTGCGCCTCACCGTCGGCGCCGGCGACCTGCTCGAAAACGAAACTGCGCACCGCACGATTGCGCTTGCGGTTCTCGTCCTCGCGATCCCGCAATTGCAGCTTGAGCAATTCGACTTCGTAATTGAGTGTCGCCACCTCATGGGCGCTATCGCCGCCGGCCTTTTGCAACTTCTTGATGTTCGCGCTCTTCACCACGAGTTGGTCGTTGATCTCGCGGATCCGCGTTTCGGTGCTGACGAATTCAGTCAGCAGCGCCTGCGCCTCGGCATCGGCGATCTGCTCCGGCGTCGCCGTGGCATTGCGTTCGAAGCCGATCTGCCAGGAAACCACCGTCGTCAGCGCCACGGCGATCAGCACGCCGGGCAGTTTGGGCGCCTTCATGCGGATGACCCACATGATCGCAATCGCCGTCGCACCCATCGCCAGCGTCGGCAGATGGGTGTCGCCAAGCAGTTTTGCCACGGCCCAGATATCGCTCGCGAAGGACTCGGAACGCCCCATCGGCACGCCAATCAGCTTGTTGGCCTGCGACAGCGCAATGATGATGGCGGCTGCATTGGTAAAGCCGACGATGACCGGATGCGAAAGGAAATTCACCACCACGCCGAGCTTGAAGGCGCCCAGCGTGAGCTGGATCACGCCGACCAGCAGGGCGAGCATGATCGCCAGCGCGATGAAGGATTCGGAGCCCGGCGCCGCCAGCGGCGTCAGGGCCGAGGCGGTCAGCAGCGAAGCAACCGCCACCGGGCCGGTGCCGAGTTGCCTGGAGGAGCCCCACAGCGCCGCCACCGCCACCGGCAGGAACGCCGCATACAAGCCGTAATAGGCCGGCAGGCCGGCAAGCTGGGCATAGGCCATCGATTGCGGTACCAGCACCAGCGCCACGGTGAGTCCGGCGATGAAGTCGGCGCGCAACGAATTCACGGAATAAGGAAACCAGCGCAGGAAGGGCAACAGCGATCGAGGGGACAGCTTCATGGATAGTGGTTTGGCGTGGCGTCCGGGCTATTTTTTCGCCGCCGCGGCGGTGACGAGGGGGCAGGCCAGGCGGGCCCAGGGGTCCGTCGAGCGATCGGCGGCAACGACTTCCCAGCCTTCCAGCGAGTCGATGACTACGGTGGCGATGCATTCGTGGGTGTTGGCGTAGTCGACGATGTCGCGCCGGCGCAACTCGGGCTTCTGGCTCAGGCTGTAGGCGACGCCGTCCTTACGCAGGCTGGTTATGAAGGCCTCCAGGTCACCGGGCAGGACATTGCCGGCGACGCGCGCAAGAATGTCCAGCTCGGCATCCATGCGCTGGCACAGGCTGCGCGCCGAGGCGAGCAGCCGCGGGTCGACGAAGCCTTCGCGCACGGCGAGCAGAACCTTGCGATCCGGTTTGCGGGTATCCATGGGTAACTTGATCAGCAGCATCCGTGCCATGCCACCCTGCCCAGAAAATAACTTTCTTATCAGAAGCTTAGAGCGGCGCAAGGGCAACGCGGTCGCGCCAGACCATTTCAAATTGCAACGAGCATGGCGAACCGGGTACTTGCATGTAATCCTAAAGGAAACGAACACATGTTGCACGGATTCAACAGGCCGTTGCATAATGCAACTCATGAAGCGCTTTCACCTGTCACCCGGATCGCTGCGCCAGAAAATCGTCTTCGGCTATGGCGCAGTGGCGCTGCTGGTCGTCGGCCTGTCGGCTTTTTCCCTGCTCGAGATGCGCCTGCTGGCTGCGCAGATCACCTCCGGCGAACGCATTCATCAGTTTTTTGGAATTGCCCTGGAGATCCGTCGCTTCGAGAAGAACTACTTCCTCTATGGCCAGCGCGCCGATCTCGAGGAAAATCGGGCCTACGTCATCGAGGCCCGCCGCATGCTGTCCGAACACGGTGCCCAGTTTGCCGCCGTTGCCACCCAGCAACGCATCGGCGCCCTGATCATCGCGCTGGAAGACTACGATCGCCTGATCAGCGCCCACCCGCCGGGCAGCGACGACGCAAGGCGCGAAGCGGCCATACGCCAGGCAGGCAAAGAGATCTCGACCGCCGCCGAACAGTGGTCACACGCCGAGCGCGCCATCCTGCAGACCCAGCTCGACCGTCATCGGCACTGGCTGCTCGCCGCCATCGGCGCCGTCGTCCTGCTCGTCGTCGTCATCGGCCAGATGCTGGCCTGGCGCGTCGCGCGGCCGCTACGCGAACTTGAGCACAACATGGCCGCGGTGGCAGAAGGACGGCTGGCCAAGCTCGATCTCGCCGTGGAGGACCGCGAGATCGCCTCGCTGACGAGCGCCTTCAACCACGTGCTGGCGCAACTCGAAACGCGCCAGGGCCAGTTGGTGCGGTCTGAAAAATTGGCCGCGCTGGGCACCCTGCTCTCGGGCGTGGCCCACGAACTCAACAACCCGCTGTCGAATATTTCCACCTCCTGCGAAATCCTCGCCGAGGAAATTGCGGCCACGAAAGTCGGCGCTGGCGATACGGCGTTCGAACGCGAACTGATCGGCCAGATCGACGCCGAGACATGGCGCGCGCGGCGCATCGTGCGCTCGCTGCTCGACTATGCACGCGACCGGCCTTTCAGTCGCGAAGCCGTGCCGCTCGCGCCGCTTGTCGAAGATAGCCTGCGCCTGGTGCGCGGCCAGATCCCGGCCCAGGTCAGCCTCGATGTGGCCGTACCGGCGGAACTGAGCCTGTCCGGCGACAAGCAGCGTCTGCAGCAGGCGATCTTCAATCTGGTCGGCAATGCGCTCGATGCGCTCGAGGGTGCCGGCGAGGTGCACGTCTTGGCGCGGCCGGCGCGCGGCCCCTACCCGCCCGACACCCTGGTCTTCGGCCAGGTGGATGACAAGCGGCCGCAGATCGAGATCGAAGTCGGCGACAACGGTCACGGCATCGCCGCCGCCATCCTGCCGCGCATCTTCGATCCCTTCTTCACCACCAAGGAAGTCGGTCATGGCCTAGGCCTCGGGCTCTTCATCGTTTTCGAAATCGTCGAGGAACATGGCGGCAGCATCGCCGTGAAGAGCACACCCGGACAGGGCACGACCTTTCTCATCCGACTCCCCGCACAGGAAACCGCAGCATGAGCACATCTTCTCCCGGCAGGCTACTCATCGTCGATGACGAAAAGGTCGCCTTGCGCAACCTCGAACACGTGATGAAGAAGGAAGGCTACGAGGTAGTGGCGACCCAGAGCGGCGGCAACGCCCTCGCCCATCTCGAAAAGCAGGACTTCGACGTGGTGCTGACCGACCTGCGCATGGAAAAGGTGGACGGCATGCAGATCCTGCAGAAGTGCCGCGCCAGCCACCCCGACACCGAGGTGATCCTGATCACCGGCTACGCCACCCTTGAATCCGCGGTCGAGGCGATGAAGCACGGCGCCTTTTACTACATCGCCAAGCCGTATCGGCTCGATGAAGTGCGCAAGGTGGTGGCCGAGGCGCTGACCAAGGTCCGCCTGCGCCGCGAAAACCAGGCGCTGCGTGAGCAGGTCGAGAGCTTCCAGGGCAAGGTGCGCATCATCACGCAGAACGCCGAGATGCAGCGCCTGCTCGACATGGCGCGGCAGATCGCGCCGACCGACTGCAACGTGCTGATCACGGGCGAATCGGGCACCGGCAAGGAACTCTTCGCGCGCTACCTGCACCACCACAGCAAGCGCGGCTCAGCTGACAAACCCGGACCGTTTCTGGCGGTGAACTGCGGCGCCTTCAACGAAGAACTGCTGGCCAACGAGTTGTTCGGCCATGTCCGCGGCGCCTTTACCGGAGCGCACGGCGACAAGCAGGGCCTGATCGCCGCCGCCCACGGCGGCACGCTGTTCCTCGACGAGATCACCGAAATGGCGCCGGTGATGCAGGTCAAGCTGCTGCGCGTGCTGCAGGAGCGCGAAGTGCTGCCGCTGGGCGCCACCAAGGCGCAGGCGGTCGATGTGCGCGTGGTCGCCGCCACCAACCGCAACGTGATCGAAATGGTCAAGGACGGCAGCTTCCGCCAGGACCTGTATTTCCGCCTCAACGTGGTGAACCTGCTGATCCCGCCGCTGTCGCGACGCAAGGAGGACGTGGCCCTGCTGGCCTACCATTTCCTGCGCAAATGCGCGGCGCGCATGGGCAAGCCGGTGGACACGATCACCGGCGAGGCACTCGACCTGCTCAAGGCCTACGACTTCCCCGGCAATGTGCGCGAACTGGAAAACATCATCGAGCGCGGCGTCGCCATCGCCAGCGGCAACGTCATCGACAGCGCCAACCTGCCCGACGACCTGCGCGAACTGGCGATCCGCACCTTTCGCAAGAAGGAAGGCCGCCTGCCCTCGCTGGAAGAGCAGGAGCGCGACTACATCCGCTGGGTGCTCGCCGAGGCCGGCGGCAACCAGACACTGGCAGCGCAAACCCTGGGCATCGACCGCGTATCGCTGTGGCGCAAGCTGAAGCGCTACCAGATGGAATAGTCGGGGAATAGCCTTCCCCGCCGCAGCTCCCGGATAGACCAGCGTGATGCGCATATAACGCATCTCTCGGCCGCCGTCGCCGGTGCGTGGATAAAATGTTGCGTTCTGCAATGTACGCGGTGTGATTTGCATCACAATGGGCGCTGCCGCAGGTCGCGCGCCCGGCCACGGCCCGAGGAATCCCATGTTCGCCAACAAGTTGCTGCTGCGCCTGTTCCCTTTCATCGCCTGGTTTCCGGTCAATTCGGTCATCCTGCGCGGCGACCTGATCGCCGGCATTACCGGCGGCCTGGTGCTGGTGCCGAAGGCCATGGCCTACGCCCAACTCTCCGGCCTGCCGGTGTATTACGGCCTCTATGTGGCGCTGGTGCCGGCCGTGCTCGGCGCGCTGTGGGGCTCGTCGCGCCAATTGGCGACCGGCCCGGTCGCCATCGTTTCGCTGATGACGGCCGCCGCGATCGCCCCGCTGGCGGTGCCCTTCAGCGAGGAATTCGTCGGCCTCGCCCTGCTGCTGGCGCTGATGGTCGGCGTCATCCAGTTCGCCCTGGCGCCCTCAAGCTCGGCACCATCGTCAATTTCGTTTCCCACCCGGTGATCCTCGGCTTCATGAACGCCGCCGCGATCATCATCGCGCTGTCTCAGCTCGACATGCTGCTGGGGATTCCCAAGGGCCGCTCGGACTCCTTCGTCAAGGATATCTGGGAAATGATGTCCTACCTGCCGCAGACCCACCTGCCGACGCTGGCCATGTCGGCCTTTGCGCTGGCGCTGATGCTGGTCCTGAAAATGATCAAGCCGCTGTCCAAGCCCAGCGTGCTGATCGCCGTGGTGATCACCACGCTGGTCAGCTATTACGCCGGATTCGCGCACAACAGCAAGGCCAGGACGGACGACTTCGCCAATGCCGAGGTGGCCGCGGCCATCAACGGCTACATCAACGTCGACAACAACATCCGCGATCTGTCCACGGAAATCACCGCCCACTCCGCCGCCGTGCGTGTCGCGAAGAAGGCCAGGGACGGCGCCACGATCGCCGATCTCGAATACCGGATCGACATGATGCGCATCGGCCTGGCCAACCTGGAAGCCGAGAACAAGGGCCGCATGAAGAGCCTGGCCTTGCTCAGCCTGGAACGCGCAAAGGCGCCGGAGGATCAGTACGCCAGGATCTATCTCGCTGGCGAGATCCCCCCCGGCGCGGAAACCGATGGCCGGCGCTGGCATGTGAAGAAAATCGAGAAGGGCGAAGTCCGCCTCGTCGGCGGTGGCGACGTGGTGGGCACCATCCCCGGCGGCCTGCCGGGTTTCCGCCTGCCGCCGCTCGGGCTCGACGCCATGCTCTCGCTCTTCTCCGCGGCGCTGATCATCGCCCTGGTGGCCTTCATGGAATCGATCTCGATGGCCAAGGCGATGGCCGCCACCACCAAGGACAAGATCGATCCCAACCAGGAACTGATCGGCCAGGGCCTGGCCAACATCGGCGGTTCCTTCTTCCAGTGCTACCCGGCCTGCGGCTCCTTCACCGGCTCCGCGATCAACCTGCAGGCGGGGGCGAAGACCGGCTTCGCCATGGTGTTCAACGGCGTCTTCGTCGCCGTCACCCTGCTGTTCCTGACGCCCTGGCTGTACCACCTGCCGAAGGCGGTGCTGGCGGTGATCATCCTGCTCGCCGTCACCGGCCTGATCACGCCGGGGGCGCTGAAGCACACCTGGAAGGCCAGCCGCGCCGACGGCATCGTCGCCCTGGTCACCTTCCTCGCCACGCTGGGTTTCGCGCCCCACCTCGACAAGGGCATCATGATCGGCGCCATGCTGGCCATCCTGCTGCATCTCTACAGCACCATGAAGCCGCGCGTCGCCATCCTCGGCCGCATGCCCGACGGCAGCCTGCGCGATGCCGGCATCAACCAGTTGCCGGCATCGAATGTCGTCACCGCGGTGCGCTTCGACGGGCGGCTCTACTTTGCCAACGTGTCCTATTTCGAGGACGCGGTACTCAATGCCGTGGCGGAAAACCCCGAGGCACCCTATCTGCTGGTCGTCGGCAACGGCATCAACGATCTGGATGCCTCGGGCGAGGAAGTCATCCACCACCTTGTCGAGCGCCTCAACGAGAACGGCATCGTGGTGATCTTCTCCGGGCTGAAGAAGCAGGTGACAGACGTCATGCGCGCCACCGGCCTCTACGACCTGATCGGCGAGAAACGCTTCTTCCCGACGGCCGAACAGGCGCTGGAGCGGATCTATTCGCGCGCCGAATACGCCGGCGAGGACGATCCGCTCAAGCCACAGCCGCGCGTCGCCACGATGCGCGTCGCACCCCTGCACGACTGAAACATCGAAGGAGAAGCATATGTCCGTCAGCGGCATCGTCAATGACCACGTCACCCCGCTCGCCGGCTATCCGCATGTGCGCGACGACGTCACCTTGCGCGAGGTCTACGCCACGCTCAAGCACCACTACGACTCGGCCGAGCAGTTCCGCAGCGTGCTGGTGCTCGATTCCAACGACCGCCTGGTCGGCGTGCTCGGCTTCCGCGAACTGCTGGCGGCGCTGCTGCCGGAATACCTGAAGTCGCATGAGCCGGCGAACTTCGAAGGCGGCCGCGGCGACCTGGCTTCGCTGGCCCCGTTGTGGCAGGAGGACTGCGCCGCCCAATGCCGCAAGGCGGCCGCCATGCCGGTGGGCGCCCATGTGGTCGACGCCAGGGCGACGGTGGCCGGCGGCGACCCGCTGGTCAAGGCCGATCTACCTGTTCGCCACGCTGAATGCCAATATCCTTCCCGTGGTCGACGGCGAACGCGTCGTCGGCGTGCTGCGCCGGGTGGATGTCATGGCGGCCGTTGCCGATGCCGTGCTGGCGGAGGGAGAGAAACCATGAGCGCCCAGACCGCCGTCGCCGACGCCACGGCACGCCAGTTCGACTGGCGCAAATGGATACCGCTGCTCGGCGGCCTCGGCGTTTTCCTGCTGGTCTACTTCGCGCCGCCCTGGGCCGACGCCATCGATCCGTCGGGCAAGGCTTTCGCGCTCTCGCCGCAGGGCAAGGCCGCCATCGGCCTGTTCCTCATGGCCGGCATCTGGTGGGTGTTCGAAGTGATCCCGATCGGCGTCACCGCGATCGCCATCGGCGTGTTCCAGGCGCTGTTCCTGATCCGCCCCGCCAGGGAGGCCTTCCGCGACTTCATGGATCCCTCGGTGATGTTCATCTTCGGCTCCATGGTGATCGGCATGGCCTTCACCAAGACCGGCCTGACCAAGCGCATCGCCTACAAGATGCTCGCCGTCGTCGGCGAGAACACGCGCACGATTTTGCTCGGCAGCATGGTCGTCACGGCGCTCCTGGCCCATGTCATGGCGCACACGGCGGTGGCGGCGACCATGTTCCCCATCCTGCTCGCCATCCTCGCCCTCTACAAGGAGGGCGACGGCCCCTCGCGCTTCGGCAAGGCTCTGTTCATCGGCATGGCCTGGTCGGCCGGCGCCGGCAGCATCATCACCCTGCTCGGTTCGGCGCGCGGGCCGGCTGCCGCGGCGATGTTCACCGAGTTCACCGGCCGGCAAGTCGACTTCTTCGACTTCCCGCTCTACATGGGCCTGATCGGCTGGGGCATGGTGTTCCTCATCTGGGCCTATCTTTCCATCGTCTTCAAGCCGTCCAAGGCCAGCATTCCCGGCCTGCGCGCCAAGGTCGCAAAGCTGGCCGCCGCGCTCGGCCCGATGAGCACCAAGGAAAAGTTCGTCATCGCCTGCGTGGTCCTGGTGGTGGCCCTGATGGCGATGCAGTCGACGCTGCCGGCGCTGAAGGGCATCGACCGCGCCGCCCTGATGCTGACCGCCACCTTGCTGTTCTTCATCTTCGGCGTGCTGACCGTCAAGGACCTCGAAGAGATGCCGTGGAACATCATCCTGCTGTTCTCCGGCGCCATGAGCATCGGCTTCTGCCTGTGGAAGACCGGCGCCGCCGAATGGATGGCGGTGAGCTTCCTGTCACTGCTCACCGACGCGCACTGGTGGGTGTTCGTCATGGGCATTGCCGCCTTCGTCCTGGCGATGACCAACTTCATCATGAACGTCGCCGCCATCGCCATCGCCCTGCCGGTGTCGCTGGTGATCGCCAGGTACCTCGGCGTGGCGCCCGACGTGATCTTCTACGCCTCGCTGGTCACCGCCGGCATGCCCTTCGTGCTGCTGATCGGCGCCGCGCCGAATGCGATCGCCTACGAATCGAAACAGTTCACGCCCGGAGAATTCTTCTGGCACGGCCTGGCGATGAGCGCGATCCTGCTCGTGGTGCTGGGTCTCGCGCTGGTCACGCTGTGGCCGCTGTTCGGCATGCCGATCCTGATCCCGTCCTGAACGCAGTCTCCTGTCGCAAGGCCTGACCGTGCCCATCCACTCCCATCCGATTGCCGAACGCATCGACTGGCTGTTCGACCTCGCTTCCCGCCATGGCGCCACCTTCCGCAGCCCGGAAGCCAGCCTGGCGCGGCAACAGTATCTCGCGGAGCACCCCACGGCCATCGCCGTACTCGAAGTGCATGGACGGGCGCGTCAACATCCCGGTCGTGACCAACACGCCGACCGGCATCCTGATGCCGTTTCGCAATCTCGGCGGCATGTTCGACCTCGGCTGGCCGCACCTGGGCGAGGTGCTCACCCACCACGTCCAGCGGATGGTGAGCCAGGGCGGCGCGCGCTGTTCCTGGTCACCTACCACTTCTCCAAAGGTGACCCCCTCCGAGGCTGCGCCGGATTCAAGTACGACACCGAAGCGGCGATACGCCATACCTACGCGATTCGCGCGCAGATGGAAGCCATTTTCGGCGCGGCCCATGGCACGGTCTACCCCTTGGTCTGCGGTCTCGAGACCGACGAAGACGCATTGATCGTCCATGGCGAAGGCGGCGCACGGCTTGACATGGCTTCGCTCTCCGATGCCGAGCGCCCCTTGCTCGCCGCGCGGCTCGCCGCGCTGTTGCCGGACATGCCGGCACAGATGCGCAGCGACCTCCTGCCCCTGCTTGAAGGCAACCTGGATCGCATCGGCACCGTGCGCGAGCAGATCGCGCGCCATGAACGCCAACTTGATTTCGAGCATCGCGAATGGATCATCTGCCTGGGTCGCGGCTTCGACTTCCTGCACACCCCGAATGTCGCGCTGATCATCGGCCCGTATAGCCCGAAGCTCGACGAGCCGATTCGCACCGCCGCCGGCATCATCCGCGACAACATGACGGCCGGGCGCATTCCGAACGACGGTTTCCTGCTCCTTGCCTCGGCACCCTACGACGAAATCGGCGTCGACCGCGCACGTGCGGAACTCAAGTCACGATTCCTTTCCGACTTTGCCGCCAAGGTGATCCGTGCGGAATTTCCCGAAATGGCCGACAAGATGGCGACACGCACCGCCGTGCTTGACTGGCGTTCGCGCCAACTGGAGATGACCGCCAAAGAACCCGTGCCGGCGCGCTGAGAGCGCGCTCCAGGCGTCGCACGAAAAGTCGGCGCTGGCGGTACGGCAACATCGCCGTCCCCGCTTGTAACCGTTGCATTTCGCAACACCTGGCCGTCGATGCGCTGATCGACTCTCCAAACGATTAATAATGATTTCATATAGTTGCAACACAAATCTGAACTGGCATGGCCTGTGCATAGATGGGGCACGGTCCATCCATGAGGCTTGTTGCCATGAAATCCCTGCTGAAAGCATTTTTCCGTTACCTGGCCGCAGTCGCCGCCTCCGAAGCCGGCGAGCTTCTTTCCGTGCGCCGCAAGGCGCACCTGCTGGAAGCGGAGCGGTACACCCGCCATGCCGCGGAAGCGAAGCCGGACACGAAAATGGTCGCCACCGCGTTTGGTCGCCGTCCGCCCCCCCGCACACCGCGGACTCTGAAGGCGCGCAACGCGCACTGAACGGCGCGCCTGCGAGCGCCCGGCGCAACTGTTGGTCCGACGTACCGGGCGGAGTCCGCCGCCCATGAAGCTTGACCTCCGCACCTTGAAGCAACTGTTTCCCTTCCTGCTCTGGTGGCCGCTGGTCACCCGCCGCACGCTGAAGGACGACCTGCTGGCCGGCCTGACCGGCGCGCTGATCGTGCTGCCGCAGGGCGTGGCCTTCGCCACGATTGCCGGCTTGCCACCGGAATATGGCCTGTATGCCGCCATGATCCCGGCCATCGTCGCGGCGCTGTTCGGCTCGAGCTGGCACCTGGTATCGGGGCCGACCACCGCGATCTCGATCGCCATCTACGGCGCAATCCACAATCTCGCCGAGCCGGGCACACCGCAGTACGTCGGGCTGATCCTTACCCTGACGCTGCAGGTCGGCATCTTTCAGCTGGCGCTGGGACTGGCGCGCATGGGCGCGCTGGTGAATTTCATTTCGCATACCGTGGTGATCGGCTTCACCACCGGCGCCGCGGTGCTGATCGCGGCGAGCCAGATCCGCGCCTTCTTCGGCATCGAGATCGCACGCGGCCTGCCCTTTTACGAAATCCTGCACCAGTTCGCTCTCCAGTTCGACCGCATCAACCCCTGGGTCGCCGGCGTCGGTGTCGCCACGCTCGCGGCCGGCATCCTGGCCAAACGCTACTGGAAGAAATTCCCCTACATGATCGCCGCGATGCTGGTCGGCAGCGTCGTCGCCTTCGCCATCAACCAGGTCATCGGCCAGGCCGCGACCGGCATCAAGACGGTCGGCGCGCTGCCGGCCGGACTGCCGCCGCTGTCATTGCCGGACTTCTCCTTCGCCGCGCTGAAAAAGACCTTCGGCCCGGCACTGGTGATCACGCTGCTGGCGCTGACCGAGGCCGTCTCGATCGCGCGCGCCATCGCGGTGCGCTCGGAACAGCGCATCGACGGCAACCGGGAATTCATCGGCCAGGGCCTGTCGAACATCGCCGGCGCCTTCTTTTCCGGTTATGCCTCGTCGGGCTCCTTCAACCGCTCCGGGGTGAATTACGAGGCCGGCGCGCGCACCCCGCTGGCCACGGTATTCGCCTCGGTCTTCCTGGTCCTGATCCTGCTCGCGGTCGCGCCGCTGGCGGCCTATCTGCCGAATGCGGCGATGGCCGGCATCCTCTTCCTGGTGGCCTGGGGCCTGATCGATTTCCATCACATCGCGTCGATCTGGAAAACCAGCCGGCAGGAATCCTTCATCCTCTGGGTTACCGTGATCGGCACCCTGATGAACCTCGAAGCCGGCATCACGGCCGGCGTGCTGGTGTCCCTGCTGCTCTACCTCAACCGCACCTCGAAACCCGGCATCGAGCCGCTGGTGCCGGTGGACGATGCCGGCGGCTTCCACTTCGTCGAGGCCCGCGGCAAAACCGAATGCCCGCAACTGCGCATCGTGCGCATCAACGGCTCGGCCTACTTCGGCGCCGTCAACCACATCCAGAGCGCGCTGCAGCAGATCGACCTCGACAACCCGCGCCAGAAGTCGGTGCTGGTCGTCTCGCTGGGCATGAACTTCGTCGACATCGCCGGTGCCGAGATGTTTGCCCAGGAGGCACGAAGGCGCAAGCGCCTCGGCGGAGGCCTCTACTTCTACCGCATGAAGGACGAACCCTATCGCCTGCTGCGTTACGGCAACTACGTGCACGAGATCGGCGAAGGCGCCTTCTTCCCGGTCAAGTCGAAACCCACCGAAGCGCTTTACTGGACGCTGGATCCCGAGGTCTGCCGCCACTGCAAAGCGCGCATCTTTGCCGCCTGCCACAGCGGCCAACTGCCCGACGGCGACCGCCGCCTGCGGCTGCTGCTCGCCGCCGGCGACGACACGGCGCGCCATCCGGGCGCGACGGCGATCGGCCTCGCGCGCAGCCTCGGCGTCGCGCTCGATATTGTCGCCCTGCGCCGACCCGGAGAGGACGAAGATCAATACGGCGAGCGCTTGTCCGCCATCCAGCGCGAAGCCATGATCGCCGATGTGCCGACCGAGTTCCACCGCCGCCCGGGCAAGGACCGCGCCGCCGAAATCCATGGCGTCGCGCTCGAAACCGATGCGCAGTTGCTGGTGGTCGGACGCTGCACGATGGCGGGGAAGTCCGGCGGCGTCGACCCGGAGGCACGGCGCATCGTCGCCGAAGCGCCGTGCAACGTACTGGTGGTGCCGCCGCAAGGCAAGCTCTGGTCGCACCGCATCCTGGTCGCCTTCGACGGCAGCCGTGCAGCGCAGAGCGCCTTCGAGTTCGCGCTGCAGATCGCCAAACCGATGCACCTGCCCCTGACGCTGTTCTCTGCCTCCGTCCCCGGGAGCGATCTGCCGCAAGCAATTGCCGACGAAGTCGAACTCGCGCTGGCGGCCGCGAGGCTGGAGGAGGTGAGCGCCGAACATGTCACCCGCGGCGGGCAAATCGCAGAATCCATCCTCACCGCCGCAAGCGACTCCGGTGCCGACCTGATCGTGCTCTACCGCCACACGCGTAGCGGCCTTGGCCGCACGCTGATGGGCAGCGTCAGCAACGACGTGCTGGAGCGCGCCGGGGTTCCGGTGCTGCTCTGCGGCGGCGAGCGGCGGGTCGGCAGCGAAACCGGCTAGCCGGGCGGCACTATTCCCGTAACTGCGCCCGTCACTACGCCCGGCGCCATCGCGGCCAGCGCTGCGGCGAGTTCCGCGTTGCCGAGCATTCGCGCCAGCACGTCGGCATCGAGGATTTCAACCCGGTCCCGGCGGATTCGCAGGTAGGCAAGCCCGCTGTCGGGTTCGACGAATTCGATGCGCGGGATGCGCCGCACGCATTCCCTGAGGAAGCCGCAATTCGCGGCGACCGCCATCTCCGCCGCGGGCGGGTAGACCTCCTGCCGCGAGCGGGCGTGGATGTCAACCTTCTGGTAACGCTCGATGTCGACCAGGGCGACGGGATCGTAAATGACCATGCCCTCGCGGTCACCGCGGGCGATGGTCCCGGGAAAGCTGCCTTTGGGCACCCGGTTGTCGAGAAAGACGTAGCGATAGTCGGGCCTGGGGCTCGCCAGCCACTTGAAGAGGATCTTCGGCATGCCGCGACAGGCCTCGACGCCGTGGCCGAGAAAATCCTCCACGGCCTTGTAGCGCCCGCGCTCCAGCGCCCGCCGCCAGCCGCGCTCGACGGTTTCCTCGGGCGGCGTGATGATGAAATACATGTACATCGTATCGACGTACCTGGCATAAGTATCGTGCAGCACCCGCCCGACCTTCTCGGCGGTGAAACTGTCGAAACGGAAACGGTCAACCAGCAGGTGCGGAATGGACCCGCTGCGGTTGGCCTGTTCGCGGATGTAGCGATCGAGCTTGCCGTCGATCACCATCAGCTCGCGGCTGGTCAGGTGGCCGGCGTATTTGCGCGCCGGCCCCAGCGATTCGTAGTCGAGCAACAGTCGGCGCCAGACGTCCGGACTGATCGTGGCATAACCGTCGGGCTCGATGCCCTGCTCGCGCATCAAACGCTTCAGCATCGGCCGCAGCGAACTCTTGCCGGCGGCCGAGGCGCCCTTGAGGCTTATCAGCACCGGCTTCTCGCGCCGGGCGACGCGGACAAAACCCTCGCGTTCGATCACCGCGTCGACACAGGACGCCACCAACTGGCCGATCAACTGTCCGCCATGACTGTTGCATGCGTGGCGCACCACCAGCATCGCCAGCAGGTCGCGGTCGCTGCCGAGGCGCCCGCGCTTGCCGGCAAGGGTGCCGAGCACCCGGTAGAGGCTGCGGAAGCTCGCGCGTCGCAAGGGATCGACGGCGGCAAGGCCCATCGCCTTGTAGCCCGCGACGATGCGGTACTCGCGCTCGGCGGCAGGCTCCGTTTCAAGCTTCGCCGCGCCGTGCGCGCGCCAGCGGCCGAACCAGCTGCGCGCCGGTGCCGGTGCCGGCGGCTGGAACAGGGTTTCGTCGAGGATTTCGCGCACCAGGACATCGGCACGCCGACCGAGGTCGGCGTATGCCGCTTCGATCCGGTCCATCTGCGGGGTGACGCAGGCCTCGCATAGCGCGGTCGCGATGCGGCGGAAGTTGCGCCCGAAATCCTCTTCCTCCTCGCCCTCGGCGACCGCGAGGTCGGCAGTGACGCGGATGATGATTTCATGCAGGGCCAGACGCTGCGGCCGGAACACCGTCAGTTCCTCGGCCGGCAACCCGCTCAGCGCGGCAAGCTCGTCGATCTCGCCGACCCCGGTGAAGACGCACTCCGGCCGGAAAATTGTCTCCAGCGCCCTGAATTCGGTCGGTATGCCCGCGCCAACCCCCGGATTCCAGGCGGAGTATTCGACGGCGGCGCCAGTCTCGCTGCCCATCACCGCAGTCCCGCCGAAAAGTAGAACTGTTTGTCGCATGCTATCCATTGAAAACCTTATGCCCGTCACGATACCGTTTAAACCTGGGTTCGCCGGTCTGACGGCCCTTTCAGCGCTGCCCTATACGCCAAACAACTTCAACAGCGAATCGGTCAGCCCTTCCAGGCCGCGTCCGGTTACCCCGGCATTTCTGTGCAGGCCGGGCATTTCTTCATAAACATAGACGCACTCAGCGCCGGCAAACTGGTCGTTGAACAATTCATCGTCGCCGCGCCAGTAGGAGACAAAGGTTTCGCAACGCCGGACCGAATACAGCGCATCGGCACTGAAACCCAGGGTCGCCGCCTGATTGATCAGGCGCCCGCTGCCGGCCGTTTCCAGGCGCACGCCACGACAGCCCGTGACTATCAGCCGGGCCGGCCCGTGAAACGCCAGGTACCTGAACTGGAGCGTCAGCCAGGAATGCAGATAGCCGACCCGCCAGTGACTGGTGATGCGCACGGGCGCATTGCGCGGCTGCACCAGTCCGACCAGCGACCTTGGCTGCAGCACCATGGACGAACCGGCGCCCACCTCGATCACGGCGACTTCCAGCAACGGATCGCGGATCGCGGAAACGACCACGGTTTCGCCCTGCTGCGGGGCGACCCGGATCAGCGCATAGAGGCCGGCGGCGAGACTGGTGAAGGGATAGTTCCAGTCCAGCAGCCATTTCGTTGTCTTTCTCGAATTCGCGGACGAGCTTTGCAGGTAAGCGGAATGCAGCAGCAGTTCCTCGTCCGGCTCGAGCTCGACGGAAAGCGACACGGCGCTGGCTCGCAGCGCGACGGCAGCGAGCTGATGCTCATTGCCCGCGATTTCCGTGCCGCGCGGCAGTACGCGGATCGGAGGCTGCCGCGCGGCCCACGGGGCGATCACGAAATAGAACAGCAGCTTGATGCCGATCGGCAGCAGAACCAGCAGCGCCAGGATGCCGATTGCCGCTGGAATCTGCGCGCTGATCGCAGGCCAGAAGTTGTGCGCCGCCGCCCAGAAGAAGCCGCCGTGGCGGCGACTTTCCGCGGCCAGGGCGGCATCGGCCCTTTCCAGCGCGGCCTCGACCGCACCGGCATCGATACCGAATCCGCGCATCGCGTCGCTGTATCTGAATTGGCTGAGTTCGACGGTCAGCTTGAGATTCTCGATGCGACCCGCGATCTCGGCGGCCTTCTGCGAATACCGGGCCTGCTCGGCGGCAAGGCTCGCCATCCGCCCATGCTCGGCCGTGCCCGGGATCCGGCACTTGAAGCGGTGGGCCTGGCATAGTGCGGCCATCTCGAGTTCATGCCGGGCCGCCTGGCTCATCAGTTGCCGCCGCTCCAAGGCCAGGGATTCGAGCCGTTCGCTGCCGTGTGCGACATCACTGGCCAGCAATGTCAGCTGTCGCGCATCGGCGGCGGCCCGATTCAGTGCGGCAAGTTCCATTTCCAGCACGGCCAGGCGCTGAAAGTCGGCCAGGCCGGGAAGTCCTTCGAGAGGGCTTCGCGCCGTGATGGCATCCCGCTCCCCGGATTTTTCCGCGATCAGGCGATCGATGGTTTGCGTCAATCCACCGCTCTGCCCGGGCTGCGCGCCTTGACGAAGCTGCATCTGCAACTGCTCGGCCGCACCCAGCAGACTCGCGCCGAGCCGGGGTCGGGCAGCCTGCAACTGTGCGACCTGCGCAGCCGCCGCCTTGGCAACCGCCAACTGGCCGTAGAACCAGGTACCGGCGACCAGCAGCAGAATGATCAGGACGAAACTGAGGAAGTGGCGCAGGATCCAGCGCAGCAGTGCCATCAGCAGCCGACTCATGGCGTGCCTGCCGGCCGCCGTCCCCTGGCCAACGGCGGCCGGCAGATCGGTTGATAGGGAATCAAATTCGACATTTGAGCGTTCCGGAGTTTAGCGATGTCAGCGCACGCGTGCTTGAGTTTGCCACGTCCCTCCGTCCGGCATGGTGCTTTCCGATTCGCATCGCCGTCGCGCCAGCGCCGACTTTTCGCTGGCTGCGTCATAATTCGCGACTCGCCCACCACAGGAAACCCGCCATGGGACACCGTCTCTCGAAGATTTACACCCGCACCGGCGACGCCGGCACCACCGGCCTCGGCGACGGCTCGCGCACGGCGAAGAACTCCGCCCGCGTCGCCGCCATGGGCGACGTCGACGAACTCAACTCGCTGATCGGCGTGATCCTCTGCGAGGACATCCCCGCCGACGTGCGCGAACTCTTCACCGGCATCCAGCACGACCTGTTCGACCTCGGCGGCGAGTTGTGCATCCCCGGTGCGGCCCTGCTCAAAGCAACGCAGCCGGCGCGACTGGAAGCGGCGATCGACCATTACAACGCCGACCTGGGACCGCTCAAGGAATTCATCCTGCCCGGCGGCAACCGATCCGCGGCACTCACGCATCTGGCGCGCACCGTCTGCCGTCGCGCCGAGCGCGTGACGGTGACCCTGGCTACCGAAGAACCGGTGTCGGACGCGGGACGGCAATACCTGAATCGACTCTCCGATCTCCTCTTCGTCCTCGGCCGCTGGCTGAACAAGGCCGCCGGCGGCAGCGATGTGCTGTGGCAAAAAGGCAAGAACGCTTAAGGAAGGGCTGAATAAGCCGTCACACCGGCGAAGGCCGGTGTCCAGTGCCATGATCCTTCTGGATTCCGGCTTTCGCCGGAATGACGAAAACTTGCTTGATCAGTACTTCATTAAAAGTTATGTCTACGGCAAAGCCGGAGACGGTATCCCTTGCGGACGGCGCTGGGCGTAGCGGGGGTTTCGCAGAGCACTGCTCTGCGCCCGCGTAGCCGGTCGGCAATGCAGTGCCGACCGTGGAGGTACGGCGGCCAGCACATCGGCACCACCGTCAAAGTCCAAAAACCAACTTTTTCAGTATGGTTTTAAGTTTTTGATTTACAAATGATTTGCATCAATTTCATGGCGCCCGGGAAGATGCATAGTCGGCCCGTCCCAACCCACCGGTAAAGCGCCATGCACATTCACATCTCCCCCGACTCCATCTATCCCTTCGACGCGCGCGGCGTTGCCAAGCGCTTTCGCCACGCCGCGATTTTCGGCGCCCTCGATGCGCTGCGCGCCGGCGAGACCATGCGTTTCGTCAATGACCACGATCCCCTGCCGCTGCTCGACCAACTGGCGCAACGCTACGGCGCGGCAGTCGAAATCGCCTACAAGCAGCGCGAGCCGGGCAATATCGTGATCGACTTCGTCAAGAAGCAATAAGACGCGGCATGGGCTTTCCCGCCTTCTTCGACGAGGTGCGCCGCATCGTCGTCCGCGACCCGTTGGCGGAATTTCTCGGTGCCGCGGAGGGCGGCCTGATCGAATACGGCTACCTCGATGCGGTCAAGCTGGCCGGCCACTCCTGCCCGACCGTGGCCGCCGCCTACTGGATGACCCTGAAGGCGCTGGCGCACCTCTACCCCGACTCATTGCCCGAGCGCGGCGGGATACGCGTCGACTTCCGCCAGGATCATTTGTCCGGCGTGACCGGCGTCATCGCCAATGTCGTCAGCCTGCTCACCGGCGCCACCCATGACACGGGCTTCAAGGGCCTGGGCGGACGCTTCGACCGGCGCCGGCTGCTGTATTTTTCAGCGGAGGTCGCCGAGGAGATCCGCTACACGCGGATCGATAGCGGGCAGGCGGTCAACGTCGCGGCGAATCTGCAGTCGGTGCCCTTCGCGCCGCAAACGCCGGAACTGATGCAGAAGTGCCTTGCCGGCAGCGCTACGCCGCAGGAGACTGCGGAATTCCGCGAATGCTGGCAGGCGCGCGTGCGCACCCTGCTGCTGCAGCATGGCGACGATCCCGAGGTTTTCGTGCTGCGGCCCGTTGCCTAGCGAATGCGCGAACGCCGGGCTTCCATGCAGTCGAGGAGTTGCGAGCTGACGCTGCGCAAGCGCTGATTGAGCAGCATCAGCAGTTCCATCATCAGCTTGACGCCGATGCGCGGCTGTTCGGTGATGAGCCGCGACAGGCTTTCGCGATCGAGCACCGCGAATTCAACCGTAGCGAGCGCAACGCAGCTGGCGAAGCGCGGCTCGCCATCGATCAGCGACATTTCGCCCAAGGTCTTGCCCGGGCCGGCGGTGCCCATGATCTGCACCCCGCCGCGCACGTCCTTCTTCACGATCTCGACGTTGCCGTTCAGCAGCAACAGCATGAAGTCGCCGGTGTCGCCCTCGCGGATGATCTCGGCGCCCAGCGGCGCGCGATAGCAGCGCATGTAGCGGGCAAGGCCCTGCAGTTCATCCGGGTCGAAATCCTCGAACAGCTGGATGACCTCGATGATCTCGCGGATGCGGCCGACGAAAGGCACGGCGTCGCCGAGAACCTCGATATTGGAAATCTTGTCGATCGCACCCATGATGCTTTCAGTATAACTCCGCCAGGCAGGGCGGGCACCCCCGGGGTAAAAACAGGCGGCAACAGCGGACCACCCGCCTAGCGCTCGGCCAGCGCGACGCGACGCGCCTTCACCGCTGTGGCCAGAATGTCCAGCGCGACCCGCGTCCCTTCCCAGCCCAGACAGGCATCGGTGACGGACACGCCGTATTCGAGCGGCTTGCCGGGGGTCAGGTCCTGGCGGCCTTCCTTGAGGTGCGACTCGATCATGACGCCGAAGATGCGCTCTTCGCCGGCCGCGAGCTGGGCCGCGACGTCGCGCGCCACGTCGATCTGGCGCTTGAACTGCTTGCTGCTGTTGGCGTGCGAAAAGTCGATCATGACGCGCGCGGCCAGCCCGGCCTTGCCCAGTTCGGTGCAGGCAGCATCCACCGCCGCCGCATCGTAGTTGGGCGCCTTTCCGCCGCGCAGGATGACGTGGCAATCCTCGTTGCCGTTGGTCGAGACGATGGCCGAATGGCCGGCCTTGGTCACCGACAGGAAATGGTGCGGGCTGGCCGCCGCCTTGATCGCATCCACCGCGATGCGCAGGTTGCCGTCGGTGCCGTTCTTGAAACCGACCGGGCAGGACAGGCCCGAGGCCAGTTCGCGATGCACCTGCGACTCGGTGGTACGCGCGCCGATGGCGCCCCAGCTGATCAGGTCGGCCGTGTATTGCGGCGTGATGGTGTCGAGGAACTCGGTTGCCGCCGGCAGGCCGAGCTCCCCCAGTTCCGACAGCAGTTTGCGCGCCAGGCGCAGGCCGTCGTTGATGCGGAAGCTGCCGTCCATGCGCGGATCGTTGATCAGGCCCTTCCAGCCCACCGTGGTGCGCGGTTTCTCGAAATACACCCGCATCAGGATCAGCAGGTCGGCGGCATGACGCGTCGCCTCCAGCTTCAGCTTGCGCGCATACTCCATCGCCGCGTCGTAGTCGTGGATCGAGCAGGGACCAACCACCACCACCAGCCGGTCGTCGGCGCCGTGCAGTACGCGGTGCACGGCCTGGCGCGCCTGCCATGTGGTTTCGGCCGCCGCGTCGGTGGTGGGAAATTCGCGCAGGATGTGGCCGGGGGGCGAAAGTTCCTTGATCTCGCGGATGCGGACGTCGTCGGTAATATGCTTCATGGGTGGACCTGAATGCGGGCAAAGGCGTGATTCTACCTGTCACAGGGCTGCAGACCGGGGACTGAAGGCATTGGTCGGCCAGGGGATTTCGCTTTGCGGCGCGGGCATGGCAGACAGCGCCGAAAGCCTCCTTTGCCCAGCCTTCCGCGCCCCGACCTCTGCTATGCTTTCGCCGGACAAACGGAGGAGAACCCATGTTCCAGGTACGCATTCATGGCCGTGGCGGTCAGGGCGTGGTGACGGCGGCAGAAATGCTGTCGGTCGCCGCATTCGACGAGGGGCGCCACGCACAGGCTTTCCCCAGTTTCGGTTCGGAGCGCACCGGCGCGCCGGTGGTGGCCTTCTGTCGCATCGCCGACAAGGAGATCCGCCTGCGCGAGCCGATCATGGAGCCCGACGCGCTGATCATTCAGGACCCGACCCTGCTGCACCAGGTCGACGTCTTCGCCGGTCTGAAAAAGGGCGGCTACATCCTGATCAATACCAACAAGACGTTCGAGCAGCTCGGCCTCGGCGATTTCCTGCGCGACTGGCCGCACGACCGGCTCTGCACCGTGCCGGCCACCGACCTGAGCCGCAAGCACGTCGGCCGGCCGATGCCCAACGTGCCGCTGCTCGGCGGCTTCGCCGCCGTGTCGGGCGTCATCAGGCTCGAATCGGTGGTGATGGCCATCAACGACAAGTTCTCGGGCAAGGTCGCCGCCGGCAACATCGCCGGCGCCACCGAAGCCTATGACATCGTCCGCGCCGAAATGGAAGCAGCGCGCCGCCAGGAGGCTGCCCATGCTTAAGCAGTGTGAAGGTTCCCACGCGGTGGCCGAGGCCGTCGCCCTGTGCCGGCCCGAAGTCATCTGCGCCTACCCGATTTCGCCGCAGACCCACATCGTCGAGGGCCTCGGCGAAATGGTCAAGTCCGGCGACGTGAAGGACTGCGAATTCATCAACGTCGAATCCGAATTCGCCGCGATGTCGGTGGCCATCGGCTCCTCCGCCGCCGGTGCCCGCACCTATACGGCGACCGCCTCGCAGGGCCTGCTGTTCATGGTCGAGGCGGTGTACAACGCCTCGGGCCTCGGCTTGCCGATCGTGATGACCGTGGCCAACCGCGCCATCGGCGCGCCGATCAACATCTGGAACGACCATTCCGATTCGCTCTCGCAGCGCGACTGCGGCTGGATCCAGCTCTTCGCCGAGACCAACCAGGAGGCGCTCGACCTGCACATCCAGGCCTTCAAGCTGGCCGAAGAACTCTCGCTGCCGGTGATGGTCTGCATGGACGGCTTCATCCTGACCCATGCCTACGAGCGCGTGGACATGCCGACGCAGGAACAGGTCGACGCCTTCCTGCCGCCCTACGAGCCGCGCCAGGTGCTCGACCCGGCGGAACCGGTGTCGATCGGTGCCATGGTCGGCCCGGAAGCCTTCATGGAAGTGCGCTACCTCGCGCATGCCAAGCAGATGCAGGCGCTGGAACGCATCCCGCAGTTGGCTCAGGAGTTCAAGGCGACCTTCGGTCGCGACAGCGGCGGCCTGACCCATACCTATTGCGCCGACGATGCCGAGACCATTGTCGTCGCCATGGGCTCGGTGCTCGGCACCATCAAGGACACGGTGGACGAGATGCGCCAGCCAGAAAATGGCGGCCACAAGATCGGGGTGCTCGGCATCACCAGCTTCCGCCCATTCCCGCTCGCCGCGGTGCGCGAGGCGCTGCAAAACGCGAAACGCGTGGTGGTGCTGGAAAAGAGCCTGGCGGTCGGCATCGGCGGCATCGTCTCGACCAATGTGCGCATGGCGCTCTCGGGCCTGAACCTGCACGGCTACACGGTGATCGCCGGTCTTGGCGGCCGCGCCATCACCATGAAGTCCCTGACCGGCCTGTTCGAAAAGGCCGGGCGCGACGAACTGGAGCCGCTGACCTTCCTCGATCTCGACTGGAAGGTGGTGAACAAGCAGCTCGAACGCGAGAAAGCCGTGCGCCGTTCCGGCCCCGCCGCCGAAGCCATGCTGCGCGACATCGGCGCCGTCGCCGCGCGCAACTATTAAAGTCAAAACCTTTTTTGCCACAGAGAGCACAGAGGACACAGAGATGAAGCCTTCCCCCGCACAGCCGTTGCTTTCTCGTCAATCACCAGGACCACAAGGGCACACATTTTTCTCTCTGATCTCCGTGTTCTCTGTGGCTAACAGGTTTATTGCCTGAGGTTCCCGCCATGCCATTGCAAACCGTCAAGTTCTACCAGACCGGCACCTTCACCGTCGGCAACCGCCTGCTGGCGCCCGAAGAGCGCAGCGTGCAGGCCAACATGCAGCGCACCAACTCGCTCAACTCCGGCCACCGCGCCTGCCAGGGCTGCGGCGAGGCGCTCGGCGCGCGCTACGCGATCGACGCGGCGATGATCGCCACCAACCGGCAACTGATCGCGGCCAACGCCACCGGCTGCCTCGAAGTCTTTTCCACGCCCTATCCGGAAACCTCGTGGCAGATTCCGTGGATCCACTCGCTGTTCGGCAACACCGCAGCGGTCGCCACCGGCATCGCCGCGGCGATCAAGGTCAAGCGCCAGAAGGGCCAGGGCGGGGATGTCCGCGTCGTCGCGCAAGGCGGCGACGGCGGCACCACCGACATCGGCTTCGGCTGCCTGTCGGGCATGTTCGAGCGCAACGACGACGTGCTCTACATCTGCTACGACAACGGCGGCTACATGAACACGGGGGTGCAGCGCAGTTCCGCCACGCCCTCGGCGGCGCGCACGGCGACCACCATGCCGCTCGGCCCCGAGCCGGGCAATCCCTTCGGCCAGGGCAAGTTCGTTCCCGCCATCGCCATGGCGCACGAGATCCCCTACGTCGCCACCGCGACGGTGGCCGACCTGCGCGACCTCGAATACAAGGTCACCAAGGCCATGGGGATGCGCGGCGCGCGCTACATCCACATCCTGGTGCCCTGCCCGCTGGGCTGGGGCACGGCCTCGCACGACACCATCCGCATGGCGCGACTGGCGAAGGAAACCGGCATCTTCCCGGTATTCGAGGCCGAGCACGGCGAGATAAAGTCGGCGCTGGCGATACGGCGGCCACTCCCGGTCGAGGACTACCTGCGACCGCAAAAGCGCTTCGCCCACCTCTTCGGCAAGAATCCGGCCGTCGCAACCATCGCGCGCATCCAGGCGCAGGCGGACAAGAACATGCGCAAGTACGGGTTGCAGGCGCGCAAGGAGGGCCACTGAAATGGACAAGCCGTTTGCCATCACGCTCAACCCCGGCTCCTCGCTGGCCAACCATACCGGCTCCTGGCGCACCGAGCGCCCGGAGTACGTCGACCGCCTGCCGCCCTGCAATGCCACCTGCCCCGCCGGCGAGAACATCCAGGCCTGGCTGTTCCACGCCGAGAGCGGCGATTATGAAAAGGCCTGGCAGTCGCTGGTGGAGAACAACCCGCTGCCGGCCATCATGGGCCGCGTCTGCTACCACCCCTGCGAGGGCGCCTGCAACCGGCAACACGTCGATTCCGCGGTCGGCATCAATTCCGTGGAACGCTTCCTCGGCGACGAGGCCCGCAAGCACGGCTGGAAGTTCGCGCAACCCGCGCCCGCGACGGGCAAGCGCGTGCTGGTGGTCGGTTCCGGCCCGGCCGGCCTTTCCGCCGCCTACCACCTGACGCGCATGGGCCACAAGGCAGTGATCTACGAAGCCGGGCCGCTGGCCGGCGGCATGATGCGATTCGGCATTCCCAAGTACCGCCTGCCGCGCGAAGTCCTTGACGCCGAGATCCAGCGCCTGGTCGATTTCGGCGTCGAGATCATGTTGCAGACCAAGGTCACCAACGTGCTCGATGTCATGAAAGACGACTTCGACGCGGCCTTCCTCGGCGTCGGCGCCCACATCGCCAAGCGCGCCTACATTCCGGCCGGCGATGCCAACAGGGTGCTTGACGCTGTCGCGGTGCTGCGCGGCATGGAGGGCGCACAGTCCGATGAAATGGCGCCGATGCTGGGCCGCAAGGTGGTGGTCTACGGCGGCGGCAACACCGCCATCGACGTCGCCCGCACCGCCAAGCGTCTCGGCGCTGAGGAGGCGATCATCGTCTACCGTCGCACCCGCGACAAGATGCCCGCCCACGATTTCGAGGTAGAAGAGGCATTACAGGAAGGCATCTCGATCAAGTGGCTGTCGACCATCAAGGAAGCCGGCATGGGCGAGGGAGGCGGCGACATCATGGTCGAGAAGATGGCCCTCGACGAAAAGGGCTTCCCGCAGCCGACCGGGGAATTCGAGCGCATCGAAGCCGACTCGGTGGTACTGGCGCTGGGTCAGGATGCCGATCTCTCGCTGCTGGAAAACGTGCCGGGGCTGGTCGTCGAAGGCGGCATGATCCAGGTCGATGCCGGCATGATGACCGGCCACCCCGGCGTCTTCGCCGGCGGCGACATGGCCGGCAACGAGCGCACCGTCACGGTTGCCGTCGGCCACGGCAAGAAGGCAGCGCGCGCCATTGATGCCTGGCTGCGCGGCGAAGCCTATGCGCCTTCGCCCAAGCCCGAGATCGCCACCGTCGAGCGCATGAATGCCTGGTACTACTCCGATGCGCCCAAGACCGTGCGCCCGGTGCTCGACATCATCCGCCGCCAGTCAACATTCGAGGAAGTTCTGGGCGGGCTCGACGAGACCAATGCCCTGTTCGAGGCGCGCCGCTGCATGTCATGCGGCAACTGCTTCGAGTGCGACAACTGCTACGGCGTCTGCCCCGACAATGCCGTGATCAAGCTCGGCCCCGGCAAGCGCTTCAAGTTCAACTTCGACTACTGCAAAGGCTGCGGCATGTGCGCCGCCGAGTGCCCCTGCGGCGCGATCCGCATGGTACCCGAGGAAAACTGACCAACACTCCCGCCGCCACCGGCGGGAGCGATTCAGACGACGCCATCCTCCAGATGGGGAACCGAATCCTCGGCGGGCTCACCGGTTTCCGGGTCGATCCAGTCGGCGATCCCAATCTCGTTCCCGGCTTCGCGCAACGACTCCGCAGCGTCAACGCCGGCGCATTCCAGGTCCATTTCCGCCTCGATCAGCGTGGCAAACGGACCATACTCCCGCTCTCCGGCCGCAGCCTGCCAATAGAAACCATCCGGGCGCCCGAAGATCAGCGGCCACTCGAGCCCGGCGGGCGATCCTTGCCTTGTCCTGCTGTTCATGATGGTCCCCTTTTGTTTTCGCACCGGTACCGCGACCATGCACCCCGGCTTCCAGCGCGAGGCCGACCTGATTCCAGAGTAGTTCGAAAGCGCGGTAAATCAACCCTCGCGGGCCGCTCACCCGCCCGGCAGCCCGACAGGGAAGATCGATGATCTTTGGCTTGCTCGCCGATGCCGTCCTCCCGCTTCACCTCGGCTTCATCCTGTTCGTCGTCTTCGGCGGCTTCCTTGTCAGGCGCCACCCGCGCCTGGTCTGGCTGCACCTGCCCGCTGCGGCCTGGGGCGCGCTGATCGAACGCGGCGGCAGGGTCTGAAAACCGCCTGCGGCAGTTGGGCGGTGGTGAAGCCTATGCGGGAAGTTTTGTCGCCCACTACCTGATCCCGCTGATCTACCCTGCGGCGCTGACGCGCGAAACACAGATCGTCCTCGGCCCCGGCGGCGGCGCCATCAACCTCGTCGCCTATGTGCTGCGACCCCGCGCGCACCGCGATCCACGTTGAGCCCGGCCGCAGGCGGTGATCGTCGCGCAGCACCTGGCGCCAGCGAGAGCCGGCCCCCTTTCATATACGCCTGCTTGGGGCTATATTGGCCTTAAGGGGAACAAGGGAATATGGACAGCGCAGCGATCATTCGCAAGAACATTGTCGGTTTGCGCGAGAGGCCCAATTTTGTCGACTATGAGGGCGAGCGGCGGGCTTTCGACTGGAATGCCCTCGGCCGCAGCTTGACACAAGGCGCTCGCACCGCGACGAACTTAGCCGAACTTGCCGTGGATCGGCATGCAGTCGGCCCGCTGGCGCAAGCAAGCGCTTACCGTTTCCTGGCGCGCGGGGCGGCGGCGCGGGATATCAGCTACGCGGAGCTCTCGCGCTTGTCCAATCGCTTCTGCAACGTACTGCGCGGCGCTCGGCGTCGGCAAGGGCGAGCGGGTCTTCGTGCTGGCGGGACGGATACCCGAGCTCTACCTCGCGGTGCTCGGCAGCCTGAAGAATGGCAGCGTGGTTTCGCCGCTGTTCTCGGCCTTCGGCCCCGAGCCGATCGCGACGCGCGTGAACCTCGGCGCGGGCAAGGTGCTGGTCACCACCGACATGCTCTACCAGCGCAAGGTCGAGAAGTGGCGCGAGAAGATGCCCACGCTCGAACATGTGCTGCTGGTCGCCGAGGAAGGCGGCACGACGAACGTCGCCGGCACCCTCGACCTGGCGACGCTGATGGCGGCGGCCGACGATGCCTGTGCGGTCACGCCGACCGGCGCCGAGGATATGTCGCTGCTGCACTTCACCAGCGGCACGACGGGGACGCCGAAGGGCGCGGTGCATGTGCATGGCGCCGTGGCGACGCACTGGGCCACCGGCCGCTACGCACTCGATCTGCATGCCGACGACATCTTCTGGTGCACCGCCGATCCGGGCTGGGTGACCGGCACCTCCTACGGCATCATCGCGCCGCTGCTGCATGGCGTAACGTCGATCGTGGACCGCGAGGAGTTCGATGCCGAACGCTGGTACGGCATCCTGCAGGATGAGCGGGTCTCGGTCTGGTACACGGCGCCGACCGCGGTCCGCATGCTGATGAAGGCCGGCACCGAGATTGCACGCAAGTACAACTTTCCGCGGCTGCGCTTCATTGCCAGCGTCGGCGAGCCGCTCAATCCCGAGGCGGTGCGCTGGGGCCAGGAGGCGCTCGGCCTGCCCATCCACGACAACTGGTGGCAGACCGAGACCGGCGGCATCATGATCGCCAACACGCCCGCCTTCGACATCAAGCCCGGCTCAATGGGCCGGCCGCTCCCCGGCATCGACGCGGCCATCGTGCAGGCGCCGCGAGGACGGCACGGCGACGGTGATCGACGAACCCGACGTCGAGGGCGAACTGGCCCTCAAGGCGGGCTGGCCGTCGATGTTCCGCGGCTACCTCAACAACGAGGAGCGCTACCGCAAGTGCTTCGCCGGGGCAAGCTGGTACCTGACGGGCGACCTGGCCAAGCGCGATGCCGACGGCTACTTCTGGTTTGTCGGTCGTGCCGACGACGTGATCAAGTCGGCCGGCCACCTGATCGGCCCCTTCGAGGTCGAGAGCGCGCTGATGGAACACCCTGCCGTCGCCGAAGCCGGCGTGATCGGCAAGCCCGATCCGGTGGTCGGCGAAATGGTCAAGGCCTTCGTTTCCCTCAAGAAGGGCTTTGAGGACAGCGAGGCGCTGCGCCGCGAACTGCTCGGCCATGCGCGCAAAAAACTCGGCGCCGCCGTCGCGCCAAAGGAGATCGCGGTGCTGCCCTCGCTGCCGCGCACGCGCAGCGGCAAGATCATGCGCCGGCTCCTGAAGGCGCGCGAACTCGGCCTGCCCGAGGGTGATACCAGCACGCTGGAGGGAAGCACATGAGCGTCCTGCACGGCCGCCCGAAGGGGCGCCAGCCACGAACCGGAGCCACGCAGCGGCGAACCGCATTCACCCCCTACCTTGGGGAGAGGGCTGGGGGGAGGGTACTTCAGTGAGTATCGACCATCGCGCCCCGCCGCCGCCCGCGGGCTCCGTACCCTGGGACAAGCAGTTCGCGCTGAAGCTGCTCGCCGACATGGTGCGCATCCGCCGCATGGAAGAGAAGTCGGCCGAACTCTACGGCGCCGGCAAGATCCGCGGCTTCCTGCATCTCTACATCGGCGAGGAGGCGACGGCCGTCGGCGCGCTGCACGCGCTGTCGCCTGATGACAACGTGGTTGCCACCTACCGCGAGCACGGTCATGCGCTGCTGCGCGGCATGGACATGGGTGCGATCATGGCCGAGATGTACGGCAAGCGTGAAGGCTGCGCCCACGGCCGCGGCGGTTCGATGCACCTGTTCGACGCGGCAGACGCGGCTGTTCGGCGGCAACGCCATCGTCGGCGGCGGGCTGCCGCTGGCCGTCGGGCTGGGCCTTGCTGACAAGATGCTGAACGAGAAGCGGATCACCGCCTGCTTCTTCGGCGACGGCGCGGTGGCCGAGGGCGCCTTCCACGAGTCGCTGAACCTCGCGGCGCTGTGGAAGCTGCCGGTGCTGTTCTGCTGCGAGAACAACCTGTTCGGTATGGGCACGGCCATCGAGCGCGCCGAGTCGCAGACCGATCTGTGCGTCAAGGCGGCGTCCTACAACATGCCGGCACTGAAGGTCGATGGCATGGACGTTGTCGCGGTGCATGAGGTCACGAAAGAGGCCGTCGAGCGCGTGCGCGCAGGCGACGGCCCGGTCTTCGTCGAATACCAGACCTACCGCTTCCGCGCCCATTCGATGTTCGACGCCGAGCTCTACCGGCAGAAGGCCGAGATCGAGGAATGGAAGACGCGCGGTCCGATCCACACCTTCAGCGCGCGACTCAAGACTGAGCGGAAACTGACCGAGGAGGAATTCCTCGCCCTCGATGCCGCGGCGAACGCGGAAGTGACGGCGGCGGTGGCTTTCGCCGAGGCGGGAACCTGGGAGCCGGTCGATGACCTGCTGAAGGATGTGCATACGCCGGCGGAGGACGCGCCATGAGTGCCGCCCGCCGGGCCGCCCCAAGGGCGGCACAAACCAAGGATCGGAGCCGCGTAGCGGCGAACACCCGTCACCTCCCCGCGTGGGGGCGCAGGCAGGGTTTCGCGGAGCACTGCTCCGCGCTGCCGAAGCCGGTTGGCTGTGCAAAGCCAGCCGTGGGCGGCCGGGAGGGGTGGGCAATATGAGCCGCAAGCTCAGTTACCGCGAAGCCATGCGCGAGGCCATGCACGAGGCTCTCGCCAATGACCCGCGCGTCTTCCTGATGGGCGAGGACGTCGGCTGCTATGGCGGCACCTATGCCTTCTCCAAGGGCTTTCTCGACGAGTTCGGGCCGGAGCGCATCCGCGACACGCCACTGTCGGAACTGGGCTTCGTCGGCGCCGGCATCGGCGCGGCGCTGGGCGGCATGCGACCCATCGTCGAGGTGATGACGGTGAACTTCAGCCTGCTGGCGCTCGACCAGATCGTGAACAGCGCAGCGCTCTACCGCCACATGTCGGGCGGGCAGTTCTCGGTGCCGCTGGTGATCCGCATGACCACCGGCGCCGGCCGCCAGCTGGCGGCCCAGCATTCGCACAGCCTGGAGGGCTGGTACGCGCACATTCCCGGCATCAAGGTGCTGACACCGGCGACCATCGAAGATGCGCGCGGCATGCTGGCGCCCGCGCTGGCCGACCCCGATCCGGTGGTGATCTTCGAGCATGCCGGGCTGTTCAACGTCGAGGGCGAACTCGGCGACGATTGGAACGCAGGGGACGTCGATATCGCGTCGGCGAAAATCCGCCGCGCCGGCAGGGATGTCGCCATCATCACCTACGGCGGCTCGCTGCCCAAGGCCCTGGCCGCCGCCGAAACGCTGGCCGCCGCCGGCATCGAGGCCGAGGTGCTCGATCTGCGCGTGCTGCGGCCGCTCGACACCGCCGCCATCGTGGCCTCGGTCGCCAAGTGCCACCGCGCCGTCATCGTCGACGAGAACTGGAAAAGCGGCGGGATGGCCGCCGAGGTGGTGGCGCGCATCATGGAACAGGCCTTCTTCGAGCTCGATGCGCCAGTCGCCCGTGTCTGCAGCGAAGAGGTGCCGATTCCCTATGCCAAACACCTCGAGGAAGCGGCGCTGCCGCAAGTGGAGAAAATCGTCGCCGCAGTGAAAGGACTTTTCGCATGATCGAATTCAAGCTGCCCTCGCTCGGCGCCGACATGGACGAAGGCAAGCTGCTCGAGTGGAAAGTCGGCGTCGGCGACACGGTGAAAAAGGGCCAGGTGATCGCCGTCATCGACACCGCGAAGGCGGCGGTCGAGGTCGAATGCTGGCAGGACGGAACGGTCGACACGCTGATTGCCGAAATCGGCCAGGTCATGCCGGTGGGTACGGTGATGGCGACCCTGCTCGAACCCGGCGCACAGCCGGGCGTCGCCGCTGCCCCATTGCGCGGGCCGGCGGTCGCGGCGGCCGCAGCGCCGGCCATCCAGCGGCGGCGCATGGTCTCGCCCGCGGCGCGCAAGCATGCCGAGGAAAAAGACATCGACCTCGACACGATCGAGGGCACCGGCCCGCGCGGCGCGGTGACGCTGGAGGACGTCGAGAGGGTCGCTGCGGCGAAGCCGACCCCTGCCGTCACACCGCCAATGGCGGGCACGGCCGGCGACAAGGCGGCCGAGATGCGCAAAGCCATCGCCGCCGCGATGGCGCGCTCGAAGCGCGAGATCCCCCACTACTACGTCGCCGAGGACATACCGCTGGCCAGGGCGCTTGCCTGGCTGCAGGCGCAGAACGCGACGCGGCCGATGCCTGCGCGCCTGCTGCCGGCGGCGCTGCTGCTCAAGGCCGTGGCGCTCGCGCTCAAACGCTACCCCGAACTCAACGGCTATTGTCGTGACGGCGTCTTCGCCGCGGCGCCGCGTATCAACCCCGGCGTGGCGATTTCATTGCGCCAGGGCGGCCTGATCGCGCCGGCACTGCTCGATGCCGACGGCAAAAACCTGGCGCGGCTGATGCAAGAGCTCGCCGACCTCGTCAAGCGCACGCGCGCCGGCTCGCTGAAGAGTTCCGAACTCGGCGAGGCGACGATCACCGTGACCAACCTCGGCGATCAAGGCGCGCAACTCGTGCATGGCGTGATCTATCCGCCGCAGGTGGCGCTGGTCGGCTTCGGCCGCGTCGCCGAGCGCCCCTGGGCCGAAAATGGCGGGCTCAAGGTGCTGCCCGTCGTCACGGCCACCCTGGCGGCAGACCACCGCGTTTCCGACGGCCACCGCGGCGCGCTGTTCCTGCGCGAACTCGCCGAACTGCTGCAACATCCGGAGGAACTGGACAAATGACGACTTTCCCCCCATCCCCCTTTCCTGGAAAGGGGATGACTGCGGTTCGCGACCCGTTGGGTCGCTCCATGTTGTTGGCTGCCCCTCCCTGGGACGGCCCGGCGGAGGCGCTATGACTCCCTCCGACATTCGCGCCGTGGCGCTCGCCACCCTGCAATCCATCGCCCCCGAGGTCGAAGCCGACAGCCTGCGCGGCGACCGTCCGCTGCGCAACCAGGTCGATCTGGACTCGATGGACTGGCTCAACTTCCTGCTCGGCCTGCACGAGAAGCTGCGGGTCGACATTCCCGAGGCGGACTACGCAAAGCTGGTCACGCTGGACGATGTCGTCGCCTATCTGCAGGCGAAGCTCGCCGGCAATCGCTAGGGTCTGTTCACAATCATCCGGCGGATGGCGTTGAGGCCCGACGCGGATGGATGCAAGGCGGCGGGCGCCGGCAAGGGTAATCCCTTGCCAAGTCCGACAACGCCGCAGACGCCGCGTCCGGCCTCAACCCGAAGGGCCGGGTCACCACCGCAACGGTAAAGCCGTTGCGTTCGTTCCCGGGCAAGCGCACGCCCGCAGCCGCAAGCGGCTGCGGAGTGGGCGCGCTGCGGCGTTGCGGCTCCTGGCGGGATATGAATCGCGCGGCGTCGCCGCCGCGCTCAGGCAAGCGCGCCTAGGGTTTCCCCGGCATCGCCAGAGAGCCTGAGCGATAGGCCTCCGCGGCCGCCTGGTAGTAGCTCACGGCCGCCTCCAGAATGCGCATGCCCCGCTCATCGTGGGCGCGTTCCTTGCCTGTCTCGGCATCGACCAGGCGCCAGCGCCGCTGCGGCCGCAGCTCCGCGACGGCCGTGCGCTGCTGATCGGCGAAGTCATCGACCGGCATGGCAGCCGCCGCGACCTCGCCTTCAAGGGCTCGGGACGCACGCCGTTTTCGCTCAACGGCGACGGCAAGGCCGCCGTCGGCCCGATGCTGCGCGAGGTGCTGGTCGGCGAGGCCATGCACGCGCTGGGCATCCCGACCACGCGCGCGCTGGCGGTGATCGCCACCGGCGAAGCCGTGTATCGCGAAGAGACCCTGCCCGGCGCGCAACTGACGCGCGTCGCCGCCAGCCACATCCGCGTCGGCACCTTCGAGTATTTCGCCGCGCGCGACGAGCGCGAGCGCGTCAGGCAACTTGCCGACTACGGCATCGCGCGCCACGATCCGCAACTGGGCGGCGCGGCGGACCGCTACGCGCAATGGCTGCGCGCCGTCGCCGAACGACAGGCGGCGCTGCTCGCGCAATGGATGAACGTCGGCTTCATCCATGGCGTGATGAACACCGACAACATGAGCATCGCCGGCGAGACCATCGACTTCGGCCCCTGCGCCTTCATGGAGACCTACCACCCGGACACGGTGTTCAGCTCGATCGACCAGCACGGGCGCTATGCCTACGGCAAGCAGCCCGCGATCGCGCAGTGGAACCTGGCGCGCTTTGCCGAGGCCATCCTGCCCTTGTTGGCCGACGACGAGGACGAGGCGGTGGAAAAGGCGACCGAGATCCTTGCCGGCTTCGGCACCAGCTATCGCCGCCACTGGCTTGAGGGCGTTCGCGCCAAACTGGGGCTGCGGGCGCAGGCGGAGGACGGCGACAGCCTGGACACCGCGCTGGCCGACGACTGGCTCGCGCTGCTGCAAGCGGGCGGGGCCGATTACACGCTGGCCTGGCGCAGGCTGGCCGATGCCGCGACAGGCCGGCCCGAGCCGCTGCGCGAACTGTTTTCCGACGCGCCGGCACTGGAGGCATGGCTCGCCCGCTGGCAGCAGCGCTGCGCCGCCGAGGACGGCACGCCGCCAGGCGATGCTGCGACCCCGCCTGCACCGCGGCGCGCGCAGGCGATGCGACGGGTCAACCCCTGGCTCATCGCGCGCAACCATCGCGTCGAGGAGGCCCTGGACGCAGCCTCCACCGAGGGCGACCTGGGTCCGTTCGAAGACTTGCTGAAAGCCATACAGCGCCCTTTCGACGAAGACCCCGCGCTCACCCGCTACGCCGAAGCCGCGCCCGCGGGCTACACCGATGGCTACCGCACCTTCTGCGGCACCTGATGCCAGCCCAAGGCCGGCCAGCAGCGCAACGCACGAAAAATCGCCGTCACGCCGGTGCCGGCGAGGTGCGTGCCCCCGGGAATTTTCCGGCTTCCCGCGCGACGCTGCGCGCCCGCAGCCGGCCGCAGGCGCCGGCGAAATCGAGCGACACGGCAGGGTAATGCCGGGGTCGAAGGACGGGGTTTTCTGACAAGGTATGGTTGCACCAAGGTGCGACGCTTTGCCTCATGTGATTGAGTTTCGCGTCCGTCCGCTGATGCGCTTTGGGCGATTTTTTCATGTTTGGCTTCTCAGCCCGCGTCCTCGCTGCCAAGTCGCGCCAGCAAGGCACGAATCTCATTCCCCACCTTCTCATATTCGCGCCGCGTGGTATCGAACAGCGCGCCTGCCTGGTCGATTTTGGACTCCTTGCCCAAGCTCTCCAGTGTCTTGAACAGGCCGGAAAGCGTATCGGCGCCCACGTTGGCGGAGCTCGATTTGAGCGAATGGGCGGCACGACGCAAGGCCTCGGCATCGCCGCCGGCGATGGCCTGCTCGACCTGACTCAGCAGTGCGCCCGTGCTATCCAGGTAGATCTGCAAGATTTCGCGGGCCAACTTCCCGCTGCCGCAGGGATCCAGGTCGCGCCATTGATCGAGCAACTCCAGGTTGATGCTGCCAGCCGGCGCCGGGGCAGCCCCGGTAGCGGACCCTGCTTGATCCGCTTCCCCTTGCAGCCTGCGCTCAAGCGCCTGCAAGGCATCTGATCTGGCCGGCTGGAGCGACCGGGCCGCGCTCGACCAGTGTTCAAGTGCCACCTGGAGTGCGGGCCGGCCGAATGGCTTGGAAATGAAATCATCCATACCGGCGGCCAGGCAGGCCTCCCGGCTGCCACGCATCGCATTCGCGGTAAGGGCGATGATGGGAATACGCCGTGGTGCGAGCCCCCTCGATGCCTGCCTTGCTTCCCAGGCACGAATTCGGCGTGTTGCCTCGTGGCCGTCGATGTCGGGCATCTGGCAGTCCATCAGGATGATGTCGTAGGAACCGGAGGTCGCCGCCGTAACGGCTTCATCACCCCCTGCGCTAACCGACACCCGGCAACCGAGGCGGCGCAGGGTGGCGCCTGCCACCTCCTGATTCACCGGGTTATCTTCCACCAGCAGAACATGCAGTCCTTCAAGCGCGGAAGAAATCTCGCAAGCTGCAGCGTCAGCGCCGGGCTCCCCGGGCGCCAAGCCGAGCGAAACACGCATGCCACTGAACAACTGCGCCTTGCGCACCGGCTTGACAACGTAGCGGTCAACGCCCGCATCACGCGCGGTTTGAACTGCAACCACCCGATTCATGGATGAGAGCATGACGATGCGCACATCCGCCAGTTGCGGATCGGCGCGTACCCGGCGAGTCATTTCGACCCCATCCATTCCGGGCATCGACATATCGAGCAAAATAATTTCGTAGGCTTGGCCGCAGTTCGCTGCCAGGCGCATTTTTTCCAGCGCTTCGACGCCATCCGCCGCCATTTCGGCGGACATGCTCCAACCGAGCACGTGAGTGAGCAGGACCAGGCGATTGGTCGCGTTGTCGTTGACGATCAGTACCCTGAGTCCGCGCAGACCGTCGCCGTCCTGGTCAAACTCGCCGGTCGATTGCAGCGGGGCGACCTCGATTCTTGCGGTGGCCCAGAAGGTGCTGCCCACTCCAACCCGGCTGCTCAGACCCGCGGCGCCACCCATCAATTGGCTCAGACGCCGAATGATGGACAGGCCCAGTCCGGTACCGCCATGGCGGCGGGCCGTTCCCGCACTACCCTGGTCGAACTCCTCGAAAACCGATTCCTGCCCATCGTCCGGAATGCCGCAGCCCGTGTCCTTCACTTCGACGCGCAGCAGTATCTCATTTGCGCTCCGCTCGACGACACCTGCGTGAACGCTGACCTCCCCGTGCTCGGTAAACTTGATCGCGTTGCTGAGCAGGTTGGAGAGGATCTGTCGCAAGCGCCCGGAATCCGCACGGACCCATAGGGGAAGGTCCGGCGCCAACTGGCAATGGATTTCCAGGCCCTTGCCCTGCGCGCGCTCGGCAAAAAGACAAGTCACGTCTTCGATCATGTCGCGCAGATGGAAGTCGGTCTGGTCGAGTTCCAGCTTGCCCGCCTCGATTTTCGAGAAGTCGAGAATGTCGTTGATGATCCCCATCAGGCCCTGTCCGGAACGCAGGGCGGTCTCTGCCAGGCGTCGCTGTTCGTCGTTCAGACGGGAGTCGAGCAGCAGTTCCGTCATGCCGAGCACACCGTTCATCGGTGTGCGTATCTCGTGACTCATGTTCGCCAGGAACATCGATTTCGCCCGCGTCGCTTCCTCCGCGCGAGCCTTCGCCTCGTTCGCTTCGGCCACGGCCACTTCCAGCGCGCTATTGATGTCGGCCAACTCCTGGCGCCGCTCGGCCAGGCGCCGATCCCGTTCATCGAGTTGCTCCAGCATCTCATTGAAGCTCTTGCTGAGTTGGCCGACCTCGTCCTGTTCGCCACTCTCTACCCGAACACCGAAGTTCTGCTCCGCGGTGACCTGGCGCATGGAACCTGCCAGCTTGAAAATGGGCTCGATGATGTGCCTCTGCAGACGCGCAGCCTGGGACAGGGCCAACCAGCCCGACAACAGGCTGATGCCGATAATCAGGAGCACGCTGCCTGCGAACTGCGTATAGAAACGCTTGGGACTGGCAAGGATGTAGACGTAGCCGATGGTTTCGTCTTGCAGAACCACGGGCGCCACATACTCGATTGCATCCAGCCGGAAACGAAAATCCGTCACACCCTGCCCGATATTTCGGCGCAGCCAGGGACTGCCATCGGTTACCGCGGGCTGGGCTGTGTCCGCCAGCCCGTAATTCGCGAAGAACTCGCCGTCGCGGGAAAAAACCGTAACCAGGGAAATATCCTGTTCGGCCTTGAGGGACGCGAGGAGCTTGGTTGCCTGACGGGGTTCTTCAAATTCAAGCGCCGCCGTGACGTTGGTTGCCACCACTTGGGCTACCACCGTAAGACGCTCGACCATCTTGTCGGCGAACGTCCACGCCTGGAACACCAGCATGGCGATGGCAACCGCGGTCAGGGCGATCGCGACGGTGCGCCAGACGAGCCGACGCAGCTTGTACTGAATCGAAACGCCGGTACCTGGGGGGCGGATTCTCGCTGCATGCGCCTCTACTCGATGATTGTTGCCAGTTCCAGCAGGGGTGTGCCGGGGGCGAGACCGCTCTCGCGGGCATTGCGCAGATTGATCTCGAAGGTAAACTTGTTCTCACCGCGGACAATCCTGACCATCCCGCCTCGCCGCGCAAAATCCGGTGCATCGCTTATGGTCAGGATATGGAGGCCACGCATTGTGGCCGGCATCCCGCCGGCAATCTCGTTGGCGCCGCCAGGAATGAAGAGGACATGGCAGCCCTTGACCTCGGCCGCTGAAAGGCCGCCAATCCTGCGAAACTGCGCCAGTCGATCCCGGGCCGGTTTGCCATCCACCGCAGCCAGCGCCTCACCTACCCCGGAATCTCCCAGCGCGCAGATCTGCAGCGGATCCTTGTTCGCCAGGGCCGCTGCCGGCCAGTCGACGAACTTGACCAGCTTGAACACCAAGGCCGCCTTGATCCGGTTCTCGCGCTGTCCCAGCGTTTCGCCACGAACCTGTGGCGAAAGCACGGACAGGCAAACCAGCAGCGCCACGGCGAGCGGCCGCCGCAAGCGCAGGATGAAAGCCGCAGATGCGTGAAGCATTAGCCGTTATCCGCTCAGAACTTCCAGCTGATCTGGCCGTATATGGAACGCTCGATCAGCATCTGTGGGACATCGAGTGCCTCCGAGGCAAACTCCGCATGCCGCTTGTCGAGGAGATTGCGTCCGACCAGGCTCAGTTCGATATCCTTCACCGGCCGCCAGGCGAGCCGCAGGTCAAGTTCGGTATAGGACGGGATCGGTGTGATGAACAAGCCAACATCCGGTAACTTGCCGACATGGCGCAGCCATACATCGACATCGGTATCCGCGCGCGGATTCCAGGACGTCCGCAGGGAAGCCTGTTTCTCCGCAAAACTGCCTTCGCGGTCGGTACTGAAGGCATTGCCCTGCTCCTTGATCGTCATGGAGAAGGCAGACAAAGCCAGCTGGAATCTGAGATTCGGCAGGGCACGCCAGTCCGTCGCCAGCTCGATCCCGTGGCTGCGACCCGTGGCCTGGTTGCCCGCCTGAACCGACTGCAAAACGTGGGTTTGCCCCGGCAGAAACAAGCATAGCGGAAGCGGCGCACCCGATGGCTGGCAGACCGTCGGAACAGCCAGCCCCGTCCGCAATTCGTCATAGTCGTTGTAGTACGCCGCCAGATCCATGCTCAGGGCCGGAGTCAGCTGTTTTTTCCAGCCTGCTTCGTAAGCTATCAGCGTCTCGGAGCCGCCGGTGCCGCCGCCCCCGAGGAGCGCGGGAAGCGGCAGGGGATTGCGCGATGAACCGGGCGCCAATACGGCCTGATTGACCAAACCGTTATCATCCAGGCGGCTGGGGGTACGCACGGCCCGGGCCACCGCGCCCCAGATCGCGGAACCGTCACCAGGCGTCCACAGCAGTCGGGCATTCGGCTGGTGCTCGGTGCCTGTGTAGTCGTTGTGCTCCAGCTTGGTCCCCAGCGTCAGGATCACCTTTCCCGGGATCAGGGTGATGTCGTCCTGGATGAACACACTGGACAGCTTGCGGTCAGCCGATGCAGGCGAAAGCGTCACGAACTGCAGCGTATTGCCGGGAATCCCTGTTGTTGAACGCCGCGAATCTATCGCGGCTTTGGCGGTAGCCAAGCCCCATGACCAGGTCGTGCCCTTCGAAGCGTCGGGTCCGATACTGGAAGTCAATGTCGTAGGTATCGCGGTCTTCCCTGGTGTGAGCCGGCCAGTCCCGATACGTATGATCGACATAGCCCTGGACCGTGAATGAGTCCGTGGCTGAAATTTCACGCTGCCAGCGGCCGAGCAGATTCCAGCCCGATACCCTTTGCGTGGTTCCCGCCAGGGCGTTGTAAGGCGGCGTCAGAAAATTGAGGACGGTCGTTTCACCGGAGCGTCCCTTGTAGTAGTCACCCTGCACCGTCACCGTGTCGCGATCGCTCAGGGCAAAGTCGGTGCGAAAACCCAGGCGGTTCTGCCGCCACTGGTCATCTCCGGGACTATCCAGGGCTTCAATCACCGATTCATCGCGTTTGAAACCTTTGGCATAAGCGCGCCAATGGCCGACCTCGCCCAGCGAGCCGCCATAACGCGCCGCAACCGTCCCCTGCTCTTCGTCGCCGGCACGCATCTGTACCAAGCCACCCTGGGTTGCCGCCGCCGACTTGGTGATGATGTTGATCACGCCATTGACCGCATTCGCCCCCCAAAGGGAAGCACCCGGGCCGCGAATGATCTCGATGCGCTCGATATCGGCCAGCATCGTGTCCTGCACATCCCAATACACGCCGGAGAAGGACGGTGTGTAGACGCTGCGACCATCCATCAAGACCAGAAGCTTGTTGGTAATGCGTCCGTTGGGGCCCCGCGCACTGACCGCCCAGACGCTGGAACTGATCTGCCCGACCTGGATGCCGGGCGCCATGCGCAGGGCGTCCGGAATGGTGGTGACGCCCGAACGCCGGATGTCGTCGCCGGTGATGACGAAGATCGCGGCGGCAGCCTTGGAGACTGTCTGCGGTTTCCTGGAAACCGAGGTGATCTCCAGGTTGAGCACGTCCTTGAGATCGAGATCGAAGAACGGATCATCACTCGCGGCCAAGGATGCCGGTGGGACAGACGCTGCAAGAAGGCCGAAAACAATTGCGCGCAGCCTGCGCGTGCGGGGAAAGGCTGGTTTCATGAGTTCCTCCGGGGTTCCATAAACTGATGCAGCGAATTGCCGGTCAGGGCGGGAGCGCTTTGAACCGCCTTGCCTGCCTCATCCGGGCCGACCCTCGTGCGGGCCGATCTCCATCATCGCCAACGCCGCGTCTTGCGGGCTCGGGAGCGGGCCGCCGGCGCGCAGTCGTTCGTTCTTAATCATGTTTGCTTCCCTGGCCCCCGTCCACGCGCCAATGCCGCGCCAGCAAGGCGGGGATGTCCGCGGCCGGAACCGGTTCGCTGATGTAGGCACCCTGCAGGGTTTCGCAGCCCAGGCGCTGGAGGATGCGCGCCTGTTCGAGTGTCTCGATACCCTCGGCGGTGACCGTGAAGCCCAGGTTCCTGGCCAGGGAGACGATGGCGCGGACGATGGCGAGACTGCCCTTGTCCGCCGGCAGGCCGCACACGAAGCTGCGGCCAACCTTGAGATTGTTCAACGGCAGGCGCTGCAGATGGCTCAGCGAGGAATAGCCGGTACCGAAGTCATCCAGCGACAACTGCATGCCGGCAGCGCGCAAGTCGTCGAGGATGGCAAGCGTGGCAGCGGAGTCGTCCATCAAGGCGCCCTCGGTCACTTCCAGCTCAAGCCATTCCGGTGCAACTTCAGACTCGGCCAGGATGGATTTGATAGCGCTGACCAGATCAGGATTCCTGAATTGCACGGCGGAAAGATTCACCGCTACACGCAGCGAATGACCGGCGGCCTGCCAACGGGCAATGTCGGCGCAGGCGGTGCGCAACACCCAGTCGCCGATGGGCACGATGAGTCCGTTCTCCTCCGCTGCCGGAATAAAATCGGCCGGTGAGATCGGACCTTGCTCCGGATGTTGCCAGCGAATCAGCGCCTCCAGCGAATGGATGCGACCGCTGTCCAGATCGAGTTGCGGTTGATAGACCAGGTAAAACTCGCCCCGCTCCAGGGCCAGACGCAAGTTGCTCTCCATGTTCAGGCGCCGCATCGCCTCCCGTGTCAGAGCGGCGCTATAGAACTGGCAGTTATCGCGTCCCTGGTTCTTGGCGTGGTACATGGCGGTATCCGCATGCTTGAGCAGGGTTGCCGCATCTTCCCCGTCATCCGGATAAACGGCGATACCGATACTGGTGGTCACGATGATTTCGCGACCTTCCAGCATGAACGGCTGCCGCATCCGGGCATGGATGCGCTGCCCCACGATCAGCGCATCTTCCACATGGTGCAACTGGGGCATGAGCAAGGTGAACTCGTCGCCGCCCAGGCGGGCCAGGCCGACTTCCATCTCTGACGCTTCGTTGCGCGCCAACAGATCGGCCGGGCGAACCGCCAGCCGCAACCGGTCGGCCACCCATTGCAGCAACAGGTCGCCGGCGCCATGCCCGAGGGTATCATTGACATTCTTGAAGCCGTCCAGGTCCATGAACAGCACGGCCAGTTTGCTGTTGTGGAGGCGGGCTCGCTGAATATCCCGTTGCAGCCGATCGGAGAACGACAAGCGATTGGGCAGGCCGGTCAGGGTGTCAAGGTAAGCCAGACGGAAGACCTTTTTTTCGGCCTCCTTGCGCTCGGTGATATCACGCACCAGGCAGAGGGTTTCATGGTTGCTGATGCTGGCCAGCCGGACATCGTAATGGCATTCCTCGCCGTCGCTTTCGACCAGCTTGATGTCCATGCTTTCGACCGCGCCGGTCGTCCGCGCCCGCGCAGCCAGATCGAGTGCCTGGTCGGCAATATCCGCCGGGAAAGTCTCCGCCAGCGGGAAGCCGGGCCTGGGTAAATACCGGCTTCTTTGCGCCCGCCCCTTGCTGCGTACATCCAGCACCCGGCCGCTTGCATCCAGGCGCAACAGGGTGTCGGGCATGGCGTTCAGGATCGCCGCGTTGCGCGCATTGGCGCCATGCAAGTCCTGCAGCACCATGAAGCCGCGCAGCAGGTAGCGCACCCGGTGGCCGATCAGCGCCCAATTGATTGGTTTGGCGATGAAATCCGTGGCGCCGGCATCAAAAGCCCGTTCGACGGACTCCAGGTCGTCCAAGCCGGTGACCATGACGATGGGCAGTTCGTCGCCGACAGCGGCGCGCAATGCGGCACAGACCTGATAACCGTCCATGCCGGGCATTCCCACATCCAGCATGACCAGGTCGCAAGCTTGTGCCTGGAACTGGCTCAGTGCGGCGGCGCCGTTCTCGGCCAGGAAGACTTCGAAGCCGGCCTTCACCAGCGCGGCGCGCATCAGCAGACGCGCGGTCAGCTCATCGTCGACGACCAGAATGCGAATGGCATTAGAGCTCATGCGGCCACCGCCGGCAAGGCACTGACTTCATTTCGCGCCAGCTCGTTTTCGCGCCGCGCGCCATCGAAACAGGGCGCCCGGATTTTACTTTTCCGACAAACCTTGAACTGCCAGCCTTGGCGCGCGGCATGGTGCTCTGCCGCTGCCCGTTCGAGGGCGTTCTCTGCCTCGTCCTCCTTGCGGGGTTTGCGGCGCCGAGCCGATCGAAGCGCAGGATGGCGAATAACTCCTCCCCGATCGCAGACTCGAAATGTCGGCAGTCCGGTGCCGTGCCCGTAAGCTTGACAGGACTGCTGGTGATCCGCCGGGTAGGCATTGCGCGTCATCCTCCGTTGGCTTACGCCGCCTCTGCGGGCAGCTGCTATTCACTGGCGCAGCGGAGTAGCTGCACGCGATTGGGATCGCAGTATATCTTGAGACGATATCATCGATATTGTTTATGGATTGGTTCACCGGCATTCCGGATGCGCCGGCCGTCCGCGAATTCCGCGCGCTGCTTGAGGAGTCTCATGGGGCTGAAGCCCATCCGGGTGCGGGTCGCCGGCGATGAGCTTGCCGCGCGGCGCGGCGTTCAAGCTGCCCGCATCAGGCTGCGCGCCCGCAACTGGCCGCAGGCGCCGGCGATGTCCTGGCCGGCGGACCGGCGCAGCTTGGCCAGGATGCCGTGGCGATAGAGGTGCAGGGTCATCGCCGCGCAGCGTTCCGGCGAAGGACGGCGAAAGCCGGGACCCTCGACCTCGTTGCAGGGGATGAAGTTCATCACCGCGTACTTGCCCTTGAGCAGGCGCACGATGGCGTCGAGTTCCTCGTCGCCGTCGTTGATGCCTGCCAGCAGCGTCCATTGGTACTGCACCGGATAGCCGGTGGCACGGGCGTACCGTTCGCCCAGTTCGACCAGTTCCGCCGGATCGATGGCCTGCGCCTTCGGCAGCAGCTGCGCACGCAATTCCGCGCGGGTCGTATGCAAGGACAAGGCGAGCGCCGGCTTGACGCGCGCGCGCGGCAGGCGCTCGAACACGCGGCGATCGCCGACGCTGGAGAACACCAGGCTCTTGTGGCCGATGCCGCCCGCCGTGCCGAGCAGCTCGATCGCGTCGAGCACGTTGTCCATGTTGTGCGCCGGCTCGCCCATGCCCATGAAAACGACCTTGGCCACCTTGCGCCGTGCCCGCGCCAGCGCCACCTGGGCGACGATTTCGGCGCTGCCGAGCTGGCGCAGCAGGCCGCTGCGCCCCGTCATGCAGAAGGTGCAGCCGACGGCGCAGCCGACTTGTGTCGAAACGCACAAACCGTCGCGCGGCAGCAGCACGCTTTCCACCAGCTGGCCGTCGGCCAGTTCCACCAGCAGGCGCGAGGAGCCGTCGGCGCCGGCATGCTCGGAGCGCAAGCGCGCCAGCGCCGCCAGTTCGGCGGCCAGTGCCGGCAGGGCGGCGCGCACCGACAGCGGGAAGAAATGTTCAGCCGCGACCGGGCCGCTGTCCAGGGCTTGCGCCTGCGTCCAGGCGCGCAGGATGCGCCCGGCGTGGCAGGGCTTGGCGCCACTGCGGCGCAGGATTTTTCGGATATGTTCGATACGCATGGGCAGACGCGATGCTAGCACCGCCGCCCGTGCAGCGCGGAACGCCGCCGTGTCGCCAGCGCCGACTTTCGTGCCTGGCGGTCAGTACGGATCGGGGGAGACACCCTTTCCCATGGACAGGCAAGAGGCTATATTTCCAGCAGGGACGCGAAGCGGCGCAGCTCACTTTGCGGTCAGTGGCAAGACAGGCCCCAACGGGCAAGGCGGGCACATCATGGCAAGCGAACAAATGCGGGCGCAGGCTCTGCTGCTGGATGAAATCAGCGCCGAAGCGCGGGATACGCGCCAATACACGGGGCGCAGCGCATTCGATGAGCGGGTCATGGCGGCGCTGCGCGAAGTACCGCGCGACGCGTTCGTACCGCCGGAACTTGAGCACCGCGCCTATGACAATCTTGCGCTGCCGATCGGCCACGGTCAGACGATTTCGCAACCTTACATCGTCGCCCTGATGACCGACCTGATCCGGCCCGCGCCCGATCACGTCGTCCTCGAAATCGGCACCGGCTCCGGTTATCAGGCAGCCGTGCTGGCGAAGCTGGTGAAGCAGGTCTATACGATGGAAATCGTCGAAGCGCTGGCGCGCGATGCCGGCGCCCGGCTGCGGCGCCTGGGTTGCGACAATGTCGAAGTCCGCAGCGGCAACGGTCGCCTGGGCTGGCCCGAGCATGCCCCCTACGATGCCGTCCTGGTCGCCGCGGCATCGCCCGGCATTCCGCCGGCGCTGATCGAGCAGCTAAGGCCCGGCGGCACGCTCGTAATCCCCATCGGCGGGGCCCATGACGCGCAGGAACTGCTGGTCCTGAACAAGGATGCACAAGGCCGGGTTCATGAACGCGCCGTGCTGCCGGTTGTCTTCGTTCCCCTCACCGGCGCAGGGAGCGGCTGATCGGTCCGGTTTGATCTTCGTCAGATCGGAGCGGGCCGCGCTGGCAGATACTTGTGCAAGACTGTGGTCCAGGGTGCAAGCTGCCTGCGGATTTGCTTTAGTGGCTGCAGGAGTTCCCCGGGCGCCAATTTCGCGAGGAGGATCGATGATGGGCACGAATGAAAACATGACCAAAGTAACGCTGCTGACGAGTTCCTACCGGATCAACGGTTACATCGACCTGCTGCCCGGAGCGCGAGTCACCGACTACATGCAGGAAGCAAAGGAATTCGTCGCGGTCAAGGATGCCGAAGTTTACCAAGCGGAAGTGGCCGGGCCGGCAGGTTCTGGTGGCGCCATTCCTCAACGTGAACCGCAGTCACATCGAGATCATCACCCTGGGTTGAATGCCGGGGCGTGCCCCGTGCACGCGACTTTCCTCGATCGGGCCGGATCGGCTCAAAGGCTGTGAAGAAATCGTAGCGAGCGGGTCGCAGCGGGGTGCGGCCGGAGCACAGCTTCCGGAGCGTATGTCGTTATACGTGAGGGCGAGGCGGGGTTTCGCAAAGCATGCTTTGCGCCGCCGCAGCCGGCCCGGTGTGCAAACCGGGCCGTGGAAGAGCACCGCCCAATCCCCGATCCGGCACGCGCAGTAGATTTATTCACAGCCTCTCACACGCAGCCGGTCGGCTTGGGCATGCCGGCGTAGCGTGCGGCCTGCTTGGCGGGGCCGTAGGGGAACAGGTCGAACAGGTATTTCTTGTCACCGAACTGTTCGCCCAGCGCGCCGCCGATCAGTTTCGACATGACGCGCAGATTGGGCGCGGTGCCATTCTCGGCGTAGTACTCGCGGATCCAGCGCACCACCTGCCAGTGTTCGTCGGCCAGCGCAAGCTGGTCGCGGTCGGCGAGACATTGCGCGACGTCCTCGCTCCAGTCATCCAGCGAGGCGAGATAGCCCTCGGCGTCGGTTTCTATTTCACGTCCATTTACGTTGATCATGTTTTTCTCTCTGTCGGGGTTAGGGGATATTACTTGAGTAATTTTGTCGGATTATAGGATCCTGTGCGACTTGCGGCATAGAGTTCTTTGCGCCGTCCATCGCGACGATTTATCCGCCGCCATCGCGATTCCCCGCCAGTGGTGCAGCCGGGCGAACGCCCCTATGGACGCAAGGGGCTCAAATCCGGATAATTCGGCGAATCCGTTTGACGACGACCTGCGCAAGGGTGCGCCCCCGCGCAGGTCGATTTTTTCCCTTGCCCGAAAGAACATCATGGCCGCCGTCTTGTCGCAATTGAACAACCCCTTGGCACCCCCTCCCGCCGCCAGCCGGCTGCTGCTTTCCGGCAACGAGGCCGTGGCCCGCGCCGTCTGGGAATCGGGCGTGCGCGTCGCCGCCGCCTACCCGGGCACGCCGGCCACCGAGATCCTCGAGTCCGTGGCGCGCTATCCTGACCTGTACGCCGAATGGTCGGTTAACGAAAAGGTATCGATGGAAGTCGCGCTGGGTGCCTCGATGACCGGCGCGCGGGCCTTCTGCGCCATGAAGCATGTCGGCCTCAACGTCGCCAGCGACTGCCTGATGACCATGACCATCACCGGCGCCTACGGCGGACTGGTGATCGCCGTGGCCGACGACGTCGGTATGTCGTCCTCGCAGAACGAGCAGGATTCGCGCTTCTGGGGCCGCTTCGCGCACATCCCGGTGCTGGAGCCGGCCGATTCGCAGGAAGCCTACGAGATGACGAAGTTCGCCTTCGGCTTCTCCGAACAATATGAAACCCCCGTGCTGCTGCGCCTGACCACGCGCATCTGCCACGTCAAGGGCCTGGTCGTCGTCGGCGAGCGCGAGGCCCACGAGCCGGCCGGATTCGTCAAGAATCCGCAGCGCTGGGTGATGGTGCCGGCCCACGCCAAGGCACGCCTGCCCGGCCTGTTCCAGCGCGACGACACCTTGCGCGCCGTGTCGGAAGCCTCGCCGCTGAATGTGCTGGAAACCGGCACGGATCGCCGCGTCGGCTTCGTCACTTCGGGTCCGGCCTACATGCACGTGAAGGAAGCCTTCCCCGATGCGCCGGTGCTGAAACTGGGCCTTTCCTACCCCTGGCCGCCGGAAAAAGTCCGCGAACTGGCAGCGATGTGCGACAAGCTGGTGGTGGTCGAGGAAACCGAAAAGATCCTTGAAACCGAGCTCAAGGCCGCCGGCATTGCCTGCCACGGCAAGGATGTGCTGCCCAGCATCGGCGAGCTTTCGCCGCAGGTGCTGCATCCGGCGGTTGACCGCCTGCTCGGCAAACCGGTGCCGCCGCCCGCCCCCGCCGCCGCGCCGCCCAAGGTCTTCCCGCGGCCGCCGACGCTGTGCGCCTCCTGCCCGCACATGGGCATCTACTACACCCTGTCGCAGCTCAAGAACATCATCGTCACCGGCGACATCGGCTGCTATACGCTGGGCGCCGGCCACCCCTGGAATGCGCTCGACAGCACGATCTGCATGGGCGCGACGATGGGCGTTGCGCTCGGCATCGACAAGGGCCGCGGCGAGGTCGACAAGAACAAACGGATCCTCGCCGTGATCGGCGACTCCACCTTCATGCACATGGGCATGCAGGGCCTGCTCAACATCACCTACAACCATGGCAACATCACCGTCCTGCTGCTCGACAACAATACCACCGGGATGACCGGCGGGCAGGCGACACCGGCCTCGGGCAAGGACATTCACGGCAAGGAGGCGCCGCGCGTCGATCTGGCCAAGGTGGTCGAGGCGCTCGGTGTGGCCAGCGAGCACATCAGGTTGGTGGACCCTTACGAGTTGCCGGTGCTGTTCAAGACCATCCGCGAAGAAATCAAGTTCGAGGGGCCCTCGGTGATCATCGGCCGGCGACCCTGCGTGCTGATCGACGAGTTCAAGCCCTTCCGCCCTTATCTGGTCGAGGAAGACAAGTGCACCGGCTGCGGCAACTGCATCGAGGTCGGCTGCCCGGCGATCCACGTAACCCGCCGCGACAAGGTGATCAAGCCCTCGGGCAAGGAAGTCGAACTGGCCTTCGTCACCATCGACAACCAGGCCTGCACCGGTTGCGGCCTGTGCGTTCAGCCCTGCGCCCCCGATGCCATCCAGCATGTGGCACGGCACGACATCCCGATCCACATTGTCAAGGCTTCGAGCACGTCATGAGTCAGGATCAGATCACCAATATTCTCGTCTGCGGCATCGGCGGCCAGGGCGTCATGACGGCCACCGAGATCCTCGCCGAAGCGGCGATCGCGGAAGGGCATGACGTCAAGAAGACGGAGGTCGCCGGCATGGCGCAGCGCGGCGGCGTGGTTACCTCGCACCTACGCTTTGGGCGAAAGGTGCTCTCGCCGCAGATCGAACCGGGCACGGTGCAGGTGCTGCTCGGTTTCGAAGGCGCCGAGGCCTTGCGCTGGTCACACTATCTGCACCCCGACGGCCTGGCGCTGGTGAATAACGCCAAGCTGGTGCCGCCGGTGGTCGAACTGGGCCTTTTCGATTACCCCGTCGATCCGACCGGCCAGATGCGCGCCAGCGGCCACCGCGTGGTTTCCTTCGACGCCATGTCGATCGCCCGCGATCTGGGCGAAGTCAGACTTGGCAATACGGTAATGCTCGGCGCCATCGCCGACTACCTGCCTTTCGCGCCGGACGTACTGCTGGCCTGCATCGACAAGCGCTTCGCGCGCAAGGGCGAGAAGGTGGTCGAGGCCAACCGTCACGCCTTCGCCGCCGGACGCGAAGCCGTGGCCAAACAGCTGGCCGCGTCGCCTGCCTGAATTGCCTGTGCAACCTGACACGAACCCATCCATGACTGCACGAATCATCGACGGCAACGCCCTTTCCGCCGAAATCCGCGGCCAACTGGCTGAACGCGCTACCGCCCTCAGGGACAAGGGCATCACGCCCTGCCTCGCCGTGATCCTGGTCGGCGAAGACCCGGCTTCGGCCGTCTATGTGCGCAACAAGGTCGCCGCCTGCGATAAGGCCGGCATGCGCTCTATCAGGGATGTCTACGCCCCCGACGTCGATCCGGCGACCGTCTTCGCCCGCATCGCCGAACTCAACGCCGATCCGGCCGTGCATGGCATCCTGGTGCAACTGCCCCTGCCCAAGCACTTCGATTCCGCGGCGGTGCTCGAATCGATCTCGCCGCAGAAGGACGTCGACGGCTTCCATGCCGAAAACGTCGGCGCGCTGATGCAGGGCAACCCGCGCTTCATTCCCTGCACGCCCTACGGCGTGATGAAAATGCTGGAAAGCGCCAAGGTGCCGCTGAAGGGCGCCGAAGTCGTCGTCGTCGGCCGCAGCAACATCGTCGGCAAGCCGATGGCCATGCTGCTGCTGGCCCAGAGCTGCACCGTGACCATCTGCCATTCGCAGTCCAGGGACCTCGCCTTCCACACCCGGCGTGCGGACATCCTGATCGCTGCGGTCGGCCGGGAGCGCATGATCACCGGCGACATGATCAAGCCCGGCGCCACGGTCATCGATGTCGGCATGAATCGCTTCAGCAGCGGACCGAATGCCGGCAAGTTGTGCGGTGACGTCGATTTCGACAGCGCCAAGGAAGTTGCCGGCATCATCTCACCGGTGCCCGGCGGCGTCGGGCCGATGACCATCACCATGCTGCTGGCGAATACGCTGGAAGCCGCCGAACGGACGCAAACGAGGAAAACCAAATGAAACCACTGGTCGGCATTGTCATGGGCTCGGATTCCGACTGGCCGGTGATGCAGGCGGCGGCCGATATGCTTAAGGAATTCGGAGTGCCCTTCGAGGCACGGGTGGTTTCCGCGCATCGCACCCCGGACCTGCTGTTCGATTACGCCGCCATGGCCCAGGAGCGCGACCTGCGCGCCATCATCGCCGGCGCCGGCGGTGCCGCGCATCTGCCCGGCATGCTGGCAGCGAAGACCATCGTACCGGTGCTCGGCGTTCCGGTGCCTTCGAAGCACCTCAACGGCCTCGATTCCCTGCTCTCCATCGTGCAGATGCCCAAGGGCATTCCGGTCGCCACCTTCGCCATCGGCGAGGCCGGCGCAGCGAATGCCGCGCTTGCCGCGATCGCCATCATCGCCACGGCGAACGACGACTATGGCCGTGCGCTAGCGCAGAAGCTCGTGAACTTCCGTGCGCGCCAGAGCGAAAAAGTGCTGGCGATGAAACTCCCCGAATCCTGATGGATAGCGGCCCGATCCGGGACTATTTCACCGGGCTGCAGGAACGCATCATCGGCGAACTCGAAGCGGTAGAAGGCCAGCCTTTCCTGCGCGATGCATGGGACCGGCCGCAGGGCGGCGGCGGCATCTCCCGTCTGATCGAGGACGGCAATATCTTCGAGCGCGGCGGCGTCAATTTTTCCCATGTCAAGGGCGAGCAGATGCCTGCCTCGGCCACCGCGCACCGCCCCGAACTGGCCGGTCGCCGCTGGCAGGCGATGGGCGTCTCGCTGGTGCTGCATCCACGCAATCCTTACTGCCCGACGGCGCACATGAATGTGCGCTTCTTCGTTGCCGAAAAAGACGGCGAAGAGCCGGTCTGGTGGTTCGGCGGTGGCATGGACCTGACGCCCTACTACGGCTTCGACGAGGACGCACGGCATTTTCACCAGACCTGCCGCGACACGCTCGCGCCCTTCGGCAGCGATGTCCATGCGCGCTACAAGAAGTGGTGCGACGACTACTTCTTCCTCAAGCATCGCAACGAGGCGCGCGGCGTAGGCGGCGTCTTCTTCGACGACCTCAGCGAAGGCGGTTTCGACCGCTGCTTCGGCCTGACCCAGGCGGTCGGCGACAGCTTCGCCATTGCCTACCTGCCCATCATCGGGCGCCGCCGCGACATCGCCTACGGTGAGCGCGAACGCGACTTTCAGGCCTACCGGCGCGGGCGCTATGTCGAATTCAACCTGGTCTGGGATCGCGGCACGCTGTTCGGCCTGCAATCGGGCGGCCGCACCGAGTCCATCCTGATGTCGCTGCCGCCCATCGTCAAATGGCGTTACAGCTGGCAACCCGAAGCGGGCAGCGCGGAAGCAAAACTCTACAGCGACTTTCTGCCGCCGCGCGACTGGGTTTAAAGCTTCTTAAAGCACGGCGGCAGCGCGATAGTGCCGTGTCGCCAGCGCCGACTCCTCGAGCTGATCGAGCAACTGCGCCAGTTCAATGTGCGCGGCGCGCGAGGGTGTGATGGCCAGCGACGCTTCCAGGTAACTCCTCGCCTTGCCCCACAGTTGCTGCTGACGACAAAGCCGGCCCAGGGTCAGCAGCAGGGCGCCGTCGCGCGGCAGGCGCTGCAGCCATTTCTCCGCCTGGGCGATGCGCCCGAGCACATCGCCGGCGGCTTCCCCCGGTTTGCCGCACTCGCCGTAGGCCAGCACCAGCGCCGCGTCCCAGTGTTCGGCGAGCGCATCTTCGATCACGCGCTGGGCCTCGCGGCAATCGCCGGCCGCCATCAGCGCGCGCGCGGTTTCCAGCGCCAGCGAGGGTTCGGCGCGGTCGCCGTCATCCAGTTCGCGCCAGTAGCGCATCAGGCCGGCCGGATCGTCGCGCAATCCGTGTAGTGCTTCCCGCACGGCGCGGCTGCGGATCGGCGCGGCCTGCTCGGCGGTCAAGGCCTGGTGCTTTTCCAGCTGGCGCACCAGGCGGGCCACTTCGCGCCAGTTGCCCAGGCCCTGCTCGGCGCGCACGCTGAGCCGCATGGCGGCGATATGCTTTCCTTCAAGCGCGGCGAATTGTTGCAGGGCTTCGCGGGCGTCATCGAAGCGGCGGTCTTCCAGGGCGAATTCGGCTTCGGTCATCAAGCGGGCCGCCTGCAGGCCGGATGTGTCGTGCGCGCGCACGCGCAGCGCCCATTGCGCCGAGCGCCCGGCGTCGCGCAGGGCATGCGCCGCACGCCAGCCGGCCAGCGCCAGCATGCCGGCGCCGGGATGATCGGAGTGGGCTTTTTCGGCACAGCGCATGGCGTGCCCGTAACGCCCTTCCTGCAACAGGCGCCAGGCGTCGCGCAGGGCAAGCCCCGCTTTCTCCTGCTGCCGCCGCCGGCGGAACTCGGCAACGGCGCGCGGCAGGGCCAGGGTGTGGCTGACGGCGCGCACCAGCAGGTAGGTGACGAAGAATCCGACAATCGCCGCCAGGACAAACAGGTTGAGCGAAACTTCTGCGCGCCACGGCGGCAGCACCAGCAACACGTAACCCTCGTTGTAGCGGGCAGCGAGCGCCAGCCCGACGGCCAGCGCGGCGAGTGTCAGCAGCCAGAAAATGGCACGCATGCTATCCGCACTTACCTGGCCGGGCTGGCTGCGCCGCCCGCACGGTCGCGGGGAAACTTCAGATTGCGCAGGGCGGCCAGGGTTTCCGCCAGGCCCGGAAGATCAAAGCTGACATCGGTGCTCGCCAGCGTCTTCAAGGTCGCCTGTGCGGCCTGCACCGGCTTGGCACGGCTGTCGAAGTAACGGTCGAGATGCTCGCGCGCCTGGCGGATCTCTTCGCGGAAAATCTTGGCGTCGCGTTGCAGCAGCGCCAGACGTGCGTTGAGCAGCCGCAGCTTGAGGTTCTCGCGCAGGAAAAAGCTCTGGTTGGGTGACAGCAGGGCGGGATCGCCCTGGTCGATGCGCTCGATACGCACCAACTGCCTCACTTCGCGCCACAGATCCGTGCCGAGTTCGCGCCAGTAATCAACGCTCGCCGGTTTGGCCGCCGACACCGGCTTTGCGGCTTCCGCTTTCGGCCGCTGCTCGTAGGCCAGCGGCAGGCTGTCAACCGAGGCCACCACGCTTTCGATCTTCAGCGACAGGCCGCTGATATTGGCGCCCGGCGTTCCCTTGAGACGCTCGATGTCGCGCGCGAGCAGTTTCCTGGCCGGCAGGAACTGCGGCTGCACGGAACGGGCGAGACGCGCCTCGGCACCCTGCAGCGCGATCAGCGCCGCCTCGACATTTCCGGCGAACTGCACCTGCTGCATGGCGATCACCACGGCCTGCTCGACCTCGGCCAGCAGGCGTTCGTCGCGGGTGCTGGAGATATCCTGGTACATGGCTTCCAGCGCCACGGCCTGGCTCTGCGTTTCGGCCAGTTTCGCTTCGAGCACGCCGACCTTGGCCTGCAGGGCTGCCATGGCTTCCTGGCTTTGCCTGGCCAGCGCTCGTCCCTCCTTCGCCACGGAGTCGCCGTCAGCGAGGCGGCGCGCCAGTTCCTGCTGCAGGCTGCCCACCTGCGTGCGGGTGTCGACCCACTGCGCGACAACAAGGACCAGCGCGACAGCCACGACACGTACCGTCGGCCGGCGCCAGGCATCCCGCCAGCCGGTGTTGCGCGTGTCGGCGGGCAGCGGGGTTTCAGTTTGAACGGGAGTTTCCATGAGATGCGAAGTATTGCACGAGTCCAGCTCATCAATCCGTCATCGCCGGGACCGGTAGGAATCACTTGGCCAAGACCGAGGATCCGGGCCTGCTCCGCAATGCGGACATGCGGCACGAAAGCCGGCGTCTTTTTCAGCCACGCCTGGCCGAGACGGCCGATCATTTCATGAAAATTTCGCAGGCCTTCGCTGCTGGTCAGGGTCACGGCGTCGAGTTGACCGATTTCCCACAGTTTGAGCAGGGGTGCGGGGTCGAGCTGCGGCCGGGCGCGGCGGTAGCAGGTCACGTATTCGATCGTGGCGCCACGCGCCTTGAGGGTGTCGCCCAGCACCTCGCGGCCGCCATCGCCGCGAAAAATGATCACGCGCTTGCCGTGCACATCAGTTAGCTCAGGGAGTTCCAGCAGGGCTTCCGAGTCGAAGCGCAGCGGCGGCGAAATGACCTCATGGATCCCGCAGCGGGCCAGTTCGCGTTCGCTGCTCTTGCCCAGGGCAGCCACCTGCAGCCCTGCGGGCCACGCGCGGCGCGGCAGAATCAGGGCCAACGCCTTTTCGATGGCGTTGGGGCTGACAAAAACAGCGAGGTCGAAACTGTCAAGCCGGATCGCCGCGTCCAGCACCGGTGCGACATTTTCGATATCGCGAATTTCCAGCACCGGATAGAGCACCGGTATCGCCCCTTGCGCGGTCAGGGCAGCAGCGAAATGCGCCGCCTGCCCGGCCGGGCGCGTCACCACGACATGGCGGCCGGCCAGGGTCACGCTCAGGAGCCGAGCGCGGCGAGAATTTCGGCAGCGCCCTGACGGCGGAGTTCGGCGGCCAGTTGCAGACCGAGTGCTTCCGGGTCGACCGCACTGCCGCTGAGCTCGGCATGCGCCATGCGCGTGCCGTCGGGCGAGGCGACGAAGCCGCGCAGATAAACGCTGCCGGCGCGCATTTCGGCATAGGCGCCCAGCGGCACTTCGCAACTGCCGGCCAGCGCGCGCGATACGGCCCGCTCGGCCCTTACGCAGGCCGCGCTATCCGGATCATTCAGGGGCGCGACCCAGGCGGCCACGTCCGGTCGCGAGGCCAGCGCTTCGATGCCCAGCGCGCCCTGGCCGGCGGCCGGCAGCGAATCCTCCGCAGGCAGCACGGCGCGGATGCGCTCGACCGAGGCCGAGGCGCGTCAGACCGGCCGCGGCGAGGATGATGGCGTCGAACTGGCCCTCGTCGAGCTTGCGCAAACGCGTATCGAGGTTGCCGCGCAGGGGTGTCACCGCCAGGTAAGGATAGTGCGCATGCAACTGGGCTTCGCGGCGCAGACTCGACGTGCCCACCACCGCGCCCGGCGGCATGTCTTCGAGGCTGGCGTACTTGCTCGACACGAGCGCATCCAGCGGCACTTCGCGCGGACCGATGGCAACCAGGGAGAACTCCGGCTCCATCTGCATCGGCACGTCCTTCATGGAATGCACGGCGAGGTCGGCCGAGCCGTCGAGCAGCGCGGCCTCGAGTTCCTTGACGAACAAGCCCTTGCCGCCGACCTTGGACAGCGGCCGGTCGAGGATCTGGTCGCCGCGCGTGGTCATGCCGAGCAACTCGACCTTGCACGCCGGATACAGCTTCTGCAACAAACTGCGTACGTGTTCGGCCTGCCAGAGGGCCAGGCGGGATTCGCGCGTGGCGATGACGATGCGTTGCGGGGGTGCAGCGGCGGAAGAAGCTGTGCTCACAGTGGGACCCATCAACCGAGAATGAAATGTGCGGACCGAATCTGCTCATCGACCGCTCACAGCGGTCCCGCAGCAGCATGATTTTGCTGGTAATTCTAGCAGTCCGCGGCAGATTCCGCGCGAACCGGCGGGCAAGTCAGGAGGATTTGCGCGCGCCGCGCCAACAGGAAGGCCGCCCGCAGGCGGCCATCAAAGCGGGAGCAGAAATATCAGCCGGCACTCGGCCGCGCCAGCGAGGCGCTTTCGACCCAGCGCTTGATACGATTGGCATCGCCGACGCGGGTCATCCTGCCCCAGGAATCCAGCAGCACGATGATGGTCGGCTTGTTGTTGAGCCAGGCCTGCATCACCAGGCATTTTCCAGCCTCGTTGATGTAGCCGGTCTTGGACAGGCCGATCTCCCATGCCGGGCTCTTGACCAGGGTATTGGTGTTGCGGAACTGCTGCGGACGGCCGGCGATGCTGAACTCGCCCGCCGACGCCGTCGAGAACTCGCGGATCAGCGGGTACTGGTGGGCGGCATCGACCAATTTCGCCAGATCGCGCGGACTCGATACATTGGCCGCGGTCAAGCCAGTCGCGTCATGGAAGCGGGTGTCGGCCAGGCCCAAAGCCTGCGCCTTGCGGTTCATGGCAGCGACGAAGGCCTCGCGACCGCCCGGATAATGCCGCGACAAGGCGGAAGCCGCACGGTTCTCCGAAGACATCAGCGCCAGGCGCAGCATTTCTTCGCGCTCCAGATGGGTGCCGACCTTGAGGCGCGAGCGCGTCCCCTTGAGGATATCGACATCATCCTCGCCGATCGCCAGCAGCTCGTGCAGGTCGGGCGTGGCGTCCAGCACGACCATCGCCGTCATCAGCTTGGTGATCGATGCGATCGGCAGGACGGCGCCGGCGTTCTTTTCGAAAAGGATCGCGCCGGTGGCCTGATCCTGGACCAGGACGGCAGACGACTGCAAGGCGAGATGGCGGGCATCGTCCAGCGACGCCAAACGCTGTGGCGATTTCGCACGCACCACCTTTTTGCCGGACTTGAACTGCGCCGTTACCCGGGGAGACTTCTTGTTCGCGGTGACGCTCTTCTTCTTTTCTGTCGCTTCGGCGCTGGTCGGCGTCGCGCCGGCGCCGACTATTGATGCGGCCAACAGGATCATTAGTGCTTTTTTCATGGAGAGCCCCTCCTGCAATGGCTTGATTCTAGCAGAGGAGACCCACGATGCCACAGTTAGTATCTGCAATACTCTTTGATAATAAGCATGTTGAGCCATCAGCTTGAGCAATAACATTAACTCAAGTCAAGAAACCGGAGCACTTCGCCGCGTCGCGCTACCGTGTCCGCGTAGCCCAGATCGATCAAGGCCCGGGTATAGGGCTGCTCGAACAGCAGATAGCTGGTCAGTGCGCCGCCGTCCGGGTTCATGGCGCCGATACCACGCAGCAACGCCCGCACCGGCCAGGGCAGCGCCTGTGCGTGGCGTGCGGCAAGGTGGTCAAGTCGCTGCGACGGAGCGATGGTCAGCACCTCGATCGGGCGCAGCGTCATGCCGTTGTCACGGCGCACCGGTTCCGGAATCAGCGACAGCGTATTGTTGATCCGGTTCATCCGCTCCAGGTCGACCGACATGCTGTCGAGGAAGATGCTGGACATCGCATGGCCGGCGATCTGCGCCAGCGAAGGATAGACATCGCCACTCGAGCGGACGCTCTCGTCGGCCGGGCGACCGGCGCCGATCACCAGAATCTTCCGGGCGCCGAGATGGATCGCCGGCGAGACGGGCGCGACCTGCCGCATCGAGCCATCACCGAACCATTCCCGGTTCAGATGCACGGCCGGAAAAATGAAGGGGATGGCACTGGATGCCATCAGGTGATCGAGGGAAATCTCGGCCGGCGCCCCAACCCGCTGGCTGCGCCGCCAGGGCTCGATATCTGCACGTCCCTGAAAAAAACTTACGCTCTGACCGGATGAGTATCCGGAACAGGTAACGCTGAGCGAATGCAGGGCTCCGCTTTGAATGGATCGCCCGATACGACCGAAGTCGAGACTGTCGTTCAACAGGCGGCGCAGCGGCGAGTTGTCGAGCAGCGAGCGCGGGGCACTGCGTATCAGCCAGCCCAAGGCCAGCGTCGACAACCAGCGCGCGCCGGAGATGCCGATTCCCGCCGGATCGGCGCGATAGACCTGATGGGCGCTGAAGTTTTCCCATACCTTCAGCAGCCCATCCACCCCGGCGCCGAAATCCTCTGCCGCTGCGGCCATGGACGCGGCGTTGAGAGCGCCGGCCGATGTGCCGCAAAGAATCGGAAACGGATTGCGCCGCGGCTCCGGCAACAGTTCGCGAATCGCCTTCAGCACTCCGACCTGATACCCGGCCCGCGCGCCGCCGCCGGTCAAAATCAGGGCGGTGCGCGGTCCGCTCATGGCAAGGTCAATTACCGCTCCTGGCCTGCTGCTGCGCCTCGACCGAGAGCAAAGCGGTGACATTGACGATGCGCCTGACGGTGGCCGTCGGCGTCAGGATATGTACCGGCCGTGCGGCGCCGAGCAGCATCGGCCCGACGGTGAGGCCGTCACCGGCCGAGGTCTTGATCAGGTTGAAGGCGATGTTGGCGGCATCCAGCGTCGGCATGATCAGGAGGTTGGCCTGGCCTTTGAGCGTCGAGTCCGGAAACACCTGGTGCCGGATGTCTTCCGACAACGCGGCATCGCCATGCATCTCGCCATCGACTTCGAGTTGCGGCGCGACCTGGCGCAGGATTTCCAGCGCGCGGCGCATCTTGATTGCAGTCGGCGTGTCCTCGGTGCCGAAGCTCGAATGGGAGAGCAGTGCCACCTTGGGCGCGAGGCCGAAGCGCGCGACTTCGTCGGCGGCGAGCAGGGTCATCTCGGCGAGTTGCTCCGCCGTCGGGTCATAGTTAACGTAGGTATCGCCGATGAACAGCGTGCGCCGCGGCAGGATCAGCAGGTTCATCGCGTAGAAATTTTCGATGCCCGGCTTCAGCCCGATCACGGTCTCGATGTAGCGCAAATGCAGCGAATGCTTGCCGAAGGTGCCGCACAGCATCGCGTCCGCGTAGTTATGCCGCACCAGCATGGCGCCGATCAGTGTGGTACGCCGCCTCATCTCGCGCTTGGCATACTCGACGCTGACCCCCCGGCGCGACATCAGGCCGTGATAGTCCTGCCAGAGCTCCTTGTAGCGCGGATCCGAATCCGGGCTGACCAGTTCGAAATGCTCGCCGGCGCGGATGCGCAGGCCGTGGCGGGCGATGCTCTTCGCCACCACGTCGGGCCGACCGATCAAAATCGGACGTGCCAGGCCTTCGTCGCACACCGTTTGCGTCGCACGCAGGACGCGTTCGTCCTCGCCTTCGCAGAAGACCACGCGCGCCGGCTTCTTCTTGGCGGCGGCAAACACCGGACGCATCAGCAGGCCTGTGGAATAGACGAAGTCATTCAGCCGTTCGGCATAGGCGTCCATGTCGGCGATCGGCCGCGTCGCGACGCCGGAATCCATCGCGGCCTGGGCCACCGCCGGGGCGATCTTGATGATGAGCCGGGGATCGAAGGGCTTCGGGATAAGGTACTCGGGACCGAAGGACAGTTCCTCCGTACCGTAGGCGGCGGTCACCACCTCCGACTGCTCGGCGTGGGCCAGTTCGGCAATCGCCCTGACGGCAGCCACTTTCATCGCTTCGTTGATGGTCGTCGCGCCGACATCCAGCGCGCCCCTGAACATGAAGGGAAAGCACAGCACGTTGTTGACCTGATTCGGATAGTCGGAACGCCCGGTACCGATGATGGCATCCGGGCGCACGGCCTTGGCGGCGTCCGGGAGAATTTCAGGGTCGGGATTGGCCATCGCCAGAATCAGCGGGTCGCGCGCCATGGTCTTGACCATGTCCGGCTTCAATACATCCGCCGTAGACAAGCCGAGGAAGATGTCGGCGCCGGGCATGACGTCGCCCAGGGAACGCGCATCGGTCGCCTGCGCGTAACGCGTCTTGGAGGGATCGAGCCCCTCGCGTCCGGTATGAATCACGCCCTTGCTATCAACCGCAAACACATTCTTCGGATCGAGACCGAGGCTCACCAGCAGATCGAGGCAGGCAATCGCCGCCGCCCCCGCGCCCGAGCAGACCAGTTTGGCCTTGGCAATGTCCTTGCCGACCACGCGCATGCCGTTCAGCACCGCCGCACTGGCAATGATCGCAGTGCCGTGCTGGTCGTCGTGGAACACCGGGATCTTCATGCGCTCGCGCAACTTGGCCTCGACATAGAAGCACTCCGGCGCCTTGATGTCTTCCAGATTGATGCCGCCGAAAGTCGGCTCCAGCGAGGCAATGATGTCGACCAGTTTGTCCGGGTCGTTCTCGGCGACCTCGATATCGAACACATCGATGCCGGCGAATTTCTTGAACAGCACGCCCTTGCCTTCCATCACCGGCTTGCCGGCCAGCGGTCCGATGTTGCCCAGTCCGAGGACTGCCGTGCCGTTGGTGATGACGGCTACCAGATTGGCGCGCGAGGTGTACAGCGCGGCGGTCGCCGGATCGCGCACGATTTCGTCACAGGCGGCAGCGACGCCCGGCGAGTAGGCCAGCGACAGGTCGCCCTGATTGTTCAGAGCCTTGGTCGGGGTAACGGAAATCTTGCCGGGTTTGGGGCTGCGGTGATACTCCAGCGCCGCAGCGCGGATACGTTCGTCCATGTCAAGCTTCTCCAATATTTGCGCGAACCCAATTGTATCGCCGTGTCGCCAGCGCCGCCTTCGTGACACACCGGCGCTTTCTCCTCGCAATTCCCCGCCGTGCGGGACCGGGCCGGGATTTGACGCATTGCGGACGTATCCCCGGGGCGGCGCGCCAGCGCACCGCAGTGCCGCGTGCGCAGGTCGATTGTGGGATAATCAGCCGCTCATTTAGCTCCGTGGCCCGGGCCGCCCCGTTCCCCGCTGCAGACTGCCGGAAGCCCGCCCGATCGCCACCGCTCGATCGCCGGCAGACCGGCGCGAATTCAAATCAGAGTGGAGATTTTCGCGTCATGACACAGTCCGATACTGTTCTGCCCCCTGCCCATGTCAAGCACGCCAGGCTGAGTGCCTGGGTCGCCGAAGTTGCGGCGCTCACGCAACCGGAAAGCATCGTCTGGTGCGACGGCTCGCAGGAAGAGGCCGATCGCCTGTTTGCCCAGATGGTTGCCGGCGGCACCATGATCAAGCTGAATCCGGCGAAGCGCAAGAATTCCTACCTCGCCCTGTCCGACCCGTCCGACGTCGCCCGCGTCGAAGACCGCACCTACGTCTGCACCTCGGATGCCGACGATGCCGGCCCCAACAACAACTGGGAGCATCCGGACAAGATGAAGGAAACGCTGCGCGGACTGTTCAAGGGTTGCATGCGCGGGCGCACCATGTACGTCGTCCCCTTCTCGATGGGCCCCATCGGCTCGCCGATCGCCCACATCGGCATCGAACTGTCGGACAGCCCCTACGTGGTGGTCAACATGCGCATCATGACCCGCATGGGGCGTGCGGTGCTCGACCAACTCGGCAGCGACGGCGTCTTCGTGCCCTGCCTGCACAGCGTCGGCCACCCGCTGGAAGCCGGCCAGGCCGACGTCAAGTGGCCGTGCAACAAGACCAAGTACATCTGCCATTTTCCGGAAACCCGCGAGATCTGGTCTTTCGGTTCAGGCTATGGCGGCAACGCGCTGCTGGGCAAGAAGTGCTTCGCGCTGCGCATCGCCTCGACCATGGCCCGCGACGAAGGCTGGCTGGCCGAGCACATGCTGATCCTCGGCGTCGAATCTCCTGCCGGTGAGAAGACCTATGTCGCCGGCGCGTTTCCGTCGGCCTGCGGCAAGACCAACTTCGCCATGCTGATTCCTCCCGAGAGTCTCGGCGGCTGGAAGGTAACGACGGTGGGCGACGACATCGCCTGGATCAAGCCGGGCAAGGATGGCCGCCTGTATGCGATCAATCCGGAGGCGGGGTTTTTCGGCGTCGCCCCGGGTACCAGCGAGAAGACCAACTTCAATGCCATGGCGACCTTGAAGGAAAACGTGATCTTCACCAACGTCGCCCTGACCGACGACGGCGATGTCTGGTGGGAAGGCATGAGCAAGGAAGCCGCCCGCGCACTGCATCGACTGGCAGGGGCAGGACTGGACGCCGCAATCCGGCAAGGAAACCGGGCGCAAGGCAGCGCACCCGAATTCGCGCTTTACCGCTCCGGCCAGCCAGTGTCCGTCGATCGACCCGGACTGGGAAAGCCCGGCGGGCGTGCCGATCTCGGCCTTCATTTTCGGCGGTCGCCGCTCGACCACGGTGCCGCTGGTTTTCGAAGCGTTCAACTGGAACTACGGCGTCTACATGGCTGCCACGCTGGGTTCGGAAACCACGGCCGCAGCCGCCGGGGCACAAGGCGTGGTGCGCCGCGACCCGTTCGCCATGCTGCCATTCTGCGGCTACCACATGGGCGACTACTTCAACCACTGGCTGCGGGTCGGGCACCAGATCGAGCACGCGCCGCGCATCTTCACGGTCAACTGGTTCCGCCAGGATGCCGAGGGCAATTTCATGTGGCCCGGGTTCGGCGAGAACATGCGGGTGCTGAAGTGGGTGGTCGGCCGTTGCAGCGGCCAGGCGGATGCAAAGCAGACCGCTCTGGGCTGGATGCCGCGCTTCGAAGATCTGGACTGGAGCGGCAGCGAGGAAGTCAGCAAGGCGCAGTTCGAACATCTCACCGCGGTCGATACCGCGGCCTGGCGCGAGGAACTCAAGCTGCATGCCGAGTGGTTCGACAAGCTGAAGAGCCGCATGCCGCGCTCCCTGACCCTCAAGCGCGAACTGTTCGAACTGGCGCTGGTGGATTGACAGCCCTGACGCCGGGCCGCTCCAAGGCAGACCCGCCAAAAGCCTGCGAGCGCAGCGAGCCTTAGTCGCCCCTTCTCCCGGAGAAGGGGCCGGGGGATAAGCGGATCAAAAGTCGGCGGCGGCGCAGCGCCGAATCGCTGACCGGCCGCCCTGCTTCGCGCACGGCGGCCGTTGTTTTTTGGAGAACCGAATGAACATTGCCTCACGGATGGCACAGATCGCGCCCTTCCACGTCATGGAACTGATGGCGCGCGCGCAGGCGCTGGAAGCCGAGGGCAGGTCGATCATTCATCTGGAGGTGGGCGAACCCGACTTCGCGACGGCCGAGCCTATTCTTGAGGCCGCTCAACGTTTCCTTTCCGGCGGGCACGTCCATTACACGGCGGCATTGGGCCTGCAGCAACTGCGCGAGGCGATCAGCGGCCACTATCACACGCGCTACGGACTCGAGATTTCGCCGGCGCGCATCGTCGTTACGGCCGGCGCGTCCGGCGCGCTCCTGCTCGCCCTGGGCGTGCTGGTGAGTCCCGGCGACGAATGGCTGCTACCCGATCCCGGTTATCCCTGCAACCGGCATTTCGTGCGTCTGCTTGAGGGCCGCCCGGTTTCGCTGGCAGTGAATGCGGCATCGAACTACCAGCCTACGGCAACACAGGTAGCGGCGTCGTGGACCGACAAAACCAGGGGGCTGCTGGTGGCCTCGCCGGCGAATCCGACGGGCACGCTGCTCGCTGCCGAAACAATGGGGGCCCTCGCCGGCATCGTTGCGAAGCGCGGCGGCACCCTGCTGGCGGACGAGATTTATCACGGACTGAGCTACGGCGTCGATGCCATGTCCGCGCTGGCAATCAGCGACGAGGTGTTTGTCATCAACAGCTTCTCCAAGTACTTCGGCATGACGGGCTGGCGCCTGGGCTGGCTGGTCGCGCCGCAGCGTTATGTGCGCGAGATCGAGAAGCTGGCGCAGAACCTGTACATCGCGCCGTCCACCGTAGCCCAGCATGCCGCACTGGCCGCCTTTCACCCTGCAACCACGGCCATCCTGGAGGCCCGCCGCCACGAGTTCTCGCTGCGGCGGGATATTCTCCTGCCCGGCCTGCGCGAACTCGGCTTCAAGATCGCCGCAGAACCGCAGGGGGCCTTTTACGTGTATGCCGACAGCAGCGCACTGGCCGCCGACAGCGATACACTTGCCCGGCAATTGCTGCAGGAAGGTGGTGTAGCGGCAACCCCGGGCCTCGACTTTGGCAACAACGACCCGCAAGGTCACATGCGCTTTGCCTACACCATCGAGCGAAGTCGCATCGAGGAAGGACTTGCCCGCATGGCGGCCGCGCTGGATTCCGGATATCCCGGGATACCGTCCTCGCCCAAAGGGACTCGGGGCCTTGTCCGCCGGGGATAACGCTTCGCGCGCCGGCGAAAAAAGAAAGCGCGTGCCGAGTTAACAGCACGCGCTTGCTATCCACTGAGCGCCGCGATCAGTCCCGCAGGACTAAACGCAGGCCGATGCTACCGTCAGGGACGGGAACCGGTGGGAAACGGCCAAGCTGCCGCCGGATTCAGCGACGACTTGATGCCGGGAGCAGCAGCGGTCGAAGGCGCCGCCGCAGCAGCAGGCTTCTTGGCAGCAGGCTTCTTGGCAGCAGGCTTCTTGGCAGCAGGCTTCTTGGCAGCAGGCTTCTTGGCAGCAGGCTTCTTGGCAGCAGGCTTCTTGGCAGCAGGCTTCTTAGCAGCAGGCTTCTTAGCAGCAGGCTTCTTAGCAGCAGGCTTCTTAGCAGCAGGCTTCTTAGCAGCAGGCTTCTTAGCAGCAGGCTTCTTAGCAGCAGGCTTCTTAGCAGCAGGCTTCTTAGCAGCAGGCTTCTTAGCAGCAGGCTTCTTAGCAGCAGGCTTCTTAGCAGCAGGCTTCTTAGCAGCAGGCTTCTTAGCAGCAGGCTTCTTAGCAGCAGGCTTCTTAGCAGCAGGCTTCTTAGCAGCAGGCTTCTTAGCAGCCGCTTTCTTTACAGCCGGCTTTTTGGCAGCTGGCTTCTTCGGGGCCGCAGACTTCTTAGCGGCGGGCTTAGCCGCTGCCTTCTTTGCGGCCGGCTTCTTGGCTTTCTTGGTATCAGCCATGTTGAACCTCCTTAACAAATTAACAGGAAAGAACCACCACTACTTTTTTACTGCAACCCGTCTGGGCTAGCACGGATTATCCAACGCTCCGATGTAATCGAAAGCGACGAATTCCTCACGTTTATCCGCCTATCACTTCGTTTTGAAAACGCGGATGACAAACGCACGTACAATCAATCATCATATTTACCTGGTCACGATCCAGTGCGGCATCCGCCTGGCACTGGATTGTGCGAACCCCGAATCCATTGGCCTGCGGCGCACGCGAGCCACAGGCAGGCGAATACCCATCCGGCGTTTCTGCCCGGTGAGCGATACCCTGAATTTGTGGAGTGGGTGATTTGCGGAGGAAAGAATGCAGGCCCTGATTCATGGCCATGTCGACAGAAGACAGTTGGGCAACCCCGTTGAGGTCGGTTGAATACGCGCCCGAGACTTCCTGCATTCAGATCCCCCGTCTTTGCGTCATGAAGCCGGTGATGACCGGGACGCCATTGCAATGCATCGTCCCTTCTGCATCGCGACCTACTATATCTAGTAGGTCACCAGTGATTCTGCACTAATTGTAGTGGTTGCATTTTTTTACTGCAAGAGTTTTTTGCTGCTGACGCGAAAATAAGCGTTGTTGCCTTGCGACACTCATCTGCTTGCGTCATGCACCCGTTGCCAATCAAAGCATGGACCAGGGTCCGTCTTGCGTCCGGGTGCGATGTCGCTGTGGCCTACCACCGCCTCGATCGAAAAGCGGCGACGCAGGTCGGCGAGCAGGCGGTTGAGCGCCAGGTACTGCGCATCCTCAAAAGGCAGATCGTCACAACCCTCAAGCTCGATGCCGAGAGAAAAATTGTTGCAGTTCTCCTGCCCCATCCAGCTCGAGACGCCTGCATGCCAGGCCCGGCGGGAGCAGGGAACAAACTGGATCAGTTCGCCGTCGCGGCGCACAAGGAAATGGGCCGACACCCGCAGGTCCCGTATCTCGCGGAAATAGGGATGCGCCCCGGGATCGAGGCAATTGGCAAACAGCTGGATGATCTGCGGGCCCCCGAAATCCCCGGGTGGCAAACTGATGGCGTGGATAACGACCAGCCGGATCGACTCATCCCGGGGCCGCTCGTCGAAATTCGGCGACGGCACCCGCCGCACGTCGGGCAACCAGCCGGCGACGTCATCCGCATCCGGCAGCGGCTTCACTCGTTCATTCCCAATCGCGCCATCCGATAGCGCAGGGAACGGAAAGTCACGCCGAGCAATCTTGCGGCAGCGGTGCGATTGTTGTTCGACTGGTTGAGCGCATCAAGAATCGACTGACGCTCCACATGATCGAGATGATCCTGCAGGGAGCCCCCGGCTGTCGTGGCGGAAATCCCGGGCAGTTGGGCCGGGGCCAAATTCAGGTCAACCGCGTCAATGCAGTCCCCGGTCATCAATGCCAGGGCCCGCTCCAGAACATTCTCCAGTTCCCGCACGTTGCCCGGGAAGGGATAGCTCTGCAAGCCCTCAAGGGCGCCAGCCGTCAGCGGTGGGGGCGCCAAACCGGCCGTCCGCGCCAGCCGCTCCAGAATGCGCTGCGCCAGCGTTGGAATATCGTCGCGACACTCCCGCAAAGCCGGCATCCGCAGTTCAATGACATTGAGCCGATAGAAGAGGTCCTGGCGGAATCGTCCCAGCTCAACCAGCGCCTTGAGATCCTGATGCGTGGCGCAGATGACGCGCACATCGACGCCTTCCTCACCGGTGGCCCCGACCTTGCGTACGCGCTTCTCCTGAATCGCCCGCAGCAGCTTGGCCTGCATCGCCAGCGGCAGATCCGCCACCTCGTCGAGGAACAGAGTGCCGCCGTCGGCCGCCTGGAAGAAGCCCTCGCGATCGTCGCCGGCACCGGTGAACGCTCCCTTGCGGTAGCCGAAGAACTCGCTTTCCATGAGGTTCTCGGGAATCGCACCGCAATTTACCGGCACAAAAGCACGATCGCGGCGGGCGCCAAGATTGTGGATCAGTCGCGCCGCCAGTTCCTTGCCGCTACCCGACTCGCCCGTGATATGAACCGGGGCCTGACTTCGCGCCACCCGGTCAATCAGCCGGCGCACCTGCTCGATCGCGGGCGAGTCGCCAAGCAGACCGGACCGGCCGCTCATATCGCCGTCAGGATCCGGACTGGGCAAGTCCAGCGCCGATTTGACCATGCCCCGCAACTGCTCGAGCGAAACCGGCTTGGCGATGTAATCGAATGCTCCGGCCTTGAGTGCGGACACAGCATTCTCGGCGCTGCCGTGTGCGGTAATCACCGCCACCGGCAAGTCGGCCACGGTCTCGGCGATATGGCGCACCAGATCCAGGCCTTCGCCATCCGGCAAACGCATGTCGGTCAGGCACAACTGATAGCGCCGGCTGGCCAGCATGCGGCGTGCCTCGGCGAGAGATCCCACGCAATCCGCCAGCAGGCCCATGCGCGCCAGGGTGAGATCGAGCAACTCGCGGATGTCCGCTTCGTCGTCTACGACCAGCACCCGCTTCTTTTCGCCGTGGCCACGCGGACGACGCTCGTTCTTCATTGGCATACCAGCCCCTCGGCCGTGATACGGAAATGGGCGCCGGGGGCCTCGTCCAGCAGTTCAAGACTGGCGCCGCTCGCCTCGCACAATTCCCGCGCGATATACAGACCCAAGCCGGTGCCGGCGCCGTGCGTGGTAAAAAAAGGCTCGAACACCTGATTGCGCTGCGCCTCATCAACTCCCGGCCCGTCATCGATGATATGCAACTCCACCCTGTTTGCCAGTGGCGGCCGCCCTCGCCTCCAGTCGCACCGCCCGGTCCGCCGCGCTGGCATGGCGCAGCGCGTTTACCAGCAGATTCCACAGCACGCGATAAAGATGCCCGCGGTCAAAGCGCAGTTCGACGTCCGCCTCGCCGATCTGCAGGCGCCTGCCGGCCGACGCATCGTGCAGCGCCAGCTCCTCGAGAAACCCGGTGAGGAAGGCTTGCCAGCGCAGTGTTTCCGGTTGCGCGCGGTCGCGGCGGCCAAGTTCCAGCACCTCGGTCACCAGCCGATTCAGACGGCGGGTATTGTCATGAATGATCCGGGCCAGACGCTGATGCAAGGGATCGCTGTCCTCCTCGGCCAGCAATTCGGCGGCATGACTGATGGCCGCCAGCGGATTGCGAATCTCGTGCGCCATATTGGCGGTAAGCCGTCCAAGTGCAGCAAGCTTCAACTGCTGCGCCTGGGACTGCACCCGCTCCATGTCTTCCAGGTAAATCAGCGCATGCCCCCCGAGTTCCGCCGAAGGCATATAGCGCACGCGCAACAGGCGCCCGCGTTCCTGACGCAACATTTCCACCATTTCCACGGGTTGTGCGCTCCACATCCGGTAACGGTCGGCCAGACCGCCGGAAAACGTCGCCAGCTCGGCACCGTCGGTTGCCCGCACACCAAGCAATGCTTCGGCGCTCGGGTTGCGCAATCGCACTCGCCCGTCGCCATCCACCACCAACACGCCATCCTCCATGTCGCGAATGATCCGCTCGCTGATCCGCAGCTGGTCGTTGAGTTCCCGCCCCCGCTCCCGCGCCAGCGTTTCGTTGGCGACCACCCGCTGCGCCAGCAGCCGGGCGATGATCGCGGTGCCGAAAAAGGCAATGCAGATGATCCCGGTGCGCACGAAGTCCGCCGGGTCGGCTTCCAGTGCCAGCGCACGCCAGCTTTCCTCCAGCAGCATCGCCACCGAGGCCAGAGCCGCATAAAACAGCGTCATCCGCCCCTGCCCCACCAGCGCGGCGCCGGCAACCACCACCAGCAGCAGCACGGCGATGCCGCTCTTCTGTCCGCCGCTGGCGAACATCATCAGCGTCAATGCCGCAATGTCGACCGCCACCTGCACCGAAAGCTGAAGATTGAAGCGGCGGGGTCTGCGCAGCAATACGACCAGAAACCCGACGGCCAGCAGCAGATAGACCGCCGCGACCCTGCGGAACAGCGGGGGATCCTGCGCGCCGAGACTGACCGTATCGCCAAAAACAAGGGCGGCGACCAGAAACAGCGCGGCGATCGACAAGCGGTAAATCGTGAAAAAGCGCAGGGAACGCCAGAAGGAATCGATTGCGCCGGTTTCCTGCGGCGGCGGACCCTGCGCGCTCAAGGCCGGACCCCCAAACGTCGATGGTCTTCAGAGCAGTAATCCTGCCCGGCTTCGCTCAGCGATTCGGCACGGGGGAAATGCACGCCGCAATGCGCGCATCGCGTCATCGGCTCCGGCATGCGGGCGGCGGGCGGGGGCTTGCCGCGCCGGTTCGATGCGCGCACCAGCGCGTAGATCACGGCGAGCACGGCAATGAAAAGAAGGAACTTCGCCACGGCCTTCAGTCTCCCGCAGCAGAAAGCAGTTGGTCGGGGCGAGAGGATTCGAACCTCCGACTCCTGCGTCCCGAACGCAGTACTCTACCAGGCTGAGCTACGCCCCGACGGCAAGTTGGTGGCAAGGAAGGACATTGCGGGAACGGGCCCGGAATTCCGGCCCGGGAAGTCATCCTTGCAAACATTGCGGTGCTCAAAAACTTCTTTGCACCGCAAAGTCCGCCAATTGTAGCAGCGTTTCCCTGAACTTTGATTCCGGCAACGGCGCCAGCGCGACCTTGGCCATCCCGGCCTCTTCGACCCCGCGTCGACGCGCGACGTCAAGTGCCCCGCTGGAGCGCACCGCTGCCAGCACTTCGGCAAAACTGTCGCTGCTGGCGTTTTCAACGGCAGCGCGGACCAAAGCCGCCTGCTGCGGCGTACCGCTCTGGATGACATGAATCAGCGGCAAGGTCGGCTTGCCTTCGGCCAGGTCGTCGCCCAGATGCTTGCCGGTCTCGGCTTCCTGCCCCGAGTAGTCGAGTACGTCATCGATCAGCTGGAATGCCGTGCCCAGGTGCATGCCATAGTCCGCCATTGCCGACTCGATCTCCGGACTGGCGTCGCCGAGAATCGCGCCGAGCCGGCCGGCGGCTTCGAACAGCTTGGCAGTCTTGTAACGAATGACCCGCAGATAGTCCTCAACCCCGATATCGGCGTTGCGGCAGTTCATCAATTGCAGCACTTCGCCTTCGGCAATGATGTTGGTCGCGTCTGCCAGTACCTGCATCACGCGCATGCTGCCGACACCGACCATGATCTGGAAGGCGCGCGAATAAAGAAAATCGCCGACCAGCACGCTGGCCGGATTGCCGAATACCGCGTTGGCGGTATCGCGACCGCGGCGCAGCGACGACTCGTCGACGACATCGTCGTGCAGCAGCGTGGCGGTATGGATGAACTCGACCACCGCCGCCAGTTCGTGATGGCGGGTACCCGAATAGCCGCAGGCGCTGGCGGAAAGCAGCACCAGCGCCGGGCGCATGCGCTTGCCCCCGGCCGAGATGATGTACTCGGCAACCTGGCGAACCAGCACCACGTCCGAATGCAACCGCACCCGGACCACGGCGTCAACCGCACGCATGTCGGCGTCAATGGGGGCATACAGGCTGGCGAAGTCCACGTCGGATTCAAGTGTCGGTACAAAAGCGCGATGTTAGGCGGCGCATCTGCCGGCGTCAACGCGGATTCGATCGCCGGCACGCCTCGACAGCGCATTTGCCCGCCGACCTCCGCATTCCCGGAAAGAAGCGCACGGCGGGACCCGGCTGATGCCGTTCACAATTCGGCGCTGCGTCGGCAAAGCGGGCTTTTCCCTTATACTCATCACCTCACGCAACCGCCCGTCGCCGTTGATTTTCCAGTGCTTTTACTGCATCCATTGCCAGCTGACATGACAACCACATTATGACAGAGCCAAAACTTCCGGCCTCTCCAGCAAGCCAGGCAGCATGGTCGGGCCGCTTTGCGGAGCCGGTTTCCGATCTCGTCAAACGTTACACCGCCTCGGTATCCTTCGATCGACGCATGTGGCGGCAGGACATTCGGGCTTCGCTCGCGCATGCGCGGATGCTGGCCGCGCAGGGCATCATTGCCGCCGCCGACCTGCAGTCCATCGAGCAGGGCATGGCAAGCATCACCAGCGAAATCGAAGCCGGCAGTTTCAACTGGAATCTCGACGACGAGGATGTGCATCTCAACATCGAAAAGCGCCTGACGGCGCTGGTGGGCGATGCCGGCAAGCGCCTGCACACCGGTCGCTCGCGCAATGACCAGGTCGCCACCGATATCCGGCTCTGGCTGCGCGACACCATCGACGAGATCGACGGCCTGCTGCGCAATTTCCAGGCGGCGCTGCTCGACATGGCGGAAGCCCACGCCGAAACCCCCCTGCCCGGCTTCACGCATTTGCAGGTAGCGCAGCCGGTGACCTTCGGCCATCACCTGCTGGCATATTTCGAAATGCTGCGGCGCGACCGCGAGCGCTTTGCCGACTGCCGCCGTCGCGTCAATCGACTGCCGCTGGGCGCCGCCGCGCTGGCCGGCACCACCTTCCCGATCGACCGCGAAGCCGTGGCACGCGAGCTCGGCTTCGAGTCCGTCTGCGAGAATTCGCTGGACGCGGTTTCCGACCGCGATTTCGCCATCGAATTCTGTGCCGCCGCGTCACTGGTGATGATCCACATCTCGCGCTTCGCCGAAGAACTGATTCTGTGGATGAACCCGCGCATCGGCTTCATCGATCTCGCCGACCGCTTCTGCACCGGGTCGTCGATCATGCCGCAGAAGAAGAACCCGGACGTTCCCGAACTGGCGCGCGGCAAGAGCGGCCGCGTCTTCGGCCACCTGACGGGCCTGCTGGTGCTGATGAAAGGCCAGCCGCTGGCCTACAACAAGGACAACCAGGAAGACAAGGAACCCCTGTTCGACACGGCCGATACGCTGATCGATACCCTGCGCATCTTTGCCGATCTCGTCCCCGGCATCCGCGTCAAGCCGGAAGCCATGGCCGCTGCGCTGCGCCAGGGCTACGCCACCGCGACCGACCTCGCCGACTATCTGGTAAAAAAGGGGCTGCCATTTCGCGACGCGCATGAAGCCGTGGCCCGCGCCGTGCGCGCCTGTGAAGCGCGTGGCTGCGATTTGCCGGACCTTGGCCTGGCCGAACTGCGCTCGTTCTCGCCCCTGGTGGAAGAAGACGCCTACGCTGTGTTGACCGTGAGCGGCTCGCTCGCCGCCCGCGACCATCCCGGCGGCACCGCACCGGCCCAGGTACGGGCCGCAATTGCCAGGTCACGCACGCGGCTCTGACCCGATGGCAATCCCGGAACGCATAGGCAAGTACGAGATTCGCAGCAAGCTCGGCGAAGGCGCCACCTCCATCGTCTATCTCGGCTACGACCCCTTCGCCGAACGCGAAGTGGCGGTCAAGGCCATCTTTCCCGAGGTGCTGCGCGACAAGGAACGGGGCAAGCTCTACCGCAACCTGCTGATGACCGAGGCTTCGCTGGCCGGCAAACTGATGCATCCGCACATCGTGCAGATTTTCGATGCCGTGCTGGCCGAAGACCAAAGCTACATCGTCATGGAGTATGTCAAGGGCGGCACGCTGGAACCGTTCTGCAGTCCGAGCACCCTGCTGCCGGTCGACCGGCTGGTGGAGATCATTTTCAAGTGCACCCGCGCACTCGACTACGCCTTTCGCGCCGGCATTACCCACCGCGACATCAAGCCGGCCAACATCCTGCTGGTCAATTCCGGCGACAGCGACGACCGGGTCGGCGGCGACATCAAGATATCCGATTTCGGCGCGGCGATGATGAACACCGGAGAGCAAACCCGCACCCAGGTATCGGGCGTCGGGTCGCCGGCCTACATGTCGCCGCAGCAGGTGCGCGACATGACGCTGAATCACCAGACCGACATCTATTCCCTCGGCGTGGTGATGTACCAGCTGCTTACCGGGCGGCTGCCATTCCAGTCGTCCTCCAACTACGGCATGATCTACCAGATCTGCAATACCGATCCGCCGCCGCCGTCGACCTTTCGCGCCGACATGCCGGTCAGCCTCGACGCCGTGGTCGCCCGCGCCATGCAAAAGGAGGTCGAAGCGCGCTACCTGTCGTGGGAAGAATTTTCCCACGACCTCGCTCAGTCGTTCCGCAACAAGCAGCTTTCGGCGCAGCGCCAGGCCTTTCCGGACAGCGAGAAATTCGAAGCGCTGCGGGCGCTGGGTTTCTTCAACGAGTTCTCTGACGTCAATTTGTGGGAAGTGGTGCGCTTCTCGCGCTGGGACGAAGTGGCCGCCGGTACCGTGATCATGCGCGACGGCGAGCGCGGGGATTTCTTTGCGTTCCTGCTGGATGGCGAACTGACGGTATCGAAGAGCGGACACTCACTGGGGGCGCTGGCGGCGGGCGAGTGCTTTGGCGAAATGGCCATCATCCGCCGCGGTGAGCACACGCGCGGCGCCGACGTCGTGGCACAGACCGTCACCCGCGTCGTGACCATTTCCGCGCAGGCGCTGCAACACGCCTCGGACGCCTGCCGGATGCACTTCTATCAGGGCTTTCTCGATGTCATCGCCGGCCGTCTGGCCGATGCCAACGCCCGCCTGGCCTCGCTTTGACCCCGGACTTCGGCGCCGGGCTTCTTGACGCCATCGCGGCGGCGATCGGCGAGCGCACGGGAGTTCCATTCACGGCCCTGTCGATCAAGCCCGTCGGCGGCGGCTCGGTTCACCGCGCATGGCATCTCGATGACGGGCTGCGCCACTATTTTGTAAAGACCGGCGCGATCGCTACTGCGCCGATGTTCGCCGCGGAAGCAAGGGGATTGCAGGCGCTGTCCGCCGCCGTGCCGACGCCGGTTTTCGTCACCCTGGGGCAGACCGGCGCCGCGGCGTTTCTGGTGCTCGAGCATCTTGAACTGACTCCGCTGACCCGGTCCTCAGGAGCGACGCTCGGTGCGGCAATGGCGCAACTGCATCGCGTCACCGGCGAATCTTTCGGCTGGCCGGCAGACAATTTCATCGGCTCGACGCCGCAGCGCAATGCGGCGCATCCCTCCTGGCCGTATTTCTTCGGCGAACGCCGGCTGCGGCCGCAACTGCAGCTCGCGCTGCAAAACGGCATGGACCGGACGCTGGTGACCAAAGGCTACGGCGCCATCGAACGCATCGGCGGTCTCTTCATCGATTACCGGCCCCTACCGAGCCTGCTGCATGGCGACCTGTGGTCGGGCAATGCCGCGCAGACCGGCACCGGCCTCACGGTGATCTTCGACCCGGCCTGCTACTACGGCGACCGTGAAACCGACATCGCCATGGCTGAACTTTTCGGCGGCTTTCCCGAAAGCTTCTATGCCGCCTACCGCGCCGCGTGGCCGCTCGACCCGGGTTATGAGGCGCGCAAGCCGCTCTACAACCTGTACCACATCCTCAATCACTTCAACCTGTTCGGAGCCGCCTACCTGGGGCAGGCGCAGCGCATGATCGAAAGGCTGCTGGCCGAGTCGAAGCGTTGATTTACCCGGCGTTGACGATCGGTTCCAGCTGCTTTTGCAGTTCGCCCGATTGATACATCTCCGTCATGATGTCGCTGCCGCCGACGAACTCGCCGCCGATATAGAGCTGCGGCACGGTCGGCCAGTTGGCGTAGTCCTTGACGCCCTGCCGCACGTCAGGGTCGGCCAGCACATCCACGGTGACCAGGTTCTTGACGCCGCACGCTTGCAGGATCTGGATTGCACGTGCCGAAAAGCCGCACTGCGGCGCCTGTTGCGTACCCTTCATGTAGAGCACCACCGGATTGCCGGTAACGGTATCGTGAATTTTCTGCTTGATGTCCATGATAGATTCCAGAAAAATAGTTGAGTAAATAACTCGGGATATTCTAGCTGCGCTACACCCCCGCGGTCAACCCGTCGTATCCGTCGCGACCCGAGCAGTGCAGGGCGATCGGGAACCTCGGGAACGAACCCGGCTCCAAGGAGACAATCCGCCGTTGGCGTAAGGTTTGCAGGATGCCGGCGACAAAGCGCTACACTTCCCCGAAGTCGAGACCCCCATGCTGATCCGTCGCCCCGACGATATTTTCCCCTCCGAAATCACCCCGCGCCCACTGTTCGAGCGCCGCCGCGAATTTCTGCGACTATCGGCCGGCGCGGCGTTGGCAGGCGTCCTGCCGACTGCCCATGGCGCGCTCGGTCCCGGCCGGGCGAGCATCTACTCGACCAGCGAAGAACTCACGCCGCTCAAGCATGTGACCAGCTACAACAACTTCACCGAATTCGGCTTCGACAAGGACGACCCGGCACGAACGGCACAGGCCCTGCGCACCAGGCCCTGGACGCTCGGCATCGAAGGCCTGGTGCGACAGCCAAAGACACTCGACATCGAAAACGTCCTGAAACTGGCACCATTGGAGGAGCGCATCTACCGCCTGCGCTGCGTCGAAGGCTGGAGCATGGTGATTCCCTGGCTGGGCATTCCGATGTCGACCTTGCTGAAACAGGTGGAGCCGCTGGGCAGCGCGAAGTACGTCGAATTCATCACGGCCGTGCAACCGGAAACAATGCCCGGCGTCAGAACCAGGGTACTCGATTGGCCCTACCTCGAAGGCCTGCGCCTGGACGAGGCCATGCACCCGCTGACCATCATGGCCATGGGGCTCTACGGCGACGTGCTGCCGAACCAGAACGGGGCGCCGCTGCGCCTGGTAGTGCCGTGGAAATACGGCTTCAAGAGCGGCAAGTAGATAGTCAAGATCCGCTTCACCGATAGCGAGCCGCGCACCACCTGGATGAAAACCCAGCCGGACGAATACGGCTTCTATTCCAACGTCAACCCCGAGGTCGACCACCGCCGCTGGAGCCAGGCCAACGAACGCCGCATCGGCGATTTCTTCAAGCGCAAAACCCGGATGTTCAATGGCTACGCCGAACAGGTAGGCCAGCTCTACGCCGGAATGGATTTGAGGAAGCAGTTTTGAATCCGGCTCTCCTCAAGCCGCCATTGTTTCTCGCCTGCCTCGCGCCGCTGGCGTATTACGCCTGGGGCGTGCAGGCCGACACGCTGGGAGCCAATCCCATCGAAACCGTGACGCGCGGCATGGGTACGTGGGCACTGAATTTTCTGCTGATCACGCTGACCGTGACGCCGCTACGCAAATATTCGGGCTGGGCCTGGCTGGGCCGCTTGCGCCGGATGCTGGGGCTGTTCGTGTTTTTCTACGCTGTCCTCCACCTCGGCACTTACCTCTGGTTCGATCAGTTCTTCGACTGGCCGGCGATTGCCAGGGACATTCTGAAGCGCCCCTTCATCACCGTCGGCATGATCTGCTTTGCGTTGCTGGTGCCGCTGGCGGCTACCTCGAACGCCTTTGCCATCCGCCGCATGGGTGGCCAACGCTGGCAGGAACTGCATCGCAGCGTCTATGCCATCAGCCTGCTGGCCGTGCTGCACTACTCGTGGATGGTCAAGGCCGACATCAGCCGGCCTCTGATCTACGCGGTGGTGCTCGGGGTGCTGCTGGGCCTGCGCGTCTGGTGGCGGGTTCAGGAACGCAACAGGCAACTGGCCGGGGCCTATATGCCCAAGCCGCCCGGGCGCATCATCCCGATCGTCGTCAGAAAGTAGGCTTGCGCAGCCGGATCAGGCGGAACCAGCCGGAGGCCAGCGCCGCTTCGTTGGTCGTCACCTCGATGCCGCCGACGGCTTCCAGCACATCTTCGAAGACCACATCGAGGCGCGTCGCGACATGACGCGTCAGCGGATTGAGGACGCGTTTCCAGCCGGCTTCGCCGCGCCGCAGGAACTTGTCGAATACCAGCAGCTGCCCGCCCGGCTTCAACACGCGCACCGCCTCGGCCAGGCAAAGAGTCGGCGCCGGCACCACGGCGAGAATCAGGTGCAGCACCGCCGCGTCGAAGCTGGCGTCATGAAACGGCAGGCGCTGGGCGTCGCCGCGCAAGGCTGTGAAGTGCAGGCCGGCGGCGCGCGGCCGGGCGCGCTTGAGCATTGCCGCGGTCAGGTCGAGCCCGACATACCGGTGCTGCGCCGGCAGATGCGGCAGATCGAGGCCGGTGCCCACCCCCAGCAGCAGCACGTCGCGCGGCGGGCCGCCGGCCAGTGCCGCCAGGCTGCGCCTGCGTGCGCCGTGCGTGGCGGCGGTCAGGAATGCATCGTAGAACGGGGCGACCAGCGTGTAGCTGTGCTTCAGGCTCAATGCAGCACGCGCGGCATGGAGAGCACGAACTCGGCAATCGGCGCCTCGAACTGCACCCCATCCTCGGCCGTCATCTGGTAGCTGCCTTTCATCGTGCCCACCGGCGTCGCCAGTTGGCAGCCGCTGGTGTATTCGAAACTCTGCCCCGGCGCCAGCAAAGGCTGGTGGCCGACCACCCCCAGGCCCCGCACTTGCTGCACATCGCCCTCGGCGTCGGTGATGATCCAGTGCCGCGAAATCAGTTGTGCCGGCACGTTCCCGGTGTTGCTGATGGTGACCGTGTAGGCGAAGACGTGACGATTGATCGCCGGATCGGACTGCTCCGTGACATAGTGGGTCGCCACCGCGACCGCCACCTGGTATTTCTTCGCTTCGGCCATGGGCACGCATTCAACACCAATTTGCGCGGCGGGGCAACTGCGGCCGCCTGCGGGACGCCGCACCCGTGGTCATTCATTCATTGATCATTCATTCTTGACCATTGCCGTCGATTCCGCGACACTGTGACACTCCGACCCCGCGAATCAATTGGCCGCCGACCATCCAGCCCGAAGCCGCTTCATGAACTCTCCCCAACCAAGCCCCAGCACGGCCCGCTTTTACGCCAGGCTGCAAAACGCCGGCATCGAACCCGGCGACAGCGAAGAGTTGCGACTGAACAAGTCGCTGCTGATGCTGGCGACCGGCCTGGTCAGCGTGGCGACCATGATTTGGGTCACGCTGTACTCGATCCTCGGCCCCCAATTTTCGGCAACCATCCCCTTCGCCTTCCAGGTCCTGCTGGCAGGCAACATGCTCTTCTACATCAAGTCGCGGAATTTCGATTTTTTCCGCGTCAGCCAGCTGGGCCTGTTCCTGTTCCTGCCCTTCGTCGCGCAGTGGAGCAGCGGCAACATCATTTCCACCAGCGGCGTGCTGCTCTGGGCGCTGCTCGCCCCCGTCGGCGCCATCCTGTGCATCGGCGTGCGCCAGTCGGTCGGCTGGTTCATTGCCTGGGTGACGCTTACCACCGTGTCCGGCGCCGCCGATTTTTATCTTGCCGACATGGTGATCGCACCGAAGACCAATGTGCCAGTGCGCACCGCCATCTTCTTTTTCTCGCTGAACTTCATTTCGATATCGACCATCATCTACATGCTGCTGCGTCTTTCCATAGTGGAAAAACGCAAGATCATGGTAAGTTTGGAAAAGGCCCACCAGCAGGTGCAGATCGAGCAGGAGCGTTCCGAAAAACTGCTGCTCAACATCCTTCCCAGCCCCGTCGCGGAGCGGCTGAAAAACTCGGACAAGACCATCGCCGACGGCTTTGCCGACGTCACGGTGATGTTTGCCGACATCGTGAATTTCACCCAGGTGGCGGCCAACATGTCGCCGTCGCAGGTGTTCACCATGTTGAACAGGATATTTTCCGCCTTCGACGAACTGGCGGAACAATACGGCCTGGAAAAAATCAAGACCATCGGCGATGCCTACATGGTGGCCGGCGGACTGAATGAGGAGCAGGCGAACTACTCGGCCGCCATCGCCGACATGGCGGTGTCCATGCGCGACCTGCTGCGGCGCGACTTCGAAGTCAACGCCGCGCACCTCGAAATTCGCATCGGCATCGGCACCGGCCCGATTGTCGCCGGCGTGCTCGGCAAGAAGAAATTCATCTACGACCTCTGGGGCGACACCGTTAACATCGCCAGCCGGATCACCTCGGAGGGCGTCCCCGGCATGATCCAGTGCGACACCACGACGTACCACCGCCTGGCGACAACTTTCGATTTTCACGAGCCGCAAACCATCTACCTCAAGGGCAAGGGCGACATGACGGTATATCGCCTGGTCGGCCGCAAAACCGCCACTGCCGCCAAAGAAACCTAGGGACGCACTGCACTGATTTGTTCGATTGTGCGGGTGGTTCGACAAGGCTCTCCTGAGCGAAGTCGCAGGACTCACCACGAACGGAATCAACCGGGGACACAACGATCAAGCACCAGATCGTCCCCGGATCAGGTCCGCGGCAGGCTATTCCGGCGAACGCCGGAATCCGGGCGAATCAAGGGACTGGCCACCGGCGTTCGCCGGTGCGGCGGCTTATTCAGCGTTTCCCCGGTCGCCGTTCGTCCCGGGCTTGCCGAAGGACTTAATCGGTGTTTCCCGGGATTTCCTGCGCCAGCCGGAAACAGACCCGGCCGGCCCGATTCCCGGCCAGTTCCAGCCGGTATCCCGCCGCGCTGGCATAGCGCGCCGCGTGGTACAGCCCGATGCCGTAACCGCTCTCGGAAGATACCGGGCCGAGGAACAGGCCGGACGCAACCGGATCCGCGATGGCTGACCCGTCGTCGCAGAAGAACAGTTCGAAGCCGGCATCGGTATGGCCCAATTCCACCTTCACGCGGATGCCCGGTTCCCGCAGGTGCTTTTCGGCCGCATTGCGAATCAGGTTGTCGACGACACCCGAAAAAACTTCAGCCGGGAGTTCGCCGGCAATCAGTGGCGCCGTGCTGAAACTTATCCAGTCCAGCGCGGCCATGCGCTGGCGCAGATCCTGCCACCACCCGCTTGCCGGCACCCACCGCGCAGCCGACAGGCTCTGCGGCGCATTGAGTTTGGCCAGCGTGTCGGCAAGCCGGTCGGCTATCGCCGGCAACTGGCGCAGCAACAGCGACTGGTACGCCGCCGATGAGTCGGCGCCCGCCTCGGCACCCGCGGAGCACAGCGTGTTCAGCGACTGCAGCAGGTTTTTCATGTCATGCGTCAGCCGCGCCCCTGTCTCGTGGATCGCCTGCATGTAAGACAACTGCTTGAGCGCCAGGGTGCGCTGCTTGTCGGCGTAGAACTGGGCCAGCAACTGGGCCAGCAGGTTGCAGTGCCAGATCAGAGTCGGCGACAGCGTATGCAGCGTGTAGAGGACCAGCACCAGGCCGCCGTGGCTGAACTCCCAGCGACGTCCGTCGGTTGCGCCGAAGCGTCCGCTGCCGTTGCCGGCGATCCATTCACCGCCGGTCACCCAGGGCAGCCGTCGGCTGATTTCGGTGCAGGCCTGCTCCAGAAAGGCTTGCGGGTCGTCCTCGCGCAGCGCCAGGTTGGTCAGCGCCTGCAGCCACTGCTCAATGGGCAGGCCGATCGACATCAGGTAGCGCGAAAACAGGCCGCCCAGGCCGGCAAAGCCCGAATGCGGGTCCCACGACAGCCCGAGCATCATCAGCATCGCACTGCTGACCATCAGTGTCTGCAGCAGCGCCTCGACATAGCCGCTGTTGAGCACCAGCATCGCCGCCAGGGTCCCCAGCATCAGCACCGCGAGGAGCAGAAACACGAACAGGCTATGGAGGAAATCGATCACCTCGCGTCCCTCCCCGGTTTCCCGTCCTTGTGGCAGCAGCGCCATCACCGCCAGCATCAGCGGCAGCCCGACATAGCCGAGCTGGAGTATCAGCAGGGGCGGCTTCGCGATAGGCATGGCCAGGGGAGCCGCCATCAGCAGCAGCAGCGCGACCAGGAAGCCCAGCGCCATCAGGTAAAAGAACCGCGGCGCGCGGGAGCCGAACAGCAGCACCTTGCCGCCGACAATGCCGGCAAGCATCATGATCCACAGAGCGATCATCCAGCCCTTGAGGAACAGGCCCACCACCACAAGCATGCCCGCCAGGCCGAACAGGGCCGGCACCGACAGGCGCCGGTCGGCGTGCATGAACGGCTGCCAGACCATGAACAGCCCGAGATGGACGACGCCGAATGCCCGGCCCAGTTGCGTCTCCGGCCCGAGCCAGAGGACCAGGTACAGGGCCGCCAGCAATGCCAGCACCAAGCCGCGCCGCAATCGGAACAGCCTGGCAGTCAGCGTTGCGGAAAGAGGAAAATTCAACACGTGGGAGTTGGCGACGCGGCCAAGGCTCTGGAGAGATGCATGGATTGTAGCCAAGCGGGCCGGATGGCAGGCTGCCGGATTACCGACATATATGTCAAATTCTCGACAGTCAGGAGCCGGTCAACACCACTGCATTATTCCCAATATTATGAATATAAAGGCTTATACATAGATGGCACAACTATTGCTTTATGTTGCGCACCAAGTTAACAACCCTGCGGGAGAGAAATCATGAGAAACAGACAATCCGGTTTTACCCTGGTCGAAATCGCCATCGTGCTGGTCATCATCGGCCTGTTGCTGGGCGGCGTGCTGAAGGGTCAGGAACTGATCAACAGCGCGAAGGTCAAGAACATGATCAACGACTTCCGCACCGTTTCGTCCCTGGTCTATAGCTATCAGGACCGCTTCAGGGCCTTCCCCGGCGACCAGACCGGGGCGCAGCTCACCAACGCATTTGGGGCCGGTGTAGCGACTCCTTCCACGACAACAAGCTCGCTCGGAAACGCGCGCCTTGATGGCAACTGGAATGACACCACGACTGCGGCAGAAACCTTCGTTATGTGGCAGCACGTGCGCCTTGCCAACCTGGCCTCTGGCGTCACCGACACGGCCGACCCGAACTACCTGCCGGCCAACGCCGACGGCGGCAGGATAGGCATCGAGAGCGGACTGGATTCAACCGGGGTTCCCGCACCCTGGATCACGGGCATGCGCGGTTCCTTCTACGTCTGCTCCACGGGCATCCTTGGCCGCTATGTGCGCCAGATCGACACCACGATGGACGATGGCAACACCGCCGGCGGCAACGTCCGTGCGGTGACGCTGGCCGCGGGGCGTGGCGCAAGTGCGGGACAAGCGACCTCTCTAATCAACGAAGGTGAGCAATATGTCGTCTGCGCCGCGTTCTGAAGCCAGGCGCTGACCTCAAAGCCCGCTGCGGCGGGCTTTTTTCATTGCGCAGGCCCGTGCCGCTTTCCCGTACCCAGACCCTTGTCGCCTTGCCGGCTCCGGCCGCGATCAGGAAGCCCAGCGCCATCAGGTAAAAGAACCGCGGCGCGCGGGAGCCGAACAGCAGCACCTTGCCGCCGACAATGCCGGCAAGCATCATGATCCACAGAGCGATCATCCAGCCCTTGGGACGTTGCGGGAAGAGGAAAATTCAACACGCGGGTTTGTCGAACGCGGCCAAGGCTCGGGGGAGATGCATGGATTGTAGCCAACAGGGCCGGATGGCGGGTTGCCGGATTACGAACAGATGTGTAGTATCTCTAATACTCTGGATCCGGCCAGCCCCACGGCATTATTCCCGATAGCATGAATATCAACAGTTACTCATCGATGGCACAACTATTGCCATTTGTTGCGCAACAAGTTAGCAACCCCTGCGGGAGATAAAATCATGAGAAGCAAACAATCCGGCTTTACCTTGGTCGAAATCGCCATCGTGCTGGTCATCATCGGCCTGCTGCTGGGCGGCGTGCTGAAGGGTCAGGAATTGATCAACAGCGCGAAGGTCAAGAACATGGTCAACGACTTCCGCACCGTTTCGTCCCTGGTCTATAGCTATCAGGACCGCTTCAGGGCCTTCCCCGGCGACCAGACCGGGGCGCAGCTCACCAACGCATTTGGGGCCGGTGTAGCGACTCCTTCCACGACAACAAGCTCGCTCGGAAACGCGCGCCTTGATGGCAACTGGAATGACGCCACGACTGCGGCAGAAACCTTCGTTATGTGGCAACACGTGCGCCTTGCCAACCTGGCCTCTGGCGTCACCGACACGGCCGACCCGAACTACCTGCCGGTCAACGCCGACGGCGGCAGGATAGGCATCGAGAGCGGACTGGATTCAACCGGGGTTCCCGCACCCTGGATCACGGGCATGCGCGGTTCCTTCTACGTCTGCTCCACGGGCATCCTTGGCCGCTATGTGCGCCAGATCGACACCACGATGGACGATGGCAACACCGCCGGCGGCAACGTCCGTGCGGTGACGCTGGCCGCGGGGCGTGGCGCAAGTTCGGGACAAGCGACCTCTCTAATCAACGAAGGTGAGCAATATGTCGTCTGCGCCGCGTTCTGAAGCCAGGCGCTGACCTCAAAGCCCGCTGCGGCGGGCTTTTTTCATTGCGCAGGCCCGTGCCGCTTTCCCGCACCCAGAACCTTGTCGCCGTGCTGGCCCTAGCCGCGACCTGGCTGCTGACGCACCGCTACCACGGCATCCACCACGATGCCCTGTTCTACGCGGTACAGGCTCTGGCCCAGGGTGATCCCGCGCGCTTCGCGCACGACCTGTTCTTCGTCTTCGGCTCGCAGAACGACTACACGCTATTCACGCCGCCCTATGCCTGGCTGAGCCGGCAGATCGGGCTGGGCACTGCCGCGTTCGCGCTGCTGGCCGTCGCGCAGTGCATCTGGGCATTTGCCGCATTCCAGATCGCGCGCCAGTGGCTGCACGGGACCTTCCTGGTGGCCGGCCTCGCCCTCCTGTTCGCACTGCCGGCGCACTACGGCTACGAGTCGGTTTTCCATTACGCCGAGTCCTTCCTGACGGCACGTATCTGGGCCGAAAGCCTGGTCCTGCTCGGCCTTGCGGCGACGCTGAAAGGCCGCAGCGGACTCGCGGTGGCAGCGATCCTCGGCGCATGTCTGCTGCATCCGATCATGGCCCTGCCCGGCGTGCTGTTTCTCGCCGCCTACCGCTGGCAGCGGCACTGGAAATGGCTTCCGCTGTTGTTGATGCTAGCCCTGGCGGTTGCCGGCGCACTGCCGAAAATGGATGCGGCGTGGATCGAACTGGTCCAGAAACGCGCGCCTTTCGTGTTCATCGAACGATGGCGCTGGCAGGAATGGGTCGAGCCCTTTACCTGGATCGGCATTCTGCTGGCCGCGGCACGCGGGATAGCTCCGGCGCGAAATGCATTTTTCGCGCTTGCGCTAACGGGCGCTGCGGGGCTCGGCCTCGCGGTGATCGCTACCCTGACCCAGGCGGCTCTCTTCGTCCAGGCGCAGCCCTGGCGCAGCCTCTGGCTGCTGAAGGTCTGCGGACTCCTCGCCCTGGTCGCGCTGTTCATGGAGCGCTGGCGCCGCTCTGCGGCGGACCGCTGGCTCCTGACCGGATTCGCGGCCGCGGCATTGACCGCCGGCAGCCTGGGCGGCGCCACGGCCATGGTCCTGGCACTGCTGGCGAACTCGCTCTGGCGCCGCGAAGTGCCGCCTGTCCTGCCGCGCTGGGTGGCGCCGGGCGCCGTCCTGGCACTGTTCGCAGTCTTGCTCGAAACCCTGCTGGCGCTGCTGCAACAGGGCAGCTACCTGCTCGAGCGGATTCAGGGCGCACTCTCGCCGGGCACGCATTGGCCGGTGGGCGACCTGGCATCCCTGTTCTACGGCCCGCTGGCGCTGCTGCTGGCGCCACTCGCCGTGATCCTCGTACTGGCGGCCGGGCGTCGCCCCGCGGCCGGCATCGGTGCGGCGCTGATTTTCCTTGCAGCGGCCTCCTTCGGCTGGTACCGGGCCGACGACCTGCTGCAGAACCACTTGTTCCGCACGACCCAGGCACGCCCCTTCGACCGCGAAATCCCGCCGGATGCCACGGTGTATTGGCAAGACAATTTCCTCTACGCCTGGTTTCTGCTCGGGCAAGGCAACTACGCATCGATACAGCAAAGCGTCGGCGTCGTATTTTCCCGGCAGACGGCACAGGAGACGCGGCGCCGGCTGGCGCGCATTGCAGCCTTCAGCCAGACCGATTCGGACATCGGCCCGGATGGAAGGCTACGGCCGGCCAACGAACTCCGGTCGCAGCCCTCGCCGCAAGCGGCCGACCTGGCCGCCTTGTGCCAGGACCCGATACTTCATTCCGTGATCCTGCGCCAGGCGCTGGGCGCGCCTGGGCACCCGACGTGGGCGGATCCGCTGGGCAACGGGACCTGGTATCTGCACCGCTGCGAGGACTTCAGGTTCCGTCCCGCAGCAGAAAACCCTCCCCCGCCGTCACCGCCGCCGCCGTCCCGATCAGCACGACCACATCACCTTCGATCAGTTCCAGTGACGGCTCCAGCCTTAGCGTACGCTGGGAACGACGCCGGATCGCCGTAACGCCGGCGCCGACTTTTTCCAGGTCAAGTTCGCCGACCTGCCGGCCGATCGCCGCGGCGCCCGGCGTCAGCGTCACCGCATGCAGGCGCGGCTGGTCGGCGTCGGCGAGATGGGCGCCGGCATCGGTGGCGCCGTGAAAGAAGCCGCGCAGCAGGGAATAGTGCTGCTCGCGCACCACGCGCAGGCGCTTGATCACCTTGTGCATCGGTATGCCCGAGAGCGCCAGCGCGTGGGTGGCCAGCATCACGCTCGATTCGAGGGCCTCCGGCACCACTTCGGCGGCGCCCGCGGCGTAGAGCTTTTCCACGTCGTCCTGCGCCCTGGCGCGCGAGACGATGGCGACATCGGGGCGCAACTCCCGCACCCGATGGATCACCCGCAGCGCGGCATCGATTTCTGCAAAGGTGATGATCACCACGCTGGCGCGCATGAGGCCCGCCGCGAGCAGGGTTTCCTTCTTCGATGAGTCACCGTAAGACACCGCCTCGGCGGCGATGCTGGCTTCGCGCACGCGCTCGGGATCGAGGTCGAGGGCCATGAAGGACACGCCCTCGGCTTCGAGGAAACGCGCCAGATGCTGGCCGGTACGGCCGTAGCCGCAGATGATGGCATGCTTGTCGCTGGTCAGCGATTGCGCCGCAAGCTGGGTCAGTTGCATCGAACGCAGCAGCCATTCCGAGGCGACGAAGCGGAACACCAGCCGATCCGAAAAATGTACGATCAGCGGCGCCAGCAGCAGCGACAGCACCATGGCCGCCAGCACCGGCTGCAGCGTCTCGGGGCCCAGCAGCTGCACGTCGCGGGCACGGGCGAGGATCACGAAACCGAATTCGCCGCCGGCACACAGCCACAAGCCGCTGCGCAGGGATGTTCCCGGCGAACTGCCCAGCAGCCTCGATGCGGCGCCGACGATCAGCAGCTTGAACGCCAGCAGCGCGGCCAGTATGGCGATCACCAGGGGCCACTGGCCGACGATCTGCGGCACGTTGAGGCGCATGCCGATGGCGACGAAAAACAGCCCGAGCAGCACGTCGCGAAAAGGCTTGATGTCCTCTTCCACCTGGTAGCGGTATTCGGTTTCGCCGATCAGCATGCCGGCGGTGAAGGCGCCCAGCGCCAGCGACAGGCCCGCCAGTTCGGTCAGCCAGGCCAGGCCGAGGGTGACCAGCAGGACGTTGAGCATGAACAGCTCGGCGGACTTTTGCCTGGCCACCATGTAGAACCACGCCGAAAGCACGCGCTGGCCTATGAACAGCACCAGCGCGAGCAGCACCGTCGCCTTGAATGCCGCCAGCAAAAGCGCCTCGGCCATTGCCTCGACCGGCTGCGACAAGGCCGGGATCAGCACCAGCAGCGGCACCACGGCGATGTCCTGGAACAGCAGCACGCCGATCACTTCGCGCCCGTGCGGCGCATCCAGTTCGCCGCGCTCGGTCAGCAGCTTGGACAGCATCGCGGTCGATGACATGGCCAGCGCCCCACCCAGGGCAATGCCGGCCAGCCAGGGGATGCCGGCAAAGCCGGCCAGCAGCGTGCCGACCAGGATGGTCACCAGCACCTGCGCCAGGCCGAGGCCGAAGACGATGCGCTTCATGCTGTACAGCCGCGCCAGCGAAAACTCGAGGCCGATGCTGAACATCAGGAACACCACGCCGAACTCGGCCAGGTGCCGCGTTTCCTCGGTATCGGGCACCCAGCCCGTAGCGAACGGCCCGACCACCGCCCCCACCAGCAGGTAGCCCATGATCGGCGGCAGGCCGAGCATGCGGAAGATGACCACCACCACGACGGCAGCGGCGAGCAGCAACAGAATGAAGGGCAGGGTGTCGGTCATGGAGCAAACTGAACCAGGGAGGAAGTTATGGGGCGCGGTTGCTATAATTTGGCACAATCATAGTCGCCAGCCCCCCGATGAACCAAACCAAGAGCCCATGTCTGTAGAAATCATGCCCCGCGCCGCCACCGATCGCGCCGTGGTCATGGGCCGCCAGGTGCTTGAGATCGAAGCCGCGGCCGTGGCCGCGCTGGCGCGCCGGCTGGGAAGCGAATTCAGCGCCGCGGTGGCACTGATACTCGCGAGCCGCGGCCGCGTGGTGGTCAGCGGCATCGGCAAGTCAGGCCATATCGCCCGCAAGCTGGCCGCCACCTTCGCCAGCACCGGCACCCCGGCCTATTTCGTCCATGCCGCCGAGGCCGTGCACGGCGACCTGGGCATGATCACCCGCAACGACGTGCTGATCGCCATTTCCAATTCGGGCGAAAACGACGAACTGCTGACCATCGTGCCGCTGGTGAAACGCCTTGGCGGCAGGCTGATCGCCATCACCGGCAACGAGACGTCGTCGCTGGCGCAGGAAGCCGACATCCATCTCGACGCCCGCGTCGATCAGGAAGCCTGCCCGCTGAACCTGGCCCCCACCGCCAGCACCACCGCCGCGCTGGCCCTGGGCGACGCGCTCGCCGTGGCCCTGCTCGACGCCAGGGGCTTCGGCGCCGAAGACTTCGCCCGCTCCCACCCCGGCGGCGCGCTGGGCCGCAAGCTGCTCACCCATGTCGGCGATGTGATGCAAGTCGATGTGCCGACGCTGGACGAGAGCGTGCCGGTTCCGCTCGCCCTGACGGCCATGACGCGCGGCGGCATGGGCATGGCGGCGATACTCGACGCGGCGGCGAACATCACCGGCATCTTCACCGACGGCGACCTGCGCCGCGCCATGGAACGCCTCGGCGACCTGCGCGGCACGCCGGTCGCCGCGGTAATGACGCGCAACCCGCGCAGCATCGGCAGCCGTCGCCTGGCCGTCGAGGCCGTGGAAATGATGGAAGCCAACAAGATCAACCAGCTGCTGGTAACCGATGATGCCGGCGCGCTGTGCGGCGCATTGAACATGCACGACCTGTTCCGGGCGAAAGTCGTCTGATGGGCGGCGCCGCAATTACGCCCGCGACCGGGTGCCACGCATGAAACATCACGCCACCTCCATCTTTCCGCTGGCCATGCTGCTGCTGCTGGCGGCCCTCACCTTCTGGCTCAGCAGGGTGATCCAGAGCGATGCGCCGCGCGGGCCCTCGCGCCACGATCCGGACTACTGGGCCGAGGGCGTGAAGCTGCTCCGCTTCGACATCAACGGTACCTTGCAGCACACCCTCACCGCCGACAAACTGCTGCACTACCCGGACGACGACACGACCATAGTGACCTCGCCGCATGTCACCTATCACCGCCAGCCGCCGGTCGATATTTCCGCCCGCATGGCCTACATCGGGCGCGACGGCAAGGAAGTCGATCTGGTCGACGACGTCAAGGTCACCCGCCATGCGGCAAAGGGCGGCATTCCGGCGACGACGCTCGAGACGAGGACGCTGAAGATCTTCCCCGACGAGGAAAAGGGCAGCACCGGCGATCCGGTGATCATTACCCGGGGCAGCAGCATCATGCACGGTACCGGACTCGAGATCGACAACGGAACCGGCATCACTGTGCTGCGCGGCCGGGTTTCCGGAACCATCCATAGCAACCGGACCAAGACACCATGAACCTCATTCACAGATTCGCCGCCATTGCCGGCATCCTGTTCGTCACAAACCCGGCATGGGCGGAAAAGGCCGACGCCGACAAGCCGGTCAATATCGAAGCCGACCGCGTCTCGGTCGACGACGTGAAAAAGCTGCAGACCTTCGAAGGCAACGTGCAGCTGGTCAAGGGCACCCTGATCATCCGTGCCGAGCGCATCGTAATAAGCCAGGACGACGACGGCTATCAGCGCGGCGTCGCCACCGGCAGCGGCAGCGCGCTGGCGCGCTTCCGGCAAAAGCGCGAAGGCGTGGACGAATACATCGAAGGCGAGGCAGAGCGCATCGAGCACGACGCCAAGAGCGAAAAGACCGAGTTCTTCAGTCGCGCCAGGGTCAAGAGCGGGCAGGATGAAGTGCGCGGCCAGTTCATCTCCTACGATGCGCGCAACGAACAGTATGTCGTCACCAGCGGCCCCGATGGCACCCGCGCCAAGCCCGGCAGCAACGAGCGCGTGCGCGCGGTGATACAGCCGAAGAGCAAGAAGGACGAGGCGGCGGCCAAACCGGGCAGCACGAACGCGCCGCCCCCCGCCACCCCGGCCCTGAAAAGCGCGCCGGACATCGGATCGCCCCGCCAGGAGACCTCGAAGTGAGTTACGAAAACATCATCGTCGAAACCCGTGGCAAGGTAGGGCTCATCACGCTCAACCGGCCCAAGGCCATGAATGCGCTGAACGACAAGCTGATCGACGAAATCGGTGCCGCCCTCGACGGCTTCGAAGCCGATCCGGGCATCGGCTGCATGGTCATCACCGGTTCGGACAAGGCCTTCGCCGCCGGCGCCGACATCGGCGCCATGGCCGGCTGGAATTTCATGGACGTCTACAAGACCGATTACATCAGCCGCAACTGGGACGGCATCGGCCGCTGCCGCAAGCCGGTCATTGCCGCGGTCGCGGGTTTCGCGCTGGGCGGCGGCTGCGAACTGGCCATGATGTGCGACATGATCTACGCCGCCGATACCGCCAAATTCGGCCAGCCCGAAATCAAGCTGGGCATCCTGCCCGGCGCCGGCGGCACGCAGCGCCTGCCGCGCGCCGTGGGCAAGGCCAAGGCGATGGACATGTGCCTCACCGCACGTTTCATCGATGCCGGGGAAGCCGAGCGCGCAGGCCTCGTGGCGCGCGTGATTGCCGCCGACAAGTTGCTCGAGGAAACCCTGGCAGCCGCGGCGACCATCGCCGGATTCTCGCTGCCGGTGGTGATGATGATCAAGGAATCGGTCAATCGCGCATTCGAATCCGGCCTGCACGAAGGCCTGCTGTTCGAGCGCCGCACTTTCCACTCGGCCTTTGCCCTGGCGGATCAGAAGGAAGGCATGGCGGCCTTCGTGGAAAAGCGGAAACCGGTCTTCCACGACACTTGAGAACGGTTTCGCAGCGCAGCATCAAAGGCCCTTCCGGGCCTTTTTTGTTTTTGCAACACAATGTTTTTATGTTACTTTTCTGAATATATGATTTTTTGTTGCGTTGCACCAAAAAAGTCTTGACATAGCGTATCTCCTGCCTATAATACGAACCATGATGCACTGCAACATCGCACCGTAACACAGGGGTGAACGATACAAATACCGATACCGATCCAGCCAACGTTTTTAATTCAATTCCAGGAGATCATCATGAACGCCACCACCGAACAATTCGCCACCGCCAACAAGGCCACCGTAGAAACCCTGCTGACCGTTGCCAACACGGCTTTCGCCAGCGCCGAGCGCCTTGCCGCACTCAACCTCAACACCGCCCGCGCCATGCTGGAAGACAGCGTTGCCAACGCCAAGGCTTTGCTCGGCGTCAAGGACGTGCAGCAACTGATCGCCATGCAGACCACGATGGCCCAGCCCGCTGCTGAAAAAGCCGTCGCCTACTCGCGCAGCGTGTATGAGATCGCCACCCAGACCCAGGAAGAACTGGCCAAGGTCGTCGAAGGCCAGTTTTCCGAAATCAACAAGAACGTCTCGGTTGCCCTCGACAAGGCTGTCAAGAACGCCCCGGCCGGTTCCGATGTCGCCGTCGCTGCCGTGAAGTCGGCGATCGCCGCCGCCAACTCGGCCTACGACAGCATGACCAAGGCTGCCAAGCAAGTCGCCGAAATCGCTGAAGCCAATGTTGCCGCCGCGACCACCGCGACCGTCAAGGCTGTCGGCACCGGCGCCGCCGCTCAGAAGGCCAGGAAGGCCGCCTAAGAAACACTGCAACGTCTCCTCCTCCGGCCCCGCAAAGGGGCTGGTTTCAACCCCGACGCCCAAAAGCGTCGGGGTTTTTTTATGTCCCTGCGGGACGCAGGGACGGTATCCCCGTGTGGGATATGTCCCTGCGGGACGCAGGGACGGTATCCCCGTGCGGGATATGTCCCTGCGGGACGCGAGGACGGTATCCCAATCCAGAATTCGCGCAAATCAGAAGTCGGCGCCGGCGGGCGCTCTGCGTACCCGGGATTCCGCTTTATGTCCCGCAGGGACGGTATCCCCTGGTGGGACGCGGCAGGCAACGGCGATTACAGCGCGCGCAGCCGCTCACCGGCCGCGGCCAGCGTCGCCCCGTTCTTGGCAAAGCAAAAACGGATCACGCGCCGGTCGTCGCGATCGGGATTGAAGACCGAAACGGGAATCGCCGCGACACCGTGCTCCCGGGTCAGTCGCTGGACAAAGCGCGTATCCGGCTCATCGCTGATTGCGGCATAGGTCGCCAGTTGGAAGTAGGTGCCGGCACAGGGCAGCAGGACAAAACGCGATCCCTCGAGCTGTTGCCGGAAAAAATCGCGTTTGGTCTGGTAAAAGCCCGCCAGCTTGTCGGCAAACTCCGGGTGCTCGCGCATGAAATCGGCCAGGGCGAGCTGCGCCGGGTGGTTCACGGTGAACACGATGAACTGATGGGCCTTGCGAAATTCGTTCATCAGTGCCCGCGGCGCCAGGCAGTAGCCGACCTTCCAGCCGGTGACGTGGTAGGTCTTGCCGAAACTCGAAACGACGAAGCTGCGTTCGCGCAGGCCGGGGTAGCGGGTTACGCTTTCATGACGCAATTTCCCGCCCTCGCCGGTCTCCCGGTCGAACACGACATGCTCGTAGACCTCGTCGCTGACAACGACAATTTTCGTGTCGCGGACCAGGGCTTCCAGCATCGCCATGTCCTCCGCCGACCACACGGAACCGCTCGGGTTGTGCGGCGAATTGATGATGATCATCCGCGTGCGCGGCGTGATCAGCGCGCGCACCTCATCCCAGTCCGGCCTGAACCCGGGAAAGCGCAGACGGGCGTACACCGCGCGACCGCCATTGAGCTCGATGCCCGGAACGTAGGAATCGTAAACCGGCGCAAAGACGATGGCTTCGTCACCGGGCCTGACGCAGGCGGCAATGGCGGTGTAGATGGCCTGGGTCGCCCCGGCCGTCACCGTCACTTCGCTCTCCGCATCGTAGCTGGCGAGATACAGCCGCAGCACCTTTTCCGCGATGGCCTCGCGCAGGGAGGGCACGCCGGCCATCGGCGGATACTGGTTGGCGCCCGCCGCCATGTGGTGCGCCACGCGATCGAGCAGGAAGGGTGGCGGCGAAAAGTCGGGGAAGCCCTGCGACAGGTTGATCGCGCCGTGCTCTGCCGCGAGGCGCGACATGACGGTAAAAATCGTGGTGCCGACGTTCGGCAGGCGGGACGGCAGAAAATGCGTCACGGCAGGCTCAACCGAAAAACCGTACTTCCGGCCACAGCGGACACAGAGAGGATCGGCCTCTCCGCCAAGTTCTCACCGCAGCTGCCGGATGACTGGAAACAGAACACCGAGCTCTCGTTGTCACTCTGTGACCTCTGTGTCCTCTGTGGCCGAATCAGGTTTCGGCAATCAGCCCAATCCCAGCAACTCCACCTCGAACACCAGCGTCGCATTGGGCGGAATCACGCCGCCGGCGCCGCGCGCGCCGTAACCCAGCTGCGGCGGAATGGTCAGCTTGCGCGTGCCGCCGATTTTCATGCCCTGCACGCCTTCGTCCCAACCGGCGATGACATGGCGCGCGCCCAGTGGAAACTCGAAGGGTTCGTTGCGATCCTTGCTCGAATCGAATTTGGAACCGTTGGTGAGCCAGCCCGTGTAGTGCACCGAAACCGTCTGCCCGGCGCAGGCTTCGGCGCCTTCGCCGACAACGACTTCTTCGATGACAAGGCCGCTGGCCGTGGTGGTCTGACTCATGGTGTGGCTCCGAAATGTGGGTTGATGAATGCCGCCATTATGCCCGAGAGGCCAGGGCCTGCTCCAGATCGAGCCGCGGCAGGAAGATTTCATCGGCGCGGTCGGGCAGCAGGGGGCGCGAGAACAGGGAACCCTGAAACCGCTCACAGCCAAGGCCCAGCAGCACGTCCAGCTGCTCGCGGGTTTCCACCCCCTCTGCCAGTGTGTCGAGGCCAAGACTTCCTGCCAGAGCGATGATGGCCGTCACGATGGCCGCATCGTCCGGATCGAAGGTGAGGTCGCGCACAAAGCTCTGATCGATTTTCAGCTTGTGCACCGGAAAACGCTTGAGGTAGCTCAGGCTGGAATAGCCCGTGCCGAAATCATCGATCGCCAGTTGCACGCCCATGGCGGAAATCTCCTGCAGCCTGGCCCGGGTTTCGTCGATGTCCTGCATCAGCGTGGTCTCGGTGATTTCCAGCTCCAGCAGCCGCGCCGGCTGCCCGGTATCGGCGAGGATGCGGCGCAGGTTCTCGACCAGGTCCTTCTGTCGAAACTGGCGCGCCGAGAGGTTGACCGAGATGGGCAGCAGGGGCCGCCCCTCCTGCTGCCAGGCGCGATTCTGCCGCAGGCCTCGCTCAGCACCCATTCGCCGATCGGCACGATGAGTCCGGTTTCCTCGGCAATCGGAATGAACTCGGCCGGATCGATCAGGCCGCGTTCCGGATCGTTCCAGCGCACCAGCGCCTCCAGGCCGCATACGGCGCGGCGCGGCCAATCGATCAAGCGGCTGGTAGTGCAGCACCAGGTCGCCGTTCTCGATGGCCTGGCGCAAGCGGTTTTCCAGGGTAAAGAAGTGCGCGGCCTGCTCGTTCATCTTGCGCGCGAAGAACTGGAAGTTGTTGCGCCCGGCCGCCTTGGCCTGATACATCGCCGTGTCGGCGCTCTTCATGAGCGAAACGACCTCGTCGCCGTCATCGGGGAACATGCTGATGCCGATCGATGGCGTGGCGCGCAACAGGTGGCCGTCGATATTGACTGGCGGTCGCCAGTGCGCCAAGGATTTTTTCCGCCACCTGAACCACATCGTCGGGCGAGGACATCTCGTGCAGGACGATGACGAATTCGTCGCCGCCCAGGCGCGACACGGTATCCGACCGCCCGCACCACGCTCCTCAGGCGCTCCGCCACGTGCTTCAGCAACTCGTCGCCGATGGCGTGGCCCAGCGTGTCGTTGACGTTCTTGAAGCGGTCGAGGTCGAGGAACATCACCGCCACGCGATGCCGGCCGCGCTGCGCCTGAGTCAGGGCCTGCTGCAGCCGGTCATGCAGCAGGGTGCGGTTGGGCAGGCCGGTCAGGCCGTCATGATGGGCGACATGCCAGATGCGCTGTTCGGCCTGCATCCGTTCGAACACCTCGTCCTGCAACTGCGTATTGGCGCTGGCCAGTTCGGCGGTGCGCTCGACCACGCGCTGCTCGAGCTCTTCATGGGCGCGCAGCAGCGCTTCCTCGGCCTGATGGCGTTCGGTGACATCCTCGAAAATCCATGTCAGGTCGATACTGCCGGTCTGGCTGGCGACACGCCGCCCGGTGGCGCGCACCCAGAATGCGTGGCCGTCCCTGTGCCGCACCCGGGTTTCGCCGATGTAGGTCCCGCCGGCCATGACCACCGGAACAATCTCGGCACCGTGGCGCTGATAGTCGGCTTCATTGAGGTAAAAGACACGCGTCGAGCGTCCGGCCAGTTCTTCCGGCCGGTAGCCGAAAATTTCGGCCAGCTTGCGATTGCAGCTTTGCACCATGCGGTCCCGCGCGAACAGGATGCCCACCGCCGCATTGTCGAAAATCATCTGCTGTTCGTCGAAAGCCTGCTGCGCCCGCTCCTCGGCTTCGCGCGTGGCCGTGATGTCCTCGGCCAGCCAGACCGAGCCCTCCTGCGGATGCGCCGGATCGAGGGCGCTGCCGCTGATGCGCAGCCAGCTTGCCTTGCCGTCACGGCGCCGATGGAATTGTTCGCGGCGATGCACGCCGCCGGCAGCGATCTCGGCATAAACCTGCTCGCCGATGCGCTCGAATTCCTCGTCGCTGTCGAACAGCCGGCGCACGGACTGCCCCACCAGCGAACCCTCCGGCTGATCGAACATTTCCTCGAAGACGACGGTTGCAGCGGATGAAAACGCGATTGCGCACGAACGGCAATGCCGATCGACGCCGTATCGAGGATGGCCGACAGTTCGCGCGTACGGTCGCTCGAGCGCCTCGATGCATCAGACGGTCCTCGGTGACGTCCTCGATGATCCACAGCGTGCCGTCGCGCGGATGCTCGGGATCCACCGCCTTGGCCGAAACGCGACACCAGAACAGGCTGCCGTCCCGGCGCTTGAGCCGGGTCTCGGCCCTGAACGATTCGCCGCGCGAAAGCACCGGACCCGCCTCGCGCCCCAGCGCCGAATAGGCCTCCGGATTCTCGTAGAGAATCAGCGCCGACTGGCCGACGAATTCGTCCAGGCGCGTAGCCGAACATCTCCGCGCACAGGCGATTGGCCTGCATCAGCCTGCGGTTGTGGGTGAACAGGATGCCGACCGTGGCGTTCTCGAAAATCGCGTTGAGTTCGAGCGCTGACTTTTTCGGCGCTGTGATCGCCGGCGCGGCTGTTCATTGTCCGCGCCGGCCGCCTCCAGCACCCGCAGCAGGGACGCCGTATCCCGCGTGCCCCAACCCAGCGCCATCAGCGCGTTCAGCTGCTGCCAGACCGCCGCCGACACCGGCAGCGGCGCGCCGATGCGGGCCGCCTCGTCCATCAGCAGCGCGTAATCCTTGTGGTGCAGGCGGGCCTCGACGCCGGCGGTGAAATCGCGCGCCGCCATGCGCCCGCCGAAGACCTCGAGCACGCGCGAGCCGGCCGAGCCGCCGAGCATGGCCTGGCGCACCAGCGCGAAATCGACGCCGGCCGCCTCCGCCAGGCGCGCCGCTTCGGCGCAGGCCTCGATCGCCGCCACCATCACCATCTGGTTGCAGGCCTTGGCCACCTGGCCGGCACCGACCTCGCCGACACGAACGATGGTCTTGCCCAAGCACCGAAAAAAGCGGTTCGAGGCGTGGCGCCAGCGCCGACTTTCCGCCCCACATGATGGCCAGCGTGGCGTTCTGCGCGCCGGCGCCGCCGCCCGAAACCGGCGCATCGACGAAATCGACGCCGCGTGCCGCGTACATCGCCGCGACGCGCCGCGCCGCGGACGGCGCGATGGTGGAAAAATCGACATGGATGCGCACCCGGCGCGAAGCCCGCGCGCGAGTTGCGCCGCAAGCCCTTCGACATCGGCGCTGGCGGTGACGTTGGTGCAGACGATTTCGCTCGCGGCCGCCACCTCTGCCGGCGATTCGCAGCGCTGCGCACCCTGCTCCACCAGAAAGTCGGCGCTGGCGGCACGGCGACTCCAGACGTGAAGCGCGTGCCCGGCCTGCAGCAGATGCCCGGCCATCGGGCTGACCCATGGTGCCGAAGCCGATGAAGCCGTCAGTCGCATCGCCGGCTCAGCCTCGGCGTGCTCATCTTCTCCAGCAGCATCAGCGCGGAGATCGAATCGTTCTCGCCCATGCCGCTGCCGACGATGGCGTTGAAGACCTGCGCCGTGGCCGCCGCCGAGGGCAGCATGAGGCCCATGCGATGCGCCTCTTCCATGACGATGCGCAGATCCTTCTGGTGCATCCAGGCCTTGAAGCCGGGCTTGAAGTTGCGGTCGAGCATGCGCTGGCCGTGGTTCTCGAGGATCTTCGAATAGGCGAAACCGCCCAGCAAGCGCCTCGCGCACCTTGGCCGGATCGACGCCGCTTTTCGCCGCGAAGTTGAAGGCTTCGGCCACCGCCAGCGACGCCGACGCCGGTGAGGATCTGGTTGCAGGCCTTGGCCACCTGGCCGGCGCCGGAATCGCCGATCAGCGTCACCGACTTGCCCATTTTTTCCAGCAGCGGCTTCACCTTCTCGAAGGCCTCCGGCGTGCCGCCGGCCATGATGGTCAGCGCCGCGTTGATCGCGCCGATCTCGCCGCCCGACACCGGCGCATCGACGAAGTCGATGCCCTTTTCCGCCAGGCGCAGGCCGATGCTGCGCGCCGCATTCGGGATTGATGGTCGACATGTCGACCACGATCAGACCCGGCTTGCCGCCGGACGCCAGGCCGTCGGCGCCGAGGCAGACGTTCTCGACGTCGGGCGCGTCGGCGACCATGACGATCACCACCTCGGCATGCGCGGCGACTGCGGCCGGGCGTGGCGTGCGTTTTCGCATTGACGGCGGCAAACGGCGCCAGCGACTCGGGCCGGCGCGCCCACAGGTGCAGCGTGTGGCCGGCCTTCTCCAGGTGCAGGGCCATCGGGCGGCCCATCAGGCCCAGGCCTATGAATCCGACGTTCATGATTCTTCTGCGTCCTGCGTTCGGGCCGATCGCCTTGAGGATCAGCGGCAGCCAGCGGCTCGGGCAGCTTGATGCCGCCGCCGGTGGCGAAGGCATGGGCGCGATCCGACATCTTCTTCCAGGTCTTGCGCATGATTTCGAGCCACTTCTCTTCGCTGTATTCGGCATGCTTGCCGGCGAAGCCGAGCATGTAGTGCTCGATGAAGACGAGGTCGGTGACGTCTTCCATCATCTGCGTATCGGCATTCACCTTGAGCTGGCGCTTGCCGACCGCCAGCCTGCACCTTCTCGATCATCGCCTCGTCGTAGCCGGCCTGCCGCATCAGTTCGCCGGCGGTCTCGGCGTGGAACTTGTAGAGGCCGGTGCGCCAGGCGAGGTAGCCTTCCTTGGTCATCGGGTAGCTGTTGCGCGGCACCGTCCAGCGCTTGATGTGCTGGGCGCGCACGGCGAGCTGCGCCACCTCGCTGGCGTCGGGCGCGTAGCGGCCGATCATCTCGGTCATGCGCCTGGCGTAGAGCAGTTCCTTGGGCTGACCTTCGTCCTGGTTGGGGTCCTGCGGCGTTGGCGGCATCGAACAGGGCGATGGCGCGCTCGAAGCGGGCTGGGTCGGCGATGGTCATGATGTCCTCAGGAGCGATAGTCGGCGTTGATCTTCACGTACTCGTAGGAGAAATCGCAGGTCCACACCGTGGCGGCGACCGCAACCGCCGCCCGAGGTCCACGCGCACCGTGATCTCGGCGTTCTTCATGATGCGCGAGCCGTCCTCCTCGCGGTAGCTGGCGGCGCGCCCACCGTTCTCGGAGACCAGCACCTCCTCGTCGCCCGAACCGAGCCAGACGCGCACGCCGGCGGCGTCGAGGTCGGATATGCCGGCGTAGCCGATCGCGGCCAGGATGCGGCCGAGATTGGGATCGGAGGCGAAGAAGGCGGTCTTCACCAGCGGCGAATGGCCGATGGCATAGGCCACCTTGCGGCATTCTTCCGCCGTGGCGCCGGCGCCGACTTTCATGGTCATGAACTTGGTCGCGCCCTCGCCGTCGCGCACGATGGCCTGGGCCAGTTCCTGCGCCACGGCGATCACCGCGTCGCGCACCGCCGGCCAGTGCGTCGATGCCGCGATCGACGTCGCAGGCCCGCGGCGCCGGTAGCGATGACGACGAAGGAATCGTTGGTCGAGGTGTCGCCATCGACCGTGATGCAGTTGAACGAGGCATCCGCCGCATCCTTGGCCAGTTGCTGCCAGCAAGGCCGGCGGCAATGCCGGCATCGGTGGCGACGAAGCCGAGCATGGTCGCCATGTTGGGCCGGATCATGCCGGCGCCCTTGCTGATGCCGGTGACGGTGACGGTCTTGCCGCCCAGTTCGATGCGGCGCGAGGCCGCCTTGGCCACGGTGTCGGTGGTCATGATGGCGTGCGCCGCGGCGTGCCAGTGGTCCGCCGCGAGGTCGGCCTGCGCCGCCGGCAGGCCGGCGATCAGGCGATCGACCGGCAGGTGTTCGAGGATCACGCCGGTGGAGAACGGCAGCACCTCGCGAGCCTTGCAGCCCAGCAGCTGGCCACGGCAGCGCAGGTCGTCGCGCGCCGCGCGCATGCCCTGCTCGCCGGTGGCGGCATTGGCGATGCCGGTGTTGATCACCAGCGCGCGCAGGCTGCCGTCGCCGGCCAGATGCTCGCGGCACACGCGTCACCGGCGCCGCGCAGCAGCGGTTCTGCGTGAACACGCCGGCGGCGCGGCTGCCCGGCGCGCAGCTCGATCAGCGTCAGGTCGCGCCGGTCCTTCTTGCGGATGCCGGCCTCGGCGGTGCCGAGGCGCACGCCGGCGACGGGGAACAGGGCTTCAGGGGCGGGGGTGGCGTAATTGACGGGCATGATCTTGGCCTGCGGAAGGGTCTTTCAACGGGAAGCGCGCAGTTTAGCCGCTCCGGGCAATCCTAAAATGTCGGCGCTGGCAATACGGCGATTATCCGAGTTCCTGCGCCGCCGGGACGGTCGGAGCGCCGGACCGCCAACCGACTAAGCATCGCCGAACACCCGCCGCCACAACTCGCGCACCGCCGTGACGCGGTCGCCGACTTCTTCGGGCGCGACGCGCGCCTTGGTGCCGTTCAAGCGCAGGCCATGCTGCATGCGGCGGTAGTCACGGTAGGCGTTGCGCACGGTTTCGGCCAGGTCGCCCGGAATCAGCCCGGCGTCGGCGGCCATTTTCAGCAACGCGATGTTGCCCATGTTGCCGGTGAGTTCCGGATGGGCGTGCGAATGGCCGAGCACCAGGTACTGGACGACGAACTCGACATCGACCAGGCCGCCGGGATCGTGCTTGAGGTCGAACACGGTGTCGCGCAGGTCGCCGCGCGTGGCGTGGGCTATCCATCATCTTCTGCCGCATCTCGACGATGTCGGCGCGCAGCTTGTCGAGGTCGCGCTTCTGGCACAGCACCTCGCAGCGGATGCTTCTCGAAGGCCTCGCCCACGGCCGGGTCGCCGGCCGAGAAGCGGGCGCGCGTCAGCGCCTGGTGTTCCCAGACCCAGGCCGATTCGAGCTGGTACTTGCGGAAGGATTCCATGGAACAGACGACCAGGCCGGATTCGCCGTTGGGCCGCAGCCGCAGGTCGGTCTCGAACAACTGGCCGGCCGCGGTCTGCGCCGACAGCCAGGTGTTGAGCCGGGTGCCGAGGCGGCCATAGTTTTCGCCGGCTTCCGGCGCCGCATCGTCGTAGAGGAAAACCAGGTCGAGGTCGGAGGCGTAGCCGAGTTCCTTGCCGCCCAGCTTGCCGTAGCTGATGACGGCGAACTTCGGCTGCTCGACATGGCGCTTGAGCATCTTCAGCCAGGCACGGCGCAAGGCCGCATCGAGCAGAATGTCGGCGAGTTCGGAAAGGTGGTCGGCGAGCCGCTCCACCGTCACAGCCCGGCCACGTCCTGCGCCAACAGGCGGAACACCTGGGCGTGGTGCGTTTCGCGCAGCAGGTCCATCTGCCGCTCGGTATCCGGCTCCAGCTCGGCCAGCCTCGCCGCAATTGAGCGCCGCACGCACATCGTTCCAGTCGGGCAGCACGTCGAGCAGGCGCGGATCGAGCAGTTCGTCGAGCAGGATGGGGTGGCGCTGCAGGTAGTCGGCGGCCCAGCTCGAACTGCTGACCAGTTCGCGCGACCTTGCGCAGCGCCTGCGGATACTGCTGCAGGAGCGCGAGGTAGGCGGCGCGGCGCGAGATGGATTCGAGCAGGTCGAGGCTGCGCGACAGGGTCGCGTCAGGGTTGGGCATTTCGGCGGAGGCCTGGATCAGTTGCGGCACCAGCGCGTCGAAGCGTTCGCGGATGCCGGCGGCGAGCTGCTGGTAGCGCGGCCCCTCGCGCAGCGCGGCGACCCGCGTCGCGGCCTCGCGCGGCTGGCGGTAGCCGAGGTTGGAGAACTCCTCGCCCTGGTCCTCGCCGCCGGCGCCGCGCCACATGCCGGCCAGCTTGTGCTCGCCGCGGTTCGGGTCGGCGAACACCGCCTCGAAGTGGCGCGCCACGGCGGCGCGGTGGTCGTCCAGCTCGGCCAGCAGGCCGTCGAAGGAGCCGTAGCCCATGGCGCGGGCGACGATGGCGCGATCGGCGTCATTGGTCGGCAGCATGTGGGTTTGCGCGTCGTCGAGGTATTGCAGGCGGTGCTCGACGCGGCGCAGAAAATCGTAGGCGGCGGACAGCTCGCCCACCGCTTCGGCGGCAAGGAGGCCGTTGTCAGCCAGCAGCTTCAGCACCTGCAGGGTCGGCTTGATCTGCAGCGCCGGATCGCGGCCGCCGCGGATCAACTGGAACACCTGGGCGATGAACTCGATCTCGCGGATGCCGCCGGGGCCGAGCTTGACGTTGTCGGCCTTGTCCTTCTTCGCCACTTCGCGGCGGATCTGCGCATGCAGTTCGCGCATGGCGTTGATGGCGCCGAAGTCGAGGTACTTGCGAAATACGAAGGGGCGGCGGATCGCCTCCAGTTCGTCGCCAGCGGCTTCCGGTCAGCGGCCGCGCCTTGATCCAGGCATAGCGTTCCCACTCGCGGCCCTGGGTGATGAAGTAGTTCTCCAGCATGTCGAAGGAGCAGACCAGCGGGCCGGAATCGCCGTTGGGCCGCAAGCCGCATGTCGACGCGGAACACCTGGCCGTCGTCGGTCAGGTCGGCGATGGCATTGATCAGGCCGCGGCCGAGGCGGGTGAAGATATTCGAAATTCGAGATCGATCTGGCACCATCGGTGTCGCCGTCCTCGGGATAGACGAAGATCAGGTCGATGTCCGACGAGACGTTGAGCTCGCGCCCGCCGAGCTTGCCCATGCCGATGACGATCAACTCCTGGGTCCGCCCGTCGGCGCCGCGCGGCGTACCGTAGCGTTCGACGAGGCCGCGGCCGAGGACGTCCACGGCCCTGGCCACGGCCAGTTCGGCGATCAGCGTCATGCATTCGATCACTTCGCCGAGCGTGGCGAGCCCGGCCAGATCGCGCGTGGCGATGCGGGCATAGGCGCGCTGCTTGAGCTGGCGCAACACCGGCTTGAGATCGGCTTCGCCGGCAGGCTGCGCGGCCAGCCATGTCGCCAGGTCTTCGCGCGTCACCGCCAGATCGAGAGCCGTCTCGACCTCGACCGCCAATGCCGGTTTGGCGGCCAGCAGACGCTCAAGGTAACGGGATGTTTCGAGGATATCGACGAGGGAGGGCATCGGTTAGAATTTAGTGGTTTAGCGTTGGATTTGCCCATTTTAGCGTGCGCCGCGGCGCACCCCCTTCGAGGCTCTACCTCCATTACTCCCCGGCTGTTTTCCCGCCTGCGCCAACTGCCACGAGCCCACCCCCGGCTCGGGGTTTTTCTGCGCGCGGTCGCCTGGACGGCAACCCTGGCCTACTTCGCCTTCGCCTTGCTGCTGCTGGCCTTGCGCTACGCGATCCTGCCCCAGATCGAAAGCTACCGCGGTGATATCGAGCAGATGCTCGGCACGGCGATCAATCGCCCGGTCGGCATTCGCCGGATAGAGACGCATTGGGCCGGCCTGCGCCCCGCGCTCACGCTCGAGGGATTCGAGATTCGCGATGCACGGGGCCTTGCCGTGCTGGGTTTCGACCAGGTCGAGGCGGAATTGTCCTGGAGCTCGCTGTGGCACCTCCAGCTGCGCCTGGCGCGCATCGAACTCGACGCCCCGACATTGGCGCTGCGCCGCGACCGCGACGGCCGCATCTTTGCCGCCGGTCTGGAAATCACGCCGCAGCCCGGGACCGACGAGGAATTCGTCGACTGGCTGCTGGTGCAGGACCAGGTCATCATCCGCGATGCCACCATCACCTGGCAGGACGACTTGCGCAAGGCGCCGCCCCTGGATCTGAAACACCTGAACTTCCAGCTCGACAACAGCTTCAGCCGCCATCGCTTCGGCCTGACCGCCGACCCGCCGCGCCAGCTCGCGGCGCGCATCGACATCCGCGGCGACTTCAAGGGACGCGACTTCGACCGACTCGAGGCCTGGAAGGGTGAGGCCTATGCCGAACTCGACTACGCCGATCTCGCCGTCTGGCGCCACTGGGTCGATTACCCGATCAACCTGCCGCAGGGCAGCGGGGCCCTGAGGCTATGGCTGGGATTTGCCGACAAGCAGTTGCAGGCCACCACGGCGGACGTCCGCCTGGCCGACGTGCGCCTGCAGTTGCGCCGCGACCTGCCCGAACTGGACATGCTCAGGCTTGAAGGCCGCGTCACCGGGCGCCGCACGAAGGACGGCTTTGAAGCCGAACTCAAGAATCTGACACTGGCGACACGGGGCGGCATTGCCGTGCCGCCGATCGACCTGAAGCTGGCCTGGCAGGGCGCTGCGGCCAACCGCCCGCCACAGGGCAAGGCCAGTGCCAACGGCCTTGATCTGGCCGCCATGGCGAATCTTGCCGCGCATCTGCCGCTGGACGACACAATCCGCGCCAGCCTGGCCCGGCACGCGCCGCGCGGTCGTGTCTATGATCTCAAGCTGGACTGGAAGGGATCGCCGGAAGCCAAGGAGACTCCCCAGACATGGGCGGTCGGCGGTCGCTTTGAAGGCCTCGGCCTGACGGCCCTCGGGCCGGTACCCGGCATGACCGGCATCAATGGCCGCATCGACGGCAATGAAAAGGGCGGCAGCGTGCAGCTCAACGGGCAGCGCGCCGCCTTCGAACTGCCGACGGTGTTCGCCGACCCGATACTTGAACTGGAAGCCTTCGCCGCCGACCTTGACTGGAAATCCGGCGCTGACGGCCTGCAGGTCAAACTCAACGAAGTCACCTTTCACAACAAGGACGCCGCCGGCGACGCCAAAGGCATCTGGCGATCGCTGCCCGAAGGGCCCGGTGCGCTCGATCTCGACGCGCGCCTGACGCGCGGCAGCGGCAATGCCGCCTGGCGCTACATGCCGCTGGCGGTGGGCAAAGAGGTGCGCGACTGGCTGCGCACGGCCATCAGCGGCGGCAAGGCCACGGATACGACGCTCAAGCTGCGCGGCGACCTGCGCCGGTTTCCTTTCCGCGATGGCAAGGGTGGCATTTTCGAGGTCCGCGGCAAGTTCCACGACACCACCCTGCGCTATGCCGAGGACTGGCCGGAAATCAACAATATCGAGGGCGAACTGCTGTTCGCCGGTCAGCGCATGCTGATCACCGGCAAGAGCGGAAAAATCTTCGGCGCCGCCGTGCGCGATGTCCGCGCCGAGATTGCCGATATCGAACAAGCCGAGGAACTGCTGACCGTGAGCGGCAAAGTCACCGGGCCGACGACGGATTTTCTGCGCTTCATCGAATCCAGCCCGGTGGGCGAACGCATCGATCATTTCACGAAGGAAATGCACGCGGACGGCAACGGCGAGCTTGACCTCAAGCTCGGCCTGCCCTTGCGCAAGATGGACAAGTCCAGAGTTCGACGGCGTGTATCGCTTCGACGCCAACCGCCTGACGGTCGCCAACGGATTTCCCGCCCATCACCGAGGTCCGCGGCACCATGCGTTTTTCCGCCGACCATATCGAGGCACGCGGCATTCGCGGCCAGATGCTGGGTGCTCCGCTCAGCGTCGACGTCAGGACGGTAAGCGACGGCGGCGTCCAGATCAATGCCGCCGGGGAATACAGCGTCGCGGCGCTGCGACAGCAGTTGCCCTACACCGCCGTGCTGGATCACCTGTCCGGTGGCACGAAATGGAATGGCAGCGTGCGCATGAAGAAGAAAACGGCGGACATAAAGCTGACCTCGAACCTGGTCGGACTTTCGTCCAGCCTGCCCGAACCCTTCAACAAACCGGCCGCGGATGCGATGCCCTTCAGTTTCGAGCGCAAGCTGCTGCCCGATGCCGCTGCACGCGCCGCGACAAAACCCGGGGCGAGAACCAGCGGTACGCGCGATGTGCCCGCACCGTCCGCAAAGGATACCGCCTCCGACGCCGCCTCGGGCATGGCTCCCGGCCCGGCACAGGACAGGCTCGACGTCAGCATCGGCAGCGCCTGGCGCCTGCAACTGGTGCGCCGGCTCGACGGCGACCAGCCGGTCATCACGCGCGGCCTGGTCGCCATGGGTGACGTCAATCCGGGCCTGCCGGAACGCGGCCTGCTCGTCGCCGTCGATCTGCCGCGCGTCAATGTCGATCAATGGCGCAACTTCTGGCCGAGCCAGGGCAGCGCCAACGAGCAAGGCGGGCCGCTGCTGCCAACCCTGCCCGCGCTGACGTTCGATGTTCGCACCGCCGAACTGACGGTGCACGACCGGAGCTTTCACGACGTGCGCGCCAACGGCAGCCACGCGCAGGGTGCCAGCAGCACCCGCTTCGAGCTCAAAAGCCGCGAACTCGCCGGCAACTTCGAATGGGACAGCGCCGGCGGCGGCAAACTGAGCGGCCGCATAGGCCAGTTCTCGATTCCGGAATCAGCCGCCGCACCGGCGGTACTGCAGGCCAAGACCAGTGAATTCATCGACCGGTTTCCCGCCCTCGACATCACGGTCGACCAGTTCCTGTTCAAGGACCGGCCGCTGGGCACCGTGCGCATCGCGGCGGAAAATCGCGAAGGTTACTGGAACGCCCGGGTCGACGCGAAGAACGACGACGGTGCGGTGGAGGTCACCGGCCGCTGGCGGCTCAGCGCCACCGAACCGGATACCCGCATCGAATTCAAGGTCGATGCCAGGAGCATCGAGAAACTTCTGGCGCGCTTCGGCTACCCGGATACGGTGCGGCGCGGCAGCGCCAACCTTTCCGGCAATCTGTCCTGGAACGGCTCGCCGTTCGCAATTGCCTATCCGACGCTTGCCGGCAGCCTCAAGCTAGACGCGGCCAACGGTCAGTTCGTCAAGCTCGAACCCGGTGTCGGCCGCCTGCTCGGGGTGCTCAGCCTGCAGTCCCTGCCGCGCCGCCTCACACTGGATTTCCGCGACGTCTTCAGCGATGGTTTTGCCTTCGACAGCATCGGCGGCCAGTTTGCCGTGACCCGCGGCATCATGGATACCAGAGACCTGCAGATACAGGGGCCGGCGGCGAAAGTCCTGATGAGCGGCGCGGTCGATCTGGCTGCCGAAACGCAAAACCTCAAGGTCCGCGTGCAGCCTGCCGTGGGCAACACGATTGCCCTCGGCGCCATGATTGCCAACCCCGTGGCCGGCGCGGTCGTCTGGGCGGCGCAGAAGATTCTCAAGGACCCCCTCGATCAGGCCTTCGCCTTCGAATACGCGGTGACCGGAAGCTGGGCCGATCCGAAGGTGGAAAAGATCGGGCAGCCGCCCCCCAGGGCCGGGGAGGAAAACAAATGACCCCGAAAAACCCGGTTGAACCACAGAGGGGCAGAGAACGCAGAGGAAAAACGAGGCGCTGCGCTGTAGCTCCGGATCACTCGACCGGTGACCGGCGGCCGACCGGCAAGGCTCTCATTCAACGCCTTTCTCTGTGTCTCCGTGTCTCTGTGGGGAGGCTTTCAGGATGAAGATCGCCGCGGTACAAATGATTTCCGGACCTGACGTGGCGCCCAACCTGGCAACAGCGGCGCGCCTGATCAGCGAGGCGGCCGCGACGGGAGCACGACTGGTCGCCCTGCCCGAGTACTTTCCGCTGATCGGCGCCACGGATGCCGACCGGCTTGCGGCACGCGAGGCCGACGGCAGCGGACCGATCCAGGATTTTCTTGCCGCGACCGCCCGCCGGCACGGCATCTGGCTGGTGGGCGGCTCGATTCCGCTGCTGGCGCAGGACCCCGGCAAACTACGCAACAGCTGCCTGGTCTTCGACCCGCAGGGAAAACGCGTGGCGCGCTACGACAAGATCCACCTGTTCGGCTTCCGCAAGGGCGAGGAAGCCTACGACGAGGCCGCCACCATAGAGCGCGGCGACCAGATCGTAGCCTTCGATTCGCCGCTCGGACGCATCGGCGTCGCGATCTGCTATGACCTGCGCTTCCCCGAACTTTTCCGCGCCCTGGGCGAACTGGATCTGTTGGTGCTGCCCGCCGCCTTCACCGAAACCACCGGCCGCGCGCACTGGGAACTCCTGCTGCGGGCGCGTGCCATCGAGAACCAGTGCTACGTCCTCGCCGCGGCGCAGGGCGGCCGCCATCCGAACGGACGCATGACCCACGGCAACAGCATGGTCATCGATCCCTGGGGCGAGGTGCTGGCGCGCATGGACAAGGGCGAAGGCGTGGTGCTTGCCGAACTCGATCCGCAACGGCTGGTCGATACCAGAAGCAGCCTGCCCGCCCTGAAACACCGCATACTGTGACGATCTTCAAGACCAGTTAGCCACAGAGATCACAGAGGACACAGAGAAACGCCAAACTCACCACGAGTTTTCCCTCTGTGATCTCTGTGTCCTCTGTGGCCAAAACGGTTTTTGGTACTTTCTCAAGGACAGCCATGAACGCTCCCGCCAGCCCCATCCCCCACTTCGAGATCGCCGAACAGACCCTGCTCAAGCCCCACGGCCTGGCGCCGCATCAGCTCGAACGCGTCTTCGGCCAGCTGTTCGGCAACCACGTCGATTATGCCGACCTGTATTTCCAGTACGCCCGCTCCGAGGCCTGGAGCCTGGAAGAAGGCATCGTCAAATCGGGCAGCTTCAACATCGAACAGGGCGTCGGCGTGCGCGCGATATCCGGCGAAAAAACCGCTTTCGCCTATTCCGACGACATCAGCCTGGCCGCGCTGCAGGCGGCCGCCGGCACCACCCGTGCGATCGCCGCTGCCGGCTCCCAGCGCCTGGCGCCGCTTCTGCGGCGGCGCAAGCAACCGGCGCCGCTCTACGCCGGCAATGATCCGATCGCCTCGCTCGACGATGCGGCCAAGGTGAAACTGCTGGAGCGGCTCGAAGCCATGGCGCGCGCCGCGGACCCGCGCGTCAGGGAAGTCATGGCCAGCATCGCCGGCACCTGGGAAGTCGTGCTGGTGGCGCGTTCCGACGGCCAGATGGCGGCCGATGTACGGCCGCTGGTGCGCATCTCGATTTCCGTGATCATGGAGGACGGGGTTGGCACCGGGCGGCGGCGCGAGCAGGGTTCCGCCGGCGGCGGCGGTCGCTTCGACTACGGCTATTTCAGCGACGCCGTACTGAAGGACTACGCCGACCGCGCGGTGCATCAGGCCAGCGTCAACCTCGCCGCCAAGCCCGCTCCGGCCGGCGCGATGACCGTGGTGCTGGGCCCCGGCTGGCCCGGCATCCTGCTGCACGAAGCGGTCGGCCACGGCCTCGAAGGCGACTTCAACCGCAAGGGCAGTTCGACCTTCGCCGGACGCATCGGCCAGCGCGTCGCCGCGAAAGGCGTCACCGTGGTCGATGACGGCACGATTGCCGACCGGCGCGGCTCGCTGACGGTGGACGACGAAGGCAACCCGACCCAGCGCACCGTGCTGATCGAAGACGGCATCCTCGTCGGCTATCTGCAGGACACGCTCAACGCACGCCTGATGGGCGTGCCGGTCACCGGCAACGGCCGCCGCGAATCCTTCGCCCACCTGCCGCTGCCGCGCATGACCAATACCGCCATGCTGAACGGCAGCCGCGATCCGCAGGAAATCATCAAGTCGGTGAAGAAGGGCCTCTATGCCGCCAATTTCGGCGGCGGCCAGGTGGACATCACCAGCGGCAAGTTCGTCTTTTCCACGGCCGAGGCCTACCTGATCGAAAACGGGAAAATCACCACGCCGGTCAAGGGCGCCACGCTGATCGGCAGCGGCCCCGAAGCGATGATGCGCGTCTCGATGATCGGCAACGACATGGCGCTCGATTCCGGCGTCGGCACTTGCGGCAAGGAAGGCCAGAGCGTGCCGGTCGGCGTCGGCCAGCCGACGGTGCGCATCGACGGGCTGACGGTGGGCGGCACGGGCTAGGGGCCAGACTCCAATCTGCCGGGCCGGATGAAGCCGGCCCGGCAGCAGTTCGACAATTGCGCTAGCCGGCCACCTCCACCCGGTCGCGGCCGTTTTCCTTGGCGCTGCGCAAGGCGGTGTCGGCGCGCGCAATCAGCGCGTCCAGCGATTCGTTCGGGACCATCTGGGCCACCCCGCAACTCAGCGTCACCCCCTCGCCCGTGGGCAAGCCGCAGCCGATCGCCACCAGTTCGCGCAGGCGCTCGGCAATCGGCAGCGCCTCTTGCGCACCGGCCTGCGGCAGCAGTACCAGGAACTGCTCGCCACCATAGCGGGCGATCAGGTCCTGGGGACGCAAGCCGTCGGCCAGGCGGCGCGCCATGCGCAGCAACACCGCATCGCCGGTAAGGTAACCAAAGCGGTCGTTGAAGTGCTTGAAATTGTCGATGTCGGCTATCACCAGTGACAAGGGCATTGCATCCCTTTCGCAGCGCGCCATGGCGCGCGGGAAGGTCTCGAGCAGCCAGCGCCGGTTGTGGATCCCGGTCAGTGCATCGACGCTTGCCGCGTCCTCGAACTCAAGGCTGCGGGCCTGCATGGCCACCAGCGCCAGGTTGCTTGCGCGCATGCGGCCGGAAATGATGGCCAACAGGTTGCGCGCCACGCCATGCGAGCAATCCACCATCGACCAGAGCACCTCCTGCGGTATCGCCATGACTTCCGAGTCCTGCGCCGCCAGCACCAGGGCCGAGACGGGCTGGGAATCGAGCAAGGACAATCTCGCCGGCGCAATCGCCGCGGCCGAGCACCGCCTGGGGGGGCATATTGCGATCCTGCAAATAGACGCGCAACTCGCCACCGAGAACCAGGTACAAGTGGCTATTGGCGGCGCCCGATTCGAGCAGGTGATCGCCGCGTTCCAGTTTCCGCCGCTCGCAGCGTTCAAAAAGGTGTTCCACGCTTTCAAGGCTGACGTTGGCAAACAACTTGGCGTGTTCCAGATGCTCGCGGATTAGGGTGTCGATCATTTCGGTACCTGCTTTTCCTGCAAAAGAAGCAGCATAAATCAATTTTGCGCCGGCGCCGGTGAATCACTTCCCGTCGTAGCCGTAACCGAGCTCGCCGACTTCGCGCCGCATCATCTCCATGGCGGCGGGAACCTGCTCCGGCGCCCCGCGTACACCGAGCTCGACGTGGCGCCCGAGCTCGGCCGAACCGAGAAAGGGCAGGCTGAACACCTTGAGTCCCGGATATTCGGCCTCGATCTTCAGCATCAGCGGCGTCAGCGCGCTCTCGATCCCATTCCAGACCAGGATCGCCGCCTCCGCCGACGGTTGCCGGTGGAATCGATCGGCATAGTACGTGTCGAGCACCCATTCGATCATCGGCCAGGCCATTTGCGGAAAACCGGGGACGAAGTGGTGGTCGCCCCAGGAAAAACCGGGAATGCGGTTGAAGGGATTGGGAATGATGCGGCTGCCGGCGGGGAAGCGTCCCATGTCGAGCGCATAGTCGCTGACCTCGCGGCCGATCTCGGCATAGCGGCCGCGAATCTCGCGTTCCGCGTCCGGATGCAGGACGAGCTTGACGCCCGCCGCGGCCGCGGCGGCCTGCCGGGTGTGGTCGTCCGGCGTGTTGCCGATGCCGCCGCAGCTGAACACGATGTCGCCCTCGGCGAAGGTCCGGCGCAGGGTTTCACTCAGGCGCGCCCGGTTGTCGCCGGCATACAGGGCCCAATCCAGGGTCAGGCCGCGCGCGGCGAGCAGTTCGACGATTTTGGCGAAATGCTTGTCCTGGCGCCGGCCGAGCGTAATCTCGTCGCCGATGATGATGGCGCCGATGCCGTGTGAATTGCCGTTCATAAGACCACGCCTCCTTGCTGGCGCCGGCGGCGCAGGGCTGCCAGCCCGAGATGCACGAAGACCAGCGCCGCAAACGCCGGCGCCAGCAGGTTGAACAGCGGCACATGGGCCACGGCGGCGGTACCCAGGCCGGCGATGTAGAAACTGCTGCGATTCTCCGCAATCAGGCTCTGCATCTCGGCGCGTGTCGCATGCTCGGCCAGGGCATCGAAACGGAAGGTGCGCTGGTTCAGCCAGGCACTCCACAGCAGCGGCAGCACCAGCAGCGCGCCGGGAATCAGCAGCAGGGGCAGCATCGCCAGGCTGCCGACGACGAAGATCGACGCCGGCCCCCAGCGTGTTGCCCAGGCTGCCCCAGAACACGTTCTCGCCGTGGCGCCCGAGATCCGGGTAATCGTGCGCCGCCACCAGGTCGATCAAGCGCGGCAGGACGAACACCGCCACCAGCAGGATGGCGGTGATATAGGTCAGCGCGGCGAAGGCCGCCAGCAGCAGGAACATCGCCGCCCACTGCGCCACCCACTCCCAGCCCGACCAGGGCAGCTCCGGCACGATGCGCTCCATCAGCGCCACGCCATGGTTCCAGACCGCGAAGCCGACGGCGAGCCACAGCAGCAGCGCCGCCAGCGGCGGCCACAGCGCCTGCCACAGCACCTCGATCCGCGTCAGGTCGCGCAGCGCTTTCGACACGGCGGCAAAAACTTCAAGCATCGCTATCCTTCCTCGGTTCAAGCTCATCCATGTTGCCGGCTGTCCCACATCTTCTGCAGGCGCTTTACCGAGACCGGCGAAGACGTCTTCAGTTCCTGCGCGAACAGCGCGACGCGCAACTCTTCGAGCAGCCAGCGGAACTCGTCGAGGAAGGCATCCTGCTGCTGCCCGGATTTGAGCATGGCATTGCGTTCGCGCTCCCAGGGTTTGCCCAGCCCCTGCCAGTCGGCCATCAGCCGCGCGTCGCGCGCCGGGTCGCTGCGCGCCTTTTCCAGGCGCAGGCCGATCGCCTTGAGGTAGCGCGGGTAGTGCTGCAGCCGCTCGAAGGGCGTCGCGACGATGAACCTCTTCGGCATCAGTTCGGCGAGCTGCGCGCGCGATGTCGGCGCAGGCCTGCGGAAAGGCCTTCTGCAGCGACGCCAGCTTCTTCGCCAGCACCGCATGTTCGGCCAGGATCGTCGCCGAGCAGGCGCAGGATCTCCTGCGCCACCAGCAGGATGCGGCCGCGCGCCGCCTCGCGCCGTGTCGCGAACGCCGACTCTTCGGCCGGCAGCGGGTCCATCAGGCAGGTGCGTTCCAGGGTCACGGCGATCAACTGCTCGCGCAATTCCTTTTCGGTGCCCAGCGCCATGAACTGCAAGGCCAGTTCGCGCAGGCCCGGCAGCTTCTCGATGGCCTTGACCTGTGCCGCGAGCTGCAGCGCGAACAGCCGCGCCATGCCGCGTCGATGCTCGGCGCGGGCCTTGTCCTCGGTATCGAAGGCGGTCAGGCGCACGCTCTCGCCCATGTCGACCAGCGCCGGGAAACCCACCGTGGTGCCAGCGCCGACTTTTACTTCCATGAGTTCGGGCAGCGCGCCGAAGGTCCACGCCGTGAGGCCCGACTGCAGCGCCGGCCGCCGCCTCGTGCTGCACTTCGGCGGTGGCATAGGCCTGCTCGACGCGGTCGCGATACTCGGCGCGCAACTCCGCCAGGTTGCGCGAAATCGCCAGCGTGCCGCCATGCTCGTCGGTGAGGCGGAAGTTCATGAACAGGTGCGGCCGCAACTCGCCCGTGCGGAAGGCGTCGAGCGGCAGCTTCATGGCCAGATGCTCCTCGGCGGCGCGCGTCAGCGCGCGCACCAGCGGCTCGTCGAGATCTGTTCTGCGCGTCGCAGAAGTCCGTCGGCGAATTCGTCGAGCGGCTGCAGGCGATGGCGATACTTCTGCTGCAGGGTCTTCAGCAGGGCGAGGATTTTTTCCTTGAGCAGGCCGGGCACCAGCCATTCGCAGCGATTGGCCGGCAACTGGTTGAGCGCCGGTCAGCGGCAGGGTCAGCGTCACGCCGTCATCGGCCGCACCGGGATCGTGGTGGTAGGCGAGCTTGAAGCTGCGGCCGCGATGCGCGAGCTCGGGCGGAAAGGCGTCGGTGGTGATGCCCGCCGCCTCGTGGCGCATCAGCTGTTCCTTCTCCAGGCAGAGCAGCTTCGGGTTCGCGCTCGGCCTCGCGCCGCCAGTGGTCGAAGGCGGCCAGCGTGATGATGCCTTCCGGAATCTTGTCGTCGTAGAAGGCGTAAATCAGTTCGTCATCGACCAGCACGTCGGGCCGCCGCGACTTGTGTTCCAGCGCCTCGATCTCCTTCATCAACTTGGCGTTGTGCTGGAAGAAGCGCCACTTGCGCACCCAGTCCTCGCCGACCTGGCCCTCGACCAGCGCCTCGCGGATCAGGATTTCGCGCGCCAGTTTCGGATCGCTCGGGCCGTAATGCACGCGCCGCTTGGCATGCAGCATCAGGCCGTGCAGCGTGACGCGCTCCCAGGCCACGACCTGGCCCGGCCCCTTCTCCCAGTGCGGCTCATAGACATGCCTGCGGATCAGATGGCCGCCGACCTGCTCCAGCCATTCCGGCTCGACCTTGGCGATGCAGCGCGCGAACAGTCGCGAGGTCTCGACCAGTTCGGCGGCGACGATCCAGCGCCCGGCCTTCTTCAGCAGGCTGGAGCCGGGATGGATGTAGAAGCGGATGCCGCGCGCGCCGAGGTAGTTCTTGTCTTCTTCGCTGATCAGGCCGATGTGGCCGAGCAGGCCGGTCAGCAGCGCCTTGTGGATGGACTCGTAGCTGGCGGGCAATCTGGTTCTCCTTCCAGCCGTGTTCGTGGCACAGCGTCATCAACTGGCCATGCACGTCGCGCCACTCGCGCAGGCGCAGCCAGTTGATGAAGTTCTGCCGGCACCACTGGCGCTGCTTGTTCGAGGTCTCGTGCTTCCAGATTTCGTCGCCGGCGGCCCAGAGCTTCAGGTAGGAAAGGAACTCGGATTTCTCGTCCTTCCACTTGGCATGGGCCTGGTCGGCCGTCGCCGCATGCTCCTGCGGCCGGTCGCGCGGGTCCTGGGTACCCAGCGCGGAAGCGATGATCAGCACCTCGCGCAGGCAGTCGTGCTCGCGCGCGGCGAGGATCATGCGGCCGATCTTCGGATCGAGCGGCAGCTTGGCCAGTTCGAAACCGACCTTGGTCAGTTCCTTCGTCGTCTCGTCGATCGCGCCCAACTCGGCCAGGAGCTGGTAGCCATCGGCGATCATGCGCGGCGCCGGCGCTTCGAGGAAGGGAAAGTCCTCGACGTCGCCCAGGTGCAGCGACTTCATGCGCAGGATCACGCCGGCCAGGCTGGAGCGCAGGATCTCGGGTTCGGTGTAGGCCGGGCGCTTGTTGAAATCCTCTTCGTCGTAGAGCTTGAAGCAGACGCCGGCCGAGACGCGGCCGCAGCGCCCGGCGCGCTGGCTGGCCGCCGCGCGCGAGATCGGCTCGACCTGCAGTTGCTCGACCTTGTTGCGATGCGAGTAGCGCTTGACGCGCGCCAGCCCCGAGTCGATCACGTAGCGGATGCCGGGCACGGTCAGCGAGGTCTCGGCGACGTTGGTCGCCAGCACCACGCGCTGGCCCTGGTGCGAGGCGAAGACGCGGCCCTGCTCCACCGCCGTCTGGCGCGCGAACAGGGGCAGCACTTCCAGGCCCGGCGGGTGGTGTTTCCTCAGCGCCTCGGCCGCCTCGCGGATCTCGCGCTCGCCGGGCAGGAACACCAGCACGTCGCCCGGCCCGGTGCGATGCGCCTCGCTCGACGGCATCGACGATGGCATCGTTGAGGTCGCGTGTCCTTCTTCTCGTCGAAGGGACGGAAACGCGTTTCGATCGGATAGAGCCGGCCCGAGACCTCGATCACCGGCGCTCCGCTCGAAATGCTTCGAGAAGCGCTCGGCATCCAGCGTCGCCGAGGTCACGATGACTTTCAGGTCGCGCCGCTTCGGCAGCAGCTGCTTGAGGTAGCCGAGCAGGAAATCGATGTTGAGGCTGCGCTCGTGCGCCTCGTCGATCAGTATCGTGTCGTACTGGCGCAGTAGCGGATCGGTCTGGGTTTCGGCGAGCAGGATGCCGTCGGTCATCAGCTTGATGTAGGAGGACGGCGTGACCTTGTCGGTGAAGCGGATCTTGAAGCCGACATGGCGGCCGAGTTCCGACTTCAGCTCCTGCGAGATGCGCGTCGCCGTGGCGCGCGCGGCGATGCGCCGCGGCTGGGTGTGGCCGATCAGGCCGTTGCAGGCCGCGCCCGATTTCGAGGCAGATCTTCGGCAGTTGCGTGGTCTTGCCCGAGCCGGTCTCGCCGCAGACCACGATGACCTGGTACTTCAGGATTGCCGTCGCCGATCTCGGCGCGCCGTACATTGACCGGCAGCGCCTCGTCATAGACCAGCGCGGGCCGCGCCGCCCGCCGCGCCTCGGGGTCGAACCTCATTGCGCCAGCTTGTGGATGGTGAAGATGCCCAGCCCCGTCATCAGCAGCGATCCGAACAGGTGCATGGCGGCCGCGCCCGCCGCCCAGCCGTAGCGTGCGTTCTGGATCAGGTGCACCACCTCGGCCGATAAGGTGGAGAAGGTGGTCAGCGCGCCGAGGAAGCCGGTGATGAAGAACAGCTTGAGTTCGGGCGACATCTCGGCATTGAGGTGGAACACCATCACCGCGGCGCCGACCAGATAGCCGCCGATCAGGTTGGCGGCCAGCGTGCCCATCGGCACGGCGACGAACAGCGGGTTGAGCCAGAGTCCGAGGCCGTAGCGCAGCCAGGCGCCAAGCACGGCACCGACGCCGATGGCGATGAGGGCGGGAGCATTCATTTCGCCGCCGGGCCGCCCCAAGGCGAAATACGCCCCCCGGTGGGGGGCAGCGAATGGAGTGAGCGTGGGTGGCTATTCACAGGGCGGATTCTACGTCGCAACGGTAGAATTGCGGCTTTGCAACAGCACCGCCGCCGATCATGGCCGAACCGGAAAACAAACCCTCCAACTTCATCCGCCACATCATCGACGCCGACCTCAAGGCCGGCAAGTACGCGTCACGCCGATGGAGCGGAAGCCCCGGTCCGGCCGCACAGCAAAAAGTCGGCGCCGGCGAGACGGCGGCCATCCGCACCCGCTTCCCGCCGGAGCCCAACGGCTACCTGCATTTCGGCCACGCCAAGTCGATCTGCCTGAATTTCGGCCTGGCGCTCGACTACGCCGGCGCCTGCCACCTGCGCTTCGACGACACCAATCCGGAAAAGGAAGAACAGGAATACGTCGATTCCATCATCGACGCCGTGCATTGGCTGGGCTTCGACTGGAAGGACAACCAGTACTTCGCCTCGGACTACTTCCAGTGGATGTACGACTTCGCCGAGAAACTGATCGAGGCCGGCCATGCCTACGTCGATTCGCAGACGGCCGAGGAAATGCGCGCCAGCCGCGGCACATTGACCGAAGCCGGCAAGAACTCGCCCTACCGCGAGCGCACGCCGGCCGAGAACCTCGACCTGTTCCGCCGCATGAAGGCCGGCGAATTTGCCGACGGCACGCACATCCTGCGCGCCAAGGTCGACATGGGCTCGGGCAACATCAACCTGCGCGACCCGGCGATCTACCGCATCCGCCACGCCACGCACCACAACACCGGCGATGCCTGGTGCATCTACCCGATGTACACCTACGCCCACCCGATCGAGGACGCGCTGGAGAACATCACGCACTCGATCTGCACCCTGGAGTTCGAGGACCAGCGGCCCTTCTACGACTGGCTGCTGGCGCGGCTGGCCGAGCTGGGCTGCGTGAATACGCCGCTGCCGCAGCAGATCGAGTTCGCCCGCCTCAACCTGTCCTATGTCGTGCTCTCCAAGCGCAAGCTGATCCAGCTGGTCGAGGAGAAGCATGTCGATGGCTGGGACGACCCGCGCCTGCCGACCCTGGTCGGCGCGCGCCGCCGCGGCTTCACGCCGGAAGGCTTCCGCCGCTTCAACGAAATGAACGGCGTCACCAAGTCCGACTCCTGGATCGACATCAGCGTGCTCGAAGAATGCCAGCGCGACCATCTGAACGAAACCGCGCCGCGCCGCATCGCCGTGCTCGACCCGCTGCAGGCTGGTCATCGACAACTACCCCGTAGGGCCAGGAAGAGGAATGCCTCGCCCCCAACCACCCGCAGAAGCCCGAGTGGGGCAAGCGCCCGGTGCCCTTCTCGAGGGAGTTGTGGATCGAGCGCGAGGACTTCATGGAAATGCCGAGCAAGGGCTATTTCCGCCTCTTCCCCGGCAACATCGTGCGCCTGCGCTACGGCTTCGTCGTCAAGTGCATCGGCTGCGACAAGGACGCTACGGGCAACATCACAGCCGTGCATTGCGAGTACATGCCCGACTCCAAATCCGGCACGCCGGGCTCCGACAGTTACAAGGTCAAGGGCAACATCCACTGGGTCTCGGCGAAGCATGCCTATGCCGCCGAGGTCCGGCTGTACGACCGGCTGTTCGCCGTCGAGGCGCCGGGTGAAGGCGGGCGCGACTTCATCGCCGACCTCAACCCGGAGTCGAAGCGGGTCATCACCGCGCAACTCGAAGCAGGCGCTCAAGGACGCGGCGGGCGAAGACCGCTTCCAGTTCGAGCGCCACGGTTATTTCGTCGCCGACCGCGTCGACTCCCGACCCGGCGCGCCGGTGTTCAACCGCACGGTGACGCTGAAGGATTCGTGGTCCAAGGGCAAATAGCCGGGGCGGAAACAAGTCCCTCTGCAGCAAGGACTGACGGTACAGCGCGACCCAGAGCAGAATTGCGTTTTTCATGATCATCCACTGAAGGAGTTTCCCATGCGCAGGATCGTTTATCTTCTTGTTGCCGCCGGCGCAGTCCTCGCGGCCCCGGCCCACGCCATGAAGCCCGGCCTGTGGGAAATCACCTCGCAGATGAGCGGCGGCGGCATGCCGGCGATGCCGGCCATGTCCGCCGCCGAACGCAAGCAGATGGAAGCCATGGGCATCAAGATGCCCGGCGCCGCGGGCGGGCCGATGAGCATGGTGAGCAAGCACTGCGTCACCAAGGAGCAGGCCGACAAGCGTCAGCCGCCGCAAAGCGACGAAGACCGCCGCCAGCGCTGCGAGCAGAAGGACGTCAAGACATCCGGCAACACGACCACGTGGAAGATCGTATGCAGCGGCGAACAGAAGATGACCGGCACCGGCTCGATCACCTATCAGGGCGAGGAAAGCTACAAGGGTGAATCGACGTTCAACATGCAGGATGCCAAACACGGCCCGAGCACCATGAAGCAGAGCTACTCGGGGAAGTGGCTGGCGACGGCCTGCAAGTAGGAGGTGGACTCGCTTTCCTGGTGATTGTTGCCGCAGCAAAGTCGCCAACGATGGCAGTACCCTGCTGGCTGCACCCCGGCAATTGCTGAACAAGTCAAAATTCGTCATTCCGGCGAAGGCCGGAATCCAGTGCTTTCAGGCATCTGGATACCGGCCTTCGCCGGTGTGACGGTTTATTCAGTCAATCCAGGTATCGCACTGGTCAGTCCTGCTGCCCGTAGCTGGCGAACTTCGCCAGCACGCGCGTCATTTCATCGGCGGGCAGCAGCTTCGGCGCGCCCAGCTGCAAAACACGCCAGTACTGCTCGCTGAGGGTTTCCAGTTCCACCGCCAGGGCCAGCGCGTGGTCGCAGTCGCGGCCGAACACCACCATGCCGTGATGCGCCATCAGGCAGGCGCAACGATCGCCCAGCGCAGCAATGATGGCGTCGGACAATTCCTGGCTGCCGAAGGTGGCGTAAGCGGCGCAGCGCACATCGGCGCCGCCGAAGCGCGCCACCATGTAATGGAAGGCCGGAACGCCCATCTCCTGGCAGGCCAGCGCCGTGGCGAAGGGCGAATGCGTATGCACCACGGCGCCCGCCTCGGGCCGCGCGGCATAGATGTCGCGATGGAAACGCCATTCCGAGGAAGGCTTGCGCCGGGTTTCCACGCTCGCCGTGCCGTCAGCGCCGACTTTCACCATGTCGGCTGCGGTGCAGTCGTCATAGGCCATGCCGGTCGGCGTGATGATGAAACCTTCCGCACAGCGCGCGCTGACGTTGCCGGCGCTGCCGCGATTGATGCCGGAGGCATTCATCGCGCGCGCTGTGGCGAGCACCTTGTCAGCCAGGTCCGTGGGACCGTCATTCATGGCTGCCACTGTTCCAGTTCGCCGGCCGGTGCAATTCCGCGCTCGGAAATGATGCCGCTGATCAGCGCCGCCGGCGTCACGTCAAAGGCCGGATTGGCCACGGGGACGGAACCGGCACCGAGTTCTTCCGCGCTGCGCTCTTCAATCGGTATCTGCGCACCCGAGGCGCAGGCGAAATCGATGGTCGACAAGGGCGCCGCCACGTAAAACGGCACGCCGTGGGCGCGCGCGGCGAGTGCCTTGAGATAGGTGCCGACCTTGTTCGCCGTATCACCGTTGGCGGCTATGCGGTCGGCGCCGACGATGACCAGGTCGACCCTGCCCTGCATCAGCAGCAGGCCGGCGGCGTTGTCGGCAATCAGCGTATGCGGCACGCCGGCCTCGGCGAGTTCCCAGGCGGTGAGCAAGCCCTGGTTGCGCGGCCGGGTTTCGGACACCCAGACGTGCAGCGGCACGCCCGCGGCATGCGCGGCATACACCGGCGCCAGTGCCGTGCCGTGTTCCACCGTAGCGAGACGGCCGGCATTGCAATGCGTCATGACGTTGACTGCGTCAATGTCGCCGCGAATGCGCTCGATCAACGGCAGTCCGTGCATTCCAATGGCGGCGTTTGCCCTTATGTCTTCTTCGGCAATGGCGCGGGCTTCATTCCAGGCGACGTCGCGCCGTGTCGCCGGCGCCGACTTCTGCAATATGCGATTCATGCGCGCCAGCGCCCAGTGCAGATTGACCGCAGTCGGCCGTGTCGCGGCCAGGGTTTCGATGACGTAGCCGAGACGCGCATCACTGGCATCCGTCGCCAGCCCGAGCGCCACGCCGTAGGCCGCGGTGGCGCCGATCAGCGGCGCTCCGCGCACCTGCATGACGCGAATGGCATTGGCAGCGTCTTCGAGCGAAGCCAGCCGCAGCATCACGGCTTCGCGCGGCAGACGCGTCTGATCGAGGATCAGAAGGCCGTCGCCATCCTCGATCAGCGTTGGCCAGCGTGTCGCCACCGGTTCAACTCAGCTTGCCGTGGCAGTGCTTGTACTTCTTGCCGCTGCCGCAGGGACAGGGATCGTTGCGGCCGACCTTGGGCGTGTGCCGTTCGACCGGCTGCGCCGGCTTGGGGGCGGCCGCGCCCAGCGCTTCGTCATAGTCGGCATGGTGGTACTGCACGTTCTCGAGTTGCGGCGGCGCTTCGACCTCTTCGATCTGCTCTTCGCTGCGCACTTCGACGGTGAGCAGGAGCTTGGAGACTTCGCTGCGCACGGTCTGCAGCAGGCCTTCGAAGAGTTCGAATGCCTCGCGCTTGTATTCCTGCTTCGGATTCTTCTGCGCGTAGCCGCGCAGATGGATGCCCTGACGCAGGTGATCCAGCGCGGAGAGGTGCTCGCGCCAGTGGGTATCCAGGCTTTGCAGCATGACGTTGCGCTCGAAGCCCGACCAGGCGGCGGGATCGACAGCCGCGGTCTTTTCGACGTAGGCGGCGTCGCCGGCATCCAGCAGGCGCTTCAGGATTTCGTCATCACCCAGTTGCGGCTCGGCCTTGATCCACTCGCCGACCGGCAGCTTGAGATGCAGTTCGGCCGCCAGTGCGGTTTCCAGAGCGCCGACATCCCATTGCTCCTCGACGCTTTCGGCCGGGATATAGAGGCGGAAGGTGTCGTGGATCTGGCCCTGGCGCATGGCCGTGATGGTCTCGGAAATGTCGTCGCTGTCGAGCAGCTCGTTGCGCTGCTGGTAGATCACCTTGCGCTGGTCGTTGGAGACATCGTCGTATTCGAGCAACTGCTTGCGGATGTCGAAGTTGCGCTGCTCGACCTTGCGCTGCGCCGATTCGAGCGAGCGGCTGACCAGCGGATGCTCGATGGCCTCGCCCTCGGGCATTTTGAGACGCACCATGATGGCGTTGAGACGCTCGCCGGCGAAGATCTTGAGCAGCTGGTCGTCGAGCGCCAGGTAGAAGCGCGACGACCCCGGATCGCCCTGGCGTCCGGAGCGGCCGCGCAGCTGGTTGTCGATGCGGCGCGACTCGTGGCGTTCGGAACCGATGATGTGCAGGCCGCCGGCGGCCAGCACCTGGTCATGCACCTTCTGCCATTCGGCCTTGAGCGCGGCGGTGCGCGCAGCCTTCTCTTCCGCGCTCAGGGACTCGTCGTCGCGGATGGCGTTGGTCGGCTTTTCGATGTTGCCGCCGAGCACGATGTCGGTGCCGCGGCCGGCCATGTTGGTGGCGATGGTGATCATGCCGGGACGGCCGGCCTCGGCCACGATCTCGGCTTCGCGCGCGTGCTGCTTGGCGTTGAGCACCTGGTGCGGCAGCTTGTCTTTTTGCAGCAGGGCGGAGAGCAGTTCGGAGTTTTCGATCGAGGTGGTGCCCACCAGCACCGGCTGGCCGCGCCCGTGGCAGGCGCGGATGTCGGCGATTATGGCCGCATATTTTTCCGGCGCGGTGCGGTAGATCTGGTCGTTCTCGTCCTTGCGGATCATCGGCCGGTTGGTGGGAATCACCACCGTTTCCAGGCCGTAGATCTGGTGGAATTCGTAGGCTTCGGTGTCCGCCGTGCCGGTCATGCCGGCGAGCTTGCCGTACATGCGGAAATAGTTCTGGAAGGTGATCGAGGCCAGGGTCTGGTTCTCCGACTGGATCGCAACGCCTTCCTTGGCCTCGACCGCCTGGTGCAGGCCGTCCGACCAGCGCCGGCCCGTCATCAGGCGGCCGGTGAACTCGTCGACGATCACCACTTCGCCCTCCTGTACCACGTACTGCTGATCGCGATGGTAGAGGTTGTGCGCGCGCAGGGCGGCGTATAGGTGGTGGATGAGCAGGATGTTGGCCGGCTCGTACAGGCTGCTGCCCTCGGTCAGCATGCCCAGACGTGCGAGGATTTCCTCGGCCTTTTCGTGACCGGCTTCGGTCAGCAGCACCTGGTGCGCCTTGAGATCGACCGTGTAATCCCCGGTGTCGACCTCGCCCTCGCTCTTCGCCGCCTCGCCCTTGGTCAGCAGCGGCGGGACCGCATTCATGCGCACATACAGTTCGGTGTGGTCTTCGGCCTGGCCGGAAATGATCAGGGGCGTCCTCGCCTCGTCGATCAGGATCGAATCGACTTCGTCGACGATGGCATAGGAAAGGCCGCGTTGCACACGCTCGCCGGCCGCATACACCATGTTGTCGCGCAGGTAGTCGAAGCCGAATTCGTTGTTGGTGCCGTAGGTGATGTCCGCGGCATAGGCAGCCTGCTTCTCGTCGTGCGGCATTTGCGAAAGGTTGATGCCGACCGAAAGACCGAGAAAGCGGTAGATGCGCCCCATCCACTCGGCGTCGCGCCTTGCCAGGTAATCATTGACCGTAATCAGATGCACGCCCTGGCCGGGAAGCGCATTCAGGTATACGGCCAGCGTCGCCGTCAGGGTCTTGCCTTCGCCGGTGCGCATTTCGGCGATCTTGCCGTAATGCAGGACCATGCCGCCGACCAGCTGCATGTCGAAATGGCGCATGCCCAGCACCCGGCTGCTGGCCTCGCGCACCACGGCGAAGGCCTCCGGCAGCAGGGCGTCCAGCGCCTCGCCCTTGGCGTGGCGGCCGCGGAACTCGTCGGTCTTTGCCAGCAGGGCCTCGTCCGACAGCCTGGAAGTGGCGGCTTCGAGCGCGTTGATGCGGGTGACAGTCTGGGAATACTGCTTGATCAGCCGCTCATTGCGGCTGCCGAAAATCTTCTTGAGTAGGCCGGTGATCATGGGGTACACAGCCGCAAATCGGCCGGGAAAAGCAAAACGGCGATTTTAGCATGGGGGAGGAAGCCCTCCCCCCGGATCAGCGCTTTGCGGCGAGCGGAGACCGCGCAAACGGCTTGGCGGAATTCTGCGCCAGGCGCAGGAAACGATCGGGATTCTGCGGCAGGCCGCGAATCCGGACTTCGAAATGCAGATGGGGTCCGGTAGAACGTCCGGTCGAACCCACTTCGGCGATTTTCTGGCTGCGTTTCACCAGCTGCCCGACCTTGACCACGATTTTCGACGCATGGGCGTAACGCGTGGTCAGGTCGTTGCCGTGGTCGAGTTCCACCAAGTTGCCGTATTGCGGATGGCGCTCGGCGCTGACAACGACTCCGGAGGCGGCAGCGGCGATGCTGGTGCCGGCCGGCGCCACGAAATCCACGCCCTCGTGCAGAGCCCGCTCGCCGGTGAAGGGATCGACCCGCCAGCCGTAGGTCGAGGCGTTCCACTGCGCCTCGATCGGCAGGCTGGTGGGCAAGAGGCTCTTCCGGATACGGTCTTCCAGCAACTGCGACTCGATCATGGAAATCGCGTCGGACTTGGCTTCGACCTGATTCGCCAGCGCGTCAACGGCGCGTTGCAGTTCCGTCGCCGACATCGCTTCGGGACGCACCAAGCGGACCGCCGCGACCACCGGGTTTGGCTTCGAACGCCTTCAGATCCTGGGGTTTGACGCCGGCCATGCCGGCCAGCCGCTCGCCGATGGTGTCAAGACGCAGCAACTGCGCCTGCATCTCGCCCAGCTTTGTCGCCATGGCGTTGAGGTTTTCACGGACGAAGTCCTTGGAACGCTGGGATTCTTCGGCATTCATCACGCGCAGCAGATCCTGCAGGAAGGGCAGGCGGATTTCCGCGGCGTGGCGGACGGTGACATAGGAAAAAAACGACGACAACACAAGGACCGAGCCAAACATGGCCCCCGCGAAAAGAATTGCATGACCCCAGGTCAAGGTAATGCTTCTTGCGGTTGCCAGCCGGTCAGAGACGAGAATAATATGCATCCCTTCCCTCCCCTCAGGTTCGTTTCAGTGTCGGCATGACGGTCAGCCACCCCTGAAACTTCATTTTCGATGACATCGCGCAGCCTCCAGGAACATCTTGCCTCCGGTGACAGCATGGCGCGGCTTGCAGCCCACGCCCGACGTCTGCTCCAATTCCAGCATCTGTTGGAAGCTGCTCTGCCGGCGGCGCTGAGGCCTCATGCCCGGGTAGCCAACTTCCGTCTGGGGAAACTTCTTATCCACGCCGAGAACGGCGCGGTCGCGGCGAAGATCCGTCAATTCGGACCCAGTCTCGCCAACGTTTTATCGAACAAGGAGACGAAGGTTACTCAAATAGAAGTCAGAGTGCAAGCCCGAAACCCCTCCCCGCCGCAACCGCCGCACGAAAGGCCCGCCTTGCCTGGACATAAACAAAAGCAAGGACTCACTGCACTGGCGCAAGGCTTGCCCGGAGAATCCCCCCTCAAGGACGCACTGGAGCGTTTGCTCCGCAGCGTCAAAGAATGATCAGGCGCTCGGCGGCCATCAGCACCAGGACCACCAGCACGAAAACCAGCGCGGCCTTGGCAACGCGGGCTGACAGAACAAGGTAACGCCGGTCACGGGTAAACAACCAGGCGACCAGCCCACTGCCAATGGTGATCGCCGTGAGTATGCCGACGATCCTGAGGAGCAGCATGAAGAAGCCCTAGGGTCTGTTCTCAATCATCCGGCGGATGGCGTTGAGGCCGGACGCGGATGGCTGCAAGGCGGAGGACGCCGGCAAGGGTAATCCCTTGCCAAGTCCGACAACGCCGCAGACGCCGCGTCCGGCCTCAACCCGAAGGGCCGGGTCAAATTTGGCGCGCTGCGGCGTTGCGGCTCCTGGCGAGGTATGAACATCGCGGCGTCGCCGCGCCTTGCATCGCATCCAAATTTGATCCCGGCGCCACCGTCGCATGATTGAGAACAGACCCTAGGCCAGTTGCGGGTAAAGCCGGGCGATGGACCCCGGGGCTTCCTCGGCACGCTGGAAGCTGACCAGTTCCCAGGCGGATGCATCGGCCAGCAATGCGCGCAGCAGCAGGTTGTTCAGCGCGTGGCCCGACTTGTGGGCCGCAAAGGCCCCGAGCAGCGGGTGGCCGGCGAGGTAGAGATCGCCGATGGCATCGAGGATCTTGTGCTTGACGAACTCGTCGGCGTAACGCAGGCCGTCACTGTTCAGAACCCGGTATTCGTCCATCACGATGGCGTTTTCCAGGCTGCCGCCCAAGGCGAGGCCCTGATCGCGCATGGTTTCCACGTCCTGCATGAAGCCGAAGGTGCGGGCCCGGGCCACTTCACGCAAATAGGATTGATCGGCGAAATCAATGCGGGCGCGCGAGCCGGCGCGATCTACCGCCGGGTGGTTGAAAACAATCGAAAAGTCGAGGCTGAAGCCGTCATAGGGCGACAGCCTCGCCCATTTGTCGCCCTCTTTCACTTCCACGGTCTTCAGCACGCGGATGAATTTCTTCGCGGCGTTCTGCTCCTCGATGCCCGCCGACTGCAGCAGGAACACGAAGGGCGCGGCCGAACCGTCCATGATCGGCAGCTCGGCCGCGTCGACATCAATATAGATGTTGTCGATGCCGAGCCCGGCCAGGGCCGACATCAGGTGCTCGACCGTGGCGACCTTGACCCCGTCCTTTTCCAGGCAGGAGGCCAGCCGGGTATCCCCGACGCCGAAAGGGTCTGCCTTGAGGTCGACCGGTGACGCCAGATCGACGCGACGAAACACAACCCCGGTGTCCGGCTGCGCCGGCCGCAGCATGAGCGTTACCTTGGCGCCGGAGTGGAGACCGACACCGGTAGCCTTGACGACTGATTTAAGGGTGCGCTGACGAAGCATGCTGTGGCGATGGATGGGAAATGGTGCGAAGCAGAAATTTTACCACGCAAGCCCGGTCAGACGGGAGGAGGCGCCCGCCCGACCGGTTGCGGAAACCGGACCTTAAAAGCTTGTGAAGAAATCGTAGCGAGCGGGCCGTAGCGGGGTGCGGCCGGAGCGCAGCTACCGGAATGTACGTAGTTGTACATGAGGGCGAGGCGGGGTTTCGCGAAGCATGCTTCGCGCCGCCGCAGCCGGCCGGCTGTGCAAAGCCGGCCGTGGAAGAGCACCGCCCAAGCCCCGATCCGGTCCGCGCAGTAGATTTATTCACAAGCTGTCAGTCCGACTGGCGGCGCAGGAAGGCCGGGATATCGTACTTATCCACTCCGGAGGCCGCCATGGCATCCGCCTGCTCGTTGCGCGGCCTGCCGCCACGCACGCTGCTGGTGACGCTGGAGAGATCGACCGACCCCTGGCTGATGCCGGACTCGAACACCTGGAGATTGTCCGTACCGGTACGCAGGCCCATGGTTTCGACCACGCGCATGGCCGGCTTGGCGCTCTCGCGCGAGACGGCGATACCCAGACCCGTGGCGACCACGGTGACCCGCAACTGGTCTTCCATGCCTTCGTCGAACACGGTACCGCAGATCACGGTGGCCTCGGGCGCGGTGTATTGGCGGATGGTCTTCATCACTTCCTTGTACTCCTTGAGGCCCAGAGTACTGCTGGCGGTGATGTTGACCAGCACGCCGCGCGCGCCGGACAGCTCGATGCCCTCCAGCAGCGGACTGGCCACCGCCGCCTCGGCGGCGATACGGGCACGGTCGACCCCGGCGGCGACCGCGGAACCCATCATGGCCTTGCCCATCTCGTGCATCACGGTGCGCACATCCTCGAAGTCGACGTTGACCAGGCCCGGCACGTTGATGATCTCGGCGATGCCGCCCACCGCGTTGCGCAGCACGTTGTCGGCGGTCTTGAAGGCTTCGAGATAGCTGATCTCCTCGCCGAGCACCTCCTCGAGCTTCTCGTTGAGGATCACGATCAGCGAATCGACATGGCGGGAGAGCTCGGTGACGCCTTCTTCCGCCAGGCGCTTGCGCTTGCCTTCGTATTCGAAGGGTTTGGTCACCACCGCCACGGTCAGGATGCCCAGTTCGCGCGCCACCTCGGCCACCACCGGGCCGGCGCCGGTACCGGTGCCGCCGCCCATGCCGGCCGTGATGAAGACCATGTGGGCGCCGCGCAGCGCATCGGCGATGCGTTCGCGATCCTGCACGGCAAGTTCCCGGGCCTTTTCCGGCTTGCCGCCGGCGCCGAGTCCCGGGCCGAGCTGCAACTTGACCTGGGCAGAGCTCTTCTTCAGCGCCTGCGCGTCGGTATTGCAGCAAATGAATTCGACGCCGCTGACGCCCTCGCGGATCATGTGATCGACCGCGTTGCCGCCGGCACCGCCGACACCGACGACCTTGATGACCGTCGAGCCCGTCTCCGCTTCCTGTCCCGCCATTTCCTCAAGTTCAAACATTTTCGCCTCCTGAAAAGACCAACCGCCTAAAAATTCCGGGAAAACCACATCCGCATCCGTGCCAGAACCTGCCCGAAGTTCTTCGGGCTTTGCACCTTCATGCCACGGTGGCGCTGCGCCACCCCTTCCAGCAGCAAACCCATCGCCGTGGAGTAGCGCGGATTGCGCACGTAATCGCGCAAATTGCCGTCGTAATGCGGCATCGACAGCTTCACGGTCGTGTGAAATATTTCTTCGCCCAGATCCGCCATGCCGGCCATCTGCGCCGCGCCGCCGGTCAGCACGATGCCGGCGCGCAGCAGGCGTTCCTTGCCGCTGCGGTGGAGTTCCTCCTGTACCTTCTGGAAGATCTCCTCGACGCGCGGCTGGATGAAACCGGCCAGGGTCTGGCGCGAGAGCTGGGTCGCCGGCCGGTCGCCGACGCCGGGCACCTCGATCATGTCTTCCGCATTGGCCAGTTGCTGCAGCGCCACGCCGTAGCGGATCTTGATGTCCTCGGCATCCTGCGTCGAGGTGCGCAAGGCAATGGCAATGTCATTGGTCAACTGGTCGCCGGCAATCGGGATCACCGCGGTATGGCGGATCGCACCGTGCACGAAAACAGCGACGTCGGTGGTGCCGCCGCCGATGTCGACCAGGCAGACGCCGACATCCTTCTCGTCCTCGGTCAGCACGGCGTAGCCCGAGGCCAGCGGCTGCAGCACCAGGTCGACCACTTCGAGGCCGCAGCGGTGCACGCACTTGACGATGTTCTGCACCGCGGTCACCGCGCCCGTCACCAGATGCACCTTGACGTCAAGCCGCCTGGCATCCATGCCGATCGGCTCCTTCACCCCGTCCTGGCCGTCGACGATGAACTCCTGCACCAGCGTGTGCAGGATCTGGTCATCCGCCGAAATCGACGTCGCGTTGGCCGCCTCGATGGCGCGCTCGACATCGACCTGCGTGACCTCCTTGTCCCGCACCACGGTCATGCCCATGGAATCCTTGCTCTTGATGTGGCTGCCGGCAATCCCGGTATACACCTCGCGCACCTTGCAGCCGGCCATCATTTCGACCTCGGCGATCGCCCGCGAGATCGAATTCACGGTCGCTTCGATATTGATCACCATGCCGCGCTTCAAGCCGCTGGACTCCCGGGTGCCGATGCCGAGGATGCCCAGCCTCCCTTCGGCGTCGAGTTCGCCGACGATGGCGACGATCTTCGAGGTGCCGATGTCGAGGCCGACGATCAGGTCGCGTTTGGCTTCTTTGCTCATGCGGCCTCCAGATGGCCGCATGGCATGGCCAAGGGTGGGCACCCCCTCCCGTCGCCGCCATGCGGCTGAGCTGTTAGCACAGCCGGCGCGGGCTAGGCAGGGTTTCGCGAAGCCGGCTTCGCGGAACGGGGGGTGGCGGAGCAAGCCATGTGGCCGGGTGTGGGAGCATCTCTTTCACCAGCTGGGCGCTGCCCCGCCCTGCAGGGCAAATCCATTGGGATAACGCATGTCCACCGCGCCGATGGTCTGCAGGCGGCTCCTGGCCGAGCCGCTCACCGCGGCGTAGTGGCTGGTGAAACGGTTCAGTCGTTCCGTCAGCGGATGCCTGGCCTGGTCGCGCCCGAGTTCCAGCAGCACGCCGTCGTCGAGCCTGATCTGCCAGGCCTCGCGCGCCGAAAGATGGACGGCTACCGGCTTGCGCCCGATGGCGCCCAGGCTGTCGCGGAACTCGTCGTAGCGCGCCAGCACGCGGGATGCCGAGCCCTCGGGGCCGGTGAAGACCGGCAATGCGTCCCGCGTCGCGGCCATGAACACCTCGCCTCGCGTGTTGACCAGGCGCGGCTCGCCCTCCTGCGGGGTCCAGTGCGCGGCGGCGCGATGTTCTTCGAGTTTCAGTTCGATTCCGTCCGGCCAGAGACGGCGCACGGAAGCCGAGCGCACCCAGGGCATGCGCTCGAATGCCGCCTGTGCCGTTTCCAGATTCACCGTGAAGAAGTTTCCCGACAGCACGTTGCGCGCCGTGTATTCGACCTGCGCCGGAGAGACCTGGTCCAGCGGCGCCGCCACCACCAGTTGCCGCAGCGGAAACACCGGCAGGCGTTGCAGCGCCATGACGCCGGCCCATGCCAGCAGCGCACCTCCGGCCAGCAGCAGCACGTCGGCCAGCAGGTTGATCAACACCGGACGATCCCAGAAGCCATCGCCGCCGTTGCGTTCCTGGCGGCTGTTGCCTTTCGAGTTGCCGCGCGCCATATTCATGTGCCTCCGGCGCTGCGCGCCGCCCCCAAAGGGGGCTGCGCAACCGTCTTGGGGCGGCCCGGCGACAGTTGCTTAGCCACAATGGGCCTCCTCGAGCAGCTTGACTACGAGTTGCGCAAACGGAATCCCGGCCGACTTTGCCGCCATCGGCACCAGCGAGTGATCGGTCATGCCGGGCGAGGTATTCGCTTCCAGGCAGAACATGCGCCCTGCCGCATCCAGCATCAGGTCCATGCGCCCCCAGCCGCGTCCGCCGAGCACGGCGAAGGCGCGCAGGGCCAGATCGCGCATCTCGCGTTCGCGTTCATCGCCGAGGCCGCTCGGAATGCGGTATTCGGTATCGTCGCGCAGATACTTGGCCGCGTAGTCGTAGAACTCGGTCGCCGGGACGATGCGGATCACCGGCAAGGCCTGGCCGGCAAGGATGCCGACGGTATATTCGCCGCCAGCCAGATACTGCTCGGCGATCACGCAGGAATCGAAGCCGGCCGCCAGCTCATAGGCGGCACGCAACCCGCCGGCGCGCTTGACCTTGCTGATGCCGATGCTGGAGCCCTCGTTCGACGGCTTGACGAACAGCGGCAGGCCGAGGCGCGCCTCGGCCGCGGCAAAGTCGCTGCCGGCATCGAGCACGACGTAGTCCGGCACCGGCAGGCCCGTGGCCTGCCAGACCAGCTTGGAACGCCACTTGTCCATCGCCAGGGCGGAGGCCAGCACGCCGCTGCCGGTGTAGGGAATGGCCAGCAGGTCGAGCGCGCCCTGCAGCGTCCCGTCCTCGCCGCCGCGTCCGTGCAGGGCGATGAAGACGCGCCGGAATCCCTCGCCATGGAGGGCCTCGAGCGGCTTGTCGCGCGGATCGAAACCGTGGGCATCGACGCCGGACGAGCGCAACGCGGCCAGCACCGCGGTCCCGCTTTTCAGCGAGACCTCGCGCTCGGCCGACTTGCCGCCCATCATCACCGCCACCTTGCCGAAATCCATCAAGCTCCTTCTCTTTCCTGCCGGGACTGCCGGTCGACATCGCCCACGATGCGCACCTCGCGTACCAGGGAAATGCCGAATTTTTCCGCCACTTCAGCCCGAACCCGGCCGATTAGCATTTCTATCGCACTCGCCGATGCCGCGCCGTCTGGATTAACGATGAAATTCGCATGCTTTTCGGAAACCTGCGCGCCGCCGATCTGTGTGCCTTTGAGCCCCGCGGCTTCGATCAGTCGCGCGGCATGGTCTGCGGGGGGATTGCGGAACACCGAACCGGCGTTGGGCAATTGCAGCGGCTGGGTCGCGACGCGTCGCTCCAGCAGCGCCTTCATCCGGTCGCGCGCCGCGTCGACGTCGCCCGGCGGAAAACGGAACCAGGCGCCGGCGAAGATCTCGTCGGTCGAGCTGGTGAGGCCGGCATGGCGGTAGCCGACGGCAAAATCTTCGGGGCCGCGGATGATCTGTTCGCCGCGACGATTCAGCATCAGCACGCGTTCCACATAACGCCAGGTCTCGCCGCCATGGCAGCCGGCATTCATCGCCAGCGCGCCGCCCACCGTGCCGGGAATGCCCGCCAGAAATTCGGCCTCGGCGCAGCCCTGTCTGCCGGCAAAGCGGGCGAGCTTGGGCGAGGCGACGCCGGCCTCGGCGAAGAAACTGCCGTCCGGCTCGCGGCGCAGCGTATCCAGCGCGCCGTGGGTGAAGATGGCGGTGCCGTCGAAGCCGCCGTCGCGTACCAGCAGGTTGCTGCCCAGGCCCACCAGCAGCAGCGGTTCGTCGTGGCGGACGGCACCCAGAAAATTCGCCAGATCGGCGAGATCGGCCGGGAAAAAGGCGCGCGCCACGGGACCGCCGGCGCGCCACGAGCAATGGCGCGCCATCGGTTCATTGCAACGCAATGAACCCCTGAGGCCTAATCGCCCGCCCTCCCCCAGCCCCGCTGTGCGGCCCACGGACGGCTTTGCACTGCCGTCCGGCTGCGGTGGCGGGAAGCATGCTTCCCGAAACCCCACCTCGCCCCTCACGGGAGGGGTGACTTCTTGGTCGCTGCGCTCGAAAGATGTTGTCGGGTCAGCCATCTGTGAGCTTTCCGGGGACACCGCCGATCGATCCGGCACCCATGGTGATCACCACGTCGCCGTCGCGCGCGGCGGCGAGAATGGCTGCCGGCATCGCGGCGATATCTTCGACGAATGTCAGTTCCGCCCTGCCCGCAACGCGCAGTGCGCGCACCAGCGTGCGGGCGTCGGCGGCGATGATCGGCGCCTCGCCGGCGGCATACACCTCGCCCAGCAGCAGGGCATCGAAGCCGCCCAGCACCTTGACGAAATCCTCGAAGCAGTCGCGCGTGCGCGTGTAGCGATGCGGCTGGAAGGCCAGCAGCAGGCGGCGGCCGGGAAAGGCGCCGCGCGCCGCGGCAAGCGTGGCCGCCATTTCCGCCGGATGATGGCCGTAATCGTCGACCAGCGTGAAATGCCCGCCCGCGGGACAGGCGATCTCGCCATGGCGCTGAAAGCGCCGGCCGACACCCTTGAAATCGGCCAGCGCCTTGATGATCGCCGTGTCGCCAACGCCGACTTCCGTCGCCACGGCGATCGCGGCCAGCGCATTCAGCACGTTGTGGCGCCCCGGCAGGTTGAGCACGACGGGCAGCCGCGTCACGTTGCCGTTGGTGCGCACGCAGGTGAAGCGCATGGTGCCGCCGTCGGCCACCAGATCCTCGGCGCGGAAGTTCGCTTCGCTGTCGATGCCGTAGGTGACGATCTGCTTGGCCACGCGCGGAATGATTTCCTGCACATTCGGGTCGTCGCCGCAGACCACGGCGACGCCATAGAAAGGCAGGCGGTGCAAGAAGTCGATGAAGGCCTGCTTGAGCCGGCCGAAGTCGTGGCCATAGGTTTCCATGTGGTCGGCGTCGATGTTGGTGACCACCGAAACCACCGGCGAGAGGAAGAGGAAGGAGGCATCCGACTCGTCGGCCTCGGCCACCAGAAAATCGCCGCTGCCCAGTTTCGCGTTGGCGCCGGCCGAATTCAGCCGCCCGCCGATGACGAAGGTGGGATCGAGCCCGCCCTCGGCGAGGCAGGAAGCGACCAGGCTGGTGGTCGTGGTCTTGCCGTGGGTGCCGGCAATCGCGATGCCCTGCTTGATGCGCATCAGTTCGGCCAGCATCTGCGCGCGCGGCACCACCGGCACGCGACGTTCGCGCGCCATCCGCACTTCCGGATTGTCGTCGCGCACCGCGGTCGACACCACCACCGCATCGGCCGTCGCGGCGTTCTGCGCGCTGTGGCCGATCGCGATGCGGATGCCCTGCGCCGCGAGGCGGCGCGTCGTCGCGCTCTCGCTGAGGTCGGAACCGCTGACATCGAAGCCCTGGTTCGCCAGCACCTCGGCAATGCCCGACATGCCGGAACCGCCGATGCCGACGAAGTGGATGCGCTTGACTTTGTGTTTCATGGTGTCAAAACCTTTCAGCCACAGAGGACACAGAGCGCACAGAGGGAACACTCCCGACCGGCCTTCTCTGTGTCCTCCGTGAACTCTGTGGCAAACGGGTTTTAGTTGCGGCCGCTGTGCTCGACGCCGACAGGGCTGGCGTTAGCCTGTACTGACGCTGCGCTTTCATTTCGCCAGCTCCGCGCACGCCTGCGCGACGACGGCCGTTGCGTCCTGCCGTGCCAGTTCGCGCGCCTTTTCGGCCATCTGTGCAAGTTGGTGGCGCGACAGATTGCGGATTTCGGCCAGGCGTTCCGGCGTCAGCTGTGCCTGCGGCAGCAGGATCGCCGCCCCGGCGCTGCCGAGGAAACGCGCGTTCGATGTCTGGTGATCGTCGACCGCGTGCGGGAAAGGCACCAGCAGGCTGGCGACGCCGGCCGCGGCAAGCTCCGCCACGGTCAAGGCGCCGGCGCGACAGATCACCAGGTCGGCCCATTCGTAAGCCCCGGCCATGTTCTTGATGAAGGCGACGCAATCGGCCTTGACGCCATTCGCGAGGTAGCGGCTTGTCAGCGCCGCCAGATGTTGCTCACCTGCCTGATGGACCACTGCGGGCCGCTCGCTTTCCGGTATCAGGGCGAGGGCTTGCGGCAGGGCTTCGTTCAAGGCCTGGGCGCCCAGGCTGCCGCCCACCACCAGTACCCGCAGGGGTCCCTCGTGCTGCGCATAGCGAAGAGCCGGGGGCGGCAAGGCGGCGATTTCAGGACGCACCGGATTGCCCACCCAGGCGCCCTTCTTCATGACCCCGGGGAAGCCGGTCAGCACACGGTCCGCCACCCCTGCCAGCACCCGGTTGGCCAGGCCGGCCACGGAATTCTGCTCGTGCAGCACCAGCGGGATGCCCCTGAGCGAGGCCATCATTCCGCCCGGAAAACTGATGTAGCCGCCCATGCCCAGCACCACGTCGGGCCGGATGCGTCCGAGCTGCGACCATGCCTCGCGGAAGCCGCGCAGCAGGTTGAAGGGCAGCAACAGCTTGCGCAGCAGGCCCTTGCCGCGCAGCGCGGAAAAGCGTACCCAGGCCATCTCGTAACCGCGCCCGGCGGTCAGCTTCGCCTCCATGCCGTCCGGATTGCCCATCCAGGCGATCTTCCAGCCCTGCGTGCGCAGAATTTCGGCGACCGCCATGCCCGGCATGATGTGCCCGCCCGTGCCGCCGGCCATGACCATGAGGGTTTTCAAGGGCAAAACCTTTCACCACAGAGACACAGAGGCACGGAGAAATTCAAGACCAAATGACATGGCTTTCCTGCCATTGCATTTCCTCCGTGTCTCCGTGTCTCCGTGCTTGGTGCCTTGCTTCTCATACCTGCTGCCCCCGCATCATGGCGCGATTCTCGCAGTCAACCCGCAACAGAATTCCGAGCGCCAGACAGTTGGCGACGATGCCGGAACCGCCGAAGCTCATCAGCGGCAGGGTCAGGCCCTTGGTCGGCAGCAGGCCCATGTTTACGCCCATGTTGATGAAGCCCTGCACCCCGAGCCAGATGCCGACGCCCTGCGCGACGAGGCCGGAATAGACGCGGTCGAGCAGCAGCGCCTGGCGCCCGATGGCGAAGGCGCGCTGCACCAGCAGGGCGAACATGCCGACCACGAAGCAGACGCCGACGAAGCCCAGCTCCTCGGCGATCACCGCCAGCAGGAAATCCGTGTGCGCCTCCGGCAGGTAGAACAGCTTTTCGACGCTGGCGCCGAGGCCGACGCCGAACCACTCGCCGCGGCCGAAGGCGATCAGCGAGTGCGACAGCTGGTAGCCCTTGCCGTAGGCATCCTGCCAGGGGTCCATGAAGCCGAAGATGCGTTCGCGCCGGTAGGGCGAAGCCCAGATCATGATGACGAAGCTGACGGCCAGCAGCACGACCAGCCCGCCGAAGATGCGCACATTGATGCCGCCGAGGAAGAGGATGCCGGTGGCGATGCAAAGAATCACCACGAAGGCGCCGAAGTCGGGCTCCTTCAACAGCAGGAAGCCGACCAGCACCATGACGACCGCCATCGGCCCGAAGCCGCGCAGCAGGCTGCCCATGTCGTCGAGCTTGCGCGAGGTGTAGTCCGCGGCGTAAAGCACGGCGAACAGCTTCATCAGTTCGGAGGGCTGCAGGTTGACCGGACCGAGATTGATCCAGCGCTGCGCGCCATTGACCGAGCGGCCGACGTAGGGCACCAGGACCAGGAACAGCAGCACGAATCCGGCGAGGAACAGCCAGGGCGCGGCTTGCTGCCAAAGCCGCAGCGGAATCTGGAAGGCCACCACGCCGGCAAAGAAGCCGATGATGAGGAACACCGAGTGGCGGTAAAGGAAGTAGGCGGACTGGTTGCCGGTGAAGCGGCTGCCCTCGGCCATGGCGATCGACGAGGAATACACCATCACCAGCCCGAGCAGCAGCAGCCCGAGCGCGGGCCACAGCAGCAGGGGATCGAGCTCGGCGGGACCGCGCTGCGTCCGTTGCGCCGGCAAGGCGTAGCTCTGGCTCACGGGCTGCCCCGCAATGCTTGCACGGCAGCCACAAAGACCTGCGCGCGGTGCTCGTAGTTGCGGAACATGTCGAAGCTGGCACAGGCCGGCGAAAGCAGCGCGGCGTCGCCACGCTGCGCCAGGGCCGCGGCGCGGCGCACCGCGTCGTCCATGTCCGTCGCGGTTTCCGTTCTGATGCCCGCCGCGGCGATGGCCCGAGCGATCGCCTGACCGTCGCGGCCGATCAGGATGGCGGCACGGGCGTGCCTCGCCACGGCGTCGCGCAACGGCAGGAAATTCTGCTGCTTGCCATCACCCCCCAGAATGACCACGGATTTGCGGCCGATGCCCCCACCCAGTCCGACGAGCGCCGCCACGGTGGCGCCGACATTGGTCCCCTTGGAGTCGTCGTACCAGGTGACGCCGTCGATCTCGGCAATTTTTTCGACCCGGTGCGGCAGGCCGCCAAAGCTGCGCAAGGCCGGCAGCAAGGTCTCCGAATCAAAACCGATCGCGCTGCACAAGGCCAGTGAGACCATGGCGTTGGCGGCGTTGTGCAGTCCGGCCAGCGGCAATTCGGACAGCGGCAGCAGGAAACGCCCGCCTTGCACCAGCCATGCTTCGCCGCCTTGGTCGCGCAGGCCGAAGTCCGCGGCGGCGGGCGGCGCATCGAGGCCGAAGCTGATGACGCGGCGGCCAGCCAGGGCCATGGCGCGCACCCGGGCGTCGCCGCGATTCAGGACCTGGACGCCGTCACCGGAAAAGATGCGGGCCTTCGCTGCGGCGTACTCGTCGAGGCCGGCATAACGATCGAGATGGTCGTCGGAAACATTGAGCACCGTCGCCGCGGCAGGGTTGAGTGTCGCGGTGGTTTCCAACTGAAAGCTGGAGAGCTCCAGGACCCAGATCTGCGGCAGGGCATTGGCATCCTGGGCCGCCATCAGGGCGGTGAGCGCCGCGGGCGAGATGTTGCCGGCGACGCCGACGGCCTTGCCGGTTGCCTGCAACAGATGTCCGGTCAGCGCGGTGGTCGTCGTCTTGCCGTTGGTGCCGGTGATCGCCAGCACCGGCGCACTCTGGCCGAGGCGGCGCAGGCCCTGGGCGAACAGTTCGATTTCGCCGACCACCGGGATGCCTGCGACGCGCGCCTGAATGACCACCGGCAGCTCGCCCGGGAGTCCCGGCGACAGAACCAGCAGATCGATGCCGGCGAGCAGCGCATTGTCGAACTCACCCGGCGAAAAGTCGGCGCTGGGAACACGGCGCCTGAGCTCCGCCAGATACGGCGGCGCCGCCCGCGTATCGGCCACGCGCAGCCGCGCGCCCTGCCGCGCGCACCAGCAGCGCCGCGGCCAGCCCGGATTCGCCGAGGCCGAGAACGAGGACGCGTTTGCCGGTTAAATTCATGAACCTTTACCACCAAGGCACCAAGGACACCAAGATGCACCAAGGAAACCAGAACTGTCGTGTTGCAGTTCTTGGTGCTCCTTGGTGTCCTTGGTGCCTTGGTGGTGAAAGTCTTTCATCGTATCTTCAGCGTGGACAGTCCGAACAGCACCAGCAGGATGGTGATGATCCAGAAGCGCACCACGACCTGGGTCTCCTTCCAGCCGGTCTGCTCGAAGTGGTGGTGCAGCGGCGCCATGAGCAGGATGCGGCGGCCCTCGCCGTACTTGCTTCTTGGTGTACTTGAAGTAGCCGACCTGCAGCATCACCGACAGGGTTTCGGCGACGAAGACGCCGCCCATGATGAAGAGCACGATTTCCTGCCGCGCCACGATGGCGACGGCGCCCAGGGCCGCGCCCAGGGCCAGGGCGCCGACGTCGCCCATGAACACTTCCGCCGGATAGGCATTGAACCAGAGGAAGCCGAGGCCGGCCCCGGCCAGCGCGCCGCAGAACACCGTCAGTTCGCCGGCGCCGGGGATGTAGGGCAGCAGCAGATACTTCGAGAACACCGAGTTGCCGGCGACGTAGGCGAAGATGCCCAGTGCGGCGCCGACCAGCACCGTCGGCATGATCGCCAGCCCGTCGAGGCCGTCGGTCAGGTTTACCGCATTGCTGCTGCCGACGATGACCAGGTAGCTCAGCAGGATGAAGCCGAACATGCCGAGCGGGTAGGTCACGCTCTTGAAGAAAGGCACGATCAGGGCGGTCTGCTGCGGCAGTTCGAGCGTGAAGCCGCTGCTCACCCAGTCGAAGAACAGCTGCACCACTTTTTCGTTGTTCGGCGCCGAAATCGAAAATGCCAGATAGATCGCTGCCACCAGGCCGATCACCGATTGCCAGAAGAACTTGGTGCGTGCCGACAGGCCGTCCGGGTTGCGATACACCACTTTGCGCCAGTCATCGACCCAGCCCACGGCGCCGAAGCCCAAAGTGACGATGAGCACGATCCAGATGAAGCGATTGGACAGGTCGGCCCACAGCAGCGTGGACACGCCGAGCGAAATCAGGATCAGGGCGCCGCCCATGGTCGGCGTCCCGGCCTTGATCAGATGCGTCTGCGGCCCGTCGCTGCGCACCGACTGGCCGATCTTCTTGGCCGTCAGCCAGCGGATCACGGCCGGACCGAAAACGAAGGAGATCGCCAGCGCCGTCATCGTCGCCAGCACCGCGCGCAGGGTGATGTAGCCGAAGACGTTGAAGCCGCGGAAATCCTTCGCGAGCCATTGGGCGAGTTCTAGCAGCATGGGTAAACCTCTTTTGCCACAGAGGACACAGAGAAAGGCAAAGGACAAAGACTTGGCATGGTTTTCCTCTGTGACCTCTGTGTCCTCTGTGGCTGAATGGTTTTCATTATTTTTCCGTAATCCCGTCTACGACGCGTTCCATGCGCATGAAGCGCGAGCCCTTGACCAGCACCGTGGTCTGCGGCTCGAGTTCCGCCAGCAGCGCCTTGACCAGGTCTTCCACGCGCTGAAAGTGCTGACCGCCTTCGCCGAAGTTCGCGGCGGCGGCCGCAGACAATTCGCCCAGGCAGAACAGGCGGTCGATGCCGTGGCTCTTGGCGTAGCCGCCGATCTCGTCGTGAAACTGCCCCGCCGCGGTACCGGCCTCGCCCATGTCGCCCATGACCAGGATGCGCTTGCCGGGCACCGCGGCCAGCACGTCGATGGCAGCGCGCATCGAATCCGGATTGGCGTTGTAGCTGTCGTCCACCACCACGGCACCCTGGCGCCCGTTGCGCCGCTGCAGGCGTCCCTTGATGCCGGTGAATTGCTCCAGCCCCTGCTTGACCGCCGCGAGCGTGACGCCGGCCGCCAGGGTCGCCGCGGCCGCCGCGCAGGCATTGCTGGCATTGTGGCTGCCGGGCACGGCGAGCGTCACCAGGATTTCGCCCGCGGGGGTGGCCAGGTGCAACTCGCCGCCCAGACCATGGCCGGCGAAGCGGCCGCGCACGTCCGCCGGCCGGTCAAGGCCGAATGTCAGTTGCCGCCGCTCGCGCGACAGTTCACGCCAGATGTCGGCTTGCGCATCGTCGGCATTGAACACGGCGACACCGTCGGCGGGCAGGCCGGCGAAGATTTCGCCCTTGGCCAGCGCCACGTTCTGCAGCGAACCGAGGCCTTCCAGATGCGCGCGCTGGGCGTTGTTCACCAGCGCCACGGTGGGCGCCGCAAGACGCGTCAGGTAGTCGATTTCGCCGGCGTGGTTCATGCCCATTTCGATCACCGCGGCGCGGTGCGCAGCGCGCAGCTTGAGCAGGGTCAGCGGCAGGCCGATGTCGTTGTTGAGGTTGCCGGCGGTCGCCAGCACGGCATCGTCGCCGGCAAACTGCGCACGCAGGATCGCCGCGCACATTTCCTTCACCGTGGTCTTGCCGTTGCTGCCGGTGACACCGATCAGCGGAATCGCGAAGCGACCGCGCCAGGCACCGGCGAGTTGCGCCCAGCGCGAGACGGGTATCGCTTACGGCTATCAGCGGCAGGTCCGGATTGGCGTCTGCCCAGGCGCGCCCGACCATGGCGCCGGCGGCACCTCTGCGCCAGCACCTCGCGCACGAAATCGTGGCCGTCGAAACGATCGCCCTTGAGCGCGACGAACAGCATGCCCGGGGTCACCGACCGCGAATCGGTGCCGACCTCGCCGAACTCCGCATCGGGCCCCTGGTGCATCACGCCGAGCATCGCGCCGGCTTCCGAGAGGCGCATCATTGACCCACCCCCCAGCCCCCGCCCCATGGGCAGGGGTGACTCGGCGTTCGCGACTTTGTCGCTCCATGCAAACGGCGGCGCCATCCTTGGGGCGGCCCTGCGAATGGCGCTCATCGCCGCGCCTCCAGCGCCGACTTTGCGGTCGTCAAGATCGGAAAACGGATGACGTACGCCGGCGATTTCCTGGTAGGGCTCGTGGCCCTTGCCGGCGAGCAGGATGACATCGCGCGCATCCGCCACGGCCATCGCCTCGGCAATCGCCCGCGCCCGGTCGGCCTGAACCTGCGGCGGCCGCTGTCATGCCGCCGCGTATGCCGTCGATGATGGCGTACGGGTCTTCGCCGCGCGGGTTGTCGCTGGTCAGCACCACCTGATCGGCCAGAGCTTCCGCAATCGCGCCCATCTGCGGCCGCTTGCCGGGATCGCGCTCGCCGCCGCAACCGAACACGCAGAGCAGGCGACCGCCGCGCGCGGCTGCCGTTTCGCGCAGGACGCCGAGCGCCTTTTCCAGCGCATCCGGGCGTGTGGGCGTAATCCACCACGACCAGCGGCTGATCCTTTCCGCCCAGCGCCTGCATGCGCCCGGGCGGCGGCCGGATGGCACGCAGCGCGACGGCGATATCTTCGAGGCGCTCCCCGCGCGCCAGCAGCGCCCCGGTCACGGCCAGCAGGTTGGAGGCGTTGAAACGGCCAACCACGGGCGCGGCGAATGGCGACGCCGTGCAGATCGAATTCGATGCCGGCGGCACCCATGCGCAGGTTCTCCGCGCGCAGGACCTCGTCCGTCCCGCTCGGCGCCGGCGCCCAGCGTATAGCCCAGCGTCGGCAGGCGGCCCTGCAGGCGGCGCGCCAGTTCGACGCCGAAGGTATCGTCGAGGTTGATCACGGCCGCGCGAAGGCCGGGCATCTCGAACAGCCTTTGCTTGGCCGCCGCATAGGCTTCCATCGTGCCGTGGTATTCGAGGTGGTCACGCGTCAGGTTGGTGAACACCGCGACGTCGAAGGCCGCGCCATTCACCCGCCCCTGGTCGAGGCCGATCGACGACACTTCCATCGCACAGGCCGTGGCGCCGCGCTGCCAGGAATCCGGCCAGCGCGGCATGCAGGGTGATCGCATCCGGCGTCGTGTTCGGCGATTCGGCGAGTGCATCGAGGAAACCGTTGCCCAGCGTGCCGATCACTGCACAGTGCTGACCCATCGCTTCCATCGCCTGGGCGATCCACTGCGACACCGAAGTCTTGCCGTTGGTGCCGGTGACGCCGGCCAGCCAGAGATGCTCGGAGGGACGGCCATAGACCAGGTGCGCGATCTCGCCCGAGAGTGCCGCGAGCCCTTCCACTTCAATGATCGCCGTGTCGCCGGCGCCGTCCCAAGGGATCCGCTACGCATAACTTTCTCGCCCTTCTCTGCGATGACCGCCGCGGCGCCCTGCGCCACGGCCTGCGCGATGAAGTCGCGGCCGTCGACATGGGCGCCGGGAAAGGCGACGAAAACGTCGCCCGGCTGCACGCGGCGCGAGTCGGCGGTGAGGCGCGTCGGCACCACGCCCGTTGCCTGAGTTGTTCGAGGATCTGTCATCGCCGTGTTCACATCTCTTCCCGCACCGGCTCGGCAGCCGGTCATCAGCAAGGGCTTCAGCGGCGCATCGGGCGCCACGCCGAGCGTACGCAGGCTGCCGGCCATGACCTGGGCGAACACCGGCGCCGCCACGTCACCGCCGTAGTGCTTGCCGTTCGAGGGTTCGTCGATCATCACGGCGACGATCAGGCGCGGCTCGGAGACCGGCGCGAAACCGACGAAGGAAGAGACATACTTGTTGGCGTAGGCGCCGCCTTCGAGCTTGTGCGCCGTGCCGGTCTTGCCCGCCACGCGGTAACCCGGGATCTGCGCCTTGGGTGCGGTGCCGCCGGGCTGCACGGCCATCTCCAGCATGGCGCGGACTTCGCGCGCGGTCTGCGCCGAGAACACGCGCTTGCCGGCGAGCGGCGGCGCATCCAGGCGCGCCAGCGAAAGCGGCACCAGGTCGCCGTCGCGGGCGAAGACCTGGTAGGCGCGCGCCAACTGGATCAGCGTCACCGAAATGCCGTGGCCGTAGGCCATGGTCGCCTGCTCGATCGGGCGCCAGCTCTTCGCCGGGCGCAGGCGGCCGCCGACTTCGCCGGGAAATCCGAGCTTGAGCGGCGCGCCGAAGCCGAGGCTGTCGAACATGGCCCACATCTCCTCGGGCTTCATCGACAGGGCCAGTTTGGCCGAGCCGATGTTGGAGGACTTCTGGATCACCTGCGCCACGGTCAGCACGCCGTGGGCATGGGCATCCGAAATCGTCGCCGAGCCGATGGTCATTTTTCCCGGCGCGGTCTGGATCGGCGTATCGAAGCGCACCTTGCCCGTTTCCAGCGCCAGCGCGGCGGTGAAGGGCTTCAGCGTCGAGCCGGGCTCGAAGCTGTCGGTCAGCGCCCGGTTGCGCAACTGCGCGCCGACCAGCTTGACTGCGATTGTTCGGGTTGTAGGTCGGCAGGTTCGCCAAAGCCAGCATCTCGCCGCTGCGCGCGTCGAGCACGACCACGCCGCCGGCCTTGGCGCGATGCTCCTCCAGCGCCTGCTTGAGGTGACTGTAGGCCAGGTACTGAATCTTGGAGTCGATCGCCAGCACGATGTCCCTGCCCTCCTGCGGCGGACGTATGCTTTCGACATCCTCGACGACGTTGCCGCGCCGGTCCTTGATGACGCGGCGCGCGCCGGGCTTGCCCGCCAACTGGCTGTCGAAAGCCAGCTCGATGCCTTCCTGGCCGCTATCCTCGATGCCGGTGAAGCCCACCATGTGCGCCATGACCTCGCCCGACGGGTAGTAGCGCCGGTATTCGTTCTTCTGGTGGATGCCGGGCAGCTTCAGCGCCGTTATCCGGTCCGCCAGGTCTGGCGGCAACTGGCGCTTGACGTAGACGAAATCGCTTTCCGAGGCCAGCTTGCGATTGACCTCGCGCACGTCGATTTCGAGCAGGGCTGCCAGGTTGCGCACCTGTGCCGGCGCCAGTTCCACGTCCTCCGGAATGGCCCAGATCGAGCGCACCGGCGTGGATACCGCGAGCACGTCGCCGTGGCGATCGGTAATGCGGCCGCGGGTGGCCGAAATATCGATCACCCGCTCGAAGCGGGCGCGCCCCTTGTCGCCGAGAAACTCGTTGTTGAAGGCTTGCAGGTAGAGCGAGCGCCCGATCAGGGTGGCGAAGGCGCCGAGCAATACCACCAGTACCACGCGCTGCCGCCACAGCGGCAGGCGCTCGGAAAGCAGCGGGCTTTTGCTGAACTTGACGGATTTGCTCACCGGCTCATTTCCCCGGCAGCGCGTCGACGGAAATGATCTGCCCCGGCGCCGGCGGCTTCATGCCCAGCTTGTCGCGCGCAACCGTCGCCACGCGGACATGCGCGGCGAGGGTGCTTTGCTCGAGCTGCAACTGCCCCCATTCCACATCCAGGTCGCGCATGCGCTTTTGCCCCGCCTCCAGTTCGGTAAAGACCTTGCGCGCGCGATGGTTGGCGCTGACCACCGACAGGGCGCAGGCGACGAGTACCAGGATCAGGAGAAGATTGAGGCGCGCCAATTAGTGACTCCCACCCCCCGGCCCCCGCCCGTGGGCGGGGGTGACGACGGTTCGCCGCTGTGCGGCTCCATGTTCGTGTCTGGCCCTGTCTTGGGACGCCCCGGCGACAGGGCCGACCTTCTGCGCGACGCGCAGCACCGCGCTGCGGCAGCGCGGGTTGGCGGCGATTTCGGCATCCGACGGAAACATCGCCTTGCCCACCAGGCTCATCACCGGCTGCGGCAGCTCGACCGCGCGCAGCGGTACGCCCTTCGGGCGGTTGCGGCGGATGCGCCGCATCGCGCATGAAGCGCTTGACGATGCGATCTTCCAGCGAATGAAAGCAGATCACGGCCAGACGTCCTCCCGGTGCCAATCGTGCAACGGCCCGCGGCAGGGCTAGCGACAGTTCCTCAAGCTCCCGATTGACGTGAATCCGTAGAGCCTGAAAAGTCCGCGTCGCCGGGTGCTGACCCGGTTCCCGCGTGCGGACGACTTGCGCCACGAGCGTGGCAAGCTGTCCTGTCCTTGAAATACCGTGCTCGCCCCGAGCAGCAACAAGCGCCTTTGCAATCGCATGAGCAAACCGTTCTTCGCCATAGTCTCTGATCACCTTTTCCAGTTCTGCCTGCGATGCCCGCGCCAGAAACTCGGCGGCGGTCTCCCCCTGCGTCGTGTCCATGCGCATGTCCAGCGGCGCATCGAAACGAAAGCTCATGCCCCGTTCGGGCGTATTCAGTTGCGGCGACGACACGCCGATATCCAGCAAGATTCCATCCAACTGCCCGACACCCAGCCGGTCCAGCACCGCATCGAACTCGCTGAACGCCGCATGCGCCAGGGTGAAGCGCGGATCCTTGATCGAGGCGCCCGCGGCAATCGCCGCCGGATCGCGATCGAGTGCGATCAGCCGGCCCTGCGGGCCCAGTGCGGCGAGAATCGCCCGGCTGTGGCCGCCGCGACCGAAGGTGGCATCCAGGTAAATTCCGGCCGGCTGGATCGCCAGCGCTGCGACCGCCTCGGCGAGCAGCACGCTGACGTGCGTATCGGCGCTCACAGCGCAAGATTTTCCAGGCCCGGAGGCAGAAGCTTGTCGCCGACGGCGAAGATCGCATCCTGCTGCGCCTGCCAGCCGGCAGCCGACCAGATTTCGAAATGGCGACCCTGGCCGATCAGCCAGATTTCCTTTTCCAGTCCCGCGTATTGGCGCAGGGAGGGCGAGATCAGCAGGCGTCCGGCGCCATCGAGTTCCACATCCTCGGCAAAACCCACCAACAGGCGCCGCACCATGGCCGAGTCCACTTGGAGGCTCGGAGCCGCCAGGACTTGGGCGCGGATCGGCTCCCACGCAGGCTGGGGATAGAGCAGCAGGCAGCGATGCGGATGCGCGGTCAGCACCAGGCGGCCCTCGCCCAAGGCCACCAGGGCGTCGCGATGCCGCGCCGGAACGGCCATGCGGCCCTTGGCATCGAGATTCAGCGCCGTCGCACCCTGAAACATCCTGTCTCCCCCCGTCCGGAAATCAGGCCTTGGTCAGCCCGTATCTCCCACAAACTCCCACAAGAACCCACTCTATGACACTTTCTGACGAGGGTCAAGCCTGAAAAGGGCTATTTTTCCAAGCGCAACAAGGGCTTAGACGCGAAAGCGAAGATGGTTTTCAGAAAAAATATTCATTTAAATCAATATGGATAGAAAGCAAATCGAATGTGATTTATGAGAAGTTGCCGCGCCACAAAAAGCGGCATCGCCCGCCGCGAAGCGGAATCCCGGGTGTATCGAGAGCGCCGGGATGAGGACCCAATGAATGGCAGTCGCAAGACTTGCGAAGCACACCATTAACGTGAAACAACTCGTTCGAAGCGACTGCATATAGTCGAGCGAAGCGAGCCGATTGGTAGCCCCCCGTGAGGGGGGATGGGGGCGGGCCTTCAATTTGCCTTTTGCGTGTTTCATCTTCTGCGGGTGGAGCTTGGTGCCATGAGCATCAGGGAAACACTGAATAAGCCGTCACACCGGCGAACGCAAGTGTCCAGTGCCATGATTGTTCTGGATTCCGGCGTTCGCCGGAATGGCCTGCCCCGGACTTGATCCGGGGACGACTTGACACTTGATCAACGCTTCCCTGGGTTACAATTAGCGGCCCAAAAAATCGCGGTCCGGCCACGGACGTCCTCAAGCGGGCGGCTCAGCGGACCACACCGAATCGCCGGCGATCCCGACATGTTCTCCATGGCCCGTCCGAAGCACCGGCTGTTTGCGTTCCTGCTGCTGTTTCCGCTGGCCGCCGCGGCAGGCGTCGACCTCGTCGTCAACAACGCCGACAGTCCCGACCCGGTCGCCGCAGGGGGTGTCGTCACCTATACGATCACCGTCGCCAACTCCTCGTTCGATACCGACGCAACCGGCGTCAACACCACGCACAGCGTTCCGGCCGGCGCGAGCTACCAGGGCTTCGCCGGCGCCGGGGTCAACTGCACCGGCATGGTCGTTGGCGCGCCCGGGCCGGGCACGCTGAACTGCACGCTGCCCAACCTTGCCGCCAACAATGCCCAGGTCACGTTCACGATCCGCTTGGGGAGCACGCTGCAAGGCACGATCACCCTGGGCGCGACGGCCGCCTCCACCGAGCCGGACGACTTGCCCGGCAACAACAGCGACCCGGAATCCACCACGGTCAACGCGGGTGCCAACCTGGCCATGAACAAGACGCCGGCCGCGGCCAGCGGCACTTCCGGTTCGAGTTTTTCCTGGGCATTGAGCGTCACCAACAACGGCCCGGACGCGGCCACCCAGCTCGTCGTGCAAGATCCGGTGCCGACCGGCTTCAACCTCACCGCGCTGCCCGCGGGATGCAGCAATATCGCCGGCACCATAACTTGCGACATTGCCGGCCCGATCGCCAGCGGCGCCACCTTCAACCTCGGCAACGTCACCGGGCAGATCACCTCCGCCAGCGGCTCCACCGTCACCAACACGGCCTCGGTGGCCGTCTCTCCCTTCGCGCCTTTCGGCACGCCGCAAGACCCGGACACCTCGAACAACACGGCGATCGCCAATCTCACGGTGAGCGTCGGCTCCGACGTGCGCCTCACCAAGGCACGCAGTGTCGCCGGCAATCCGCTGGTGGGCGACAGCTTCAACTTTATCCTGACGCCCAGCTATACCGGCGACGTACCTGTCGCCCTGACGATTGTGGATACGGTCCCGGCCAACTACAGCATCGGCGCACTGGCGGCGTCGCAAAACGGCTGGACCTGCAGCCGCGTCGGCCAGGTCGTCACCTGCACCAAGCCCTCGGGCGGGGTGGCGGGCTTCAATCAGGCGCTCGGCGTGATCACCATTCCGGTGACCGTCGTCGCGGCCGGGGTCGGCATCGCCAACTCGGCCACCATCGGCGCCGGCGGGCCCGTCGATCCCGACCTGTCCAATAACACCGCCACCGATGGCGGGGTCAACCTGCTGGATCCGACGGTCGATCTGGGCCTGTCGAAAACCGGCCCCACCCCCCCGCTGGTGGTGCAGGGCGTTCCCTACACCTACAGTATCGCCGTCAGCAACGGCGGCACCACCGGCTACCACGGCACCGTGCGCATCACCGACAACCTGCCCACGGGATTGACCGTCAACAGCATTACGCTGAACGGATGGTCCTGCGTGCCAGCGGTTTTCCCCGTTGTCGGCCCGGCGACGATCGATTGCGACCGCACCTTCCTGCCCGGCGCGCCCCTCGCCGCGGGCGCGACCACGCCACCGGTGGTGCTGAATGTTACGGCCACGGACATCGGCCTCATCACCAATTCCGCCACCGTTACCGCCCTGAGCTGCAACCTGGGCCCCGGCAACTGCGGCGACGGCGACACGTCGAACTATCCCGTGACATCCAGCCCCGGTCCGCTAACGGCCGACATCCGGCTGCTCAAGACGGTGGATTTGGCCAACGTGCCGGCCGGCGATGTGCTGACTTATACGCTGGAGATCGTCAATGACGGCCCGGTGACCTCCAGCACGGTGGTGCTCACCGATACCTTCGACACCTTGATCAACGGCAACGTCGCCCCGACCGGCGCCGGCTACCTCGACGAAGTGCTGACACTCGGCCCCCTGGCGACAGGCGGCCCCTGCACAAATGCTGCCGCCGGCGCCAACGGGCGCCGCTTGACCTGCAACTTCGCCACGATTCCAGTCTGTGTCGCAGGCAGCGGCAATTGTCCCACGGTGGTGGTTCGCGTGCGCCCCGGCGGCGACGGCGGCAACCGCACCAACAGCGCCAACGCCGTTTCCAACGCAACCGCCGACCCCAACCGTGCCAACGACAATGCCAGCGTGACCAGCAATGTCAACGCCCGCGCCGATGTCAGCGTCACCAAGAACGCCAACCCCAACCCGATCGCCGCCGGCCAGAACCTGACCTATCTGCTTACCGCACTGAACGGCGGCCCCAGCCGCGCCGACAATGTCAGCATCACCGATACCCTGCCGCTGGATGTGTCCTTCGTCTCGGCGACACCTTCGGCGGGCACCTGCGGCACCACGCCCGGCGTGAACGTGACGACCACCGCCGGCAATCGCACGGTCGCCTGCAATCTGGGCAATATCGGCAATGGCGCACAGCAGACCGTCTCGATCGTCGTCCGCCCCAATACCATAACCCGCGCCACGACGATTACCAACAACGTCAGCGTGGCGACGGCCACCACCGAAACCAACGCGGGCAACAACACCGCCGCGGCAAACGCAAATGTCAACGCCCCGTCGCTCGACCTCGTGCTCAACAAGACCGAGTCCGTCGACCCGGTCGCCGTGGGCGACAACACGGTGTACACCATCACCGTCACCAACTCCGGGCCTTCGGCGGCGGAAAACGTCATCGTGACCGACACCTTGCCGGCAAGCCGGCTGCGGTTCCAGTCGGTTTCCAGCAGCAGCGGCAGCTGCCCGACCCAGCCTGCCGTCAACGCCATCGGCGGCACGGTGATCTGCAACCTCGGCTACATCCCCAACAGCATCGTCCGAACCATCACGCTGACGATGCAGGGCGATGCCAAGGGCGTCGTCACCAACACGGCAACCGTCAACTCCGACGAAACCGCGCTCGGCTTCGAGGCGGCCGGCAACAACACCGTGAATGAGCAAACCACGGTGCGCACCAAGGCCGACATGCAGGTGGTGAGCAAGATCCCCTCGGCCAATCCGGTGAATCTGCGCGACGACTTCAACTTCGTCGTCAAGGTACGCAACAACGTCGGCGTCGGCTTGGCAGAGGCCGATGGCGTGGTGGTCTCCGATACGCTGCCGGCGGGCATGGAACTGACCGGCACCCCGACCATCAACGTGCTGTCCGGCACCACGACCGCCACGGCAACCCCCTGCACCGGCGTGGCCGGCGGCACCAGCTTCACCTGCCTGCTGGGCACGGTCAGCCCCGCGCCCCCCGTGCCCGCCGAGATCGACATTACCGTGCCGGTGCAACTGGTCGCCGTGACCAGCATGCCGCAAACCTTCGTCAACACCGCGAGCGTCAGCACCACGTCCTTCGACGCCGTGCCCGGCAACAATTCCAACAGCGGCAGCGTTGTCACAAATTCCTCGTCCCTCGCCGGACGCGTGTTCCGCGATTTCAACAACGACGGCCTGGTTACCGTCGGCGATACCGGCATCAGCGGCATCACCATGACGCTGACCGGCACGAGTTTCGACGGCACGGCAATCAGCCGGACGGTCGTCACCGCCGTCAACGGCAACTACACTTTCGCCGGTCTGCCGCGAGGCACTTACCGCGTCAGCCAGGGCGCCGTCGCCGAAGCCCATCTGGTCGATGGCATCGATACCGCCGGCAGCGCGGGCGGCACGGTCGGCGCCGACACGATCACCGCCATTGCCCTCCCCGACGGCACCGCGGCCAGCGGCTACAACTTTGCCGAAATTCCGCGCGCCCGGGTCGGCATCGCCAAGGCCGTAGCCAGCGGACCGACCGCCAATGCAGATGGCACGTTCAACGTCACTTTCCAGTTGGTGGTGAGAAACCTCAGCCTGGAAACGCTCAACAGTGTCACCGTAAGCGATCAGATCTCCGGCATCGCTCCGCTGTTCGGAACCCATAACCCCGGCGTGCTGGGCAGCGGCGAGTACAAGGTCGCCAGCGCGCCATCCAGTGCCTGCGCCGGCATGCAGGCCGGCTTTACCGGCACCGGCGCCGCGACGACTATCGCGATAGTCCCCGGCATTGCCGCCGGCGCTTCCTGCATCATCAATTTCACACTGCAAGTCAAGCCCACCTCGCCGTTGCCGCCGCTACTGCCTTCCGGCGGCCGCTATGAAAACCAGGCGCAGGTGGATGCCACGGGCGCCTTGTCCGGACAAACCTCGGGGACGAATCCGCAGTTGCTTGACCTTTCGGACAACGGGGCGAACCCTGACCCCAACGGCAACGGCCTGGCCAACGAAGCCGGCGAGAACGATCCGACGCCGGTTGCGCCGAATTTCGCCGCGGCGATCGGCATCGCCAAACAGATGAATGGCAGTATCTCGGCGGCGGCCGACGGCAGCCTGATCGTGCCGATCCGCCTGGTGGTGACCAACATCGGCAATGAACCGCTCTCCGCCGTGTCGGTCACCGACCCGCTGTCCGCGGCGGTCGGCGGTCAGTTCGGCAACTTCGTTGCCGGCGGTGCGGCAGCCGTCCTCGCCAGCGGGCAATACGCCGTGCAGTCAGCGCCGACTTTTTCCGGCGCCTGCACCAACGGCAGCGTGAATGCCGGCTTTACCGGGCATACCGGCAACACCGCGCTGGCGAGCATCTCCAACCTGGTGACGGCGCAGACATGCACCATCGATTTCACTTTCCGCTTCATGCCGGCCACGGCCACCAGCTACAGCAACCAGGCGCAGGCCGGCGGCACCGGCGCCTACACCGGCACCCCGGCCACCGACCTGTCCGATGACGGCGACAATCCCGACCCCAACGGCAACGGCAATGCCGGCGAGCCCGGCGAGAACGATCCGACGCCGATCCCGGTGCCGCGCATCGGCGTGGCCAAAGCGGCCGGCGGCGTGGTGCGACTGGGCGACGGCACGTATGCCGTTCCCTTCACCCTGACCCTGCGCAACATGGGCCAGACCGCACTCGGCAACGTGCAGATCAACGACACGATTGCCGGCGCGCTGCCCCGGTTTGGCGTCTACACCGCTGCGGCGGTGCCGGCGGCGGGCGAATACACCATCAGCGGCAATCCGCTGGTCTCCAACCAGACCAACGGCGCGGCGCTCACCGCGGTGGCGGCCGGCGCCTTCACCGGCAGCGGCGCCGGGACCGCACTGCTGGTCCCCGCCGGCAGCAGCCTGCCGAACTTCGGCGCCGGCGCCTCCAGCGCCGAGGTGAGCTTCACCGTGCGCTTCTTCCCCATCACCGCGGGACCCTTCAACAACAGCGCGGTCGCCACCGGCTCACCGCCCGGCGGCGGCAACGTCACCGACAACAGCGTCGATGGCGGCAACCCGGACCCCAACGGCAACGGCGACCCGACCGACGATGCGTCGCCGACCCCGGTCGTGCTGACCAGCCAGTTCATCGGCGCCGCCAAGTCCGTTTCGGGAACCGTGCAGACCGGGCTCAGGCGTTTCCGCTTGCCCTACACGGTGATCGTCGCCAACACCAGCGCCACCGTCACGGCAACCAACGTCCAGGTCACCGACAACCTCGCCACGGCCTTTCCGACCGCGCAAAGCATCACGATCGCCGTACCGGCCGCGGTCTCGGGCTGCAGCGGGACGGTGCTGACGGTTGCCGCCCCCGCCTTTACCGGCATCGGGCAGAACCGGCTGCTGGCCGGCAACCAGAACCTGCAGCCTGGCGAACGATGCACCATCACCTTCACCCCCGAAGTCGACTTCGGCACCAACCCATTGCCCGCGGCGGTGCAGAACAACCAGGCAACCGCCACGACCGCGCAGACGCCCGGTGGTACGCTGATCGCCACCGACCTGTCCCACAACGGCAACAACCCGGACCCCAACGGCAACGGCGACCCCGGCGAGCCGGGTGAGAACGACCCGACGCCGGTCAATTTTTCCGCCGCGGGTTTGGCGGCGGTTTCCGGCAAGGTCTATCTGGACCGCAACCATGACCGCATCGACAACGACGGCGCACCCGCGCCGAATGTCCGCGGCTTCATCGTCGAAGTGCTCAATGCCGCCGGCCAGGTCGTCAGCAGCGCAACGACCGACGCCAATGGCGATTACGCCATCGCCGGCCTGTTCCCGTTCACGGCGGGCAATGCCGCCACCTACTACTCGGTGCGCTTCCGCGAGCCGGCAAGCGGCGCGATCTACGGCCTGGCGCAGTCCGCCGACCCCGCGCCGGCGCGCAACGGCACCATCATCAACGGTGTCATCACCGGACTGCAACTGGTTCCGGGGATTACCACCCTCAGTCAGAACCTGCCGCTCGATCCATCGGGCGTGGTTTACGATTCGATAACCCGCGCGCCCGTTCCCGGCGCCCAGGTGACCTTGTCCTTCGGGGGCGCAGCGGTGCTTGGGGCCTGCCTGGTCGGCGGGCTCAACACGCAAGTCACGGGGGTTACCGGGCAGTATCAATTTCTCTTGCTCAACCCCGCGCCGCCGGGCTGTCCGGGGACCGGGACCTATACGCTCGGAGTCCTCCAGCCGGGCAGCTATCTGCCGCCGACCTCGACCATCATCCCGCCGGCAGCCGGTTCGCGCGTGCCCTTGCCGCCTGGCGGCGTGGACGCAATCCAGGCGCAAGCCGGGCCGCCGACCGGCGCCCAGCCCACGCTCTATTTCATGAGTTTCGCGCTGACCCTTACCGGCAATGCGGCCACCAGTTCCGCCAATGCGGTGAACAACCACATTCCGCTCGATCCGATTCTGGGCGGCGCCATTGCCATGACCAAGACGACGCCGCTGGTCAATGTCAGCCGCGGCGACCTGGTGCCCTATACCGTGACGGCGACAAATACGCTCGCCGCGACGCTGACCAACATCAACGTCGTCGACCGCATTCCGCCGGGCTTCCGCTATCGCCTGGGTTCCGCCACCCTCAACGGCGCCCCCTCCGAGCCGGTGGTCGCGGGGCGCGACCTGACCTGGGCCGCCCAGACTTTCGCCGCCGCGGAACGCAAGACCTGGAAGCTGATCCTGGTGGTCGGCACCGGCGTCGGCGAAGGCGAGTACACCAACCAGGCCTGGTCGCTCAACAGCATCGTCAATACGCAGGTATCCAACATCGCCTCGGCGGTCGTGCGCGTCATTCCCGACCCGACCTTCGACTGCTCGGACATCATCGGCAAGGTGTTCGACGACAGGAATGCCAACGGCTACCAGGACGAAGGCGAGCCGGGCATCGCCAATGTGCGCGTGGTCACGGCACGCGGCCTGCTGGTGACGACGGACAACGAAGGCCGCTTCCACGTGGCATGCGCGGCGGTGCCGCAGATGGATCACGGTTCCAACTTCATCATGAAGCTCGACGAGCGCACCCTGCCCTCCGGCTACCGGCTCACCACCGGGAACCCGCAGGATGTGCGGGTGACCCGCGGCAAGCTGGCCAAGCTCAACTTCGGCGCCACCGTGCATCGCGTGGTGCGCCTGGAACTCTCCGCCGCCGCTTTCGTCGGCACGACCACCGAACTCGCAGCGCAATGGGCGCAGGAATTCGCCGGCCTGCCCGCCAAACTCGAGGAACGATCCTCGGTACTGCGCATTGCCTACCGCCGCGGGGCCGAGGCGGAGGACCTCGCCAGGGCCCGCCTGGATGCCGTCGCCGCCCGTGTCAGGGAACTCTGGCAGGCCGCGCGCAAGAACGCAAAGGGCAATGAGGAGCCGCGCCAACCCCTGATCATCGAAACCGAGATGTAGGGCGCGCAATGGAATTTCGCCACTTTGCCACGGGTATTTTCGCCGGCCTCGCCCTTGCTGCCGCTGGTGCGCAGGAAGCAGGCGGCGCCCCGGGAAAGCGGGTAGACAATTCCCGGGTCGATATCCACGGGGTGTCGGCGCCGGCCGAAGTCCGGCCTGCCCTTGCTTACCCGCAACCTTCGGGCGTGACGCATGCCGGGGCGCCGACCCCGGTTGCGCCCGCTGTTGCGCCCGTTGCCGGGCCCTGTGCGCCGCAGGCGGGCAGCGCCGATGAGTCGAACGTCCCGTTCCGCATCACGATCGACGGCGAAGCGGCGGCCGGCGCCGGAAAAGCCACCGAGGCCGATCGTCAGCGCTGCACCGACGTCGCGCTGCAGAAGGCCGACATCCAGGTGCGCTTTGACAGCCTGGCGCTGGCCCCGGCGCTGAACATCTGGGCCACGCCGAATGCGGCCGTCAAAGGCGATGCGGTCGAGTTCCGCGGCTGGTCGAATTACATTCCGTGGCTGAAGCAGGCCGAGTTGCGCATCTTCCGCCCTGACCAGCAGCCACAGGAAACGCCGCTGGCGGTCTTGCCGATGAGCTGGAACGAAGCGCAGCGCTGGACACCGCCGGTGAATGAAGGCGAGCGCGTGTTTTTCCTGCTGCGGGTGTATGACGCGGCGGGACGCTTCGACGAAACCAGCCTCAAGCCCCTGACCCTGCTGGCGCGCGCCCGGCCGCCGGGCGATGCGGACAAGATCGAACGCGAGCGCCTGACGGGCTATGGCGAGAACAGCCTGGCCTTGCGCAACATCCCGGTCAGCGGCGGCACCGTAGCGGTGAACGGCAGCCAGCTCAAACCCGGTCAGCGCGTCTCGGCCCTCGGGCTCTCGGTCCCGGTCGACCCGGCAGGGCGCTTCGCCATCAAGCAGATCCTTCCCGCCGGACCGCATGCGGTTGAAGTCACGGTGGCCGGCGCGGATGGTCGCGCCACCACCTTCAGCCGCAATCTGACGATTGCCAAGGATGACTGGTTTTTCGTCGCGCTCGGCGACCTCACGATCGGCCAGAATCAGGTGACCGGCCCGGCGCGCCTGGTGACCGACGATACGCAGCATTACGACGAGAAGGTGTACGTCGATGGCCGCGCCGCCTTCTACCTCAAGGGCAAGATCAAGGGCGAATGGCTGCTGACGGCTGCCGCCGACACCCGCGAGCAGCCGCTGCAGGACCTGTTCAGCAACTTCTCCTCGAAGGATCCGCGCTACCTGCTGCGCAACATCAACCCGGACCTCTACTACCCGGTGTATGGCGACGACAGCACCACGGTGGACGATGCGCCGACGCAGGGCAAGTTTTACGTCAGGCTCGAACAGGGCGACTCCCATGTCATGTGGGGCAACTTCCAGACCTCGTGGAGCGGCACCGAACTTCTGCAATTCTCCCGCGGCCTGTATGGCGCCAAGGGCCGTTATCGCTCGCCGGAAACCACGCCGTGGGGCGAGCAGCGCACCAGGATCGACGCCTTTTCCGCGCAGCCCGGCACCGTGGGTTCGCGCGAGGAACTGCGCGGCACCGGCGGCTCGCTGTATTACCTGCGCCATCAGGACATCACCCAGGGCTCGGAGCGGGTCTGGGTGGAAGTGCGGGACAAGGATTCCCGCCTGGTGATCGAAAGAAAGCAGCTTACCCCGGCACAAGACTACGAGATCAACAACATCCAGGGCCGCATCCTCCTGCGCGAGGCCCTGCCATCCACCGCCGGCGGCGGCGGACTGGTGTTTACCTCGTCGATGAACGGCCAGCCGTTGTACCTGGTAGTCACCTACGAATACGTGCCCGGTGTGGCGGAGATCGAAAACTTCACTTCGGGCGGACGCGCCAGTCACTGGCTGACCGATTACCTCCAGCTGGGACTGACCGGCTATCGCCAGAACGAAACCGGGCCCGACCAGACCCTGCAAGGCGTGGACGCCACCTTGCGCTACAAGCCGGGTACCTGGCTGAAAATCGAGACCGCCCGCTCGACCGGCAGCGGCAACGGTTCGCTGATCTCGCAGGATGGCGGCTTCGACTTCTACGGCCTGAACAGCGCGGGGCAGACTGCCCATGCCTATCGGGTCGAGGCGACGGTGGATCTGGCCGAAGTAACGGCGGGCGGCAAGGGAAAAATCGCCGCCTACAGCCAGGACAGGGAGCGCGGTTTCTCAGCCCCCGGACAGGTCGCCGTGAATGGCGAAGCGGTCAGGCAACAGGGTGCCAGGGCCTCGGTGGAGGTGGCGCCGGGCACGCAGCTGGAGCTCAAGGCCGACCGGCGCGACGGCGACCTGCAAGACACCGAGAACGTGGAAGTGGCGGTGCGGCAGAACCTTGGCGAGGAGTGGCAGGGATCGCTTGGCCTGCGCCATGACAATCGCGAAACCGTGGTCCCCAATGCCAGTCCGATCCTGTCGGAAAACGGCTCGCGTACCGACATCGCCTTGCGCCTCGATTACCTGCCCTCGAAAGCCGGCGGCAAACCGGGTGAGAAGGAAGACTGGAATGCCTATGGCTTCGTTCAGGACACCCTCGACCGCAGCGGCACGCGCGAGGCCAACAACCGGGCCGGCGTGGGCGGCGCCTGGCGGATCAATGACCGTGTCAAGCTGCTGGCGGAGATCTCCGACGGCAACCTGGGCGCCGGTGGCAGGGTCGGCGCCGACTACCGGCTTTCCGACCGCAGCAACGCCTACCTGAATTATGTGCTCGAGAGCGAAAGTCCCGACGTGGCCTGGCGCGGCCGCCAGGGCACCTGGGTCTCGGGCAGCACCACGCGCTTTTCCGACCAGTTGCGGGGCTTCGGCGAGACCCGCGCCACTCAAGGCGCCGGCCCGCAAAGCCTGACGCAGGCTTACGGCCTCGACTGGGCGCCCAACGACCGCTGGACCTTCGGCGCCAAGGCCGAAGTCGGCACGGTGTCCGACGAGCAGGCGGGTGACCTCAAACGCCGCGCGCTGGGGGTTTCCGTCAGCTACAAGGAAGGCGACATCAAGTACAGCGGCGCCATCGAACTGCGCGAGGATCGGGGCGATGTTTCCGGCAAGCGCAACACATATCTGGTGCGCAACACCCTCGGTGTTCAGGCCTCCAGGGAATGGCGCCTGCTGGGCAAGCTGGATGTCTCGCGGTCGAACAACAGCGGCGGCGCCTTCTACGACGGCAACTTCCACGAGATCGTCGCCGGCGCCGCTTACCGGCCCGTGACCGACGACCGCTGGAACACCCTGTTCAAATACACCAACTTCTACAACCTGCCGTCGCCCGGCCAGCTCGGCGCCAGCGGCATAACGGCCGACTACGCGCAGAAAAGCCAGGTGTTTGCCGTGGACACCATCTACGATCTCAAACCATGGCTGTCGCTGGGCGGCAAGTATGCGTTCCGCATCGGCGACCTGAAACCCACCAGGACCAACGGGGACTGGTTCTCGAGCCGCGCCGACCTGCTGATCCTGCGTACCGACCTGCATTGGGTGAAGGAATGGGACGCCGTCATCGAGTTGCGCACGCTGAAGGGCCGCGAGTCGCAAGACGCCCGCGCCGGGGCCTTGCTGGCCGTGTATCGCCATGTCACCGAGGGAGTGAAGCTGGGGCTCGGCTACAACTTCACCGACTACTCCGACGACCTGACCGACCTTTCCTATCGCAGCCGGGGCTGGTTCTTCAACGTGCTGGGCACGCTCTAGTAGTCAGTCATGCAGAATCCGATGGATCGACCCGTCCCCGGATCGAGTCCGGGGCAGGCTATTCCGGCGAAAGCCGGAATCCAGTCGGCGGCCGTTTCTGGATCCCGGGTCAAGCCCGGGATGACGGTTGGTATGGCGTCCATCGGTTTCAACTTGACTCTGTGCTAGTTTCGTTACGGCCCGGGCCGCGCGCCCATCTTTTCGCCGAGGCGAATCGGGCGCTGCGGCGACCAGTCGGGATTGAACGTCAGCGCGCCTCGGGGAAACAGCATCACCACGGTCGAACCGAGCAGGAAGCGGCCCATTTCATCGCCCTGGCGGTAGCGCAGGTCCTTCTCCGCGTAACTCCATTCGCGCAGATGGCCGGGTCGCGGCGGGTTCACCATGCCATGCCATGCCGTCGCCATGCTGCCGACGATGGTGGCGCCGACCAGCACCATGACGAAGGGGCCGGCCTCGCCCTCGAAGACGCAGACCACACGCTCGTTGCGCGCGAAAAGACCCGGCACGCCGCGCGCCGTCACCGGGTTCACCGAGAACAGGTCTCCCGGCACATGGATCATGCGCGTGAGCTTGCCCGCGCAAGGCATGTGGATGCGGTGGTAATCCTTCGGGCTCAGATACAGCGTGGCGAAGTGGCCGTTCTCGAATTGCGAGGCCAGCGCGGCATCGTCGCCGACCAGCGCCGTGGTCGAGTAGCAGTGCCCCTTGGCCTGGAAGATCTGGTCGCGATCGATGGCGCCGAACTGGCTGATCGCACCATCCACCGGGCAGATGAAATCCGCTACCGCCAGCGGCCGCGCATCCGGCTGCAGCGGCCGCGTGAAGAACTCGTTGAAGCTGGCGTAGGCGGCAATGTCGGGATTGGCCGCCTCGGCCATGTTGACGCCGTAGCGGCCGACAAACCAGCGGATCACGGCGGTGGTCAGGCCCCCGGCGCGGGCCGCGGCGAACTTGCCGGCCAGCGCGGTGAGCGCCTGCTTGGGCAACAGATACTGGGCAAGGACGGCAAGGCGCTCGGACACGATGGGGTTCGGCGGACGAAGCGGCGAATTATAGCGGCGCCGCCGTACCCGGCCGGTCGCCTACTTCCGCTTGAGGAGCAAGGTCAGCACCGGCGGCGTGATCAGCGTGGTAAGGATGACCATCATCACGATGACCGAGAAAATCGCCTCGTTCACGACCCCGAGCTGCTTGCCGACCATGGCGAAGATCAGGCCGACTTCGCCGCGCGGGACCATGCCCCAACCCACCAGCCATTTGCTGGCGGATCCGGCAGCCAGACCGGCGACCAGCTTGCCGGCAATCGCCGCGGTGGTGACGCCCAGCCCGATGACCATCACCTTCGGGTCGGACAGGGTCTGCAAATCGACCTGCATGCCGGTCAGGACGAAAAACACCGGAACGAAGAAGTAGCCGATGGGCTCGATCATGTGTTCGTGCTGGTGGCCGCCGTGCTTGAGCAGGACCGGGCGCAGGCGCTCGGCGAGGCCGGGATCGCCGGCCGGCAACAGGGGTTCGATTTCGCGCACGATGGCCGGGCGATCGAAATCGCGCAGGAAAATCGGCTCGAACAGCAAACCCGCCGCGAAGGCGCCGATGATCGGCGCCAGGCCGATGGCATGCGCCAGCCAGGCGAGGAACAGCCCGGTGGCCAGCACCTGGGCGAACAGCATCGAGGGACCGGCGTCGAGTTGTGCCAGCCAGCGGCTGGAATGCGGCGCGATCATGCGCCCGATCCAGATCGAGCCGGCGAGAAAGATCACCGCGTCGGCGATGATACCGCCGACCTGGCCGATGCTGACCGAACCGGCCTGCACCAGGCTGGTGACCACGGCGAGGATCACCAGACCCAGCACGTCGTCGATCACCGCGGCGCCGAGCACGATGCGCGCCGCCGGCGTATCCAGCTTGCCGAGATCGCGGAAGACGCGGCCGGTAATGCCCACCGACGTGGCCGACAGCGTGGCACCGAGAAACAGGTAGGTATTACCGGACGCTCCCGGCAGCAACCACGGCCCCATCACGAACGCGCCCAGCACGAAGGGGACGGCAATGCCGACGATGCCGACAGCAAAAGCACGCGGACCGACCTTGATCAGGTCGGCGAGCCGCGTTTCGAGGCCGATCTGCAACAGCAGAACGATGACGCCGAGTTCGGCAATGAACATCACCGTCGGGTCGTGCTTGATGGAGTCGAAGCCATTGAAGCCCAGCAGCGCCAGGTTGCCCAGCACCATGCCAAGCAGCAGCTCGCCCAGCACGGCAGGAAAACCGAGCTTCTGGGCAAGCGGGGCGAAGAGCCGGGCCGACATCAGGATCAGCGCCAGCCACAGGAGGTTGGCGCCTACCACGCCGGAACCCGCCGCCCAGGCGGGAGCCGCAGCCAACAGAAAAGCAAAGGCCCCCGCGACGTGCGGGGGCCTGCGGTACCGCTGCCGCAGACCGAAACTCACCGGCCTTGTGCCGAGAGCGCGACGATGCGATCTTCCATGCTCGGGTGGCTGGCAAACAGAGACATCAAGCCCTGGCCGCCGGCGATGCCGGAACTTGCCAGGCTCTTAGGCAGCGGTTCGACCGCCATGCCGCCCAGGCGCTGCAGGGCGGCAATCATCGGCCGCGGCGAACCCATCAGGCCGGCGGCGCCGGCGTCGGCGCGGAATTCGCGCTGGCGCGAGAACCAGGCGACGATGATGCTGGCGAGGACGCCGAAGAGGATGTCGCAGACCACCACGGTAACCATGTAGCCGATGCCGGGACCGGAGGACTGGCTGTCGCCGCGGCGCAGGAAACTGTCGACCAGATAGCCGACGACGCGCGACAGGAAGATGACGAAGGTATTCACCACGCCCTGGATCAGGGTCAGCGTCACCATGTCGCCGTTGGCGACGTGGCTGACCTCGTGCGCCAGCACCGCCTCGACTTCCTCCTTGCTCATGCCCTGCAACAGGCCGGTCGATACCGCGACCAGCGAATTGTTGCGGCTTGGGCCGGTGGCGAAGGCGTTCGGTTCGCCCTCGTAGATGGCGACTTCGGGCATCGCGACGCCGGCCTTTTCAGCCTGCTTGCGCACGGTCTCGACCAGCCAGAACTCGGTCGAGGTCGACGGGCTGTCGATGATGCGTGCGCCGGTGGACCATTTGGCCATCGTCTTCGACATCAGCAGCGAAATGAAGGATCCGCCGAAACCGATGAGTGCGGCGAAACCCAGCAGCATGCCGAGGTCAAGGCCGTTGGCATGGAGGAAGCGATTCACCCCCAGCACGCTGGCGGCGATCGAGAGCACCAGCATCACGGCAAGGTTGGTGACGAGGAACAGTACGATGCGTTTCATTTGCTGATCTCCAGGAAAAAAATCGAAGGGCAGAGGCTCGATTTACGCTCATGCGCTGACATAGATACGGCAATTCCGGGAAAGTTCAAGGGTCGGTGGCTACTGGTAACCCGGCGCGCCCACCGGCTGAGCCGGCGCAGGAGCCTCTGCAGGCGTTGGCGCCGGCGCATTTTCGCCCGCTCGCGCCTTGAGGGTTTCGACGATGGCCGAGGCGGGCACGCCATCCTTGTGCTTCTCGTGCGGGTGCCAGCCGAGAATCGCCAGCAGCGCGAAAAAGCCGACGACATAGCCGACGGGGATGAACCAGCCATGGCGCAACCACTGGCCGACCGACTTGGCTTCCGGAAACAGGTTGGCCACCGCGACGCCGGCCGAGGAACCGAACCACAGCATCGAGCCGCCGAAGCCAACGGCATAAGCGAGGAAGCCCCAGTCGTAGCCGCCCTGCTTCAGCGCCAGCGCGGTCAGCGGAATGTTGTCGAACACCGCCGAGATGAAGCCCAGCGCCAGCGCCGAAGGCCAGGACGCCGGCGGCAGGCTCTCGACCGGCATCATCGAGGCGCAGGTGACCAGCGAAAGCAGGAACACCGAGCCCTTGAAAGCGCCCGGCACCAGGCTCCATTCCGGCTTGCGCAGCGGCACCGCCACCAGCAGCGCGACCCAGATCGGCGGCGCCGAGGAAGGGAAAGTGCTCGGCGGCAGAGGCGAACTTCAGGTTCACCGTGACATTGGTGATGATGGCGCAGACGAGGATGAAGACCACGATGCCGACCCGCGCCCAGTCGATGCGGTGCGCCGCCTGGAAATCGCGGCTGATCGCCATGTGCTTGTGCTGCAGCAGCGCCGCCGGGATGCCGAACACCACCAGCGCCACGGCGGCCGCGACATAGGCCTCGACCACGTCGAGCGGACTGACGCCGTCCAGCCACATCATGGTCGTCGTCGTGTCGCCGACCACCGAGCCGGCGCCACCGCCGTTCGAAGCGGCGACGATGGCGGCAAGGTAGCCGATATGCACCTTGCGCTTGAACACGCTGGCCGCCACCGTGGCGCCGATCAGCGCCGCGGCGATGTTGTCGAGGAAGCCGGACAGCGTGAAGATGATCACCAGCAGCATGAAGGGCCCCAGCCAGCCCTCGGGCAACAGTTTCGGCAAGCACCTCGGGCACCCCGCTGTCCTCGAAATGCCGCGCCAGCAGCGCGAAGCCGACCAGCAGGCCGAGCAGGTTGGCCAGCAGCACCCATTCGTGCGCCATGTGCACGCCGAAGCCGGCGATGCCGGCGCCGGTCTTGAAACCGGTGAACAGGATCTTGTAAGTGGCGATGGTAGCCAACCCCGTCAGCGCCACCTGCAACACGTAGTGATGGAACAGGGCGACGCCGAGCAGGGTCGCGCCGAACAGGATGAAATCGACGGGAATGCCGAACAGCGCCGGCGAGGTGACCGCCGCCGCCGCGTCCGCCGCCTGTGCCAGAGTCGGTGCCAGCAGCAGTGCAACCAGCGCCGACAGAAATCCTGCAGCAACGCGGGACGCCATGGTTCGAAGCGAAGATGCCATCTGCCACTCCTCTCGTTTTTGTCGGCGGATTGTAGCAGCCTGTCGGACCTGAATAGCCGTGTCGGCGTTACGGCAGGAACGGCGATCCCGCCGAATGCGCTACACTTTGCTCGTTCCCATAAAAGAAAGACCGGTCATGAAAATACTGCTTCCGGTGGACGGTTCCGAACATTCCGAGCGCGTCGCCCGGCATGCCATCCTGCTGGCCAAGAACAGCACCGCGTGCGAGATCTTGCTGCTGAATGTCCAGCCGCCGATCGATGCGCCGGAAGTGCTGGGCCACATGCCCTTGTGCGAGATCGAGGCGATGCAGGAAACCCGCGGCGGCGACGCCCTGGGGCCGGCACGGGCATTGCTCGACGCCGCCGGGGTGGCCTATGAACCCCAGGTGGCGCTCGGCCCCGTCGCCGAAACCATCGCCCGCATCGCCAAAGAGCGCCAGTGCGATGCCATCGTGATGGGCCTGCGCGGCGCCGGCAAACTCGTTACCGCGCTGATGGGCTCGGTGGCCAGAGACGTGTTTGCCCTGGCGCACTGCCCGGTGACGGCAGTCAAGTAAGCACGACCTTCGCCGCCGCACAGCCAGCGGCGGCCTACTGCACGTCCTCGGCGGCGAGCGGCGATTCCAGTCCCGCGGCGCGAAATGCATGGCCCATCATCACCATGCCGGCATGCGGCAGATTCAGTCCGGCCGCGAAATAGATCAACTCGAATACCGCATCGCCACGCTCGGCGGCAACCACCGCAGTCAGCACCTGCTTCTCGTCGGAATACACCCGGTGGCGCAGGCTCTGGGTGCCGATGCCGCGGGCATGGTGCAGGCTGGTGCTGACCACGCCGAGTTCGCGGCGCAGGGCCTCCATGACCTCGGCGCCGCGCCCGGCCGGCATGATGCAGGTGATGATGCGGTACTCGCCGCGCGGCGGCGGCAGGTGGGACGGCTCAGTCATGGTGGCCGAAGCGGGCGGCGATTTCCGGCGGCACGTAGGTCGCCATCTTGTCCAGCGGCGACATGTAGATCATGCCCATGCCCGGCGTGTCCAGCTTGGCGGCGACATACACGCGCTCGAAGATATGGTCGGCATGGTCGCTGGGCGAGACGATGTAGATCACTTCCTTTTCCGCATTCACCGTGATGCCGAGCACGCCGAGGTGTTTTTGCCGCACGCCGGTGCCGCGCGCGTAGAAGATCGTCGCCCCCTGGGCGCCGGCTTCGGTCGCCGCGTCGACCACCAAGTCGGCCACCCCGCGCTGGACGATGCAGGTGATCAGCACCGCGTCGGTCAGCACCACGATTTCGTCACGCTGTTTCATCCCGCTATCCTCTTTCGCGCGCGGCGAGTGCCACGCTCCTGCGTATCCAGAATCCCACCAGCAGCACCGAGACGATCGGGCCGAGCGATGCCATGGCGAGGATGCCGAAGCCCTCGGCGGCGCCGACCGCCTGGCCCAGGCCGAGGCCCAGCGCCAGCACCAGCGGCACGGTCACGGGGCCGGTGGTGACGCCGGCGCTGTCCCAGGCCAGCGCGACGTACTCTTCGCTCGACCACAAGGTAGCGCCCAGCGCCACCGTGTAGCCCACCAGCAGCATGGGCAGGATAGACCACTGGAAAACGATCTTGGCGACGCCCGCGGCGATCCCCAGCGCAACGCCAAGCGCCACGGCCTGGATCAGCAGTTTCTTCGGAAAGGCGCCGTCGGTGAGGTTCTCCACCGTGGTGCCCATGGCATTCAGCGCCGGCTCGGCCACCGTCGCGCCGTAACCGAGGGCGGCGGCGAAGAGCAGCGTCAGGGTGATGCCGACCGGATAGGGGTAGAGCGGATCGACGCCGGCGCTGGCGCTGAAAGCGGCTGGAACCGTCGCCCCGGCCTGGTTGCCGAGCGGGATCAGGCCCACCGTGAGGCCGAGGTTGAACAGCGCCATGCCGAGGATCGCCACCACCACGCCATAGACGATCAGGTTGCGCTGCTTCACCTTCTCGCCCAACAAGAAGCGCTGCGCCAGCCAGAGCAGCAGGATCAGCGGGCCGATCGCGCGCAAGGCGGCGATCAGTTCGGCGACGGGCGTCTCATCCCACCAGGCCGCCGTGCCGCCGGCGCCGACTATTGGCGGCAGGGCGGCCGGATCCGGCACCTCGCCCACCAGGCCGATGCCGACCAGGATCACGGCGAAGGCCGGGAACAGCGAGGCCAGCGTGACGATGCCGAATCCGGCCAGCGGGTTGTCCTCCTGCCCGGCGGCGGCGGCGACGCCGATGCCCAGCGCCAGCACCAGCGGCACGGTCACCGGTCCGGTGGTGATGGCGCCGCAATCCCAGGCCAGGCCGATGATCGGCGCCAGGCGCGGATCCAAGCCGGCATAGGCGGTCAGCGCCAGGCAGGGCAGCAGGGTGGCGATCACCAGCGTCTTCATGCGCCAGGCAAAGAAGAAGCGCAGCATGCCGACCACCACGGCCAGCCCGACGCCGATGCCGACCGCCAGCACCAGCCGGTCGGGATAGCGCGTCAGCAGCAAATGCAGCCAGGGTGCGCGCAGCGGGTCGACGCCGCTGCCGGCGGCACGCAGCGCGCCGATCGCCGGTTCGGCGAAGGTGGCGATGCCGCCCAGCAGGAAAGCAAAGCCGAGCACCACCGCGGGCGTCGCCCGGTTGGGCAGGGTGAAGCCGATATTCTCGGAGAAGGGCATCAGGCCGTACTTGACGCCGTCCATGAACAGCATCAGCCCGAGCATCACCGCCAGCATGCCGAAGGCGATCAGTTCGCCTTCCAGCACGTCAGTGCGCAGCGCGGCGATCTGGAACAGGGCGAGGAACAGCGCCAGCGGCACCACGGCGCACAGCTGGTCGACGAAGCGCACCGTGACATAGGGCGTCAGCAGCCGGTGCACGTCGATCAGGCGCAGACGCCGCGCCCGCGGCCTCGCGCCCGGCGTCGGCATGCACGTCCTTGTAGCTCACGCGGCGCTGCTTGACGCGCACGGCGCCGAGGAATTCGCCATAGCGCAGGCTGTGTTGCCGGACGGGATCGGTCATCGGAGGGTGAATCGGCGGCCGCAGAAGTCGAACGCGCATTTTACCCAGGTCAACATGCCGAATGCAGCATCCGTCTATGATGTTGTTATGCATCCGCAGCTGTTGTCCATCCTCTTCCTGCTTTCGGCCGCGGTCGTCGCGGTCGCCGTGGTTCGCCGTTTCCGCCGGCCGAGCATGCTCGCCTACCTCGCCGTCGGCATGGCGCTGGGGCCCCACGGGCTGGCGCTGCTGGCCGAAAACGCCGAGGTGCAGGGCTTCGCCGAGTTCGGCCTGGTCTTCCTGATGTTCTCGATCGGCCTCGAGTTCAGCCTGAAGCGCCTGCATGCCATGCGCGCTTTGGTGTTCGGCTTCGGCCTGTCGCAGATGGCGCTGACGGCGCTGGGCACCGGCCTGGTCACCGTGCTGGCCTACGGCCAGGACTGGAAAAGCGGCATCGCCGTGGGCCTCGCGGTGGCGATGTCCTCCACGGTGATCGTGGCCAGGATGCTGTCCGACCGCTTCGAGCTGCACTCGCGCTCGGGGCGCCAGACCATGGGCGTGCTGCTGTTCCAGGATCTCGCCGTGGCCCCCTGCCTGATCCTGCTGCCGGCGCTGGCCGCCCCGAGCGATGACCTGCTGCGCTCGCTGGCGGTGGCCGCGGCGCAGGCCGTGGCGGTGCTGGCGCTGCTGGTCTGGCTGGGCAAACGGCTGATCGGGCGCCTGTTCGATGCCGTGGCGAAAGTCCGCTCGAACGAACTGCTGGTACTCACCGCGCTGTGGATCGTCGTCGGCCTGTCCTTCCTCACCGCCCAAAGCGGCCTGTCGCTGGCGCTGGGCGCCTTCGTCGGCGGCATGCTGATTTCCGAGACGGCCTATCGCCACCACGTCGAGGCCGACATCCGGCCCTTCCGCGACATCCTGCTCGGTCTCTTCTTCGTCACCGTCGGCATGATGCTCGACCTCCAGTACGTGCTGGCCAACGCCCACAAGCTGGTGCTGGCCGTGGTCCTGCTGATCGGCGGCAAGGCGCTGGTCATGCTGCTCGTCACGCGCGTGGCGAAAACGCCGCTGGTCGCCAGCCTGCGCACCGCCGCGCAGCTGGCGCAGGCCGGCGAATTCGGCCTGATCCTGATCCATCTGGCCCATGAACTGAAACTGGTCGGCGACAGCGCGTTCCAGATCACGCTCTCGGCCATGCTGCTGTCGATGTTCATCGCCCCCTTCCTGATCGAACGCGCGGCGCGCCTGTCCGGCGACCTCGGACGCGGCGACTGGGCGCACAAGGCCACGGTGATCCATGACATCGCGGTGCACAGCATGAACCTCGGCGAGCACGTGGTGATCTGCGGCTACGGGCGCACCGGGCAGCGCATTGCCGAGTTCCTCGGCATCGAGAACATCCCCTTCATCGCCCTCGACGTAGACCCGCAACGCATCGCGGAGGCCCGCGCCCAGGGCGTCAATGTCGTCTTCGGCAATGCCGACCGGCGCGAGGTGCTGCAGGCCGCCGGCATCGCGCGTGCCCGCGCCGTGGTCGTCACCTACTCCGAGGTGCACTCGGCGGAACGCGTGCTGCATATCGTGCGCGCCACCCGGCCGGATATCCCCATCGTGGTGCGCACCGCCGACGACAAGGATGTCGCCCGCCTCAAGGCCGCGGGAGCGACCGAGGTGATTCCGGAAGTCATCGAAGGCAGCCTGCTGATCGCCGCCGAAACCCTGGTGCAGGCCGGCATCCCGATGAAGAAGGCCATCCAGCACGTGCGCTCGGCGCGCGCCGCGCGCTACGCTTCCCTGCGGGATTTCTACGAGGCGCCGAAGAAGTAGAAGCGCTTGTCCCGGACTTAAGCGGGACTTAAGCGCGTTTCTCCATGATCCGTTCCACAACATCTTCATGGAGATTCTCATGCGATCCACCCTCGCCATTGCAGCACTGCTCTTCGCCGCCACCGCCCAGGCCGAAACCCCGCGCGACTTCCTGACGCGCTTCGAGAAGGAAGCCGGCGGCGCCGCATCGGCCGAGCGCGGCGCGCGCTTCTTCAGCGCCAAGCAGGGCGGCGAATGGAGTTGCGCCTCCTGCCACAGCGACAAGCCGACCCAGGCCGGTCGCCACGCCAAGACCGAAAAGCCGATCACGCCGCTGGCGCCGGCGGCCAACGCCGAACGCTTTACGGATGCCGCCAAGGTGGACAAGTGGTTCCGCCGCAACTGCAACGACACCCTCAACCGGCTCTGCAGCGCCCAGGAAAAGGCCGACGTCATGGCCTGGCTGCTGGCCCTCAAATAGACGGTGACCATGATGAAAAAACTGCTCCCCGCCGCGCTGCTGCTGGTCGCGCTTGCGGCCCAGGCCGACAGCTACAGCCTGCCGAAGAATGCCGCATTCGAGGAAGAATGCACCTCCTGCCACATGGCATTCCCGCCGCAGATGCTGCACGCCGATTCCTGGCGCGCCATGATGGGCGACCTGGCCCACCACTTCGGCAGCGACGCCAGCCTGGACGAGAAACGCCGTATCGCCATCGCCGACTTTCTGGTCGCCAACGCCAACGGACGCAAGACCGGCACCACCCGCGATGCCGCCGGCAAGCCGCTGCTGCGCATTACCGAAACGGAACGCTTCAAAAAGAAGCATCGCGAGATAGCCGCCGCGACCTTCCAGCGTGCTTCGATCAAGAGTCCGGCCAACTGCACCGCCTGCCACCGTCAGGCGGCGGCGGGCAACTACAGCGAACGCTCGATCAACATTCCCAAATGAGGACAGCCATGCAAAACCAAATCAAGCCCATCCGCGTCTGGGATCTGCCGACGCGCATCTTCCACTGGTCGCTGGCGGCCAGCTTCGTCATCGCCTTCCTCACCGCAGAATCTGAAAAATTGCGCGACATCCACGTCTTCGCCGGCTACACCCTGGCCGGGCTGATCGTTTTTCGCCTGCTGTGGGGATTTGTCGGCGGCGGCTATTCGCGCTTTGCCGAGTTCCTGCCGACACCGCGCAAGCTGGTCGGCTACATCAAGTCCCTTATCAACGGCAAGCCGCAACACTATGTCGGCCACAATCCTGCCGGCGCCGTGGCGATCTTCCTGCTGCTCGGCTTCGGCATCACCGCCGCCGCCAGCGGCTATGCGACTTACAACGACTTCGGCGGAAACTTCATGGAAGAACTGCACGAAGCCGCCGCCAATGGCATGATGGCGATGGTCGTGATCCACTTGGCCGGCGTGGTGGTCAGCAGCTGGCTGCATCGCGAGAACCTGGTCAAGGCGATGATCACCGGCCGCAAGCACATCCGCAATGAGAATCCTGCTGGTTGAAGACGATGCACTGCTCGGCGACGCGCTGCAGGCCGGCCTGAAACAGGCCGGCCATGCCGTCGACTGGGCGCGTGACGGCGTCAGCGCCGACACCGCGCTGGCGACCGGGGAGTACGCCGCCGTGGTGCTCGACCTCGGCCTGCCGCGCAAGGACGGCCTCGAGGTCCTGCGCAGGCTGCGCGCGCAAAAACTTGCGCTGCCGGTGTTGATCCTCACCGCGCGCGACACGGTGGATGACCGCATCCGCGGGCTGGATGCCGGCGCCGACGACTACCTGGTCAAGCCCTGCGACCTCGGCGAACTGAATGCCCGGCTGCGCGCACTGCTGCGCCGCGCCGGCGGCCAGCCGGCGCCGGTGCTGGCGGCATCCGGCATCACGCTTGATCCGGCGACGCACGCCGTCGCCTATCGCGGCGAGCCGGTCGAACTTGCGGCCAAGGAGTATGCCCTGCTCCTGGCGCTGATGCAGCAGCCGGGCCGGGCCCTGTCGCGCGCCCAGCTGGAGCAGCACCTGTATGCCTGGGGCGATGAAATCGGCAGCAATGCCGTCGAGGTCTACATCCACCACCTGCGGCGCAAGCTCGGCGCCGAGGCGATCCGCACCCTGCGCGGCGTCGGCTACGTCATCGCCAAGGATGCGCCCGCGTGAAATCCCTGCGCCTGCGCCTGGTGCTGCTGACCACGGCCGCCGTGGCCGTGGTCTGGCTGGTCACCGCCGTCTTTACCTGGCGCTCGGCCCTGCACGAAATCGAAGAACTGCTGGTCCATCCACCGGCGACAGCCAGGCACATGAAGAAGGAACGTGCCGAACTGGCCGGCGAGATTGCCAAGCATCTGCTGCTGCCGATGCTCTATGCCCTGCCCGGCCTGGCGCTGGTTCTGGTGTTCGCCGTCGGCTTTGCCCTGCGTCCGTTGCGGCGACTGAGCGACGATCTCGCCACGCGGGCGCCGGACCGGCTGACACCGATCACCGACACCGACACGCCGCGCGAGATCGTGCCGCTGATCCGGCGGCTCAACGCGCTGTTCGCCGAAATCGATCGCGTGCTGGAAAACGAACGCCGCTTCACGGCCGATGCCTCGCACGAACTGCGCACGCCGCTGGCCGCGCTCAGGGCCCAGGCCCAGGTCGCGCTCGCCGCCACCGAAGGCGCCCAACGCCAACATGCGCTGGAACAGATCATCCTCGGCTGCGACCGCGCCACCCACCTCGTGACCCAGTTGCTGACACTGGCCCGGCTCGATGCCGGCGGCGGAACCGCGATGCACGAACTCTCCCTGCGGCCGATTGCCGCAGAAGTCCTGGCCGGCGCCGCCGGCGAAGCCATTGCACGGGCGTGCGATCTCGTGCTGGGCGAGGGCGATGCGCGCGTCACGGGCGACCCCGCGCTGCTCCAGTCACTGCTGCGCAACCTGGTGGACAACGCCCTGCGCCACGGTGGTGCCACGCAGATCGAGGTTGCCATAGCGAAAGCAGGCACGCGCGCCGCGCTGAGCGTGACCGACAACGGACGCGGCATTGCCGCGGAAGAGCGCGAGCGCGTGCTGCAACGTTTTTACCGTAGCGCCAGCGCCGTCCGCCTGGATACCGTCCCCAGCGCTGGCGCGCGGGGACATAATTTTTCCTCATCCCTGGGCAGCGGACTGGGGCTTTCAATAGTCCAACGCATCGTCGAACTGCACGGCGGCACGCTTGACATCGCCACACCGGCAGCCGGCAGCGGCGTTGCGCTGATCGCATCCCTGCCGCTGGCGAGCGAAACACGAACTAAATAGCGCGCCAGGCCGCATACCGCAAACATCGGCCCATAATTGGAGTATGACAACAGCCAGTTCGCCAGTCCCGGAAGCCTCCAGTCCCCCGTGGCACACCCTTGCCGCCGAAGAAGCCCTGGCCCGCCACGGTGTCGATCCGGCTGACGGCCTCGCCGAGGAGGAAGCCGCGGCGCGCCTGCTGCGCCACGGCCCCAACAGCCTGCGCGTGCAGGCCGGGCGCAGCGCGCTGACGCGCTTTCTGGCCCAGATGAAGGAGCCGCTGGTGCTGGTGCTGATCGGCGCCGGCATCGTCACTGCGGGGCTGGGCGAGTGGATCGACAGTTCGGTGATTTTCGGCGTGGTCGTGGTCAACGCCATCATCGGCTACCTGCAGGAGGGTAAGGCCGAAGCGGCCCTGGCGGCGCTGGCCCGCGCCGTCGCCACCGACGTCACCGTGGTCCGCGGCGGGCGCCGCCGGCGCATGGATGCGGTCCATCTGGTACCCGGCGACGTGGTCTGGCTCAGCGCCGGCGACAAGGTGCCGGCCGACCTGCGCATCGTCTCGGGGCGCCAGTTGCGTACCGTCGAAGCCGCAACTGACCGGCGAGGCGGCACCGGTCGACAAGCATCACGAGCCGCTGCCGCAGGACACCCGGCTCGCCGACCGCCGCAACATGGCCTATGCCGGCACGTCCGTGGTCGCCGGCCAGGGCAACGGCCTGGTCGTCGCCACGGCCGACGCCACCGAAACCGGACGCATCTCGGGCCTGATCGCCGGCGCGCCGGAAATCGCCACGCCGCTGACGAAAAAGATGGGCGAATTCGCCGGCCTGCTGCTGTGGGTGATCCTCGGCCTCGCCGCGCTCACCTTCGTCGTCGGCGTGCTGCGCGGCGAATCCTGGAGCGACATGCTGATGGCCGCCGTGGCACTCGCCGTCGGCGCCATCCCCGAAGGCCTGCCGGCGGCAATGAGCATCACCCTGGCCATCGGCGTCGGCCGCATGGCCAAGCGCCGCGCCATCATCCGCCGCCTGCCGGCGGTGGAAGCGCTGGGCAGCACGACGGTGATCTGCTCGGACAAGACCGGCACGCTGACCGAAAACGCCATGACCGTCACCGAGCTGTGGGCCGGCGGCGAAGCCTTCACGGCCGGCGGCCAGGGCTACACGCCGGAAGGCAAGCTGAGCACAGCCGAACCCGGACCCGCGTTGCGCGAAGTTCTGATCGCCGGCGCCCTGTGCAACGACTCCGCGCTTTACCACGAGAAGCGACAATGGCAGATCACCGGCGACCCGACCGAGGCGGCGCTGCTGGTGGTGGCGCGCAAGGGCGGGCTGGACGAAACCACGCTGCGCACGCTGTTCCCGCGCGATGATGAACTGCCCTTCGATTCGGCGCGGCAGACCATGGCCACGCGGCACACCGTGGAGGGCAAGCCGCTCGTGTACGTCAAGGGCGCCATCGAAAAGCTGCTGCCGGCCAGCCGCGCCATGCTGGCCGCCGACGGCGGCGAGATTGCGCTGGATGCCGCCGCGCTGGAAGCCGCCGCCGCGCAGATGGCGACGCGCGGCCTGCGCGTGCTGGCGCTGGCTCGACGCCATGCGGCCGGCGACGCGGCGCTCGATGACGCCGCGATCGGCGCCGGGCTGGTCTTCCTCGGCCTGGCCGGCATGATCGACCCGCCGCGCCCGCGCGCCATCAGCGCGGTGCGCACCTGCCATGCAGCCGGCATCCGGGTGAAAATGATCACCGGCGACCACGCCGAAACGGCGCGGGCGATTGCCGGCCAGATCGGCATCGTCAAGGACGCCGCCACGGCCGAAGTGCTGACCGGCCGCGACCTGGCCCAGCTCGACGATGCGGCGCTCGGCAGCCGCTGCAAGCCGCGTCAACGTGTTTGCCCGCGTCGAGCCGGAACAGAAGCTGCGCCTGGTGCGCGCCCTGCAGGCACGGGGCGAAGTGGTGGCGATGACCGGCGACGGCGTGAACGACGCCCCGGCGCTGAAGCAGGCCGACATCGGCATCGCCATGGGTCTCGCCGGCACCGACGTGGCCAAGGAAGCCGCGGCCATGGTGCTGACCGACGACAACTTCGCCACCATCGAAGCGGCGGTCGAGGAGGGCCGCGGCATCTACGACAATCTGGTGAAGTTCATCACCTGGACCCTGCCCACCAACTTCGGCGAAGGCCTGGTGATCCTCGCCGCCATCGTCGCCGGCGTGACCCTGCCGATCACGCCGCTGCAAATCCTCTGGATCAACATGACCACCGCCGTGCTGCTCGGCCTGCCGCTGGCCTTCGAACCGGCGGAGCGCGGCATCATGCGCCGCCCGCCGCGCCCGCCGGGCACGGCGGTGCTCGACGCCGTCCTGATCGGGCGCGTGGTGCTGGTCGGCATCCTGATGCTGGCCGGCTCCTTCGGCATGTTCCTGCTGGCGGCGGAGCGCGGCCAGAGCATGGCCGAGGCGCGCACCATCGCGATGAACGTGTTCGTCGCCATCGAGATCGTCTACCTGTTCAATTGCCGCTCGCTGCGCCTGCCGGTGACGGCGATCAACGCGTTTTCCAATCCCTGGGTATGGGCCGGCGTCGGCCTGCAACTGGCGTTGCAGATGGCCATCACCTACTGGGCGCCGATGAACACGGCGTTCTCCACCGCGCCGATCGATGCCCGCGCCTGGAGTGAAATAGCCGCCATTGCAATGGTCGCCATGTGTATCATCGAGCTGGAAAAATATTTCAGAGGGGCAACACGGTGAGCGGTATTGCCAGGATTGCGGCGTTGCTGCTGCTCGCACTATCCGCCGGGATGGCGTGGGCGGCAACGCCCGCAGCCGGCAGCGAGCCGGTGGTCAGCGTCGAAATCAAGGGCGGGGTGGTCCACACCAGGGTCGAAGTGCTCATCCCGGCGAGCGCCCGGGAAGTGTGGGATGTGCTGACCGACTTCGAAAACCTGCCGCGATACATCTCCAGCGTGGCCTCGAGCAAGGTGCTGCTGCGCAACGGCAACCTATTGAAGGTGGCGCAAACCGGCAAGGCGGGCTTCGGGCCATTCGCCTTCGAGTTTAAAACGGTGCGCGAATTGACGCTCAGCCCCTTCGAAAAATTCGAGTCGCGCCTGATCGAGGGAAACATGAAGCGCATGGACAGCACGACCCGCCTGGAAGCGGAGGCCGGCGCGACGCGCATCCGCTATGTGGCGGAGGCGGAGCCGGATACGGTGCTGCCGCTCGGTCTGGCCCGTTCCTCGATCGAGTCCGGAGCGCGCGAGCACTTCAAGGAAATGACCCGGGAGATCTTGCGCAGGAGGGCCCTGGCGTCAGCCAGGTAGCGGTTGCAGCCCGCGCTCCTTCATCCTGACTTTCATTGCGACGGACGCCACCCCGAATGATGAAACTCGTCACACCGGCGGTCTCGACACACCCGGGATTCCGCTTCGCGGCGGGCGACGCCGGTGTCCGGAACAGCCGTTGACTGGATTCCGGCATCCGCCGGAATGACAAGTGAACGCGCGTGTTCGGTAGTTCGCCTACTTCCACAACTCCAGCTTTTCGCCAGCCTCCTTCATGTGCTCGGCCTTGTTCTGCAGGAAGCGCTGGAACTCCGGTTCCTTCTTGTAGGCGCCGCTGGCGACGTACTCGAAGGACGAGGTGAAGTGGAAGGGACGCACGTAGGCTTCGAGGCGAAACACTTCGCGGCCGGCGTCGTCGAAGAACACCACGCTCGGCGTGTAGCTGATCCTGAGTTCCCGGCCCCAGGCTTCCGCCGTCGTGCTGCGCCCGTCCGGCGTGGTCAGGGTCTCGCGGCCTGACAGCGACAGGCGGGCGACGTCGAGCTTGGCGATCGCCGCCAGGGTCTTGTCGCGCTTGAAGCCTTCCTCGTGCAACTCGTCGCAGGGCGCGCAGTGGCGCGTCTCGAACAGCACGGCCAGCGGCTTGCCGCCGGGCTTGCGGGCGAGGTTCAGGGGCGGCTTCATGAAGAAAGGCTGGTCGTGCAGCACGGTGCTGGCGCCGGTTTGCGGCACGGCCTTCATGTGCTCGGCGAACGGCAGCTTGTTTTCCAGCCGTTTCAGCGAATAGTCCAGCGCGGCGGAGAAGCGATGCGGCGGGTAATAGCCGTTGATGCGGGCGATGATGTTGCCCTTCTCGTCGAGCAGCAGCACGGTCGGCGTGAATTGCACCTTGAGGAATTTGGCGAACTCCTTTTCGCTGCGCACCTTGCCGTCGAACCAGGTCACCTCGCGGTCGCCGAACAGGTTGAAGGCAATCGGCAGGAAGTGCTTCGCCGTCTTGTCCGCGATGGCTCTTCTGCGTGAAACTGGTCTGCATCAGTTCCTTGCAGTAGGGGCAGCCGACCTGGCCGAAATACAGCAGCAGGCGCTTTTTCGACTTGGCGGCCTGGGCGGCATCGTCGGGCAGTTCGAGCAGGGTCTCGACGAATACCGGCGGCAGGACTTCGTCGCCGATCTGGGCAAAAGTCGGCGCTGACGACACGGCGAAAAGCAGCGCGATGACAGCCAGCAAGTAGCGCATCCTATTGATGCCGGCGGCAATCTGACCGCTTGCCCTGGGCCGTGAGTTTGTCGAACGGTCGAAGGGCGCGAGGGCTTCGACAAGCTCAGCCCGAACGGGAGCTTCAATTTCCCTCATCCCGGCTCTCATCCCTCGACGATTATCAGGTGCACCCGGTAAGGACCATGGGCGCCGAGCACGATGGTCTGCTCGATGTCGCCGGTGCGCGACGGGCCGGAAATGAAATTCACGGCACGCGGCAGGCTGCCGAGTTCCTTGCGCGCCAGGTTCCAGGCGTCTTCCATGCAGGCGACGATGCGTGCAGCATGCACCACCGCGATGTGGGTTTCCGGCAGCAGGCTGACCGCGGCCGGCGTGGCGGGCGAGGAACACATCATCAGCGTGCCGGTTTCGGCCACGGCGCAGAAACAGCCGGTGATGCCGACCAGGTCCGCATCGCGCGCGCCGCGCGCTTCGACCGCGAGCCCTGCCGCCGCCCAGTCGAGCGCCGCCAGTGCGGGCTGGACCACGGCCGTTTTCGGCAATTTCATGTCCGTCAGGTAGCGCGCGATGGCGGCCGGGACGTCGGCGTCGGCCGCCACGACATCCACCGTGCTCGGCTTGCAGTTCCGACTTGATGCGGAAGCGTTCCAGCAGGGCCTGCGGCGTGGCGTCGAAAGCCGGCTTCGGGCCCCGGCTGCCGGAGGACAGGGCGGCCGCCATCACCTCGCGGCCGGCCGCGGCGTTGGTCGCATTGCGCTGCAGGCCGGCACGCACGCGGCCGAGGATTTCTTCACGGGAGTTCATCATTTTTCCTCCGTTCGGGTCAGGTGGCGCTAGTCTTGCGGCGCGCGGCATACAGTTCGCGGAAGGTCTTGCCCTGCGGCGCGGGGAAGTCCCGCCCCAAGGTCCATTCCGGCGCGGTCGGCAGGATGCGGATCCGGTCCGTACCGCCGGCCAGCCATTTCAGGTAGCGCACACCGAAGCTCGCGCCCAGCGCATACAGCGCGGGCCGTTGCGCGACCCAGGCCCACACGCGCAGGCCGATGCGTTCGGTGAGGGGCCGCAGGCCGCGCTCGGTCTGCTTTTCGCGCAGCTTGCGCAAGAGCTCCGGCAGCGGAATCTTGACCGGACAGACGACGCCGCACTGGTTGCACAGCGTGGCCGCATGCGGCAGGTCGATCGAGTTCTCGATGCCCGCATACAAAGGGGTCAGCACCGAGCCCATCGGCCCCGGATAGACCCAGCCGTAGGCGTGGCCGCCGATGGTCTGATACACCGGGCAGTGGTTCATGCAGGCGCCGCAGCGGATGCAGCGCAGCATGGCGTGGAAGTCCGTTCCCACCACGTCGGCACGACCGGCGTCGACCAGCACGAAATAGAGATGCTCGGGGCCGTCGTGCTCCTCCGGCTTCTTGACGCCGGTGAGAATGGAAAAGTAATTCGAGATCGACTGCCCGGTGGCCGAGCGCGGCAGCAGGCGCATCAGCGTCGACAAATCCTCCAGGGTCGGGATCACCTTCTCGATGCCGGTGATGACCACATGCACCTTGGGCATGGTGGTCACCATGCGGCCGTTGCCTTCGTTGGTGACCAGCGCCACCGACCCGGTTTCGGCAACCAGGAAATTGCCGCCCGACAGGCCCATCCCGGCAGTAAGGAAATGCTGGCGCAGCACTTCGCGCGCCTCGCGCGTCAGGGCCGGGATATCGGTCTTGCGCGGCGTGCCATGCACCTTGTGGAACAGGTCGGCGACGTCATCGAGGCTCTTGTGCACGGCCGGCGCGATGATGTGGCTGGGCGGCTCGTTGTTGTCGACCTGCAGGATGTATTCGCCGAGATCGGTTTCCACCGGCTGGATGCCGGCCGCCTCCAGGGCGTGGTTGAGTCCGGCCTCTTCCGACAGCATCGACTTCGACTTGGTGACCTTGGTCACGCCGTGCTTTTTGGCGATATCGATCACCAGGCGGCAGACCTCGGCGCCGTCTTTCGCCCAGAGCACCGTGGCGCCGGTATCCGTGGCCTTCTGCTCGAAGCGTTCCAGCCAGAGGTCGAGATTGTCGATGACCTTGTTGCGGATCGCCGCGGCGGCGTCGCGCGTGCCCTCGAAGTCGTCGAGGTCCTTGATCGCCTCGGCGCGCTTGGTGACGAACTTGCCCTTGGCGTTCTTCAGGTTGCCCTGCAGGGCCACATTCGCCAGCGAGCCGGCGGCGTTGGCCTTGAACTGCATGGATTTGATTTCCATCATGCATCTCCCGCAAGTATTTCAGCCACATGCAGGACCTTCGTCGTCTCGTTGCCCATGCGCCGCAACTTGCCTTCGATGTTGAGCAGGCAACCGAGGTCGCCGCCGACCACGGCCTGGGCGCCACTGGCGAGAATGTTGTCGCACTTGCGTTCGGCGATCGCCGCCGAGACCTCGCCGAACTTCACCGAGAAGGTGCCGCCGAAGCCGCAGCATTCCTCGCAGCCGTCCATTTCCCTGAGGCTGACGCCCTTCATCTTCGCCAGCAGCGCGCGCGGCTGCTCCTTGATGCCCATGCTGCGCAGGCCGCTGCAGGAATCGTGATAGGTAATGCTGCCTTCATGGTCGCCCGGCACGCTGTCGACCTTCAGCACATTGAGCAGGAAATCGGTCAGCTCCCAGGTGCGGCTGGCCAGCGCCGTGGCGCGGTCGCGCCATTCGGGCTCGGCCGCGAGCAGGTTCGGATACTCGGTGCGGATGTGGTCGCCGCAGGAGCCGGACGGCGCCACCACATAGTCGAAGCCCTCGAACTCGGCGATGGTCTTCTTCGCCAGCGCCACCGCACCCGGCGCATCGCCGGAATTCCATGCCGGCTGGCCGCAGCAGGTCTGCGTATCCGGCACGATCACCTCGCAACCGGCGGTTTCAAGAAGTTTCAGGGCGGCAAAGCCGATGCGCGGGCGCATCAGGTCCACCAGACAGGTCACAAACAATCCTACGCGCATGTTTGCCAAGGCCTCGCTCCATTTATTGTCGTTGTTGTCGTCCGCGCGGCGAAATCCGTGGCACGCAAGACGATCGATCGCCGCCGGCCGGCGAAGGCGTTTGCGGGTTTTGCTATAGTATCCGAAGTCCCGTTCCCACGAAGAGATTGCCGTGCCGACACCTCGCACGGATGCCGCGCCGGAAGCCCGCAGCGGTATCCAGGTCATCGAGCGCATGATGAAACTGCTCGATGTGCTTTCCTATCATCCCGATCCGGTCAGCCTCAAGCAACTGGCGCTGGAAACCGGCCTGCACCCGTCGACGGCGCATCGAATTCTTGCCGCCATGACCACCTCGGGATTTGTCGAGCGCGCCGATCCCGGCAGCTACCGGCTCGGCATCCGCCTGCTGGAACTGGGCAACGTGGTCAAGTCGCGCATCAGCATCGGCCAGGCGGCGATGCCGCTGATGCAGCGCCTGCACCAGCAGCTCGGCGAAAGCGTGAACCTGGGCGTGCGCCAGGGCGACGAAATCGTCTATGTCGAACGCACCTCGAGCGGCCGCTCCTCGGTGCGCGTGGTGCATCTGGTCGGCGCCAGAGCGCCGCTGCATGTCACCGCCGTGGGCAAGCTCTACCTGGCCGAGGACGGCCCGCAAAAGCTGCGCGAGTACGCCAAACGCACCGGCCTGCCCGGCTATACGCCGAGCTCGCTGACCACCCTGGCCGCCCTGGAACGCGAAGTCGACCGCGCCCGGCGCCACGGCGTGGCCTTCGACAACGAGGAAATCGAGCAGGGCCTGCGCTGCATCGCCGCGCCGGTGCGCGACGACAGCGGCGAACTGGTGGCCGGCCTTTCGGTCTCCGCCCCGGCAGAGCGCCACAGCCCCGACTGGGCCGCCATCGTCAAACAGACCGCCGATGCCATTTCGCAGGCCATCGGCTACCAGGCACCGAAAACCGGCCCGAAAACACATTGACCGGGACGCGGGCTCTCTGTATACTGCGCGGTTCTTTGCGTCATCCCATTGGAGTCTCCATCATGTATGCGGTCATAAAAACCGGCGGCAAGCAATATCGCGTCGCTGCCGGCGAAAAACTCAAAATAGAACAGATACCGGCTGATGTAGGCACTGAAATCACTCTCGACCAGGTTCTGATGGTCGGCGAGGGCGAATCGGTCAGGATCGGTTCCCCCATGCTCGCCGGCGCCACGGTCACCGCGAAAGTGATAGCTCAGGGCCGCCATCCCAAGGTCACCATTTTCAAGATGCGCCGTCGCAAGCATTACCAGAAGCACCAGGGCCATCGCCAGAACTTCACCGAAATCGAGATCAGCGGCATTGCCGCCTGAGCCCGACGAGAACCAGGAGCTAGAACATGGCACACAAAAAAGCAGGCGGCAGTTCCCGCAACGGCCGCGACTCGGAATCGAAGCGCCTCGGTGTCAAGAGCTACGGCGGCGAGCTGATTTCGGCCGGCAGCATCATCGTCCGCCAGCGCGGCACCGAGTTCCATCCCGGCGACAATGTCGGCATGGGCAAGGATCACACGCTGTTCGCCAAGATCGAGGGCACGGTGCAGTTCGCCGTCAAGGGCCCGGCCAAGCGGCGCGTGGTCAGCATCGTCCCGGCAGTAGCCTGAGTTTCACTTTTTCGCGACGAAAGCCCTATCGCGAAGATAGGGTTGGCGCAAGCGCCAACCCCCCTGGGAAAAAGGGGGCCATCCCCCAGCCCCCTTCCCGCGGAAGGGGGTGACCCAGTCAGAAAATCATGAAATTCTTCGACGAAGCGCGCATTGAAGTCCTTGCCGGCGATGGCGGCAATGGCGCGGTGTCGTTTCGCCGCGAGAAATACATTCCGCTGGGCGGCCCGGACGGCGGCGACGGCGGCAAGGGCGCCAGCATCTGGGCCATCGCCGACCGCAACCTCAACACCCTGATCGACTTCCGCTACACGCGCATTTTCCGCGGCCAGAAGGGCGAGAACGGCCACGGCTCCGACCGCTACGGCAAGGGCGGCGAAGACCTCGAACTGCGCATGCCGGTGGGCACCGTGATCAGCGATAACGAAACCGGCGCAGCCATCGCCGACCTCGATGTCGACGGCAAGCGCGTGCTGATCGCCAAGGGCGGCATCGGCGGCCTGGGCAATTCCCATTTCAAGTCGAGCACCAACCGCGCGCCGCGCCAGAACACGCCGGGGCAGGAAGGCGAAAAGCGCGAACTGAAACTGGAACTCAAGGTGCTGGCCGACATCGGCCTGCTCGGCCTGCCGAATGCGGGAAAGTCCACTTTCATCCGCGCCGTTTCCGCCGCGAAGCCCAAGGTCGCCGACTACCCCTTCACCACGCTGTATCCCAACCTCGGCGTGGTGCGGGTCGACGACAACCGCAGCTTCGTCATCGCCGACATTCCCGGCCTGATCGAAGGCGCCGCCGAAGGCGCCGGGCTCGGCCACCGCTTCCTCAAGCACCTGCAACGCACCGGCCTGCTGCTGCATCTGGTCGACATTTCACCCTTCGATCCGGATGCCGATCCGGCCAAGGACGCCAAGGCCATCCTCAAGGAACTGAAGAAGTTCGACCCGGCCCTGCACAAGAAGCCGCGCTGGCTGCTGATCAACAAGATCGACCTGGTGCCGGCAGACGAGCGCGAGGCGCGCGTCGCGGCGCTGGTAAAAAGCTACAAGCCGAAGAAGGCATTTCGTCGTTTCCGCGATTTCCGGCGAAGGCTGCCGCGAGGTCTGCTACGCTGTGATGGATCATCTCGAACAGAATCGAAATCATGCGAAGGCAGATAGCTGAAGCAAAACGCCTGGTCGTCAAGGTCGGCAGCGCGCTGGTCACCAACGGCGGCCAGGGGCTGGACCACGGCTTCATCGCCGACTGCGCGCGCCAGATCGCCGCGCTGCACGCCGAAGGCAGGCAGGTGCTGCTGGTCTCCTCCGGCGCGATCGCCGCCGGCATGCAGCGCCTGGGCTGGACTTCCCGGCCGCACGCCATGCACGACCTGCAGGCCGCCGCCGCCGTTGGGCAGATGGGCCTGGCGCAGGCCTACGAAACCACCTTCCTCGACTACGGCCTGAAAGCCGCGCAGATCCTCTTGACCCACGACGATCTGGCCGACCGCACGCGCTACCTGAATGCGCGCTCGACGCTGCAAACCCTGCTCGAACTCGGCGTGGTGCCGATCATCAACGAGAACGACACCGTGGTCACCGACGAGATCAAGTTCGGCGACAACGACACCCTGGGCGCGCTGGTGGCCAACCTGGTCGAGGCCGAAGCGCTGATCATCCTCACCGACCAGAAGGGCCTCTACAGCGCCGATCCGCGCCTCGACCCCGCCGCGACGCTGATCAGCGAAGGCCGCGCCGACGACCGCCGCTTCGAAGCCATGGCCGGCGGCGCCGGCAGCGGCATCGCCAAGGGCGGCATGATCACCAAGGTTCGCGCCGCGCAGCGCGCCGCGAAAAGCGGCGCGCACACCCTGATCGTCAGCGGCCGCGAGCCCGATTCCCTGCTCGCCGCCAGCCGCGGCGGGGATATCGGCACCCTGCTCTATGCCGTCGAATCGCCGCTGGCGGCGCGCAAGCAATGGCTGGCCGACCACCTGCAGCTCGCCGGGGCGCTGACCCTGGATGCCGGCGCGGTGCAGGCGCTGGGCGCCGGCCGCAGCCTGCTCGCCGTCGGCGTGGCCCGGGTCGAGGGCGATTTCGAGCGCGGCGCGGCGGTCGCCTGCCACGCCCCCGACGGCCGCGAAATCGCCCGCGGCCTGATCAACTATTCAAGCTCCGAAGCCCGCCGCATCGCCGGCCACGGCACCCAGGACATCGAAGCCCTGCTCGGCTACATCGACAGCGCGGAGCTGATCCACCGCGACAACCTGGTCCTGCTCTGAGCGGCCGGGCCGGTAGCCCCGGCATGGGCCCCTCCCGGGCCTGAAAAGTCATGTCCACGGCAAAGCCGGGGACGGTATCCCTTGCGGATGGCGCCGGCGATACGGCGATGCGGAATCCAACAGACGCAGTCCGGGACGACGGTGGATACCGCGGAAATCCGATTCGAGTCAATGTGATTCGCCGGATTGCACTGAAAACCGTGCCCGGCTTATGGCGCAAGTGCAGCACCGGCTCTATCGCAGGACGGGCTTCAGCCTGTCAGGCCGGCTGAAACCGGCCCCGCCGGGGGCAACACCGGCTGTATGCCCTTCACCAACGCACCGCTGACCTATCGCGACAGGCCTCGATCAGCCTTCTGTCCGGGCCGCCGCCGCCGCTTCCCGGGGTGGATTGCGCAGCAGCACCGCTGCCAGCGCCGGCAGCAGGAGCAGGGCGCCGAGCATATTGACGAGGAACATGAAGCCCAGCAGGATGCCCATGTCGGCCTGGAACTTGAGCGGCGAGAAGGCCCAGGTGCCCACGCCGACGGCCATCGTCACGGCAGTGAACGCGATCGACGTGCCGCGTTGCCGGAGCGCCTGATGGAAGGCATCGGGCAGGCTGCGGCCTTCAGCCAGCGCGTTGGCCATCCGCTCGTAGAGATATATCCCGTAATCGACCCCGACCCCGACCCCGAGTGCAATCACGGGCAAGGTCGACACCTTGAGGCCGATCCCGAGCAGGGCCATCAGGGCATTGCAGAGCACGGCGACGATGGTCAGCGGCAGGATGATGCAGAGCGTCGCCCGCCACGAGCGGAACTCGATCAGACACAACAGGCTGATCGAACCGAAAAGCAGCAGCAGCATGGTGACCTCGGCGGCATCGACCGCCTCGTTGGTCGCCGCCATCACGCCCACGTTGCCCGAAGCCAGCTTGAATTCGAGGTTTTCCGATGGGTTTGCCGCGATGAACTTCTTGACCTCGCGAATGATGTGCGCGATCGTCGTTCCCTGATGGTCGTTGGTGAAGATCATTACCTGCATCACGTTGCAGTCGGTGTTGAGCAGCCCGGTGCTGGTGTCGATCGGCGTCACCGACTGGGCGAGGATGGACGGGTCGCGCGCGAGCACGCGCCAGCGCGGGTTACCCTCGTTCCATCCCGCATTGACGATCTTCGCCATGCCGGGCAGGGACAGAACGCCCTGTACCCCGTGCACGTTTTTCATCGTCGTTTCGAAGCGGTCCATCAGACCCATGACCTGGTGATCGGTGCAGGCGCCATCGACGTTGCGCGACTGGGCGATTACCGACAGCACGTCGACGCCGATCGAGAACGAATCGACGATCGCCGCGGTATCGCGGTTGTAGCGGGAGTCGTCATGCAGTTCCGGAATCCCCCTGCCCAGATCGCCGGTACGCAGGTCGCGCGCGATCCAGGTGGCGGTCGCCAACAGCAAAGCCGCGACCAGCAGCACCCGCAGCGCCAGACGCGGCTCGGCAAAGCCCTTGAGCACCACCCACAGCCCGTCGGCGCCGAGCTTCTTGCCGCCCGCGCGCTTGACTTCCGCCGGGGAGAGGCGCATCCACGAGAGCAGGATCGTCAGCAGCATCTTGTTGGTGACGATCATCAGCGCGACGCCGAGGCTGGCCGTAATCGCCAGTTCGCGCACGATGTCGATCTCGATGTAGAGGATCACGAGAAAGCCCAGCGCATTCGCCAGCAGCGCCATCGCGCCCGGCATGAAGAGCTTGAGGAAGGCACTGTGCGCGGCGGCCAGCCCGTCGAGCCCGTTCAAGACCTCGATCTGCCATGCGTTTGTCATCTGCACGGCATGACTGACGCCGATCGAGAAGATCAGGAAGGGCACCAGGATCGACAGCGGATCGATGCCGAAACCGATCAGCGGCAGCAAGCCGAGCAGCCAGACCACCGGAATCATCGCGCAGACCAGGGCAACGGCGGAGAGCTTGGCCGACCCGGAATACCAGTACAACAGCCCCGCGGTGATTGCGAAGGCAACCACGAAGAACTGCAGCACGGCGCGCGCGCCCTCGGTGATGTCGCCGACCGCCTTGGCGAAACCGATGATATGTACGTCGAGTCCGGCCTTTTGATAGGTGGTGCGGATTTTCTCCAGTTGGTCCGCTACTGCAGCATAGTTCAACCTGGCGCCGGTCGTCGGGTCGATCTCCAGCAGTTCGGCGCTGACCAGCGCCCCCTTGAAATCGTTGGACACCAGGCGGCCGACCCGCCCCGACTTGAGCACGTTGGCGCGCACCGTCGCCAGGTCTGCTTCGGTACCGCTGAAATTCGCCGGAATGATGTTGCCGCCGGCAAAGCCGTCCTCGATCACCTCGATGAAGCGCGCATTCGGCGTAAACAGCGAGGTCACGGTGGCGCGATCGACCCCGGGGATGAAGAACACCGCGTCGGTCACCGCCTTGAGCGTGCGGAAAAACTCGGGGTTGTAGATGTCGCCTTCCTTCTGCCGCAAGGCCACCAGCACGCGGTTGGCGCCGCCGAAGGTCTTCTGGTAGGCGGTGAATGTCTGCATGTACTCATGCTTGAGCGGGATCATCTTCTCGAATCCCGCATCGACCCGGAGATGCGTCGCCGACCAGATCAGCCCGACGGTGATCAGCACGAACAGGGTCAGAAAGCTGCGGCGCCAGGAAAACAGCATATTGCCGATGGTGCGAACGACTGCGTTCGCCTCGTTCGTTTTCATTGCCGCCCCTCCGGCGGCAGCGCGATGCGCGCCGCACCGCCCTCTCCGAATACCAGGATTCCGTCCTCCCCGCCTTGCTGCTGGGCGCGCTGAACCGCGCTCAGGGTGCGGCTGGCCTTGGTCGCTACGCGCTTGAACGTGCGCCCGTCATCCCGGCTGGCGAGCACCGTGCCGTTCTGGCCGGCCAGCACGACCAGGCCATCGCTGGCCAGACCGCCGAACAGCGCGCTGGCGCTGCCCGCGACCACCGCCTGCCAGGTCGCCCCGCGATCCTCGCTGCGGAAGATATTGCCGCGCATGCCGAAGGCCAGGACACCGCCCTGCGCCAGCGGCAGAAGTCCGAAGAATGAACCCGCATAGGGCGCTGCCAGTTTTTCCCACTGCGTGCCGCCGTCGCCCGAGCGCAGCAGCGTGCCGGCTTCGCCGGCCAGAATCAGCGTGCCATCGGCAAGGCGGGCGATTGCGTTGAAGTGGCGGTCTTCCGTGGTGATCTGGCGCTCGGCCCAGGTCAGGCCGCCATCCATGCTTTCGTAAAAGGCGCCATAGGCGCCGATCGCGATGGCCCGCTGTTTATCGACGAACATGACGCGAAGCAAAGGCCGCAATTGTTTCGAATCACGAAAAACTTCCTTCCACGAGTTGCCGCCGTCCTCGCTGCGCAGGATTACCGCATCGTGTCCGACCGCCAGCCCGATCTGCGCATCGGCGAAGGCGACGCCGGTCAAGGTGACATCGGCGCCCGTCGAAACCCGCCGCCAGTTACCGCCGGCATCGTCGGAAACGAAAATGTAACCATGCTCGCCGACCGTGACGAGGCGCTGGCCGCCACGCTGCGCGTCGAGCAGCAAGGCATTCCGGATATGGGTTTCCGTCGCCGGCATCGGCGGCAGCGGACGAGCCGAAAAGGCAAAACCCGCCGCAAGCACGACAAAAGCCGTGAACAGCAGTCCGATGACCCTATTCATTGCCCTCGCCGGGCCGTCCCAAGAGGGCAGCGCCGCCCTGCGGGGAGCAGCGAGTCGGGTTCGCGAGCATGGGGGGCCATTTATGAATCCAAAGCCGACTCCATCAGCGCGTGCCGATACCGCGCAGGCCGGCCGGCGTGAAGTCCGCCGCGCTGCGCTTGATCTTCTCAAAGACCTTCGGTTCTTCGTTGCGCAGACCCATGGCCAGGTAGCGGCCGGATTGCAGGTCGTGGTGCACCTCGATCGTGCCGTAGGCCATCGGTACATCGTAGAAGTTGATCGAATGCTGTTCCGAAACGCGCCACAGTTCGCCGCGGGCATCGTACTTGTCGGTCACCATGATCATCCAGCTATCCTCGTCGATGTAGAAGTTGCGCTTCTTGTAAATGTGGCTGGTACCCTCCTTCAGCGTCGCCTCGACCACCCAGACGCGGTGCAGTTCGTAGCGCGCGTGGTCCGGATTGATGTGACCCGGCTTGAGGACGTCGGCCACCTTCAACTGGTTGCCCGACAGCTTGTAGGAGTTGTAGGGCACGAAGAGTTCCTGCTTGCCCACCAGTTTCCAGTTGTAGCGGTCGGTGGAGCCGTTGAACATGCCGAAATCGTCATTGGTGCGCAGGCCATCGGAGGCGGTGCCCGGGTTGTCGTAGGCGACGTTCGGCGCCAGGCGCACACGACGCTGTCCGGGATTGTAGGTCCAGGCGGAGCGCGGCTCCTTGAGCTGGTCGACGGGCTCGTGAATCAGCAGGATCTGGCCGGCCAGGCGCGCCGGCGCAGTCACCGTCTGCAGGAAATTGGTCAGCTTGTTCGGTTCGCGATCCTTCGCCAATTTCGAGAGGTTGCCGTAGGAAAAGTCGTACTCGTACTCGAAACGCACCGGCGTGTAGGCGCCCTCGCGCGTTACCGCCGCCTGGCTCCAGTTCATCGCGTAGGTGTCGCCCTTGTGGCGCAGGGTGGAGTTCCAGATCGCCTCCAGGCCTTCCTTCGGAATCGGGAAGGGGATGCCGCCCGTGGTTCCGGTGACGCCGTTGCCGCCGGGCGACAGCTTGGCCCGCGTGGCGTTGGCGATCGCATCGTCGAGATCGGCCTTGGGGAAGGTGGCGCTGCGCCGCGTCGGATAGACGTTCATCTTCCAGGTCGGGTACTTCTTGAGCATTGCGATCTGGCCCGGCGTCAGGTTCGCCTTGTACTTCTCGGCGTTGCTCGCGTCTATCGTAAACAGAGGCTTGTCGGACGCAAACGGATCCGAATAGTGGCCGCCGGCAACATGGCCGGCCACCGGTTTGCTCAGGCCACCGGTAAACGCCGGAATGGTGCCGGCCGCATTGCCGGCGATTTCCGCGCCCACGGGCGTCAGCGTCTTGCCGAGAGCGGAGGCATCGGCCGCCAGTACCGGTACCGAGGCAGCGGCGAACGCCAGCACGCAGGCGGTGCCCAGCAGGGAAAAAGTTGTTTTCATCTTGCGCATCTCCTAATTCTTGGATCGCTTGGTCGAATGGACGGATCAGAACGAATAACTGAGGCTGATCGCGATGAAGTCGCGATCCTTCAAGGCGTTGGTCCCGCTGGAGTAATTGGCCGATTGGCCGGCCGGAACCGCAGCCGGGTCCCTGCCAGATTCGGACCCGCCACCAAAGAAGGTCGTATAGCCGATGTCCGCCTGCCAGTTCTGCTGGTAATTGAAGCCGACACCGAAGGTCGCCGCCTTGTTGTCTTCGTTGAAGGTCGGGCTCCGCCCATGAACATCATGCGAGAAGGCGATGCGCGGCGAAACCGTCACCGCGCCGATGGCGTTCGGATAGTCCAGCCGGCCGACGAGGCGATAGCCCCACGAATTCTCGGTCGCGAAGCAGTTGATCGAGTTGGATCCGGAAGAAGTGGCTGTTGACGATCCGGGCTGCGGCAGGTGGCAGCCCGGCGCGGCGAACTTGAGGTTGGATGGCAGATCGAGCTGGGTAAAGCCCACCTCGCCGACCGTCACCAGTTGCTCGGCGCCGAAGGTCGGGCCGAAAGCCTTGGTGCCGGTGAACCTGCATCTGGTGCATTTTCACCCGGCGATAACCGCTGATCTCGGTCCCGTAGGGGACATCCCTCGCCGCCACCGGATTCAGGCTGGTCAATTGGTTGGCAAGACCAACCGCGGCCAACAACAAATCTGCGGACGGCAACTGCAGCGGCTGATTCCTGCGGTAGGAATACTCGCCCTGCAGTGCAACGCCGCCCGGCAGCGAGGTGTTGAAGCTCATGCCGTACAGCTTGATGTCTTCGGGGTATTCGATAAAGTAGGTTCCGGCTCTACCCGCAGCGAACGCGCAACCAGCCCCAAGACCGCGAGGCACATCAAATGCCGTACAACCTGGTATGACAGTCGGAGGGACGATGCTAAGTCCCCCTCTGTAGCCCGAAACAAACGGTGTCCGGCTGTGATAGTTGGCGTGGAAAAACCCTAGTTCGGTATTGTTCAACTCGGGCAGGAAGAAGCGCAGCGCAACACCGTACTGCCCGCCGTCGCTCGCCTCTCGATCTTTTGAACGCGGAGCCCACCCGGGAGCGGCAGCAGATAAATTGAAGGGGATTGCCGCCCCGTTCGCATCATTCCGCCGGCCAAACCCAACGTAAGCAATATTTCCCCCTTCGGTCGCAAAATCATTGCTGCTGAAAAAGGAGCCGGCCGGGTCGATCTTGGTTTCCTTCCACTCGGCGGGCAGCGCCAGTTCGACCGATATGCCGTCGGTGATTTCCAGCGATCCATAGCCCATCAGCATCGGGATCAAGCCTTCCTTCACTTCCGAACCCGGCGCGCGCAGGCGGCTGACATTGACCGGGTTGAGCACATTGATGCCGTTCTGGATGAAGGTACTCTCGCCCCAGCTCACCACCTGCTTGCCCAGCCGCAGGTTGAGCTTGCGGCCGCCGAGGTCGAAGCTGCCGTACACATAGGCGTCGAGAATCTCGGCGTTGCTGCCGAGTTCATCCACGGCCTTTGAGCTCAGACTGTTTTTGCTGTGAATGGTCGGGTCGTAGAAATAGCTGGCGCGCAGGAAGGCGCCGAAGTTTTGATACTTCACTTCGAGGTCGTGGGTTGCCTTGAACACCGTCGAGACCAGTTCGCCGTTGTCGTACTTGAGGTTGCCGTCATCCGAGTTCGGGTCGCGCGACGTACCGCCGTTGGCGATGCTGATCAGCGACGAATCGCGCTTGTCCATCCGCCACAGCGCGCCGGCCGAAAGGGTGGTGTCGAAACTGCCGGTGACTTCACCCGACTCCGACTTGAACTCGAAGGCGAAGGCCGAGGGCATCCCGACCATAAACGCCAATGCGATCGCAGTGCCGATACTGCTGCGGCGAAACTGCGGGGTACGCGAACCTGCCGACTCTTGTCTCATGCAACGCTCCTCCTAAATGATCAACCGGATTGACCGGCCATGGATACTGGAAGCCAACGCACTCTTGTCGTGAGAGCTTACACCTGCCGGCGGCGGCCTATGTGCCGCATGCGCAAAAAAAACCTTGTTTGGCGGCCGTATTGTGGCTTTTTTAAGAAGAAAGAGACAAGGGGCCGATATCGCTGAAGACCGCCGCCCGGGCATCCTCGCGGGCGGCGAAGAAGCTCGTTCTTCAGATTGGAGAACGAGCTCTCGGCGCCTGCGGGACGGCGGCGAATCCGGCAGGGATTCGATTCGAGCCTCCGGTTAAAGCCGTCCCGGACGCTTGTCGCAACAGACCAACACTGCAGGCGGCAGGTGGCTTTTACATCGAAAAATCCGGGCTTTTTTCTTGCGATCGCTCTAACATCGACACATTCGCTTCAAAGGGGCCCGGATTTCTGAGTCCCCAAAAAATTCACTACCCAGGGAAAACGGGCATGACGCACAAAACTTCCATGAAACTGATCCCGGCACTGATGCTGCTGGCCTTTGGCGGCGCGGCCGGCGCCGCGGGTTTCGCCATCCAGAACCAGACCGGCTCGGGCACCGGCAACGCATTTGCCGGAGCGGCGGCGACGGCCGAAGATGCCGGTACTGTCCATTTCAACCCGGCCGGCATGACCAACCTGCCGCAGGGCCACAATATTGCCCTGTCGGGCACTCTGCTGAACCGCAAGATCGAGTTCAACGACAAGGGGTTGACGACAGTCAATCCCGCAACTTTCCCGCTCCTGCCCGGCGACGGCGGGGATGCCGGCGGCACGGCGCTGCTGCCGGCCGGTTACTGGGCCTATGGCGTCGCTCCCAACCTGAGTGTCGGCATCGGCGTCGGGCCGACCTTCGGCAACAAGACCGAGTACGGGGACAACTTCCGCGGACGCGCTGCCGGCTACTACTTCGACATGGAACAGATCAACATCAACCCGTCGATCGCCTACAAGGTCAACGACATGGTGTCGATCGGCGGCGGCATCAATTTTGCGTTCAACGACTCCACGTTCAAGCAGGGTGTTCCTGCTGCAGTACTTGGTGGGCCAAGCAACTTCCTCAAAGTAACGGCTGACGACTGGGCGATTGGCTACAACCTGGGCGCGAACTTCCAGTTGTCGAAGGCTACCCGGATCGGCCTGGCCTACCGCTCCGAACTAGAGTTCGACCTGGAAGGCAAACAGACATTCCGAACTCCGGTGCCCGGCTTCTTGATCAATCAGGACATCAAGGCCAAGCTGAAGACCCCGGCGAACTTCTCCCTGGCTGCTTCGCATAAGGTCAACGACAAGCTGGAACTTCTTGCCGACGTGACCTGGACCGACTGGAGTGTGGTCAAGAACCTGGACTTGAAGAACAGGCAGAGCGGCGTGCTATTGAGCCAGTTGTCCTACAACTTCGACGACACCTACCGTGTCGGCCTGGGTGCGAATTACCAATTCAACGAACAGGTGAAAACGCGTTTCGGCATCGCCTACGACAAGACACCCGTGCAGAACAATGCCGATCGCACGATGACACTGCCGGACTCCGACCGTTTCTGGCTGGCGTTTGGCGTCAAATATTCCCTGTCCAAGATCTCGTCGCTGGATGTCGGCTACGCGCATATCTTCTTTGATGATGCCAAGACGGCTCGTGTCGTGAGATTTCCTACGCTTCCGACAGGGGCGCCGGTTCAGACCATCCGCGGCGACTTCGATACCGCCGCCGATTACCTCTCGGTGCAGTACAACCACACCTTCTGAGCGGGCTTCGGCCCCCGATCAACGGCGCCTGCGGGCGCCGTTTTTCATGTCTGGGAAAAGTGTCTGGGAAAAGGGCCTGGGAAAAGGGGCCAGGGTCAGATTTTCAGCGGAAGCTGATCCCGCTCCTCCCCCGAAGCAACGGCCGGCTTTCCTGGTCGGCCGCGCGGCTTGGCTTCGCGCCGCTGGCCCGTCGCTCGCTCGATGTCGGCGAGGAAGCGGGAATCGCCCAGTGCTTGCCCCTGATCCAGGGCCATGCGGATGTCGCTGATCGCATCGTCATCCAGTTCCGGCCGGAACAGCGCACGATAGGCCGCCAGGCGCTGAGGCTCGGGGCCACCCAGTGCGGAATACACCGGATGCGGCGCCAACAAGGGATCGGCCTGCCCCAGCCCATTTGCCCGATAACTGCTCCAGCGGTAGTGGGCGGGGTCATCCACCATCGCCGCGCGCACCGGGTTGAGTTCGATGTAGCGCTGGCACAGCAGCAGATAGTTGTCAGCCTGTACCAGCGATGATTTATAGCGGCTGTCCCACAAGGTACCGGTGCGGCGATAGGTCTTGTTGATGTACTGCACGTAGCGCCGGCCCAGCGACATGACCAGTTGCGGTACCGCTTCGGCTGCGGGCGGCGTCAGCAGCAGATGCACATGGTTGGTCATCTGCACATAGGCATGCAGCTCGCAAGCACTGGCCTTGAGGGCTTCGCCCAGCCAGTGGCGATACGCGTGATAGTCCTCCTCGGCAAAGAAACACGCCTCACGGTTGTGGCCGCGCTGCACGATATGCAGCGGGAGTCCGGCGACTTGGATGCGGGGGCGACGGGGCATGGGCCGAAGTCTAGCGAAGTAAACGGGAAACCGTGGACGCCGATTATGCGGGCTGTCGCCGTGTCGCAGGCGCCGACTTTTTATTCGACCCTGGCCCCTTTAATTAATGCGGGCTGTCGCCGTGTCGCAGGCGCCGACTTTTTATTCGACCCTGGCCCCTTTTTTTTATTCGACCCTGGCCCCTTTAATTCCTTTAATTCGTGATCCTGAAGGCGACCTGTTTCGTCACGAAACTGAAAGCCAGCATCTCGTGGCGCCAGCCATATTTTTCGGCGGCCTCGTTGAACGCCCTGAACTCATGATCCTTCCAGTCTGGGTAGCCGATATATTCGTCGAATACGATGACTGTTCCCGGGACTATTTGCCGGCACAACTGGTCCAGTATCGTCATTGTGGAACTGTAAAGATCGCAATCGATGTTCATGAAGCGGATCGGGCCGGCTTCATTGGGAATGAAGGCCGGAACGGTATCGTCGAACCATCCCGCATGTAAATGCACGTTCGCCGGTACTTTCGGGATGATCCCTCCCGTCGAGTAGCTTCCTTTTTGTTCATGACACCAGTCCTCGGGAATTCCCTCGAAACTGTCAAACCCGTGAACCGCTCCATCGACCAGGGCCGCAATCTGGCGGATGGACTTTCCCATATAAACCCCGAACTCCAGGACCAAACCCTGCACGTGCGCGCCATCGAGCGCCAGCCGGAAAATCCGCGAAGCGCTTCCGGCAATCACCGGCAACGGATGGCCCAGTGACTTGATGTAATTCCAGGCCTCCAGGTCGGCGCTCATCGATGCGCCATCGGCCGCGCCGGTGAAACAGGCCCCGGCTTTGGCGGAATCGCCCATGCATTCAAGCAGTACGCCCATGGACAGTCGATAAACCGCATTCTCTGGCTGCAGCGCCAGAGCTTTCTCCAGGCAGCGACGGGCTTCCGGCATGTCCGCCGAATCGAGAAAGAGCGCATGCAGGTTGTAGAAAGCATCGGCTGACTTGGGGTCGAGCGCCTGGGCTTTCCGATAGTGCTCAATTGCGGCTTGCGAATCCCCCACCTCGCTCAAGGCAACGCCCAGATGATTATGGGCCGCGGCGTAATCGTTCTTGAGCGAAATGGCTTTGCGGAACCATTCGATGGCCTTGTCGGGTTCCAAGCGTTCCTGATACAGAACCCCGAGGTTGTAGGGGATTTGAGCCAGCGATGGAGCCAGGCTGAGCGCATGCCCATAATTCTCCAGGGCGCCTTTGGTATTTCCCATGCGTTTGAAAAGATTGCCGAGATTGCAATAGGCCTCGACACACGCCCGATCGATGCTCAAGGCCTTTTGATAGCTGGATACCGCCTTTTCGCTTTCCCCCAACTGGTTGAACGATATGCCAAGTTGCAGATGGACCGCGGCTTGGCCGGGCCGTGATTGGTCCGCCTTGCCGAGCAACTGAATGGTCCTGGCATGGTCGCCGGCGTGCTGCGCCGCCATCGCGAGCAGATACAGCGCCTGGAAATGATCGGGGAAGGCATCCAGTATCGAGACGTAGATCGCTGATGCCAGTTCAACTCGACCGGCACGGTGATTCTGGATTGCGTAGTCAAGCGCTGCCTGGAGGTTGGCTTTATTGATAGCTTGCATCGATGAATAGTCGTTTTGTCGCAGCGCTGCCATTCTCATGGCCGCATGAGTCAAAGCCAAAAGGGTCCCGAGGGGGGGATGAAATACCCAGGGCAGTCTAGGTGACGCGATTGCCTGCGGTCAACAATACAATAATTGACGGGCACAGCAAGTCGGCACCGGGAACACGGCTACCAAGGGAAAGAGCCTGGCCCTTTTAATTTTCTCGGGCAGGAGATGATCATCGGCCAGGCGCCGTGCCGCCAGCGCCGACTTTCGGCAACTTGATAATTTAATTCGACCCTGGCCCCTTTAATTACTAATTTAATTCGACCCTGGCCCCTTTAATTCTGCTTTAATTTCCTTTAATTTCATTTGAAAAGCCAGACGTAAAAACGGCCACCCGAAGGTGGCCGTTTGTTTGCTGCTTGAACCAGATCGGGGATGTTCCCCCGACACAGGAACAATTAGAACGTGTGACGCATACCCATGGCGTAGCCGGTGGAATCCTGGCCGGCGCCCGGTGCGTTAACAATGTTCCCGGCACGGATCTGCGAGTTACGGTTGTTATCCATGCTCACGTAGCCAACATAGGCCGTGGTGCGCTTGGACAGGGCGTGACGGTAGGAAATGCCCCAGCCATCGGCATCGCCATTCGACTTCACACCGGCATTATTCCTCTGGTCGCGGCTAAGATCGGCGTAGGACAGGGTCACGGTACCGGCCTTCATGACCGGGATAGTGACGCCGACGTTCCAGATGTCGCCTTCACTCTTTGCACGGGAACCATTGGAAGCCGCAGCGATGTTAGCGGAAGTGTCACCGCTAGCAAGCCTGTTGGTGTTCTCGATGTCGAAATCCTGGTAGCTGCCGAACAGCTTCAGCATGCCGAAGTCGTAGCTCGCGCCAAGGAACCACTCTTGCACGTCAATGCCAGGAACGGCGCCGGGGAGCTGCGACTTGCCGCCGAAGTCGGAGGCGTCATGATAGGCAAAGCCGACAGACAGCGGGCCTTTGGCGTAGTTAACGCCGGCGCCCCACGAGCTACCGTCTTTGGTTGTGTTATCGCCAGTAGTCGCCTCGCCGTTCTCGCCGAAGGAATACTGCACCTGGGCGGTAAAGCCGCTCCAGTTCGGCGACAGCCATGCAACCGAGTTGTTCTGACGCGCGGCATTGTTGCCGGCGCCGTCGATGCCCAGACCCAAGTTGGTCGTGAAGCGGCTGACCGGACCAAAGGTCGAAGCGCCTTCCGCGTCGTACTGAACGGAAATGTTGGTGCCCGGGTTGTAGAGGCGGCCCATCTGGAAGGTGCCCATCGAATTGTTGCTCAGGAACAGGTAGGTTTGACGGCTCGAGGCCAGACCGGAAACGCTGCCGGCACCACTGGCACCGCCACCGTCCGGGCTCAACGTGCCGAATTCCAGCAGCGTACCAGCCGACCAGCCATTGCCGAGGTCTTCCGTAGCCTTGAAGCCAAGGCGGGGGCCGGACAGGCCGCCGGCACCGATACCGCTGAACTTGTAGTCACCGGCTGCGGCATTGTTATCCGACGTGAAGTTGCCATAGGCCAGATCGACCACGCCATAAATCGTGACGTTGGTCTGGGCGAAGGCGGCCGAGGAAGCCAGGCCGGCGATGGCCAGAGCAATAATTTTCTTTTGCATAGATTTCTCCAAAAAGAGAGTTGGTTTTAAACAGTCTGCAATGACACCACGTGGTCGGTCACTGCGCGCTGCCACTACCCGAAACCGGGAAGCTGGGTGCATTTTGCTTCAGCCACTGACGGCGGACAATCGCCGCGGCAGTTTTTGGGTCCTGCCAGGGGCTTTTTGTGGCTTTCGCACCACAGTCAAACGGCAGCTTCCTGCTTTCCCCGGCAAGACAGAGGCTCAGTGACCGGGTTGGCGAGGCGGGCCAGGCAGAACCCGGCCGCTCACAGCCTCGCTTGCGCCGCCTCATAGGCTTTTTGCCTGTCCCGTCGGCCGACGCTGATCACGGTGACAAAAACGACATCGTCATCGACACGATATACCAGCCGATAACCAACACGCATGAGTTTGATCTTGTAGCAATCGGCCATGCCGAAAAGCGCGGCAGACGGTATGCGCGGGTTATCCAGCCGCTCTTCGAGCTTTTTTTTCAGCGGCTCACGCACACTGCCATCGAGTCTTTTCCATTCCGCCAACGCCAGTTCATGGAAGCGAAGCTTATAGCTCATCCAGACCGACCTCGACGAAGGGGCCATTGGCGCGTTCATGCACCAACCGTGCGTCTTCCAGGTCTTCCAGATAGCCCATGAGCCGCTCGTAATACGCCGCCGGCAGGAGATACGCCTCAGGCCGGTTGTGGTTGAGTATGGCTACGGGGCTTTCATCGGCCTGCTTGATGATGGCGGCGAAATTACGCTTCAGTTCGGTGACGCTGACCGTCATATTAGTAAAGATGGTATCCATGAGACCTCCGTCAAACGAGCTTGTGTGTTCAATAAAATGCTATATTAGATGTTAATTGTAGCATCTAATACGGCATTCAAAGACCACCGCCTTCAGCTCAGCGTCACACGGGCAAATTTTCGCTTGCCGACCTGCAATACCACGCATTCGCCGGCCTTGAGCGCCGTGTCGCGGGCGCCGACTTTCTCGCCGTTAATTTAAAGGGTCCTGGTCGGGTTAAATCCATGCTTCATTGGCATGCCCTTGTCGGGCATGTATAGTGAAACGGTGTTCAGCATTTGATGTTCCAAGATAGCCGTGAAGCCATCCTTAGCCCTCGCCTCGCACCGTGAAGCCATCCGCCGGGTGGTGGCGGCTCATCGCGCCCGCAACCCGCGCGTCTTCGGTTCGGTGGCTCATGGCGGCGATACCGAGGACAGTGATCTGGATCTGCTCATCGACCCTACCCCGGAAACGACCCTATTGGACATCGGCGCGATCCGGCACGAGTTGCTGCATCTGCTGGGTGTGCCGGTGGATGTGCTTACACCCAAGGCCCTGCCGGAGAAGTTCCGTGACACCATACTCGCCGAAGCGGTCCCGGTATGACCCGCGACTGGCAGCGGTTGGCGGACTATCTTGGCCATATCCTGGAAGCCATCGAGCGCATTGACCGCTACGTCGAGGACATCGACGAAGTGGCGTTCCTCGGAAACGAAATGGCCCAGGACGCCGTGATACGGAACCTGGAGATCATTGGCGAGGCCAGCCACAACATCGAGCAGCACCATCCCGAGTTTGCAGTCGGGCATCCGGAATTACCCCTGGCGTTTGCCTAGGGAAACACTGATCAAGTACCAAATCGTCCCCGGATCGAGTCCGGGGCAGGCTATTCCGGCGAACGCCGGAATCCAGGCAAATCAAGCCACTGGACACCGGCATTCGCCGGTGTGACGGCTTATTCAGCGCTTCCCTAGCAGATGCGCAATGCCGTCGCTCATGGCTCTCAAGGTCGACCTGGAGATCGTCTGGGAGACCATCCACAACGAACTTCCGAGGCTGCACGAACAGATCAAGAAGGCTCTCGGAGACCTGGAGCGAACTGGCAACGGCGGTAGCGGCGCGCCGAAGGGCTGATCCTTTTTCCTGCCGCCTCACACGTCAGGCTGGCCGGCTGAAACAGGCATCAAAAATCAGCAGCGCGTCAGTTCAGCGTCACCCGCGCAAATTTTCGCTTGCCGACCTGCAATACCACGCATTCGCCGGCCTTGAGCGCCGTGTCGCGGGCGCCGACTTTTTCGCCGTTCATGCGCACGCCGCCGGCATCGATCATGCGCAGCGCTTCCGAGGTGCTCGGCGTCAGGCCGGCGGCTTTCAGCACCTGGGCCAGCGAGCCGGCCGGGACGCTGATCTCGGGCATGTCGTCGGGCAGCACGCCGCGCTGGAAGCGTGCCTCGAATTCGGCCAGCGCGGCGTCCGCGTCTTGCGGCGAATGGAAGCGGGCGACGATCTCCTGCCCGAGCAGCACCTTGATGTCGCGCGGGTTGCGGCCGTCGGCGACTTCGCGCTTGAAGCGGGCGATCTCGTCGTTGCCGCGGAAGGACAGCAGTTCGTAGTAGCGCCACATCAGTTCGTCGGAGACCGACATCAGCTTGCCGAAGATCTCGGTCGGCGACTCGGCGATGCCGATGTAATTGCCGAGCGATTTCGACATCTTGTTCACGCCGTCGAGGCCTTCCAGCAGCGGCATCATCAGCACGCACTGCGGCGCCTGGCCGTAGTGCTTCTGCAGTTCGCGGCCCATCAGCAGGTTGAACTTCTGGTCGGTGCCGCCGAGTTCGACGTCGGCCTTCATGGCCACGGAATCGTAGCCCTGGCACAGCGGGTAGAGGAATTCGTGGATGGCGATGGGCTGGCCGCCGGCGTAGCGTTTGGAGAAATCGTCGCGTTCGAGCATGCGCGCCACGGTGTGGCGCGCGGCCAGCTTGATCATGCCGGCGGCGCCGAGCGGCTCGAACCAGGTCGAGTTGAAGCAGACTTCGGTCTTCACCGGGTCGAGGATCTTGAACACCTGTTCGCGGTAGGTGTCGGCGTTCTCGAGTATCTGCTCGCGCGACAGCGGCGGGCGGGTGGAATTCTTGCCGCTGGGATCGCCGATCATGCCGGTGAAATCGCCGATCAGGAACATCACGTGATGGCCGAGGTCCTGGAAGTGGCGCAGCTTGTTGATCAGCACGGTATGGCCGAGGTGCAGGTCCGGCGCGGTCGGGTCGAAGCCGGCCTTGACGCGCAGGGGACGACCGGACTTGAGCTTTTCGACGAGCTCGGCTTCGATCAGCAGTTCGTCGGCGCCGCGCTTGATCAGCGCCAGTTGGGAGTCGATATCGAATGATGATCACGCTATTGTCATTCAATGCGAAATTTCCCATCGCAACAAACGCGCATTTCCCCTCGCGGGGAGGCTATTGATTGGCTCGCTGCGCTCGATATCACGATTTGATTTCACGCTAACCCGGTTGTACACGGATGGGGGATTTTGCTACACTCGCCCGACTCTTCTGCCGGCCGGCCCATCCAATTGCATAAAAACAAGAGCGGGATTTTAGCGCAAGTCCTTCACCACCGAAGCCATCGACCCGGGCATTTCTGGGCCGGCGCTGGCGTGGTGGGCGTTTCGCTCTTCGGCATGGTCGCCGCACTGGGCTCGGTCAACGAGGCCCGCCTGACAAACATCCCGCAGCAGCAGGTGGTCGAAAGCCTGTCCCTGCCCGCGCTGGCCGCAGCGGCCGACAGCGAGCAGAGCTTCCTGCATGAAGAGCGGGTGCAGCGCGGCGACACGGTGATGGGCTTGCTGCAGCGCCTCGGCGTCGATGATCCGGCCGCGATCAGCTTCATCAAGGGCAACGCCACGACGCAATCCCTGTTCCGCCAACTCAGCCCGGGCAAGAACCTGACGGCACGCACGGGGCCGCAGGGCGAATTGCAGAGCCTGATATTCCCGCTCAACGGCGGCAAGGACCAGGCCCTGGTGGTGGAACGCAAGGCCGATGGCAATGGCGCCTCGTTCTCGGCTACGGAACAGCCCCTGGCGCTGGACACCCAGGTGGTCATGCAGACCGCCGAGATCCGCTACTCGCTGTTCGGCGCATCGGACGCGGCCGGAATACCGGACAGCGTGGCGACGCAACTGGCCGACATTTTCGGCGGCGACATCGATTTTCATCGCGATTTGCGCCGCGGCGACCGCTTCGCCGTCATCTACGAATCCATCAACCATCTCGGCCGCCCGGTGCGCAGCGGGCGCATCCTCGCCGCCGAGTTCGTCAATGACGGCAAGACTTACCGCGCCGCCTGGTTCGCCGATCCGGCCGGCAGCCAGAGCAGCGGCGGCTACTACACCGCCGAGGGCAAGAACATCCGCAAGGCCTTCCTGCGCTCGCCGCTGGAATTCTCGCGCATCACCTCCGGCTTCACTACGGCGCGCTTCCATCCCGTGCTGCAGAAATGGCGGGCGCACCGGGGTACCGATTACGGCGCGCCGACCGGCACCCGGGTCAAGGCCACCGGCAACGGCACGGTCGAGTTTGTCGGCCTGCAGGGCGGCTACGGCAAGGTCGTGATCCTGCGCCACCAGAATCGCTTCACCACGCTGTACGGTCACCTTTCGGGCTTCGCGCCGGGGCTGCGCCGCGGCAGCCGCGTCGGCCAGGGCGACGTGATCGGCTTCGTCGGCGCCACCGGGCTGGCCAGCGGCCCCCATCTGCATTACGAATTCCGCGTCGCCGACGTGCATCAGAATCCGCTGGCGATGGCCCTGCCCAGCGCACCGCCGCTGGCGCCCGAGCAACTCGGGCTGTTCCGTTCGCACACCGGGGCCCACCTCGCCCGCCTCGACCTGATTCGCGGATTCAACCTCGCCCAGGGCGATTGAAATGGAATCCGCGGGGCCGCTGGTCATAGGGCTGATGTCGGGGACCAGCCTGGACGGCGTCGATGCGGTGCTGGCCGACTTTTCCGAAAATCCCCCGCGCACGCTGGCCACGTTCTGGCAGCCCTATCCGGATGACATTCGCCGCCAGGCCCTGCAACTGCAGGCCGCAGGACACGACGAAATTCACCGGGCCGCAGTGCTCGCCAACGATCTGGCGCGCTGCTGCGCGCAGGCCGTGCGCGAGGTGCTCGCCGGCGCGGGCGTCGATGCGGCGCAGGTCGCGGCCATCGGCTGCCACGGCCAGACCATCCGCCATCGGCCGGCCGCCGGCTATTCCATTCAGCTGAACAATCCGGCGTTGTTGGCCGAACTCGCCGGAATTGCCGTCGTCGCCGATTTCCGCAGCCGCGACATCGCCGCGGGCGGCCAGGGCGCGCCGCTGGTGCCGGCCTTTCATGCCGCCGTATTCGGCGATCCGCAGTTGCATCGGGTGATCCTCAACCTCGGCGGCATCGCCAACCTGACCGACCTCGAATCCGCGGCCAGCCGGTGCGGGGTTTCGACTGCGGTCCGGGCAATCTGCTGATGGATGCCTGGATCGAGCGCCACCAGGGGCAGCGCTTCGATGAGGGCGGGCACTGGGCGGCGCAGGGGCAGGTGCTGCCGGACCTGCTGCAGCGCCTGCTGGCCGACGCCTTTTTTGCCGCCGGACCGCCGAAAAGCTGCGGCCGCGACGAGTTCAACAGCGACTGGCTGGAAGCCCGGCTCGCGGGCAGCGAGCGGCCGCAGGATATTCAGGCGACATTGCTCGAATTGACCGCCGTATCGGCATCGGAGGCCATCGGTCGCTGGTGCGGCAGCCCGCAGGAACTTTTTGTCTGCGGCGGCGGCGCGCGCAATCAGGTGTTGATGGCCCGCCTGCAACAACTGCTGCCGGATTGCCGTGTCGCCGCCACCGACTTTCTGGGCCAGCCGGCCGACTGGGTCGAGGCCGTAGCCTTTGCCTGGCTGGCGTGGCGCTGCTTGCGCGGCGAGCCGGGAAATCTTGCGGAGGTAACGGGCGCCCGCGGCCCGCGGATACTCGGCGCCGTCTATCCGCGCTAACTGCGAACGAAAACCTGATTGGCAATGAATGTCAGCTTGTCCCCGGATCGAGTCCGGGGCAGGCTATTCCGGCGCAAGCCGGAATCCAGAACCGGCGGCTGAAAACCCCTGGATTCCGGCTTGCGCCGGAATGACGAACCAAAGGGGCGCATAGATGAGATTTTTGCGGATTAGCCGAGGTTCATTGCCAATCAGGAACGAAAAAGGGCGCGGGGCTCGATGCCCCGCGCCCTTCGTTCATTCAAGCCAGCCGGATCAGGCCGAGAAGGACGACCCGCAACCGCAGGTCGATTGCGCGTTCGGGTTCTTGATCACGAACTGCGAACCCTCCAGGCCTTCCGAGTAGTCGATCTCGGCGCCGACCAGGTACTGGTAGCTCATCGGATCGATCAACAGCGAGACGCCGTTCTTTTCCATCACGGTGTCGTCTTCGTTGGTCACTTCATCGAAAGTGAAGCCGTACTGGAAACCGGAACAACCGCCACCGGTGACGAACACGCGCAGCTTGAGTTCGGGGTTGCCTTCCTCGGCAATCAGTTCCTTGACCTTGCTCGCGGCGTTATCGGTGAAGTTCAGGGGTGCCGGCATTTCGGTGGGTGCGTTCATGGTGTTCTCCTGAGGGGGTTCTGTAATGGTGTACTAAATAAGTCCAGTAATTATGATTGCAATGGCGCAATAAGATCAATTACTGGCTGCCAGCTTCAATTCCACGGCCTTTGCCGCCGCACCCTGATGCACCAGGCGACCCTGAACCACGGCCCCGAGGTGCATTTCGATCGTGCTGTACTCGACATCCCCGGTGACCCGGGCGCGCGTCTGAAGTTCCAGGAAATCGCTCGAATGCACCGCGCCGATCACGGTGCCGTTGATGACCAGGTGGGAAACCGCGATCTCGCCCTCGATCCGGGCATGTTCGCTGATCACCAGCGTCGCCGGCTGGCCGTCGGCGCCGCGCACATTGCCCCTGATTTCACCATCGACGCGCAGGCCGCCGGAGAATGTCACGTCGCCGGCCACTGACGTGCCGGCGCCGATCAGGCTGTCGATGCGCCCCTGGGGCTTGCTGGTTTTCTTGCCGAACATGATTGGAACCTCCTTGACTGCTATTTGCTTTTATGCCACGGCCCTTAAAGAGCCACGCTCTGGCTGGCCTTGACCGCGCCATCCTGGATCAGGCGCGCTTCGACACGCAGAACCCGGGCCTCTGCGGCCACCTTGAACGTGCCTTCCAGACGCCGGAAGTAGCGAAAATTGACCTGATACTGGCTGGCGGCCGGATCCCCGGCGGCGGGGAACTGCATCATAACAGTCTCCTTGCCTTGTTGCACGGTGGCGACCAGCTGGACCATGCCATTGAATTCCTTGTCTTTTTTATCGCCGGTTTGTGCCAGAAGAAGGCGATAGCGATATTGCCCGCCGCCGCCGGGGAGAATCTGCAGACGGCTTATCGCCAGGCCGGCATTTCCGACCTGGCTCCCGGCCAGACTTTCGAATGTCGCCAGATCCGCTTTGAGTCGGATGTTTTCCTCTTCCAGCAACCTGATCTGGGCGGTCAGCCGCTCCTGCGATGTGCTCTCGATGCGTAAGCGGCTTTCGCTGGAATTCGCCACCTTGCGGGCGCCTTCCAGATCGGACTCCAATCTGGCAATGCGCTCGCGCATGTCGGCAATTTCATGCTCGCTCACGCCCTGGTGAAAGCCGGCAAAGCGCTGCCCGGCGTCATAAATCCAGCCGGCCAGCGCCAGCGACGCGGCGGAAAGCACCACGACGGACAGCGCCCGCCAGTACCACGGCAGATGCGTCCGGATGGCAACGCGGGGCGCCGAGATGCCGAAGCGGCCGCGCAGCCGCCTCAGCGTCAGGGCAAGACGGGAACTAGCGAAAGACCCGAACATTCGTCGAGACCAAACATCAGGTTCATGTTCTGCACCGCCTGCCCGGCCGCACCCTTGACCAGGTTGTCGATGACCGAAAGCACGACCAGCGTGTCGCCGCCCTGCGGCCGATGCACGGCTATCCGGCAAGTATTCGCGGCGCGCACCGAACGCGTTTCCGGATGCGATTGCGGCGGCAGCACATCCACGAAGGGCTCCTTGGCGTAGCGCTGCTCGAACAGGGCCTGGAAATCCTCTTCGCGCGTGATGCGGGCGTAGAGCGTTGAATGGATGCCGCGAATCATCGGCGTCAGGTGCGGGACGAAGGTCAGGCCGACGTCCTTTCCTGCCGCGCGCGCCAGGCCCTGCCGGATTTCCGGCAGGTGGCGATGGCCCGGCACCCCGTAGGCCTTGAAATTGTCCGATGCCTCGGAAAACAGGATGCCGATCTCGGCCTTGCGGCCGGCGCCGGACACGCCGGACTTGGCATCCGCGATCAGGTGCTCGAGGTCGATGCAGCCGGCTTCGACCAGCGGCAGGAAACCCAGTTGCGTCGCCGTCGGATAGCAGCCGGGATTCGCCACCAGGCGGGCGTTGCGGATCTGCTCGCGATTCACCTCGGGCAGGCCATACACCGCCTCGGCGACCAGCCCCGGGCTGGCATGGCTCATGCCGTACCACTGTTCCCACAGCGCCACGTCCCTGATGCGGAAATCGGCCGCCAGGTCGATGACCTTGACGCCGGCGTCGAGCAGGCTTGCCGCCTGCTGCATGGCGATGCCGTTGGGGGTGGCGAAGAACACCACGTCGCACTTGTCCAGCGGCGCATCCTTGGGGTCGCTGAAGTTCAGGCCGACGAAACCGCGCAGGCTGGGGAACATGTCGGCGACCGCCTTGCCGGCATCGCCGCGCGAGGTGATGGCCGTCAGTTCAACCGCGGAATGCCCTGCCAGAAGGCGCAGCAGTTCCACTCCGGTGTAGCCCGTGCCGCCGACGATACCTGCCTTGATCATGCCGAACTCCATGCTGCGAAGAGTTAAAAAAATGCTGAACCGGCCAAAACCCGTCATTCCGGCAAACGCCGGAATCCAGTGCTTCCAGACACCTGGACACCGGCCTTCGCCGGTGTGACGGACTAGTTCCTTGCAAGCTTATGGTAACCCGTAATCCCACAAGGGATACCGTCCGCGCATCAGGCGCGGACATAAGACGCAAAAGCCGCCCGAAGGCGGCTTTTGCTTGGCAGCGATACAGCCGCTGCAGCTTAGCGCTTCGAGAACTGCTTGCGCCGGCGCGCCTTGCGGAAGCCGACCTTCTTGCGCTCGACCTCGCGCGCATCGCGGGTGACGAAACCGGCGCTCGACAGGGCGGGTTTCAGGGTCGCATCGTATTCGATCAGGGCGCGGGTGATGCCGTGCCGCACGGCACCGGCCTGGCCGGATTCGCCGCCGCCTTCGACATTCACCAGAATATCAAAGGTGCCGGTGTGCTGGGTCAGTACCAGCGGCTGACGCACGACCATGCGGCCGGTCTCGCGCGAGAAAAACTCGTCGACCGGCTTGTCGTTGACCACGAACTTGCCGCTGCCGCTGCGCAGGAACACGCGGGCAATGGCCGACTTGCGGCGACCGGTTCCGTAATATTGGGTGACTGCCATCAAAAAACTCCTTGGATTTCCAGCGCTCAGATGTCGAGTGACTTCGGCTGCTGGGCGGTGTGCGGGTGGGCAGCACCGGCGTAGCACTTCATCTTCTTCAGCATCGCATAGCCCAGCGGGCCCTTGGGCAGCATGCCCTTGACGGCCTTTTCCAGGATGCGGCCCGGGAAGCGCTGCTGCAGCTTGTTGAAGTTGGTTTCGTTGATGCCGCCAGGATAGCCGGTGTGGCGATAGTATTTCTTGTCTTCGCCCTTGTTGCCGGTGACGCGCAGCTTGTCGACGTTGACCACGACGATGAAATCGCCGGTATCGACGTGCGGCGTGTAGATGGCCTTGTGCTTGCCGCGCAGGCGGTGCGCGATCGCGGCAGCCAGGCGGCCGAGCACCTTGTCGGTCGCATCGACGACAACCCAGTCGTGCTGGACCTCATGCGGCTTGGCGGAAAATGTTTTCATTCTGGTGTTCCTTGCGTGCTTCGATAACCCGGACGGCGCGGCAAGGGATGAAATCCGCCCATGCGCTTCCCGGAAAGCCGAGCATTCTAACCAATCGGCGAAGAGCCTGTCAATCGGGATTTATCGTGTGTCGGAGCGCTCAGGCTTCCTGCATCATGCGCCAGTACTGGTACTTCATCATCGCCGCGGCGCCCGCCACGATGGAAACCAGCGTCAGCACCGACCCCAGGGCCAGCGTCGAGACGCCGGTGATGCCCTGGCCGATGGTGCAACCCATCGAGAGGACGCCGCCGATGCCCATCAGCACGGCGCCGATGGCGTGATTGAGGAAGTCGCCGGCATTGACGAACCACTCGATGCGGAAATTACGCGAGATCAGCGCGTAGAGCAGGGAACCGAGGATCACCCCGGCCAGCGCGACGATGCCGAAGTTGATCAGGGAGGTATCCGCCGGGTTCATCACATAGCGGGCCAGGTCGCCCATCGGGCTCATGAAGGTGAAGGACTGGGTCTCGACGCGCAAGGGCTTGACCTCGGCAAAGTCGGCAAACTCCTTCCAGGCCGCGCCCATCGAGCCGCCGGTGACATACCAGCCGACGATGACGGCCAGGCCGATCACGACGCCACCCAGGATGTGGTCGGAACTGCCGCGAAAATCGCGCGAAGAGAAGGCGAAGCCCATCAACGCCAGGGCCAGCACCGCGCCGAAAGCCGTATTGCCGATCCCGGTCAGGTCGCCCAGGGCCTGGCTGGCCTTGCCCGCCGCCGCCAGGTTGATCGTGGTGGCCGACATCATGCTGCCGAACACCGTGTCGTAGAAGTTGGTCCACAGCATCGCGTAGGCGCAGGCCGAGGCGATCACCAGGACCACGATGGATTTCAGGTTGCCGCCGCCGATGCGCACCAGGGTCTTGTTGCCGCAGCCGGAAGCCAGGGTCATGCCGATGCCGAACATGAGCCCGCCCAGCACGTAGCGCAGCCAGGCCAGGTTGGGTGTCCGGTAGGGCGGGAAAGTGCCGGTGCCGATCACCACCTTGCCCGAGGCTTCGAGCACCACGACCCCGAGGATGGCCACGGCAATGGCCAGCAGCCAGGCGCGCAGGCGGCCGGTGTCGCCCATGTTCACCCAGTCGGAGACCGCGCCCATGGTGCAGAAATTGGTCTTGTTGGCCACCGCGCCCATGACCATGCCGGTGACAAGCACGATGGCCAGAATCTGCAGATGAATAGTGAATTCCATGAATATCCCCCAAGCCCTGATTTGCGGCTGAATTCCTGTCAAGCCGTCCATTTTAAATTAGCGCCCAGCGCATGGAATCAGTGTTGTTTGGCCCCAAATAATGGCAATCAATTGCCTCCGGCGTAGCGGGTCGGGTCAGGTAGCCCGGCGGCAGCGAAGCCTTCGCGGCGCAGCCGGCAGGAATCGCAAAGCCCGCAGGCGCGTCCGTCGGCCTCGGCCTGGTAGCAGGACACCGTGAGCCCGTAATCGACGCCCAGGCGGCCTCCCAGCTCGACGATCTGCGCCTTGCTCATCTCGATCAGCGGCGCGTGCACCCTGAGCGGCCGGCCTTCGACCGCCGCCTTGGTCGCCAGGTTGGCCAGCGCCTCGAAGGCGCGGATGAACTCCGGCCGGCAATCCGGATAGCCGGAGTAGTCCACGGCGTTGACGCCGACGAAAATGTCCTGCGCGCCGAGCACTTCGGCCCAGGCCAGCGCCAGGGACAGCATGATGGTGTTGCGCGCCGGCACGTAGGTGACCGGGATGCCCGGCATTACGCCCGAGGTCGGCACGGCGATCGACCTGTCGGTCAGCGCCGAGCCGCCCAGCTGGCCGAGATCGAGCTTCAGCACGCGATGCGCCGCCGCCCCCAGCGCAGCCGCCACGCGCGCCGCCGCCTGCAGTTCGGCGCCATGGCGCTGGCCGTAATCGAGCGACAGGCAGTGGCAGGCAAAGCCCTGCCCGCGCGCCAGGGCGAGGACCGTGGCGGAATCGAGGCCGCCGGAAAGAAGCACGACTGCGGGTGACATGGCGGCGATGGTAGCAAACAGGCGACCGCCGCGGCTGCTCTATAATCGCGCCTCCCCCCATTTCTTCCCGCAATCGACGATGTCAAAGAAAGTGTTCATCCGCACCTTCGGTTGCCAGATGAACGAATACGACTCCGACAAGATGGTCGACGTGCTGGCCGGCAGCGGTGACGTGGTCAAGACGGAGAACCCCGAGGAAGCCGACATCATCCTGTTCAACACCTGCTCGGTGCGCGAAAAGGCGCAGGAGAAGGTGTTCCACGATCTCGGCCGGGTCCGGCACCTGAAGCAGCTCAATCCGAAGCTGGTGATCGGCGTCGGCGGCTGCGTCGCCAGCCAGGAAGGTGCGGCCATCGTCGCCCGCGCCCCTTATGTCGATCTCGTCTTCGGCCCGCAGACCCTGCACCGCCTGCCGCAGATGATCGCTGCACGGCGCGAGAGCGGCAAGGCGCAGGTCGATATCTCCTTCCCGGAAATCGAGAAGTTCGACGCCCTGCCGCCGGCCAGCGTGCCCGGAGCGCGTCGGCCTTCGTTTCGATCATGGAAGGCTGCTCCAAGTACTGCACGCTTCTGCGTCGTGCCCTATACGCGCGGCGAGGAAGTCTCGCGCCCGCTGGCGGACGTGGTGGCGGAAATCACCGGACTGGTCGCGCGCGGCGTGCGCGAAGTCACCCTGCTCGGCCAGAACGTGAACGCCTACCGTGGAGCGCATGGAAGACGACGACACCGCCGACCTGGCCTTCCTGATCGAAACCCTGGCCGACATGGAAGGCATCGAGCGCATCCGCTACACCACCTCGCATCCGCGCGAGATGACGCAACGGCTGATCGACACCTATCGCAGCACGCCGAAGCTGGTCTCGCACCTGCACCTGCCGGTGCAATCGGGTTCCGACCGCATCCTGGCGGCGATGAAGCGCGGCTATTCGGTGCTCGAATTCAAGTCGCTGGTGAAAAAACTCAAGGCGGCACGGCCCGATCTTTCGCTGTCGTCCGACTTCATCATCGGCTTCCCCGGCGAGACCGAAGGGGATTTCGAAAAGACCATGAACCTGGTCGAGGAACTGAATTTCGACAACAGCTTCTCCTTCATGTACAGCCCGCGCCCCGGCACCCCCGCGGCCGACATGGCCGACGACACGCCGGCGGAACTCAAGATCAAGCGGCTGATGCGCCTGCAGAAGACCATCGAAGCACAGGCGCTGAAAATCAGCCAGGCCATGGTCGGCACGACGCAGCGCGTCCTGGTCGAAGGGCACGCGAAAAAGGATGCCAGCGAACTGGCCGGGCGCACCGACAACAACCGCGTGGTCAACTTCGCCGGCAGCGAACGCCTGGTCGGCCATTTCGTCGATGTCACCATCACCGCCGCACTGCCTCACAGCCTGCGCGGCGAAGTCGTCACCCGGCAAGGGGCGAACGCATGACCGCCACGCGCGCCCTGAATCTTGCATTGCAACCGCTCGACAACGCGCGGCTGCAGAACCTCTGCGGCGCGCTGGACGAGAACCTGCGCCAGATCGAGGCCGCCTTCGATGTCACCATCGCCCGTCGCGGCGAGCATTTCCGCATCAGCGGCGATCCGGCACAGTCGCGCCTGGCTGCCAGGCCCTGGAGCATTTCTACGAACAGGCAGGCGAACCGCTGTCGATCGACGAAATCCAACTCGGTCTGGTCGAGATCACGCGCAACCGCAATGCGCGCGCCCCGGCCCTGCCCGGCGCCGGCCTGATGACGCGCAAGAGCGACCTGCACGGCCGCACGCCGAACCAGGCGGCGTATCTGCGCAAGATCCAGGAACACGACATCACCTTCGGCATCGGGCCGGCCGGCACCGGCAAGACTTATCTCGCGGTCGCCTGCGCGGTCGACGCCTTCGAGCGCGACCAGGTCAGCCGCATCGTGCTGACCCGGCCGGCGGTCGAAGCCGGCGAGCGGCTCGGCTTCCTGCCCGGCGACCTGGCGCAGAAGATCGACCCCTACCTGCGCCCGCTCTACGATGCGCTCTACGACCTGATGGGCTTCGACAAGGTGTCGAGGCTGTTCGAGAAGCAGAGCATCGAAATCGCGCCGCTGGCCTACATGCGCGGCCGCACGCTGAACCACGCCTTCATCATCCTCGACGAGGCGCAGAACACCACGCCGGAGCAGATGAAAATGTTCCTGACGCGCATCGGCATCGGCGCCAGGGCCGTGGTCACCGGCGACGTGACGCAGATCGACCTGCCGCGCGGGCAGAAGTCCGGCCTGATCGAAGCGCGCCGCATCCTGGCCGATGTGCGCGGCCTCGCCTTCACCGACTTCGACGCCTCCGACGTGGTGCGCCATCCGCTGGTGGCACGCATCGTCGATGCCTATGAGAAGCACGGCAGCGTCCGCCAGACCCCGCCTGCCTGAACTGCGCCTGTCGGTGCAGTATCCGGGTGGCAGGGAGGGGGCGCCGACGCGGCCGCAGGTGCGCCGCTGGGTGCGCGCCGCCTGCACCGGGCCGGCCGAAATCACGGTGCGCTTCGTCGGCGCGGAAGAGGGACAGAGGCTCAATCGCGATTACCGCGGCAAGGATTACGCGACCAATGTGCTGTCCTTCCCCTACGAATCGGGCCCGATTCTCTTCGGCGATCTGGTGCTTTGCCTGCCGGTGGCAGAACGCGAGGCACAGGAGCAGGGCAAGTCCGCTGGAGGCCCACTTCGCCCACCTGATCGTGCATGGTATGCTGCATTTGCAGGGCTATGACCACGAGACCGGCCACGATGATGCCGAGCGCATGGAAGCACTGGAGCGCGAAATCCTGGCTGCTCTCGGCTATCCCGATCCTTACGCGCTGAACCATGGACCCATCCCGAGTAAACCCGGCCTGCTCGAACGTCTTACCGCGCTGCTGCTGCGCGAACCCGAAGACCGCGAGCAACTGCTCGAACTGCTGCACGGCGCCTTCGAGCGCCACCTGCTGGACGCCGATGCGCTGTCCATCATCGAGGGCGCGCTGTCGGTCTCCGACATGCAGGTGCGCGACATCATGGTGCCGCGCGCGCAGATGGACGTGATCGACATCAACGACTCGCCGGAACAGATCGTCGAGATCGTGCTGGACACCGCCCATTCGCGCTTCCCGGTCATCGGCGAGAGCAAGGACGACGTGATCGGCATCCTGCTGGCCAAGGACCTGCTGCGCTATTTCGCCGGCAAGGAATTCGACCTGCGCGACACCCTGCGCCCGGCGATATTCATCCCCGAGTCGAAGCGCCTGAACGTGCTGCTGCGCGAATTCCGCGCCTCGCGCAACCACATGGCCATCGTCGTCGACGAATACGGCGGCGTCGCCGGCCTGGTCACCATCGAGGACGTGCTGGAGCAGATCGTCGGCGACATCGAGGACGAATACGACTTCGACGAAGCCGCGGACAACATCGTGCTCGACAACACCGGCCGCTACCGCGTCAAGGCGCTGACCGAGATCGCCGACTTCAACGCGGCGTTCGCCACGGAATTCTCCGACGAGGATTTCGACACCGTCGGCGGCCTGGTGATCCACCACCTCGGCCGCCTGCCCAAGCGCAACGAGGTCGTCAGCATCGACGGCCTGCGCATCCAGGTCCTGCGCGCCGACAGCCGCCGCGTGCATACGCTGCTGGTCGATCGGCAAAAGGACCTGCCGCTGTCAACGCCTCCCGCCGCCGGGCAATGACGGAACCGGGGACGCAGCGGCGGCCGGCAGCCTCCCTGCGCGCCGCAGCCGCTGCGTTCGCGCTGGGCGCCTTCTGCGTTCTCGGTTTCGCGCCCTTCGACGCCTGGTTCGCCGCATATTTCCCCGTATGGCCGGCGCCGACTTTTGCGCTGGGCGGCCTGTTCCTGCTCTGGCGCCGCGCCGCGACCGCACGCGAAGCCATGCTGCTGGGCCTGGCCTGGGGCGCCGGCTGCTTCCTGTTCGGCGTGTCCTGGGTCTATGTCAGCCTCTCGCAGTTCGGCGGCATGGCGCCGCCGGCTGCTGCTGCTGCGACGCTGCTGTTCTGCCTCTACCTCGCCCTGTTTCCCGCGCTGGCCGGCGGCCTGTTCCTGCGCTGGCGCAGAAACACGGCGCGCGACGTCTGGCTCTTCGCCGGCCTGTGGACCCTCGCCGAATGGCTGCGCGGCACGCTGTTCACCGGCTTCCCCTGGCTGGCCGTCGGCTATTCGCAAAGTCCGCCCAGCCCGCTGGCCGGCTGGGCCTCGGTGCTCGGCGTGTATGGCGTCGGCTTCAGCGTCGCCCTGATCGGCGGATTGCTCGGGCAAATGCGCAGCACCGGCTGGCGCAAGCCGCGGGCCTGGATTTCGATACTCCTGCTGCTCGGCCTCGGCGGCTTGCTGCGGATGATGGACTGGACGCAGGCGATCGGCGCCCCGGTCACCGTCAGCCTGCTGCAGGGCAACGTGCCGCAAAGCCTGAAGTGGGATCCGAAGCGCCTGCCGCTGTCGGTCGAAACCTACCTGAAGCTGGCCCGCCTCCACCCGGCGACGCTCACCGTCCTGCCGGAGACGGCGATTCCGCTTTATTTCAACGAGGTTCCGCGCGAGGTACTGCGCGGCCTGACCGGCCACGGCGACGCCCTGATCGGCGTCGCCATCGGCACCACCGACGGCGGCTACACCAATGGCGTCGTCGCGCTGACCCCGCAACTCGCCGCCAGCGCCTATGCCAAGCGCCACCTGGTGCCCTTCGGCGAATATCCGCCGCCGGGCTTTGCCTGGTTCTTCAACTTCGCCCGCATCCCGATGTCGAATTTCACCGCCGGCCCGCCGCGCCAGGACGCCGCTGGAAATCGCCGGCCAGCGCATCGCGCCGAACATCTGCTACGAGGACCTGTTCGGCGAGGAGTTGCTCGGCGCCCTGCCGGCCGCGACCTTGCTGGTGAATCTGTCCAATACGGCCTGGTTCGGCGATTCGCTGGCGCAGCCGCAGCATCTGCAGATCGCCCAGTTGCGCGCCATCGAAACCGGCCGCGTCATGCTGCGCGCGACCAATACCGGGATGACCGCCATGGTGGCGGCGAACGGCACCGTCGCGGCGGCGCTGCCGCCCTTCGTCACCGACGCGCTGGTGGTGCAGGCTCAAGGCCGCACAGGCCTGACGCCCTATGCCCGCTGGGGCAACCTGCTGGCGCTGCTGATCGCTATCGGCGCCTGCCTTGCAGCGCTGCAAGGCAGGAAAATCTGAGGGCGTGCCGAGCGACTCCGATTTCGTCATTCCGGCGAAAGCCGGAATCCAGCTTTTCCTGCGCCTGGACACCGGCCTTCGCCGGTGTGACGGACGTACTCAGTGAATTATTAAAGCTTGTAGGCCGCCAGGTCGATGGTCAGCGTCGGCCGGCCCATGGCCTGCAGCGCCGCGCACAGGAAGCGGCGGACATCCGCCGTGGCCGGGTGGTAATCGGCAGGCTTGAAGTTCAGGGCCAGCAGCAGGATCTGGTCGACCAGCAGCAGCTTGCCCACGGGGTTCGGAGTTTCCAGCCCCGCCGCGTGGAAGGCCTCGGCAATCCAGTGGCGTGCCGCTGTCGGCTCGAAAGCGGCCAGTTCATCCGCCCCCAGGGGGAAATCAAACCGCTCGCCGTTCTTCAATACCACGCTGACTTCATGATCCACGGTACTGCTCCTTTGGCTTATCGTTGAACTGGAGGGAATGATACCGGAAGAGGTGCCAATCTTCGCCGCGGATTCCATGCACGCACGCCGGCAGCCACCCGGATACGGTACGGAAACCCTGTAAAATCGCCGCTCTTGAGAACAAACGGGGTTTCCCGATGGAGCAGAAACCGACCTTTCAGCAGATCATCCTGCGCCTGCAGGACTTCTGGAACAAGCAGGGCTGCGCGCTGCTGCAGCCCTACGACATGGAAGTCGGCGCCGGCACCAGCCATACCGCCACCTTCCTGCGCGCCCTCGGCCCCGAGCCGTGGAAGGCCGGCTACGTGCAGCCCTCGCGCCGCCCCAAGGACGGCCGCTACGGCGAGAACCCCAACCGCATGCAGCACTACTACCAGTACCAGGTGGTGCTCAAGCCCGCGCCGGCGAACATCCTCGAGCTCTACCTCGGCTCGCTCGAGGCGCTCGGCTTCGACCTCAAGCAGAACGACGTGCGCTTCGTCGAGGACGACTGGGAAAACCCGACGCTGGGCGCCTGGGGCCTGGGCTGGGAAGTCTGGCTCAACGGCATGGAAGTCACCCAGTTCACCTACTTCCAGCAGGTCGGCGGCATCGACTGCAAGCCGATCACCGGCGAGATCACCTACGGCCTGGAGCGCCTGGCGATGTACCTGCAGGGCGTCGAGAACGTCTTCGACCTGGTCTATGCGCCGGGCCTGAAATACGGCGACGTCTTCCACCAGAACGAGGTCGAGCAAAGCGCCTACAACTTCGAGCACAGCAACGTCGATTTCCTGCTCACCGCCTTCGGCGCCCACGAGGGCAACGCCAAGCACCTGATGGAACAGCAGCTGGCGCTGCCGGCCTACGAGCAGGTGCTCAAGGCGGCGCACACCTTCAACCTGCTCGATGCGCGCGGCGCCATCTCGGTCACCGAGCGCGCCGCCTACATCGGCCGCATCCGCAACCTGGCGCGCAGCGTGGCGCAGAGCTACCTCGACAGCCGCGCGCGGCTGGGCTTCCCGATGGCGCCGAAGGCCTGGGCCGATGAAGTCATGGCGAAACTGAACGAACAAGCAGCCAAGAAGGCCGCATGATGAGCACGAAGAATCTGCTGATCGAACTCTTCGTCGAGGAACTGCCGCCCAAGGCGCTGAAGAAACTCGGCGAAGCCTTCGCCGCAACGCTCGCAGCCAGCCTCAAGGCCGCACGGCCTCGCCGGCGACGGCGCTGTCGTCACGTCATTCGCCTCGCCGCGCCGGCTCGCCGTGCACCTCACCGCCGTCGCCGCGAAAGCCGCCGACAAACAGGTTCAGCAGAAGCTCATGCCGGTCGCCGTGGCGCTCGACGCCGCCGGCCAGCCGACGCCCGCCCTGCTGAAGAAGCTTGCCGCGCTGGGAGTGGACGCCTCGGTAGTGCCGACGCTCAAGCGCCAGCCCGACGGCAAGGCCGAAGCCCTGTTCCTCGACAGCATGGTAGCCGGCGCCACGCTGGCCGAAGGCCTGCAGGCGGCGCTGGAAGCCGCGCTGGCCGCGCTGCCGATCCCCAAGGTGATGACCTACCAGCTGGCCGACGGCTGGAGCAGCGTGAATTTCGTGCGTCCGGCGCACAGGCTGGTCGCGCTGCATGGCGCCGATGTGGTGCCGATCTCCGTGCTCGGCCTCCAGGCCGGCCGCGAGACGCAGGGCCATCGCTTCGAGGCGACCAAGCCGATCGTCGCCATCAGGGATGCCGACTCCTACGCGCAGCAACTGGAAAGCGAAGGTGCGGTGATCGCCGGCTTCGCCGCACGCCGCGCCGAGATCGAACAGCAGCTGCAAGGCCGCCGCCGCGAAGGAAGGCCTGCAGCCGATCGACGACGACGCGCTGCTCGACGAGGTGACCGCGCTGGTCGAGCGGCCGAACGTGCTGAACTGCCAGTTCGAGCAGGAATTCCTCGACGTGCCGCAGGAATGCCTGATCCTGACCATGAAGGCGAACCAGAAGTATTTCCCGCTGCTCAAGGACGGCAGGCTGACCAACAAGTTCCTCGTCGTCAGCAACATCCGTCCGGCCGACCCCTCGGCGGTGATCGGCGGCAACGAGCGCGTGGTGCGCCCGCGCCTGGCCGACGCCAAGTTCTTCTTCGACCAGGACCGCAAGAAGTCGCTGATGGACCGCATCCCCGGCCTGGCCAAGGTGGTCTATCACAACAAGCTCGGCACCCAGGGCGAGCGCGTCGAGCGCGTCGCCGCGCTGGCCAGCGCCATCGGCCAGCAGCTCGGCGGCGAGGCGCTGGCGCACCCAGGCCGACCGCGCCGCCGCTGCTGGCCAAGGCCGACCTGCTGACCGACATGGTCGGCGAGTTCCCCGAACTGCAGGGCATCATGGGCCGCTACTACGCGCTGCACGACGGCGAGCCGGCCGCGGTCGCCGACGCCATCGAGGACCACTACAAGCCGCGCTTCGCCGGCGACGAGCTGCCGCGCGGTGATGTCGGCCTCTGCGTCGCGCTGGCCGACAAGCTGCAGACGCCTGGCCGACATGTTCGGCATCGGCCAGCTGCCCACCGGCGACAAGGACCCGTTCGCGCTGCGCCGCCATGCCCTGGGCATGCTGCGCATGCTGATCGAGCGCGACTTGCCGCTGGACCTGGCTTCGCTCTTCGGCGCCGCCAGACTCACCGATCCGAAGGTCGCGGAACAACTGTCCGAATTCATCTACGAGCGCCTCGCCGGCAGCCTGCGCGAGCAGGGCTACTCGGCGCTGGAAGTCGAGGCCGTGGTGGGCCTGCGCCCGCAACGTCTCGGCGACATCCCCAAGCGCCTGGCCGCGGTGCGCGCCTTTGCCGAGCTGCCCGAGGCCGCCAGCCTCGCCGCCGCCAACAAGCGCGTCGGCAACATCCTCAAGAAAGTCGAAGGCACGGTGTCCGCCACGATCGATGCCGCACTGCTCACGGAGGCTGCCGAAGTCGCGCTGCACAAGGCGCTCGACACGGTGAAGGCGCAGGCCGACGCCGCCTTCGAACGCGGCGACTACACCGCCTCGCTGCAGGCGCTGGCTGCCCTGCGGGTGCCGGTCGACGCCTTCTTCGACGCCGTGATGGTGAACGCCGAGGACGCCCGGCTTCGCGCCAACCGCCTCGGCCTGCTCGCCACGCTGCACCAGGCGATGAACCGCGTCGCCGACCTGTCGCGCCTGTCGGCCTGAACGATGGCGATCAACAGGGCTTTTGCGGCGATGTTCGGCAAAGTCGGCGCCGGTGCCACGGCGACAATGAAAGCGCTAAAAGCCATTAAACGCCCGCCCCTCCCATCCTCCCCTCACGGGGAGGCTCCTAGTCAGCTCGCTTCGCTCGTCTGTCACCAATCGCTCCGAACTAGTCATTCACAATAGTCATGAAACTCGTCATCCTCGATCGCGACGGCGTGATCAACTACGACTCCGACCAGTACGTCAAGTCGCCGGAGGAGTGGAAGCCGATCCCCGGCAGCCTGGCCGCCGTCGCGCGGCTCAACCAGGCCGGCTATCGCGTGGTGGTGGCGACCAACCAGTCGGGCATCGGCCGCGGCCTGTTCGAAACCGATACGCTGCTCGCCATCCACGACAAGATGAACAAGGCGCTGGCGCTGGTGGGCGGACGCATCGACGCCGTCTTCTTCTGCCCGCACACCAACGACGACCAGTGCGACTGCCGCAAGCCCAAGCCGGGCATGCTGAAGGAGATCGCCGCCCGCTTCAATGCCGATCTCGCCGGAGTGCCGGCCATCGGCGATTCCCTGCGCGACCTGCAGGCCGCCGCCGCGGCCGGCGCGCAGCCGATGCTGGTGCTGACCGGCAAGGGCCGCAAGACCGTCGACGACCCCGCATTGCCGCCGGACACCCTGGTGTTTCCCGATCTCGCCGCCGCCGCCGCGCACATCGCCCGCTGAGAGCTTATGAATAAATCTACTGCGCGTACCGGATCGGGGTTTGGGCGGTGCTCGCTATCCTCATGTACAACAACGTACATTCCGGTAGCTGCGCTCCGGCCGCACCCCGCTGCGGTCCGCTCGCTACGATTTCTTCACAAGCTCTGAGTTTCCGGCGCATGGCTGTTCTCCGCTCCCTGCTGTTCCTGCTGATCCTTGTCGTGGTGACGCCGCCCTACACGCTGGGCGTGATCCTCTGCCGGCCGCTGCCGCACCACATGCGCCGCCGCTCGGTGGTGCCCTGGGTGAATTTCGTCATCTGGCTGGTCAAGCACCTGCTCGGCATTCCCTACCGGCTGGCCGGTGCGGAAAACCTGCCGACGCGCCCCGTCGTCGTCCTGTGCAAACACCAGTCGGCGTGGGAGACCTTCATGCTGCAGGAAGTGTTCAAAGACACCGTGTTCGTCTGGAAGAAGGAGATCAAGTACCTGCCCTTTTTCGGCTGGGCGCTGGCCGCCATCCCGATGATCGAGACCGATCGCAGCGTCAGCAAGTCCACGCTGAAGCGGCTCGTCGAACAGGGCCGCGATCGCCTCGCCAACGGCTACACCGTGATCATCTTTCCCGAGGGCACGCGCTCCCGGCCCGGATCGAAGAACCGCTACAAGGGCGGCGGCGCCCTGCTCGCGGTCGAGACCGGCACGCCGGTGGTTCCCGTGGCGCTCAACTCGGGCGAATTCTGGGGCCGCAATGCGCTGTTCAAGAAGTGCGGCACCGTCACCGTCAGCATCGGCCCGGCGATCGACCCCGCCGGGCTCACGGCCAACGACGTCCTGGAGCGCGCCGAACACTGGATCGAGGCCGAGATGCGCAACATCAGTCCCCACCTTTACGGAGCGACGACAGGATGAGTCCCGGGCGTCGCAATCCTCAAATCGCACTCAGGCTGGAGGGCAGCGAGCCCGATCCGGCCAGCCGCTGGCACGACGGCGCGACGCTGGCCTATCTCGGCGGCAGCCTGCGCCTGGTGCTCGGTACCCGGCACCGGGAGGCGCTGCGCGAAGGCGACACGCTAGCCCTGCCGCTGCCGCCGCAGGCTACGCCGCGCCAGATCCAGGACCGCGCCGAGGCCTGGCTGCGAGAGGAAGCCAAGCGGGTGCTGCTTCAGGTCATCGAGCAAAAGTTCCTGGAAGGACGCACCGCGCTGGCGCTGGCGGGACGGCGCGCGCCGCGCCTGGCGCTGTCTTTCGCCGCACGCGGCAACTGGGTCGAAGTACAGGGCAGCGATACGCTGCGCTGCAACTGGCGCCTGATCGAACAACCCGTGGCCGCCATCGAGCAGGCCATCGCCCGCGCCATCGCCGCGCTGCCGCCGAGGACCGGGCTTCGATCTCTTCGGCACGCCGCTGGCGACCCGGCGACTGATGTTCCTCGAGCAGCTCAAGCTGTTCCGGCTGCCCTTCCCCACCCGCCGAGCCGAAGGCCCGCCACCTGCTGGTCGGCGGGCGCATCATCGACTACCGCTTGAAGACCGGCGCCAGGCAGTTGTCGATGACCATCGATGAACGCGGCCTGCGCATCAGCGCACCGCGCCGCATCAGCCTGGGCGAGATCGAGACTTTCGTGCAGGGACATGGCGACTGGGTGCTGAAGAAGCTCGACGAACTCGCGCATGCCAGCCGGCCGCGCCACATCACGATCAAGGACGGCGACGCGCCTGCCGCTGCTCGGCGGGGAGGCCGAAGTGCGTGTCCTGCCCGGCGCCAACCGCGTGCGCTGGATCGCCGATACCCTGGTCCTCGAGGCGCGCCCGGAAGCCGACCTCGGCCAACTGGCAAAACGCGCCCTGCAAAAGCGGGCGCTGACGCATTTCGGCGAGCGCCTCGACCATTTCGCGACGCGGCTCGAGGTCGCGCCGCCAAAGCTCGAGCCTGTCGTCGGCGCACACGCGCTGGGGCAGTTGCAGCGAGGAAAGCGGCATCCGCATCAACTGGCGCCTGATCCACCTGCCGCCGCACCTGGGCGACTACGTGGTGGCCCACGAAGCGGCCCACCTGATCGAACTGAATCACAGCAAGCGCTTCTGGAACGTGGTCGGCTCGGTCTACCCGGACTGGCAGGCCGCGCGCAGCGAACTCAAGCAGCGCGCCACCTCACTACCCATTCTTTGAGGGAACACTATGGCCCCCCACGCTCACTATCGTTCGCTGCCCCCCCATGGGGGGCGCATGTCACCTTGGGGCGGCCCTGCGGAGACATGACCATGCGAATCCTGCACACCATGCTCCGCGTCGGCGACCTCGACAAGTCGCTGGCCTTCTACACCGAAGTGCTGGGCATGCGCCTGCTGCGGCGCAACGACTACCCGGAGGGAAAGTTCACGCTCGCCTTCGTCGGCTACGAGGACGAAAAGGACGGCGCCGTGATCGAACTGACCCACAACTGGGGCGTCGAGCGCTACGAGATCGGCACCGGCTACGGCCACATCGCGCTGGCGGTGGATGACGCCCATGCCGCCTGCGCCGAAATCAAGTCGCGCGGCGGCAAGGTCACGCGCGAGGCGGGCCCGATGAAGGGCGGCAGCAGCGTGATCGCCTTCGTCGAGGACCCCGACGGTTACAAGGTCGAGCTGATCGAAAGAAAGTAGGCCAAGCCGTTGCGCCGCGCGCCGGAAGCCCGGATGGAAGGCGCGCCTTCGATCACCACCGAACAGGAGCAGGCGCAGCAGTAGAATCGCGGCCGACGCATCTCCCCCCCGCCCCTGCCGCCCGGGGTGTGCCGACACAGGAGGCAGCGCATGACCGAACGCATTCCCGCCCGCTGGTATTTCGACATCGTCTCGCCCTACGCCTATCTCCATCTCAATCGTTTCGGCGAACTGCACCCGGCCCTCGACATCGAGTTCGTCCCCGTGCTCTTCGCCGGCCTGCTCAAGCACTGGGACAACAAGGGTCCCGCGGAAATGCCGCCGAAACGCCTGCACACCTATCGCAGTTGCGTCTGGGCCGCTGCGCAACATGGCATTCCGTTTCGCCTGCCGCCGCGCCACCCCTTCAACCCGCTGCACGGGCAACGCCTGCTGGTCGCGCTCGGCGCACCGCGCGATGCCGTGGCGGCCGCCTACGATTTCGTCTGGGGTGAAGGGCACGACCTCGCCGCGGAGTGGCCGCTGTTCTGCGAGAGGCTGGGCGTGAACCTCAGACGCCGGCGCGGCATCGATCGCCGTTCCTGCCGTCAAGCAGAAGCTGATCGACAACACCGCGCAGGCCGCGGCACAGGGCGTGTTCGGTGTGCCGACACTGGCGTTTCGCGGCCAGTCTTTCTGGGGCAGCGACACCATCGCCTGGGCCAACGCCTTCATCGACAAGCCACAACTGTTCGACTCGGGAGAGATGCGGCGCGCCGCCGAAATCGAAGTCGGCGCCGCGCGCAAGGAGCTTGGCTGAGCGGCAAACAGACCTTCTGCGGAGGAAATTTTTCCTGTCCGCCGCCATTCCCGACTCGCCTGATGCCCGGACTCACGACGGGCCGCTTTCCTCACTTCATTTCCGGTATCGACCATGAAAACTGTCATCAGAACCTTCTTCAAGATCCTGCGCATCATCCTCGGCCCCTTCATGCTGCTGTGGGACATGATCACCCGGCCGCAGGGTCTTGCGCGCCCGCCCGCAGCGCAGGAGCAGGTGGATCGGCAATGTCGGGACATGGTCCTCTATCAATACCGGACCTGCCCGTTCTGCATGAAGGTGCGGCGGGAAATCCGCCGCCTGTCCCTGAAGATCGAAACACTGGACGCGCAACAGGAAGGCAGCAACCGCGCGGACCTGATGCGCGGCGGCGGGCAGGCCAAGGTGCCCTGCCTGAAAATTACGGATCAGGCCGGCAACAGCCGGTGGCTGTATGAATCCGATGCGATCATCGAATATCTGCGCGGACGCTTTGCCGTCGCCTGACCGACCGGCCGGCTGATCGCCGAGGTGCGACTATTTCTTCTTGCGCGCGGCGGCTTTGCGTGGCTTCGGGGCGGCGGCGGCCTTCACGGCGGGTGCCGGCGGCGTATCGCCGATAACCCCCTTGAGCGGACAGATCCTGAAAATCGGGCATTTCTTGCAGCCGGCGACGATGGCAATCGGGCAGATGGTCATATTGATTCCAGTGGATGGGACGGAAGGTGCCGCAGTATGAGGGCAGCCGGAATCGGGGATTAGTCTGATTCGCCTAATGCCATCACGACATCCGGCGATTTGCGGCCGGCGTCAGCGCTGCGCCAGCGCGATGTGCCCGCCGGGCTGCGGCGCCTGCACCATGAGCTGCGTCGCGCGGCGCCACAGCTTGAGCCACATTCCGTCCGGCGGATCATTGAACAGGGCATCGGCATCGACCGGCAGCAGATGCCAGTCGCCACGATCGATCTCGTTTTCCAGCTGATGCGGCGCCCAGCTGGAAATGCCGCGGAAGACCCGCAGCCGGTTCGCCGGCGTCGGCGCCTCAAGCACGCGCTGGAGGCCTGTCGATGTCGCTGCCGAGGAAAAGGCCTTCGATCAGAGGGATCGATGAGGCCGGCGCCGTCTCGCCGCGCAACATGAACACGATATCTCCCGGCGCCACCGGGCCACCGTAGTGCAGGCGGTGCTGCGCCGCCTCCTTGATCTCGGGGAAAACCCGGTCGAGACCTGCTTTGAGGGGACGATTGACGATGACACCGATGGTCGCATTGCTGCGGCCGTGGCGGGTGACGAGGACGACGCTGCGGCGGAAGCGCGGGTCGTCCATGTCCTGCGCTGGCGATCAGGAGCATGGAGCGGTCGCCCGCCTCTTCGGCGGCAAACAGGGGCAGCGGCTGGAGGCCGGCGCACAGGGCGATCAGGAGGGCAAGGCAGAGGCGGCGCATGGACAAAGTATAGTCCGCGCCGCGGGTGCCGCAAACCGCGTGACGACTTGCCGTCAGGCCGTCGGCACCACGACCGTCACCGGCATGCCGCGCCGGTCGAGCAGCGCCAGCCAGCCGCGTATCACGCGGTAGAGCACCCACAGACCGGTGCCGACAATGACCATGAAGGCCGCCGGAATGCCGATCAGGGTAAGCATCAGCACACCTGCCGCCAGCAGCCACAAGGCGGCGAACCAGAAGCTGCGCAACTGCCAGCGCCAGTGGCTGTCCAGCCAGGTGCCGCGCACCTTGTCGCGGGTGACGTAATTGATGATCACGGCGATGATCGACGGCCAACCGAAGACGAAGGCGCCGATGATGGTGGCGGAACTGAGGATTCCGGACGCCGCCGACAGGGCATGCAGCCCGTACATGACGTGGCACCAGGCGCGGGGTCCGTCCAGTTGGCCATCCAATGAGCCGCCCGGGTCGCCGGCCGTCTCATTGCGTGCAGGAATCACTTCGGGTTCGGTCATTGCATCTCCTAAAGTCCCAGTTCTTGCCAGAGCAGGTCTACGCGCTGCTTGACGGCTTCGTCCATGGCGATGGGACGCCCCCACTCGCGCGTCGTCTCGCCCGGCCACTTGTTGGTCGCATCGATGCCCATTTTGCTCCCGAGGCCCGCCACCGGTGAGGCGAAATCGAGGTAATCAATGGGCGTATTCTCGGCGATCAGTGTATCGCGCGCCGCATCGACGCGGGTGGTCAGGGCCCAGATCACCTCCGGCCAGGAACGCACATCGACGTCGTCGTCGGTGACGATGATGAACTTGGTGTACATGAACTGGCGCAGGAAGCTCCAGATGCCGAACATCACGCGCTTGGCGTGCCCGGGATACTGCTTCCTGATGCTGACCACCGCCATGCGGTAGGAGCAGCCTTCGGGCGGCAGGTAGAAATCGGTGATCTCGGGAAACTGCTTTTGCAGCAGCGGCACGAAGACTTCGTTGAGCGCCACGCCGAGCATGGCCGGTTCGTCGGGCGGCTTGCCGGTGTAGGTCGAGTGGTAGATCGGGTCGCGGCGCATGGTGATGCGCTCGACGGTGAACACCGGGAACTCGGCCACCTCGTTGTAATAGCCGGTGTGGTCGCCGAAGGGGCCCTCGGCGGCGGTTTCGCCCGGATGGATGAAGCCTTCGAGGACGATCTCGGCGGATGCCGGAACCTGCAGGTCCGAGCCGATGCACTTCACCACCTCGGTCTTGGCGCCGCGCAGCAGGCCGGCGAACTGGTACTCCGACAGCGTATCGGGCACCGGCGTGACGGCCGCCAGGATGGTCGCCGGATCGGCGCCGATCACCACCGCCACGCGGGAAGGGTTCGCCGGGATGCGCCGCGCAATGGTCGCGGTAATCCAGCGCGCCGCCGCGATGCGCGAGCCAGCGCATGATCAGCTTGTTGGGCGCGATGATCTGCTGGCGATAGATGCCGAGGTTCTGTCGCGTCTTGCTGCGGCCCGCGCGTGACGACCAGGCCCCAGGTGATCAGGGGTGCGGCGTCGCCGGGCCAGCAGGTCTGCAGCGGCAGGCGCGCCAGATCGACATCCTTGCCCTCCCAGACGATGTCCTGGCAGGGCGCCGAGTTCAACACCTTGGGCGCCATGTTGAGCACCTGCTTCAGCACCGGCAGCTTGTCCCAGGCGTCCTTGAGACCCTTCGGCGGCTCGGGTTCCTTGAGGTAGGCCAGCAGCGTGCCGACTTCGCGCAGCCGCGTCTTCCAGTCGGTGCCCACATCGTGCTCGCCCTCCGCCTGCGGCAATGCCGAGTGCCACCCGGCGCGGCGTGCCGAACAGGTTGACCAGCACCGGCATCGAATGTCCTTTGGGCTTTTCGAACAGCAGGGCCGGGCCGCCGGCGCGCAGCACGCGGTCGGCGATTTCGGTCATCTCGAGGCAGGGATCGACCTCGACGGCAATGCGCTTGAGCTCGCCCAGCACTTCGAGTTGGGCGATGAAATCGCGCAGGTCCGTATATTTCATGGGGGAAGTGTAACCGCCGATTGGATCACTACGCCAGCCAGGGCCGGAGATTGAGTTCGGCGACGATGCCGACGAAGATCGCAGCGCCGAACCAGTTGTTGTGGCGGAAGGCGGCGAAGCAGCCTTCACGGCCGCGATGCGCGGATCAGCGTGTAGTGATAGCCGGCCACCGCGGCGGCGACAACCAGTCCGGCGAAATACAGGACGCCGTAGTGCAGCTGCCAGCCGACCGCGGCCAGGATGCCGAGCGTGGCGGCGTAGCAGAGCATCACGGCGGCGACGTCGAAGCGGCCGAAGGTAATGGCCGCGGTGCGGATGCCGATCTTGAGATCGTCCTCGCGATCAACCATGGCGTATTCGGTGTCATAGGCCAGCGCCCAGAAAATGTTGGCGACGAGCATCGTCCAGCCCAGCACGCCGACTTCGCCGGTCGCCGCGGCGAAGGCCATGGGAATGCCGAAGCCGAAAGCGACGCCGAGGTAAGCCTGCGGCAGGGCGAAAAAGCGCTTGGTGAAGGGATAGCTTGCGGCGAGAAACAGGGCTATCAGCGCCAGCCACCAGACCTTCTCCAGGATGGGCAGGATCAGCAGGAAGGAACATCCGATCAGCACCGCGGCCAGCATCAGCGCCTCGCCGGTGGACACCGTGCGCGCCGCCAGCGGCCTGTCCCTGGTGCGCTCGACATGCGGGTCGAAATCGCGGTCGGCATAGTCGTTGATGACGCAGCCGGCGGAGCGCATCAGCAGCGTCCCCAGCGCGAAGATCCAGACCAGCAGCCAGTGCGGCTGCCCCCGGGTGGCGATCCACAGCGCCCACAAGGTCGGCCACAGCAGCAACAGGGTGCCGATCGGCTTGTCCAGCCGCATCAGCTTTTCATAGCGGTCGAGGCGAGACTTGATTTCAGTGAGTGTCATGTTGCGGCATTTTACCGGTAGCCGGCCGGTCAATCCGAACCCCCGGCGGCGAGGCACGTCGCCCGGTGCGCGGTTTGCCATTGCCCGGGGCAATCGGTACCATGATCCCAGGATCAGGAACCTTGACGGCAAGGTTTCCCAGCGTGCCCACGCCGAGGCCGGGCGGAGCCGAAGGGACGGCCGGCCGGTCGATGTCCTCGCCCGCCCCTTCCGGCCACGACCTCCCATCGCCCAATGAAGCGCAAATTCCCGCTGCACATTCACATCAGCACGCTGTTTCTCGTGTTGATCCTGCTGGTTGGCGGCATCATCGCCGGGATCGGCTACAAACTCTCGCGCGAAATGCTGCAGGCGACCGCCAATGACGTGATCGTCCGGATCGGCACCGAGACCGGCAACGAGATTGAAGCGCTCATCACCCCCGCCGAAATGGCCATCAACCTCATCAGCCATGACGTGCTCGGCGAGGCAAGTTCGTTCCGGCAGCGGATCGGCCGCGTACATATTCTCAAGGAGGCCCTGCTTGGGTCGCCCGCGCTGTCGTCGGTTTACGCGGGTTACCAAAACGGCGACTTCTTCTTTCTGCGGCGCGTTGACGACGAAGCCGGGCGACTCATGCTCAAAGCACCGGAAGGCACCCGCTATGTCGTGCAATCCATCGAACACGGCCAGGACAAGCCTCGCGGGCGCTATCTCTTTCTCAACGATGCGCTGGAGGAGTTGGCCGTAGTCGAGCGCCCTGATTACACGGCCGGCTATGACCCGCGCACACGCGACTGGTTCAGGAAGGCCGTCGCCTCCGCCACCGCGATCAAGACCCCTCCTTACCTGTTTTTCTCAAATCGCAAAGTCGGCGTGACCCTGGCGAAGCGGGGCGTGAATGGCGGCAGCGTGATCGGCGCCGATATTCTGCTGGAGACATTGGCCCGCAGTCTCAGGAAGAACAAGCTCACGCCCGGTACCGAGATTGCGCTGGTCAATGGAAAAGGTTTCGTCCTGGCGCATGAAGATGTGACAAGGCTGGTTGCCGTTCCCGAGGGTGCGGATGCCAGCCCCAGCCTGATTCTGCTGGAGGATTTCGGGCACTCCGCGCTCGCTGCGGCGGCGAAAATGCTCAATCAGCCCGGCGGCGGGATTGGGGCGGGCACAAACCTGGAGATTGCCGGCGAGAACTGGCAAATCAGCATCCGTCCCGTGCACCTGCAAGGCATACCGCCCTTGTACGTGGTCGTCGCCATTCCCGACAGCGAATTGCTGGCGGCCGCTTTCAAACAGCGGACCACCGCGCTGAGCATAATGCTGCTGATCATGCTGATTGCGATGCCCGTCACATGGGGCCTGGCGCGCACCATTTCCGGCCCCTTGCGCGCCTTGCACGGCGAGGCCGAGAGAATTCGCCGCTTCGATTTTTCCGACGCGGGCGGCGTGCGCTCCATGGTTCTGGAAGTCGACGAACTGAGCAACACCATGGATGGCATGAAGCGCACCATCCGTCGCTTTCTCGAAATCAGCCAGGCCGTCGCCGGGGAACCGGACTTCGGCCTCTTGTTGCCCATGCTATTGCGCGAAACGCTGTCTGCCGCGGAAGCCGACTTCGGCATCCTCTATCTGGCCGACAACGACCGCTTGATTCCCGTGGCCATCGTCAGCCGCGACGGCGAGAAAGCCGCCGCGTCGCTGCGGCCGGTTTCGCTCAAAGAAGCCGGACCGCTGCTGGCGGAGTCGCTGACAAAAGGGCGCGCCCTGTCGGCGCGACTTCTGCCCGCCGATGTTGCGGCAACCGGTCTGGGCGACTTGCCCGGAATCAAGGCGGCCCGGCACGGTGTTGCCGTGCCGTTGCGCAACCGCCAGCAGACTCTGGTCGGCGCCATGTTGCTGCTGCGCGCGACACCGATCGACGACGCGCAACTCTCCTTCATCGGCAACCTGGCCGTATCGGCGGCCAGTTCGCTCGAGACGCGCGAACTGATCAAGGCGCAGAAAGAATTGTTCGAGGCGTTCATTCAACTCATTGCCGCTGCGATCGACGCCAAGAGCCCCTACACCGGGGGTCATTGTGCGCGCGTACCGGAACTCGCCAAGATGCTGGCCCGTGCGGCCTGCGCCGAAACCAGCGGCCCGTTCAAGGATTTCCAGCTGGATGAAGGCGAATGGGAGGCGGTACATATCGCGGCATGGCTGCACGACTGCGGCAAAGTCACCACGCCGGAATACGTGGTCGACAAGGCCACCAAGCTTGAAACCATCTATGACCGCATCCATGAGGTGCGCATGCGCTTCGAAGTGCTCAAGCGCGACGCGGAGATCGCCTGCCTGCGCGCCGTTGCCGCCGGGGCCGAAGAAACGCAGGCGCGTGCGGCTCTGTCAGGAGAGCTGACGCGGATCGATGACGACTACGCCTTCGTCGCAACCTGCAATGAAGGCGGCGAATTCATGGCGCCGGACAGGGCCGAACGCCTGAAGTCGATCGCCGCGCGCACCTGGTTGCGCACGCTCGACGACCGCATCGGCATTTCCCGGGAGGAGAAGACACGCAAGGCGGCAACTCCCGCCGCCGCCCCGCCGGTCGCGGAGCCGTTGCTGGCCGACAAGCCCGAGCATGTTTTCGCGCGCGGCCCGCAAGACCGGATGCCGGAGGACAACAAGTGGGGGTTTCGCATGAAGGTTCCCGATCTGCTCTACAACAAAGGGGAGCTCTATAACCTCTCGCTGGGGCGCGGCACGCTTTCGGCAGAGGAGCGTTACAAGATCAACGAACACATCGTGCAGACCTTGAAAATGCTCTCGGCGCTGCCCTTCCCGAAGCACCTGCGCCAGGTACCGGAAATTGCCGGCGGGCATCACGAAAAGATGGACGGCACGGGCTATCCGCGCAGCCTGAAGAAGGAGGACATGAGCCCGCTCGCGCGCATGATGGCCATTGCGGACATCTTCGAGGCCCTGACGGCGATCGATCGCCCCTACAAGAAGGGCAAGACGCTTTCGGAGGCCATCAAGATCATGTCCATCATGAAGAACGACCAGCACCTCGACGCCGACCTGTTCGAACTTTTCCTGCGCTCGGGCGCCTATCGCGAATATGGCGAACGCTTCATGAGACCGGAACAGCTCGACGAAGTGGATGTCGCAGGATACCTGGGGCCGGCCCCAGCCTGAAATGGCCGGCTGTCCGGCACTGCCCCCTGCCGGTCCGAACCGGCATTTCGCGCGGGGCGGCGCACTTCACGCCTTGAGCAGTTCCTCGCGGCCGCCCAGCCAGCGCTGCAGATGCGCCGCGGCGGCTTGCGGCGCGTTGCGCAGCATGTCCTCGGCGACGGCGCGCGCCTGTTCCACCAGCGCCGCATCTTCGAGGTCGGCATAGCGCAGCAGCGGCAGGCCGCTTTGCCGCGCGCCGATGAATTCGCCGGGGCCGCGCAGGCGCAGGTCCTCGCGCGCGATGTCGAAGCCGTCGGTGCTTTCGAAAATCACCTTCAGCCGCGCCCGCGCCAGTTCGCCCAGCGGCTGCGCATAGAGCAGGATGCAGGCCGATTGCGCCGGCGCCGCGGCCGACGCGGCCGCGCAACTGGTGCAGTTGCGCGAGGCCGAAGCGCTCGGCGTGTTCGATCACCATCAGGCTGGCATTGGGCACATCGACGCCGACCTCGATCACCGTGGTCGCCACCAGCACATGGATCTCGTTGCCGACGAAGGCGGCCATCACCGCGGCCTTGTCCGCCGTCTTGAGCCGGCCATGCACCAGGCCGATCTTCAGGTCGGGCAGGTCGGCAGTGAGCCGCGCGAAGGTCTCTTCGGCGGTCTTCAACTGCAGCGTTTCGCTCTCTTCTATGAGCGGGCAGACCCAGTAGGCCTGACGCCCGCCGCGACAGGCGTCGCGCACCCGCGCCACGATCTGGTCGCGGCGCGCTTCCGAAACCAGCTTGGTGGTGACCGGGCTGCGCCCCGGCGGCAGTTCGTCGAGCACCGAGACATCGAGGTCGGCGTAGTAGCTCATGGCCAGGGTGCGCGGGATCGGCGTCGCCGACATCGCCAGCTGGTGCGCAAACAGCCCCTTCTCCTTCAGCGCCAGGCGCTGGCGGACGCCGAAGCGGTGCTGCTCGTCGACGATGGCCAGGCCGAGGCGGGCGAACTCGACCTTGTCTTCGATCAGGGCATGGGTGCCGACAACAATCGGCGTCTCGCCGGCGCCGACTTTTGCAATCGCGGCTTGCTTCTCGCGCTTCTTCAGGCTGCCGGTGAGCCAGGCGACTTCGATGCCCAGCGGGTTCCAGCCAGGCCGCCAGCTTGCGGTAATGCTGCTCGGCGAGGATTTCGGTGGGCGCCATCAGCGCCGCCTGGTGCCCGGCTTCGACCGCATGCAGCATGGCCAGCGCGGCGACCACGGTCTTGCCGCTGCCGACGTCGCCCTGCAGCAGGCGCTGCATCGGATGCGGCTGGCCGAGGTCGGCGGCGATCTCCTGCCAGGCGCGCTGCTGCGCCCTGGTCAGGCGAAACGGCAGCGCGGCCAGCAGCGCACTGGTCAGCGTCGCCGTCGCCACGAGGGGCGGCGCACCGCGCGCCCGGCGTGCGGTGTAGGCGCGGCGCAGGCTGAGCTGCTGCGCCAGCAGTTCGTCGAACTGCATGCGGCGCCAGGCCGGATGGTCGCGCGCTTCGAGCGCCGCCAGCGCCATGTCGGGCGGCGGCGTGTGCAGGAAGCGGATGGCCGCGCCGAAATCGGGCAGATCGAGGCGCTGCAGCAGTTCGGGTGGCAGCGTATCGGTGAGATCGACCCGCGCCAGCGCCTTCCCGATCAGCCTGCGCAGCGTGGCCTGGCCGAGGCCCGCCGTGGTCGGATAGACCGGCGTCAGGCCTTCCGGCAGCGGCTCGCCGGCCACGACGACATGGAAGCGCGGGTGGATGATCTCGGGACCGAGGTAGCCCTCGTGCACCTCGCCGAAGATGCGCAGCCGCGCGCCGGGCTGCAGGACTTTCTGCTGGCTCGGATAGAAGTTCAGGAAGCGCAACGAGAGCGCCCCGCCGGCATCGCGCACCCGGGCGACCAGCTGGCGGCGCGGCCGGTAGGCGATCTCGCTGGCCACCACCTCGACCTCGAACTGCGCGGCGACGCCGGGACGCGCATCGGCCATCGCGGTGATGCGCGTTTCGTCCTCGTAGCGCAGCGGCAGGTGCAGGACGAAGTCGGCATCGCTCTTCAGGCCGAGCCGGGCCAGCGCGGCCGGCGCCAGCGTGTTGCGCCGCGCAGCGGCTTGCTTTTCAGCCAAGGACGAGCACGGCGTCGGCCTCGACCAGGGCGCCGCGCGGCAGTTCCTTGACGCCCACCGCGGCGCGCGCCGGATAGGGCTGGCTGAAGTACTTCGCCATGGTCTCGTTGACCTTGGCGAAGTTGGCGAGGTCGGTAAGGTAGATGTTGACCTTGACCGCGTCGTTGAGCGTCGCGCCGGCCGCCTCGGCCACCGCCTTGAGGTTGTCGAAGACGCGCACGATCTGCGCGTCGATGCCCTCGACCATCTGCATGGTGGCCGGATCGAGGCCGATCTGGCCGGACAGGTAGACCGTGTTGCCGGCCTGCACCGCCTGCGAGTAGGTGCCGATGGCGGCGGGTGCGGCGGTGGTGGAGATGATTTTTCGGCTCATGTCGTGCTTCCCGTTCAGGTGTGGATGGTTTCAGCGCGCCGCCTTCATGCGCTGCGCTCGAGGGCCTGGTCGATGTCCCAGAGGATGTCGTCGAGCGTTTCCAGCCCGACCGACAGGCGCACCAGGTCCGGCGTCACGCCGGAAGCCTGCTGGTCGGCTTCGCTCAACTGGCGGTGCGTGGTCGATGCCGGATGGATCACCAGCGTCTTGGCGTCGCCGATGTTGGCCAGGTGCGAGCAGAACTGCAGGGCGTCGATGAAGCGCTCGCCGGCCGCTTGCCCTCCCTTGACGCCGAAGCAGAGCAGCGCGCCGGCGCCCGGATGGCGGGTCGAGCCGAGGTAACGCTGCGCCAGCGCATAGCCGGGACTGCCCGGCAGGCCCGGATAGTTGACCCAGGCCACGCGCGGATGGCTTTCCAGATGCCGCGCCACGGCCAGGGCATTCTCGCAATGGCGCTGCATGCGCAGCGGCAGCGTCTCGATGCCCTGCATCAACTGCCAGGCCGAGAACGGCGACAGCGCCGGACCGAAGGTGCGCAGGGTCTCCATGCGCGCCTTCATGGTGAAGCCGAAGTCGCCGAAGGTCTCGAAGAACTTGACGCCGTGGTAGCCGGCCGAGGGCTCGGTCATGCCGGGAAACTTGCCGTTGCCCCAGTCGAACTTGCCGGACTCGATGACCACGCCGCCCAGCGTGGTGCCGTGGCCGCCGAGGAACTTGGTCGCCGAGTGCACGACGATGTCGGCGCCGTGCTCGAAGGGGCGGCAGAGATACGGCGAGGGCACGGTGTTGTCGATGATCAGCGGCACGCGATGGTCGTGCGCCACCCCCGCCACGGCGGCGATGTCGAGCACGTTGAGGCGCGGATTGGCCACCGTCTCGGCGAAGATGCAGCGGGTGTTGTCGGAAAGTGCGGCACGGAAGTTTTCCGGATCGTCGGAATCGACGAAGACGGTCTCGATGCCCAGCTTGCGCAGGCTGACGTCGAGCTGCGAAAAGCTGCCGCCGTAGAGCGAGCGCGCCGCGACGATGCGGTCGCCGGCCTGGCACAGGGTCAGCAGCGCGACGATCTGCGCCGCGAGGCCGGTGGCCGCGGCGACCGCGGCGCGGCCACCTTCGAGCGCCGCCATGCGCTCCTCGAAGGCGGCGACGGTCGGGTTGCCGATGCGCGAATAGACGTTGCCGAAGGTCTGCAGGTTGAACAGGCTGGCGGCATGTTCCGCCGAATCGAAGACGAAGGACGTGGTCTGGTGGATCGGCAGCGCGCGCGCGCCGGTCGCCGCATCGGGCTGGGCGCCGGCATGCAGGCAGAGCGTTTCGATTCCGAATTGGCGATCCGTCATGGTCTTGGTCAGGGCGATTTGGGTCGATAATGGCGGCCCGTACGCTTGCGAATAATACGCGATCAATCCGCCGCCCGAGCCATGTTCCTGCTGAAGAAGATCCTCGCCGCCCTGATCCTGCCGCCCACCGGACCCGTGCTGCTGGCGCTGTTCGGACTTTGGCTTGCGCGATCCTGCAAAAAGTTCCCAAAGGGACGCACAGCGCTGGCGCTGGCAACACGGCGGCACCCTCATCGCTCGCCTGCCTTCTGCCGAGCGGCACGGCTCACTGTCGTCAGGCGTTCAATGAATACCTCGGCCAACTTCATAACCGTCTCAAGGACATAAAATGACATTCCCCCCATCCCCCTTTCCAGGAAAGGGGGCAACCATTGTTCGCGGGCCTCGCCCGCTCCACTTTTTGGCTGCTTCTCCTTGGGGCGGCCCTGCGGAGAAGCCATGAACAACGAACTACTGATCGGCCTCGTCTCGATCTCCGACCGTGCTTCCAGCGGCGTCTATGAAGACAAGGGCATCCCTGCGCTGCAGGAGTGGTTCGGCCAGGCGCTGGCTTCGCCCTGGCGCATGGAGACGCGCCTGATTCCCGACGAGCAGGCGAAGATCGAGCAAACCCTGATCGAACTCTGCGATGTCGCCGGCTGCCACCTGGTGCTGACCACCGGCGGCACCGGCCCTGCGTTGCGCGACGTGACGCCGGAAGCCACGCTGGCCGTGGCGCACAAAATCATGCCCGGCTTCGGCGAGCAGATGCGGCAGATTTCGCTGGCCTTCGTGCCGACCGCAATCCTGTCGCGCCAGGTCGGCGCCATCAGGCAACATGCGCGTGGCCAATCGCTGATCCTCAATCTGCCGGGACAACCGAAGTCGATCAGGGAAACCCTGGAAGGCGTCAAGGACGCCGACGGCAAACAGCGCGTGCCCGGCATTTTCGCCGCGGTGCCCTACTGCCTCGACCTGATCGGCGGGCCTTACGTCGAAACCCGCGAGGCGGTGGTCAAGGCCTTCCGGCCGAAGTCGGCAATCCGGCCGGCAAGCTGAAGCGGATGATCAGCTGAACGACTGCACGAAGAAATTCGCAACGACGAAATCGGCGCCCGTCACCAGCGTCTCCCGCGGATGGAGGCGGGCAGTCTTGTCGTCGAGGCTGAACACCAGCGCCACGTCGTCCTCGAGTACGTTGGCCGGCAGCGCCATGCGGGCGTACTCGCCCACCTCCGGAACATCGAGCAGCAACGCCTCGGTATGCAAGCCGCCGGCATCGGCAAGCACGGCACGCGGCGCTTTCGACACGGTCTGGATGCCGACCGAGGCCTGTCTCTGCCCGGTGCGCACGTAGCGGCGGACGATGCCGATCAGCCAGTTCTCGCCACCGTCCGGTTGCAAGCCGATCAGGCTGCCGATGCGGATCCAGTCGGGATTGGAAATGGTCGCTTGCGCGCCGAGGCCGCCCAGGCTGACATCGTCGATCACCCACGATTCGATGCCGTCCGTGCCGTTGCCGCGCCCTGAAAGCCGGTGATGCACGCCTGCCAGCCCATTCACCACCCGCAGCGGCGCATTGATCCGGCGCCGCGCATCGCTGCGCATCGGCGGCTTGGGCGCCCAGCACATTGCCAGGTGTTGCAGAACCGGAATCACCGTGTCCACCTTGTATTGTCCGCCGAGGTTGATGCCCGGCGGCACGCGCGCTTCGCCGCGAATCTGCTCGATGGTCTTCGTCACCGCCTCGACCGCTCGCGTGCCATTGAAAAAGCGCAGGGTCGGCGTGATCTCGGGGATCCTGGCCAGCCGCGTCGGCGGCAGCGGCTTGGCGACATCCACCCAATACACGTTCTCCGGCCGGAGTTCCCGGATCAAGGAAAAAAAGGGCAGGAAGTAGGCGATGAAGCGCTCGGCAATTTCGATCTCCAGCGGCTTCAGGTTGTCCATCGATGTCGCGTGGAAAACCAGCACCTTGAGGTACTCCGCCTCGATCGTGCTCTCCGTCAGCGCCGGTATAGAGCTGCAAGGGTTTCTGTGCGGCCTTGGCATCGACTGCCGCCAGGTAGATGCCGCCCAGCGTCTTCCAGTACTCGCTGTCGATCGGCCCATAGCGAAACTGGTCCCACTTGAGCTGGGCCGCAAGCGCACTGATCAGGCGACCATAAAGCAGGGGCAACCGGGTCCGGACGTCATCGCCTCCCTTCTCTGCATGCACGATAGCGGGCCATGCAGTCGAGGTAGGCGGATGCAAGTTGCCGCCAATAGTCGTGACCGGCCTGCCACTGCCTGGCTTCCAGCGCGCGACTGGCTGCCGATCAGAGCGGGGTATTCGCGGCCGAGGCGTCGCGCCTGGGCCACGGCGGCCTCGTCGAGCCTGAATATCAGTTCAAGGCGTTGCTCCAGCTTGAAGCTCTCATCGGTGGCAAGCGAATCCAGCCATGCACCGGCATCCTCCACCGCGCTCAAGGGTTCGCGGCCGGCGATCTCGGCAAAAATCCGCCTGGATTCGCTGCGCGTCGGCCAGCGGATGAGTGGTCTTGCTGGAAAAAAATCCTAGCATCGGGGTTGTTCCGTAAGTCAGTGGCTTGGCAATAGCATAGCCGGTCGTGCCGGCGCTGTCATTCCTGCGCCAACCACTTGACAAGAAGGGCCAGGCCCCAGGCTACGCCAAAGCCGGTGAGATCCGATGCGGTAGCGCCGAGGCCGCCGCTGCAACTCGACGCCGACAGATCGACATGCAGCCAGGGCCGCCGGTGGGTGAAACGCTGCAGGAAGCGCGCGGCCAGAATGTGGTCGGCCTCGCCGTCGAGGGTGCATTGCTTGACATCGGCCACCTTGGAATCGAGCGCCGGATCGTAGTCCTCGTCAAGGGGAAAAACGCAGACCCGCTCGCCGCTGGCGTGGCCGGCTCCCACGGCCATGGCGCCGAGTGGTTCGCTGCCGGCGAATACGCCCGAATAGCGTGCGCCCAGCGCAACATGCATGGATCCGGTGAGTGTGGCGAAATCGATCACCAGGTCAGGCCCGGTCTTCGACCTGCCGCCGGCTTTTCCGCGCTTGCCGTACCCGGCTCCGCCGGTCGCCAGAAGCAGCGTGTCGGCCAGCACCATGCGGCCTTCGGCATCGGTATGGACGATCTCGATGGTGGTGCCGTCCAGCGCCGTAATGATGTCGTTCTGCTTGTAGGCGCCGGGCGACAGGTGGTTGTGGGCGATCGCCAGCCAGCAATCGATGGCGACCGGCAGTTGCAGCTCGGCCGCCGCCAGCGTCAGCGCCAGAGCCACCGCGGAACCGTTCATGTCCTCATGCATGCCGGCCATGTAGCGGGCGGGCTTGAGGTTGTGGCCGCCGGTGTCGAAGCAGATGCCCTTGCCGACCAGCGCCACGGTCTTTTTCGATGACCCATGTTTCAGCTAGGCTGCCAGGACAGATGCACGATGGCGGCATCTTCGTGATGCGAGCCCTGCGCCACGGCACAGAAAGCCCCCGCGCCCATTTTCTTCAGGCGTCCTGAAATCGAACTCCTCGATGGCCAGCCCGGCCTGCTTCGCCAGATTGCGGATGCGCTTGCGATAGCTGGCCGGCGTCAGTTCGTTGGGCGCCAGGGCCGTGAGCTCGCGCGCCAGCAGGTTGGCGCGCGCGACGGCCGCCACCCGGATGAGATCGGACGTCGCCAGCGTACTGAACAGGTCGATCCGCTCCAGCGCCACGGCGGGCTTCTTCTTGCGCACCGGCAGCGGCACGCCGTTGATCTGCGCCACATAAACCGCATCCCGCACCACGTCGTCCATGCCTTCGCCGGCGGCGACCCAGATCGAGATCCGCTTTGGCGTCTCGTCCAGCAGCAGCATCGCGGCCTTGCGCAGGCGGGTCAGGCGCTCGAAGCGCGACAGCTTGAGATCCGCCATGAGCAGGGCGAGGCGGCGCCCGTCGGGCAGGTCCATCGCCAGGGGCGTCTTGGCCAGTTCCCCGGGCTTCATCGCCTTGCGCTTCAGTACCGCCAGCCACAGGGCTCGCTGCGGCAGATCCGCCGGCAAGGCATCACCCGCAGGCAGCACGATCAGGCCATGGGCGGAAGCTTCGATCTGCGCGTAATCGCGCGCCGGGTGCGCGTCAATGCGAGGAAGCATCATCGTCGATTCCAGTAAAATGAATTGCCGATTATATGTGTTGCCACCGACCTCCATGCGCCCTTATCTCGACCTGATGCGCCACGTGCTCGAGCACGGCCACGAGAAAGCCGACCGCACCGGCACGGGTACGCGCTCGGTGTTCGGCTGGCAGATGCGCTTCGACCTGGCCGAGGGCTTTCCGCTGCTGACGACCAAGAAACTGCACCTGCGCTCGATCATCCACGAACTGCTGTGGTTCCTCCAGGGCGACACCAACATCCGCTACCTGAAGGAAAACGGCGTCTCGATCTGGGACGACTGGGCCGACGCCAACGGCGACCTCGGCCCGGTCTACGGCCACCAGTGGCGCCACTGGCCGGCCGGCGACGGCGGGGAGATCGACCAGATCACGCAACTGATCGAAGGCCTGAAGAAGAACCCGGATTCGCGCCGGCACATCGTTTCGGCCTGGAACCCGGCCGACATTCCGCAGATGAAGCTGCCGCCCTGCCACGCCCTGTTCCAGTTCTACGTCGCCCGCGGCGGCTCCGGGCCAGGCTCCCAGGCTGAGCTGCCAGCTCTACCAGCGCAGCGCCGACATTTTCCTCGGCGTGCCCTTCAACATCGCCTCCTACGCGCTGTTCACGCTGATGGTGGCGCAGGTCTGCGGCTTTGCCGCCCGGCGATTTCGTATGGACCGGCGGCGATTGCCACCTCTATTCGAACCACATCGAGCAGGCCCGCCTGCAACTCTCCCGCGAAGCGCGGCAGCGCCCGACCATGTTGCTGAACCCGGCGGTGAAGGACATCTTCGGTTTCCGCTACGAGGACTTCACGCTGCAAGGCTACGACCCGCATCCGCACATCGCGGCACCGGTGGCGGTCTGAAGGTGCTGATCAAGTGTCATATCGTCATTCCGGCGAATGCCGGAATCCAGAAGAATCAAGGCGCTGGACACCGGCTTTCGCCGGTGTGACGGCTGGTTCAGTGCTTCCCTGGGCTCGACGCCGATGTCCGAACTGATTCTTTGCGGCGACATCGGCGGGACAAAAACGCTGCTGGGTCTGGCGCGGGATGGCGCACCGCTGGTCGATCGCCGTTACGCCAACGCCGACTTTCAGGACTTCGCCGGCGTCCTCGCCGCCTTTCTCGCCGAAACGCAGACGGCGCCCGCGCAGATCCGCGGCGGCTGCCTCGCCCTGGCCGGCCCGATTGCCGATGACGGCCGTTCGGCGCACCTGACCAACCTGCCCTGGAATATCGACAGCGATGCCCTGTCGCGCCGCTTCGGCCTGCCCGCCCTGCGTCTGGTAAACGACTTTGCTGCAGCCGCCATGGGCGCCGTCACCTCGCCCCCCGCGCAACGCTTCACCCTGCAGCCTGGCGAAGCGCTGGCCACGGCGCCCTGCCTCGTCGTCGGCGCCGGCACCGGCCTCGGCATGGCCATCGTCCTGCCGCAAGGCGATTCCTGGCGCATCCTGCCCGGCGAGGGCGGCCACGTTGCCTTCGCGCCGGCCGACGAACTGCAGGCGGCCCTGTGGGCCTTCCTCAACCGGCGGCACGGCCGCGTCACCTGGGAGCGCGTGGTGTCGGGGCCGGGCCTCGTCGCCATCCACGAGTTTCTCGCCGGCGTCGTGCTGGCGCCGGAACAGGTCACCGCGAACGCGCTGGCCGACCCGGCTTGCGCGGAGCGTCGCTCGCTGGACCTGTTTCTCGCCGCCTACGGCGCCTTTGCCGGCGACATGGCGCTGGCCTGCCTGGCACGCGGCGGCGTCTTCCTCGCCGGCGGCATCGCCGCCAAACTGCTGCCGCTGCTGCAGCATGGCGGCTTGCTTGCCGCCTTCAATGCCAAGGCCGGGCATGCCGCAATCGCCGCGCGCATGCCGCTCCACGTCGCCACGGATCCGCTGCTGGGCCTGCGCGGCGCAGCTGCATGCTGCGCACGCGAAGCTGACTGTTTGACGCTTGTCAACATCCTGTCATGCAGTGAGCGCAGCATGAAAGCGGAGTGTTTCCGAAATCAGGAGGAGAAGACCATGGCAACTGCAAAGAGCGTCACCAGGGCTGCGCCCGCCAGGCGCGCGGCAACGCCCGCGGTCACCCGTGCCGCCAAAGCCAAACCTGCGCCCAAGGCGAAACTTGCGGCGAAGCCGGAACCGGTCGTGAAAGCGAAAGCGGCGCCGAAGGCAGCTCCGAAAGCGGCTGCGGCGAAACCGGTGCGTTCGCGAGCGAAAAAACCCGCGAGCGTTCCGTTGGAGCAGCGCAGGCATTACATCGAGATGGCCGCCTATTACATCGCCGAACGGCGCAGCTTTGCACCGGGCAACCCGTTGGAAGACTGGGTTCAGGCCGAAGCCGAGATCGACCGGCTGTTGGCGGAAGGGCTTCTGGGCGGTTAAGAGCCCGCGATCAAGCGGGCAGCAATACCAGGGCCGCCAGCGGCGGCAGGGTCAGCGATACCGAGGCAGGGAAGCCCATCCAGGCTTTCGCCTTGGCCGTGACGCGGCCGCCGTTGCCGAGGTCGCTGCCGCCGTAGTGCGCCGAATCGGTGTTCAGCCGCTCCAGATAGTCCTGCGCCAGCGGCACGCCGAGGCGATAGTTGTGGCGCGGCACCGGCGTGAAGTTCAGCACGATCACGGCATGGCGGCCATCGCGTCCGCGGCGCAGCCAGCTCACCACCGACTGATCGGAATCGTGGCAATCGATCCACTGAAAACCTGCAGGGGAGAAGTCGAGTTCATGCAATGCCGCTTCACTCACATACAGCCGGTTGAGCTCGCCCACCAGGCTCTTGATGCCGGCGTGCAGGGGATATTGCAGCAGATGCCAGGGCAGCTCTTCGGCGGCGCGCCATTCCCACGACTGTCCCAGTTCCGCGCCCATGAATTGCAGCTTCTTGCCCGGCGCCATCATCTGGTAGGCCAGCAGCAGGCGCAGGTTGGCGAAGCGCTGCCACTCGTCGCCGGGCATCTTGCCCAGCAGGGAGCTCTTGCCGTGCACCACTTCGTCGTGCGACAGCGGCAGGACGAAGTTCTCGCTGTAGGCATAGAGCTGGCCGAAGGTCAGCCGCTCGTGGTTGTAGCGCCGATACACCGGATCGTGCGCCATGTAGTCCAGCGTGTCGTTCATCCAGCCCATGTTCCACTTCATCGAAAAACCGAGGCCGCCGAGCCAGGTCGGCCGCGACACCATCGGCCAGGCCGTCGATTCCTCGGCAATGGTCAGCGCGCCGGGGAAATCGGCATGCACCATTTCGTTCAGCTCGCGCAGGAAGGCGATGGCTTCGAGGTTCTCGCGCCCGCCATGGACATTCGGCGTCCACTCGCCGGCCTTGCGCGAATAGTCGAGGTAGATCATCGAGGCCACGGCATCGACGCGCAGCGCATCGACATGGAACTCGGACAGCCAGTAATACGCCGAGGACAACAGGAAACTCCTGACCTCGTTGCGCCCGTAGTTGAAGACATGCGTGCCCCAGTCGGGATGCATTTTCTGCTTCGGGTCTTCGTGTTCGTAAAGCGCCGTGCCGTCGAAATGGGCCAGCGCCCAGTCGTCGGCCGGGAAATGACCGGGCACCCAGTCGAGGATGACGCCGATACCGGCCTGATGCAGGCGGTCGATCAGGAAGCGCAGGTCGTCGGCGCTGCCGAAGCGCGAACTCGGCGCGAAGAAGCCGGTGCATTGGTAGCCCCAGGATTCGTCGAGCGGGTGTTCCATCAGCGGCAGGAATTCGACATGGGTGTAGCCCAGCTCGACGAGATAGGGCACCAGCCGCCCGGCCAGTTCGCGGTAGCTGTAGAAGCTGCGGTCCGGATGGCGCATCCAGCTGCCCAGATGCATTTCATACACGCTCATCGGCGCCGACAGCCAGTCGAGCTTCGCTCGTGCCTGCAGCCAGGCGTCGTCGTTCCAGACGTGCTTCGAATCGGGTGTGACGCAGCAGGCCGAGGCCGGGCGCCGCTCGAAGGCGCGCGCGTAGGGGTCGCTCTTCAGCTTCACCGCCCCGCTGCCGCGCAGGCGCAGTTCGAAACGATACAGGGCGCCGGGCGCCAGTTCAGGGATGAACAGTTCCCAGACGCCGGAACCGCCCAAAGTCGCCATCTGATGCACGCGACCGTCCCAGCCATTGAAACCGCCGACCACGGAAGCGCGTTCGGCATTCGGCGCCCATACCCGGAAGCAGACGCCGGCAATGCCGTCGCGGATTTGCGCTGCGGCGCCGAAGGTACGCCAGGCCTGGCGCAAGCGCCCGGCGTTGAAGAGGAACAGGTCGTCGGCCGGCGGCTGCGGCACAAAGGCGTAGGCATCGTATTGCTTGACGCCATCGATATCAAGGCGCCACGGCCGGGACGGCGGTGTCGCGCCCTGCCATTCGAACAGGTCGGTACCCTTGCGCCGCGTCAGCGGCGCCCAGCGGCCGTCGGCCAGTTCCAGCGCAAGCGCTTTCGCCTGCGGACGGAAAACCCGCAGACGCCAACCGGCGCCTTCGGCATGCAGGCCGAGGACGGAAAAGGGATCGTGTTCGCGCGCTTCGAGCAATGCGGCGCAGGCAGTGGCAGGCATGGTTATATACTCAGATCAGTTTTTGCTATCGTATTGATTGTAGCCGCATTGGAGAATTCAACATGCAGTCAATTCCGCAACAATGCGGCAGCGGCGCCGTGCAAGGGGCCGGCCCGAAGGAGACAGAGTCGTGAGAAACAGTGAGATCGCCCGCAATACTTTCGGTATCGTGCTGGCCGGCGGCCGCGGCAGCCGCCTGATGCAGCTCACCGACTGGCGCTCCAAGCCGGCCGTGCCTTTCGGCGGCAAGTTCCGCATCATCGATTTCACGCTGTCGAACTGCGTGAACTCCGGTATCCGCCGCATCGGCGTCGCCACCCAGTACAAGGCACAGAGCCTGATCCAGCACCTGCAGCGCGGCTGGAGCTTTCTCGACGGCCGCTTTCACGAATTCATCGACATCCTGCCGGCCCAGCAGCAGATCAGCGAAGACTGGTATCGTGGTACCGCCGACGCGGTATTGCAGAATCTCGACCTGATCCGGCGCAACCGGCCCAAGTACGTGCTGGTCCTGTCCGGCGATCACGTCTACAAGATGAACTACGCACGCATGCTGGCCGAGCACGTCGAGCGGCAGGCCGATTTCAGCGTCGCCTGCATCGATGTGCCGCGGCAGGAGGCGAGCGAATTCGGCGTCATGCACGTCGACGACCAGCAGCGCGTGGTGGCCTTCGTCGAAAAGCCCAAGGATCCGCCGGCGATCCCGGGCCGCCCGGACCGCGCCCTGGCCAGCATGGGCGTGTACGTTTTCAATGCCGACTTCCTCTACGAGCAACTGATCCGCGACCACGACGACCCGCATTCCTCGCACGACTTCGGCAAGGACCTGATCCCGCATTGCGTCAACCGCTACCGGGTATTCGCCCACAACTTCGCCGATTCCTGCGTCGGCATGGACGAGACCCGGCATCCCCTACTGGCGCGATGTCGGCACCATCGACGCCTACTGGGAAGCCAACATGGAACTGACCAAGGTCACGCCCGAGCTCAACCTCTACGACGACGACTGGCCGATCTGGACCCACCAGGAACAGCTGCCGCCGGCCAAGTTCGTCTTCGACGACGAAGGCCGGCGCGGCATGGCGGTCGATTCGCTGGTTTCCGGCGGCGACATCATCAGCGGCGCCGTGGTGCGCCACTCGCTGCTGTTCTCGCGGGTGCATGTGCATAGCTATGCCGTGATCGAGGATTCGGTGATCCTGCCCGATGTGGATATCGGCCGTCGCGCGAAGCTGCGCCGGGTGGTGATGGACAAGCATTGCCGCGTCCCCGAAGGCCTGACCATCGGCTACGACATCGAGGCCGACCGCAAGCGCTTCCACGTCAGCGAAGGCGGCGTCACCCTGGTGACGCCGGAGATGCTCGGACAACAAGCCCACCACATCCGATAAGCGTATGAATAAATCTACTGCGCGTGCCGGATCGGGGCTTGGGCGGTGCTCGCTATCCTCATGTACAAACGCGCTACATTCCGGTAGCTGCGCTCCGGCCGCACCCCGCTGCGGCCCAGCGGCTACGCCCCGAAGGAAGTCCCCTTGGGGGACGATTTCTTCACACGCTCTGACATCCATATACTGGTCGCCATGAAAACCCTCGACCTGGTCTTTCTCTGGCACATGCACCAGCCGGACTATCGCGACCACGGCTCGGTAAAAGTCGGCGCCAGCGGCACGGCGACGGGCGAGTTCGTCCTGCCCTGGGTCTACCTGCACGCCATGAAGGACTACGTCGACATGGCGGCGCACCTCGAACGCCATCCGCAGATCCGCTGCGTCGTCAATTTCGTGCCGGTGCTGCTCGACCAGATCGAGGACTACGCACAGCAGTTCGCCAGCGGGCAGTTCCGCGATCCCCTGCTGCGCATGCTGGCGACGCCCGACCTGGAACACATCGGCGAGGCAGACACGCGACCTGCTGCTTGCAACCTGTTTCCGCAGCAACCACACCACCATGCTGGCGCCCTTTCCGCACTACCAGCGCCTGCACGACATCTACCTGCTGCTCGACCGGGGATAGCGAAGCAGCCTTCGGCTACCTGTCCGGCGCCTATTTTTCGGATCTGGTGACCTGGTACCACCTGGCATGGACCGGCGAATCCGAGCGCCGCCGCAATCCCTTGCTGGCCGCAGTTGATGAGCCAGGGCGAAGGCTACGACGCCGGCCGACCGCCAGGCAACTGCTGGCCAGCATCGGCGAGTTGATCAGCGGGCTGATTCCGCGCTGGCGGGCGCTCGCCGAACGCGGCCAGGTCGAGATCTCGTCCACGCCGAACACCCATCCGCTGTCGCCGCTGCTGCTCGATTTCGCGCGCGGCGCGCGAAAGCCTGCCCGAGGCGCCGCTGCCCTTCACCGCCGCCTATCCCGGCGGCCGCAGCCGCGGTCGATTGCCCACATCGATGCGGCGCGCATCAGCCATGCGCGCCGTTTCGGCGCGCCGCCGGTCGGCATGTGGCCGGCCGAAGGCGCGGTCTCCGAGGACTTCGTCAAACAGCTGGCTGCCGCCGACTGCCGCTGGATCGCCAGCGGCGAAGGCGTGCTGAACAACAGCCTGCGCCGCGAGCAGGCATCGAGCGAGCCGCATGCCGCCTACCACCCGTGGCAGCTGGACCGAGGCCCCCGGCCTGACCCTGTTCTTCCGCGACGAGCGGCTCTCCGACCTGATCGGCTTCGACTACGCCAAATGGCACGGCCGCGATGCCGCCAAGCATCTCGTCCTGCAGCTGGAAGCCATCCTCGACGCCGCGGCCGAAGGCGAAACGCCGGTGGTCAGCATCATCCTCGACGGCGAAAACGCCTGGGAGCACTACCCCTACAACGGCTACTATTTTTTCGAGGACCTCTACGGCCTGCTCGCCGCGCATCCCGCGCATCCGCACCACGACCTATGCCGAACTGCTGGCACGGCCGAGCCCTCCCGCCGCCACCGTCCTGCCGCGCCTGATCGCCGGCAGCTGGGTGTATGGCACGCTGTCGACCTGGATCGGCGACAAAGACAAGAACCGCGCCTGGGATCTGCTGTGCGAAGCCAAGCAGAGCTACGACCGGGTGCTCGCCAGCGGCCGCCTCGATGCCGCGCAGGTCGCCGCGGTCGAACGCGCAACTGGCGATCTGCGAAAGCTCCGACTGGTTCTGGTGGTTCGGCGACTACAACCCGTCGGCCGCCGTCGCCAGCTTCGACAGCCTCTACCGGCGCAATCTGGCGCGACTCTATCGCCTGCTGCAACTGGAGCCGCCGGCCCATCTCGACACCCCCATCTGCGCCGGATCGGCCACCGCTGAAGGCGGTTCCATGCGGCGCGTCACACATGAAAAAGCGAATTAAGCGCCCCCTCCCCCGGCCCCCGCCCAGGCGGGGGTGACTGCCAGCTCGCTGCGCTCGATTGTTACGGGGCGCTTCAATCCACCTGTTTTCCATGCTAATCAGACAATGACCATCAGTCTCCTGTTCGGGGTTCACGCCCACCAGCCCGTCGGCAATTTCCCCGCCGTCATCGACGAGGCCCATATCCGCAGCTACGGCATGTTCCTGCGCGTCATGGAGCGCTATCCCGAGTTCCGCTTCAGCGTGCATTTTTCCGGCTGGCTGCTCGACGTGCTGTTCGAACGCTTCCCCGACGACATGGAACGCCTGGCCGCGATGACCCGCCGCGGCCAGGTCGAGTGGTTCGGCTCAGGCGACTGCGAACCGGTACTGGCGGCGATTCCGCACCGCGACCGGGTGACGCAGATCGCCACGCTCTCCGACAAGATCGAGCGCCGCTTCGGCAGGCGCCCCTCCGGCGCCTGGCTCACCGAGCGGGTCTGGGAATCCTCGGTGGTGACCTCGCTGGTCGCCACCGGCATCCGCTACGTGGCGGTGGACGACTACCACTTTCTCTGCGCCGGCGAAAGTCAGGCATCGCCTCGACAGTTTCTTCTCCACCGACGAAGACGGCCGTCGCCTCGACCTGTTCCCGATTTCCGAGGCCGCGCGCTACCGGCTGCCCTTTTCGCCGGCCGACGGAGGCCGTCGCCTGGCTCGAGGACCTCGCGCGCCAGGGTCATCGCGCCGCGATCTACTTCGACGACATCGAAAAGTTCGGCATCTGGCCCGAAACCTACGAATGGGTGTTCGAGAAGGGCTGGCTGACGCAGTTCGTCGAGGGCGTGCTGGCGTCGCCCCTGATCCGCACCGAGACCTATGCCGACTACCACGCGCGCGAGAACGACGCGCGGCATCGTGTACCTGCCGACCACCTCCTACATCGAGATGAACGAATGGACGCTGCCGGCCCCGCGCGCGCGCGACCTACCACGCCCTGCTCGAACAGGAAAAGGCCGCCGGCCGCTTCGAGGCGCACAAGCCCTTCCTGCGCGGCGGCATCTGGCGCAACTTCATGTCGCGCTACACCGAGGCCAACTGGATGCACAAGCGCATGCTCGGCGCCTCGCGACCGCCTCGCCGCGCTGCCGCCCGAAGCAGCGCACTGCCGAACTGCAGGAGCTACCTGCACCGCTGCGCAGGCCAACGACGCCTACTGGCACGGCCTGTTCGGCGGCCTCTACCTGCCGCACCTGCGCCGCGCCATCTGGAACAACCTGCTGACGCTCGAGGCCGCACTGGAACGCCTGGCGCCGCGGCCGCGCCAGCGAGCAGGGCGACCTCGACCATGACGGCCATGATCGAAACCGCCCTGCGCAACCCGCTCCTCCACGCCTACGTGCGCGACGACGGCCACGCCTGCGCTGGTGGAATTCTCCAGCCTCGCCCTGGCCCACAATTTCGGCGACACGCTGCGCGCGCTACGACGAGGCCTACCACGCCAAGATCGACCAGGCGAAGCAGGCCAGCCGCGCCGACGGACACCGAAGGCATCACCTCGGCCCACGACCGCGTCGCCTTCCTCCACACCATCCTGCCCGGCGACGCCGACCCGGACGAGCGTCCGCGCGGCATCTTCGTCGACAGCCTGGTCGGCAGCAACGACATGCTGCGTCCCCTGGATTTCTACGCGGCCGGCGAACTTCCCGGCACCTGGACCGCCGCCGGCGAGGGCTGGCGCATCGACAAGACCTGCCGGCTCGACGGCGACACGCTGAGCGTGGTTTTCCGCGCCGAAGGCGGCGCACTGCCAAAGTCCATCGAGACCGAGCTGAACCTCGCCATGCCCAGCTGCGACGGCTACGGCGGGCGCTATGTGCTGGCCGACGGCAGCGTTCCCGGCGGCTTCGGCGAGGCGCTCGAACTCGCCGCCATGCAGCGGATCACGCTCGACGACAGCGAACTGCGCGGCTCATTGCTGATCGAGACCAGCCAGCCGGCCCGGCTCGAGGCGCAGCCGCATCGCACCGTCTCGCAGTCCGAGGCCGGCTTCGAAAAGATCATGCAGGCCGTCTGCACTCACGCTGTCCTGGTCGCCGCTGGTCGCCAGCGCATCCGAGCAGGTGCTGCACGCTGGAGTTCGCACCCCTCGCGTAAAATCCAACACTTATTCAAGAGCCAACCGCATCATGCCCGGAACCCGCTACCAGCTCGAAGTCAATCCGGAGATCCCGCCGCGTCTCGCACGCCTCAACGAACTCGCCAACAACCTCTGGTACAGCTGGGACCGGCCGACACGCTCCCTGTTCGCGCGCCTCGGCGCCGGGCCTGTGGCGGGCGGTGCATCACAGCCCGAAGGCCTTCCTCAAGCGCATGGACCAGAAGCGGATCAACGAGGCCGCCGACGATCCGGTATTCCTCGGCACGATGAACCGGGTGCTGTCGGCCTTCGACTCCTATCACGCGGAGCCCACGCTGCAACTGCCGGGCAAGCCGCCGCTGCAAGCCACCGACCTGATCGCCTACTTCTGTGCCGAGTTCGGCTTTCATGAAAGCCTGCCGATCTACTCGGGCGGCCTCGGCATTCTCGCCGGCGACCACTGCAAGGGCGCCTCCGACCTGCGCCTGCCTTTCGTCGCCGTCGGCCTGCTCTACCGGCAGGGCTATTTCCACCAGACCATCGACCGCGACGGCAACCAGACCGCGCATTACGGCGACAACGATTTCGACGACATGCCGATCGAAGAGATTCACGCGCGAAGACGGCAGCGAGGTGAGGGTCGGCGTCGACTTCCCCGGGCGCACGGTGTGGACCAAGATCTGGCACGCGCGCGTCGGCAACAACAGCCTCTACCTGCTCGACACGCAACTGGAAGAGAACAGCGAAGCCGACCGCCAGCATCGCGCACCAGCTGTATGGCGGCGACCGCACGCACCCGCATCGAGCAGGAAATCCTGCTCGGCGTCGGCGGCGTGCGCGCGCTTGCCGCACTCGGCCTCCAGCCCACCGTCTGGCACATCAACGAAGGCCATGCCGCCTTCCTGGTGCTGGAACGCATTCGCCGCCTGATGGCCGACCAGGGCATGCGTTTCGCCGCTGCCCTTGAAGCCGCGGCGGCCAACACGGTGTTCACCACGCACACGCCGGTGCCCGCCGGCCACGATCACTTTGCCGACGACATGGTCATGCATTACTTCGGCGAGTTCTGCAAGACGGCCGGTCTCGACCGCGACGGCCTGCTCGCCATGGGCCGCGTCGGCGGCGGCGTCGGCAGCGGCGGCGAGTTCAACATGACGGCGCTGGCCCTGCGCGGCTCGCGCTTCCACAACGGCGTCTCGCGCATTCACGGCGAGGTTTCCTCGCGCATCTGCAGCGACATGTGGCCGCAGCTTGACCCCGGCCGAGAACCCGATGGATTACGTCACCAATGCGGTGCACGTGCCGACCTTCCTCGCCACCGACTGGTACGAGACCTTCGACCGCCATCTCGGCCTCGGCTGGCAGCACCGCCTCACCGACCAGAGCTGCTGGGACAACGTACAGCGCATTCCGGACCAGATCTTCTGGAGCATCCGCCAGTCGCTCAAGGCCCAGTTGCTGCACCTGGTGCGCAGCCGGGTACGCCAGCAGCATCTGCGCAACCAGGGTTCGGAGGCGCACCTGGATCGCGTCCTGCGCTGCGCCGACCCGACCAATCCGACGGTGCTGACCATCGGCTTCGCCCGGCGCTTCGCCACCTACAAGCGCGCCGCACTGCTGTTCAACAATCTCGACTGGCTGCGCGAGATCATTTCCGACGCACAAACGCCCGGTGCTGTTCATCTTTGCCGGCAAGGCGCACCCGGCCGACGAACCGGGGCGGCACCTGATCCGCCAGATTGCCGAGCTCGCCCGCCAGCGCGAGTTCGAGGGCCGCATCCTGCTGGTCGAAGGCTACGACCTGCACCTGGCGCGGCGCATGGTGTCGGGCGTCGATGTCTGGCTCAACAACCCGATCTATCCGCTGGAAGCCTCGGGCACCTCGGGCATGAAGGCGGCGATCAACGGCGCCATCAACCTGTCGGTGCTCGACGGCTGGTGGGGCGAAGGCTACGACGGCAAGAACGGCTGGGCCATCAAGCCGGCCGCCGACGGCCTCGACCCCGCACAGCGCGACATCGATGAAGCACGCACCCTGTACGAACTGCTGCAGGACAGCGTGATCCCGATGTACTACCGCAACACCTCGCTCGGCTACTCGCCGGAGTGGGTGGCGATGGCCAAGGCGCTCGATCGCTTCGATCATGCCCCGCTTCAACATGCAGCGCATGCTGACCGACTATGCCGAGAAGTTCTACTCGCCGGCGGCGGAGCAGTGGCGCCGATACTCGGCCGACAGACTTTTCCGGCGCCCGCGCAGTGGCCGACTGGAAGGCGCGGATACACGCCGCCTGGCCGCGCATCGGGCTGCGCCGCATCGACAAGGCCGTGCCGCGCATCGGCTACGGCGAGACCATGCATTTCCAGGTCGCCGTGCAGCTCGACGGCCTGACGCCGGAAGACCTGACGGTGGAAATGGTGTTCACCCGCCCCGGCGCGCCGACCACGGCCCGCGCCCGGCGCTATGAGCTGCAGCATGAGCGCATCCTGGAAAACGGCGAGCACCTCTTCTCGCGCGAGCTGACGCCCGACCAGTGCGGCAAGATGGAGTATCGGATCCGGGTATTTCCGACCCACCCGCTGCTGACCCATCCCTTCGAGATGGGCATGATGCTCTGGTTGTGAGCGCGCGGTCATGAAGCCGGCGACACGTGCCGCCTGGGACGCGCTGACGCGCAACGCGGAGGCAGGACGCAGCGTTCATCTGCGCGACTCGTTCGCCGCCGACGCGCAACGCTTCGCCAGGCTCTCCGTGACCTGGAATGACTGGCTGCTGGACTACTCCAAGCAGCGCGTTACGCCGGAAACGATGGTGCTGCTGCAGGGGCTCTGGCAGGCCGCCGATGTGCCGGGCTGGATTCGGCGCATGCGCGAAGGCGAAGCCATCAACCACACCGAAGGCCGCGCCGCGCTGCACATCGCGCTGCGCCATCCGGCGACCGGGGGACCGATCCTGCATGACGGCCATGACGTCATGCCGGCCGTGCATCACGAACTCGAAAAGCATGCGGCGTTTTGCCGGCGCAAATCCACGGCCGCCACTGGCGCGGCGCCACCGGCGAGCCGATCACCGACGTGGTCAACATCGGCATCGGCGGCTCCGACCTCGGCCCGCGCATGGCGACCCAGGCGCTGGCGGCCTTCCGCCATCCGCGACATCAGGGTGCATTACGTCGCCAACCTCGATGGCGCCGACCTGGCCACCACGCTCGCCGCGCTGCAGCCGCGCACCACGCTGTTCGTCATCGCCAGCAAGACCTTCACCACCCAGGAAACCATGCAGAACGCCGCCTCGGCGCGCCACTGGCTGGTGCAGGCGCTGGGCGAGGCCGCGGTGGCACGGCACTTCGTCGCGGTGTCGACCAACCTGGCGGAAGTCGCGCGCTTCGGCATCGACCCGGACAATGCCTTCGCCTTCTGGGACTGGGTCGGCGGCCGCTACTCGCTGTGGTCGACCATCGGCCTGCCGCTGGCGCTGGCTGTCGGCTTCGACAACTTCCGCAAGCTTGCTGGCGGGCGCGCATGCCATGGACCAGCACTTCTTTTCGGCGCCGCCCGCGGAAAACCTGCCGGGCCTGCTGGCGCTGCTGGAAATCTGGAACAGCAATTTCCTCGGCGCCGACAACCGCGCCCTGCTGCCCTACAGCCAGTCGCTGGGACTGCTGCCGCGCTACCTGCAGCAACTGGAAATGGAATCCAACGGCAAGCAGACGGACCGCCAGGGCTTGCCAGTGCAATGCGCCACGGCGCCCGTCCTCTGGGGCGAGGCCGGCACCAACGGCCAGCATGCCTTCTATCAGCTGATCCACCAGGGCGGCCGCCTGATCCCCTGCGAATTCATCGCCTGCCGCCAGCCCGATTTCGACCTGCCCGGGCATCACGAAAAGCTGCTGGCGAATTGTTTCGCCCAGAGCGAGGCCCTGATGCGCGGCAAGACCCTGGCCGAAATCACCGCCGAGCTGGCCGCGGGCGGCATGGCCCCCGACGGGGTGGCCGCGCTCGCGCCCTACCGCAGTTTCCCCGGCAACCAGCCCTCGACCACGCTGCTGCTGCCGCGCCTCGATCCCTTCAACCTCGGCGCGCTGCTGGCGCTCTACGAGCACAAGGTCTTCGTCCAGAGCATCGCCTGGGACATCAACCCCTTCGACCAGTGGGGCGTCGAGTACGGCAAGCAACTGGCCAGCCGCCTGCTGCCGATCATCGAGGGCAGGGCGCCGGCGGGCGGCCTCGACAGTTCGACGGCGGGGCTGATCCACTACTGCAAATCGTGAAGCCCCGCTGCCGGGCCGCCCCAAGGCGGGGCAAGTCAGAACCGCGGAGCCGCGAAGCGGCGAACATGCGTCACCCCCTTGCTTGGCAAGGGGGATGGGGGGAATGTCCATGAAGATTCTTTTGCCACGTCGGAAATCGCGCCCTGGGTCAAGACCGGCGGCCTGGGCGACGTGGCCGGTGCGTTGCCCGCTGCCCTGCGCGCCGCAGGACATGATGTGCGCGTGCTGGTGCCGGCCTACCCGGCGCTGCTGCAGGCTTTTCCGGAGGCACGCGAGGTCGCGCGGCCGCACTGGCTCGGCGGCCTGCTGCCGACTCCGGGTTTGCGCGCAGCCGTCGCGCCCGACGGCACCCCGCTGCTGCTGCTCGACTACCCGCCCTACTTCGACCGCGCGGGCAATCCCTACCTCGGCCCCGAAGGACGCGACTGGCTCGACAACCACCTGCGCTTCGGCCTGCTGTCACGGATCGCCGCCTGGATCGGTTCGGATGCCAGCACGCTGGACTGGCAACCCGATGTCATCCATTGCCATGACTGGCAGACCGGACTCGCGCCCGCCTACCTCAACTACCTGCCCGGGCGCCAGGCCAAATCCCTGTTCACCGTGCACAACCTGGCCTTCCAGGGCCTGTTCGACCACGCCTCGCTGTTCGAGCTGGGGCTGCCGGATGCCGCCTGGGGCATGCACGGCGTCGAGTACTACGGCTACCTGTCCTTCCTCAAGGCCGGCCTGCAGCATGCCGATGCCATCAGCACGGTGAGCCCGAGCTACGCCCGGGAAATTCAGACCGACGACGAAGGCATGGGCATGGCCGGCCTGCTGCGCCATCGCAGCGGGCAGCTCTCCGGCATCCTCAACGGCATCGACACCGACGCTGTGGAATCCGGCCACCGATCCCCACCTCGAACAGTCCTACAGTGCGCGGCACATCGAAGGCAAGGCGGCGAACAAGGCCGCACTGCAGGCGCGAACTCGGCCTCGAACAGCGTCCGGACCTGCCGCTGCTGGCGGTGGTCAGCCGCCTGACCGAGCAAAAGGGGCTCGATCTGCTGCTCGAATCGGCGCCGCAGATACTCAAGCTGCCGGCGCAACTGGCCGTCCTCGGCAGTGGCGGGTCATGCGCTGGAGCACGGCTGGGCGGCACTGGCGCGCAAGCATCGCGCGCACTGCTCGGTAACCATCGGCTTCGACGAGGCGCTGGCCCATCGCATCGAGGCCGGCGCCGACATCTTCCTGATGCCCTCGCGCTTCGAACCCTGCGGCCTCAACCAGATGTACAGCCTGCGCTACGGCACTCCGCCGGTGGTGCGCGCCACCGGCGGACTGGCGGATACCGTGATCGACGCCGTCGACGTCCGCCACGGCAACGGCTTCGTCTTCGGTCCGGCCACCGCCGCGGCCCTGCTGCAGGCGGTGCAGCGCGCGATCGCGGCCTGGCGCGATCCGGTGCTCTGGCTGAAGCTGCAGAAGCGCGGCATGGCACGCGATTCGAGCTGGCAGGAAGCCGCCCGGCACTATGTCGCGCTCTATCGGACGCTGGCGGGCTGAGGCGCAGGCAGTGCAAAAAACCATCCTCACGCTGATCGCCGCAGTCGCCAGCAACGGCGTGATCGGCGTCCGACAACCGTCTGCCCTGGCACCTGCCGGCCGACCTCAGGCACTTCAAGGCGCTGACCACCGGACGCACCGTGATCATGGGCCGCAAGACCTGGGAATCGCTGCCGGACAAATTTCGCCCCCTGCCCGGCCGGCACAACATCGTCGTCACGCGCAACGCCGGTTACCGCGGCCGGGGGCGCCACGGTCGTCGGTTCGCTGCCCGCCGCCCTGGCTGCCGCCGCAGGCGACGAAGCTTTCGTCATCGGCGGCGCGGAGCTTTACGCGGCGGCACTGCCGCTGGCGGACCGCCTGCAATTGACCGAGATCGATGCCGCCTTCGACGGCGACACGCATTTCCCCGTCATCGACCGGAACGAATGGCACGAAACGGCACGCGACGCGCATCAGGACGAGACCGCTTTCGCTTATGCCTTCGTCACTTACGAACGGTCCTGACGCATGACTCGCCATCCGGTTCAACGCAAGAAGCGGCCGCAGGCGCCCTGCCAGACTGTTTATGCCTGGGTCATCCGACTGCTTCAAGCATCATCATCAACCTGCTGTACCCCGGACTTGAAACCGCCCTTCAAAACTTGATTTTTGGCAAATTATGTCACTCGACTCCGATCACCTTCCTGAAGTACGCGAGCAGTATGAGCGCCTGCCCTACCCCCCGTGCGATCCCGAGGATGACAACAGGCGCCTGGTAACCACGTGGCTCGACGACCTGCCGATGATCAATCATTATTGCTTCGGCGGAGAACAGTCTTTTCAGCGCGGCTTTCGTGTCCTGATAGCCGGGGGCGATTCAGCCGCGCCGGATGCCATCCCCGGCCCGGCCGGAGACATGGCTTTTGCGGGTATGCGGAAAATGGCGAGGGGTTTTAGCCAAAGCCCGCAGCCGGTCTCCGGCCATTCCTGTTCCGCGAAAACTTCCTTCGATGGCGATCGGCGTTGGCCGCATTGGCGACATTCGGCACAAGCATCCGGATCGGAGCCCACTCAAGATCGGACTCCGGAAAGCCGCCGGGTGATTCTGCCGCGCTATTGACAACACCGGCTTGTCTGCCTATCGTCCCTTCTGCCTTGGCCGGGCATTCCGTTTTTGTCATGGGCCCGTTGTGTTCATGGAAGCCGGCAACCGGTATTCGGCTGCCGATTCCCGGTCTGCCGTTATGGGAGAACCAAAAATTGAACGCCTTTGCAGGGAGTCCTCCGGAACCTCCGAGTAGCGATTTCTTTCGCCTGATAGTCGAGAGCAGCGAAGACTTGTTTGCCGTCCTGGATTTGGATGGCCGACGGCTCTACAACAGCCCCTCATATGCCGGGTTGTTTGGAGATATCAGCCACCTGAATGGCTCGGATTCATTCGCCGAAATACATCCGGACGATCGGGAGAGCGTAAAAACGGCGTTCCGCGAAACCGTAGAAACCGGTCACAGTCACCGTTTGATTTTCCGGTTTGTGCTGGCAGACGGCGGCATTCGCGTCCTGGAATCCTGCGGTGTATTGATCAGAAGCAGCCAAGGCGACCCGTTGCGTGTCGTAGTCGTCTCGCGCGACATTACGGAACGGATGAAAAGCGAACGGAAAATCCACAATCTGGCTTTCTACGACGCTTTGACGCAACTACCCAACCGGCGTCTCCTGACGGACCGGTTGGAGCAAGCAATGGCCGCCAGCAAGCGCAGCGGGGAGCACGGTGCCGTAATGCTGCTCGATCTTGACAATTTCAAAACACTCAATGATATCCATGGTCACAGCATGGGGGATGCGCTTCTCAAGGAGGTCGGGCGCCGCATCACTACGTGTTTGCGTGAGACAGACACGGTGGCGCGTTTTGGTGGCGATGAATTTGTGCTGGTTCTCGGTCATCTGAACAAGGACAGGGCCGAATCCAATATCCAGTCCAACGTGGTGGCCGAAAAGGTCCGTGAATTGCTGGCCAAACCGTATGACCTGAAACAGCAGATGATCGGCGGTGCCGAGTCCGTTGTCACGTACCACTGTTCAGCAAGCATCGGCGTGACTCTCTTTGTCGGTCACGAATTCAGCATTGAGGATGTTCTCAAGCAGGCGGATATAGCAATGTACCGGGCAAAACGCGCCGGCCGCAATTCGATCCAATATTACGATTCGAACGCATCATCGTCGAATACATAGGGCGCAACCTTGATCACAACCCCCTGTATGAATGAAGGCCATGGATTTACTGCCGCTGAACGATTCAGCCAATCTGTTGCATCCACCGGTTGAATCCAGGATTGCCAAACGGGCGCTTGTTATGCGCATTGCATCAAACCGCTGCGGCCACGATACCATCGTCGCAGAAGAGCGGCCCTGGGCGCCGCCCGCGAGCAATACCGCCTCCGGCCCGGCCGGAGACATGACTTCTACTGCGCCACGCAATCCACGTAATAGCGCACCGCACCGTTGCTGCCATCCTTCACCAGGCCGTGGATGTCGGTCTCGAAACCGGGGAACTTCTCATTGAACTCGCGGGCGAACTTCAGGTAGCGGACGATCGTGGCGTTGAACTGCTCGCCCGGGATCAGCAGCGGAATGCCCGGCGGATAGGGCGTCAGCAGCACCGCGGTGACGCGGCCCTCGAGTTCATCGATGGACACGCGGTCGATCTCGCGATGCGCCATCTTGGCGAAGGCGTCGGCCGGCCGCATCGCCGGCACCATGTCGGACAAATACATCTTGGTGGTCAGGCGGGCAATGTCGCGCGCCTTATACACCTCGTGGATCTGGGTGCACAGGTCCTTGAGGCCGACGCGCTCGTAGCGCGGATGCTTGGCGACGAATTCGGGCAGCACCTTCCACAGCGGATGGTTGCGATCGTAGTCGTCCTTGAACTGCTGCAGGGCGGTGACCAGGGTATTCCAGCGGCCCTTGGTGATGCCGATGGTGAACATGATGAAGAAGCTGTAGAGACCGCACTTCTCGACGATCACGCCGTGCTCGGCGAGATACTTGGTGACGATGGCGGCGGGGATGCCGAACTCGTCGGAAAAGTCGCCGTCGACATCGAGGCCCGGGGTGATGATCGTGGCCTTGATCGGGTCGAGCAGGTTGAAGCCCTTGGCCAGCTTGCCGAAACCATGCCACTTTTCGCCGGCCTTGAGCATCCAGGCGTCACGCTCCTCGATGCCCTCCTCCGACAAATCCTTCGGACCCCAGACCTGGAACCACCAGTCGGCGCCCCATTCCTTGTCCACCTTGCGCATGGCGCGGCGGAAGTCCAGCGCTTCCATGATCGATTCCTCGACCAGGGCCTTGCCGCCCGGCTCCTCCATCATCGCCGCGGCGACGTCGCAGGAGGCGATGATCGAGTACTGCGGCGAGGTCGAGGTGTGCATCAGGTAGGCCTCGTTGAAGACGTCGCGATCGAGCTTGTTGTTCTCGGCGTCCTGCACCAGGATCTGCGAGGCCTGCGAGAGGCCCGCCAGCAGCTTGTGCGTGGACTGCGTGGAGAAAATCATCGATTCCTTGCAGCGCGGGCGGTCGGCGCCGATGGCGTGGTAGTCGCCGTAGAAATCGTGGAAGGCGGCATGCGGCAGCCAGGCCTCGTCGAAGTGCAGGGTGTCGATCTTGCCGTCGAGCTCTTCCTTGATGTCCTCGACGTTGTAGAGGATGCCGTCATAGGTGCTCTGGGTGATGGTCAGCACGCGCGGCTTGCCCTTGACCTGGCTGGCGAAGGGATGGGCGGCGATCTTCTTCTGGATGTTCTTCCAGCGGAACTCCTCCTTCGGGATCGGGCCGATGATGCCGTAGTTGTTGCGCGTCGGCATCAGGAAGACGGGGATCGCGCCGGTCATCATGATGGCGTGCAGGATCGACTTGTGGCAATTGCGGTCGACGATGACGACGTCGCCCGGCGCCACCGTCGAATGCCAGACGATCTTGTTCGAGGTCGAGGTGCCGTTGGTGACGAAGAACAGGTGGTCGCTGTTGAAGATGCGTGCGGCATTGCGCTCGGAAGCCGCCACCGGGCCGGTGTGGTCGAGCAGCTGGCCGAGCTCCTCGACGGCATTGCAGACGTCGGCGCGCAGCATGTTCTCGCCGAAGAACTGGTGGAACATCTGGCCCACCGGACTCTTGAGGAAGGCGACGCCGCCCGAATGGCCGGGACAGTGCCATGAGTAGGAACCGTCCGCGGCGTAATGCACCAGGGCGCGGAAGAAGGGCGGCGGCAGCGAATCCATGTAGGCCTTGGCCTCGCGCACGACGTGGCGCGCGATGAATTCCGGCGTGTCCTCGTACATGTGGATGAAGCCGTGGAGTTCGCGCAGGATGTCGTTCGGGATGTGGCGGCTGGTGCGCGTCTCGCCGTGCAGGAAGATCGGGATCTCGGCGTTCTTGTAGCGGATTTCCTCGACGAACTTGCGCAGGTTGAGCACGGCGGGGTCGAGCTCCGGGCCGGGCGTGAATTCCTCGTCGTCGATCGACAGGATGAAGGCCGAGGCGCGGCTCTGCTGCTGGGCGAAGGACGAGAGGTCGCCGTAGCTGGTGACGCCCAGCACGTCCATGCCTTCCTTTTCGATGGCGTCCGCCAGGGCGCGGATGCCCAGACCCGAGGCGTTCTCGGAACGGAAGTCCTCGTCGATGATGATGATGGGAAAGTGGAAGCGCATGGGAAACCCTTAGGGTGGATTAACCGCTTTCAACACAGAGAGCACGGAGACACAGAGGGCACAGAGGAAATGCAAAATAGTGTTCTCCGTGTTCTCTGTGTCTCCGTGTACTCTGTGTTGAAGGAGTTTGGGTCAAATCTTCGGCAAGGTCACGCCGACCTGCCCCTGGTACTTGCCGCCGCGATCCTTGTAGGATGTCTCGCAGACCTCGTCGGATTCGAAAAACAGCACCTGGGCACAGCCTTCGCCGGCGTAGATCTTGGCCGGCAGCGGCGTCGTGTTGGAAAATTCCAGCGTCACGTAGCCTTCCCATTCCGGCTCGAAGGGCGTCACATTGACGATGATGCCGCAGCGCGCGTAGGTGCTCTTGCCGAGGCACACGGTGAGGACATTGCGCGGGATGCGGAAGTACTCCATGGTCCGCGCCAGGGCGAAGGAATTGGGCGGGATGATGCAATGGTCGCCATCCATCTCGACAAAGGAATTCGGATCGAAGTTCTTCGGGTCGACGATGGTCGAGTAGATGTTGGTGAACACCTTGAACTCGCGCGAGCAGCGGATGTCGTAGCCGTAGCTCGAGGTGCCGTAGGAGACGATCTTGCGGCCGTCGATCTCGCGCACCAGCTGGGGCTCGAAGGGTTCGATCATTCCGTGCTGGACCGCCATGCGGCGGATCCACTTGTCAGACTTGATGGTCATGGTTCATCCGGTGAAATGGGATTCAAGGGGCCGCAGTATACGGCTTAAGTTTCCCTGCGGGAAACCCAAGCCGTGGGCCAATTTTTTGCCCCCCACCCCCAGCCCCCGCCCCAAGGCGGGGATCCAAGTTGGCTCGCTGCGCTCGTCGCGGGCTTCAAACCCGCTTTCACCCTACGAGCGCAGCCAGCCGGGCCACGCCGGCTTGCGGGTTAGCCCGACCAATCGCCACCAGCGGGACGCCGCCGGCGTGGCGTGCCAGGGCTTCCAGCGTGGCATCGAGTTCTACGGCCGAGCCCGGCGTTTCATTGACGACAATCGCCGTCACACCAGCGCCGATTCTTTGCAAGGCTTCCAGCGCCGTCAGCGTATGGCTCAGGCTGCCCAGATAGCTGCCCGCCACCAGGACACAGGGCAGGCCGCTGGCGGCGATCCAGTCGCGCACCGTATGCCTCGCGTCCAGCGGCGCCATGACGCCACCGACGCCTTCGACCAGCAGGGGCCGCTCCGCCGCAGCGACCGCCTGGCGGGTAAAGCCGGCCAGCGCATCGAAATCGATGCTGCGCCCTTCGCGCGCCGCCGCCATGTCCGGCGACAGCGGCGCGGCGAAGCGCCAGGGCGCAACGGCATCCAGTTCGACAGTACTCACTGCCCGCCCCAGCGCTGCCAGAAGCTGGCCGGCATCGCTGGCTTCGGGGTGCCGCGCATCGAAGCCCGAAAGCACCGGCTTGAACGCCGCCACATGCCGGCCCTCGGTCCGCCAGTGACGCAGCAGGGCGCAGGCAAGCCAGGTCTTGCCGATATCGGTGCCGGTGCCGGTGATAAACTGCGCCTCCACTTCGCCTCTCCTTAGGCCGCAAACTGTTGCCGCTGGCGCATTCTAGCGGCCCGGCCGGCCGCTTCATACCAATGCCCGAAACCCGCGACTGGCTCACCGGGGGCCTGCCCCACATCTGGCTGCCCTACACCCAAATGCAGACAGCGCCTGCGCCCCTGCCTGTGGCCGCCGCGCAGGGCACGCGCATCCGCCTGGCCGACGGCCGCGAACTGATCGACGGCATTTCCTCGTGGTGGACCGCCTGCCACGGCTACAACCATCCCCACATCCGCGCCGCCGTCGAGCGGCAACTCGCCGCCCTGCCCCACGTCATGTTCGCCGGCCTGGTGCATGAACCGGCGCTGCGTCTGGCGGCGCGCCTCGCTGCACTTCTGCCGGGTGACCTCGAGCGCGTCTTCTTCACCGAGTCCGGTTCGGTGGCCGTGGAAGTCGCGCTGAAGATGGCGATCCAGTATTGGCGCAACAAGGGCCGGCCGGAAAAGCAGCGCATCGTGCATTTCCGCCACGCCTATCACGGCGATACTTTCGCCACCATGGCGCTTTGCGATCCCGAGGAAGGCATGCACGCGCTGTTCGCGGGCAGCATGCCGGACCAGATCATGGCCGAACTCCCGACCGACGACACCATGCGCCGCACCTTCGACCTGCTGCTGGAAACCCACGCCGAGCGCCTCGCCGCCGTCATCGTCGAGCCCCTGGTGCAGGGCGCCGGCGGCATGCAGATGCACGATGCAGCGACCCTGGCGTTCATCGCCGAAGCCTGCGCCCGCCACGACGTGCTGCTGATCGCCGACGAGATCATGACCGGCTTCGGCCGCACCGGCCGCATGTTCGCCTGCGAGGAAGCGGGCGTGATTCCAGACATCATCTGCCTGTCGAAGGCGCTCACCGGCGGCACGCTGCCGCTGGCGGCCACCGTGGCGCGCAAGCACGTGTTCGCGGCCTTCCTCTCCGACGATCCGTCTGCCGCGCTGATGCACGGCCCGACCTACATGGCCAACGCGCTGGCCTGCGCCGCGGCGAATGCCTCGCTCGACCTCTTCGAACGCGAGCCGCGACTTGAAGAGGTAGCGGCAATTTCTGCGCAGTTGCAAGAGCAACTGGCACCCTGCCGCAAGCTTGCGGGGGTTGTCGACGTCCGCGTCAAGGGCGCGATCGGCGCGATCGAACTCAGTTGCCAACCCGGTGGCCACATCGACCTCCACGCCTTGCGCCGGCGTTTCGTCGAACTCGGCGTCTGGGTCCGTCCTTTCGGCAAGGTGGCGTACCTGATGCCGCCCTTCATCGTCACGCCTGCCGAGCTGACCACGCTGACCGCCGCCGTGCGCACCGTGCTTGCCGAACGCGCGGAGGCCCTCTGATGGCTTCGCCGCTCGACACCCTGCTGCTGCAACAACTCACGGCGCTTGACGCCGCCCATCGCCGCCGCCGGCTGCGCCCGGTATCCTGGGCCGACGGCCAATTGCGCGACGCGAACGGCCGCGCGCTGATCGACGTCTCGTCCAACGACTACCTCGGTTTGAGCCAACACCCTCTGGTGAAGGCCCGCGCGGCGGAATGGGCGGAGCGCCACGGCGCCGGCGCGCCGGCTTCGCGCCTGGTCACCGGCACACGCGACATCACGCTGGCGGTGGAGGAAAAGTTGGCCGCCTTCAAGGGCTGCGAAGCGGCACTGCTGTTCTCCAGCGGCTTCCAGGCCAATGCCACGGTGATTCCGGCTCTTGCAAAAGTAAACGCCGGCGATACGGCGATTTTCAGCGACGCGCTCAATCACGCCAGCATCGTGCATGGCTGCCACGCCGCCCGCGCGACGACGCAGGTCTTCCGCCACAACGACCTCGACCATCTCGACGACCTGCTGCGCCGGCATGCCGGAAAACCCGGCCGCAAGCTGATCCTCACCGAATCGGTATTCAGCATGGACGGCGACCGCGCCAATCTTCCGTCACTGGTCCAGCTCGCCGAGCGCCACGGCGCGACCCTGTATGTCGACGAAGCCCATGCCAGCGGCGTGCTCGGGCCCGCGGGGACGCGGGCTTGCCGCCGAATGTGGCGGCACGGACATAGTGATGGGCACGCTGGGCAAGGCCTTCGGCAGCTTCGGCGCCTACGTCGCCGGATCGCGGGCGCTGATCGACTGGCTGGTGAATAGCTGCCCCGGCTTCATCTACACCACGGCCCTGCCGCCCGCGGTGCTGGGCGCCGTCGATGCGGCGCTGGATCTGGTGCCGGGCATGGACCGGGAACGGGCACGGCTGGTGCAGAACGCGCAGCGCCTGCGCGATGCGCTGGCGCTGCGCAACTACGACACGCTGGGCTCGAGCACGCAGATCGTTCCCGCGGTGATCGGCAGCGAGGCCGACGCGCTGGCCGCCGCGCAGCGTCTGGAAGACGCCGGGATACTGGCGGTGGCCATCCGTCCGCCGACGGTCGCGGCCGGCACCAGCCGGCTGCGCTTCGCGCTCGGCAGCCACCTCGATGACGCGGCGATGGCCAGGCTGCTGGCCGCGGTGGGCGAACTCTAGTAATTATTGAGCCGGCATGAGCGAACCTGAAACCACCGTTCGGGCTGAGCTTGTCGAAGCCCTGTGTGCCCTTCCTTCGACAGGCTCAGGATGATCGGAAAGACAAGCTCAGGGCGAACGTTCAAGTAGATTGTCGCCGACTCAATAGTCATGCAGAATCCGACGGATCAACCCGTCATTCCGGCGAAAGCCGGAATCCAGTCGGCGGCCGTTACTGGATCCCGGGTCAAGCCCGGGATGACGGTTGGAATGACGTCCATCGGTTTCAACTTGACTCTGTACCAGGCTCTGTTCTCAGAAGGGATAGCGCGGCGGCGTGTCCTTGATCGTCACCCACTGCCACTGGGTGAACTCCTCCCAGTTGGCCGGCCCGCCGTGGCGCCCGCCATTGCCCGAAGCGCCGCGTCCGCCGAAGGGAACGTGGGGCTCGTCGGCGACGGTCTGGTCGTTGATGTGCAGAAGGCCCGTCGGAATCCGGTTGGCCAGTGCCATGGCGCGACCCACCGAACTGCTGATGACGCCGAGCGACAGGCCGTATATGGTCCGGTTGGCGAGTTCCACCGCTTCATCTTCGCTGGAATAGCTGACGATCGAGGCCACCGGACCGAATACTTCCTCCTCGAAGGCACGCATGCCGGGCTTGACGCCGGTCAGCACGGTCGGCTTGTAGAAAAGCCTGTCGTAGGTTCCGCCGGCGGCGAGATGCGCCCCCTGTTTCACGCTGTCCTGCACGATGGCATGGACCCGGTCGCGCTGACGCTCGCTGATCAGCGGCCCCAGCGCCACCTGTTGGCTGGCCGGGTCGCCGACCGGAAGGTGCGTGGCCTTGGCGACCATGAGTTCGGTCAGTTTCGGGACCATTTTTTCGTGCGCGAGGATCAGGCCGGTGGTCATGCATATCTGGCCCTGGTGCAGGTAGGCGCCCCAGGCCGCGCACGAGGCGGCCAGTTCGACATCGGCATCGTCAAGGATGATCAGGCGGTTCTTGCCGCCGAGTTCCAGCGTCACCTTTTTCAGGTGCTTGCCGGCCAGTTCGCCGACGCCGCTGCCGGCTGCCGTGGAACCCGTGAAGGAGATCATCGCAATGCTAGGATCGATACACATCGCCTGGCCGACGTCGGCGCCGCCCGGCAGGACCTGCAGGCAATCCACGGGCAGGCCGGCCTCCTCGAAGATGCGGGCGATCAGGTAGCCACCCGCGACCGGCGTCTGCGGATCGGGCTTCAGCACCACGGTGTTGCCGGCGGCCAGCGCCGGAGCAACGGCGCGGATCGAAAGTATCAGCGGGAAATTGAACGGCGAAATGATCCCCACCACACCGTGCGGTACGCGCCGCGCGAGGCTGATGCGGCCGCCGTCACTGGGTAGCAGCAAGCCCCCGGGCTGTGTGACCATGGCCGCCGCCTCATGCAGAATGCCCACCGCCGCATGCAGCTCGACCCCGGCCTTGGGCGGAATCGAGCCGGTCTCGCGCACGATCCACTGCGTCATTCCCGCGGTTTCGCGCTCGATGATCGCCGCGGCCTTGCGGAAAATGGCGGCACGTTGCTCGTAGGGCATGGCCGCCCATCCCGGCTGTGCCGCCCGGGCGCGTTTCGCCGCTTCCGCAACGTCGGCCGGCGTCGCCATGCCGACGCGAGTCAGCACCGCACCGGTGGCCGGCTCCAGCACATCCTGCGCCGCGCTGGCCGCGTTCCAGCCGCCGAGAAACAATTTGCCGTTCCAGGTATCCGTATTCAAAAATGCTGCGTCATTGCCTGCCATGTCGATTCCTTTATTTCTCGTGCTCGCTTAGGAAAGTGCTGAACAAGTCCAGATTCGTCATTCCGGCGAAGGCCGGAATCCAGTACTTTCAGGCAACTGGACACCGGCCTTCGCCGGTGTGACGGACTTATTCAGTGAATTCTTAAAGGCTGATGCCGCACCGGCCGGGTGCGAGGATGTTGTTCGGATCGAGCGCCTTCTTCAGCTTCTTTTCGACGCTGCGCTTGACCGGACCGTAGGTCGCCGCGACCTTTTCGGCAAATGCCGTGTTGGCGCGGTACATGCCGTAACCCTCTTTGGCAAAGGTGTGCAGCAGTTCGTCATAGCAGGCGTAGGCCTTTTTGGTCTGCTCCTCGTCGGAACGGTCGAAGAGCAGGTCGATGACGTGGTGCATGTCGCGCCAGCCGACGATGAATTCGCCGACATAATCGAAACCGTACTTGGCCAGGATGTCCTTGGCCATCTTCATCTGCTTCAGGGTTTCCGAACCCTTGGCCTGCGATACCGGCGCAAACCAGATGCAGCCGCCGCCGCCGCGCCAGTTGTAGAGGCCGAACTCGCCGAGGTTGGGCTTGCCTTTCATCAGGTCGAAGCGGTACTCCAGCGCCTGGCTGCCCTTGGACTGCTCGGCGGTGATGATCTTGCCGCCGGTTCCCGCCGCCACCGCCTCGATGATCTTCCAGTTGGCGTCGTTGGTTTCCTTGGTGCCATACAGGCCGGCATACACGTTCCAGGCGCCGATGTTGTGATCCTTCTGGATCCTGCTCACGGCGGAATCGGGAATCGCACCCGGGCCAGTGTAATAGTCGGAGCGCTTGACCGGCGTGCAGGGCGCTTCCCACAGGGTATGTGCAATGACAACCGCATTGGGTATGACCATGGCGATGCGCAATGGGCGCAGCGCATCGACGATCTTGGTGATGTCGGTTTCATTAGGGTACTGGATGCAGAACGGCCGGAAGTCGGGCGGCGCCGGCATCAGCCACATGCCCATCTTGGTCACGATGCCATAGTTGGACTGGGTGAACATGCCGTCCAGCGTCGGCCCGTAGCCCCACTTGAAGACCTGCCAGGTGTTCGAGTTCGGCATCGAACCCATGCCGGTGCGCAGCACGTCGCCGTTGGCCAGCACGACTTCCATGCCGCAGGAAAACAGAAAGTGCTCACCGTAGGGCGTGTAGCCCACGCCGCGATCGACCATGTTGCCCAGCGGGCCGGCAATCGCCGACGGCGCCGGGCAGGAGAACCACAGCGGCAGCTTTTTTTCCTGCAGGTAGTCGTAGAGCTGCTGATAGGTCACGCCGGGCTCCACCAGGGCAGTGCATAGATCCGGATCGACCTCGATGATCTTGTTCATTCGGCGCAGATCCATGACGATCTGGCCGCGCTGCACGGGCGCCGCCGAGCCGTAGCCGATGTTCTTGCCGGTCGAGATCGGATAGACCGGAATCCTGTACTTGTTGAGTACCTTCAGCACGCCCCGGATCTGCTCGACGCTGGCGGGCGTGATGGCGGCCGAGGGCGCGTGCTGGTCATTGGGCACCGGCATCATGATCTTGTTGTAGGGCGCCAGGCGCACCTCGTTGACCAGGACATTCTCCTCGCCCAGAATGACTTTCAGTTCCTTGATCGCCTTGTCGAATTCCCCTGCCGCGATGCCCTTGGGCAAAGCCTTGCGCTTTGTACTCATTTTCTCGTCTCCGCGTAGTGTAGGTTCTGGTTGGCCGTATCAGATAGCGATCAGGAAGGAAACCAGGCTGCCCGGGGTGCCGTCTGCCGCCACGGCCGGATCCTCGCTCACCACGCGTGCACCGCGTTCCGCCGCCGGCTCGCGTCGGCCCAGCGTTGCGGCATAGAGGCGGCTGACCCGCCCGGCATGGTCGGCGAGGGAGTCCGACCAGACGATGCTGGCCTCCAGCCCGGCCGAGGTGCAGCAGTGGCGGACTTCCTGATCGACGAAGCGATGATGGGTATTGACGACGCAGGCCGCACCGCGCGCTGCCGCCAGTTCCTGAAAGATCAATGCCGCGGCATCGTCCATGACACCTATCACGCGCTTGCCGGGAACCCGGTCGAGCAGCGCGCAGACGTGCGAGTACTCCGCCAGTTCGCTTCCGCTCGCCCTGGCCTGCACGTAATTAATGCCGGCCGCGGCAAACACCCGCTCCAGGCGGGCGACGAGTTCGTCCGCATGCGGCAAACCGCTCTGACCGATGATCATCACCGGCTGTGCCGCCCGGGGCGTGAAGAGTTCGTTCGCCGCCTGCGCTGCCAGAGGGCTGGAGCCGAGGACGCCGCTGGCCAGCAGCGACTTGATGAAGTTGCGCCTGTCCATGGCGGGCCTACTTCTTCGCGGCTGCCGCCGGGCTGGTGCTGACAAGTTTCACCACCCCTGCCAGGGCCGCATCGTCGATCTCGGACTCGCGGAAGGCCGGCATGGCGCGATTGCCATTGCGCACGATGGCCTGGACGTACTCCGGCATCAAGTTCCGCCCGGTGATCACCGGGCCGACATTTGCCTCGTGGCAATAGCCGCACACCTTGCTGTAGATTTCCTGGCTGCTCTGCCACTTGCCGGTACTGTCGGCGCTGGCGTGGCCGGCCGCGCCGAGTGCCGCAGCGGTTGCCAGCAAGCGAATAAGGTATGGGCAATTCATTGGCGTCCCCTCTCGTTGTAAGCCCACGCTTTTCGCGCGGAATGCCCAATGCTTTAGCAGGGGTCGTGCCAGGAACTATCTAGCTGTTATCACTACAGCTTTTCTTGTTGCTATGCAACATATTGATTTTATTGGGTTATCAAATGGTCAGGATTTTTCGCGATTTGACTATTTGGTAACACGTTGAAGCCTGAAGCACCTCAGGCGGTATCAGGCGTTGTTGAGATTGTGCTTCTTCATGCGATAGGCAAATTGCGGCCGGGTCATGCCCAGCATGCGCGCGGCGGAACTGTAGTTTCCCTTGCTGCGCTCGACGGCGGCCTCGAGCAGGACGCTCTCGACATTCTCCAGGCTGACCTGGTTCTTCAGCACATAGTCGAGGAAGTCGCTCACAGTACCCGCGTCCCGCTTGAGCACGCTGCCGTCCCTGGCGAGGGCGGCCAGATGCTGCTGCTTCACCTCGGACGTGACCGGGGGAAACAGGTCGGACAAATCGATGCGTCCGCCGGCGGGCGCCAGAATGACGCCGCGCTCGATGACATTCTCCAGTTCGCGCACGTTGCCCGGCCAGCTGTACTGCTTGAGCGCATGCATGGCCTGGTCGGTAATGCCCAGCACCTTCTTGCTGTGGCGTACCAGATATTTCTCGAGGAAGCGCTGGGCCAGCAGGGCGATATCCTCCTTGCGCTCGCGCAACGGGGGAATGGTCACGGGATAGACATTCAGGCGATAGTAGAGATCCCTGCGGAAACGGCCCTCCGCCACGGCCTGCGCGAGGTCGACGTTGGTCGCCGCGACGACGCGGACATCCACCTTGCGCGTGCGCGTGTCACCGATCCGTTCCAGTTCGCCTTCCTGCAGCACGCGCAGGAGCTTGGCCTGCGCCGAGGCGGACAGTTCGCCGACTTCGTCGAGGAAAAGGGTGCCGCCGTGCGCCCGCTCGAAGCGCCCCGGGCGCGATTGCTGGGCGCCGGTAAAGGCGCCCTTCTCGACGCCGAACAATTCCGATTCGATCAACTGCTCCGGCAGGGCCGCGCAATTTACCGCGATGAGGGGATGTTCGGCGCGATTGCCGACCTTGTGCAGGGCCCGCGCGAACATCTCCTTGCCGACGCCGGTTTCGCCCAGCAGCAGCACCGTCACCTGGCTTTGCGCGGCCCGTTTCAGCAGGCCCGCGGCCTCTTTAAACCCGGGCGAGACGCCCACCAGGTCGCCGGTATCGAGATCGTTGTCCAGCGAGTAGCGCAATGACTGCACTTGGTCCTGCAGGGCCAGGATGTGATCGGCCACGGAATCGGGCTCGAAATATTTCAGCTCGTCTTCGACCCCGGTCCACTCATCCGCCGGGCGACCGGTGATCTTGCAGCAGGGCGCGCCGGCGCCGGCGCACTGGGTTTCCCGGTACAGGATGAACTTGCCCATCAGCGTGCTGGAATAGCCGCAGGCATAGCCCACCGCCATCCAGCAGCAGGGATCGGGCGAAAGGCCGAAGAGCTGGATGTGGGCATCCGCCTCGAACGAGGCCGTCCAGGTGAATTCGCCCAACAACACGCCTTTGGCGATATCCATTTCCATGTGATCGGTCGTGCCGCAAACCATGCCTTCCAGCATGTGCAGCGCCGGGCCGGTGGCAAGAAGCTCGGTGGGCGACGCATCGGGGTAGAGTTTGCGCGCCCACTCGGCATCGCGCGCGCCCGATGCGTAGCCCATGCGCACCAGCACGCCGCGGGCGCGGTCAACGCCGAGCGAATCGATCAGTTCCTTGCGCAGCGCCGTCATGGCCGCGCCGTGGAGCAGAACCATGCGCGATTCGCCCAGCCAGATGTGGCCGCTGTCGAAGGCGAAGCGCAGGCGCGCAGCAAGATCGCCCACCGCTATCGGTTGCTCAAGCGTCGCCTGTGACTGTCTGCTCGTCTCCACTCCGGCTCCCCCGCGTTTTGATGTCGGCAACCGGGGCTGAGGCCACCCCCGGTGCAGCGCCTCTGCAGGGCGCTTTTTCGCCGGCGCGATTTTGCGCCCGTCACGAGCGGAACGCAAGGCGACCGCCAGTCGCCCGCTGAGGAGCTGCCCGCCCCGGCGAGGCGGATGTGGCTGGCGGGCGTCCGGGGTCCGACTCTTCGCATTTGATGAGAAGAATTTCGGAGTTCCGGGGTCGGGGGATTTACAAGGGGGCCGGCCCCCTTGTTGCCATTTGGGGGATGAACAAGGGGAGTCGCCCCTTGTTCGTACACTTCACGCTTGATGCTGGTGGCCCGGGGGTTTCCCGGGCCGCCAGGATCAAGTGTTCATCACCTTGATGCTGGGGAACTTGCTGCTGTGGTCCTTGGCCTTCTCCGCGATCTTGACCGCCACGCGACGGGCGATGGTCTTGTAGATCAGGCTCGCCGCTCCTTGCGGATCGGCCTCGACGGTCGGCTTGCCGCCGTCCATCTGCATGCGGATCGCCATGTCGAGCGGCAACTCGCCGAGCATTTCCACGCTGTAATCCGCGGCCATCTTCTCGCCGCCGCCGGAACCGAAAATGTGTTCGGCGTGGCCGCACTTCGAACAAATGTGGATGCTCATGTTCTCGATGATGCCGAGGATGGGGATGCCGACCTTCTCGAACATCTTGAGACCCTTGCGTGCGTCGAGCAGCGCGATGTCCTGCGGCGTGGTGACGATCACGGCCCCGGTCACCGGCACCTGCTGCGCCAGCGTCAGCTGGATGTCGCCGGTACCCGGCGGCATGTCGATGATCAGGTAATCGACGTCGCGCCAGCGCGTCTCGGTCAGCAATTGCGTCAGCGCCTGGGTCACCATCGGGCCGCGCCAGACCATCGGCTGCTCGGGGTCGATCAGGAAGCCGATCGACATCGCCTGCAAGCCGTGCGCCTCCATCGGCTCGAGGCCCTTGCCGTCGATGGACTCGGGACGGCCGGTGGAAATCCCCAGCATGGTCGGCAGCGAGGGGCCGTAAATATCGGCATCGAGCAGGCCGACGCTGGCGCCTTCGGCCGACAGCGCCAGCGCCAGATTGACGGCGGTGGTCGACTTGCCGACGCCGCCCTTGCCGCTGGCCACGGCGATGATGTTCTTGACGCCGGGAATCAGCTTGACGCCCTTCTGCACCGCATGCGTGACGACCTTGGAAAACACATTGGCGCTGATGTTGCCGATGCCCGGCAGCGCTTTCAGTGACGCGATCACGGCGCTGCGCAAGCCTTCGATCTGGCTCTTCGCCGGATAGCCGAGTTCGACGTCGAGCGAGACGTCATTGCCTGTAATCCTGATGTTCCTGACGCTGCGGCTGGTAACGAGGTCCTTGCCGGTGTTGGGGTCGACGACTTCCTTGAGCGCGGTCTGGATGCTTTGTTCGGTGATGGACATAAAGGGCCTTTGCTGACAACAAATAGTGGGGAGGGAAGAAACGGGTGGCGGATTATCACTCGGAACGGCGACGCCATACCCGAGCGAATTAGTCGGGATTGTATATCAGGTCCGGCTGATGCGCCAATCCGGGGCAAGAGACCGCGCCACGGGTTCGCCCCGGCAATTCCACATCACTTCCGGACTCCCTCATGAGTTGCGGCATAGGCTGAAGGTCAGCCTATGCCGAAACTTCGTTTTCGCGGGAACGAAGAAACGGCAAAAGTCGGCGCCGGTGGTGCGGCGCCACATCCCGCCTGCCCCCCGGCCCAAGTACAATGCACTCCTTCGTTGTGGCGGGCCTCGCACCCGCCGCCGGCACCCGGAAAGACCGCCTCATGACCCGCAAGATCCTCGTTACCAGCGCCCTGCCCTATGCCAACGGCGCGATCCACCTCGGCCACCTGGTCGAGTACATCCAGACCGACATCTGGACCCGCTTCCAGAAGATGCGCGGCCACGAATGCTGGTTCGTCTGCGCCGACGACACCCACGGCACGCCGATCATGCTGCGCGCCGAGAAGGAAGGCATCACGCCCGAGGCGCTGATCGCCCGCGTCCATGCCGAGCATTCGCGCGACTTCGCCGGCTTCCATGTCGCCTTCGACAATTACCACACCACGCACTCGGACGAAACGCGGCACTACTCCGAGGACATCTACGCCAAGCTCAAGGCCGCCGGCCTGATCGAGGTGCGCTCCATCGAGCAGCATTACGATCCGGTCAAGCAGATGTTCCTGCCCGACCGCTTCATCAAGGGCGAGTGTCCCAAGTGCGGCGCCAGGGATCAATACGGCGACGCCTGCGAATCCTGCGGCGCGGCCTACGCGCCGACCGAACTGAAGAACCCGTACTCGGCGGTGTCCGGCGCCAAGCCGGAGCTGACGCTCCTCCGACCACTACTTCTTCAAGCTCTCCGACCCGCGCTGCCAGGAGTTCCTGCGCCGCGCCACACGCGAAGTCTGCAAAGCGCAGCCCGAGGCGATCAACAAGCTGCAGGAGTGGCTGGGCGAACCCGGCGAGAACAAGCTCACCGACTGGGACATCTCGCGCGATGCGCCCTATTTCGGTTTCGAGATTCCCGGCGACAACGGGGAAAGCACCGGAAAATACTTCTACGTCTGGCTCGATGCGCCGATCGGCTACATGGGCTCGTTCAAGAATTTCTGCACGAAAAAGGGCCTGGATTTCGACGAGTACTGGGGCAAGGGTTCGCCGGCCGAGCTCTACCATTTCATCGGCAAGGACATCCTCTACTTCCACGCCCTGTTCTGGCCGGCCGAACTGGAACACGCCGGCTACCGCATCCCGACCAGCGTCTTCGCCCACGGCTTCTTGACCGTGGACGGCGCCAAGATGTCGCAAGTCGCGCGGCACCTTCATCACCGCCGAGAGCTATCTCGCGCAGGGCCTCAATCCCGAATGGCTGCGCTACTACTTCGCCGCCAAGCTTAACGGCAGCATGGAGGACATCGACCTCAACCTCGACGACTTCGCCAGCCGGGTCAATTCCGACCTCGTCGGCAAGTACATCAACATCGCCAGCCGCGCCGCCGGCTTCGTCGCCAAGCGTTTCGCGGGACAGCTGCTGCACGGCCACCTCAACGAGCAATTCCGCGCCGAGCTGCCCGGCATCATGGAAGCCGCCGGGGAAATCGCCGGCTACTACGAGGGCCGCGACACGGCGCGCGCCCTGCGTCGCGTCATGGTGCTGGCCGACCAGATCAACCAGTACGTGGACAAGAACCAGCCCTGGCAACTGGCCAGGCAGGAAGGCCAGGACGCCAAGCTGCACGAGGTCTGCTCGCTGCTGATCAATGCCTTCCGCCTGCTGACGATCTATCTGAAGCCGGTGCTGCCCAAACTCGCACAACGTGCCGAGGAATTCCTCAATGTCGCGCCGCTGCACTGGAGTGACGCCGAGTACCTGTTGCCGCCGGCGCACCTGATCAACGCCTACGAACACCTGATGCAGCGCATCGACCCGAAACAGATCGACGCGCTGGTTGCCGCCAATCGCGAATCGCTGGAGCCCGCAGTGGTACAAGCGGCGGCCCCGGCCGCCGCGCAGTCCGCCGTATCACCGGCACCGGCTATCGAGTCGCATTCGCCGCAGCGCCACGCCCAGCACCAGCAGGCCACCGAAGACAAGGCGCAGGGCCAGGTCGAACCAAAGGCGCAGCACATCTCGATCGACGATTTCAGCAAGGTCGACCTGCGCGTCGCGCGCATCGCCGACGCGCAGCACGTCGAAGGTGCCGACAAGCTGATCCGCCTGACGCTCGACCTCGGCGCCGACGGCACGCGCAACGTCTTCGCCGGCATCAAGTCGGCCTACGACCCGGCGCAGCTGGTCGGCCGCCTCACGGTGATGGTGGCCAACCTCGCCCCGCGCAAGATGAAGTTCGGCATGTCCGAGGGCATGGTGCTCGCCGCCTCGGATGACGGCGGCACGACGCCGGGCCTGTTCCTGCTCTCGCCCGACAGCGGAGCGACCCCCGGAATGAAGGTGAAATGACGGCATTCCCCCCGGCCCCCTTGCCAAGCAAGGGAGTGACGGTAGTTCGCGGGCTACGCCCGCTCCGGTCAATGGCGGCCTCGCCTTGGGGCGGCCCGGCGGTGAGGCGATGATGGAAGTCCGCCGCTTGCTCATCAGCGGCGTGGTGCAGGGCGTCGGTTTCCGCTATTCGATGATGGCGCAGGCGCGGCTGCTGGGCGTCACGGGTTGGGTGCGCAACCGCCGCGACGGCAGCGTCGAAGCCATGATTTGCGGCGACCCGGCGCAGATCGAGGAAATGCTGGCCTGGAGCCGCATCGGTCCGGCCGGCGGCGCCGTCGACAAACTGATCGTCGAGCCCGCCGGCGGCGACTTTCAGGACTTCGAACTGCGGCCCACGGCTTGAGGCTTCCATCCGGTGGCCGCCGCCAAACCCGCCAGCGACGGGTTTCTACGCTTCAATTCCGCGCTTAGAATCGTTCTGCCATGCGTTAAGTTCAATTCTCCCAAACGATCCGCAACCACACTGCCCTTATGAGCACCACCACCTGGAGCGACGAGGCCATCACCGCCAAGATTCGCGACATCGCAAAAACCACCTTCGACATGGATCTGCCCGACAGCAATCAGCCCATCAAGGATTCGGGGCTCGACTCGATGGCCCTGATCGACATCGTGATGGGCCTCGAGGAATCCTTCGGCTGCCAGTTGCCGCTGGAGCGCCTGCCGGCGAACCCGACAATCGACGACTTCGTGGCCCTGGCGCAGGCAAGCCTGGCACAACGGTGAAAGAAGTCGTCGTCACCGGCCTGGGGATAGTCTCGCCCATCGGCCAGTCCGCAACCGAGGTTCTCGATCACCTGCTCGAGGTCCGGTCCGGCATCAGCCTCTGGTCGGCCGAAGGCTTTACCAAGACCTTCCCGGCCGGCATCGTCCGCGGTGATTTCGACGATCACTTCGAAAAGAAGGATTTGCCCTATCTGGACCGGATCGCCAAGATGAGCGTCTGCGCCGCGGAGCAGGCCATGGCCGACGCCGGCCTGCCGTCGGGCCTGGGTGACCTCGGTGCGCGCGCGGGGGTTTTTGCGGGTACCGTTAACGGCGGCATCGATTCCATATGTCAATGGCTGCGCGATTACTATGCCGGCGGCAAGCAAACTTCCCGCCCCTTCACCCTGATGGCCGGCATGCCCAACGCGCCGACCGCATGGATTTCGATGCGCCATCGGATCGCCGGGCCCGTCATCACCCATACCACCGCGTGCGCGTCTTCCGGCGTGGCGATCGGCGATGCCATGCGCTGGATTCGCGCCGGCGATCTCGACCTGGCGATCGCCGGCGGCTGCGAGGCTGCGCTGATCCCGCCGGTCATGGGCGCCTGGGACGGCTTGCGCGCGCTGGCCCGGCCCGATGCGAACGACGTCGGCCGCAGCTGCCGGCCGTTTTCCCGCGACCGGAGCGGACTGGTACTCGCAGAGGGTGCGGTGTTCTTCATTCTGGAAGCCGCGGAGCACGCCCGGGCGCGCGGTGCGCGTATCTACGCGACGCTGTCCGGTTACGGCATCGCCTGCGATGCCTACCATATCGGTGCCCCGCATTCGCGCGGGCAGACGGCCGCCGTCATAGCCGCCTTGCGCGATGCCGGCCTGCAGCCGTCCGACCTGTCCTACATCAACGCCCATGGCACTGCGACCCCGACCGGCGATCCGGTGGAAGTGACGTCGCTGCGCGACGCCCTCGGCGCTGCGGCCGACGCCGTGCCCGTCAGCAGTACCAAGGCCCAGCACGGGCATATGCTGGGCGCCGCCAGCGCCATGGAACTGGCGGTCTGCGTGCTGGCCATGGAGCACGGCTTCCTGCCCGCCACTGCATTTCTCGAGGATATCGACCCGGCATGCCCGCTCCGCCACGTGCCGGGTGTGGTCGAGCGGGGTGTGCAAATTCGCCACACTTTGAGCCTGAGCGCGGGTTTTGGCGGGACCAATGTCGCACTGGTGGCCAGTCGCAGGATAGACTGAAGCCCTCTGTTAGAGGGTCTTCACCATGAAACTGGCCTCTGCTGTACGGCACGTTGCGGCCGACGACGCTTCGATCACGACCCGCCTGGATGGAGCGCTCGATACCTTGTGGGTGTCGCTCCAGCCGGCGCCGGGACGGCCACACAACTTCTCGCTGGGACTTCTCTCCGGCCTTGAACAGCTGCTGGACCAGCTGGAGGAAAGCCGGTGGCACTGGCGCAACGAGCGCTTGCGCTATGTCGTGCTGGAGTCCGGCCATCCCCGCTACTTCGCCCTGGGCGGCGACCTGGCCTTTTTCCGCGCCTGCATCGAGACCGGTGATGCCGGCTCGTTGCGCGCGTATTCGATGCGCTGCCTGTCCCTGATCCATCGAATCTTCGCCGCGGCACAGGACGTCACGACCGTGGCCATGGTGAGTGGCCGCGCGCTGGGCGGCGGCTTCGAGACGGCGCTCTGCGCATCGCACCTGGTCGCCGAGCGTGGCGCCGACTTCGGTTTCCCGGAAATCACCTTCGGCACCTTTCCCTGCTCGGGGGGCATGACGCTGCTCGCCCACCGCATCGGTCTTCACCGCGCCGCCACGTTCATGCGCAGCGCGCGCATCCATTCCGCCGCGGATCTGCACGCGCAGGGCGTGGTGGATGAGTTGTGCGAAGCGGGCGAAGGCCCGGCCGCGGTGCAGCGCTTCATTGCCGAGCACCGCCGGCGCTACAACGCGCGGATGGCGCTGCAGCGCGCCGAACAGCGGATGGCGGCCTTCGACCTGGCCGAGTTGCGCCTCGTCGTCGAGGACTGGGTCAATACCGCGATGGCGCTTTCCGCCGAGGAGCGCCGGGTGCTGGATACCCTGGTGCGCATGCAGGCGGCGGATGCCGGGTACGCCGACGGGACCGATCTCAGGCTACCCATGTCCCGGAAGCATTCGGCCTAGGCGCCGCTCGCGCCTCGCGCAGAGCCGCCACGCTGTTGGCGCTGAGATCGGCAAGCTCGGCGCCCAGCTTCCGGCGCGAGGCTTCGAGGCTTGCAATATCCGTTTGCATGATCGAGATCATCAAGTTCTTCAACTTGAATGCGCCCATTTGCTGGGCCACGCCCTTCAGGGCATGCGCGAGCTTCTTCACCTCGTCCCACTGCTCATCGTCGAGCGCAGTCAGCAGTGTCGCCGAGGTGCGCTCGATGTCGAGGATGGCCCGATCCAGCATCTCCGTCAGGAATTCCGGGCGTTTGCTGACCGCCGCCACTTCGGCGAGCACCTCGATATCCAGGTAAACGACGGGCACCGAGCGCAGTCCGGACTGGGATTTCGGTCTCGTCTGCTCACTCGCATCGGCGTTCCCGTCGGCGAAGACCTTCGCCAGCGTTTCCCGGATTTCCGTGATTCGCACCGGTTTGCCGAGGACGCCGCGCGCGGCGCTGGCGCGCAAACGCACCAGCGTGTCGGGCGACATGTCGGCGGTGAGGAAGAATACCGGCGCGGGCTGGCGAACGCCGAAGTGGTAGACCTGAAGAACCTGCATGCCGTCCATGTCGCCCAGGTTGTAATCGAGGAAAATGATTTCCGGCGCCGGCCCGGCGCCTGCAAGCAGATCCAGCGCCGCCTGCCCGCACTCCGCAACGCTGACCGCGTGCCCTTCCTGTTCCAGAATTTCCCGCAACAGATGCAGGTTGGTGACATTGTCGTCGACCACCAGAATCCGCCGCGGCGTCACTGCCCGCCGCGTTGGCGCCGGCGCCATCACCGGCAGCGGTTCCGCCCGCGGAAAATGAACGTCGAACCAGAACCGGGAGCCGCGGCCCGGCTCGCTGGACAGGCGCAGCCGGGCGCCCATCAGTTCGACCACGTCCTTGCAGATCGACAGGCCCAGCCCGGTGCCGTCGACCCGCCTGGCAGGCCCTGTATCGAGTTGCACGAACGGCGTGAAGATCTTCTCCTGATCCGCCACGGCGATGCCGACGCCGCTGTCCTCGACGGAAAAGCGCAGATAGTATTTCGATGGCGTCACATCCAGCACCAGCACCCGGATGAGCACCTGGCCCCGCTCGGTGAACTTCACGGCGTTTCCCGCCAGGTTGAGCAAGGCTCGCCCGAGATAGTGGGCGTCCGCGATGCTCGCCGAATCGAGGCGCGGATCGATCAGCACCTGCAGATCCAGGTGCTTTTCGGCGGCTTTCGGGCGTACCGCCGCCTCCACCGTGCCCATCAATTCACGGATGTCGCAAACCCCCGGATTCAGGATCAGCGCCTTTGCCGTGTATTTCGCCTGGTCCAGCAGGTCGGCAATGTCCTCCTGCAGGTGCTTGGCCAGCGCGATGATCGTGCTGGCCAGCCTTCCCTGCGGCGCGGCGGGGGCTGCCATGTGAATCAGGTCCGCGGCGGATACGATACCTCCCAGCGGCGTGCGCAGTTCGTGCGATACCTTGGCGAGCATATCGGACTTTGCCCGGCTTTCCTCCTCGGCGCGCTGGCGCGCCGCGTGCAACTGGTCGAGCAGGGCGCCCACATACACGGGGATGATGATCAGGGGCACGGCGAAGGCGATCGCCTTGAGCGGATGCTGCAGCCACACCGGGTAGATGGCGAGAATCACCGCGTATCCGGCCAGGGTGACACCCTGGTTGACCATCATGACGTACTTGTTGCCCGTGCGCAGCCCGTAGCCAAGACCGGTGAACAGCGCAAAACCGAGGACGAGATCTGTGGCGTCGTCGCTAATATACGGCAGCCAGCAAATCAGGAAAGCCGCATCGAGGGCCGCGGTGCAATATATGGCCGGGGTCCAGAACCGCTCCGGCAGCCACCTCGCTGCGGCCCATGTGGCGGCGATGTAGAAGAAATAGAAAACAATGATCAACTCCGCCCACTTGAAGGCGGCACTGCCTGCGGAGAAGTGCAGCCACACCAGCACCCACGTCATCGGGATGCCGATGAACGCCCGCAGTCTCGCTTGCTTCGCCAGCACGACTTGAAGTGTTGAAACTGCTTGCATCAGGATTCCACGGTTGGTCTTTGGTTGTTCACGACATTTCCGGCAAGCCCCGGACGCTACATGGTCGTGGCTTGCGTTGCGGATCGGCCGGCGTTACCGGGTACCTCGCGCGCCGCCACGGATTACACGGCACAATGATCGCCAAAAGCGGCTGTGTTTCATACGGCGAACAATGGCCGTTTTCCCGCAAATCGGTTCATTTCGATCGGGCAACCCATTGTCCCCGACCGGGCAGGGTGTTATGTTGCACCCTGCGCACAAACCGGCATGCCGCCATCCGTGTCGCCAAGGTGCATTCCCGATCTCAAGGCAGACCATGCGTCAGAACGTACTTGTAATAGACGATCAAAGATCGAATTCCCTGCTTATCGCCGAAATACTTTCCGGTATTTCGGCCAGCGTCGCCATCCGTACCTTTGATCAGCCCCTGGAAGCGGTGAAGTACGCCGCCGATCACGCCCTGGACCTGGTCGTGACGGATTTCAGCATGCCGGACCTCGACGGTATCGGCGTGATCCGCTTGATGAAGCAAATGGATCATTTGGTCGACTTGCCCATCGTGGTTGTCACGGCGAGCGAGGACCTGGCAATAAGATATGCGGCGCTGGACGCCGGAGCGGCTGATTTTTTGATACGGCCGATCAACCCCAGGGAGTGTCAGTCCCGTTGCCGCAATCTGCTCAACATGCGCGCGTTCCAGCTTCAGAACAAGCGTCATGCGGAGATTCTGGAGCAACGCGTTGCCGAGGTAACGGAGGATCTTCAAAGCCGCAGCATGGAAATGCTGCGGCGTCTGGCCGTGGTCGCCGAGAAGCGCGATTCGGAGACCGGGCAGCACCTGGTACGGATGGCGCGCTACTCGAAATTGCTGGCGCGCGAAACGGGATTCAGCGAAACCGAAGTCCATGTGATCGGCATGGCGGCGCCGCTCCACGACATCGGCAAGATCGGCATTCCCGACGAAATCCTGCTCGCGCCGCGACGACTGACCGACAGCGAACTGGTCATCATGCGCACCCACCCCGACATCGGCTATGAGATGCTGCAGGGGTCCACCTCGGAATCGATGAAAATGTCGGCCGATATCGCCCGTTACCACCACGAACGCTTCGATGGCGGCGGCTACCCGCTGGGCCTGCGCGGCGCGGATATTCCGCTGTCGGCGCGAATCGTCGCGGTAGCCGACGTCTGGGATGCCCTGCTCGCGACCCGCCCGTACAAGAAGCCATGGACCGAGGACGCCGCCATCGAATTGCTGCGCCGCGGTGCCGGAACCCAGTTCGACCCGACGCTGGTGGATGCCTTCCTGGCAAATCTCGACACCCTGCGAACGATTCGCGACGAGTCAGACGGGGCGCCGATGGAACCGCCGGCGGACTCCTGACCGGACCGGAAGCGACAGCTGCGACGGACCGCGCGCGCTGCCCGGGTCCCTGAGCCATGCTTTCAACGCGCCTGCCGCATGACATAATTTGCCGATGTTCAGTCTCTCCCGCGATATCCTGATCGGATTCCTGCTGGTGTGCGCCGCCGCCTGGGGCCTGATGGAAACACGCACCCTGCGCTTCGCCGACCAGGCGCTCTACGATGCCCAGGCGCAATGGCTGCGCGCCAACGCACCGACGCCGCTGGCCCATGATGTGGTGGTGATCGGCATCGACGAAGCCGCCTTCGAGACCATCGTGGAACCCACCGCCCTCTGGCACACCCATTTCGGCGCCCTGTTTGCCGGACTCGCGGCCGCGCAGCCGGCGGTAGTCGGCCTGGCGATGCCCTTGCCGGTGCGTTCCTACGACTTCCTGGTCAAGGACATCGACGCCCCGCTGCTCGCCGGCATCTATCTTCTGCGCGGTGCGGCGCCGCTGGTGGTGGGCCAGCCGCGCGGCGTCGGGGGCAAGCTGCGGCCGATCGCGCCGGAACTGCGAACCGCCATCGGCGAGGGCGCGGTCGCCTCGCTGGCCATCTGCGAGGACAGCGACGGCACGGTGCGCCGCATCAACCAGCTGCGCTGTCGCTCCGACGAGAACCAGGTGCCGCTGGCGCTGGCCATGGCGAAACACATGGGGCGCCAGGGCTCGCTCACCGGCATGATCGATTACAGCGTCGGCGGCGCCATCGAATACACGCCGATCAGTACCGTGCTGGGCTGGATCCGGCGCGGCGAAGAGGCGCCGCTGCGTGCCCTGGTCAAGGGCCGCGCCGTGATCGTGGCCAGCCTGCTGCCGACCGAAACCCGCCATCGCCTGCCGGTGCCGCTGGCCGCCTGGGAGCCGGACAGCCGCACCGAGCCGGGCGCCGTGGTGCATATCCAGGCGCTGCGTTCGCTGCTTGCCGGCGGCCTGATCGAGCGCGTACCGGCGAACATCTCGCTGATGCTGGCCGGCATCGGCACGCTGTTCTGGTTCGGCCGCAGCGGCTGGCTCAAGACCCTGGTGCTGGCCGTCGTCATCGGCGGCTTCGTCGCCGGTTCGACCTTCGCGCTCTGGCATGGCAACTATCTGCCGGTGGCCAACATCGTCATCGTCACGCTGCTGGCCTTCGGCGCGCGACAGGCCTGGGATTTCGCCCGCCGGTTCCGCGAGCGGCAAAACCTGCGCGCCATGTTCGCCGGCCATGTCAGCCCGCAGGTGATGCGCGCCCTGCTCGGCGGCGAACTGCAGGTTGACAGGAACGGCCAGCGCCGCGAGGTCACCCTGCTCTGCGCCGGCATCCGCGGCTTCGCGGCGCGCAGCGCAGCGTCCTCGCCGGAAGTCATGATCGACCTGCTCAACCGCTTCCATGCCGCCGCCGCAATGGCCATCCAGACCCGCGGCGGCGCCGTGGACAAATATGTCGGCGACGGCCTGATGGCCACCTTCGGCCTGCCGCAGCCGCTGCCGGCGCCGCAGCGCAGCGCGCTGGAAGCCGCACAGGATCTGCTGCTGAAGGTCGACCGGCTCAACGTCGAACTCGCCGCCGAGGGCATCGCCGCCATCAGGATCGGCATCGGCATCCACAGCGGCGAGGTGCTGGCCGGCCACGTCGGCTCCGTCCAGCACCGCGAGTTCTCGGTGATCGGCGATGCCGTCGGCATCGCCGGGCGCCTCGAAGCGCTGACCAAGGAATTCCCGCATCCGGTGATCTGCTCCGCCGCGGTGGCCGCCGCCGTCGGCTTTGCCGGCGGGATGGTCGACCTCGGCTCGCCGCGCGCCGACCTGCCCGCCCTCTGGGGCTGGACCCCGCCGCTGACGGCGGCGCGCGGGGAGCGCCCATGAACTTCCTTGCGGGCAATCGCATCGGCGCCTACCTGGGCCTGATCTGGTTTGTCGGCCATCGCCATCGCGAACTGCGCCGGCCGCTGCTGCGCGAGCAGCTTTACCGGCAGATTTATGGCGCCGGCGTCGCCGCCCTGCCGGTGATCGTCGTGCTCGCCATCCTGACCGGCGCCCTTGCCGCGACCCAGTTGTCGGCGCTGATCGGCGCCGACAGCGACCTGACCCAGCGCATGCTGTTCCTCGGCCTCTTCTACGAGATGGCGCCGCTGCTGTCGGCGCTGGTGCTGGTGGCGCGCAGCAGCGCCGGGGTCGCCTCGGAACTTGCCGTGATGCGCCTGCACGACGAATTCACCGCGCTGCGCCGGCTCGGCGTGCCGGCGGCCGACTACCTGCTGCTGCCGCGCATCGTCGGCATGGCCATCGCCCTGCCTGCCGTGACCGCCTGCTTCCAGGCGATTTCCATCGGCAGCGGCTGGCTGGCCACGGCGGCGTTCGAAGGTCGCCCGCTGGGCGAGGCGGCCGGCCGCTTCCTCGATTCGGCCGACCCCGGGCTGGCGCTGCTCAGCCTGCTCAAGAGCGCGCTGATGGGCGCCGCCATCGGCATCATCGCCTGCCACCACGGCAGCAGCGGCGCACGATCCAGCCAGAGCATTTCCGGTGCCGCCATGCAGGCGGTGGGCACCGGGCTGATCGCCGTCTTCGTGATCGACGTCGCCTGCGCCCTGCTGCTTTACGCCCTGCGATGAACATGCATGCCACCGTCACCGACCGGGTGCTCACGCTCTGCGAGGGCGCTGCGCCGCGCCTGGCGATCTCCCTCGACCAGGGCGGCCGCCACCGCCTCGTCGCCGGCGACGGCACCATCGCGCGGGATGCGGTGGCCGCGCTCGAAGACTGCCCCGGTGTCGGCATCCTGCCGGCCAACGGCGGCCTGCTCGGGAACCTGACCGTGGCCGCCAATTTCGCGCTGTTGCTGCGCTATGACACCGACACCGAAGACCGGCGCGCGCGCGACCAGGATCTGGATGCCGCCTTGCAGTTCTGCGGCCTGACGGCGGAACGCATCGCCGTCCTCGCCCGCGAACAGCCGATGAACCTCGAACGCGGCGAACGCTGGAAGATGGGCTTCGTCCGCTACCTGTTGCGCCCGCCCGAACTGCTGGTGATCGACCGCCTGTTCGCCGGTCTCACCCGGCGCCAGGCCGAAGCACTGATCGCCCTCGAAGCCATCTACCATGCACGCCATCCCTTCCGGCCGGTACTCTTCGTCGATCTCGACAGCCACGAACTACCGGTCCTGCCCGATTGTCGAAGCTCGACCGAACTTGCCGAACTGACGGAGACCGCATGAGCGCCGAGTGCAGGGCCGCCCCAAGCCGGCGCCAACCAAGGAAATGGAAGCCCGCCGCCGGCGGGCTGAACCCGAGTCACCTCCTCTCTCGGAGAGGCGGTCGGGGGGAGAGCCTATGTCATTGCTGACCCAATACGACGCCGATGCCGAGGCCCTGCGCCGCGGCATCCGCCGCTTCCTGCTCTTCGCCGTGCTGGCGATGCTGGCCGTCGCCGCCGCCATCGCGATCCGTCAGGGCGCGTTCCGCCAGACCACCGGCTACAGTTTCGTCACCAACAGCGCCCAGGACATCGTCAAGGGTCAGGCCGTGCGCATCGCCGGTTTTCGCGTCGGCTCGGTGTCCGCGGTCAGCCTCAGGGACGACGGCCATGTGGCGGTTAACATGGAGGTCGATGCCGACTACATGCGCTTCATCACCCATGACGCGCGGGTGGAACTGCGCAAGGAAGGCCTGGTCGGCTCGGCCACGCTGGAAATCGTGCCGGGAGCCGACCAGAGCCGCCTCGCCCCGGCGCAGGCGCGGCTGGCCTTCTCCCGCGCCGACGGCCTCGCCGCGCTGGCCAACCAGGTGCGCGACGAATTCATCCCGATCCTGAAGGACATCAAGACCATCACCGGCAGCCTGGCCGATGCGGAGAAGGGCCTGCCCGGCACCCTGGCCCGGGTACGGGAAAGCGCCGAGGCGCTGAACGTCCTGCTCGCCAACAGCAACCGCCAGGTCGGAGACATCGGCAGTACCGCCGTCCGCGTACTGGGCAAGACGGAAAAAAACCTGGGGCACCTCGGCCGGACGCTGGAGACGACCAACCAGCGCCTGCCCGCCATGCTCGACCGCACGCAGCAGATCCTCGACCGCACGCAGCAGGTCATCGACCATGCCGAGAAAATCGCCGCCGAGGCGGAAGCCAGCGTGCCGCCCCTGCTGCGCGACGGCGGCGCGGCGGCTGCCGACGCGCGCGAAATCGTCAGCGGCGCAAAGCAGACGTGGCCGATCAGCACTTTCGTCGAACGCGCCTGCGCCGGCCGTGCTCAAGCCCGACAGCGATCCGCGCGGGGAGGCCGGCCGTGCGCGCTAAGTCCATTCTCGTGCTGGCGCTGATTCTCGCCGGCTGCGGATCGACACCCAAGCCTGCCGAGCCGCCGCGCCTGCGCGCCGCGCTGGAGGCCGAGAGCGACGGCGCGAGGCGCTACGGTCGCGGCGACTTCAGCATGGCCGAACGTCGCTTCGACGAAGCCATGCGGCTCTATGCCAGCATCGACGATGCGTCGGGACGCACGCGCAACCTGCTGCACCTGGCGCGCACCCGCCTCGCCCGGGGCCACGCGGAAGCCGCACTGGACCTGCTGAACGCCGCCGACCCCGGCGCAGGGCCGGGCCCCGCACTGGACGCGCTGCTGCTCAAGGCGCAGGCGCAGCTGGCGCTGGCGCGCGACGCCGACGCGCAGCAAAGTCTCGTCGCGGCGGCCGATCGTTGCGGCGCGACCTGCCCGCAGGCCGCCAGTCTGCATCTGCTGCAGGCGCGCGCGGCGCTTGCCGGCAAGCGCGCGCAGGAGGCGCTGGCCCATGCCGATAGCGCGCTGAAACTCCTGCGCGACAGCGGCGAAGCGATCGAGACGGCCAATGCCTGGCGCATGATCGCGGCGGCGCGGCTCGCCGCCGGTGATGCCGCCGGCGCCCTGCCCGCGGCCGAGGCCGCGCTCGGCATCGACCGCCGCCTGGCGCTGCCGGAAAAGATTGCCAGCAACTGGCTGCTGATCGGCGACATCCGCAGAAAAGTCGGCGCTAGCGACACGGCGGCGGCCTACCGGCGGGCGCTGGAAGTAGCCGACGCAGCCCGTCTCGGCGACATTGCCGCAAGCGCAATGCAGGCACTGGCCGATCTCGGCAAGACCGAGGTGCCCGCCAGATAGGCGCCACACCCGGCGTTCTTGCATGTATTCTTGAGGCATGTTTCATCCACCCGCAAAGGAGCTGACCATGGCACGCAAAAAGAAACTCGATTTCTCCGGCATCGCTGATGCGCGCAAGAAGCAAAACCTCAACCAGACCGAATTCTGGACGCGCTTCGGCGTCACCCAGTCGGGCGGCTCCCGTTACGAGTCCGGTCGCAACATTCCAAAGTCATTGGCGATCCTGTTGCAGCTGCATCGATCGGGAAAGGTGACTGACAAGGATCTGGCGGAGGCCCTGAAGTAGGAACGGGCCCCGGGCCGATGCCCGGCAGCACCCACGTTGCAGCAGGAAGAAGGACCACGCTGATGATCGAAACGGCACGCGGCACGGTGCATGAGTGGCAACGCGACCACATGGGACACATCAACGTGCGCGCCTACATGGAGTTCCTCGAGGAGGCCTGCTGGCAGTTCTATGCCATGCTGGGCATGACGCCGTCCCTGCTGCGCAGCGGCGCCCTGCACCTGGCCGCGGTGCAGCAGAACATCAGCTACCGCAAGGAACTCTATCCCGGCGACACCGTGGCGGTGCGCACCGGTGTGCTGGAAATGCGCGAGAAAGTGCTGCGCTTCCGCCACGAATTGTTCAATACCGAAACCGGCGATGTCTGCTCGATCTGCGAGTTCACGGTGGTCTGCCTCAACCCGGAGACCCGCAAGTCGCAGCCTTTTCCGGCGCAGGTGGCGGCACGGGCACGGGAATTGGTTCTGCCGGCCGAGCCGGCATGAAAAAATCCGTTGCGGGAACAGCCATCGGGTTCGAACCGGAATACGTCGCCGGCCTGAAGAAGATCTTCGAGGAAATGATCATCTTCAACCAGGTCATCGGCCTGAAGGTCACCTCGATCGCTGCCGACCACGCCACCGGCCGCATCGAAATGCGGCGGGAGCTGATCGGCCACTACAGCCACAACCGGATCCACGGCGGCGTCATCAGCGCCAGCCTCGACGCGATGGGCGGCCTGGCGGTCATGGCGGCGATCGGCGCGCGCCACATTGACGAGGCGCCGGCGCACCGCCTGGCCCGCTTCGGCAAGCTGGGCACCATCGACCTGCGCATCGATTACCTGCGCCCCGGCCTCGGCGACCATTTCGAACTGCGCGCGGAAGTGCTGCGGCTGGGTTCGCGCGTCGCCACCACGCGCATGGAGTTTCTGGGTGCGGACGGCAGGCTGCTGTCCACCGGCGCGGGGGCGTATATCGTTTCCTGAAACCACCCCGGCGGCAGTGAAGAAACTGTCGCGAGCGATGCTGCCGCTTTCGCGCCGGCAGCCCGGCTAGCCGCAATCCCCCACCCTCTGCGCCGAAATCGCATTCATCATGTCCACCGGCTGCCCGTTGATGTTGGCAGTGGTGTTGATGGTCCCGGACAAACTGTTGGCGCTGAAGGAAACACTCCCGGTTGCCTTGATCGCCAGCGTCCCCGCGCACGTCATCGCAAAGCTGAACGTGTTTCCGGCGTAGATCCTGTTCGAGTAGCTGCACCCGGAAGCACCCGGGTTGGCAACGCTGCCGAGAAGTTTCGACGGGTCGGCAGCATCGGCGGCGGTCAGGCATTGATTGACCTGGATCGGCGGCATCGCCACGGCAGCCGAACTCGACTGCAGCGTGATTTGCCACAGGCCCGGCGCAATGGAGGTCTGGGCGGAACAAATGGCGGGAATGGCGAGCATCAGAGGCAGAATGCGGCGAAGTCCGGACATGGGCGGTTTCCCCTGGAATGGAGGGTGAAAAGGAGGCAGGATACGCAGGACGATCAGGGTTTCATCCTTGCCGGATCCAGATGACGATGCGGCGCGATGCAGGAATCCGGCTGCATGGCGTTCAGCAGGCGATGCGCGGGGTAATCGTCATGCGGATGGAAATTGCGGTTCCTGCGCCGGCGCGGGCTGGCTTCGGCCTCGACGCAGACTTCGTCAAGCAGCGCAGTGTCGATCAGCGTGATCACGCGTAGAGCACCTTGACGTTCTCGGGCCGCAGCCAGTCGGACAATCCGGCCAGCAGGGCATCGTCGAGCCGCACGCGCCAGTTCTCCGGCAGCGGCAACTCGGCCGTCGCGTCGCCATTGCGGTAGGTGAGGCGCACCGGGCAGGGCGCCGTTGCGAAACGGCGCCAGCAGTGCCTGCAGGCGCTTGGCGTCGCGAGCCGCCGTTCATGGTCAGGCGCAGGCTGCGGGCAAAGCGGCCGCGCGCCTCGGCCAGGGTGTAGAGCTTGTCGGCGGTGATGCGCAGGCCGCCGCTGTAGTCGTCCTTCTGCACCTTGCCTTCGACCAGCAGCAGTTCGTCTTCCTTGATCTTGGCGCGCTCGGCATCCCACAGTTCGTTGAACACCGTCACTTCGAGCTGGGTGGTGCCGTCGTCGAGCACGACGACGGCCATCTTGCCGCGGCGGGTCATCTGCGTCCGCGCGGACATGACGACACCGGCCAGCAGCACCGGTTCGCGCTGCGGCTCGAGCTGGCCGAGGCGGCGCTTGACGAAGGCGCCGAGCTCGGCGGCGTAGGCGTGGTAGGGGTGACCGGAAAAGAAGAAGCCGAGCGCCGGCTTTTCGTTCATCAGCTGTTCGCGTTCGCTCCAGCGCGCGACGGCGATGTAGTGGGCCGTATCCTCCTGCGCCCCCGTTCCCATGTCGAACAGGCCGCCCTGCATGGCATTGCGCTCGGCCTGTTCCGCCGCCTCGAGGGCGACGCCGGTCGAGGCCAGCAGCTTGGCGCGGTGGTCGTCGATGGCGTCGAATGCGCCGGCGCGGATCAGCGCCTCGATCACGCGCCGGTTCACCACGCGCTTGTCGATGCGGCGGCAGAAATCGAAGAGGTCGCGGAAGGCACCGCCCTCGCTTCGCGCCTTGAGGATGACCGAAAGCGCCGACTCGCCGGTGCCCTTGATGGCGCCCAGGCCGTAGCGGATGGTCCTGGCATCCACCGGCTGGAAGCGGATGCCGCTGTGGTTGATGTCGGGCGGCAGGAAGACGAGGCCGTTGTCGATGGCGTCCTTGTAGAAGAACTGGACCTTGTCGGTGTTGGCCATTTCCGACGACAGCGTGGCCGCCACGAAGGCCGCCGGGTGATGGCACTTGAGCCAGGCGGTGTGATAGGCCACCAGCGAGTAGGCGGCGGCGTGCGACTTGTTGAAGCCGTAGCCGGCGAACTTCTCCATGACGTCGAAGATTTCGTTGGCCTGGCCGGCGCCGATGTTGTTCGCTCGCCGCGCCTTCGACGAAGATGGCGCGCTGCTGGTCCATCTCCTCCTTCTTCTTCTTGCCCATGGCGCGGCGCAGCAGGTCGGCGCCGCCCAGGCTGTAGCCCGCCGCCACCTGCGCCGTCTGCATCACCTGCTCCTGGTAGACCATGATGCCGTAGGTATTGGCCAGCACCTTCTCCAGGCTGGGGTGCGGATAGACCACGCGTTCCGCGGCCGTGCTTGCGGTCGATGAAGTTCGGGATGAAGTCCATCGGTCCCGGCCGGTACAGCGCGTTGAGCGCGATCAGGTCTTCGAGGCGGTCGGGCCGGGCCTGCACCAGCGTGTCCTTCATGCCGCCGGATTCGAACTGGAACACCGCCGTGGTGTTGGCGGTCTTGAACACCTTGTCGTAGGTTTCGCGGTCGTCGAGCGGCAGCGTGTCGAGGTCGATGTCGACGCCTTCGACCTCCTTCGCCAGGCGCACCGCCTCGTCGAGGATGGTCAGGGTGCGCAGGCCGAGGAAGTCGAACTTGACCAGCCCGGCCTTCTCGACGTCGTCCTTGTCGAATTGCGAGACCACCGAACTCGCGCCGTCCGGCGAATACAGCGGGCAGAAATCGGTGAGCTTGCCCGGCGCGATCAGCACGCCGCCGGCATGCATGCCGACGTTGCGCGCGAGGCCTTCGAGCTTCAGCGCCAGCGTCCACAGTTCGGCGACTTCCTCCTCGGCGTCGATGCGCTGCCGGATCAGGGGTTCCTTCTCCAGCGCATCCTTCAGCGTGATGCCCAGTTCGTTGGGAATCAGCTTGGCGAACTGGTCGACGAAGTTGTAGCCGAGGTCGAGCACGCGGCCGACATCGCGGATCACCGCCTTGGCCGCCATGGTGCCGAAGGTGACGATCTGCGACACGGCGTGCGCGCCGTATTTCTTCTTGACGTAATCGATGACGCGGTCGCGGCCTTCCTGGCAGAAGTCGATGTCGAAGTCCGGCATCGACACCCGCTCCGGATTGAGGAAGCGCTCGAACAGCAGGTCGTAGCGCAGCGGGTCGAGGTCGGTGATGCCGAGGCTGTAGGCCACCAGCGAGCCGGCGCCGGAGCCGCGCCCGGGACCGACCGGCACGCCGTTGTGCTTGGCCCAGTTGATGAAGTCGGCGACGATCAGGAAATAGCCGGGGAAGCCCATCTTGACGATGGTCGCGATCTCGAAATCGAGGCGCTCGACATAGGCCGGACGCTGCTTTTCGCGCTCCACGACATCCGGGTAGAGCAGCTCCAGCCGTCGCGCCGAGACCGGCATGCGACTCGCTGGCGAGGAAAGCCTCCAGCGGTTCGCCGGCAGGCGTCGGGAAATCCGGCAGGCGGCTCTTGCCCAGTTCCACCGTCAGGTTGCAGCGGCGGGCGATTTCGACCGAGTTCTGCAGCGCCTCGGGCAGATCGGCGAAGAGTTCGGCCATCTCGGCCTGGGTCTTGAAGTACTGTTCCGCGCTGTAGCGCTTCGGCCGCCGAGTGTCGCCCAGCACATAGCCGTCGGCGATGCAGACCCGCGCCTCGTGCGCCCGGGAATCGTCGCGCCGGAGGAACTGCACCGGGTGCGTCGCCACCAGCGGCAGGCCCAGGCGTGCGGCCAGGTCGACGCTGGCGGCCACCAGCACTTCGCCGGCCGCTGCATCCCGGCCCGCCGGGCGCTGCACCTCGATGTAATAGGCGCCGGGGAAAAGTTGCGCCCAGGCTTGTGCGCGGACATCGGCCTGATCCAGCTTGCCGGCCGCGAGCAGCTGCCCGATGTCGCCCAGCGGCCCGCCCGACAGCGCGATCAGGCCGCTGTTGTCGCCCTGGCCAATTGCGTGCGCGTGATCTCGGCGCGGCCGTGGCGGCGCGGCGCAAGGTAGGCGGCGGAAAGCAGTTCGCACAGGCGCAGGTAGCCGGCGCGATTTTTCGCCAGCAGCAGCAGGCGCAGCGGGCCGTCGTTCTTGTCCGCCGCTTCGTCGCCGATCCAGACATCGCAGCCGATGATGGGCTTGACGCCCATGCCGCGCGCCGCGGTGTAGAACTTGACCATGCCGAACAGGTTGGCCAGGTCGGTGATCGCCAGAGCCGGCTGGCCGTCGGCCGCCGCCTGCGCGATCACTTCATCGATGCGCGTCAGGCCATCGGTGATCGAGTATTCGCTGTGAAGCCGGAGATGGACGAACTTTGGAGAAAGCGGCGCGGTGGACATGGCGCAGCAATTTTACTCCCGCCCACCGCCGCCACGCGGGGCAATCGCCCCGCCGGGGATTCACCCCCTGCGGCGGATCACTTCTTGACCGGCTCGCTGACGCTCTTGGAAAACATGTAGAAAATGGCCGCCTTGAACTCGGCGTCGGTCAGGTCGGGACGCCCACCGCGCGCCGGCATGCCGTCATGGCCGCGGGTGGCGCCGAGCACCAGCCCGTCAAGCCCCTTGCTGGCGCGTTTGATCCAGTCATCGCGGTCACCGATGCGGGGCGAGTGCTGCTTGCCGGCGCCATGACATTCGATGCATTTCGAATTGACGACAGCCTCGGGGCTGCGGTCCGCCATATTGGCGGCAGCCGGCTTGGCTTCGGGCTTGGCGGCCTTTTCGGCGGCCTGGCTTGCGCTGTAGCCGATGGCCAGGGGCATGGCCAGCAGCATGATGATCTTGCGGTTCATGAGCATCTCCAAAGTAGACGAAACAGGCGGTATGCGCGGATTCTATCGCGTTGCCCGGCGTCTTGCCGGGCCGATAAACGGCGATGATGCCGCGAGCAAAACAGGAAATTCGCCTCCGCCGCACCGCCTGCCTTCCCGGCTGTGCCGGGCGCGCATTGTCCCCGCGGCGTCAAACCGGCCGCTGCGCCCAGTCCAGCAGAGGCTGCCATTGTTCGATGTCCTTCTCGACGCGGCTGGGCGGGAGTTCGAAGATGCTCAAGCCGTGGGCCGCCGCCTGCACGTAGTTCTGCGTGTCGCGCAGGTGCGCCACGACCGGCAGGCCGACACCGTCGAGGAAACGCTCCAGTTCCCCCGCCGCCCGCGTGCGCGCATCGACGCGCATGGCGACGATGGCGACAAAGGCATCGTGCTTGCGGATTTCCTTTTCCTCGAACAGGCGATCGAGGAAGGTCCGCGTCGCCAGGATGTCGAAGATCGACGGCTGCAGGGGCACGATCACGCGCTTCACCAGCTTCAGCACCTGGCCCAGTTTCTTGCCGTGCAGGCCGGCCGGCGTATCGAGCACCACGTGGGTGGTGTCCTTCGGCGGCCGCGCCGGCTGATCGGGCTCGATGTCCCAGGTCGCGATGTGCGGCAGCGCCGGCGAACGCAGCTTGAGCCACTCGCGCGAGGACTGCTGGCGGTCGATGTCGCCGAGCATGACGCGCTTGCCCTGGCGGGCGAAATAGCCGGCCAGATTGGTCGCCAGCGTGGTCTTGCCGACCCCGCCCTTGGGATTGGCGATCAGGAAGGATTCCATCCGGCTATGGCAGCAGCACGGTCGAGCCCGTGGTCTTGCGCGCCACCAGATCGATCTGCGCCTGCGCCGCGTCCTTCAGCGCATAGGTCTGGTTGACCTCGATCTTCACCTTGCCGGAAGTGACCATGTCGAACAGGTCGCCGGAGATCGCCAGCAGGTCGCTGCGCTGCGCGATGTAGGTGAACAGCGTCGGCCGGGTGATGAACAGCGAACCCATCTTGGCCAGCAGGCCGAGATCGAAGGGTGCCACGGGTCCGGAGGCGGCGCCGAACAGCACCATCATGCCCATGGGCCGCAGGCATTCCAGCGAGCCCATGAAGGTGTCCTTGCCGATCGAGTCGTACACGACCGCGCACGCCGCGCGCCTGAGGTGATTTCCTTGACCCGCTCGACGAAGTTCTCGCGCGTGTAGATGATCGCGTGGTCGCAGCCATGGGCCTTTGCCAGCGCCGCCTTTTCGTCGGAACTGACGGTGCCGATCACCGTGGCGCCCAGCGCCCGCGCCCACTGGCAGACGATCAGGCCGACGCCGCCGGCGGCGGCGTGGATCAGGATGGTGTCGCCGGCCTGCACCGGCAGGTGCGGCGCAGCAGGTATTGCGCGGTCATGCCCTGCAGCATCATCGCCGCGCCGGTCTTGAAGTCGATGGCGTCGGGCAGCTTGACCAGGCGGTCGGCCGGCATGTTGCGCAGCTCGGCATAGGCGCCGACCGGGCCGCCGGCATAGGCGACGCGATCGCCCACTTTGAGATCCGTCACCGCGCTGCCCACCGCCTCGACCACGCCGGCCGCTTCAAGCCCGATCCCCGATGGCAACGGCAGCGGATAGGCTCCGGTACGGTGATAGATGTCGATGTAATTGAGGCCGACGGCATGATGGCGCACGCGTGCCTCGCCGGGCGCCGTGTCGCCAACGCCGACTTCTTCCCAGCACAGGACTTCGGGGCCGCCGGGGGCGTGAAAACGGATCGCATGGGTCATGGTTCAGCCTTTCAAATGATTTGCATCGACGACGGCCAGCGCGGTCATGTTGACCAGACGCCGAACTGTAGCAGTCGCCGTCAGAATGTGCACCGGCTGGGCCGCGCCGAGCAGCACCGGGCCGACCGTGATGCCGTCGCCCGAGGTGGCCTTGATCAGGTTGAACGAGATGTTGGCGGCATCGACGTTGGGCATGATCAGCAGGTTGGCCTCGCCCGTCAGGCGGCAATCGGGATACAGCTTCTCGCGGATCGCCTGCGACAGGGCGGCATCGCCGTGCATTTCGCCATCGACTTCCAGCTCCGGCGCGCGCGCCTCGATGATGGCGCCGCGCCGCGGCCATTTTCAGGGCGGAGGCGGAGCGCACGCTGCCGAAGTTGGAATGCGACAGCAGCGCCACCTTGGGTTCGAGGCCGAAGCGGCGCACTTCCTTGGCCGCCATCAGCGCGATCTCGGCGATCTGCTCGGCGGAAGGGTCTTCATTGACGTAGGTGTCGCAGAGGAACAGCGTGTGCTTGGCCAGCAGCAGCATGTTCATTGCGGCGAAGCAGTGCGCCTCGGGCTCGAGGCCGATCACGTCGCTGACATGCTTCAGGTGCTGCGCATGGCGCCCGACCACGCCGCACAGCATGGCATCGACATAGCCGCGCTTGAGCAGCATGGTGCCGATCAGGGTGTTGTCCGAGCGCAGCGCCTGCTTGGCGATGCCCGGCGTCACGCCCTGGCGCCCCATGATCTCGTGATAGCCCTGCCACAGTTCCTTGTAGCGCGGATCGGAATCCGGGTTGACCACTTCGATGTCGCGCCCCGGCACCAGGCGCAGGCCGGCCTTCTCGATGCGCATGCCGATCACGTCGGGACGGCCGATCAGCACCGGACGCGCCAGGCCCTCGTCGAGCACGGCCTGCACCGCGCGCAGCACGCGCTCGTCCTCGCCTTCGCAGTAGATGACGCGGCGCGGGTCCTTCTTCGCCGCGGCGAAGACCGGCTTCATGACGAAGCCGGAGTGATAGACGAAGCTGTTGAGCTTGTCGCGATAGGCGTCGAAATCGTTGATCGGTCGCGTGGCGACGCCCGATTCCTCGGCGGCCTTGGCCACGGCCGGCGCGATCTTGACGATCAGGCGCGGATCGAAGGGGCGCGGGATCAGGTACTCGCGGCCGAAGGCCAGGCTCTCTCCGCCGTAGGCCATGGCCACCACGTCGGAGGCCTCGGCCTGCGCCAGCTCGGCGATGGCGCGCACGGCGGCCAGCTTCATCTGTTCGGTGATGGTGGTGGCGCCGGCATCCAGCGCACCGCGGAAAATGAAGGGAAAGCACAGCACGTTGTTGACCTGGTTCGGGTAGTCCGAGCGGCCGGTGGCGATGATCGCGTCCGAGCGCACGCTCTTGACTTCCTCGGGCGTGATTTCCGGCGTCGGGTTGGCCAGCGCCAGGATCAGCGGGTTGGCGGCCATCTTCGCCACCATCGCCGGCTTGACCACGCCGCCGGCGGAGAGGCCGAGGAAGACGTCGGCGCCCTCGATCACTTCGGCCAGCGTGCGCGCATCGGTCTTCTTGGCGTAGCGTGCCTTGATCGGGTCCATGTCCTCGACGCGGCCCTCGTAGGCCACGCCCTTGATGTCGGTGACCCAGATGTTCTCGACGCGCACGCCGAGGTTTACCAGCAAGTCGAGGCAGGCCAGCGCCGCCGCACCGGCGCCCGAGGTGACCAGCTTGACTTCCTCGACCTTCTTGCCGACCAGCTTGAGGCCGTTGAGGATTGCCGCGCCGACCACGATGGCCGTGCCGTGCTGGTCGTCGTGGAAGACCGGGATCTTCATGCGCTCGCGCAGCTTGGCCTCGATGTAGAAACACTCCGGCGCCTTGATGTCTTCGAGGTTGATGCCGCCGAAGGTCGGCTCCATCGCCGCGATCATGTCGATCAGCTTGTCGGCGTCGTTCTCGGCCAGTTCGATGTCGAAGACATCGATGCCGGCGAACTTCTTGAACAGCACGCCCTTGCCTTCCATGACCGGCTTGCCGGCCAGCGGGCCGATGTTGCCCAGGCCCAGCACCGCCGTGCCGTTGGTCACCACGCCCACCAGGTTGGCGCGCGAGGTCAGGCGACTGGCCATGGCCGGGTCGGCGACGATGGCATTGCAGGCGGCGGCCACGCCCGGCGAATAGGCCAGCGCCAGGTCGCGCTGGTTGGTGAGGCCCTTGGTCGGCACCACCGCGATCTTTCCGGGCGTGGGCCACTCGTGATATTCGAGGGCGGCGGCGGAGAGGTTTTCCTGTTCGTTGGACATCGCGGGTACCCCGGGTGCGGAAGAATCGCGGAATCATAGCCCTATGCGGCTGACAGCACCATTACGGAAATCCACGAGCCCAGCCGGGACTTGGTAAAATTTTGACAAACTTATCGAATTTATCCAAAGGAAGATCATGAAGCGCGTCGTATTCAATCAAAAAGGCGGTGTCGGCAAGAGCACCATCACCTGCAACCTCGCCGCCATCGCCGCCGCGCGCGGCGCGCGCACCCTGGTGATCGACCTCGATCCGCAGGCCAATTCGACCCAGTACCTGCTCGGCGCCGCCGCGCAAGACCTCGAACTCACCGCCAACGAGTTCTTCGACCAGATGCTGAGCTTCAAGCTGCGCCCGCTGCCGACCGAGGAATTCATCACCGCGACGCCCTTCGAGAACCTTTCCATCCTGCCCTCCGGCCCGGCGCTGGAAGAACTGCAGGCCAAGCTCGAATCGCGCTACAAGATCTACAAGCTGCGCGAGGCCCTCGACGCGCTCGAAGGCTACGACGAAATCTGGATCGACACGCCGCCGGCGTTGCACTTCTACACCCGCTCGGCGCTGATCGCCGCCGACGCCTGCCTGATCCCCTTCGACTGCGACGAGTTCGCCCGCCGCGCGCTCTACACCCTGATGGACAATGTCAATGAGATCCGCGCCGACCACAACGCCGGCCTCGAAGTCGAAGGCATCGTCATCAACCAGTTCCAGGCCCGCGCCAGCCTGCCGCAGCAGATCATCGACGAACTGCGCGAGGAAGGCCTGCCGGTGCTGGCCTCCTTCCTCTCGTCATCCGTCAGGATCAAGGAATCGCACCAGCAGGCGAAGCCGATGATCCATCTCGACCGCAGCCACAAGGTGACGCTGGAGTTCGCTGCGCTGTTCGACGAACTGGAAGCGGCGCGGAAGGCTCGCGCCAAGGCGGCGGCGAAGAAGCGGGCCTGAGCTTCTTCACGCAGCAAGACGCCGTATCGCCGGCGCCGACTTTTGCCGTCATTCCCGCGCAGGCGGGAATCCAGTGTTCTTGTGAATTGCCGGGACTCGCCCCGGCGGGCGACCTACTTTCTTGTCGCGAACAAGAAAGTAGGCAAAGAAGCGCGCCCCGCCTCCCCGGCCCTGCGGGCGGAGGGCTCGCCGGAGTCTCGCCCGTTCGCGCGGCGCACGGCCAAGCAGTTGGCCGTGCGAAACCCCGCGCTCACCCCTCGCTGCGAAAGGCCCGCCGGGCCGGTCGCTAAACTCGCTGCGCTCGGACAACGCGACCGGACAACTCCCGGCGAACCTTCCTCGCTCGGCGGGTCAGAGGGGACCAAAAGCGTCGCGAGTGGAAGATGGTGCCGAAACCGCTCCGACACCGATGCGCTTGAGCTTCCGTTAAGTGCCCATTGCCGTCATTCCCGCGAACGCGGGAATCCAGCGGCGTTTCAGCCAGGGCACTGGATTCCGGGTTCCGCTGCGCGGCCCCGGAATGACGGCTGATGGCCGGAAAGAGCCATTTCCGATTCGTTTTTTTGGCCACCGATCTCCAAGTGCGAGGCTTCTCATTCCCCTCTGACCCGCCGAGCGAGGAAGGTTCGCCGGGAGTTGTCCGGTCGCGTTGTCCGAGCGCAGCGAGTTTAGCGACCGGCCCGGCGGGCCTTTCGCAGCGAGGGGTGAGCGCGGGGTTTCGCACGGCCAACTGCTTGGCCGTGCGCCGCGCGAACGGGCGAGACTCCGGCGAGCCCTCCGCCCGCAGGGCCGGGGAGGCGGGGCGCGCTTCTTTGCCTACTTTCTTGTTCGCGCAAGAAAGTAGGTCGCCTGCCGGGGCGAGTCCCGGCGCGGCCACATTACTACTGGATTCCGGCCTTCGCCGGAATGACGGCAAAGTCGGCGCTGACGCTACGGCGAATCGCGCCGGCCGCTCAGGCCATCTGATTCAGCGCATCCTCCAGCGTCGCCACGGTGCGCTCGACATTGCCCAGCTTGTCGAGGCCGAACAGGCCGATGCGGAAGCTCCTGAAATCCGCCGGTTCGTCGCATTGCAATGGCACGCCGGCCGCCGCCTGCAATCCGACGTCGATGAACTTTTTCGCCGACTGGATTTCGGGATCCGTCGTGTAGCTGACCACCACGCCGGGCGCCTCGAATCCCGCCGCAGCGACACTGGGGAAGCCGCGGGCGACGAGCAATGCACGCACGCGACGGCCGAGTTCGAACTGCTGGGTGCGGGCCCGTTCGAAGCCGAAGCCCTCGGTTTCGCGCATGGCATCGCGCACCCGGCGCAGGGCGTCGGTGGGCAGCGTGGCGTGATAGGCGTGGCCGCCGCCCTCGTAGGCTTCCATGATCTGCAGCCACTTCTTCAGGTCGCAGGCGAAACTGGTGCTGGTGGTGCCGGCGATGCGCTCGCGGGCGCGCTCGCCGAGCATGACGAAGCCGGCGCAGGAGGGTCCGCTCCAGCCCTTCTGCGGGGCGCTGATCAGCACATCGACGCCGGCGGCCCGCATGTCCACCCAGATCGCACCGGAAGCGATGCAGTCGAGCACGAACAGGGCATCGACTTCGCGCGCCGCAGCGCCGACCGCGCGCAGATAGTCGTCGGGCAGCAGCATGCCGGAGGCGGTTTCGACATGCGGGGCGAAGACCACTGCGGGGCGTTCGCGCCTGATCGCCGCCACCACTTCATCCAGCGGCGCCGGGGAGAAGGGCGCCTGCGCGCCCTCGCCGCCGCGTCCGGCCTTGAGTACCGTGGTCGCCGAGGCGAGCGCGCCCATGTCGAGGATTTGCGACCAGCGGAAACTGAACCAGCCGTTGCGCAGCACCAGGCATTTGCGGCCGGGGGCGAACTGGCGGGCCACCGCTTCCATGGCGAAGGTGCCGCCGCCCGGCACCACGGCCACGGCCGCGGCGCCATAGGCGCGCTTCAGCGTGGCGGATACATCGCGCATGACGCCCTGAAAGGACTGCGACATGTGGTTGAGCGTGCGGTCGGTATAGACCACAGAATACTCGAGGAGCCCATCGGGATCCACGTCGGGCAGCAAGCCGGGCATCATCTACTCCAGTCAGGAAATTCGTTGAAAAAACTCTGCAATCTTAAAAAGTGCCGGGGTAGGCCCCGCCATCGAGCAGCCAGTTCTGCCCGGTGATGAAGCCGGCCTGCGCCGAACACAGCCAGGCGCAGGCGGCGCCGAACTCCTCCGGATTGCCGATGCGCCCGGCCGGAATGGTCGCCACGCGCTCGGCCAGCACCTGATCATAAGGCACGCCGCGCGACTTGGCCTGGCCGCCGATCACCGTCGCGATGCGCTCGGTGTCGAAAAAGCCCGGCAGCAGGTTGTTGATGGTGACGTTGTGCGCCACGGTCTTGCGCGCCAGCCCGGCGACGAAACCGGTGAGTCCGGAGCGCGCGCCGTTGGACAGGCCCAGCACGTCGATCGGCGCCTTCACCGCGCCCGAAGTGATGTTCACGATGCGGCCGAACTTGCGCGCGATCATGCCGTCCACGGTGGCCTTGATCAGCTCGATCGGTGTCAGCATGTTGGCGTCGAGCGCCGCCAGCCAGTCGTCGCGCGACCAGTCGCGAAAATCGCCGGGCGGCGGGCCGCCGGCGTTGTTGATCAGGATGTCCGGCGCCGGGCAGGCGGCCAGCGCCGCGGCGCGGCCGGCGGGCGTGACGATGTCGGCGGTGACGGTGATGACCGTGGCGCCCGTCGCGGCGCGGATTTCAGCCGCGGTCTTTTCCAGTGCCGCCGCGCCGCGCGCAACGAGCGTGACGGCAACACCTTCGCGCGCCAGCGCCAACGCGCAGCCACGGCCCAGTCCCTTGCTCGATGCGCAAACCAGTGCGCTGCGGCCGCGTATTCCCAGATCCATCTCAATACCTCCCTGTAGCCGGTCGCGTATCATAGCGGGTCCTGCCTCAGCTCAAAGTCATGCCAAGCATCCACCGCATCATCCTCTACCGACTGCTCGCCGCCTGGGTGGTCATCTCGCTGCTGATCGGCGTAGCCGTGTCATGGCTGGGGATGCGCGAGATCGACCACCAGCTGGTGACGCTGGCGACCGTGGAGCTGAAGAAGTTCGCCACGGCGAATGACGCACTGCTGAAGCAGCCCGAATCGGTAAGTAGCGTGCTTGATCTGCCCGCCAGCCAGACGATCCGCGAGCATTTCATCGCGGGAGAGTTCCAGGACCGCAACCGCCGCAAGCTGGCCGCCACGGTCAACCCCCTGCATTCCGCGATGACGCTCGAAGTCGAGCGTCTGGCGGCCGGCCTTCCGCTCGACCAGGAAACCCGGTTCAGGAAGTTCAGCGCCAACGGCCAGAGCTGGATGCGGGTGCTGGTTCCGCTGGATGGGGCGGAGGGTGCTGCCGCCGGATATTTCGAGGGTGCATTCCTGATCGATCCGGAGTTGCTGGCGCGCCTGCGCAACGACATGATCGTCACGCTTCTGGTCGCCCTGATAGCGGTGGCCCTGACGACCCTTTGCCTGTATCCCATCATCCTGTCGCTCAATCGCGACGTGGTACGACAATCGCGCGACCTGCTCAGCGGCAACATCGAACTGATGGAAGTCGTCGGCTCCGCCATCGCCAAGCGCGACTCGGCCACCAGCATGCACAACTATCGTGTCGCTACCTACGCGGTAAGGCTGGCGGAAGCCCTTGGCCTCGGGCACGAGGAGATGCGCAACTTGATCGCCGGCGCCTTTCTCCATGACGTCGGCAAGATCGGCATCAGCGACAGCATCCTGCTCAAGCCCGGCGAACTCGACCCGCGGGAATCGGAAATCATGAAAACGCACGTCTCGCTGGGCGTCGATATCCTCAGGAAATCCAACTGGCTGCTCAAGGCCCGCGCGGTGGTCGAGTATCACCATGAAAAGTTCGACGGCAGCGGTTACAACAAGGGGCTCGCCGGTGACGACATACCGCTCCTCGCCCGCATCTTCGCGGTGGTCGATGTGTTCGATGCGCTCACTTCGAAGCGGCCCTACAAGGAAGCTGATTCGTTTGCCGAGGCCATCTCGGTGATCGAAGGCGGGTCGGGCAGCTCCTTCGACCCGCGCCTGGCGAAGGCCTTTTGTGCCATCGCCGGGTCCCTTTACCGCGAGACCCGCGACGTCCCCGACGCCGAGGTCGAATTGCGCCTGCAGGAAATGATCAGGAAGTATTTCTTCGCACGGGCTTGAGACAGCCACACCGCCCAGCGCAGGAGGGTTTTCAGGCAGCTTCCAGTTTCGCCACGGAAAGCGCCAGCCATTTCATGCCGGCGACGCCGAAATTGACCTGCACCCGCGCGTCCGTCCCGCCGCCTTCGGCATTGACGATGACGCCGAGGCCGAACTTGGGATGCATCACGCTCTGGCCGATGCGAAAGCCGCCGGATTGCGACGACTCGCTGCGACGCGGCGTGGCGGCATAAATCGGCGCACCTGCCGCGCCATGGGCGCGACCGCCGGCATCCTGGACGGCGAAGCCCACCTTGCCGGCGCGCGGCGTCAGCCATTTCACCAGTTCTTCCGGCACCTCGTCGAGGAAGCGCGAAGGCAGGTTGTAGCGCGTCTGCCCGTGCAGCATGCGGGTCTGGGCGAAGCTGAGGTACAACCGCTGCCGCGCGCGGGTGACGGCGACGTACATCAGGCGCCGCTCTTCTTCGAGACCCGATTTTCCGTCCCTTGTTTCCGACAGCGAGTTCTCGTGCGGGAACAGGCCGTCCTCGAGGCCGCTGATGAAGACCACGTTGAACTCCAGGCCCTTGGCCGAATGCACGGTCATCAGTTGCAGCGCGTCGTCGCCCTCGCCGGCCTGGTGCTCGCCGGCTTCGAGCGAGGCGTGGGCCAGAAACGAGGACAGGTCGTTGCCGAATTCGCCGGTGATTTCGCCGTCCTGATTCGGCGCGCCTTCCTCGGCGACGAAACTGGCCGCGGCGTTGATCAGTTCGTCGAGGTTGGCCAGCCGCTCCTGGCCTTCCTTCTCGTTCTGGTAATGGGCGCGCAGGCCGGAGAGTTCGACGACGTGGTCGACCAGTTCCGGCAGCGGCAGATGCGCGGCTTCGCGTCAGCGTGACGATCAGCCGCGCGAAGGCGGCAAGCTTGACGCCGCCGGCGCCGGCCACCTGCGGGATCGCCGCATGCAGGCTGCTGCCGGCGGCCTTCGCCGCATCCTGCAGGTTTTCGAGGCTGCGCGCGCCGATGCCGCGCGCCGGGAAATTCACCACGCGGGCGAAGGCCGTGTCGTCGTCGGTGTTGGCGATCAGGCGCAGATAGGCCAGTGCATGCTTGATTTCGGCGCGCTCGAAGAAGCGCAGGCCGCCATACACGCGATAGGGCAGGCCGGCATTGAACAGCGCGTGTTCCAGCGCCCGCGACTGGGCGTTGCTGCGGTAGAGCAGGGCGATCTCGGCGCGCGCATGGCCGTCGCGCGACAGGGCCTTGACTTCCTCGACGATCCAGCGCGCTTCGTCGCCATCCGAATAGGATTCGTAGATGCGGATCGGCTCGCCGCTGCCGGCCTCGGTCCACAGGTTCTTGCCCAGGCGCGACGGGTTGTTCTTGATGATGGCGTTGGCCGCATCGAGGATGTTGCCGTGGGAGCGGTAGTTCTGCTCGAGGCGGATCAGGTTCTGCACCTTGAACTCGCGCTCGAAGTCGGCCATGTTGCCGACGTCGGCGCCGCGGAAGGCGTAGATGCTCTGATCGTCGTCGCCGACTGCAAAGATGCAGGCGCCTGGGCGCCTCCGAATAGTCGCCCCCTTCCTCGGGAAGGGGGTTGGGGTGGTTCACCATGGAGCCACGGCTTCTGCTCGCGCCCGGCGAGCAGCAAAGCCAAGCGTATTGCAGGCGGTTCGTATCCTGAAACTCGTCGACCAGGATGTGGCGGAAGCGCTCCTGGTAGTGGCGGCGCAGCGGTTCGTTGCGCTCCAGCAGTTCGTAGGAACGCAGCAGCAGTTCGGCGAAATCCACCACGCCTTCGCGCTGGCATTGCGCTTCGTAAGCCTCGTAGAGCCCGACGCGCTTCCTCGCCCAGTCGTCCCAGGCTTCGACCGCAGCCGCGCGCAGGCCCTGCTCCTTCTGCGCGTTGATGAAGTGGCACAGCTCGCGCGGCGGGAATTTCTCGTCATCGACGTTCAGCGACTTGAGCAGGCGCTTGACCGCGGCCTGCTGGTCGGCCGAGTCGAGGATCTGGAACAGTTGCGGCAGGCCGGCATCGCGATAGTGGGCACGCAGCAGGCGGTTGCACAGGCCGTGAAAGGTGCCGATCCACATGCCCCTGACGTTGATCGGCAGCATGCCGGCCAGTCGCGTCTGCATCTCCCTGGCGGCCTTGTTGGTGAAGGTCACCGCCAGCACGCCGGGCGGCGACGACCTGACCGGTCGAAATCAGCCAGGCGATGCGCGTCGTCAGCACGCGCGTCTTGCCCGAACCGGCGCCGGCGAGGATCAGGGCATGCGCCGGCGGCAGGGTGACGGCCGCCAGTTGGGGCGCATTGAGAGGGTCGAGCAGGGGATTCATGGACATCGCACGGGGCCGGGGTGTCGATTATATCGGGCTGACCCGAGCCAATCGGGCAAAAGTGAGCGCTAACAGCGGACAGAAACTCGGTAAGGACTTGCTGCACAGTCCGATACTGCAATGCACCAAAAATTCTTGAATTTAGAGTGTCTCACCCATATCAAGTCTGTAGAATCCGACTTGCTGCAATGCAACACATTGCTTGCTGGAAGGGTGGCCCCGGCTCACAAGGCCGGGGTTGCCCGACCGAACAGGAGAACTCTATGAGAAGCTACCCCAAGACACCCAAGATACTGCCCTGGCTGGCAAAAAAGGCCGGCATCAGCGAATCCAGAGCCGCCACGCTGTGGCATGACGCAGAACGCTGGGCCGGGCACCGGGCGCCGTTCGGCTCGTCGCTCTATTTCAAGCTGGCCGTGGATCGCCTGCTGGAACTGGCCGCCGCCGAATCCTTGCGTGCAGACGCGGCATCGTTCGGCTGGCGCCCTTGGGCACGCGCCCAAGCCAGGCTGTGGGCGATCTCGATGCAGGTGGTGCAGCAAGGCTCGGCCCTGACAGACCGCGGCTGGCGGCTGATTGGTTCGGCCGCAAGGCAGCACCAGCCAGGCTGACAAACTTTCGGCGGTTAGCGTCCTACGGTTGGCTTCAGGCGGGTGGCAGCCTGCAGGCGCGCCGCCGCGACCTCGGCTTCGTCGGCGCTGGAAAAGCCGCTGAGCAGCAACTCATAACGCCAGCCGTCGGCCTCAACCCGATGCGGGCGGATGCGCGCGGCAAAACCCGCTTCGCGTATCCGGTCATACAACTCCAGTGCGGCCTCCTCGCTTGCCGTCGTTCCCGCCAGCACATGCCACTTGCCCCTTGCGCGCGCCGCGCCGTCGCCCGCCATGATTTCGGTCTGCCGCGCCAGCTTGACGAAAGTCTCCAGGTCGAGCGGCTTGACCTCGGCCGCCTTGCCGGCCGGCGCATCGAAGTAGGTCATCGGCTGCGCCAGTTCGGTTGTCTGCCCGGCGCGCGTAATTTCGATGCGACCCTCGAGCAATGCCACCAGATCGCCGTCCTTGTCGGTCTTGCCCCACAGGTCGGTGCCGCGAATGCCGATGGTTGCGGTGCCGACGCGGATGGCGACCTCGCGCGGCAGGGTCTTCTTCAGCTTGGCGGTGGTGAAGCGAAAGGCTCCCGCAACAATATCGAGCGCGCCGCGAAAGGATTTTTCCGGCCGCAGGCTGGCCGTGTACAAAGTGAATTGCGCGCCTTCGCCCAGCTTTACCCGGCTGCCCTCGGCCAGCATCAGGTAGGCGCGCGAGCCGGCACCGGTACGCACCACATCGCCGCTCTTCAATTCCATGCCGGCGGCCAGCGCGACGGTCATGCCGCCGCGATCGCGCCAGGCGGGGGATTGCACGGCTTCCACTGTGGCGGCCGCCGCCGCGAACACCGGCGCCGACAGCAGCATTGCGAGGGAAGCGAGCACAGCGAAGAGCCGGTTGAAACGCAGCATGCCAATCCTTTCGGTCAGAGTGGGCGGGTATAATTCCGCCCTTTGCCAGTACTCGAAACACACGCCACGGCCATGCAGGAAAAATATCTTCCGACCGAAATCGAGCAGGCCGCACAGGCCCACTGGAACACTGCCCGGACCTTCCGCGCCGTTTCGGATTCGAACCGCCCGAAGTACTACTGCCTGTCGATGTTCCCCTACCCGTCGGGCAAGCTGCACATGGGGCACGTGCGGAACTATACCATCGGCGACGTGCTCTCCCGCTATCACCGCATGAAGGGCTACAACGTGCTGCAGCCGATGGGCTGGGACGCCTTCGGCCTGCCGGCGGAGAACGCCGCGATGCAGAACAGGGTGCCGCCGGCGAAGTGGACCTGGGACAACATCGCCTACATGAAGAAGCAGCTCCAGTCGCTGGGCTTCGCCATCGACTGGGAGCGCGAACTGGCGACCTGCGCGCCCGAGTACTACAAGTGGAACCAGTGGCTGTTCCTGCGCATGCTGGAAAAGGGCATCGCCTACAAGAAAACCCAGGTGGTGAACTGGGATCCGGTGGACCAGACCGTGCTGGCCAACGAACAGGTGATCGAAGGCCGCGGCTGGCGCACCGGCGCGCCGGTCGAAAAGCGCGAAATCCCCGGCTACTACCTGGCCATCACCCAATACGCCGACGAACTGCTGTCCGCGCTCGACACGCTGCCGGGCTGGCCCGAGCGGGTCAAGACCATGCAGGCCAACTGGATCGGCAAGAGCACCGGCGTGCGCTTCGCCTTTCCCTACGAACTGGACGGCAAGCAGGAAAAGCTCTGGGTGTTCACCACCCGCGCCGACACCATCATGGGCGTGACCTTCTGCGCCGTCGCCGCCGAGCATCCGCTGGCGACCCACGCCGCGAAGAACAATCCGGCAGCTCGCCGCCTTCATCGACGAATGCAAGCACGGCTCGGTGATGGAAGCCGACATGGCGACCATGGAAAAGAAGGGCATGCCGACCGGCATCTTCGTCACCCATCCGCTGACCGGCGACAAGGTCGAGGTCTGGGTCGGCAACTACGTGCTGATGAGCTACGGCGAAGGCGCGGTGATGGCGGTGCCGGCGCATGACGAACGCGATTTCGAGTTCGCGAAGAAGTACGGTTTGGCGATCAAACAGGTCATCGCCGTCGAAGGCGAGACGTTCTCGCTGGACGGCTGGCAGGAATGGTATGCCGACAAGCAGCGCGGCCGCTGCGTGAATTCCGGCAAGTACGACGGCCTCGGCCTCGAAGCCGCCACCGCGGCCATCGCCGCCGACCTCACGGCCAAAGACCTCGGCGACACCCAGGTGCAGTACCGCCTGCGCGACTGGGGCGTCTCGCGCCAGCGCTACTGGGGCTGCCCGATCCCGCTGATCCATTGCGACGCCTGCGGCACGGTGCCGGTGCCCGACGACCAGTTGCCGGTCATGCTGCCCGAAGACTGCGTGCCCGACGGCTCCGGCAACCCGCTGGCGAAGCGCGCCGATTTCGTCGAACTGCGCCTGCCCGCAATGCGGCAAGCCGGCCAAGCGCGAAACCGACACCATGGACACCTTCGTCGACTCGTCCTGGTACTACGCGCGCTACTGCGTCGATCCGGCGACGCGTGCGGCGAATTCGGCCATGGTCGATGCCGGCAGCAACTACTGGATGCCGGCCGACCAGTACATCGGCGGCATCGAGCACGCGATCCTGCACCTGCTCTACTCGCGCTTCTGGACCAAGGTGATGCGCGACCTCGGCCTGGTGAACTACGACGAACCCTTCGCCAACCTGCTGACGCAGGGCATGGTGCTCAACCACATTTTCTCGCGCCGCACCGACAAGGGCGGCATCGAGTACTTCGCCCCCGAGGAAGTCGAGCTCAAGCGCGACGAGGGCGGCCACGTCACCGGCGCGACCTGCAAGGCCGACGGCCGGCCGGTCGATTACGGCGGCGTCGGCACCATGTCGAAGTCCAAGCGCAACGGCGTCGATCCGCAATCACTGATCGACGAGTTCGGCGCCGACACGGCGCGCTTTTTCATGATGTTCGCCTCGCCCGCCGGAACAGACGCTGGAATGGTCGGATTCCGGTGTCGAGGGCGCCTATCGTTTCCTCAAGCGGGTCTGGGCTTTCGGCCATTCCATGCATGAAAAAGGGGTCAGGCTCGAATTACATGAATCTCGTAATTCGAACCTGACCCCTTTGCCGGCAACGCTCGCCGCCGGTCCCGCCGCCTTGCGCCGGGAAATCCACCTGCTGCTCAAGCAGGCCAATTACGACCTCGGCAAGCTCCAGTTCAACACCGTCGCCTCGGCGGCGATGAAAATGCTCAATGCCCTGGAGAAAGCGCCGAAGGATGATGCCCATGCGCCGGTGTCTGACCGAAGGCTTCGGCATCCTGCTGCGCGTGCTCTCGCCGATCACGCCGCACATCTGCCACGCGCTGTGGATCGAACTGGGCTATGGCCCGACATCCTCGCCGCCGCCCTGGCCCGAGCCGGTCGAAGCGGCGCTGGTGCAGGACGAGGAAGAACTGGTGCTGCAGGTCAATGGCAAGCATCGCGGCAACATCCGCGTAAAAGTCGGCGCTGACAGGACGGCGATCGAAGCCGTCGCGCTGGCAGCGGAAGGCGCGCAGAAGTTCATGGAAGGCAAGCCGGCGAAGAAAGTTGTCGTCGTGCCCGGCCGTCTGGTCAATATCGTGGTCTAGAATTGTTCCGAGGAGTTCGCCATGCGCGCCGCCAAACTTGTCCTCGATCCTGCTGCTGGCGGGCCTGCTCGCCGCCTGCGGCTTCAAGCTGCGCGGCAGCGCCGACCTGCCCACCCAGACATTGCCGTTTGCCACGATCGCCCTGACGATGGATTCCAGATCCGAGTTCTACGCCCAGCTCAAGCGCGCCATCGAGGCCTCGACAACGGGCACCCGGGTCGTCGGACCTCAAAGAGGCGGAAGCCGTGCTGACGGTGCTGGGCGATACCAGCGTGAAGAGCATCCTCTCGCTCAACACCTCGGGCCGGGTCCGCGAATTCCAGTTGGTGAGGACTTTCTCGTTCAAGGTGCAGGCCAACAACCCGTCGGCCGCACCGGCCCCGCAAGTCAAATATACCGATGCACCCGTCGTCGCGCCGACCGAATATGTCGCGCCCACCACCATCGTGCTGCGCCGCGACGTCACCTACAGCGACGACCTGGTGCTGTCCAAGGAATCGGAAGAAGCGCTGCTCTGGCGCGACATCCAGAGCGACCTGGTGCAGCAGTTGATGCGCCGGCTGGCGGCCGCGAAACTGAATCCGGTCAAGGAAACGGAATAGCAGAGCCTATGTCGGCAGGAATCATGCCCCACGTTGGGTCCAGGATCGGATGGATGCAAGGCGCAGTGTGCGGCCAATGGTTGTTCCATTGGCAAGCGCTGCAACGCCGCAGACGCCGATCCTGGACCCAACCCGAAGGGCCGCCGGGCGTTGGGCGCGCTGCCACGTTGTCGGTCGTTTGCATGGATGCACCATGCCGCACCCCCTCTGCCTCGCATCGCATCCCAACGCCCGGCGGCGCGGGGTACGATTCCTGCCGACATAGGCTCTGATGCTGCTGAGGCCCGACCAGCTCGCGGCGCACCTGGACAAACCGCTGGCGCCGCTCTACCTGCTGCACGGCGACGAGCCGCTGCTGGTCATCGAAGCCGCCGACGCGATCCGCGCCGCCGCGCGCCGCCAGGGTTTCGAGGAACGCGAAGTCATCGTCGCCGGCACCGGCTTCAAGTGGGACGAGCTGTTCCTCGCCGCCGGCAACATGTCGCTGTTCGGCGGCAGCAAGCTGGTCGACCTGCGCATTCCCTCCGGCAAGCCGGGGCGCGAAGGCAGCGAGGCGCTGCAACGCTATATCAGCACCCTGGGCCCCGGCATCGTCACCCTGATCACCCTGCCCGAGCTCGACTGGCAGGCGAAGAAGGCGGCCTGGGTCACGGCGCTGTCCACCGCGGGTATCGCCATCGAATGCAACGCGCCGCCCCCGGCGCGCCTGCCGCAATGGATCGCCGAGCGCCTGGCGCGCCAGCAGCAGAGCGCACCGCGGCCCGCGCTGGAATTCATCGCCGCCCATGTCGAAGGCAACCTGCTGGCGGCGCACCAGGAGATCCAGAAGCTCGGCCTGATCTATCCGCCCGGCGAAGTCTCGCTGGAGCAGATCGAAGCCGCCGTGATGAACGTCGCCCGCTACGACGTGTCGGACCTGCGCGACGCGCTCAAGGCGCGCGACACGGTGCGCGCCGCACGCACCCTGGAAGGACTCAAGGGCGAGGATGCGGCGCCGCCGCTGGTGCTCTGGGCGCTGGCCACGGAAGCGCGCAGCGCCTCGGCGCGGCCCGCCCTCTTGCATGCGGCGAAGATTGACCGCATGATCAAGGGTCTGGCGCGCGGCGACATCTGGGACGAGTTTCTCCAGATGGCGCTGCGATTGACGCGAGCGAGAAACAATTAGCCACAGAGGACACATCCTTCGACAAGCTCAGGATGAGCGGAAATACATCTAGGCCGATCATGGTGAGCCTGTCGAACCATGCGTCCTCTGTGATCTCTGTGGCAAAAGAGGTTTTTATGGATACCAAGGACTACATGCAGCAAGTCGGTCGCAACGCGCGGGCAGCATCGCGGGCCACGGCGCGCGCTTCGACGGCCGCCAAGGATACGGCGCTGCTGGCCATGGCCGCGGCGATCCGCGAGCGTCGCGGCGAACTGCTCGCGGCCAACGCCGCCGATGTCGCCGAAGCGCGCGCCAACGGTCTCGACGCGGCGATGATCGACCGCCTGACGCTGACCGACAAGGGCATCGAAGCCATGGCGCAGGGACTGGAACAGGTCGCCGCCCTGCCCGATCCGATCGGCGAGATCAGCGACATGAAGCGCCGCCCTTCCGGCATCCAGGTCGGCAGGATGCGCGTGCCGCTGGGCGTGGTCGGCATCATTTACGAAGCGCGGCCCAACGTCACGGCGGACGCCGCAGCCCTGTGCCTGAAGTCGGGCAACGCCGCGATCCTGCGCGGCGGCAAGGAAGCCCTGCGCGCCAACCAGGCCATCGCCGCCTGCGTGCGCGCCGGCCTGGCCGCTGCCGGCCTGCCGGAGACGGCAGTGCAGGTGATCGAAACCACCGACCGCGAGGCGGTGAGCCATCTCGTCGCCATGCCCGAGTACGTCGACGTGATCGTGCCGCGCGGCGGCAAGGGCCTGATCGAACGCGTATCGCGCGATGCGAAGGTGCCGGTGATCAAGCACCTCGACGGCAACTGCCACGTCTATGTCGATGAGTCTGCCGATCCCGCCAAGGCTCTGCGCATCCTCGAAAACGCCAAGACCCAGCGCCTGGGCACCTGCAATACCGCCGAATCGCTGCTGATCGCACGCGCCGTCGCCGTGTCGCTGGCGCCGACTCTTTGCGCCATGCTCACGGCAAAAGGCGTCGAGATTCGCGGCTGCGCGGAGACCATGAAGCTGGTGCCGCAGGCGAAGGCGGCGACCGAGGAGGACTTCTACGCCGAGTATCTCGCCGCGATCATTTCGGTCAAGGTCGTCGCCGGCATCGACGAGGCCATCGAGCACATCAACACGTATTCCTCGGCCCACACCGAGGCCATCGTCACCGAGAACTACACCAATGCCATGCGCTTCCTGCGCGAGGTGGATTCGGCCTCGGTCATGGTGAACGCCTCGACACGTTTCGCCGACGGCTTCGAATTCGGCCTCGGCGCCGAGATCGGCATTTCCACCGACAAGTTCCACGCCCGCGGCCCGGTCGGACTGGAAGGCCTCACCTCGCAGAAATGGATCGTGCTGGGCGACGGCGAAGTGCGTAGTTAGCGCCAAGGTCGTTAAGTTGCCAGTTGCATGCGTGCCCGCTTCCGGCCATCAGCGGCCGGAGGGAAGGCTTCCACGAACCAGACGTTGATGCCCGGTTCTTATGATGGGCCTTATGATTAGCCGTTGATCAGGAGACCCGGTTCAGATAGCATCCGATTCATTAAAGACCTTGGTGGTATGCCAACCCGGTCCGTGTTACTGGCAGTAGCCTGGACAAATACGCGACAGCATAACCGTTGGACAGCCTCGGAAAGCGAGCGGTGGCTTTGACATGACTGAGCTGCACTACGATGAAGAGGCTACTAGGCGCTTGCTCGCTCTCTATGTGACGCCCGATGTGGTCGCACAGCGCGCCGAATTCCTCGCCGCCCTGAATCCTCGGGTCGGCGAGCGGGTGCTCGATGTCGGCTCGGGTCCTGGATTCTTGGTAGCGGCAATCGCCGAGGCAACCGGACCGTCCGGCATGGTTTGCGGTATCGATATCAGCGAGCCATTGTTGTCCGTGGCCAGAAGGCATTGTGCGCATCTACCATGGGTTGAGTTCCGTCAATCCGAAGTGACAATGCTTCCGTTTCAGGATCACGCCTTTGACGCGGCCATTTCGACGCAAGTCCTCGAATACGTCCACGACGTTGATGCGGCCCTCGTTGAAATCCATCGCGTCCTGCGACCCGGCGGAAGGGTAGTGATCGTGGACACGGACTGGGACTCCATCGTATGGGATTCACCAGACCGCGAGCGCATGGCCCGCATCCTCGCCGCTTGGGAACAGCATGCAGCGGATATCTATCTGCCCCGCACATTGGCAAGGAAACTCAGCCGAGCCGGATTTCGCATGGAGTTCCAGCAGGTCGTTCCGCTGTTCAACCCGAGTTATGACCCTGACACCTTCAGCAATCGGTTCATCGATTTCATCGTTCCATTTGTAATTGGCCGTAATGGTATTACTCGTGACGAAGCAGAAGGGTGGGCGACTGATATCAGGCAGGCTGGGCAGCAAGGAAACTTTTTCTTCAGCCTCAACCGTTACCTTTTTGTTGCGCACAAATGTCCATGACCGGGAACCATCGCTCGTGCAGCAGAGGGACGGAGTGCTGCCCAACATCGTCTTACGGCCGACGTGTCGAGGCGCGCGGCTGAAGGATGCGTTCCTGAGGGTCCGCTTTTCAAGCGGCTGAGGACCGCTTGGGGCACGAAGCAGGCAGAACTCCCAACCCAAATCCGCGCCTTCTGTCTTTAGTGAAAATTCACCACTTCACCCGAACGGCATACTCCAGCACCGCCGTACCACCCGCCGGCACGGCGACGTTCCACGACGCGACGCGCGCGGATTCCTTCGTGTGCTTCTGCGATTCCTGCACCATCTCCCAGTCGCCCGGCATGGGTTCCTGGACCTTCACGGTCACGGCCTCGTCCTTGGCGTTGCGGATTTCGATGCGCCATGAGGATTCGCTGAGGTTGTCGGCGATGCGCTTGTAATTCGTCTGCTTGCGCTCGGCCGTGATGTCGAAGGCCTCGCCCAGCTTGAGCTTCACTTTCTCGTTCTTCGCCGTGTGTTCGATGCGGTCCTCGCCGACGAATTGCGCCGCGCCCTTGCTGTCCTTCGCATAGACGCGGACGATGCCGGCCGGAAGCGGCTTGCCGAGTTGCCCGCCCTTGTTCTCGAACTCGAGGAACACCGCGGGCTTGAGTTTCTGCCCGATCTGGCCGAATTGTTGTGCCTGGCGATCGCGGTAGTAATACTCGTTTCCGGCCAGCAGGTACTCGCGACGCACGGGCACGGCGGCAGCCGAAAGCAGGGCGAGCTGCTTGGTCTGGTTGTCAGCAATCGAGGTCGGCCGCTCGAAGCTGTAGAGGTGGTAGTCCATCAGTGCTTCCTGCGTCGCCTCGGCGGACTTGGCGCGCGCCGCGGGTGCCGCCATGGCCATCACCCGCATGTCGGCCTGGCGTATGCGATTGACCGTGCCGGCGACGAGTTGCAGCGTCGCATCGTCGAAACCGGCACCGCTGCGGTTGGTCAGCGTCACCCAGCCGTTGAGGTCGAGGCTCTTGCCGTCGATCGACAGATTCGCCACGTAATCGGCCTTCCACGCCAGGCCGCCGGTGAGATAGGAAAGCTCGACGGCCTGCTTGCCGCCGGCCGCTTCGAGCAGGACCGAGAGCGTCGGCCGGTCGCGCAGGTTGGCCGGTACGGAATCGAAGGCCAGGCGCCCGGGTACACCGGTCTCGATGCGGTCGGCGAAGCGCAGTACCGTACCTTGCCCGGCAGCGAGCACCGTCGCCGTTTCGCGCCGTTCGGCGTCCGAGGTCGGGTGCGGGCGGATCACCGTGACCTGGCGGCCGACATATTTTTCCAGCAGCTTTTGCGGCGTCAGCAGGTCGAAGTCGAAGTTCTGTTCGACGAGGGTCAATGGCGGCCCGGAGGCTGCGCGCAGCAGTGCGGTTTCGGGGCGCATCTGCGCCGCCACATCGCGCAGCGAGAGACGCGCGAGGCCTGCCGGCAGATCGACCCGGCGGCGTTCCTTGACCAGCGCCAGGTCATCGTTGTAGACGGTCACGGCGACCGCCTCGCGGTCGGCGGCGGTGGAACCGACATCCTTTGCCGGGTCGGCGGCATGGGCCAGGGTGGCGGCCAGCAGGCCGGCGGCGAGCAGGGGTTTCATGGGCGTCTCCTTTGTGCAGCGGCAACGATAGCATGAGGGCAACGGCGGTATCATGGCGGCCATCATTTGCCCGAGGAGACCGAGCATGAAAAGAATGCTCGCCGCACTGCCGCTGCCGCTTTCCCTGCCGATACTGGCGGGCAAGGCTGCGTGATGGCCGACGGCGCTCTCGCCGATGCGCTCGGCGGGACCCGCGGCGCGGGCTGCGCGTCCTCGACCTGTCCCGCGTCCTGGCCGGACCCTGGGCCTCGCAACTGCTGGGCGACCTCGGCGCCGAGGTGATCAAGGTCGAGAAACCCGGCAGCGGCGACGACACGCGCGGCTGGGGGCCTCCCTGGCTGGCCGACGGGACGGGGGCGCCGTCCGCGGACGCGGCCTACTTCCTGTGCGCCAACCGCAACAAGCGCTCGCTGACGGTGGACATGACCCGGCCCGAGGGGCAGGCCATCCTGCGCGAACTCGCCAAGCGCTCGGACGTGGTGCTGGAAAACTTCAAGGTCGGCGGCCTCAAGGCCTACGGCCTCGATTACGCCAGCCTGTCGGCGCTCAATCCGCGGCTCGTGTATTGCTCGATCACCGGCTTCGGCCAGGACGGCCCCTACGCCGCGCGCGCCGGCTACGATTTCCTGATCCAGGGCATGGGCGGCCTGATGAGCGTCACCGGCCGCGCCGATGACGAAGAAGGCGCCGGCCCGCAGAAGGTCGGCGTCGCGCTGACCGACATCCTCACCGGCCTCTACGCCACCATCGCCATCCAGGCGGCGCTGGCGCATCGCGAAAAATCCGGCATGGGGCAGCACATCGACCTCGCGCTGCTCGACGTGCAGGTGGCCTGCCTCGCCAACCAGGCCATGAACTACCTGGTATCGGGCAAGGCGCCGCGGCGCATGGGCAACGGCCACCCCAACATCGTGCCCTACCAGGATTTCCCCACCGCCGACGGCGACATGATCCTGGCGATCGGCAACGACGGCCAGTTCGCGCGCTTCTGCGACATCGCCGGCCATGCCGGATGGGCCACCGACCCGCGCTTTGCCACCAACGCGGCGCGGGTCAGGAATCGCGCCGAACTGATCCCGCTGCTGCGCCAGGCCACGGTGATGAAAACCACGGCCGAGTGGATCGCCCTGCTCGAGAACGCCGCGCGTGCCCTGCGGCCCGATCAACGACCTGGCCGGCGTCTTCGCCGATCCGCAGGTGCTGCATCGCGGCCTGCGCGTCGATCTGCCCCACGCCGCCGGCGGCACGGCGCCGCAGGTGGCCAATCCGATCCGCTTGTCGGCGACGCCGGTCGAGTACCGGCACGCACCGCCGCTGCTGGGGCAGGACACCGAAACAATCTTGAAGGAACTGGGCCGCAGCACGGAAGACATCGCCGCATTGCGTACAGCGGGTGTGGTCTAACCCGGCTATCAGGACTCCAGCACGCGCAACTCGGCGTTGGTGTAGCGCAGCCGGCTGGCGAGCACGCTGGCGATGCCTTCCATCAGGCGCAGGCCCAGCTTCTTGTGCTCTTCGGCGAACTTGTCGAAGGCGCGGCGCGACAGCACATAGAGTTCGGTATCGGTGAACGCAACCGCGTTGGCCGAGCGCGTCTCGCCGTCGAGGAAGGCCATTTCGCCGAAGAAGGCGCCGCGGCCGAAGGTGCCGAGGTGGTGCGATTGCCGGTCGGACAGCGGCAGCACGATGCGCACCGCGCCGCGCCGGATCAGGAACAGTTCATCGCCCGCATCGCCGCGCGAGAAGATGGTGTCGCCCTTCGCCACGCTGCGTTTCTCCATGCACTGTTCCAGCGCGGCCAGGGTCTGTTCCTTGCGCCCGGCAAACAGCTCGACCTCGTGCAGTTCCAGCGCAACCTCCTCGTCACGGAAACAGACCGTTTCATGGATGATGCGGTCCTCGACCCACTCCAGCGCGTCATCCAGGGATGGAAAGACGCGCACCGGGCTGTCCTCGCGAATCAGGCCGACCTGGTCGAAGTACTGCTGCATGTCGCGTCCCGAGGGCAGGGTCTGCGGAATGGCGCTGAAGATCAGGAAGCCGTTGCGCTCGGCCAGCATGTCCTTGACCTGTTCCAGCAGGTGGGCGGCGGTGACATCCACGGTCTGGATGCGGCGCATGTCGAGGATCAGGAAGTCGCGCGTCTTGAGTTCCGGCTCCAGGCTCAGGTAGAGCTGGTCGGCGGTGCCGAAGAACAGGCTGCCCTGCAACTCGATGATCGCCGCGCGGTCGCCATGCTCCGTGAGGATTTCCATTTCCTCCTGGGTGCGGATGCGCTTGGAGAAGGTCTCGTTGCCCAGCAGCTTGCGGCGGACGATGGAACCGCCGATCTGCTCGCGGATGAACAGCATCACGGCGAGCACGATGCCGACGCCGGACGCGGCGATCAGGCTCACCGTCAGCGCCGTGCCGACCACCGCGACAATCACCGCGAAATCGAGGATGGTGGAGCGCGACTTCAGGTAATGCAGGCTGTTGCGATCGATCATGCGCACGCCGATCACGATCAGGATGCCGGCCAGGCCGGCCACCGGAATCCATGAGATGAAGTTGGCCAGCAGCAGGAAGGCGACCAGCGCCAGCACGCCTTCGACCATGCCGGAGAAGCGGCTGCTGGCGCCGCCGGAGATGTTCACCAGCGTCGCGCCCATGGTGCCGGCGCCGGGAATGCCGCCGACCGCGCCCGAAGCCAGGTTGCCCAGGCCCTGGCCGATCAGTTCGCGGTTCGAATCGTGGCGCGAACGGGTCATGGCATCGAGCACCACGCAGGTTTTCAGGGTATCGATCGACAGCAGCACGGCCAGCGTCAGTGCCGGCATCACCAGCTGCAGCAACTGCTGCAGGCTGACATCGGCGATCGCCGTCCAGCGGCCGGCCAGGCCGGCGAAAAAACTGCCGCCGCCGCCGCCGTCGAGTGCGCCGACCACCAGCGTGTTGGCCTGCAGGCTCAGCAGCGCGGGGTCGAGGAAAGCCAAGCCGAAGTAGGCGGCAATCCCGGCCATCAGGCCGAGAATCGCTCCCGGCACGGCCTTGATCAGCCGCGGCGCCCAAAGCATCGCGAGAATGGTCACCACGCCGACGACGATGGCCTGCCAGCGCCATCGTTCCGGCGCACCCAGGGCCGCCCAGAAATGCAGGTCCTTGGGCGCGCCGAGCAGCTTCGGCACCTGGCTGCCGATGATGATCAGGCCGACTCCGGAGAGATACCCGCTGACCACGGTGTAAGGCATGTACTTGATCAGGCGGCCCAGGCTCGCGAGGCCGAAAAGAAGCTGCATCAGGCCGGCGAGCAGGCCGAGCAGGGTCAGCAACAGCAGGATCGTGTCCACCGGGGCACCGCTGGCCACCGCCTCGATGGCGAAGGCCGAAACCACCGCGGCGGCAGGGGCGCAGGGCGCTGAGATCAAGCGATTGGTGCCGCCGAAACTCGAGGCGACAATGCCGATCGCCGTCGCGCCGAGGATCCCGGCCAGGGCACCGAGCGCGACATGGGTCGGGCCCAGCACGGCATAGATGGTGACGCCATAAGCGATTGCCGACGGCAAGGCCACCAGCATGGCGGCAAACCCGCCCCAGAAATCGCCGACGGGGTTTTCCAGCTTTGGCAGTTTCATTGACTGTTCTGCATCGATCTGTCGAACGACGATTTTGTCATGAAGCGCCCTCCCTGTCCTAAGAATGCCGAGTGTTGTAAGCTTCACGCTTCAATAAAGTCATAACCGGAGGAGTCACCATGAAGAAAGTTCGCAGCCTGTTGCTCACCGCGGTCACGCTGGCGCTGGCCGCCACCGCCCATGCCCAGGAATTCGTCACCGTCCTCACCGGCGGCACTTCAGGCGTCTACTACCCGATGGGCGTCGCCCTGTCGCAGATCTACGGCAAGGCCATGCCCGGCGCCAAGACCTCGGCGCAGGTGACCAAGGCCAGCGCCGAAAACCTCAACCTGCTGCAGGCCGGCCGCGGCGAGATCGCCTTCACGCTGGGCGACGCACTGAACGAGGCCTGGAAGGGCAACGAGGAAGCCGGCTTCAAGACGCCGCTGAAAAAGCTGCGCACCATCGCCGCAATCTATCCCAACTACATCCAGATCGTCGCCAATGCCGACTCCGGGCATCAAGACCCTGGCCGACCTGAAAGGCAAGCGCGTCGCCGTCGGCGCGCCGAAATCCGGCACCGAGCTGAATGCGCGCGACATCTTCAAGGGCGCCGGCATGAGCTACAAGGACTTCGCCAAGGTCGAATACCTGCCCTTCGGCGAATCGGTGGAACTGATGAAGAACCGCCAGCTCGACGCCACGCTGATTTCCGCCGGCCTCGGCGTCGCCGCGATCCGCGACCTGGCCACCTCGGTCAAGATCGTCCTCGTGCCGATTCCCGCCGACGTCGTGGCCAAGATCGGCGAAGCCGCCTACCAGCCCGGCAGCGTGCCGGCCAACACCTACAACGGCCAGACCGACGCGACGTCGCCACGGTGGCGATCCAGAACTTCCTGGTCAGCCACGAAGGCGTGTCGACCGACGCGGCCTACACGATGACCAAGGCCATCTTCGACAACCTGCCCGACCTGCAAGGCCGCGCACTGCCGCGGCCAAGGCCATCACGCGTGAAAACGCCGCCAAGGCGCCGCCGGCCCCGCTGCATCCCGGCGCCGAGAAGTACTACAAGGAAGTCGGGTTGCTGAAGTAGCCAAGCGCCGAGCCGTCCTGAACGTGGCGCAGTCAACTTTCCGAGCCGCGCAGCGGCGAACACCCGTCACCCCCGCCCGGGCGGGGGCTGGGGGGTGGGTGCCAAAAGCGTCGCACCGTGACCGACCATAGCGCCGCCCCCGACCACGGCCAGGAAGAGTTCTCCGAACACGGCGTGCAACGCCGGCTCGGCGGCGGCTGGCTGGCGGCGCTCAACGGCATCGCGCTGGCCTTTTCCACCTACCAGCTGGTGGTCGCGGCCTTCCATCCGCTGTCCAGCCTGGTGATCCGCAGCCTGCACGTCGGCTTCCTGCTGTGCATCACCTTCATCCTCTACCCGGCCTTCAAGAGCGGCGGCCGGCTTTCGAAAGTCGGCGCCGGCGACACGGCGCTGGCCTTCGGCGCCTTGGCGCTGTCGACCTACCACTGGGTCTTCGAGGCCGAGCTGATCCAGCGCTCGGGCGATCCGAGCACCATCGACCTCGTCGTCGGCACCGCGCTGGTGATCCTCTGCTTCGAGGCGGCGCGGCGCATCCTCGGCCTGGCCCTGCCCATCGTCTGCGGCATCTTCCTGCTCTACGGCATGTTCGGCCAGTACCTGCCGGGCGACCTCGCCCATCGCGGCTACGGCTTCGACCAGATCGTCAACCAGCTCGCGCTGGGCACCGAAGGCATCTTCGGCATCCCGACCCTGGTCTCGGCCACCTACATCTTCCTCTTCATCCTGTTCGGCTCCTTCCTCGAACACGCCGGCATGATCAACCTGTTCAACTCGCTGGCGCTGGGCTTCGTCGGCCACACCAAGGGCGGCGCGGCCAAGGTCTCGGTGATTGTCCTCGGGGCTGATGGGCACCATTTCCGGCTCGGGCGTGGCCAACGTGCTGACCACCGGGCAGTTCACCATTCCGCTGATGAAGAAGTTCGGCTACTCGGGCGTCTTCGCCGGCGCGGTCGAGGCCACCTCGTCGATGGGCGGCCAGATCATGCCGCCGGTGATGGGCGCGGTGGCCTTCATCATGGCCGAGAACCTCAACGTGCCCTATGCCGAGATCGTCAAGGCGGCGGCGATTCCGGCCATCCTCTATTACCTCACCGCCTTCTGGATGGTGCATCTCGAAGCCGGGCGCAAGAACCTGGTCGGCCTGCCCAAGGACGCAGTGCCCGAATCCCTGGCACGCCATGCGCGACAACTGGTATCTGCTGCTGCCGCTGGTGGTGCTGGTGATCATGCTGTTCAACGGCTTCACGCCGATGTTCGCCGGCATGGTCGGCCTGGTGCTGACCGCCGTGCTGATCCTCGGCGCCGCGATCGCCGCGCGCGTCTCCGCCACGGCCTTCCGCTACGTGTTCTGGATCGCGCTCGGGCTCACCGCCGCGGTCTTCGTCAAGAACATGGAGACCTGGGGCATCTACCCGCTGCTGGCGCTGATCGCCGCGCTGGTGGCGCAGACCTTCGCCGTCAAGGGCGGCATGAAGACCCTGCACCTGCTCAGGATGAGCCTGATCGACGGCGCCCGCCAGGCGCTGCCGGTGGGCGTGGCCTGCGCCGTCGTCGGCGTCATCATCGGCGTGCTGACGCTGACCGGCGCGGCGTCGAGCTTCGCCGGCTACATCCTCAGCGTCGGCGAGAAGAGCCTGTTCCTCTCGCTGGTGCTGACCATGCTCGTCTGCCTCGTGCTCGGCATGGGCATCCCGACCATCCCCAACTACATCATCACCAGTTCCATCGCCGCGCCGGCCCTGCTCAAGCTCGGCGTGCCGCTGATCGTCAGCCACATGTTCGTCTTCTACTTCGGCATCATGGCCGACCTGACGCCGCCGGTGGCGCTGGCCGCCTTCGCCGCCAGCTTCGATCGCCAAGGAATCGGCGATGAAAATCGGCATCAAGGCGGTGCAGATCGCCATCGCCGGCTTCGTCATCCCCTACATGGCGGTCTACGACCCCGGCGCTGATGCTGCAGGGCGACTGGACCTTCGTCGCCGTCGCCTACATCGTGTTCAAGGCCGTGCTGTCGATCGGCCTCTGGGGTGCGGCGGCGATCGGCTTCCTCCTTGCGCCGCTCCACATGTTCGAACGCGTCTTCGCTGCGGCGGCCGCCTTCATGCTGGTGGCGGCGATACCGCTCACCGACGAGATCGGCTTCGGCATGAGCGCGGCCTTCGTCGTCTGGCACCTGCTGCGCGTGCGGCGTGCCGGCCGCCGTGTCGCCGGCGCCGACTCTTAGGCGCAATGAGCCTTTGCCTGGCCGCCGGCACGCTAAGTGCCGTGCTTGCCATCGACGCCTTCACCCTGAGCCTGGATCCACTCCATCGAAAAAATCCGCTGGGAGGAAGACTGGCGCATCGTAGGCCGGTGCCCTGGTGATCGACGAGGCGCGCATTCGCGGCAGCGGCGCCGGCATGGAGCCGCCCGCCGGACGCCGTGCTGAAGAACGGCGTCTGGCACTATCGACCGCAGCTGCCGCCGCAGCCCGTGCTGCGCCTCACCCATTCGCCGTACGTCGGCGGCTACACGCTGTGCACCGCCACGGTCTGCGCACCGCTTGCGGATCACCTGCCGGGGATCGACAATACGGCGACCATCGAACTTCGGGAGTGTCCGCCATGAAAGCCTATGCCGCCGTGATTGCCGCCCCGTCCTTCAGCATCGGCATCGAATGCAATGCCGACGAGATCACCGGCATCGATTACCTTGAACCCGTCCCGAAGTCGCGCCGAAAACACCGCTGGCCAGGGAGGCCGTGCGCCAGTTGCGCGCCTGGCTGAAGGACCCGCGCTTCGACTTCGGCCTGCCGCTGGCGCCGGCCGGCACGCATTTCCAGCGCCGGGTCTGGAACGCGGATCGCCGCGATTCCTCGCGGCCGCGACCATGAGCTACGGCGAGGTCGCCGCCGCGATCCACAGCGGGCCGCGCGCGGTGGGCAATGCCTGCGGCGCCAATCCCTATCCGATCGTCGTGCCCTGCCATCGCGTCGTCGCGGCGAACCAGGGGCTGGGCGGCTTCGGGCGCCAGGGCGACGGCTTCCTGCTCGACATCAAACGCTGGCTGCTGGCACATGAACGGCAATCCCCCCGCCCCCCTTTCCAGGAAAGGGGGTGACGGGTGTTCGCTGCGCTCCATGAGTACGACGGCCTTGCCTTGGGACGGCCCGGCGGCAAGGCATGAGCGCATCTGACGCCGCGCTGATCGACGAGTTCATCGACGCCCTGTGGCTCGCCGACGGCTTGTCGAAGAACACGCTGGCGAGTTACCGCAGCGACCTTGCGCTGTTCGCCGAGTGGCTGGACGCCGCTCCCGTTCGTGGTGAGCCTGTCGAACCACGCGCGCTCCACGACGACGGGCCTTCGACCATTCGACCGTTCGACAAGCTCACGGCTCATGGCTCAAGCCGAACGGGTTCGAGGTCGATAGTCGGCGCTGACGAGACGGCGATCAACGCCTATCTGGCCTTTCTTCATGCCCGCCCCGGCGGCATCAAGACCACCAGCCAGCGGCGGCTGATGGCGACATTGCGCCGCTGTTACCGCTGGCTGCTGGATCAGGGCCGGCTGCAGGTCGATCCGCTGCTCAACATCGACAAACCCGGCACGACCCAGCGCTTTCCGAAAACGCTTTCGGAGAAGCAGGTGGAGGACCTGTTGGGCGCACCCGACGTGCAAACCCCGCTCGGCCTGCGCGACCGCGCCATGTTCGAGCTGCTCTACGCCACCGGCCTGCGCGTCTCGGAGCTGGTCGCCGTGCGCCTGTTCGAGGTCAGCCTCAACGACAACGTGGTGCGCGTGATGGGCAAAGGCTCGAAGGAGCGCCTGGTACCGCTCGGACAGATCGCCGCCGAATGGCTGCAGCGCTACATCGCGGGGGCACGCGGCGAACTGCTCGGGCAGCATGTATCGGATGCGGTTTTCGTCACCACGCGCGGCGCCGGCATGACGCGGCAGATGTTCTGGACCCTGATCAAGAAATACGCGCTGCAGGTCGGCATCCCGCGCGAGCGCATCTCGCCGCATGTGCTGCGCCACGCCTTCGCCACCCACCTGCTGAACCACGGCGCCGACCTGCGCGTGGTGCAGTTGCTGCTCGGCCACGCCGACATCTCGACGACGCAGGTGTACACCCATGTCGCGCGCGAACGCCTCAAGCAACTGCATCACCAGCATCATCCGCGCGGCTGAAACCATTCACGTCGGGCAGGCGTGGCGCTGCAACGCCTGCAGGATCTCGCCGCTGGCCTTGTCCTGGACGAAGGCGACGACACCGAGGTCGACGCGCTTCCAGCCGGCTTCCAGCGCGATCTGCTGCCGCAGCGACGAGCGGCCATCCCGGCCTAATGCCAGCGGGCCGATCAGGCGGCGTACCACGTAGTCGTGGCGCAGGGTCTTGCCGCTGTTTTCTCCGGCGCGCACCTGCGACTCCAGATTGTTTTCGTACAGCGCGAGCCAGACCTCGCCCGCCGCGCCGGCCGCCGCGCTGGTGACCGAGATCTCGCCACTGATCATCATTTGCCCGGCGTCCGGCACGCCGAGTTCGAGAGCGATGGCGGCCGCCGCACGGGTCTCGCCCGTCCCGTCGAGCGGACTCCCCGCGCTGCGCCAGTCGCGCCCGTTGCGCAGAAACTGCGGCGTATACACGGCACGCGAGCGGGCCAGGCCTGCCATCTGGTACTGGCGCTGCGTGTATTGCGGGCTGGCAAAGCGGTCCGCCCAGCCCAGCCGGTCCCAGTAATCGACATGGAAGGCCAGGGGCACGATGCGTCCGGCAGTTTCGGCCTGGCCCTTGAATTGCGACAGCCGGCGGTCGGCCGGCGGACAACTGTCGCAACCTTCCGAGGTGTATAGCTCCAGCAAAACATTGCGCTGCGCTCCGCTTTGCGCCACGCACGCCGGCGCGGCGAGTGCGCCGACGCTGAACAGGGCGGCAAGGCCGGCAGACATCAGGCACGTGAATCGGCAAGGTTTCATGGTCAAGCTCCGGTTGAAGGCGAAGGGGGCAGAGGCTGAGAGATTGGACGCGCGACGGCCGGATTCCTTACGCCCCGCGGGAAACGGTTGCACCCGAACGGACGGCTGCGGGAGGCGTAGAATTCCCCCATGAGACACGAAACCCGCTACCAAGATTCGGCCCCCGAAACCCCGGCGACCCTGTTCCTGCACAAGCACGGCATCGCCCATTCCAACCATCTCTACGAGTACGAGGAGCATGGCGGCACGCAGGTGTCGGCGCGCGAGCTCAACGTGGCCGAGCACGCGGTGGTCAAAACGCTGGTCATGGAAGACGAGAATGCAAAACCGCTGATCGTGCTGATGCACGGCGATCGCAAGGTGTCCACCAAGGAACTGGCGCGCCAGATCGGCGTCAAGAAGGTCGGCCCCTGCAAGCCCGAAGACGCCTTGCGCCACACCGGCTACATGGTCGGCGGCTGCTCGCCCTTCGGCACCAAAAAGGTCCTGCCGGTGCATCTGGAGAAATCCATCCTCGACCTGCCGCTGATCTACATCAACGGCGGGCGTCGCGGCTACCTGGTCGGCGTCCATCCGCACGACGTCCTGGCCGTGCTGCAGCCGAAGATCGTCGAGTGCGCGCTGAAGGACTGATCAGCGCGACTTGTAGGTCGGCAGGCTGAGCGCCCAGCGGATCGCCGCCAGGCGCAGGCCCAGCACCACCGTGGCACCGGCCGCCGCCGCCACGGCATCACCCAGCCCCAGATGCAGCGCGCCGAGCAGGGTCAGCGCGCCGAGCCAGGAGGCCGTGGCGTAAAGCGTACCGGCCCGCATCACCAGCGGCACTTCGTTGACCAGGATGTCGCGCAGCATGCCGCCGACGACGCCGGTGATCACCGCCAGCAGCGAGGCGGAGAGCCAATGCACTCCGGAGGCGACGGCGATCTGGCAGCCCACCACGGTGAACAGCGCGAGGCCCACGGCATCGGGCACGACGAACAGCCCGGGGCGCACCCGGATGCGCCGGGCGATGATGAAGGTGAGGCCAACCGCAAGCAGGCCGCAGAACAGGTAGGCGACATCGCCCAGCCAGAACACCTTCCGGTCGAGCAGCAGGTCGCGCAGGGTGCCGCCGCCGAGGCTGGTGGCGAGCCCGACCACCACGGCGCCGACCAGGTCCATTTTCTTGTTCTCGGTTTCCAGCACCGCCGAGGCGGCATTGACCGCCACCGCCGCCATGCCGATGGCGTAGATCAGCTCGGCCGGCGCGGGCAGCGGCGTCATCGCGAGCGTTCGATCTGCACCCCGACGCGGCGCACGCCTTTCATGATGCCCATCTTGGCGATGCTGATCTTGACCCAGGGTGCGCCGAATTCGTTCAACAGCAGGCCGATCACGTATTCCCCCAGCGTCTCCAGCAGGTTGAAGTGGCGCGCCGCCAGTTCGGCGCGGATGCGCTCGATCACCGCGTCATAGCGGATTGTCTTGTCGATGTCGTCATCCTGCGCCGCCGCGTCGGGCACGCCGAAGGTCAGGCTGATTTCGAGCGTCTGCGCCGCCGCCTTCTCGCGCTCGAAAATCCCGACGTGGGCGTCCACCCGCATGTCGTCGATGAAAATGAAGTCCATTACGTCTCCGCCGGGCCGCCCGCGCAAGCGCGGGAATATGTTGGGCACCCCCTCCCGGCTGTACACGGCTGGCTTTGCAAAGCCAACCGGCTTCGGCGGCGCGAAGCAGTGCTTCGCGAAACCCCGCCTGCGCGCCCGGCCGCGCGGTGGAGGTGACTGGTCAGCCCCGCCCTCGGGGCGGGGAAAGTGGGATGGGCCATCGCAATGCTCCTTTACAATGCAGCCCATTCTATGGAATCCGCAATGAACCTGCTTGTCTATGCCGTGCTGGGCTACCTGCTCGGCTCCGTGCCCTTTGCCGTGATCGTCTCGCGCGCGTTTCGCCTGGCCGATCCGCGCAGCTTCGGCTCGGGCAATCCGGGCGCCACCAACGTGCTGCGCAGCGGCAGCAAGGCCGCGGCCCTGCTGACGCTGCTCGGCGACGCCGCCAAGGGCTGGCTGGCGATGTTTGTTGCCGCAAAAGTCGGTGCTGACGGCACGGCGATTGCCGTAGCCGGACTGGCGGCTTTCCTCGGCCATGTGTTTCCCTTCACCCTCGGCTTCAGGGGCGGCAAGGGCGTGGCCACCGCGCTCGGCGTGCTGCTGGGTTTCTCCGCGGCACTGGCGGGGATCACGGCGGCTGTCTGGCTGACGGCGATCGTATTCACGCGCTATTCCTCACTGGGAGCGCTGGCCGCGGCCGCAGCAGCGCCCGCGCTGACCTGGTGGCTGCTGGGAAGCGTCGACGTCACGGCGGCCGTCACGTTCATGTGCGCCGTGCTGATCTACCGCCACAAGAGCAACATCCGCAAGTTGCTGGCCGGCAGCGAAGGGCGCATCGGCGGCCCGAAGAAGCCGCGGCACGGCCCCACTTTATAATGGGCTCCGGTTCCCCAATCACATTTTTCAGGATGCGATCCCATGGATGATCTGGACTTTTCCGGCGGACCGAAAACGCCACCCGCGCCGAAGCCGGTCCCGCCGGGCGAGCCGGCTTCACTCTACGAACCCAGGCTCGCACTGGAATTCTTCAAGCTCGGCGGCACCCTGGAACAGTTTCCCGCCGGCAGGCAGATCTTCGCCGAGAACGACAAGGCCTCGGGACTCTTCTCCAAGGGCGCCCGCATCTACCTGCTGCTGGACGGCGACGTGATGCTCACCCGGGCCGGCAAGCCGCTGGACCTGGTGCCTCCCGGCGAGATATTCGGCGAGATGGCGGCGATCGCCGAAGCCCCGCGCAGCGCGACGGCCACCGCGCGCAAGAATTGCCGGGTGTTGTCGCTCGACGAAAAGCAGTTCCAGCACGCCTTGCAGAAAATGCCCGAATTCGCCCTGATGCTGATGAGCGTCATGGCCCAGCGCCTGCGTCGCGGAGTGGCGCGACTGGCCGCGGCAAAAAAGACTCCGCTCGAGGTGCTGGAAAACCGGAACACGCTGGACAAGACGATGCTCGCCGAATTGCAGCATGAACTCGGCGACCCGAAGCCGTCCACGGCCGCCGCCGGCAGGACCGTGGTCACCAAGGGCGCCGTGGGCGCCTGCATGTTCGTCGTCATCAAAGGCCGCATCGCAATCTCGGTCGACGACCGGGTGATCGAGCACGTCGGCCCGGGCGGCGCATTCGGCGAAATGGCGCTGGTCGATCGTTCCGGCCGTTCCGCCACCGCCACGGCGGAAACCGAAAGCGCCTGGCTGCTGGTCGGCAAGGATCAATTCCTCGACATGGTCAAGGCGCGGCCGGCCTTCGGCATCGCGCTGATGCGCTCGCTGAGCGCGCGCGTGCTGCACATCGGGAAACTGTTGGGCGGCTAAATCTACTGCGCGTGCCGGATCGGGGATTGGGCGGTGCTCTTCCACGGCCGGCTTTGCACAGCCGGCCGGCTGCGGCGGCGCAAAGCATGCTTTGCGAAACCCCGCCTCGCCCTCACGTATAAGACCTGCGTTCCGGTAGCTGCGCTCCGGCCGCACCCCGCTGCAGCCCGCTCGCTACGATTTCTTCACAAGCTTTGATTTACGCACCGATTTCGCGCAACCGAGTCGTTCAGGAGATGCGATCGAGCGGCCAGCGCGGGCGCACCGCGAAGGCGCCGCCGCGGTCCGGCGCCGCGCCTTGCAGCAGGCGCTGGGCGCCTGCGAAGGCGATCATCGCGCCGTTGTCGGTGCACAATTCCAGCGCCGGATAGAACACCCGGCCGCCGATCTTCGCCATGGCCTGATCCAGCCTTTCGCGCAAGCGCCGGTTGGCGCCGACGCCGCCGGCCACAACCAGGGAAGAAAGTCGGTGCCGGCGACACGCCGCCACCGACTTGGCCGCGAGCACTTCGGTCACCGCTTCCTGGAATTCGGCGGCGAGATCGGCCTTGTCGGTTTCGGCGAACTCCTGCGCGCGGGTCGCGGTCAATACCGCCGTCTTCAGCCCGGAAAAACTGAAGGACAAATCGCCGCTGGCGAGCATCGGCCGCGGCAGCTTGAACCGGCCCGGCTTGCCTGATTCGGCCAGCTGCGCCAGCGCCGGTCCGCCGGGATAACCCAGCCCGAGCAGCTTGGCGGTTTTGTCGAAAGCCTCGCCCGCGGCGTCGTCGAGCGATTCGCCGAGCAACTCGTAGTCGCCGACCCGCGCCACGCGCATCAGCTGCGTATGGCCGCCTGATACCAGCAGGGCGATGAACGGAAAGCAAAGCTTCAGTGCAGACTCATGCCCGCTTGCGGGCGTGATGTCGGAACTAAATGCCGTTCCGTTCAGTGCAGACTCATGCCCGCTTGCGGGCGTGATGTCGGAACTAAATGCCGTTCCGTTCAGTGCAGACTCATGCCCGCTTGCGGGCGTGATGTCGGAACTAAATGCCGTTCCGTTCAGTGCAGACTCATGCCCGCTTGCGGGCGTGATGTCGGAACTAAAAGCATTTGCTTCGTCCGCCAGGAGCGGGGATAGCAGGTGGCCTTCAAGGTGATGCACCGGCAGCACCGGCACGTCCAGCGCCAGCGCCAGCGCTTCGGCAAAACTCGCGCCGACCAGCAAGGCGCCAGCCAGCCCGGGCCCGGCCGTGTAGGCAATGGCGTCGATGTCGCCGCGCGTGCACTGCGACCCGGCCAGCACCCGCTCCAGCAGCGGGATCAGGCGGCGGATGTGGTCGCGCGAGGCCAGCTCCGGCACCACGCCGCCATAGGCCTCGTGCATCGCCACCTGGGTATGCACGGCATGGCCGAGCAGGCCGCGCTCCGTGTCGTAGAGCGCGACGCCGGTTTCGTCGCAGGAGGATTCGATGCCGAGCACTTTCATCGGCGGCATTCTACCGGCTGACTATAATCGCCCGGCACCATACCGCAAGAAGTCGGCACCGACGACACGGCGATCCGGACTCACATCAAGAAAATGAAGACGAAGTTTCAGTGCCGGCCAACGTCGGCTCCAACGATCTTGAGCGAAGCGGCCAAGACCGGGATACTGCTCCTGTGTCACGACCTGACCACGCGCCTGCGCTTGACCCACGTCCGGTCGGCGACCGGCGCGATGGATTTCGCGGCCCGCGCCCATGTCGCCCGGCGTATCGCGCGCCGCCTCAAACTGCCCGGCTGATCCAGGATGCATTTGCTGGTCGACATTTCGGCCCACGGCCTGGGCCACCTGGCGCAAACCGCGCCGGTGCTGAACGCCCTCCAGCCGCTGGTCCCCGGCCTGCGCCTGACGGTACGCAGCATGATTCCACGCGAGCGGCTGGCGCGGCGTATCGCGGCCGACTTTGCGCATGTGCCGGAAGCGCGCGACTTCGGCCTTGTCATGCACAACGCGGTGGACGTCGACCTTGCGGCGACCGCGCTACGCTACCGCGAATTCCATGCCGACTGGCCGCAGCGGGTTGCCGCCGAGGTCGACTGGCTCGGCCGGCACCGGGTCGACGCGGTGCTCAGCAACGTCGCCTACCTGCCGCTCGCAGCGGCGGCCGCAACCGGCCTTCCCGCCGCGGGATTGTGTTCGCTGAACTGGGCGGACCTCTTCGCCAATTATTTGGGCGACCAGTCGTGGGCCGCCGCCATCCATGCCCAGATGCTGGCCGCTTATAACGGCGCAACAGGCTTCCTGCGCGTCACGCCCGGCCTGCCGATGACCAACTTCGAGCGGCGGCATGAGCTTGCGCCGATAGCCAGCGTCGGCCGCCGCGATCGCTCACGCATCTCTAAAATGCTCGGGCTTGACGAAAGTGAGCGCTGGCTGCTGTTGGCCATGGGTGGCATGGAGTTTCGCCTTCCGCTGGAACACTGGCCGCAAATACCGGGAGTGAGCTGGCTGGTACCTGGCGAATGGGGCATTTCGCGTGGCGACGTGCGCAGTGTCGAAAATGCCGAGCACGACTTTACCGATCTGCTCGCCAGCGTCGATGCGGTGATCACCAAACCCGGCTATGGCACCTTCGTCGAGGCGGCCTGCAGCGGCATCCCCATCCTTTACCTGCAGCGCGACGACTGGCCGGAAACACCCCATTTCGCCGCTTGGCTCGCCGCCCATGCCCGCGCCGGATCCCTCGCGCGCGAACAACTGCTGGCCGGCGATTTCCTCGACGCCCTGCGCCGGCTCTGGTCCGCACCGCCACCCCCGTTGCCGCAGGCCGACGGCGCGGGGCAGGCCGCGCGCTGGCTGGTGACGGCATTGGGGCTGACCTGAACGCAACGCCGAAGGCAAGGCAGCACTGCGCCAAAAGAATTGACATCAATGGCAAAGCGTTTAGAATGCGCGCCTTTCCCGCCTTTCCAGGATTATTGCAATGCCGGGTATTCGCCTCAAGGAAAACGAGCCGTTCGAAGTCGCGATCCGCCGCTTCAAGCGCGCCATCGAGAAGACTGGCCTCCTCACCGAACTGCGCGCACGCGAGTTCTACGAGAAGCCCACGACCGAGCGCAAGCGCAAAGCCGCCGCCGCCGTCAAGCGCCATCACAAGCGCATTCGCAGCCAGCTTCTGCCGCCGAAGATGTATTGAGCCAGCCCTGGTTCGGCTGTTCTGAGCGAACCTTGGTTGTACCGCTTGATCAGGGAACCCGCCGCGAGGCGGTAAAAACCGCCGAGAGGCGGTTTTTGTGCTTCTTGCTTCTGCAAAGGATGATTTGATGAGCCTCGAAACGCGTATCGACGACGACTGGAAAGCCGCCATGAAGGCCGGCGAGCGGGCCAGAAAGGATGCGCTGAGCCTGCTGCGCGCCGCCATCAAACAGAAGCGGGTCGATGAGAAGATCGAGATCGACGACGCGGCGGTGATTGCGGTGATCGAGAAAATGCTCAAGCAGCGCAAGGATTCCATCACCCAGTACGAAGCCGCCAAGCGCCAGGATCTGGCGGATGTCGAGAAATTCGAATCCACCGTGCTGGCGACCTACATGCCGCAGGGACTCAGCGCTGCCGAGGTCGAGGCGATCGTCGCTGCCGCCATCGCCGGATCCGGCGCCGGGGCCCCGTCCGACATGGGCAAGGTGATTGCGCTGGTCAAGCCTCAAGTGGCCGGCCGCGCCGACATGGGCGAAGTCTCGAAGCTCGTCAAGGCCAAGCTCGCGGGGGCATAATCCCCCTGTGATCCCCGAAAGCTTCGTCCAGGAACTGCTTGCCCGCATCGACATCGTCGATGTGGTCGAACGCTATGTCCCGCTGAAGAAGGCCGGCGCCAACTACAGCGCCTGCTGCCCCTTCCATTCCGAGAAAACCCCGTCCTTCACGGTCAGCCCGAGCAAGCAGTTCTATCACTGCTTCGGTTGCGGCGCGCACGGCAGTGCCATCGGTTTCCTGATGCAGCATGCCGGCATCGGCTTCATCGAGGCTGTCGAGGATCTCGCTTCGTCGGTCGGCCTGCAGGTGCCGCACGAAGAGCGCAACGCCGAGATACGCGCGAAGAAGGCGCCGCTGACCGAACTGATGGGACGCGCCATGGCCTTCTACCGCGAACAACTGAAGGCGTCGCCAAAAGCCGTCGATTACCTCAAGAACCGCGGCCTGACGGGCGAAATCGCCGCAAAATTCGCCCTCGGCTACGCCCCCGAAGGGTGGCAGGGCCTGCAACAGGTCTTCTCCGACTACAACGATCCGGCCCTGGTCGAATGCGGCCTGGTCATCGTCAATGAGCAGGGCCGCCGCTACGACCGCTTTCGCGACCGCGTGATGTTCCCCATCCAGGACCAGCGCGGCAACGTGATCGGCTTCGGCGGCCGGGTGATCGGCGAAGGCGAACCGAAATACCTCAATTCGCCGGAAACGCCGCTGTTCGAAAAGGGCCGCGAACTCTACGGCCTGCCCCAGGCGCGCAAGGCCATCCAGGAAGAAGACACGGTGCTGGTGGTCGAGGGCTACATGGACGTGGTCGGCCTGGTGCAGGCCGGCGTCGAAAACGTCGTCGCCACGCTCGGCACGGCAGCCACCGACGCCAATGTGCAAAAACTGCTGAAACAGGCCCACCGCGTGGTGTTCTGCTTCGACCGCGACAGTGCGGGCGACCGGGCGGCCTGGCGGGCCATGGAAGTGAGCCTGGGCCACCTGGCCGACAACAAGATCGTCGAGATCCTGCAGATGCCCGGCAACCAGGATCCGGACGAGTTCATCCGCCAGCACGGCAAGGAGGCCTTCGTGCAGCAGGCCCGAAGCGCGACCCGCTTGAGCGAGTTCCTCCTGCGCGAACTGGTCAAGCAGACCAATCCCAGCACCGCCGAGGGCCGCGCGGCGCTGGTACACGCGGCGAAACCGCTGCTGCAGAAGATGTCGGCACCGATCCTGCGGGTTCAACTGACCAAGGAAATTGCCCACCGCGCACAAGTCTCGCAGGCCGAAGTCGAGGCCCAGTGCGGCCTCAAGCCCCTGGCCCGCAGCCGTTACGCACCGGCGCAGATGAAGCAGCGACCGGTACCCTCTTCCGTTGAATACAAGCTGCTGCAGATCGTGCTGCACAAACCGGAGTGGGCGGCCCGCCTGCCGCTGGACCTGATCGATCGCGAGCGGGTCGAAGGCGAGGCGCTCTGTGCCATTACCGACGCCATCGAGCACGGCGAACTGCCCGCCGGTGGTTTCGGCATGCTGCTGGAGTTCTTCCGCGATACCCCGCACGAGGCGCTGATTGCCGCAATCGCGACCAATATGGTGGAAGAGGTCGATCTGGGTGCGCTCGAAGGCGTTTTCAACGATTCCATCCTGCGCCTGCGCCATTCGGCCATCACCGCCGAGATCGAACAGCTTACCGCCCGCGCCCGGCAGGGTTTGACCCAGGAAGAGCGGCAGCGGCTGGCAGAACTGCTGGCAAAGAAGCATCCCGGTCCATCCTCGACGGCCGGTACCCCGATGTGATATAATTTGCGGTTCTCCAGCGCTTTCACGGCGCGCTGAGTCGGCCTGTCCGCGCGCGTCGCGACGTTGCAAGGGCCGACAGCGCCGCGCCGCCATCGTGCTCCAGCCGAGGATCGTCATGCCGAAGGAAATCGCCAAGCAGAGCAAATCAAGGGCCGCCGCCAAACCGGCCGCCAGGAAACCTGCGCCAAAAAAACCGGTGCCGGCGAAAAAGCCTGTCCCAGCCAAAGTTCCCGCCAAAAAAGCCCCGGCCAAAGCCCCGGCCAAGACTCCGGCCAAAGCCCCGGCCAAGAGCCCCGGCCAAGACTCCGGCCAAGACTCCGGCCAAGACTCCGGCCAAAACCTCCGCAGCCAAGACGGCCGCAAAGAGCACCCCCGTAAAAGTTCAGGCCAAGGTGATTGCGGCAAAGACGCCGGCAAAGGCCGTTGCCGCAAAACCGGCTAAAGTTATGGCGCCGGCAGCCGTCGCCCCTGCGCCCGCCAAGCCGGCAGCCCAGCCAATTCCCGCCAAATCCGTCGCCAAGGCCATCGCCGAGTCGCGCGGCCGCAAGAGCCGCGAAAAGCTGATCGCCCCCGAAGCCAAGCTGGTCGACCTGGACACCAAGCGCACGCGCCTGAAGACCCTGATCGCGCTGGGCAAGGAGCGCGGCTACCTGACGTACGCCGAGATCAACGACCACCTGCCCGACGATCTGGTGGATGCGGAGCAGATCGAATCGATCATCTCCACCTTCAACGACATGGCGATCCAGGTCTTCGACGAAGCGCCCGCCGTCGATGACCTGCTGCTCAACGAGTCCGCGCCGGCCCCCGTCGATACTACCGAAGTCGAGGAAGAAGCCGAGCAGGCGCTGTCCACGGTCGATTCGGAATTCGGCCGCACCACCGACCCGGTGCGCATGTACATGCGCGAAATGGGCTCGGTCGAACTGCTCACGCGCGAAGGCGAGATCGAAATCGCCAAGCGCATCGAGGACGGCCTGAAGCACATGATCATGGCGATTTCCGCCTGCCCCACCACCATCGCCGAGATGCTGGAAACCGCCGGCAAGGTGGCGCGCGACGAGATGCGCATCGACGAGCTGGTCGACGGCCTGATCGACCCGAACGCCACCGACGAGGACATCGAGGCGCTGGCCGAAGACGAAGAACTCGAAGTCGAAGATGATACCGAGGACGAGGACGACGACGGCAGCGCGCGGATTTCCGCCTCGCTGCTGCAGCTCAAGCAGGATGCGCTCGAGCGCTTCTCGATCATCCATGCCGTGTTTGCCAAGCTGCAGACGACGCTGGCGCGGAAGGGCTCCGCAGGACAAGGGCTACCTGCGCCTGCAGAAGCAGATTTCCGACGAGCTGATGAACATCCGCTTCACCGCCAAGTCGATCGAGCGCCTGTGCGACTCGGTGCGCGGCATGGTCGAGGCGGTGCGCAGCCACGAACGCAAGATCCTGCATCTCTGCGTGGACAAGGCGCACATGCCGCGCGCGCACTTCATCAAGATCTTCCCCGGCCACGAGACGGACATGGAGTGGCTCAAGCACGAAGTCCAGTCGGGCAAGCCCTATTGCTCGCAGCTGATGCGTGCCGCGCCGAACATCCTCGAGGAGCAGCAGCGCCTGATCGACCTGCAGAACCGCATCGGCATTCCGCTCAAGGAACTCAAGGACATCAACAAGCAGATGTCCACCGGCGAAGCCAAGGCGCGTCGCGCCAAGCGCGAGATGACCGAGGCCAACCTGCGCCTGGTGATCTCGATCGCCAAGAAATACACCAACCGCGGCCTGCAGTTCCTCGACCTGATCCAGGAAGGCAACATCGGCCTGATGAAGGCGGTGGACAAGTTCGAATACCGCCGCGGCTACAAGTTCTCGACCTACGCCACGTGGTGGATCCGCCAGGCCATCACGCGTTCGATCGCCGACCAGGCGCGCACCATCCGCATCCCGGTGCACATGATCGAGACCATCAACAAGATGAACCGCATCAGCCGCCAGATCCTGCAGGAGACCGGGCTGGAGCCCGATCCCGCGACGCTGGCGATCAAGATGGAAATGCCCGAGGAGAAGATCCGCAAGATCCTCAAGATTTCCAAGGAACCGATTTCCATGGAAACGCCGATCGGCGACGACGACGATTCCCATCTTGGCGATTTCATCGAGGATCAGGCCACGCTGTCGCCGGACGACGCCGCGCTGTTCGCCAGCTTGCGCGACGTGACCAAGGAGGTGCTGGACAGCCTCACGCCGCGCGAAGCCAAGGTGCTGCGCATGCGCTTCGGCATCGAGATGAACACCGATCACACGCTGGAAGAAGTCGGCAAGCAGTTCGACGTCACCCGCGAACGCATCCGCCAGATCGAAGCCAAGGCATTGCGCAAGCTGCGTCACCCGACCCGTTCGGAAAAACTTCGCAGCTTCCTCGATTCCGAGACCTGATTGCGCATCACCAACGGCTCATGCAACGCGAGCCGTTGCTGTTCCACGAAGGGCCTGTAGCTCAATGGTTAGAGCAGAGGACTCATAATCCTTTGGTTGCGAGTTCGAGTCTCGCTGGGCCCACCAGCAATTCAAGGGGTGGCAGGCAGAAAGCAACGGATGTTCCAGTTCCGTAACTTTCGCAGGCAGGCACTGGGTAGGTTGTTTTGATGAATGGAGGCGGTGGATTCTATGATTTCACCTTCAAGCGGAGCATTGGATATGCAAGAAATCATGCAATACCTGAAAGACAACGGCCAGCGCTTCGACTCGGAAATTGCTGCCGCAACGGGGATCTCGCTGGCAAAAGTGCGCCGCTCGATCAGCGACCTGTCGGCGCGCGGCGAGATCTCCAAGTGCAGCGTGACCCGCTTCAACAACGGCGAAAAAGTCGAAGCCGTCCTGTGCCGGGTTGCGGGATACATTCCGCCCAAGAGCCCCGGCCGCAAGCCGGGCGCGTCGAGCTAGGCTTCATCCGGAAATCCCTGAACCCGGGACTGGCGCCCATGGGTTTTGGCGGCCATGTTTGCTGATACCCGGTTCCTGCTGGCCGTCCTTCTCGTCGCCTTGCTGCCCGGCTGCACCTTGCCGGGCGAAAAGCCGTTGCCGCCGCCGGCACCCGCGCCGGTCAAGATCGGACTGGCACTCGGCGGCGGCGCAGCGCGCGGTTTTGCCCACATCGGCGTGATCAAGGCACTCGAAGCGCAGGGCATCGTGCCGGATATCATCGTCGGCACCAGCGCCGGTGCCGTGGTCGGCGCTCTCTATGCCTCCGGACTCAACGGCTTCGATTTGCAGAAAGCCGCCCTCGACATGGACAAGGACAACGTCTTCGACTGGAATGTCTCCCTGCGCGGTCCGCTGAAGGGCGAACCGCTGCGCCGCTTCGTCAACGATGCCGTGCTTAACCGCCCGCTGGACAAGCTCAAGCGCAGTTTCGCCGTGGTCGCCACCGACCTCGGCAGCGGCGAGATGGCCCTGTTTCGTAGCGGCGACACGGGGCGGGCGGTGCAAGCCTCGGCTGCCGTGCCCGGCGTATTCCAGCCGGTTACGATCAACGGACGTGAATATGTCGACGGCGGGCTGACCAGTCCGGTACCCGTCCGCGCCGCGCGCCGGCTGGGCGTCGATTTCGTGATTGCCGTTGATATTTCGGCCAAGCCGCACGACGGCCGCGCCGGCAACACCTTCGACCTGCTGCTGCAGACCTTTGCCATCATGGGGCAATCGATCAGCCGCAACGAACTTGCCGAGGCCAACATCGTGATTCGGCCGGCAACCGGGGACCTTTCCGCCACGAGCCTGGAAGATCGGCATCGCGCGGTGCTTGAGGGCGAAAAGGCGGCCGCGGCCATGATGGCGGAAATAAAGGAGAAACTGGCGCGGCTGCGCAATCCTCCGCCGGCAGCTATAACGCGCTAGCCCTTCCGCGCCAGCGGAACCATGCGCGCGAGCGCCTTGAGCAGGATGCGATAGCTGTCGCGGTCGAAAGCCGGCGCCGGACTCTCCAGCAGGCCGTGCAGGTCCGCTTCGCTGTGCGCCGTACCGAGGTGGCGCCAGTGATCGATCAGGTGCACGTCGTCGCCTTCCCTGATCCATGCCGGGCCGGCGAAGGGCCAGGGCGAAAGTCGGTGGCGACCCAACGCCGCCATCAGCCGCGCGCTGTGGAATGACATCGGCTCCCTGCCGACGCAGGCGCCTCGGCATTGCTGCAACTGGTACGCAAAACAGGGCTTGCCCGGTTTGATCTTCTCCAGCCCGAGCAGCGAGTGGCAGAGGCCATGCTCCTTCGCCAGTTCTGTCAGCGCGCGCTTGGCTTCCCGCGCGCTCTTGAACGGCCCGTACAAATGATCCTTCTGCCGGTGATCGAGATCGCTCGCCAGCATCAGCACCGGCCGCCATTCGCCGGCGCGCGCTTCGACGAGTTGCCAGAAACAGAGTTCGTCGTTGCGGCGCAAGGTCCGATTGTGAATCGGCTGCAGTTGCTTGATCAGCGCCGCCTCCTTGAGCAGTGCCCCGATCTCGCCGCCGGCTTCGATGCACTCGATGCGCCGCACCTGCCGTGCCAGGTTCATTTCCCTCGCCGCCGCATGATCGGCGGCGAAGTGGGCCAGCACGCGCTTCTTCAGTTCCTTGCTCTTGCCGACATACAACGGCAGGTCGTTCTCGCCATAGAACAGATACACGCCAACGCCCTCCGGCAGATCGTCGATCGCCGCCGGATCGAGACCGGCAGGCAGGCTCGGCCGCGCCGTGAGTGCCCTGACGGTCTGCGCCAGCAGTTCGGGCGCCACCCCGGCCTGCACCCGCTGCCAGAACTGGTGGATCAGCCGGGCGTCGCCCAGCGCCCGGTGCCGGCTGCTCACCGTGAGATCGTGGCGCTCGATCAGGCTGTCCAGGTTGTGTTTGGCGTGCTGCGGAAACAGCTTGCGCGAGAGCTTCACGGTGCATAACACCGTGGCGCGAAAATCCTGGCCGGCGCGCTTGAACTCGTTTTTCAGGAAGCCGTAGTCGAAGCGCGCGTTGTGGGCGATGAAAAGCCGCCCTGCGAGACGCGCCTTGACCTCGTCCGCAACGTCCTCGAACGGCGGCGCATCCGCCACCATCGCATTCGAAATCCCGGTCAGGCGCTCGATGAAGCCGGAAATCGGCGTGCCCGGATTGACCAGGCAGGACCACTCGCGCACGCCCAGCTCATCGACCTCGACAATGCCGATTTCGGTGATGCGGTCGGCCGTCGCCGTGGCACCGGTGGTTTCCAGGTCGACAAAGGCCAAAGCGGAAAAGGACATGAAGCGGAGCGAGCGATTTCAGGGAGACGGATCATAGCCTGCGCCGGCCTGCCATAATTACCAACATGAACGCCGGCTTCCCGATCCGCTATGTCGATCCCGTCTTCCGCCCGCCCAGCGAGGCGGAATCGCTGATCCTGCCCGTAACCGACGGCTGCTCGTGGAACCACTGCAGCTTCTGCGAGATGTACACCGCGCCGCAGAAGAAATTCCGCGCCCGCGATGCGACGGAAACCCTGGAGACCCTGCGCCGCTGCGGCGAGCGTTTCGGCAGCGACATCCGCCGCGTGTTCCTCGCCGACGGCGATGCGCTGGTGTTGCCAACCCGGCGTCTGCTGGAAATCCTCGGCGCAATCCGCGAGCATCTGCCGGCGGTGCGTCGCGTCTCCAGCTACTGCCTGCCGCGCAACCTGCGCAAGAAATCCGTGGATGAACTCAAGGAACTGGCCGCCGCCGGCCTGAGCATGGCCTACGTCGGCGCCGAGTCGGGCGATGACGAGGTGCTCGCGAAAGTGAATAAGGGCGAGACCTTCGCCAGCACCTGCGAGGCCCTAGACAAGCTGCAGCAGGCCGGCATCAGGCGCTCGGTGATGATCCTCAACGGACTCGGCGGCAAGGCGCTGTCACCGCAGCACGCCGCGAATTCCGCGCGCCTGGCCAACGCCACGCAGCCGGAATACCTCGCCACGCTGGTGGTGAGTTTTCCGCAAGGCGAGGAACGCTTCCGCGCCGGATTCCCCGAATGGCAACCGTGCGACGACCACGAACTGTTCCTGGAAATGGAAGCCTTCATCTCGGCGCTGGAACTGCAACGCACCGTGTTCCGCAGCGACCACGTTTCCAACCGCCTGGTGCTGAAAGGCACCCTGGGCGCGGAAAAGCCGCGCCTGCTTGGCGAAATCCGCAGGGCGATCGCGGCCCCCGAATCCGCGCCGCTACGATCGCCCTGGCAACGGGGCTTGTAGGCTAGGGGATCATCGAAGTGCCAACCGGCAATGGCGACAGCCGCAGCCTTGAAAAGTCGGCACCGGCGACACGGCGATTACCCGGCCCACGGATAGGTCCATCCGCCTACGCCGCCAGCGCGGACGCACCTGCCGCCGCCACGATGCCGTCCTCCGACGACTTGACGCCTGAGACGCCGATCGCGCCGAGATATACGCCGTCGCGGATCAGCGGCAGACCACCCTCCAGGCAGATCACGTCGGGCATGGTCATCATCACCGGGCGGCCCTGCAGGACCATGTCCTCGAAGGCCTTGCTCGGCCGCTTGAACATGATGGCGGTTCTGGCCTTCTGCTCGGCGACACGGACGGAGCCTTTCTGCGTACCGTCCATCCGCTCCAGCGAAATCAGGTGGCCGCCGTCATCGACGACGGCAATGACCACGTTCCAGTTGTTTTCGGTCGCCGCACGGCGGGCCGCGACGGTGATGCGACGTGCGTCTTCAAGCGTAAGCATGGCCGGATCCTGTTGGGTTGGTGAGCGGGGAATGATACACACTGAAGTTGCGCGCCCGGTAACGGCGCCGGCAAAGCGGCTACGGCAGACGGAGCGCGTGTGATATCTTCGGCGGAAAAATTGAATTCCGACATGAAAAGCTTCCTGTTCCTGATCGCCCTGCTGGCCTCGACGCTCGCCCAGGCCGAGTGGGTCAAGCTCACTACCGCCGGCGAAGGGGAGGTGACCGTCTATGTCGATCCCGCATCGATCAAGCGCGAAGGCAACGTAGTCGAGTTTTCCGCCCTGCTCGATTACGCAACGGTACGAACCCTGTCCGGCGCCCCGTTCCAGTCCGCGACAATGCAAGAGGAGATCGATTGCGCCGGGAAGCAGAGCCGGACGCTGGCCATTTCCTCCCATTCCGAACCGATGGCAGGGGGTCACATTGTCTCCACCGCTACGGGCGGCCATGTGCCCTGGACACCCATCGCTCCGGAGGGCATCGTTTCGGCCATTTTCAAGTTTGTCTGCAAGGAAAAGGAGTTGCTGACTGACTGGCGGTCAAGCCAATACCCTGTCGGCCTCGCTGTCGAGAGGATGCTGCCCCAGCGCTACGCCAGCCGGAAAGACAAAGGGCCTAGCCGAAGCTAAGCCCTTGTCTTTGTTGGTTGCGGGGGCAGGATTTGAACCTGCGACCTTCGGGTTATGAGCCCGACGAGCTGCCAGACTGCTCCACCCCGCGTCAGAGAAGAGCGATTATAGATGGAATTGCGGCAGTGCGCAACGCAATTGCAGGAAACGCATATAATGCTCGGCTTCCGAGGAGCGCTGCAAGGGTAGTTCCAGATGCCCCCCAGGCTCGGACCATTTTCAAACTGCGCTCACCTAACCCGTACCGGGCAGGGTGAGTTCGCCCCCCTCCCGGTCACAGTTCAAGGAGCTTTCATGAACGCAGTGACTGAAACAAAAGACTACGTAATCGCCGACCTTGCCCTGGCCGACTGGGGTCGCAAGGAAATCCGCATCGCCGAAACCGAAATGCCCGGCCTCATGGCCATCCGCGAGGAATTCGCCAAGGCCCAGCCGCTCAAGGGCGCGCGCATCACCGGATCGCTGCACATGACGATCCAGACCGCGGTGCTGATCGAGACGCTGACCGCGCTCGGCGCCGAAGTGCGCTGGGCCTCGTGCAACATCTTCTCGACCCAGGACCATGCCGCCGCAGCGATTGCCGCCGACGGCATTGCGGTGTTCGCCGTCAAGGGCGAAACGCTGGTCGATTACTGGGACTACACCCACCGCATTTTCGAGTGGCCCGCCATTAACGGAAATGCGGGCTACAGCAACATGATCCTCGACGACGGCGGCGACGCCACGCTGCTGCTGCACCTCGGCAGCAAGGCCGAGAAGGACATCACCGCACTGGGCACCGCCACGTTCGGAAGAAGAGCGCATCCTGTTCGCCGCGATCAAGGCCAAGCTGGCCATCGACAAGACCTGGTATTCGACGCGCCTGGCGCAGATCAAGGGCGTCACCGAAGAAACCACCACCGGCGTGCATCGCCTGTACCAGATGCACGAGCGCGGCGAACTGAAGATTCCCGCCATCAACGTCAACGACTCCGTCACCAAGTCCAAGTTCGACAACCTTTACGGCTGCCGCGAGTCGCTGGTCGACGGCATCAAGCGCGCCACCGACGTCATGATCGCCGGCAAGGTTGCCCTGATCGCCGGTTACGGCGACGTCGGCAAGGGTTCGGCGCAGGCCATGCGCGCGCTGTCGGCACAGGTCTGGGTCACCGAGATCGATCCGATCTGCGCTTTGCAGGCGGCGATGGAAGGTTACCGCGTGGTGACCATGGAATATGCCGCCGACAAGGCCGACATTTTCGTCACCTGCACCGGCAACTTCCACGTCATCACCCACGACCACATGGCGAAAATGAAGGACCAGGCCATCGTCTGCAACATCGGCCATTTCGACAACGAGATCGATGTCGCCTCGGTCGAAGGCTACGAGTGGGAAGAAATCAAGCCGCAAGTCGACCACGTGATCTTCCCGGATGGCAAACGCATCATCCTGCTGGCCAAGGGCCGCCTGGTGAACCTCGGCTGCGGCACGGGCCACCCGAGCTACGTGATGTCGTCGTCGTTTGCCAACCAGACCATCGCCCAGATCGAGCTGTTCACGCGCAATGCCGATTACCCGGTGGGCGTCTACACCCTGCCCAAGCATCTGGACGAAAAGGTGGCGCGCCTGCAGCTGAAGAAACTCAACGCGCAGCTGTCCGAACTGACCGACCAGCAGGCCGCCTACATCGGCGTGCCCAAGGCCGGGCCGTACAAGTCCAACCAGTACCGCTACTGAGCCCCGCCACAAGGAAACCTACATGCGACTTCTCGTTGTCTGGCTGATCAACGCTGCGGCCCTGCTGGCCCTGCCTTATCTGCTGCCCTCGATTCATGTCGCGAGTTTCGCGACGGCTTTGTGGGTGGCAGTGGTACTGGGTCTGATCAACGCCGTGATCCGGCCCGTGTTGCTGCTGCTGACCCTGCCGGTCACGCTGTTGACGCTGGGACTGTTCATCTTCGTCATCAACGGCCTGATGTTTCTGCTGGCGGCGAAGCTGCTCGACGGTTTCGTGGTGGACAGCTTCATGGCCGGCGTCATCGGCGCGACGCTGTACAGCGTGATTTCATGGCTGCTGACGCGACTGTTGCTGAGCCCATCCAGGTCGTAAAGCCGTGGCCGAAAAACATCCGGGAATCCAGAATGAATCTTGAACTATCCATCGAGTTTTTTCCGCCGCAGACCACCGAGGGCATGGAAAAGCTGCGCACCACGGTGACCCGGCTTGCGGCGCTGAAGCCCGAGTTTTTTTCCGTCACTTACGGTGCGGGGGGCTCGACGCGCGACCGCACGCTGGCAACGGTGATGGAAATCGCCGCCGCAGGCCATAGCGCCGCGCCGCACCTGTCATGCGTCGGCTCGACCCGCGACGGTGTCCGCGAGATGCTGGCGACCTTCAGCGAACGCGGCATCCGCCGCATCGTCGCCCTGCGCGGCGACCTGCCCTCGGGCATGGCCGACGCCGGCGAGTTCCGCTATGCCAACGAACTGGTGGAATTCATCCGCGCCGAAACCGGTGACCGCTTCCACATCGAGGTGGCGGCCTATCCCGAATGGCATCCGCAGGCCAAGAGCCCGCGCGAAGACCTGCTGAATTTCAAGCGCAAGGTCGATGCCGGCGCCAGTTCGGCCATCACCCAGTACTTCTACAATGCCGATGCCTACGAGCATTTCGTTGATCAGGCGAGGGCGCTCGGCGTGGCCGTGCCGATCGTGCCGGGCATCATGCCGATCGCCAGCTTCTCCAAACTGGCGCGCTTTTCCGACGCCTGCGGCGCCGAGATTCCGCGCTGGATGCGGCGCAAGTTCGAGGGCTTCGGCGACGACGCCGAATCGATCCGCGCCTTCGGCCTCGATGTGGTAACGGATCTCTGCCAGCACCTGATCGCACGCGGCGCGCCGGGGCTGCATTTCTACTCCATGAACCAGGCGGGGCTGACGCTGGAAATCTGCCGCCGTCTGGGCCGCTAGGCTGCCGTAACACCAGGGCGGCTCCGGCGCGATGCCCTCCTTGCCGGTGGCAAGGATTACCGGCGGCGGCCGCCCATGATGGAGCCGAGCACGCCGCGCATGATCTCGCGTCCGACCTGGGAGCCGATGGTGCGGACCACGGTCTTGGCCATGGTCTGCGCCAGGCCGTCGCGCTGGCCGCCGCGCGGGCCGGTGCTGCCGAACAGCGCATCGCCGATGCCGCCGAGCAGGCCGCCGCCGGCTGCTGCGGGTTCGGCCGGCGCTGTGCCGGCGGCGGCTTGCGGTGCCGTATCGCTGGCGCCAGCGCGGTGCGTCCCTTCGGGAACTTTTTTATTCGCATCGCCCCTGAGCTTTTCATAGGCCGATTCGCGATCGAGCAGCTTTTCGTAATGCCCGGCGATGGGCGAGGCGGCGATCGCGGCGCGGCGTTCCTCGGCTGTCATCGGTCCGATGCGCGAGGCGGGCGGCAACACCATGCCGCGTTCAACCACGGTCGGCCGGCCATGTTCGTCGAGGAAGGAGACCAGCGCCTCGCCGACGCCAAGTTCGGTGATCACCGTCGCCGCATCGAAGGCCGGATTGGCGCGCAGCGTGTCGGCCGCGGCCTTGACCGCCTTCTGGTCGCGCGGCGTGAATGCGCGCAAGGCGTGCTGCACGCGATTGCCCAGCTGGCCGAGCACGGCATCGGGAATGTCGAGCGGGTTTTGCGTGACGAAATACACACCGACGCCCTTGGAACGGATCAGGCGCACCACCTGTTCAACTTTTTCCAGCAGGGCCGGTGGCGCGTCGCTGAACAGCAGGTGCGCCTCGTCGAAGAAGAAGGCCAGCTTGGGCTTGGGCAGGTCGCCCGCCTCGGGCAGTTGCTCGAACAGTTCGGCCAGCAGCCAGAGCAGGAAACAGCCGTAGAGGCGCGGCGAATTCATCAGCTTGTCGGCCGCCAGCACGTTGATCACGCCGCGGCCATCCCGGGTTTGCATCAGGTCTTCGATGTCGAGCATCGGCTCGCCAAAGAATCTGTCGCCGCCCTGCTCTTCCAGCGTCAGCAGACCGCGCTGGATGGCGCCGATCGAGGCCGCCGAGACGTTGCCGTACTGGGTCTTGTATTGGGCCGCGTTCTCGCCGACATGCTGCACCATGGCACGCAGGTCCTTAAGATCAAGCAGCAGCAAACCCTGGTCGTCGGCCACCGAGAACACTACCTGCAGTACGCCGGACTGGGTATCGTTGAGATTGAGCAGGCGCCCGAGCAAGAGCGGCCCCATGTCGGAAATCGTGGCGCGCACCGGGTGGCCTGCGGCGCCGAAAACGTCCCAGAACATTACCGGGCTGGCCTGCGGCTGCCAATCCTTGATGCCCAGCTTGTCCAGCCGCTTCTGCAACTTTTCGGAGGCGACGCCGGCGACGCCGAGACCCGAGAGGTCGCCCTTGGCATCGGCGAGGAAGACCGGCACGCCAACCAGCGACAGTTGCTCGGCGACCCGCTGCAGGGTCACCGTCTTGCCGGTGCCGGTAGCGCCGGTGATCAGGCCGTGGCGGTTGGCAAGCTGCGACAGCAGGACAAGTTCGGTATCGCCACTCTTGGCGATGGGCAGTGCTTGGCTCATGGCGGGGATTCCCGGGATGCTAAAATTCACGATTCTAAGTGACAACAACGCGGCATACGCGCAACCAGGGAAACCACCATGGCCGGACACTCCAAATGGGCCAATATCCAGCATCGCAAGGGGCGCCAGGACGCCAAGCGGGGCAAGGTATTCACCAAGCTGATCAAGGAAATCACCGTTGCCGCGAAGATGGGCGGCGGCGACGTCAGCGCCAATCCGCGGCTGCGGCTGGCCATCGAAAAGGCCAAGGGGCAGAGCCTGCCCAAGGACAACATCGACAACGCCGTCAAGCGCGGCACCGGGCAGCTCGAAGGCGTTAACTACGAAGAAATCCGCTATGAAGGCTATGGCATCAACGGCGCGGCGGTGATGGTCGACTGCCTCACCGACAACAAGGTGCGCACCGTCGCCGAAGTGCGCCACGCTTTCGCCAAGCACGGCGGCAACATGGGCACCGACGGCAGCGTCGCCTTCCTGTTCACCCACTGCGGGCAGATGCTGTTCGCGCCGGGCACCAGCGAGGCCGCACTGATGGATGCCGCGATCGAGGCCGGCGCCGACGATGTGGTGACCAACGAGGACGGCTCGATCGAAGTCATCACGCCGCCCAACGATTTTGCCAACGTCAAGGACGCGCTGGAAAAGGCCGGCTTCAAGCCGGAATTCGGCGAAGTGACGATGAAGCCGCAGAACGAAACCGACTTCGAGGGCGAGGACGCGCTGAAAATGCAGAAGCTGCTCGACGCCCTGGAATCCCTCGACGACGTGCAAGAGGTTTACACCACGGCCGCGATCGACGAATAGCGTGACCTCGTCTCCCGCGACCCGCTTCGCCCCGCTGCTCTTCGTCCTGCTCTGGAGCACCGGCTTCATCGGCGCCAAGTATGGCCTGCCGCACGCCGAGCCGCTTTCCTTCCTGCTGGTGCGCTACCTGCTGGTGCTGTCCCTGATGACGCTGATCGCGCTGGCGACGCGCGCACCGTGGCCGATGGATGGGCGGCAGTGGTTCCACATCGGCGTCGCCGGCCTGCTGGTGCACGGCATCTATCTCGGCGGCGTCTTCATGTCGATCTCCAAGGGCCTGCCGGCCGGCGTGGCCAGCCTGGTGGTCGGCATCCAGCCGCTCTTGACCGCCGTCGGCGCCGGCTGGCTGTTGAACGAGGCCGTGTTGAAGCGGCAATGGTTCGGACTGGTGCTCGGCTTTGTCGGCGTGGCCATGGTGGTTTCGGGCAAGCTGGGCAGCGGCTTCGGCCTCGATGCGCTGTGGCCGGCGCTGGCGGCGCTGGCCGGCATCACCGCCGGCACCCTGTACCAGAAGCGCTTCTGCCCCAGCTTCGACTGGCGCACCGGCGCCATTGCCCAGTTCCTGCCCACGGCCATCGCCACGGGCATCGTCGTCGGCCTCAGCGACAACTTCCGCGTCGACTGGGTGCCCGACTTCATCTTCGCCCTGGCCTGGCTGGTACTGGTGCTTTCGGTGGGGGCGATCTCGCTGCTCAACATGCTGATCCGGCGCGGCACGGCGGTGAATCTGGCCAGCCTGTTCTACCTGGTGCCGCCCGGCACCGCGCTGATCGCCTGGTTCCTGTTCGACGAACGGCTGGCCGGCATGGCGCTGGCAGGCATGGCGCTCGCCGTGTGGGGCGTGTATCTTGCGCGGAAATGAAGCTGACTTTCATGGCGGCCGTCGCCACCCCTGATGATGAACCCGTTCGCCCTGAGCCTGTCGAAGGGCCGTTCGGAGCGCCGTTCATCCTTCGACAGGCTCAGGACGAACGGAGTTGTTAAAGGCCACCACACCCATCCGCATCCTCGGCATTGATCCGGGCTTGCGCTCGACCGGGTTTGGCGTCATCGACAAGGCCGGCAACAAGCTTGCCTATGTCGCCAGCGGCTGCATCAAGACCGATGCGGCGGGCAGCCTGCCGCAGCGGATCAAGACCATCCTCGACGGGCTGGTCGAGATCATCGCCACCTACTCCCCACAGCAGGCGGCGGTCGAGATCGTCTTCGTCAACGTCAATCCGCAATCCACGCTGCTGCTCGGCCAGGCGCGCGGCGCGGCGATTGCCGCGCTGGTCACGGCCAACCTGCCGGTGGCCGAATACACCGCGCTGCAAGTCAAGCAGGCCGTGGTCGGCCACGGCAAGGCTGCGAAGGAACAGGTGCAGGCCATGGTCACCCGCCTGCTGGCCCTTCCCGGCAATCCTAGGCCCGACGCCGCCGATGCGCTGGCCTGCGCCATCGCGCATGCCCACGGCGGGCAGGGGATGGGCGCGCTGGCCACCACCGGACGCCGGGTCAAAGGCGGGAGGCTGATCTGATGGCCTCCATTCTTTATGCCTGGGAATTCGGCGCGAACCTGGGCCATGTCGGCGCCTTCATGCCGCTGGCGCACGCCTTGCGCGATCAGGGCCACGATGTGCATTGGATGGTTACGCAGCCGGCCGTGGCCGGAGATTTCCTCGCCGGCGAGCGCTTCACCTGGCTGGCCGCCCCGACCATGCCGGAAATCAGCCGGCCGGGGCCGCCCCTGAGCTATGCCGACATCCTGCTGCGCTTCGGCTACGCCGATCCGCGCACGCTGTTCGGCCTGGTCGGCGGTTGGCGCGAAGCCATGCGCCTGACCGGCACAAGACTGGTGCTGGCCGACCACGCGCCGACGGCGCTGCTCGCGGCGCGCAGCCTGGGTATCCCGGTCATGCTGTTCTCCAACGGCTTCACCGCCCCGCCGCGTCGCAGCCCTTTGCCGAACATGCGCCCGTGGGCACCGGTACCCGAGCAAACCCTCGGCCAGCTTGATCGCGCGGCGCTGTCGTCGATCAATGCGGTGCTGGCCCGCCACGACTGCGCGCAAATGCAGCATCTGGCGGAGTTGTTCGATGTCGCCGAGGAAGCGCTGGTGACCTTTCCCGAGCTCGATCATTACCCCGACCGCGGCCCGGCGCGTTACTGGGGCAGCCTGCCCAGTGCCGGTACCGGACGGCCGGTGGCCTGGCCGGCGGGGGGCGGCAGGCGCATCTTTGCCTACCTGCGCGCCGAGAGCCCGCACCACGAAGCGGTTCTGGCCGCGCTGCATGCCCTGGGTCAGGCCGTCGCGATCTACTTCCCGAACATGGCGCCGGCGCTGGCGGCACGGTATGGCGCGCCACACATGAACTTTCTCGATCAGCCCGCCGATATCGAACAAATGACGCGCGAAGCGGATCTCGCAATCACCTACGCCAGTCTGGCGACCACCACCGCCTTTCTGCTGGCCGGCAAACCCTTGCTGATGCTGCCCGGGCATCTGGAGCAGTTCATGGTCGCGCGCCGTGTCGAGGAAATGGGCGCGGGACGCCTGGTCAATCCCGAGCAGCCGGCCGGCGACCTGCGCGGCGTGCTCGCCGACCTGATCGACAACCCGGCCTGGCGCACCAACGCCGCGGCTTTTGCCGCAAAATACGCTGCCTTCGACCAGCAGGCGGTGACCGGCAATCTCGTACGCCGCATCGACGAAATGCTGGACGCATCCACTGCAAACAAGGGAACACCATGATCGGCCGCATCACGGGAACGCTCATCGAAAAGAATCCGCCGTCCATCACGGTGGATGTCCACGGCACTCGGCTACGAAGTCGATGTGCCGATGAGCACCTTCTACAACCTGCCGGCGACCGGCGAGAAAGTCTCGCTGCATACCCATCTGATCGTGCGCGAGGACGGCCACTACCTGTACGGCTTCGCCTCGCCGGACGAACGCAGCGCCTTCCGCCAGTTGCTGAAGATTTCCGGCATCGGCGCGCGCACGGCGCTGGCGGTGCTCTCCGGCATGTCGGTGACGGAACTGGCGCAGGCCGTCACCTTGCAGGAAGCCGGACGCCTGACCAAGGTGCCGGGCATCGGCAAGAAGACCGCCGAACGCCTGCTGCTGGAACTGCGCGACCGGCTGCCGAAGACGCTGGCGGCCGGCGGCACAAAAGTCGGCGCCGGCGATACGGCGAGCGACGCCCTTTCCGACATCCTGAACGCCCTGCTGGCGCTCGGTTACAACGAACGCGAGGCGCTCGCGGCGATGAAGGGCCTGCCGGCAGAGATTTCCGTCTCCGACGGCATCCGCGCGGCGTTGAAGCTGCTGTCCAAGTCATCATGAACCAAGCTGGCAACTGCGTCGGCTAAACTGCCGGCATGAGCATCCAGACCGACAAGTTCGCCGAGCCCGCACCCGAGCGCCTGATCTCGGCGGGCCGGGAATCGACGCAGGAAGACGTGCTCGAACGCGCCCTGCGGCCCAAGCGGCTGGCGGACTACGTCGGCCAGCAGAAGATCCGCGGCCAGCTCGAAATCTTCATCGAGGCGGCCAAGCGGCGCGCCGAATCGATCGACCACGTGCTGCTGTTCGGCCCGCCGGGACTGGGCAAGACCACGCTGGCGCACATCATCGCCCACGAAATGGGCGTCAATCTGCGCCATACCTCGGGGCCGGTGCTGGAGCGCGCCGGCGACCTCGCCGCGATGCTGACCAACCTCGAACCGCACGACGTGCTTGTTCATCGACGAAATCCATCGCCTGAGTCCGGTGGTCGAGGAAATCCTCTACCCGGCGCTGGAGGATTTCCAGATCGACATCATGATCGGCGAGGGGCCCTCGGCGCGCTCGGTCAAGCTCGACCTGCCGCCCTTCACGCTGATCGGCGCCACGACGCGCGCCGGCATGCTGACCAACCCGCTGCGCGACCGCTTCGGCATCGTCGCCCGGCTGGAGTTCTACACGCCGGAAGAACTCGCGCTGATCGTGCGCCGCTCGGCGCAGCTGCTGAATTGCGACATCGTCGACGACGGCGCGATGGAAATCGCCAAACGCTCGCGCGGCACGCCGCGCATCTCCAACCGCCTGCTGCGCCGCGTGCGCGACTTCGCCGAGGTCAAGGCCGACGGCAGGATCACGCGCGCGGTCGCCGATGCGGCGCTGACCATGCTCGACGTCGACCACCTCGGCCTCGACGTCATGGACCGCAAGCTGCTCGGCGCCATGCTGGAGAAGTTCGGCGGCGGCCCGGTCGGCGTGGACAATCTCGCCGCCGCCATCGGCGAGGCGCGCGACACCATCGAGGACGTGCTGGAACCCTACCTGATCCAGCAGGGCTACCTGCAGCGCACGCCGCGCGGACGGGTGGCGACGGCGAGCATCTGGCGGCATTTCGGGCTGGATGAGCGGCGCCCACCCTCGCTGTTCGACGAGTAAGGGCGGCGGACTGCGCGTCCATGCCTGATCTGAGCATCATCACGACCTGCAAGGGGCGTCTGCCGCATCTGCAACAAACGCTGCCGCTGATGGTGGCCCAGGGCGGGGACTGCGAAGTCATCGTGGTCGACTACGGCTGTCCAGATGGAACCAGCGCCTGGGTCACTGCCCGTTTCCCCGAGGTGAAGATTGTCCAGGTCATGGCCGAGACGGCCTTTCACATTGCTCGGGCGCGCAATCTGGGCGCCCAGGCGGCGGTATCGCCGTGGTTGATGTTCGTCAACGCAGACATCCTGCTGCCGCCGGGCTTTGCGGCCTACGTGCGGCCGTTGCTGGCGCCCGGATGCTATTACCGTCCGGCACCCCTGACCCCCGACACCTGGGGCAGCGTACTGGTATCGCGGGACGACTTCCTTGCCTTGGGCGGCTATGACGAAGTGCTGCGCGACTGGGGTGGCGAGGACGACGATCTCTACCATCGGCTTGACGCGTTCGCCAGGCTGTCCCTCGCCGCCTTTCCGGGGAGCATGCTGAAGGCGCTGACGCATGACGATGCGGCGCGCACACGCTTTTACGGTGAGAGCGATCGCTGGCTCAGCCAGCGCATCAATGCCTGTTACCTGTACATCAAGTACGACCTGACACTGCTCGCAGGCGGACAGACACCGGATCCAGCGGTGCTGCTTTCCATCTACGAGGAAGTACGGCGCACGGTCAGGCAGGCAGCGAGGCGGGAGGCGCAGCGCGTGCATTTCACCGTCGTCCTGCCGGCCAGGCCGAGCGTGCCGCTGCGGCTGTCACGCCTGAGCCGCACGCTGATCTACGACCTGGAACTGCTTCCCAACGGAACCGTCAAGACAGCGGATTCACCGGCGTCGTGATGCCGGGTCCAACGGGAGCGGCGCCTCGCAGCGACGCGGCCGACCGAGCCATTGGTTGCAGCGAGCCGTTGCCGGCGAGCCGGTAGCTTGCGGAAATGCCCGTCACTAGCGCCGGAATCACCTGACGAACCTGGCCTGCGGCGAGGCGAAGCGTCTGCGCGAGGCCGTCCAGACCCGCCGCGCGGCAAACCTGCATCAGGCCCGCGAGCCTTTCTTCGTCGATCTCCGGCGGACGGCCCGAGTAGTCGTACTCGCCGCTGAAGCGCATGTCGATCTCGTTGGCGGCCTCGATCAGGGCGATTTCGGCCTCGTCGAGCGTCATGCCGCCGGCGACCCGCAGCGGCTGGCCGCCGCGTTGCGCGTAGGCGCGCACGCGGCGCTCGACGGGGCTGCCCTGTCCCAGTTGCGCGGTGATGCCGGCACACTGCGCGGCCGCGTCGTCGCCGGGCGCCCAGCCATGGCTGTAGGCCGCATGCAGCAGCCCGGCCGCAACGGTTTCAATGCGCAAGTCATAGCGCAGCAACACCGCGGCGGTGCCTGTCAGATGATTGATGAAGGGTCGCCCGCAGGGCCGGAATCCGCCGTTCAACAAGCGGGCGGCCAAGCCGTAGCAAAGCGCCAGGTCGGCCAGCTCGGCGGGCGCATAGCCGCGGGCCGCCGCGAGATCGAGAAGCCCGGAGCGGGTCTGCACGAGCTCGCCGGCCTGCACCGGGCGATCCAGGTCGGCCCGACGGGAGGCCTGGCGCACCAGCGCCACATTACTCAGAATCTTCTGCGCGTAATCGCGCACCGAGCCGAAGGATCGCTCGTCGTCGATTACCCGCCATTTGGCGCTGAACGCCGCGATGCTGGCCTCGACCGCCGCCGGGGACCAGCGCCAGAGCATCAGGGACAGATCCTCCAGCGTGGTCGGGATGAAGGCGCGGTAGAGCACCCGGGATGCGGTTTCGAGATAAATGGCATGGCCCCTGCCGCGCGCGCTCAGGGCGACGTCGATGTGCTCATGGACGCTGGCGATGCGCGGGTCGAGCAGCTCGGGCTGCTGCGCCAGGGAGGTGCGCAGCAGCATGCAGTGGAACTCGAGGAAGTCGCACTGGCTGCGCCCCAGAGCGGCGGCGGCCTGGTCCGGATCGGCGTTGTAGCCGTTGTGGCGCTCGATCAGCACGCGGCGGTCGCCTTGCGGAATATTCTGCAGCAGGCCGCCGGCCATGTGCACGCGCGGCGGCGAAACGTCATCGCCCCACAGGTAGAGCGGGCCGACCAGCCCGGCCCCCGTTTCGTCCGCGCATTCGACCAGCTTCTCCAGCCAGCCCGGATACACGCGCAAGTCGTTGTCGAGGAACACCACGTATTCGGTATCGACGCTGCCGACCAGGTCCTTGCGCACCTGCTGCGGCCAGACCATGTCGTCGAAGCGCACCACCCGGAAGCCATGCCGGCGCGCAAGCCCGCCAACGGCCTCGCTCAGCCACGGCGGGCAGCGCATGTCGGCAAACACCAAACGGAACGGCATTGCCGTGTTCGCCATCACGCTTTCGATCGCCGAAACCGTCGGCGAGAAGCGCTCGCGCACGGTCATGATCAGCGTCACGCGCGGCGCTGCTGCAGCGGAAGAAGTGTTGGCTGGCAGGGTCGCCATGGCAGAAAAGCCGACAACAGCAGGCAGAATATCCCCTCGAAAAAGCGGCAGTTCAGTCTAACATCCTGTGCGGTGAACGAGTCCGCCACAAGTAGAATCGCAGCGTGACTACGCTCCCTCCGATCAAACCTGTGCACCGCGACCAGCTTCGCGTCTACTACGAAGACACCGACGCTGCCGGCATCGTCTATTACGCCAACTATTTTCGCTTCATCGAGCGCGGCCGTACCGAATTCCTGCGTACCCTCGGGCACGACCAGCACGCCCTGATGAAAGACGGCATCGCCTTCGCGGTGCGCTCGGCCAGCGCGGAATTCCTCAGGCCGGCAAAACTCGACGACCTGCTCACGGTTGAAACCAGCATCGCTTCGCTGGGTCGCGCCCAGGTGACATTCGCCCAGCGCATCCTGCGCGACCACGAACTGCTGCTTGATGCGAAAATACGCGTCGTCTGCATCGATCCGGGGCGCGGAAAGCCCGTTTCGATGCCACGCCCGATCCATGACCAGTTGGCCGCCCTGACGAAAGCCGCACAATGAACATCACCCAAGACCTGTCCATCATCGAACTCGTCATCAACGCCAGCCTGGTGGTCAAGCTGGTGATGCTGCTGCTGACAATCGTGTCGCTGACGTCGTGGTACTGGATTTTCCGCAAGGCTTTCGCCATTCGCGATGCGCGGACCAAGACGGACAAGTTCGAACGGGATTTCTGGAGCGGCGGCGACCTCAACGCGCTGTACCAGAGTGCCGTCAACAATCGCCACCAGACCGGAGCGCTGGAGCGCATCTTCGAGGCCGGCTACAGGGAATTCACCAAGTTGCGCGGGCAGAAAATCATCGATCCCACCGCCGTAATCGACGGCGCGCGGCGCGCGATGCGCGCGACCTACCAGCGCGAAATCGACGATCTGGAGGCGCACCTGGCATTTCTGGCCTCGGTCGGCTCGGTCTCGCCCTACGTCGGCCTGTTCGGCACGGTGTGGGGCATCATGCATGCCTTCCGCGGCCTGGCCAACATGAGCACGGCAACGCTGTCGGCCGTGGCGCCCGGCATTGCCGAAGCGTTGGTGGCGACCGCCATCGGCCTCTTCGCCGCGATTCCGGCGGTGATCGCCTACAACCGCTTCGCCCATGACGTGGATCGTGTGGCGGTGCGCTTCGAGAGCTTCATGGAAGAGTTCTCCAACATCCTGCAACGGCAGACCCGCTAGCATGACGGCAGCGACACATGCTCCGGTGCAGATGCTCTGGGTCGGCGGGCCGCTTTCGGCGCTGGAGCGCCTGGCGCTGACCTCCTGGCTGGCCAACGGCCACGAGGTCCACCTCTACAGCTATGGCAAGCCGGCGAACACACCCAAGGGACTGCGCATTTGCGATGCCAGTGAAATCCTTCCGGCGCAGGCCGACACGCAGAGTTCCGCCAGCGGACAGGCGCCGGTACGCTTCTCCGACAGGTTCAGCTACGCGCTGCTGCACAAGCGCGGCGGCATCTGGGCCGACATCGGCGTGGTGTGCCTGCGGCCGCTTGATTTCGCCGCCGGAATGGACTACTTCTTCGCCTCGGAAATGCTTCCGGTGCAGGCCGGCAGCGAAGGAAAATTGCGCATCCGCGCCTCCGGCTGCGTGATGAAAGCACCGTCCGGCAGCCCCTTGGCGCAGGAATGCCTCGACCTTGCCCGCAGTTCCGCCGGTGCAGCCGGTGCGACGACGACCGGCCCCCTGCTGCTGCACGGCGCGATCGAGAAGTACAACATGACCGCCTCGCTGCTGAATCCGAACCTGTTTTGTCCGGTGCCGTTCTGGAACATGACCGCACTGATCAGCGGCATGACCGTGCTGCCGCCGGAGAGTTACGGGGTCCATCTGTGGAACCAGAGCTGGCGCCGGAATTTCTTCGACAAAAACGCCAGCTACGATCCGGTATCGCTGGTCGAACGGCTGAAGGCCCACTATCTCGGGCGCAAGGAAGGCGGCAGACGCGATGAGGCTTTGCGTAACTGAGATCGCCGCGATTCGCGGCGCTAATATAGTCACCCCCTTTCCAGGAAAGGGGGCCGGGGGGATTGTTCAGCAAAGGATCATCAATCGCCGCTTTCTCATGGAGGGTCTCCCATGAGAAAGCGGCGATTGATGAACGAGATCAACGTCGTTCCTTATATCGACGTGATGCTGGTGCTGCTGGTGATTTTCATGGTCACCGCGCCGATGATCCAGCCCGGCAGCGTCGACCTGCCCAGCGTCGGCAAAAGCAGCCTGCCGCCGGTAGCGCCGCTGGAAGTCATCATCAAGGCCGACACGTCGCTCGCCCTGCGCGACCGGTCGAAGGGCAGCGCGGAACAGGTTGTGACGCGCGCCGACCTCGCCGGCCGCATCAAGCAGGCGCAAGCAGCCAATCCACAGCAGGCGGTGCTGATCGCCGGCGACAAGAGCGTCAGGTATGAAGCGGTGCTGGGCGTGATGGACGAACTGCAGCGGCAGCAGGTCTCACGGATCGGGCTGCTGGTGCAACCGGTGGCACCCGACGGCAAGTGACTACGGATTCGCCCATCCTGCCGCCCGCCAACAAGGCCGGCAAGCGCGTTTCCATCGCCCTGGCGGTCGCGGTGCACCTGGTCTTGGCCGCTTTCCTGTTTTACGGGGTGCGCTGGCAGACCAAGGCCACCGATGTAGTGGAAGTCGAGCTGGTGCGTGCCGTTGCCGAGCCCGCCCCGGTTGCCCCACCTCCCGTCGCCGTGCCGCCGGCGCCGACTCCCGAGCCCCCGCCGGTCCCCAAGCCGGAGCCGGCACCACCCCCGCCCAAGCCTGATATCGCCATCAAGGAAAAGGAAAAGCCCAAGCCGCCACCCAAGCTTGAGCCCAAGCCCGTACCACCGCCCAAGGTCGAACCGAAGCCGCGCGTCGATCCGAACCAGGAACTGCTCAAGCGCGAGACCGAGCAACTGACACAGCGCAAACAGGCGGAAACCGCCGCCCAGGAGCTCACCCAGTTGAAGGCGGCACAAGCCGCCACGGCGCGCAACAAGGCCGTCGCCGACTACCTCGCCCGCATCCGCGGCAAGATCCGCGGCAACATAGTGCTGCCGCCGGAAATAAAGGGGAATCCGGAGGCCGTTTTCGAGGTGACGCAACTACCCAGCGGAGAGGTTATCAACGTCAAGGTGAAAAAATCTTCCGGGAATCCCGCGCTCGATGCGGCTGTTGAACGCGCGATCCTGAAGTCCAGCCCGTTGCCAAAGCCCGAGCAGGGCGACGTTTTTGACCGTTTGCTGAATATTCCCTACCGACCCATAGGGGACTAGACCGCTATAATTCAGTCCATGAAATTCAACGCGTTGCTCATCGCCGCCGGTCTGGCATCCACGTCTTTCCTTGCCAATGCCCAACTCACGGTGGAGATTACCGGTGCCGGCGCCAACCGCCTGCCGGTCGCCATCGCCGATTTCACCGGCGAACGCATCGTCGCCCAGGCCCTGACCTCGGTGATACGCGCCGACCTCGAACGCAGCGGCCTGTTCCGCCTGGTCGATGCCGGCGCCCCTCTGAGCGACAGCGCCACGCCTCCTTTCGAAGAACTCAAGGCGCGCGGCGCCGATGTCGTCGCCGGCGGCAGCGTGGCGACGGCAGCCGACGGCCGCCACGAAACCCGCGTGCGTCTGCACGACGTGCAGAAGCAGGTCGTGCTGGGCAACCCGGCCTTTCTGCACACAGGGGCGCAACTGCGCGCGACCGCCCATCGCATCGCCGATTTCATCTACGAGAAGCTCACCGGCGAGCCCGGCGTATTCTCCACGCGCATCGCCTACGTGGTGAAGAGCACCGGCCGCTATGAACTGAAGATCGCCGACGCCGACGGCGCCAACGACCAGGCGGCGCTGGCCTCGCGCGAGCCGATCATCTCGCCGGCCTGGTCGCCCGACGGCAGCAAACTGGCCTACGTCTCCTTCGAAGCGAAAAAGCCGGTGGTGTATGTGCATGACCTGGCCAGCGGCCGGCGCCATGTCGCTGCCAACTTCAAGGGTTCGAACTCGGCGCCGGCCTGGGCGCCCGACGGCAAGCAACTGGCCGTGGTGCTGACCAAGGACGGCTCGTCGCAACTGTATGTCGTGAATGCGGACGGCAGCGGCGTAACGCGGATAGCGACATCCTCCGGCATCGACACCGAACCGCGCTGGGCGCCGGACGGCCAGTTCATCTACTTCACGTCGGATCGCGGCGGCAGCCCGCAGATCTACCGCACCGCCAGGAGCGGCGGCAATACGGAACGGGTCACCTTCGAGGGCAGCTACAACGTCACGCCGCGCCTGTCGCCGGATGGCAAGAGCATGGCCTTCATCGCCAGGAACGGCAGCCGTTTCCAGCTCGCGCTGATGGACCTGGCGAGCAAGCAGACGCAGATCCTCACCGACTCGGCCAAGGACGAATCGCCCAGCTTCGCCCCCAACGGCCGCATGATCCTGTATGCCACCGAGATCGGCGGGCGCGGCGTGCTGGCCGCCGTTTCCAGCGACGGCCGGGTCAAGCAAAAACTCTCCGTGCAGGCCGCCGACGTGCGGGAACCCGCCTGGGGTCCCCTGGTCCGATAACTTTCGAAACCCTATTCGCCGCTGCATTTATCTAGGAATCCACCATGCGCGCACTCATCAGTCTTTCCGCAGCCGCCCTGCTGCTTGCCGCCTGCGGTTCGCAGCCGCCGGCCCCCGAACAGGATCCCGCCGGCGTCGAATCGCGCAAGCCCGGTGCCGTCAAGGTCGACACCCCGCCGGTGGTCCAGGTCAGGCCCGAACAGTTCGACCCGAACAGCATCGCCGCGCTGAAGGATCCGCGCAGCCCGCTGTCCAAGCGCAGCGTGTATTTCGACTACGACAGCTATGTCGTCAAGGACGAGTTCCAGGCTCTGCTGACCGCCCACGGCAAGTTCCTCTCGGCCAATCCGAAAATGAAAATGCTGATCCAGGGCAATGCCGATGAACGCGGCAGCCGCGAGTACAACCTGGCACTCGGCCAGAAACGCGCCGAAGCGGTGCGCAAGGCCCTGACACTGCTCGGCGCCCGGGAAGACCAGCTCGAAGCCGTCAGTCTCGGCGAGGAAAAGCCGGCCTGCACCGAATCCAGCGAAGAGTGCTGGGGCAAGAACCGCCGCGGCGACATGCTCTACTCGGGTGAGTTTTGAAGCCGCATAACTGGCTGCGGGCGCTGCTGCCTGCGCTGCTGCTGACTGCGGCACTGGCCTCGCCCGCCCGGGCCGGCATGTTCGACGATGACGAGGCCCGCAAGCGCATCGAGGTGCTGAAGGGCGAGTTTGCGGAGCTTGCCAGGCGCGTCGATACCATCAACCGCAACCAGGTCGACTTCGCCAACCAGGCCGAGGCGATCAAGGCCGACATCGCCAAACTGCGCGGCCAGATCGAAGTCCTCACCTACGAACTCGACGCGGCACAGAAACGCCAGAAAGACTTCTATGTCGACCTCGACGGCCGCTTGCGCAAGCTGGAAGCGCCCCCGGTCGAAGCCAAGCCCGAAACTCCGATCGCGGCACCGAAGGCCGATCCCGCGCAGGAAACGCGCGACTACGAAGCGGCGCTGGCCGGGCTCAAGGCCTCCAAGTTCAAGGAGGCGGGCGCATCCTTCCTTGCCTTCATCAAGACTTATCCCAACAGCAGCCTGATCGCCTCGGCCCACTACTGGGGCGCCTACGCCCATGACCAGGCCAGGGATCACGCCGTCGCCGCCGAACTGTTCGGCAAGTTTGCCGCCGGCTGGCCCAATGACGAACGCGCTCCGGCGGCACTGCAAAGCCGCGTCGCGAACCTCGAAGCGCTCAAGGACTGGAAGAACGCCAGGGCCACACTGGAACTTCTGGCCGAAAAATACCCGAACAGCGATCCGGGCAAGAAGGCCAAGCTCAAGCTGAAGAAGAAATAGTGTCCGCCGCCGCCGACAGCGCGCTGCGCACCGGGTCGGCAGCCACGCTGCGCGTCACCGAAATCTTCCACTCCATCCAGGGCGAATCCAGCCGCGTCGGCCTGCCCACGGTATTCGTGAGGCTCACCGGTTGCCCCTTGCGCTGCGTCTGGTGCGATACCGCCTACGCCTTCAGCGGCGGCGAAGCGCTGGCAATTGACGACGTCCTGCAGCGCGTCGCAGCATTCGATTGCGACACGGTCTGCGTCACCGGCGGCGAGCCGCTGGCGCAAAAAGCCTGCCTGCCGCTGCTCGACGCGCTGTGCGACGCCGGGTACTCGGTATCCCTGGAAACCAGCGGCGCGCTGGACATCGGCGGCGTCGATCCGCGCGTCGCGCGCATCGTCGACCTCAAGGCACCCGGTTCCGGCGAACATGAAAAGAACCGCTGGGAAAATCTCGACCTGCTCACCGCTGACGACGAACTGAAATTCGTTCTCGCCTCGCGCGAGGACTACGACTGGGCTGTTTCGGCGTGTCGCCAGCGCCGACTTTTCGGGCGCTGCCCGGTGCTGTTCTCGCCCGTGCAGGGACAGCTCGATCCGGCGCAACTGGCGCAATGGATCCTCGACGACCGCCTGCCGCTGCGCTTCCAGCTGCAACTGCACAAAGTGTTGTGGGGTAGCGCCAAGGGACGCTGATCGACTACGCCATCAGCGGCGGACAGGGCGGGCGCTTGGCGGAAATCACCTGCGTATTCACGCCGGCATAGTTGAGCCCGCCGAACAGCCGCGCGTATTCGATCTTGACACAGCGGTCCATCACCACGTCCAAGCCGGCAGCGGCGGCGGAGTCGGCCGCTTCGCGGTTGATCACGCCGAGTTGCAGCCAGAGGCATCTGGCGCCGATGCGTATCGCCTCCGCGGCAATCGGCCCGGCATCCTGCGCCTTGCGAAACACGTCGACCATATCCACCCTGAGCGGAATCGCGGCAAGATCCGGATAGCATTTCCGGCCGAGGATTTCCGTCGCTCCGGGGTTCACCGGAATCACGGTATAGCCATGTTCCAGCATGTATTTGGCGGCAAAATAACTCGGCCGGTTCCAGTTCGGCGACAGCCCGACCACCGCGATTACGCGGTTGCCCTGCAACACCCGGCGCAGGCCGGCAACATCATCGACGATCATGGCTGCTCCCCGTTTATGGCGCGATTATCCCACCGGTCGCTGCCGGGCATACGGGCCCACGCGGCACCCGATCGAGCCGCCAGTGACTCATGGCCCAAGCCCACAGTTCGGTCGCGCCAGCGCCGGACAATTCCGGCGGCGGCCGCTGACCGAGGAACTCCAGCGCCGCGAACAGCGCAGGACCAGGCCGGGCAGCATCAACCGCCGCCGCGCGCGTCTGCTTCGACAGCTTTTCTCCGGCGGCATTGACCGCCACCGGCAGGTGCACGTAGCACGGCGTCGGCAGCCCGAGACACTGCTGCAGGAATATCTGGCGCGCGGTCGAGGCCAGCAGGTCGGCGCCGCGCACGACATGGGTAATGCCGGTCGCGGCGTCGTCGACCACCACCGCGAGCTGATAGGCGAACAATCCGTCGGCGCGCAACAGGATGAAGTCGCCCGCCTCGCCGGCGAGATCGCTGACGATGCGGCTCTGTATCGCGTCGTCAAAGCTGACGCAGGCATTCCCCACCCGCAGGCGCCAGGCGCGCGCCGGCCGATCCGCGGCAAGACCCTGCCGGCAGGTGCCCGGATAAATCGCGGCACCATCGGGCGCAATGGCGGAATCCGCCAGTTCGCGGCGCGTACAGGCACAGGCAAATACGCGGCCCGCCGCCTTCAGCCGCTCCAGCGCCGCGGCATACAGGTCGCTGCGGCGACTCTGCCAGACCACCTCGCCATCCCAGGCAAGGCCGCACGCCTCCAGCGTGCGCAGGATCTCGTCGGCGGCCGCTCTGGAACAACGCGGTGTGTCAACATCTTCCATGCGCAACAGCCATTCGCCGCCCCGCGTCCTGGCCTCCAGAAACGAGCCGGCAGCCGCCACCAGCGAACCGAAATGCAGGGGTCCGGTGGGCGAAGGCGCGAAGCGACCGCGATAAACAGGAGCCAGGGTATTCATCGGGCACAGTGATAGCACGACGCGCGGCAAAACGGTAGGATTCGCTTCATTTCAATCTCGGAGCCGCCCATGGCCACGCTGGAACTCAATGCCGGAAATTTCCAACAGGCGATCAACGACAACGCCAATCTGATCATCGATTTCTGGGCGCCCTGGTGCGCGCCCTGCCGCGGCTTTGCGCCGACCTTCGAGGCCGCCGCGGAGAAGCGCAGCGACATCGTCTTCGCCAAGGTGAATACCGAAGAGCAGCAGGAAATCGCCGCCGCCTTCAACATCCGCTCGATCCCGACCCTGATGATGTTTCGCGACCAGATCATCATTTATTCGGAGGCGGGCGCCTTGCCGGCCGCCGCCTTCGAGCAGTTGATCGCACAGGCGATGGCGCTTGACATGGACACGGTGCGCGCCGAAATCGCCGGACAGGCAGCCGGCAGCTGAGCCGGCAAGAAATCCGGTTGAGTCCAGGGTTGCCGGCAGCGCGCGGCGCCATCCGCGACACCTTTGGCCCCAATTGATCGCCGACGTTACCCCGCGCGTCGCCAACGCGAAACGATCACGACAACGCGACCCGGCCCGGGGCAGAGCCTTGAATCACCGCTCCGTGAACGCCGTCCGCAAGGGATACCCTCTCCGGCGCGGCCGGAGACATGACTTTTTCACCACTGGATCCCGGCCTGCGCCGGGATGACGACTTGATCAGACGTTGAAGAGGAAATTGAGGACGTCGCCATCCTTGACGACGTACTCCTTGCCTTCCGCCCGCATCCGGCCGGCTTCCTTGGCGCCGGCTTCGCCCTTGTAGGCGATGAAGTCGTCGAAGGCGATGGTCTGGGCGCGGATGAAGCCCTTCTCGAAATCGGTATGGATCACGCCGGCGGCCTTGGGCGCGGTATCGCCGACATGGATGGTCCAGGCGCGGACTTCCTTGACCCCGGCGGTGAAATAGGTCTGCAGGCCGAGCAGATGGTAGCCGGCGCGGATCAGGCGGTTGAGGCCCGGCTCATCCAGTCCCATGTCGGTCAGGAACATCTGCTTTTCGTCGTCTTCGAGGTCGGCGATTTCGGCTTCGATGGCGGCGCAGACGGCGACCGCTTCGGCTTTTTCGGCCGCAGCATGGGCCACGACGGCATCCAGATAGGGATTGTTCCCGAAGCCGTCTTCCTTGACGTTGGCGACATACAGCACCGGCTTGGCGGTGATCAGGCAGAAGGGCTTGAGGCTGGCCCATTCCTCCTTCGACAGGTCCAGCGCCCGCACCGGCTTGGCCAGGTTCAGCTGGGCCAGGCACTTTTCGAGCACGGCGCAGAGTATTTTTGCGTCCTTGTCACCGGCGCTGGCGGGCTTCTTGTAGCGGTTCAGGGCCTTTTCCGCGGTGGCCATGTCGGCCAGGGCCAGTTCGGTATCGATCACCTCGATGTCGTGCAGGGGATCGATCTTGCCGGCGACATGCACCACGTTGTCGTCGGAAAAGCAGCGCACCACGTGCACCACGGCATCGGTTTCGCGGATGTTGGCGAGGAACTGGTTGCCCAGGCCCTCGCCCTTGCTCGCCCCGGCGACGAGGCCGGCGATGTCGACGAATTCGACGATGGCCGGCTGGATTTTCTGCGGCTTGACGATGGCGGACAGCGCCGCCAGCCGGGCATCGGGTACCTCGACGATGCCGACGTTGGGCTCGATGGTGCAGAAGGGGTAATTCTCCGCCGCGATGCCCGACTTGGTCAGCGCGTTGAAAAGGGTGGACTTGCCGACATTGGGCAGGCCGACGATGCCGCATTTGAGGCTCATGGGTTTTCTTTCGTTGCCGCAGGCGGCCTGGAATTCATCTTTTGGGTGGCGGCGCCGAAATCACCGCGCGCAAGCGTTGGCCAGGCGAGCAGCGCACGGTCCAGCGCCGCATCGATCTCGCCGCGCTCTTCCTTGCGCGGCGGCTTCAGCACGTAGTCGACGACTTCGTTCTTGTCGCCGGGGTGGCCGATGCCGATGCGCAAGCGCCAATAGTCCTGCGTGCCCAGGTGCGCAGTGATGTCCTTGAGGCCGTTGTGCCCGCCCAGGCCGCCGCCGAACTTGAGCCGCATCTGTCCCGGCGGCAAATCCAGTTCGTCGTGCAGGACCAGCATTTCGGCCGGTTCGATGCGGTAGAACTGGGTCAGCGCGCGCACCGACTGGCCGCAACGGTTCATGAAGGTCTGCGGCAGCAGGAACCACAGATTCTCTGCGCGCGCCAACCCGGCCAGGCCGTGAAAGCGCGATTCGCGACCGGGATTGACACCGAGTTCGCGTGCCAGGCGCTCACAAAGCCAAAACCCGGCGTTGTGCCGGGTTTCAGCGTATTCGGCCCCGGGGTTGCCGAGGCCGACTATCAAGCGCAAAGGTGCCTGCAAGCGCTTATCTCTTGTCGGTCTTCTCGGACTTCTTCTCGGCCTTCTTTTCCAAGGGAGCGGCCACGACAGGCGCCGCTTCGGCCTCGACGACCTCCTCTTCGGCCTTGCCGCCGCGGACGATGACGGTGGCCACCACCGGGTCTTCACCCTTGTGCAGCACGGCTTCGACACCGGCCGGCAGCTTGATGTGCGAAACGTGCAGCGAATGGCCGGTCGCCATGTCCTTCAGGTCGACTTCGATGAAGGCCGGCAGATCCTTCGCCAGACAGCGCACGTCGAGATCGGACATGACGTGCTGCACCATGCCGCCGGAGAGCTTCACTCCCGGGGAGATTTCCGCATTGACGAAGTGCAGCGGCACCTTCTGGTGCAGCTTGTGGGTGGCATCGACGCGCTGGAAATCGGCGTGCAGGATCACCGGCCGGTAGGGATGGCGCTGCACGTCGCGCAGCAGGCACATTTCCTTCTTGCCGTCGAGATTGACGTTGAGCACGGAGGAATAGAAAGCCTCCTTGCGCAGGAGCTGGAACAGCTCGTTGTGGTCGATGTCGATCTGCTGCGGCTTGGCCGTACCGCCGTACAGAATGCCGGGAACCCGGCCGGTGCGACGCAGGCGGCGGCTCGCTCCGGTGCCCTGTCCATCGCGCTTGTTTGCGTTGAATTCTAGTTGCATGATTTACTCCGTTAAGTGCTGCTTGAAAAATCCCTCGCCCGCGACCAGGCAAGGGGGTGAAAACGAAGTTTCAGTGAAGGCTAACGCCAGTTTTACCGGCGTTATGCCGAAACTAAAACACCCTGTTTCAGTGAAGGCTAACGTTGGCATTTATCGACGTTGAGCGCAGCGGCCGAAACCAAAAAATCAATCCATGAACAGGGACGAGACGGACGACTCGTTGCTGATGCGCAACATGGTCTCGGCCATCAACTCGGCAATCGATATCTGCCGGATGCGCGGGCAGGCACGGGCTTCGTCAGACAGCGGAATGGTGTCGGTGACGACCAGTTCGTCGAGCTCGGACTCCGAGTATCCGCGACACGGCGTTGCCCGACAGCACCGGATGGGTACAGTAGGCCAGCACCCGCTTGGCACCGTTTTCCTTGAGCGCCTGCGCCGCCTTGCACAAGGTGCCGGCGGTATCGACCATGTCGTCCATGATGACGCAGGTGCGGCCTTCGACTTCGCCGATGATGTTCATGACTTCCGAGACGTTGGCCTTCGGCCGCCGCTTGTCGATGATCGCCAGATCCGACTCCAGGCGCTTGGCCAGGGCACGGGCGCGCACCACGCCGCCGACGTCGGGCGAGACCACCAGCAGGTTCTCGTGGCGCTGCTTCCAGATGTCGCCGAGCAGGATCGGCGCGGCATACACGTTGTCGACCGGGATGTCGAAGAAGCCCTGGATCTGGTCGGCGTGCAGGTCGACCGTCAGCACGCGCTGCACGCCGACGGTCTGCAGCATGTTGGCGACCACCTTGGCGGTGATCGCAACGCGCGCCGAGCGCGTCCGCCGGTCCTGGCGGGCATAGCCGAAATACGGGATGGCGGCGGTGATGCGTCCAGCGGACGCACGCTTCAGCGCGTCCACCATGACCATCAGTTCCATCAGGTTGTCGTTGGTCGGATAGCAGGTCGACTGCAATACGAAAACATCGTGGCCGCGCACATGCTCGAGGATCTCGCAGCTGATCTCGCCGTCGGAAAAGCGCCCGACCTCGGCGCGACCGAGCGAAATGTTCAGGCGTTTGACGACATCGGCCGCCAACTTGCGGTTGGCATTCCCGGTAAACACCATCAGGCTGTCGTAGGCCATGTCGGTCAGCTCAGTTGAAGCAGGCAGGCGAATTCGTCGAAACCGCTGCCGCCTGCACCATTTCTGTGAATAAGTTGGCTGGGGAGGAAGGATTCGAACCTTCGCATGCTGGAATCAAAATCCAGTGCCTTAACCAACTTGGCGACTCCCCAACATCGTGTCTCCGCCTTGAGAGCGGAGGTCGAAAGGACGCGCATTTTCGGGGTTTTCGGGCCTGCTGTCAAATCAGAGGCTGTGAAGAAACCGTAGCGAGCGGGCCGCAGCGGGGTGCGGCCGGAGCGCAGCTACCGGAACATATGTCGTTATATGTGAGGGCGAGGCGGGGTTTCGCAAAGCATGCTTTGCGCCGCCGCAGCCGGCCCGGTGTGCAAACCGGGCCGTGGAAGAGCACCGCCCAAGCCCCGATCCGGCGCGCGCAGTAGATTTATTCACAGCCTCTCAGGACCAGCGGATGGCGGTCCATTCCGGCGGCCACAAAGCCCCGCATGTCGGCCGGCAATGCAGCCAATGCCGTTCTCGCCGCCGTCTCGGTGGCAAACTCGACGAAACAGCAGGCACCGGAACCGCTCATGCGCGCATCGCCGCATTGCCGCAACCATTCCAGGTGGCGGGCCACCTCGGGATAGAGTTCGCAGGCCACGGCTTCGAGGTCGTTGCGGCCGAAACCCGGACGCCAGTCGGCGGCGGCAATGGCATCGGCGTATCGCGGCGCAACCCGGCAGAGCGAAAGATTTCCTGCGTCGGCACTGCCACCCCCGGCACCAGGACCAGATACCAGGCCGGAGGCAGGCTGAGGTCGGTGAAGTGTTCGCCCACTCCCTCGGCAAAGGTTGTATGGCCGTGAATGAAGACAGGTACATCCGCACCCAGTGCGAGTCCGGCCCGCTGCAACTGCAGCGAGTCGAGGCCGGTTTGCCAGAGGCGATTCAAGGCCATCAGGGTCGTCGCCGCATCCGAACTGCCGCCGCCCAGGCCGCCGCCCATGGGCAGGCGCTTCTCGACATGCAGAGTCACTCCCGCAGTGACGCCGGTCACCGCACGCAGCGCCTCGGCCGCGCGGACGGTGAGATCCGCCGCTGGCGGCACGCCGGGCAGCGGGTTTGCCAGCAGGATGCGGCCGTCGCTGCGCGGCTCGCAGCGGATCGTGTCGGCGAAATCGAGGAAACGGAACAGGGTTTGCAGCAAATGATAGCCGTCGGCCCTGCGTCCGACGACATGCAGAAACAGGTTGATCTTCGCCGGCGCCGGCCAGTCACGATCCCAGTTGTTCAACCCGAATCCCTCACCACAGAGACACAGAGGCACAGAGAAAGTCGTGTAATCAATGGGCTGTCGATCCGGTAACAATTGCCCGACAAGCCGGCACCGGAAACACGGCAAGCACGTGTTTTTCCTCTGTGATCTCTGTGTCTCTGTGGTTCAACCGGGTTTGTTAGATTCATTCCGGTGCATCCCATTCATCGACGACGAGCTTGAATTCGACATCGTCGCGGCGGGCTTCCATGACCCGCAAAAGTCGGCGCTGGCGGAACGCCGCGGTATCGCTGATCACCACGCGCCAGCCGTCGATTTCGCCGCTCAGGGCGGGCTGTGCGCCGCGCAGCCATTCGGCAATGGCGTCCAGCGGCAACGGCGCGCCGAATGCGCGCTGCGCCAGTTGCGGCAGGGTATCGGCGCTGATGGTCACCTGATTCGGCTGCACCAGTCGCACGCCGGACGCATCGCGCGTCAACTCGGCCATGCCCTGCCCCAGCGGCGACATGAGCAGCACGACATCACCTCCCGGAGCGTGTTCCCAGCTGAAGCGCAAATGATCACGGCGATCGCCCTGGCGCAGCGAAATGCGCCCCTCGGCAGTAAAGCGCTGCAAGGGCGGACCGAGAACCAGCGGGGCTGCGGACTGCTGCGGGAGTTCGGCGCAGGCCCCTGCTAACAGGACGGTTACGCAAACCAGCCAGGCTTTCAAGGTACAAATCGCTTGATCGTCGCCTTCAGCACTTCATTGGTCGAGTGCGCCTTGGCAGCTTCGCGCCAAACCGCCAAGGCCTCGTCGCGCCGGTCCAGAGCCCAGAGGACCTCGCCGAGATGGGCGGCGATTTCGCCATCCGGCATCTTTGCAAACGCCGTCCGCAGCATCTCCACCGCCGCCGCCAGTTTGCCCTGGCGGAACAGCAGCCAGCCCTTGCTGTCGAGAATCGCCGCATCATCCGGCTTCAGCATCACTGCCTTGTCGATGAGCTGTGCCGCCTCTTCAAGACGCATGTTGCGATCGGCAAAGGAGTAGCCGAGCGCGTTGTAGCCCTGTGCCGAATCCGGCTTGAGGGCAATCACTCGCCTCAAATGGCGTTCCATGACATCCAGATAGCCGAGTTTCTCCGCCGCCAGCGCCGCCTCGTAAAGCAGCTCGGGGTCATCCGGCCGTACTTCCAGCATCCTGGTGAGGAAGGCATAGGCATCGACATGCCGCCCGGCATCGCGCAGCAACTGGGCCTCGGCCACCACCAGGCGCAGGTCCTCAGGTTCCCCGGTACGCGCCGCCGCCAACCTCTCGCGCGCCTCATCGAGCTTGTTCTGGCGCACCAGGACCAGGGCGGCCCGCACTCTCGCCTGGATCGCATGTTCGCCGGCCGCAACCTGGTCATACCAGCCGACGGCTTCGTCGAGGCGCTTGGCCTGCTCGGCGATCTGCCCCAGGTAAAAACGCGCCGGATTCACATCGCCGCGTCCGAGCGCGACAAAGCGCTTGAGCTGCTGTTCGGCTTCGCTGGAATCGTTGACCTGCAGCGAAAGTATCCCGACGGCGTAAAGCATCTCGGGGCTGTCCGGATTGGCGGCCAGCAGACGACGGAACTCGACGCGGGCATCTTCATAACGCTTTTCGCTGATCAGGCTGCGGGCATAGGTCAGGCGGACATCCTGGGCGCCCGGATTGGCCGCCAGCCAGTCTTTGAGGAAATCGATCTGCGCTGCTCCCTTGGGCAGGAGTTCCGCCTTGAACAACGCCGCCAGGTCCCAGTCCGGACGCAAAGCCAGCGCCTGGTCGATCTCGCTGCGGGCGCGGACGGTGTCGCCTATGCCGAGCTCCGCCTGTGCCCGCACAAAGCGCGCTTCGGCAAGCCCGGGATAAGGCTGGGTCAGCTGGCTGAACAGGCGATGTATCGCCTGTTTATCCGGATAGCGGGTGAAGGCGCGCGCCATCCGCAGCAGCGCTTCGCCAACATTTGGCGCCGCCAGCGCCAGATCACGGGCCAGGCTGGCGGCCAGTTCGTCGATGCGGCCGCTGGCGAGCAGCAGCGTCGATTGCATCTGCTTCGCCGGCTGGGACTCCGGCTCGATGCTCAGCCAAAGCCGGACTGCGTCGAGCGCGGCCTCGTACTGACGCGAATGATAGGCAACCTCTGCCGCACGGCGCATGATGCGCGGATCGCGCGTGGTCTTTGCCAGATCGAGCAGCGCGCTCGCGGCAAGCGGGTACTGGCCGCGCTGGGCAGCAATCTCGCCCAGCAGGAACTGGTAGAGCATCTGGCCGGTGAGCTCCTGCTTCGGCAGCCTGTCATCCGCTGTACCCGACGCCGGCGACTTGGCGGCTGGTTCGGCGGCAGGTGCCGCAGGTGCCGCAGGCGCTGCCGGCGCTGCCGGCGTCTGCGCCCACGCGCATGCGCCCGCCAGGGTGAGCAGCAGCGCAAGGACTGGGGAGCGGATGTTCATTGGCACGGCACCTCGGCGAAACCAAATACAATGCGGCGATGTTAGCAGTTTCACCAGCTGTTTCGTGCGGATCCATGCATGCCTGAACTGCCCGAGGTCGAAGTCACGTGCCGCGGAATTGCCCCCACCCTGACCGGCAACAGGGTCTTCGCGGTGATTGCCCGGACGCCGGCGCTGCGCTATCCCCTGCCGGAAAACCTGGAACAAAAAATCGGCGGGCAACGCCTTGCGGCGGTGAGCCGTCGCGGAAAATACCTCTTGCTGGACTTCGGTTGCGGTCAGTTGCTGATCCACCTCGGCATGTCGGGCAGCTTGCGGCTGGTACCGGCCGGCCTGCCCGCCGAAAAGCATGATCATTTCGACCTGGTATTCGGCATCGAACGCAGAAAAGTGGCCTTGCGCCTGCGCGACCCGCGGCGTTTCGGCGCGATTCTCTGGCTCGGGCGCGATGCGCCGGTTCATCCGCTGCTGGCGGTACTCGGCATCGAGCCGCTGACGGATGAATTCAATGCCGGGTGGCTCAAGCAGGAGTTGGCGGGACTCTCGGCGGCAATCAAGCCGACGCTGATGGACAGCCATCGCGTCGTCGGCATCGGCAACATCTACGCCTCGGAAAGCCTGTTCCGCGCCGGCATCGATCCGCGCACCCCCGCCGGCAGGATTTCCCTCAAGCGCCTGGAGCGCCTGGTGCCGGTGATCAAGGCCACTTTGGCGGCCGCCATCGACGCCGGCGGCAGCAGCCTGCGCGACTTCATCCATTCAGACGGCAGCTCGGGCTATTTCCAGCAGCAGTATTTTGTCTATGGACGCAGCGGCGAACCCTGCCGCGTCTGCGGCCGCCCGATCAGGGAACTGCGCCAGGGGCAGCGCGCCACATTCTTCTGCGCCGGCTGCCAGAAGTAACTCTGCTTATTTCGCCGTCAGCGCGAGGAACTTCGCCATCAGCTGATCTTTCGATTCCGCATGATTCGGATCGTCCGGAATGCAATCCACCGGGCAGACCTCGCGGCACTGCGGCGTATCGAAGTGGCCGACACATTCGGTGCACTTGTTGGGATCGATGATGTAGATGTCATCGCCTTGCGAGATCGCGTTGTTCGGGCACTCGGGTTCGCATACGTCGCAGTTGATGCATTCGTCGGTGATCATCAGGGACATGGTTTTTTCCTTTGGAGTATCTCTGGGACTTCAGTTGCCTTGGCGAAACTTGGTGGCCAATCGCTGCTGCACTTGCTGCGGAACAAATTTCGAGACATCTCCGCCGAGCGAAGCGATTTCGCGCACCATCGTCGCCGAGACGAACATGTATTGGTCGGACGGGGTCAGAAATACGGTTTCGACATCGGGATAGAGGTTGCGGTTCATTCCCGCCATCTGGAATTCGTATTCGAAATCGGACACGGCGCGCAGGCCGCGCATGATCACGCTGGCGCCATGCTGGCGCATGAAATCCATCAGCAGGCAATCGAAGCCATGGATCTCGATGTTGGGATAACCGGTCAGCACCTCGCGGGCGATCTCCACCCGCTCAGCCAGCGAAAACATGGGGCGCTTGGTGCGACTCTCGGCCACACCGATGATGACGCGCTCGAACAGGCTCGATGCGCGTTTCACGAGATCCTCGTGACCGCTGGTCAGGGGGTCGAAGGTCCCCGGGTAAACCGCAACGCTCTTGCTCACTAACTACCCTCCTCCCAGCCCCCTCCCCACGGGAGGGGGTGACAACGGTTCGCCGCTGCGCAGCTCCGTGCATTGGCTGGAGCCCCTTCGGGCGGCCGTGCGGGGCTCATGCCTGCTCCAGCAGGTGAAAGAAAACCTGGCCGGCCCGTCCCTGCTTCGTCACCGTCCAGCGACCCAATTTTTCCAGCGGCATCTCGGCCTCCGCGTACAACCTCGCGTCCGGCGCGGCCAGTTGCTCCAGCCGGGACTCTACCCGGCCCAGCCAACCCTGCCCATAGGGTGGATCAAGAAACAGCACATCGAAGCGCCGACCGGATGGGGGAGCGAATTTTAGCGCATCGCAGCAAAACAGTTCCAGTCGCGGACAGGCGAAGCCGTCGGCATGTTTTTTCAAGGCCGCGAATGCCGGCCGTGAATGTTCCACCAGGGCGACGTAATCGGCACCGCGTGAGGCGGCTTCAAAGCCCAGGATTCCGCTGCCGGCAAAAAGGTCAAGACAGGCAAGCCCGTCGAGTTCCTGCCCCAGCCAGTTGAACAGGGTCTCGCGCACCCGGTCCGGCGTCGGCCGCAGCCCGGGCGCGTCGGCCACCTGGATCAGGCGGCTGCACCATTCGCCGCCGGTGATGCGGATGCGGCTCAATGGACTACCCTCCCCCCAACCCCGACCCCACTGCCGGCTCTGCATAGCCGGCCGGCTACGGCAGCGCGGAGCAGTACTCCGCGAAACCCTGCCTTCGCCCCGAGGCAGGGGGTGACGGCGGTTCGCTGCTGCGCAGCTCCGTAACTTGGCGGCGCCGCCCTTGGGGCGGCCCTGCGGGCGGCGCTCATGGCCCCGACCCGGCGTCAGTCCGCCGCAACGACCACGGTCACGAGGTTCTCGGCCTTCACATGGCGGGCAAAGGCGGCCTTGACCTGCTCGACGGTGACGGCTTTGACCTTCGCCGGGAAATCGTCGAGGTAGGTCAGCGGCAGGCCATAGAAGCCGATTGCCGACAGGTAGCCGAGCAGCTTGGCGTTGCTGTCCATGCGCAGCGCCAGTCCATCGACCATGTTCTTCTTCGCCGCTGCCAGTTCCTGCGGCGTCGGGCCTTTGGCGATGTATTCCGTCAACACCTGATCGACAACCTTGAGCGCATCGCCGACCTGCTCGCGCTTGGTCTGCAAGCCGATCTCGAACGGGCCTTCGAGTTTGCGCGGAGCAAAGTAGGAATGCACGCTATAGGCATAGCCGCGCTTTTCGCGGACTTCCTTCATCAGGCGCGAAACGAAGCCGCCGCCGCCGAGAGTGTAGTTGCCCACCAGCAGCGGAAAATAGTCGGGGTCGCTGCGCCTGATCGCGGGCAGGCCGACATGCACATGGCTCTGCGCGGCAGGGTGCGGCACCTTGATCGTCTCCCGCTGCGGCTTCTTCACCGGCGGCGGCACCAGCCCGGCACCGCCGGGCGGCAGCGCTTCGGTCAGGCGCAGGACTATCGCCTCGGCCTCGGCGCGGGAGACATCACCGATGATCGAAACGACGGCGCCTTTCGCCCCATAGTGCCGGCGATGGAAGGCGACGAGGTCCTCGCGCGTGATGGCGCCGACGCTGTCCACGGTCGGGCTGACGCCGTAAGGATGGCCGGGATAGATGGCCGCGGCGAAACGCTTGCCGGCAATCGCGTCGGGCCGCGTTTCGGCTTCGCGGATGCTGGCAATGGTGCGGCCCTTTTCGCGCTCCAGCACTGCTTGCGGAAAAGTCGGCGCCGACAACACGGTGCGCATCAGGTCCAGCGCGCCTTCGCGTTCGGTTTTTGAGGAAAGCGTGCGCAGGCTGACACTGGCACGATCGCTGTCGGCACCGCCGCCCAGGCGTGCGCCAAGGTCGACCAGGCGTCCGGCAATCTTTTCCTCATCCATGTCCCCGGCGCCCGCTTCCAGCAGGCTGCGGGTCAGCCCGGCGACGCCGGCCTTGCCCGCTGCAACGAAGGCGCCGCCGGCGGCGAAATCGATCTGCACGTCGAGGATGGGCAGCACCCGGGTCTCGATGAAATACACCTCGGCCCCGGTGGGCGCGGTCCAGTGCTCGATCTTGACGCCGGCCAGGGCCAGCGTCGAGCTCAAAGTCGAGAACAGTAAAAGAATCAGGGTACGCATCAGTGCCTCACTGCCCCGGAGGGCTTTCTCGGTTTGCTGTTTTCGACGGGCTGCGGATCAAGCACGGCAATGCTCAGGGTGTCGTCGGAAAAATACTTCTTCGCCACGGCCTGGACTTCCTCCGCCGTCACGCTTTTCAGCTTTTCCAGCAGAAGGTCGATGTCACGCCAGGACACCCCGGCCGCTTCGACGCCGCCGATTTCCATGGCCTGCGCCATCAGCGAATCGCGCTTGTAGATCTGCGCCGCGATGGACTGGATCTTGACCCGCGCCAGTTCTTCGGGCGAGACGCCTTCGTCCTGGATGCGCTTGATCTCGGCGCGCAAAGCCGCTTCCAGGTCGGCGATGGTCTTGCCTTCCGCCGGCTGGCCGTCGAGGGTGAAGCTGGCCTCGCCGCGCAGCGTGCCGTCATAGCCGGCTCCGGCCGACTGGGCGACACGGCTGCCGCGCACCAGGTTCCTGGCGAAGCGCGAGGCGTCGTGACCATCGAGCACCGCTGCCAGCACCTCCAGCGCATACGGGTCGCGGTCCTTGTGCACATCGCGCAGCTTCGGCGCCTTCCAGGCCATGGCGAGATAGGGCAGATTGGCCGGCGCCTTGACGCTGACGCGGCGAATGCCGGCCTGTTCCGGCTCGTTCTGCGGCTTGCGTTCGGGCAAGGTCTGCACCTTGTGTGCGCCGTAGTATTTCTGCGCCAGGCGGAACACCTCGCGATGATCGACGTCGCCGACGACGACGACATAGGCATTGTTCGGCGCGTACCACTGGCGGTACCAGTCGCGCGCATCCTGCCAGGTCATGTGTTCGAGATCGTCCATCCAGCCGATGATCGGCCGCCGATAGGGATGCGCCTGGAACATCGTCGAGTTCAGCGCTTCGTGCACCTGTGAAATCGGATTGTCGTCGGTGCGCAAGCGCCGTTCTTCCATGACCACCTTGATCTCGGAAGCGAACTCCTGCGGCTCCAGTTTCAGGTTGGCCATGCGGTCGGCTTCGAGCTTCATCATTTCCGGCAGCGCGGCCTTCGGCACGATCTGGAAATAGGCGGTGTAGTCGCGGCTGGTGAAGGCATTGTCACGACCGCCGGCTTCGGCCACGCGTTTGTTGAATTCGCCCGACTTGAGGTTTTTCGTGCCCTTGAACATCAGGTGCTCGAGCACGTGGGCGACGCCCGAGGTACCGTCCTTTTCGTCCATGCCGCCGGCGCGGTACCAGACCATATGCACCACGGTCGGCGCACGATGGTCTTCCTTGACGATGACGCGCAGGCCGTTGGCGAGTTTCGTCTCGAACGGGTTGGCAAAAGTCGGTGTCGGTGATACGGCAAAAGCCAGCAGGACAACAGGGGCAAGCAGTGATTTCATGGCGGGTCTTGATGTTTGCTCGGTTAGTGAGAAAGCGGGTCTGTTAGAATCCACGCGCTGCGCATCTTAGCGCGGCTCCAGCCTCCGACCGCATTCCGCATGTTTGGTTTCCTGAAAACGAAGGACGACCCCGCCGCACAGGCTGCCGCGACCCCGGCGGCGCCGCGCGCCTCCTGGGGCGAACGCCTCAAGGCCGGCCTGTCGCGCACCCGCGACACCCTCAACACGCCGCTGACGGAGCTTTTCAGCCGGGCGAAGATCGACGATGAGCTGCTCGAAGATCTCGAATCCACACTACTGATGGCGGATTGCGGCGTCGAGGCGACGCACTGGCTGCTGGCGGAGCTGAAGGCCACGGTCAAGCGCGACAAGCTGGAAACCCCCTCCCAACTGCGCTCTGCGCTGGCGAAAAGCCTGCAAACCCTGCTCGCGCCGCTTGAGCAAGCCCTTGATGCCCATGGCCAACAACCCGTTCGTGATCATGATCGCCGGGGTCAACGGCGCCGGCAAGACCACTTCCATCGGCAAGCTGGCCAAGCACTTCCAGAGCCAGGGCAAGAGCGTGCTGCTGGCCGCCGGCGACACCTTCCGCGCCGCGGCGCGCGAACAACTGACAGCCTGGGGCGAGCGCAACGGGGTCACGGTGATCGCCCAGGAATCCGGCGATCCGGCAGCGGTGGTGTTCGACGCCATCAATGCCGCCCGCGCGCGCAAGATCGATGTTGTCCTCGCCGATACCGCGGGCCGTCTGCCGACGCAGCTGCACCTGATGGAAGAAATTGCCAAGGTGCGCCGCGTCATACAGAAGGTCGACGCGTCGGCGCCGCATGAGGTGTTGCTGGTGCTCGACGCCAACATCGGCCAGAACGCCGTGCAGCAGGTCAAGGCTTTCGACAAGGCGATCGGCGTCACCGGACTGGTCATCACCAAGCTCGACGGCACGGCCAAGGGCGGCGTACTGGCCGCCATCGCACGCCAGTGCCCGAAGCCGGTGCGTTTCATCGGCGTCGGCGAAGGCATCGACGACCTGCAGACCTTTCGCGCCGGCGAGTTCGTCGAGGCGCTGCTGGGAACGAGTCAGTGACCCCGGCCGCCGGGCCGTCCCAAGGCCGGGAATCCACCATTCGGAGCCGGCATAGCCGGCGAACCTTAGTCACCCCCTTCCCCGGGAAGGGGGCGGGGGGATGGCAGAAGTGATCCGTTTCGACCGCGTCTCCAAGCGTTACCCGCCGGGCCTCGACGCCCTTTCCGACGTCAGTTTCGAGGTGGCAGAGCGCGAGATGGTGCTTGTCAGCGGCCATTCCGGCGCGGGAAAATCAACCCTGCTGAAGCTCATTGCCGCAGTTGAAAAGTCCACCGGGGGAGCGGTTCTGGTCGGCGGCCAGAATGTGGGCGGGCTGGCGCGCTCGACCCTGCCATATTTTCGTCGACGCATCGGCATGGTGTTCCAGGACCAGAAGCTGCTCTTTGACCGGAATGTTTTCGAAAACGTCTTGCTGCCCCTGTCGATCACCGGCTTTTCGCCGAAGGAAGCGGCGCAACGGGTGCGCGCCGCGCTGGACAAGGTGGGCCTGGCCAGCCGCGAGAAAGCCCTGCCGGTGATGCTCTCGGGCGGCGAGCAGCAGCGCCTGGCGATCGCCCGTGCCGTGGTGGGCCGGCCGAACCTGCTCCTGGCCGACGAGCCCACCGCCCATCTCGATGCGGACACCGCGGCCGATGTTGCGCGCATCTTCCATGAATTCAATCATGTCGGCGTCACGGTCCTGATCGCCACCTATGCCGGCGAGCTGTTTCCCGGCGCGCGGCGCTTGCGGCTCGATCACGGAAAGCTGCTGCCATGATGGTCTGGCTGGATCAGCACCGCGCAGCCGCCCGCCTGGCAATGCGCCGGCTGAGCGCCGCGCCGCTGAACAGCCTGCTCTACCTGCTTGCCATCGGTGTCGCCCTCGCCTTGCCGGCAGGTGGCCAGATGCTGCTCGCCAACGCGCTGAGCCTGGCCGGCACGACCTCGGCGGCACCCCAGATTTCAATCTTCATGGCATCCGGTGCCGACCGCGGGATGGCAGCGGAAATCGAATCCCGCCTGAAGAAGCGCAGCGACGTAAAGCGAATTCAGTTTCTGCCGCGGGAAGAAACCCTGGCGCGCATGAAAACCAGCCCGGGGCTGCGCGAAGTGATCGAAGCCCTTCCGGCAAACCCGTTTCCCGATGCCTTCGTGCTGACCGCCGCGGATGAGCGTCCGGAGGTGATGGAGCAACTCGCCGTGGAGTTCCGCCAGTGGCCCAGGGTCGAACATGTGCAGCTCGATTCTGCCTGGGTACGCCGGCTCGATGCCCTGCTCAAACTGGGGCGCACGGCAGTGCTGGTGCTCGGCGCACTCCTCAGTGCCGGACTGATTGCAATCAGCTTCAGCATTATCCGCATGCAGGTACTGACCCATCGCACGGAGATCGAGGTAAGCCGGCTGCTCGGCGCCACCGACAGCTTCATCCGGCGACCTTTTCTTTACTACGGACTCCTGCTGGGATTGGGCGGCGGCATCGTCGCCTGGCTGGTGGTTGGCGCCGCCGCGCTCTGGTTGCGTGCGCCCCTCGGCGAACTGGTGCGGCTGTATGACCTCACGCTCGTCCTCCAGTCGCTTGACGCCCGGGATTCGGCCCTGCTGCTGGCCTTTGCCGCCGGCCTCGGCTGGCTGGGGGCGTTGATCTCGCTGCGCCAACACCTCGGGCAGAACTGAGGATTTTGTAAAAAAACAGCAGCCGCCGTAGCTAAAAAACCCCACATCAGCTCCGGCACGACCAACAACACTGGAACGTAACCGATTATTCGGGCGATAATATTGCAATGAACGAAGAACACCCCATCGAGCAGCCCGTGGCAGACCCTGCACCCGGCGAGCAGCCGCCGGCAGAACCGCTACGCAATGAACCGCAGGCACCGGATCCGCGACGCCGCCTGCGCGAGTTACTGGCGATTCCCGACCATCAGCGCACAGATGCCATCTGGGACGAGATCATCGAACTCGAGATTTGTCTGGCGCCGGGCAACCGGGTTCAGGGGTCGCCCGGAACGCAGCAGGAACCGGGACGCCGTCAGGGTTCCGGCCAGGGCCAGGGACGACGCCCGGAGCAGGCAAGGCGCCAGGATCCGGTACCGGGAGCCAAACCTTCAAAGCGCTTTTTCAAAAAGTCGAAGCGTCCGCCCGGCGCCCCTCCGAAAACCGGAAGCTGACCCACCCCGCCTTTTGTTGCGGGCGACCTGATCCAGAAAGCAAGAATGCGCCGCCCATCGTGGCATGGCCCGGTGGCGATCACGCCATGGCCCGCTTGAAGGATCGGTAATTCCCGACAAAATTAATCGGGAACTTCTCCGGCTCTTAGCACTCTCAGTCAAGGAGTGCTAATATTATGTTCAAGGAGGTTGTACCGTGACCCATACCGTGTCTCTTGACCATTTGCCCATGCTCGCCGCCAGCGGCAGCATCGAGGCGTTCATTTCGGCCGCGAATCGCGTACCGATGTTGAGCGAGGCTGAAGAGCAGTCGCTCGCCCGCCGCTTCCGCGAGGAAGATGATCTGGATGCAGCTCGCCAGTTGGTGACCTCCCACCTGCGCCTGGTGATCGCGATTGCGCGCGGCTATCTGGGCTATGGCTTGCCGCACGCCGACTTGATTCAGGAAGGCAACATCGGCCTGATGAAGGCCGTCAAGCGCTTCGATCCCGATCGCGGTGTCCGTCTGGTGTCTTTCGCCATGCACTGGATCAAGGCCGAGATTCATGAGTACATCCTGAAGAACTGGCGCCTGGTCAAGATCGCCACGACCAAGGCCCAGCGCAAGCTGTTCTTCAACCTGCGCAGCATCAAGGCGGCTCTCGCCCAGGATGCGGATTCGCGACAGGGCTTCAACACGCTGGGCGCCGAGGAAGTCACGGCGGTGGCGAAGAAGCTCGGCGTCAAACCGGAAGAAGTCATCGAAATGGAAACGCGCCTGACCGGCGCCGACGTGTCGCTGGAACCGCTGACCGACGACGACGAGGACAGCTACGCGCCGATCGCCTATCTGGCAGCGGATCGCAGCATCGAGCCCTCGGCAATACTGGAGCGCAAGGAATACGACCGCCTGCAGGATGAGGGCCTGAGTTCCGCACTGGCAAGCCTCGACGAGCGCAGCCGCACCATCGTGCAGCGGCGCTGGCTGGTGGCGGACGGCGAAGAAGCCGCGACGCTGCATGAACTGGCGGCCGAGTATGGCGTTTCGGCGGAGCGGATCCGCCAGATCGAAGTCAAGGCCATGCAGAAAATGAAGGGCCAGCTCGCGGCGTGAGCGTCCCCGCGTCGCCCAGCGCAAAACGAAAAGGGCAGCCCGCGACAAGCGGCTGCCCTTTTTCTGTTGCGTGCTGCCCGCTTACCAGGCCGGCAGGTAGTGATCGACCAGCAGCGCGGCGAACAGCAGCGCGAGATACACAATCGACCAGCGGAAGGTGATGCGCGCCACGGCGTCGGAATAGTCTTTCCAGATCAGCCAGGCGTAGCCGAGGAAAATGGTGTCGAGCAGCACGGCGGACGTCAGGTAGAACCAGCCCGACATCCCGATGACATAGGGCACGAGGGTGATCAGCGTCAGGCCGACGGTGTACAAGAACACATGGCGCCGGGTGTATTCGGCGCCATGGGTCACCGGCAACATCGGCAGGCCGGCCGCGGCGTATTCCTTGGTCCGGTACAGCGCCAGCGACCAGAAATGCGGCGGTGTCCACACGAAAATGATCAGGAACAACAGCCAGGCTTCGCCCGGCGCGTCGCCGGTCACCGCCGCCCAGCCGAGCACCGGCGGCATGGCGCCGGAAGCGCCGCCGATGACGATGTTCTGCGACGTATTGGGCTTGAGGAAAATCGTGTAGATCACCGCATAGCCGACGAAGGTGGCGAAGGTCAGCCACATGGTGAAGGGATTCACCCAGGCGTAGAGCAGGAACAGTCCGGTGCCGCCGATCAGGCCCGAGAACAGCAGGGTCTCCAGCGAATTGACCTCGCCTTGCGGCAGGGGGCGGCCGCGCGTACGCGCCATCAGCGCATCGATCTTCTGTTCGATCAGGCAGTTCGCCGCCGCCGCCGCACCGGCGACCAGGGCGATGCCCAGCGTGCCGGCAACCAGGATGCGCCAGGGCACCATGCCCGGCACGGCGAGGAACATCCCTATCACCGCGCAGAACACGATCAGCGATACCACGCGCGGCTTGGTCAGCTGGAAATAGTGGCGCAGTCGGTCGGAGCCGGTTTGCAGTTTAAGGGCGGTGGATTTCACGCTTGAGGAATGAACGGTTGAAGTCGGAATGAGGGCGCGAGTTTAGCACGCGGCCGGCCGCCGGATGTCGTGGCTGGCAGCACCGGAAATCCCCGATGGGCGCGCCGTTCGAAGCCGGCAGACGGGAGTTTGGATGAGGTCGGCCACAGCGGCGATCAGAACTTGATCAGCTTGCCGAGTTCCCGAATGAAGGCCTTCGGCTCGGAATCGTCGGCGTAGCGGAAAACCAGCTGGCCTCGCCGGTCGACCAGATTGATGTAGCGGCGCTCGCCTCCGCCCAGAAGCTGAAGCACCTTGCCATCCGTCGCCCTGATCAGGACCAGGTCCGGGTGCGCCGCCATCAGTTCTGCCGCCGGCGCCGTGGCATCAGTGATCAGCCAAAGGCGATCGATGCGCGCCATGTTGCGCCCCTGTGCCGTGCGTGCCTGCCGGGTCAGGTAGAGCGCATGCCGGCAGCGCTCGTCGCAGTTGCCCGGCGCAGCCAGAATGACCAGCCACTTGCCGCTGACTTCAGGATGCTCCAGCTGCGCCCCATCGGCACGCTGCAGGAGTTCAAACGGCAGGCGCACCGGATCGAGCGGCTGACCGACCGTCGCCGTGACTTCGGGCGGAGAGACATAGCGAAAGTACAAGGCGGCCAGAAGCGGCAATACGCCGATCGCAACGATGGCCAGCAGTATCAAGCGGCCCTTGAACTGGCCACGCGGCGCGGCCGCTGACGTCGCAGGGGCGTTGATCGCGGTTTCGATTCCGGTGTGCCTGTCTTCCGTCATTTCTTTCGCCATGCAAAGAATCCATAGGCCGCCGCCATGACCGCAAAAACCAGCCACATCGCCATGTAGCCATGATGCTTGATCGCCGGGTTCTCCGCGGAACCCCAGTCGCGAATCAGCCCGTCATTTTCCGCACCGGTCTGCAACAGAAGCACCGGCAACGCGTCAAGGCCGCTGTGCCGGCGGTAGTCCGTTTCCCGCACATGCTGCCAGACGGCGCCCTGCGGCGGGGTTTCCTGCAACTCGAAGATCCGCGTCTCGAAGCTGCGGGTCACCCCGGAAACCTCGACCTCGCCCGTCGCCGTCGGAACCGCCGGAAGCTCGGATCGAAGGCGCGGCGCGGGTACCCAGCCGCGATTGACCAGCACGACCACTTCACTGCCGGACAACTGCAAGGGGGTGAGCACATGATAGCCGGGGCGGCTGCGATGGATCTTGTTGTCGAGAAACAGGGTCTTTGCCGGCAGCCAGCGACCACGGGCAATCGCCGCCCGGTCGAGCAGTTTCTCGCGCTCACGCTGCTGCGCCGAGAGGCTGACCGGTGTCGAGAGAAGCGCCGCCTGCTCGCGCCCGAATGTCGCACCCCGGGTTTCGGCGCGCCAGAGCTGCAGCCACGCCATTGCAAGGCAGACCGCGACCAGCAACATGACGAAAAGGAGGCGCAGCCAAGCACGCGTGGGGGGAGAAATCGGCATCGGGAAACGGGATGTTCCGGTTGGGGTCGTGTGAGTGCCGCGAGTCCGGTAGACTGAGCATTTTTCAGGGGAGGAAGCCATGCGCATCTTCGTCGTACTGATGCTGGTCGCCATTGTTGCCAGCCTGGGCAGCGCACTGGTATTTGTCTATCGCGACCGGGGCCAGGACAAGACCCGGGCAGTCAAGGCGCTGACCTTGCGCGTGGGGCTTTCCCTTTTCCTCTTCCTGCTGTTGATGGCCGCCTACCGGTTTGGCTGGATAGGCGAACGCCTCTGATTCAAGAACTCGCGGCGCACGCAAGGTGCGCCGCGTGCCGGACCTTACAGCCAATAAACGACGACGAACAGGCCGAGCCAGACGACGTCCACGAAGTGCCAGTACCAGGCCACCGCCTCGAAGGCAAAGTGACGCTCGGGAGTGAAATGCCCCTTTATCGAACGCAGCAGAATCACGATCAGCATCGTCGCGCCGAGCGTCACGTGAAAGCCGTGAAAGCCGGTCAGCATGTAGAAGGTCGAGCCATAGACGCCGGTGGTCATCTTGAGGTTCATGCTGCTGTAGGCGTGGGCGTATTCGTAGGCCTGCAGACCGATGAACAGGAGGCCGAGTGCAACGGTCAGGGCCAGGCCGATGATCAGTTGCTGCCGCTTGTTGGCGATCAATCCCCAGTGCGCCCAGGTCACGGTGACACCCGAACTCAGCAGCAACAGGGTATTGATTGCCGGAATGCCCCAGGCGTGCATCGGCGTAAACGCGTCCTTGGCCGCCGGTCCGGCCGTCGGCCAGACGTCCTTGAAGCCATCCCAGAGCGCCGCCTGATCGGGGCTGGCGATTTCCGGCACCGACAGCACGCGGATATAAAACAGGGCGCCGAAAAATGCCGCGAAGAACATGACTTCCGAAAAAATGAACCAGGCCATCGCCCAGCGGAATGAGCGATCGACCTGCGAGTTGTAACTGCCGCTCTCGGATTCGTCGATGACGCGGCCAAACCAGCCGAACAACATGTACACCATGACGGCAAACCCGGCCGCCAGCAACAACCCGCCGTTGGCAATCGAATTGAACGTCAGCACGGCACCGCCCGCCAGCAGGAGCAGAGCCACGGAGCCGACCAGCGGGTAATACGAAGGGTCGGGAACGAAATAGCGGTTTGTGGATGCGGGGTGACTCATCTTGACCTCCTTGAAATCATCTTGTCGTTATTGCCCAATTACCTTGTTCATGCGTCCCGTCACTACTTGCCGATATTGATCGCCACGGTTACCAGCGTCAGCACGAATACCAGCATGAAGACCAGTGCCGTGATCAGAATCTGCAGCGGCGACAGGGACGGCGCGTCCTGCTCGTGGAGCTTGTGGCCGCGCACGCCCAACAGACCCCAGGCCACGGTGCGGATGGTGCGCAACAGTCGGCCCTTGGGCGGCGGCGGATTCGGCGGCGGCATGGCTCACTTCCGGCCCTCTGGAGAAACCGCCGATGCCGTTACGCTACCCGCCGGCACCTCGAAAAACGTGTAGGACAGCGTCAGGGTATTCACGTCTTGCGGCAGCGTCTTGTCGAGGACGAAGACCACGGGCATCTCGCGCACCTCGTGCGGAGCGAAGGTCTGCTGCTTGAAGCAGAAACAGTCCAGTTTCTTTACGTAGCCGCCCGCGTGCTGCGGGCCGTAGCTGGGCACGGCCTGGCCGATCACGGTGGTGTCGCGTGTGTTTTCGACCCGATAGGTCACGTGCACGATATCCCCTGTCTTGACCGCAAGGCTGGTGGTCTCGGGCCGGAAGCGCAGACCATTGTCATGGCTGTTGGCATCGAACTCGAGCGTCACCGGGCGCGCCGGCAGCGCCGAGGCCGCGACCCGCTGCGCCCGGTCAATGTCATAGAGGCCGGTCCATTCGCAAAAGGCTTTGTACAGGCGCGGCTGCGCGGCGACGAACAACAAGCTGCCGGCAATCACCGCCAGCAGACCGACCACGATGCGCCGGTTGCTGCCGGTTCGTGGCAGCGGGTGCGCAGCAGCCGCTCCGGCCGGGGCAAGGTGAGGGCTCAAGCGTCGGCCATCCACTGCCGGATGATGACGCTGAGGAACACCGCGGCAGCGAACAGCGCCAAGCCGATCGCGATGCGGCGGTTGGCCTGCTCGCGCGAGGCGTCCCCGTTCATCCGTGCGCCTCGGCGGGATCAAAGGGGGGCGGATCCTCGAAGGTATGGTGCGGTGCCGGCGAGGGAACGGTCCATTCCAGTCCGTGGGCGCCGTCCCACGGTTTGGCTTCGGCCTTGACGCCGCCCTTCATCGCCTTGAAGACGACCACCAGGACCAGCAACTGGCTGAAACCGAAGCCGAAGGAACCCCAGCGAGGAAATCATGTTGAAGTCGGCGAACTGCTGCGCATAGTCGGGAATCCGTCGCGGCATGCCGGCCAGGCCGAGGAAATGCTGCGGGAAGAAGGCGATATTGAAGAAAATCATCGACAGCCAGAAGTGCAGTTTGCCGAGGCCTTCGTGGTACATGTAGCCGGTCCATTTCGGCAACCAGTAGTAGAGGCCGGCATAGGCGGAGAACAGCGCGCCGGCGACCATCACGTAGTGGAAGTGCGCGACCACGTAATAGGTATCCTGCAACTGGATGTCCACCGCGGTCATTGCCAGCACCAGGCCCGTGAGTCCGCCGATGGTAAACAGCACGAGGAAGCCCAGCGCAAACAGCATCGGCGTCTCGAAACTCAGGGAGCCGCGCCACATGGTGGTGACCCAGTTGAAGACCTTCACCCCGGTCGGTATCGCGATCAGCATCGTCGCATACATGAAGTAGAGCTGGCCGGTGAGCGGGATGCCGGTCACATACATGTGGTGGGCCCAGACGAAGAATGAAATCAGGCCGATCGCGGCAATCGCATACACCATCGAGGTGTAGCCGAACAGCCGCTTGCGCGAGAACGCCGGGATCACGTGGGAAACCACGCCGAAGGCCGGCAGGGCGATGATGTACACCTCGGGGTGGCCGAAGAACCAGAATATGTGCTGGAACAGCACCGGATCACCGCCGCCCGCCGCGTTGAAGAAACTGGTGCCGAAATGGCGATCGGTCAGCAGCATGGTCACCGCACCGGCCAGGATCGGCATCGAGGCGATCAGCAGGAAGGCCGTCACCAGCCAGGTCCAGCAGAACAGCGGCATTTTCATCAAGTCCATGCCCGGTGTGCGCATGTTGAGGATGGTGGTGATGATGTTGATCGATCCCATGATCGAGGACATGCCGAGGATGTGCACGGCAAAGATGGCCATGTCCATGCCCATGCCCATCTGGACCGACAGCGGCGGGTACAGGGTCCAGCCGGTGCCGGCGGCGCCGCCGGGCACGAAAAGCGAGGCCGTGAGCAGGATGGCGGCAGGCGGCAGCAGCCAGAAGCTCCAGTTGTTCATCCGCGCGAACGCCATGTCGGGGGCGCCGATCATCAGCGGGATCATCCAGTTGGCGAAGCCGACGAAGGCCGGCATGATCGCGCCGAACACCATGATCAGCGCATGCAGCGTCAGCATCTGGTTGTAGAACTCGGGCTGACACGTATTGCAGTCCCGGGGTCAGACAGCTCGGCGCGGATGACCAGCGACATCGCGCCGCCGACCAGGAACATCGCGAAGCTGAACCACAGGTACATCGTGCCGATGTCCTTGTGGTTGGTCGTGGTGATCCAGCGCATGATCCCGGTCGGACCGTGGCCATGGCTGTCGTGGTTGCCGGCGTGGCCGGCGTGCTGGGTTGCTTGCATAATCAAATTCTCCTGAAGGCCGGTGGCGCGATCACTTGCCGCGTAGTGCCTTGACTTCGGCGGGCTGGATCACTTCGCCGAGCTTGTTGGTCCAGGCGTTGCGTTCGTAGGCTACGACGGCCGCGATGTCGGTGTCGCTCAACTGGGCGCCGAAGGCCGCCATCGCGGTGCCCGGCTTGCCGTTGAGGACGATGTCGATGTGGGCGCCCTTCGGCCCCTTGGCGATCTTCGAACCGTCCAGCGCCGGGAATGCAGGCGGCAGGCCTGCGCCGTTCGGCTGGTGACAGGCGGCACAATTGGCTGCATAGACTTTTTCGCCACGGGCCATCAGTTCATCCAGCTTCCAGACCTTGGCGGGATCGTCGGCGCTGGCGGCCATTGCCTTCTTCTGTTCCGCGACCCAGGCCGCGTACTTTTCGGCCGAAACCACCTCGACCACCACCGGCATGAAGCCGTGATCCTTGCCGCAGAGTTCGGAGCACTGGCCGCGGTAGGTGCCTTCCTTTTCGGCACGGAACCAGGTGTCGCGCAGGAATCCCGGCACCGCATCGGTCTTGACCGCAAATGCCGGCACCGACCAGTTGTGAATCACGTCGGTGGCCGTCAGCAGCATGCGCACCTTCTTGCCGACCGGCACCACCAGCGGGTGATCGACCTCCAGCAGATAGTGCTCGCCCTTGGGCGCCTTGTTTTCGATCTGCTCGCGCGGCGTGGACATCACGCTCATGAACTTGACCCCGGCGGCATCGCCGGTGACGTACTCGTAGCCCCATTTCCACTGGTATCCGGTGGCCTTGATCGTCAGGTCGGGCTGTGAGGTGTCGCGCATTTCCACCAGGGCCGAGGTGGCCGGGAATGCAATTGCGATGAGGACCAGCGTCGGCACGATGGTCCAGGCGATCTCGACGGCGGTGTTGTCGTGGAAATCGGCCGCCTTGTGGCCTTTGGACTTGCGATGAAAGATGATCGACCAGGTGACGACGGCGAAAACGCCGACGAATATGATGAAGATTACCCAGGTCAGGAGGGTGTGCAGATCGTAGACGCGCCGCGCCAGGGCGGTAACGGGCAGCTGCAGATTGAGTTCCCAGGCGGCGCTTGCGACGCTGCTGAACACGCCGAGCAATGCCGCCAGCATTAGCCCTGCAATAGTCCCCGGCAAACGACGCGCGTCGTCATGCATGTTTGAGTGTCGTGCCATCTCTCCCCCTCCGCGCCAGTTGCGCGCCACGCGGCACAGCGTTGGCGCGACTTTCTGACGTGTTCGAATACCTGCCAAAAAGGGCCCGTGGAGCCCCGTTCCAGTTTCTCAACAGGGGCGAAGGTTAACACAGTCCTTTTGATCTGGATCAATTTGGATGTGAAATTATTGGTATAAACAATGTGCATTGCACAATCAGACGGCATGCCTCGCGCCGGCCCGTTTTCTCAGGGCAGTGACTTTGTTTTTCCGCCCGCACGAGGCGGGTAGTGAATCCGGCCTGCCTATGCAAATCAGCCTGCCAGCGCCGCCAGTAGTTTGTCATGCACCCCGCCAAAGTCTCCGTTGCTCATGACCAGCACCTGGTCCCCGCTCCGCGCCGCGGCGGCCACCGCAGCGACCAGGTCGCCCAGATCAGCGAAAACCCGGGCCCGGTCGCCCAGCGGTGCCAAGGCCTGCGCCGCATCCCAACCCAGTTTGTCGGCATAACAGAAGACAGCATCAGCCTCGGCCAGACTGCCGGGCAATTGCTCGTTCATCACTCCGAGTTTCATGGTGTTGGAACGTGGCTCCAGTACCGCCAGGATACGGGCGGATCCAAGCTTCTGGCGCAGGCCTTCGAGGGTGACGCGAATCGCCGTCGGGTGGTGGGCAAAATCGTCGAGGACGGTGACCCCGCGCACGGTGCCGCGCGTCTCCAGTCGCCGCTTGATGCCGCTGAAGCTTTCCAGCGCCTTGAGGCCGACCGCCACCGGGACTCCGGCATGCCTCGCGGCGGCCAGCGCCGCCACGGCGTTGGCGCGGTTGTGGGCGCCCGCCAGATCGAAGCGATTCACCCGGCCCTGGGGCTTGCCGGTCAGACTCACTTCGAAACCACCTGCAGCGTCGGACTCACCGGCCTCCCAGCCATCCGCTCCGTCGAACCATTCGACAGGAGTCCAGCAGCCGCGGGCCAGGACACGCCGCAGCGACTCCTCCTGCGCATTCGCAACGATCAGGCCGTTTCCGGGCAAAGTCCTGACCAAGTGATGAAATTGCGTCTCGATAGAAGCAAGATCGCCGAAGATGTCGGCATGATCAAATTCGAGATTATTCAGGATCGCCGTCCGCGGCTGGTAGTGCACGAACTTGGAACGCTTGTCGCAGAAGGCGGTGTCGTACTCGTCGGCCTCGATGACGAAGAAGGGTGAATCGGTCAATCGCGCCGAAACTCCGAAGCCCTGCGGCACGCCGCCCACCAGAAAGGACGGATTCAGTCCGGCCTCCTCCAGAATCCAAGCCAGCAGGGAAGTTGTCGTTGTCTTGCCGTGCGTTCCGGCCACGCCCAGCACCCAGCGGCCGCGCAGGATGTTCCCGGCCAGCCATTGCGGTCCGGAAACATAAGGCAGATTCCGGTCGAGTATCGATTCCAGCAGCGGATTGCCGCGCGATATGGCGTTGCCGACGACAAACAGATCCGGGTTCAGCGCGATCTGCCCGGAGTCGTAACCTTCCACCAGGTCGATGCCCTGTGCTCCAAGTTGGGTGCTCATCGGCGGATAGACATTGGCGTCGCAGCCGGTCACGCGATGCCCCGCAGCACGCGCCAGCAGGGCGATGCCGCCCATGAAGGTGCCGCAGATGCCGAGGATGTGGATATGCATGTCGCCGTTCCGTGAAATAATGCAGCGGATTCTATCCCGCCAGGGGATGCCGTCCGCCACCCTGAAGGCACGGGAAACAACCACCAGCCGCTATTGCCAGACTACGCCAATCCGCATCATGCCGCGCCGCAAGCCTGCCCCTTCAGCCTCCAGCCATCTGCGCCGCACAATTGCCGGCGCGGCGGCACGCCTCATGGCGGAAGAAGGCATCGGTGATTACGGCGCAGCGAAACGCAAGGCGGCGCGCAGCCTGGGTGCCGCGGAAGGGGAAGCGCTGCCGACCAACGAGGAGGTCGAGGCGGAACTGCGCGTCTGGCAGTCGCTCTACCAGGAAGACGAGCAGCGCGAGCGCGTCCATGACCTGCGTACGACCGCTCTTGAAGTCATGCAACTCCTGACCGAATTTCATCCCTACCTCACCGGCGGGGCGCTGGACGGAACCGCCGGGCGCTATTCCGCCGTGGAGATCGATCTGTACGCGGACAGCAGCAAAGATGTAGAGATCGCACTGCTATCTCACGGCATCTCCTACGATACGCTGGATAACCGGCGAATAGGCGTTGAGGCGCAACTGCGCCTGGACTGGAATGATTTTCCGGTACTGATCTCGGTTTACCCTCCCGTAGCGGAGCGGCAACAGCCCAAAAACCCCCACGGCGGGCGCAGTCGCCAGCGGATCCGCGCCGAGGCGGTCATCGAACTACTGCGCGAAACCCCGAAATGAAGCGATCCGTTCTTTGGTGGTTGATCGGCGGCGTTGCCCTGCTTGCCGCAGTGGCCGGTTACCGGCTGGGCATGCTGGGGGAACGCACCGAAACTGCGGCCACGCCGGCGACAGTCCCGGCACTGCCGATTTTTGAACTGGCGCTGGCCGACCTGAACGGGCAGATGCAGAGCTTCGCCCAATGGCGCGGCAAGGTGCTGATCATCAACTACTGGGCGACCTGGTGCCACCCCTGTCGCGAGGAAATGCCGGGATTCTCCCGCCTGCAGGACAAGTATCGCGACAAAGGCGTTCAATTTGTAGGCATCAGCATCGATACTGCTGACAAGATCATCGAATTCCAGAAAACAACCCCTGTGAGCTACCCTTTGCTGATCGGCGACATCGGCATCATGGAAAACAGTGCCAAGCTGGGCAACAGCCGCCAGGCATTGCCTTTCACCGCCGTGTTTGACCGCGAAGGCAGGCTGTCCGCGACCAAACTGGGACGCCTGTCAGAGCCTGAACTGGAACGGCAACTGACAGAACTGATTTCACGGTAGCTGGACAAAGTGCTGCCATTTGCGGCAAACTTGCACCCATGACGAAGCAAACACGCACTAAAGCAAATACCGGCCAAGGGTCGAACGACGCTGTTCTGGTACTCCACGGCCCGAACCTGAACCTGCTGGGCACCCGCGAACCGGAGATTTACGGCCGCACCACGCTTGCCACGATCCACGCGGCCATGGAAGCGCGCGCCCGTGCCTTCGGCATCCGGCTCGAAAGCTTCCAGAGCAACCACGAAGGCGAACTGATCGACCGGGTGCAGTCGGCGCGCGAACAGGGCGTGCGCTTCATCATCATCAACCCGGCGGGATATACCCACACCAGCGTTGCCTTGCGCGATGCATTGGCGGCCGTCGCCATACCGTTCATAGAAGTCCATCTGTCGAATGTGCAGGCGCGGGAAACCTTCCGCCGTCACTCGTATTTTTCGGATATCGCCGTCGGCGTTATCTCCGGTCTTGGCGCGCAAGGCTACGAACTGGCGCTGGAAGCGGCATTGGCCCGCTTGCGCGCCGCCTGATCCATCTGAAATTACGGCGGCCACGGCCGCTGTTTCCTCGTTTTAGGAGTCCCCATGGACCTGAGAAAGCTCAAGACCCTGATCGACCTCGTGCAGAATTCCGGAATTTCCGAGCTCGAGATCAGCGAAGGCGAAGAAAAAATCCGCATCGCCAAGCATTTCACTGCGGCCCCGGCCACGAGCCCGATCCACATGCCGGCGGCAGCAGCCGCGCCAGCCCCGCTCGCCGTGGCGCCAGTGCCGACTTCTGCCGCGGAGGTCGTTCCTGCCCAGTTCGAGGGCCACGTCATGAAGGCGCCGATGGTGGGCACCTTCTATCGCGCCAGCAGCCCGGACGCCTCGCCCTTCGTCGAAGTCGGCCAGACGGTCAAGGCAGGGAGACACCCTGTGCGTCATCGAGGCGATGAAGCTGATGAACGAGATCGAAGCCGACATTTCCGGCGTGATCAAGGCCATCCAGGTTGAAAACGGCCAGGCGGTGGAGTACGGACAGCCCATGTTCGTGATCGGCTGAGCATGTTCGGCAAGGTTCTCATCGCCAATCGCGGGGAGATCGCTCTGCGCATCCTGCGCGCCTGCCGCGAACTCGGCGTGCGCACGGTCGCCGTGCATTCGGAGGCCGACACCGAGGCGAAATACGTGAAGCTCGCCGACGAATCGGTCTGCATCGGGCCGGCGCCTTCGAGTCAGAGCTACCTCAACATCCCCGCCATCATTTCCGCGGCGGAAGTCACCGACGCCGAGGCCATCCACCCCGGCTACGGCTTCCTCTCGGAAAATGCCGATTTCGGCGAGCGCGTCGAAAAGTCCGGCTTTGCCTTCATCGGCCCGCGCCCCGAAACCATCCGCCTGATGGGCGACAAGGTCAGCGCCAAGAATGCCATGAAGGCAGCCGGCGTACCCTGCGTGCCCGGCTCCGATGGCGCCCTGCCCGACGACCCGAAGGAAATCGTCAAGATCGGCCGCGCCGTCGGCTATCCGGTGATCATCAAGGCCGCCGGCGGCGGCGGCGGACGCGGCATGCGCGTGGTGCATACCGAGGCCGCGCTGATCAATGCCGTCAGCCATGACCCGCGCCGAGGCCGGCGCCGCCTTCAACAATCCGACCGTGTACATGGAAAAGTTCCTCGAGAACCCGCGTCACGTGGAAATCCAGGTGCTGTCCGACGCCCACCGCAACTCGGTCTATCTGGGCGAGCGCGACTGCTCGATGCAGCGCCGGCACCAGAAGGTGATCGAGGAGGCCCCGGCGCCCGACATCAACCGCCGCGTCATCGCCCGCGTCGGCGACCGCTGCGCCGAGGCCTGCCGCCGCATCAATTACCGTGGCGCCGGAACCTTCGAATTCCTCTATGAAAACGGCGAGTTCTATTTCATCGAGATGAACACCCGCGTCCAGGTCGAGCACCCGGTGACCGAACTGATCACCGGCATCGACATCGTCCAGGCCCAGATCCGCATCGCCGCCGGCGAGAAGCTCTGGTTCAAGCAGCGCGACATCGAATTTCGCGGGCATGCCATCGAGTGCCGCATCAATGCCGAGGATCCCTTCAAATTCACGCCCTCGCCGGGCAAGATCACCAACTGGCATCCGCCCGGCGGCCCCGGCATCCGCGTCGATTCGCACGCCTATTCCGGCTACACGGTCCCGCCGCACTACGACTCGATGATCGGCAAAGTGATCGCTTACGGCGACACCCGCGAACAGGCCATCCGCCGGATGCGTATCGCGCTCTCGGAAATGATGGTGGACGGCATCAAGACCAACATCCCGCTGCACCAGGACCTGATGCTGGATCAACGCTTCATCAAGGGCGGCACCAGCATCCACTACCTCGAAGAAAAGCTCGCCGCCCGCAGCGAGACGACCAAAGGGAAATAGTCGGCATGTGGGTCAGCGTCACCCTCGTGACCGACGCCGCGCATGCGGATGCGCTGTCCGAGGCCTTGCTCGCGGCCGGCGCGATATCCGTCAGCGTCGAGGACGCGCAGGCGGGAACCGACGAGGAAACGCCGCAATTCGGCGAGCCGGGCGGCGCCAACGACCAGCCCATCGTTCCCTTGTGGGCCGAGAGCCGCATCGTGGCGCTGTTCGACCCGGCGACCCGACCTGATCGGACGCATTGCCGCGGCCACGGTCGCCGCCGGCATCGACGACCTGCCCGAAATCGAACTGGAAGACGTCGCGGAGCAGGACTGGGTGCGGCTGACCCAGGCGCAATTCGACCCGATCCGAGTCAATGAACGCCTGTGGATCGTGCCGTCCTGGCACGCCGCACCGGACCCGAACGCCATCAACCTGGTGCTCGATCCGGGTCTCGCCTTCGGCACCGGCTCGCATCCGACCACCTTCCTCTGCCTGCAGTGGCTGAGCGAAACCCTGCGCGGGGCTCAAACCGTGCTTGATTACGGCTGCGGTTCAGGCATCCTCGGCATCGCCGCGGCGAAGCTCGGTGCGGCCGCGGTGCTGGGGGTGGATATCGACGACAATGCCCTGACCGCGGCCCGCGACAATGCCGCCAACAACCAGGTGACGCTCGACTTGCGCCACTCGAAAGAACCGCTGGACGAACGCTTCGACATCGTGGTCGCCAATATCCTCACCAATCCGCTCTGCGTCCTCGCGCCGCTGCTGGCGGCGCGTGTCGCCCGTGGCGGGCGCATCGCGCTGTCCGGCGTGCTGGCCGCGCAGGCGGAACGGGTCATCGCCGCCTATGCACCCGTGATCGCGCTGCGCGTGGGTGCGGAACGCGACGGCTGGGTGCGGCTGGAGGGTGCAACGGTGCTGACCCGCTGCCCGTCCTGCGCGACCCACTTCCGCGTCACGCCGGAGCAACTCAAGGCGCGCAGCGGACGCGTGCGCTGCGGCCAGTGCCAGAACGTCTTCAATGCCCTCGACAGCCTGATCGAGGAACCCGTTGTCATGGCGCCACCGATGGCCGCGTTCGCCGTTCCGCCGGCGCCGGCGCTGCGCGTCCCTTCGAAAACTATTGAAGAAATGCCCGGGTCAGGGCAACTCGACGGTACGGGCGACGCGCCCGGCGATGCAGCAGAAACCGAAACCAATCCGGCAAGCCCTGCGGATGAAATCGCCGTCTCGCCGGCGCCAGCGCTGTGCGTCCCTTCGGGAATTTCCGAACCTGTGCCGGAAGCACTCGAAGAACTCCCCGCGTCGCAGCCCGTGACCCGGGAAGAGCCGGTCCCGGAACCGCCCGAAACGACCGGGCTCCAGACGGCCGAAGCCGATGCTGCCGATTCCGCCCCTGCCGATTCCGCCCCTGCCGATTCCGCCCCTGCCGAAGCCGATGCTGCCGAAGCCGATGCTGCCGAAGCCGGTGCTGCCGAAGCCGACACGGTCGAACCGGTCGCCGACGAACCCGGAGCAGAGCCCCTCACCGGCTCCGAACCGGCAATCGCCGACGTTGATGCGACGGCTGAGGAAGTTGCCGAAGACTGGAGCAGTACCTTCCCCGAACCGCCGCCTCCGCCGCGCCGCTGGCCATGGGTGCTCGGCAGCCTTGTCGCGCTGGCCGTGATCGTGCTGCAGGCTTTGCTGGCGTTTCGCGTCGAACTGGTGGTGCTGTGGCCGGAAGGCAAGCCGGTACTGGTCGCCCTGTGCGAGATCGCCGATTGCGAAGTCGGCCTGCCGGCAAAGGTCGGGCTGGTGGGGATCGAGGCCTCCGATCTGCACCCCGACAGCGAACACAAGGGCCGTCTGGTGCTGGCGGCGACACTGAAGAACCGCGCACCCTTCGCCCAGCAGTTTCCGCACCTGGAACTCACGCTGACCGACGCGGCCGACCAGGCCGTCGCGCGCAAAGTGCTGGGGCCGGCGGACTACCTGCCGCCAACAGCCGCCGTTGCCGACGGCATGAAGCCCAACGCCGACATCCCGGTCACCATCGGCATCGACTCCGGCGGGATGGCCGCCAGCGGCTACCGGCTGTACCTTTTCTACCCCTGACCTGCGAAAGCCAGCATGAAGACACTCATCTGCGGATCCATCGCCTACGACACCATCATGGTGTTCGGCGACCGCTTCAAGAACCACATCCTGCCCGAGCAGATCCACATCCTCAACGTCGCCTTCCTGGTGCCGGACATGCGCCGCGAGTTCGGCGGCTGCGCCGGCAACATCGCCTACAACCTCAAACTGCTGGGCGGCGAAGCGCTGATCATGGCCACCATCGGCGACGACAGCGCGCCCTACATGCACCGCCTCAAGCAACTCGGGCTCGATTCGACCCACGTCAAGGATGTGCCCGGTGCGTTTACCGCACAGGCCTTCATCACCACCGATCTCGACGACAACCAGATCACCGCCTTCCATCCCGGCGCAATGACGCAGTCACACCGGAACAAGGTAACCGACGCCAAGGACGTAAGCCTGGGCATCATCTCGCCCGACGGTCGCGACGGCATGCTGCAACATGCGCGCGAGTTCCGCGCGGCCGGCATCCCCTTCGTTTTCGATCCGGGCCAGGGTCTGCCCATGTTCGACGGCGACGAACTCATGGCTTTCCTGAAACTCGCCGACTACTGCACGGTCAATGACTACGAAGCCAAGTTGCTGACGGAGCGCACCGGGCGCACGCTGGAGCAGCTGGCCGCCGAAGTCGAGGCATTGATCGTGACACTGGCCGGCAGCGGATCGCATATCTACACGGCGGGCCGGCGCATAGAGATTCCGGTGGCGACCCCGGACGGCGCTGGTCGACCCGACCGGCTGCGGCGACGCCTACCGCGCCGGCCTGCTGTACGGCATCACCGCCGGCTGGAACTGGGAGAAAACCGGGCGTCTGGCGTCGCTGATGGGCTCGATCAAGATCGCGCATCGCGGCGGCCAGAACCACAAGCTGACGCGGGATGACATTGCCGCGCGTTACAGTGCCGCATTCGGCGAAGATCTCTGGTAGTAGTCAGTCATGCAGATTCAGATGGATCAATCCGTCATTCCGGCGAAAGCCGGAATCCAGTCGGCGGCCGTGACTGGATCCCGGGTCAAGCCCGGGATGACCGGAGGAATTTCGTCCATCGCTTTCAACGTAACTCTGTCGTAGGGGGAACTTCCGTGAATTCCAATCGCTTGCTTGCAATTGCTTTCTCCGCCGTGGCGCTCCTGGGATTGAGCGCGTGCGCCGGCAGCCAGTCCGGATCGGCCTACTCGCGCTCGCAAACCCGCGGCGAAATGCTGGTGCGCATGGGCGTCGTCGAATCGGTACGCACCGTCACCATCGAAGGCACCCAGTCGGGAGTCGGCGTCGTCACGGGAGGCGTGCTGGGCGGCCTTGCCGGCAGCAACGTCGGCAGGGGTTCGGGTGCCACGGCAGGCGCCGTGGTCGGTGCCGTCCTCGGCGGCCTGGCCGGCCAGGCGATCGAAGAAAAGTCGAGCAAGAAGGAAGGCCTGGAAATCACCATCAAGCTGGATAACGGCCAGACTCATCGCGGTGACCCAGGAAGCCGACGAAACCTTCCGTCCCGGCGAGCGGGTGCGGATCCTGTCGGGCGACGGAGTGACGCGCGTTTCGCACTGAAACGCAAGCGCTTGCGGCTTGCGCTCAGTCCCAGCCCGATGGTTTCGCCTGTTGCGGACAGGGCTGGCGGAATACCCGCCGGTCTTCCAGACGCACCGCCGTCAGGCAGCCGCCCCAGAGGCAGCCGGTGTCGAGCGCGAGAATGTTTGCCTCGATTCGCGGTACCCCAGCGCCGACCAGTGCCCGCAGACGATCGGAATGATCAGCACTGGCGCGCCCCGGCACCTCGAACCACGGCAGGCATCCGGCCGGCCCCTTGCCGGGGGGCGCCTTTGCACCGGCCGCGCGGAATTCCATGGCACCGTCCGCCGTCACATAGCGCATGCGCGTCATCGCATTGACCACCACGCGCAGGCGATCCCAACCGGCCAGATCGTCGCGCCATGCCGCCGGCTCGGAACCCCACATGTTGGCCAGAAACTCGCGGTAGTCCGGCAGCCGTCAGCGCCGCGGAGGCTTCGTCGGAAAGGGCCTGCGCCTGGGCCACCGTCCAGCCCGGCAACAACCCGGCATGCACCATCGCCCAGTCGCCTTCGACATGGAACAGGGGCTGCGCCCGCAACCAGGCCAGCAGTTCGTCGCGATCCGGGCGCGGCGAGGATGTCTTCGAGCGTGTCCTCCCTGTTCGGCTTGCCGTAGCCCTCGGCCTGCATCACCAGATGCAGATCGTGATTGCCGAGCACCACGGTGGCCGCCGTCCCCAGCGACTTGACGAAGCGCAGCACCTCGAGCGAAGCCGGCCCGCGATTGACCAGGTCGCCGACGAACCAGGCGCGGTCGGCGGCCGGATCGAAACCGATGTAGTCGAACAGGCGCGCAGCGGGTCGTAACAGCCCTGCAGGTCGCCGATTGCATAGGTAGCCATGAAGGGCGATTCAGTGGTTCGCCGGCCGGTACTCCGGCACCCAGCGCCTGAGCCCTTCCTTGACCTCGGCCTCGTCGCGCCAGGGCACCGCCAGCCATTGCTCGAGTTCCGCCAGCCATTGCCGGTCCGGCGCCGCCGAAGGCCTTCGCCATGCGCAGCTTGGGGTGCGGCGTCGGCAGGGTCGACTCGCCGTCGGCCAGCAGTTCCTCGTAGAGCTTCTCGCCCGGACGCAGGCCGGTGAATTCGATCTTTATCTCGTCCTCGGTAAAGCCCGAAAGCCGGATCATGTCGCGCGCCAGATCGACGATCTTCACCGGCTCGCCCATGTCGAGCACGAACACCCGCCGCCCTCGGCTTCGCGCGCCGCCATCAGGCCCGCCTGCAACACCAGTTGCGCCGCCTCGGGAATCAGCATGAAGTAACGGATGATGTCCGGATGCGTCACGGTCACCGGCCCGCCTCTGGCAATCTGTTCGCGGAAGCGCGGAATCACGCTGCCCGACGAACCCAGCACATTGCCGAAGCGCACCATGACAAAGCGCGTCGCCGAGCGCTTGCGCCTGCACTGCCTGGCAGACCACTCTCCGCCAGGCGCTTGCTGGCGCCCATGACATTGGTCGGATTGACCGCCTTGTCGGTGGAAATCAGCACGAACTCGCCGGCGCCGCTGGCAAGCGCCGCGCGCGCGACGTTCAGCGTGCCCTGCACGTTGTTGCGCACCGCCTCCCAGGCGTTGGCGCGCTCCATCAGCGGCACATGCTTGTAGGCGGCGGCATGGAAACACCACATCGGGCCGGTGCTCGGCAAACACCGCGGCCATGCGCGCGGCATCCTTGACGTCGCCGATCACGCAGCTCACCGGCTGCCCGGCGAACTCCTGCTCGATGCTGTAGAGCGCGAACTCGGACTGCTCGAGAAACACCAGCTTGCGCGGACCGAAGCGGACGATCTGGCGGCACAACTCGGAGCCGATGGAGCCGCCGGCGCCGGTCACCAGCACGGTCTTGTCCTCCAGCAGCCGATGCAAGCCGGCCTCGTCGAGCTCGATGCGGTCGCGGCCGAGCAGGTCTTCCAGCTCCACGGCCCGCACTTGGGAAATTGCGAATTTGCCGGACAGCAAGTCGCTGAAGGCCGGCACCGTCAGGACTGTGAGACCAGCCGCGGCGGCAAGTTCCATTGCGCGCCGACGGGTGGCTGCGGTTGCGCCGGGCATGGCCACAATCGCGTGGGAAACCTCCAGCGAAGTCGCGATCGAAGCCACCTGGTCGATTAGCGCCGAGCACCCGTACGCCATTGATCTGCAGGCCGTGCTTTGCCCGGCTGTCGTCCAGCAAACCCACCACATGCCAATCCGGGCTGCGCACCAGTTCCCGCAGCAGATCGGCGGCGGCATCTCCGGCACCAATCACCAGGACGGGCTTTTGCGTGCCGCGCGTGCCGCCATACAGGCTGCGCTCCTTCCATACGCGGTAAAGCAGCCGGCTACCACTCATGAGCCCGACAAGAAGCATAGGGTACAGAATCAGCACCGACCGCGGAACAACGGCTTTTTGCGTTACATACATTCCGGCCATTACAAGCAGGGTAGCGGCGGCAACCGACAGCAGAATGCGCTGCAGGTCATGCAGGCTCGAATAGCGCCAGATTCCACGGTAAAGGCCACCGAGCCAGAATATCGCCAGGTTTACCGGCAGAACCCACGGCAGCATCGTCACGGCCTGTTCCAGATAACCGGCAGGAATATCCAGATTGAAACGCAGCCAGTAGGCCGCCAGCCAGGCGACGGCGACGGCCGAAACATCGTGCAGCAGCGCCAGGATGGAACGCGGATGCATCAGGCGCAGGCCTCGCCCATGACTTTGGCAACGACGGCGGCCGTCGCCTCCATATCCGCAGTCGACAATGTCGGATGCACGAGAAACACCAGGCTGGTCCGTCCCAGCCGGGCGGCGACAGGCAGCGGCAGAAGCGGCGCCAGGCCCGCGCCGGAAAAAGCCTTTTCGCGGTAGATCTCGCTGCAGCTCCCCGACCCGCAGGGAATCCCCTCGGCATCGATGGCTTCGATGATGCGAATCTGATCCCAGCCAGGCTTCAGCATGGTCCGGCTCGATGAAGGCGTAGAACTTGTACCAGGCATGTACCACGTCACCGTCCGGAAGCGGCACCCGCAACCCCCGGATACTGCCAAGGCGCGGCAGCCAAAAAGTCGGCGTTGGCGCGACGGCGAGAAAGCCAGTCCGGCAGCTTGGCAAGTTGGCGGCGGCCGATGGCAGCCTGCATTTCCGTCATGCGGAAATTGCTGCCGAAGGACTCGTGCAGCCAGCGAAATCCAAGGGGGTGCTCGCGCTTATGCACCGCATCCCAGCTCTTGCCATGATCCTTGTATTCCCAGGCGCGGCGCCACACCGCCTCATCGTCGGTCAGCAGCATGCCGCCCTCGCCACCAGTCGTCATGATCTTGTCCTGGCAGAATGAAAAAGCGGCGCAGCTGCCGAAGCTTCCTGCCGCTTTGCCTTTATAGGTCGCACCGTGCGCCTGAGCGCAATCCTCGATGAGGTGCAGCCCGTGCCGTGCCGCGAGGGCCATGATCGGCTCCATGTCGCACGGCCAGCCGGCCATGTGCACCGGGATTACCGCGCGGGTGCGCGCAGTCAGCACGGCGGAGATGGTCTGTGCCGTGAGGTTGCCACTGTCCGCATCGACGTCGGCGATCACCGGCGTCGCGCCGCGCGCGACGACGCAGCTTGCGGTGGCAATGAAGGTGCGGCTGGGCACGATCACCTCGTCGCCCGGCGCAATGCCCAGGGCGTGCAGGGCCAATTCGAGCGCCACAGTGCCATTGGCCAGCGCGATGCCGTAGCGCCGGCCAAAGGCCGCGGCGAACTCCCGCTCGAAGGCCTTGCATTCCTCGCCGGTCCAGTAATTGACCCGCCCCGACGCAAGCACCGCCGCAACCGCGTCGATCTCGTCCTGTGCGAAGACCGGCCAAGGGTTAAAAGGAGTGTTCAGCATGACAATTAAGCGGTTGGATTACCTGCGACCGATGCCCAAGATCATCCATTGGCCGCGAAGAACCATTAAGAACACTATTATCGCGCCTAGCGCAACAGCCGGGTTCTTGAAATGAATAGCCAAGGCCGCAGCCCCCAGCACAAACCAGGTAGCCGCAATCCCGAGCAATTCCGCGAGCCCCAAGTGCGACTGCGCGCGGGTAACCATCATGATCACCAGTGTGGTCAACAAGCCGGCAACAACCCATGCCAACCGTCGCCGCCTTGATCAGTTGATCGTCGTTTGCAAACAATATTGCGCCGACTGCTACCAGCGGCACGACCAACTGGGCAGCAGCGGCCGTTGCTGGCCGGCCCAGCGAGTTCATCAGGCTATTGCCTGTCACGACGACTCCCGAAAAGAAAAACAGGAGCAGTGCGATCGGCAACAGCATGACTGCTTCGTCAATCTCGCCACTGGCAACAAATATTTGAAAGATCGGTTCGGCGCCAAAAACAGAATCAAGCCAAGCAGGCCGAAAATAATCAGCGTCCATCCCGACAGGGCTCCAAGCAGGGACTGAATACCGCCCCGGTCTTTCATTCGATGAATAGCCTGTGGTCAGCGCATCGCCCATGGGAAGCGCCAGAACACTGACGAAAAACATCGGCACCATCATGGCCAAATAAAAACTGTCAAGGCTTGCGCCGAAACCGCTGCGGTTAATCAGCAGAAGATCACGGATCAGCAGGCCGAGATAGCTGACTACGGTAATCAGGATAACGATCGCACCAGCGCCGAGGGCACGCTTTCCACTGAACTCTGAAGAAAGCTCTGATGAACTATCTTTTGAAGTCACTGCATGACTCATCGACATTTATGGCAGTGCCGGAGTCGGAGCCGAGCATGCCGATACTTTTCCCCAGTAGCCAGGCCCAGCCTCCGGCACCCGCCAGCATGAAGACAAAAAGCGGCCCATACCGAATCCGGTGCAATGTACCGACGTTGGGGCTGGTGTAGCTGAGAACGGTGAGTACCACGCAGAAACGATTAGGCAGGCGAACAAACCAATGCTCGGTTGTCGAAAAGCCAGAATCAGGACCCCCGATACAATCAGGTAAAACACCAGCGTCTCGATTGCCCCAATCAGGCGCGGAAGGGTCGGGCGATCTGCCCAAGTATCGGGAAACGGGGAAAACAGGCCGACAAAAAGCGCGCGCGGCAAATACGCTACCATCGCCGAGGCATTGTTGGGGGCGACATCACCATCCACGATTGAACCTGCGCCTACCGCCTTGCCGGAAGCGATGAAGTATGCGCGAATTAACGAAACCTTGAGCAGTGTGCGATCAATAACAGCGGGAACCGATTCAGAATTTTCCCAACGCCAATCAGTAGTAGCAGTTGACAGGGCACTAGTAGGGATTGACAGCGCGCTGAAGTTCTCCACGGAAAGGCTCGATAACTGATTCTTTACCGGTGCCAACCAAACCGAAATCGTCGCCACTATCACCATCACCGCCGCATTGCGAACAGCAGAACCATTCTCTGGCGTTGGTCGAATCAATCGCCAGACAGCCAGTCCCAGCCAGGCGCAAGTAAAAGCCAACGCATAGACCATCACCATATGGGCCCGCATGATCGCCACCAACGCCAGGCCCAAGGCCATCAAAGCCACGTCGCTCGCGATTTGACGTAATGCAACTCGGCTCAACGCCCGGGCGAAAGCAAACAGCGCCAACAGGTATCCGGCGATCATAAAGGCATCTTTATGATTTTGGCCATACCAGACCAGGGCAGAAGGAAAAACCAGGAACAACAGTGCAGCAATCAGGCCAGCGATCAAACCGCGATTCCCCGGCAAGAACAGCAATCCCAACCGGAAGATCAGCGATGCGCCGAGGGCGTGAAAGGCCGCATTCAGCGGCACGAACCACGCCGGGTCCGGCCCGAATACGGCGTATATCGCAGCAAGTATTCCGACATTTCCCGTAATGTCCGGCGACGGGAACAAACGCCACTCCGACCAGCCCGACGCGTGAATACGTTCAGCCATCGCGACCGCAATATTGTGAAAGACAATCGCATCCTGATTCATCAAACCATGGCCGGCATGCAGTTGGGGCATGATCGGCAATACCAGCTTTTGCAGCACTAGCGCGATCACGAAGGCATAGGCAAACGCAAACGCCCACAGCACCCAAAGCGGGGGGACGCGCACCACGTAGCCTGAGGCGGCATCAGGGGTAAGCACCTGCGGCACAGCAGAGCTATCTTCTGTCAAGGCGTTACTCATGACACCCTAGCAGGTACCCCAAAGATCCTGGCCCCGTCAGGCACATCCGACAAGACAAGCGCACCAGCCCCCACCGTTACGCCAGCGCCAACTTTTACCCCGGGAAGTATCACCGCGCCGGCGCCGACCAGCGTGCCCGCACCGACCCACGCTCCGCCGCACAACGTGGCTCTCGGCGCAATATGCGCATCGTCACCCACGCAGCAATCGTGCTCGATGATCGCTCCAGTATTGATGATGACATTGGTGCCGATGCGCGCCTCGGCATTGATGACGCACCCCGGCATGACTAGGGTACCGGCACCCAACGAAACGCTACGAGCAACCGTTGCTGCCGGGTGAACGACCCTGGCCAGGACGAAGCCGCAGCCCCTTGCCGCGGTGGCAATGCGCTGCCGCATCGCATTGTGGCCGATGGCGACGAACGCTCGCGTCACACCGCTGGCGCGTGCGACGAACCCCTCCTTCTCGCTACACACCGGGTAACCCTGAAGAGTCGTACCGACAAGCGCGTTATCGGCATCGGCCAGAAAGGCGATTTTATGGAGGCCTTCCATTTCGATGGCATCGATGACCACCTTGGCGTGGCCGCCGGCGCCGAAGATGACGATCTGCTCAAACATCGTGCGCCACGGTATTCCGCGTTCCGGTGAATTTGCTCATCGTCGCCATGCCCGGCTGGTTGACATCGCCAGGCCGCAGCACTCGCAGAGCGGTCTGCACCAGGATGCGCAGATCAAGAAGGAAGCTTTGGTGATCTACGTACCAGACGTCGAGCGCAAATTTCTCCTCCCATGAAATGGCGTTGCGCCCATTGACCTGGGCCCACCCGGTGATCCCCGGCCGTACATGGTGGCGACGCGCCTGCTCGGGCGTATAGAGCGGCAAATACTCCATCAACAGCGGGCGCGGCCCGACCAGGCTCATGTCGCCACGCAGAACGTTGAACAACTGCGGCAACTCATCCAGGCTGGTGGCACGCAGACGGCGTCCAAACGCAGTCAGGCGCGACTCATCAGGCAAAAGTTGGCCCCTATCATCGGTCGCCTCGGTCATGGTGCGGAACTTGAAGAAATGTGAACGGCCGACCGTGCAAACCGGGGCGCATCTGGCGTAGCAGCACAGGGCTGCCCAGCGCCCACCGCACAGCAAGCGCGATGGTCGCCAGCACGGGCAAGGACAAGCCCATCAGGGTAACGGCAACCAGGATGTCAAATAAGCGCTTCAAGGGTAAAAACGGCGGTTCATGAGTTGAACATTTTCGCATAAAAGGCCATTAGGCCTTGCGAAGACCCCACCTGAGAGAAGTCGGCCAACGCCCGTAATCGCGCTCGCTCACCCATCGCCTTGCAACGAACCGGAGCAGCAAGCAATTCAGTCAATCTTTCCGCGATGGCCGGCACGTCGGCTGGCGGATGCAGAAGCCCTGTCTGCCCATCGACGACGGCATCCGTGATCCCATAAATTCGTGACGCAACCGCCGGCAACCCGGCCGCAGCAGCCTCGATGACGACCATGCCGAAGCCTTCGCGATAACTGGGCAGACAGAAAATATCGGCGGCAGCCATGAAACGTTCCGGTTGATGCGTGTAGTCGATAAATTGCACCCGGTCCTGCACTGCGGCACAGATATCGACAACGGCGCTGGTCATTCCTTCTTCGTCCGGGCCGACGAGCAAAAGCCGTGCCTCGGGAAAGCGCCGGGCCACGCAAACGAATGCAGCTGCAAGATCAAGTATCCCCTTGTCGCGATTAAGGCGCCCGAGAAATAGCAGCACGGGGGCGGATGACGCAATGCCCAGTTCGCCTCGCAAGACATGGCGTGCCGCGTCATCAGGCCGGAAACGGGTGCCATCGACACCGCAGATCGAACCCTTGCCTATGACCGCGGACTTGTCGGCAGCAAGCACACTCTCGGCGAGCAGAAAATCGCGCTGGGAAGGACTATCCACCAGCGCCCGGGTTGTCAATGCAGCGAGCACGCAGTCGGCCTGCTTGAGCAGCCATCGCCGCCAACCGCAACGCGTAACCCAGACCTGGCCGGTAAAGGTATGTATCCGGTGCGGAACGCCGGCAAGTCTGGCGGCAAGCATCGCCAGCAATCCCGCTTTCGGCGACACCGAATGGACGATGGCGAAGCGCTCGGCACGAAAAAGTCGCACCAATGCAAGCAGGGCCGACAAGTCCCGCAACACCGAAATCCTGCGCACGACAGCAACTGGATGCAGCGTCGCTGCCAATCCCAGGCGATGCAGAAACTCGCCATCATCGGTGTTCGCCACCACCGACACGTCGTAGTGTGCCGATGCAGCGGCAATATGGTCTTTGAGAAAGGCCGTTACCGTCATCGCACTGGAGACGACATAGCAAAGCCGAGGTCGTGAATGGGTGCTCATGACACCGGAGAGGTAAACCGATGGCCCAGGAAGCAGCGGCGAAAGCAACTCATGTTCGCCCCGTTACGCTCGCCAGAGGCGCGAATGCGGTGCGCAAACAGCCGGAAATCTTCATACGACAAAGGGAGAGGCAGAGGCAGAAACATCCGACACGGATCGTCTGACAGTGCCCCAACGCGACTGGTCGTCGAAATTTGCCGGCGAGCATTTATGAAAACGAATACCCGGTCGGCCAAAATATTGCATCACGGCGCTCAAGGTATCCGTTGAAAAGCGTTCGCAGTACGCCAGCAAGGAAAACAACATGAAGACGATATTGCGGTCTCGCCAGAAATAGCGAAGCTGTTCGCCCAGCAAGGTATTTCGGGTTCTGATCGACTTAACCCAGTTGATCCTGTCACGTATCCGATAGGCGAACAGTGTTTCCGGCAAGGTTACAAACCGACTCACACGGAAGGTGCGCAGAATCAGTTCCTGATCCTCGCAGAAGTACCGTCCGGGGCTGGCATAACGATGGTGTCGGAACCATCCGGACCGCCCCATCCATGTCGGATGCGGAAGGTAAAAACCCAGCCAGGGCCTTGCACAGATATCGTCGTGGCCAAGCGCGCGGGGCAAAGTTCCGATCAATTCGTCGTTGGTATTGATTGTCACGCAGCAGACCGCGCACAGATCAATTTCCGGATACAAGTCCAGCATGGTCACTTGGCGCTCCAAGCGTTCCGGGTAGGAAATGTCATCCTGATCCATGCGGGCAAAGTACTTGCCTCGGGCGCGATCAACAGCCTCGTTCAACCTGGCTGCAAGTCCTTTGTTCTCGCCATCACGAACAATAGTGATTCGCGGCTCGTCGATGTCGGCAAGCAAATCGACCGCACCGTCGGTCGATCCGTCGTCGATGATCAGCAGTTCCCAATCGGTTAATGTCTGCCGGATGATGGACAGCACCGCCGGGCGTAAAAATCTGCCTGCATTGAACACAGGCATCGCGACCGTCACCAAGGGCGTTTCAGTCATGATGTTGCCCAATCAGCCAATCACGCGTCCGCAACAGCCCTTCCTCGAAGCCGACAACCGGCTTCCAGCCGGTATGCCCGATCAGTCTGCCGCTATCCAGCACATTGGCGCGCACGTCGAAGGGGCGCTCGGGCTCGTGTGTCACGCGCACGGCGCATCCAGCCTCCTGCAGCAGCGGCGCCATCGCCTCGACCACATCCAGGTTACTGCGGCCGATGCCGGAGCCAAGGTTGTAGACGCCGCCCGCTTCGCCCCGATCGAGCACAGCCAGGATGCCCGACGCGATGTCGTGCACATGGATGTAATCCCGCAACGCGCCGCGCGCGCCAAAAATTCGGACCGGCTCGTTACGCAGCGCAGATGCCATGGCCGTGGCCATGAATCCCTGCCCCGTAAAAGGACGCTGGCCCTCGCCGTAAGCGTTTGCCGGACGCAGGCAGACAACGTCAAGGCCGCGCGTGACGGCGTAAAGATGCGCATACTTCTCCAGCGTCAGCTTGGTCACGCCATAGGGCGAAATCGGGTGGGTCGCGTGATCTTCCGTGATCGGCAGTACAGCAGCCTCGCCATACACCGTGCCGCCCGACGACACGTGGACCAGGCGCAGACCAAGTTCGGCGGCCAGCGCAAACAATTGCACGGTCGGCGGCAGGTTCTCGAGCAAATCGCCGAGAGGGTTATCGTAGGAGGTGTTCGGCACAGTCGCATAGGCGAGGTGAATGACTTCCTGATGGACGGCAAGCAAGGGACTAATCAGCGTCGCCGTGGCGAAGTCGCCCGCGATGTAGGTCGCCCCCTCCGGCAGGGCATGCCGGGGCGCAGGACTGCGCCCAAGTACCGTGACGCATCGACCACTACTGAGCAACAGAGGGACGAGCTGCGCACCAATGAAACCACCTCCGCCGATCACCAGCGTCGTTCGACTCACAGCGTCACCCATCCCTGGGGAATGAGATCATCCGCTCGCCTCTCCTTTTCGGCGAACCAGCGCGCCGGCGCCACGACGATCTTGTCCACGCACGGATTCAGCCAGGCACCCCACCAGCTGAATGAACTGTTGGCCAAAATATGGTGCCGGCACAGACTCATCAGGCGCATATCGTTATAGCTTTCCATACCGAGGTTGTGGTCGATGTAATGGCAGGTAAAACCGATATCCAGATTGTTGCGCGCCCATGCAATATCATCAGAAAACACAAAAAACTCGGGCGTATCGACACGCTCGGCAACGTAGCGCACGGCTGAACGATAGTAATCGAGCGAGCACGGTCCGAGAACTGCTCGCGTTTTTGGATCCGAAACGTAATCTCCACGGCGCACATGCAGACTTACCGCCAGGCAGCGGTCGATCCGCTCGGCCCATGCGGCGTTCACTTCCGACATCGGCTGGCGAAAGGCAAAGTCGGCGCGCAGAACGCCAACTGCATCGGCGAAGTACTTTTCCGACTGCCAGTAGCCCTTCAGGTAGGCCGTGGCGGGCACACCGTGTATGCCCGTCCAGTAATGGAAATGCGGTTCCACCACATAGCGATCACCATGTAGAAACCGAAGGCGGGGGCGGCTCAACAATTTCCTGAAAAATTCATTCCCACGCCAGCCAATCAATTCACGAATCTCGATTTCGTTTGCGATAGGTGGGTTGCAAACAAACACTCGCTGTAGTTCATACCCCTGATGCAACTCGTAGCCAGAAAAACCCGACAGATCGACCCGGAATGGTTCATTGTTTCTGAGGGATAGCGTACGGCCCAGCGCGTACTGGAACATCTGGTTGCCCAAACCGCCGATGAGGTGGGAAATGATCAACTTTATCGAACCTGATTACGCGTCTGGTTCGAAGCCGTCATCGGCTGCGTGTTGCCGAGACGTGATAGCCAATAGTGAATCGACGCTCATGGTCGAAGCGATCCAGCCAGGGGCCCAGGATGGGAAACAGCAATCCCAGAAACGGCGCGGCCACAAGCCATAACGGAAAACCCAGAATAGTGAGCCAGTTGGGCATGCCACGAGCAAGAGGTCTTGTCATAGTCAGGAAACGCAAGGACTCCTGACCGAAATGGCGAAAAAACCCGCCATTTGGCTCGACGCAAATATCGACAAAACCGGCCTCACGCAAAAAATGCTGATACCAATAAGGCGTGTAACCACCGTAGTAATGGTACGGCTCCTGATGGATACCCGAGCCAAGCGGCGCAGTCAAAATAAGTCGCCCACCCGGCCGCAACAACCTCGCTATCTCATTTATCACAGCTATAGGCTCAGGAACGTGTTCGAGCACTTCCGTACAGATGACGGCATCAAAGCTCGCATCCGGGACCGGAATTGTTCGGGCATCACAAACGTAGTCAATATTGCCATAAGCACCGAAACGCAGTTGCTCGTCCTGTAAGCCGGTGAAGTCCTGGGTGCGATAATCGCAATGCGCAAAAAGTGCACGGTAGGGGCATGAGCCGGCGCCAACATCCAGTACAAGATTTCCAACGGACAAATTGGCCGCTTGAGCCGCCACCCATCGATCACGCAACACCTGGTTGAAAGCGAATACGGAATTACGGCTCAATGCTTTCTTGATAATACTAATCATGGTGTTTCTCGAATATGAACATTCCGCAGCCGTACTCTTGACCTATGCTTGAGTCCAGTGACTGGCGTTCAGTAAATGCGCCATGGTCATCCACAAACGAGAACTCAATTAACTTAAGCCGAGGCAATAGAGCGACAATAGCGTGGGAGGCGAAAACACGATGGGCGTTAAAACATATCCGTTCTCGACCGGTTGGGACCGACAAAAAAAGGCGGCCGCCGGGTGCAAGTACTCGCTGCAACTCACTCAATGCCTTGCGACTGCCGTCGGGATCAATAGGATCACCATAGCGGCCAAGTCCAACATGTTCCACCACATGCAAACAGGACAGTGAATTTATCGAATTGTCCTGATAATCGAGGGCTGTAATGTTTCCGGCCCTACATACGAGACCATCTAATTTTGTGCTTAATGGCCTGAAGTTGACAAACTCTGTAGGAACGAAGGCGGAAAGCACATTGATCAGGCGAACATCAGAGCCAATATCCACGTGGAACCGTGGGGGATTCGATGCAATACGCCTCGCCAGCCAAGCTGCTTGGTAAAAATAATGGGGATCGAAGGGGGTTCCTTTCATCCAGTCTAAAAGACAAGGATGGCTATCTGATAAGTGGAGCTTCTCTTCCGAGTGCTTCAGAAAACGGACCCAATGATATGCATAACGAGGTAGGCCAAGCACCCCAAGTAAGGGAATAGGGGCTAAAAGAGCAAGGGCCCAATTCCGCAATGCGACACGTAATCTGCTAATCATGCCTTCTTGTGACCGAATTCTTAAAACAATTGATAATGAGATGCACACAATAGATTGAATGGCCCAGCAAGACGTTTGACAAAACTAAAGCGCGCTCGAAGATTGTCAAAGAAGGGGCCTTGAAAAAAAATAAAATAGTCTTTCCGTAATAACGTAGAAACTCCGCGAGTAACTTTATTGCCGGTACAGATGAAGAAAGGTTATTTAAATGACGCCTATATATTTTCGTTGCACTTGAAACATAGCTCCCCCTTAGATCCGTAGAAATTGCATGCACAAATAAACCCTCATTGAAACATTTCATATTTTTACATTCTTCTAGAAATCGAAAGTACTTGTTAAGAATATCCCGCCGGAACAAACTATAAAGTTGGTAGCTATTAAGCTTTACCGACGCCTTCGCAAAATGGTATTTCCCCTCAATACCACCGAAGATAGCCATCACATCCGCTTGCGAGTTTTGATTAATCTGATTCAGTATGGTCACATTGGGGAAAACATAGTCATACCCTTCGCTCATTCGGGTTACCAATAGTTCCAAGAACGATCGAGGAAAAAGGAGGTCATCATGGGCTGCCCACATGAAATATTTACCCCTTGCCGACTCTAAGACAAATCGATAATTTGTCGTTGGTCCACAATTTGTTGAATGTCGGATATATAGAACTCGCGGATCTCTTGCGACATATTCCTTACATATAGTTTCCGTTTTATCGTCAGAAGCATTGTCCGAGACAATTAACTCAAAATCCGTAAATGTTTGTGCCAGTATTGAATCGAACGCATCGCGAATAAACTGCTCACCGTTATAAACAGGCATGCCGATGCTGACCTGTGGTTGCGAGTAGCTCAAAGCTCTAGGTTTCTGTTTTTCGTCAATCGAACCGACGGTCATTCGTATTTTTCCCCCTTGTAACTGCACAAATTATGTATTGCCTTAATTCTGGCGCGGCCAGAATCGAGCATCCAACCATAGATAGCCCAGCGATTACAAAAAATTCTAGTTCTGCTGGCATCTTGAATAAATAAAGAACGACAACATGAAAAAAACCAGCTGTCAAAGTTGCTGCCGCCAGTGGCAGTACAACATCCCCCCAATACCAGCGCCACTTCTCGGTAGGTAGCAAGCGACGATACATGAAGTGGACACCAATCAAAATGTGTCCCGCATTAAGCACCACCCATGCCCAGGCGGCACCTATCGCCCCATATCGAGGTGTCGCCCAGAGAATTGCGGGTACCAAGATCGTAACGGCAACCAAGCTTAGTTTTAGAGTAAGACTGGACCATCCGTGAGCAAGCTGAAGCATGTATGGTATTTGCATAATTCCATTGAGCAAAGTGCCTATCGCCAGAAGAGCAAGGAGCGGCGCCACCTGTTCTGCGAGTTTGGCGTCATTGGTCCACAGTTCAACTAGGTCGCGTCCAAATACGGCTAACATCAACGCACCCGGTGCCGCCAGAACGGTCACAAGTTGCGCACTGAAATGGTAATTATGTGCAAGGCCAGTACTGTCCTCACGAGCAACCAATTCAGTAAAGCGCGGATAGAAAGCCTGAGCGATCGGACTGACCAATAACATTATTGCTGCGGCAACAGTTGCCGCTAAAGTGTAATACCCGAAGGCCTCAAGACTCAGAATACGAGACAACAAGACCTTATCGATCTGCGTCAATAACAGAGCCAAAAATGTAGTAGCCATCATTCCACCTGCGAAACGCCGGATTCCTATTAACGCTTGCCGGGAGAATTTGGAGGGCTCAATAGTAATCGGGAGATATTTGTGCGCCACTGCAGCGAAGACACCCACTGAGATTAGCGATACAACCCCTTGCCATAGAAAATAGGCCTTTATTGTGGGCGATATCCAAACCAGAACTGCTACTGCACCAATAGCACGCAAAGTAGCGAAAAAGGAGTTCACTACATTGAAAAATACCTGTTTCTGCAAACCCAAAATAGCACCGCGATATATTCCTTCCAAAAAGCGTAGAGCAACAACAATCCCAATGATATTTATAGCCTGTGCAGTTTCTTCGACAGAGAGCTTGACAGTGCGCAACCAGTCGGACGCTAGCCACCCGGATGCGGCCCAAATAAGAATCCCTATCAATACAGCTATGCCAAAACAAATAATTTCAAGGCTACGCAGCAAATCTCGAATTGATTGAGGGGTATGCTTCCCCGCCGTAAAGCGAGCCATTTCACGGTTCAATGTTGGCGTCATACCCATATCCAACAATGTGAGCCATGCTTGGAGAAGAGCAAAGATGCCGATCAAACCATAGGCCTCAATTCCCAAATACCGAATATACAAAGGAACAAACGCTATTCCTATCAGGCCAGACCATCCTTGACCAAGGTAGTTAGCAACGATGTTTCTTTTCAAGCCCACCAATATCGCTCGTAGCTCATTTTTAGTCTCAACCTGACTCTAGGTTTTAATCAGCAATCCCTGTCCCGTTGGCAAACATAAGATTTTTGTGCCTACTCTGCTTGCGAACGCATCCATAGCAAGCATCTGCTCTTCATGACCCTGCCACCCATAGTCATCAAGAACTACAACACCGCCATGAAGAAGTTTGGGCCAGAAGTATTCAATTGCAGCTATTTCCGGGGCCACGCAATTCATATCAATGGAGAGATATGCAACACTTTCGGTTTTAATTTCCGTCAGCACATCCGGTACTGATCCTTTTACGATCCGCGCAGTTTCGAAATCAGCAAAGGCCTTAACCACCAAGTCATAGCAAGGCTCATAAATAGATGACTCCCATGACCTCTTTGATTTTGTAAATGCCGCATATTGCTGGAGCCGTGCGCGCTCACTTGGTGTTAAATAACGATCATCAAATCCTTGATATGTGTTTACCAGAAAAAAAAGTGGGCTCCCACTGTCAAACCCTAGGTAGTCCATAACAATATGCGATAAAAAGCCCTTATTCACTCCGCACTCAACAAAGTCCCCTTAAGCTTTAGTGCCATTGATCCGGCCCAACAAGCAACATGACAACGCCAACGTACGTTCGGATCAACGTATAACTGCTTGCGAACTGCATTGTCATACGCGATCTGGAATTTCTCTTCGTCCAGAAAAGATATGTTTCTTTGACAAAGCAAACCATCTTCATTGTATGTGGCGCTGAACGGAACAAAAACAGGGTGGCCTAGTGCCGCGCGTCTTGTTACTCTTAGAAACAGAAGAACGTGTTGTGGCAAATATTTTCTGCCAAGAAACTTCATCTTTTCCCAAATTAGCGCCATTGTTTCGCCTTTTTCACGTTACCTCTTTCATTGCATTGCCTTAGCGAACTCGCCTTAAATATCCAGCCGGAGCAACGCTGACCAAGAGTTTGTGGTCGATCTGTTTATCGATCTCGAAGGGGTAAAGTTCACCTTGAGAAACTCCTGCACCGCGGTTTTTGGATTATCGCCCGGCCCCCAGGGACGATCGGGGTACATCTCGCGGGGCAACTTCTCGATGACGGTGTCGAAGACGACGCAGTAGCTGCCTACGGAAACCAGCGGCGCATAGGCCTGCAGCTCGGCGAGCACGTGTTCGTGCGTGTGGTTGCTGTCGAGACACACCAGAATCCGCTTTTTTCCTGACGCCTTGGCCCGGACCTGACCGACGACCTCGGGTGCGACGCTGGAGCCCTGGATCATCTCGATGCGCCGGTAGAGCGGATGCGCCTCGATGGCCTGTCGGTTGTGCGGGCGGATGTCGATGTCCACGCCCAGCACCGACGCATCCTGCGGCCCGCCGCAGGCGGCATTCAGCTCCAGCATCGAAGCCGAGAAGATCAGCGAGCCGCCGTGGGCGATGCCCGTCTCGATGATCAGGTCGGGCTGAATCGACCAGATCAGCTCCTGCATCGCGATCATGTCCTGCGGATACTGGATGATCGGTCGCCCCAGCCAGGAGAAGTTGTAGGAATAGTGGCCCGCTATGGACGAGCGCATGAAGGCCGCCGCGTCCGACTTCAGGCGCTCGTCCTGCGCGTTGGAGGCAATCCGGTCTTTCACTTCCTTCTGGAAATCACTCATGGTCCACCGTCATGTAATTGAATCGATCCTGCGTCATCTGCCGGATTTCCGGCAGGTAGTTGCCGTTCATCACGTAGATGTCCGAACCCGGCGCGGCCTGCTGCAGCATTTCCTCGGGCGAGGAGACGCGCAGTCCGGTTGCCGCCAGGTACCGGCCCTGCTTGGCGGGGTTGATGTCGACCACGTAGTCGATCCTGCGCGCCCGCGCGCTGCATGAAGAGGCTGAAGATCACGCCCTTCGAGGCACCGCCCCAGACCACCGACTTGCCCGACGCCCCCGGCGCGGCCTGCTTCGCCCGCATCCGATCCGCATAGCGCTCGATCGAGGCGGTGAAGTCGCGCGGAAACTCGAAGGGGACGACGCCTCCCGCGGCCGGGTCGCGCAGCGAGGCCAGGTCGGCCACCACGTAGAGGTACTGCCCGCCGAAGACGTGGCCCGACTCGAGGATGCGGCCGAACATCCGCCGGAAGTCGTCGAGGCGGAAATAGTTCACGTGCTCGTAGAAGATGTCGAACCAGGCGCGGTGCCGGCAGATCCAGTCGAGGCAGGGCACTTCGATGAGGATCGTGCCGCCGCCCCCGTTCGCCTCGCGCAATTCGGCGAGGAAGGCCGCCGGCTGCGGGATGTGCTCCAGCACGTGGCGCAGGACGAGGCCCTCCGCGCGCAGGCCCGCCTCGCGGCTGAAGCGGCCCTTGATCACCCTCGGGTTGGCGCCCTCGTAGGCCGGATCGATGCCGGTGATGTCGAAGCCGAGCGCCAGGAGATGCTCGAGGAAGTAGCCCTTGCCGCAGCCGACTTCGATCAGGCTGCGGCCGCGGAAATGCCGCTCGACGATCCGCGTGATCTCGTCGAGATGGGTGCGGAAGACGGCGCTGACGGCCTGCTCGTTCTGGTAGTCGGCGTCGTACTGCATCAGCTCGGGCCGGAAGGCGCGGTTGAAGACGAGCCCCGTCTGCGGATCCTGCACGAGGACGACGTCGCCGCGGGCGCAGGCCGTCGCCTCCTGCGCCGTGCGGAACATGCGGTTCTGGAACACCGGCAACTGCTCGGCGCGATAGAGTTCCCTGTTCATGGTCCGTCCAGGATGCCGTCCAGCTTGTGCCGCATCGCCCCAGAAGGCCATCGGCTCGTAATCGGGATAGGGGTAGTGGCCGAGGTTGAGGCCGATCGTCCAGCCGTTGTCGCGGATCCAGCCCTCGACCAGGCGGCGCACGGAAACCGGCCGGCCCGAGCAGACGTTGACCGCGCCCGGCATCGCAGCGCGCGACGGCCAGCGCGACGAGCAGGTCGGCGGCCTCGTCGACCGCCAGGTAGTCGCGCAACTGTTCGCCGCCGGACATGTTGAACGTCTTCTCGCCGGCCGCCACCGCCCTGCGCAGCTGCGGCAGGAGCGAGGTCTCCGCCTGGCCATCGCCGTGGAGATAGAAGAGGCGCGCCCAGGTCAACGCAAAGGGTTTCGCGGCCTTGAGGAATTCGAGCTCGCGGCGCAGCGCGTCCTTGGCGAAGCCGTAGGGATTCTCCGGCCGCGTCGGCAGGCCTTCCCGCAGCGGCCCGGACTGCATGCCGTACTCGAAGCAGGTGCCGGCGACGACCAGCGACTGCAGCCCCGCCTCGACGAGGCTGCGGAGGAAACGGTACTGGGCCGGCAGTTCCGACTCGACGTGGTGGAGCGAACGGTAGTTGGGCAGGCCGCCCCAGGCGAGGTGGATGAGCACGTCCGGCCGGCCGAGCCGGTCGAAGGCATCGGCCGGCGCATCGTGCAGGTCCAGCGCGACGGTCTTGTGCCCGATGGCCGCGATCGCATCGAGGTTCGCGCGCGCGCACGCCACCGCCCCGATGCCGCGCCGCGACAGCTCCGCCAGGACGGCGCGGCCGATGAATCCCGAAGCGCCGGTGACGGCGATCCTCATGGCTTCACCTCGAGGACCCCGCCCAACCCGGATTATTAGTCGAGTACGGCATAGGAGACATATGAATCGAATGGGAAGCGCTCGATTCGTAAATTGCGCAGTCCGATCTGCTCCATGACGGCGATGGTTTCACCGGGAAATATCTTGGCGTTCAGTTCGTCGAAGGCGATCACCGCCCCCTTTGGCATCCTCGGTAGAAACACTTCCAGGGCTTTCTTGGTAGGCTCATACAAATCCAGATCGAGATACAACAGCGACACGACCAGGTGGGGATTGCTCTCGAGGTAGGCGGGTGCTGTTTGGCAAAGATCTCCCTGAACCAGTTCGATTTTCTGGATGTGGCTGATCGGTCTATTCAGGTCATACACTCTTACTGCTTCAAGCACGTTTTCCAAGTTGCTTCCAGTCAAGCCGCCCTGCTTTAGATCGTTAAACGTTCCGGTCTCGGTGTCCTGTTTCGATACCGACGGAAACCCTCCGAAGGTATCGAATCCGATCACCTTCCGAACATGGTTGGCCGGCTCGAAAATGCTGCTCAATTTCGCCCAAGCCAACAAGACCCGCGCCATGTAATACGCCACATTCGACGATCGAACCGTTCACGGTGAGGATTCGCTTGAAAATTTCGTACTTGGTCAGGAATTTCGCGATTGCCTGTCGCGAGGCGAACTTCGGGAAACGCCTCCAGTCTTCTCGATCAGGTCCGCCGGGTCGTTCCTGAACAAGCTCTCTGCCGCACCGAACTGGGACAGGTCCTGGCTGCTCTGGCTTTTCTGGTCACGCGATTTCATATTGACTGCCTCTCAAACGGGAATGACTTGGCCCATTGACGGATCAGTGGGTGCGGAAATGGCCGAGTAGCGGGCCTGGACCGAAAGGCGTGCTGTCGGCGACATGTTGAGTCCTGAAGAATGAAGCAGAAGAGCGTGGAAGAGCAGCAGGTCTCCTCTCCGCATTTCCACGTAGCGCACCTCTCGCTCGAAAATACTGGAAGGAAAATGGCGCTTGCCCAAGGCTTCCATATCATGGTCGAGAATTCCCGAAACTTTGCGAGCCGGGCATGACGAGCAGGCAGCCGCGAACATAGGGTGTGTCCTGTAGCGGTATCCACGTGGTGACGGTTTCCGTATTGCCGCGCACGTATCGGGTAGTCCTGGTGCCAAACCGCCAGTTCTCTCGTGCCCCCGGGAGATCGATCCTGAAGGGAATCTTGCTGATCAAGCCTGACTGGCTCGCCGAGCAATTCGGTTACGGGCATACAAACATCCGCGCACTTCGAGAACTCGACAAGCCAGGGAAGCGAGCGTATTCCGTCATACAGCTTGCGCTCCAATTCCCGGTTCTTGAGAAGAAATTGCGTGAGCGCCTCCGACTGTGCGCTTTCGAATCGACGCCCTCCCCAATCCTCGACGAGCCCGAGAAATTGCCTCTCGAGATCATCAAGCACACTTTGAGTGATTGCACCGCGCAGCAGGACGTAGCCATCGCGTCGGTACTCCTCGATCTGTTCCTCTGTCAGCTGCACTGCTCTCCTCCCACTCCCGACATCAGGCAATGGGGAGAATTCATTCCCGACTTGGCCTTGTCTGCCGCAAGCAGGTGGACAATCTTTGTCCTCCCGAGTGGACGCAGGACGCCGGTGGCCTCGAGTTGCTCGGACACAAGCTTGAGTCTCCGTCTTTTTTCAGCCTGGGGAATTTCCCATTCTGGTCGGCATGTCGGCCATAGGGGATCCCGACTTCCGCTCGTAGGTGTAGATAGCGGCCTCGCTGAAAAGCCCTGCCAACCAACTGGACAGTTGCATCCACATTCTCAAGAGTCTCAGCTCGGGAAACCAAGCATCACATCGGTGCGCAGGAACACTTGCGGATTGGCCGACCTCAGGCGTTCAACCAAACTGCGTACCGACGAGAGCCGGTAATCTCGCTTCATCAGCCCAAGAAGGCGTTCGCTAGCTGTCTGGATGGGCAATTGGATATCCACGACCCGGCGGTCAGAAGACGCCCGTAGCAGAGTTTCGAAATCGTCGCCGCTTCCCATTCCCTCTGGATTGAACTGGGCAATGTGGAATACCGCCTCGTCACCTACGCTTGCCAGTACTTCCGCCAGTAGGCGGCCGAAATAATCACCGACCTCCTTGCCATAGGAAGCCGTGTCGAGACCGGTCAGATGGATGACTCGGGCGCCCTCGGCAATCGCCGACCTGACATCCGCAATCACGACATCCATTGGCCTGCTCTTAACGCTACCCGCCCCGACCTTATGAGGGCAGTAAGAGCATTCGAAACCGCAACCCGTCGTCACACCGACAAAGCGGCGAGTCGGATCGAAAACTCGATAGTCGTCCTTGGTGCGAAATAGCGATGGTAAAGGGGCATTGTCGTAATCAGGGTCATCTACTCCAGTTAGGTCACGCGCAAGCCGGGCAAACTCCCATGTTCGGTAACTGTAATCAGTAACCAAGCCGGCTGGATTGACGCCAACAAGACATCCGATCGTGTAATGCGGAACATGTCGCTTCGCATTGCTTTTCATGATGCTGATCGCCCTTGCTTCGTCAGCGTCGAACGCAGCGCATACGCCAGAAATAACCACATCGGCATCTTGAAGTTCCGTTACGGGTTTAAGCCCGTTCTCTTCAAGAAATTGTTGAAGCTGATGAAACTTCAGCTTATAAATGGTGCAGAAGTTGTCTTTCATGTAGAAGCGCATTGCATCACTCCCGCTATCAATCGGTTCCCACCAATACGCGTCGCCCATCTGAATTTCGATTTTCGGTACATAAGGAAATCGATAACCATCACTTTAGAGTTCTGGACGGGGAAAAATCTGGGTGGGTCGCATCTTTGTCTGACAGAATTGGTTTGCCTTGTAGTGGCCAATGAATTTTGAAGAATGGGTCATCCCAGCGCACTCCAGCCTCGTCCTCAGGCGAATAAAAGTTCGAAACTTGGTAGATGACCTCGCAGTCGTCTTGAAGAGTAAGGAAGCCATGCGCGCAACCTCGGGGAACGTACAATTCCCTGAAATTGTCTTCCGCCAGTTCCACACTGAAATAATTACTAAATGATGGCGAGCTTTCTCTTAAATCGATGATCACATCGATAACTCTTCCTCTACACACACGCACAAGCTTGTCTTCAGCTGCAGCACCTCTCTGAAAGTGCATGCCCCGGATTGTGCCCTTACGCAAGGTGCGGGATACATTTGTTTGCACGTACGCTGTAGCAAGCCCGATTTTCTCGAACTCTCTCTCACAGAATGTCCGCATGAAAGCACCACGGCTATCGGACCTTGGCTCAGGTTCGATGACGAATGCACCGCTAATTGGTGTGGAAGTGAATTTCATAAATGGTTTAAGCAGTCTTATGTCTTATAGGCGTAGATCAGCTTGCCCTGCAGGACGTGCAGGCCGGTGGTCGGCGTATTGACGATGTCGAAATGGGTACTCATGTCTCGGCTGCCGTTGCGGAGTACTCGCGGATCTGGCCCAGCGTAAACTCGGCCATATCGGCACCCACCTTCCATTCCTGGTGCCAGTCCCAGCGTCGCGTGTAGCGCGCGCGGCAGTTCCAGCATGGGCGCCAACCTAGCCGTACGCGCGCCTTGGCGCTATCCAGCCCGCAGGGTGTGCGCCTCGTGCGGGTTCGGCGCTGTGTCGCGCTGCCAGGTAGCGCCCGGGCTCCGCGCGCACAGGGACTCGACGAGCCATTGCACCGGACGGGCATCGGCCTCGTCTGGACCGAAGTTCCAGGCCTCAGCGAAGGACGCGCTTTCTACGCACATCTTCTCTGCTAGCATCAGGTAGCCGGAGAGCGGCTCCAGCACGTGCTGCCAAGGGCGTGTGGCCTGCGGCGAACGCACCGTGAGCGGCTGGCCCGCGTCAATAGCGCGAAGGAAGTCCGGCACGAGACGGTCAGCGGCCCAATCGCCGCCGCCGATGACATTGCCGGCGCGCGCGCTGGCCACTTGCACACCGGCGGTATCAAGGAAGGAGCGGCGCCAAGCCGAAGTGACCAGTTCCGAGCAGGCCTTGCTGCTGGAATAGGGATCGTGCCCGCCGAGCGGCCTCATTCTCGCGATAGGGCCAGACCCATTCGCGGTTCTCGTAACACTTGTCGGTAGTGACGTTGACCACCGCCCGCACGCTGGACGTTCTGCGCACTGCCTCGAGCAGGTTCACCATGCCCATGACGTTAACCGTGAAGGTCTCGACCGGTTCGCATAGGAATGTCGCACCAGCGGCTGCGCCGCAAGGTGTAGAACAACCTCGGGCCGCGCCTCTTGCAGGGCTCGCTCGAGCTTCGACGCGTCGCGGATGTCGGCGAGGGTGCTCGCAGTGAGGCGCTTATCGAGTTCGGCGATCGTGAAGAAATTTGGGTCGGTGGGCGGTGCCAGCGCGTAGCCGTGAACTTTCGCGCCTAGTTCGACCAGCCAAAGCGACAGCCAGCCTCCCTTGAAGCCGGTGTGACCGGTGATAAAGACGCGTTTACCGCGCCAGAACGCTGCGTTCATGCCCAAACCTTCCAAGGCGCCCGGCCGGAAGCCCAGAGGTCCTCCAGGTGATTCTTGTCGCGCAATGTATCCATGGGCTGCCAGAAACCGCGATGCTGATAGGACATCAACTCACCTTGTCCGGCCAATTGCACGAGAGGAGAGGCTTCCCAGCTGGTTTGATCGCCATCTATGTAGTCGATCACGCCCGGTTCGAGAACGAAGAAACCGCCATTGATCCAGGCCGCCGTCACCGGCGGGCTTTTCCTGAAAGCCAGGACGCGCTCGGCATCGATATCCAGAGCTCCGTAGCGCCCCGGCGGCTGAATCGCCGTCACCGTGGCCAGTTTCTTGTGCGGCACGGTGAAATGCAAGCTCTGCCGCGATGTCGATATCCGCTACACCGTCGCCATAGGTGAAACAAAACGCCTCTTCGTCGAGGTGATCGCGCACCCGCTTGAGACGGCCGCCTGTCAGTGTGTCGTCGTCCGGTATCGACCAATGTAACGCGCCACGGCTCAGCTTGATTCTGATGCACTTCCATCCGGTTCTGCGCCATATCGAACGTGACGTCGGACATGTGTAGAAAGTAGTTTGCGAAATACTCCTTGATCACATAACCACTGTAGCCACGGCAAATAATGAAGTCGTTAATCCCGTGCGGGAATAGATCTTCATGATGTGCCAGAGGATAGGCTTGCCGCCGATCTCGATCATCGGCTTGGGCTTTAGGTGGGACTCCTCGATGATGCGAGTGCCGAGACCACCGGCGAGTATGACTGCTTTCATCTTGTCGCCTCGGAGTGGCCATTATGCTTCATGACTGCGCCAGCCCTATTGCCGGAGTCGCAACACAAGCCGGTGGCAATCAGGGCTGCACAGGCCGGCGAGGCCGAATTTTTTTGTTGTGACGCTTCGGGTCTCATGCCGCGGCCTCTTTTTCCGCCTCGCGCCGGAGCTCGTCGATCTCGTTGCGGATGGCTTCGTATTCCGCCACTTTGTACTTGAGAAAGCTGACGGTCAGACGGGCCTTCTCCTCTATGCCGCGGGGAGTCAGCAGGTAGCTATAGGCGAGCTTGTTGTCTGCACGTCGGAAGTTATCCATCTTTACGAGGCCCTTCTGCATCAGCGCCTTCAGGCAATAGTTGGTTTTACCCAGACTGACGCCCATCACCTTGGCCATTTCCCGTTGTTGAATGGCCGGGTTGGCTTCAATGAGTTTAAGAAGCTTGTAGTGATGGGGATCGGGAGACGCCATAAACGTTAGTCGGAAGGACCTGTTCATAGATTGAACCGGAGTTTACAGGGCTGATCCGGTATTGGCAATACCATTGGCAAAGCCCTGACTTTGCGCCGCATCACCTCCGGCTGCTGGAGGGCAATTTATGGTGACTTCAAAGCCTGTCACGCACCCTCAAATACCTCGGGAAGCGCGGCATGCCGTTTTGGGTCAGTTCGCGATAGCGATAGGTGACGAGCGTGCCGAGCGGCGGCGGGTTGCGGCGCAGGGCCTCGCGTCAGTCCACTGCCCAGGGCGAAGCGGCGACCATCGGGCATTTCCATTTGCAGCGCGCCGGTCATGCCGGCGTATTTGCCCTTGCCGGGCAGGTGGGCGATGACCGTGGCCTCGGCATCGAGCCATGGGGTCAGCTTGAGCAAGGCGCTGGAGCGCCCGGTTTCGTAGGCGGCATCGGCACGATGCAGCATGAGGCCTTCGCCGCCCTGGCGGACAATGTCGCGCAGCTTTATCTGCAAGGCGGCGGTGTCGGGCAAACGAAACTGGGGGACGGCTTGCAGCCAGGGCAGCTTGGCTGCGGCAGTGACGGCCTTGATCTGTTCGATGCGGTCGGTGAAAGTGCCGGGGGCATCCGGCAATTCGAAGATCATGTAGCGCACGTGCCGCCATTCCGAATCGTCCGGCACCTGGCGGCGAACGATGGCCGAGAGTTGATCGAAGCTGCCGCGCCCGAGCCAGAGTTCGCCATCCAGCGGCTGATCGGGCAAGGCCGCGACAAACCACTGCGGAGCGGGCACCGGGTTGCCGCTGCGAAACCGCAGGGCCTTGCCATCCCAGACGGCGCGCACGCCGTCGAGTTTTTCACTGATCCAGTAGTGCGAGACATCGATATCGTCGTGATAGCGCTCGGCGAGCAAAAAAGTCGGCGCTGGCGACACGGCGGACAGCGCCAGTGTGGGCGCAACTACGGCTAGCAGGACTAAAAACAGGCGGGAAACTAAGCGCAAGGGCGTGTCGTGATTACGGCTGTCAGCCGGCATGTCGCGCCAAGAAAATCCCGATAGGCCAGCGCGATGCCTTCGCGCAGCGGGGTACGCGCCTGCCAGCCGATGTCGCGCAGGCGACTGACATCGAGCAGTTTGCGCGGCGTGCCGTCCGGCTTGCTGCTGTCGAAGACGATGCGCCCGGCAAAACCGACGACGGACATGACCGTCTCGGCCAGCTCGCGGATGGTGACGTCCTCGCCGGTGCCGATGTTGTAGAAACCATCGGCGACACCCTTTTCCATCAGGAAGACGCAGGCCTCCGCCAGATCATCGACATAGAGGAATTCCCGCCTCGGCGTGCCGCTGCCCCAGACCACCAGTTCGCTGTCGCCGCGCTGTTTCGCTTCATGCGCCTTGCGGATCAGCGCCGGCAGCACGTGGCTGTTGGCCAGGTCGTAGTTGTCGTTGGGGCCGTAGAGATTGGTCGGCATGACCGAGAAGTACTGCGTGCCATACTGGCGGTTGTAGCTTTCGCAGAGCTTGATGCCGGCGATCTTGGCGACGGCATAGGGTTCGTTGGTCTGCTCCAGCGGACCGGTCAGCAGGTAGTCCTCCCTGATCGGCTGCGGGCAGTCGCGCGGATAGATGCAGCTCGAGCCGAGGAAACACAGGCGCTGCACGCCGGCCAGCCAGGCGCCATGGATCAGGTTGGCCTCGATCATCAGGTTCTGGTAGATGAAGTCGGCGCGCAAGGTGTTGTTGGCGTGGATGCCGCCGACCATGGCCGCGGCGATGAAAATGAAGTCGGGCTTTTCCTGGCCAGAAAGGCATGCGTCGCGGCCTGATCCAGCAGGTCCAGTTCCGCACGGCTGCGGGTCAGGATATTGCCGTAACCGGCTTGCTCCAGCCGGCGCACCAGGGCGGAGCCGACCATGCCGCGATGGCCGGCGACGTAGATCTTCGCCGCAGCGTCCATCATCGTTCCATCATTCGTGACGATCCATGGCCTGGTAGCCGTGCTTCTTGATCGAGTTCGTCGCGCTCGGCCGCCTTGAGGTCCTCGCGCACCATTTCGGCGACGAGTTCGGCGAAGGTGATTTTCGGCGTCCAGCCCAGCTTTTCGCGCGCCTTGCTGGCATCGCCGAGCAGGGTTTCGACTTCGGTCGGCCGGAAGTAGCGCGGATCGACCTGGACGATGCAGTTGCCCTGCGCGTCGTAGCCCTTTTCGTCGACGCCGCTGCCGCGCCAGGTGACGGCAATGCCGATCTCGGCCGCCGCCGCATCGACGAAATCACGCACGCTGTATTGCACGCCGGTGGCGATGACGAAATCCTCCGGCTTGTTCCTGCTGCAGCATCAGCCACTGCATCTCGACGTAGTCGCGGGCATGGCCCCAGTCGCGCTTGGCATCCAGGTTGCCGAGGATACAGGCAGTCCTGCAGGCCGAGCTTGATGCGCGCCAGGGCGCGGGTGATCTTGCGCGTGACGAAGGTCTCGCCGCGAACCGGGCTATTCGTGGTTGAACAGGATGCCGTTGCAGGCATACATGCCATAGGCCTCGCGGTAGTTCACCGTGATCCAGTAGGCATAGAGCTTGGCCACCGCATAGGGGCTGCGCGGATAGAAGGGCGTGGTTTCCTTCTGCGGCGTTTCCTGCACCAGGCCGAAGAGCTCGGAGGTGCTGGCCTGGTAGAAGCGGGTCTTCTTCTCCATGCCGAGGATGCGGATGGCCTCGAGCACGCGCAGCGCGCCGAGGGCATCGGAGTTGGCGGTGTATTCGGGTTCCTCGAAGCTCACCGCGACATGGCTCTGCGCGGCGAGGTTGTAGATCTCGTCGGGCTGCACCTGCTGGATGATGCGCATCAGGCTGGAGCTGTCGGTCATGTCGCCGTGATGCAGGACGAAGCGCCGGTTCTGCTCGTGCGGATCCTGGTAGAGGTGATCGATGCGGTCGGTGTTGAACAGCGAAGTGCGGCGCTTGATGCCGTGCACCTCGTAGCCCTTGTCGAGCAGGAACTCGGCGAGATAGGCGCCGTCCTGGCCGGTGACGCCGGTGATGAGTGCAATCTTGTTTGGATTTGTCATGACAGGGTAGGGATGGCTAGCGGCGAACATCGGCCAGCGGGTTGATATGGGCTACACCGGGAAAACGCTTGAAATCATTGTCTGCGGAACAGATCGTGCAGCCGTGCTCCAGGGCCAGAGCGGCAATATGCGCATCGGTGGTCAGGTTTCCGGCGGTACCCGCCTGGCGTATCAGGCTTTTTAGAATCGCCCAATGCCCGGGACCGGGAGCAACCATGCCGACGTTGGACCTGTCCAGCCATTCGTCGATAAAACCCGTCGTCTGCTCCGGACTGAGCGGGCTTTCGAATATCCGCGGATTGGTGCATATGCGCAGGAAGGCCAGCAGCGACACCCACGGCAAACCCACGGTACCGGCCCCGGACAGCGCCTCCTCCCACCAGGCCCTGGCCTGCTTGTGTTGGGGCAAATCCTTATTGACGGCATAAATCAGCAGATTGGCGTCCACCAGGATCACTTGCGTTGCTCCAGTTTCGCACTGATAGCCGCGTCTTCCATCTGGTCGGCCAGTTGCAAGGCTTTGCCGAGATCGACGCCCGGCTTCGGCGCACCCATGGCTACCGGAGTCAGGCGATAGGCGCGGCGCGGCGCGGCGTTCTGTCTGCGCAATCCGGCACGCAAGGTTTCATTCACAACACTCTTGAATGGCTGGCCGGTTTCAAGCGCGAGCTTTTTCAGCTCTTTCGCCAGGGGGTCGTCGAGAGTCAGCGTAGTGCGCATCTTGTCACCTCGGTTCGAGCATCAAAACATCAGCATGATACACGCCCGGCCCGGATGCCGTCATTTTTCGGGCAACTGCCTGCCGTAGTTGTCTTCAAAGCGCACGATGTCATCCTCGCCGAGATAGCTACCCGACTGTACCTCAATGATCTCGAGCGGCATCTGGCCCGGATTTTCCAGGCGATGCTTCACACCCAGCGGGATGTAGGTTGATTCATTCTCGCCGAGCAGGAGGATCTCTTCGCCGCGGGTCACCTTGGCGGTGCCGCGCACGACCACCCAGTGTTCGGCGCGGTGATGGTGCATTTGCAGCGAGAGGCTGGCGCCGGGACGAACCACGATGCGCTTGACCTTGAACCGATCACCGCTGTCGATGCCGTCGTAAGAGCCCCAGGGCCGATGCACCTTGCGCTGCAGCTCGACCTCGCTGCGCCCGGCCGCCTTCAGGCGGCTGACGATGCGCCGGACTTCCTGGGTGCGGGCCCTGGGGGCGATCAGCACCGCATCCGCGGTATCGACGATCACCATGTCCTCGCAGCCGATACAGGCGACCAGCCCGTGTTCGGCGATGACCAGGTTGCCGTGCGAATCCTCCATCCAGACATCGCCGGTCACGGCGTTGCCATCGGCGTCGCGGTCGATGGCTTGCCACAGCGCATCCCAGGCGCCGACATCCGACCAGCCGACATCGAGCGGCACCACGCGACCCGGAATCCCCAGCGCCTTCGCGCCCGGTAGCTTTTCCATCACCGCATAGTCGATCGAATCGGCGGGGGACTCGGCGAAGGCGGCGGCATCCAGGTGCACGAAATCGCCATCATCCTTCACAGCCGTCACCGCCTTGCGACAAGCCGCAAGAATCGCCGGCGCAAAGTGCTCGATCGCCTTCAGCCACACCGAGGCGCGCAACATGAATATTCCGCTGTTCCACAAGTGCTGGCCGCCGGCCAGATAGGCTTGCGCCGTCGCCAGGTCGGGCTTTTCGGCAAATGCGCGCAGAACCCGCACGGCGTCCTGGCTGCCGTCGGCGCGCGCCTCGATGTAGCCGTAGCCGGTTTCGGGGCGGTCGGGAATGATGCCGAAGGTCACTACGGCTCCGGTCTCGGCCTCGGTCAAGCCGCGCAGCACCGCGGCGCGGAAGGCCGCGGCATCGCGTACATGATGGTCGGCCGGCGTGGCCAGCAGCACCGGATCGCCACCGTCGCGTGTTGCGTAAAGCGCGGCGGCCGTCAGGGCCGGCGCGGTATTGCGGCCGACCGGTTCCAGCAGCAGGGTCCATTTCGCCAGGCCGAGCTGGCGCAGTTGCTCGGCGGTGATGAAGCGGTATTCCCGATTGCTGACGACGATCGGCGCGCCCAGCGGCAGGCCTTCGAGGCGCGCAGGGTGTCCTGCAGCAGACTTGCGTCGCCGAGCAGGGGCTGCAACTGCTTCGGATGCTTCTCGCGCGAGACTGGCCACAGGCGCGTGCCGGAACCGCCGCTGAGCACCACTGGAATTATTTGCGAATCAGACATTCTCGTAGCTCCGGTACCGTTCGACAAAGCGGCGCACGCCTTCGACCACGGGCCCACGGGCGTCGCGGGAGTGCCCGGCCGCGCCGGTGACCAGAACGTTCATGGGCCGCTTCCCGGAAAAATCAGCATTTTCGCATACTCGGCGATGTCGGCCGCAGTCGCCTCAAGACGGAAGTTTCATGCCGCACCCGCCGTGCATCAAAAAGCAGGATCCGGGTTGTCCCTTCCTTTCGACAATGCCGGATAATTGCGCGACTCATGCACATCCTTCTCGTCAAGACCTCGTCGCTGGGCGATGTCATCCACAACCTGCCCGTCGTCACGGACTTGCGCGCGCATTTCCCCGGTGCGGCTATCGACTGGGTGGTGGAAGAGGGGTTCGCCGACATTCCCCGCCTGCATCCCGGCGTGCGGCGCGTGATTCCGGTGGCGCTGCGGCGCTGGCGCAAGTCCTTGCTCGCGCCAGCTACATGGCGGGAAATAAACGCTTTTCGCGCCGCGCTGAAAGAGCGGAGCTACGACCTGGTGATCGACACGCAAGGCCTGCTGAAGAGCGCGCTGATCGCCCGCATGGCGCGCGGCAGGCGCTGCGGCTACGCGGCGATGGCGGCGCGCGAACCGCTTGCGGCGCGCTTTTACGATGCGGCCTTCGAGGTGCCGAAAGAGCTTCACGCCGTCCTGCGCAATCTCCGGCTGGCCGCGCTGGCCGCCGGCTATGCGGCCGCGCCGGCGCCGGACTATGGCATCGCCGCGCCGCCGGCGCCGACATTTGACCGGGTCAGCGCGATACTGCTCACCGCCACCTCGCGCGACGACAAACTGTGGCCGCAAGACCGCTGGATCGAGGTCGGCCGCGGCTTGCACGAACGCGGACTGGCCTGCCTGCTGCCGGCGGGCAGCACGGCCGAGCGTGAGCGCGCCGCACGAATCGCACAGGCCATCCCCGGCGCCGGCGTTTTGCCACCCATGCGCCTCGCGGAACTCGCCGGGCAACTTGCCGCGGCGCGCATCGTGATCGGCGTCGATACCGGGCTGGTCCATCTCGCCGCAGCGCTGGGACGGCCTGTGCTGGCGCTGTTCAGCGCATCCGATCCGGCGCTGACCGGGGTGCTCGCCAGTACGCCGGCGGTCAATCTCGGCCGGCGCGGCCAGCCGCCGGACGTCGGCGAAGTCCTCGCGGCGGCCGCAGCCCTGCTCTGATGGCGCGCTTCCTCTATTCCGTCGCCGCGCTGCTCCTGCTGCCCTGGGCGGCCCTGCACCTGCTCTGGCGCGCGCGCCGGCAACCCGAGTATCTGCGGCACTGGGCGGAACGTTTCGGGTTTTTCCCCGCAGCGGATGGCCGCGATCGGGCCCACCCGACGATCTGGCTGCACGCCGTATCGGTCGGCGAGACGCGCGCCGCACAGCCGCTGGTGGCCGCCTTGCGCCAGCGCCATCCCGCCCACCGCATCCTGTTCACGCACATGACGCCCACCGGACGCGCCACATCGGAGGCGCTGTTCGGCGACAGCGTCGAACGCATCTACCTGCCCTACGACACGCCCTGGGCGATGCGGGGTTTTCTGCGCCATTACCGGCCGGAGTTCGGCTTGATCATGGAAACCGAGCTGTGGCCGAACCTGATCGCGGCCTGCCGTGACGCGAAGGTGCCGCTGTCGCTGGTCAACGCCCGGTTGTCGGAGCGTTCGGCGCAGCGCTACGCGACCTTTCCCGCGCTGACGCGCGAGGCGCTGCAGGGACTGGCGGGAATCGGCGCGCAGACCGCCGCCGACGCGGCGCGTCTCGCAGCGCTGGGTGCGCTGCGCGTCACCGTGACCGGCAATGTCAAGTTCGACATCGCGGCGCCAGCGGCGCAAGTCGAACTCGGCCGCGAACTTCGCGCCCGTTGCGGCGACCGGCCGGTGTGGCTTGCGGCCAGCACACGCGAGGGCGAGGAGGCCCTGATTCTCGGTGCGTGGAAGAAAGTCGGCGTTGGCGACACGGCACTGCTGGTCATCGTTCCGCGCCATCCGCAGCGTTTCGATGCTGTGGCAAAACTCGTGACCGAACACGGTTTTGCCCTGCAGCGGCGCAGCGAAAATGCCGCGATCGAAGCGACGACCGGGGTGCTGCTCGGCGACAGCATGGGCGAGCTGTTCGCCTTTTATGCCGCGGCCGATATCGCCTTCATCGGCGGCAGCCTGCTCGATTTCGGCAGCCAGAATCTGATCGAAGCCGCGGCCTGCGGCACGCCGATCCTGATCGGCCCTTCAACACGGAATTTTGCGGAGGCCGCACATGAAGCCATTGCCTGCAATGCGGCGCTGGCCATTCGCGATGCCGATGACCTGGTGGCCCAGGTCACCGCCCTGCTGGCGGATGCGCAGCGCCGGCAGCGTATGGGCGAGGCCGGGCGCGCTTTCGCCGGACGCCATCGCGGCGCGACGGCGCGCACGCTGGAATTGATCAGTCAAGCAGCGCGTTGAGAGCGGCCACATCCTCTTCACTCAGGCTGCCGGCAGCCGCCTTGAGCCTGAGCAGCGAGATCAGCGTGTCCATCCGCGCCTTGACCAGCTTCTGGCGGGTGTCATAGAGCTGGCTCTGGGCATTCAGCACGTCGATGTTGATGCGCACCCCGACTTCATAGCCGAGCTTGTTCGAGTCCACCGATGACTGCGATGAAACCAGGGCCGCTTCAAAAGCCCTGACCTGCGCCAGGCCCGAGGTCACACCCAGATAGCCCTGGCGCGCGTTGAGCGCCGCCGTGCGACGCGCATTTTCGAGATCGGCCGCGGCCTTTTCCTTGAGAGCGACGGCTTCGCGAGTCCGGGACGAGGTAGCGCCACCGGCGAAGATGGGAATCGACAGTTGCAGACCGACGGTGTTCGAATACGTGTCGCTACCGACACCACTGCCGACTCCGGCGCCAGTAACCGTCGTGTTGGTGGTCGAGCTGCGTCCCCGCGTCGCCACCAGGTCCAGCGTCGGGTAATGGCCGGCACGCTGCCTTTCTATCTCGCGCATGGCAATTTCGTACTGGGCCTGGGAGACTTGAACCGCGTGGCTGCCCGTTTCGGCCATCTCCGCCCACTTTTCGATGTCGGCCGGCTGCGGGGTGTCAAGGCGCACGCCCGACTTGACGGGTTTCAGGCCTTCCGGCTCCTTGCCGATCACCGTGCGCAATACCTGGCGCTTGACGTTCAGGTCATTCTGCGCGGCGATTTCCTGCGCGATGGCGAGGTCGATAGCGCGACTGGGCCTCCTGGCTGTCGGTGATCGTCGCGGTGCCGACTTCGAAATTGCGCTTGGCCGATTCGAGCTGCTCGGCAATCGCCACCTTCTGCGCCTGCGTCGTCGCCAGCACATCCTGCGCCACCAGTACGTCGAAGTAGGCTACCACCGTGCGTATGATCAGATCCTGCCTGGCGAGGTTGAACTGCGCTTCGGCCTGGGCCACGGCCAGTTCCGACTGGTTATAGGCGACCCAGTTCTGCCAGCGGAAGAGCGGCTGGGTAAGGGATACCGTCCAGCCGTTGGTGTTGAATTCGGAGTCGCGCGAAGGAACCGGCCCGCGGAAGTTCGTATCCGACTCGTTCCAGGTCGTACTGCTCGTGACGCCGACATTCGGCAGCAAGCCGGCGCGACCCTGCGGCAACTTTTCACGCCCGGCCTCGAGCGCCGCCCGCGCCGCGGCGTATTGTGCGTCGTAGGCCACGGCGTCGCGATACACGGCCATCAGGTCGGCGCCGCGGGCGGGTTCGGACCAACCCGCCCGCGAGCCCGACCGACACGCAGCCGGCCACCATCAGGGAAATCATCTTCTTCATCTTCATCGTGAACTCCGCGTTAGGTCCGGGTTTCATTTCAATACGTCGGCATGGCAGGATCGACATCCCGCGCCCAGGCGGCAACGCCGCCCTGCAGGTTGGTGATGCTGGAAAAGCCGACTTGTTCCAGAAACATTCCGGCCTGAAAACTGCGCGCACCGTGATGGCAAACCATGACGATATCCTCGTCGCGCTTCAACTCATGATAGCGGGCGGGGATGCCGCGCATCGGCATCGACAGCGAACCGGCGATGCGGCAGGTCTCGAACTCCCACGGCTCGCGCACGTCGAGCAGCAGCGGCCGGGTCCGCCCCGCATCGGCGAGCCAGTCCTTGAGCTGGGAAGCGGACAGCTGGCGCATCCTCTCAGAAAACAAACGCCGGCGCGGGCTCGGCTTCGCGCATGGGAGCCACCACGGTTTCGAACACGGCCCGGCGCTTGAAGCCGTTTTCCGCCCGGGTATAGAGCACCGCTTCCATGGCCGGAGCGGCGCCTTCGATGGCGAAGAGGCGCCCGCCCGGCTTAAGCTGGTCGAGCAAAACCTGCGACACCCTGGCAACAGCGCCCGACACCATGACGGCATCGAATGGTGCGTGGGCCGGCAGGCCGCCGAGGCCGTTGCCGACCTCCACCGAGACATTGGTCACGCCGGCGCGACGCAGGTTCTCGCGCGCCGTGGCGGCCAGTTGCGGATCGATCTCGACCGACCACACATGATCGGCATGAGCCCCGAGGAGCGCGGCCATGTAGCCGGAACCGGTGCCGACCTCCAGCACGTTTTCATGCTTTTTCATCGCCAGCGCCTGCAGGGCGAGGGCTTCGACGATGGGCGCAAACATGCAGGCGCCGGCATCGCCGCCCAGCGGAATCTGCGTATCGGCGAAGGCCAGCCGACGATGCGCGGGCGGAACGAATTCCTCGCGCTTGACCATGAACAGCGTATCCAGGACCTCGGGGTCCAGCACCTTGCCGGGACGCAGCTGCTGCTCGATCATGTTGAACCGGGCTTGTTCAAAATTCATCATATCTCCAGAGAAGCTATATTAGCACGCCCTAATATTAAGGTAATGCCGGAAGAGGCCGGATTCTACGCTTGCGCGCCCGAGTCGGCATCCGCTTCCCTCACCCCGGGCGATGCCGCGCAGTCGCATAGCGGCGCATGAACATCCAGTACAGCAAGGGCATGACGAACAGCGTCAGCACGGTGGAGAAGCCCAGGCCCCAGACGATCGCCGCGGCCACCGGCCCCCACAGCAGCGACTTGCCGCCGAGGCCGACGGCCAGCGAGAACAGGCCGCCGATGGTGGTCACCGAGGTGATCAGGATCGGCACCACGCGGCGACGCGCGGCGTACACGGCCGCGTGCAGCACGCCCATGCCGGACGCCAGCCGGTCGTTGGCCGCGTCGATCAGCACGATGGCCGAATTCACCGCGATGCCGGTCAGCGCGATGACGCCGTACAGCGTGTAGAGCGAGAGCGGGATCTGCGCGACACCAGCAGGCCCAGCACCACGCCGGTGAAGGCCAGCGGCACGGTGACCAGGATCAGCAGCGGCTGGCAGTAGCTCTTGAACTGCGCGGCGAGGATCAGGTAGATCAGGCCGACGCCCATCAGGAACAGGATCACCATCGCGTCCAGGCTTTCCTGGATGTCGTCGAGCTCGCCGGAGAAATCGATGTCGGTGTTCGGGAAGCTGCCTTGGCCAGCTTCTTCCATTCGGCGGCGATGATCCGGTTGGCCGCCACGGTGTCGGTCACGCTCTTGTCGAGGTCGGCCTCGACCGTGATGGCGCGACGCAGGTTGTAGTGCTTGATGACGCCCTTGCCGATGCGCGTCTCCTCGGTCACCAGCGCGCCGCAGCGTGGTGCTGCCGCCGCCGGCAGGGCGACCGGGTCGTCGAGCAGGCGCGTGATGTCGGCGCCGACCGAACCTGCCGCCTTGCCCGTGCCTGCTTGCCCGCACCCGCACTTCGAGCTTCTCGCCCTTGTCGCGCATCATGGCCACGATCTCGCCGTCGACATGCAGGCGCACCAGGCGCGCCACCTGTGCCGGCATCGAGGCCGGCGGCACGCAGCGCGCCGCGGTCCAGCGCCAGCACCAGTTCCGGGCGGCCCGGCATGTCGTCGTCGGCGACATCCCGGGTGCCGGGCACGGCGCGCACGATGGCGAGCAGCGCATCGCCGGCGGCGCGCAGTTCCTGCGGTTCGTCGTTGCGCACCCGCACCTTGACCGGCTTTTCCACCGGCGGGCCACCCGAAATCATGGTGAACGGTGATCTTGCCCGGGGTGGGCATGGCCTCCACCTCGGCGCGCATGGCTTCGACGATTTCCGCCGACCTCGCGCCCGCCGCCCCGCGGATTGAGCGAAACCGTGACCTGGCCGTAGGCATCGCCGTAGAGCGGTTCGGTGTCGGAGAACTTGACCCCGGCGTAGGAAGCCAGGTTGCGCGCCTCGCCCGGCTTGCAGGTGCTTGCGCACGACGCGCTTCGAGCTCTTCGGCACTTGGCCAGGGTTTCCTCGACCGGCGCGCCGGCCGGCATGTCGACGTTGACGTAGAACAGCCGCATCGGATCGAAGGCGAAGAACTGGATGCGCACCAGCGCCCGACGCCGACCGCGGCCACGGCGCCGCAGCATGAGGCCAGCACGGCGATCAGCAACGAACGCGCGGGCCGGCGCATGACCCGACAGCAGCCAGCGCGAATACTTGACGCGCAGGAAATGGTTGAAGCGGTCGCGCCAGGCTGCTGCGCGATGGCCGTCGCCGGCCCTGGGCGCCATGATCGCCATGTGCGCCGGCAGCATCCAGTAGGCCTCGATCAGGCTGATCGCCAGCGCCAGCGTGACGACGAAGGGGATCACGAACATGAACTTGCCGACGATGCCGGGCAGCAGCATCAGCGGCAGGAAGGCGGCGATGGTGGTCAGTACCGAGGCCGTCACCGGCGCGAACACCTCGCGCACGGCGTCCGATCGCGGCCGCATGCACCGGTTCGCCGCGCTGCATGCGGTAGTAGATGGTCTCGACCACCACCACGGCGTCGTCGACCAGCATGCCGAGCACGATCACCACGCCGAGCAGCACCGAAATGTTCAGCGTGTAGCCCAGGGCATGCAGGATGGCGAAGGTGCCGGCCAGCGAAAACGGGATGCCAAGTCCGATCAGCATGGCGATGCGCGTGCCGAGGAACAGCCAGCAGATCGCCAGCACCAGCACCAGGCCCTGCAGGGCGTTGCGTCTCCATGGTGCGCGATGGCCTCGCGCGTCGGCACGGTCTGGTCGTCGAGCAGTTGCAGCTGTATGCCCTCGGCGACGAAGCGCGGATTCTGCGCGGCGATGTAGCCATTGAGCCGCTCGACCAGCTGCAAGGTATTGGTGTGGCTTTTCTTGGTCACGGCGAGGATCACCGCGCCCCTGCCCTGGTAGCTGGCGAGGCTGCCGGCCGTGGCGCGGCCGCGCGCGACTTCGGCCACGGCGCCCAGCGGCACCGGCTCGCGTCGCGTCAGCGATGTCACCGGGATGCGTGCCAGTTCCTCGGGGTCCGCGGTCTGGCCGACGACGCGCACCAGCCATGCGCTGCGCCCCTCGTCGGCTGTCGTCTCGACCTTGCCGGCGAAGGTATCGCGGAACCAGGCACTGACGTCGTCGGCAACATCGGTGGCGGTCAGGCCGCGATTGGCCAGCGCCACGGGATCGAATTCGACTTGCAGCTCGGGATCGCGCAGACCCGTTGCCAACACCTGGTCGACGCCGGCAATGCGTTCGATGTCGTCCTTGAACTGCCGCGCACGCGAGCGCAGCAACTCGTCGCCGCCTGGCCGGTCACCAGCACCATCGCCGTGGGAAAGCCGTTCGAGGTGGTGATCTCGATTACGCGCGGATCCTTGGCCTCGACCGGCAGCTCGCTCTTGGCCTTGTTCTGGATTTCGCGGCGCAGGTCGTTGATGCGCTTGTCGAAGGTGCGCTCGTCGATGTCGCGGAAGCGCACCAGGATGGAGGCAACGTTTCGCGCGAGGAGGACATCACGAAGCGGATGTCGGCGACTCCCTTGATCGCATCCTCGAGCGGTTTGGTGACGCGCTTTTCGACGTCCTCGGCCGAAGCGCCCGGCAGCACCGCGGTGATCATGACCCAGTTGAAGTTGATCTCCGGATCCTGCTCGCGCGGCATCGTCAGATAGGCCAGCGCTCCCATGGCCAGCACCACTGCGAAGGCGATGTTGGCCAGCGGGTGGTTGCGGATCAGTCTTTCGTAGAAGTTCATCGCACGGCTGCGGCGGTTTCGATCCTGACGGCCATGCCGTCCTGCAGGGCATGGCGGCCGCGAGTCACGATTTGCAGCTCCGGCGAAAAGTCGGCGCCGGCGGGACGCCCCTCCTGGGCCTGCGGCAACTCGCTGAAGATCGCCTTGTCGCCCTCGAGCACGAACACGCCGTACTTGCCGTTGCGACGCAGGATGTATTCGGCTGGGAGGTGCGGGCGCGGATCGCGCCAGGTCAGACGGCCTTCGGTTCCCGGCGCGGGCACGTCGCCGCTGATGCGATAGCGCGCCTCCACGGTGCGCGCCTCGCGATTGATCGCGCCGGAGATGCGCAGGAGCGTCAGGGCGTGGGTCCGGCCGGCGGCGGAAAATTCGACCTTGGTAGCAGCCGACAAGCCGTCCGCATCGCGCGACTGGACCTGGGCCACCACCTGCAAGTCGCTGGTGTCCGCCAGCGTCAGCAAGGGCGTGCCGGGTGCCGCCAGCTCGCCGACCTGCCCGCTGCGGCTGCGCACGATGCCGGTGAAGGGCGCGGTGACGGTGCATTTTTCGACGCCGCGCCGGGCCGAATCCCGGTTCGCGCGTGCCGACTGGACATCGGCCTGCGCCGCCGCGAGCTCGGTTTCGCGCAGCGTCACCGCCTCGGCGGAAATGAAGTTCTTCTCTTTCAGCGAACGCGCCCGCGCCGCCTGCGCCTCGGCCTGTGCCAGGCGCGCGACGCTTTGCGCCAGACCCGCCTCGGCACGCGCCAGCGCCAGCTCGGCGTCCTGCGCATCGAGGCGCACCAGCACCTGCCCGGCCTTGACCGCGTCGCCGCTATCCACGGCGATGGCCACGATGCGGGCGGAAACCTCGGCGGCGATCCGGGTTTCGTTCTTGCCCAGCACCGTCGCCGGCGCTTCGCGTTCAGGATGGAAACCCAGTTCGGCGAAACGGACGGCGCCGATAGCGAAGGCGGCGGCCGGTGCCGGCGGCGCTGCGGCCGGCTTTTCGCCGCAAGCCGCCAGCAGAAGCGGAAAAGCCAAGGCAAGGAGTGCGAGGGGCTTCACTTTGGACTTCTCCGTGTGCCGGATGCGACCGGCAAGGCCAGACCCTGCAGGGCCAGATCGAGGTGGGTCTTCAGATACGTCTGCGGATCGTGCCTCCCGCCGCAGCAAACGCCCAGCGAATAACGCCAGATCACCAACATCAGAACCGGGGCGAAGATCACGTCGATCGCGGTCTCGATATCGACCAGGCGAAACTCGCCGGCCGAGATGCCGCGCTGCAAGGTGCGCCGAATCAGGTCGCGGCCGCGCACGATCACGGTGTCGTGGTAATAGACCGCCAGTTCAGGGAAGTTGCGCGCCTCGCTGATCATCAGCTTGGGCACGCCGGCCAGATGCGTTTCGCCGATGCGCTGCCACCATTCGCCGATCAACGCGCGCAGCAGCTCTGCGGAACTGCCCTTGAAGCCGTCGATTAGGCCGGCGCCCTGTTCCAGGATCGGCACGATACCTTCCTGGACCACGGCCTTGAACAGGGCTTCCTTGCTGTCGAAGTAGAGATACAGCGTGCCCTTCGACACGCCGGCGCGCGCGGCAACATCGTCCAGCCGGGTACCGGCGAAGCCTTTTTCGACGAAGAGTTCCAGCGCCGCCGCCACGAGCTCGGCGGGGCGCGCCTCTTTGCGGCGCTGGCGGGGGTGGGCTAGGGCTTCCATGTGCCGTCCTGATTACTGACCAGTCAGTCAGTATATGGATTGATGCACGAAGGTCAAGGCCTGCGGGGCTCCTCCGCTTCTCACTCCCCGGCATTTACGCGGTAAAGTCAAGCCGGACGTGCCGGCGGCCGGGACGACCCGGGGCCGCGCCGGCCGGCAGCGAGGATGGAAAAATGCGCATCGAAGAAGAACTGAAACTCGACTTCCAGGACGTCCTGATACGCCCCAAGCGCTCGACGCTGACCTCGCGCTCCGGAGTCGATATTTCGCGCGAGTTCGTCTTCCGCCATTCCGGGCGCAGCTATCACGGCGTGCCGATCATCGCGGCCAACATGGACACCGTCGGGACCTTTGAAATGGCCCAGGCGCTGGACCGGCACCAACTGGCAACCGCGCTGCACAAGCACTACGACGAGGCCGAACTGGTCGCCTTTTTCCGGGCCCTGCCGGCAGCAGCGACGGTGTTCTACTCGATGGGCATCACGCGCGAGGATTACGAGAAGTTCTGCCGCGTCAAGCAGCAGGCCGGCGACGCGATTGCCCATGTCTGCGTCGATGTCGCCAACGGCTACACCAAGTCCTTCATCGATTTCCTGCAGCGCCTGCGCCAGGCCTTCCCGGACATCACGATCATGGCCGGCAATGTCGTCACCGGCGAGATGGCCGAAGAACTGATCCTCGACGGCGCCGACATCGTCAAGGTCGGCATCGGCCCCGGCTCGGTATGCACCACGCGCAAGATGACCGGCATCGGCTATCCGCAACTCTCGGCCATCATCGAATGCGCCGACGCCGCCCACGGCCTGGGCGGCCTGATCTGCGCCGACGGCGGCTGCACCTCGCCGGGGGACCTGGCCAAGGCCTTCGGCGGCGGCGCCGATTTCATCATGCTCGGCGGCATGCTCGCCGGCCACGACGAATGCATGGGCGAGGTCGTCGAACAGGATGGCGTGCAGAAGCTGCGCTTCTACGGCATGAGCTCGCGCGCGGCGATGGACAAGCATGCCGGCGGCGTCGCCAACTACCGCGCCACGGAGGGCAAGGAAGTGCTGCTCGACCATCGCGGCCCGGTGGACAACACCGTGCAGGAAATCCTCGGCGGCGTACGCTCGGCCTGCACCTACGTCGGCGCCCACAAGCTGCGGGAGTTGTCCAAGCGCACCACCTTCATTCGCGTCGCGCGGCAGTTGAACGAAGTCTTCGGCCAGGCGTGAGAGCCCGTGAATAAATCTACTGCGCGTGCCGGATCGGGGCTTGGGCGGTGCTCTTCCACGGCCGGCTTTGCACAGCCGGCCGGCTGCGGCGGCGCGAAGCATGCTTCGCGAAACCCCGCCTCGCCCTCACATATAACAACATATGTTCCGGTAGCTGCGCTCCGGCCGCACCCCGCTGCGGCAGGCTCGCTACGATTTCTTCACAAGCTCTGACCTCCATGACAACACCGCTTTCGATCGCCCGCGGCTTTCTCGCCCTGCTCGTCCTGCTGCTCGCCGTCGCCTGCGGCGGCACGAAGAAGGAAGCTGCCCTGCCGACCGGAAGCAAGGTTCTGGCGCTGGGCGACAGCCTCACCGCGCCGCACGGTGTCAAGCCCGGCGAAGACTGGCCGACGCTGCTGGCGCAGAAAACCGGCTGGGTCGTGATCAATGCCGGCGTCAGCGGCGACACCAGCGCCGGAGCGCTGGCGCGCCTGCCGGCCCTGCTCGACGAACACCAGCCGCAACTGGTGCTGGTCAGCCTGGGCGGCAACGACATGCTGCGCAAAGTCCCGTCGGCGCAGACCGTCGCCAACCTCGGCAGCCTGCTCGACCTGGCCAAGGCCAGCGGCGCCAGGGCGGTCTTGCTGGCAACGCCGAAACCCAGCATCGCCGGCGCCGTGTTCAACAACCTGTCCCCGGCCGATTTTTACGCCGATGTCGCCAAGGACAAGAAAGTGCCGCTGATCAAGGACGCGCTGCCCGAGGTGCTGTCGGATACCGCGCTGAAGAGCGACCAGCTGCACCCCAACGCCGCCGGCCACGCCCTGCTCGGTGACAAGATTCTCGATGACCTGAAAAGGATCGGCTTCGCCCGTTGAGCTTTTCCGGGATTTGCCCTTTCAGCGCATCGGGTTGCATTCGACCCGCCTTTCCAGTAGTTTCAGCCCCCTGCCCCACCCCCACCAGAATCGAGCTTGCCCCATGAACGCCAACGAAAATTTCATCGCCGCCGACGCCCATGTCGACGCCGCCGCCATCGCCCCCCTGCCCAACTCGCGCAAGGTTTATGTGACCGGCAGCCGCCCGGACATCCGCGTGCCGATGCGCGAGATCGCGCAGAGTGCAACGGCCGACATGCCGAACCCGCCGATCACCGTCTATGACTGCTCCGGACCCTACACCGATCCGGCAGCCGGCATCGACATCCGCAAGGGCCTGCCGGCGCTGCGCGCCGCCTGGATCGGGGAGCGCCGGGACACCGAGGAACTGGCGGACCTGACCTCGATATACGGCCGTCAGCGCGCCGCCGACGCCGAACTGGCCGGATTGCGCTTCGACCTCGGCCGCCGCCCGCGGCGCGCACTCGCCGGGAAGAACGTGACGCAGATGCACTACGCCCGCCAGGGAATCATCACGCCGGAGATGGAGTACGTCGCGATCCGCGAGAACCAGAAGCTCGAAGGCCTCGACGAACTGCTGCGCAGCCAACACCCCGGCCACAATTTTGGCGCCGCCACGCCAAGGGTGATCACGCCCGAATTCGTCCGCGACGAAATCGCCCGCGGCCGCGCCATCATCCCCAACAACATCAACCACCCCGAATCCGAGCCGATGATCATCGGCCGCAACTTCCTGACCAAGATCAACTGCAACATCGGCAATTCACCGCTGGCCTCCACCATCCAGGACGAAGTCGACAAGATGACCTGGGCGATCCGCTGGGGCGGCGACACCGTGATGGACCTGTCCACCGGCAAGAACATCCACGAAACCCGCGAATGGATCGTGAGGAACTCACCGGTTGCCATCGGCACGGTGCCGATCTACCAGGCGCTGGAAAAGGTCGACGGCACGTGCCGAAGACCTGACCTGGGAAATTTTCAGGGACACCTTGATCGAGCAGGCCGAGCAGGGCGTGGACTACTTCACCATCCATGCCGGCGTGCTGCTGCGCTACGTGCCGATGACCGCCAAGCGCATGACCGGCATCGTCAGCCGCGGCGGCTCGATCCTGGCCAAGTGGTGTCTGTCGCACCACAAGGAGAACTTCCTCTACACCCACTTCGAGGACATCTGCGAAATCATGAAGGCCTACGACGTCGCCTTCAGCCTCGGCGACGGCCTGCGCCCGGGCTCGATCTACGACGCCAACGACGCGGCGCAGATGGGCGAACTGGAAACCCTGGGCGAACTCACCAAGATCGCCTGGAAGCATGACGTGCAGGTGATGATCGAAGGCCCCGGCCACGTGCCGATGCACATGATCAAGTTCAACATGGACGAGCAGCTGCGCCTGTGCGGCGAAGCGCCCTTCTACACCCTGGGCCCGCTGACCACCGACATCGCACCCGGCTACGACCACATCACCAGCGCCATCGGCGCCGCCATGATCGGCTGGTACGGTACGGCCATGCTCTGCTACGTGACGCCGAAGGAACACCTCGGCCTGCCCGACAAGAACGACGTCAAGGACGGCATCATGGCCTACAAGATCGCCGCCCATGCCGCCGACCTGGCGAAAGGACACCCGGGCGCGCAGGCGCGCGACAATGCGCTGTCGAAAGCCCGCTTCGAGTTCCGCTGGGAAGACCAGTTCAACCTCGGACTGGACCCCGACAAGGCGCGCGAATTCCACGACGAGACCCTGCCCCAGCACGGCGCCAAACTGGCGCATTTCTGCTCCATGTGCGGGCCGCATTTCTGCTCCATGAAAATCACCCAGGACGTGCGCGAGTACGCTGCGAAGATCGGCGTTTCGGAACAGGAAGCGCTGGCGAAGGGCATGGAGGTCAAGTCCGTCGAGTTCGTCAAGGCCGGCAGCGAGATCTACAAGGTTTCCCAGGGAAGTGCTGAGTAAACCAAAATTCGTCCCCGGATCAAGTCCGGGGCAGGCTATTCCGGCGAAAGCCGGAATCCAGTGCTTTCAGACATCTGGACACCGGCCTTCGCCGGTGTGACGGACTTGTTCAGTGAGTCCCAAAAAGTCGGCGCTGGCGACACGGCGCTCCAGTCCATGAACTGCCGTCCCGGCTACGGCGCCTGCTGCATCGCGGTTTAGGTCAGGCCTTCATTTCCGTCCAAAATTTCGGATACCGCGAAAAAGTCGCGACTTTTTCGCAGAGATAGTTACAATAGTCGCATGAAGCGCATTCTCGACGACCTTGTCGCGACCGATCTCGAACGCAAGCTAGTGGTCCTCACCGGCCCGCGCCAGGTGGGCAAAACCACGCTGGCGCGCAGCCTGATGTCCCGCTTTCCCCCTGCGCAATACTTGAACTGGGACATCGCCGACGATCGGGCGATACTGCAACGCGCCAGTTGGGAGCGCCGCTCGCGCCTGCTGGTGATGGACGAAATCCACAAGATGCCGGACTGGAAGGCCTGGCTCAAGGGCGTGGTGGATGGCCGTGAGGCAGAGCAGGCCCTGCTGGTGACGGGCAGCGCGCGCATGGACACCTTCCGCCAGAGCGGCGAGTCGCTCGCCGGCCGCTACCTCGCCTGGCGCCTGCATCCGATCGGCGTACGCGAATGGTGCGCGCACAGCGGGGCGACGCCGGCCGCTGCCCTGCACCACTTGATGCGACGCGGCGGCTTTCCCGAACCCTGCCTCGCTGCAAGCGACGAACTGGCCGACCGCTGGCGCGCCCAGTACTACACCGATCTGGTGCGCGAAGACGTTCTGGAGTTTTCGCGCCTGCATGAAATCACCGCCATGCGCCTGTTTCTCGACATGCTGCGGGCACGCGTCGGCTCGCCGCTGTCACTGGCATCCATGGCGCGCGATCTGGCCGTCTCGCCCAACACGCTGAAGCGCTACCTCGACATCCTCCAGGCGCTGTTCATCGTCTTCGCCGTGCAGCCCTGGCACCGCAATGTGGGTCGCGCCCTGCTGCAGGCACCCAAGGTGTATTTCTTCGATACCGGACTGGTCCGGGACGATCCCGGTGCGCGACTGGAGAATGCCGTCGCGGCGATGCTGCTGCAGCATGCGCAGTTTCGCCGTGACGCCCGCGGCAAGGAAACCGGCTTGCACTACATCCGCACCAAGGATGGCGCCGAAGTGGATTTCGCCCTCAGCGAAGGCGGGGAACTGACGCACCTGGTGGAATGCAAATACGCCGACGCTGCGCTGCATCGGCCGCTGCTGCGCTTCGCCGGGCAGTTTGCGGCCACCGAAGCGGTGCAGTTGGTGGCGGAACTGCGCCAGGAAGAGCAGCGCGGTCGCGTCGCGATTCGGCGCGCCGGCGACTGGCTCGCCGGGCTTTGCACATGAACGGCAGCGCGACAAAAGTTCCCATCGGGACGCAGAGCGCTGGCGCCGGCGTGCTCTGCATACCTGGGATTCCGCTTCGCGGGCAGGTAACGGCGGGTTCAAGGCCATGAACTGCCGACCCGGCTGCGGCGCCTGCTGCATCGCACCTTCGATCAGCACGCTGGGCAAGCCCGCCGGCGAACCCTGCGCGCACCTGACGGCCGACTATCGCTGCACGCTGTTCGGCAGCTCGCGGCGGCCCGCCTGCTGCAGCGGCCTGCAGCCTTCCGCCGAGATGTGCGGCAGCGACCGCGATGCGGCTCTGATCTGGCTGGCGCAGCTGGAGGCGGCTACTGCCGCATGCTAGACTCGGCGCCCTCACCTGGCGCCAATTTATTCCTCCGACATGGATTTCCACCCGCTGCTGCAGGCGCTGATTCTCGGCCTGGTCGAAGGCTTTACCGAGTTCCTGCCCGTCTCCTCCACCGGCCACCTGATCCTCGCCGGCGACCTGCTGCATTTCAACGACGAGCGCGGCAAGCTGTTCCTTATCGTGATCCAGGCCGCGGCCATGCTGGCCATCTGCTGGGAATACCGCGTGCGCTTCGCCCGCGTGCTGACGGGCCTGGGCAGCGACCCGGCGGCGCAGCGCTTCGTGCTCAACATCGCGGTGGCCTTCATGCCGCTGGCGGTGCTGGGCCTGCTCTTCGGCAAGGCGATCAAGGCCACGCTGTTCAACCCCGTGGCGGTGGCGACGGCCTTCATCGTCGGCGCCTTCATCATCCTCTGGGCCGAAAAGCGCCGGCACACGGTGCGCATCGAGGACGTCGACCAACTGACTACGGCGGACGCATTCAAGCTGGGCCTGGCCCAGGCCTGCGCGCTGATTCCGGGCACCTCGCGCTCCGGCGCCACGATCATCGGCGGCCTGCTGTTCGGATTGAGCCGCAAGGCGGCCACCGAGTTCTCCTTCTTCCTCGCCGTGCCGACGCTGATGGCCGCCAGCGCCTACCAGCTCTACAAGGAACGCCACCTGCTGGCCTTCGACGACCTCGGCATGTGGGCGGTCGGCTTCGCCGCCTCCTTCGTCTCCGCCTTCCTCTGCGTGCGCTGGCTGCTGCGCTTCATCTCGACCCACGACTTCAGCATCTTCGCCTGGTACCGCATCGCCTTCGGCATCGTCGTGCTCGCCACCTGGCAGATGGGCATCGTCGACTGGAGCGCGCCTTGATCCTTTATCTGCACGGCTTCACCAGCGGCCCGCAATCGCACAAGGCGCAGGCCCTGGGCAGGCGCATGCAGGAGCGCGGCCTTGGCGACAAATTCCTCTGCCCGCAACTGCCGGCCGCACCGCAGGACGCGATCGCGCTGGCCACGAACCTGATCGAACGCCACGGCGTCACCGCCGTGATCGGCTCCTCGCTCGGCGGCTACTACGCGACGTATCTGGCGGAAACCTTCGACCTCAAGGGCGTGCTGGTCAATCCCGCCGTGGTCGCGCATCTTTCGCTGCAGCAGTACGTCGGCCCGCAGCGCTGGCTGTATACCGGCGAGAGTTTCGAGTTCACCCTCGGCCACGTCGAGCAGTTGCGCGCCATCGAGGTGCCGGTGCTGAGCAAGCCGGAACGCTTCTGGCTCCTGGTGGAACAGGGCGACGAGACCCTCGACTACCGCGACGCCGTGCGCCGCTATCTCGGTGCGCGGCAAACCGTGCTGGCCGGCGGCGACCACAGTTTCACGCGCTGGAACGCCGTCCTCGACCCGATCATCGAATTCGCCGGGCTGACCGACTCGCTTTGAATCCGACGCAGCCGGCGGCGACACCCGAGAACACCCGGCTCGGCATCCTCGCCGGCGTCGGCGCCTATGCAATATGGGGCCTGGTGCCGATCTTCTTCAAGCAGATGGCCGAGGTGCCGGCGCTGGAAATCATCGCCCATCGCGCGCTCTGGTCCATGCTGCTGATGACCGCCCTGATCGGCTTCGGCCGCGGCTTCGGCGACGCGCTGCGGGTTGCGCGAATTCCGGCGCAGCTGGCGAAGATTGCGCTGGCAGCGGCGCTGGTGCTGGCCAACTGGCTGACCTTCGTCTGGGGCGTAAATAACGGCCACATCATCGAAGCCAGCCTCGGCTACTTCATCCTGCCGCTGCTCAATGTCGCGCTCGGCGTGCTGGTGCTGAAGGAGCGCATGCGCAAGCTGCAATGGATCGCCGTGCTGTGCGCCGCGGCCGGCGTCGCCATCGAGGCGGCGCGCGCCGGCGGCCTGCCCTGGATCGCGCTGGTACTGGCCGCCACCTTCGCCATCTACGGCCTGCTGCGCAAGCAGTTGCCGCTGGATGCCGCCAGCGGCCTGTTTCTGGAAGCCGTCTGCATGACACCCCTGGCCTTGGGCTGGGTGCTCTGGCTGATCCATTCCGGGCAGAACCACTTCGGCACAGGGACGACGACGCCCGGTGCGCGCGACCTGATGCTGATCGCCACCGGTCCGGTCACGGCGATCCCGCTGCTGCTCTTCGCCGTCGCGGCGCGGCGCCTGCCGTTGTCGATGCTGGCCTTCCTGCAATACCTGGCGCCGACCATCGCCTTCCTGCTCGCCGTGCTGGTGTACCACGAGCCGCTGGACCTCAAGCGCTTGCTGACCTTTGCCGCAATCTGGCTCGGTCTCGCGATTTATACTTTCGATCTGCTCAAATCGGCCGCCGCCAGGGCGGCTCCGCCCCCGCCATGAGCTTCGACCCCGCCCAGTTCAAGCGTCTCGAACGCGCCGGCTGCAACCGCATCGCTTCAGCGTCGAGTCCGCCGATGCCGCCGCCTACTGGCAGGGCTTTCTCGACCTGGCCGGCGGCGCGGCGGAAAGCCTGTCGCGCCTGCCCGCCGAAAAACAGCAGGCGCTCGCCGCGGCCGTCGCCGAAGACCTCGCACCGCATGCGGTCGCAGACGGCTACCGGCTGACCAGCACCGTTCTGATCGCCACCGCCAGGCCGTTATAATTCGCCCCCTCGCGTTTCGCTCACCTCCCCCACCGGGGGCTTCCCATGAATGTCCTGTTTGAAGAGGACGGCGCATTCCGTGCCGGCAGTGTGCTGGCCGACAGCGTGACGTCGCTGCAGATCGAGCTTGCCTCGGGCAAACGCTCCAAGGTCAAGGCAGCCAACGTGTTGCTGCGTTTCGCCGCACCGGCACCCGGCGAACTGCTCGAACGCGCGGAAGCGGAAGCGGAAGGCATCGACGCGGGTTTCCTCTGGGAAGTCTGCGGCGAGCAGGAATTCGGCTTCGAGGAACTGGCCGCCGAATACCACGGCGCCAAACCTGATCCGGTGCAGGCCGCGGCCGTGCTGCTGCGCCTGCATGCGGCGCCGATCTACTTCCATCGCAAGGGCCGCGGCCGTTTCCGCAAGGCGCCGCCCGAGATCCTGCAAGCCGCCCTGGCCGGACTGGAAAAAAAGCGCCTGCAGGCGGCGGCCATCGAACGCATGGTCGAGGAGCTCAAGAACGGCCAGTTGCCGGCAGAATTCGCGCCCGTCCTGTCGCCGCTGATTTACAAACCCGATCGCAACCGCAGTGAAACCAAGGCGCTCGAAGCCGCCTGCGGGGAGACCGGAAAATCGGCGGCGCGCCTGCTGTTCGATTGCGGCGCACTGCCCTCGACCCACGACTACCACCTCGGCCGCTTCCTCTTCGAGTACTTTCCCGAGAGCAAGGGCGGCACCGGTTTCCCTTACTCCCCGGCACCCGGCGAACCTGTCGACTTGCCGCTTGCGGCTGTCGCCGCATTCAGTGTCGACGATGCGCATACCACGGAGATCGACGACGCGTTTTCGGTCACGCCCGGTCCCGACGGCGGCTGGCACATCGGCATCCACATCGCCGCGCCGGGCCTCGGCTTCGCGCCCGACTCCGACCTCGGCCGCATCGCCCGCGAGCGGCTGTCCACGGTGTATATGCCGGGACGCAAGATCACCATGCTGCCGGAAGACATCGTCGAGCATTTCACCCTGGCCGCCGGGCATACCGTTGCCGCGATTTCACTGTATCTCGACGTCGCCGCCGACTACCGGCTGCTCGGCCACGAAACGCGCATGGAGCGCGTGCCGGTGGTCGCCAATCTGCGCCACCACGACATCGAACCGGTATTCAACGCCGCCACACTGGCGGAAGGCCTGGCCGAGTTCCCCTGGCGCGACGAGCTGAAGCTGCTCTGGGAATTTGCCCAGGTGCTCGAAGCCGGACGCGGCAAGCCTTCCGACAACGCCACCCGCAAGGACTACAACTTCGTCGTGGACTGGACTGCCGACAGCGGCATCGCGGTCGAGCCGGGCAAGGGTTTCGTCGCGATCGGGGAACGCCAGCGCGGCAGCCCGCTGGATACGCTGGTCGCCGAATTGATGATCCTGGCCAACGCCACCTGGGGCGCCATGCTGCGCGATGCCGGCATCCCTGCGCTGTACCGCGTGCAGACGGCGGGCAAGGTGCGCATGAGCACGGTCGCCGCCGCGCATGAAGGCCTCGGCGTCGACTGCTATGCCTGGTCGTCGTCGCCCCTGCGGCGCTATTGCGACCTGCTCAACCAGTGGCAGCTGATCGCGCTGCTGCAAGGCGAGCCGCCACCCTTCCCGCCCAAGTCGGCCGAGCTGCTGGCCGCCATGCGCGACTTCGAACTGACCTACGCCGCCTATGCCGAATTCCAGCGCGGCATGGAGCGCTACTGGTGCCTGCGCTGGTTGCTGCAGCAGGGTGAGCAGGCCGCGCTGGCCCAGGTGCTGCGCGAGTCACTGGTGCGGCTCGACGCGATCCCGCTGGTGGCGCGCGTGCCCTCCCTGCCGGAACTGCCGCGAGGCGCGCATGTGCGCCTCGCCATCGAGGGCATCGACCTGCTGGAGGCCGAACTGCGCTTGCGCTATGTCGAACAGGCGCCTGAATTGGCGTCCAATAGCAGCCCTGATGCAGCCTTCGCCGACGACGAGGCCGACGACGTCGCGCGGTAAAATCAACGGGCCCATGCCCAACCCGTCCAGCCTGTCGCGCCTCTCCTGGCCTTCACTGCCGCCCCTGCCGCTGCCGGCCTTCCTCGCCGCCATGGACGCGTCGCGGCGCAACCTGACGCTGGCGCTTGGCGCTTCGCTGCTGCTCCATGGCCGTGCTGCTTGCCGATTCGCTTCACTCCGCCGGACTTCATCGAAAAAGCGCGCGAACGGGCGCTCGACGTCATCCTGGTCAACAGCAAGAGCAAGACCAAGCCGGACAAGGCGCAGGCCAAGGCGCAGACCAACCTCGATGGCGGCGGCAACACCGACGAAGACCGTCGCGCCAAAACACCGCTGCCGCCCTCACCCAACACCCGCGAAGGCCGCGAACTGATCGAGGCGCAACGTCGCGTCGCCGAACTCGAAGCGCAGGCGCAGCAGCAGATGACGCGGCTGAAGAGCGAAAGGGCGGTCAGCACCGACACGTCGAAAGTCAATCCGGTAGCGGCACCCGAGCCGAATCGTTCCGGCGCCGATCTCGCCAGCAGCGCGCTGGCCATCGCCCGCCTTGAAGGCCAGATCGCCCGCCAGATGGAGGAATACAACCAGCGGCCGCGCAAGAAATTCATCGGCGCACGGGTCGAGGAATACCGCTTCGCCCAGTACGTCGAGGACTGGCGACAGAAGGTCCAGAAAGTCGGCAACCTCAACTATCCGGCGGCGGCCAAAGGCCGCCTCTATGGCAGCCTGGTGCTGACGGTGATCATCAAGGCCAACGGCGACCTGGAACGCGTCGAGGTCAGCCGCTCCTCGGGCCAGAGCCTGCTCGACGACGCGGCGCGCCGCATCGTGCAGATGGCCGCGCCCTACGCGAAATTCCCGGACAACATCCAGCGCGATACTGACATGCTCGAGATCACCCGCACCTGGACCTTCACCAAGGAGGATCGCCTGAGCGGCGAATGAGTCATGACTGACCGCTACGCAGTATTCGGCAACCCTATCGGTCACAGCAAGTCGCCGCGCATCCATGCCCTGTTCGCCGCCCAGACCGGACAGGACATCAGCTACCAGGCAATTCTGGCCGGGAAGGAAGGCTTCGCCGCGGCCGTCGACGCCTTCATCGCCACTGGCGAGGGTCCGGCCAGGGGCGCCAACGTCACCGTGCCGTTCAAGGAAGAGGCCTTCCGCCTCGCCACGAAACTCAGCTCCCGCGCCGAGGCCGCCGGCGCGGTGAATACGCTGAGCTTCGATGCCGGTGTCATCAGCGGCGACAACACCGACGGCGCCGGTCTGGTACGCGACCTGAAGCACAACCTCGGCTGCGACCCGGCCGGGCGCCGCGTCCTGCTGCTGGGAGCGGGCGGCGCAGCGCGCGGCGTGATCCTGCCGCTCCTGCTGGAAAACCCCGCCGAACTGGTGATCGCCAACCGCACCGAAGAAACCGCTGCGCGCCTCGCCCTGGAATTCGCCCGCCTGCCGGGCTGCGCCGTCGGGGTCAAACCCGATGGCACGGGCTTTCCGGGCCTCGCCGGGCGCAGCTTCGATCTCGTCATCAACGCGACGTCGGCGGGGCTCGGCGGCGCCGTGCTGCCGCTGCCGACTTCCGTGTTTGCGCGGCATTGCGTCGCCTACGAAATGGTCTACGGTCGCGAAACCGCTTTCATGGCCCAGGCGCGCGCCGCCGGCGCGCGCGTGGCCGACGGCCTCGGCATGCTGGTCGAACAGGCGGCCGAAGCCTTCTTCGTCTGGCGCGGTATTCGCCCGCAGACGATGCCCGTGCTCGCAGCGCTCAAAGTGCCATGAGGCCCGCGCCGCGCTGGTTGAAACTGACGCTGGCCGGCATCGCCGGCCTGATCCTGGTCTGGCAGGGCTGGTATCTCGGCTGGGTGTTGTGGTGGAAATGGGTGAATCCCGGAACGACCAGTTTCCAGAGCCAGCGCCTTGACGAGGCCCGCCAGAAGAACCCCAGGGCGGAGCTGAAACGCCAGTGGGTGCCCTACGAAAAAATCTCGATCCATCTCAAGCGCGCCGTGATCGCCGCCGAGGACGACAAGTTCGTCGATCACGAGGGCTTCGACTGGGAAGGCATCCAGAAGGCGCTGGAAAAGAACCAGAAGAAAGGCAGGGTGGTCGCCGGCGGCTCGACGATTTCGCAGCAGCTGGCCAAGAACCTGCTGCTGTCGCCGACCAAGACTGTTCTGCGCAAGGGCGAAGAAGCCATCATCACGGTCTGGATCGAACTGCTGTGGGACAAGCGGCGCATCCTCGAGGTCTATCTCAACGTCGTCGAATGGGGCGACGGCGTATTCGGCGCCGAAGCGGCGGCGCAGCGCTACTTCGGCATCCCGGCGGCGCAGCTCGGCGCCGAACAGGCGGCGCGCCTCGCCGTCATGCTGCCCGCGCCGCGCCGCTACGAGCGCAACCCGTATTCCGCCTACATGAACGGACGCACGCAAACGATCATCGCTCGCATGGGCGGTGCGGCAGTGCCATGAACCATGCCGAAGGCGGCTAGAATATCGCGACCATGTCCGAGATCCTGAACCAGACTGCCGAAGATGAGGCCGAGGCGCGCCAGCGCGCCGAGGAGCAGGAGACCCTGCGCGAGGTCGAGAACCTGGTGCGCCGGCAGGACTGGACTGCCCTGCGCACGAGGCTGGAACCGCTGGCGCCCGAGTCCGTGGCGCGCATCCTCGACGCGCTGCCGCCCGATGACAGCGTCAAGGTCTGGGAACTGCTGGACAAGGAGCAGGGCGAGGACGTGCTCGACGAAATGTCCGAGGCCCTGCAGGAATCGCTCGACGAGGAATCCGACGAAGCGTCCCTGACAGCCGCGGGCGACCTGCAAGGCATGCAGCAGTCCGGCGACGCGGCACGCAAGCCGGTGATGATCAATGCCTTTGAGCTGCAGAACGGCCGCCTGCGCCAGATCCAGGTCGACAGCAAGGAAGACCTCGCCGCCACGACGCCGATCTGGGTGGACCTGCTCGCGCCCTCGAAGGAAGAGCGCCGGTGGGTCGAGGACATCTTCGACCTCGAACTGCCGGATGCCGACGACCTCAGGAACATCGAGGAATCGGCGCGCTTCTACATCGAGGACAACGCCGACGTCCATATGCATTCGGACTTCCTGCTGGACAAGGAGGACGAATCGCGCAACGTGCCGGTGGCCTTCGTCCTGCACAACAACATCCTGTTCTCGATGCGCGAAGAGGAGCTGCCGGTGTTCCGCCTGCAACGCCTGCGCGCGCGGATCCAGCCGGGCTATGTCACCGACGGCAAGGATGTGCTGCTCGACCTCTACGACGCCGACGTCGAATACTCCGCCGATGCTCTGGAGGACATCTACGCCGAACTGGAAAAGGTCAGCCGCACCGTGCTGACACCGCAGGTCACCGACGATGAAGCCGCCGAGATCCTCTCCGACATCGCCAAGGAAGAGGACCTCAACGGCCGCATCCGGCGCAACGTGCTCGATACGCGGCGCGCGCTGTCCTTCCTGATGCGCAGCCGGCTGATGTCGACCGCCCAGCACGACGATGCGCGGCAGATCCTGCGCGACATCGATTCGCTGGACGGCCACACCTCCTTCCTCTTCGGCAAGATCAACTTCCTGATGGATGCGACGGTCGGCTTCATCAACATCAACCAGAACAAGCGGGTGTCCAAGCTGACCACCATCAGCGTGGTTTTCGTGCCGCTCAACATCATCGCCGGCATCGGCGGCATGTCGGAGTTCTCGATGATGACCCAGGGGATTTCATGGCCGGTGGCGTACGGCGCCTTCATCGCTGCCATGGGGCTGTTCGGCTGGGGCACCTACGTCTCGCTGCGCTGGCTCGAAACGCGCAAGGCGCGCAAACTGCTCGCCGCGCGCCGCGCCGGCCGCGAGGCCTGAGCGCCGCCGGCGTCTGGCGCTACTTCGTCACCAGCTTCAGGCCGAGGATTCCGGCCACGATCAGGCCGATGCAGACCAGACGCGCGACTTCGCGCGATTCGTTGAACAGGGCCATGCCGAGCAGCGCCGTGCCGACCGCGCCGATGCCGGTCCACACGGCGTAGGCCGTTCCCACCGGCAGGGTTTTCAGCGACCAGCCGAGCAGGAGCACCGATACAGCCATCGCCGCCAGCGTCCAGACGCTGGGCACGAGGCGCGTGAAACCTTCCGTGTACTTGAGGCCGATGGCCCAGCCCACTTCGCACAGGCCGGCGACCAGCAGCACCAGCCAGGCGGCAGCGGGGCTCAGGGTCGGCATGATTGCGCGTCCGGCCGCCGTCGTCGCCAGCGCCGACTTTTGTGCCCGGCGCCCGCTCAGCCGGCGGCGAAGATCGCATCGGCCGCAGCGATGGTCGCCGCGATGTCGGCATCGCTGTGCGCGGCGGAGACGAAGCCGGCCTCGAAGGCCGAGGGCGCGAGATAGACGCCGGCGTCGAGCATGGCGTGGAAGAAGCGGTTGAAGGCTTCCTTGTCCGACGCCATTACCTCGGCATACGAGGTCGGCGGCGTGGCGGCGAAATAGACGCCGAACATGCCGCCCACCGACTGCGCGGAGAACTTCACTCCACGCCGCTTCGCCGCGGCGGCAAGGCCCTCGACCAGCGCCCGGGTCTTTGCCGTCAGCGCCTCGTAGAAGCCCGGCGCCGCGATCTTCTTCAACGTCACCAGGCCCGCCGCCACCGACAGCGGATTGCCCGACAGCGTGCCGGCCTGATACACCGGGCCCAGCGGCGCGATCTGTTCCATGATCTCGCGCCGGCCGCCGAAGGCGCCCAGCGGCATGCCGCCGCCGACTACCTTGCCGAAAGTCGAAAGATCGGGAGTGATGCCGTACAGCCCCTGCGCCGAACCCGGACCGACGCGAAAACCGGTCATCACCTCGTCGAAGATCAGCACCGATCCATGTCGCGTGCACAGCTCGCGCATCGCGGCGAGGAACTCGGGCTTCGGTACGATCAGGTTCATGTTGCCGGCCACCGGCTCGACGATGATGCAGGCGATGGTCTTGCCGTGCTTCGCGAACGCATCGCGCAAGCCCTGCGCATCGTTGTAGTCGAGCACCAGGGTGTGTTGCGCCAGATCGGCCGGCACGCCGGCCGACGAGGGGTTGCCGAACGTGAGCAGGCCGGAACCGGCCTTGACCAGCAGGCTGTCGCCGTGGCCGTGGTAGCAGCCCTCGAACTTGACGATGGCGTCGCGCCCGGTGAAACCGCGGGCGAGGCGGATCGCACTCATGGTCGCCTCGGTGCCGGAGGACACCAGGCGCACCATGTCCATGCTCGGCACGCGCTGCACCAGCAGTTCGGCGAGTTCGACCTCGGCCTCCGTCGGCGCACCGAAAGTAAGCCCCTTCGCCGCGGCTTCCTGCACGGCGCGCACGGTGTCGGGGTCGGCATGGCCGAGTATCAGCGGCCCCCAGGAACCGACGTAGTCGATGTACGACTTGCCGTCGGCATCCCGCACGCGGGCGCCTTCGCCGCGCGCGAAAAAGCGCGGCGCGCCGCCGACGGAACGGAAGGCGCGAACGGGCGAATTGACGCCGCCGGGAATGGTTTTCTGGGCGCGGAGAAAGAGTTCTTCGTTACGGGACATGGTCGGGAATCAGGGGTCGGGGGTCGGAAACCGGATTGTAGCGGCGCCGGCGCCGTACGGTTACGGTTACGGTTACGGTTACGGGGAAGCAAACAGCCGCTGATAGGCCGCGGCCCGCGTCTTGATGTCCATCGCGTCGAACAGGTCGCTGACCACCGCCAGCATGTCGGCACCGGCGGCTATCAGTTGTGGCGCATTGTCGAGCGTGATGCCGCCGATTGCTGCGACCGGCAGGCCGAAGCGGCGCTTGGCCTCGCCGAGCAGTTCCGCCGACGCGCGCACCGCGCCGGGCTTGGTGCGCGAGGGAAACATACTGCCGAAGGCGAGGTAGTCGGCGCCGGCTTTCACGGCTTCCGCGCCGAGAGCCAGCTCGTTATAGCAGGAGACGCCGAGGATGCGCTTCGGCCCCAGGGCGTCGCGCGCCGCGGCGAGCGATCCGCCCGGCGCGTCGTCGCGGCCGAGGTGGGCGCCGTCGGCACCGATTTCAACGGCCAGCCAGACATCGTCGTTGATGATCAGCTTTGCCCCCGCGGCGCGGCAGATGCGCAGCATTTCGGCGGCCTGGGCGCGCCGCAGCGGGCGCGACGCCATCTTGTTGCGGTACTGAACGAAAGGCGCACCGCCATCGAGCGCCGCCTTGACCAGCGCCGACAGCCGCGGCAGCAAGGGATCGTCAGGCGTCACTGCGCAGAGGCCGCGGAGCTTCATTTTCAGGACCCGCGGCCTTGCGCTGCAATTCCACGCGTGCAGGCCGGAAACAGAGCGGGCGGCCTGTCTTCCGCCTGCCGACCCACATCATCTGGATAGTCAGTTTTCATCCGCGCGGCCATCCTCATCGTCATCCTCTTCCCGCGACCAGAACAGGCGGTCGGGTATGAATTGTCCCATGCCGGGACGAAAGCCGGCGGCCAATGTGCGCCAGGTAAATTCCTGCGCCCCCATCACCGCGTCGGCCACGTCCACCCCGCTGGCGAAGTGGGCCGCAATCGCCGAGGCCAGGGTGCAACCCGAGCCGTGATAGCTGCCGGGCAGGCGGTCCCAGCGATCGGCGCGCACGGTGCCGTGGCTGCCGTAGAGCGTATTGATAACCTGCGGGCCGGCTTCATGGGTTCCCGTGACCAGCACATACTCGCATCCGGCATTGATCAGGCGGTGGGCGCATTCGCCCAGGCCGTGTTCGTCGCGGGCATCGCCATTCGCCTCGCCCAACTGCTGTGCCAGGCGCCGGGCTTCGAGGCTGTTGGGCGTCAGCAGCGTGGTCTGGGGCAGCAACAGGCCGATCATGGCCTCGATCATTTCCTCGTCGGCAAACTGGTCACCGCGCCCCGAGGCCAGCACCGGATCGAGTACCACGGGAATGTCGGGGTAGTCCGAAATGACCTCGGCGATCGCCGCGATGATTTCGACGCTGCCCAGCATGCCCAGCTTGAAGGCCGCCACCGGCATGTCCTCGAGCAGGGTCCGCGCCTGGTCGGCCACCCATTCCGCGTCCAGCGGCAACACGCCCTCGACGCCGGCGGTGTCCTGCACGGTGATCGCGGTCACGACCGACAGCGGATGGCAGCCAAGGCTGGCCAGCGTCAGGATGTCTGCCTGCAAACCGGCACCGCCGGTAGGATCGGAAGCGGCAAAGGTCAGCACGATGGGCGGCGAAGGATTGGCGGGAACGGCAACGGCCATAAATGTCCTGAGAGCTTGTGAATAAATCTACTGCGCGTGCCGGATCGGGGCTTGGGCGGTGCTCGCTATCCTCATGTACAGACTCGTACATTCCGGTAGCTGCGCTCCGGCCGCACCCCGCTGCGGCCCGCTCGCTACGATTTCTTCACAAGCTCTGACCCGACCGGATATTCCGGACGGCGAGCGGCTTGGGTTAATATCCTGCAATTCTATCCGAAGGCATGCCGTCCCCTGGCGCAGGTACAAGGGGCATATCCGAATCTCATATCGTTCCCGGCGCAAGCGGGCCGGGGCAGACCACAGTCCTGCAATGACGCGCGAACAGCCCTATTCGAAATGGATGTGCCTGACCTGCGGCTTCATCTACGACGAGGCCAGGGGAATCCCGGAAGAGGGCCTGCCGGCCGGTACGCGCTGGGACGACGTTCCGCCGAACTGGACCTGCCCGGAATGCGGCGCACGCAAGGAAGACTTCGAAATGGCCAAAATTTAAGTATGATTGCAGGTAATTAAAGCCCGGCCAAAAAAGGGATGAATGAACGAGCGGTGCGACAGGGAGGATATGGAAAGCGCTTGCCAGGCGAAATGCTGCCGGGTCTGGTTTGTTCCCTTCCCGGCCGCCATGATTGAAGTCTGCATCCAGCACGGAGCAACGTGAGCGAAATACCCCGGCTTTCCGGCATCAAGGTGATGGTGATCGATGATTCGAACACCATCCGCAAAACCGCGGAAATTTTCCTGCTGCAGGCGGGTGCCCAGGTGGTGCTGGCCGAAGACGGTTTCGATGCGCTGGCAAAGATCAACGATCATCTGCCGAATGTGGTTTTTTGCGACATCCTGATGCCCCGGCTCGATGGCTACCAAACCTGCGCTCTGATCAAGAAGAACCCGAAATTTGCCGCCACCCCGGTGATCATGCTGTCGTCCAAGGACGGGCTCTTCGACCGCGCGCGCGGACGCATGGTCGGTTCCGATGAGTACCTGACCAAACCCTTCACCAAAGACAGCCTGATCAAAACGGTCGCCGAGCACGCCGCGCGCGGCTGACCCGATTCTTCATTTGCAAGCGAGCCATCATGCCCATTAAAACCATCCTGGTTGTCGACGACTCACCCACCGAACGCCACATCATGTCCCAACTGTTGCAGGGCGCCGGCTACGAAGTCAGTACCGCCGATAGCGGCGACGAGGGCGTCGAACGGGCCAGGCAGATCAAGCCCGACCTCATCCTCATGGACGTGGTGATGCCGGGTACCAACGGCTTCCAGGCCACCCGAACGCTGTCGCGGGACGAGGCGACCAAGCACATTCCCGTCATCATCTGCACCACCAAGAGTCAGGAAACCGACAAGCTCTGGGGCATGCGCCAGGGCGCCCAGGATTACATCACCAAGCCGGTGGATGGCCCAGCCTTGCTGGCCAAGATCGCCGCGCTCGGCTAAGGACCGTCATGGCCAAGCGCATCAGTCTGCGCGAGTTCCAGCAAGGTCTCTCCGAGCGGCTCGTGTCCGCGCGGCGCGGCGAGGGAGCCCAGGCCCTGCTCGGCATCGAATCCGGCTCCGACGACCTTCCCGGCGGCAGCCACTGGCTGATCGATCTTGCCGACTCGGGTGAAGTCACGCCGTTGCCGCCGCTCACTCCCGCCCCGCTGACCAAACCCTGGTTCGCCGGCATCGCCAACATCCGCGGCGTGCTGTATGGCGTGGTGGATTTTTCCGCCTGGCGCGGTGGCGCACCGACACCGATCAATGCTCAGGCACGGCTGCTGCTGATCGGCGCGCGGCATGGCGTCAACAGCGCCTTGCTGGTGCGTCGCGCGCTGGGTCTGCGTCCGCAGCTGCAGATGCATGCGGCGGGCGAGACCAGGGCCCACGCCGGGACGCAAGGCACCGGCGAAACGGCGCCCTGGCTCGGCGGCCGCTTCAAGGATCCGCAAGACCAGATCTGGACCCAGTTGCGCATCCCGCCACTGCTGTCCGACCCCGGTTACCTCGATATCGCTCTTTGAGCGCCCCGCAAAGGATTAATCATGGCCTTCAAGCTTCCCTTCAACCTGCCGACACTCGACCGCCGCAACCGCTCAGGCTCCAAGGCACCACCGGCAGACGGGATTCCCTTGGTGGACCGCCGCACCAACCGGGGCAAAAGGCTGCCCTTGATCGGTCATCTCGAGATCCAGACCCAGTTCCGGATCCTGGGTACGGTATTCCTGATCAGCCTGCTGATTTCCATCGCTTCGATCTTCATGCAGGTCCAGGCCACCGCCCGGGGTACCACCTTTCTGTCCGTCGCCAGTCACATTCCCCCGCTGACCCAGCAGATCCCCAAAGCCGCCCTGAGTGCCATGCAGGGACAGAAGGAAGCCTTCACCGAACTGCGCGACGCCCGCGACAACCTCGGCAAACTGCTCGAAAACCTGGTCGAAGGCGGCGAAATCAAGGGCATCAAGGTGGCGGCCACCAGCCTCGAAGCGCGGCCCGCACTCGATGCATTGCGCGAAGGCTGGGCCAAGCAGAACGACGTCATTGCCGAGCTGCTGGCGCAGGAGAACCGCCTCGTCGCGATCAATCGCCTCGCCACGGATCTGGTGCAGCAGGGTAAAGCGGTCACCGAAGCCGCGGAAGCAAAGGGCGGCAAGCTGCCCTACCTGACCGAGCGCATCCGGGCCGCGGCTGTTCAACTGGCCTGGGCGCCGGGCTTCGACGAAGCCGTTGCCGCCCAGCTGGCCAGGGACATTGCCACGGCGACCGAACTGGCCCCCGCCGACTCGCCGCTGGCGCAGAGCCTGAAACCAATGCAGGCGGCGCTGCCCAGCCTGGCCGGCGATCTCAAGCCGCTGGTCAAGGCCCGCGCCACCGGCGCCAGTCTCTCGGCCGGGTTCCGCATCATGACCACCAGGGCCGAGGACCTGGTCCGTGCCTACGAAAACGAGATCTCCGACCAGGACGCATCTTCCATCACGGCGGCCATCTTCGGCTCGCTGGCTCTGCTGATGCTGGTACTCATGGTCAAGGCCTTCAATGACGAAGGCCAGCGCCGCAGCGGCGAGGCCGACCACCAGCGCCGTGTTGCCGAGGCGGACAAGGACGCAACGCAAGGCGCCATTTTGCGGCTGATGAACGAAATGGGCGACCTCGCCGACGGTGACCTGACTGTCCGCGCCACCGTGTCGGAGGACATCACCGGAGCCATTGCCGACTCGGTGAACTACACCGTCGAAGAACTCGCCGTGCTGGTGCGCCGCATCAACGATGCGGCCCTGCGCGTGACCAGCGCCTCGAACGCCGCGCAAAGCACCTCCAACGACCTGCTCGCCGCCACCAAGGTGCAGTCGGCCGAGATCATGGACGCCAACGCTGTCGTTCTTGAGATGGCCGACTCGATGAAGACCGTGTCGTCCTCCGCACTGGAATCAGCCCGCGTCGCCAACGCGTCGCTCGAAGCCGCGCAAAAAGGCGCGGCGGCGGTGTCGAACTCGATTTCGGGCATGAACGAAATCCGCACCCAGATCCAGGAAACCTCGAAGCGGATCAAGCGGCTCGGCGAATCCTCGCAGGAGATCGGCGAAATCGTCGAACTGATTTCCGACATTACCGAACAAACCAACGTGCTGGCCCTGAACGCCGCCATCCAGGCAGCGTCTGCGGGTGAAGCCGGCCGCGGCTTCTCGGTGGTGGCGGAAGAAGTGCAGCGACTGGCCGAGCGCTCCGGCGAGGCGACCAAGCAGATCGCCGCCATCGTCAAGACGATTCAGACCGACACGCACGATGCCGTGGCCGCCATGGAATATTCGACGCAAGGCGTGGTTGAAGGCGCCAAGCTGTCGGATGCCGCCGGCCAGGCGCTGAACGAAATCTCCAGCGTGTCGCAGGACCTGGCCCGCCTGATTCAGGCGATTTCGGCCGATACCCAGACGCAGGCCGACATCGCCACCAAGGTCGCGGACTCGATGCAGGACATTCTGCGCATCACGGGCCAGACCACCACCAGCACGCAACAGACCGCCGTCTCGATTGGCGAACTGACCGAACTCGCCGTCGAACTCAAGGGTTCGGTCTCGGGTTTCAAGGTGTGATCAACAAACCATCAACCACGGCGTGACGAATCGCATTTCATGAGCATGGATCTCGACATCGGCCCGCTGTCCTGGGTCAAGGGGGAAATCGACCTTGCACTGGAACGCGCCGGGCAGAGCCTTGCGGCCCACGCCGCCGACCCGTCCGGCGGCGAGCTGAAGAAGGCATGCGCCGGCATGCACCAGGCGCACGGTGCGCTGGCCATTGTCGGGCTTGATGGCGTTACCGAATTCGCCAGTGCGATAGAGCAGCTGCTGGCCGCGCTGGCCGATGGCAGCGCGCCGGATATTCCCGCCGCCGTCGAAGCGGCCCAGGGCGGGTTTGCCGCCCTGCGCGGCTATCTCGACGACCTGATGGCCGGCCATCCCGACCAGCCGCTGAAGCTTTTTGCGCCCTACCGGACGATGGCAATGGCGCGCGGGCAGCTGGCGCCCGGCCCGGTCGCCCTGTTTTTCCCCGATCTCACCCAGCGCCCGCCGAAACGCGAGAAGGATTCGCCGGCGCTCGCGCCCGACGCTCTCGCGGCGCGACTCAAGGCAGCGCGCCTGGGCTTTGAACGCGGCCTGCTGAAGTGGCTCAAGAACGATCCCAAGGGCATCACCGAGATGAAAGTCTCGGTCGCGATGATCGAAATGACGCGCGGCTCTCCGGCTGCCCGTGCCTACTGGTGGGTCTCCCTTGGCGTGCTCGACGCAATGGCCGCCGGTGGTCTGCCGGACGCGACACAGGCAAAAATGTTTGCCATGCGCCTTGGCGCGCAGATCAAGAAACTCGTCGAACGGCAGCGCCGAGGTGAATGAGCAGCTGTTGCGCGAAGCGCTGTACCAGGCGGCCTGCGCTACCGCCGGCGGCGAGTCCCTGGCCGTCGTGCGTGCCGCCTACCGCCTCGACGGCATGGTATCCGCCGGGACGCCCTCGGATACCGAACGGCTGCTGCCCATTGTGCGCCGCTTGCGCGAATTGCTGGCAGCCGCCAAGGAAGACTGGAACCGGCTTTGTGCCGGTACCGCCGCCGCGCTGCCGCCCTTCCATGAACGCGCGGCGAGGATTGCCGAAGAGGGCGCGGCCACCGGGCAGGCCGACTATGTGCGGCTGACCGCGGCCATTCTGCAGCAGACCGACCAGTTGCGCCGCGATCCGGCACGGCACAACGAGGCCATGGCGCTGGAAATCGCCACCGCGCTGGTGCTCGCCGAATCCGCACTGGGCGACTTCCAGTCGCTGGATTCCGAGTTCGCCCACTCGACCGACATCGTGGTGAACCGTCTCGCCGCGCTCGGACGCGGCGAAGAACTCGGCCTGATGGAACTGCCCCATCTCGACGCGATGTCGCGCCGGGCCCAGGAACGCCTGCTGCTCGAATCGGTAGCTCGCGAAATCCGCTCCAATCTCGGCGCCATAGAAACCACGCTGGACGCCTACTTCCGCGACACCTCGCGCCAGGCCACGCTGGCGGCGGTCGCGCAGCCGATTCGCCAGATCCAGGGCGCGCTGATGGTGCTGGGGCAGGACCGCGCGAACGCGGTGCTCGGAGAATGCGCGAACGAGATCGGGCGTTTCGCCGAACCGGGCTTCACGCCGCAGGCCAACGACTTCGAAGAAGTGGCGAAAAAGCTTTCGGCACTGGGCTTTTTCGTCACCCAGTTGCAAGGCGGCGCTGCCGATATCGACGCCATCCTGGAACCACCCCCCGTGGCTCAAGTTGTCCGCGAGGAAGCCGAGCCTGTTGTGCCGGTGCCGGTGACAGTCCCCGCGCCTGCGGCGCCGGAAGCGGTTGCGCCGGCCGCCGAAGCGGTTGCCGCGGCACCTGAACCGGAACCGCAACAGGAACCCGCGGTGGAAGCGGCGGCTGAAGAGGCGGCTGAAGAGACGCTGCCGGACTTCGAAGTGGAAGGTTTCGAGGCCCCCCCGGAGCTCCGGCCCGAACCGCCGGTCGCGGTCGTCGAAGCCCCCGCTCCGTCGGCGGAAACCACGCGCATGATGGAGGCCAGCGAGGAAGACCTCGATGCCGAGCTGCTGGGGATTTTCCTCGAGGAAGCCAACGAAGTGCTGGCGACCATCAACCGGCATTTGCCCCTGGTGCACGCCACGCCGGACGACCAGGATTCGCTGGTCACGATACGCCGCAGCTTCCATACCCTGAAAGGCAGCGGCCGCATGGTCGGCCTTGCCGATCTGGGCGAAGCCGCCTGGGCTGTGGAGCAGGTGCTCAACGCATGGCTGCACGAGACGCGCCCCGCCACGCCCGCCCTGCTCGCCATGGTCGACCTCGCAGCCGGGATTTTCAAGGAATGGGTCGTACAGCTCGAGGGCGGCGGTAGCAGTCATTTCGACGCAAGCGAATTGATCCGGCAGTGCAACAGCCTGGGCGGGGCCGAAGATGCCGAGGCCGCAGCCGCCGAACCGCCAGCGCCGACCATTGAACCGGCAAGCCCGGAAGAAGTTGCGCCCGGGGAGGCCGCAGAAATCCAGACTACGGCGGAGGTGGTCGCCTTCCCGTCGCCACCGCCGATCCGCGTCGGCGACGTCGAGGTATCCCCCACGCTCTACAATCTTTATCTCGACGAAACCCGCGAATACATCGCGACGCTGCAAGCCAATCTCGGCCTCGAAGAAGTGCCCGGCAACGAGGTTGTCCGCGCCTCGCACACCACCGCCAGCATTTCGGCTGCAACCGGCTTCATGCCGATTTCCAGCCTCGCCCGAGCGCTTGAAAATGCGCTGATGCGCTTGTCCCTGGTGGAAGCCATTCCGAGCGACGCGCAACGCTTCGTTTTCGCACGCTGCGCCGGAGCCCTCGAAGGCATGCTGGGTGCCGTTGCGGAACGTCGCATGCCGGGCGAGGAGGCCTCTCTCACCGCCGAGCTGAATGCCATGATGCCGGTGGAGCCGTCTCCCCGGCTTCAGGTCGAACCCGCCGCCGAACCGACTGTCGAGGCTGCCGTCGAACCCGCCGTCGAACCGACTGTCGAGGCTGCCGTTGAACCCGCCGCCGAACCGACTGTCGAGGCTGCCGTTGAAGCGGCCGCCGAACCGACTGGCGAGGCTGCCGTCGGATCGCCAATAGAACCAGCGGTGCCCGAAGTCACCATGACCGCCGCCGAACGTCGCGCCGCCCGGATCGAAAACGAAATCGATCCGCAGATCCTGCCGCTGTTCCTCGAAGAAAGCGTCGATCTCATGCGCGAGATCGGCGAGACGCTGCGCGACTGGCGCACCGATCCGACCAACGCCGCAATCGCCCACGCGCTCCAGCGCGCCCTGCACACGCTCAAGGGCAGCGCACGGATGGCCGGCGCCATGGGCTGCGGCGAGCTGCTGCATTCGATGGAAGACCGGATCGACCAGGCGACCCGCATGAAATCGGTGCAGGCCGCCACCATCGACGGACTGGAGACCTCGTACGATCGCGCGGCGATGCTGATCGAGCATCTGCGCAATCCGGACGCGGCGGCGGAACCGGAAGCGCCGGAACACCTTGTGACAAGTCCCGACGTCTCCGTCGACTCGCAGGCAGCCGGAGAACAGCCGCCGCTCGAGCATGAACCGGCCGCCGCACCGACCGCCACCGCAACACCTCAAGCGCCGGCCGCGCCCGGCATGGCGCATCCCACCCCCTTCGTTCCCGCCGCGCAGGTGCATCTGCGCGTGCGCGCCGATCTGGTGGACCAACTGGTCAACGAAGCCGGCGAGGTTGCCATCGCCCGCGGCCGGATCGAGGGCGAACTACTGGGATTGAAGGGGTCCCTGCTCGAACTGACGGAAAACATCATCCGCCTGCGCAAGCAGCTGCGCGAAGTCGAGATCCAGGCCGAGTCGCAGATGCAATCGCAGCAGGCCCTGGCCAGCGAGCGCTCGCAGGAGTTCGACCCGCTCGAGTTCGACCGCTTCACCCGCTTCCAGGAAGTAGCGCGGATGATGGCGGAAAGCGTGAACGACGTCGCTACCGTGCAGCAGACCCTGATGCGCAATCTCGACCAGGCGAACGCTGCCCTGGCTGCGCAGGCGCGCCTCTCCCGCGAACTGTCGCAACGCCTGATGGGCGTGCGCATGGTGCCCTTCGAAAGCCTGGCCGAGCGCCTGCACCGCGTGGTGCGGCAGGCGGCCAAGGACACCGGCAAGCGCGCCAACCTGGACATCCGTCACGGCCAGACCGAGCTCGACCGCTCGGTGCTGGACAAGATGGCCGGCCCGCTCGAGCACATGCTGCGCAACAGCGTCGCCCACGGCCTTGAAGAAACGGCCACCCGCGTCGCAGCCGGCAAGGAGGCGATCGGCCAGATCACCCTTGCACTGGCGCAGGAAGGCAATGAAATCGTGGTTTCCATCGCCGATGACGGCGCCGGCCTCGACTTCGAACGCATCCGGAGCCGCGCCGTCGAGCAAGGCCTGATCGCAGCCGATGCGAACCCCGACGAAGCCGCCCTGGCGCAACTGGTCCTGCAAGCGGGTTTCTCCACCGCCAGGGAAGTGACCACGCTGGCCGGCCGCGGCGTCGGCATGGACGTGGTGAAGAACGAGGCGGCCAGTCTCGGCGGCCGCATCGAAATTTCTTCCGTCGCCGGGCGCGGCGCCACATTCCGCGTCTACCTGCCGCTGACGCTGGCGGTAACGCAGGCCGTGCTGGTCACGGCCGGCAACCGACGCTATGCAATTCCGTCCTCGATGATCGAGCAGGCCACCGAGCACAAGCCCGAAGCCGCTGCAAAAATACGCAGCGCCGGCAGCACCGAGTGGCTGGGAAGTCGCTATCCCTACCACTACCTGGCCGCGTTGCTGGGCGAAAAAGACGCGATCCCGCCGCCGCAGCGACGGCACTGGATACTGTTGATCAAGGGCGGGACTGAACGGGTCGCCCTGGAAATCGACAGCCTTTCCGGCAACCAGGAAGTCGTGGTCAAGGCCCTCGGGCCGCAACTGGCGCGCGTGCCGGGGCTGGCCGGGGCCACGGTGCTGGGCAACGGCGAGGTTGCACTGATCATCAACCCGGTCGCACTGACCGCACGCGCCCTCGCCCACGCCACCCCGGCGCAGACAGAAGTCGCCCCGACGGAGATTCCGGCCGCTGCTGCGGAGGACGCCTCCGCCGCAGCTCCTGTCGTTGCCGCTGCTCCCGCCGCTGCTCCCGCCGCTGCGGCTGCCGTGATGGTGGTCAACGATTCGCTCACGGTACGCAAGATCAGCGGCCGGCTGCTGGCACGCCACGGCTATCATGTGCTGACCGCCAAGGATGGCGTCGATGCGCTCGAGCAACTGGCCGAGGTGATTCCCGACGTCATGCTGCTCGACATCGAAATGCCGCGCATGGACGGCTTCGAGCTGGCGCGCAATATCCGCGGCGACAAGCGCCTGAAGCATATCCCGATCATCATCATCTCGTCGCGGACCGCCGACAAGCACCGCCAGCACGCAGCGGAAATCGGCGTGAATCACTATCTGGGCAAGCCCTACGACGAAGACGAACTGCTGGCCTGCATACGCCAGAGCCTCGAAAAGAAGTAGTCGTCACGGCAAGCAGAACGTGAAGGGCGCGCAATCTCAGGATTCTCCGAGGACACATCCATGACGCAGCACCCCGTTGTGCGCCCCTTCAGGGTGCTCGGCATCCAGCAGGTCGCCATCGGCGGCCCCTCCAAGGAGCGCCTGAAAAAGCTCTGGGTCGAGATGTTCGGCCTTGCCGTGACGGGCAATTACGTCAGCGAGAGGGAAAACGTGGACGAAGACATCACCCGGATGGGCAGCGGCCCCTTCAAGGTGGAAGTCGACCTGATGCAGCCGCTCGATCCGGCGAAAAAACCGGCGGTGCACGAACCGCCGCTCAACCACGTCGGACTCTGGATCGACGACCTGCCGACAGCCGTGGCATGGCTGACCGCGCAGGGAGTGCGCTTTGCGCCGGGAGGCATCCGCAAAGGCGCCGCCGGCTTCGACATCACCTTTCTGCACCCGAAGGCCAACGAGCAGTTTCCGATTGCCGGAGAAGGCGTCCTGATCGAACTGGTGCAGGCGCCGCCCGACGTGATCGCAGCTTACGCCGGCCTGGGTTAATCCGAAAACACCCGGCAGCACCCGCGTCCGGCTTCCTTCGCCGCATACATCGCCTGATCCGCGCGTCGCAGCAGTTCCGCCGGAGACAGGTTGCCCCCGGAAAACATTGCGACACCCGCGCTGCCGGTGATCTCCAGCGGCAAGCCGAGCACGCGCATCGGTTGGCGCAGAGCGGCAATGATCTTGTCCGCCATGCGTTCGGCATCGACGCTGCCGCCGATCGCGGCCAGCACGATGGCGAACTCGTCGCCGCCGAGCCGCGCCACGGTGTCAACCTCGCGCACCGCCGCGCGGAAGCGCTCCGCAACGCAGCGCAGCACCTCGTCGCCGATGGCGTGGCCGTAGCTGTCGTTGATCGGCTTGAAGTGATCGAGATCGACCAGCAGCAGGGCAATCTGTCCGTGACTGCGCCGCGCATGCTGCATGGATTGCTCGAGGCGTGCGTCGAACAGCAGGCGGTTGGCAAGGCCCGTCAGCGTGTCGGTATGGGCCAGTGCCTGCAGCTGGCGTTCGTTCTCGCGCAGCCGGGCGTTGGCCTCCTCCAGTTCCCCGGTGCGCTCGGCCACGCGGCGTTCGAGACTCGCCTCCGAGCGCTGCAGCGCTCCGACCAGTTGCTGCTTGGCGGCCAGGGCATCGTTCTGGGCCGCGTCCTTCTCGCGCCGCAGGCCGTTGATCCGGTCCGCCAGGGCGAACGACAGGAGCAGCATTTCCAGTGCCGATCCGATCTGCATGGCGTAGAAGCTGAGGAAGGTCGTTGGCAGCAGGCTCAGGTTGCGCAGGCCGACCACGGCGACGCCCAGCAGCAGCACGGTCCACGCCAGCAAAAAGGTACGCGCGCCATGTTGCCCGGCCCGCCAGCAGCGCAGGCCCGCCACGACCGCCACCACGGAAAACGTGACGCCGGTCAGCGAAGTCAGGATGGCGGCCAGGCGATAAGGCGCAACCAGCGCCGCCACGATGCAGACGCCAAACAGGGCGGCCAGCCCGATCACGGCGCCATCGAGCCGCGGCAGATTGCGTCGCGTGTCGAGAAAACCCCGGGTAAACAGCGCGCCGAACAAGCCTGCGGCAGCGAAGCCGACGGTAAAGGCCAGATTGCCCCACACCGGCCAATCGGGCCAGAGGAATTGGTTGCCAAAGCCGCTGAAGGACAACTGCCCCAAGGCCATGCTGGTCGCGAACAAGACGTAGGTCAAATAGTTGAGATCGCGCAACGAAAACCACAGCAGCAGGTTGTACAACGCCAGCGCCAGCAACATGCCGAAATAGACCGAAAGCACCGCATAGCTGGCATGCGAATCCTGCCAGAAAGCCTCGGCCTGCCACAAACGCAAGGGGACCGTCAGCGTGCCTTCGGATGCGATCCGCAACCAGGCGGTGCTGGTGCCGGCTTCAAGCAGATGCACGGGAAACACGAAGTTGCGATGTGCCAGCGGCCGCTGGGCGAAAGGCAGGCGATCGCCGGCGCTCAGGCGTTCGCCGCCGGGGCCGAAGAATTCCACGCTGTCCAGGGTGGGAAAAGCCACTTCCAGCAGCCAGTCGCGCGGCGCGGCCGGAACCGGCTCAAGCTCGAAGCGCAACCACCAGGCAGACGACGAATAGCCGAAATTGATCGCCTGGTCGCCCTGCACCTGCGCGGGCCGGAACTCGTTGCCGCGACGCTGAACATCGGCCAGCGACAGGCGGCCGCCCGGGTCTTCGAATATCGAAACCTGGGTCGCCAGGGCAAACGAAGCGACGCCGGGCGCCAGGCGCACCGCCGCAAAGCCGGCGCCGATGTGGCACAACCAGCAGCACAGGAGGAGCAGCAGGGACGGAATCCGCGGCACGGCAATTCCCGGTTGGAGAGCTTTTCAAATTCTATCCCATTGGCAACCGGCCCCGACGCAGCCGCGGAGCGATCGCCTGTCACTTGGGTAGAATCCGCGTTCTGCCTGCACCCCGGAACGCTCATGCTCTTCGACTCCTGCGCCAATGCCGCCCTCACGCTCGCCAACCGCATCGCCATGGCGCCGATGACCCGCTGCCGCGCCGACCATGCGGACGCCGTGCCCAACGAACTGATCACCGGGTATTACCGGCAGCGCGCCGGCGCCGGCCTGATCATCTCGGAGGGCGTGCCGGTGTCCGATCGCGCACGCGGCTACCTGAACACGCCCGCGCTGTGGAACGAGGCGCAGGCCGCCGGCTGGAAACGAACCACCGACGCCGTGCATGCAGAAGGCGGCAAAATGTTTGCCCAGCTATGGCATTGCGGCCGCGTTGCGCACGCCGCACTCCACGCCGATGGCAGTGCGCCGGCGGGCCCGTCCAACAAGCCGGCGGCGACGCAAACCATGATTCCCGGCCCGGACGGCAAGCCCATGGCCGTCGCCAGCGGCCAGCCGCAAGCCCTGAGCCTCCAGGAAATCCGCGGTGTCGTCGGCGAGTTCGCCCATGCCGCGAAACTGGCCATGCAGGCCGGCTTTGACGGCGTCGAGATCCACGGCGCGAACGGCTACCTGCTCGACCAGTTCCGCTGTCCCGCGCTGAACAACCGCAATGATGCCTACGGCGGCTCGCTGCCGAACCGCTACCGCCTGCTATTGGAAGTCGTTCGACGCGGTAGCGGCCGAAGTCGATCCGCGGCGCATCGCCGTGCGCCAGTCGCCTTACGGCGTGGCCAACGACATGGTCGCCGACCCCGAGCCGATGGTGACCTATCCCTGGCTGGCGCGCGAACTGGACCGGCGCGGCATCGGCTTCCTGCACATCTACTGCCAGACGACGGACTGGATCCACGATGCGGGGCACTCGATGATGCCGGCGCTGCGCGACGCCTTCCATGGCGCGATCATCGCCTGCGGCGGTTTCAAGACATCCGCCGCATGCGAAGCAATCCTGGCGCGCGGTCACGCCGACCTGATCGCCATCGGCAAGCTTTTCATTTCCAATCCTGATCTGGTCGAACGCCTGCGCAGCGATGCGCCGCTCAACAAATGGGATGCGGCCACCTTCTATGGCGGCGGCGCCAAAGGCTACACGGACTATCCGGCGCTCTGAGGAACGATGCCGCCATGAGACGCTCCGCTTTTGTCGCCGTGTCCTGCCTCGCCATCGCAACATCCGCTCTGGCCGAGGACGCTCCCGACTATGCGGCGATGACGCTGAGCGGCGACTGGGGCGGAGCGCGCAGCGATTCATGGCAGCGCGGCATCGCGTTCGATGCCGGACTGCGTTTCGACAGCCTGCACAACCGCGGCGGCGCGAGAGACGGCACTCGAACTGTCAGGCATCTGGAATTGAAGCTGCGGGCGGACCTGGAGAAGCTGCTGGGCTGGGAGAGTACAGTCGCCTACTTCAATACCGTTACCGACGGCGGTGCCGGCATCAATGCGCAACTCACCGGAAGCCTGATGGGCGTCAGCAGCATCGAGGTGCCGGTGCCGACCACGCGCCTGTTTAATGCCTGGGTGCAAAAAAGCTTTCTCGACGATCGATTTTCAGTCCTGGCCGGCATCTACCCGATCGATTCCGAATTTTTCACCATGGATTCGGCGGCAACACTGTTGCATCCGGCCTATGGCACCCCGGCCGACCTGGCCTTGACCGACGCCCCGTCCGTATTCAACAACGCCGCCTTCGGCATCCGCGCCAAATGGCTTTCCGAAAACCGCGCGCTGTATGCCATGGGCGCCGTGATGGATGGCATCCCCAATGATCCGGCACACCCCAAGCGGACTACGGTCCGCTTTGCCGGTGGCGACGGGGTGTTCGTCATCGGTGAAATCGGCTGGATGCCGCTCGAGGCCGGCCACAGCTTCGAGCCCGTCGATCCGGCGGATGTGAAACAGACGCCCGGACTGGTCGCCCATGAAAAGTACGGCGGCCTCGCCAAATATGCCATTGGCTTCTGGCGCTACGGACAAAGGGTGCCGGATCAATTCGACGCCGGTGCCGGCAACAACCCGCAGAAGCGTCGCTCGCAGGGAGCTTACCTGCTGGCCGAGCGCAGCCTCTTCAGTCTTGGCGGAGATGCGGGACGGGATGTCACGCCCTTCGGCCGCTACGCATTCAGCACCGGCTATTCAACTGCCATCGACCGCATGTCGAACCTGGGGGTACGGATACGCGGACCGATCGCCAGCCGGCCTGACGACAGCCTTGCGATCGGCTGGACGCGCAGCCGCCTGACACCGAAGTGGCGCTCCGCGCAACAGGTGGCGGGCACCGGCACCGCTGGCAGCGAGCAGGCCTTCGAGATCACCTGGCGCGCAGCGATTACGCCCTGGCTGGCGCTTCAGCCCGACTACCAGTACATCCGCAATCCCGGCGGTGTAAGTGGCACGCCAAACGCCAAGCTGATCGGCGTCCGCCTGGAACTCGCGCTGTAGGCAGAAGTCGGCGCTGGCGACACGGCGACGGGCACGATCACGCCGCGATCAGGCCGCCGCCGCGGCCACGCTTTCCTCCAGCGGCAGGCGAACGCAAGCGGCGGTGCCGCCTCCCTCGCGCGGTTTCAGTTCGACCGTCCAGCCGTTGGCCGTGGCGATCTGACGCACGATGGCCAGGCCCAGCCCGCTGCCGCCGGTGCTGCTGTTGCGCGAGGGTTCGAGGCGGTAGAAGGGACGGAACACGGCTTCCCGTTCCTGTTCCGGAATGCCCGGCCCGCGATCCAGAACACAGATCTCGACCAGACCATCGGCGACGCGGTATTCGATATCGATCGGCTGGCCGGCGCCGTAGCGCACCGCGTTATCGACCAGGTTCGACACGATGCGCCTGAGCGCCAGAGGCCGCACGCACAGGCGGCAGTCAGGGCCCTTGCGGCCACGCAGTTCGACGCCGGTGTGGGCATGCTCGGCAGCAACGCCGGCGAGAAGTTCACACAAGTCCAGCTCGACCGAATCCTGTTCGGCAAAATCGCGGCTCACTTCAAGGCAGCGAGCGATCAGCTCGTTCATGCCATCGACATCGCGCAGGACACGCCCGAAGAGGTCCGGTGCCGGATTCTCTGAGAGCATGCCCAGTGCGAGCCGGATGCGCGCCAGCGGGGTGCGCAGGTCGTGCGAGATTCCCGCCAGCAGTGTGGTGCGATTGGCCAGCAGTTCCTCCACCTGCTCGCCCATGCGATTGAATTCGCGGGCCAGGGTGGCGAGCTCGGTCGGGCCGGTTTCCGCCAGCGGCTCCGGCCGTTGGCCCTGACCGATGCGTTGGGTTGCCGCCACCAGCCGCGCCAGGGGTTCGATCAGCCAGCGCGCCAGCCAGGCCGCGGTGATCAAGGTCACCAGTGCGCCGACCGAGAAGATCAGCAGCATGGCGAGCCAGGGCTGAACATCGACACGACTGGCCGGGAAGCCGACGCGTACCTTTGCTCCTGCAACCGGCAGGTCGGCCCAGTACCATTGCACGCCATCCGCGCTGCGGCTGGCGCGCAATTCGACAGGTTCGCCGGTACGGGCACTCAGGGATGTTTCCAGCAACCCGAAATACGGCAGCACGCGGGTGAAGCTTTCGGTCTCACCCGACAGATCCTGTACCTGAAGGCGATGCAGGCGGCCGATGCGCTCCTGCAACCCGGGACGCTCGGCGGCCGGCGCATTCTGCCAGGCCTGGGCCATGTCGATCATCAGCGCGGCCAGGTCGCTGGTGGCGTGGCGCCCCAGCGGCATCAGGGCGAAATAGGTCGTAACGGCGATGGTGAATAGCTGGAAAACAAAAGAAACCAGCACGATGACCAGCGCCGTGCGCCCGAACAAGCTACGCGGCATCATCACTTTCGGCCCGGCCCGCTGGGCGAAAAAAGATAACCCTCGCCCCAGACAGTCCGCAGATACACCGGATGGGACGGATCGGGTTCGATCTTGCGACGCAGGCGGGTGACGCGCACGTCGACCATGCGGTCGAAAGGTGCCCGCTCGTAGCCCTTGAGCAATTCGACCAGCGCGTCACGACCGAGCACCCGGTCGGGGTGGTCGAGCAGCACCTTGAGCAGGGCGAATTCGGCGCCCGACAAATCGACTTCCTCGCCGTTGCGCGTCAGGCAATGCGCCTCGAGATCGACCTCGAAGGGGCCGAAGCGGCGGATGCGCCCCGACGCGGCGGCAGGCTGGCGGCGGCGCAGCACCGCCGTCACGCGCGCCAGCAGTTCGCGGTGGCTGAAGGGTTTGGGCAGGTAGTCGTCGGCACCGACTTCGAGGCCGACGATGCGGTCGACCTCCTCACCGCGCGCCGAGAGCATGATGATCGGCGGACCGTTGCCGCCCAGCCCGCGCGCGAGGCTCAGACCGTCCTCGCCCGGCAGCATGACATCGAGCAGGATGAGATCGACCTGACGGGCGGCAAGGTGCCGCTTCATGGATAGCCCATCGTCCACCCCGCTCACTTCGTAGCCGTTGTCGGACAGATAGCGCACCAGCAACTCGCGCATGCCCTCGTCGTCGTCCACCACCAGTATGTGCCGGCGACTTTCCGCCATGGCTTCGATTACCCCTCTTGTAACAACTTGTAATATTTGCGGCCTCCCTGCAACAGCCGGGAAACCGCTGCCCCCTATTCTTCCTGTGTAGAAAAACATAACACAAGTAGGGGGAGTCCATGATCGGACGTACTGCGGCATTTGCCGGATTGTTGTTGCTGACGACCCTGCCGGCTGTGGCAGAGCAGGTTGGCGCGCGCGCCATGGGCGGTTTCGCGGAATCCTTTTTCATGGAGAAAGTTCCGCGCGCCGAAGTCAAGGCGACTGCCGAAAAGCTCGCCAGGGCGGTGATCGCCGCGCGCATGATCATTTTTGCCTACGCCGGGAAGTTCGTCGACCCCGCTTTGGGCGACAAGGGTTTCTCGGGCGAGGTCTTCGAGAACCAATGGCGCTCCGCCGTCGAGCCCGACCTGATCGATGCCACGCCCGGCCAGAAGAAGATTTTCGAGAAACTGTTCTGGGCCGGCCGTCAGGTAATCGACAACAACCAGGAGCGCCTCAACACCAAGGGCGTGGGCTGGAAGAACTTCCTGCCGGCCAAGTGGGAGCGCGAGATGGGTCAGGTATTTACCGCCCGCACCGGCATCGTCATCAAGCAGCCGGGGCGCGCCTACCGCAGCCCGATGAATGTCCCTGACGACACCGAACGCAATGCGCTGGAGCATTACATCAAGGCGGGCCTTGCCGAAAACAGGCCGCTGACCAGCTACGCCAAATGGGGCAAGCAGGACGTGTACCGCCACATGGAACCCATCCGCCTGATCCCGGCCTGCCTGGGTTGCCACGGCAAGCCCAGGGGCGAGCCCGACATGCTCGGTTTCGAGAAGGACGGGCTGGAGAGCGGCGACATCATCGGCGTGATGAGCGTGACGATCGGCGTCAGCGACTAAGCAATTTATCCAGGGCGACGCGGTCGGCAAATAGCCGCGGCTGCCCCGCTTCACAACATTTTCAATAAGGAGACCACCATGTTCATGAAAACAAAGTTTGTCGCCACTCTTTCTGCTGTCGCCTTGCTCAGTGCCGCAATCGTTGTGCCGGTCAACGCGGCAGAAGAAGCCAAGACACCCGCCAACGGTCATAAGTACCCCAGCATCGAGAAAACGTCGGCGGATGCCCCGAAGCAATACAAGATGAGCCCGGAATTCCAGGCTCAGGTGAAAAAGTTGCCGCCGGAGTTCATCCAGCAGTTCAAGAAGATGACGGCCAAGCATACCCGCTACAGCGAAGATGCCACCGCGCGTCAGGTGATGATGGAACTACTTTCCGACGTCCAGTGCGTGACGGCCGGACTGATGGTGGAAAACGGAGAGATGGCCGCCGACTGCGCGGTTCGCGCCTCCCGCCACCGCTGGCCGAAAGGACACCTGCTGGCCTATGTGAAGCTTGAGCAGATCAACGCCGACTCGCTCGCCGCGCTGCCGAAGATCAACGGGACGGTCGAGGGTGGTCTGGAGCGTGTGGCCGAAATGGCCCTCAACAAGAATTTCCCCGGCGCGGGCGCCGAAATGGGCAAGGTGCTGGAGGGTTGCTCGAACTGCCACAACCTGTTCCGCTTCGGCAAGGGCGACTCTCCCTACATCATCGACTGACCCGCAAGACCGGAGATTTCGCCGCGACGACTTGCGCCGTAATCACCCCCCCCTCGCTCCCGCGGATGCTTGTCATGACGACATGCATCCGCACGCAGACACATCGACACCAAGGAGAAAGCAATGGTTGCAAGCATGAAAATCAGAACTGTCGCGGCAATTGCGCTGGGCATCGCCGCACCCTATGCCGCCGCCACCAACGGCGATCAGCTGCTCGGCTTTACCGCCATCCAGAACGGCATGGCCGGTGCCGTGGTCGCCGCGCCGCAGGATGCCGCGACGATACTCGTGAACCCGGCCGGGATGGCGGAACTGGACATCAAGGAGGTGCGCTTCGACCTCGGCCTGGGATTTCTCAATCCGCCGCGCAGCGTCAACGGCTTCGATAGTGACTCCAATCTGTACGCAATCCCGGGAGGCGCCGTCGCATTCCGGGTCAGCGACAAATTGACTTTGGGCATGGGTCTGGGGGGCCTGGCGGGATCGGGCGTCGACTTTCCCGATACCAATGCTGCAGCGCCCGGCAACCAGTTCGCGGTGACCACCCGACAAATGTTCAAGGTGGCCCCCGGTTTTGCCTATCGGGTCAATGACCAGCTGGCGTTGGGCGCGACGGTGAACCTCAACTACCAGAGCCTGGCGTTGGCGATAGGAAGGCCGGCGCCGGCGGGCGGGAATTTTTACCTGCCGCAGAACCAGGTCTATGGCTGGAGCGCTTCCGCCGGACTGATATGGAAGCTCAATCAGCAGTTACAGATGGGCGCGGCCTGGACGAGCAAGGCGCAAATGAGCGACTTCGAGTGGAATACCGCGCAGGGCAAGGTCTCGATGAACATCGACGGGCCGCAGACGCTGGCATTCGGCCTGGCCTGGAAGCCCGCGCCCGGCCTGCTGATCGAGGGGGATATCAAGAAAATCTGGTTCAGCAATGTCATGGATTCGGTTGCCACCAGTCGACCCGCGGGCAGCCCGGTTCCGGCGGCGTTCAATTTTGGCTGGAGTGATCAGACGGTGTATGCGCTCGCCGCGCAGAAGGATATTGGCGCCGACATGCAGGTACGCGCCGGTTTCAACTACGGCAAGTCACCGATCGGATCCGGGGATGTCAACGCCAATATCGGTTCGGTGGCCATAGTAGAGAAGCACCTGTCGCTGGGGATGTCGCGCAAGTTCAGCAGCAAAGCGACCGGATCCATCTCCTTCGTTCATGGCTTCGAAGAAAGCGCCACTTCGAACGTGGCGCCATTCAACACCATCAAACTGAAGCAGAACATTGTCAATTTGCAGGTCAGCTATCAGTTCTGAACACGCAGGAGATCATCATGCGACCCAAGCAACTTTCCCTGTATGTCGCCGTCCTCGCCAGCCTTGCCGCTGCGCCGCTGGTTTATCCGGTGACGGCCTTCGCCGCCGATGCGGTCACGATCCAGCCCAAGGATGGCTGGTACAACAAGGCGCTGGTCGATTTCGACTTCGTCAAGCAGAACGTCAGCATTCCGCCGAAGAAGGGCGTCATGATCATCGACTCGCGCCCGGCGGCGCGCCAGTACGACCCCGGCCACATTCCCGGCGCGATAAACATTCCCGACAGCCAGTTCGACAAGATGGTCGACAAGCTGCCGGCCGACAAGGCGACGCTGCTGCTGTTCTACTGCGGCGGCCTGGAGTGCATGCTGAGCCACAACTCGGCGTTCAAGGCCGAGAAGCTCGGTTACACCAACATCAAGGTCTACCCGGCCGGTTCGCCCGAATGGAAGGCCAAGGGCGCCCAGATGTCGGTGTCCGCGGCCTACATCAAGAAGCTGATGGAGGACAAGGCGCCCTATGTCCTGATCGACGCGCGACCCAAGCGCGTGGCCGACAAGGGCATGATCCCGACCGCGATCAACATCTCCGACACCGAGTTCGACAAGAGTGTCGACAAGCTGCCGGCCGACAAGGCCACGCTGCTGATCTACTACTGCGGCGGCATGGAATGCGTGCTCTCCGACAACTCGGCGGAAAAGGCCAAGAAGCTCGGCTACACGAACGTGTTGACCTATCCGCCCGGCTATCCGGAGTGGGAAAAGATGCATGGCGCGCCGGCCGCCGCAGGCGCCCCCGCCGGCGCAGCGGCGAGCCCGGCGGCCAGTTCGGCGGCGCTGGTTCCCGGCAAGGAGAAAGGGTTCGGTCACGGTCGACTCCTTCCAGGCCGTGTGGAAGGCCAATCCGGGTTCGGTGATGCTGGTCGATGTGCGCGATGCGAAGGAAGTCGCCTCCGGCATGATCAAGGGCTCGGTCAACATCCCGATGAATGAACTGGAGAAGAAGATCGCTTCCCTGCCGACCGACAAGCCGGTGGTCTTCGTTTGCGGCACGGGCGCGCGCTCGGGTGAGGCCTACGACACCGTCAAGCTGCTCGGCGGCAAGGTGCAGGCCTCCTTCCTCGATGCCGACGTCAAGTTCAATGCCGACGGCAGCTACACCATGGCGGCGAAGAAGTAGTGACCGAATTCCAGCGCCTCTACACCGGCCGCCTCTGGTCGGTGCTGGCCTGGGACCAGCTGACGGCCTTCTGGCGGCGCATCGACCCCGCCGCCGGCTGGTATCTCGTTGCGGTCGGCGTTGCCTGCCCGCGAAGCGGTATTCCAGGCACGCAAAGCGGATCGGCGCCGACTTTTGTGGCGCCGCCCGAAGTTGACTACCGAAAAGCGATGATGGCCTGATCGACCGCCAGGCTTTCGCCCGGCTTGGCCAGCAGATTTTCCACCACGCAGTCGCGCTCGGCTTTGAGCACGTTCTCCATTTTCATCGCCTCGATCTTGGCCAGGATTTCGCCGGCCTTGACCTCCTGTCCGACAGTGACGGCGATCTGTGTCAGCAGCCCCGGCATCGGCGAGAGCAGGAACTTCGACATGTCGGGTGCGGCCTTGACCGGCATCCGCGCGCGCAACTCGGCGGTGCGCGCCGACATCACCTGCATGTCGGCCTGCACGCCCCAGTGGAACAGCCGATAGAGCAGGCCGCGGCGCTCGACCTGCATGCAGATCTGCTGGCCGTTGAGCGCGCCGACATACAAGGGATCGCCGAACTGCCAGTGCGAGCGCAGTTCATAACGGTCGCCGCCGAAGCTGACGTCCCAGCCACCTTCCGCCTTGAGCACCCGGGCCTGATACTGGCTGCTTCCCATCAGCACCACGAAATCCTCGCCGGGGGTGAATTCATGTCCCGGCATCTGGCCGGTAATGGTCGCATTGCGCGCCAGGTACTGGCGATGAATCGCCGCGGCGACCGCCACCAGCATCGCCGGATCGTCGTGCGGCACGTCGGCGGCATTGAAGCCCTTGGGATACTGCTCGGCGATCAGGCCGGTGTTGAAGTCGCCGGAGAGGAAGCGCGGGTTCTGCATCAGCGCGGCCTGGAAAGCGATGTTGGAGGCGACGCCGCGAATCACGAACTGGTTCAGCGCATCACGCATGCGGGCGATCGCCTGGTCACGCGTCGAGGCATGGACGATCAGCTTGGCGATCATCGAATCGTAGAACATCGAGATCTCGCCGCCTTCATACACGCCGGTATCGACCCGCACGCCCGCACTTCCCTCCCTGGCCTCCGGCGGCGGCATGTACTTCACCAGGCGCCCGGTGGAGGGCAGGAAACCGCGGAAGGGGTCTTCGGCATTGATCCGGCATTCCATGGCCCAGCCGTCGAGCTTGACCTCGGTCCTGCGTGAACGGCAGCTTTTCGCCCGCCGCCACCCGGATCATGAGTTCGACCAGGTCAAGGCCGGTGATCAGTTCGGTCACCGGATGTTCGACCTGCAGGCGCGTATTCATCTCGAGGAAGTAGAAGCTCTTGTCCTTGCCGACGACGAACTCGACGGTGCCGGCGCTCTCGTAATTCACCGCCCTGGCCAGGGCCACGGCCTGCTCGCCCATGGCCTTGCGCGTCACCGGATCGATGAAGGATGACGGCGCCTCTTCGATGACCTTCTGGTGGCGGCGCTGCAGGGAACATTCGCGCTCGTGCAGATAGATCGTGTTGCCGTGGGCATCGCCGATCAGCTGGATTTCGATATGGCGCGGTTCCTCGACAAACTTCTCGACGAAGATGCGGTCGTCGCCGAAAGCGTTTTTCGCCTCGGTCTTGCAGGCAGCGAAACCTTCGGCAGCCTCCTTGTCATCGTAGGCGACGCGCAGGCCCTTGCCGCCGCCGCCGGCGGAGGCCTTGATCATCACCGGATAGCCGATGCCTTTGGCTATTTCCACCGCCTGCTCGGGCGTGTCGATCGCGGCGTTATGGCCCGGGATGGTGTTGACCCTGGCGTCCAGCGCGAGTTTCTTCGAGGCGATCTTGTCGCCCATCGCGGCCATCGAGTAGTGCTTGGGACCGATGAAAATGACGCCGCTCTCTTCCAGCCGGCGCGAGAATTCCGGGTTCTCCGAAAGGAAGCCGTAGCCCGGATGCACCGCCTCGGCGCCGGTTTCCTTGCAGGCGGCGATGATCTTGTCGATCGAGAGGTAGGACTCCTTCGACGGCGGCGGGCCGATGCAGACCGACTCGTCGGCCATGCTGACATGCATCGCGTCCTTGTCCGCCTCGGAATACACGGCAACGGTCTTGATGCCCATCTTGCGGGCTGTCTTGATGACGCGGCAGGCGATTTCACCCCGATTCGCGATAAGTATCTTCTTAAACATGCTTCACCTCCGGGGAGAAATCGCCTGAGCACGCTTCGCGTGCGATGCGATTTAGCTGCGCTGCTGCGCCGCTGCGCGGCTGGTCCCCGCGATTTGCAATCAGTATTTTTTTGAACATGTCTAAGACCTTTCACCACAGGCCAGGACACAGAGAGCACAGAGAAAAGCATTGCGCATGACTTGAGAATTGACTTCCTTGGCAGCATCTCTGGTGTCTCTGGTGCCTCTGGTGGTTAATGATTTCGAATCACAGCGGAATGTTGCCGTGCTTGCGCCACGGGTTCTCGATCTTCTTGCCGCGCAACATGGCGAGGCTGCGGCAGATGCGTTTGCGGGTTTCGTTGGGCATGATGACGTCGTCGATGAAGCCGCGCGCGCCGGCGACGAAGGGATTGGCGAACTTGGCCTTGTACTCGGCCTCGCGTTCTTTCACCTTGACCGGATCGTTCTTCTCTTCGCGGAAAATGATTTCCACCGCACCCTTCGGCCCCATCACGGCAATTTCCGCCGAGGGCCAGGCGAAATTGACGTCGCCGCGCAGGTGCTTCGAGGCCATCACGTCGTAAGCCCCGCCGTAGGCCTTGCGCGTGATCAGCGTGACCTTCGGCACCGTGCATTCGGCATAGGCGTAGAGCAGCTTGGCGCCGTGCTTGATGATGCCGCCGTATTCCTGCGCCGTGCCGGGCATGAAGCCGGGCACATCGACCAGGGTGATGATCGGGATGTTGAAGGCGTCGCAGAAGCGCACGAAACGGCCGGCCTTGATCGAGGACTTGATGTCGAGGCAGCCGGCCATCACCATCGGCTGGTTGGCGACGATACCGACGGTCTGGCCTTCCATGCGGGCGAAGCCGATCAGGATGTTTTTGGCATGATCGGGCTGGATCTCGAAGAAATCGGTGTCGTCCACCATTTTCAGGATCAGTTCCTTCATGTCGTAGGACTTGTTGGCGTTGTCCGGCACCAGCGTGTCGAGCGAAAAGTCGAGGCGATCCGCCGGATCGAAGGTCTGCCGCACCGGCGGCTTTTCCTTGTTGTTGAGCGGCAGGTAATTGAAGAAGCGGCGCAGCATCAGCAGTGCATCGACGTCGTTCTCGAGCGCCAGGTCGGCGACGCCGGACTTGCTCGAATGCGTCACCGCGCCGCCGAGTTCCTCGGCCGTGACTTCCTCGTGGGTCACGGTCTTCACCACTTCGGGACCGGTGACGAACATGTAGGAGGAATCCTTGACCATGAAGATGAAGTCGGTCATCGCCGGGCTGTACACCGCACCGCCGGCGCAGGGACCCATGATCATCGAGATCTGCGGGATCACGCCCGAGGCCATGACGTTGCGCTGGAACACGTCGGCGTAACCACCGAGCGCCGCGACGCCCTCCTGGATCCGCGCACCGCCCGAGTCGTTCAGGCCGATCACCGGGCAGCCGACTTTCAGCGCGTGGTCCATGATCTTGCAGATCTTCTCGGCATGGGCTTCGGACAGTGCGCCGCCGAATACCGTGAAGTCCTGCGAGAAAACGAACACCATGCGGCCGTTGATGGTGCCGTAGCCGGTCACCACGCCGTCACCGGGGACGTGGTCGCCGGCCATGCCGAAATCGACGCAGCGATGCTCCTTGAACATGTCCCACTCTTCGAAGGTGCCGTCGTCGAGCAGCATCTCGATGCGTTCGCGCGCGGTCAGCTTGCCCTTGGCGTGCTGGGCGTCGATGCGCTTCTGGCCGCCGCCCAGCGCCGCCCTGCCGCGCTTTTCGTCCAACTGCTGAATGATGTCATGCATGGGTTTACCTCCGAAAATACAGACTAGAAATGACGGCCGGCCAGCGCCAGCAGGCGCTGTGCCGCCGCAGCCGGCGTGGTGGTGCCGGCTTCAACGGAAACCGTAAGCCCGGCCAGGGCCGCTTTTACGTCGGGATGCTCGCGAAAGCGGCTGCGCAGCCCCGAATCGATCTGCTGCCACATCCAGGCCAAAGCCTGCTGGCGGCGACGTGTCTCGAACTCGCCGCTGCCCGCCAACGCGGCCCTGAATTTTTCGATCACCTGCCAGAAATCCGCCAGTCCATCCTTGCGCGTAGCCGACAGCGTCAGCACCGGCGGTTGCCAGTTGGGCGAAGCGGGATGCAGCATCGACAGCGCCGAGCGCATTTGCGCAGCGGCCAACGCGGCCGCGGTCGGATCGATGTCGGCCTTGTTGAACACCACCAGGTCGGCGAGTTCCATGATGCCTTTCTTGATCGCCTGCAGATCGTCGCCGGCATTCGGCAGCATCAGCAGGACGAAGGCATCGGTCATGCCGGCGACGGCGGTCTCGGATTGTCCGACGCCGACCGTCTCGACGATGATGATGTCGTAGCCGGCCGCTTCGCACAAGAGCACGGCTTCGCGCGTGTGCTCGGCAACGCCGCCGAGGCTGCCCGACGAGGGCGACGGCCGGATGAAGGCTTCCGGGCGCTGCGAGAGCAGCTCCATGCGCGTCTTGTCGCCTAGGATGGAGCCGCCATGCACGGTCGACGACGGATCGACGGCGAGCACCGCGGGGCGATGGCCGCGCTCGATCAGGAACATGCCCAGGGCTTCGATGAAGGTCGACTTGCCGACTCCCGGCACGCCGGAGATGCCCAGACGCAAAGATCGTCCGGTATGCGGCAGGATCGCATCGAACAACTTCTGCGCCCGCAGCCGATGGTCGGAGCGCGTCGACTCGACCAGGGTGATGGCCTTGGCCAGCGCACGCCGGTCGCCGGCGAGCAAGGCCCTCGATCAGGGCGGCGTCCTGGCTATCCGCGCCGGAATTGGCCCGGTTCGGGCACGGTGCAGTGGCCGGCGCGCAGGCTTTCGCCGCGCATCGTCGCCGAGATCGGCCTGGCCCAGTTCGGGCATCGGTCGCATTGCCGGACTCGACTCAGGCGCTGGCCGGCAGGTGCGCGGCGCGAATGGCGCGCAGCACTTCGTGCGCGCACTGCGGTATCGGCGTGCCCGGGCCGAAGATACCGGCGGCGCCGTCCTTGTACAGCTGCTCGTAGTCCTGCGCCGGAATCACGCCGCCGACGAAGACCACGATGTCCTTCGCACCCTGCTCGCGCAGCGACTTGATCAGCGCCGGAACCAGCGTCTTGTGCCCCGCGGCCAGCGTCGATACGCCGACGGCATGGACGTCGTTCTCGATGGCCTGCCGCGCGGCTTCTTCCGGCGTCTGGAACAGGGGGCCGACATCGACATCGAAGCCGAGGTCGGCGAAGGCCGTAGCCACCACCTTGGCGCCGCGGTCGTGGCCGTCCTGGCCCAGCTTGGCGATCATGATGCGCGGCCGGCGCCCTTCGGCGGCGGCGAAATTGTCGATCAGTTCGCGGATTTCCTGCATGGTGCCATCCTCGCCGAAAGCCGCACTATAGACGCCGGACACGGTTTGCGTGGTCGCGCGATGGCGGCCATAGACCGCTTCCAGCGCGTCGGAGATTTCGCCGACGGTAGCGCGCAGGCGGCTGGCCTTGATGGCCAGGTCGAGCAGGTTGCCGCTGCCGGTCTTTGCCGCGTCGGTCAGCGCCGCCAGCGCCGACTGCACGGCAGCGCTGTCACGTGCGGCACGTATCTGCTTCAGGCGTTTGATCTGGCCGTCGCGCACGGCGTGGTTGTCCACGTCCAGCGTATCGATCGCCGCCTCTTCCTTGAGCTTGTACTTGTTCACGCCGACGATGACATCCTGGCCGGAATCGATGCGCGCCTGTTTCTGCGCGGCGCAGGTCTCGATCTGCAGCTTGGCCCAGCCGCTTTGCACGGCCTGGGTCATGCCGCCCATCTTGTCCACGTCCTCGATGATGCGCCAGGCTTCGTCGGCGATGTCCTGGGTCAGCTTTTCCATCATGTAGCTGCCGGCCCAGGGGTCGATGACGCTGGTGATGTGGGTTTCTTCCTGGATGATGAGCTGGGTGTTGCGCGCGATGCGCGACGAGAACTCGGTCGGCAGCGCGATGGCTTCGTCGAGCGAATTGGTGTGCAGCGACTGCGTGCCGCCGAACACCGCCGCCATGGCTTCGATGGTGGTGCGCACCACGTTGTTGTAGGGGTCCTGCTCGGTCAGCGACCAGCCGGAGGTCTGGCAGTGGGTGCGCAGCATCAAGGACTTCGGGTTCTTCGGCTGGAACTCGTTCATGATCCGCCACCACAGCAGGCGCGCCGCGCGCATCTTGGCGATCTCGAGGTAGAAGTTCATGCCGATCGCCCAGAAGAAGGACAGGCGCCCGGCGAAGGCATCGACATCCATGCCCGAGGCCAGGGCCGTCTTCACGTATTCGCGGCCGTCGGCCAGCGTGAAGGCGAGCTCCAGGGCCTGGGTCGCCCCGGCTTCCTGCATGTGGTAGCCGGAAATCGAGATCGAGTTGAACTTCGGCATGTTCTGCGCCGTGTAGCCGATGATGTCGGCGATGATGCGCATCGACGGCTCGGGCGGGTAGATGTAGGTGTTGCGGACCATGAACTCCTTGAGGATGTCGTTCTGGATGGTGCCGCTCAAGCTGCTCCTGCGACACGCCCTGTTCCTCGGCGGCCACCACGTAGCCGGCGAGAATCGGCAGCACTGCGCCGTTCATGGTCATCGACACCGAGACCTTGTCGAGCGGAATGCCGTCGAACAGGATCTTCATGTCCTCCACCGAATCGATCGCCACGCCGGCCTTGCCGACGTCGCCGGTCACGCGCGGATGGTCGGAGTCGTAGCCGCGATGGGTGGCGAGGTCGAAGGCCACCGAGACGCCCTGACCGCCGGCCGCCAAGGCCTGGCGGTAGAAGGCATTGGAGGCCTCGGCGGTCGAGAACCCGGCGTACTGGCGGATGGTCCACGGCCGCACCGCGTACATGGTGGCCTGCGGTCCGCGCAGGAAGGGCGCGAAACCGGGCAGCGTGTCGGCATAGGGCAGGCCCTCGACATCGGCCCGTGGTATAGAGCGGCTTGACCGTCAGGCCTTCGGGCGTGACCCAGTTCAGTTTGGATACGTCGCCGCCGGGGGCCGACTTGGCCGCCGCCTTGGTCCAGGCGTCGATCGAGGGAATTCCGACTTCGGGTGCCTTGCTCATGTCTCTTCCTTTTTCTAACTTGCATGGTCGCCAAGACCACTCCAGCGCCACGAAATCGTTACAGGCAAATTGAAGGCCCGCCCCCCACCCCCCCCCTCACGGGGGGCTACTGATTTGCTCGCTTCGCTCGGCTATTTCCAGCCGCTCCGAACAAATTGTTTCACGCTAGGGCGCTTGACTTCCTGACGAAGGCGCATGATACTGCATCCATAATTATGAATGCAAGGCCCTCCTCACATATTCTTGTACCGCCTGCACTGTACGAACAGGTGGCCGAACGCTTGCGCGCACGAATTTACTCCCATGAGCTGCCGCAAGGGGGCTGGATAGACGAGCAGGCGCTGGCCCTGGAGTACGGCATCAGCCGCACGCCGCTGCGCGAGGCGCTGAAAGTGCTGGCCGCCGAAGGCCTGGTGGTGCTCAAGCCACGCCGCGGCTGTTACGTCACCGAACTTTCGGAACAGGACATCGACGAGGTCTTTCCGGTGATGGCCATGCTCGAAGGGCGCGTGGCGGAACTGGCCGCGCGCCGTGCCACCGGCGCCGACTTTTCCCGGCTCGCCGCGATTCACGACGAGCTCGAAAAGCACGCCGCGGCCAACAATGCCGACCGCTTCTTCGAGGCCAACCAGCGCTTCCACACCGCCTTGCAGGAAATCGCCGGCAACCGCTATCTGGCGCAACTGATCGACGATGCGCGCAAGCTGATCAAGCTCACCCGCCGCGACTCCTTGCGCCTCGAAGGCCGCCTGAAGCAGTCGTTGCAGGAACACCGGGGGATCCTTGAAGCCTTGGGCGCGAAGGATGCGGCACTGGCAAGACAGGCCATGCATGACCACCTGCTGTCCGGACGCGCGGCGCTGGCACGGCTGGCGAATTCAGGCTGACCAGGAAATCGGATTGTCATGACTTGTGCCGGAACCCGGCCGAATTTCGCGCAAGACAGAACTGGTCAAGCTGCATGCGAGAAAGCAGGTGTCTGTCCTGACGACGGCCCATCACTGCCAATGGTTAGCCCAAGTCAAGCTCAAGGACTGTCCAGAAATCCACATTCTCAAGACTGAAGGCGTGTTTCTTGGGATTCGTGCCGACGATGCGATAGCCGAACATTTCGACATACCAGCGTATGGTTTCCGGACGATCGGCCTCGGTGCGTACCCGCCTGATTCCGCGTTCGACGCATTTCATCCAGCCGCGCACTCTGCAACAGGAAGCCGACACGGGCACCCCTAAATGAGGGGTTGACGGCAAGGCTCGCGGTTTCGGCAAGTTCCGGCGAGTGAATAATGTAGCCACAGGTACCGACGACCCTGCCGCCTACTTCCGCCACGAAGCCGTTGGCGACCTCAATACCCGTACGTTCAGGCTCGGCGGCGCCATCCGCGGGCGGGTGCGGCGCCATGTTCCAGCCCTCCAGAATCGACATGCAGGCTGGCAAGTCTGCATTCCGCATCTTGCGAATGTGAATTTCACTCGTTTCTTGCCCCTGGCTGGTAGGTCGGCTAACCGCATTTTTGCGTTCATCACGATGCACAGCAGCCTACCAGCGGAGAACCGAATGGTCGGGGAGTTCGATCAGTTGATCGGCATGGCGGGTCGCGACTTCCCTCCATGTCGGGTCGAGGCATGCGGAGGCAAGCACAATGGTCCGACTGGTGCGGCCGACAGGCAGGCCTTCGCTTCTTAGCTGCGCTGGATCGGCGACGAGTATAAGAGAGGCGAGGCCGGGGTGCTTGACGAGCCGGTCCATTGCCTGATGAACGGAAGCAAGAACGTCGGGAAATGCCAGCGAGCCCAAACCCGTGCGCCCACCGCAGGCCCAGCCGAGCGAGGGCGCGAGCGGAAGTCGGGCACGGATCGCTTCATGGTCCGCCGCCGGCGCTATGACGAGCGTGTAGGCCAGGCGCGCGGGCCGGTCACCAAGGATGATGCGGGCGATCTCCTCGGCCGGAACGCCCGCCATCAAAGGCACGCGCAGGCCGGGGGTGAGGTTGATCTCGATGAAGGCGCCCTGCTCGAAGCAGGAGCGGCCAATGTCGGTTGCAATGTAGTCCAGTCCACAGCTAGCCACACCGAACGCCCGGGCGAGCGCCTCGGCCATGACGGCCACGTCTGGGTGCACCTGCTCGGTCACGTCGCAGTAGGTAGCCCCGGCCGAAAGCAGCGGGATATCGAGCAGGCGGACCCGGAGGCCGGCGGCCGGGACATCCTCCGGGCCGAAACCCTGCCGGCGCAACACGGAGCGAAATTCGGCCTCAAGGGGTACGGGGCCGACGAACCCCCCGGGGCGAGTCTGCCGGCGGAGGGGCTCGTTGCGGGCTTCCGTGAGCGACAGCAGCGTCGACCGGCCGTCGCCGACGACATACGGGCGGTCGCGACGGATGGTTTTCCAGAGCCGGCCACGGACGACGATCAGCCGGTGCACCTCGCCTTCGACGTAGCGCTCGATCATGACGCTGCCCGTCGTGTGTTTTGCCGCCTCCCGGAGCCCTTGGACCAAGTGCGCGTGGTCGCGTATGTCCGTCGTAACGCCTTGGCTGCGGCCGCGGTCGAGGGGCTTCGTCACGCAGGGGAAGCCGACCGTTCGCATGGCTTGCTCAAGTTCCGCTTCCGACCGCACGATCACGCTCGGGGCCGTAGGGACGCCGAGCGCGTGGAAGACCTGCTTGCTCAGGGCCTTGTCGTTAGCCCAGGTCTTGCCTTGCGCGGAGTCTGCCATGGGTGACGACTCGAAGAAGACTTCAGAGCGACCGCCCCAGCCGAACTGCCACAAGCGAGTTCCGGGAATGTACCGCCGGCAGGGCACGTTGTTTTTTCTGGCATAGTCGATCAGGAACTGCGCCTGGTAGTCCGGATTGATCGTTCTGCAGGCCTGCCACAAGCGCTGGAGGGCGTCCGCGAGCCCGGTTGCAGGGAGTCTGTCGACGTCCGCGAGCAGTTGCGCACCGAGCGCGATGGCGTCCAGCGAGAGCTTTGGATGATGAAAGCCGAGCGCGATCTGGATGCCGTCCGTGGCCTGGATCACGACCTCCGCCGTGAGCCCTCCGCCAAATTCATTCAGCGCTGCGAGGGCCCAATGAGCGATGAAGCGTCCCACCGCCGCTTCATCGACGGGTCCTTCAGTCGCGGGCGGCGTGAACCAGGTCGCGCAGGCGCGGCTGACAAGGATCATCTTGTCCCCCGCACCTGCAGTGAATCCGGCGGAAACGCGCAGGGATACGACGACGACCGGATCGGAGTCGTAGGGGTTGGGTCCGAAGTAAGTGACCAGGTGGCGGAGCTCGATCATCGAATGGCGCTTTCAGTATTCGCGGGCGCGTCAAACCTGGACCGCCCGGTCCCGACCTCGCCCCGGGCCGCGGCGAGCCAGGCGGGGTCCGTCACACCCATGAACGTCGCGAGGCGGTTGACCTGGCGGTCAGTGTCGGTGACGAGGTCTTCGTAAACCAGGTGCAGCCCTGCAACCGGCAACCGGTCGAGATGCCAGGCGGCGGCTTCGTCATAGGCCGCGAGCACCTGCCGCGCCGTCTCGGGCGACTGTCCACAGTAATATTTCACGTCGTAATGGGCCAGGGCGCTGTCAACGTTGGCTTCCACCCCGCGCGAAATGCGCACGAGGTGAAGATCGCGCCCCCAAAAGGACACATGGCGGTACCAAGCCAGCAGAGTAAAACAGAACCGCGGGTCTTTAAGCAGGATGACCGGGGCGGACCGCATCCAGCCAAGGTCCAGCGCGCCGAAGGTCGCGGGGGTGGAACTTCGGGCAATCTGCCCGGGTAGCGGCGGACGGGACAGTGTGCCGCCCGCGGCGGTGATCAGGCTTGTATTGAAAGCCGTCACGTCCGGCCTTTGGATATAGCCCTTGGGGTTCCAGTCGGTCGGTTCATACAACTGATGGACCGGCCCCGGGTCGGCTCCCAGTCGCGCGAGCATACGCGAGACAAGCGAGGTCCCGCTGCGGAAAGGGCCGAGCACGACGTAGCACCGGGGACGCAAGGGCGCGCGGGGTAGGGAATTCGAACACACGATGCAAAGTATCCGGGGTCGCCGCAGCTCGGTCAACACGAGTAGCCGAAGGTGACCCGGAAACCCGACGACTCAAGTCGCCGGCGGCAGGATGCTTCGCAGAACCAGGTTCGTTGCATAGGCGACAACAACTAGCAGATCGTCTTGCCCGACGCTCGCCTTCGCTTCGTCCATGGCCTGGGCAAGATCCCCGATACAGACAATTTGCTCCGCGGCTGCGCCGCCCTGCAGCAGGCCCCTGCGCAACAGAGCGGGAACATCGTCTGCCGCGCGGCCCCGCAGGTCGGTGAAGTTCGAGCAGACGTAGTGATCGAACTTGCCGGCAAAGGCGCTTGCGGCAGCCATGATGAAATCATCGGATCGGTTTCCGACCGCCGTCAATACCAGCAGGCGCCGGCCTTCGATCGGCAGGTTCTGTGCCACCGAGGCGAGTTCCGCGCTGGCTTCGGGGCCATCGGCCCAGTCGACCAGAGCAGTGAAGGGCAGGTTCCGCAAGAGGTTGAGTCGCCCTGGGTTGGTCTCGGGCGTGGAGACAAAGCTGCGCATGGCGGATGCAGCGGTCGCAAAGGGAATCCCGAGCCCGTGCGCGAGGGCAAGCGCAAATGCGGCATTGACCGCCTTCCCCATGGCCAGGCCACCCAGGGTCGCCGGTATGTCGCGGATGTCCAGCGCGCCGATATCTACGGCGCCTTCCGCCAACACGATACGTGCCCCCGGACCATCCCCGAAAATGCCTGCCGAGCAGCCGCCCGAAGCGCGATGCGCCGCCATCTCCGGGTTTTGCGGATTCCGGCTGAACAGGCAAAGTCGGCGGCTGCGCACATGCGCGCGCATCGCCAGACACAGGGGATCGTCCGCGTTGAGCACCACGAGTTCAGACGAATTCTCGGCGATGATGCGCTTCACCCGCGCCATCTCTTCGCGGCTGTTGATGCCGTCCAGCCCCAAATGGTTGTCCAGCACGTTGAGCACCGCGCCGACGTCGACGCGATCGACCACCATGCCGGCCCGGATCAGACCGCCGCGCGCCATTTCGAAGACGCCTGCCTCAACATCCGGGTGCAGCATGAGATTGCTGGCGGCAGGCCCGCCTGCGTGATCGCCGTGACGCCGCGGCCGATTGTCGATGAAGCTTCCGTGCGTTGTTGACAGCGCAACCCGCTTCCCCGTGGCGGCAAGGATGTGGGCGATCATCCGACAGGTCGTGCTCTTGCCGATGCTTCCCGTGACGGCGACGGTGGGTATGCGCGTGGGCGTCGCCCGGGGCACCAGCAGATCGAGGATCGGACCGATCACGTCCCGTTGCGTGTCGATCCAGTGCGGCCGCAGTCCGGGATTCTGATTGACCTCGATGATGCCACCGCCCACCTCGCGCCACGAACGCCGGATATCGACCGTCACAAAATCAATGCCGGTCACGTCGAGCCCGACCACTCGCGCCACGTCCTCGGCGAGGCGTACATTGTCCGGATGCATGATGTCGGTGACATCCTCCGCGGTCCCCCCGCGCGAGACGTTCGCGGTGCCGCGCAACAGGGCCCGGCGGTTTTCGGAGAGGATGGATGCGGCGGCCAAACCCTGCCTGGCGAGGATGTCTGTTGCCTCCTGGTCGATCTCGACAAACTCCATCAGCTTCCGGTACGCAATCCCGCGACGCGGATCGGCGTTGAGCTCGGCGACCAGTTCGGCGACGCTCGACCGGCCATTGCCCACAACGAATGCGGGCAGCCGGCGCGCACCGGCGATCAAGCGCCCTCCCACCACCAGCAGGCGGTAGTCATCTCCCGCCACGAGGGATTCGACCACCACGCTATCGCCGCCTTGCGCGGCGACAAGGTAGGCCTGACGAACGTGTTCCGGCGTCGCGAGGCCGACGCTGACACCCCGCCCCTTCATGCCATGGCATGGTTTGACAACCACCGGGTAACCGATCGACCGCGCCGCCTGTACCGCCTGGTCCACATCCTGGACAAGGTGCTGCAGGGGCTGGGGAAATGCCAGACGCTGCAGCAATTGATGGGTCGCGGCCTTGTTGCTGGCGAGCCTCACGGCAAAGTGGCTGGTGGTTTCCAGCATGGTTTGATGCAGGCGACGCCCATGTCTACCCTGCCCAAGCTGGACCAGGCAGTGCGGAAATCCAAGGCGAAACCAGGGAATGTCGCGCTGGTCGGCCGCGCGCAGCAGCGCGAGGGTGCGCGGATCGAGGCTCACCGAATCGGCCATTTCGACAAAGTTGCGGTAGCGTTCGGCGGTTTCCCTGACGAGCCCGGCTTCCCGCCCGGGATCGGGCTGGGTCCCCAGGAACAGCGCAGCGCTGCTCGCCGCCATCTGCCAGGCGGCGATTCCCACGGCGGGGGTCTCGCACTGCAGCGCCACCTGAACCACGCTGCCCGACGTACCCAGAAGCGTGGCGAAAGAGGCGGGCCTGACACAGAGGTTGCGCTGCAGCACCAGTGCGACGTATAGCATCGCATCAACCAGCGTGCGATGAGCCCGCGTCGCCTCCAGCCAGGCTTCCCCCAGGGAGCGCAGCAGCGCGGGCGGGCGCCCCGCCGGCCACCCGGCGCACGGACCGACCGCAATCCCGGGCGCTCGGCCCAGGTCTGCGAGGTCGCACGCCAGCACCAGCATCGAGTCCCGGTGATGGACATTCGGGCCTGCCAGGAATCGCGCGGACAGCAGTTCCATCGGGATCAGCTTGGCGCCGGCGCCGTGCCGCCGGCGCCGACTTTTATCTCGCAAATAAAATCCTCGAACTTGCCGCCGGGACCGCGCGGGATCGTCGGGGAAAAATATTCGAAATCCACCGCGAAACGATGTCCGAGAAATTCGACGAGTTTTTCCGCCAGTGCTCCCTCCTCGGCCACGCTCAGCGGCCGCTCCACTGCCAGGCGCAAGGTGACGCGTTCGAGGCTGCGCTGGATGATCTGATATTGACGCACCGGCGCGATATCGCGGTAGCCGAAGGCGCCGATCAGCGGCCAGTACCTCCGTCCGTCCGGCAGGCACAGCAGGCTGCGCTGGCGGCCGAGGATGCGCCTGAGCTTGGGCAAGCCGCGACCGCAGGTGCAGGGTCCATCCGCGACGGCAAGATCGCCAAGATCGTAGCGGATCAGCGGTGTCGCGAAGTTATGCAGATCGGTGACGACCACGCGTCCCGTTTCGCCGGCGGCGCAGGGCTGGCCATCATCGCGCAGCAGTTCGAGGATCAATCCCTCGGCCATCACGTGATAGCCACCGCCCTGCGGACATTCGATGGCGATCACGCCGACTTCCTGCGTGCTGTAAAGATCTGAAATGCCGACACCGAGCACCTGCCGACAGCGCTCGCGCAGCGGGTCCCGCAGCGTCTCGCCTATGGTCCGCACCTGCAACAGGCGACCCAGTCCGGCACGATCGACAGGGTCGGCCTCGGCCAGGTCGAGCAACGCCGACAAGATTGTTCGGATAGGTCAGCAGATAGCCCGGCATGATCTGCCGCAGCCATTCGGCCTGATGCACGATGTCGGTTTGCAGGTTCATGCCGTAGGAAGGCCCCGAGGCGAACAGATGGTTGACCGGCGGCCCCCAATCCGGCCAGGTGACTCCGCGCCGTGCCGTATCCTCTTCGGCCAGATTGCGCCCGGATGACCGCCAGCGACTGCGAAAAATCGCGCCGCTGCCACAGGTGCTCGCGCAGCGTCATCGCCATCCAGATCAGGCCGTTGAGCCCGCTGCGCCTCACTGCTGACCGGCTCGCCGGTCGAACCCGTGCTCTGCGCCAGCGACAGTTCGCCATGTTCCGGCGGTACCCGCGCGCAGTCGATCTCGGCGCGGCGCGATTGCAGGTCGGCGCGGCGCATCAGCGGAATTGCCGACAGGCAGTCCCGCAGATTCCCTGGCCTGATCGGGACGCAACGCCGGCAAGCCGCTCCGCATGAAAACTCGAATGGCGTTTTGCATGTTCGAGCAGCTCGGCCAACTGCCGCATCTGCGCCTGTTCGATCGCGGCCGCCGGCAACCACTGCGATTGCTCCAGTTGCGTCAGCAGCGCGGACAGCAGCAAGCCTTGCTGCCCCGGCACCGCGGGCCAGGCGACGCCTGGCAGACGCGACTGCAACGGCGGCCACGCCGCGCTCGGCCAAGAACCGCCCGTCACGATGCGCCGGTCAGCGGAATATCCGGCCGCTTCCTCAGCAGCACGTGCGGGCAGCGCTCGGCGAGTTCGTAGTTGCCGGTGCGCGTCGCCACCAGATCGAAGCCGGCCTGCTGCAGGTGCCGGATGGTCTGGTCGAAACGCATGAAGTTGTAGCGCGCCGGCGAACCGCGATAGTACTCAATCGTTTCGATCTCCTCCGGCAGCCAGCCACGCGCCGAGGCCAGCGCGTCCCCATCGATCCGCGCCGCGTTCCAGACCCGCCAGACCTCATCGACCGCGACATCGGGCGCATCGTCCATTCCCTGCACCGCCATCGCGAGGCGCCACTTGAAGGCATGAAAGCTGCCGATTCGCACCCGACTGCAGCGCGGCAATCACCGCCTCCGGCGTTTCGGCGACATCGGGGCGGCAGAACAAGCGCATCAGCAGATAGCCGTCGCGGCGCAGGCAGCGATGCACCGAGGCAAGCAAGCGCGACGAGTTCGTCGGGAAAACCGACCGCAGTCAGGCAGCCATCGCCGATCGCGAGATCGAAGGTCTCATCCGGAAATGGCGCATCCAGCCAGTCTGCGCATATTGCCTGCCGTCTGCCCGGTATCGCCGGGCCACACCTCATCGATCATGGCCTGAACGCGCTCGACCGCCATCAGCCGACATCATCGCGGCCAGTGCAGCGTGGCGATTTCCGGTGTCACGCCGAGCAGCCACGCCCGCTTTTTCGCAGTCGTGCCGAATACTTCCGGTTCAGCCGCGAGCATCTCTTCGATGATGCGGACGTCTTCCACAACAGGGACGCAAAGGCGAACCGAGCAACGCCCACTGCGTCGCCAAATTTCGCCAGTGCCCACCGACATCCGGACTCGATCCCGCGTCGCTCATGGTTTCAGGCCCGTTGCCATATCCGCGCAATGCACGTGGTTCGACAGGTTCAGGATGACCGGGATCAAGGTTTTCCGTTCATGGTGAGCTTGTCGAAGGACGCGGGCTGGCGCTTTTCAAACACCGTTCTGCTTGAACCACTCCAGCATCCGCTTCCAGCCGTCCTCGGCCGGTTCCTTGCGGAAGGTCGGGCGGTAGTCGGCGTGGAAGGCATGCGGCGCGCCGTCATACACGTGGATCTGCGACTTGCCGCCGGCCTTGGCCAACGAGTCCGAAACACCAAACCTGTCGGTCGATTTTGCTGACTTCGGTGGAGTCCATACAGGACGAATCAGAACTCGATAGCATCGGTGATTGCCTTGATGCCTGCTGCCGCGCAGCTGTCATCGGCTTCGCCGCCCGGGCCGCCTGAGACGCCAATGGCACCCAGCAGGCTTCCCCCGGCTTCGATCACTTGGCCGCCACCCGCGGCGAGAACCCTCGGGAGGCTCCTCAAGCCGCTCATCGGACGCCCGGGCTGGGTCTCGGCGGCGAAGGCCGTTGTCGAGGTCCGAAAGCTCACCGCGGTCCAGGCCTTATTTGAAGCAACTTCGACCGTATGGGGCCCGGCAAAGCGATCGCGGAGCAGGACTTGCGTCAGGCCGGCTCTGTCGGTGACGACCACTGTCACTTGAAACCCCTGCTTTCGGCAGTCATCCAGCGCTGCTCTTGCGGCGGTAAGGGCGGTTTCTGGAGTCAATGATCTGGATTGGAATGTACCGTCTTGCGCATGTGACGACATCGCGGCAACAAGCAGAACTGGTGCCAGCCATTTTGCAGTTTTCATGAAAGGTCTCCCTGATGACTTGCGAATTCCAACTGTACCCGTTCGGCGATGGCCATTGACGTCGTCCGCGGGGACGCGTCCATGCACGTCGCCGTGGTTCGTGTCGATGGACACCGTAAAATACCCCGACACGCCTTGCATTTCAATGGAGACATCATGAACACGCCGCCGATCAGCCGCTACCCCGTCCCGCAACTGGAAGACCTGCCCGAAGACATCCGCGCCCGCATCCTCGAAGTGCAGGAAAAATCCGGCTTCATCCCCAACGTGTTCCTCGCCCTGGCGCACCGGCCCGCCGAGTGGCGCGCCTTCTTCGCCTACCACGATGCGCTGATGGAAAAGGACAGCGGCCTGACCAAGGCCGAGCGCGAAATGATCGTGGTCGCCACCTCGAACGCCAACGGCTGCCAGTACTGCGTGGTGGCCCACGGCGCCATCCTGCGCATCCGGGCAAAGAACGTGCTGGTCGCCGATCAGGTTGCGATCAACCACCGCAAGGCCGAGATCACCCCGCGGCAAAAGGCCATGCTCGATTTCGCGATGAAGGTCGCGCTCGATTCCGCCGCCATCGGCGACGCCGATTTCGCGGCGCTGCACGGGCACGGCTTCAATGACGAAGACATCTGGGACATCGGCGCCGTGGCGGCCTTCTTCGGGCTCAGCAACCGCATGGCGAACATGACCGCGATGCGGGCGAACGACGAGTTCTATCTGATGGGGCGGCTGCCCAAACAGAAACCGGTTTGAACGCCGATCATTTTTGACAGAAAAATGGATGTTTCTCAAACTCCTGTATCAAGGCCGATATGCGTGAAATAAGCAAAGCCGAGCGGGCCCGCGCCCTCGGCCAGAAGCCTTGCGTGGTCTGGCTGACGGGGCTGAGCGCGGCGGGGAAATCTTCCATCGCCGGCGGCCTGCAGTCGACGCTGTTCGATCGCGGCCTGCACTGCTACCTGCTCGACGGCGACAGCGTGCGTACCGGGCTGAGCCGCGACCTCGGCTATTCGGATGCGGACCGCCAGGAACACATCCGCCGCGTCGGCGAACTCGCCCGGCTGCTGGTCGATGCCGGCCTGATCGTGCTGGTGGCGCTGATCTCGCCGTTCCGCGCTGAACGTCGGGCGGCTCGCGCCTTGTTCGAGCCGGACGAATTCATCGAGGTGTTCGTCGATACGCCGCTGGCGGTCTGCGAGCAACGCGATCCCAAGGGGCTTTACCGGCGCGCCCGGGCCGGCCAGGTGCCGCTATTCACGGGCATCGATTCGCCCTACGAAATTCCGGAAAACGCCGAACTCGTACTGGCCGCGAACCAGACCGGGATTGACGATTGCGTAGGGCGGCTGGTCGACTATCTGCAGCGCCGCGGCAACATCCCCGCTCAAGGCCTGCTTCGCAAATCCTGAGCCGTTCCGGTATCAGGATTCGACTGTGGGCGGGCTCGTCAGCGCGAGGCTATAGCCCTGCCTTGAGGGTTTTTATGTGGCCGGCCTTGCCGTAGTCAAGCAACAGTTGATCAGCCGTGATCAGCGTCGATCCAAGATGGCGGGTTGTGGCTGCAATCAGACGATCCGCCGGATCGGAGTGAATTGTGCCGGGTAAGCGTGTGCTTGCAACAGCGACCTCCGGAGAAACAGGTTCCAGACGAAACCCTGCCAAGGACAAGGCGGCCTGGACCCATTCGCCGACATCGCGGTCGAGGACAAGCCGCCCTTTGCTGACGAGCATGGCTACTTCCCAAGGAGAAATGGCCGACACCAGCACCGCTTCTTCTGCCAGTGAGCGCTGGATCGCCTTGCGCGCCTTGGGGCCAAGTCGCTCGCTGCCATTGAGCAGCCATACCCAGACATGGGTATCCAGCAGTACCAGGCTCACTTGGCCGCATCCCATTCGACGTCGATGGGGGCGACGATATCGGTCTCATTCAGAACGCTTCCCGCCATGGCGCCGAACAGTTGGATGTCTGGCGGCATGGGTACCAGTTTGGCTACCGGTTTCCCGCGCTTGGTAATGATGAGCGGCTCACGATGCGCTGCAACAGCATCAAGAAGTTGCAGGCACTTCGCCTTGAAATCACCTGCGCCAATGGTTGCTTCCATCGCAATACTCCTATGGTCATGCTCTATGGTCGTATTGTAGCGCACCCGCAGTAAAGCCCGGAAATCCCGAGCATGAAGTGCTATTTGGCAGCCACTGCGTCAGGGACGCACCATGAGCACGTTGCAGCGGCTGCTGGCGGTGTTGTACCAGAAGGACAGCTTGGCGTACTGCTCGAACAGGTCGGGCGGCAGGATCGTCTCGCGCGGCTCGGGGCTGACTTTCTGGCGGACCTTGTGCAGCCCGACCAGGCCCAGGCCTTCGTCATAGTCGGGCGTATCGAAGTTCAGGTTGTCGTAATCGTGGGGGAAGGCTTCCTCGCCGAGGAACTGGTAGATCAGCGGGATCACGTGCGCCGGCCGTTGCACCAGCAGGTCGTAATCGACCACCAGCATGGCGCGGCCGTGTTCGCTGTAATAGGCTTCCTTCAAACCCGAATAGGCGAGCCCCACCAGGCGGTTGCGCTGGGCCAGCGTCTCGGTGCGGGTGTACACCGTGCTGCGCTCGGCATCGTTGCCGAACAGGGCGGTGTTCTCGTAGGGGTTCTTGCGGTACAGGCGTTCGATGCTGTCCATCACCCAGGCCACATTGCGCACGCAGGCGATCACCCTGGCCTGCGGAAACAGGTCGAGCAATGCCGGCAGGCGCGCCGTCCATACCCGGTTGGTGTCGAACACCACCTGTTTTTCGGGCGGCAGGTCGGCGTAATAGCCCTCGAACAGGCCATGCAGCAGACGCCGGCGCTGGCTGGTGGTGACCCGCGTCGACCATTCGCTGCCGACGCTGCACTGAGCCACGACGGAGGAGAAGAAAGCCGCCAGAGGGCTGCTGACTCCGGCATGGAAACGCGGGTTCTGGCTCAGGATCGCGGAGAGCAGGGTCGAACCGGCGCGGGGCAGGCCCGAGATGAAATGAAAGCTCTGCATTCCTTCGCAGCAGTAAAAGTCGGCGCTGGCGGGACGGTGAATGAAAGGCGCGTTACAGCCTTACATCTTGCATTCGGCGTCGTCACCCTTGCCGATGCCGCGGCCACCGCCCTTGTTCTGCGAAATCGAACTCGGCATGGTGACCGAAACGCCCTGTCCCGGCGGCACAATGGCCGGCGGGGTGCCGGGACCGGCGACGAAGGCGAACTGTCCGGCGTTGATCAGTACCGAGCCGGCGCCGTTGCTCAGGGTGATCGCGCCGGTGGTGACGTCGACATGCAAGCCATTGGGTGGCGGTGTGCCGCTGGTGGTTTGCACGCTGCCGCAATCGTTCTGGCACAACAGCTGCCCCCAGTGGCTGCCGCGAATGCCGATGGTCGCCGTCTCGGTGGCGAAGGTCACCTTCTCGCGGTTGCGCTTGCCGATCAGGCCGGTCACCGCACGCAGGCCGCCCTTGAACATGCTGAGGACGATGTTGTCGCTTTCGGGCTTGGCGGCGTTGTAGGCGTAGCTCTCGATCTTCAACTGGGTGCCGGGACGCAACACCACTTCGCCGCCGTCGACGAACTTGATGCGGGCATAGGTTTCCTTCTCGGTGGTCAGCGTATCGCCTTCCGCGACGTCGGATTTGACCGACAGCAGCTTGCTCGTGCCGTCCGGCTTCTTGGCCGACAGCGTGCCCGACAGGTGCGTGATCTGGCCCGCCGTGGCGGCATGGGCGACCGGGATGCAGAGGCAGCCCGCGGCCGTGACCGCGAGCAGCGCCCGCATCACGCCGGCTTCCGGTTTAAACGCTGCACTGGGCGACTTTTTTCTTGCTTGATTTTCCATTGCTTTCCCCATCTCCGAAACCGTCATTTTCCGCTTTCTCTTTTTCATCCTTCAGCGCCTTGCACTGGGCCGAATCCGGATCGCTGGCACAGGGATCAGCCCCGTTTTCCATCATATCCATGACTGGAAGCGGGGGCTTGCACAGGTCCGGGCTGTTGACGCAGGGATCCACGCCGCCGGTGCTGGCGTATTTGATCACCAGCGTTTTGTCTGCCTCGGTCGCCGGAGTATCGTGGTCGACCACGAAGAAGCCGCTCTCGCCCGGGGACGACGTGGTCGTCGCGGTGCCGTCGATCATGATGCCGCCACTGCTGCGGGTCAGGAAATCGAGGTAGATGGTGCTCGGTACTCCCGTGCCGATGTCGGCAAGGATATAGGCCGGGCTGCCGCCGTCCGAACTCAATTCCACCGTTGACCCGGATCCGAGCATATCGAGATAGATGTCGTTCGCCGCGGCGATGTAGCCGCCGTTGGTGAGCCTGAGGTTGCCGCCCACGGCAATGCTGGCGTCGGGGTAATAAAACGGGGACGGCTGTCCCGGCGGCAGGCCGAAGCCGGCGTAAATCATCCCGCCGTAGGCAATGTTGAGATTGCCGCCGACCAGCAGTTCCAGGTCGCTGTTGGTCGTCTTCAGGTAGCCGCCGGTGATATTGGCGTCACCGGTGACGACCCCGACCAAACTGTTGAGAGCGTGAATCCCGCCCGAGCCGCCGACGTTCAGGGCGCCCACGCCCAGCAGGACGTCCTGCCCCTGCATGGCGGCGTTGACGTTCAGCGTGCCGCCGAAGATGTCGAGATATCCGGTGGCCGTGGTCGCGGCGTTGACATTCGTCGTCGTGCCGTCAAGGGTGATGTTGGCCCCCGACACCGCTTCCGAAATGTTCATTGTGCCGGCGGAAAGCTCCACGCTGTCGGTGCCCCCGGCGAGCGCGCTGTCGATGTTGAGGGTTCCGTTGTTCGCCGCGAAACCGATGATCCCGCCACCGCCGGCGGAGAAGAAACCGCCTCCGTCGAAGGTCAGGTCGCGGTTGCTGGAAAGGCCGACGAAGCCGCCGGGCTGGGCGATCAGCGTGATGCCGGCGCCGTAAAGGGTGGCTGTGGAACTCGTGAACTTCTGCCTGAAGACGGCCGACCCGCTGGTCGCGTTGTCGGTAAGATTGACGCTGACCGGCTGCTGGTTCCAGCTGGTGTTGGCGATGTCGATGCCGCCGTAAGCGCCGCCGCTGACGGTCGCCACGAGGTTGCCGTAAACCTCCGTACCGGCGCTGATGGCGAGTTCGCCCGCCGCGCCGCCGTTGGTGCTGATAAGCGTTGCATGCTGGGCGACGATATTGGCCGAACCGCTGCCATTGTTGTCGAGGATCGCGCCGCCGGCAGTGACATTCACCGTGCCGTCCCATGCCTCGACGCGGCCGAGGCCGACGCTGCCCGACGCAGTCAGGGAGACGGTACCTGGAGTTCCATTGCTCCCGTTTGCCTCCCAGTTATAGAAATCATGGGAGATGCCGCTCCATGAAATAAACTGGACCCAACTGCTGGGATAGGTCGGATAGTAGAAGGCGACGCTGCCGTCTGCCCAGCCAAGCCCGCCCTGGCCGCCGCCACCGGGCGAGGCGTAAATCGTACTGTCGCTGCTCATGCTTATATTTCCGGGGAAGGCGTTCATGTAAATCGCCGTGCCGTCGTATACATTTCCGCCGGCACCGCCGGAGCCGCCGACTGTCGCCGGCCCGGCGCCGTCGGCCGGATGGAAGGCCAGGAGAACTCCGTGCGAATCGAGCGTCTGCGTGCCGTCGCAAGTGATTCCGGAGCTTCCGCCGCAAATCTCCACACCCCAGCCATCGACTACCGTATTGACGGCCGTGCTGCCGAAACCGTCGCCACCCCAGCCGCCCCAACCGCCGTTGGCCTGAACGCTGGAACCGGTCATGGCGATGCTGCCGCCATCGATCCCGATGTGGCCGCCAGTTGCCGCCGTTGCCGCCGGTGCCGCCTCCGGGATAGGACTCGGACTCGCCGTCGTAGTAGCCGATGAGGTCATTGCCGCCATTGCCGCCGTCGCCACCGTTGGTCGTGATGGTACTGGACGTGAGTTGGACTGCTCCGCTTGCGTAACCAGAGACAAAGCCGCCGTTGCCGCCGTCGCCGCCGCTGGTCGTGCCGTAACCGTCCCATCCGGGGATATTGATGCTGTCCGCTCCCCATCCACCGTTGGCCGCCACCGGCATCGACGTAAACGTTGGTGAGCGAAATGCTCCCCGAGTTCGCCACCAGGCCGACATAGCCACCGTCGCCGCCGGTGCCGCCGGTCGTTCCGCAAAGTGCGTCACCGCGGCCGGCGTTGCCGCCGCGAGCCTGGAAAGACGTGCCGTTGGCGACAATGCTCGCGCCCTGCAGCAACTATGCCGCCGCCCTCGCCGCCGTCGCCGCCGTTGCCGCGGCTGTTGGCGTAGTCATAACCGCCGCCATCGCCGCCACCGGCGTTCAGCCAGCTGTTGTTGGTGAGGCTGATGATGCCTCTACTGGTCAGGGAGATCGAGCCGGCGTCGGCGCCATTGCCGCCGAGGCCCTTAACGCCGGCGTAACCATAGTAGCTGTAGCTACCGCCCAGGCCGGCCGCACCGCCCTCGCCGCCGTTGCCGCCGCGGGCCAGGATACCGCCTCCGTCCATGGAGATGCCGCCCGCACCGCTTATCAGTGTGACGCTGCCACCGCTGCCGCCGCCGCCGCCGGTACCGCCGTTACCGCCAAATCCGTCATCGTACCTGCCGTAGCCGGTAACCGCCGGTGCCGCCGGTGCCGCCGGTGCCACCGCTGGCATCCAGGGCGCCGCTGCCGGTCTGGATGGTGAGGGCGCTCAAGCTGATCGAACCGCCGCCGCCGCCCTGGCCGCCCGTGCCGCCCGTGCCGCCAAATCCTGCGTAGCCGAAGCTGTACCCGTAACCGCCGGTGCCGCCGCTGCCACCGCTGCCACCGTTGGCATTCAGGTTGGCATTGCCGAGCAGGATGCTGCCGGCGACAGCGTTCAGAGCGAACGAACCGCCGCTGCCGCCCTGGCCGCCCGTGCCGCCCGGTGCGCCATAGGCGTTGTCGCTGCTGTTGTACCCGTAACCGCCCGTGCCGCCCTGTCCGCCCTGTCCGCCGCCGGTGTCGAGCCGGACACCGCCGCTGGTGAGACCGATATTGCCGGCAGTGGCCGTCAGCGTAATCGTGCCGCCGCCGCCGCCGTTGCCACCGTTGCCGCCGCTGTAGCCAGAGCCATAGCCCTCTCCGCCCCGGCCGCCTTCGCCACCATCCCCGCCTCTGGCGTGAATCTGGCTGTTGGCGCCGAGCGAGATATAGGTTCCGCTGGTCAGCGCAATGGTGCCGCCGGTGCCGCCGGTGCCGCCGGTGCCGCCGGTGCCGCCTTCGCCGCCATCGCCACCCCAGCCGCCGCCCCCGCCGACGGAACTGATGGTCTTGCTGGCCGCGAGGGAGATGAAGGTTCCGCTGTTCAGGGTAATGTTGCCGCCGTTGCCGCCGTTGCCGCCGCTGTTCCCTTCGCCACCATCGCCGCCCCAGCCGCCGTTGGAGTTGATGTCGCCATTGACCGCGATCTTGCCGGCTTGCGACGTGATCATCACTTCGCCGCCGTTGCCGCCGTTGCCGCCGCTATAGCCGCCGCCGCCGTTAGCGTTGATGCCGCCGGTGCCGACGGTCAGGTCGTTCTGGGCCCAAAGGGTCTACAGCGCCACCATTACCGCCGCCCCACGCCCCCTGGGCGCTGATCGAGGCGACATTCAGCGTGTCGTTGAAAGCCTTGATGTAAACGTCGCCGCCATTGGACCCGCTGGACCAGGCATCGGTGTTGATGGTGCCGAGGGCAACGCTACCGTAGGCGAGGGCGGTAAATGCACCGCCCACAGTGCGGGCGGTGACGCCGACGCCGGAAGCGTTGATGGCGCCGGGGCCGCTGCCGACATCGGGCGAAACGGTACTGCCGTTCCAGCCGGCGATCAGATTGAGATCAGTTTTATAGCCGCCGGTCGGACTTACGACGCCAAGCCAGACGCCGCCCGTGTTTGCCGTGGCGTTGATGTTCCCGCCGGCAAAGATATTGACGGTGCTGTCGCCGTCCGAGTTCTCCAGGCTGCCGATCAGGACGCCGCCCCCCGTGCCGGTGCCGCCGTTGAGAGTGATGTTGCCGCCGACGTACAGGTTCTTCGTGCCGCCGCCGAATTCGCTGCCGATGTAGACGGGGGTGGCAACGAAATCGGCGTTGTTGGTGCTGCCGCCGGTCATGATCAGGTTGCCGCTGACATGGAACGTCTGGTCGAGGCCGTAGCCCGTGCCGAACCCGGCGCCGCCATACGCGGCCGAGCCGCCGTTGATGGTGATGTTGCCGGCATGGACCGTCTGCGAGCCGCCAGAATTGCTCATGTCGTTCAGGCTGATATCGGCGCTGTTTTCGCGATTGCTGGTTCCGCCGCTGGTGCCGCCGGTAAGGATGATGTTGGCGCCGCCGGCGTTGATGGTCTGGTCCGTGGCGAAGCCGTTGGCATCGATCCACGCGTAGTTGTCGTCGCCGCCGCCACCGCCCTTCAGCTCAAGGAGGCTGGTGACGTTGATGTCCTGTGTAACGCCGCCGCCGCGGATCTCCGCGGCGTTGTCATGCCCCGCCGTTCCGGCGGCAAGCTTGATGGTGGGGGCGGTAATGGTCTGATTGCCGTTGGCCACGATGGCCACCGAGCCGCCGTAATGGGAACTGCCCGAATGCGCAGTATTGTCGAAGCTGCCGGCGGTGAGCAGGATCTGGCTGCCGGCGGTGACGGTTTGCGCGCCCGTGCTGTAGAGCATGACGCCGGGGCCGGAGTTGCCGGGGCCGAAGCCGGTGCCGCTGCCGCCGCCGCCGGTGAGGGTCAGGTTGTTGCCGGCCTGAACATTCATGCTCGCGGCCTGAATCCAGGTGCCTTTGGTGACGCCCGACATCACGATGTTGCCCTTGGTCGGTACCGAAGCCGGCGTCACGGTGGATACGCCATCCCAACCGGCGGTCAAGGTCAGATCCCCGGCGACGTCAAGCCTGAAGTCGGTAAACGTAATGTGTCCGGTAGAGGCACCTACACCGTAGGCAAGAACTTTGAGGTTGTGACCGAAGGTGTTGAATGCGCCGCTACCGGAGAAGTCAATGTTCCCCGTTCCGGAGGAGTCGGTCTGCAATATCAGGTCTGTTCCCAAACCTTGGTAGAACGAAGCCCAAATGGTGTCGTCGATGAACAGGGATCCCGGATCAAGCAGCAGGGTGCCCGTTTTTCCGTACGGTGCGAGGGTGTTCACGCGAGCCGCGAAATCCAGGCTTTGCCTGCCCGAGACCTCGACAAATCCGCCGTCCCCGCCATTCGCTCCGCCGCGTGCCGAGATGTCGCCGTAGGCCCTTGTCGTGTCGTTGGCCCAGATGATGACCTTGCCGCCGTCGCCATTGTCCGTGGCATCGGCCTTGATCGCGGCTTGCGCCCCGAAATAGCTGGTGCTGGCGTTTTGTACCCCGGGATTCTTGCCCTGGTAGTCGCCGCCGACCAGCACCACACCGCCGCCGTTGGCGCCGCTGGCGTCGATAACGGCGTTGTCCGTTACCGCAACCGTGTCGCCGAGAACTTCAACACGGCCGCCCCGGGTACCGGTGGTGACGATGCGGCCGTTGCCATCGACGTAAGCGTCCCGGCTGGCCTTGAGGAAGACGCGACCGCCCTCGGAGACCACGCTGCTGGCATTCAGCATGCCGCTGTTCCTGACGATGACGCCGGCGATGCCGATGCGCCCGGCTTCCGCCGTGATGGTGCCGAGGTTGGTGGCATTGCCTTCACTGCCGGTGATGTTGACCTTGACGCCGGGGGTGGCGCTGTCGATCAGGCTGACGGTGGCGCCGGCGGCGAGGATGGTTTCGCCTTTCGGGGTGGTGATGATGCCTTCGTTCGTGACGTTGCTGCCGATCAGGTAGACGCTGCCGCCGGCCGGGGTGCGGATTTCGCCCTGGTTGATGACGTTTTTGGCGCTGCTGTCATTGACGAAGACGTTGCGCCCGGCGAGGAAGTCTTCATTGCGGATGTTGAGGGTGCTGGCGACGAAGCCGGCGACGTCGACCTTGCCGCCGGGGCCGACCATGATGCCGGCGGGGTTCACCAGCCAGACGCGGCCGTTGGAGCTGAGGGTGCCGTAAATGGCCGTCGGGTCGTTGAGGACCCGGTTGAGTACCGAGCTGGAGGCGGAGGCCTGGGCAAAGTGCGTGGTTTCGCCGGCTCCGATGGAGAACTTCTGCCAGTTGATGATGGCGCCGTTGCTGTTGGTCACGGTCAGGACGTTGCCGGCCTGGTTGAAGGCGGCGGTGCCATTGATCACGGTGGGATTCACCGGCAGGGACAGGACCGGGGCGCTGATGAAGCACGCGGCCACCGCGGCAACGCCGAGGCGGACAGGCGTGGACAGTCGGAACGACCGCTTGCAGGGAGAATTTCTGTAGCTCATGTCAAACTCCAAGGGCGGAACAGCCGCCCACACGTATTTCACTTATAGCGCCAAAACCGTGTCGCCGACCATGCACAAAGTCACACTCTTGAAAAGATTTCCTGGCCGCCCGGTCCGATAGCTAGAAACCGAAGGCGACGCCGACGTGGCCGCGGACGCTGCCTTCGGGCTGGATGTTGTTGCCGGTCGGCGAGTAGCCATCCACGACCTGCGCCACGTCGAAGCGGGCGCTGATGTCCTTGTTGAGGTTGTAGCGCAAGCCTACGCCCACCGAGGCGATGCCGACTTTCAGCGACGGGCCGACGTTGGTGCCCTGCGCCGAATCGATGAAGGCCAGCCACTTCAGGATGCCGGGCAGGCCCATGCCGGGCGCAGTGTCCGGGGAATATATCTCGAAATTGACGACATGGCCGCGGTCGGTGGAAACGGCGCGCTCGTTGAAACCGCGCACGGTGGTCCAGCCCGCCAGGCCGAAGCGCTCGGTGGCCGGCAGCGCACTATGCGAGTACTGTGCGTTCGCGGCGAACCTGAACAGCCAGTCGCCGCCGATTGCGGCGAAATAGCTGCCGCCGGCGCGTATCGCGGAAAAATCGTCCCGGACCTTGTAGCCGGACGCCGCCGAGTAGTTGTCGTCCTTGGGAGGGACGCCAAACGGATAGTCGGCGCCGGTCGGAATGTTATGCGCCGCCGTGAGGTAAAAATCAATGGATTCGCCGGGCCTTTGCCACTGGCCGCTGTAGGTGACGGCAACCGGCTGGATCGTGTAGGGCGTGCAGCCTGCCGTGCCGTAAAGCGTTTTTGATGAAATGCCGGGAAGGTCGCAGGTATTGTCGAGGTACTTGCGGTCATAGGCCAGCACCAGCCGCGAGCTGTATTCGCCGGCGCGCGGGAAAATGTGGTTGTAGCGCAGGCCCCAGATCTCGCCCTTGCCGTTGATGCCGAGACCGCCGCCGGGAACCAGCACATTGGCCGGAGTGTTGGTGCTCGAATTGGCGTAAATGAAGTCGATGCTGTCGCCCAGCGCATACAGGGGCAGGCGGTAGCCGATGCTGTAGATATCGACTTCGACGCCGTCGCCGTCGTCCCAGGGAAACACGCGATTGCCGAAAACCTTCATGCGGCCCGGGGGGTCGAGCGCGGTCGTGTAGGCCAGGGTCAGCACCTGGTCCATGTTGAACATGTTGGAGTTCTGGTAGGAAAAGCCCAGGCGGGCGTAGCCGGTGTCCCGGGTGCCTGTGTTGTCCAGCGTCACAAAGAAGCGCGAGGGGTCGTCGTCCTTGACATCCACCCGGGCATTGACCTTGCCCTCATCTTCGCTGACGCCCAGCGTCACCTCGACCTGCTTTGCCGGATTTTCGTTGCTGAGCTGGACGTTTTCGGAAAGCCGGCGCATGTTGGGCGCCGTGCCTTCCCTCAGGTCGGGCAGGCCGGCGCGCACGTTTTCTTCGTTGAAGAACTTGTTGCCGGTGACGGTGATCTTGCCGACCACGCCCTCGCTGACCACCAGGCGGACCACGCCGCTGGTGAGCTCCTGTTCAGGCACATACACATTCACGGTGCCGTAACCGAGGCGGCGAAACTCGCCTTCGAGGGCTTCCAGGGCCTTTTGCACATCGCCATAGACCTTGCCCTTGCCGGCAAAGGGCGCCACCAGCGCCTGAACCGTTTCGGTCGTCAGGATCGTATTCCCATCGACCTGAAAACGCGTTATGTCGAAAGCGGCATCCTGCGCGGCCGCGTGATTCAGCGAACCGAATGCCAGAAAAAACGCAGCGGCCAACACGCTGGCTAGCGCTTTCGTCATATTACAACCCCCAATAAATTCAACAACAAACCCGAAGAACATTAAAGCTTATTCTTCGCCGCCTCTGGCACGCTAGCAGAATTCATGTCTTGCGGCAACGCCGGCATGGCCGATAGCGGGACAAAACCTGTGATTCCGTCGTTAATACACTACGTCTGGCCGACGCAGGCCGCTCACCGGAATCGGCCTTTGCCGTTGCGTCCGGGTGCGACACAGGGCAATCGCATGAATACCTTTGAGCTGGCAATCGACAGGCCGTCATTCCGGCGAAAGCCGGAATCCAGGCTTTCGGCGTAAAACTGGATTCCGGGTCAAGCCCGGGATGACGCCCGGTACGGCAAATTGGGGATTGCTGAACTTGAGAAGCATGACTTGCGCATTCATGCGATTGCCCTGGGGTGCGACAGGCTGACCCGGACGGGCCGGTGGCCGAAGGTAGAATAGCGCGATGGAAGCATCGCAAACCGCCTGCCAGACCCTGCTGATTTTCACCAACCTGCCCGACGCGGACAGCGCGCAGGCATTGGCGGCGACGCTGGTCAGCCGGCGCCTGGCGGCCTGCGTGAACCTGCTGGCGCCCTGCAGTTCGGTGTATCGCTGGCAGGGCGCGATCGAAAGTACGCAGGAAGTGCCGCTGCTGATCAAGACCACGACCGCACGCTATGCGGAGCTGGAGGCGGCGATCCGCGCCGGCCATCCCTATGAACTTCCCGAGATCATCGCGGTCCCTATTGTCCATGGCCTGCCCGGATACCTGGACTGGGTCGTGGCCGAAACCCGCACCGAAACCCTCGCCGAAGTCGCTGACGGGAAGCTCCCCACATGCTGATCCGCCTGTTGTTGCTGTTGCTGTTCGCGCTGACCGGCATGGCCCGCGCCGAAGAACCCCTGCCGCCCGAACAGGCCTTCCGCTTCTCGGCGCGCGTGGTCGACGCGAAAACCATCGAGGCGCGCTGGCAGATCACCGACCAGTACTACATGTACCGCGACAAGTTCAAGTTCGCACTGGAAGGCGGCACCCTCGGTGCGCCGCAGCTGCCGCCGGGCAAGATGAAGGAAGACGAGACCTTCGGCAAGGTCGAGGTCTATCGCAAGGAAGTGAAGATCCTGCTGCCGGTCGAGGCGAGCGGTCCCGTCACCCTGAAGGCGATATCGCAGGGCTGCTGGGACGGCGGCATCTGCTACCCGCCGATCAACCAGGCCGCCCAACTGACCATGGCGGGCGCCCCCAGCCCGTCGGCCGCCGTTGCCGCCCCGCGAAGCGGGAATCCCGGCATGCAGAGCACGCCAGCGCCGTCCGAAGGGATACCGTCCCCGGCGCAGGCGCGCGGGGACATAACTTTTTCGGCTTCCGCACCGGCGCCGGCCGCGGCCGACGAAAGCTCGCGCATCGCCGGCCTGTTCAAGGGCGCCAACCTGGCGCTGGTGCTGCTCAGTTTCTTCGGCTTCGGCCTGCTGCTGTCCCTGACGCCCTGCGTCTTCCCGATGATCCCGATCCTGTCGGGCATCATCGTCAATCACGGCCACGCGGTAAGTCACCTGCGCGCCTTCGTGCTGTCGCTGGCCTATGTGCTGGGCATGGCCGTGACCTACGCCGCGGTCGGCGTCGTCGCCGGGCTTTCCGGCACGCTGCTGTCGGCCGCGCTGCAGAATGCCTGGGTGCTGGGTGGTTTCGCACTGGTTTTCGTGGTTCTTTCATTCTCGATGTTCGGCTTCTACGAGCTGCAGATGCCGGCGGCGCTGCAAAGCCGGGTGTCCGACACGGCCAACCGCCAGGGCGGATCGCTGCCGGCGATCGGCCTGATGGGCGCGCTGTCGGCCCTGATCGTCGGCCCCTGCGTCGCCGCGCCGCTGGCCGGCGCCCTGCTCTACATCGCGCAGACCGGCGATGCCGTGCTCGGCGGCACGGCGCTGTTCGTCATGTCGCTGGGCATGGGGGCGCCGCTGCTGCTGGTCGGCGCCTTCTCGCGTTCGCTGCTGCCGAAATCCGGGCCGTGGATGGAAGGCGTCAAGAAGTTCTTCGGCGTGATCATGCTGGCCACCGCGCTGTGGCTGGTCTCGCCGGTGATTCCGCTGTGGCTGCAGATGTTCGGCTGGGCGCTGCTGCTGGTCGTGCCGGCAATCTACCTGCATGCGCTCGACCCGCTGCCGCCGCACGCGCACGGGCTGGCAGCGCCTGGGCAAGGGGCTCGGCGTGGTCCTGCTGCTCGGTGGCGCGGCGATGCTGATGGGCGTGCTGGGCGGTGCCAAGGATCCGCTGCAGCCCCTCGGTTTCCTGCGCGGCGGCGTGGCCGCCGAGGCCCACGGACGCCGCTTTCGAGCGCGTCGCCACGGTCGAACAGCTGGATGCCCGACTCGCCGCAGCGAAGGCTGCCGGCAAGCCGGTGATGCTGGATTTCTACGCCGACTGGTGCGTCAGCTGCAAGGAGATGGAGACGCTTCACCTTCGCCGATCCCAAGGTCGCCGCGCGCATGCAGCAGATGGTGCTGTTGCAGGCCGACGTCACCGCCAACAGCGATGCCGACAAGGCGCTGCTGAAGCGCTTCGGCCTGTTCGGCCCGCCAGGCATCATTTTCTTATGACGCCGCGGGCCGCGAACTGGCCGACCTGCGCGTCGTCGGCTTCCAGACCGCGGAAAAATTCCTGCCCACCCTCGAGCGCGTGCTGCGCTAAAACCGCCAACTACTTCGGAGCTTCCATGTTCACCGGCATCATTACCGCCACCGGAAAGATCAGCCACGTCCAGCCGCTGGAAAAGGGCCTGCGCCTCACCGTCGAGGCGCCCGGCCTCAAGCTCGGCGACGTTGCGCTGGGCGACTCCATCGCCCACGGCGGCGTCTGCCTGACGGTGATCGCGAAGAAAAAGGGCAGCTACCAGGTCGATGTCTCGCGCGAGACGCTGGACTGCACGGTCGGCCTCGATGCGGCAGGCGGCGAGGTGAATCTGGAAAAGGCGCATGCGCCTGTCCGACTTCATCGGCGGCCATCTGGTATCGGGCCATGTCGACGGCGTCGGCGAGGTGGAGAAGTTCGAGCCGGTCGGCGAATCGCACGAACTGGTGATCAAGGCGCCGAAGACTCTGGCGAAGTACATCGCGCGCAAGGGCTCGATCACGGTCGATGGCGTCTCGCTCACCACCAACCGCGTGGTCGAAGGCGGCCGCCGCTTCTCGATCAACCTGATTCCGCACACCGTCGAAGTGACCACGCTGAAGCGCCTGCACCCGGGAGCCGAAGGTCAATCTGGAAATCGACCTGATCGCACGCTACGTCGAGCGCATGCTCTCCGCCGGCGCGGCGTAAAATGCGCCGCTTCTTCCGCCAGAGACTGTCACCATGAGCATCAGCCCCGTTCTCGATATCGTCGCCGACCTGCGCGCCGGCCGCATGGTCGATCCTGGTCGACGAGGAAGACCGCGAAAACGAAGGCGACCTCGTCCTGGCCGCCGAGCACGTGCACGCCCGAGGCGATCAACTTCATGGCCAAGTACGGCCGCGGCCTGATCTGCCTGACGCTGACCGAGGCGCGCTGCCGCCAGCTCGACCTGCCGCTGATGGTGCGCGACAACAAGGCGCCGCACGGCACGGCCTTCACCGTGTCGATCGAGGCGGCCGAGGGCGTCACCACCGGCATCTCGGCGCAGGACCGCTCGCGCACCGTGCAGGCGGCCGTGGCGAAGAACGCGACGGCCCGCCGACATCGTCCAGCCCGGCCACATCTTCCCGCTGATGGCGCAGAACGGCGGCGTGCTGGTGCGCGCCGGCCACACCGAGGCCGGCTGCGACTTCGCGCAACTGGCGGGCTGCGAGCCGGCCTCGGTGATCTGCGAAATCCTCAAGGACGACGGCACCATGGCGCGGCTGCCCGACCTGATCGAGTTCGCCGCGAGCACAGCCTCAAGATCGGCACCATCCGCGACCTGATCCACTACCGCTCCGAAACCGAGAAGCTGGTCGAGTGCGTCGCCGACAAGAAGGTCGCCTGCGCACACGGCGAACTTCCGCCTGCGCGCCTTTGCCGACCGGAGCAGCGGCGACGTCCATCTGGCGCTGTCCCGCGGCGAGATCACTGCCGCGGAGGAAACCCTGGTGCGCGTGCATGAAGCCGTCTGCGTGCTCGATTTCCTCGACCACGACAGCCGCGGCCACACTTACAGCGTCGATCTCGCCCTGCGCAAGATCGCCGAGGAAGGACGCGGCGTGCTCGTGCTGCTGCATCGCGCGGAAACCGGCAACGCCCTGCTGGCGGCCCTGAAGAGCGAGCGCACGGAGCGGCCGGCCGACAACTGGGACCCGCGCCTCTACGGCATCGGCGCGCAGATCCTGCGCGAGCTCGGCGTCGGCAAGATGCGCCTGATGTCCAGCCCGCGCAAGATGCCCAGCATGGCCGGCTTCGGCCTCGAAGTCACCGGCTACCTCACTCCCGACGAAGCGAAGGCATAGGAACCGTATGGCCAGGTACGACGACATCCGCGAACTCGAACCCAATCTGACGGGCCACGGCCTGCGCGTCGGCGTCGTCAGAGCCGCTTCAACCAGGACATCGGCGAGGGCCTGCGCTCGGGCTGCCTGGCCGAACTGGCGCACCTCGGCGTGGCCGATGCCGACGTCACCTTCGCCACCGTGCCCGGCGCGCTGGAACTGCCGCTGGCGCTGCAGGCGATGGCGCAGAGCGGCCGCTTCGACGCGCTGGTGGCGCTGGGCTGCCGTGATCCGCGGCGAGACCTACCATTTCGAGGTCGTCTCCAACGAATCGGCGCGCGGCATCACCGACGTGCAGCTCAACACCGGCATCCCGATCGCCAACGCGCGTGCTGACCACCGAGAACGACGACCAGGCGCTGGTGCGCATGGTGCAGAAGGGTGCCGAGGCGGCGCAGGCGGCCATCGAGATGGCCAACCTGCTGAAAGCGCTGAAGTAGTGGCCGGCAGCGAATCGCCGGCGGGGCGCCCCAAGGCGATGCACGTCTCTCATGGAGCGGGCGCAGCCCGCGAACCGGCGTCACCCCCGTCCTCGGGACGGGGGAGGGCGGGCAGGTCGTCCAACCCGCGGCGGCGCGCGCGCGAGTTCGTCATCCAGGGCCTCTACCAGTGGCAGGTCGGCGACCAGGACGAGGCGGCCATCCAGGTCCAGGCCGAAGGCGTGGCCGGCTTCGACAAGGCCGACCGCCCGCTCTACGCCACCCTGCTCGGCGAAACCCGGCAGCAGGCCGAGGCGCTCAAGCTCGAACTGGCGCCCGCATATCGACCGCGCCTGGGACGAGGTCTCGCCGATCGAGCGCTGCATCCTGCTGCTGGGCGCCTGCGAACTCAAGCTCCACCCCGAAACGCCCTACCGCGTGATCATCAACGAAGCCATCGAACTGGCCAAGACCTATGGCGGCACCGACGGCCACAAGTTCGTCAATGGCGTGCTCGACAAGCTGGCCGCGGTGCTGCGTGCCGGAAATCAAAGACCTGAACAGCCACCGAGGACACAGAGATCACAGAGGCAGACGTCAATGAGGTTTCCTTGTGCGCCTCTGTGATCCTGGTGGCGAAAAGGTTTTCGTGCCCTCCGAATTCGAACTGATCGACCGCTACTTCACGCGCCCGACGCGGCACACGGTGCTCGGCGTCGGCGACGACGGCGCGCTGATCGCGCCGACGCCCGGCCTGGAACTGGTGATCTCCACCGACATGCTGGTCGACGGCACGCATTTCCTGCCCGACGCCGACCCCGAGACACTGGGCTGGAAGATGCCTCGCGGTGAATGTCTCGGACATGGCGGCGATGGGCGCGCAGCCACGCTGGGCAATGCTGGCCATCGCCGTACTGCCAGCGCCGACTAATCGACTGGATCGATGATTTCGCCCGCGGCTTCTTCGCCTGCGCCGACGAATTCGGCGTCGACCTGATCGGCGGCGACACCACGCGCGGGCCGCGCAACTTCTGCGTCACCATCCTCGGCGAAGTCGCCGCCGGGCAGGCGCCTGCGCCGTTCGGCGCAAGAGCCGGCGATTCGATCTGGGTATCGGGCCGCCCGGGCCGCGCCGCACTGGGGCTGGCCCACTTGCAGGGACGCATCGATCCTGGGCCAGCCACGGCTCGCGGATTGCCTCGCCGCACTGCACCGCCCGCAGCCGCGCGTCGCGCTGGGCCTGGCCCTGCGCGGCATTGGCAACAGCCGCCATCGATGTCTCCGACGGCCTGCTGGCCGATCTCGGCCACATCCTCGAGCAGTCGGCGGTTGCCGCCCGCCTGCAGATTCCTCAACTGCCCTGATGCGGGACTCGAGCGCGATTGCCTGCTGGCCGGCGGCGACGACTACGAACTGCTTTTCACCGCGCCGCCGGCCGCGGCCGACGCGATCGCCGCTCTGGCGACCGAACTCAGGCTGCCACTGACCCGCATCGGCGAGATCGTCGCCGGGCCGCCCGGCGAGCTCGTCCTCTGCGACGCCGGAGGCACGGACATCACACCGGCACGGCGCGGCTACGACCACTTTATGTCGCCGGCCCGCGAAGCGGAATCCCCGGCGTGCAAAGCCCCGCCTGAGGCGGGGACGGTATCCTAGGACAGTCGTCATGGCCAAACTGCCTCCGCCACCGCTCAAGTTCCTGCTCCACCACCCGGCGCATTTCATCGCCTGCGGCTTCGGCAGCGGCCTTTCGCCGCTGCGCGCCGGGCACGGCCGGCACGGCCTTCGCCTGGCTCACCTATCCCTTCCTGCGCATGTATCTGCCAGGCGACCTTGGCTTCGCGATTTTCCTGCTGCTGGCCTTCGCCCTCGGCGTCTGCCGCCTGCCAGATCACCGGCCGCGCCCTCGGCGTGGTCGACCACGGCGCCATCGTCTGGGACGAAATCGTGCCCTTCTGGGCGGTGCTGCTGCTGACGCCGCCGGAACTGCTCTGGCAGCTGGCGGCCTTCCTCTGGTTCCGCTTCTACGACATCGTCAAGCCGCAGCCGGCGCACTTCTTCGACACGCAGGTCAAGAACGGCTTCGGCGTGATGATGGACGACGTCGTCGCCGCCGGCTACACCGTGTTGACCATGGCCGTGTTCAAGGCTTTCCTGCTCTTCTGATGGACGCCGAACTCGCTTGCCCTGTCGGCAGCCCTCGGCTCGGCGTGTCTCCAGCGCCGACTTTTGCTCGCTACCGCCGAATCCTGCACCGGAGGCTGGGCGGCGCAAGTGATCACTCACACGGCAGGCAGTTCGGGCTGGTTCGAGCGCGGCTTCGTCACCTATTCCAACGACGCCAAGATCGAAATGCTCGGCGTGCGGCCGGAAACGCTGCAAGGATTCGGCGCGGTGAGCCCGGAAACCGCCGCAGAAATGGCCGCCGGCGCCCTGAAAAACTCCAACGCCACTGATTTCATTGGCCATTACTGGAATCGCCGGGCCCACGGGTGGCTCACCTGGTAAGCCAGTGGGCACCGTATGCTTTGCCTGGTGTCGGGTCGGCGAGGCAGGCCGACCGCGGAAACTGCTGTTATTCGCCGGCGACCGCGAGGCAATCCGCCGCCAGGCGGTGGTTCACGCCCTGCGCGGCCTGCTGGCCCGACTCGCTGCCGCATAAGAAACCGGAGCGCGCAAAAACTGTGCCATCCATGCCATAATCGAATCACTCTAAGGAAGAAAACAATGGACGACAACAAGAGCAAGGCACTGCAGGCCGCCCTGGCCCAGATCGAAAAGCAGTTCGGCAAGGGCTCCATCATGAAGATGGGCGAAGGCCTGGCCATCGACGACATCCAGACCGTTTCCACCGGCTCGCTCGGGCCTCGATATCGCCCTCGGCATCGGCGGCCTGCCGCGCGGCCGCGTGGTCGAGATCTATGGACCGGAATCTTCCGGCAAGACCACGCTGTGCCTGCACGTCGTCGCCGAGATCCAGAAAGCCGGCGGCGTCGCCGCCTACATCGACGCGGAAAACGCGCTCGATCCCGGCTATGCGGCAAAGCTCGGCGTGAACGTGCCCGACCTGCTGATCTCGCAGCCCGACACCGGCGAGCAGGGCCTGGAAATCACCGACATGCTGGTGCGCTCGGGCGGCGTCGACTGCATCGTGATCGACTCGGTCGCCGCGCTGACGCCGCGCGCCGAAATCGAGGGCGAGATGGGCGACCAGCTGCCCGGCCTGCAGGCGCGGCTGATGTCGCAGGCGCTGCGCAAGCTCACCGCCAACATCAAGCGCACCAACACGCTGGTGATTTTCATCAACCAGATCCGCATGAAGATCGGCGTCATGTTCGGCAACCCGGAAACCACCACCGGCGGCAACGCGCTGAAGTTCTACGCCTCGGTGCGCATGGACATCCGCCGCACCGGCGCCATCAAGAAGGGCGACGAAGTCATCGGCAACGAGACCAAGGTCAAGGTGGTCAAGAACAAGGTCGCGCCGCCCTTCCGCGAGGCGCATTTCGACATCCTCTACGGCGAAGGCATTTCGCGCGAGGGCGAGATCGTCGAGCTCGGCGTCGAGCACAAGATCGTCGAGAAATCCGGCGCCTGGTACGCCTACAAGGGCGAGAAGATCGGCCAGGGCAAGGACAACGCGCGCGAGTTCCTGCGCGAGCATGCCGGACATCGCCGTGGAAATCGAGAACCGGGTGCGCGAAGCGGTCGGCGTCGCGGCGCTTGGGCCGCCGAAGCCGGCAAAAGGCCGCGCTGAACACGGCACGCTGAACCGATACGCCGCAGAGGACAAGCATCTTGTCGAACAGCAGTTGCCGCGCCCGGCGCGGCGGACACCATGTCGAATGAACTGCGCCAGCAGGCGATAAGACTGCTGGCGCGGCGCGAACACACCCGCGTCGAACTGGCGCGCAAGCTGTCGGGTCTCGGCACGCAGGAGGAAATCGACACGGTGCTCGCCGACATGGAGGCCTCGCAATTGCAGTCCGACAACCGCACGGCGGAAACCTACCTGCGCAGCAACGCCTCGCGCCTGGGCGCCTCGCGCCTGCGCCACACCCTGAAGACCCGCGGCGTGGCGCCCGAAATGATCGAGGAGCAACTGGCACAGGCCGACCTGCCCGACGAAATCGAGCGCGCCCGCGCCGTCTGGAGCCGGAAGTTTTCCGCCGCGCCCGGCCAATCCCAAGGAATGGGCGCGCCAGGCGCGCTTCCTGCAAAGCCGCGGCTTCGCCGGCGACATCATCCGCCGCCTGCTGAAGGAACCGCAGGAGGAGCCGGAGCAATGACCACTGCCGCCACGCTCTCGGCGCACAATCTGCGCAAGAAATACAAGTCGCAGACCGTGGTGACCGACGTTTCCTTCGACGTGGCCGCCGGCGAGGTGGTCGGCCTGCTCGGCCCCAACGGCGCCGGCAAGACCACCTGCTTCTACATGATCGTCGGCCTGGTCGCGGCCGATGGCGGCGAGATCCGCATCGAGAGCAGCGGCGAGCACCAGCGCCTGACCCACATGCCGATCCACCGGCGCGCCAAACTCGGCTTGTCCTACCTGCCCCAGGAAAATTCGGTGTTCCGCAAGCTGACGGTGTCCGAAAACATCCGGGCCGTGCTGGAACTGCAGGGGCTCGACGAAGGTGCAATCGAGGAACGGGAGGACGTGCTGCTGCAGGAACTGCACATCACCCACATCCGCAAGAACCTGGCCGCCTCGCTTTCCGGCGGCGAACGCCGCCGCGTCGAGATCGCCCGCGCCCTGGCGACCCGACCGCGCTTCATCCTGCTCGACGAACCCTTCGCCGGCGTCGATCCGATTGCCGTGATCGACATCCAGAAGATCATCCGCTATCTCAAGGAACGCGGCATCGGCGTGCTGATCACCGACCACAACGTGCGCGAAACCCTGGGCATCTGCGATCGCGCCACCATCATCAACGCCGGCGAGGTACTTGCCGCTGGACACCCGGCCGATATAGTCGATAATGAAAGTGTGCGCCGGGTTTATCTCGGCGAGCATTTCAGGATGTAGGCGCAAGAACAACAAGAAGCTATGCGGCAAGGACTCCAGCTCAGGCTCTCGCAGCATCTGGCACTGACGCCGCAGTTGCAGCAGTCGATCAGGCTGTTGCAGTTGTCGACTCTGGAGCTGAACGCCGAAATCGACCAGGCCCTGCAGGAAAATCCGCTGCTGGAAAGGGATGAACCCGGCGACGCGGTCACCTTCAGCCTCGGCGCCGCCAGCGATGCGCCGGCGACACCGCAGACCGTCACCCCGACCGGGAGTGACGAGCGCGACGAACGCCAGGAACCGCGGGGCGGCGATGATGAAGGCTGGGGCATGGATTTCTCCGGCAGCCACGGCCAGCGCGATCCCAACGATGACGATCTCGACAGCGGCGAATCCCAGGCCGCCTCGGTCTCCCTGCGCGAGCACCTCGGGGCGCAGGTGGCGATGACCCAGTTGCCCGATCGCGAGCGGGCGCTGGTCGGTTTCCTGATCGAAGCGCTGAATGACGACGGCTACCTGACGCAGCCGCTGGACGAACTGGTCGACCTGCTGGTCGCCGAGGATGACGAGTTGCGCGAGGCGCTGCTCGAGGAACTCGCCATCGCCTTGCGCCATTTGCAGAATCTCGACCCGCCGGGCATCGGTGCGCGCAGCGCGAAGGAATGCCTGTCGCTGCAGCTCGATTGCCTGCCGCCCTCCGCCACCCGCAAGCTGGCGCTGCGCATCGTCGGCGAGCACCTCGAGCAGCTGGCGGCGCGCGACTTTGCCCGCATCAAGAAATCGCTCGGCTGCGACGACGACGCAGCTGCGCGCCGGCGCAGGACCTGATCCGTTCGCTCAATCCGCGCCCCGGCGCGCAGTTCGCGCCGATCGACACGCGCTACGTCATACCGGACGTCGCGGTGAGAAAGCTGCAGGGGCGATGGGTCGTCAGCCTCAACCGGGACGCCATGCCACGCCTGCGGATCAACCGGCTCTACGCCGACATCCTGCACCGTCACCGCAGCGGCAGCAGCTCTTCGGCCGGGCTGGCCAGCCAGTTGCAGGAAGCCAAGTGGCTGATCAAGAACGTGCAGCAGCGCTTCGACACCATCCTGCGCGTGTCGCAGGCCATCGTCGACCGCCAGCGCGCCTTCTTCGACCACGGCGAGGTGGCGATGCGGCCGCTGACCCTGCGCGAGATCGCGGAAACCGTCAGCCTGCACGAATCGACGATTTCGCGCGTGACGACGCAGAAATACCTGGCCAGTCCGCGCGGCATCTATGAACTCAAATACTTTTTTGGCAGTCACGTCGCCACCGACACCGGCGGCGCGGCTTCCTCAACCGCAATTCGGGCGCTGATCAAGCAACTGGTCGGCGCCGAGGACGGCAAAAAGCCGCTCTCGGACGCCCGGCTTGCGGAAATCCTCGGCGAGCAGGGCATCGTCGTGGCACGTCGCACCGTAGCGAAGTACCGCGAACTGCTCGGCATCCCGCCGGTTAGCCTCAGGAAAGTTCTCTGAGAAAATACTTCTGACAAGGAGACATCATGAATCTCAACATCACTGGACACCACATCGAAGTCACCCCGGCCATTCGTGACTACGTCACGGGCAAACTCGATCGCGTGCTGCGGCACTTCGACCAGGTGACCAGTTCCCACGTCATCCTGTCGGTTGAAAAACTGCAGCAGAAGGCCGAAGTCACGCTTCACGTCAAGGGCAAGGACATCTTCGCCGACGCCACCGACGCCGACCTTTACGCCGCGATCGACCTGGTGGCCGACAAGCTCGACCGCCAGGTGGTCAAGCACAAGGAAAAGGTCTCCAACCACAACCACGACAAGCGCAGCCAGGTCGAGTAGGCCGGCAACGACAGACGCGGAGCCGGCCGGCAGCCGCCGCACCTTATGTCTCCGTGCGCTTGCGCCGGAGACGGTATCCACCGGATAGCGTTATACTGCGCGCCGCCGCAAGCTCCGCTCATTTGCCGTTCAATTGCATACACCCCCCCGCCATGAATCAGATCGCCAGCCTGCTGCCACTCGACAACGTAGTGGCCAACCTCGACGCCAGCAGCAAGAAGCGCGTATTCGAGCAGGCCGGCATACTTTTCGAAAACCATCAAAGCGTCGCCCGCAGCACGGTCTACGACGCCTTGTTCGCGCGGGAAAAGCTCGGGTCTACCGGGCCTCGGCCAGGGCATCGCCATTCCCCATGGACGCATCAAGGGCCTCAAGACGCCGGTCGGCGCCTTTGTCCGCCTCGGATCGCCGGTGCAGTTCGACGCGCCCGACGGCAAGCCGGTCGGACTGGTATTCGTGCTGCTGGTACCGGAAGCCGCCAACGAGCATCACCTGCAATTGCTCTCCGAACTGGCGCAGATGTTCTCCGACAAGGCCTTTCGCGACCAGCTCGCCGCGGCTCCGGATGCGCCGGCACTACACGGCCTCTTCGCCAATTGGCACGCCAGCTAGTCGTTTCCCAGCTGTTTGAGCGCAACCGGGAGCGGCTCCAGCTCTCATGGGTCAGCGGTGCCATGACGCGGGCGATTTGCACCATCGGAACACGTGGTGTCGCCTGCCGACCTGATCGGCCACCTCAACCTGATGCATCCGGAACGCCTGCAGGTCATCGGCACGCCGGAAGTCGCCTGGTGGGCCCGCCACGCGCCGGAAAAAATCACGCATCACATGCAGGAAATCTGCAGCGCCCAGCCGCCCGCCATCATCGTTGCCGACGACTGTCCGATTGTCACTGACGTCATGCAGGGGTTGCGAAGCCTCGGGCACGCCTTTGCTGAAAACCCCGCTGTCCTCGGCATTCGTGATCGATACACTGCGCGCCTTCTTGTCGCGACAGCTGGCCGAAACCGGGACGCTGCACGGCGTTTTCATGGACGTGCTGGGCATGGGCGTGCTGATCACCGGCGACTCGGGCGTGGGCAAGAGCGAACTCGGCCTCGAACTGATTTCGCGCGGCCACGGCCTGGTCGCCGACGACGTGGTCGATGTCTCGCGCATCGGCTCCGACACCCTCGAAGGACGTTGCCCGGAATTGCTCAAGGACTTCCTTGAAGTGCGCGGGCTGGGCCTGCTCAACATCCGCACCGTATTCGGCGAAACCGCCTGCCGGCGCAAGATGCGCCTCAAGCTCATCGTGCACCTGCAAAAACCGACCCCGGGCGTGCCGGAAGCCGCCCGCCTGCCGCTCGACGCGCAGAACGAAACCATCCTCGGGGTGCCGATCCGCCGCGTCACGATACCGGTCGCCGCCGGCCGCAACCTCGCCGTGCTGCTGGAAGCGGCGGTGCGCGCCACGGTGCTCAAATTGCGCGGCATCGACAGCATGCAGGAGTTCGTCGACCGGCAGGAAGCCGCCCTCAGGGCCGATACCGGCAACGACCCGGTCAACTAAGGCAGGCCCTTTGCGTTAAATGGGAACGGCACCGCGCCGCCCATATACCAAGGAGACTCACCATGAACAAACTGATCACCGTTGCCCTGTCCGCCCTTTTCGCCAGCGGCGTAGCTCTGGCGCAAGCCCCCGCGGCAAAGCCGGCCGAAGCCGCGCCAAGCCTGCTGCCGCCGCCCGCCAAGGCCGCCGAGCCGGCGAAGCCTGCCAAGCCGCCGCCGGCCAAGGCTGCCGAAGCCGCCAAAGCCCGCCGCCAGCGACTGCGAAGCCAAGGCCGTGAGCAAGGATGGCAAGCCGCTGCACGGCGCCGCCAAGGCCGCGTCGATCAAGAAGTGCGAAGGCGCCGGCAAGCCCGCAGATGCCGGCAAGCCCGCCGCAGCCAAGAAGGATTCCGGTTGCGCCGAAAAGGCCGTGAGCAAGGACGGCAAGCCGCTCGCCGGCGCCGCCAAGACCGCCTTCATGAAGAAGTGCGAAGCGGACGCCAAGGCCGCCATGTAAGAAAGCTCCGCCGCACAAGGAACGCCGGCCCGAAGCACGGGCCGGCTTTTTTTTGGGTGTTCCCATCCAATGAAAAATGTTCTTTGGCAGCTAGAATCATCGCGGACGCCTCCACCTTCATTTCCGCCACGGAATCCCGAACCCATGAATAACCCCTACCCGCACCTGCTGGCTCCGCTGGACCTGGGCTTCACCACGCTGAAGAACCGTGTCCTGATGGGCTCGATGCATACCGGCCTGGAAGACATCGGCAACAGCCATGACCGCATGGCGGCCTTCTACGCCGCACGCGCCAAAGGCGGCGTCGGCCTCATCGTCACCGGCGGCTTCGCCCCGAACCCGGACAGCATCGTGATGCAGGGCGCATCGATCCTCGACAACGAGACCGAGGCCGCCAAGCACCGCGTCATCACCGAGGCCGTGCATGCCCACGGCGGCAAGATTTGCGTGCAGATCCTGCACACCGGGCGCTATGCCTACACCAGGCGGCCGGTCGCACCCTCCGCGCTCAAGGCGCCGATCAATCCGGCGACGCCGCACGCGCTGACGGAAGAGGAAATACAACAGACCATCGCCGACTACGCCCAGTGCGCGGCGATGTGCCGCTTCGCCAACTACGACGGCGTCGAGATCATGGGCTCCGAGGGCTACCTGATCAACGAGTTCCTCGTGCCGCATACCAACCACCGCGAGGACCGCTGGGGCGGCAGCCTGGAAAACCGCATGCGCTTCGGCCTCGAAGTGATCCGCGCCGTGCGGGCACGGGTCGGCGCCGATTTCATACTCATCTTCCGCCTGTCGATGCTCGACCTGGTCGAGGGCGGCAGCACCTGGGACGAAGTGGTGGCCATGGCCAAGGAAGTGGAAAAGGCCGGCGCCAACATCATCAATACCGGCATCGGCTGGCACGAGGCGCGCATCCCCACCATCTACACCGCGGTGCCGCGCGGCGCCTACGCCGAGGTGACGCGGCGCATGAAGGGGCAAGTCAGGATCCCCTGATCACCACCAATCGCATCAACGATCCGCAAATCGCCGAGGACATTCATCGCCCGCGGCGACGCCGACATGGTCTCGATGGCGCGGCCCTTCCTCGCCGACGCCGAGTTCGTGAACAAGGCCGCGGCCGGGCGCGCCGGAACGCATCAACACCTGCATCGCCTGCAACCAGGCCTGCCTCGACCACATCTTCTACGCGCCAACCTCTGCTCCTGCCTGGTCAATCCCTATCGCCTGCCACGAGACTCGACGTCGAAGTGCTGCCGACGGATGCGCCGAAGAAGGTTGCCGTGGTCGGCGCCGGCATGGCCGGGCTGGCCGCCGCCACGCACGCTGGCCGAACGCGGCCACAAGGTCACGCTGTTCGAGGCGCAGGACCGCATCGGCGGCCAGTTCAACTATGCCAAGGCGCATTCCCGGCAAGGAAGACTTCAACGACACGCTGCGCTACTTCTCGGTGCGGCTCAAGGAAACCGGCGTCGACCTGCAGCTGAATCGCCGTCCCGCCGGCGCCGACTTTTCGGGTTACGACCACGTCGTCGTCGCCACCGGCGTCACGCCGCGCACACCGTCGATTCCCGGCATCGACCACCCGAAGGTGCTGTCCTATCTCGAGGCCATCGAGCATCCGCGAGCGCGTCGGCAAGACCGTCGCCCTGATCGGCGCCGGCGGCATCGGCTTCGACGTCGCCGAACTGCTGACCCATGCCGACAACGACGACGAGATCGCCGCCTATCGCCGCCAATGGGGCATCGACATCCGACTACACCGACAACCGCGGCGGCCTCGCCGCACCGCAGATGCCGGCCAGCCCGCGCGAAGTCTGGCTGCTGCAGAGCAAGGCCACCAAGCTTGGCGACGGCCTGGCCAAGACCACCGGCTGGGCGCGCCGCCTGCTGCTGCAAAAGCGCGGCGTGCATATGCTGGGCGGCGTCGACTACCTGAAGATCGACGACGCCGGCCTGCACATCCGCGTCAATGGCGAGGAGCGCCTGCTGCCGGTCGACAGCGTCGTGCTCTGCGCCGGCCAGGAATCCGAGCGCGGCCTGATCGCCGGACTGGAAGCCGCCGGCATCGAACACACGGTGGTCGGCGGCGCCGACGTCGCCACCGAACTCGACGCCAAGCGGGCGATCTGGCAGGCGACGGAGTTCGCGGTGGAGTATTGATGCCTCAGGCAAGGAACTCGTCCCACGCGCCCGGCGCGCGCACCGGCAACGGTTCGTAGCCGGGCATCGCCAGCAGGCGCTGGCGGAAGGTGTTGCCCTGCAGGCGGGCGAGAAATTCCTTGCCTTCCGGGCTCGCGGCGATCGCGTTGGCGCATGGCGAAACCGTAGCGCTCGCTGACCAGCGGGACATAAGCCGAGGTCGTAGCGCGCCGCCGCCGCCTCGATGCCGAAGCCGACATCGGCCTGCCCGGCGGCGACGTCGCGGCGATCGCTTCGTGGGTGAATTCCTCATGGGCGTAGCCGGCGATATTCTCGGGCCGCAGGCCGTTGGCCGCCAGCAACTGGTCGATCAGGCTGCGCGTGCCGGAGCCACGCTGGCGGTTCACCATGCGCAGGCCGCGCCGCGACGCATCGGCCAGCGTCTGCAGCCGGTGCGGATTGCCGCGCGCGACGATCAGGCCCTGGCTGCGACGCATCACCGGCAGGCAGACATGCGCGCCGGACTCCAGCCAGCGCCCGCAGCCAGCTTTCCGAGCTGCGCCGTCGGTCCAGCTTTCCGGAACATGGAAGCCGGCGATTTCGCATTCGTCGCGGCCCAGTCCCGCCAGCGCTTCCTCGCTGCCGCGCCAGTACAGATCGAAGCGGATGCGGCGGCCATGCTCGACCCAGTCGGCCAGCGCCAGGTCGTGGCTCGCCGCCAGCCGAAGGCGCTCGGGCGCAACGCGCACCACCGGCGCCAGCAAGGCTTCCAGCCGACGCTGCCAGGGCGCATGCACTTCGTCCAGCGCTCGCCGTGCCGCCGCGTCGAGTTGCGACCAGGGCGGCGCCGAATTCCGTCAGGCGCGTGCCGCGGCCGCGTTCCATGACCACCATCGGGACGCCCAAGGCCTGTTCGCAGTCGCGCAGCAGACCCCAGGCCGAGCGGTAGGACATGCCGGCCTGCCCGCGCGGCGCCGCCAAGCGCCCCGCCGGCAGCCAACGCCGTCAGCAACTGGAGCAGGCGCGAACCATCGACCTCTCCCAGCAGGGGGCCGAAGTCCCAGTTCCAGCGCAGGCGGCGGAAGTAGCGCGAGATATGTTGCAGGCGGCGACATATTTGATCCAGTAAAGACGGACTATAACATCGCCGATCTTATGCAGAAACCTCCATAAATGCCGGCATGACCACCCTCAGCGGCTCCTTCCTCACCGCCTGGCAACTGGTGGCCGTAGCCGATGCCAGCTTGCCGCGATCGTCCTGCTCAGCCTGCGCGTCAGCCTGACGGCAACGCTGATCGCCTGCATCGTCGGCATGCCGATCGGCGCGCTGCTGGCGGTCGGCCGCTTTCCCGGGCGGCGCGCGCTGATCGTGCTGTTCAACGGCCTCATGGGCCTGCCGCCGGTGGTGGTCGGCCTGCTGGTCTACCTGCTGCTGTCGCGCGCCGGGCCGTTGGGGCAATTCGGCCTGCTGTTCTCGCCGGACGGCGATGATCATCGCCCAGGCGATACTGGTCACACCCATCGTCGCCGCGCTGACGCGGCAGGTGGTCGCTGACGCATGGAGCGAATACCGCGAGCAACTGCGATCGCTCGGCGCCAGCCGCACGCGCGCCGCCGCCACCCTGCTCTGGGATGGCCGCTTCTCCCTGTCGACCGCGGCGCTGGCCGGCTTCGGCCGCGCCATCGCCGAGGTCGGCGCGGTCATGATCGTCGGCGGCAACATCGACGGCGTGACGCGCGTGATGACGACCACCATCGCGCTGGAAACCAGCAAGGGCGACCTGCCGCTGGCACTGGCGCTGGGCTTCATCCTGATCACCGTAGTGCTGTCGATCAATGCCGTGGCCTATGCACTGCGCGGCTGGGCGGAGAGGAGATGGGGGTGAGCGCCTGGCTGACGATAGAAAAGCTCGGCCTGACCGAAGGCGGCACGCGCATCATCGACGATGTTTCGCTGTCGCTCGGCGCGCAACGCACCGTGGTGCTCGGTCCCAACGGCGCCGGCAAGAGCACCTTGTTGCGCCTGATCCACGATCTGCTGCATCCGAGCACCGGCATCCTGTATTGGCCGCGCCGGCTTGTCGCAGGCGATGGTTTTCCAGCGACCCGTGATGCTGCGCACCACGGCGCTGGCCAACGTCATCTACGGCCTCAAGCTCAAGGGTTTCGCCGCTGCCGAGTGCGCACGGCGCGCGCACGTGAGTCGCTCGCTCGCGTCGGCCTGGAACACATCGCGCGGCGTCCGGCACGGTTGCTTTCCGGCGGCGAGCAGCAGCGCGTCGCGCTGGCCCGCGCCTGGGCGCTGGAACCCGAACTGCTGATCCTCGACGAACCGACCGCCAGCCTCGATCCGGCCAGCAGCCGCGAAGTGGAACGCATCATCGCGGAGATCGCCGCCGGCGGCACGCGCATCCTGATGACCACCCACAACCTCGGCCAGGCCCGGCGCATCGCCGAGGAGATCGTTTTCATCGACCGCGGCCGCTCGTCGAACAGACGCCGGTCGCCGCATTTTTCAACCTGCCGCAAACCGAAGCGGCGCAAGCCTTTCTTCAGGAGGAAACACCATGATCACCCGTCGCCTGTTCTGTTCCGCCCTCGCCGCCGCCAGTCTGCTGACCGCCAGGCCTGGCGCAGGCCCAGGAGCGCTTCATCACCGTTTCGTCGACCACTTCGACCGAACAGTCCGGCCTTTTCGGCCACCTGCTGCCGGCCTTCGAAAAGGCCAGCGGCATCAAGGTCCGCGTCGTGGCGCTGGGCACCGGCCAGGCGCTCGACATGGCGCGCCGCGGCGATGCCGACGTGGTTTTCGTGCACGACAAGGCCGCCGAGGAAAAATTCATCGCCGAGGGCTTCGGCGTCAAGCGCCAGGAAGTCATGTACAACGACTTCGTCGTCATCGGCCCGAAGGCCGATCCGGCCAAGGCGGCGGGCAAGGATATCCTCGAAGGCCTGCGCCGCATCGAGGCGGCGAAGTCGCCCTTCGTCTCGCGCGGCGACAAGAGCGGCACCCACGCCGCCGAACTGCGCTACTGGAAAGCCGCCGGCGTCGATCTCGACAAAGCCAAGGGGCCCTGGTACCGCGACACCGGTTCCGGCATGGGCCCGGCGCTCAACACCGCCGCATCGATGAACGCCTACATCCTTGCCGACCGCGGCACCTGGCTGTCGTTCAAGAACCGCGGCGACCTCGGCATCATCGTCGAAGGCGACACGAAGCTGTTCAACCAGTACGGCGTGATCCTGGTCAATCCGGCGAAACACCCGCACGTCAAGCAGGCCGACGGCCAGAAGTTCATCGACTGGGTGGTCTCCGCGGAAGGCCAGAAGGCCATCGCCGATTACAAGATCGGCGGCGAGCAGTTGTTCTTCCCCAACGCGGCGAAGTGAGGAGGAACGCAACATGCGGCGCACATTGAGCAAGCTCGCGCTGGGCATCGCCCTCGCCACGTCCCTGCCCGCCATCTCTGCCGACGACGACAGCGCCGCCTACGGTATTGGCAAGCACCGGTTTTCGCTCGCCACCGGCAGCCCCGGCGAACTTGGCCTGCTGAAATTGCTGGCCGAGGAATTTTCCCGCCGTGCCGATGCGCAGATGGTCTGGATCAAGGCGGGCACCGGCGCCTCGCTAAAGTTGCTGCAGGACAAGAAAGTGGACATGGTCATGGTCCACGCCCCGGCCCAGGTGGAAAAAGCGCTCAAGGAAGGCTGGGCCACGGGCAAGACGCTGATCGGCTCCAACGAGTTCTACATCGTCGGACCGAAATCCGATCCGGCCGGCATCGCCAAGGCGACCAGCGCCGCCGACGCCTACCAGCGCATCGCGAAGGCCGGCGCGCGCTTCGTTTCGCGCGGCGACAATTCCGGCACGCACCAGAAGGAAATGCAGATCTGGCAGAAGGCTGCGGTCCAGCCCGCAGGCGCCTGGTACATCGTGACCAAGGACTTCATGACCGCCAGCCTCAAGCGCGCCAACGCCGAAGGCGCCTACTTCATGAGCGATTCATCGACCTGGATCATGGAAAAGAACGTCGCCCCCGACCTGGTGATCCTTTACCGCGGCGACAAGTTTCTGATCAACACCTACCACGCGCTTACCTCGCCGCCGGGCGCCACGCCGGGACAGGAAACGGCGCAGAAGTTCATCGCCTTCGTCGCCTCGCCGGACGGGCAGAAGATCATCTCCGGCTATGGTCGCGACCGTTTCGGCGAAGGCCTCTACAACGACGAAGCCTACGCCCGGCAATTCGACAACTGATCAGGCAGCGGCTTCCCAGAGCCGCCGCAGCACCCGTTTGGCCAGTACCGGGGTAACGCGGCGGCGGTAGGAGACGTTGATCACGGTGGTTTCCATCGGCTGGGTGCCGCGCTTGATCTGCTTCTCGATCAGCGCCAGCGCGGCGGCGTCGACGGGCTTGCCGGCCAGGGCATCGAGGCCGGCGATCAGTTCGGGGCGCGAAGAAACTCCGGTGCAGGCGACACGCAGTTCGGCAATCACATTGCTTTCACGGCGCAGGGCCACGGCGACGCCGGTGAGCGGAAAATCGATCGCGCCGCGCACCTGCACTTTTTCGTAGGCGCTGACCCAACCTTCGGCCAGCGGAATCCGCACCGATACCAGCAGCTCGTCGGCCGCCAGCGCCAGCCAGGCCATGCCGTCATCGCGGTAAAAGTCGGCGATGGCGATACGGCGCGGTCCCTGCGGGCCGAGCACCCGCACCTCGGCATCGAGCGCGAGCAGGGCGGGCGCGACATCGCCGCTGAATGCCGCCCAGCAGCGCTCGGACTTGGTCGCGACGCGGCAGGTGTCGCCTGCGATCTTCATGCAGTTGTCGATCGCATGGCGCCAAGGCTCGCTCTGGTTGTAATACATGCAGCGCGTATCGAGGCAGAGATTGCCGCCCAGCGTGGCCGCCGCACGATGCGTCGGCCCGGCCACGCTCGCCGCGGCCTGCCTCAGCGCGGGCAGGCGCGCCTGCACCACCGGATCGGCGGCCAGTGTGGCCAGCGTGACGCCGGCACCGACGTGCAGGAAATCATCCACCACGCGCAGTTCGGAAAGCTCGGCGATGCCGCCGAGGTCGATCACGGCCTCGGCACTCACCAGGCCGCGGCGCATGTTGGGCAGCAGGTCGGTGCCGCCGGCGATGAAGCGGCTGGCCGGAAACTCGCCGCGCAGACGCACGGCATCGGCGGCGCTGGCCGGACGCAACAGGCGGAAATCGGAGAGGGCGGCCATCACGCAGCTCCTTGGGCAGATTCCGCCTGCGGCTTGGCCGCGCGGGGTTTCTGGTTGAGCGCCTCGAAGACGCGAACCGGCGTGATCGGCAGCGCCCGGAAGCGTTTTCCGGTGGCATCCTCGACGGCGGCGGCGAGCGCCGACATGAAGCCGGAAAGCGGGCCTTCGCTGGCCTCCTTGGCGCCGAAGGGGCCGTTGGGGTCGATGCTCTCGACGATGTGCACCTCGATGTCCGGCGATTCGACGATGGTCGGCACGCGGTAGTCGAGCATATTGGCCGCCATGTGGTGGCCGTTTTCGTAGACTGTTTCTTCGCTGATGGCCTGGCCCATGCCCATCCATATGGCGCCCTGGACCTGACCCTCGACCGACATCGGGTTGATGGCGAAACCGCAGTCGATGGCGGCCCAGACTTTTTCCACCGTGACCTTGCCCAGATCGAGGTCGACGCTGACCTCGACCGCTTGCGCGGCGTAGGAGAAACCCATGGTCGAACCGACCGCGCCGCCGCGCTGCTTGCCGCCCTGGAATTCGGGGGGGCAGGTGAAAGTGCCCTTGATCGTCAGGGTGCCGGTGGCGACCAGCGCTTCCTCGGCCACGTCGGCAAAGGAAATCTGCTTGTCCGGATTGCTCACGGATGAAGCCGCCTCGCCCAGCCAGTCGACCTCGGCCTCGCTCACGCCGAGGCGCTTGGCTGCCGCCGCGACGAGGATGCGCTTGAGGTTTTCCGCCGCATTCGCTGCCGCGTTGCCGACCATGAAGGTGACGCGCGACGAGTAGGAGCCGTTGTCCTTCGGCGTGATCGCCGAATCGTTGGCGATGATGCGGATCCGGCTGTAGTCGATGCCGAGCACTTCGGCGACGACCTGGGTGATGATGGTCGACGAGCCCTGGCCGATGTCCGAGGCGCCGGTGAGGATGGTGACGCTGGCATCGAAATCGAGCTTGAGGATGATCACCGCATGCGGTTCGCCGGACCAGTGCACGGGCTTGGCCGAGCCGCTGACGAAATGCGAGCAGGCCATGCCGAGGCCCTTGCCGATGTTGCCAACCCGGCCCAGCTTGCCCTTGCGCGCCTGCCAGCCGCTGGCTGCTTCGACCCAGTCAAGGCATTCGGGCAGCCCGTAGGACATGACCTTGAGGCCGTTGATGGTGTCGGTCGGCGCATGCAGCAGGTTGCGCCGCCGCACCTCGATCGGATCCAGGCCCAGTTCGGCGGCCATGGCGTCCAGCAGCGATTCGAAGGCAAAGCGGATATTGACCGTGCCGTGGCCGCGCATCGCGCCGCAGGCCGGCGTGTTGGCATAGACGCGGTAGCCGTCGTACTTGACCGCGGGAATGTCGTAGAGCCCGTTGAGCAGCGCGCCCGAGTAGAGGATGGTGACCAGACCGTAACCGCCGTAGGCGCCGCCGCGCTGCACCACCTCGGCCGCGCAGGCCGTCAGGCGGCCTTCACGGGTCATGCCCAGCTTCATCCGGATCCGGCTTTCCGGCCGGCCGCGATGGGCGAGGAAGCTCTCCTCGCGGCTTTGCAGCAGGCGCACCGTGCCGCGCGCGGCGCGCGCCAGCAGCGCGCAGATGACCTCGAAATTCAGCGACTCGGTGCGATGGCCGAAGCCGCCGCCGATGAAGGGCTTGATGACGCGGATGTGCGCCGCTTCCATCTTCAGGCAGCGCGCCAGCGTCAGATGCACGTAGTAGGGCACCTGCGTCACCGACCACAGGGTCAGGTGGCCGCGCTCGGCATCCCAGGTCGGCCAGTGCCGCGTTGGGTTCCATCATGGCGTGATGGACCTCGGCGCATTCGTAGTTGTCCTCGCGCACCAGGTCGGCCGCGGCGAAGCCGGCCGCGGTGTCGCCGAACTCGTTATGCACCTCGCGCTCGATGTTGCCCGGCTTGTTGTCGTGCAGCAGCACGGCGTCGGGCTGGCGCGCGTCGGCGGCCTTGAAATAGGCCGGCAGTTCGCGCACGCGCAGGCGGATCAGCGCCAGCGCCGCGTCGGCCGTGGCTTCGTCCACCGCGGCGACGGCGGCGATCGGGTCGCCGATGTAGCGCACGCGGTCGCGCGCCAGCGGAAACTCGTTCTGCGCGATCGGGATCACGCCGTAGGGCATGTCGCATTCGTCGCCGGTGATCACCGCGCGCACGCCGGGCAGCGCCAGAGCCTCGCTGATGTCGACTTCGAGCAGTTCGGCATGGGCATAGGGACTGCGCAGGAGCTTGCCGAACAGGGCGCCGTCGGCGGGCAGGTCGGCCGTGTAGCGCGCGGTGCCGGTCACCTTCTCGACGCCGTCCACAAAGGGCAGGCGGGCGCCGACGCCGCGCGGCTCGCCGGCTGGCTTGAGCGTCACCGACCTTGTGTTCGGGCGCGTTCATGCCGGCTGCTCCGCGGGACGCGATGCCGCTTCGACCGATTCGATGATCTTGACGTAGCCGGTACAGCGGCACAGGTTGCCGGCCAGCGCAGCGCTTGATCTGCTCGCGGTCGGGCTGCGGGTTGCTGCGCAGCAGGGCTTCGGCCGCCATGATCATGCCCGGCGTACAGAAGCCGCACTGGCTGCCCAGATGCTCGTGGAAGGCGCGCTGCAGGCGGGAGAGGTTGCCGGCGTGGCTCAGGCCTTCGATGGTTTCGATCTCGCGCCCGGCCATGCTGTGGGCCAGGGTACAGCAGGCCAGACGCGGCCGGCCGTCGACCAGCACGGTGCAGGCGCCGCATTCGCCGCCGTCGCAACCCTGCTTGGTGCCGGTCAGTCCCAGTGCATCGCGCAGGTAGTCGATCAGCAGTGCGTTCTCGGCCACGGCGTCCTCGCGCGGCCTGCCATTGACGGTGAGTCTGAGGATGGATTTCACGGGGTCTCCCTTGCGGCTGCTTTGTGTCAATATTATTGCTTGATGTCCAACAATTTGCAAGGGAATGGTTTTGGGCACCGGATCCTGCCGTGGCCCTCGGCGGGCCGCCGCCGCACAGGACTTCCGGCCTCGCTCCAAGTAGAATACGGCCCTCGCCGAATTCCCCCGGCGCATCAACCGGTTGCATTCCCATGCTCGTCGCATCAAACGTCACCATCCAGTTCGGCGCCAAGCCGCTGTTCGAGAACGTCTCGGTCAAGTTCGGCGAGGGCAACCGCTACGGCCTGATCGGCGCCAACGGCTCGGGCAAGACCACCTTCATGAAGATCCTCGCCGGCGTGCTGGAATCTTCGGCCGGCAACGTCTCGCTCGATCCCGGCGAGCGCATGGCCTACCTGAAGCAGGACCAGTTCGGCTACGAGGACGTGCGCGTGCTCGACGTGGTGATGATGGGCCACGCCGAGATGTGGGCCTGCATGTCCGAGCGCGACGCGATCTACGCCAACCCGGACGCGACCGAAGACGACTACATGCACGCCGCCGAACTGGAATCGCATTTCGCCGAGTACGACGGCTACACCGCCGAATCGCGCGCCGGCGAACTGCTGCTGGGCGCCGGCATCCCGATCGAAAAGCACAACGGGCCGATGAGCGAAGTGGCGCCGGGCTGGAAGCTGCGCGTGCTGCTGGTGCAGGCGCTGTTCGCCAACCCCGACATCCTGCTGCTCGACGAGCCGACCAACAACCTCGACATCAACACCATCCGCTGGCTGGAGGACATCCTCAACGAGCGCGAGTAGCACCATGATCATCATCTCGCACGACCGCCATTTCCTGAACCAGGTGTGCACCCACATGGCCGACCTGGACTACGGCACGATCAAGGTCTACGGCGGCAATTACGACGACTTCATGGAAGCCTCGACCGTGGCGCGCGAGCGCCAGGTCTCGGCCAACGCCAAGGCCAAGGAACGCGTCGCCGACCTGCAGGGCTTCGTGCGCCGCTTCTCGGCCAACAAGTCGAAGGCGCGCCAGGCCACCAGCCGCCTCAAGCTGATCGAGAAGATCCGCCCGGAAGACATCAAGCCCTCGTCGCGCCAGTATCCGTGGATCCGCTTCGACTACGACGAGAAGGAAAAGCTGCATCGCCTGGCCTGCGAAATCGAGAACCTCGGCTTCGGCTACGAGCCGAAGGTGCCGATCATCAAGTCGCTGTCGATGAGCATCGAGGCCGGCGACCGGGTCGCCATCATCGGCGAGAACGGCGTCGGCAAGACCACGCTGCTGCGCCTGCTGGCCGGCGAGAAGCTGGGCGGCCTGACGCCGCAGGGCGGCAAGGTGAAGTGGGCGGAGAAGGCGCGTCCCGGCGTTTTCGCCCAGGACCATGCGGCCGAGTTCGCCGACAAGACGCCGCTCACCGAATGGATCGTGCAGTGGGTGCGCGCCGGCGGTTACGACGGCGGCGACGTCGAAACCCTGGTACGCGGCACGCTGGGGCGGCTGCTGTTCTCCGGCGACGAGGCGAAGAAGCCGGTCAACGTGATCTCCGGCGGCGAGCAGGGCCGCATGCTGTTCGGCAAGCTGATGCTGCTGCGGAACAACGTGCTGCTGATGGACGAGCCGACCAACCACCTCGACATGGAATCCATCGAGTCGCTCAACACCGCGCTGGAGAAATACCCCGGCACGCTGATCTTCGTTTCGCACGACCGCGAGTTCGTCTCCTCGCTGGCGACGCGCATCATCGACATCAAACCGGACCGCAGCATCGTCGATTACCGCGGCAGCTACGAGGAATACCTTGCCAGCCAGGGCCTGGGATGAACCTGCTGCGCGGCCCCGCCCGCCTGATCCTCAAGCTCATGGGCTGGAAACTGCTCGACCTGCCGCAGCGACCGGCGAAGGCGGTGGTGATCGCCTATCCGCACACCTCGAACCGGGATTTTCCGATGACGCTGCTGGCACTGGCCGCCCTGCCCTTCGGAGCACAGTGGATGGGCAAGGACACCATGTTTCGCGGCCTGTGGGGCCCGATCATGCGAGGTCTGGGCGGCGTCGCCGTCAATCGCCGCGAACGCACCGGCTTCGTCGAGCAGGTGGCCGCTGAATTCCGGCGCAGGGAGAACTTCCATCTGATCATCGCCACCGAAGGCACGCGCAGCGCGCAGGCCGGCTGGAAGTCGGGCTTCTACCGGATCGCGCTGGCAGCCGGCGTGCCGGTCATCATGTCCGTGGTTGACTACGGCAAGCGCGAAGTCGGCCTCCTGGCCAGCATCATGCTCAGCGGCGACGAAGCCGCCGACATGGCGCGCATCACCGCCTGTTACGAAGGCCGCCGCGGCTACCATCCACCACAACGCTTCGCCGATACGACTTCCTATGATTCTTCTGCGCGACCTGGGTTTTTCCCGCAACGGCGAGGCGCTGGTCACCGGCGCATCGATGCAGCTTCATCCGGGCTGGAAAGTCGGCCTGATCGGCGCCAACGGCTGCGGCAAGTCGTCCTTCCTCGGCCTCCTGCGCGGCGAGTTGCACGCCGACCGCGGCGACCTGGAGCGGCCGCCGGGCTGGGTGCTGGCCCATGTCGCGCAGGACACGCCGGCGCTGCCCGATGCGGCACTCGATTTCGTGCTCGACGGCGACACCGAACTGCGCCAGATCGAACGCGACCTGGTTGCCGCCGAAGCGCATCACGACGACCACCACGCCGGCGAACAGATCGGCCTGCTGCATTCGCGCCTCGGCGAGATCGACGGCTACGCCGCGCCGGCGCGCGCCGCGGCGCTGATGCACGGCCTGGGTTTTTCCGACGCCGATTTCCAGCGTCCGGTGGCCGAGTTTTCCGGCGGCTGGCGCGTGCGCCTGAACCTGGCGCGGGCGCTGATGTGCCGCTCGGATCTGCTGCTGCTCGACGAGCCGACCAACCACCTCGATCTGGACGCCATCATCTGGCTCGAAGAGTGGCTGAAGGGTTATCCCGGCACGCTGATCCTGATTTCGCACGACCGCGATTTCCTCGACGTCATCACCACGCACATCCTCGCCATCGAGGCCGGCAAGATGCAGTTGTTCACCGGCAACTACTCGGCCTGCGAACGCGCGCGCGCCGAGCGCCTGGCCAACGACCTGGCGCTGGCGGCCAAGCAGAAGCGCGAGGCGGCGCACCTGCAAAGCTACATCGACCGCTTCCGCGCCAAGGCCTCCAAGGCGCGCCAGGCGCAGAGCCGGATCAAGATGCTGGCGAAGATGGGCGACATCGTCGCCGCCCACATCGACACGCCGTTTTCCTTCAGCTTTCCCGAACCGAGCGGCTTCTCCGATCCGCTGCTGCTGCTGGACGATGCAAAAGTCGGCTATGGCGATACGGTGATATTCGACAAGCTCCGCTTCACGCTGCGCCCCGACAGCCGCATCGGCCTGCTCGGCCGCAATGGCGCCGGCAAGTCCACGCTGATGAAGCTGCTGGCCGGCGAACTGCAGCCGCAGGCCGGCGTGCGCGAGGAAGGCCGCAACCTCAAGCTCGGCTACTTCGCCCAGCACCAGCTGGAACAGCTGCGCCCGGCCGAATCGCCGCTGTGGCACATGATCAAGCAGGAGCCGCGCAGCGCGCGAGCAGGACCTGCGCAATTACCTCGGCGGCTTCGATTTCCGCGGCGACATGGTCGAGGCTCCCTGCGGCCGTTTTTCCGGCGGCGAGAAGACGCGACTGGCGCTGGCGCTGATGATCCGCACCGCGCCGAACCTGCTGCTGATGGACGAGCCGACCAACCACCTCGACCTCGAAATGCGCGAAGCCCTGACCATCGCGCTGCAGGAAACCGAGGCCGGCATGGTGCTGGTATCGCACGACCGCCACCTGCTGCGCGCCACCTGCGATGAACTCTGGCTGGTGGCCGACGGCCGGGTGACTCCCTTCGACGGCGACCTCGACGACTATGCCGAGTGGCTCAACCAGTCGCGCGCCGCGGAAAAGTCCGCCGAGCGCGAGAAGAGCCAGCGGCGCAGGGAAAGCGAAGCCGACGCGACGCGCAGGGCGGCGGCGAAGGCGCAGCCCAAAGAGTCGGCGCTGGGCGAAGCGGGGGTTTCGCGGAGCACTGCTCCGCGCCCGCGTAGCCGGCCGGCTGTGCAAAGCCGGCCGTGGGGGCAACGGCGACCGCTGCAGAAGGAAAGCGAAAAACTCGAACAGCAGCTCGCCGCCTGGCAAGCCGAGCTCAGGCTGCTGGAAGCCCGGCTCGCCGATCCGACGCTGTATGCTGGCGCGGATGCGCGCCTGCTGGACGAACTCACCCTGCGGCAGGGTCTTTTGACGCAAAATATCGAGGCGGCAGAATCACGCTGGCTGCAGATTCACGAATTGCTTGAAACGGAATAACCAACAAGATCAGGAGAGAAGAATGGCAGTCAAAACGAAGTTTCAGCGCAGGCTAACGCCGGATTTATCGGCGTTAAGCGCAGCGGCCGAAGCTAAAGCCACGACCCCCAGGCCGGTACAAGCCGCGCAGAAGAACGAAGCGCCGGCCAGGCCCGGCAAAGCCAAACGCATCGCCGCAAAGCCCGCGGCGACGCGGCGCCCGGCGTCCGGCGACGTGGCGCCTTCGCGCACCCCCGGCGGCATCAAGAGCTTCGTCGTCAAGGACCGCTCGGCGGCGGCGCGCGATTCGAAGATCGAAGCGATCCACGACATCATCGCCCACGCCAGGCCCGGCGAAGGTGCCAAGCTGGCGCAGGCGCTCACCGCCATGGTCGAAGGCGCTTCGCCCGACGATGTAGAGGCGCTGAAGAACGCGCTGTTGCAAAGCGAAGTCGCCATCGACCAGCACCCGGACGAGGAGCTGGCGGCGAGCTGGCGCGATGGCGGCTACCCGTATCGCCGGCTGATGACGCGCAAGAACTACGAGAAGCAGAAATACCACCTGCAGGTCGAACTGCTCAAGCTGCAGGCCTGGGTCAAGGAAACCGGGCAGAAGGTGGTGATCCTGTTCGAGGGCCGCGACGCGGCCGGCAAGGGCGGCACCATCAAGCGCTTCATGGAACACCTGAACCCGCGCGGCGCACATGTCGTGGCCCTGGAAAAGCCCTCGGAGACCGAGCGCGGCCAGTGGTACTTCCAGCGCTACGTGCAGCACCTGCCGACCGCCGGCGAGGTCGCGCTGTTCGATCGCTCCTGGTACAACCGCGCCGGCGTCGAGCGCGTCATGGGTTTCTGCACCGACGTCGAATACGAGGAATTCATGCGCCAGACGCCCGAGTTCGAACGCACCCTGGTGCGTAGCGGCGTGCATCTGATCAAGTTCTGGTTCTCCGTCTCGCGCGAAGAACAGCGGCGCCGCTTCAAGGAACGCGAATCCCACCCACTCAAGCAGTGGAAGCTGTCGCCGATCGACCTCGCCTCGCTCGACAAGTGGGAGGACTACACCAAGGCCAAGGAAGCCATGTTCTTCCACACCGACACGGCGGATGCGCCATGGACCGTGATCAAGTCCGACTGCAAGAAGCGCGCGCGCCTCAATGCCCTGCGCTACATCCTGCACAAGCTGCCCTACACCAACAAGGACGTTTCGCAGATCGGCGCCCTCGACACGCTGCTGGTCGGCCGCGCCAACATCGTGTACGAGCGCGGTGAGAACCGCGGCGCCTTGATCTGACCGGCGGCATGTACCTGCCCGGCCATTTTGCGGAAACCCGCGTCGAGGTGCTGCACGACCTGATGCGCGCGCAGCCCTTCGCCACGCTGGTGACGCAGGGCGCTGACGGCCTGAGTGCGGATCATCTGCCGCTGCACTTCGCCGCCGGGGTCGGCCCGTGCGGCGCTTTGCAGGGCCACGTCGCGCGCGCCAATCCGCTCTGGCGGCACGCGGCGGACACGGAAGTACTGGTGATCTTTCAAGGCCCGCAGGCCTACGTCACACCCTCCTGGTACGAAACCAAGCGCGCCGACGGCAAGGCGGTGCCGACCTGGAACTACGTCGTGGTCCATGCCCGCGGCCGGCTGCGGGTGATCGACGATCCGGCCTGGCTGCGCGAACAGCTGGAAACTCTGGTCGCGGAGCACGAGGCCGGCTTTGCCGAACCCTGGCAGATCAGCGATGCGCCGCCCGACTACATCGAGAAAATGCTTAAGGCCATCGTCGGCATCGAGATCGTCATCAACGAGCTCAGCGGCAAGTGGAAGACCAGCCAGAACCAGCCGGAAATCAATCGCGCCGGCGTGGTGGCCGGGCTGCGCCGACAGGGAACGGAGGACGCCCTGCAGATGGCGGAACTCGTCGCCCATATCCCGGCGCGATGAATCTGCAGCAGGCCGACCTGCCCGAACCCTCGGCCGACGCGCGCACCGCCAGCGCGGCGCTCTCGCGCATGATCGCGGCCGAGATCGACGCCCGCGGCGGCTGGATCTCCTTCGCCCGCTACATGGAGCTCGCGCTGTATGCGCCGGGCCTGGGCTATTACTCCGGCGGTTCGCACAAGTTCGGCGACCAGCAGGCGGGCGGCGACTTCCTCACCGCGCCGGAACTGACGCCGCTGTTCGCCGGTGCGCTGGCGCGGCAGGTGGCGCAGGTGCTGGCCGCCTCCGGCCCGCAGGTGATCGAAGCCGGCGCCGGCGGCGGGCGGCTGGCGGCGGACCTGCTGCCGGCGCTGGCGGCGCTGGATTGCCTGCCCGAGCGCTACCGCATCCTCGAGCTTTCCGGCGAGCTGCGCGCGCGCCAGCAGGCGACGCTGGCGGAACGGGCGCCGCAGTTCGCCGGGCGCGTCGAATGGCTGAACGAATTGCCCGAGCGCTTTTCCGGCTGCCTGATCGGCAATGAACTGCTCGACGCGATGCCGACCCATGCGCTGCGCTGGAGCGATGAGGGCGGCGAGAGCGACGCCCCGGCCGTCTTCGAACGCGGCGTCGGGCTCGAAGGCGGCAAGCTGGCGACTGCCGAACGCCCGGCCGCGGGCGCCTTGCTCGATGCCGCGCTGGCCCTCGGCGTCCAGGCGCCGTATCGCGGCGAGATCAGCCTCGCGGCGCGCTCCTGGGTGTCCGAGCTGGCGCGGCGGCTGGAACAGGGCGCGCTGCTGCTGATCGACTACGGCCTGCCGCGCCACGAGCTCTACCACCCGCAGCGCGACGGCGGCACCCTGCGCTGCCATTACCGGCATCGTGTGCATGAAGACCCCTTCTGGTTTCCCGGCCTGTCCGACATCACCTCGCACGTCGACTTCACCGCCGTGGCCGAGGCCGGCTTCGATGCCGGGCTGGAGGTGCTGGGCTACACCAGCCAGGCCAGCTTCCTGCTCAACTGCGGCATCGGCGATTTGCTCCAGGATGAGAAAGTTATGCGCAGCGGTATCCCGGGGGACGGCGCCGGCGAGCTCTGCATGCCTGGGACGCCGCTTCGCGGGACGGCAACGGCGAGTACAGACGACTTGCGCGCGCGAGGCGCCGTGAATGTGTTGATCTCGCCCAACGAGATGGGCGAACTGTTCAAGGTGATCGCGCTGGGGCGCGGCGTGCCGGGCCCGCTGCTCGGCTTCGCCCGCGCCGACCGCGTGCATGCCCTGTGATTCAAAGCCAATTTTCGAAGGAGTACGAAATGCAAGGAAAACTGACGGGCGCCAGCCTGACCGCCATCGTGCTGCTGCTGGCCGGCTGCGGCGACATGAACATCAAGAAATACAACCCGTTCGGCGACGGCAACGCCCCGGAACGTTCGCGCGTGCCGGCCAACGCGACCGAGTACCAGTGCGCCGGCGGCAAGCGGCTTTACGTGCGCACGCTCGATGGCGGCGAGGCCGTCTGGCTGATCCTGGCGGAACGCGAACTGCGGCTGGAACGGATAGGTTCCAGCCAGCGCTACAGCAAGGGCAACACGGTGCTGAGCCTCAACGGCAACGAAGCCGGCTTTGCCGACGGCACGGCGACGCCGCCCTACACCGGCTGCAAGGCGGGCGGCGGCGAGCCGGCACCGGCGGGCAAGTAGGCGGCGGGGCCGGCGATGTCGGAGAACAAACCGCCGGGACAGGACGCGGCGGACCCGACCGCTGTTCGCGCCATGTCCATCGCCCGCCTCAAGGCGCTGGTGGAGCGGCTGAGGCCGGCCCGCGCCGACGACGCGGCGGCGGAGCAGCGGCTGCGCGAGGAAACCGCCCGGCTGCGCGGCCGGCCCGACGAAGCGGCGACGCTCGGCGCGGACCTGCTGGACCTGCTCGCCCTGCCCCACCAGGGAGCCTTCTACGCCGAAACCGGCGTGCGCACGGCGCTGGGTTTCTGGCTGGAACTGACGCAGCGCCTCGGCCAGCGCCTGCTACCGCCGCTGCGCGACGAAAGCCAGCTGCGCAACATCCTGCACCTGCTGTTCGCCGCACCCGACGACCATCTGTGGGTGGCGGCCGCCGGCGACGACGCCTGGCTGGAACTGGCCGGCGCGCTCGGTCTGGAAAAAGTCGGCGCTGGCGCCACGGCGTACGCCGGCCTGCTGGAGGCCGCGCGCATGCTCTCCTACCGCATCGCCGGGGTCGGCCTCGACCGCGAACTGCTGCGCGCCGAACCGGAGCTGGAACGCCACGAATCGCCCTTTCTGGCGCAGAACGCCGCGCTGTTACCCCTGCTGGAGCGCGCCCGCGACGGCGGCGCGGTACCGGATACGGACGAGATCCGCCACGTCAACGTGCTGCTCGACCAGTGCGACGCGACCCTCGACGGCATCCGCCGCAAGGCTTGCGAAAACGGCATCAGCATCCGCCTTACCTACCTGCTGGCGCGCCAGCGGCAGCTGATCGACCGCCTGCGGCTGCTGTTCGACTTCGCCGTGGTCGACGACCGTCCACGCCATGCGGTGGTCGTGCTGAAGACGCTGCTGGCGACCGAGCAGGCCAGCGACGAGATGGGCGAGTTCATCGGCCAGAACGTCAGCCTGCTGGCGCGCAACGTCACCGACCACGCCAGCCGCCACGGCGAACATTACGTCGCCGAGGATCGCGCCGAATGGCGGACGATGGCGAGAAGCGCCGCCGGCGGCGGCATCGTCATCGCCATCATGGCCCTGCTCAAGATCAAGCTGGCGCTGCTGCACCTGCCGCCGCTGACCGAAGGCATCGCCTTCGGCCTCAATTACGGCCTCGGTTTCGTCCTAATCCACCTGCTCGGCTTCACCGTGGCGACCAAGCAGCCGGCAATGACCGCCGCCTCGATCGCGGCGACCCTGGAAGAGTCGCGGCCGAAGGAACTGGAGCGACTCGCCGACTTCGCCCAGAACGTGGTGCGCACCCAGTTCGTCGCGGTGCTCGGCAATGTCGGCCTGGCGCTGCCGGTCGCCGCCCTGCTCGCCGCATTCTGGCTGTTCGTGCTCGGCCAGGGCCCGGCGCCGGAGGACAAGCTCCTGCACATGCTCCACGAGGTGCACCCGCTGGCCAGCGGCGCGCTGTTCTTCGCCGCCGTGGCCGGCATCGGCCTGTTCCTTTCCGGCCTGGTCTCGGGCTATTTCGACAACCAGGCGCGCTACCACCAGCTCGGGCCGCGCATCGCCGTCGCGCCACGGCTGGCCTGGCTGGGCCGGCAACGGGCCGGCCGCCTCGGCGATTATCTCGACGCCCACTACGGGGCCATCCTCGGCAACCTGTTCTTCGGCATGTACCTCGGCCTGGTCGGCGCGCTCGGCAGCCTCACCGGCCTGCCGATCGACATCCGCCACGTCGCCTTTTCCAGCGCCAACCTGGGCAGCGCCTTGGTCGGGCTGGGGCCGGGCGCGGCGGCCGCGGCGCTGCCCTGGGCCATCGCCGGCGTCGTCGGCATCGCCCTGGTGAACCTGGTGGTCAGCTTCTCGCTCGCGCTGTATGTCGCCCTGCAATCGCGCCGCGTCGGCTCGGCGCAGATCCTGCGGCTGGGCATGGTGCTGTTGCGGCGCCTGGCGCAGAAGCCGCTGGCCTTCGTATTACCGCCGCGCGACAAACCTCCGGGCTGAGCCCTGCCTCAGAGGCAGGCCTGCTCCAGCACCTTCTCGCATTTTTCGCAAAAGCCGTCGTCGCCGACCGGGCCGGGGGCGCCGCAGCGGCGGCATACCGCCGGCGCAGGCTGCGACTGCGGCGGCTCGGGTGTCGGTTGCTTGGTGCGCGGGGCTCGACCGTTCGACAAGCTCACGGCTCAGCCCGAACGGTGGTTTCGAGTTCGCTCATGCCTATGCCTCACTCGCAACTTGCCTTGCAGCTGGCCGGGTTGACGGCGCAGTCGACACCGGGCTCGACCTTGCATTCCGCGCGCGTGCGCCAGGTGAAGTTTAGTCCGTCGCCGTAGCCGCAGACCAGCAGGGTCATCTTGCCCTGCCTGGCGACGCGAACCGAAGCGACCTTGGCGGCCTTGACCTGTGCCGGCGGCCGGTCGCAGGAGACATAGGCGCTGAAGTTGCCGTCGGCCGATTCCCAGAGGGCCACATTCTTCAGCTTGCGGTAGGCCTGGTAGTCCCTGCAAACATCGGTCTCTTCCTTGTAGCCCTTGTACGCCTTCCCGTCGTCGCTGCAATAGCCGGCGAAGGTGTAGCGCAGTTCCTCCTCGGCCGGGCAGGAAGCCACCTGTACGGCGGCGGCAAGATCGGGGGGGCAGGCGACGGTCGCGGCAGCTGCCGGCAGGGCGATCATCAGGGACAGTATCGGCATCAGCATTTTCATGGTCATTTCCTTGGTTGGTCAGGTAAGCAGGTGTTGCAGGCAGGAGCGAATCGCAGTCGGCATCGGCGTCGGCCGGTCGTCGGCGCGGGCGACGAAGACATGCACGAACCAGCCGGTCGCGGCCGGCGTGTTCTCGCCCTGCGGAAACAGCGCGATCTCGTAGCGCACCGAGGAATTGCCCAGGTGCGCCACGCGCAGACCGGCATCGATGACTTCGGGAAAGGCCAGCGGCGCCAGGTAGCGGCACTGCGATTCGACGCAGTAGCCGATGGCCGCGCCGTCGTGGATGTCGAGGCCGCCTTCGCGGATCAGGTACTCGTTGATGACGGTGTCGAAGTAGCTGTAATAGACGACGTTATTGACGTGGCCGTAGACGTCGTTGTCCATCCAGCGCGTGGGGATGGCGAGGAAATGCGGGAAATCGGAGCGTCCCGGGAGGTGTGCGGCGGAAACTTCGGGATTGGTAAAGGCGTGGGAGGACGGCTGGTTCATCGTGCGCTTCAGAAAGTTGAAACGCGCGATGATACCAACAGGCGTCAGCGGATGGCGAGAACGCTCACTGCTGGTTGCGGTACATCGCGGCGAGAAATGCATCGGCGGCTTCGGCGTCCACTTCCTGCTGCGCCGCCGCGCGATGCTGGACTTCCTGCAGGCCGAGCTGGAGCTCGGGGCTGGCAGGGTTCACTCGGCGCCGAGGACTTCGTCCTCGAACGCTCCGAATTCATCCTCGATGAGTTTGCCTGTGCTCATGTCCATCACCATTAACATCGCCGTCTCCCGTTGTGGAACCGTGCGCCTCAGAGGATATAACGCGGCCCATGAAGAAAAGTTGAATGAAGCCTCAAATTTCAGCAAACCTGTTGTTTTGGCGCCACTTCGCCCGCCCGGCGTGACAAATATCACACCGGAGGCGATGCCGTCGCGGTGCGCGGCGGATTCCAGGGCGCCACCTTGAGCAGCAGTACCATGCCCGGCACCGCCAGCAGCGCGCAGAGCATGAAGAAGGGAAACCAGCCGAGGATTTCGATCAGGTAGCCGGTGGTGGCGTTGATGAAAGTGCGCGGCACGGCGGCGAGGCTGGTGAACAGGGCGAACTGCGTGGCGGTGTACAGCGGATGCGTGGCGCGCGCGATGAAGGCGACGAAGGCCGCCGTGCCGAGGCCCACGCCCAGCGCCTCGAAGCCGATCACCAGCGCCAGCTGCGGCGAGCTCCACCGCGCCCACCGTCTCGTGGCGGCCGATCCAGGCCAGCCAGGCGAAGCCGAAAATCGACACCAGCTGCACCACGCCGAACAGCCACAGCGCGCGGTTGATGCCGAGCTTGACCATCCACAGCCCGCCGATCAGGCCGCCGATCACCGCCGGCCACAGTCCGGCATTCTTGGCCACGATGCCGATCTGCGACTTGGCGAAACCCATGTCCAGGTAGAAGGGCGTGGCCAGCGCGGTGCACATCGAATCGCCCAGCTTGTAGAGGAAGATGAAGGCCAGGATCAGCAGCGCCTCGCTTCAGGCCGGCGCGGTTGATGAACTCGTGGAAGGGTTCGACCACGGCGTCGCGCAGGGTCTTCGGCGCATTGCCGGCGACCTCCGGCTCGCGCGCGAAGAGCGCCAGCAGCATGCCCGGCAGCATGAACAGCGCGGTGATGACGAAGACCTGCAGCCAGGGCAGGCGGTCGGCCAGGATCAGCGAGAGCGAGCCCGGCACCAGCCCGGCGATGCGGTAGGCATTGACATGCACCGAGTTGCCCAGGCCCAGCTCGGACTCCGACAAAATCTCGCGGCGGTAGGCGTCGAGCGCGATGTCCTGCGTCGCCGACAAGAGCGCCACCGCCGCCGTCAGCCACAAGATCGGCACGATCTCGCTGCCCGGCGCGAACAGGCCGAGCGAGGCGATCGTCGCCAGCAGGCCGACCTGGGTGATCAGCATCCAGCCGCGGCGGCGACCCAGGGGCGGCGCGTAGCGATCGAGCAGCGGCGACCAGAGGAACTTCCAGGTGTAGGGAAACTGGATCAGCGCGAAGAGGCCGATCGTCTTCAGATCCACGCCCTCCGAGCGCAGCCAGGCCGGCACGAGGTTCAGCAGCAGGTAGAGCGGCAGACCGGACGAGAAGCCGGTAAACACGCAGATCATCATGCGCCGGGTGAACAGCGCGGCAAGCCAGGCGGGCATGGGGACATTTCCAGTAGAGACAGGGCATTCTAGCCCGCAGTATGCTGGCTTCCTGCGGCAGCGATTGTCGCGCCGAGGAATCCCATCTGCGGCTCGGCTTCGCAGGTCATTTCGCTGCGCCGGGATCGCTCCCTGCCGACAAAGAATCCAACCCTGCCCGCGCCGAATGCTGGACGCCCAATTGACAAGGACGTATTCTGCTTTCCTTTCGCAGTTCGATCCGAAGCCGCAATGTTCAGCAGCCGATGCTTTTGCTGCCCGTTCAGGCCCCACTAAATTTCGTCAGCCCATTGTTATTTATGCAATTCGCACAGCAGCAAATTATTTTATGCAGCCTATTTGATGGAAAACTTTCCGTCATGACGGGAAACATCCCGTCGTTTAGGTCCCACATTTAGCCAAACGTCCTATTCCCATTCGCTCCTTGGCTATCTCATCAACTTCCCTTTTGGTTGGCCTTGGCGTGCTGCTTCTTCTTGGCGCGCTTCAGGAAAAACCGACCTCTAACCCTGCGGTGCAGGGGACGCTGCGCGATGAAGCCGCGCATCGCCCCTGACCTCCACGTTAGAGCTATCACCATGGAATCAGGTTATTTATTCGGGTTAATTGAAATTGGGGTGCTGGCAATCGCCCAGATCGCAATTACAGTTCGTTTTATCGGTGCACCTGCAAGTTGGCAGAAGGTAAAGTTACACTTTTCTTTTTCAATCTTGGCAGCAGCATCGATATGTGCGCTTGGTTTTGTTATGAGCCTCGGCCTCAATGTAGTAGATTCCAGTCATGGCTTTCTAAGCGTGGCTTTACCTCTTTTGTTCGCCGTAGTCGCTGTGCTGTTCTCTGTAACCATAATGGTTATTAGGACAGCTCTAACTTTACGTTCAAGAGGGACGCCGCAAAAGCGCGGCGCCCCTTAACTCCACGTTCGGCGTCTCCAAATCCTTCTGCCATGCGCGGTCAAAGTCCCACATCGCTTTTGTCGGCGAGTCACCAAAGCCAGCAACGCCGTCTTGCAGGTTTTCGCCATACAGCGCGCACCACTGGTTTCCATCTATCGACAGCTTCGGTCGAAACAGTACGCTTGGCCGCTCGTACTCTGCCGCCGCGCAATACACTGCGTCTGCCGCTCTTTCTGCATAGTGCGACACATTCGCTTCGCGCATCGCCGCTTCTACGGCTGAACCAATGTCGCCATTGCCGATCCGGCTTCTCACGGCGTCGTAAATCGGTTGGTACGCTTCCATTCTTAGCCCTTTCTCAAAAGTCGGTTCCGGCAACACGCCGAACCCATCATTCCAGCGGACTCCGCGCAAGAAACGCGCGAAGCCGCTGAATTCAGACGTTAGACATCATGAGTACCTACGTTCCTTTCATCTCCATCGACGACGCAGACGATCTGGTCGTTTCGTTCGGCCTTGGAGAGCATTCGAGTACAAGTCTTACGTTGCTTCGCACTCCGAAGTATGAATCTCTTATTCCGGAGGAAGAACGGGGCGTTTCCGTTAGAACTGAGGCTTCGACCTTTGCCGAACCAGAGATGCTTCGCTCTGTGCGCTGGAGTGGACGCGAAGTTGAAATTGAAACAACCGTACGGCGCTACGTTCTGGATGTGGGCTCTGTGAACAGGGCGGAAATGAAAGAAGCCAGGGCAGTGCTAGCCAAAATGAACTTTGACCGGTGCTTTGTAGTAACCGATGTCTAACCCTACGCTCAACCTCGCTCCCTTCGGTCGCTGGACGCTGCGCGATGAAGCCGCGCAGCGCCGGTCACCTGCACGTTAGGCATCCCGATGTCCCGGTACTGGCTTGCCTTTCTCCTTACTATCGTCGCCTGCGCACAATCAACGCAGGCGGCGGAGCGCGAGGCGACCAAAGCGCGTATGACGGACGGCAAGGCGCTGTTCGACGAAAAATGCGCCACCATCGCCGGCGAGAAGATCTACCGCAAGGTGGAGAACGTCGAGGGGTTGCTGCTGATGAAGGTGAGGCCGCAGCGCGGCGATGCCGAACTGGCGAATCGCGATTGGCCGGGGGCGGCGTTTGCGAGGGAATCACGGGCTGAGGGATTTATCAGTACCTTCCTCGGATCGGAATACGCCTCGAATCCCGTAGGCCGGGACGACCCGATCACGCCGACCAATCGTGGCTATATCGCCAACCCGGGTGGCTCTCGTGGTCTGCCCGGCTATCGCTGGGTCGAAGTCATCGACACTAAGGATGGCCAGCGCTATCGCTATACCGGTTCTAAGAAAGTGGTGGGGCGGAAGGACACTTCTGCCGTCAATGTGCGGATCCAGTTGGAAAAAGATCCTAAGTACGACTTGAATATCTACGAATGGTCGCTCAATAAAACCCCCTCCCCATCCCCAACGCCCCCGCGCTACGGCGTCACCTACGAAGACCACGTCATTCCCGAAGAACGCTACCTCGGTGTTGCCAGTAGCACGGTCAGGGTCATCGACCTGCAAATCAAGGAAGTGCTGGGCGAGATGATCCGCTACGCCTGGAGCCCCGGCGCGCCCAGCCGCGTCAATCCAAGTCCATGGCTGACGGCGTACAAGTGCCCCGCCCATGCGGTAGGCGCAGATTCAGCCACCCGCAAGTTTGTTCACCAAATTCTGATTCCAGCCAAGGAGAAGTGAGATGTATTTCCTCAGTGCCCCATGGTCAGGATGGTTGAGGTCTGGCCTAGATGCCTAACCCGCCGGTCAACCCCGCTCCCTTCGGTCACTGGACGCTGCGCGATGAAGCCGCGCAGCGCCGGTCACCGGCACGTTGAGGTTGTCGAGCAAGGAAAGGTCGCGACAAATGACGTCCTGTTGCCATTGTGAGATGACGCCCTACCCGTCATCCCGCCCGCTGACGGACCGCCCATGATGCAGGCTCGCGCTTGCCGTTCCGCCGGCGCCCAGGCGGTCGGGCTTGTCGGCTGGCTGTTGCTGACGTTTGCGGCGGCCGCCGTCGGTGCGGTCGCATCGGCACAAGCGCCGGTCTTCTACGCCCAGCTGGAACGTCCTTCATGGGCTCCGCCGGGCTGGCTGTTTGGTCCCGTCTGGAGCACCCTGTACCTGCTCATGGCCATCGCCGCCTGGCTTGTCTGGCGGGACAGGGGCCTGCGCGGCGCGGCGGGGGCGCTCGGCCTGTTCGTCGCCCAGCTGGTTGCAAACGCTTTGTGGTCGTGGCTGTTCTTTGCCTGGCGCCAGGGAGCCTGGGCATTCATCGAGGTGCTGGTGCTTTGGCTGCTCATCGCGCTTACGGCCGTCGCGTTCCGCCGTCATCGGCCGGTTGCGGCCGTGCTGCTCCTGCCGTATCTTGCCTGGGTCACGTTTGCTGCCGCACTTACGTTCGCAACATGGCGGATGAATCCGGCAATTCTCGGCTAGCCAGGCGGCGGATGGGTACCCGGCCGGTGAACTGAAGCGTCGGCCAGCGAGGAGCGTCACATGCGTATCGCCATTGTTTCGGACATCCACGGCAACCTCGCGGCGCTGGAGGCGGTCGCCGCCGACATCCGGCGGCGCGGTGCGGATTCCGTCATCAACCTCGGCGACAACCTGTCGGGGCCGCTGTTGCCGCTTGAAACCGCGCACTTCCTGATGGCGTCCGGCTGGCTCTCGCTGGCGGGCAACCATGAACGCCAGCTGTTGGCCTGCGGTTCCGGCGCGCCGGGGAACACGCCGGACGGCCATGCCCGCGCGCAACTGGGCGAGGCGGAACTCGACTGGCTGCGTTCGCTGCGCCCGCGGCACCGGCTGACGGAGGAGATCCTGCTGTGCCACGGCACGCCGGACAGCGATTGCAGCTATCTGATGGAAACAAACCACCATGGCGTCCTCAGCCTGGCGAGCGACGCGGAAATTTCCGGCCGCCTGGACGGCGAAGTTTCACCCGTGGTCGCCTGCGGCCACACCCATGTGCCGCGCGCGGTGCGGCTGGCGACGGGGCAGCTGCTGGTCAACCCGGGCAGCGTCGGCTTGCAGGCATTCAGCGACGATTACACGGGATTTCATATCATGGAGACCGGCTCGCCGGACGCGCGTTATGCCATTGTCGAAAAGACCGCTTCGGGCTGGCTTGTCGAGCAGCGTTGCGTCCCGTACGATCACGGGTCGATGGCCGCGCTGGCGAAACTGCGCAATTTCCCGGACTGGGAGGTCGCCCTGCTGAACGGGCGCGCCCGATGAAGCAAAAAAAGGAGGAAACCTGTTGAAGACATTGGCGAGTGCGTTCCTGCTGTTCCTGTTTGCCGTGCCGGCCGGCCTTGCGGCGGACAACATGAAGGCCTTTCCTCCTGCCGCCGAGGGCATGGTCCGCCACGTCCTGCAGCTGCCGCCGCAGGCCGACGAATCCGGCTTCAAGGTGGAACTGATCGTCGGCAAGACGGTCGAGACCGACGCCGGCAACCGTTACTTCTTCGGCGGCAGGATCGAGGAGGAAACCATCAAGGGCTGGGGTTTCCCGCGCTACACGCTCGCCAAGCTGGGGCCGCTGGCGGGCACGCTGATGGCCGTCGATCCGGACGCGCCGAAGGTGGCGCGCTTCATCACGCTGGGCGGTGCGCCGCATCTCATCCGCTACAACAGCCGCCTGCCCGTCGTGGTCTATGTGCCCGAAGGCGTCGAGGTGCGCTACCGGATCTGGACGGCCGGAGCGGAGGTAAAGGCAATCGGGAAGGGTTGACAGGGGGCACCGAAATGAAGGGACACGAAGCAATCTCGCTGCAAGAATGGCTTGCCGCTTTCGGGCAGGCCGGCGGATGCGTCATCCGGCAAATTGAAAAGAAGAAGGATATCTTTGCCTTGCTCAAGCAGTGGCATGCCGCTTTTGACGGGCGCCACAACAGGGTTTCAGGCGAAAAATTGCCGGAAGCCTCAACTCTGTTTCTGGTGAGCCTGTTCGGTGACGCGCAGCTCCCCACTCATCGCCGGTCTTCCCTCACATTTGCCCTTGAACTGAAGCCGCCGCCGCTGTGGGTCCCGGACGTTCGGGGCATTCCGGGAGAATTTGTCCTGTTCGACGCGGATCTCCGGTGGACGGTTCTGGTGACGCATGAAGAGACAGAATTCCTGTTCCCGGGATGAACCGTCCGGTTTGCACAATGCGGGGGCGCCCCGAGCTATCATTCCCGGCGGGCCTGCGGAATATTCCGTGACGGCCGATCGCTTTTGACATTGAGCGACAAAATCAGTCAGGAGCCATTGCCCATGTTCGGTTGGTTCAAATCCCCGCCATTCACCGATCAGCAACTCGGCGAGTTCACGCGCTCGGGAGGCCACTGGCGCGGCATGATCACGATCGCCGCGGGTTCAAGCGTGCCCCTTGTGCTTGCCGGGAATCGAAGCGAACCGGACAAACAGGCGCTGCAGATCGCGCATGGTGTCCCGGCGCAGTTCGAGTCCTGGCGGCCGCTCATCGAGGACGCCCTGTTCGAGCATTTGTCTCCGTATGCCGAAGCCGTGGTCGCCGGCGATTACCCGCAACCTGCCGAGCCGATCCAGGAAATTGCGGCCCCGGGCCAGGTTTGGCCCTACGTTTCGCTGATCAATGTTGCCGTCACACCGCTGGATGGTTTGCTGACTGTCGAGCTTGCCTACACCACCGCCTGGGATGAAGAGCACACCCTCGGGGCCCGCTTCCGGGATGGCGGCTTCCTCGAACTTTGCGGCAGCATATTGCTGCCGTGAACGGAAGCGCGCCGGCCGGTGAAACCGGAGCATTGGCCTTGGGGGCCATGGCTGGCTTGTGCATGGCCCGGCTGCCAAAGAAGGCAGCCGCCGTGCTTGAACTGAGGCCGACATGCGAGCACTGCAACAAGGCGCTGCCCCCGGATTCGATCGAAGCGCGCATCTGCTCCTACGAGTGCACCTTCTGCGCGCATTGCGTCGAGACCGTGCTGGGCAACGTCTGCCCGAACTGCGGCGGCGGATTTGCGCCGTGGCCGATCCGGCCGGCGCGGAACTTGAAGGGCGACAATTTCCTCGGCAAGGACCCCGCCGGCACGGTGGTCCGGCACAGTCCGGTCGATCCGGCTGCGCACGCGCGGTTCGCGGCGTCGATAAGATTGATAGCGCCGGAGAAGCGCTAGGGAAACGCTGATTAAGTCCGTATCAGGAAAAACATCATGTCCCTCGAACTCTGGCTGGCCTTTGTCGCGGCATCGGCGGTGCTGCTGGTGATACCGGGCCCGACCATCCTGACGGTGATCAGCTACTCGCTGGCGCATGGCCGGCGCGCGAATGTGCCGCTGGTCGCCGCCGTCGCGCTGGGCGATTCGACGGCGCTGGCGCTTTCCCTGCTCGGTCTGGGCGCCATCCTGGGCAGCTCGGCCTTCTGGTTCACCGTGGTCAAGTCGGCGGGCGGCCTGTATCTGATCTACCTCGGCATCAGGCTTTTGCGGCACGGCGTCGCGCCCGCTGAAATTGCCGCGGCTGCCGCGCCGGGTTCGCGCTGGCGGCTGTTCGCCAACACCTGGCTGGTGACCGCCCTCAATCCGAAAGGCATCGTGTTTTTCATCGCCTTCCTGCCGCAATTCGTTACCCCCGGCGCCGACGTCACGCGCCAGCTCTGGACCCTGGCGGTCACCTTCGTGCTGATGGCGATTGTCAATGCGACGCTGTACACCGTGTTCGCGGCGGCGGCGCAGCGGATGCTGTCTTCGCCGCGGGCGCAGCGCGGCTTCAATCTGGCCGGGGGCTCGCTGCTTTGCATCGCCGGCATCTGGGCGCTGCTGGCGCGCCGGCCCGCGTGACGGCAAGCCGGCTTTCCACTTTGCGGGAGATCGACAGCATGGGCAATGCTTACGTCATCGGGCACATCACGGTGAAGGATGCCGGGAAATGGGACGCCTATCGAATCGCGGCTACGGCCACCCTCGCACCGTGGGGTGCCGAACTAATTTTTCGCGGCCAGGATGCGACGGTGCTGGCGGGCGAGCATAGGTACACCAACGCGGTCGTGATCCGCTTCCCCGACCGCAAGGCGGTCAACGCCTGGCATTCGTCGGCGGCCTATCAGGCGCTGATTCCGCTGCGGCAGCAGGCGGCGGACGTGGTCCTGCTCGCCTACGACGAATAGCGGCCGGCGCCGCGCTTCCTGCCGCAGGCGGCGGCGGTGGAGAATTGCACGAGGACTGCCGTACAATTGCGCCATTGCTTCCTTTTTCCGTTTCCTGACCGAGGTCCCCGATGGCAAAACCCAATTATTCGTTCGAAAAGCGCCAGAGAGATCTGGCCAAGAAGGCCAAGAAAGAGGAAAAGCGCCTGCGCAAGGCCGGCGGCCCTGCGAATCCCGAGGGCACGGAAAACCCCGAGCCGGCTGCGCCGCCACCGGCGACGGAAGTAAAGACCGGGGCCTGAGTTGCCCCGCGCCCGGCGGCAGCGAAAGCAAATGCCGTTTAGCGTCCCAGCCGGTAAACCGCCAGGCTGCCGAGGAAATTCGGCTCTTCCGTAACCAGGCGGCCGGCCTCGTCAAGCACCTGGCGCTCGCGGACGACGAGGCCCATCTTGTCGCACAAGGACTCGAAATCGAGAATGGTGAAGAAGCGCAGGTTGGGCGTGTCGAACCACTCGTAGGGCAGGTCTTCCGACACCGGCATGCGCCCGGCCATAACCGCCATGCGGTTCTTCCAGTAAGCAAAGTTGGGAAAGCTGACCACCGCCTCGCGCCCGACGCGCAGCATTTCGCTGAGGATGCGCTCGGTGTGGCGCACGGTCTGCAGGGTGCGCGAGAGCACGACGTGGTTGAAGGTCCGGTCGTCGAAGCCGGCGAGGCCCTGTTCCAGGTTGCCCTGGATCACGTTGATGCCGTTGCCGATGGCGGCCAGTACTTCGGCGTCTTCGAGTTCGACGCCGTAGCCCTTGGCGCCGCGTTCCTCGATCAGGCGCTTCAGCAGCGAACCGTCGCCGCAGCCGAGGTCGAGCACGCGTTCGCCCGGCTGCACCCAGCTCGGCGATGAGGTCGAAATCGGCGCGCTCGAGGGTGGCGCTCACAACTTCACCCTTTTCAGGTAGCTGTCGACCACGGCGTGGTAGTGCGGGTCGTCCATCAGGAAGGAATCGTGGCCGTGCTCGCTGTCGATTTCGGCGTAGGCCACATCCTGGCCGTTATGCACCAGGGCGTGGACGATCTCGCGCGAGCGCTCGGGCGAGAAGCGCCAGTCGGTGGAGAAGGAAACGACGAGAAACTTCGCCGGGCGCGGCGCCAGCGCCGCGCGCAAGGTCGCCGCCGGCGACGCGCGCCGGATCGAAATAGTCGAGCGCCTTGGTCATGCAGCAGGTAGGTGTTGGCGTCGAACAAACCGGCGAACTTGTCGCCCTGGTAGCGCAGGTAGGACTCGATCTCGAACTCGACGTCGAAACCGTAGCTGCCGGCGCTCGGCGTCGCAGCTTGCGGCCGAATTTCTCGGCCATCTGGTCGTCGGACAGGTAGGTGATGTGGCCGAGCATGCGCGCCAGGCGCAGGCCGCGCGCGGGATGGACGCCGTGCTCGTAGAAGTGGCCGCCGTGAAAGTCCGGGTCGGTCAGGATGGCCTGGCGGGCGACGTCGTTGAAGGCGATGTTCTCCGCCGTCAGCTTGGGCGCCGCGGCGATGACCAGGGCGTGGCGCATGCGCTCGGGATAGGTCGAGCGTCCATTGCAGCGCCTGCATGCCGCCGAGGCTGCCGCCCATCACCGCCGCCCAGGCGTCGATGCCGAGGTGGTCGGCGAGCCGCGCCTGCGCGTGCACCCAGTCTTCGACCGTGACCACCGGGAAATCCGCGCCCCAGGGCTTGCCGCTGGCGGGGTTGATCGATTGCCGGCCCGGTGGAGCCATGGCAGCCGCCGAGGTTGTTTACGCCGACGATGAAGAAGCGGTCGCGTGTCGAGCGGCCGGCCGGGGCCGATGATGTTGTCCCACCAGCCGACGTTGGCCGTGGGTTTGCCAGATTCGTCCGCCGTGTACCCGGCGACATGATGATGTCCGGACAGCGCATGGCAGACCAGGATGGCGTTGGATTTTGCGGCGTTGAGCGTGCCGTAGGTTTCGTACACCAGGTCGAAGGCCGGCAGCACGCCGCCGCCCCTGAGTTGGAGGGGCTGATCGAAGTGCGCGCGCTGCGCTTTGACGGGGCCGACGCCTGCTGACATGAATCAGAGTTTATCCAGTTGTTCGCTGATTTTGTCGGGCTCGTCGGACTTCAGGAGCTTGGCAACGCGCACGGCGAGCTGCGCCGCGTCGGACATCATGACCTGCTGCTTGACTTCGAGCAGTTGCGCCGGATGCATGGAAAACTGGCGCAGGCCCATGCCGATCAGCAGCCGCGTCATGCTTCGGGTCGCCGGCCATTTCGCCGCATACCGCCACCGGCATGCCCACCCGCTGCGCGCTCTGGATGGTCTGTGAAATCAGCCTGAGCACGGCCGGATGCAGGGGATCGTAGAGATGGGCCACGGCGTCGTCGGTGCGATCGATCGCCAGCGTGTACTGGATCAGATCGTTGGTGCCGATCGACAGGAAATCCAGGCGGCGCAGGAAGGGCCCGAGCGCCAGCGCCGCGGCGGGAATTTCGATCATGCCGCCGACCTCGATCTCGTCGAACTTTTGCCGCGACTCGCGCAGCTGGCGCCTTGGCCAGCTCGATGAGGCTCAGGGTCTGCTCGATCTCGTGGGCATGCGCCAGCATCGGAATCAGAAGGCGCACCTTGCCGTAGTGCGAGGCGCGCAGGATGGCCCGCAACTGCGTCAGGAACAGCTGCGGCTCGGCCAGGCAGAAGCGGATCGCGCGCAGGCCCAGCGCCGGGTTGGGCTCGGCGCGATTGCCGGCGCGATTGCGCAGCGCGCGGGCCTCCTTGTCGGCGCCGATGTCCAGGGTGCGGATGGTGACCGGCTTGCCGGCCAGCGCCTTGACCACGCTGCGGTAGGCCTCGAACTGCTCGTCTTCGTCGGGCAGTTCGTCGCGGTTCATGAACAGGAATTCGGTGCGGAACAGGCCGACGCCGTCGGCGTCGACCTCCTTCACCTGCCCGGCGTCCTGCGGCAGCTCGATGTTGGCGTAGAGCTCGACATCCTCGCCGTCGAGCGTGCGCGGCCGGCCGGTTACCAGGCGCTTGAGCTTGGCGCGCTCGAGTTCGAGTTCGGCTCTTGCTGCAGCCGGTATTCCTCCAGCACGCCCGCGTCGGGCTCGACGATCAGCACGCCGCGCGTGCCGTCGACGATCAGCAGGTCGTCGTCGCGGATCAGCGGACGGGCATGCTGCAGGCCGACCACCGCCGGGATGGCCAGGCTGCGTGCGACGATGGCGGTATGCGAGGTGGCGCCGCCCAGATCGGTGACGAAGCCGCCGATCTTCAGGGTCTTGAACTGGATGGTGTCGGCCGGGCGAAAGGTCGTGGGCGACGACGATCAGATCGTCGTCCGCCATGCTCGCCGCGCTCGCCTTGCGCTTCGCCAGCTTGCGCTGCTTGCCCTGCAAGACCTTGAGCACGCGCTCGACCACCTGCACGATGTCCTGCTTGCGCTCGCGCAGGTAGGCGTCCTCGATTTCGTCGAACTGGTCGACCACCAGCTGCATCTGCTGCACCAGCGCCCACTCGGCGTTGCAGCGGCGCTCGCGGATCAGCTCGCGCACGCCGTCGGTCAGGGCCGGATCGGCGAGGATCATGGCGTGCAGATCGACGAAGGCGGACAGCTCGGCCGGGGCGCCGGGCACGCTGGCCTCGTGCGCGCAGGGCGTCGAGTTCGGCGCCGGCGGTGGCCACGGCCTTGTCGAAGCGCGCCAGTTCGCCCGCCACGTCGCGTTCGCGCAACTGGTAGTGGGCAACCTCCAGCGTCGCATGCGAAACCAGGTGCGCACGGCCGATGGCGATGCCGCTGGAGACCGCCAGGCCATGGAGGCTGAAAAGTCATTCGCTCTTCGCCGAACTTGTCGGCGATGAGCTTGAGCAGCGCCTGCATGGCTTCGTCGGCGCGTTCGCCCTCGGTATCGATGATCACGGTCGCGCCCTTGCCGGCGGCCAGCATCATCACGCCCATGATGCTCTTGGCGTTGATGCGGCGGCTGCCGCGCTCCATCCAGACCTCGCAGGGAAAGGAGCCGGCGAGCTGGGTCAGCTTGGCCGAGGCGCGGGCATGCAGGCCCAGCTTGTTGACGATTTCGACTTCGACGCGCGGCATGTTCGGCAGGCGCCTCCGCCGTCAGTGCTTCAGCATGTTGAGCACGCCGTCGCGACCGCCGGCCACGGCCCGGGTGACCAGGGTTTCCATGTCCTTGTCGCGGTAGGCGAGGGCGCGCAGCAGCATCGGCAGGTTGACGCCGGCGATGCCTTCGATGCGCCCCGGTTCGAGCAGCTTCAGGGCCAGGTTGGACGGCGTGGCGCCATAGATGTCGGTCAGGATCAGCACGCCGCGTCCGGTATCGACCAGCTTCAGCATGTCGCGCGCCAGCGGCAGGGCGTCCAGCGGATCGTCCTGCGCCGCGACACCAAGCTGGGCGATCTGCAGGCGGCCGCTTGTTGAGCACATGGCAGGCGCACTGGATCAGCGCTTCGCCGTAGGTGCTGTGGGTGAGGAGAAAGAGTCCGATCATGTCGCCATTCTATCGGATCAGCATCCAGGCCAGAACCGGCACGGCCGCCAGCAGGAAGGCGATGGCCAGACGCCGCGCCCAACGCTGCTTGCCGGCTTCGAGTTCGTTGTCGGCATCGACGATGCGACGGATGCGGCGCAGGGCTGCGATGCCGACGGTGCGCCGCACCGCGCGCTGAATTTCCGGATCGTCGCTCATGGCGCCACCTCCGGCTTGAGGCCGGGAACTTCGATCTTGACCCGCGCCTGCATCGCCGGCGTCACGCTCACCGTGCCGTCGGCGCCGACTTTCAGCACTGCCGCAAGGCCGAGCCTTTGCGCCATCGCGCGCCATTCCGCGCCGGCGATGAAGACGGGCTTGGACAGGGCGTCGGAACGCATGCCGGCTCCCGGGCCCGGCGCGATCAGCACCGTCACGGCCTGCGTGCCTTGCGCCGGAAAGCCGCTGCGCGGATCGAGCAGATGGCAGTAGCGGCGCCCGCCAGCTTCGAAATAGCGGTGGTAGTCGCCCGAGGTGCCGATGGCCTCGCCGTCACGCAGTTCCAGCGTGGCCAGCGGCGCGCCGCCACGCCCTGCGGCCGCGGATGCTGGATGCCGATGCGCCAGGCCGTGCCGCCGGCTTGCCGTCCGCGTGCCCAGCGCCATGACGTTGCCGCCGATGTTGATCAGCGCATTGGCGATGCCATCCTGTTTCAGCGACGCGGCGGCGCGGTCGAGCGCGACGCCTTTCAGGTAGCCGCCGAAGTCGAGCAGCTACGGTGCTCGGCTGTTGCGCGCTCGCCCCCTGCGGAGGGCGCCTGGTTCGCCGCTTCGCGGCTCGGACATGGCCCTCGCTCACCGACAGGTCGGCAATGGACGGATGCTGCGCCAGCAGCGCGTTGACGGCGACGGCATCGGGCAGGCGCGGCTGGATGTCGTCGGTGTGGAAGCCCCAGAGCGCGATCAGGCGGCCGATGCCCGGGTCGAACAGGTGGTCGCCGGCAGCGGCGACGGCCTGCGCCTCGCGGATGTAGCCGGCGAACTCCGCCGTGACCTCGTGCGAACGGCCGCGGCGATGGCCTCGTTCAGCGCGGAGAGCTCGGAAGGCTGCCAGGCATGGTAAGTGCGATGCAGCCGGTCGAACTCCCGCAGCACGCGATTGCCTGCGGCGCGCGCCTGCGCTTCCGGCGCGCCGGCGATCGGCGAGTTCGACGCGGGTGCCGAAGACATAGGATTCCTGCCGCCACGGCTCGGACGGCCCGCAGGCCGCGAGCAGCCACGCCGCGACCAGCAGGCTCAGGAGTTGCCGCACTCCCTCTCCAGGGCGTCGACCAGCATCGCCGCGACGTCGAAGCGCGTCTGCTGCGTGATCTCGACGAAGCAGGTGGGGCTGGTGACGTTGATCTCGGTGAGGCAGTCGCCGATCACGTCGAGGCCGACGATCAGCAGGCCGCGCGCCCATAGAGATCGGCGCCAGCGCCTCGGCGATTTCGCGGTCGCGACCGAGCAGCGGCCGCGCCACGCCCTTGCCGCCGGCGGCGAGGTTGCCGCGCGATCTCGCCGGGCTTCGGGATGCGTGCCAGGCAGTAGGGCACGGGTTCGCCGGCGATCAGCAGGATGCGCTTGTCGCCCTGCGTGATGGCCGGCAGGTAGCGCTGCGCCATGATGCTGCGCGCGCCGAAAGCGGTCAGGGTTTCGACGATGACATTGCGGTTGGGGTCGTCCTTCAGGACGCGGAAGATGCTGCTGCCGCCCATGCCGTCGAGCGGCTTGAGGATGACGTCGCCGAGTTCGTCGATGAAGGCGTGGATGTCGTCCGGATCGCGGGCGATCAGCGTGGTCGGGCGTGAACTGCGGGAACTCGGTGATGGCGAGCTTTTCGGAATGGTCGCGGATCGCGCGCGGCTTGTTCCAGATGCGCGCGCCCTCGGCCTCGGCGCGCTCCAGCAGCCAGGTGGCGGCGACGTATTCGAAATCGAAGGGCGGATCCTGGCGCATCAGCACGGCGTCGAAGGCCGTCAGCGGCAGCACGGATTTCGTCAGCAACAGCAAACCACGCCGTGTCGTCGGCGCCGACTTTCAGTTGCTGCGCGCGCGCGGCGACACGCGCGTCGCGCCAGGTCAGCGCCGTGCGCTGGATGGCCCAGACCTCGTGGCCGCGCTTCGCCGCACACGCGCATCATCGCGACGCTCGAATCCTTGTAGGCCTTGAGGCTTTCCAGCGGATCGAGGATGAACGCAAGCTTCATGGGCTAAGCCTCGAAAACCGAAAAGCGTTCACCACCAAGACACCAAGAACACCAAGGGGCACAAAGGAAAACCGGATACCACACGCCTTCGACTCTCTTGGTGCATCTTTGTGCCCTTGGTGTCTTGGTGGTGAAGATCTTGAATTCTGCACACGAAATGTAACGGGTTCAGCCATAAGAGACTACTCCTGCGGCGCGGCGCGTTCGAGTTCGAGCGGACGCCGCCAGCATGGCCAGCCGCGCCACCACGCCATAGGCATAGAAGCGGTTGGGCGGCGCGTCGGGGCCGAGCCGGGTGTCGGGCAGCGTGCAGCCGGTGTCGAAGGCCAGCGGCTTGAAGGTCATGCCCGGGGCGTTGAGGTTCTCGTCGATGCCGCGCGCCGGTATTGACGCGGTAGAAGCCGCCGACGACGTAGCGGTCGATCATGTAGACCACCGGCTCGGCGGTGCCTTCGTCGACGCGCTCGAAGGTCGGCACGCCTTCCTGGATGATGACCTCGGTGACCGCCATGCCTTCCTTGACCACCGCCATCTTGTTGCGCTGCTTGCGGTTGAGGTTCTTCACTTCGCTGGCGTCCTTCACCGTCATGATGCCCATGCCGTAGGTGCCGGCGTCGGCCTTGACGATGACGAAGGGCTCGCGACTCGATGCCGTATTCCTTGTACTTGGCGCGCATGCGGTAGAGCAGCGTGTCGACGTTGGCGGCGAGGCATTCCTCGCCGGCGCGCTCGTGGAAATTGATCTTGCCGCAGACTTCGAACTCGGGATTGATCAGCCAGGGGTCGATGCCGATCTCGCCGGCGAAGCTCGATCGCCGACATCCTGGTAGGCGGCGAAATGCACGCGACTTGCGGCGCACGTGCCAGCCGGCCCACAGCGGCGGGATGACGAACTGCTCGTTGATGTTCTGCGAGCATCTCCGGCACGCCGCCGGAGAGGTCGTTGTTGAGCAGCACGGCGCAGGGATCGAAGCCTTCCAGCCCGAGCCGGCGGCCGTCGCTGCCGATGCGCTTCAGCGGTTCCAGCACCAGCTTCTGGCCGTCGGGCAGGTCGAGCGTGGTCGGCTCGGTGATCTCCGGCAGCAGGCTGCCGATGCGCACGTTGAGGCCGGTGTGATGCAGGATGGAGGCCAGGCGCGCCACGTTCATCAGGTAGAACTGGTTGCGCGTGTGGTTCTCCGGCATCAGCAGCAGGTTGCTGCGCCTCGGGGCAGATCTTTTCGATGGCCGACATCGCCGCCTGCACGCACAGCGGCAGGAAGGCCGGATTCAGGTTGTTGAAGCCGCCGGGGAACAGGTTGGTGTCGACCGGCGCCAGCTTGAAGCCGGCGTTGCGCAGGTCGACCGAGCTGTAGAACGGCGGCGTGTGCTCCAGCCACTGCGTGCGCAGCCAGCGCTCGACCGTGGTGTCGTTGTCGAGGATGCGCCGTTCGAGTTCGAGCAGCGGGCCGGTGAGTGCGGTGGTGAGGTGGGGAACCATGGATTAATGCTTACACCAGACCCTTGACCGCAAATTCGGCAAAGCCCTTCGGGCAGCAGGGCCTGCTCCAGGCTGCGCTGGGAGAACAGGAAGCGGCCGTCGCAGACGAAGCCGAGTTCGTGCCAGTCGACGTCGTTGAGCATCGCGGTCAGGCGCTGCGAGGTCGGCCGCTTTCATCGTCGTGCGATGCGGAAACAGCGCCAGCACGGCGCCGTCGTAGTTGTTGCAGGGATGCAGGAAGAAGGGCGCGGGGTTGCGCGTCTTGCTGATTGACGTAGATGCGCGGCGCGTCGGACACGTGATGGCGGCGGCCCCACTTCCACCAGTTGGATTCGTCGAAGCGGGTGACGCGGCGCGCCAGCAGGCGCTCCTTGAATTGTTCCAGATACGGCAGCGGGCCTTCGCGATCGAGATAGATCATGCGCCGCGTGGCGCCGGTCTGCGCGGTTTTGGAGCAGACGAAATCGGCGTTGGCGAGTTCTTCGTTGCTGAAAATCTCGTCGGCGCCGGAGACCGCACCGACCTTGACGGCAAACACGCTGGCCAGCGGCAGGCTGTAGATGCCGCGGGTAAACATCAGCTGGCCGCCGGACGAGCGCCATGCGCCGCCCGTCGTGCAGGCGATGGCTGGCGTTGCCTTTCTCGAAGCGCCAGATGGCGCAGTTGGGCGCGGCGCCGGCGAAGACCTTCGCGTCGCCGAGATCCTCGAAATCGGTGATGGTGCCCTGATCGAACAGCCAGGTGTTGAGCCGCGCCGGCGCCGGTGGCCTTGAGGAAGTCGCGCGGCGTGATGAGGATCAGTTCGCCGCCCGGCTGCAGGTGGCGCACGCACTTCTCGATGAAATGCAGGTAGAGGTTGGCGTGGCCGTCGAGCAGGCTGGAGCCGAGGCGCACTGCGGTTTCCGGCAGGATGTCGCGCGCCTTGACGTAGGGCGGATTGCCGATCACGGTGGCGAACTGTCTCGCGCTCGGGATAGGCGAAGAAATCGATGTTGAGCGCCGCCTGCGGGCAATGGGCGGCATCGAGCTCGATCGCCACGCAGTCCGGCAGCCGCGCCGAAAACGCGCCGTCGCCGCAGGCCGGATCGAGCACGCGACCGACGTTGCGGCGCAGGGCCAGCATGCGCGCAACGATTTCGGGCGGGGTGAAGACCTGCCCGTAGCGGGCGACATCCAGCGGAATACGCACCCCTCCCGCTTTCAACGCAGAGGCCGCAGAGGCGCGGAGAAAACGTCTTTCATGAAAAACATCGGGTTCCTCTGCGCCCTCTGCGTCTGCGCGCCCTCTGCGTCGAGAGAGGCTTGCGACTGCCACGTCCTAGAACGTGCCAATCACCCACATCGGCACGCGCACGCCGGAATGGAGCGATCCGGGCTGACGCACCCAGGTGCCGTCGCCCGTGTTGTCGACCAGGAAGTAAGGCACGCCGTGCGGCGGGGTGACCCTGAGCATGTAGAGCTTGCCGCTCAAGCGGTATTCCTCGACCTTGTCTTCGCCGCGCCGGGTGATGGTGACCTGCGGCTCCAGTTCCTCGTTCAGGCTGCCTGCCGGCGGCGGGGGCGGCTCGGGGATGGGCTCCAGCTTCGGCGGCGGATTCTGCGCGGCAACATTCAGCGCAAGGGCGGAAAACAGAATAAGGATCGTGCGGCGCATGGTGTGTCCTTCAGGAATTGCGGCTAGTTTATCAAAGGTTAAGCAGCAATTCGTGCTCTTCCGGCAAAGGGCCGAAGCCCCGCGTCTCGTAATGGTCGAAAATCGCCGCCACCACGCGCTCCGGTTCGTCGATGACCTGCAGCAGGTCGATGTCTTCGGCGTTGATCATGCCCTCCGTCACCAGCCGCTCGCGGAACCAGTCGAGCATGCCGGCCCAGAAATCGGTACCGACCAGGATCAGCGGAATGCGCGGGGTCTTGCCGGTCTGGATCAGGGTCAGGGCCTCCAGCAGTTCGTCGAGGGTGCCGAAGCCGCCGGGCATCACCACATAGGCCGCGGCCACCTTGACGAACATGTACTTGCGGGCGAAGAAGTGGCGGAAGCTCTGCGAGATGTCCTGGTAGTGATTGATCTTCTGCTCGTGCGGCAGCTGGATGTTGAGCCCGATCGACATGCTCTTGCCTTCGAAGGCGCCCTTGTTGGCCGCTTCCATGACGCCGGGGCCGCCGCCGGAGACCACCGAAAACCCTGCATCCGAAAGCTGCCGGGCGATTTTTTCGGTGAGGAGGTAGGAACTGGAATCCCGCGCGATGCGCGCGCTGCCGAAGATCGACACCGCCGGACGCACCGCGGCCAGACGCTCGGTCGCCTCGACGAACTCTGACATAATGCCAAAGACCCGCCAGGCTTCGCGGGCGCTGGTCGCGGTCTGCCGGGCAGGAGCCGCGTCAAAGACCTTCGCTCCCTTCACCATGCTTTTGGATATTTTGTCTTTCTCATTCATTCCGTAGTGCTCCTCCATGCCCACGCTTCTGCTCGTCGACGGCTCGTCCTACCTTTACCGCGCATTCCACGCCCTGCCCGATCTGCGCAATGCCGCCGGCGAACCCACGGGCGCGATCCGCGGCGTGCTGTCGATGCTGCGCGTGCTCGAAGCCGACTATAAGTCAGATTATCGCGCCGTGGTGTTCGATGCCAAGGGCAAGACCTTTCGCGACGACTGGTATCCCGAGTACAAGGCGCACCGCCCCTCGATGCCCGAAGATCTCGCGGCCCAGATCGCGCCACTGCACGAATGCATCCGCGCCGCCGGCTGGCCGCTGCTGATGGTCGACGGCGTCGAGGCCGACGACGTGATCGGCACCCTGTCGCGACAGGCGACGGAGGCCGGCATCGACTGCGTGATTTCCACCGGCGACAAGGACCTCACGCAACTGGTCAATCCGCGCGTCAGGCTGGTCAATACCATGAGCAACGAAGTGCTCGACGAGGCCGGCGTCAAGGCCAAGTTCGGCGTGCCGCCGGAACGCATCGTCGATTACCTGGCGCTGGTGGGCGACACCGCGGACGGCATCCCCGGCGTACCCAAGGTTGGGCCGAAGACCGCCGTGAAATGGCTCGACGCCTGGGGCTCGCTCGATGCCATCGTCGCCCACGCCGGCGAGATCGGCGGCGCGGTCGGCGAGAACCTGCGCCAGCACCTCGATTTCCTGCCGCTGGGCGTCAAGCTGGTCACGGTGGTGTGCGACTTGCCGCTGCCGCTGGCGGTGACCGATCTCGCACCGCAAATGCCGGATTCGGCGAAACTGACCGAGCTATACACGCGACTGGAATTCAAGGGCTGGCTGCGCGAATTGAACGGGGAGCCGGCGCCGCCCCGCACCCGCAGCGCCGTACCGCCGGCGCCGACTATTGCGGCGGCGCCCGCGGTCGAACCCGACCGCAGCACCTACGAGTGCATCCTCGCAGCGGCGCAGCTCGACGCCTGGCTGGCGCGCCTCGACTGCCGCCGCGCTGGTTTCGCTCGATACCGAAACCACCGGCCTCGACCCGATGCAGGCGCAACTGGTTGGGATTTCCTTCGCCATCGCCGACGGCGAAACAGTGCATGCCGCCTACCTGCCGCTCGGCCACAGCTATGCCGGCGCGCCGACCCAGCTGCCGCTGGCGGAGACGCTGGCAAAGCTCAGGCCCTGGCTGGAATCCGAACATCGCGGCAAGCTCGGCCAGCACCTCAAGTACGACCGCCACGTCTTCGCCAACCACGGCGTGTGCCTGCGCGGCATCGTCGAGGACACGCTGCTGCAGTCCTATGTGCTGGAATCCGACAAGGCCCACGATCTCGGTGCGCTGGCGGCGCGGCATTGCGGCCTGGCCACGATCAGCTACGACGCCGTCACCGGCAAGGGCGCCAGCCGCATCTCCTTCGCCCAGGTCGATGTCGCCCGTGCCGCCGAATACGCCGCCGAAGATGCCGACGTCACGCTGCGCGTGCATCAGGTGCTGCGCCCGCAGCTTGCCGCCGAGCCGGAACTGGAAAGCCTTTACCGCGACCTCGAACTGCCGGTCGCGGAAGTGCTGTTCAGGATCGAACGCAATGGCGTGCTGATCGATGCCGCCGCCCTGGCGCAGCAGAGCGACGAGCTCGGACGCAAGATCATGGCGCTGGAGGCCGCGGCGCAGCAACTGGCCGGCCAGCCCTTCAACCTGAATTCGCCGAAGCAGCTGGCCGAAATCCTGTTCAACCGGCAGGGCCTGCCGGTGGTGAAGAAGACGCCTTCGGGCGGGCCCTCGACCGACGAGGAGGTGCTGGAAAAACTGGCCGAGGACTATCCGCTGCCGAAGAAGATCCTCGAACACCGCAGCCTGGCGAAGCTGAAGAACACCTACACCGACAAGCTGCCGAAGATGATCAACCCGGCCACCGGCCGCGTGCACACCAGCTTCGCCCAGGCCGTGGCCGTCACCGGGCGGCTGGCATCGTCCGACCCCAACCTGCAGAACATCCCGATCCGCACCGCGGAGGGCCGCCGCATCCGCTCCGCCTTCGTCGCCCCGGCAGATCGCCGTATCGTCAGCGCCGACTATTCGCAGATCGAGCTGCGCATCATGGCCCACCTCTCGGACGATCCGCGATTGCTGGAAGCCTTCGCCCAGGGCGAGGACGTGCATCGCGCCACCGCTGCGGAGGTCTTCGGCCTGACGCCGATCGAGGTCAGCAACGAACAGCGGCGCGCGGCCAAGGCGATCAACTTCGGCCTGATCTACGGCATGAGCGCCTTCGGCCTGGCCAAGCAGATCGGCGTCGACCGCACGGCCGCCACGGCCTACATGGACCGCTACTTTGCCCGCTATCCGGGTGTGGCCCGCTACATGGAGGAGACCCGCGCCGGTGCCCGCGACAAGGGCTATGTCGAAACCGTATTCGGCCGCCGCCTGTGGCTGCCGGAGATCAAGTCGTCGAACGCCGGCCGGCGCCAGGGCGCCGAGCGCGCCGCGATCAACGCGCCGATGCAGGGCACCGCCGCCGACCTGATCAAGCGCGCCATGCTGGCCGTGCAGGACTGGCTCGATGCACAAAAGCTGCAGTCCCTGCTGATCCTGCAGGTGCATGACGAACTGGTGCTGGAAGTCCCCGGGGAAGAGCTTGAACAGGTGCGCGCAGCATTGCCGAAGCTGATGGGCGGTGTCGCAACACTCAAGGTGCCGCTGCTGGTGGAAGTCGGAGTGGGCGCCAACTGGGACGCGGCACACTGAGAGCTTATGAATAAATCTACTGCGCGGGCCGGATCGGGGCAAATTCCCCACGGCGGCTGTTAAAGCACATTCAGTTCGGAAGCTTGTTGCTTGACCTGATTACACTTTTCCACGAAACTTGCCCCCATGAGCATTTCCCTCGATCCCCTTGAGCACAAGGTCGAACAGATAGTGGCCGTCTGCGCCAGCCTGCGCGGCGAGAATCAGGCCCTGCGCGCCCACGTCGCCGGCCTCGAGGCGGAAAAGGCGGCGCTGGCGAAGAAGATCGACATCGCGCGAGAGCGCCTCGAGGGCCTGATGGCGCGGTTGCCCGACGAATGAAAAAAACCCTTGAAGTCACGCTGCTGGGCAAGGGGTATCGCGTTGCCTGCGAGCCGGCCGAGCGCGAGGCGCTGCAGGCTGCGGTGGCCTTTCTCGACGGCAAATTGAAGGAAGCCGGCGACAAGGCGCCCACCGGCGCACCCAACAGCGCGCGCGGCAGCGGCGAACGTGTCGCGGTGATGGTGGCCTTGAATCTGGCCCACGAATTGCTGGCCGCAAAAAATACTCCGGCAAATGTTGCCATGGCACTTGAAAGCGAATCGGTTCAGCGTAGAATAAATTCCATCGAAGCCAAGCTCGACGAATCGCTGGCGCAGCACGAACAGTTGTTCTAGAAAGCGCCCGCACCGGATTCGCAAATGAGTTGCCTGGCTTCCCGGGGTTTCCCCTGCGGTGTTCGCCAAGGCCATAGATTCCTTGAACCAATATCCATTGGCACCGGCCGCAGCCCAAAGACGCCGCTGTTGTGATCGCTCCCGGTGAGCGAACCTGATGCGGCAGGAAAGTGGCCTCTCTGAACCCAGGTTCAGGATGCCGGCCAAACGGCACTCGCGGGGGAACTGATCAGCAGGGCGCGGAAGAAACCGCGCCCTCTTCTTTTGTGTCCCCGCAGGACGTGGGGGCGGCATCCCCTGGCGGGATCGGACGGACGAAATGACACGCTACTGGCTGATGAAGACGGAACCCGGCGTCGTCGGCATCGACGACGTACTGGCGATGCCGCAGCAAACCGTCGACTGGTGGGGGGTGCGCAACTACCAGGCGCGCAACTTCATGCGCGACCAGATGAAGGTCGGCGACGGCGTGCTGTTCTACCATTCGTCATGCGCGGAACCCGGCATCGCCGGGCTGGCCGAAGTGTCGCAACTCGCCTACCCCGACCGCACCCAGTTCGATCCGCAAAGCCCCTACTTCGATCCGAAGTCGACGCCGGAAAATCCGCGCTGGGTCAATGTCGATGTGCGCGTGGTGAAGAAGACGCGCCTGGTCGGCCTCGACGAACTGCGCGCCCATCCGGAGCTGGCCCACATGCGCGCCCTGCAGCGTGGCAACCGCCTTTCGATCACGCCGGTCGACCCGGCGGAATGGAAGTTCATCACCGGAAAGCTGATCGGGAAAGCCGCGAAGTGAGCCTCTGGTGGCTGGGCTATCCGCTGCTCGGCGCCCTCGCCGGCTTCTTCGCCGGCCTGTTCGGCGTCGGTGGCGGGCTGACCATCGTGCCGCTGCTGCTGCTGCTGTTTACGGCGCAGGACTTTCCGCTGCAGCATGTCCTGCACCTGGCGCTGGGCACCTCGATGGCAACCATCGTGCTCACCTCGATATCCAGCATGCGCGCCCATCACCAGCACGGTGCGGTGCGCTGGGACATCGTCAAGGTCTTCGCCCCCGGCCTGATGGCCGGAACCTTCGGCGGTTCCTTCATCGCCGCGGCAATCCCGACGCGACCGCTCGCCGTGATATTCACGGCCATCGTCTTCTACGCCTCGGCCAGCATGCTGATCGACCGCAAGCCCAAGCCTTCGCGCCAGCTGCCGGGCAACGCGGGAATGCTGGCGATCGGCTCCGGGATCGGCATCGTCTCCAGCCTGGTCGCCGCCGGCGGCGGATTCCTCACGATTCCCTTCATGGTGTTTTGCAACGTGAGCATCCACCGGGCGGTCGGCACCTCGGCGGCGCTCGGCTTTCCGATCGCGGTGGCCGGCGCGGTCGGCTTCATCGCCAGCGGCTACGATGCCGTCGGCCTGCCGCCCTGGTCTTTCGGCTACATCTACCTGCCCGCCCTGGTCGGCGTGGTCGCGGTAAGCATGCTCGTCGCGCCGCTGGGCGCGCGCACTGCGCATGCACTGCCGGTCAAGCAGCTCAAGCGCGGCTTCGGCGTTTTCCTGGCGCTGCTGGCGCTGCAGATGCTGTATCGCCTGATGCGCTGATACCCCGATATCCGGATTAAATTTATCCGCCCCCGGATCATAAAATTTATTGTCGGTCGGGCGGGGCAACAAGGCAATTGCACGGCACAATCCAGTCTTTCGCAAAGTCTTATAGAAGACTGACAACCCAAGGTCACAGAGAAAACCCATGTCCGACACCCCCACCCTCGAAGCACTGCTGTCTACCGGAGCCGATGCTACGGCCGCCATCGGCGCACCCGCGCGCAAGCCGCTCTCCCATGCAGAACTGCGCGCGCTGATCGCCCGCACCGTCGCCAGCCTCAACGCGCTGGGCGCCGGCCGCAATGATCGCGTCGCCATCGTGCTGCCCAACGGCCCGGAAATGGCGGCCTGCTTTCTCGCCGTCGCCAGCGGCACCGCCTCGGCGCCACTGAACCCGGCCTACCGGGAAGAGGAATTCGAGTTCTATATCGGCGACCTGAATGCCAAGCTGCTGATCGCCATGCGCGGCGTCGATACGCCTGCCCGTGCCGCGGCCAAAAAACTCGGCGTGCCCATCGTCGAACTGGTGCCGGACGCGAACGCCGGCGCCGGCAGCTTCACGCTCGAAGCCACGGCGGGCGTGACGGCAAGCCCGGCCACACCTGCGGCCAACGGCGGCTTCGCCCGACCCGACGACGTGGCCATGGTGCTGCACACCTCGGGCACCACCTCGCGGCCCAAGATCGTGCCGCTGTCGCAGAAGAACCTCTGCGCCTCGGCCGACAACATCCGCCGCACGCTGGCCTTCACGCCGAAGGATCGCGGCCTCAACATCATGCCGCTGTTCCACATCCACGGCCTCATCGCCGGCGTGCTGGCGCCGATCTCGGCCGGCTCCGAAGTGTTCTGCTCGCCGGGCTTCGATGCCCTGAAGTTCTTCGGCTGGATGGACGAGTGCCACCCGACCTGGTACACCGCCGTGCCGACCATGCACCAGGCGATCCTGACGCGCGCGCCGCGCAACAAGGAAATCATCGAGAAGAACCCGCTGCGCTTCCTGCGCTCCTCGTCCTCGTCGATTCCGCCGCAAGTCATCACCGAACTCGAAGCGGTGTTCAAGGCGCCGCTGATCGAGGCCTACGGCATGACCGAAGCCACCCACCAGATGGCCAGCAACCCGCTGCCGCCGGCGACGCGCAAGCCCGGCTCGGTCGGCCTCGCCGCCGGCCCGGAAGTGCAGATCATGGACGAGGCCGGCAACATCCTGGCGCCGGACACCGTGGGCGAGATCGTGATCCGCGGCGCCAACGTCACCACCGGCTACGAGAACAATCCCAAGGCCAATGCCGAGGGCTTCAGCAACGGCTGGTTCCGCACCGGCGACCAGGGCGTCAAGGATGCCGAGGGCTATGTCTCGCTGACCGGGCGCCTCAAGGAAATCATCAACCGCGGCGGCGAGAAGATCTCGCCGCGCGAAATCGATGAAGTCATCATGGACCACCCCGCCGTTTCGCAGGTGGTCTGCTTCGCCGTGCCGCACCCGAAGCTGGGCGAGGAGGTCGGCGCCGCCGTGGTGCTGAAGGAAGGCGCGACCGCCACGGAAAAGGACATCCAGGCTTTCGTCGCCACCCGCGTCGCCGATTTCAAGGTGCCGAAGAAAGTCCTGATCCTGCCCGAGATTCCCAAGGGCGCCACCGGCAAGCTGCAACGCATCGGCCTGGCGCAGAAGCTGGGCCTCGCCTGATTCCTGATTTTTTGCGGGGCGGCGACCGGCCGCCTCGCGACCACACTGACCAAAGTCATACCCCCAAGGAGAAGACCATGAAACTGACCAGGATCGCCGCCGCCATCGGCGCCATTTCCGCGCTTTGCGCGGCCCCGCTTGCCCACGCCTGGGAGCCCACCAAGCCCGTCGAGTTCGTCGTCCCCGCCGGCACCGGCGGCGGCGCCGACCAGATGGCGCGCTTCATCCAGGGCATCGTGACCAAGCACAAGCTGATGAAGCAGCCCATCGTGGTGGTCAACAAGTCGGGCGGCGCCGGCGCCGAGGGCTTCCTCGAAGTCAAGGGCGCGACCGGCAACCCGCACAAGATCATCATCACCCTGTCCAACCTGTTCACCACGCCGCTGGCCACCGCCGTGCCCTTCAACTGGCGCGACCTGACGCCGGTCGCGATGCTGGCACTCGACGAGTTCGTGCTCTGGGTCAATGCCGAATCGCCGCACAAGACCGCCAAGGATTACGTCGCCGCGATCAAGGCCGGCACCGACAACAAGTACAAGATGGCCGGCACCGGCGCCAAGCAGGAAGACCAGATCATCACCGTGCTGATCGAGAAGGCGGCCGGCAAGAAGATCACCTACGTGCCCTTCAAGGGCGGCGGCGACGTCGCCGTGCAGCTGGTCGGCAAGCACGTCGACTCGACGGTGAACAACCCGATCGAGGCCGAGGCGCACTGGCGCTCGGGCAAGCTGCGCGCCCTGTGCGTGATGGATGCCAAGCCCATGCCCTACAAGAACAAGGTCACCGCGACCCAGTCCTGGGCCGACATTCCGACCTGCAGATCGGCCGGCATCGACGCCGAGTACCTGATGCTGCGCGGCATCTTCATGACGCCGGGCGCGACACCCGACCAGGTCGCCTACTACGTCGACCTGTTCAAGAAGGTGCGCGAGCTGCCGGAGTGGAAGGAGTTCATGGAGAAGGGCGCCTTCAACCAGACCTTCATGAGCGGCAAGGAGTATGCCGACTGGGTGGCCAAGGCCGAGGCCCAGCACATCGTGCTGATGAAGAACGCCGGCTTCATCGCCAAGTAAGCCGTGTCGGATCGGGAACAGGGGGCCGGCCTCAACCGGCGCATCCCGGAGGCGGGAGTGGCCGCGCTGCTCCTCGCCGCCGGCATCATCGTGATAGTGGACAGCCTGCGCGTCGGCATCGAATGGGCCGACGACGGCCCGCAAGGCCGGCTACTTCCCCTTCTTCATCGGGCTGCTGCTGAGCTTCTCCTCGGGCTGGACGCTGCTGCGCACCCTGCGCGGCTGGAGCCGCGAAACCGCGCTGTTCGCGCAATGGAGCGAGCTGCGCGACGTCGGCGCAATGCTGCTGCCGACCACGGTGTTCATCGTCGCCGTGCCCTTCCTCGGCATCTACTTTCCCGGCGCGCTGCTGATCGGCTACTTCATGCAGCGCCACGGCGATTTCGGCTGGGTGGCGACGGTGCTGACCGCGCTGGGCGTGCCCCTGACCTTCTTCCTGGTTTTCGAACGCTGGTTCCTGGTGCCGCTGGCCAAGGGCCCGATCGAAGCCTGGCTGGGATTCTAGGGAAACTCCGAGATGGATGAAATCAACAGCCTGATGCAGGGCTTCGCCGTGGCGATGACGCTGCCCAACCTCGGCTTCATGCTGGTCGGCCTGCTGCTCGGCATCCTGATCGGCGTGCTGCCCGGCCTCGGCGGCGCCAACGGCGTGGCGATCCTGCTGCCGCTGACCTTCTCGATGAACCCGACCTCGGCCATCATCATGCTCTCCTGCATCTACTGGGGCGCGCTGTTCGGCGGGGCGATCACCTCGATCCTGTTCAACATCCCGGGCGAACCCTGGTCGGTGGCCACCACCTTCGACGGCTTTCCGATGGCGCAGCAGGGGCGTGCCGCCGAGGCTTTGACGACCGCCTTCACCTCGTCCTTCGTCGGCGCCTTCTTCGCCGTGCTGGCGATCACCTTCCTCGCCCCGCTGCTGGCGAAGTTCGCGCTCGAGTTCGGCCCGCCCGAATTCTTCGCCGTGCAGATGCTGACCTTCTGCAGCTTCATCGGCATGAGCAAGGAGCCGCCGATGAAGACGCTGGCCGCGATGATGCTGGGCTTCGCCCTGGCCGCCGTCGGCATGGACACCGTGACCGGCCAGCTGCGCATGACCTTCGGCTTCACCGAAATGCTCAAGGGCTTCGACTTCCTGATCGCGGTGATCGGCCTGTTCGGCATCGGCGAGATCCTGCTGACCATGGAGGAAGGCCTCGCCTTCAAGGGCAAGTCGGCCAGGATCAATTTCCGCATCGTCTGGCAGACCTGGAAGGAGTTGCTGCAGTACTGGCGCACCTTCATCCGCTCGACGCTGATCGGCTGCTGGATGGGCATCACGCCGGGCGGCGCGACGCCGGCCTCCTTCATGGGCTATGGCATGGCGCGGCGCGCCGCCAAGGACAAGGAGTCCTTCGGCAAGGGCAACATCGAGGGCGTGATAGCCCCGGAAACCGCGGCCCACGCCGCCGGCACCAGCGCGCTGCTGCCGATGCTGACGCTGGGCATTCCCGGTTCGCCCACGGCGGCCGTGCTGCTCGGCGGCCTGTTGATCTGGGGCCTGCAGCCGGGCCCGCTGCTCTTCGTCGAGCAGAAGGATTTCGTCTGGGGCCTGATCGCCTCGATGTACCTCGGCAACATCGTCGGACTCTTCGTGGTGCTGACTACCGTGCCCTGGTGGGCGGCCATCCTGCGCATCCCCTTCCCGGTGATCGCACCGGTGATCATCTTCATCTGCGCCATCGGCGCCTACACGGTGCATAGTTCGATCTTCGACGTGATCATGATGCTGGTGTTCGGCGTGCTCGGCTACCTGTTCAAGAAACTGCGCTATCCTCTGGCTCCGCTGGTGCTGGCGCTGGTGCTGGGCGACATGGCGGAATCCTCGTTCCGCCAGTCGATGCTGCTGTCACAGGGAGCGGTGAATATCTTCTATTCCAACTGGCTGGTCGGCAGCCTGATGGCGCTGTCCATCTTCCTGCTGCTGGTGCCGGTGTGGGGCGGCCTCAAGAGCATGCTGCGCCGGCGCGAAGCCGCCGCGCATCTGGGGCGCCAGTAGCGCATTCCGGCAAACCGGTTACCGTTCGCGGTGAGCTTGTCGAACCGCTGGCCCGGCGCCAATGCCGGCCTACGACCGTTCGACAGGCTCACGGCTCAGGCCGAACGGTTTGTTGTAATCGTTTTTTAGGAACAATCTACTAGTGGTCTGTTTGAAAATGTTGAAGTTCCGTGGGGCCGGCTGAAGTCCGCCCTACAAATGGAACTACTATTTCGCAAACGCCACACTTGGGAGGGAACAACATGAAAATCGCCATCGTCGGTGCCGGCGCCATCGGCGGCTTCCTCGGCGGCCGCCTGTCCCTGGCCGGCGAAGACGTGACCTGCATCGCGCGCGGGCCCAACCTTGCCGCGATCCGGGCCAACGGACTCCGGCTGATCGAAGAAGACGGCAGCGAGCACCACGCGGCGAACGTCAGGGGCGCGACCATGGCCGAAACCGGCGTGCAGGACGTCGTGCTGCTGACCCTCAAGGCACACCAGGTGAAAGACGTGCTGCCCGACATGCGCAGCCTGTTCGGCCCGGACACCGTGGTGGTGACGATGCAGAACGGCATCCCCTGGTGGTACTTCCACAAGCTGGCCTGTCCCTGGCAGGGGCAGGCCGTGGCCTCGGTCGATCCCGACGGCACGGTCGCCGCCAACATCGAGGTCGAACGCGTCATCGGCGGCGTGGTCTATCCCGCCTGTGAACTGGTGGCGCCGGGCGTGATCAAGGTCATCGAGGGCAACCGCTTCACGCTGGGTGAACTCGACGGCGCCAAGACTCCGCGCCTCGAGATGCTGGCGCAGACGCTGATCCGTGCCGGGTTCAAAACGCCGATAGCGACCGACATCCGTTCCGAAATCTGGCTCAAGCTGTGGGGCAACCTCAGCTTCAATCCGATCAGCGCGCTGACGCAGGCCACGCTGGTCGACATCTGCCAGTTCCCGCTGACGCGCGAACTCGCGGCGAACATGATGATCGAGGCGCAGGCCGTCGCCGAAAAGCTCGGCGTCAAGTTCAAGATCTCGCTCGACAAGCGCATCGCCGGCGCCGAAGGCGTCGGCAAGCACAAGACCTCGATGCTGCAGGACGTCGAATCCGGCCGGCCGCTGGAGATCGAAGCGCTGGTGGGTTCGGTGCGCGAACTGGGCCGCGTCACCGCGACGCCGACGCCGACGATCGACGCTGTCTACGCCTGCGTTTCGCTGCTGGCGAAGACCCTGGCCGAGCAGAACGGCAAGCTCGCAGTCGCCGCGCGCTGACGGAAAATAGTTCCCGAAGCGACGCAGCGCGCTGGCGAATCAATCACTGAATCCGGACAGCCGCCCTCAGGGTGACGCGGCATCCGGCCCTGCCGACTCCTGGAACTGCATGGCATGCAGGCGCGTGTAGTGGCCGCCCAGGGCGATCAGTTCGGCATGGCTGCCGCGCTCGACGATTTTTCCGGAGTCCATCACCATGATCACGTCGGCCCTTTCGATGGTGCTCAGGCGATGCGCGATCACCAGCGTCGTGCGTCCCGCCATGACTCGATCGAGTGCCGCCTGGATGTGGCGTTCCGACTCGGTGTCGAGCGCCGAGGTGGCTTCGTCGAGGATCAGGATCGGGGCATCCTTGAGCAGCGCGCGGGCGATCGCCAGGCGCTGGCGCTGGCCGCCGGAGAGCAGTACGCCGTTCTCGCCGACCAGGGTGTCGAAGCCCTGCGGCAGTTGCTCGATGAATTCGCTGGCGAACGCGGCGTCCGCCGCGCTTTCGACATCGGCACGCGGCGCGCCGGCGAGGTCGCCGTAGGCGATATTGTTGGCCACCGTGTCGTTGAACAGGGTCACGTGCTGCGTAACCACGGCAACATGGCGGCGCAGGTTGCGCAGCGTGTACTGTTCGACATCGATGCCGTCGATCAGGATCTGCCCTTCGGCGTGATGGTAGAAGCGCGGAATCAGGTTGGCGAGCGTGGTCTTGCCGCTGCCGGAACGCCCGACGAGCGCCACCATCTGCCCGGACTCGATGGCGAAGCTGACGTCATCCAGCACCTGTCGCTCGCTGTCGGGATAAGTGAAGGACAGATTGCGTACTTCAATTTTTCCGTTGACCCGCTCTCGTATCACCGTGCCGCTATCGGCTTCGGGTACTTCATCGAGTTGCTGGAAGATGCTTTCCGCCGCCGCGACGCCCTTCTGTATCGTCGAGCTGACTTCCGACAACTGGCGGATCGGCTTGGGCAGCAGCCCGGCGGCCGTGATGTAGGCGACCAGGTCGCCCGGCGAGGAGTCGCCGCGCAGCCACAGCACCAGGAAGAACAGCACGCCCATGGCACTGAAGATCAGCAATTGCAGGAGTGGCGTGTAGATCGCGCCGGTGCGCGTCATGCGCAGTTGCCGCTCCATGTTGTTGAGGCTGGAGGCCAGGAAGCGCTGCCGCTCGTAGGACTCGCCGCCGAAACTGCGCACCACGCGATGGCCGTGGATGGTCTCCGAAGCGACATGCGTCACGTCGCCCATCGCCACCTGGATCTTCTTCGCCTGCTTGCGGAATTTGCGGCTGGCCGTCACCACCATCAGCCCGATCACCGGCAGGATGGCTACCATCACCAGCGTCAGCTTCCAGTTCGCCCAGAGCAGGTAGGCGAAGAGAAAGGTCACCGTCAGACCTTCGCGGATCACCACCTTAATGGCATCGGTCGCGGCGCCGGTCACCATGGTGACGTTGAATGTGATGCGCGAAATCAGGTGGCCGGAATTGTTCTGGTCGAAATAGCGGTCGGGCAGGGTCAGCAGGCTGTTGAACAGGGCCACCCGCAGATCATGGACGACGCCCATGGATACCCGCGCCAGGAAGAAATTGCCCAGATACGAACCGATGCCCTGCCAGATCGCAATCGCCACCACCATCAGCGGCACGGCATGCATCATCTGCAGCCCGCGCAGCAGAGGAATGTTACCGAGCGTGGCGGCTTGCGGATCGACCAGGCCATCGACGAAATACTTGAGCACCGCCGCCAGCATCGGCTGCGACGAGGCGAAGATCACATAACCCAGGATGCTGGTGGCGAACAGCCCGGCGTAAGGCTTGACGTAGCCCAGCAGGCGGAGGTAGATGGTCAGGCTGGAGGTGGCGAGCGTATCGGGGGATTGCATGTATTGGGCAGTGCGATGAAAAGGATGGAAGCGGCGAGAATCCTAGCATGGGCACGATTCGGCACGCGCGCTAAAATCCGGCACCGACCATCGAATGCCCACCCATTGCAAACTCTATCCAAAGGCGAATACCTTGCCCTGCGCGCCGATGCCACAGTGCTCGAGCGCGACCTGCACGGCGAAAAGGTGCTGCAACTGGCTGACGGCACCTACCTCAAGCTGTTCCGCCGCAAACGGCTGATCTCTTCGGCGGCCTGGTATCCCTATGCGCAGCGTTTTGCCGATAATGCGCTGGCCCTTGCGCAACGCGGCATTCCCTGCCCGGAGGTTACCGGCGTGTTTCGCATCGCCGGTTTTTCGCGCGATGCGGTGCGCTACCCTCCCCTTGCAGGGAAAACCCTCCGTCAGGTGATCGAGGCTGATGCAGCGCCGCTGGATTTGCCGGAAAAACTGGGGCGCTTCGTTGCCCGGCTCCATGAATCCGGCATTTACTTCCGCTCGCTGCACTTGGGCAATATCGTCCTGACTCCCTCCGGCGCCCTGGGGCTCATCGATGTCGCCGATTTGCGCACGCAGAATCGTGCCCTGGACAACAACCAGAGAAAGCGCAATCTCCAGCGCCTGCGCCGCGACCCGCCGGATTGTTCCTGGCTTTCCGGCGAGCGCAAAGGCATTTTCGACGCTAGCTACGCAACCCGGCTGAACCGGAAAATTGACAAGGACTGAAGCCATGGAATTCAATCGTCCCTTACACGGCGCCATTTACAGCAAGCGTTACGGGCGCTGGACGTTTGCCGACCTTGCCGAGAGCGCGAAGAAAAAGGACATGCTCAAATGGTTGAACCGCTTTTCCAAAGCGCACGTCCGGGAAAACAGAAAACAGCTTGTCGTGTTTGCCTTTGACTATATCGGGCACAAGATAAATCTGGACGGCGTCTATGAGATTGCGGATCTCGATTTTATCTTCGATGCCATGGGCGCCCACAAGGCGGAGTTTGCAGGGGCAACCGCCATCGATATTGGCGCGAATATCGGCAACCACAGTCTTTACTTCTCTGACCTTTTCCGGAAGGTAATCAGCTTCGAGCCGAATCCGCGAACCTACAAAGTCCTGCAGCTCAATGCCGAGCTGGCAAGAAACGTGGCCTGTTTCAACGAAGGTATATCGGACACGGACGCAGAACTGCTTCTGGAGACATGCGGGACGAACAGCGGAAGGTCGGCGATTACAAACGACGGCAACGGTAGCGCGCGGTCAATTCGCGTCAAGCCGCTCGATGCGGTGATCGACGAAACCGAGACGGTAAGACTGATAAAAATCGATGTCGAGGGCCACGAAGAAATGGCGCTCATCGGCGCGGAGCGAACGATCAGAAGAAACCAGCCCATCATTCTGTTCGAGCAGCACAAGGAAGACTTTTGCAATAACTCGACCGCATCCATCGAACTCCTGAAATCATACGGCTACGTCAATTTCGCCATTATTGAAAACCGGCCGCCGCTGCTCAAATTCCTGCCCGGATTTTTCAGGCGGAAATACCGGTCGCTGCTGCGATTCGTGATAGGCCAGACAAAAAGTCTGGTGGTGAAGGACAGTATCGAACCCGGCTCCTATCCGTTCATCGTGGCAATACCGGGCTGGGTAAAGCTGAACGACTAATCCCTTGCGGGAATCGCAACCACGACAGTGCCTTTGCCCGAAGCTTGGTCAAAGCGCTTCAACACCTTCAGTCCGCTTTTTTCCATCCAGGGTTGGATCGGCGGATCTTGGGGGGAAACTTCCAATACGAAATAATCGTATTTGTGCTCTGCCAACACGTCGAGGATCGAACTCCGGTTTTTCTTGTCCTTGAGTACAAGCTTGTACCACCCGGCATAGTGGAGCGTACGAGCGCTTTCGTTGTACACGCGCGAGGTATCCTTGACGTTGCTCGCTAGCCAGGTACCAGCCTCGGCGTAATAGTGGCTGTTTGGCCCGAAAGCTTTCAGGTTGGCAATCATGGTCAAAACCGCCAACAGGACAATTAGCATTCGCCAGCGGGAGTAGCGTTGCATCATCTGCCACAAGCCGAAACCGACGAAAGGAGCAGAGAACAGCAGTACCAATCCGACATAGCGTCCCTGCAGAAACTGCATGTCGAGCACAAACACCGCCAGGACAAGCAGATAGGCAGCAATACCCCAGCCGGACAAGGCGAAGCGCGTCAATATCGACCGGAATTGCCCTGAAAAAATGAGGAAACCCAGTGGCACCAGGAACAGGTCGAGTTTGCCGATTATCTTGAGCGGAACCACGGCCAGCGAGCCAAAGAACAGAATCTGTGCGGCATTGTCCTTGCCAAAATCGTTAAGCCCGGTGGCAAGAGCCTGCGCCTTGATATCGAACGACGCCAGGCTGAAGCGCTGCAGTTCCCGCGGAAATCCTGCTGCCCTGCGAGACGCCTCCAGCCAGATAAAGGCCGAGCAGCAGGATGCCGCCAAAAACAGGCAGAGCCCCCAATCATCATCAATCGTTGCACGCGCTCGGGGCGCGGAGCCTGCCAGGCCTGCCAGAAGAACAAGGCGGCGAAGAACGCCAAAGCCTCCGGGCGGAAAAGAGCTGCCGTGCCAAGGCTTGCCTGAACCGCCAACGCTGTTTTCCAGCGAGGGTTTTCCGTCCAGCGCAAGGCCAGCCAAAAACCGAGCATGACAAAAAACCAGCAACCGTATTCGCGCAGGAGTTCGTGGCGGTATTCGTTGAGGCCCGGTATGGCAAGTACGGCGAGGCAGGTCGCCCAAGCGATTTCAGGCGATGTCCGGCGGACACAGGAAACCAGCAAGGCGCCGGCCCCCGCCAGGAACAGGGCGTTCAGCAGATAGCCGGCATGTTCCGGGCCAAGCCCGGTCAGCTTGGCCACGAGGCCCATCAGAATCGACAGGAATGGCCAGTTGAAGAATTGTCTTGCAGCACCAAAACCGTTGTCGAGGAACTCGAACGCCACGTGCACATACAGGATGCCGTCCCGATTTATCGACTTGTTGTGGTGCGCGATCACCGTCAGCAGCAAACTGACGAAAAAAGCGACGGTGACGGGCGTCACCCAGGTCGGCAAACGGAAAACAGGGATGGGTTTCATTGAAGCCCATCCAGTGCCGGTATCAGCGACCCTCTGATCCTGGCTTCCCATGTATGGCCATCGAGGAAGGCCGCATGCCCCTTGCGGGCAATTGCCAGACGCGCATCGGGGTTGCCCAGGTAATGGTCCACTTTTGCGGCCAGTTCGGCCGAAGAGCGGTAGGTTTCGATTTCCTTGCCGACTGCAAACAACTCGGCCAGTTCGTCGCAGTGATCAGTCAGCAGGAAACACCCGGCCGCCAGCGCCTCGAATATACGCAGATTGACCCCGGTTTCGGCCCCGAAGAAATCGCTGCGCGTGATATTGAGCAAAATTTTCGATTCCCCCAGCAAGCGGTAAAGCTCGTCACCCCAAACCGCCCTGTCCGTAATGCGGCTGCGCAGAGCTCCCGAAATCAAGGGAAAATTGCGCTGCCAGCGGTTGCCGTAGATTGTCACACGATCGCGAATACCTTCGATCAGAAAAATCCTGCGCAAGTCGCAGGTGCCGACGAACAACACGTCGAGTGTTTTTGCGTCCCGCGCAATAGCATTCAGCGGCCTTGCTCCGAAGGGCAGAAAAACAGCGTTCAACTTGCGCGATTCACGGAAAAAACGCGTCGTGACTTTCGAGAAGGAAAATATCAGGTCGTAGGCCGGCAGTTCGTTCTCGACAAAATGGATGAACTCGCGCCGGCGCGAATACAGGTTGCAGCTGTCGGTATCGTAAAGCAGCAAAGCGGCGCCAGCCTTGTCGGCAAGCTTGCGCAGCGATGCCGGATGGTAAAACTTGTAGGCAAAGCCGACCACCAGGATGTGGCTGGGTGATTCGCGTTCGAGCAAAGCCTCAAGGTCCTTTTCGACCAGCTTCGGCAGCAGGCTGAAACCGTCGCGATCCGACTGCCTGTTCAGCGCCTTGGCATAGGCGGCACGGATTCCGTGCAAGGGGCGCCGCTTCTGCGCCAGGCAATCCAGGTAGGCCGTTGCAATACCCAGCGTCGAGAAGGCGGCGCACAGATCGCGGGCCAGGGGTACGCCGCCGATGCCGTCGAGCACCAGGATTTTTTTTGGCTTGCCGGTCATCGCGTGTCCTTCGTCAGCCGGGCCAGGCCCGGTACGGCGGCCACCATGGGCAGGGAGAAAAACCGCTGTCGCGCCACCGAGTCTGAAAATGATTCCACCAGGCGATTCCTTGCCCGCAGGGTGTATTGCTCCGGTTTGGTGGCGGCAGAAAAGAAGTCCCTGAGCTTGCGCGCCAGTCCATCGACATCACCCAACCCGAAAAGCATGCTCCGGTCGGCAACAATCTCCGGAGCGCCGCCGCAATCGGTCGCCATCACGGGAACATCCGCCGCCATGGCTTCAAGCAGTACCATGCCGAAGGGTTCGTGATCCGAGCTCAGAACGAAAAGGTCGAAAGCCGGGAACAACCGGCGTGCATCGGGAACCTGGCCGAGAAACCTGACGCTTGCGGATATCCCGAGTTCGCTGACCTGGGCCTGCAACGCCGCTAGCAGGCGCCCGCTGCCGGCGATTGCCAGCAGGCTCCCCGCCGGCAGAGCGGGCAAGGCCCTGGCAAATGCGGCGACAAGCGTCCTCTGATCCTTGTCGGGATGCAGGCGGCCGACATTGCCGATGACCGGCACGCCCTGCGGCAGATCCAGCAGCCTGCGGGCCTCGGACCGCGGCAGCAGGTCCGCGCGCACCGCCTCGACGTCCAGGCGATTGTGCAGGGTTTCGATGCGATCGGCCGGCCACTGCGGCAAGCGGCGGCGGATATCGTCGCGCACGGCATCCGATACTGCGAGCAAGGTCAGTCGCCTGCGGAACAGCCGCGCGAACCAGCGGCGCGGCAGGCGGTCATAGTCGCCGAACGCATGATGGACGCCGATGACCGGCAAGCGCGTCGCCAGTGCGGCAACGTAAATCGGTTTGAAACGATGGGCGATGATCAGTGAAAATCTGCGGCCGGCAACGATCTGCCGCAATTTCAGGATGGCCGAGAGTTTCAGCCCGCGCACATCGCTGCTCTTCAGGCCGAGAAAAGCCACTTCGTCGGAGGCCGCTCCGAGAACCACGGTCGTGCTTTCCTCGCCGGTAAGGAACACCGTCAGCACCTTGCAGGGGCTGCCCTTGAACAGCGCCGCATACTGGCGGGCGACGTCGAGAAACGGGCCGCCGTAGCCATGACAAAACTGCAGTACCCAGGTCTCGGCCGGCATCTCATTCGCTGCCTTTGACATCCTTTGTGACCAGTACATCTTCCATGATCAGATACTCCAGGTCCGAGCCGAAGAACATGTTCAGCGCATCGGTCGGCGAGCAGATCATCGGCTCGCCGCGGCGGTTGAGCGAGGTGTTCAGCACGACGCCGTTGCCGGTGAGCTTTTCCATTTCCAGCATCAGGTCGTAGTAGCGCGGGTTGTACTCGCGCTTGAGCACCTGGGCGCGCGAGGTGCCGTCTTCATGCACGACTTCCGGCACGCGGGCTTTCCATTCCTGCAGCGACTTCGAAGGTGAAGGTCATGAAGGGCGCCGGGTGATCCGACCGCAGCATCTGCGGCCCGACAGTGTCGAGCATCGACGGGCAGAACGGCCGCCAGCGTTCGCGGAACTTGATCTGCGCGTTGATGCGGTCGGCAACGCCGGCCACGCTCGGGCAGCCGAGGATGGAACGGCCGCCGAGGGCGCGCGGGCCGAACTCCATGCGGCCCTGGAACCAGGCGACCGGGTTGCCGTCGGCGAGAATCCTGGCGATGCGCTGCGGCACGCGTGTCGTCGACTCTTCTCCCACGCCGGCTTTGCCGGGTGGCGCCTCGCAGGCGGCGATGACGTCCTCGTTGCTGTAGGCCGGGCCGAGATAGACATGTTCCATCTTCTCGACCGGCACGCCGCGCTGCACCGAGACATAGGAGGCCGCGCCGATGGCGGTGCCGGAATCGCCCGAGGCGGGCTGGACGAAAAGTTCCTTGACCTCGGGCCGGGCGATGATCTTCTGGTTGAGCTTGACGTTGAGCGCGCCGCCGCCGGCGAAGGCCAGCTTGCCGGTCTCGCGCAGGATGTCGCCCAGGTAGTAATCCATCATCTGCAGCGACAGGTCCTCGAACAGCTTCTGCATGCTCGCCGCATAGTGGATGTAGGGGTCGTCGGCGATGTCACCGGCGCGCCGCGGACCGAGCCATTCGATCAGCTTCGGCGAGAAGTAATAGCCCTTGCCGTTTTCCTTGTAGCGGCGCAGGCCGATCACGTTGGCGTAGTCGGTGTTGACGATCAGTTCGCCGTTCTCGAATTTCGCCAGACGCGAGAAGTCGTACCGGGTCGGGTCGCCGTAGGGCGCCATGCCCATGACCTTGTATTCGCCGTCGAGCATCTCGAAGCCGAGGTATTCGGTGATGGCGCCGTAGAGGCCGCCGAGCGAATCCGGATCGAAGAATTCCTTGATCTTGTGGATGCGGCCGTTCTCGCCGTAGCCGAAGAAGGTGGTGGCGTATTCGCCCTTGCCGTCGATGCCGAGGATCGCGGTCTTTTCCTGGAACCCCGAGCAATGGTAGGCGCTGGAGGCGTGGGCGAGATGGTGCTCGACGGGCACGATCTCGGTCTTGTGCAGGTCGAAGCCCAGTTGCACCAGGCACGCTTCGATGCGTTTCCGGTAGCGGTAATAGTGTCGATTGCCTCTCAGGATGGCGTCCAGCGCCCGGTCCGGCGCATACCAGTAGCGCTTCGCGTAATGCCAGCGCGCCTTGCCGGCAAGGCTGATCGGCGCAAAGGGAATGGCGACGGCATCGACATCTTCCGGCCGGATGCCGGCGAATTCCAGGCAGAATTTCGCCGCCTCGCAGGGCATGCGGTTCTTGGCGTGCTTGTCGCGCAGGAAGCGCTCTTCCTCGGCGGCCGCGACCAGCTTGCCGTCGATGTAAAGCGCCGCGGAAGGGTCATGCGAGACTGCGCCGGACAGTCCGATTACAGTCAGTGCCAAAGTCAGGGTCTCAGGAAATTATTCTTCTTGAATCGAAGAAACCGGATCGGAAAGGTCGATGCGGCAACCCTCCCGGAAGACTGCGGATTTTACCCGACCAGGTGCCACGAAGACTTCGTCAGGACACAGGTCCTGTATTTGGCGTGGCGATCCTTTCCGATGCTTTCCAGAAAGTCCTCCGGATCGTTCATCGGCATTTTCTTCAGTTCGGCTTCATGGATGTCCCACCAGCGGCTCGCCAGCAGTCTTGCCGCAAGTTCGGGCGGATGGCGGTAGCGGATCACGCGGGCGGGGATGCCGGCGACGATTGCATAGTCGGGAACATCCCGCGTCACGACCGCTCTTCCCGCGACGACCGCTCCGGTACCTATGCTCACCCCCTCCATGATCATGGCTTCCCGGCCGATCCAGACGTCATGGCCTATGTACACGCCCGGAATGCCCGGATCCCGCAGCGCGGGGGCCTGGGCCCCAAGTTGGAAAGGATAGGTGCTGACCCAGGACATCGGGTGGCCCCGCTCGCCCTTGTACTGGCCGATAATCACGTTGTTGCCGATGGAGCAGAAACGGCCGATTTCGCGAACGTTGAGCAGTTCCGTGCCACTCCGGATGTAGGTCCCGGCACCCACGCTCAATTCATTGAATTTCATGACTCTGACGTGGATCGACGTTCCTTCTTCCAATACCAGCCGGCCGTTCCCGGGTATCGAATCGATGCCGAAAGACAGCTTGATGCCCATCCGGCGCAACCAGTACTTTGAAAATTGACTCCTGATGCGGGCAAACGGTCCCATTGATCTCATCCCGCCTAAAAATGGCTTGCGATGCAGCCGGCGAGGCCATATCGACTCCATGAAAGTTCCCTAAGTATACATGGCCGGGTCTTGACGCACGCCGGCGGCGGCGCCCGGGCCGGCCTTCCCGTTGCCGCAGGCGCCTTAAGCGGTGTTTAAGCTAGCTAGTCTAAAAAGCTTCTTTTAGGGAGCCTCATCGATGCCCGCACTGCCTTCACTTGCCAGTATCAGCCGATATTATTTGATCACGTGGCTCGGCGTCATGGTCCACGTCAGCCGCTTCACGTCGCGCGAGCAGTATGTCGATCCATTCACCGCCCTGTGGACCCTGGTCGTGACGGCAAGCTATTCGATGTTCTATCTGCTGCCGGCCATCGCGGGAGGCTACCTGAGCTACTGGTTGCTGAGTCGCGCAAAGGATTTGCGTTCAGGCAAGCTGCTGCTGGCGACATCCCTGATCGCGCTGACCGGCTTGACCCATGTCGGCCTGTTTGCCGATCGCATGATCCACGACATGTACGGCTTCCACATCAACGGCTTCGTGGTGGATCTCGTGCTGACGCCGGGCGGCATCGCCTCGCTGGGGGCGACCCGCAGCACCGAACTGACCGCCACCCTGATCGTCGCGGCATTGCTGGCCTTCCAGGGCCTTGCCTATTACTGGCTGGTCGCGCGCGCTGCCGCCTCGTCCCGCCCTCTGCCGCGCCTGCTGCGCTGGCGTTGGCTGGTGTTCATCATCCTGACCGCGAGCATGGGCGAGCGCGTGGCCTACGGCTACAGTTCCGCGGTCAATTACCAGCCCATCCTGTTTGCCAGCGAACACTATCCGCTGTACTTGCCGATGTCGTTTCGCAAACTGGCCGCGAGAATGGGCATCGGCGAGGCCGAAAAGACATCAGGCGGGATGCAGGTAAGGAACAGCGCGCTCAACTACCCGCTGGCGCCGCTCGATGTCGATAGTTCCGTGCGGCCGCCGAACATAGTCTGGCTGGTTGCCGAGTCGCTGCGTTTCGATATGCTCGATCCGACAATCATGCCGCAGCTGTGGAATTTTTCGCAGCAGGCGCTGCGCCTCGAACAACATTACAGCGGCGGCAACCTGACCCAGATGGGCGTCTTCTCGATGTTCTACGGGCTTTACGGCAACTACTGGTTTCCGATGCATTCCGCGCGTCGCTCCCCGGTGCTGATGGACGTGATGCAGCAGCGCGGCTACCAGTTCAGTTTGCATACCAGCCAGCGCTTTACCTTCCCCGCCTTCGACAAGACCATATTCGTCGGCATGAACCCGGACGACATGCACGCCTTGTCCGGCGGCGCACCTGCCTGGCAGCGCGACCAGGAAAACATCAAGAACCTGCTGGCATTTGTCGACAAGCGCGATGAAACCAAGCCGTTCATGGCCTACATGTTCTTCGAATCGACCCACGCCGCCTACGATTTCCCGCCGGATTCGGTGATCGCCAGGCCCTACCTCGAAGACCTGAACTACCTGACGACGGATTTCAAGGTCGACATCCAGTTGATCAAGAACCGCTATCTGAACGCCTCGCACCATGTCGACCAGCAGATCGGCCGCGTCATCGAGCACCTGAAGCAGAAGAACTTGCTCGAAAACACGGTCGTCATCGTGCTCGGAGATCACGGCGAAGAGTTCATGGAGCGCAGCCGCTGGGGGCACAGCGCCGAATTCAACCGCTTCCAGACCAGCACGCCGGCAGTGGTCTGGGTGCCGGGCAGCAAACCGCGCGTGGTGAGCGGGATTACCAGCCATCTCGATATTCCGGCAACCCTGATGCCGCTGCTCGGCGTGCGCAATCCGGCATCCGATTATTCGCAAGGCATGAACCTGCTGGATCCCGCCTATCACCGCGACTATGCGGTGGCGGCGGACTGGAACCGGCTCGCGTATCTGGGCGAGATGGTCAAGGTGGCCTTCCCCGTCAATGCCACCGGCAGCGCCAAGCGCGACGAAGTCACCGACGGCAATGACCGTGCGATTGCCGATCCGGTTCAGGCCAAGCAGCAGATCAGCCCCGCGATCGCGGAAATGATGAAAAACCTGACGCGCTTCAGTCGCCCGAAGGGTTAATGCCGGCCGCCTGTTGCCCGGGACCGTGGTTGTCGCAATGATCGGCGATGGCCGTCGCCAGCCGCGGCATCAGGGCCTCGGGGAAATCGTGGCCCATGCCCGCTATCACCAGCAGCGAAGCGCCCGGAATGTGCTGCGCCGTGTCGCGGCCGGCAGCCAGCGGCACCAGCGGGTCCTCGGCGCCATGGATCACCAGGGTCGGCGCAACGATGGTGCGCAGCTGCTTGCGCCTGTCGCCGGAGGCGATGACGGCCAGCAACTGGCGCGCGACGCCGGCCGGATAGTAGGCGCGGCGCACGCTGCGGCCGATGCGCAGTCGCAGCTCTTCGCGCGTCAACGGGTAGCCCGGGCTACCGACCACGCCGAACATGTCGACCATGTGTTCGATTACCGCATCGGTATTCTTCGGGTCGGCCGGCCTTGCCAGCAGTGTTTTGCGGGCCGCCTTGGTCGGTTTCGAGACGCGGCGGTTGCCGGAGGTGGACATGATCGAGGTCAGGCTCAGCACACGCTGCGGGAATTTCGCCGCCAGCACCTGGGCGATCATGCCGCCCATCGAGGCGCCGACGATATGCGCCTGCTGCAGTCCAAGACGGTCCATCAGGCCGATGGTGTCGCCCGCCATGTCCTCCAGCGTGTAGGGCGTGCGCACCGGCAGGCCGAGTGCCGCGGCGGCCATGGCCAGCAGCAGGTTGGCGCGCTTCTTCGCCTGCGCGCGGCCGGACAGGCCGCAATCGCGATTGTCGAAGCGGATCACGCGGTAGCCGCGCGCCACCAGCGCCTGGCAGAAGGAATCGGGCCAGCCCGTGAGTTGCATGCCGAGCCCCATGATCAGCACCATGGCCGGCCGGGCCGGATCGCCAAGCGATTCGTATTCGATGTGCAGCGGCGCCGTGCTCACTGTGCCCACCCCCCTGCCCCGTTCCACGGCTGGCTTTGCACAGCCAGCCGGCTGCGGCAGCGCGGAGCAGTGCTCCGCGAAACCCTGCCTGCGCCCCCGCGGGCGGGGGTGACTTCGGTTCGCCGCTGCGCGGCTCCGGGTCGTGGCTGGCGTTCCACGGCCGGCTTTGCACAGCCGGCCGGCTCCGGTGGCGCGAAGCAGTGCTTCGCGAAACCCCACCTTCGCCCCTTCGGGCGGCCGTGCGGGGCGCTCATGCTCGATGCGCCGCCGCGCGGCTGACCGCCTTGCGTCGCGGCGGCTTGCTCACGGCGGCAGATTTACGCCGTGGCGCCTTGACGGCAGTTGTGCGCTGCTTGCGTGCCGCCTTTGGCCGCACCAGCGCCAGGTATTCCTGGAAACTGTCGCGCAGGCAAAGGGCGAAGACTTCCGGATCGGGCAACTGCTCGTAACAGCCGGTGAAGGAGATGACGATCATTTCGCTGTAGCTCGTGACCGAAAACACCAGGCCCATGCCGTCGGAAATCGGCATGATTGCCGACAGATAGGTCAGGCGCGCGCCCTGCAGATAAAGCGGCACCTGCGGTCCCGGCACGTTGGTGATCGCGCAGTTGGCCAGCGGCGCCCAGTTGCCGAGCAGGGCCGAGGCCGAACGCAGCATCTTGCTGGTGACGGCGATCGCGGCCGAGGGCGCGTGCTCCGCCAGGTCGACCAGTTCGCGCGCGCTGACCGCCTGCGCCATGACCTCCGACGATGAACTCAGCGCCTGGATCGCGGCGAGGCGTGCCACCGGGTCGGCAATGTCGGTGCCCAGTTCCAGGCGCACCCAGGAAAAACTCGCGGCGCCGCCGGCCACGCCCTTCCTGCCAGCGGCCGCGCGCACCGCCACGGGCGCGGCCGCCACCAGGCTTTCCTCCGGCAGTTCGCCTTGCAGCTCGAGGTAGCGGCGCAGGCCGCCGGCGCACACCGCGAGGACGACGTCATTGACCGTGGCGCCGCCGGCGAGGCCGCGGATGGCCTTGAAATCCTGCAGCGCGAAGCGCCGCGTCTCGAACACCCGGTGCGGCGAAACCTCGCTGTTGAAACGCGTCAGCGGAAATTCCTGCGGCCGGCCGAGGAATTCGCCGGCGAAGGTGCGTGCGGCGGATTTCACCGTCGTCCAGCTGCGCGCCAGGGGCTGCGCCATGCGCAGCGGGAACGTTGCGACATTGACACCGGCGCGCAGCAGCAGGCCGAGACTGCCCGGCGCGTCTTCGGGAAACCAGGGCGCGGGCGGCGCGGGCGGCGGCGAATCGGCCGAGATGTCGTGCAGCAGCGTGGTGATCTCGTTGCCGCGCGCGACATCGATCGCGGCATGGTGGATTTTCAGCAGCACGGCGAAACTGCCCACCGGCAGGTCGAGGAAGCTGTCGAGGCCCTCGATCACGTACATTTCCCACAAGGGCCGATGCAGGTCGAGCGGGCGGGCGTGGATGCGCGCGGACTGGATGCAGAACTGGCGCCAGTCGCCCGGCTTGGGCAGGGCGATGTGGCGCACGTGGTACTCGATGTCGAAACTCTCGTCCTCGATCCAGTACGGGTAGTCGAGGTCGAGCGGCACGCGCCGGATCTTCTCGCGGAACACCGGCAGTTGGCCGAGGCGACTCTCGACATGCGCCAGGATCTGCTTGAAGCGGACCATGCCGCCCGGCGCCGTGGATTGGTCGTAGATATGCAGCAGCGTGACGTTCGAATTGGCGTGGGCGCTGTCCGAATAGATGTAGGCGGCATCGTGTTCGCTGAGTTGTCGCATGCGGGTCCTTCGATAAGGAATTCAGGCGGAGGGAGATGTCTGGCCGACGCGGGACCTGTCCGAGGTCGCGCGCCAGACGCGGCCGAGCAGGCCCTGCGGACGGAAGGGTTGCCAGGCGCCTTCCGGCTGCGCCAGGCGGTCGGCGACAACGGCCAGCACGATGCCGTTGAAGCCCAGCCCGAGGTGGCTGCCGGGCACCCGGATGTTCTCATGGAAGGCCGGGTCGCCGTCGATGGTGGCTTCCTGCGGCGGCACCACGCCGTCGCCCAGCGAATACAGGCAACTGGTCGGAATCTGCAGCCGGCGCTGCTCGCGCAGGGTCTTGGCGCGCGGCTGCATGACGTGGGCCGCCGGCCCGAGGCGATGCGAGACCAGGCGGTAAAGCGCCTTGATCGCCGACGGCGACTGGCTGCCGCCGGCGTCGACACTGACCGGGCTGCCCAGGGTGATGATGGAGCGCACGCACTCCAGCGTGCTCTCGGCGCCGTAGAGCGAAAACACGCCGCCCAGGCTCCAGCCGACCAGGCTCACCTTGCGTCCCGTGATGTGGTGCAGGTAGCGGATTTTCTGCGGCAGGGCGCTGGCATGCTTGCTGCGGAAGCCCAGGTTGCGGCCGAGACCCCAGGCATGGACATCGTAGCCCTTGCTCTGCAGGAACAGCTTCAATGCGATCAGCGACTTCTCGTCGGCCATGAAGCCGGGCAGCAGCAGCACCGGATGGCCGTCGCCGCGCGGCGCTTGCAACAGCAGCGGCAGCGAAGCCGGCAGCAGCGACATTTCGAGCAGGGCGCGCGGTTCGAGCATCGAATGCAGCACGCTGGGCTTGCCGCTGTGGCCGTGGCGGACGACCGTGCGGCGATCAGGCATGGCGGTTCCCTTGCCTGGCAACGCCGGAGCGGACGGCTTTGCCGCGGCTTGCGCCAGGCCTGGCGACCGCCTTGCGCCGTGCCGCCGTCGCGGTGCGTGCCTTCGGGGCCTTCTGCACTTGCTGCCGCAGTTCCGCGAAGGCCGCGAGGAAATCGTCGGCCAGCGCGCGCGGGTCGGGCACCGCGTTGCGCGCGACGACGAAGCCGAAGAAGAGCGTGCCGGCATAGTCGATCAGCGTGATGTTCACGCCGACGCCATGCTCGACGATGGACAGCGGCCAGTAGCCGCTCATGCGCAGGCCGCCGACATACAGCGGCACGGGCGGGCCGGGCACGTTCGACACCAGCACGTTGGCCGGCACCGGCAGCGCGTCGACCACGCGACTGCGGCCGTAGAGCGAAGCCAGCGCGCCGAGCAGCCAGGGCGCGCCGAGCAGCGGGATGTCGGTCGGGATCATCGACCTGGCGTGGCGCGCCGCGGCCTTGGTGGCGCCGGAAGAATCGCGGATCGCCTGCAGGCGTTTGACCGGATCGGCGACGTTGGTGGCCAGGCTGACCAGGCTCAGCATGGCCTGGGTGCGCATTTCCGTATTGCCCGGTTCGCGCAGCGAGATCGGCATCGCGGCGATCAGCGACTTCTTCGGAATCGAGGCGGTGCGCTCCAGGTAGCGCCGCAGCGCGCCGCTGCACAGCGCCAGCACGACGTCATTGACGGTGGCGTCGTGGGCGGCGGCGATGGCCTTGAGTTCGGCGCGCGGCACCGCCGCCGTGGCGAAGCCGCGTTCGGGCGTGATGGCGACGTTGAACGGGGTGCGCGGGCCGAAGGAGATGCTGCGGCGCAACTCGCTCAGGCTCGGCGCCTCTCCTGTGCCGGACGCGCCGCGCGACCTGCCGGCGGAATTCCTGATGATGCTGGCCAGGGTGCGCACCGCATCGGGCAGTTCGCGCACCGCCTTGGCGTACCGCGCGGCATCGTGGCGCAAGGCGGCTGCCGCCAGCGCCAGCGTGCCGGGCTTCTGATCCGCCACGCGCGCCCTGGCTTTCGGCCGCGGCGGCGGTTCCGGCGACGTATCGAACAGCGCGCCGGCCAGCGCGACGCCGGCCTGGCCGTCGAGCATGGCGTGGTGGATCTTGAAGTAGTAGGCCCGGGCGCCGCCCTCGAGGCCGTCGAAGACATGGATCATCCACAGCGGTCGCGAACGGTCGAGCAGTTCGGCGTGAAGTCCGGCGACCGCGGCCTCGAGCTGCGCCCGGGTGCCGGGCGCCGGCAGGCGGACGCGGCGGATGTGGTAATCCAGATCGACCTCGCCCTGCAGCCAGGCCGGGTTCGCCAGTTGCAGGGGCAGGGCCGCCAGGCGCCGGCGCAATACCGGCACCATGCGCGACTCCATCATGCGGCGCACGACGCCGTAGAAGTTGCCGCGATAACCGGGTGGCGTCTCAAACAGGTGCAGCGAACCGACATGCATCGGTGTCGCGGGGGTTTCCAGATTGAGGAAAACCCCATCGACACCGCTCAGCACTTCCATCGCCGATTCATCCGGGCGTTTCCCGCTCATGCATTCCCCTGCAAATACGCTCGAATCCGGTACGGACTCCGTCGCCAACCGGTTGCCATGAAGTTCATGCTCCCCGCACCTGATTTTTCTGCGCCTCAGTGTAATCCGAATCGGCTTTGCCGCCCTGCACACCGGACTGCGCGGCAGGACTTGCGACGTCAAGAGCGTGGACGCGCGATCGGTCCGCTCAACGGTCATTCCGCTCCCCGTCATCGGGACGCTCCCTGCGCAGCAGGGCAACAGCCTCTGCCACCGTCTGGCCCGCTTCCAACCCGCCGCAGCCGCAGCGGCGTTGACCGCCGAAACAACACCGGACTCGAAGCCATCAGCCGCATCACCAATGCGCGCCGAGTTGTGGCTGTAGGTCGCGGCCACGATGCCGGCCGGCTCCAGGCCATGCAGCGCGACGATGCCGGCGCGCTCCTTGCCGATGCCGGCGTCGTTGAAGAACACGGCATGCGGCACCGGCCGGATGCCCAGCGCGAAGGTCGCGGCAGATCGGCCCCCATGCGAGCCGGAGACGACAACCGCGCCGCCCATGGCGGCGGTGATTTCGCTGATCGAATCGATCAGGTGGAGTGCGCGCACAGGCCGTCCGCCGCGTCAGCTTGCGTTTGCTGCGCTCTCCAGATCGCGCCAGAGGCACTTGCCCCTGCTTTCCTTGCCGATTTCCGCCAGCACACGGGCGTGATCGGCGAGTTCGGCGTCGCTGGCACGCAGCACCACCAGCGGCGGACGCTGGCCCGTACCTCCCGCCGAGTAGTCGACCGGCGGGCTGTCGAAGTCGATCTCCAGCGAATTCTGGCCGCGCGTCATGGCCAGGTAAACCTCGGCCAGCAATTCGGCATCGAGCAGCGCGCCATGCTGCTGGCGGCCGGAATTGTCCACACCGAATTCCGCGCACAGGGCGTTGAGGTTGTTCTTCTTGCCGGGACGCAGCTCGCGCGCCATGCGCAGGGTGTCGATCACGTCGCTGCAGAGCCGGTCGATGCCCTCCATCTGCAGCAGCCCCAGTTCGTTGTTGAGAAAGCCGATGTCGAAGGCGGCGTTGTGGATCACCAGCTCGGCGCCGCGAATGAACTCGATGAAGTCGGCGACGATCCCGGCGAACCCGGGTTTGTCGGCCAGAAATTCGTTGGTCAGGCCGTGAATCTCGATCGCCGCCCGGGGAACCTCCCGGCCCGGATTGATGTAGGCGTGGAAGCGCTGCCCGGTCAGTTGGCGGCCGCACAGTTCGACGCAGCCGATTTCGATGACACGATCGCCGCTGCGGAAATCCAGCCCGGTGGTTTCGGTATCCAGAATGACTTTTCTCACATCAACCTCCGTCCTGATTAGCCATAATCTTCAGCTGACCATTGATTTCCGCGCCTATCGTTAACTTTCGGTCGTCACACCGGCGAAAGCCGGTGTCCAGTGCAGCGCTCCACTGGATTCCGGCTTTCGCCGGAATGACGGGCTGAACTTGGTGACTAATCAAGACCTCCGTTGCGGGCGAGATCGGCACCGCGCCGCGCCAGTTCATCCGCGCGCTCGTTTTGGTTACGGCCGTCCGCTGCCGCGGACTTAACGGTCGCCGTGCTCACGTTAGCCTCCACCGAAACTCGCGCGCACTTGATCCATCCCCTTGTTGGCCAGTTCATCCGCGCGCTCGTTTTGGTTACGGCCGTCCGCTGCCGCGGACTTAACGGTCGCCGTGCTCACGTTAGCCTCCACCGAAACTCGCGCGCACTTGATCCATCCCCTTGTTGGCCAGTTCATCCGCGCGCTCGTTTTCCGCATGGCCGGCATGGCCCTTGACCCAGATCCATTCGATCTTGTGTTGCGCCGCGAGGCGGTCCATTTCGCGCCACAGGTCCTCGTTCTTCACCGGCTGCTTGCCGGCGGTCTTCCAGCCGCGCCGTTTCCAGCCGTGGATCCATTCGCTGATGCCCTTCTGCACGTACTGCGAATCGGTATGCACGCGCGCCGCCACCGGGCCCTTCAAGGCGCGCAAGGCCTCGATCACCGCCATCATTTCCATGCGGTTGTTGGTGGTCAGCGCCTCGCCGCCGAACAGCTCCTTCTCGGTGTCGCCCTTGCGCAATATCGCACCCCAGCCGCCGGGCCCGGGATTGCCGCTGCAGGCACCGTCGGTGAATATTTCTATCATTGATCCACTCTTTGCGTAATCGATACCAGCGCCTTGGCGCGCAGCTTGCGATCATGCCACGCCGGGGTGATCAGGCGCATGCCGTGCTGGCGCTTGATGGCCTGCACGACATACACGGCGCCGGCGATCGGCCACCAGCGGTCGCCGGCGGCATCCATGAACTGGAAGCGGCGCAGCCATTTCTCCTGCGTCACGGCCGGTGCATAGCAGCCGAAGGCGCCGGCCTGCATCTCGAAGCCGAGCAGCGAAAACCAGTCCTTCAGGCGCGGCACGGAGAGATAGGCCCCGCGCCAGGGCGGCAGGGCCTCCCGCCGCGACAGCTTGCGCCGTGCGCCCCACAGGCTGAAGGGATTGAAGCCGGTGACGATGACGTGGCCCTCGGGCACGAGGATGCGCTCCACTTCGCGCAGCACCTGGTGCGGATTGGCATCGAACTCCAGCGTGTGCGGCATCACCACCAGATCGATGCTGCTGGCGGCAAACGGCAGATAATGCAAATCGGAGCGCACTTCCGAAACGCCGTCGTAGCGTCCGTCATCGCAGCGGAAGCGCAGCGGCATGCGGTTGGCGCGCAGGAAATCGTGGGTCGGCAGGGACAGCTGCACCGCATTGAAGCCGAAAATGTCGGCCACCAGCAGATCGTGCTTCTGCTGCTCCCAATTGAGTACATACTGGCCGGACGGCGTGTTCAGCCAGTCTTCGAAACCCTGAATTGACATTGCGCCCCGTTTGGAGAAAATTGCTTAACGCTCATGACACCGAGTGCCACCCGCAGAAGATGAAACACGCGAAAGGCGAATTGAAGGCCCGCCCCCCTTCCCCCCTCGCGGGGGGGTTACCAATCAGTTCGCTTCGCTCGACCATCACACATCGCTCCGAACGAGTTATTCCAATACGCCAATGACTGAAATACTGGCCCTGCCCGCTTTCGACGACAATTACATCTGGCTGCTGCGCGCCGGCGGCTGCGTCGCCGTCGTGGACCCCGGCGATGCGGTTCCGGTGCTGGGGCATCTGGCGAAAACCGGCGACCGCCTCTGCGCCATTCTCGTCACCCACCACCACGGCGACCACGTCGGCGGCGTCGCGGAACTGCTTGACCGCTTTCCCGTCCCGGTGTTCGGCCCGGCACTCGAGGACATCCCCGGCGTGACGCATCCGCTGGCCGGCGGCGAACACATCAAGCTGCCCGGAATCGACGTCGAATTCGACATCATCGCCGTGCCCGGACATACCCGCGGCCACATCGCCTATTATGGCCCAAGTCTTGGCGACGACGGCGCCGTGTTCTGCGGCGACACGCTGTTCGGCGCCGGCTGCGGGCGCCTGTTCGAAGGCACGGCGGCGCAGATGCAGGAATCGCTGGCCAAACTCGCCGTATTGCCGGCGCCGACTTTTGTGTATTGCGCCCACGAATACACCCAGAGCAACCTGCGTTTCGCCGCCGCCGTCGAGCCGGGCAGCATCGCCGTGCAGCGGCGCAGCGAAAACGTGGCCAGGGATCGCGCCGCGCGGCCGCGCCACGGTCCCCACCCGCATCAAGCTGGAACTCGAAACCAATCCCTTCCTGCGCTGGGATGCGCCGGCCGTGCGTGCCGCGGCCGCCAGCCGCCTCGGGCATGTTCCGGCGGACGCGGTGGAAACCTTCGCCGCCATTCGCGAGTGGAAGAACCGCTTTTGAGAACGGCCTGAGCCGATGACGACACGACGCAGCTTCATCAAGATCCTCGCGGCGGTTCCGCCGGCGCTGTATTTCAGGCCGGCGTGGTCGGCTGCGGACCCCTCGCGCCTGGCCCTGATCATCGGCAACAGCAGCTATCACGATGCGCCGCTGGTCAACCCGGCCAACGATGCAAAGGCGGTCGGCGAACTCTTTACCCGGGCCGGCTTCAGCGTCGATTCGCGGCTCAACGCCACGCGTGCCGACATGATCGCCGCCATCGAGCGCTTCGGTACGGCGGTAAAACGCCCGGAAACGAAACTGGTGGTGTTCTATTACGCCGGCCACGGCGCCCAGCTCGACTGGCGCAATTACCTGCTGCCGGTCGACGCCGTGGTGCAGAAGCAGGAAGACATGAAGCAGCGCTGCGTCGATCTGAGCCTGCTGCTCGGCCAGTTCAGCGCGGCGAAAGACAAGACCTTCGTCGTCATCCTCGATGCCTGTCGCAACAACCCCTTCGGCAGCGCCTACCGCCCGGAACAGAAGGGCCTGTCGCAGTTCGATGCCCCGGTCGGCAGCCTGCTCGCCTATGCCACCTCGCCCGGCAACGTCGCCGCCGACGGCGAGGGACAGAACGGCCTCTACACCGAGAACCTGGTACGCGAACTGGGCAAGCGCAACACCCGCATCGAGGATGCCCTGAAGCGGGTGCGCCTCAACGTGCGCCTGGCCTCGCATGGCGAACAAATCCCGTGGGAGACCACCTCGCTGGAAGGTGACGTCTTCATTTTCAACGAAGGCCAGAAGAAACTCTCCGAAACCGAGCTGGAGCAGCTGGTCGAGGCCGACGTCACGGAATGGGCGCGCATCAGGTCGTCGAAAAAGGTCGACGACTGGGTGGGCTACCTGCAGACCTTCCCCAACGGCCGCTTCGCCGAGATCGCCCAGTTGCGCCTGGCCCGCCTGCTGGCGGAAGACGAGAAACTGGCCGCCGAAAAGCGGCAACGGGAGGAACAGCAGCGTCTCGAGCAGGAGCGCCTCGAACGCGAGCGCCAGAGCATCGCCGCGGCCGAGCGCCTTGCCGCGGAACGCAAGCAACAGGAGGAACAACGCCAGGCGGCGGAGAAAAAGCCCAGCGAGCAGGCGGCGCAAACGGTGGCCGTGCAGCCCGTTGCGGTTCAGGGACCTGCCGCTGCGCCAGATCCAGGGCCGGCCACTGGCCAGTCACCACGACCGGCCGCGGCGGCGCCCTCCGGCAAGCCGATACTGGACATCCGGGCCGGCGTACCCGTGCCGGCATTGATCGCGCCTTCGGCCAACCCCTTTTCCGCCGGGCGCTATCCGCTCGGCCGCATTTTCACGGTCGGGGACACGGCCACCGTCCGGCAAACGGACATCCTGACCGGCATCGAGGAACGCACCTACCACCCGCGCGTAACACGGGTGGATTACGACGAGGACCGGGTCGAATACAACAATGGCCAATCGATTACGGACCTGATGGGAAACTTCATCAAGAATGGCCCGGTCGCATTCGATTCCCCGGTGCAGTTCATACCCGCCGAGTTTCAGATCGGCAAGAAATGGACCGCCGCGTTCCGCCGCACCAAGAACGACAAGGCAAGCAACGCCTACTATGACCTGCAGATCGTCAGGCGTGAAACCATCAGCGTCCCGGCGGGAACTTTCGATACCTTCCTGATAGAAGGAGCAGGCTGGAACACGACGATCAACTCAAAGCTTGAGGCAAGGCTCTGGCTCGTGCCGGGAGTCAATTTCGCGATCAGGCGTGAAATTGTCGTCCGTAACCAGCGGGGGGGATTCCGTCAATCCGAAAGGCACGAACTCGTCGCCCTGCGCCAGAGGGTAATTGGCACCTCTTGAGAAGCATCCGCCGGTCGCCGCCACCACTGCCGCGGATGCTAAGATGCGCCGCCTTCCTGCGCCGCCTGCCCGGTCCCCGCTGCCAATGTTCCTGTTCCGCCTTTCCTTGCCCGCTTTGCTGCTTCTGCTGAGCGCCTTTGCCCATGCCGAGCAGGCGCTGCAACTGACGGGAGATCTGGCGCCACCGCCGACCCCGGGCTTCGGCCCCGCACCGCCGCCCGTGCCGCCTCCGCTGCCCGATCTTTCGCAGGAGGTGAAGGATGAACTGCCGCCGATACCCACCATCGACCTCACCACGCCGCCCGACGACCTGTGGCAGCGCATGCGCAACGGTTTTCGATGCCCGACCTGGACAGCCCGCTGGTGGCCGACCGCCAGGCCTGGTACCTGAACCGGCCGGACCTGCTGAAGCGCATCTTCGAGCGCAGCCGGCGCTACCTGCACCACATCGTCGCGGAACTCGAAAAGCGCGGCATGCCGACCGAACTGGCCCTGCTGCCGGTGGTCGAGAGCTCCTTCAATCCGCTGGCCTATTCTTCGGCGCGCGCGCTGGGCATGTGGCAGTTCATCCCCGCCACCGGCAAGACCTACAAGCTGCAACAGAATGGCTGGTTCGACCAGCGCCGCGACATCATCGCCTCGACCGACGCCGCACTCGACTACCTGCAGACCATTTACGAAATGCACGGCGACTGGCACCTGGCGCTGGCCTCCTACAACTGGGGCGAGAATGCGGTCGGCGCGCGCCGTGGAAAAGAACCGGAAAGGGCCTGCCGACCGATTACGCCCACCTCAAGATGCCGACCGAGACCGCCTACTACGTGCCCAAGCTGCAGGCTATCAAGAACATCATCGCCCAGCCGCAACTCTTCGGCATCACGCTCGACCCGATTCCCAACCGTCCCTACTTCGGCACGGTGGAACTCAACAACAACATGGACATCGCGCTCGCGGCGCGCCTGGCCGAAATCCCGGTGGAAGAATTCATCGCGCTGAATCCGGCCTACAGCCGCCCGGTGATGCCGAGCGCGGCCAACAGCCCGCTGGTGCTGCCGGCGGAAAAGGTGCAAACCTTCCTCGCCAACCTGCAGCACCACGAAGCGCAGGACAAGCCGCTGTCGGCCTGGCTCACGCACATCCTGAAGAAAGGCGAGAAGCTCGAGGGCGTGGCCAAGCGCTACGGCATCAATGTGGTGCGGCTGAAACAGTTGAACGGCATCAACGCCAGGACCAGGATCGCTCCCGGCCTTGCCCTGCTGGTGCCGGGCAAGGATGCGACCGGCCACGATGTCCTCGCCGCCCGCCTGCCGCAGACGCCGACCAATCCGCCGAAGGCCGTCAAGCCGAAGAAGGGCAAGGCCGGCGCGCCGGCGGCCAAGGGCAAGAGCGTCAAGGCAAAACCAAGGAAGCCCGCGACGCAACCGCAGAAGCGCCAAGCCGGCTAAGCCTTGATGCAGCGCACGACCTGCGTTGCGCCGAAGCGACGCTCGGCAGGATAGTCGCGGCGGCAGTCCGCGTCGGCCAGCGGGCAGCGCGGATGAAAGTGGCAGCCGGAGGGCGGATTCGCCGGCGAAGGCATGTCGCCGGCCAGCTTCGGCACATCGCTGCGGGTGCCATCGACCCGCGGCACGGCAGCCAGCAGTGCCTGCGTGTAGGGATGGCGCGGCGAACGCAGTACCTCGTCGGCACTGCCCGATTCCACCACGCGACCGAGATACATCACCGCCACGTCGTGTGCCAGGTAATCCACCACCGCGATGTTGTGCGTGATGAAGAGGTAGGCCAGCTTCAGGTCGCGTTGCAGGTCGGCCAGCAGGTTGAGGATCTGCGCCTGCACCGAGACATCCAGCGCCGAGGTCGGCTCGTCGCAGATCAGCAGTTGCGGATGGACGGCCAGGGCGCGGGCGATGGCGATGCGCTGGCGCTGGCCACCGGAAAATTCGTGCGGATAGCGGCCCACCATGTCGGCGCGCAGGCCGACCTGCTCCAGCAGCGGCCCGACCTTCGCCGCCGTGTCGCGGTCGCTGGCATTGCCACCGCTGTCGCCCATGCCACCCGCGCCCAGGGCCAGCATGCCCTCGGCGATGATGTCGCCGATGCGCAGGCGCGGGTTGAGCGAGGCGAAGGGGTCCTGGAAGACCATTTGCATTTTCGCGCGCAGCGGCCGCAGTTCACTGGTCGAGCGCGTGGTCAGTTCGATGCCGTCGAGTTGCACGCTGCCGGCGGTCGGCCGCAGCAGTTGCAGCATGGCCTTGCCCGCCGTGGTCTTGCCGCAACCCGACTCGCCCACCAGTGCCAGGGTGCGTCCCGGCAGCAGTTGCAACGACATGCCGTCGACCGCGCGCACGGCGCCGACGGCGCGCTGCAGGATGCCGCGGCGGATCGGGAAATGCACTTGCAGGTCGGCGACTTCGAGCAGCGGCCTGGAATCGCCCACAAGCGCCGTATCGCCGCCGCCGACTTTTGCACTCACTGCCGGCGCCGCGCCGGGCAGGAAGCAGCGCACGCGTTGGCCCGATTCGACCTCGCGCCATGGCGGCGGCGATGTGCGGCACTCCGCCATGACTTCGCCGCAGCGGTCGGCAAAGCGGCAACCAATATGCCGGACTTCCGCCGCCGGCACGCTGCCAGGTATCGTCGCCAGCCGGCCGCCGCGCCGCTCGGCATCGGGCAGCGCGGCGAACAGGCGGACCGAATAGGGGTGCGCCGGTTGCGCGAAGAATTCCTCGCGCGGCGCTTCCTCCACCAGTTGCCCGGCATACATGACGCCGATGCGGTCGGCCATGCGCGCCACCACGCCGAGGTCGTGCGTGATCAGCAGCAGCGCCATGTCCTGCGTGCGGCGCAAGTCGTCGAGCAGGTCCAGCACCTGCGCCTGTATCGTCACGTCGAGCGCCGTGGTCGGCTCGTCGGCGATCAGCAGGCGCGGCGATCCGGCCAGGGCGATGGCGATCATCACGCGCTGGCGCAGGCCGCCGGAAAGCTGGAAGGGATATTCGCCGAGGCGCCGCCGCGGATCGGGAATGCCGACCTGGGCCAGCAGTTCCCCGGCACGCTCGCGCGCCGCCGCGCCGCGCAATGCCGAATGCAGTTCCAGCGCCTCGACGATCTGGCGGCCGACGGTCAGCACCGGATTGAGGCTGGTCGCCGGCTCCTGGAAAATCATGCCGATGCCGCCGCCGCGGATGTCGCGCATGCCCGATTCGGGCAGCGCCAGCAGTTCGCGGCCCTCGAACATGACCGCGCCGCCGGCGACCTCGGCCGCGGCCGGCAGCAGGCGCATCAGGCCCAGCGCGGTCATCGACTTGCCGCAGCCGGATTCACCGAGCAGCGTGAAGCATTCGCCGGGCGCGATGTCGAAGCTGATGCCGTCCACCGGCCGCGCGGCTCCGATATGAATGGAGAGATCCCGTACGCTGAGGATACTCATGCCGACGACCTCGGATCGAAGGCGTCGCGCACCGCGTCGGCGAACAGGTTGGCCGCCAGCACCAGGGCGAACATGAAGCTGAAAGCCGCCGCCAGCGACCACCAGACCATGGGCTCGCGCGCCAGCTCCATGCGCGCCGTGTTGATCATGGTGCCGAACGATGATCGTGCTCGGATCGACGCCGACGCCGACGTAGGACAGCACCGCCTCGGCCAGCACCAGGCCGGAGAAATCCATGACCAGCGCGATCAGCACGATGTGCATCAGGTTGGGCAGGATGTGGCGGCGCATGATGGCGAAGCGGCCGACGCCGAAGGCCTGCGCCGCCTGGACGAATTCCAGCTCGCGCAGCTTCAGCGTCTCGCCGCGCAAGAGGCGCGCGACGCCGGTCCAGCTGGTCATGCCGAGGATCAGGCACAGCGCCAGCAGGCGCGCGTCGGCGCGCTCGGCCGAGGTGGCGAACCATTCCGGGTGGGTGTCGATGATGACCTGCATCATCAGCACCGCCGCGGCGATCAGCAGCACGCCGGGAATCGAGGAGAGCGTGGTGTAGAGATACTGGATCACGTCGTCGACCCAGCCGCCGACGTAGCCGGCGAGGATGCCGAGCAGCACCGCCAGCGGCAGCATCACCAGCGTGGTCAGCGTGCCGATCAGCAGGCCCGTGCGGATGCTTTTCAGGGCGAGGTAGAGCACGTCCTGGCCGACCTTGTCGGTGCCGAAGACGTGGTAGCCGCCGCCCAGCGAAATCGCGATGCCGAGCAGCAGCAGGATGGCCAGCAGGGTGACGAATACCGCGCCGTTTGCCGTGTCGTCAGCGCCGTCCGCGTGGATACCGCTTCGCATAACTTTTCGTTCCGCTCCCGGCCGCAGCGAACCCAATACCGCGAGCAACTGCACTCCCCGCCAGCGGCACCACAGCGTCACCAGCAGCAGCCAGAGCGCCGCGCCGCCGGCAAAGCCGCGCGAGACACGCACGGCGATGTCGAATTCGTGGCCGGAGAGATCCGCGCCGAGGTGCGCGCCGCCGTGCTTCAGGCGCGGAAACTCGCGCTGCGCCGAATCCGCCAGCGCTTCCTTGGAGTACAGATGCGTCGCCAGCGGCGCCGAGTAGGTCTTCTCGCTGCGCCGGCGCAGGTCGGACAGCAGCGCATCGAGCACCGAATGCACCTCGACCGCATAGCGCACCGGCGCCCCGGCCGGCGCGCCCGGCTTGCGCGTCGAGCCGCGGCCGGTAGTGCAGCGAATCGAGCAGGCCGATCACGACGAAGGCGGCCAGCACCGTCGCCGCCGCCATCGCCATGCCGTCCCGCGCCACGCGCCCCCAGGCCGCGCGCAGGGCATCCTGCCGCCGCGCCCACAGCGTCAGCGCGACGATGGCCGCGATCAGCACGAACAGCAGCGCGTCGGACCAGAGGATGACGAGCTGAAACTCATTGCAGCCGCACCCGCGGATCGACCAGCGGTGTAGGAGATGTCGGTCAGCAGCAGGCCGACGATGTAGAGCACCGAGCCGATGAAGACCATCGAGCGCACCACGGCGAAATCCTGGGCGTTGATGGCGTCGATGGTGTAGCTGCCCAGGCCCGGAATGCCGAAGAAGGATTCGGTCAGCAGGCTGCCCATGAACAGGGTCGGGATCACCACCACCACGCCGGTCAGGATCGGGATCATGGCGTTCCGCAGCACATGGCGGAACAGCACCACGCGCTCGGACAGGCCCTTGGCGCGCGCGGTGCGCACGTAGTCGCGGGTGATCTCTTCGAGGAAGATGGTGCGATACCAGCGCGTCGCTGCTGCCGATGCCGCCGATCACGCCGATGATCACCGGCAGGATCGAGGAACTTCGCCGCATCGAGGCCGCCGCTGTAGCCCGAGATCGGCACCAGATGCCAGACCTTGGACACCAGCCACTGGCCGCCGATGATGTAGAACAGGCCCGAGATCGACATCATCGCCACGCACAGCACGACGCCGGCGAAATCCAGCGTCGTGGCGCGGAAGAACACCAGCAGCAGGGCGAACGATATCGCCACGAAAAGGCCGAGGACGAAGGTCGGCACGGCGATCGCCAGGCTCGGCCCCATGCGCGTTGCTGATCTCGCGCGCGATGTCGCGGCCGTCGTCGGCGCGACCGAAATCGACGGCGAACATGCGCACCGACTTGCTGAAGAAGATCGTGTCGGTCAGCCTTGCGCCGCCCGCCGCCGCCGAGTTCCACACCAGCGGCTTGTCGTAGCCGCGCTCGGCCTTCCACTTCTGGATCGCCTCGGGCGTCACGCGCTTGACGCCGAGCTGCATGCGCGCCATGTCGTCCGGCGTATTGACGACGAAGAACAGCGCGAAGGTGAGCAGGTTCACCCCGATCAGGATCGGGATCGCATACAGCAGGCGGCGGATGATGTAGGCGAGCATCGGTGCGGATTATCGCGCCGCGGAGAGCTCACGGCCCAGCAGCATGGCGAGAAAGTCGCGGCGCATCGCCGGCGAAAAATCGTGGCGGCTGACGAACTCCGTCGCCGCCCCCGCGCCGCGCCATTCCAGGCCCCAGATCGGCGCGATGGCGTTCGGCTGCATGGCATAGCGCGCATCGCCGACGAATCCGGGGCGGATGCGGTCCTGCACCAGGAAACCGTCGGAAAACACGCGGAAGCGCTCGATGTCTTGCAGGCGCCTGGCGTCGCCGGCAGCTACCGCCTTGGCCCCAAGGGCGTCGAGCAGCGGCGCCGAGGCGCCGGGATAGTGGCGCAGCGTCGGGCCGAGGTGGAAGGCATCGACCTGCACCCGCCCGTCATGCACGTACAGCGAACGCCACAGCACCAGGTTGGCCATCGAGGGCTTCACCGACAATTGCGTCGCCTGATGCCCGCGCGCCTGCGCCAGCGCCAGCGCCGCGGCCTCGCCGCGCTGCTGCTGGACGAAGCTGAGGCCGAAGTAGCAGGCGCCGAGCAGCAGGCCCCAGCGCAGCGCCCGCGAATCCGGCCGCCGCAGGTAGAGGAACAGCGGCACCGCCAGCGCCAGCGTGAATAGCGGATCGACCACGGCGATCAGGTTCCAGGCTTCGCGGTGCTGCGAGAAAGGCAGCCACAGGTGCGTGCCGTAGCTGGTGCAGGCGTCGAGCAGCGGATGCGGCAGGTAGCCGGCCAAGGCGCAGGATAGAGCGTGGCAAAATCGATCCGCCGGCGCACGAAGGGCCACAGCAGCAGCGCCGCGATCAGGGCGCCGATCGGGCACGAAGGCCAGGGCGTGGCTGAAGTGGCGGTGGTAGTCGAGCACCAGCAGCGCATCGCCGCCGCTCTGGATCAGCGCATCGGCATCCGGCAGCAGGCCTGCCGCCGCGCCGATGCCGGCCGCCAGCCGGCGCCGTGCCGCCAATCCCGACTTTTCGCCGCGGTACCGGATGGAGGCCACGCCGGCCGCCAGCGCCGCGCCCATTACGGCATGAGTCAGGATATCCATGGTTTCGAATTCAGATCGCGCCGCCGCCCGCAACCCGCGGTTTGAAGCATGGCGGCTCCATGCGACGCGGAGGCGGCACTCTCTACTTGAACTTGTAGTAGGTCTGGTTCAGCCAGGCCGCGACATTGGCCTCGTCCTCGGGGAACCAGCCGGCATTGGTCTGCGCGCTGCAGGCGGCGACGCGCTGACCCAGGGCGCGCGCGTCGTTGATCAGGCGCGGCTTGCGCGTGTACATGCCGGAGCCGTCGCCGCCCAGCAGCTTGACATGGCAGGCCACGCACTGCTTGTCGTGCAGCGGCTTGCCCGGTTTCGGATCGCCGGCGGCCTGCACCGGCAGCGACAACAGCAGGCACAGCAACGGAATCGCGTTGCGCATGGCATGGCTCCCTCGACGGGTTGCGGTACTGATCACTGCAGATAGGTGATTTCCATTTGTGAATCCAGTCCTGTCACCATGTCGAGGATGTCATCGGTAAACTTTTCGTCCTCATCGCTCCACGTGGCCTCCGGCGCCGTGGATGCGGTGACCAGCGGCGCAATGTCGAAATCCACAAAGCGGTCACCGACCTTGAGCACGAAAATGCCGGAAGAATGCTCGACCAGTTCCCAGTCATCAGGTATTTCCAGCTCTGCATGCAGCACCAGCGACAGCTTTTTCATGAAATTCTCCACTGAACAGGTTTCAGACAGGCATCCTAACGCACATGCCAGTGAGAGTCACCCGCCGACGATGAAACACGCGAAAACGAAGTTTCAGTGGAGGCTAACGCCGGCATCAACGGCGTTAAGCGCAGCGGCCGAAACTAAAGGCGAATTGAAGGCCCGCCCCTCCCATCCGCTTCGCGGCCCACGGCTGGCTTTGCACGGCCAGCCGGCTGCGGCGGCGCGACGCTTGCGTCGCGAATTCCCGCCTCGCCCCCACACGGGGAGGCTACTGGTCAGCTCGCTTCGCTCGACTATTACCCATCGCTCCGAACGGGGTATTTCATGCTATTCCATCCGGCCCCGGCGAGCGAAAGTTTCCGGCCGGGGACGCTCTTATGGACGCACGGATCAAGTGAGGTTTCGTCACACCTCAGTGCACGCGCCGCGACTGCTGCCATGCAATCACCGCCTGATTGGCCTGGGCGAACATCGGCTCCGACACCTCGCGCGGCAGGGCCTGGCGCAGGGCGACGAACAGGCCCTCGGTGGTTTCGCGGGCCAGATCCGTGCTGGCGGCGGCATCCGCCAGGCAGCGCAACTGGATGTGGGCCAGCGCATCGGCGGCCAGGCGCCAGCCCAGCACCGGCATGCGAGCGACCAGCGCCACCAACATGCCGCCCAGCGCCGCAAGAATGGCCAGCGCTTCGTCCCGGTCGGCGCTGGCGATCATGGCATGCCACAGCGCCAGATGAATATTGCGCCGCAGTTCCATCTTGAAATCCACGGCGTCAGCCTCGGCCAGTTCGATCGCCGCATATTGCCGCTGAAAGCGGGCGTCGGCGACCGCATCGAGGCCGTTGCGCAAGCCGCCGAGCAAGGCACTGACGCCGGGCATGGCGACCAACCCGAAAGCCTGCGCATAGGCCAGCCCCCACTGGTCGATGCCGCTCGCCAGCAAGGCCAGGCGCTGGGCGCGCGCGTCGTCGTCCGCCGCCGCACGCGCCCAGTTGGCGGCGCGCTCCCGCATCCCAACCACGGCCGCCTGCAGCGCCGCCTCGTCGCTCTCCAGCGTCAGGCGGAAGATGCGGGTGAAGGCATCCTGCGCCATGCGCGCGGCCAGCCGCTGCACCTCGGGCGACGCAAGATTGGCCAATCCGTCGGCGGGTGGCAGGAAGGCTTCGGTCACAATTTGCTCCCGTTGCAATGGATCGCCATTATGCAGATTTGGGCGGCATGTTCTTGTCTTCGACCTCGCGGAGGCCAAGCACGAGCAGTTCGGGGCTGCCGGGAGCAAACGAGGTCAATTCTGCAGTTCGTTCAGCCGTTCCGGGTGCCGATCAAGGTGCCGAAACAGATTTGTCGCGGCCCGTAGCGGACGAGCCTTGCCCCTCCCGTACCGCGAAAAGGCTTTCGGACCGCCGCCATTGATTTGCGCGGCTCGCATCCGGGTCAGCTTCAAAAAACCGGGTTTCCAATCCCGCCGCTACGGCGCCGCGCGGTACTCGTTGTAGAGCCGGCCGATGCCCTCGATCACCACCTCGACCGTGCTGCCCGGCTTCATCGGCATGGCGCCCAGCGAGGTGCCGCAGAGGATCACGTCGCCCGGTTGCAGCGTCATGTCCCGCGAGATCAGCGACACCAGTTGCGCCGGGTTGAAGATCATGTCGGAGAAGGGATAGCGCTGGCGCTCGCGGCCGTTGAGCAGGGTCACAAGCTCGCCGCCTGCCGGATCGAAATCGGTTTCGATCACCGGGCCGAAGACGCCGAAAGTGTCGAAGCTCTTGGCCCGCGTCCATTGCGCAAAGCTCGCGTCGCGGTTGAGCAGCTCCAGCGCCGTGACGTCATTGGCGCAGCTGTAGCCGAAGATGTGGGCCGGCGCCTGTTCGACGTTGACGGCGGTCGCCGTCCTGCCGATCACCAGCGCCAGCTCGCCTTCGTAGATGACGCGACCGTCATAACTCCGCGGCGCCATCACGGGCTGCCGGTGGGCGCAGTAGCTGTTCGCCCCCTTGATGAAATACAGGGGCTCGGCCGGGATCGCGTTGCCGTTTTTTTCCGCCGCGGCGCGGAAGTTGTTCCACAGCCCGATCATTTTGGACGGTTCGGTCGGCGTCAGCCATTCGATCGCGTCGACGGCGAACTCCTCGCCGCTCGGCCGCTTCTCGCCGAACATCCCACCCTCGTACGCCTGCACCTTGTCGCCGGCCAGAACACCAAAACGCTCCCTGCCGCCAACGCGGAATCGCAACCACTTCATCTGCCGTTCTCCTTGATCGAATGTCTTGTCAGCCCGTGCGCACCGTGCTCGCATCCTGCCCGAACAGCACGCGCCTGGATTCCTCGGTGACCACCGGCGCCGGATTTATCTCTTTGGCCAGTGCATAGGCGCGCTGCGTCGCCGGGCGCTCGCGGATCGCGCCGAACCAGCGCTTGAGGTGCGGGAAGTCGTCGAGGTTCTGCCCCTGCTTCGAATGCGGCACGATCCACGGATAACAGGCCATGTCGGCGATCGAGTAGTCGCCGGCGACGAACTCGCGATCGGCCAGGCGCTTGTTGAGCACCGCGTAGAGCCGCGCCGTCTCCTTCGTATAGCGTTCGATGGCGTAGGGAATCTGCTGCGGCGCGTATTGCGTGAAATGGTGGTTCTGCCCGGCCATCGGCCCGAGCCCGCCCATCTGCCAGAACAGCCACTGGATGGTTTCGTTGCGCCCGCGCAGGTCTGGAGCGATGAACTTGCCGCTCTTGTCCGCCAGGTAAAGCAGGATCGCGCCGGATTCGAACAGCGCCAGCGGCGGCGCCGCCGTCGGCCGGCGCCTGGTCGACGATGGCCGGAATGCGGTTGTTGGGCGCGATCTTGAGGAAGTCGGAGGCGAACTGCTCGCCCTTGCCGATGTTGACCGGCAGGATGCGATAGGGCAGCCCGGTCTCTTCAAGGAACATCGTGATCTTGTGGCCGTTGGGGGTGGTCCAGTAGTAAAGGTCGATCATGGGCTGCGCTCCTTTTCTTGCGTGATCCGTCGTGCCGCCTCGCGCGCCCAGAGGGCATAGATCGGCGGACCGGGGTGAAAGCCGTCGCTGGCCATGGCGGAGACGTCCATCATCTCATGGTCCAGCGCGAGGAACTCGCAACCGGGCCGGCTCGCCGCGACTTCCGCCAGCACGCGGTCGAAATCGCGCGCGCGGCTGCCGATGTACCAGCGCAGCGGTTGCGGCAGGGCGGGAAAGCGGTGCATCGGCGGCAGGCCGCTGAGGAGGATGCGGCGCGCACCGAAGCGGGTGGCCAGCAGTTCGACCAGTTGCTCCTGCTGCCGGCGCCAGGTGGCGAGCGAATGCCTGCCGGTGACGTCGTTCACGCCGAGCGAGGTCACGACCACGTCGTAGCTTGCGGCGGCCTCCCGGCGCAGGCGATCGAGCATGTCGGCGGTGGTCGCGCCGGTGAAGGCCAGCAGCTTCCAGCGCAGGCGAAAAGTCGGCGCCAGCGCCACGGCGAGCCGACCGCTGAGCGCCTCGTCCTGGGTTGGCGCACCGACGCCGGCCGCGGCCGAATCGCCGAGGATCAGCAGGCGCAGCAGCGGACCGCTGCCGGCGACCCCGCTGCGCGGTCCGCGCGGCTCGGGGAGTTCGGGCGCCGTGCGCCGCACATGGCGCCCCTGCGCCAGAAGGACGGGCGCCAGGGCCAGCGTGGCGATCAGGTGGCGCATCCGGCCGGCCTCAAAGCTTGTTGTGCGTACCGGAGCGTACCGCGAGGAAAACCTCGCGCAGGAACAGGGCGAGTGCCGCGATCATCGCCAGCATCGCGCCGATGAACAGGGCCGCGACGCTACGCGCGAGGTCGACGCCGAGCAAGGCGCCGAGGAAGGCGCCCGCCACCACCAGGCAGACCAGCAGGGCCGAGAGCACGGCGCAGAATATCGCGTGGTACACAAGCCGGCTGCGCCGCACCAGCATGCAGATCTCGCTCTGCGCGGCCCCGGCCTCATCGTTTGCCTGCGTCGGCAGGCGCTCCTGTACCACGCGGCGGCGGTCAACGATGCGGCCCAGCCTTGCATTCAGTGAGTTGATCAGCGTCGCGATTGCGGTCAGGAGGAAAACCGGCGCAACCGCCAGCTGAATGACGCGACTGATATCGGTGAGATGGGAGTCCATTCCGGCAGTTTGGCTCAAATCGGGCATGGCGGGCAATCAAAAGCAGCGGCGCAAGGGCGGCGCCGGGGCCGGCGTACATGCGCTACCATTCCGGGTTCGGGCGGCATCCGGCGGATCAATGGTTGCCGGCTGCCGACACCTCAACGCATGGCGCTTTCCGTCGCGACAACCCAGGAGACATTTCATGATGAAGCTTTACTACGGGCCCGGCGCCTGCTCATTCGTGCCCCACGTCGGGCTGGAAGCGATCAAGGCGGCCACCGGCGAGGACTTCGAAGCCCAGTCGGTAAAGCTGCACAAGGGTGAGCAGCGCACGCCCGAATACCTTGCCCTGAACCCCCTCGGACTGGTGCCGGTGCTCGTGGTCGAGGGCCAGGCCCTGAACCAGATCGTGGCGATCTGCGACCATCTCGACCGGCGCTTTCCGCAGGCGGGGCTGCTGCCGGCGGAGCCCTGGCAGCGCGCCCAGGCCATGTCCCACTTCGCCTGGATGAACAACACGGTGCACCCGACCTTCACCCGCATCTTTCGTCCCGGCAATTTCGTCGAAAGCGAAGCGGCGCAGGCCGAGCTCAGGCAGGCCGCGCTGACGGCCTTCCGCGGCCACCTCGAACGCATCCAGGCCATGACGGCGCATGCCGCACCCTTCCTGCTCGGCGAGCGGCTGTCCTTCGTCGATGCCTATGCGCTGGTCTTCCTGCGCTGGGGCGGCCTGGCCGGGATCGACCCGGATACCCTGCCCGCCTACAAGGCGTTTGTCGAAAAGCTTGCAGCAGCCCCCGCGGTCGCCGCCGCCATGGCACGCGAAGGCATCACCTTGGAGACCTACAAGAAGTGATCGCGCCGGGCGCGGGCCTTGCGCTCAGCGCCCTGCCTTGGCCAGCAGGCCCGATATCTGCGCATCCTTGTCGCGCCAGAGCTGCTGCACCCATTGCGCGAACGCTTCGCGCGTCGCCGCATCGCCGCCGTAATCGCTGTTCATCAGGTGCTCCGGCACCGGCAGGCTTTGCACGCGGACGATGACGCGGCGCAACCGGCCGCAGAGGAAATCCCGGAAATCCGGTGCGCCGTCGGGGTAGACGATGGTGACATCGAGGATGGCGCGGAACTTGTCGCCCATGGCGTTCAGCGCCAGCGCGATGCCGCCGGCCTTCGGCTTCAGCAGGTGGCGATAGGGTGATTGCTGCCGCTGGTGCTTGGCCGGCGTGAAGCGCGTGCCTTCGAGGAAGTTCATCACGCTGGTCGGGATCAGGGCGAATTTTTCGCAGGCGCGGCGGGTGGCCGCCTGGTCCTTGCCGCGCATCTCCGGGTGCTTCTTCAGGAACTCCTCGCTGTGGCGGCGCATGAAGGGAAAATCCAGCGCCCACCAGGCCAGGCCCATGACCGGCACCCACTTCAGCTGGTCCTTGATGAAGAACTTGAGCAGCGGGATGCGGCGGTTGAGCAGGTGTTGCAGGACGAAGATGTCGACCCAGGTCTGGTGGTTGCTGTTGACCAGGTACCAGTCTGTGCGGATCGAGGCCCGCGATGCCCTCGACATCCCATTCGGTGCGCTGGGTCAGCCCCATCCAGCCGCTGTTGCCGGAGATCCAGGTTTCGGCGATGGCGACCAGCAGCGGGTCGATGACCAGGCGCACCCGCTTGAAGGGCAGGATCAGGCGGACGATGGCGAAGGCCAGCAGGATCGGCACCCAGAAGAACACGTTGAGCACCAGCAGCAGGAAGGCGATGGCGCCGACCAGCGGCGCCGGCAGGAAGTTCAGCATGCCGGCCTCAGCATCTCAGCGGCCGGGCATCGGGGAATAGGTTTCCCGCAGGATGTTCTTCTGCACCTTGCCCATGGCATTGCGCGGCAGTTCGTCAACCAGATACACCCACTTCGGCACCTTGAAGTTCGCCAGTTGATCCTTGATCGCCGCGATTATGCCGGACTCGGTCAGTGCGCGGCCCGCGGCATTCTTCTGCCGCACCACGACGGCCGACACCGCCTCGCCGAAATCGGGATGCGGCAGGCCGATCACGGCCGACTCGACCACGCCCGGCATGGCGTCGATCAACTCCTCGATTTCCTTCGGGTAGACGTTGAGACCGCCGGTGATCACCAGATCCTTCGAGCGGCCGCTGATGGTGACGTAGGAATCCGCGTCCCGGCTGCCCATGTCGCCGGTCTTGAAAAAGCCGTCGGCGGTGAACTCCTCCCGGGTCTTTTCCGGCATGCCCCAGTAGCCGACAAAGACATTGTCGCCCTTGACCTGGATGCTGCCGACCGCGCCGGTCTTTACCGCCGTACCGCCGGCGCCGACTATTCGCAACGTCGTGCCCGGCAGCGGAAAGCCAACGGTGCCGCCGCGGCGCTCGCCCTCATAGGGGTTCGAGGTGAACATGCCACCCTCGGTCATGCCGTAGCGTTCGAGGATGGTGTGGCCGGTGCGGGACTTGAATTCGTCGAAGGTTTCCTTCAAGCAGCGGCGCCGAGCCGGAGACGAAGAGCCGGATGTTGCGACAGACGTCGCGAGCGAAGGCCGCCTCGTGCAGCAGGCGCACGTAGAAGGTCGGCACGCCCATCATCACGGTGGATTCAGGAAGCAATTGCATGGCGCGCGCGGCGTCGAACTTCGGCTCGAAGAACATCGCCGAACCGTTGAGCAAGGTGGCAGTGGCAGGCGACGAAGAGGCCATGCACGTGGAAGGTCGGCAGCATGTGCAGCAGCACGTCGCCGGGCTGGAAACGCCAGTAGTCGTGCAGCGTCCGCGCGTTGTGCGCGAGGTTGCCGTGCGAGAGCATGGCGCCCTTGGAACGCCCGGTGGTGCCCGAGGTGTAGAGGATCGCCGCGAGGTCGTCCTTCGCTCGCGGTACCGTGGCGAAGGCATCGGCATGCGGAGTCGCGGCAGCAATCAGCGAGCCGCGCCCGTGGTGGTCGAGTTCCAGGACGTGGGGCACGCCGGCGGCGGCGGCCAGCTCATCGGCCAGCGCGCGCATTTGCGGCCGGCAGACGAAGAGGCCGGGCTTCGCGTCGCCGAGGAAGTATTCCAGCTCGTGGCGCTGGTAGGCCGGATTCAGCGGCAGGAAGACCATGCCGGCGCGAATCGCGGCGAGATACAGGATCAGCGCCTCCGGAGTCTTTTCCACCTGCGCCGCGACGCGCTCGCCGGGCTTGAGGCCCAGCGCCGCGATCAGGTTGGCCATGCGCCCGGAGGCGCGCTCGACGTCGCCGTAGGTCCACACCCGTCCGTCGGGCAGGATCATGCAGGGCGCGGCGGGATTTTTCGGAAAATGCGCGGCGAGCAGGGCATACAGATTCTGGTTCATTTGACGTTCTCGGGCAGCCACATGACGATGTCCGGAAACATGGCCAGCAGCACGATGTAGAGACCCATGATGGTGATGAAGGGCATCACGCCGCGCATGATCTGGCTTGAAACTGATGTCGGGCGCGATGCCGTTGATGACGAACAGGTTGAGGCCGACCGGCGGCGTGATCAGGCCCATTTCCATGTTGATGGTGAGCACGATGCCGAACCAGATCGGGTCGAAGCCGGCCGCGAGGATGCCCGGCATGATCACCGGCGTCACCATCAGGATGATGGCCACCGGCGGCAGGAAGCAGCCCAGCACCAGCAGCAGGATGTTCACCCAGAACAGATACACCCACTTCGACAGGCCAAGCCCGACCAGCCACTCGGCCATGGACTGCGTGATGTGCAGGTAGCTCATGACGTAGGTGAACAGGAAGGCCATGGCGATGATCATCATGATCATGCAGGACTCGCGCGCCGTGCCGAGCAGGATCTCCTTCATGTCGCGCCAGCGCCAGACGCCGTAGATGAACACCACCAGCACCAGCGAACCCGCGGCGCCGACGCCCGCCACCTCGGAGGGCGTGCCCCAGCCGTCGTAGAGCGCGATCATCACCACCGCGATCAGCACGGCGAAGGGCAAGAGCCGCGGCAGGGTTTCCATGCGCTGGCGCCAGGTGAAGAACTCGGCCTGCAGCAGCTCGCTCGCCGCCTTGCCGGCGCGCGCCGCGGCCACCTCGCGCGTCGCGGCGAACATCACCCACAGCGCGAAGATCAGCGCCAGCAGGATGCCGGGTATCACGCCGGCGATGAACAGCTTGCCGATCGACTGCTCGGTGATGATGCCGTAGATGATCAGCGTCAATGACGGCGGAATCAGGATGCCGAGCGTGCCGCCGGCGGCGATCAGGCCCGAGGCCAGTTCGGCGGAATAGCCGCGCTTCCTCATCTCGGGGATGCCCATGCTGCCGATCGCGGCGCAGGTGGCCGGGCTCGATCCGCACATCGCGGCGAACACGGAACAGCCGAAGACATTGGCCACGCCCAGGCTGCCGGGCAGCTTGTAGAGCCAACGGTGGGCCGCCTCGTAGAGATCGGCGGCGGCGCGCGTCTTGCCGATTGCGGCGCCCATCAGGATGAACAGCGGAATCGTCAGCAGCGTGAAGTTGTTGAGTTCGCTGTAGAGCGTTTCGGCGATGTTCTCCAGGTTGCTGGCCGGCATGAAGAAATACATGAAGGCCAGCGCCGTGCCGCCCAGCGCGAAGGCGATGGGCATCCCGGAGAACAGCAGCAGCAGCGCCGCGCCGAGGTAGAGGATGCCGATTTCAAGCACGCCCATGGCGCCCTCCCTTCAGCATCGGCGCCAGGCGCTGGTCGACGATCTGCACCAGGTATTGCAGGGCCAGCAGGCTCATGCCCAGCGCGATCAGGCCGAAGGGGATCCACAGCTTCGGTCCCCAGGTCGAATTGCTCACCCAGCCCTCGTTCCAGGCGATGCCGGTCAGGCGCCAGGCGTTGACTGCGACGAAACCGCAGAGACCGGCGGCGCCGGCGTCGGCAAGCAACAGGCGCCAGCGGTTGAGGCTGCCCGACATCAAATGGTCGAGGATGTCGATGTTGACGTGGGCCCTGGCCGCGAGCGTGTGGCCCGCCGCCATGAAGGTCGCGGCGATCAGCATCAGGATGCAGAGTTCGAGCCCCCAGTCGCTGGGCGCATTGAACAGGTAGCGGGCCAGCACCTCCCAGGTCAGGAGCAGTGGCCGACACCACCACCAGCACGCCGGCGATGTAGCCCAGCCACAGGTTCAGCCACGTCAGCGTTGACCGCAAACGCCCGCCAGGCCGGCCGCAGTGCCATGCTTACTTGACCGCCACGGCCATCTCGAGCAGCTTCTTGCCGTTCGGCACCTTCTCCTCGAAGTCCTTCCAGGACGAGTTGCGGGCCACTTCGCGCCACTTGGCGAAGGCCGCCTCGTTCATGTCATGCACGGCGTCGCCGGCCTGCTTGAACACCTCGGCCAGCTTCTGGTCGTCGACCTTGCGCGTTGTCCATGCCGAACTTCTCCAGGCTGGCACCGACTTCCATGACGATCTTCTGCTGCTCCGGCGTCAGCTTGTCGAAGCTCGCCTTGGACATCATGATCGGCTCGAACATGAACCAGAAGGTCTTGTCGCGCGCCGTGGTGACATGCTTGGCATGCTCGTGCAGGCGGAAGGAAATCAGCGAGGTGCTGGAAGTCAGGGCCGCATCGAGCACGCCCGACTGCATGGCGCTGTAGATTTCGCTGGAGGGCACGTTGGTCGGCGAAGCGCCGGCGGCCTTCAGCATCACGTCCATCTCCTTGCTGCCGCCGCGGAACTTGAGACCCTTGACGTCGTCCGGGCTGATCACCGGCTTGCCGCGCGAGGCGATGCCGCCGGCCTGCCAGACCCAGGTGATGATCTTGACGCCTTTCTCCTCGACGATGCGCGTCAGCTCCTTGCCGATCGGCGCGTCCTTCCAGCGCAGGCCCTGCTCGTAGCTGGTCACCAGCGCCGGCATCAGGCCGATGTTGAGTTCGGGCACGCGGCCGCCGGCATAGGCCAGCGGATACAGCGACATGTCGAGCGAACCGTTGGCCATCGCACCCCACTGCTCGACCGGCTTGACCAGCGAGCCGGAGGGGTAGATTTCGAACTTGAGCTGGCCGTTGGTCTTCTTCTCCACCTCGGCGGCGAACTTGCGCACCATGCGGTCGCGGAAGTCGCCCTCGTCGATGGTGCCGCCGGGAAACTGGTGGGAAATCTTCAGCGTCTTGGCCTGGGCCAAGACCGGGGCGCTGCCAAGACCCAGTGTTACCGCGCCGATTGCCGCCAGGGCGCCTTTCAGAAAATTGCGTCGCATGTTCGTTCTCCTCGTTTTATTTATTTGGGCCGCGCCAGCCGCCGGATGGCAGCCGATGTGGCAATGGCACCCTCGCGGGCAAAGCTCTCGACGTTGTGTTCCAGTTCGTCGAGGTCGTACAGATAATTCACCATGACTCCGAGGGACTGCTGCAAACCCTTGGCGGAACGATCGCCGCCGGGGTTGATGCGCTCCATGCGCGCACCGTTGCCCAGATGAAAGCGCGCGACGGCATCCAGCGGCTGCCGGCCGTCGCCGCGACCGGTCTTGGCCAGCGTCAGGTAGCGCGCCGCCAGATGTGACAGCGCCTCGTTGATCCCGCGTGCCGCGGCCGCATCCTGCGTCCACTCGCCGGCCGCCAGTTGCGCGGCATCGAGTTCCAGACCCTCCGCGGCCAGCTCCTGCGGATTCTTCTCCACCCACCTGGCGAAGCCCGGCATGGGCGACAGCGTGGCGAAGTGCCGCAGCTTGGGAAAATCGCGCTGCAGGTCGTCGATCACGCGCTTCAACAGGAAGCTGCCGAAGGACACGCCGCGCAAGCCGGCCTGCGTGTTGGATATCGAGTAGAAAATCGCCGTGTCGGCGCGCTGCGCATCGAATACCGGCGCCTGTTCGTCGAGCAGGGCCTGGACGTTTTCGGCAAGGCGGTCGGTGAGCGCCACCTCGACGAAGATCAGCGGTTCCATCGGCATGCGCGGATGGAAGAAGGCATACAGGCGGCGATCCGAATCGAGCCGGTTCTTGAGGTCGGTCCAGGAGCGGATCTCATGCACCGCCTCGTACTCGATCAGCTTTTCCAGCAGCGCCGCCGGCGCGGTCCAGGTGATGCGCTGCAGTTCGAGGAAGCCGACGTCGAACCACGCCGCCAGGCGCGACTCGAGCTCACGATCCAGCGGCGCCAGCTCGGGGTCCTGCTCCAGGTAGCGCAGCAGATCGGCGCGCAGATCGACGAGGAACTTGACGCCCTGCGGGATGGCGTTGAACTGCGTCAGGATGCGGATGCGCGACGAGCGCAAGGCGGCCCGCAACTCGGCTTCCGCGTCCCACTGCGTCGGGCTGCCCACCGCCTGCTGATAGCTTTCGTGGGCGGCCGCCACATGCGCCGGGGTCGGCCCGAACTCCAGCGAAATGAGGCGCAGGAAAGCATGGCGCGCGTCATCGTCGAGCTTGAGGTAGGTCTGCGCCAGCGCCGCGGCCCGGGTACGCGCCGAGACCTCGCCGCCTTTCGCTTCGGCGCACTCGACGAGTTGCCGGCGCCATTCTTCGACCTGCTTCGGTCGACTGCCCGCCGTGCCGCGGGCGCCGACTATCGAGCGCAGGCGCTGGACCAACCCGTCAACCATGTATCGCCTCCGCTTCCCGGCCTTGCATGCCGATCCATACCGGCGTCATTGTGGCATCAGCTGCGAAAAATCGTCGATCGCCGGATAGTCGCCGGTGTACTTTTCCGGCTTGGCGGTATCCGGCCTCTTGATCGTGACCAGGTGCGCGATGCCGTATTCGCGCGCGCTGTCGAGCACCGGCAGGCTGTCGTCGACCAGCAGCGTGCGTGCCGGGTCGAAGGGCTCGATCTGCGCCAGCCGTTGCCAGAAAGCCTGCTCCTCCTTTGCCGCGCCCAGTGCGTGCGAACTGACGATGGCATCGAAGCGCGGGGTGAGCCCGGTGCGCGCCATTTTCAGCGTCACGCTCTTGTGGTGCGCGTTGGTCGCCAGCACCACGCGCCGGCCGCCGGCGCGCAGCGCATCGAGGAAGGCCGGCACATGCGGATGGATGTCGATCAGGTGCGCGACCTCTTCCTTGAAGCGCATGATGTCGAGCTCCAGCTCGGTTTCCCAGAAGTCCACCGAATACCACTCCAGCGTTCCGGCGCGGCCGTGATAGCGGGCCATCAGCTCCTCGCGCCCGGCGGCCGGCGACATGCCGCGAACTTCGGCGTAGCGCAGCGGCAAATGGGTCTGCCAGAAATGATTGTCGAAATTCAGGTCGAGCAGGGTGCCGTCCATGTCGAGCAGGACGGTATCGATGCGCGACCAGTCGAGCATCGGTGAAGCGGTCTGCCGGTTACCCTGCATCACGGCCGGATATAGGCATAGCCCGCCTTCTGCAGGCGCATCACTTCGACATAGCCGGCTCGCGCGTAGTCGATGCCGTCGATCATGTCATCCTTGGTCAGGTGCTGTGCCTGCATCGAATTGCCGCAGGCGACGAAGCGCACACCGGCCGCCATCGCATCCTGCACCCGGTTGGCGGTCAGCGCATCGGCCTTGAGCATGCCCAGTCCCGGCCCGATGACGACCACGGAGATATCGACCTTGCCGAGTTCCTCCTGCACATTGTTGAGGTTGGCCAGCACCGTGTTCCACTTGCGCGAATCGTCCTCGTTGACCTGGAACACCATGCGATTCTGCGACGCCTGCCTGGCGCCGGCCGCGGCACCGGCAGCGACCTGTTGCGCGGCGGCCGGCGGCGCCGCCAGCAGGGCAATCAGGCCGAGGACCGCTATGTGTTCTTTACGCATGGCAACGCTCCTTTGCGGCGGCGATCCTTCGCCGGTGTGACGCCTTATTCAGTACATTCCCGGCCGATCAAAGCAGCTTCTCGATGTCCGCCGCCAGATCCTCGGGCTTGGTTGCGGAGGCATGGCGCGCGACGACCTTGCCCTCGCGATCGACCATGAACTTGGTGAAGTTCCATTTGATGCCTTCGGTGCCGAGCAATCCCGGCGCGCCGGCCTTGAGGAAAGCGAAGATGGGGTGGGTATTGTCGCCGTTGACATCCACCTTGGCGAACATCGGGAAGGTTACGTCATAGGTCAGGCTGCAAAACTCGCCGATGGCGGCTTCATTGCCCGGTTCCTGCGCGCCGAACTGGTTGCAGGGAAAGCCCAGTACCGTCAGCCCCCGCTCGCCATATTTCCGCCACAGCGCCTCAAGGCCCGCATACTGCGGCGTAAAACCGCAGCCGCTGGCGACATTGACGAACAGCAGAACCCTGCCCTTGCAGTCCTGCATCGACCGCGTGCTGCCGTCGATGGCTTTGGCCGACAGTTTGTAAAGTTCGCTCATCATTTCTCCTGATCCAGTTTAACGGCGTAACGCTTGAGGTCGGCCAGACGGACGACTTCCAGCGCGGCCAGAGAGGTGGATTCGAGCACCACCGGCGGCGCCTTGCCGGCCTGCAGCGCCTCCTGCCAGCGCGCGGAACACAGGCACCAGCGCTCTCCGGGCTTGACCCCGGGGAACTCGAATTCCGGATGCGGCGTGGACAAATCGTTGCCGCGGGATTTCGAATACGCCAGAAATTCGGCGTTGGCGATGATGCAGACGCCATGGTTGCCGACGTCCTCTTCCGTCACCTGGCAGTCGCCGGTGCGGAAGAACCCGGTCATGGGGTCGGTGCTGCAGGGCTGCAGGACGCCGCCCAGAACATTTTTCGCCAGATCATGCATGCTGTTCTCCAAGCCAAGCTTGGATTATTCACCATGAACGGCCCGGCTGCCTGCCCGCCAAAAAAAATGGCCCGCGAACGAGCCATTTCCCATTCTGTGCGCAATGGGATTACAGGCCGGCGTCGTCCCGCAATGCAGCAGCGATTGGTTTTTGTCTGCGGCCGGCGCTACGCGCCCTAACCTGCCAAAGTGCGGCAGGTTAGCCTGCGACGAAGTACCGAAAAAGTTCGCTACGCGAACCGGCCTTACAGGCCGGCATCGGCGCGAAGCGCCGCTGCTTTGTCGGTACTTTCCCAAGTGAATTCCGGCTCGTCGCGGCCGAAGTGGCCGTAGGCGGCGGTCTTCTCGTAGATCGGACGCAGCAGGTCGAGCATCTGCACGATGCCTTTCGGGCGCAGGTCGAAGTGCTTCTTCACCAGTTCGGCGATGGTGGCGTCGGCGACCTTGCCGGTGCCCTGCGTGGTGACCCAGACCGAGGTCGGCTCGGCGACACCGATGGCGTAGGAAATCTGCACCAGGCACTTGCTGGCCAGCCCCGCGGCGACGATGTTCTTCGCCACGTAGCGGCCGGCATAGGCCGCCGAACGGTCGACCTTGGACGGGTCCTTGCCGGAAAACGCGCCGCCGCCATGGGGCGCCGCGCCGCCGTAGGTGTCGACGATGATCTTGCGCCCGGTCAGGCCGCAGTCGCCCTGCGGACCACCGACGACGAAGCGGCCGGTGGGGTTCACCAGATACTTGATCTCGCCCTTGATCAGTTCCTTGGGCAGCATCGGCTTGATGATTTCCTCGATCACGGCTTCGCGGATCTGCGGCAGCTCGATGTCCGGCGCATGCTGGGTGGAGACCACCACGGTGTCGATGGAATGCGCCTTGCCGTCCTGGTAGCGGATGGTGACCTGCGACTTCGCGTCGGGGCGCAGCCAGGGCAGGCGGCCGTCGCGACGCAGCATCGACTGGCGTTCGACCAGGCGGTGCGCGAGGTAGATCGGCAGCGGCATCAGCACCGGCGTCTCGTCGCAGGCGTAGCCGAACATCAGGCCCTGGTCGCCGGCGCCCTGGTTCAGGTTGTCGTCGTAGGCCTTGTTCACGCCCTGGGCGATGTCGGGACTCTGCTTGTCGTAGGCCACCAGCACGGCGCAGCCCTTGTAGTCGATGCCGTATTCGGTGTTGTCGTAGCCGATGCGCTTCAGCACGTTGCGCGTGATGCCGATGTAATCGACGTTGGCGTTGGTCGTGATCTCGCCGGCGAGCACCACCAGACCGGTGTTGCACAGGGTTTCGGCGGCGACGCGGGAATGCTTGTCCTGCGCCAGGATGGCGTCGAGGATGGCATCGGAAATCTGGTCGGAGACCTTGTCCGGGTGGCCTTCGGAGACCGACTCGGAAGTGAAGAAATACTCTTGTGCCATTTGTCCTGCTCCAGAAGCTGAAACGCCCCACAATTGGCGAGGCCAGCTATGGGGCGGGAGCAGGCGACGCTTTAGCGATATTTGTTTTCCGACCGGCCCGGTTTCCCGGTGGCCTTCTCCGCCTCGCAAGTTGTCTTTTAACTCGGCGGAACAGCGCGCATTGTAAGCGGGGACGGCTGCCGGCGTCAATCACGACGCGGACCAAAGACATTGAGCGGCGAAAGACTATTCCGCGAGGAATAGGCTCTAAACTCGGTCCATGTTCTGGCTGCTCGAGTTCTGCGCGGCGCGCGCCGCCTTCGCCACGATGTTCACCGCCTGGTCGGCGGTGCTGCCGCTACTCAAGGCCGACTGGCAGATGGCGGCCTGGCAGGCCGGCATGGTGCAGTCGGGCTATCACGTCGGCTTCCTGATTTCGCTGTTCTCGGTGGGCTTTCTTTCCGACCGCTACGGCGCGCGGCGCGTGTACCTGACGACCAGCATCGCGGCAGTGGCGAGCGGCCTGCTGTTCGCCGTGTTCGCCGACGGCTTCGTCTCCGCGCTGCTGCTCTACGGCCTCACCGGCCTGTGCTCGGGCGGGTCCTACACGCCGGGCCTGGCCATCATCGCCCAGCGCATGAAGCAGCGCCAGGGCCGGGCGCTGGGCTATTACCTCGCCGCCGCCTCGCTCGGCTACGCCATCGGCCTGCTGATCGCCAGCGCCATGATTCCCCTCGCCGGCTGGCGCGGCGCCTTCCTCGTCACCGCCTGCTGCCCCGTGCTGGGCATGTGGCTGGGCTGGCGCGCCCTGCGCGACGTGCCGAACGTGGTGCACGCGCTGCCCGACGGCCACGGCGCCCGCCGCGGCCTGCTGGAAGTGGTGCGCAACAAGCCGGCGATGCTGTCGATCTGGGGCTATACCTTCCATGCCTGGGAACTGCTCGGCCTGTGGGCGTGGCTGCCGGCCTTCCTCGCCGCCGCCGCGCTCCTGGGTGGCTCGACCGGTGCGCAGGCGGCCAGCCTGGGTGCGACGCTGACGGCGCTGACCTACCTGGTCGCCGTCGTCGGCAGCGTGCTCGGCGGCTCGCTGTCGGATCGCTGGGGGCGCACCGCGGTGACCCTGCTGATGTCGGTGGCGAGCCTGGCCTGTTCCTTCAGCTTCGGCTGGATGGTCGGCCTGCCGATGTTCGCGCTGGTGGCCGTGGCGGTGTTCTACAACGTCACCGGCGTCGGCGATTCATCCATCCATTCGACGACCCTGACCGAACTCATGGACCCGCGCTACCTCGGCGCGGCCTACTCGCTGCGCTCGGTACTCGGCTTCGGCGCCGGCGCGATTTCGCCCTGGGTCTTCGGCCTGGTGCTGGACTGGGGCCGCGCCGGCAACGGCCTGTCCGAGCAAATGATCTGGGGGCTGGCCTGGTCGACGCTGGGGCTGGGCGGCCTGCTCGGGCCGGTGGTGATCTGGCGCCTGCGGCGGATGCCGGAGGCGAGCAAGCTGGCGGGCGGCAAGCGCTAGCCGGCAACGGGAAAATCCTCTGCCGGCCAAACAGTAGGCGATAATTCCGCCTGCTCCGATTCCCGCCAATCTTCAATGCCATCCCTGTTCCCCCTTGCTTTCAAGGCGCTGGCGCGTTTGCCGCTGCCGCTGCTGCACAACCTCGGCGCGCTCGCCGGCTGGCTGGCGTGGCTGCTGTCGCCCACCTACCGGCGCAACTTCGCCACCCATGTCGGCCAGGCCGGCATGACCGCAGCAAAGTGGGCGGCGATTGCCGAGGCCGGCAAGGCGGTGCTGGAGCTGCCGAAAATCTGGCTGCGGCCGCAGGACGAGGTGATCGAGCGCGTGGTCAAGATTTCCGGCTGGGAGCTGGTCGAAGGCGCCTGGGCGGCCGGGCACGGCATCCTGTTCCTGACCCCGCACCTGGGCTGCTTCGAAATCACCGCCCAGTATTACGCGGCGAAGAAGCCGATGACCGTGCTCTACCGACGGCCCAAGCAGGACTGGCTGGCGCCCCTGATCGAAGAAGGGCGCGGCGCCAACCTTAAGTTGGCCCCCGCCGACCTGTCCGGCGTACGCCGCCTGCTGAAAGCCCTGAAGAACGGCGAAGCCGTCGGCATGCTGCCCGACCAGGTGCCGGGCAAGGGCGAAGGCGCCTGGGTGCCGTTCTTCGGCCGTCCCGCCTACACCATGACGCTGGCGGCGCGACTGGCAGAGACCGGTGTCACGGTGCTGCTGGCCTATGGCGAGCGCCTGCATTACGGCGCCGGCTACCACTTTAAATTGTTCCCGCTGTCGGCGCCGCTGGCGGGGACCTGGTGCAGCGCACGGCGCAGCTCAACCGCGAGCTCGAAGCGCTGATCCGACTCTGCCCCGAGCAATACCTGTGGGGCTACAACCGCTACAAGGAGCCGCGCGGGGCGGGGGCGCCGCCGGACAGCACGTCAATTAACACCAACTTCGAGCGCAGCGAGCCAGAGTCGCCCCCTTCCTCGGCAAGGGGACGGGGGGAAGGCCAACCAGGAATGACATTATGACGAGAGCTTTACTCGTCATGATGTGGCTGCTGCACTGGCTGCCGCTGCCGCTGCTGGCGGCATTGGGGCGCGGCCTGGGGCTGGTGCTCTACGTTCTGGTGCGCGAGCGCCGGCGCATCACGCTGATCAACCTCGGACTGTGCTTTCCGCAGCTGTCGGCCGCCGAAAAGTCGGCGCTGGCGCGACGCCACTTCGCCGTCCTCGGCCGCAGCCTGCTGGAACTCGGCCTCTGGTGGTGGGCTTCGCCGGCGCGCATCAAGCGCGTGGTCAGGCTGGAGGGCGAGGAACATCTGGCGGCGCATCGCGGCAAGCCGGCGATCCTGCTGGCGCCGCATTTCGTCGCGCTCGACGCCGGCGGCGCCCGCCTCAACATCGATTACGCGATGGTGTCGATCTACGCGCGGGCGAAAAATCGCGTGTTCGACGGCGCCCTGCGCCGCGGCCGCGAGCGTTTCGGCAAGCTGCAGCTGGTTGCGCGTACCGACGGGGTAAGCAAGGTGCTGCGGCCCCTGCGCGCCGGAACGCCTTTCTACTACCTGCCGGACATGGATTACGGCCGCCGGGAAGCGGTTTTCGTGCCCTTCTTCGGCTATCCCGCGGCCACCATCACCGGGCTCTCGCGCCTGGCGAAGGTTTCCGGCGCGGTGGTCTTGCCGGTCATCACGCGCATGGTCGGCGATCATTACGTGACCCGCATCGGCGAAGCGTGGACCGACTTCCCCACCGACGACGTGGTGGCCGACACGCGCCGCATGAACGCCTTCCTCGAAACCGAGATCATGAAATCGCCCGAGCAGTACTATTGGCTGCACAAGCGCTTCAAAACCCGGCCACGCGGCGAAAAAGGGGTTTATTGCGTTCCCTGTTACCTCTGATATTGGGGAGATCAGGAGATTTCTCACGCAGGATGGCCCGAAGGTGGTTTTCTCCACCTATCAATCTTCACCCCTAGTCGCGGAAGCACAGGCAGATAGCTCTACACCGGCTTTTGATCTGGCGGTAGCTGACGAGGCACACCGCTGCGCTGGAATGGTGGGTGGTGACTTTACGACGATTCTGAACTCAGACCGGATCCGAGCGAAGAAGCGACTCTTTACCACTGCGACACCGCGCACCTATTCAGCCAACGTCAAGACTGCGGCAGAGGATCGTGGCGTCGAAGTCGTTGGCATGGACGATGAAGCCGTCTTTGGCAAGGTGCTGTACTCCATGCCCTTCGGTGAGGCGATCAAGAGGGAGTTGTTGACAGACTACCGAGTCGTGATCATCGGCGTGGACAACCCGACCATTGCAGCATGGATCCAGAACAGGGAACTGCTCAAGACCGATTCCGGAATCGAAAACGACGCGGAGTCACTGGCAGCGCAGATTGGAACAAGAAAAGACACCATGTCACCAGAGCGCAAGGCGCGACTGGAGGCTTTGCCCGGCTGGAGTTGGGATCTATTGGCGGATCAATGGGAAGAAGGGTTCGTCCGCCTCAAGGAGTTCGCACAAGTCGCAGGGCATGCGAAGGTTCCTCGGGATCACAAAATGCCTGATGGATACAAATTAGGACAGTGGGTCACTGAACAGCGAACAAGAAAAGACAGCATGGCACCAGAGCGCAAGGTTCGACTGGAAGCCTTGTCTGGCTGGAGTTGGGATACTCGTGCAGGCCGATGGGAAGAAGGAGTCAGCCGCCTTAAGGAGTTTATTGAATGCGAGGGGCATGCCAAGGTTCCTCGGAATCACAAAACGTCGGACGGGTATCAACTGGGTCAGTGGCTGACCAATCAACGAGCAAGGCAAGGCAGGCTCGCACCAGAGCGCAAGGCGCGACTGGAGGCTTTGCCCGGCTGGGGTTGGGATCCCTTGACAGAACAGTGGGAAGAAGGGTTCGTCCGCCTCAAGGAGTTCATGAAACACGTGGGGTATACGAGCGTTGCAAGAATTCCGAAAGTGTTTAATGGATTCCCGCTCAGTACGTGGGTTGCCCGTCAGCGAAAAATTAGAAACGACCTGTTACCAGAGCGCAGGATGAGACTGGAAGCCCTGTCTGGCTGGAGTTGGGATCCGCATTTAGACAGATGGGAAGAGGGCTTTGGATACCTCAAAGAGTTCGTAAGGCGCGAAGGACATGCCAAGGTTCCTAAAGATCACGCAACATCTGACGGATACCGACTGGGTAGTTGGGTCGGGCGGCAACGAACAAGAAAAGACAGCGTAGCGCCGGAACAGAAGGCAAGACTAGAAGCATTTCCCGGCTGGAGTTGGGATCCTTTGGCAGAGCAATGGGAAGAAGGGTTCAATCATCTGAAAGAGTTTGTAGAACACGAGGGACATGCGAGGGTACCTAACAATCACACAACATCTAATGGATATCGACTGGGTAGTTGGGTAATCACTCAACGGACAAGAACGAACAGCATGTCATTTGAGCAAAAGGCAAAGCTCGAGGCATTACGCGGTTGGAGTTGGAATACGTTGATAGACCAATGGGAAGAAGGCTTTGGCTACCTCATTGAATTCATAGAACGGGAGGGGCATGCGAGAGTTCCTCAACAGTTCAAAACGCCTGATGGACACCGACTGGGTTTTTGGGTCGGCAACAATCGCGCAAGAAAGACTAGTCTTTCACCAGAGCGCAAGATGAGACTAGAGGCTTTGCCTGAGTGGAGTTGGGATCCTCACTTGGACCGATGGGAAGAAGGACTTGGATATCTCAAGGAGTTCGTAAAGCGCGAGGGACATGCCAGGGTCCCCAGCACCTACAAGACATCCGATGGATATCCACTTGGAACGTGGGTCAGTCACTGGCGAAGAGAAAAGGTCAGACTTGCATTAGAGCGCAAGGCGCGATTGGAGGCTTTGCCCGGCTGGGTCTGGTCAATGAAGTAGCGCGAAAGCTCAGAAGACCATCGGCGGCTACCAACATCGGAGCTAAACGGGTCAGAGTAATTTGACTTTGTGAAATGACACCGACCCATTGGGTTCCCTAGGGGTCTCGTGACCATATGGCACCCGCCGCAAGTGAAAAAAGCCGCCATTGACCCCTCAATTGCAAAAAGACGGCGCTAGGGAGACGGCGCACCCGATGTGGTGCATGTTCCGGTTCAAGCAGGGGGGCCAAGCGAGTAGCGGGATGGGGCGCGTTTCGGATTGGCTACTGATCCTTGCCTACTCAGTTTGTTTCGAGAGCGGGTAACTGCATCTCGACAAGGCGGACGTTGAGTTCCAGAGCAAACGCGAGCGGCAATGCGCCGTATTCCAGTCGTTCAGTCCAAGATTACTCTGAACGGAAGCATCACTTTCTGCCGAACTCACACACCTGACCCAAAGCCGTCCTTTGCTCGTTGATCCATCCTCTAGTTGCACTGTTTGGAGTGGGCGGGTGCTAATACGCACGCAATTCGCATGACACGGTGGCTAGGTGATTCTGATGCTGACTGTCTAGGTCGAAGTTTCCTTTCCTTCGGGTAATCGCATTATGAAACCGCCTTCGCTTACCCAACCTAGCGGGCTTGGTTTCGTAACCAATCCCCTGTCATCCAATCCACCAGATCGGTTGTGAATTCTGGAAATACGCGTCTGCCATTTGCGTCCGATGCCAACTCGACGACAGCCGATGGCGGGCGCCTGGTTTGACGCTCAAGTGCGTACATTATGTTTGAGTGTGTATTTGTGTAATTCATTCGCCCTCGCGTGGATTCGGCGGCTATGTCCGCCGCCATGCAGCATTCTGCGTACGTGCCACGTGGCGCATCGCACCCGCAACTTTCATTGGGTTTGAATTCGTATCTGCGTTCGATCCGGCGCCCTGAGCTTTGCGGCCCCGGCCAATACCCGCACACTTCGAGATGAAGGTGACGGAAGGCCCACATTGAATAGATGTCCGCCAACTTGACTAAGGATTCCCCAAAATGCCACGTGCCATCGCGACCGTCAAACGCGCAAATTGAGCCGTCCACATAGTTGGTGTGCCGATCCCCGATCCAACGGATCCCAACTGCTCCGGCCACCCAAAATCCCCATGCACTCACTTGATGTAGTGATGTATTGATGGCAACGATGATCCTTGCGCTGTAACCGATGTTGGGCAAAACGGCACACGGCATCTGAAGCCAGACGCCGTGTGCTTGAGGGAACGACCGGGCCCCCGGATATGATCGTTTTAGTGCGTCGATTTCTTCCTCCATGCAAGTGGTTGCGCATGCGAACGGTGCGGTGTTCCCGGACGTCCCGGATGCGGAGGATGCACCGGATGTTCCGGATGCTGTGGATGTTCCGGACGGGGCGGTTTGTCTTGATTGCTGGCCATGATGGACCCTTTCTTTCCCGGGGACTGTGGCGACGGGGCACGCACCGGGTATTAGCACGCCACCATCGAGGATGCTCGGAAAGATGCCTTGATCAAAGTCCTGGCCGATAGCTTGAATATTGTGGAGGTCAGCCAGTTTCATGATCATTGCGCTCCGTTTATCCTGGCGCCAGTGTGCCCGCTCTCGCGACTCCGCGAGGGCGAAATTCCTGAAAGGTTGGTCAGTACGTCTGCATTTTTCGCCAGCTCCCGGGCGAGTTCTGCAAAAGTGGACAGAACTGCGCAGCGGGCTGCAAAAAGAGACACAATCGAGCCTTGAGATGAGTGGATATGAGGATTTATGACCAAGCTGCGCTGCTTGATCATCGACGACGAGGCGGATGCACGAAGGCTCTTCCGTGAGGCTGTTTTCGCGGCATGCCACGACATGGAAATTGTGGAGGCAGGGACGCCCAGTGAGGCAGCAGAAGCCATTCGTTCTGGCAAGTACGCGATCGCGCTGGTCGATTGCAACCTAAAGGGGACGACTACCGGAAATTTTGAGGGCCTCGGGTTCGCACGCGATCTATCGACTTCCGGTTGCGATGTGATCATGATTTCCGGTATGCCACAAAGGGAACTTGCGACCCTTGCGGATGATGTTGCTAAGGCCGCATTTATGCAGAAGCCCGTGAATCTCGCGGAATTGGTTGTAGCGGTTACGCGCACACTGCGAAACCGAGAGGAACGCCCGCCTCGCCGTAGTGAATTGCCTCCCGGTTTGGAGATTGATCCGAACAACATGCGCATCATGTTGTGGATGGGGAAGCGAGTGGTTTTGTTGACCACCCTCTACAACATTGTGCAGCGCTTGGCGCGCAACCACGGAAACCTAGTTCGACACGAGGAACTTTTGAAGTGCCTGACCTCTGGCCACATGGCTGACCTGCACTCGCAGATTCGTCGCGTCAAAGAGGCCTTTCGGGCCGTGGACAAGCAGTTTTCTGCAATCGAAAGCGTGTCCGGTCATGGCTATATTTGGACGTCCTGAGTCTCTCCGGCATTATGTTCGCGGGCTGCTGACTCGGCTTTGGCGGGTCCGCTTGATCCGGCGCACCATCCAGTATGTGTGGCGCAACAATTTGACGTTTGGCCTAGTATTTTCTGCTTTAGCCGTCTATGGCTTTCTCATTTTTGCGCTTGTCACCATTTACCGCGATATTGGTGCCAGTGATGACAAGCTCACCCGTGATGCGCTGCGCAGCGAGCTTTATGATTTCTTGTTGAGCACGGGTCGCGAGGTGGACGGCACATCGATCCTAGACAACCCGCGGGATTTCTCTGTCATGCGCCGTGAACTTTCCGTTGTGGCGCTGCGGAAGTCATTTTTTGCGTACCCACTAACTAAAGCCAATGCGCGAAGCTTTCGTCTGGGCAACGTACGCATCGACCTGCCACGCGGTTGCTTGTTGGAGTTCCCGCTGGAGACCCCTGGTGGTGCAGAGCCACCAGGGGTTCAGTCGATCCAGGCCTGTTTTGCGGTCGTTCCAAGCGATACGAGCGGGAACTATGTCTATTTTGCCCTTCGTTACCCCAGCACTGGCGTGGCACCGCACCGACCCGGCCAGCCCCTGATCGGCGATGTGGTTGAGCTCAGATTCAGTAGGGAAGGGCGCCTAGCAAAGCGGGTTCGGGTAGTTCTACGAGGGCGTGACCGGGTTGCCACGCTCACCTAATCTCCCTGGACGCTACGACGGTGTATTCAATCTTATTGCCTTCCCTGATGAGGCCAGCCGTCCTACTACGCTTGTTGGAGGCCAGGCGATCGAGCGGATTGAGGAGGGTGACACTTCGGCGACTATGACGGTCCTCGGCCGTATTGATGGCACCCTGCTTGGCTTGCCCATGGGATATGGAACACGCGAGGAATTTCTGACCATGGCGCGTACCTTGCAGCTTGGGTTTTCCGTTAAGCGTATCGGCCGCGCCCCATTCGTGGTTTCTCCGACAACCAAAGGGGTTGCTAAGGCCTCACTTGAGCAAGCTTACCGGATCAGCGTCCGTGAAAATGCTGAACTTACTATCAAGTTACCCGGCGCAAATGGACTCTGGTGGTCCTCTTCGGAAATCGCACCAGCAGATCTTCGAGAAGGAGCTTCAACGCTCGAATGGATTGGCAATCGCATCCTTGCGCATGTGGCCGACCAAGGGGACCGGCCTTCCGTGATGAAAGAAGTCTCGATCCCCGGGAAAGGGAATGCGGTTGCCACGCTTTCCTTGCGCAAGGCTCACATCCCCGAATTGGCCTCCCTTGCGATTGGCCTCTTGATTGCTGCCCTTATAGGGCTCACCGTAATGGTGCTACTCTTGGGGCGCTCCTTCATTCAGCTAACTCAGCTCACCCGGGAGGCATACGCCATTGCAAAATCCCCTCCTGCGGCCGGGATGAGGGGGTCTAACTGGGTTCGTCGCGCCCAGATCGGTACCTTGTGGCGCGCGGTCAACATCTTGCTGCGGCGCGAGGTGATCAGTTTAAGGGGACTTCGCGCCGAGGCGGCGGAACACGCCAAGACTTTAAAGCGAGAGCGTGATGCCTTGCGCTGGATTGGTCATCGCATCAGGAATCCACTGCAATCGCTGCTGGAACAAAAAGGAATGCCAGATGAAGCCGGCAAGCAAATGTCGGCGCTAAAGCGCGCCTTAGACGGTCTTAGTCGCCTCAGCGATATCGAGGACAGCGCCGAACTGGTACGCCGGCATGCTACTTCGCTCGATATCGCAAAGGCACTCCATGGTTATACGGAGGCAAAAAGTTCGCCCCCTGAAAACCCCATTGACTATTTAGGTCCGGCAACCGGTGTGCTTGTTCTGTTTGAAGACGTTGCCCTGGAGGAGGTACTGGACACGCTGATCGAGAACGCCGTTCGCCACCGCCGCCCCTGGACGCCAATTGTCATTTCCCTCGAAGTGGATTATGACCCCGTTCGCGCGGCGAACATGGCAACCGTCAGAGTATTCAATGAAGGCGAGCCGTTTGACGAGCCCGAGCGGGCCTTTGATAGCGGGTACACAAAAGGCGAGCACGGTGGACAAGGTCTTGGGCTTTACATGGTGCAAACCTATTGCTTGCATTGCAACGGTGAAGCATTTGCCGAAAATACGAATAGTGGTGCTGTCGTGGTGCTTCGATTGCCCATGCTGTAGATTTCCTCGTTTGGGTCTAGCGCGCCTGTTACCTGAAAGACCAAGTGGTCATTCAGCCAGAATTCCAGTGGGACATCCGTAGTTAGATGGATTGCGGTCATTCGTAACATACCCCTCCAATAGGGGCAATTTCCGAATAGCCACCGGACTAAGCTCCGGATGACTAGTACGCTGCTAGGCCCATTCTCACCGGGCCGCCGCAATTGCGAAAAAGCCGCCATTGACCCCTCAATTGCCGAAAGTCGGCGCTGGTGACTACGGCGTATGCTTCGCTCGATGCGAATCCGCTTCACCAAAATGCACGGCCTCGGCAACGATTTCGTCGTGCTCGACGCCATCAACGCAGAACTTCGTGCCGACGCCGGCCCAGGCGCGCTTTCTCGCCGACCGCCATTTCGGCGTCGGCTGCGACCAGATCCTGGTGGTCGAACGTGCGACGACGCCCGGCGTCGATTTCCGCTACCGCATCTTCAATGCCGACGGCGGCGAGGTCGAGCAATGCGGCAACGGCGCGCGCTGCTTCGTGCGCTTCGTGCATGAGCAGGGACTGACGGACAAGCGCGAGATCCGCGTCGAGACGCAGTGCGGAGTGATCACGCCGCGCCTGGAAACCGACGGGCAGGTCACGGTCGACATGGGTGCACCGCGCTTCCTGCCGGCCGAGATTCCCTTCGCGGCGACGGGGGATGCCATGGTGCACGCGCTCGACGTGGCCGGCGAGAAAATCGACATCAGCGTGGTCTCGATGGGCAATCCGCATGCCGTGCAGGTGGTGGCCGATGTCGATGCGGCGCCGGTCGCCCGGCTCGGTCCGCTGATCGAAGCGCATCCGCGCTTTCCGCGCCGGGTCAATGCCGGCTTCATGCAGGTCGTCGACCGCCACGCCATCCGCCTGCGCGTCTATGAACGCGGCGCCGGCGAGACCCTGGCCTGCGGCACCGGCGCCTGCGCCGCCGCGGTGGCCGGCATCCGCCGCGGCCTGCTGGATTCGCCGGTGCGCGTCGCCACCCGCGGCGGCGATCTGGCTATCGCCTGGAACGGCGCCGACGAAGACCCGGTGCTGATGACCGGCCCTGCCACCACCGTATTCACCGCAGAAATCGAACTCCCGGACAACCTCACATGAGACCTGACATGAAATCCGAAGACATCGCCCATTACCTCCAGGACCATCCGGAATTCTTCGAGCAATATGCTGACCTGCTGAGCCTGGTGACCCTGCCCGACCCGCACAGCGGGCGCGCCATCTCGATCACCGAGAAGCAGCTGGTCACCCTGCGCGACAAGGTGCGCGCGCTGGAAACCAAGCTGGCCGAACTGATCGGCTTCGGCGAAGAGAACGACGCCATTTCCGGCAAGGTGCATGGTCTTGCCGTGGCCCTGATCGCGGCCACGGACCAGGCGGGCGTGACACGCGTCCTGTATTCGCATCTGGGCGGGGCCTTCGCCGTGCCGCATGTAACGCTGCGCCTGTGGGGCGAAAGACAGGGCGATGACAAGCGGGCTCGAAGCGGTGACGGATGCGGTCAAGGTTTTCGCCTCCAACCTGCAGCAGCCTTACTGCGGGCCGGTGACCGGGCAGGAATCGCTGGCCTGGTTTGGCGAACCGGCAGCGCATTTGCGCTCGATGACGCAGATCGCGCTGCGCGAACCCGGCGGCGCCTGCTTCGGCCTGCTGGTGATGGCCAGCGAGGAGCCGCACCGCTTCTACCCGGAACTCGGCACCCTGTATCTCGAGCGCATCGGCGAGATGGCCGCGACGGCATTGCTGCGAGTCATGCCCTGACCGTTGTGGTCCTCCACGCCCGCAAAACCGGCGCGCCGCCCCCCGCGGGGGTGGATATTTCCCTGGAGACGGCTCGGCGGGATATGGCGGACGGTTCGGTCGGGCAATTCCTCACCGAGCTCGCCATACAGCGCGGCGCCAGCCGGCATACGCTGGACGCCTACCGCCGCGACCTCGCACGCCTGACGTCGCTGGCGGCGGGTGCCGAGCTGACGGCACTGAAGCCCGCACAACTGCGGCGCGGTCTGATGGCCTTGCACGCCCGGGCACTGGCGCCGCGCTCGATCGCACGCACCCTGTCCGCCTGGCGCAGCTATTACGCCTGGCTTGCGCGACGCGGCGCGATTGCCCTGAATCCCGCCGACGGCCTGCGCGCGCCGAAGCGCCCGCACGCCCTGCCCAAGGCGCTGGGCATCGACCAGGCCGCCGCCCTGCTCGACCGGCCGGCGGCCGGGCCGCTCACGGGTTCGAAAAACGAGCCGCTGCAATTGCGCGATGCCGCGATGTTCGAACTGCTGTATTCCTCCGGCCTGCGCCTGTCCGAGCTGGTGAGCCTCGACTGGCCCGGCGGACTCGACCTCGCGGCAGGCGAAGTCACCGTCACCGGCAAGCGGAAGAAGACGCGCACGGTGCCGGTCGGCGACAAGGCGCGCGCCGCCCTGGAGGCATGGCTGACGGTGCGTCCGCAACTCCTGCGCGGCGAACAGCCGGCGCTGTTCCTCGGCCGCAACGGCACCCGGCTGACGCCGCGCCAGGTCGAGGGCCGCCTCGCGCAGTGGGCGCAGCGGCAGGGCGTCGGCGTGCACGTGCATCCCCACATGCTGCGCCATTCGTTTGCCTCGCACGTGCTGCAGTCCTCCGGCGACCTGCGCGCGGTGCAGGAAATGCTCGGCCACGCCAGCATCGCCGCGACGCAGATCTATACGCACCTGGACTTCCAGCATCTGGCGAAGGTCTACGATGCCGCGCATCCGAGGGCCAAGAGCAAGTGAGAAACTGCGGAGAAACGATCGCGAAGACGACGGCATGAAACCGCATCACTGGCCCTGGACCTTCCTTGTTTTCAGCGCACTCGGCATCCTGCTCGCGCTCGCCGGTGTCGCGGCGCTGGCCGGCATGCTCAAGGGCATCCATCCACTGTTCAACGACGAACTTGCCGGCTGGGCGCTGCTCGTCTCGGCCGTCGCCTGCTTCCTGACTGGCGCCTTTCCCCTCGTCTTGCGCCGGCTTGCCGAGCGCGAAGGCGCCTGAATTTACGGCGGCGGAGGTTCAGGCCGGCGCCAGGTGGCCTTCGGCCAATGCGGCGCGATATACCTTCAATGCCACGTGCGCATCGTCCGCGGCGTAGAGCATCTGGCGCTCGGTCAGGCGCGGATGGGCCCAGTTGGACGTCGTGGTGCGCTTGGATTTCTGCATGCGCCGGCCCAGGTAGCGGGCCACCGCCGTCTTCGCGCCCATGGTCTGTTTCGGCTTTTCGCCGGGCAGCGCGCGCGAAAGATCGAGGATGCCTTGCGCCTCGATGCCCAGGCGCGCGCGCAACTGGGCGAGATCGCTGCCGAGGCCGAAGCCCGCTTTCAGGATCTGCCGCGATTCGAGGATCTGCTTGAGACCGGAATAATCCATCTGCGGCCTGACCGGAAACAGGTACACCCGGTCTTCCGTGGCGAGCTGGATCAGATGCGGCCCGGTGAACACCTCGCCCTTGGCGAAGGTCGGTTTCGCCTCGGTGTCGAAGCCGAGCACGGCGTGCGCCGACAGCGCCCGGCAGGCCTCGGCGGCGGCCGCCGGCGTTTCGACCAGCACCACGTCGGCAAGGGCGACGCCCTGATACAGGGGCAATTCGATATCGGCTGCAATCTGCGGGCTTGCATTCGCGTCCATGCCGACATTATGTCCCCGCAGGAGGCGGGGACGGTATCCCCTTGTGGGGTTTGTCCCCGCAGGAGGCGGGGACGGTATCCCCTTGTGGGGTTTGTCCCCGCGGGAGGCGGGGACGGTATCCCCTTGTGGGGTTTGTCCCCGCAGGAGGCGGGGACGGTATCCCCTGCGGCGGGATATCGCAAACGGTTTACAATTGCCACACTTAAAGTCCGAGTCCACAATCATGTCTGAAACCGCATTCTGCTACCACTGTCGCCAGCATCATCCGAAGACGGAGATGCGCCAGATCGAAACCAAGGCCGGCAAGCGCTGGCGCTGCATCCGCAGCATCGAGGCCACCCGCCAGGGCCAGGCCGCACGGGAAGCCTATGGTCGCCAGGTGTCCGAGATGAACAAGTCCGAGGCGCAAAGCCGGGCGCGACTGACCAAGCCGATCGTCGTCTGAGGGCGGCCCCGCCTGCATCGGCCAATGGTGCTTCGCGGATTTACCCTCCTCCTGCTGAGCCTTGTCGCCGCCTGCGCGCCGCTGCCGTCAGGCCAAAGCCCCGATGTGCCGTGGCTGCCTTCGCCCAACTTCGACCAGCGCCGGCCCAATTACGTCATCCTGCACCAGACCAGCAACGACAATGTCGCCAGGGCGCTGGCGACGCTGACCGACCCGCAGCGCCGCGTCAGCGCGCATTACCTGATCGGCCGCGACGGCGCGGTCATGCAACTGGTCGACGAGTCCGCCCGCGCCTGGCATGCCGGCGAGTCCTGGTGGGGCGGCAGCACCGACCTCAACTCGGCTTCCATCGGCATCGAACTCGACAACACCGGTGACGAGCCCTTCGCCGAAGCGCAGATCGCCGCGCTGCTGGTCCTGCTCGACGAACTGCGCAAGCGCTATCGAATTCCTGCGGCCAATTACCTGGCCCACGGCGACATCGCGCCCGCGCGCAAGGTCGATCCGGGCCGCCTGTTCCCCTGGCAGCGGCTTGCGCAGCAGGGCTTCGGCCTGTGGTGCGAATCACCGCCGGCCGCGGCCCCGGCCGGCTTCGACGCTCTGCTCGGCCTGCGCGCGCTGGGCTACGACGTCACCGTTGCGGCGGCCGCACGCGCCGCCTTCCGCCGGCATTTCACCGGGCAGGACGGCGATGCGGAACTTGCGCCGGCCGAACAGGCCCTGCTGCATTGCCTGCTCGAGCAGCCGCGTGAAACATCGACAACGACGCCAGCGCCGGCGTCCGGCATGGCAAACTGAATCGCCATGAAGACGAGTCACGCCGGGATACCCGCCTACATCACCAAGGACGGTTCCGAGATCCGCGAACTGATGCATCCCGCAATCCATGGCAACCACCGGCAGAGTCTGGCCGAGGCCACCGTGGCGCCGGGAACGCGCACCCAGCTGCATCGCCACGCCGTGACCGAAGAGCTTTATCACATCACCGCCGGCAGCGGACTCATGACCCTGGGCGACGCCTGCTTAAAAGTCGGCGCCGGCGATACGGTGGCGATCGCACCGGGAACGCCGCACCGGATCGAGGCCACCGGGCCGGAGCCCCTGCGCATCCTGTGCTGTTGCAGCCCGCCCTACTCGCACGAAGACACCGAACTGCTGGAGGACGCCTGATGGCAGGCAACCTGTTTGCCGACATTCCTCTTGCACCGGAAGCAGCCGAGCGCATGGAAACCCTGCTGGCCCGGCCCGGGCTGCGCATCGAACGCATCGTGTCCACCGGCCAGGCCAGCCCGGCGGGTTTCTGGTACGAGCAGATCGATGCCGAATGGGTAGTGCTGCTCGCCGGCGAGGCGCTGCTGCGCTTCGAGGATGAAGCCGAAGCGCGCCGCCTGCACGCCGGCGACTGGCTGCACATCGAGCCCGGACGGCGCCACCGCGTGGAATGGACGGCCCCCGCCACGGCGACCGTCTGGCTCGCCGTGCATCACGCGCCGGACTGATTCAGGGCCCGCCTTCGCGCGCCAGGCCTCGCCGCAGCCAGGCCTTGCGCATTTCCTCCAGCGCCCACATCAGCGCCGCACCGGCCAGGGCCAGCAGCCAGACCTCGCCGCCGATCGGCGCCGTGCCGAACAGCCAGTTGCCGGCGGGCGTGTAGATGATGAACAGGATCACCCCCAGCTCCGCCGCGAGCGCCGAACAGGATGTAGGGGTTGTCGAACAACCCGACCGAGAGCGAGGACTTGAACGGATGGCGGCACAGGATCACATTCATCATCTGCATCACCACGATGGTCGCCAGGCAGGCGGAGGTCGCCTGCAGATACAGCGGATCGTTGCGGTCGAGATTGACGCCGTAATGCCAGCCGGCCGCCTGCAGCACGAAGAAGAACACGGCCATCGCCGCCGCCGCTTCCAGCACGCCGAGGAACAGGTAGGCGCGGACCAGCAGGCCCCATGACAGCAGGCGCTCGTTGCGCGCCCTGGGCGGGCGCTGCATCACCGCGGGATCGGGTTTCTCGGCGCCCAGGGCCAGCGCCGGCAGCATGTCGGTGCCGAGGTCGACGGCGAGGATCTGGATGATGGTCAGCGGCAACGGAATGCGGAACAGGACGAAGGCGAGGTAGGGCACCAGCTCCGGAATGTTCGAACTCAGGATGTAGGTGAGGAACTTGCGGATGTTGTCGAACACCGCGCGGCCTTCCTCGATGGCGGCGACGATGCTGGCGAAGTTGTCGTCGAGCAGGATCAGGTCGGCGGCTTCCTTGGCCACGTCGGTGCCGGCAATGCCCATGGCGATGCCGATGTCGGCGGTTTTCAGCGCCGGCGCGTCGTTCACGCCGTCGCCGGTGACGGCGACGATCTCGCCCTTCTTCTGCAGCGCCTGGACGATCAGCATTTTCTGCTCGGCGGCGACGCGGGCGAAGATGATCTCCTTGCGCGTCGAGCGCCAGCTGCAGTTGCGCCGGCGATATCGAGCGCAGCTGGTCGCCGCTGATCACCACCGGGCTGTTCGGTTTTCACCAGGCCGATCTGGCGCGCGATCGCCAGCGCCGTGTGCGGATGGTCGCCGGTGACCATGATGATGCGGATGCCGGCCGTGGCGCAGCGCGCAACGGCATCCGGAACTTCCGGCCGCGGCGGATCTTCCAGCCCGACCAGGCCGGCGAGGATCATGCCGCGCTCTTCGCTCGGCATGCCGTCACGGACCGCGCACATGGGCGAAGGCCAGCACGCGCAGCCCCGCCTCGGCCATCTGCCGCTGCGCCGCCAGCAGGCGGGTTCTTGCCGCCGCATCGAGCGGCACGATGCCGGCGTCGAACTGGACGAAGTCGCAGGCGGCGAGCACCGTCTCCGGCGCGCCCTTGCAGTAGAGCATGCGTCCCTGCGGCGTCTCGCACAGCACCGACATGCGCTTGCGGTCGGTGTCGAAGGGAATCTCGTCGATCCGCTTGTGGTCGGCCAGCTCGCCGGCCACCTGCCGACCCATGCCGGCCAGCGCGACTTCCATCGGGTCGCCCAGCAGCGTGTTGCCATCGACGCGATCTTCAGGTTGTGGCAGAGCGCGGCATTGACGAACAGCTCGCGGTTGTCCTCGGTCAGGCGCGGCTGCGCTGCCAGATCGCCGAAGTCGAGGAAGCCGCCGCCCAGCCACAGGCGCTGCACCGACATGCGGTTCTGCGTCAGCGTGCCGGTCTTGTCGCAGCAGATCGTCGTCGTCGAGCCCAGCGCCTCGACCGCCGGCAGGTGGCGCACCAGCGCATTGCGCCGCGCCATGCGCTGCGTCGCCATCGCCAGCGACAGCGTCACCGTCGGCAGCAGGCCTTCCGGCACGTTGGCGACGATGATGCCGATGGCGAACAAGGCAGGTTCTCCCAGGACGGCAGGCCCATGGCCTGGCCGACGAAGAACAGCACCACGCCCATGCCCGTGGCGAGCACCGCGACGATGCGCGACAGTCGCGCAATCTCGCGCTGCAGCGGCGAGGAGACGGCGCCGGCGGTCTGCGTCAGGTGGGCGATACGGCCGAACTCGGTGCGCATGCCGGTGGCGTACACCACCGCGCGTGCCTGGCCCGACACCACCGAGGTGCCGGCCAGCACCACGTTCCTGCGCATACAGCGGCGAGTCCTCGGCTGCTCGGCTCGATGTTGCGCGCCTTGGGCAGCGATTCGCCGGTGACCGTCGCGGTGTTCACGCGCAAGGCCGAAGGCCTCGATCAGGCGGCAGTCGGCCGGTACGAAGTCGCCTTCCTCCAGCAGCACGATGTCGCCGGGCACCAGTTCGCTGGCGAGCAGTTCGACGATCGCGCCGCCGCGCAGCGCCTGCACCTTCTGCGGCAACAACTGGCGCAGCGCGGCCACGGCCTGCTCGGCCTTGTATTCCTGCCAGAAGGAAAAGATGCCATTGACGATGATGACGCCGACAATCGCGACACCGAGTCGCGCCATGCCCTGGCCCGGATCGAAATGCTCGGCGAGAAAGGCCAGCGCGGCGCCGATCCACAGGATGATGGCGAAGAAGTGGGTGAATTCGCGGGCGAAGCCGAGCAGCAGATGCTCGCGCGCGACTTCCTCGACATGGTTCGGACCGAACTCTGCCAGCCGGCGCACCGCCTCGTCCGGCGCCAGGCCGGCTGCCGTTGTCTTCAGGCTGGCGAGCGCCTGCTCGCTGCCGAGGCCGTGAATATGCATGGCCTAGGCCATCATCTGACTCCGGCGCGCTGCAGTTGCGCGCGCAGCGCGGCAATTTCATCCAGCAGGTCAAGGGCCAGCGCGACACCGGGCGGATTGATTTCCAGATCGCGCGACAGCCGCAGCGCCAGCCGCGCGCGACGCAGCGACTCGCCGCCGAAGCGCCAGTCCTGCGGCGATTCGCCCACCGGTTCCAGCACGCCTTCGAAAACCCAGGCCGTCACATGCTCCTCTTCGGCGCTGCAGGCCTGACACAGTTCCACCAGCGTCAAATGGATTTCCTCTTCGACCACCACGCCCTGCAGCAATGTCAGACTGGTCTGGTTCATGGCCTCATCCCTTTCCTTGCGCCCTGGCGTCGAAATCGAAGGCCTTCGCCATCGCCTGGTAAGCCTCGCGCGCGGCCTCGCTGTCGGCCGGCGGCAGGGCAATGCTCAGCATCACGTACAGATCGCCCGGCGGCGTGCCTGGAATGCCGCGGCCTTTCAGGCGCAATTGTCGGCCAGCGACCGATCCGGAAGGAATCGTGAGCTGCACCGGACCTTCGGGCGTCGGCGCCGCAACCGAAGCGCCCAACGCCGCTTCCCAGGGCGCCAGCGGCAGGTCGACATAGACATCGCGGCCGTCGGCGCGAAACTGCGGATCGGGCTTGAAGGCGATTTCCAGATACAGATCGCCGGCCGGTCCGTCCCCCAGGCCCGGTGCGCCCTGCCCGGCCAGACGCAGATGCTGTCCGCCGTGCACGCCTTTGGGAATACTGACCTCGAGTGTGCGCTCCTGCATGGTCACGCGGCCCTGCGCATCCAGCATCGGCATGCGCAAGGAAATACCGCGGCGGGCGCCGTGGTAGGCATCGGCCAGATCGATCAGCACCTTGGCATGGTGATCCCGGCCTTGTGCATGCTGGTGCGCGCGTTGCCCGCCGCCGACATGGCGGCCGAACAGCGCTTCGAAGAAGTCGGAGTGATCGCCGCCCGGCCCGGCGCCAAAATCGCCACCGCTGAATTCGAAACCAGCATCCCAGCCCGGCGGCGGCTGGAAATCCTGACCGGTCTTCCACTGGCTGCCCATCTGGTCGTAGGCCGCACGCTTCTCCGGATCCTTCAGCACCGCATAGGCTTCGCCGAGTTCCTTGAAGCGTAGCTCGGCGTCGGGATCCTTGCTGACGTCCGGATGGTACTTGCGCGCCAGCTTGCGATAGGCATGCTTCACGTCGTCCTGTGTGGCGCTGCGCGGAACGCCGAGAATCTCGTAATAATCCTTGAATTTCATGATGCCGGGCTTGCCGCTCTGGTCCGCAGGATCACGATGTACGCCCCTTGCGACGCGATTCGACGATGCCCATGCTGGGGGCGAACTCGCCCTTCCCGTTCGCGATGACATCGCGCCGCTGCTCGCAGCGCTGCAGAACTTCGCGCTGCTGGGCGTCGCTATAGGCCACCCACCAGTCGCGCTCTTCCTGGATGCGGCAGCAACCGAGGCAAAGCTGCGTCACCGGGTCCATCTGGCAAACCTTGACGCAGGGCGAGCGCACCGCCATCGGCGTACGGTTCGGGGTCAAAGACATACGACGGCCAAAGGGGGGGCGAAAGCGGGGATAAAACCCGGTGCATATTCCAATTCGAAAGTCCTTGGTCTGATAATCTGCGGAATCTATCCGATTTTGTCTTGAACGGGAAACCCGCATGAAGGCACTCCGTATCCTCGGCGTCGTGTTTGGCGTCGCCCTCAGCCTCGTCGCCGTCGGTCTTGGCGTGCTGTACGCGCTCTTCGACGGCGAGAAGATCAAGGGCGAACTGACGCGCGTCGTCATGGAGCAGAAGCAGCGCAAGCTCGACATCGCCGGTCCGCTCGAACTCTCGGTGTGGCCCGACGTCGGCATCAGGCTCGGCCGCCTGACGCTGTCGGAACCCGGCGGCAAGACGGAATTTCTTGCGCTCGATTCGGCGCGCGTGGCGGTGGCGGTGATGCCGCTGCTGTCAAAGCAGGTGAAGGTGCAGCGCATCGAAGTCGACGGCCTCAAGGCGACGCTGGTGAAACACAAGGACGGCACGCTCAACATCGCCGACCTGACGGCGGGGGCCGGCGACAAGGAGGGTTCCGCCAGGACCGCGCCAAAGGCCGGCGCCGGCGATACGGCGGCGCCGGTGCAGATCGACATTGCCGGCATCAGGATCGCCAATGCGCAACTCACCTGGCGCGATGAGAAGACCAAGGAGACGACGACGCTCTCCAACCTCGATTTCGGCAGCGGGCGCGTGCAGGCGGACGGCGGCAGGCAGACGCTGGCGGTCGAGGCCTTGTCGCTCGCCGCCAAAGGCAAGACCGGCGCCGACAGCTTCGAGCTGAAGCTCGACGTGCCGCGGCTCAACATTGCGCCGGACAAGTCGACCGGCGAGACCCTGAATCTCACGGCCAACCTCGCCGGCAGCGGCCGCAAGCTGACGGCCAAAATCGTGCTGTCCGGCGTCGAGGGCAACGCCAAGGCACTGAAAATCGGCAAGCTGGCGCTCGATCTCGATGCGCAGGCCGGCGAATCCGCGCTCAAGGCCCACATCGATTCCCCGGTGGCGGCCGACATCGCGGCACAGACCCTGGCGCTGGAAAAGCTTGCCGGCAGCATCGACCTGGCCAATCCGCACATGCCGATGAAGCAGCTCAAGCTGCCGCTGGCGGGCAGCCTGCGCGCCGACCTGGCGAAGCAAAGCGCCGCGCTCGACCTCGGCACCCGCTTCGATGAATCGAAAATCGCCCTGAAACTCAAGGTGGCGAAGTTCGCGCCGCTGGCGCTGGCCTTCGACCTCGAGATCGACACGCTCAATGTCGACAAATACCTGCCGCCCAAAAAGGCCGAAGAGAAAGTCGCCGCCGCTCCGGCCGCAGGCAAGTCTCCCGCAGGCAAGCCGGCCGCCGAAGGCAGCGAAGCCGCCGGGGGTAAGGACGGCAAGCTGGATTTTTCCGCGCTCAAAGGGCATGACGTCAATGGTGCGCTGCGCATCGGCAGCCTGCAGGTCTCGAAACTGAAGCTGGCGAAAGTGAATGCGAAGATCAGGCTTGCCGGCGGGCGCCTGGATGTGGCGCCGCTGACCATGAATCTCTATGAAGGCAGCGCCAGCGGCAGCCTGTCGCTCAACGCGGCGGGCAACCAGCTCGGCCTCAGGCAGAACCTGACGGGGGTCAGCATCAACCCGCTGCTCAAGGATCTTGCCGACAAGGACCTGCTCGAAGGTCGCGGCAACGTCGCGCTCGACGTCAGCAGCCAGGGCGGCAGTGTCGACGCGATGAAGAAGGCGCTGGCCGGCACGGCGTCGCTCAGCCTCAAGGATGGCGCGGTCAAGGGTATCAACCTGGCGCAGACCATGCGCGACCTCAAGGGCAAGCTGGATGTCCTCAAGGGCAAGCCCGAAGCTGCGACACAGAAAGCCAGGGCCGGCGAAAAGACCGATTTTTCCGAACTCTCGGCCTCGCTCAAGATCGCCAACGGCGTCGCCCGCAACGACGACCTGGCGCTGAAGTCGCCCTTCCTGCGCCTTGCCGGCGCCGGCGACATCGACATCGGCGCCGGCCGGATGGACTACCTGGCCAAGGTCACGCTGGTCAATACCAGCACCGGGCAAGGCGGCAAGGACGCCGACAAGGTCAAGGGTTTCACCGTGCCGCTGCGCATCACGGGGCCGTTCGACGCCCTGTCCTACACGCCCGAACTGGGCGACCTCGCCGCCGAGATGGCCAAGTCCAAACTCGAGGAGAAGGCCGGCGCAATCACGGGCAAGGGCGACTCGAAGACTCAAGAACAAGCTCAAGGGTTTGTTGGGCAAGTGAGCGGGCAGGCGACCTGATGCGCATCGGCGTGGATCTTGGCGGCAGCAAGATCGAGGTCATCGTCCTCGGCGACGACGGGCGAGGTGCTGCTGCGCGAGCGCGTGGCAACGCCGCAGGGCGACTACGTCGGCGACGCGTGACGGCGGTCGCCGGACTCGTCGCTGTAGCGGCGGAGAAAGTTATGTCCCTGCGCGGTAGCGCCCGGGACGGTATCCACCCGGACGGCGCCGGCGATACGGCGACCCGCGTCGGCATCGGCATTCCCGGCGCCGAATCGCGCGCGACAGGGCTGATCAAGAACGCCAACTCGACCTGCCTGATCGGCAGGCCGCTCAAGCGCGACCTCGAAGCCGCCCTGCAGCGCGAAGTGCGCCTCGCCAACGACGCCAACTGCTTCGCCCTGTCGGAAGCCGTCGACGGCGCGGGTGCCGGCGCGCAGGTGGTGTTCGGCGTGATCCTCGGCACGGGCGTCGGCGGCGGCATCGTGATCGACGGCAAGGTGCTCGACCGGCGCCAATGCCATCGCCGGCGAATGGGGACATAACCCGATGCCCGGCGAGCACCACAAGGATGTCTGCTACTGCGGACGCAAGGGCTGCATCGAGCTGTATCTTTCCGGCCCGGGCCTCGTCGCGCGATCATCGCCGTGCCACCAGCGCCGACTGTTCGCCGACCGAAATCGCGCAGCGCGCTGCGGCCGGCGACACCGATTGCGAGGCCACGCTGCAGCGCTACGAAGCCCGACTCGCGCGCGCCCTGGCCCAGGTCATCAACATCCTCGATCCCGATGTCATCGTGCTCGGCGGCGGCCTGTCGAACATCGACCGGCTCTACGCAAACGTGCCGCGCCTGTGGGGCGAGCAGGTCTTTTCCGACCGGGTGGCGACGAAACTGCTCAAGCACCGGCACGGCGATTCCTCCGGCGTGCGCGGAGCCGCATGGCTGTGGAACTGATCGCGCCCGTCAGCGTCGACGGCATTTTTACCGGCAAGGTTGGCTTCCTGCCGGGCGAGAGCCGCGGCAGCGCGATCGCCAAGGAGGCGCTGGCCGGCCGCTGCGTCATCGGCCCCGATGGACTGGCCGGCGACGAGCACGCCGACCCGGGCGCCCATGGCGGCGCCGAAAAGGCCGTGCACCGTTTCCCGTCGAGCACCATGCGCGCGCTGGCGCGCGGCCTTCCCCGAAGCGCGCCACCTGCAGCCCGGCGGCCTCGGCGAAAACCTGTCGACGCGCGGCATCACGCGAAGAACAGGCGCATATCGGCGACGTCTTCGCGCTCGGCACCGCGCGCCTGCAGATCGCCCAGCCGCGCACGCCCTGCTGGAAGATCGACGCGCCGCTGCGGTGTGGAAGGCGTCGCCGCCCATGTCGCCGGACACGGCATCGCCGGCTGGTATTTCCGCGTGCTGGCGCCGGGCGAATGCGCGGCCGGCGACGCGCTGATCCACCTCGAACGGCCGCCGGGCGCCGTCAGCCTGGCGCGCTTCAACCGCACGTTGCGCGACCACCGGCCGTCGCTGGCGGCGCTCGAGCGCCTGGCGACTGCGCCGGGCCTGGCACCGGAATGGATGCACCGCATCCGCGATCGCATGGCGCGCCTCGCCGCCTACGGGGACCCTCGATGAATCTCTGGCTGCGCATCTTCCTGCCCTTCGCCGCGGGCTATTACTTTTCCTACTTCCTGCGCAACGTCAATGCCGTCATCGCGCCGGAACTGACGCGCGAACTGGGCGTCTCCGCCGCCGACCTGGGCCTCTTGACCAGCGCCTACCTGCTGGCCTTCGGCGCCGTGCAGTTGCCGCTCGGTCTGGCGCTCGACCGCTACGGCCCGCGCCGCGTCGAAGCCGTGCTGCTGCTGGTCGCCGCCGCCGGCTGCGCGCTGTTCGCCGCCGGCACCACGCTGACCGAACTGGCGATCGCGCGGGCGCTTGATCGGGCTCGGCGTCTCGGCCTGCCTGATGGCCTCGTTCAAGGCCTTCGGCCAGTGGTTCGGCACCGAGCGGCAGGCCTCGCTCAATGCCGCCATCATGGCCGCGGGCGGCCTCGGCGCGCTGACTGCTATCGACGCCGCTGTCCTGGGCGATCCCGCAATTCGGCTGGCGCGCGGTGTTCGTCGCCCTGGCGGTCGCCGGTCTCGCCGTCGCCGCCGGCATTTTCAGCACGCCGGACAAGAAGAGCAGCGCACAGGGCGAACCGCTGGCGCGCCAGGTCGCCGGCCTCAACAGCGTGCTGACCAGCCGCGCCTTCTGGCGCTATGCGCCGCAATCGACGCTGATCGTCGGCGGCTTCATGGCGCTGCAGGGCCTCTGGGCCGTGCCCTGGCTGATGAACTTCTCCGGCCTCGCGCGCGAGGCGGCGGCCCATCATCTGCTGCTGATGGCCGGCGGCATGCTGGCCGGCTTCCTCGCCATCGCCTTCGGCGTGACGCCGCTGGCGAAGCGCGGCCTCGGCCCGGAGAAGCTGCTGACCTGGGGCATGGGACTCGGTCTGCTGGCGACCTTGCTGATCGTCCTGGGTGTCGGCCCGAGCCAGCCGCTGTGGCTTTCCCTCGGCCTGGTCTTCTCCGTCGGCAACCTGGCCTACGCCCTGCTGCAGGCCAACTACGGCCCGGAGCTGGCGGGCCGCGTGAACACCGCGCTGAACCTGATGGTGCTTCCTCGGCGCTTTCGCCATCCAGTGGGGCTTCGGCGCCATGGTCGATGCTCCTGCAGGCCGCCGGCCATGCACCGCGCGTCGGCGTACCAGATGACCTTCGGCGGGCTGCTGGCGCTGCAGGTGACGAGCTGGCTTTGGTTTCTGCAGAGAAGCTTAGAACTCCAGCGGGTCCACGTCGAGATGCCAGCGCAGGCCGCGCCGGCGTCTTCAGCGCATACAGCTGTTCCATCCACGCCGGCGAGGAAGGCCTGCAGCGCCGGCCGGCTGAGCGATTCGACCAGCAGCTGGCCGCGCTCCAGGGTCATCAGGCGGTGCAGGCGCATCGGCACCGGATCGTAGAGCGTGACGCCTTCGGCCAGCGAATTTGGCAACATCGCGGCCGCCTTGCGCGCGGCGGCGAGGAAAGCCAGCGCCTGTTCCATGTTCCGCGCCTCGGCGCGCAGCATGGCCTGGAAGCTGAAGGGCGGAAAGCCGGCGATGCTCGCGCTCGCCCAGCTGGTGCGGCGGCGAAGCGCGGCGTAGTCGTGGTCGATCAGCGCGCGGTACAGCGGATGGTCGGGATACTCGGTCTGGATCAGCACCTCGCCGGGCAGCGTCGGCGCGGCCGCTGCGGCCGCCGACCTGCATCAGCTGCGCGAACAGGCGTTCCGGCGCGCGGAAGTCGGCGGCGAACAGCGCGGCGTCGGCGCCGACCACGCCGACCAGGGTCAGCAGCGGAAAGTCGTGGCCCTTGGCCAGCATCTGGGTGCCGACCAGGATGTCGGCCTCGCCGGCGTGGATGGTGTCGAGCAGCGCCTGCCATTTCGTTCGGCGTGCTCGCCGAGTCGCGGTCGATGCGCAGCACGCGCGCCTCGGGAAAGCGCTCGACCAGCATGGCTTCGAGGCGCTGCGTGCCGCGGCCGAAGGGCAGCAGGTCGACGTTGCCGCAATCGGGGCAGGCGCGCGGAATGCCGCGCTTCGAAGCCGCAGTGGTGGCAGCGCAGGCGCTTGTCGGCCAGATGCAGCACCAGGTTGGCGGCGCAGCGCCGGCAGCGCGAGATCCAGCCGCAGGGCGGGCAGGCCAGCACCGGCGCATAGCCGCGCCGGTTGAGGAAGATCAGGCTTTGCTCGCCGCGCTCGAGGCGCTGCTGCAGGCCGGCGAGCAGGTGCCGCGGACAGGCCGTCCTGCAACTTCTCGCGGCGCGTGTCGACGATGCGCACCACGGGCATGGCTTCGGCCACGGCGCGCTCGGGCAGTTCCAGCAGGCGGTAGCGCCCGGTGCTGGCGTGATGGAAGGTTTCCAGCGAGGGCGTGGCCGAGCCGAGCACGATGGGAATGTTCAAGCTGATGGGCGCGCCAGATCGCCACGTCGCGCGCCGAATAGCGCAGGCCTTCCTGCTGCTTGAAGGAGGCGTCGTGTTCCTCGTCGACCACGATCAGTTGCAGCCGCGGCAGCGGCATGAACACGGCGAGCCGGGTGCCGAGCACGATGTCGGCCTGACCGGACAGCGCCTCGAGGAAACCGCGCGCGCGCGCCGCATCGGCCATGCCGCTGTTGGCGCAGACCACATGCGCGGCGGGGAAAGCGCGCGGCGACGCGGCCTTCGAGCTGCGGCGTCAGGGCGATCTCCGGCACCAGCATCAGCGCCTGGCCGCCGCGCGCGAGCACGGCATCGATGGCGCGCAGATAGACCTCGGTCTTGCCGCTGCCGGTGACGCCGTGCAGCAGCATGACGTGGAAGCCGGCCTGGCCGACGATGGCTGCCACCGCCGCCTGCTGCGCCGCCAACAGTTGCGGCAATTCAATAGTCGGCGCCGGCGGGACGGCGATCGACGGCCCGGCAGGCTCCTTGATGCGAGGCTTTGCGATGCGCGGCAGCTTGCCGCGGCGCAACATCGGCGGCAGGGCGAAGGAGGTCACTTCGCCCAGCGGTGCTGATAGTAGCGGGCGCAAAACTCGCAGAGCGCCAGCCACTCGGCCGGCAAGGCCGGCATGTCGCGCAGGATGGCAGTCGACTGTCTTTCAGCTTGTTGTCCGGCTGTTCGCTCGCCGTCGCCAGCTCGACGATCACTCCGGTCCGCAAGCCCGTGCCGAAAGGCACGGTCACCCGCCGGCCGACATCGCTTTCCCCGGCGTCCGGCGCGAGGTAATCGAACAGGCGCGGCAGGGGCAGATCGAGGGCAACGCGAACGATGTTCATGCCGGACTCAGATGTTTGCGGACCAATGCTCGATAAAATCTTGGCATAAGCCTTCAAGCCGTTGCTGTAAATGAAAAAACTGCTTACCCACAAATTCTGTGGATAACTTTGTGAGTAAGCACCCGTCGAAATGCCTAAGTGACCGTCAGACAAGGCGTCTTCTAATCTTTGCGCAAAAATTGAACAAAATAATAGTCGTTTAAAAACAATGTGTTGCGAACGTCATCCGTGCGAGCTCCTGTCTGCACGGCAGGTTTGTGGCTGTTTAGCGGATTTCTGTGAATAAGTCAACAGCCGCAGGCATTTTTCCGCCCCTTCGGCAAGCCTTGCCGGACGGCCTTTTTCAGCGGTGGACGCGGCTCAGACCGCGCCCGCGCTTGGCTTCCCAAATCAGCCCCGCGCGGAACCGCGCCGGCTGTGGCTGTGCACGGTGTCAACCAGAATTTTTACGTTTTCCGGCGGGGTGAATTGGGAAATGCCATGGCCGAGATTGAAGACATGGCCGCCGATTTCCGGCTGCCGCCGCGTCGCGCCGAAACTGTCCAGCACGCGCCGCGCTTCCGCCGCCACTTTCTCGGGCGAGGCGAACATCGCCATCGGATCGAGATTGCCCTGCAGCGCAACACGGTCGCCGACGCGCCGGCGCGCTTCGCCGAGATCGGTGGTCCAGTCGAGGCCGACGGCATCGCAGCCGATGTCGGCGATCGCTTCCAGCCACTGGCCGCCGCCCTTGGTGAACACGATGCAGGGGACGCGCTCGCCGTCGTGCTCGCGCTTGAGCCCGGCGATGATGCGCTGCATGTAGGCCAGCGAAAACTCGCGGTAGGCCGCGTGCGACAGCGCGCCGCCCCAGGAGTCGAAAATCATCACCGCCTGGGCGCCGGATTCGATCTGGGCGTTGAGGTAGTCGGTCACCGCGCTGGCCGTCACGTCGAGAATGCGATGCAGCAGATCGGGGCGGTCGTAGAGCATGGTCTTGATCGTGCGGTAATCGGTCGCGAGCCGAGCCGCCTTCGACCATGTAGCAGGCGAGGGTCCACGGGCTGCCGGAAAAACCGATCAGCGGCACCGAGTTGCCCAGCGCGCGGCGGATCTCGGCCACCGCGTCCATCACGTAGCGCAGGTGCACGTTCGGATCGGGCGCGGTGAGGTCGCGGATCGCCCATTCCTCGCGCAGCGGGCGCTCGAACTTCGGCCCCTCGCCTTCGGCGAAATACAGGCCGAGGCCCATCGCGTCGGGCACGGTGAGGATGTCGGAGAAGAGGATGGCCGCATCGAGCTCGAAGCGCGCCAGCGGTTGCAGCGTGACCTCGCAGGCCAGTTGCGGGTTCTTGCACAGATTGCAGGAAGCTGCCGGCGCGGCGGCGCGTCTCGTTGTATTCGGGCAGGTAGCGCCCGGCCTGGCGCATCAGCCAGACGGGCGTGTAGTCGACGGGCTCGCGCAGCAGGGCACGCAGGAAGGTATCGTTCTTGGGGCGGGCCGAGGGTGACATAGTCGGGGATCAGGGATCGGGGATCAGGGATCGGAATTACCGGCACTTCGTGCCTCGCGTACTGCTGCGTTCTCTGATTCCTGATGCCTGATCCCTGATCCTGGATCAGCGCCGCCAGAAGGCCGGTGTCAGCACCACCAGCAGGGTGAAGATCTCCAGCCGGCCGAGCAGCATGGCGAAGCTGCAGACCCAGGTCTGGAAGTCCGTCAGCACCTCATAGGTGGTCGCCGGGCCCGACCTGGTTCAGCCCGGGGCCGGTGTTGTTGATGCTGGCGACCACGGCCGAGAAGGCGGTGACGATGTCCAGCCCGGAAAAGGACATGAGCAGCGTCATCGACGACGATGCTGACCATGTAGATGAAGCCGAAGGCCAGCACGGCAAAGAGAATGTTGTGCGGCACCGGGTTGCCACCGATGCGCACCGGCCAGACCACGTTCGGATGCATGGCGCGCATCAATTCGCGATAGACCTGCTTGTAGAGGATGATGGCGCGGATCATCTTGATGCCGCCGCCGGTCGAGCCGGCGCAGGTGGCGAAGCTGCAGAGGAACAGCATCCACAGCGGGGCGAAGATCGGCCACAGGTTGTAGTCGGTGCTGGCAAAGCCGGTGGTGGTGGCGATCGACACGACGTTGAAGGCGGCAGTAGCGCAGGGCGGTCAGAAAATCCGGGTAGGTGCCCATGCGCCCACAGGTAGATCGCGATGCCGAGCACGCTGCCGAGCGTGACTCCGCATGAACCAGCGCACCTCGGGGTCGCGCAGATAGGGCCTGAAGCGAGCGTCCGTCGCAGGGCGAGAAAATGCGTGGCGAAGTTCATGCCGGCGAGCAGCATGAAGACGATGGTGACCGCCTCGATGGCCGGCGAATTCCAGTAGCCGAAGCTGGCGTCGTGGCTGGAAAAGCCGCCCAGGCCCATGGTCGTGAAGGAATGCATGACGGCGTCGAACCAGCTCATGCCGGCCCAGTGCAGACTGAGCGATGCACAGCAGCGGTGATCACTGCATAGACGCACCCACAGGCCCTTGGCGGTCTCGCGTCATGCGCGGCGTCAGCTGCGAATCCTTCATCGGCCCCGGCGTCTCGGCCTTGAACATCTGGCGGCCGCCGATGCCGAGCAGCGGCAGGATCGCCACCGCCAGCACGATCAGGCCCATGCCGCCGAGCCAGACCAGTCATGCCGCGCCAGAGGTTGATCGAGGGCGGCAGCGTGTCGAGATTGGACAGCACGGTCGCGCCGGTGGTGGTCAGCCCGGACATGGCCTCGAAGTAGGCGTCGGTGAATGAAATGCCCAGCTGGAACATCAGCGGCATGCCGGCAAATATCGGCAGCACCGACCACACCAGCACCACCATCAGGAAGCCGTCGCGCACCTTGAGTTCGGCATCGTGGCACCGCGCGGACCACCAGAGGGCCATCCCGGTTGCCAGGGTCAGGGCGAAGGCCTCGTCGTAGGCCCATTCGGCGCCGTCGGCCCAGTACCAGGAGAAAACGAGGGGAACCAGCAGGGTCAGCGAGAAACCGATCAGCAAGACGCCGAACACGCGCACGACCGGGTAGAGAATTTTTCATGTCCCTTTCAACGCCGCCAGAACGCAGGCGTCAGTACCACGAGCAGGGTGAATATCTCCAGCCGGCCGAGCAGCATGGCGAAGCAGCAGACCCAGGTCTGGAAATCGTTGAGCACGGCGAAGGTCGTGGAGGGACCCACCAGGTTCAGTCCCGGTCCCGTATTGTTGATGCTGGCGACCACGGCGGAAAAAGCGGTGACGATTTCGAGGCCGGAAAGCGACATGACCAGGGTCAGCGAGACAATGCTGGCCATGTACATGAAACTGAAGGCCAGTACCGCAAACAGGATGTTTTGCGGCACCGGGTTTTCGCCAATCCGCACCGGCCAGACGACACTGGGATGCATGGCGCGCATCAGCTCCCGGTACACCTGCTTGTAGAGGATCATGGCGCGAATCATCTTGATGCCGCCTCCGGTGGAACCGGAGCAGGCGATGAAACTACCGAGAAACAGCATCCATATCTGGGCGAAGAACGGCCACTGACCGTAGTCTGTGGTCGCCAGTCCGAGCGATGTAGCGAGCGAGATCGAATGAAAGGCGACGTAGCGCAGTGCCACGCCGAAATGCTCGAAGGTGCCGACGGCCAGCAGGTAGATCGTCAGCGCCAGTATGCTGGCGGCCAGCAAGCCGAGAAAATACGGTGCTTCCGGATCGTTGCGATAGGGATTGAGCGAGCGGCCGTGCAACGCAAGGAAATGCGTCGCGTAATTGAGGCCGGAGAGCAGGGCAAAAAACATCACTGTGAGTTCGATCGCAAAGCTGTCGAAGTGGCCGAGGCTGGCATCCTTGGTAGAAAAGCCGCCGAGCCCCATGACGCTGAAGGCGTGCATCAGCGCGTCCCACGGCGCCATCCCGAAAAACCACAGCGTCAGGCCGCAAGCCACTGTCAGGATCAGGTAAACGCCCCACAGACCCTTGGCGGTTTCGGCAATGCGCGGGGTGAGGCTGTTCTCCTTCATCGGTCCCGGCGTCTCCGCGCGCAACATCTGGCGCCCGCCGATACCCAGTAGCGGAAGGATCGCCACGGCCAGCACGACCACGCCCATGCCGCCCATCCAGTGCATGAAGGTGCGCCAGAAGTTGATCGACAAAGGCATCGTGTCGAGCCCGGAAAGGACCGTGGCGCCGGTCGCCGTGAGGCCTGACACGGCCTCGAAATACGCATCGGTAAAGGAAATATTCAGATGCAGCGAGCAAAGGCAGGCTGCCGAAAAGCGGGAGCAGGGTCCACACCAGCACCACAAGCAGGAAACCGTCGCGCACTTTCAGTTCGGTGCGGCAATCGCGCGCCGGCCACCACAGGGCCAGCCCTGCCGCCAGGGTCAGGAGAAACGCCTCGTCATAGGCGGAATGCGCGCCGTCGGCCAGCCACCACGAAATGGCGAGGGGTATCAGCGAGGGTTGCCGCAAAACAGATCAGCAACAGCGCCGAAAGCGCGAACCACCGGGTAGTAACGTTCCATGATCGCCCGGCTGCCCGCTCAGAAGAAACCGACGCCGACCTGGAACAGCTTCTCCACCTGCGGTATCTGGCGCCTTGCGGGTACAGAACACGATGACGTGGTCATCGGCCTCGATCACCGTGTCATGATGCGGGATGATGATCCGGCCGCCCGACACCGTCACCGGCAAGCCGTCCCTCATGGCGGTCTTCGGCGGGCCCTTGCGCAGGATGGCGCCGATGTGCGCACCTTTGATCACCGGCAGTTCCTCGATGCGGCGGCCGACCACCTTGGAGTTGTTGCGGTCGCCATGCACGACAAGTTCCAGCGCCTCGGCCGCGCCGCGCCGCAGGCTATGCACCCGCGCCACGTCGCCGTGGCGGACGAAGGCGAGCAGCGAACCGATCGAGACCTGCGCCGGCGAGAGGCCGATGTCGATCGGCCCGCCCTGCACCATGTCGGCGTAGGCGCGGCGGTTGATCAGCGCCAGCACGCGCTTGCAGCCGAGGCGCTTGGCCAGCGACGCGGCCATGATGTTGTCCTCGTCGTCGTTGGTCAGGGCGAGGAACATGTCCATCTCGTCGATGTTCTCCTGCGCCAGCACGTTCTCGTCGGTGGCCTCGCCGCACAGCACCAGGGTGTCCTGCGAAGCGGGTGGCGATGACTTCGGCGCGCCGCGGATCGCATTCGATCACCTTGACCTCATGGTCCTTCTCCAGTGCCGCCGCGACGCGGGCGCCGATGTTGCCGCCGCCGGCGATCATGATCCGCCTGCACCGGCTTCTGCATGCGCCGCAATTCGCGCAGCACGGGGCGGATATGTTCGCGTGGCGGCGAGCAGGAATACCTCGTCGCCGGCCTCGATCACCGTGCTGTCCGGTCGGATCGACCGGCTGATGCTCGCGAAAGATGGCGACGATGCGCGCATCGACGCCTGGCGGCAGGTGCTCGCGCATGGTCTGGATCGGCTTGCCGACCAGCAGGCCGCCGTCGTAGGCGCGCACGCAGACCAGTGTCGCGCGCCGTCGGCAAATTCGAGCACCTGCAGGGCCTCGGGAAACTCGATCAGCCGCGCGATGTAATCGGTGATGTCCTGCTCCGGGCACATGGCATGGCTGACGGCGAACATGTCGTCGCCGAGCAGGCATCTCGTCGTCGAGAAAATCGGCGCCGCGCAGGCGCGCGATTCGCGTCGGCACGTTGAACATGTGTCGCGCGATCTTGCAGGCCACCAGATTGGTCTGGTCGGACTGCGTCACCGCCACCAGCATTTCGGCGTCCTCGATGCCGGCGCTCCTGAGCACCGAGGGCAGCGCGCGCGTTGCCGGTCACCGTGCGCACGTCGAGGCGGTCGGCCAGTTGCGCCAGTGCCGGGGCTGTTCTGGTCAACGACCGTGATGTCGTTGGCTTCCGAGGCCAGCGCCTCGGCCACGGAGGCGCCGACCTGGCCGGCGCCGAGAATGATGATTCTCATGGTGTCTGGCCTAACGGAGTCCGAGGTCTTTCAGCTTGCGGTACAAGATGGGTGCGCTCCAGCCCGGTCTTTTCCGCCAGGCGCGTCATGTTGCCGCCGTCTTTCGCCAGGTGGTATTCAAAATACATGCGTTCGAAGGCTTCGCGCGCTTCGCGCAGCGGCAGTTCGATGACTTCCGGCGCAAGACCCGCAGGCGCCAGGTTGGGTTCGCCGGCCGGCGCCAGCAGCTGCAGCGCGTCTTCTTCGCCGATTTCCTCGCCCAGGCTGGCCAGCGCCAGCGACTTGACCGCCGCCTTGAGTTCGCCATAGCCGCCGCTCCAGACATGCTGGCGCAG